>NZ_CP079920.1:0-2357500 GCF_054689355.1 Thermosynechococcus sp. FA-CM-4201
GTGATTAGCTCTGCCGAAGATCTCTGGCACCAAATTTTGGAGCGGTTGCAACTGTTGCTCAGTCGCCCGACGTTTGAAACTTGGATTAAGACAGCAACGGTGCAGTCCTTTGATGGCCAGACCCTTACGATTTGCACCCCCAATCCCTTTGCCCGCAATTGGCTACAAAAGTACTATTTGAAAACCATTGCCGATGTGGCACGGGAAATTGTCGGTGAGGCGGTGGAGATTGAGCTGGCGATCGCCCAAGGGGCAGAGCACGATACCAGTATTCGCCCCACCAGTCGTGCTGAGGTAGAGGCCACCACCCCGCCCGCTCGCCATCGCGGCAGTGAACTGAATCCCAAATATGTCTTTTCCCGCTATGTCGTTGGCCCCAATAATCGCATGGCCCATGCCGCCTGTTTGGCAGTGGCGGAATCACCGGGGCGGGAGTTTAACCCCCTCTTTCTCTGTGGCGGTGTTGGCTTGGGCAAGACCCATCTCATGCAGGCGATCGGTCACTATCGCTTGGAAATTGACCCCAATGCCAAGATTTTCTATGTCTCGACCGAGCAGTTTACGAATGATTTAATTGCCGCCATTCGCAAAGACAGTATGCAGAGCTTTCGCGAGCACTATCGGGCGGTGGATGTAATGCTCGTGGATGATATTCAATTTATTGAGGGCAAGGAATACACCCAAGAGGAGTTTTTTCACACCTTTAACACGCTGCACGAGGCCGGTAAGCAGGTGGTCTTGGCCAGCGATCGCCCCCCCAGTCAAATTCCCCGCCTGCAAGAGCGCCTCTGCTCCCGCTTTTCCATGGGGCTGATCGCCGATATTCAACCCCCCGACTTGGAAACCCGCATGGCCATTCTCCAGAAAAAAGCGGAGTACGAAAATATCCGCCTGCCTCGCGATGTGATTGAGTATATTGCCGCCAGCTACACCTCCAATATTCGGGAACTAGAGGGGGCACTGATTCGAGCGGTGGCCTACATTTCCATTTCTGGGTTGCCGATGACGGTGGAAAATATTGCCCCCGTCTTGAGTCCAGCTATCCGTAAAATTGAGACCTCCCCAGAGGTGATCCTGAATGTGGTCTCTGAAGCCCTGAATGTGTCCATTAGTGATCTCAAGGGCAACTCCCGCCGTCGCGAAATTAGCATGGCACGTCAAGTGGGTATGTATCTGATGCGCCAATACACGGGCTTGAGTCTGCCGAAAATTGGCGAAGAGTTTGGCGGCAAGGATCACACCACCGTCATGTATAGCTGTGACAAGGTGGCCGAACTGCAACGTACGGATCCAGAAATGGGTAGCCTGCTGCGACAACTCAGCGATCGCATCAATTTGGCCAGCCGTCCCACAGAGCCATAGTGCCCAGAGCCTTCCTATGCCAAGATAAAAATAGTCTTACAAGGGGTATGAATGCACATCCTCATTCCCGCCGCCGGCATGGGTAAACGCATGGGGGCAGGCCACAATAAACTGCGCTTGCAACTCTTGGGTAAACCCCTGTTGGCATGGACATTGACAGCGGTGGCTGCTGCGGAAGCGATTGAATGGATTGGCGTTATTGGGCAGCCAGAGGACTTTCCCACTTGGGAAGCACTCCTTGGGGACTTGAACCTACGGCAGCCCGTCCAGCTCATCGAAGGGGGTGAGACCCGTCAAGCCTCCGTTTTTAATGGGTTACAGGCGCTTCCGCAAACGGCTGAGCAGGTGCTGATCCACGATGGTGCCCGCTGCCTTGCCACCCCGGATCTGATCAACCGCTGTGCCCAAGCCCTAGAGACCTATGCGGGACTGATTGCAGCCGTACCGGTCAAAGATACGATTAAAATTGTCAATCGTGAAGGGGTTGTCGTCCAAACGCCAGAGCGGGACTCCCTGTGGGCGGCTCAAACTCCCCAAGGCTTTCGCGTCGAACCCTTGCGTATTGCCCATGAAATGGCGGTGGCCAAAGGTTGGGAAGTCACAGATGATGCTGCCCTCTTTGAACGCCTAGGCTATGCCGTGCACATTGTCTTGGGCGAAGAAACCAATCTCAAGATAACGACTCCCAGCGATCTCCCCCTTGCAGAACGAATCTTGCAGCATCGCCGGGAGCAAGGCCAAAGGGACAAAATACCCTAGGCCAAGGTTTCAGGGCAGTAGCCCAAGCCTTGAATAAATTGTTTGCGAAATGCTTCGATGTCATCGTAGTTGGGGTAGCCGTGGGAGACGATCGCCACTTGATAACGGCGCATCACATCCACCATTGACTGTCCGGTTTCCAGTGCCCACAGTGCCATTTTCAGCGAAATCCCCGGCGTGTAGGGGAATCCCAATTCGTTCAAGAAGGCGCGGAAATTCCCTGCTTGTTCGTCGGAGAGGGGCGAATGCATTTTGATGCGAACCACCCACCCATCCACTTGATGAATGACTGTAACAAACTGAACTGGTAGCTTGGCGT
Source organism: Thermosynechococcus sp. FA-CM-4201 (assembly GCF_054689355.1). Lineage (NCBI taxonomy): Bacteria > Bacillati > Cyanobacteriota > Cyanophyceae > Acaryochloridales > Thermosynechococcaceae > Thermosynechococcus > Thermosynechococcus sp. FA-CM-4201. The sequence continues at coordinate 2,441 of NZ_CP079920.1, forward strand.
ATTCATGCAAGAATTGCACAACCCGCAGGGTAAGGCTGGCATTGCTGAGGTGATAGATGAAATCCATGGTGTTGACCTCTTACCCTTGATACTTTTATTGTCGGTGGCACGCCGGGCGATCGCCTAGGGGAATTGTCCGCGATTTGCTGGGGGAAACCCCCCTATCCTCAGGATTGAGATAACCGCTGCTGGGGAGTGCCACTGAGCAACTCATGGGCTGCTTGCAAAATCCTTGGAATCTTCTGCCGATGGGGACTCTTTTGCAAACAGGGGGCTAAATCCAAGTGCTTGACCTGTGCGGCATTTGCCCCCGGAAACCAGTGGCCACCGTTGCCAAGCAAGTTATAGCGCATACGGGCATACTCGAGCAAATCGTAGGCCTGCACCAGATTCCACAGCCAGAGAATGGTGGGGATATTCACTTCACCGGGGGTGTGGCGATAGTCTGGCAGTCCCTGATGCCAAGTGTGGTACCAGTCTTCCCCCAAACGCTCAATGGCGGCTTGCTCCAGCCGTGCCAAGATCGGCGGCAAAATCTCATCGGCCTGATCCAATAGATCCAGCACCTTTAGGTGTTCATCAAAATCACTGGGGCGAGCGGCACCGACACTCAGGGTATGCACTTGGGGATGGGCGAGGCAAAACAGATCGTTAAAGACCATTGGGCTGAGGGGGGCACACAGTTCCACAAGGCGTTGGGGTGGTTTGTAGAGCATCCCCCCCTTATCCGCAGGGCTAATGATAAAGACGCCCATATCACGGGCTTGGGCATCGAGGATGGCGGGCCAATTCTGCTGATTGATGTAGTACCAGTGCAGGTTGACATAATCAAACACATCGCTGGCGATCGCTTGGCGAATCACCTCTAGGCTGCCGTGGGTAGAAAAGCCAATGAAGCGAATCTTTCCTGCCGCTTGCAAGTCCCGTGCCACCTCTAGGCAGCCCCCCGGTCGCAGCACCTGTTCTAAATGCTCGGGTAGGTTAATGCCATGGATCCCCAGTAAATCAATGTAGTCTAGCCGCAGATTGCGCAGCGAGGTTTCCAAGGTTTCCCGAAATTCCTTGGCGGTGGGTCGCGGGCTCACTTTGGTTTGCACAATCAGTTTTTCCCGAGGTAACCGAGGCAGAATTTTGCCCAACTGTACTTCTGAGGTGCCATAGCCCCGCGCAGTTTCAATATGGTTAATTCCTAGCTCCACGGCACGGCAAATCGTTGCTTCTAAATTGCGTTGATTGTCCTCAGGAATCGTACTCGGACTGACATCCTGCCATGAAAACTGATAGCGCATGCCGCCACAGGAAAAGATAGGCATCGGTAATTGGGTACGACCAAAGCGACGGTAGCGCATAGGCAACTCAAGAAACGTTTCTTGATCATTGTCGCGGAATTCCCGATCCTTCGCTAACGGGGACATGAGGGGCTGAGGCAGCGGCACTCAAGAGAGTATCCACAAATATCCCTTGGTTTGGGCTAGGCTAGAAAAAATCACAAGAATGGGCTTTAGCCCGCCGCAAGCTGCTACGGTTTTAATCTAAGCAGTTAGGCGCTTTCTAATTTGCTAAAATTGAGTTGTTTCCACGTTCAGTTAGAGACGTGCAAACTATCTAAAAAGTATCTGGGTCTCAGGTCAGTCCCAGTAGTTGGGGTTATGGCTCCCCCCATTGGGTTAAGCCCGATGTAGCTCAGTGTGTAACAATACTGAGAAGCCGCTGTCCCTTTAGGGCGTGCGGAGAGTCACAGCAATTATTTTGTATGTCCCAAGGGAAAAGTAATTCTCTCCTGCCTCTCCTCCTTTCCCTGCTGGCCACCCTCGGCCTTTTGGGCATTGGGGTGGTGTTGGTGCTGCGTCTGATCAATAATGGCGAAATCATTGGCAATGGCAGTCTCAATCTCGGAACTGAGGGTCAATCCACGTTTACCCAAGTGAAGAATGTCCCCAGTGGTCTTTTTAATTATGGCGGTAGCACCACTTGGGCACCCATTCGCCGCGATGTGGATCCGCTGCTGCAAGTTGCTTGGCCCAATTTTCAACTGCGCTATGTCGATCCGCCCACAGGAACACCGGGGTCGGGCAGTGGTATCCGCATGTTACTAAATAATCAACTGTCTTTCTCGCAATCTTCCCGTCCCCTCAAGGACGAAGAGTTAGCCAAGGCGGCGGCTCAGGGCGTGAAATTAACGGCGATTCCCGTTGCTATTGATGGGCTGGCGATCGCTGTTAATCCGAGGCTAGAGATTGCCGGACTGACGGTGCAACAAGTGGTGGATATTTACACCGGCAAAGTCACCAGTTGGCAGCAGGTGGGCGGCCCCAACCAAAAGATTACCCCCTTCTCTCGCCGCCCGGAAGATGGTGGCACCGTTGAATACTTTATCCAAGAAGTGCTAGGGAAGCAGCCCTTTGGTCGCAATGTGGTCATGGTTCGGGATACCACGGATGGCCTACGGCGCGTTGCCGCGACACTGGGGGGTATCTACTATGCCTCTGCACCAGAGGTGGTGGGTCAGTGCAGCATCCACCCGCTTCCCCTCGGTCGTCAAGCCAATCAATACGTGCCTCCCTATCAGGAACCCTACGTTCCCCCGGAACGCTGCCCCCAAGAGCGCAACCAACTGAATCACCGCGCATTTCAAGAGGGGACGTATCCAATCACCCGCCGCCTCTTTGTGATTGCTAAGGAAGACAATAGCCTTGATGCCAAAGCCGGTCGCGCCTATGCTGACCTCTTGCTTACCGATCAAGGACAAGCGGCCATTGAAAAGGCAGGGTTTGTGCGCCTGCGCTAGCGATCGCCCACTGAACAGGGTTTTGGCCAAAATCAACATTCTGGCACCGCCACCTCAGATAATAGATCTGGCCACCTGCTTCTTAATCTGGATCCATGACCTACAAGCGACTCAGTGACAGCGAACGCCAGCGTGTCTTTCAACAGTACACCGCCGGACAAACGATCAAAGCTCTGGCAGCGGAATTTGGTGTCAGTGAAAACACCATTCGGCGTGTGATCAAGCAAATGGAAGAGGAAGCGGCTCCCCTACTGGCCGTGGCCACAACGGATGACATGCCAGAGGAAGAGGATCTAGAAGATGTAGAGACGGCAGAGGCCGTTGTCCTCGATGAGGATGACTACAGCGATGAAGAGGATGACGATCTCGAAGATGACGATGACGAGGAACTTGAGGGGGACATTCCTTTACCTGATCTCGCCGATGTAGAAGTGGTGCAGTCGGTGGAAGTCATTCCCCTTGCAGAAGCGGTGCTACCCCGTCCCTGTTATGTTGTCGTGGATCGGCGGGCGGAACTGCTCACCCGTCCCCTAGAAGCCTTTCGCGGTTTAGGTGCCCTCTCCAGTGAGGAAGCGCAACAAAGTACCCTACCCATTTTCGATAGCCGCCCCGTGGCCCTACGCTATTCCCAGCAAAATCAGCGCCTCTATAAGGCCAGTGATGTCCAGTGGCGCAAGACCGTTGTTAAGGTACCTGACGGCGAAATGCTGCGGAAAGTGCGCAGTTATCTTCAGTCCAAAGGGATTACCCGCTTGCTTTACCATGGGCGGGTGTATGCGCTGGATTGAGGTAAGCTAGGGGGGATACAGCCTTTTTCTAAAATGTGGAGTACCGCAAGGAGTATTGATCAACCCTAGCTTTGACTCTTGCGAGTGTCTTCCATCCTTGGGAAAAGGGCTGTCTGAGGGTGTCTCCCTATTCAATGTTGGTAGATTGGGTAAAACCGATATGAAAGCAATGATCTTGGCGGCTGGAAAAGGCACGCGGGTACGCCCGATTACATACACCCTTCCTAAGCCAATGATCCCAATTTTGCAAAAGCCGGTGATGGAATTTCTCGTGGAACTCCTGCGTCAGCATGGGTTTAACCAGATTATGGTGAATGTGAGCCACCTCGCCCATGAAATTGAAAGCTACTTTCAGGATGGGCAGCGGTTTGGGGTGGACATTGCCTATTCCTTTGAAGGCTATATCAAAGATGGCGAACTCGTCGGTAAAGCCCTAGGCTCTGCGGGGGGGATCAAGCGGATTCAGGATTTTCACCCCTTTTTTGATGACACATTTGTGGTGCTGTGTGGGGACGCCCTGATTGACTTGGATTTGACCGCAGCCGTGGCTTGGCACCGCCAAAAGGGGGCGATCGCCACCGTGATTATGAAGACAGTGCCCAAAGAGGATGTCTCAAGCTATGGCGTTGTTGTCACCGATGAGAGCGATCGCATTGTTGCCTTTCAGGAAAAACCCAGTGTCGAAGAAGCCCTGAGCAACAATATCAACACGGGGATTTATATTTTTGAGCCAGAAATTATCGACTATATTCCCTCCAATCAGGAATACGACATTGGTAGTCAGCTTTTCCCCAAACTGGTGGAAATGGGTGCCCCCTTCTATGGCTTGCCGATGGACTTTGAATGGATTGACATTGGGAAAGTCCCCGACTACTGGCAAGCGGTGCGCGGCGTTCTCGATGGCTCGATTAAAAATGTTGCGATTCCCGGCCATGAGCAGTTCCCCGGCATTTATACGGGGCTGAATGTGGCGGTCAACTGGGAGAAGGTGACGATCCAAGGACCGGTGTACATTGGCGGCATGACGAAGATTGAAGATGGCGCGACGATTATTGGCCCGACGATGATTGGTCCCAATTGCCACATTTGTAGTGGTGCGGTCGTCGATAACTGTGTCATTTTTGAATATTCTCGCCTTGGCTCTGATGTTCGTCTTGTGGATAAGCTGGTCTTTGGCCGCTACTGTGTTGATAAAACAGGTACGACGATTGACCTGAAGGCCGCTGCCCTTGATTGGTTAATTACCGATTCGCGGCAAACGGATATTCAGCCGAGTCCCCTCGAGTTGAAGGAGATTGTGTCCTAGACCCCGCTCTACGCCGATGACATTTGCGAATCAGTTGCAAAGTGGTTTTACCCTTTTTCTCAGCCTACTGGTGGAAGCACTGCCGTTTCTGCTGCTGGGCATTTTGCTCTCTAGCGTGCTGCTGCTGTTTGTAGATGAGCAGGCACTGATTCGGCGCTTACCGCGATCGCCCCTACTGGGCGCCTTGGTGGGCAGTTGCATTGGTTTTCTTTTTCCGGTGTGTGAGTGTGGCAATGTGCCAGTGGCGCGGCGATTACTGGTGCAAGGACTGCCTACATCCGTGGCCATTGGTTTTTTGTTGGCGGCACCGACCATCAACCCGATTGTGATTTGGGCCACTTGGACGGCCTTTCGCGATCAGCCGGAGATTGTTGTCTTTCGTGTCCTCTTCTCGCTGGCGATCGCCACCATTATTGGCTGGGTTTTTAGTTTCCAAAAGGATCTAACTCCCTTTTTGCAGCCCACGGTAACCAGTGTGATGCGTCGCCCCCAACCCCAAGCCACTGCTGTCCCTGCCCTGCTCCAGTCGGGCACCTACCTGTTGGGAACCCCCGGCCAACCCCTTGCCATGGAAACCCTCACGCTTGCGCCACCTACTGCAACGATGCCTTGGCAGCAGCGTCTGCCCCAAGTCCTAGAGAATGTGGTGCAGGAATTTCGCGAATTGGGGGGAATTTTAGTCCTCGGTAGCCTAGTGGCGACTATTATTCAGGTGGCTGCCCCCCGCGAACTCATCCTCAGCCTCGGCCAAGGGCCGGTGATCTCGATTGTGGCAATGATGATCTTGGGCACCGTGATTTCCATTTGCTCAACGGTTGATGCCTTCTTTGCCCTTGCCTTTGCGGCCACGTTTACGCCGGGGTCAATTCTTGCTTTTCTTGTCCTTGGACCGATGGTGGATCTCAAGGGGCTGGGGTTACTGCTGACGATTTTTCGCCCCCGTGCTTTGATCTACATCTTTCTGTTGGTGGCACAGTTGACGTTTTCTCTTTGTTTGTTTTTGAATTTGCAGTGGAGTTAGCCGTGGTTGTTAAGCCAGAGTGGTTACGGGTCAAAGCACCCCAGTGGCAGCGGGTGGGTTCGGTCAAGGAACTGTTGCGGGACTTAAACCTCAATACCGTTTGCGAAGAGGCCTCTTGCCCCAATATTGGTGAATGTTTCCATGAGGGGACGGCGACATTTTTGATGATGGGTCCAGCTTGCACTCGCGCCTGTCCTTACTGCGATATTGATTTTGAGAAAAAGCCACTGCCCTTGGATGCCACTGAACCCCAGCGACTGGCGGAAGCGGTGGTGCGGATGCGGCTCAATCATGTTGTCATTACCTCGGTGAATCGGGATGACTTGGCCGATGGTGGTGCCTCGCAGTTTGTGGCCACGATTGAGGCCGTGCGGGCGCGATCGCCCCAAACAACCATTGAAGTCCTCATTCCCGATCTCTGTGGCAATTGGCAAGCCTTAGATCAAATTCTCGCCGCCAGTCCCGAAGTGCTGAACCACAACACTGAAACCGTGCCGCGTCTCTATCGGCGGGTGCGTCCCCAAGGCAACTATCAGCGCAGTCTGGAATTGCTGCAACGAGTGCGCGATCGCGCCCCTTGGATCTACTCAAAGTCGGGCATCATGGTGGGCTTGGGAGAAACCCCTGAGGAAGTGGCGGCAGTGATGGCGGATCTGCGTCAAGTGGGCTGTGATATTCTCACGATTGGCCAGTATCTCCAACCGAGTCCAAAACACTTACCCGTGCAGGCCTTTATTCCACCAGAGCAATTTGAAGCATGGCGGCAGCTTGGCGAATCCATGGGCTTTTTGCAGGTGGTCTCCTCTCCCCTCACCCGCAGTTCCTACCATGCCGAGCAGGTGCGTGCCCTGATGCAACAGTATCCCCGCCAGCGTCCTGCAACAAACCCCCTTGGATAGATTTATTGCAATTTAATCGCAACTAAGCTAGGCTAAGCAGTAGGAAAAATCCGCATTAAAAAACCCCCTGTAGTGGGGGCATTGTATGAATAACTGTCATCTTGTGTTAGGGTTCGTTAACCAAAATTGCGAAAGACTACGCCTTCAGGCTGTCATCGGCCAGAAAGTGAGCGATGTGATAGGCGCGCTCCTCCGTTTTCAGCAGGATTTGATCGTACAGATAAGCCGTGGCGCGATCGCCCAAACTCTCTGCTTGGGTAGCCTGTTGCCGCAGAATCCCAATAATCGCCTGCTCCGCTTGCAAATCATTGCTGAGCATTTGCCGGCAGTTAAAAGCCCCTTCCGGTTCAGGGGTAAAGCAGCAAAGAGCGGCCAACTGTTGAAAACCGGCCACAGGCACGCCCCCCAGACCATTCAGACGTTCACCCAAGTCATGGACGTGGCCTTGCACCTGTTCATAGCAATCTTGGAAAAACTGATGCAGTGGATAAAATTCTGCCCCCTCAACCACAAAATGATGCTTTTGGTACTGCAAATACAGGGCTTGAAAACTGGCCAAGAGGCGATTCATCCCCTCACAGACTGGGGTGGTGGTGGCCTTCTCCAGCAACACAACCGTGTCACCCATCTCGCCAAACGCTTGGCGTGGCAATGCACTGGTCGTCATAGCACGATGCTCCTTTGCGGACACTAGTGAGCTAACTAACTTAGCTCTGACAGCCCGATCCTAAACTACCTTTCTGTACATTTTCAATAATGGAGTGCTTATTGAATGTCTATAAACCCCCACCTTATTGCAGTTCAGTGGCAATTACGCTGGCCGATCTACCAACGGTTGATTGAGCTAGAGGTACCCTGTGACTATGCTCCCTATCAGCCCCTGAGGGTCGAGGTCAACTCCCCCCTAGCTGCCTTACAGGTGTGGTCAGTGGTACGCCAAGTCTCTGCCCCTCGCGAGACTTTGATAGACTGGCTAGAAGAGTGTTGGCAGGTGAATCTTTCAGGTTCTTTAGGTAGGGGGTAAAATGCGCAACAATCGGCCATTTTGGGCATCATCGGTGAGAACGTATAGGTAACCATCAGGGCCTTGGCGCACATCCCGTACCCGCTGACCTATCGGAATGCGCCCTTGGCTTGCAACAGCATTATTGGTATTGACTCGAATTTTGCGCACATCTTGGGAGACAAGACCACCGGCAAAAAGGGCACCTTGCCACTGGGGCGCGCGATCGCCCCGATAAACTGCTAGCCCTGAAGGCGCAATGGCCGGTGTCCACACCACCAAAGGATCCACCATCCCCGGCCGGCGTCGCTCTGGGGTAATTTCTGCGCCCCAATACTCACGGCTATAGGTGACCACTGGCCAACCGTAGTTGGCACCGCGCTCAATACGATTGAGTTCATCGCCACCGAGGGCGCCGTGCTCCGTTGACCACACCGTTTCTGTGACTGGATCAACCACGAGTCCTTGGATATTGCGGTGGCCGTAGCTCCAGAGTTCGGGGGTGGCCGTGGCGTCGCCCACAAAGGGATTATCCTCGGGCACAGTGCCATCGTCCCGCAGGCGAATAATTTTGCCCAAATGACTGCGGCGGTTTTGGGCTTGCTCGCGAATTAACCGTCCCTCCAGTTCAATTGGGGGATTGCCGCCATCGCCAATGGCCATGAGCAATGTACCGTCGGGGAGCCAAGCCAAGCGGGAGCCAAAGTGCTGTCCCCCAGTTTTCGCTTGCGAGACTTCAAAGAGAACTGTCACCTCTTCAAGGCGATCGCCCACCAGACGCCCCCGTGCGAGGCGAGTACGATTCGCGGATGCTGTGCCATGGGCATAGGTAAGATAAACCCAATTGTTTTCAGCAAAGCGGGGGTGAAGGGCGACATCCAATAAGCCCCCTTGGCCTTGGGCAAAGACCGGCGGCACGCCACGAATGGGGGCTTCTAAACGCCCTTGGTGAAATCGCCGTAACCGTCCGGGGCGCTCAGTAATCAACGCACTGCCATCCGGCAGCCAAGTTACTGCCCAAGGATGTTCTAACCCTTCAACAACGGTTTCAATGCGTACCGCCAGTGTTGGTGGTGGCTGCGATTCTAAGAGGGGTTCAGAGATTGATAAAGGTAACGGGGTATCCGACTGCGCAATGGGACTACAGCCTAGGAATACCCCGATCGCCCCTACGAGGGGGAGTAATTTGACAAATCGATAATTAGGCAATGGGTGTCACATCTTCAGAACGCTCTGCACCTTCAGACTCCGGCAAGACCACCGGCAGTTCCAAAGAGGCAGCATCAGAAGCAGGGGTCGGGGCATCACTTTGCTGCCGCCGTTGCCAGAGGGTCACCCCCACTGCCGCTGCTGTAATGGCACCTGCACCCAGTCCAAGGGCGATCGGCAGCTTGCTGCTATCGAAGAATGAGGAATTGCTCAGACTTTGACTCAACCCTTTGGCATAGGCACAGGCTTGGGCAGAACTGGGTTGCGGCATTGCCACCAGAGTGGCAGACAGACCAACGGTCAGGGCAATGAGGGGACGCAACATAAACGACTCCTTAACGAATGTATTCTTTGAGGACACTGTTGCGGTTGGGATGGCGCAGTTTCCGCAGGGCCTTGGCCTCAATTTGGCGAATGCGCTCACGGGTGACGTTGAAGAGTTGACCAATTTCCTCCAACGTTTTCATGCGACCATCGTCCAAGCCATACCGCAGTTTTAACACATCTCGCTCGCGGGGGCTAAGGGTGCACAATACCGTTTCTAAATCTTCGCGCAGTAGGTGCTTCGACACTTGATCTTCAGGGGTTTCACCGTCGGATTCAATAAAGTCCCCGAGACGGGAATCCTCTTCTTTACCGATGGGGGTTTCTAGGGAGATGGGGAGTTGTGCCGATTTGGCAATGAAGCGCAGTTTTTCAATCGTCATTTCCATGCGATCGGCAATTTCCTCTTCGGTGGGTTTGCGCCCCATTTCCTGTGAGAGGAGTTTGGTGGTTTTCTTAATCCGCGAAATGGTTTCGTACAGGTGTACGGGCAGACGAATGGTGCGAGATTGATCGGCAATGGCGCGGGTAATGGCTTGGCGAATCCACCATGTGGCGTAGGTGGAAAATTTATAACCTTTTTCGTGGTCAAATTTCTCGGCAGCGCGGATTAGCCCTAGGCTGCCCTCTTGAATCAAGTCCTGAAAGGATAGCCCCCGGTTCATGTATTTTTTGGCGATCGACACCACCAGTCGCAGGTTCGACTGCACCATTTTTTCCTTGGCTTTGCGACCGACAAAGAGACGATGGCGAAATGCCTGCACCGTCATCCCCAGTTCTTTGGCCCAGGGTTCGGGATTGCGCTCTAGTTCTTCAGGGGTGCAGCCCAGTTCTTCGCACAGGCGATCGCGCACTCGCTCCATTTCTAGGAGATCGGCAATTTTACGAGCCAGTTCAATTTCCTCGTCGGCACGCAACAGACGAATGCGGCCAATTTCTTGCAAATAGAGACGAATCGAGTCCTCAGTGTAATGTTTCTTTTTGACCTGTGTCCGTCGTCGGCTGGCACGACCTTTTGTGGGCTTGCCGTCAAGATCATCGCTGACCTCCTCAAAGTCTTCGCTCTCCTCTTCCTCGATCTCTACCGCATCAAGGCCATAGTCACTGAGCAGAGCCACCTCATCTTCAAGGGGGGCTGTTGCGGGGTCGTAAACGTCAAGTACATTCGCTTGGGTCATGCCGTTGTCCTCGTAAAATCTCCCTAAATGTGTATTGTCAGTGTGTTGTCGGCAACCGTTGCCTTTGGTGACGCTAGAATCGTCAGCCACATTTCAATCATGGAATGCAGCCAAGGAAAGCGGTTGGACGGGGGGATAGGCTCTAGATTCCATATCCTCAGGATCTCTGCCGCTGGATCATCTTGAAAAATGTCCTGTGTGACCCACGGGGTCAGGGAGCAGGCAGTAGCGAGCGGTTGAGACTGTGCAGGAATCTTTTGACTAATTTTAACTAAAACCTCATTGATTGTAGCCTTTCTAACAGAAATCGCCCACAGCAAAGGGATAAATTTTTCGGGAATTCAGGGCTAGCGATCGCTTGCGTCAACAACCGCTAACAAATTCTAATTTGCTGTTCTGAGATAAAATTTCTATCCCTGCTGAGGGAAATTTCTTGCTTCTAGCCTAGCTAATTTATTGCCGTTCCGCCGTACCCGTTACGTTTGATCACGAACGATCACGAAACGCCCGAATCGTGGCTTGCAGTGCCTGATTGCCCCTGACATCACTGCTGTAATAGAACCGCAGGGGAATCACCCGCCCATTCTGCAATTCCAGAGCCAAACGAGCTGATAATCTGCCCTTCTTACCACGGGAGAGCTGTACGACCACGTCCTTGAGGTCATGCCAAGGGAAGGTTTTCTTTTCTGTTCTGAGAAGACTACTATATTGCAGCGATACCACGCCTGCACTTTTATCAAAAACCAGCACCAGCACCTTGGCTCCGAGCAAGATCAGGGGTAAGCCTAGACCCCAGCCAACAGCTAAGATCAAAAATCCCCACCAGTGGTTATCTTCCACTAATGTCAAGGGGGGATGTTGCGGCTGCTGCAAAAAGCGACGGATGCGTTCGGCAACGGCTTCTCGACTCTGGCGATCGCGGGTAAATTCACCAAAGGCAATGGAACCCCCTGTGGTTTCTAGATGCACCTGATAGACACGGTAGCGTCGTCCGCGACTAGAGCGCCACTGCTCGATAATGCCCACCCCTTGGAGCCGATTTAGGGGAATTTGGGTGATCTGTACCCCCGTTGCCCCAGAGCGCACCCAGCGACAGCGACTATCAATAACGCGAACCTCATGGCGGCACACCAGCTCATAGCGAGCGGCAAACCAAATCGGTACAGCAGCGCCAACACAGCATATCAGACCTGCCAGCCACACCCCCCAAGGGCGACTGCGCAAAATCAGCCGCTGCTGAGACCTCTCGATAATTTCCATGCCCCTATTCTAGGGGGTCGGATTATTGGCATGGGCTTCTTGGAAGATCACCTGACGCCGCAGCACCTCTTCAATCGTCACCTCAGGTTCAGGCACGCCCTTGAAGGCAGTCCCCACCTCTAGGCGAATAAACTGAATGCCTGCCAAGCGATAGCCTTCCGGCGTAAGGGGGACATAGCCAACCTTGGGAACGACCGTCGGTGCCTGCTGGATGTAATACTCGACAAACTGTCGCAGCAGGGGCTTGTCTTGGGCATATTGGGCATTGACATAGAGAAAGAGGGGGCGTGAGAGGGGCTGATAGGTACTGTTTTGCACCGTTTCCACGGAAGGCAGAATGGCACCTCGGTCATCACTGACCGGCACAGCTCGCAGACGATGCTGATTGGCCATGTAGTAAGCATAGGGAAGATAGCCAAGGGCATTCACATCCCCAGCAATCCCCGCTACGATTTCGTTATCGTCTTCGCTGGCTTTGTAGTCGGTGCGAGAGCCGCGCTGATTGCCAAGAATGGCTTCGTTGAAATAATCAAAGGTACCTGAATCTTGACCCGGTCCCCAGAGCACAATCGGTGCATTGGGAAAGTCGGGGCGTAATTGGTTCCAGCGAGTGAGTTTTTTTTCCGCTGCTTTTTCCCAGAGCTTTTTCAACTCGGCCACAGAAATTTCTTTCAGCCAAGTATTTTGGGGATGGACGGCGATCGTCAGCGCGTCAAAGGCAATGGGCAACTCAATAAAGGGGACACCATTGGCAATGCACTCATTCATTTCAGTAATGAGGATCGGGCGGGAAGCGTCGCTAATATCTGTTTTGCCGCTACAAAAGGCTCGAAAGCCAGCAGATGTCCCTGAAAAGGCAACGGCAATATCGGCCTCTTGACCATTAGGCGTGGTCTTAAACCCTTCGGCGATCGCCTTGGAAATCGGATAAACCGTACTCGAGCCATCCACCCGAATCACCTTCAGCATCAGATCATTGGAAGCGGCCTCCGTTGCACAACCCACAAGGGCGATGGCCAAAAGGGGTAAAACTCCGCGCCTCAATTGCTGAAACTGCATAACTCAAGCCTCACTCTAAAAATGAAAGGTATTGTATCAATTAGAAAATTGGTGAATCCAACTATTTTCCTACTAAAACAAAATCACTAAAAATAATGAAGAACTAGCCAAAACTATTGATACCTCAAAGATACTTGAAAGATGATCGGATAATATAAAGTGTTCTAAAGTTAGTAACTTGAATTCAAAAGCGTGGGAATTAAAAAAGTATTCTCTTAAATAATTTCGTTGGCTCTTCTCCCTAGAGAAAGTATTGCTGAGAACACATGAAGAACTTAGCCCTAGAGGTCATCTTAGGCTGCTTTTGGTTTGGGTGACCTAGAGATTAAGAAAATTTTTATAAATTGCTTCCTTGAAAGTATTCCTCACTACACTTGGCCATAAATTAAGCTTAGACTATCCTACCCAAGCTTTGGTTCGGAGCGACAGGGGCTGCAAAATAATAAAAAAACTTAATTAACAGAGAGAGTCGTTCTTAACCTAACCTTTACATCGTTCCGGTATTATCGCCCTAGCTTGTTTTTGAGTTGCGATAGATTTGTCGTTGCTATCGAGCAAGCTGTCATGCAGCCCTTGTTCTGAAAACTATGGAGTACATGAACGGGGATGAGATCCTCGTGCCTGCTGTCAATGCACAGTAGTTCTAACTGTTTTGAGCAGTCTCAATCCTCACGAGAGGGGCTGTAAATACTGATGCATCAATGCATTTGTTCATTGTTCTTACTTGCGATCGCGCTTATGATCTTCAAACTCAGGAAATCTCGAATTCTCATGATCCTCGCCGCTATTATTACCGCTGGCATCGTTGTTGCTTGCGGTCCTCAAGGAGATAGCGGTGCACCAACTGGTGAGGTCATTAGCATTAATGGTGCAGGAGCAACATTTCCAGCGCCTCTCTACCAAAACTGGTTCAAAACCTATGCCCAAGACGTTGACCCCAAGGTTCAAATCAGTTATCAATCCGTTGGTAGTGGTGCCGGCCTAGAGCAATATATCAATGGTACGGTGGATTTTGGTGCTTCCGATGCGCCGATGACAGGCGATCGCCTAAAATCCTTCCAGGAAAAATACAATGCAGACCCGATTCAAGTGCCCATGGCAGGCGGTGCTGTTGTCTTTGCCTATAACCTGCCCGGTGTGGATGAACTGAAGCTACCCCGTGAAGTCTACTGTGGCATTGTTACAGGCAAAATTACCCGCTGGAATGACGCGAAACTCGTGGCTGCCAACCCTGACAAAACTCTGCCAGACAAGGCGATCACCTTTGCTCACCGCTCTGATGGCAGTGGTACTACATTTATCTTTACGAACCATATCAATACTGTTTGTCCTGATTGGCCAGCCGGTGTCGGAACCTCTGTGGATTGGCCCGTCGGTGTTGGCGGTCAAGGCAATGAAGGAGTGGCTGCTCAGATTCAGCAAAATGAAGGCACCATCGGCTACGTGGAGTATGCTTACGCCAAGCTCAACAATCTCTCGCGGGCACTTGTAGAAAATAAGGCCGGTAAATTTATTTACCCCTCTCCAGAGGCAGCCTCCAAAGCCTTTGAAGGAGCCACGATTCCTGAGGACTTTGGCCTGTTGGTGCCTGACCCCGAAAATCCGGAAGCCTTCCCAATTGCCGGTTTGACTTGGATTATGGTGTACCCCGAGTATGCTGATGCCAGAAAATGGCAAGCGCTGAAAGGTGCCTTGACTTGGGCACTGACCGATGGCAAACCCATTACTGAACAACTGGACTATGTGCCGATGCCTCCCGATATTGTCGAGCGGGTTAAGGCAACCTTGGACAAAGTGAAAACTGCCTAATCCAAGTGGAGGGGGTCGATATGCCCCCTCTAGTCATCGTTGAAATTCATCCCCTAGGATTAGGAAGAAACCAATCTTTAGCATTAAGAAATCTTAACTTCCCCAACACAAGATCATGTCTGTCTCAGATAACTCACCTGAAGCTCCTGATGTCGCTGCCATTGAGGCGCGAAAAAATCTACGTTATTACCTTGACCAAGCCTTTTACTACACAACAATGATCTTTGCCCTCGCTCTTGCGGTTGTCTTGGCATGGATCATTGTTCAAATCGGCATTACAGCACTCCCAGCCATTAGCAAATTTGGCCTAGACTTTCTGACGAGCACCACTTGGGATCCGGTGCAAAATATTTACGGCGTTTTGCCACAGATCTATGGCACCCTTGTCAGCGCTATTATTGCCCTAGTGGTGGCTGTTCCCCTCGGGCTAGGCATTGCTGTTTTTCTGAGTGAGGACTTCCTGCCCATCTATATCAGCACGCCGATTGCCTTTGCCATTGAGTTATTGGCGGCCATTCCCAGCGTCGTTATTGGCCTGTGGGGTATTTTTGTCCTGATTCCCTTTTTGCGGCCATTTTACGCTTTTCTGCATCAATCCCTCGGCTGGATTCCCATCTTTGGGACGGAGCCACGGGGCAATAGTCTGCTGACACTAGGCCTCGTTCTAGCCTTTATGATCTTGCCCCTGATTACCTCAATCTCACGGGGCACATTAGTTTCCCTACCCCCTCACTTGCGTCAAGGGGCAATGGCTCTAGGCGCCACCCGTTGGGAGACCATTTTGCGGGTGCTCATTCCCGCTGGATTTTCAGGGATTGTGGGTTCGATTATGCTTGCCCTCGGTCGGGCGATGGGGGAAACAATGGCCGCAGCCATGCTGGTTGGGAACGCTAATCGTATCAGCATCTCTATCCTTGAGCCTGGCTCGACGATCGCTTCCTTGATTGCTTCTCAGTTTGGTGAGGCTGGGCGCGATCAAGTGGCCGCTCTGCTCTATGCGGGTTTAATCTTGATGATTTTGACACTGATCGTCAATATCTTGGCAGAAATCATTATTAAGAAGTTTCAGAATGTTGAGCGATAGGTTCCACCATGACAGAGAGCAGTCAACCTCATTCTTCAGACTCGGAGAATATTCAACTCGAGCTAGTTTTGACGGCACGTACCCTCTTTGGCTTTTTCATGACAGGCCTAACGGGGCTGTTTGCGGCGATCGCCATTATTCCCCTCGCTGCCATTGTCCTTAATGTCGCCTCTCAGGGGCTACCTCTGATTAACTTGGACTTGTTTACAAAGCTGCCGCCGCCGCCCGGCTTGAGTGGTGGGGGTCTTGGCAATGCCATTGTGGGCACGTTGATTGTCTTGGCAGTGGCCGTCGTCATTAGTGTTCCCATTGGTGTTTTGGGCGCTGTGTGGCTGTCCGAATTTGGGCGGGGGAGCAAAATCGCCTATTGGGTGCGGTTTTCGGCCAATGTTCTCAGTGGGGTACCCGCTATTATCGCGGGTTTGTTTTCCTATACGATTGTGGTAATGACCATGGGCACCTTTAGTGCCTTTGCCGGTGGTGTTGCCCTTGCAGTTGTCATGCTGCCCATTGTGATGCGAACCACAGAGGAGGGATTAGTCCTCGTTCCTGAAGAGGTTCGGCTGGCAGCATTGGGGTTGGGGGCGACTCGTTTTGAAACCGTTAGTCGAGTCGTGCTTCCTGCGGCGTTGCCCTCTATTGCGACTGCGGTGACTCTAGCGGTGGCACGGGCAGGTGGTGAGGCGGCACCTCTCCTCTTTACGGCTCTGAATAATAATTTCTGGTCAACGGATCTGTTTCGCCCCATTTCCACGCTTTCAGTGCAGGTTTATTTCTTTGCCATCATTCCCTACAAACCCCAGCAGGAACTGGCATGGGCAGGCGCGTTGGTGTTGCTGAGCATCATTTTGATCGTCAGTATTGGCTCCCGCTTACTCACTCGCAAGAAACGCTACTAAAGACTTAAAAGGTAACTGTTCTATGACGACTCACCCTAAACCCACTCCCAAAGTGGTTCTCCAAGTCCAGAATGCCTCGATTTTTTATGGCTCATTTCGGGCAGTACGGGATGTGACGATGGACATCTATGCCAATGAAGTGACGGCTCTCATTGGCCCATCCGGCTGTGGCAAGAGCACGCTGCTGCGCTGTTTTAACCGCATGAATGATCTGGTGCCGGGTGCTCGAGTCGAAGGCAAAATTACCTACCACGGCAAAGATCTCTACGCCCCAGAGGTGGATCCGGTGGAGGTGCGGCGGCGCATTGGCATGGTGTTCCAAAAACCCAATCCCTTTCCCAAGTCCATCTATGACAATGTCGTGTTTGGGGCGCGGGTCAATAAGTACAAGGGAGACTTAGACGAGCTTGTGGAAACCTCGCTACGGCAAGCAGCGCTTTGGGATGAGGTAAAGGACAAGCTGAAAGAAAGTGGCCTGTCTCTATCGGGAGGTCAGCAACAACGCCTCTGCATTGCGCGGACGATCGCCACCAAGCCCGAGGTCATCCTCATGGATGAACCCTGTTCTGCCCTTGACCCGATTTCTACCCTCAAGGTGGAAGAACTGATCCATGAATTGAAGCAGAACTACACCATTGTGATCGTGACCCACAATATGCAACAGGCGACTCGGGTGAGCGATCGCACTGCCTTCTTTAATGCCGAGGCCACCGAACGGGGCAACCGGGTGGGCTACCTTGTTGAGTATGACTATACTAGCGTCGTCTTCAATAACCCCAAAGAGCAAGCCACGATGGATTATGTCAGTGGCCGTTTTGGTTAAAGCCTAAAGCTGCGGCTGCTGCTGGTGCCAAGGGGTCGCCTGTTCATAGGCATAGGCAACGTGAAATAGGGTCTCTTCCCCTAGGACGTTGCCAATCAATTGCAGACCAATGGGCAGCCCTTCCTGATCAAAGCCACAGGGGAGGCTCAAGCCCGGTAGCCCGGCAAGGTTGACGGGAATGGTCATCAGGTCTGACAGGTACATACTCAGAGGGTCAGCGGTTTTCTCCCCAGCCTTGAAGGCAGTGGTGGGAGCGGTGGGGCAGACCAAAACATCCACCTGTGCAAAGGCTTGGGCAAAGTCTTCTTTGATCAGGGTGCGTACCTTTTGTGCCCGCAGGTAGTAGGCATCATAGTAGCCAGCGGAAAGGGCGTAGGTGCCAATCATGATCCGTCGCTTCACCTCAGCCCCAAAGCCTTGGGCGCGGGTTTTCATGTACATTTCAAGGAGATCGCTGGCTCCTTCAGCGCGAAAACCAAAGTTGACGCCGTCATAGCGGGCTAGGTTTGCCGAGGCTTCCGAAGGGGCAATGATGTAGTAGGTGGGCAGGCCGTAGGCAAAGCGGGGACAGGAGAGTTCAACAATCGTTGCCCCCAATTCCTCTAGGGTTTTTAGGGCGGCCTCAAGGGCAGATTTCACCTCTGGTTGGATGCCTTCACCCACGGTTTCTTGAATAACGCCAATGCGCATCCCCTTGAGATCGGGTTTGAGGGCTTGGGTGTAGTCGGGAATCGACACGCTGAGACTGGTGGCATCCTTGGGATCATGCCCCGCGATCGCCCCCAAAAGAATCGCCGCATCGGTGACTGTCGGTGCCAAAGGCCCAATTTGATCTAATGACGACGCATAGGCAACAAGGCCATAGCGCGACACTAAACCATAGGTGGGCTTGAGGCCAACCACCCCACAAAAGGCAGCGGGTTGACGAATGGAACCGCCCGTATCGGAACCCAGGGCAGCAGCACATTCCCCGGCAGCAACGGCGGCAGCAGACCCCCCAGAAGATCCCCCAGAGACGCGCTCTGGATGCCAAGGATTGGCGGTGAAACCAAAGGCAGAATTTTCGGTAGAGCTGCCCATGGCAAATTCATCGAGATTGGTTTTGCCCACCATAATCGCGCCAGCGGCCTGCAACTTTTGGGTCACGGTGGATTCGTAGGGGGGGACAAAGTGCTCCAGCATCTTAGACGCACAGGTGGTGCGCACGCCGTAGGTGCAAAGGTTATCCTTGATGGCCAAGGGAATCCCTGTCAGCAAACCAATCTCTTCACCGGCAGCAAGGCGTTGATCCACCTCAGCAGCCTGGGCAAGGGCGCGATCGCTCGTCACGGTTAAGAAGCTATGGAGCGTTGGCTCCACTTCGGCAATGCGGTCTAAATAGGCTTGGGTGATTTCAGTGGCGGAGCGTTCTTTGCGAACGAGTTGACGGTGTAGCTCCTGAATCACTGACATAAAGGCAGATTCCCTAGTAACAATGCAACACTGGCGATCGCGGGCATGGCCGCAAACAGGCCGATCTTCAGTTTAGCAATGTGGCTGATCATTTATCGCCCCAGATGCAGCGCTTTGGCACAGGGCTGTCTCTTAATCAATCAGCGATATATTAGGAATCAAGAAGCCCTGACGACGGTGCTCATGCCCCTGCGGAGTATTTGATGGAACCGCTCGACCCCGTGGATCGGGAAGCCTTTACCAACCCGACATTGCAGCGATTGTGGTTCTTTGTCTATTTGCTGCCCATCTTTGGCATGATTCCGGCACTGTGGCAGTTGAGCCGCCGCGGCAGCGATCGCCAGACCCGCCAAGTCAGTCGCCTTGCCCTTCTCATTGGTCTCATTTGGCTGTTGGGCTATGGTCTGCTGAATGGCGCTGCCAGTGTGAGTGAAGTCCAGTCTCTGCATCATGGCCTATTGCTCTTTCTCAATAGTCTCTGGGGATCCGCCTACTTTCTGGTCAACTTGGGGCTAATGGTGCGCCTATGGCGGGGGAGATCGCTGAAATTGCCCGTCTTGCAGCGTCTGATGAAATACCTGCCATGACCCCCAAGCGTTGGTTTTGGCCACTATTGGGATTCAGCGCCATCTTGGTGCTCATCCTCTGGTTGATATCGGCACTCACGTGGCTCTATGTGCAGGTGGCTTTTACGGCGCCCTTTTTGGCCAATCTCTTGGTGCTGATTTTCATTGGTCTATTGGGGGGACTGCTCTATACCTTCTTTCGCTACCTGTATTTACTGGAACGCAAGGGCAAGCCCGCCACCGCTACGCCCCAAGCCCCCCTCGATAAAACGGAGGCCGCCGCTGAAAATCTCAAAGCCCTACGGCAGCAACTGAGTCAAATTGAAGATGAAGTAGCACGGCAAGCGTTGTTGGCACGGGCACGGGAGCTAGAGGAGGACTTTTACCGCCAAGAATTGCGCATTGTTGTCTTTGGCACCGGTTCAGCGGGTAAAACCTCTCTTGTCAATGCCCTCATGGGAGAGATGGTGGGGGAAGTGGCACCAACGATGGGCACGACGGAGGTGGGGCAAACCTATCGCTTTTGGCTGCCCCATACGGATCAAGAAATTCTCATTACTGACACCCCCGGCATCTTGGAAGCAGGTGTCGCTGGCACCTACCGCGAGCAATTAGCCCGCCAACTGGCTGCAGAAGCAGACTTACTCCTTTTTGTGCTGGACGATGACTTGCGCCAATCGGAATATACCCCCTTGGTCAACTTGGTGGAAATGGGCAAGCGATCGCTCTTGGTTCTCAATAAAATTGATCTGCGCTCTGAGGCCGATCAACTGGCTCTGCTGCGCCATCTACGGCAGCGGGTGAAGGGGTTGATTCCGCCCCAAGATGTCGTGGGCATTGCCGCCCGTCCCCAACCAATTCGCCTCGACACAGGAGAGTGGCTAGAACCCGAACCCCATATTTGGCCACTGATTCGGCGGATGAGTGCCATTCTGCGCGAGGAAGGGGATGACCTGGTGGCAGATAATATCCTGTTGCAGTCTCAACGCCTAGGGGAGCAAGCCCGCAAAATCATTGATCAGCAACGCCGCCGCCAAGCGGATAAGGTGGTGGAACGTTACCAGTGGATTAGTGCGGGTGTGGTCTGTGTCACGCCGATTCCCGGAGTAGATCTGCTGGCCGCTGCTGCTGTGAATGCGCAAATGGTGATGGAAATTGGCAAGGTCTATGGCTGTGATCTGAATCGCGATCGCGCCCGCGAATTAGCCCTTTCCTTGGGTAAAACCTTGGCCAGTCTCGGCATCGTCAAAGGTGCCATGAATCTGGTGGGGACGGCTTTACAGTTGAGTGTCGGGGGGCTGGTGGTGGGCAAAGCCGTCCAAGGGATTACAGCCGCCTACCTCACTCGCATTGCCGGTAAAAGTTTTATTGAGTATTTTCGCCACAACCAAGACTGGGGGGATGGCGGTATGGGTGAAGTGGTGCAACGGCAGTTTCAACTCAATCGCCGCGATGAATTTATTCGTTCCTTTGTGCAGCAGGCGATCGCCCGCTTACCGGCACAACTGGGAACCGTGATTCCTGAGGCGATGAAAACCCCTTTATCCCATGAGGAAGAGCTATCTTAAGCGATCCTAACAATTGTCCCAAGGACATCGGCAAAAACCGCTACTATGTTGAGTAATTATTTTCATGTTGCCGATTTCGGATGAGTCTCTCGACCCGCAGTCCTGATCTTGAGGTGGAACAACTGCCGCAGTTATTGCAGGCGGCTCGGTCTCGTTATTTGGCCGGGGAGCGATCGCCCGCTGTGATGAAGCCCCTCTCTCAAGCCCTGCGAGCCATCCTCGAGCGCAACATTGATACTCAGCTTAGCCAACGCGGCGGCTATCTCCAACGCCTAGTGGAAGCCTATTTTCGTCTCTTTCCTCGGTGCCTAGAAAATCTGAGCCGCGATCAACTCCAACAGCAGGCGGTGCAAAAAACAGTGCAGCGGTTACTGCAAATTCCCGCCACCGTCATTCAAGATGAGTACGATCGCCTCAATCGGGGCCAGTACAATCAACCCCTCAAGCAACTGGTGCTTGCCTTTAGTCGCCCAGCCCTAGCCAACCGCAATCCCTCTCCGGAACTGACAGAGGCCGAGTGTTTCCTTGCTTTCTTTATCCAGTGCCTACGTCAAGAACTCGGCGCAACGGTTCTCCTCTCCCCCCAGTTTCGCCAAGAGTACCGCGATCTGCTGCGTACGGTGTGTCTAGGTAGCTCTGATCCCGAGCAATGCCAAAGTAACCTCACGGGCTGGCTCTGGGAAGCCATGAAATCCTTTGACCCCCTCAAGCCCTTTGGTGCCACCGGCCATGGTCGTCCCACCTTTGAAGCATGGGTGCGCACGGTCATCAGCAATAAACTAGCGGATGAAAAACGCAAACTCCTCAAGCGCGAGGCCGATGAACTGCTCTTCTATGACAACCGTGCCCTGCAAGTCTTTCAAGATCGTTATCAAGCAGCGCCCCCGGAGGTACAGCGGGAGATTGACCCCAAAGCCTGCGCTCAGTTGATTACAATTGTCCAAACGGAAATTACCGATCCCCGTATCCGGGCTTCGACGGCTCGCTTGCGCCAGCACATTGCCCAACTCTTGGGCTGGACGATTGAGTACACCCGCGACATTCATCAACAGGTGCGGCGCATTCTGGGACGCTATGTGCAGTCCACCCGCTCTTTGAACATTTGCTCCACCGACAGCAACCAAGAATGGATTGACAACTATCCCGATACCCGCACACTGCCAACCAGCAATGGCCAAGGGGTGGAGTGCATGGTGGA
The DNA here is from genome assembly GCF_054689355.1 of Thermosynechococcus sp. FA-CM-4201. Classification (NCBI taxonomy): domain Bacteria; kingdom Bacillati; phylum Cyanobacteriota; class Cyanophyceae; order Acaryochloridales; family Thermosynechococcaceae; genus Thermosynechococcus; species Thermosynechococcus sp. FA-CM-4201. Next base: position 24,675 of record NZ_CP079920.1, read on the forward strand.
GTTTCTCAATGACCCGCAGACGCCGACATGGGTCAGGGATTGGTGTGAGCGTCGCCGTACCCAAGCGGAAATTGCCCGTGAACTCTTTGTCAGCCAGCCCACGATTTCTCGCTGCCTCGGTCGTGAATATCGCCTGTGGCTCTACCGTAAATTCTTTCAAGATCCCCAGATTCCGCAATGGATGAGGCGATGGTATGAAACCCAATCAATCCCCAGCCCCCACCAACGACGGCAAACCCGCCGTGAAATTCACCCTGACTATGCCCGTGGCCTCTGCACCGCAAAACAAATTGATGAGCAAATAGAGGCCAAACTTGCCCAGTGGTGTGAGCATAACGACATTTACTACCTTCCCTAGGCAGCCTCGCTTTTTCGTACTTGGTTTGGATGACGACGGCTATGACTTCCTTTTTGGCACCGACTGTTCCCATTCGTTCCCTGATATTGGATGCCGCCCATGCGGTGCTTCAGGGATGTCGTCCCAGTCGGCAACGGCAGGTTCTGCCCTATTTGGTTGCGCTTTATTCGTTTATAGACTGGTGGGAAAATGAGGGTGTTCCCAGTAAGCAGGATGATTTTGAGGATTTGCCCGATGATCTCACCTTGAGTACGACTTGGTGTGAGCGGCCAGAGGTTCTTGACCTTGTGGACATTGCGGATCTCAACTTGGAAGGGGTGCAGTTATCTATCTATCCTGTCGAGCAGGGAGAGTCTCTGCGGATTCATTGCCCGACATTTTTGGGGGTCATCAACGCCGATTTGGCAGTTGCTGTTGGCTTGGATCGCGATCGCCGTCAGGCACAGATGCTAGGTTTTTGCGATCGCCAGACCCTCTTGGACTATTGGCAACACCACCCAGCAGATGCCCAAGGCTATGGCACCTTCCCCCTAGAGCAACTACAACCCATCTTCTACTTGCCCGAGCAGATTAGCTTCCTCAATCCGCTACCCCAAAGCACACCGCTGGCCACCAAGGGCAATACCTACGGTCAACCCCTCGAAAATCTACCGCAGCTCCCGCAGCGCACGGCTGTTGCTGAGCCTGAACGGTTACCCCTTGACAATGAAACCGCAATCCAGCGTCTCCTGCAAGCCCTGCAAGGCTATACTGAAACCTCAGAAATTTCCGTCTCCCAGGATTAGGATTGGGCTTCTGGAGGGGACGTGTTTTCGGGTGGGTGCTCGTGGTAGTAGGCCTGTGCTCCCTCTTTGGTATTAATCTGACCGGGTTGAGGGCGGCGATGGGTTTGCAGGCCTTGGAGAACTTCTGATAAGGTCAGGCCTTCCGGCAGGGGCGATCGCACTTCCCGCACCTTGTGCCACACCGAGCGGGACATCATTAAACTGCGGCGGATGGGTTCAGCCCAGCGTTCAAGGTAGGCTTCTCGCTCCCCTTGGTAATCCGTCGAAGACAGCAGTAGAGGTACGGGTGGATAGGCCTGCACCAAGCGAGCAATGTGGGTCAGTACCCCGGGATACAGATTTGTATAGGCAGGATGCACCGTTAAGTCTAGCCAGTGGGGCGTGTGTCCATCTTGGCTGGCATGGAGCGTATAGGCGGCGATCGCCACCTTCCGCTGCGGTTCAAACACGTACGCACGATGCACTTGTACCTGTTGTGACCAACTGGCCAAACCGTGGTGTAGCCAATCCAAAAGACTCGTTTGAAAGTCCCGATAGTGGCGATTAAAGACTTGGCGCACCAATGCCGGCATCGACATCGTATCTAACTCATGCAGCAACCGTGCATCGGCATTCGTGACCTTCAGCAAATTCGGCAAGCAAGGCGTGCCCTGTGCCAGTTCTGCCAACTGATCCGCTGAAATCTGCCAGTAGGTGAGATGTGCCAAGGGTTGAAAGCCATTTTGGCGGTAGAGGTCTAGTGCCTCACGGTGGTCAATGTTGATTTCCACCATCCATGTACGGGCTTCCACAAGGGTACTAAAACAGTGGCGCAGGAGTTGTGTCCCCACCTCTGTAAACTCTTGGGCGGCCAATTGCTGCACCTGCCATGTGGTGCGACTTTCATTAAAGGGAGCCACCTGCACAACCCCTAACACTTGGTTGTCCCGCTCCGCGACATAAATGCGCTGCTTGCTCATCCCCGTGAGCCACTGCAAGAGATGCAGCGGTGAGGTCATCAGTCCGCTCCCCAAGGACGGCAGGCCAAAGGGCTGATCGTGTACCCCTTCATGGCACAGCCGCTGCTCTATCACCTCCACATCCCGATAGGCTAAGGGACGAATCATCAAATCACCAGTGGGGGGCAAGTCGGAAACCATCAGTGGGCACCAATCACTACTTCCATCTTAAGGACTCCAGCCCCAAAATAAAGGGGCGATGCCCAACGACAACCGCCCCAGCAAGATAAATTGTGCAAAATCGCCTTAGTAAAGTTCTTCCTCCTGATTGGTGAGGATTTTGCAGTCAGAACGGGGATAGGCGACACAGGTGAGCACAAAGCCCTTCTCGATTTGGTCATCATCCAAGAAGGATTGATCCGACTGATCTACTTCCCCTTCCAGCAGCTTACCGGCACAGGTAGAGCAAGCACCAGCACGGCAAGAGAAGGGCAGGTCTAGGCCTTGCTCCTCAGCCACATCCAGAATGTACTCATCATCAGGCACGTCAATTGTTGTTTCGCTTCCATCAGGACGCACTAGCGTTACTTTGTAGGTTGCCATGAATCTTGTCCTCTCATGTATGGAAAAGGCAGGGAGCCATCACGCTCCAATTTAGATACTAGGGGAAAACCCCAACCTTGATGGTTGGATTCAAGTCCCTCTTTGTATCGTTTTCGTAATTTGAGGCTCCCAAGGTATCTGAAATACTTATAGGCATCACGAATAGTAAAAAAATCAAGGAAAACCATAGAGACTCTCTTGTTGTTAACCCTTAGAGTTTGTACTTGAGTCTTTAGAATAATTGCAAAATTTATAGTCAAAAACCTGAGATAGGAACACTATATCAAACTCGCCATAAGCTGCATTTATTAAATTTATTTTGTTTCATTGATTTTACTAATCATAGGCTTCTATCTATTATTTAGCAATTGAATGATTGGTAGATTTTCAAGGCCTCTCTCAACAAGAGCAGGGAATTGACTTAAGAACTGATAAATCACATCACTACAATTAAAGCGTTCATTGCTGCTTCCATAAGAACGAGTTAAATGAGTCAATACTTCAAGTGAGTAGTCAGGAAAATCTAAAACGTCCGCGATTGCTGCTAATTTGATATAAGATTCAGGATTCTGTAAATCATTCACTATTGAATAGAATTCAGGATTAATCAAATCACGCAAATATATAGCATCTGCCCAAAGAATTTGACCCGATCGCATTACAGAAATAATGGGTGATATAGAACGGCATAGATGACAAGAGGAGTTTTGCATGACTAAATCAAACAAACTAAATCCTAGGCTGCGTAAGTAAGTATCAATATCACTAAAAAGAGGTTGGTCTTTGTATAGTGGATTAAACTCAACTTCAACTAAGACAGCTAAGGTGCTAGATCGAATAATTTCACTTCCTCCTTTAATAACATCTAGATCAGCACCTTGAACATCTACCTGAAGATAGTCTAGGTTTGTGATTCCTTGAGAACGACTAAAAGCATCTAAAGTGGTTGTTTCTATCTCTACTGTTGCCACAACTTTGAGAGCTTCATTGAAGCCTGCAAGGCGATCGCAAAAGGAGTCATTCGGCTGATATAGTGAGCTACAAGCCGTCAGGTTAGTAATATGGAGAACGCTGGTGCCTTCTTCACGGGATAACGCTAGGGGATAGTGTTTTTCTTGCCAAGGGATATTAGCATCAGCCAAGGCTTGATTTGCAGCTTCACAGGCTTCGGCGTCAGCATCAAATCCATAAATAATCAGGTCTGGCGCTAGGATAGACCAAGGAGAGTGACCAAAATCATCGGTCTCGTACATTTTTCGAGAGCCAACGATCGCTAGTGTAAAGTCAATGCCTTCTAATTTATTCGCAGTTTTCAGCAATTCAGTGATTTTAGGCATAAATGCTCTATTCTCCGACTCGATGGCGGGGGGGCACAACCAACTCCCCTGTCTGATACCGATTCACCATGGCCGTTAGGGCTTGCTCCATCTCACGGCTAAAGCGTTGGGGATTCCACAGGGGGGCGTGGCGTTTAGCTTGGCGCAGCTTCCAACTGACTCGCTGCCGCAGGTCTGGCTCCGTCCCGAAACGAATTCCCCAATTCACATACTCCTCATCATTGAAGGCAATCCCCTCCTCGACGCCGACATTTTTCAGGAAGGTATAGGTGTGACGTGCCACAAACTGCTGACCCACCTTCGTCACAATCGGCACCTCCAACCAGAGGGCTTCGAGACTCATTGCCCCACCTGCATAGGGATAGGTATCCAGCACCACATCCACATCATAGAGGTTGGCACGGTGAATCTCTGGCAAGTTCGACGTTAAAAAGTAGAGTTTATCTAAATCAAACCCCTCAGCTTCAGCAACACTGCGGCACCACTCTTCAAAAATCGAGCTACTAGAGTGGTACTTGACAATGAGTACAGCATTTGGAACCGCTTCAACAATGGCAAATTGCAGCTTGAGCATTTCGGGTTGAATTTTGCTGGCTCGCTGGGCACAGAGAAAGATCACCGTATCGGCACTCAGTCCCAATTGATCGCGAATTCCGGTTTTATTGGCCACCTCATAGCCATCAAAGGAGAGATAACAATCCGGCAGTCGCCACAGCGTTTCTGGGTACCATGCTTGCGCTCCGTCAGGGAGAATGTAAGGGTCAACAATAAAGTAATCTACTGTTGGCAAGCCAATGGCATCAAACCCTACCCATGTCGCTTGTAGGGGTGCTGGCTTGAGGGTGAGAACTTGATATGTGATATCACTCGTGCAGCTATCTAAATCAATGAGAATATCAATTTGATCATTGTAAATTTTTTCAGCAATTTCTTGGGAACCTGTCCCTAGCTCCTCATAGCGATTAACAACACTACGAAACCAGTGATTCACATCATCCTTTTGATACGCTCGCATCCATGGGTGATAAATGTATAGTTCAAAAATATCTCGATTACAAAGGCGAACAAATGAGCGAATTTGATAACCAGCCGGATGGCGATGGAAACAAGTACCAATGAAGCCAATTCTAATCTTCTGGTTAGTTAATAGAGAAGTGTTCTTTGTACTTATATTTGGTTTATTGTTTGTTATTTTTGCGTAGTATTTCTCAATTGGCAGGAAATGATGCGCATTCTGATAAAAAATAAGATTTCTCTGATTAAAGATTGGTTTTAGCAAATTCGGTTTATCTAAAAGATGAGAAAGATGAAAATACGAAGAAATTGAATAATATAGGCTACCAATATCAATTTGACTTTTATCTATGTTTTCGACAAGGAAATGGTAGCAACTATCTATGTTATTAAACCAATTCTTAAGCAAACTGGAAACATTCTCAGAATAGCTTAAATCATACTTAAATGTTGAGAGAACATTCAGCTTAGAAGTGTAGCTGACATCGTGGCCAAGAGGAGTGAGTTCAAATTGAAAGAGTTGATTTGCGCATTGCAGAGCTAGATCAGCTATTTTTGCTTTTGTGAAGTTACGAGAGAGAAATTCATAGAGACCCCATTGCTTTATTGCAAGAGCTAAATATTGCTGACCAATCAAAGGTGCAAACGTATCAGGATGATCACGCAGTAGCTCAAAGAGTAAATTTTCTAGTGCGTCACCAAGGTTGAAGATCTGGTGGCAAGCCATTATAAATTCAGGCACACCTGTGGCAGTAGCATACTGGTTAAGGAGAGTGTTAATCAAGTTAAGAATCTCTTCCTGAGACACTGAGGATGTTTTAGTTGTCAGCATTTCATTCAATTGACTCAAAAGCTCCTCAATGGCTGATTTTTCTAATCCTAGTTGCATTGATAATTGCAGTAGTCTCAGGCCGTTGGCGAGGGTAGCCGCAAATTCGTAGGCATAGGTGGTTAGGGCAAAGCGTATCTCTGGGACGTGGTGTTCAAAGCTGGCAACATCCGCTAGAATCTCTCCCCAAAGTGTTGTAATCCTAGATTGCTCCAGTTCAGGGACTTGACTCAAATAGACAGACCATAGAAGCTGGGCTTCTGTTTCCTGACCTTGCAAGATATAGGCAGCACCTTGATAGGCTGGCCAATGGGGTTCAGTGACAAACTCATCAGCTAGTGTTTCACACAGGGAGATTGCATCTGCATAACGTCCCAACTCTAGGTAGTAGCGTAAGCGACGCTGCCATGCCGATACGGGTACCAGCGTGACTTGAGGGGTGAGTAGTGACTCCAAGAAGGCGATCCACTCTTGGGCACGAATTGACCATGTGTAATTTTTGTGAATGTAGTTGACTTGGGCACGCAAGTGCTCTTCTAGGGCAGAGTGTGCTGTGGGGTCACGAAACCGTTCGATAGCTTTGCGAAGGGCTTTTCCGTAGTTGGCTCGGTAGGTTGGCCAGTCAGTGGTGAATTCTACTAGGTCAGCAAAACCTGCTGTTGTTTCTGGCAGTGCCCCCAATGCTGAGGTTACAATTAGGCAGCCACTTGCCATCGCTTCAAGGGCAGCGATACAGGAAGTTTCAGGAAATGTGTTGGGATAGCTGAGAATGGCAACTTGTTTGAGAGCTTGGCTGAGTTGAGCTTGGGGGACAGAGCCATGATAGGTCGAGCCTTCTAGCTGTTGGCACTGCTCGTAGAGTGGTTGATAGGGATCGTTTTCAGGAGCAAATTGATAAACCTGCAAACTAGAATAAATATCGAGGTGTAGTTCAGGATAGTTACGATAAATCTCAGGGTACACCTGAACTAACTGATCAAGGCCACGGAAAGGTGTACTTGTGTAGGCAAGGCGGATTTGGGGAAGTTTGTGCTTAAGGATAGATTCATTCTCCTCAAATAGCTGCTCAAAAGCGGGGCTAATAGCATTTCGGAGAATGTGGAGTGTAGAGGGGGCAACCCCAAAGTGACTGATGTACTGTTGTCGCTGCCATTCACTGACAACAACAATACGATCAAACATAGCTTGCTTCTCAGGATGATGAAACTGATCCACTGCATCTTCAGCAATATGGTGTTGTGTCCAAAAGATGAGTGGTGTCGTAGGAGGAAGAATTTTTCGCAGTTCTTGGCCAAGATTGCCAGCGTTGAGGAGAATACAGACATTGGGATTCAGTGCCGTAATCAACCGATCTGTAAGAAGTGTCAACGGAAAATGCATCACTCCTGACGGGAGTAAAATATGATCGCGTCGGTTGCTCAAGAAGATCTCATGACCATAACTGTGCAGTTGCTGCATGAGGTAGCAAAGGGCGGAATGAGACCCGCCCAATGGTGCGTGATTGGGGGTGTCAATGTCGTATTGCCAAGAACCAAAGTCAACAAAGAGCAGCCGCATGAACGATAAAAAAGGCTAGACCATAAGCCTAGCCTAACAGTTGTAATATCAATTCAATAGTATTAATTACAATGGGCAGTCGGGAGCAGCAGTGGCAGGATCGCCTGTTTTCTCCGCAACTGTTGCGCTGGTGGTACCAGCCTCAGCTTTAACGCAACCAATAACCCCCGTCCCTGCCGGGTCATTTGCTGTCAGCTTAACAGCCGCATCAGTAGCGGTACCTGCTGTCATCGCAACAGTGTAGCCTTCAACATTGGTTGCTGTCGTACCCACGCCTAACTGAGTCACAGTGCTAGCAAAGGTGGGTTTCTCAAGACGATAGGCCTGTTGCGCGCGGTTGATGGCACCAGCCGTGTTTTTGGCTGTGGCCAAGCGGGCTTTGTTGGCTTGGTTGAGCATCGAGGGCAGGGCAATGGCGGCCAGAATACCGATGATGATGACCACCACCAGCAGCTCAATCAGGGTGAAGCCTTCATTGGCTTTTTTCTTGGCCAGCAGGTGCTGGAGGAATTTCGCTTTCAGTTCGCTTTTCATATTTTTGAGACTCCTTAGGTCAAGACATATTCGCCTCTAGCCATAACATACCCACCCCCTGCGGCAAAATTAACACCCCTGCTAAAAAGTTTCTGATTTTTTCCCCACCACTGCTGGAGTGCCCTCGGTAGGCGTCATTCCCAATCTGGTAAATTTGCGGTAGCTTGCTCGCGTGGTATCTTCGCATGATGTGCAGTAGGCTAGTCTATAGTTATCAAGCCTGATCAGTCTCTTTATGAATAACCGTGGCAATGGCTTTGGCTGGGGATTTCTTGCGGGTGCCCTCTTTGGTGGCATTGCGGGTTCCCTTGTCACGCTTTTAGTCAAGGATCGATTGAGCGAAGCAATCACGAGTGACTCTGGACGGCTGAAGGGGGATAAGGCTGCTCCCCTCAATGGCAGTGATGACAATCTGATGGAATCCATGCGCCTAGAGCTAGAGGCAAAAATTGCCCAAATTAATGAAGCGGTGGATGACTTGCAAAACCGCCTCAGCAACGAAGATCAGCCCTGAGCCGTAGGTGAGTATGGGTTGGTTGGTGCTAAGGACAACAAATAAAAGACTTGAGACGTAGGGATGCTGCCTCAAGCCCAATCAAGAATTTGACGAAGGTTTCACGAAAATAGGGGACTAGTAGGCTAGACCCATGCTGCGGGTGGTTTCTGCACCCAGATAGACGCGAATACTCAAAAAGTCAGTAGGACAAGCCGTTTCGCAGCGTTTGCAGCCAACGCAATCTTCCGTGCGAGGGGAGGAGGCAATTTGGCCAGCTTTGCAACCATCCCAAGGCACCATTTCCAGCACATCGGTGGGGCAGGCCCGCACACACTGGGTGCAGCCAATGCAGGTATCGTAGATTTTGACAGTGTGAGCCATGTAATAACCGCTCCTAAAACGATCAGGATGACAGGTGGATGCCCTGCCGCCAACTCAGGAAGCCCCTAAGCTACGACAATAAGGGCAGTCTGGAGATAAATACCGAGATTTAGGATACCGCAGTGGTTGATTGCTGGGCGGGGTGGATGAGCAAACTTCAAAGAATGTAACTTTTTTGTAAAGTCTGGTAAATTTACCTATTGTGGGGTCAATCTTGGCCAAAACAGTTTTTAATCCGTGATGCCTGCCTGCGTTGAGGAACTTGAAGGGGTTCTAGGGATTCCAAGTACAGTGTAGTCGGATGCGTTGTGTGTGGTGGTCAATGTCTTGGAAGTGGTTGCCCCTTGCTGTGTGTAGTGCAGGTCTGCTGCTGGTGCCTGTGCCTTCACCTCATTCCTTGGCCCAGACTTCCCCGCGCGCAGATGTCATTGCCCCGTGGGAGATCATGAACTATGCCCGCGTGGTTCTGGAAATTGAACCCATCCGCCAAAGATACTATCGTCAAGCGCAGGCGGCTTTCCAAGGTCAAGTGCCCCGGAATTCCTGCTTTGGTATGAATCCCCAAAATATCCCCAGTGGCTTGGAGACCATCTGTGCCAACTATGTGCGCGAGGCAATGCAGGTGCTGAGGAAATATAATATGTCTCTAGAGCAATTCAATGCGATTACACTGCGGGCACAGCAGGACAGCGCCTTTAGCCAACGCATTCAAGCTGAAATGTTGCGATTGCAACAACCTTGATCATACTTCTTCGTACTAGATACTTCTGTGCAACCAACTCTTAGTATCATTACGGCAACTTATAATGCTGAGAATTATCTTTCCCACTTGATTGCTTCCTTGGTTGCTCAAACTGATCCAGATTTTGAGTGGGTGGTTGTTGATGGTGGCTCTACAGATCGAACTTTAGAACTAATCAACGAAGCAAAATCACAATTGAAGACAATTACTGTGGATTCGCGTCCAGACTTCGGAATTTATGATGCTTTGAATCGTGCCGTGAAGCTAGCCTCTGGTGACTATTACGTGGTTGTTGGGGCAGATGATGTTTTATTTCCTGAAACAGTTGCCCACTACAAGACAGCTTGTGCAGAAACTCATGCGGACTTGATTACAACCTGCTACTACGATGGCGATCGCTTGGTCACAGGTATTCAGCAACCAGCTTGGGAGTGGCTAAGGGGAATGCATGCTTATGTAACTGGCCATGCCGTAGGTTTAGCAATTCGGCGGGACTTGCATAAGGAAGTTAGCGAATACTCTCGCTATTTTCCGTTGCTGGCAGATCAGTTGTTTATTTTGCAAGCCATACATCAAGGAGCTAAGGTTGTGCTTAGAGATTTTATTGCTGGACGTTACTATCCCCAAGGAACTAGTAGTCGCGATGTACTGGGTTTCATTCTTGAGCTGTACCACATTCAGGTCAAAATGGGACATTCATTGACTTTCCAAACTCTGCTCCTTCTCTACCGGCTCATCAGATGCTGGCCTCGCATTCAGAAACAGAAAGGATGATTTCCGTTGTTATTCCTCTATACAATAAGGCTGCCCATATTGGTCATACCCTTGAGTGTGTTTTACAGCAAGCCAGTCCAGCGGCAGAAATTATTGTGATTGACGATGGTTCTACGGATGGCAGTGCTGCTATTGTTCAAGAATTTGTAAGTCACGGCGTACGCTTGATTCAGCAGACAAATCAAGGGGTTAGTGCTGCTCGGAATCGAGGACTAGCAGAAGCGACTGAACCATACGTTGCTTTTCTGGATGCTGACGATGAGTGGTTGCCTGAGCATCTCACAACACTGCGAGCATTGATTCGAGATTTTCCAACGGCCTCTCTGTGGAGTACTTGTTGTGTTATTCGTCGAGATGGTGAGTATCGTTTACCCCCTTCTCCCTTTTCAGAAGGATGGCGAGGGATCGTTGATCCTTTCTTTGAAGCTTATGCCAAGGGACTGAGTATTGTGACTTCTTCAACCTGTTGTGTGCGTAAAGAACATTTATTAGCTGTGGGTGGTTTTCCAGTGGGTGTAAAGCTCAATGAAGACTACATCACTTGGTGCAAGGTAGCTCTGCGATTTCCTGTTGCCCATGAAGCGACAGTAACAGCAATCTACAATCAGGATGCAGAGAATCGCTGCGGCGAACCTCAAACACTGCCTATTCCTGCCTCATTACCTTTTTTAGTAGAACTTTTGCATTCTCAAGAAACGCCTATTTGCCACTACAGGGGCATTCAAGCTTGTTTTCAGCGGATTGCCTTAGCTACTTTAACCAATGCAAAAATTCAAGGAGCTTCAGTAGATGTAACGACTCTGCTACGTCTGGCGTGGCGGGGGAAATGTTATAAAGCAATACTTGCGCTGGCTGTGCTGAATGTTTTGCCAACAGGTCTCTTGAACCGAATCAAGTCCCTAAGACATCAACATCAACGAGAACAAGCCCAGCGCATTTCTTCTAGTAGGGAAGGAACTAGCTTTTTCTAGGCGCAGCCACAGCCTGTATGGCCACAACCGCCGCTTTCTTTGCAGGTGCCGTTGGCACAGGCTTCGGAGCAGTAGGGTTTGCCTTCGATCATGATTGCATCGCTGAGGGAGACAATGCAGAGGCAGTGGGGGCAAGCACATTTCATTTGGGTAACGGTTGTCATGGCTGTTCTCTCCAAATAGGTGATACAAGGGAGGCATGGTTCACCTCTCCTTTAATATATCTGAATAGTTGTTCAAACGTCAATTAGTCAGCACCTGATCAACGCCTATGATGGAAGTATGAATCCTAAAACCATTGCTGCTCCTCATCCCCATCATCCCGAAGCGTTGGCAAGGGCCAGCGATCGCCTGCTCTCCACGGAAAAAGCCCAACGGATGGCGCAATTTTTTGGCCTGCTAGCCGATGCCAACCGACTGCGGATTGTCGCCTTGCTTGCCCAAGGGGAGTTCTGTGTTGGCGATATTGCCGTGGCACTGGAAATGAGTGAATCTGCTGTCTCCCACCAATTGCGTATGCTGAAGGCGATGCGGCTAGTGAGTTTCCGTCGCCAAGGACGACATATCTTTTACCAATTGCTGGATCACCACGTGCTGGCGCTCTATGAGGCGGTGGCGGAACACTTAGATGAGGAAGATTCAGAATCCTAGGGAGATGGACAAGCAGGTGGCGACGCAATGCTAGAACCCGAAGGAGCGGCTTCTAAAATTTGGGTTGTGGTCAATGTTGTGTACGTGGCGTAGGTACAGCCTGTAAACGCTTTCAATTCTGGACGCTCAGGGGTGGCTTGGAATTCTGCGTAGTTACTATTCGCAACGGTGATCGCGTACTCATAGTCGGGCGTATCACTAAAGCCGATTTGTAAACTTGCGATGTCGGTGGTGAATGTGGGATTGGCTAAACGGTAGGCCTGCTGGGCACGGTTCACGGCACCAATATTGGTTTTGGCTTGGGATTCGCGGGCTTTGGTGGCCTGATTCAACATCGAAGGGAGGGCGATCGCCGCTAAAATCGCAATAATAATGACAACGACGAGCAGTTCAATGAGGGTAAAGCCTTTCGAGACGATGAGCGATCGGTAGAACCAAGGCAGGTTGGAACGATAGGGAGACATAGGAGTGCTCCAGTGTTGGACTCGTCTTTACCCTAAAGTGTTCCCACAGATCCCCGTGAAATTACAGAGATCTCCCCTAAAGTCCCAGTAGTTTTTTCTTGGCCGCTTGGAACTCCGCCTCTGAGAGTAGCCCCTGCTGGTACATGGCCATGAGTTGTTGCAGTTGCTCTAAGCCAGAGGAACTTGCCGCAGCACTGGTTTCAGGTGTTGGTTCAGCTTGGGGCGGGGGTGGTTCAGGAGCAGGGGGCGTTGGTGTGGGTGTGCCTTGAGCCAATTGATAGGTTTGGATCACCTCTTGGAGAATGGCGGCTTCCCGCTTGTATTCAAGGCTGTCGCGTCCCCCGGCTTTATGGAGTTCTTCCTCGCGTCGCTTCAAGTAGTTCAGTAGATGCTCATAGAGGGCTTGCTTTTCTGCTGGGGTTTCGGCTGCCTTGAGGATGACGGTCACTTGGCGCTGAATTTCCTCTAAGTCGGGACGGCAGGCCAGCACTTCTAGGACTTGGGTCACTTCCTCCCAGTTGGCGGCAATGTCCACATCTTCAAGGCCAACAGCAGTATGACGAGTGTAGCGGATGGTGGCTTCGCGGGTGGCGCGGTTTTCTGCCTGTTTGAGGACATCAAGGGCGCGAGCAACCACCACCAGTTTTAGAATTTGCGGGTTTTCTGGAAAGACATCCCAGAAGGGGGGATCCTTTTGCAGGTGAACAGGGATGGGCAAATCGCGGTTTTCTCCCCGCAGGCGGGCGCGTTTGGCGGTAATCATTTGGCCTCGCCAATCTTGGTAGGACTGGCGCAGTTCGGGCATGCCCTCAATACAGCGTAGGGAAAAGCCCCCCATCTCTTGGACAAAGACAATGCGGTGGCGTTCGCGATCGCCCAAGGGCTTAATATCATCACTGGTAATGCTCTGGCCATTGGGTTTGACGAGGTTTTTGAGCAGGGGAATCAGTTTTTTGGCAGCCAAATCAGCCGTATTTTCACCGCCGACAATGGCAATATTGGTATTCACTGAAGGAGTAAAGCCAGCATCACGGCCACTCATGACCGCTTGGGAGAGCAATAGTAGCGGCTTTGATTTTTGGTAGGCCATGCGCAGGGCATTGAGGATCTCTGCTTCATCATTGCGATAAAACTGCAACAGGCGATCGCAGGCGGTGAGATCCCGCACAAGGCGGCTCTCTTCTGGGGCATTTTGCACTGTGCGCCGGACCGTTTCTTGGATAATCTCCCGCAGGTCACTTTCTTGGACATCCGCCAGTTGCGCCAAATCCAATAGACGCATCACCTCATTGGCGGCGCGGGTTTCCTTCCAGAGGGGACTTGCCTCCTGCAACACCGTTGTCGCTGTCGTGGTACAGAGTTGATTGAGACCAATGGTAAATGTGGAGGCCACACCCGTATTGGCGCCCGCATAGCGCTCGACGAGGTCTTGATAGAGGCCATTGAGTTCTTGGCGATCGTAGAGCTTCACCCCATTGATTCGCAGGGCATCGGCACTATCCGCTTGACTATCGGCCATCGCCTTGAAACCATCCCGTAAATTGAGGAGCCGCTGGTTGAGCTTGGCAAGACGTGCCTCCATCCCCTGCAGCCATTCCTCCAGTTTGTCCATCACCTCTTTGGCCAGAAAGCGGGCTTTGGCTTGAATGGTGGCATTGAAACTGCCCTCAATGCCTTCTAGAGCCTGCTGGCAAAATTCCTCCATTTTTGCTTGCTTGGAGATGCCAAAGAGAGTGCTGAAGTGGGTAATGTCTTGGAGAGCATTTTCGTACTGTCGCTGACGATTGGTGATATTGGGTTGCCAAGTTTGCTGAATTTCGCGGTCATATTTTTCCTTCTGACTGATAAAAATTTGGCGAATTTGCTGCAGAAAGGCGTTGGCAAACTTCAGCCCCCGATTGCGATCTTCAACAATGCGGTAGAACTCCTCCTCAAGACTTTGGCGAGCCTGCTGGATAATTTGATGGCGGTTGTCGTACATGCGCTGCAAAAAGTCACCATGGAGGCGCTCATCCGGACTCAGTTCGCGCAAGTGGGCAGCGCGGTAATTGTCCACCTGTTCACTCAGCCAAGGCACAAACTGCAAAATTTTGCCTCTTTCCGCACCAATCATGCCCCCTACCCCCTGTTGGGTACATTCAAGGAGGTTTTCACGGCTAATTTGATTGCGTAGATCATTAATCCAGCGGGAAATTTCCTGCATGTAGGGGCGATCGCCCGCTGCTGCTAAGGCCAGTACTAAATCCATATCCAGCAAGTTCATGGGTTTCAGGAGACTCTGGGTCACCTCTAAAAGCTGGGGTGGCAATTGCACCGATTCATTCAGCCACCAGTGAATAAAGTCTTGGCAGAGGCGATAGGTCAAGGAGGCGCGAATTTGGGCAATGGGAATTTCGACACTGGAGAGGCCAAAGGCCATAAAGCTCTTGGGATAGCCCCGCCCGCCGGCATCTTGAGAGGCCCAAGCCGCCTTAATGTTGTCGCGAATCGAGCGTTTGTGGGGAGCAAAGTCAGAAGTGAGATCCAAAAAGATATTTTGGGCAATCATCTCGCGGATCTCATCGAGCTTGAATTCATTCTCGCCATTTTTGGTGCCCACGAGGTAGGTAAAGTCAAAGGGAGGGGAGTTGTAGCGCACTTCGTCGCTGAGGCTGCTACTAAATTGCGCCACGTACTCGGTGCGGTAGTCGGCAAAGTAACTGAGTTCCATGAGGGCGGCATAGCCATTGGCCAGTACGCGATCGCCGACACTAATTGCCGCAAAGGCATTGGGCATGGGCACAATTCCCGTGACGAGGGGACTCGACTGCCCCTTTAACCAGTGGCGGACACAATAGCCGAGGTCAATGAGCATACCGCTACCCGTGCCCCCAGAGAGGGAACCTGTAATAAAGACATTGAGGCTACTATTGTTGACCTTGAGGCCGTAGCGGCTTTGCATATAACTTTCGTGGCCTTTAACGCGATCGCTAGCCGCTTGGAACTTTTGTTGAATCGCATGGTAGTTGCAAAAGAAGGCAAACCGACCACAGGCACGGATTTGACCGGCTCCGGCCTCTAGGGCAGTAATGTTGCGCTCCAGTTCCTTGGGAAACCAAGAGGCAATCCACGGGTAGTTGTCGAGGTTTTGAATGATTTGCTGCACGTTTTTGCCACTGACACTGGCCCAGTGCTTTTCGTTGTCCTTGAGGGGAGAGCCAGCGGCGAGGGGGTTGCTCACTTTGTAGTCGCGATCGGTGTCAATGGCGAGGAAGCTAATCACCGGAAACTGTTTCAGGCTGCCGTAGGTTTCCTCCAC
The DNA here is from genome assembly GCF_054689355.1 of Thermosynechococcus sp. FA-CM-4201. Lineage (NCBI taxonomy): Bacteria > Bacillati > Cyanobacteriota > Cyanophyceae > Acaryochloridales > Thermosynechococcaceae > Thermosynechococcus > Thermosynechococcus sp. FA-CM-4201. The sequence goes on from NZ_CP079920.1 coordinate 40,407, forward strand.
CAGTCGCCGCACCCGCGATAGTACCTCAATTCCTGTGCCACCCACTCCCACAATTACCGTCGGCACAATTGATTTTTCTTCCACCTGTGCAGGCATGGTTGCTCTCTCCGCCGCAAGTCACCCCGATCCTAGCAAGGATGTCCGTGAAATCTGGCGATCGCAATCTTTCATAAAAAATTTTTGCCGCAATGCAATCTGATAGTTTTAGCGGCTGAGGGTCACCACAGCAGCAGGACGACCGGCGAGCAGTTGGGTCACCGTTTGCAGCAACCCTTGGGGTTGAAAGGGCTTGGTAATGTAGTCATTGGCACCCAGTTGAAAGGCTTTTTGGCGGTGGGTATCCCCTCCCCGTGACGTTAACATGGCAACCGGTAAATGGCGTAAACGCGCCGAAAGACGAATCGCCTCTAGCAAACCATAGCCATCGAGGCGGGGCATCTCGATATCGGTGATCACAAGGGACACCTGATCCCCTTGGCCAAGGAGAAAATCCAATGCTTCTTTGCCATCGCGACATTGCACGACATCGTAGCCCGCCTGCCGCAGCACACGATCCAAGAGCCGTCGCACGGCAATCGAATCATCAACAATCAGCACTTGGGGGATGGTGCGCTGCTGGGCTGTGGCCGTCACCGGCGAGGCTGGTATGGGCGTGAGCAGCACTGTAAAGTTGTCGGGAGCGAGAACCGGCACCACTTCACCGCTTCCTAGAACCGTACAACCCATGACGTAGGGGGGCACGGGTACCGTTTGATCAAAGGGCTTGACCACCAACTCCCGCTCGGCAATGAGATAGTTCACTGCCAAGGCCACCGCCTGACCCGCCACATCCACCACCACACCCACACCAAGGGGCTGCGTTGGCGCACTCAGGGGACGCTGATAGGGCAAGAATTGATGCAGTGGATACAGGGGAATGGATTGTCCCTGCCAGTCAATGGTGGCGCTGGGGTGGCGAATATCGGTGTATTCCTTCAGGGCAATGACTTCGCGGATACTCAGATCTGGGATGGCCAAGGTTAGCTCCCCGACTTGACACAGCACCATGGGCAGCAGACTGAGGGTCAAGGGCAGGGTAAGGGTAAAGGTTGTGCCCCGCTGGGGTTCAGTGGTGATCTGCAGACGCCCCCGCGATCGCTGGACTTGCTCGCGCACTACATCCAAGCCCACCCCCCGACCGGAAAGATCACTCACCTGCTTGGCGGTTGAAAACCCCGGTACAAAGAGAAATTCCAAAATCTGCTCGCGGCTCAGGTGGGGCATTTTTTCGGGAGAGCAAAGTTGAAGTTCCACCGCCTTTTGACTCACCCGCTCTAGATCAATCCCCCGACCATCGTCGGCCACCTGAATTTCCACGGCATTCCCCCGCAGTCGTGCCCGCAGCCAGATGGTTCCCGTCGGGGACTTGCCCAGTTGCTGCCGCTGTTGGGGCGGCTCAAGACCGTGGTCAAAGGCGTTGCGCACCAGATGGGTCAGGGGTGCCTTGAGTTGCTGCAAAATCACTTGATCCACAAGGGTATCGCCCCCCTCAATCACCAGTTGGACGGGCTTATGGTGGCGATCGCCCAAGGTTTGCACAGCGGTCACAAACTTTTCTGCCAGTTGGCGAAAGGGCACTAAGCGGGAATTTGTCAGTTCACCGTAGAGACTGTTTAAGTGCTGGCGGTTGAGATCAAGGGCTTCTTGGAGATCGCGGTTGAGCAGATCAATATCGGCGCCCGTCTCCTGAATTCGCACCAGCAATTCTTGAAAATCTTGGAGCGCGGTGTGCAGTTCGGTGTAGCGGTCAAATTGCAGCGCATCAAAGTCGTTATGACCATTTGCAACTAAACCTCGACTCCCAAGGGGGGTGGCCAAGCGATCGTAGAACGTCTGCACCTGATCGCGAATCGGGCGAAATTGCTCAAGGCGGTGCTTCAGTTCGCGATTGGCACGCAAAAACTGCTGTTGATAAAGGGTGAGGCGTTCTTGACCAATGAGCAATTCACTGACGGTATTACCGAGGCGATCTAGGCGACTGACGGGAATGCGCAGATAGTTGTCTTGGGGGGAGGCGGTTTCTGCAGGCGGGTTAGGGGTCGGTTCGGGTGGCGGCAACTTGGCTAGTTCTGCCTGCTGCAATTGCCGAAACTCAGTGACAACGGCGGGCACTAATTCCCCAAGGGGTAAATCCGCTGCGAGCTGCGGTAATTCTGCGGCCAGTTGCTGCAACCAAGGAATCGCGCACTGTTCCCCTAGGGTTTGGGCGGTGGCAATCAGGTGAGCCAAAGCGGTCTCCCGCTCTGCATCCGTGGTACTAGCCTCTAGGCTCTGCAGGGATGCCTCAAGGGTTTGCGTCAAGGCGGTGCGCAGATCGGGGGGAGCCGCAGTGGGGGATGAGGGGGTGGCTGCGACGGTGCCAAGGAGTTCTGTCAGGTCTGCCAGCAGGGCTTGATAGCGGGGAGTGGGTGTTAGGGAATGGTTCTGTTTGGCGGCGGTCAAGAGTTCTTGGGCTTGCTCAATCCCTTGCACTAGAAGCTGATGGGCACGGGGGCGATCGCCCATGCGACCCTCTTTGAGGGCTTCCAGAACATCCTCTAGGCAATGGCTCAAGGCCTGTAGCTCACTGAGTTGGGCAATCCCAGCCCCCCCCTTGAGGGAATGTGCCGCCCGCATCAGCGTGTTGTAATCCTCAGCCGTGTAGTGACGCTCGGGATCGGTGGTCACCTGTTCTGCCCATTGTTCGAGGAGCAGTAAGTACTCCGGGGCATCTTCGTAGAGGAAGCAATGGCGTGCCTCTTGGGTAATGGCGTCAAGGTCGGCAGCGTTGAGGGTCATGGGCTAGCCCTCCTTAGGCATCCACACGGAACCGCGATACCGAGGCTTGCAATTCTGCGGCAACGGCCACTAGGCTTTCCATGGCATCCACCACAGCAGCAGCGGCTGAAGTTGTTGTTTGAGCCATCTGGGCAACCCCCTGCATAATCTGCGTCACTTCTGCGGCTGTGGACGTTTGGGAAGCAGTGCGCTCAGAAATCATTTGCAGCCGTGAATCAATCTGTTGGTTGAGGCGAGCGAGTCCCTGTAATGTTGCTTTGGTTTGACTCACTAACTGGGTACCCTTGACCACTTGCGCCGTACTGCCCTCCATTTCCTGAAGCACCTCAGCCGTCTCCTGCTGAATCCCCGTCACCAACTGCTCAATATCCCGCGCTGATTCTGTCACCCGCTCGGCCAAGCGGCGCACCTCATCGGCCACCACCCGGAAGCCTTGGCCGTGCTCCCCGGCGCGTGCGGCTTCAATCGAAGCGTTAAAGGCCAAAAGGTTGGTTTTCTCAGAGATGCTGGAGATGATGTTGATGATTTTGGAGATCTCTTGGGAGGATTCAGCAAGGCGTTTCATTTTCTTGGCGGTGTCGGCCACACTGAGGCGGATATTTTCCATACTCTCCACGGTGGTGTCCATGGTTGCATCCCCCAATTGTGCCGCCGTCAACCCCTCTGCGGCGATCGCGGCTGCTTCTTGGGCAGAATTGGCGACTGCTTGCACTGAGGCGGCCATCCTCTCAACCGCTTCTACACTGCGATCAATGTCGGCGGCTTGCTGGGTTGCCCCTGCCACAAGTCCAGCGATCGCCTCTTGGGTGGTTTGGGCAGCAGCCTGTACTTGGTTGGCAGCGGTCTGGACTTGCACGACAATTTGCCGCAAACTGCGCACCGTGGCATTGAAGGCATCGGCAATGGATCCCATTTCCCCTTCGTCTACCTTGGCGCGTACGGTGAGGTCACCCCGCTGTGCCCCCTCAATATCCAACAATAGGTTAATCACCGCCTCCTGCATTTTCATCCGTTCTTGGCGCTGCCGCTGGACTTCCCCTTGACGTTGGGCTTCGAGGGTTTGAATCTGATCCTGCTGCTGCTGTAGTTGAGCCACCAAGGCAGCAATTCCTTGGCCAATGGCAGCGAGTTGCGGATCCGTGATCTCGGGAATGGGTGCATCCCACTCCTGTTGCTGGAGTTGCACCAGCCATGTTTCTAAAGTGTGCAGTCCCTGCCGCAACTGCTTGATTTGACCCCGTCCGAGGGGAATGGGCGTCGGCGCAACGGGGGCACTGGCTGGTGGGGGGGGAGGGGGGGCAGCAGGGCTTCCCTGCAATAGCGCCAAGGCATTGCGGGCACTTTGGCCAAAAATCCCCTGATCCGCTTCGGCGATCGCCTGATAGAGGGCTTGGGCAGCGGCAACATCACCGGCCTGTTCTAGGGCAGTGGCCAAGGTCAACTGTACCAAGCGATCAGTGGGGTCTTCCTCAAGGAGGGCACGCAGGGTCGGAATATCCTGAGTAAGGATGGCATTGAAGTAGCGATCGCTCAGGGATGAGGTGGGGGGGGTGGAATTCGCAAGGGAGGTCATAGGGCAGGAGCGGGTGAACGGGCGACAGCTTCAAAAACAGCCTCAACATTCAATAGTAAAATTGGCAGGCGATCCAACTGCACAAAACCCTGCAAATACTGCTGCACCTCCCGCTGAAGTCGCTGCGGCACCGGTTGCTGCTGCTCTGGCGAAACATGAATAATCCCCCGCAGTTGACTCACCAAACAAGCCAGTTGCCGCGGCGATGAGCCGTCTCGCATCACCAGTGCTGTCCAACGTTGGTGGGGCGATCGCGTAGCGTACCCTGTGGGTAATCGCCCCCAAGCATGCTGCACCCCCAGCAATTGCAACAGGTCAAGCATCCACAATAACCGCCCCCGCTGGTTACTAATGCCCAAAAGAGCGGCTGAAACCCCCGGCACCAGACAAATATCCCGTGGCTCAACACTTAAGACCTCAGCCGTTTGCCCAAGGGGAATCGCCACATTCACCCGTCGGGGCAGTTCCACATGAAAGTATTCCTGAATGGCTGGGGCACTGACAGACATCATTGAGGCAAGGGAGGTAAGTACTCGTTAATGGTTTCAATTAAATCTTCGGGTTCAAAGGGTTTCGTAACGTAGGCATTGCCCCCCTGCCGCAAGGCCCAAAAGCGATCAAAGTCCTGATCTTTAGAGGAGCAAAAGATAATTGGCACTGTCTTGAGGAGGGGATTCGCCCGTACTTCGCGGCACAGTTCCAAGCCATTGGCTCCCGGCATCACAATATCGAGCACAATTAAATCGGGAGGCTGATGCGTGGCCAACCATTCCATGGCCTTTTCCGCTGTTTCCGCCACATGGGCTTGGTGTCCCAATTTCTCTAAAATTGAGACAATCATCGTTTGCTCTGTGCGGGAATCCTCAACGACTAGCACCTGCTTCATTTAATGACTCTCCATCGCCGCAGTCTGGGTAAATCGCTCTGCTAACGATAGTAACTCTTGGGGGGTAAAGGGCTTCGTTAAATAGTCCGTCGCCCCCACCATCCGTGCCCGAATCCGATCCACTAGGCCATCCCGCCCCGTGAGCATGACCACTGGCACATCCTTAAGGGTTTCTGTTTGCCGCAGTTGACGGCATAGCTCATAGCCATCCATTTCTGGCATCGAGATATCCATCAAGACTAAGTTAGGCTTAGTGTCATTGAGGGCATTCAGGGCATGGGTTGGCTCCATCAAGCCGAGCACCCGATAACCACAGGTCTCCAAAATGAGGCGGACATTGCGCTGAATAGTGCGGCTGTCGTCAATACAAGCCACGATCGGACGAGTATCACTGGTGGGAGCATTGTAGGGATGCTGGGCAATCAAGCCATTGACGAGGGCAGGTTGCAGCAACTGAGCGGTGGCGATCGCCTCCATGCGCAACTGAGTCGCCACCTCATAGAGTACGGGGGTTTGCTCCAAGAGTTGAGGCAAGGCAGCGGCAATATCGCGGCCATAATCCATCGGCCACAGATCAGCGGGAATTCGTTCAGTGGTGGTGAGCACCAGGCGTTGCAGTGGCGAGTTCAAATAGGTGCGCACCTGTACCGCTTGGGTAATCGCTTGCCGCAGTTGACTCAGGGTTTGCTTGATCGGCACACAGAGCACCAAGTGATCGAGACCCGCCACCCGCTCCACCCGCACTGAGGCTTGGGGCATGGCAAAGATATGAACCAGCGCTTCTTGACTAAAGAGAAAGAGCAGCTTACGCAGTTGGGGAAGGGTCAATTGCCCCTGTTGCCAAAGACGACAGAGATACTGATACTCCGTTTCGTTGGTTGCCAATGTGGTGCTGAGTTGGGGGCAATAGCGTTGACACAGGTAGGTGAAGCGTTCCTGATGCCCGACAGTGCTATTGGCGTAATGCAGTTGACCATTGCCCACATACAGGTTCCAACCGATGGAGGAGTCCCTCGGATCGGTAAAGGTTAAGTGGCCAGAAAGGCGATCGCCAATCACCTTCTGAATCACCCGTGCTGGAAATGCCAATGCTTTGTCGCTCACGTGCGCTACTGAACTTGACGTAGGTGTGCTCGTCGTCATAGAAATTGTCCCTTTGACAATCTGATAGATCGCTGAATCAGCAATAGACAACCACTGCGTTAAAGGTCTATAAATTTTTTGACATAGTTAGGGTCAAAATATAGAGGCTACCCAATGCTAAAATTTTATGTTTATTTCAAAAGAGGGCTAGTTTATTGCCCTTGTTATCAGGATTGAACAGGCTCAAAACAGTGAAAACCGTTCTCAGACACGTTCCCATCCCTTGTATTTACACCATACTTTAGAAAAGGGCTGTAGCTGCTCCAATTTTTTGAATTATCCCCCCCAACCTCTATGCTTTTCAGTATTTTTACTGTATCGTCCATTGTAAAGCTGATGTCTTCCCGAAAAATGTATTCTACTTAACGTTTTTTTTGACGTTCTTGACTAGGATGCTTAAACACCTTAAAGGTCTTTCCTGATGTCCCGCCTCGAATGGCTGACCAACCTATTCCCCCTCTGGGTACTGCTGACGGTAATTGTGGCGCTGCTATATCCACCCCTATTTCTGTGGGTAAGTAGCGATCTCATTGTCTGGATACTGATGATTGTGATGCTGGGGATGGGGATCACGCTGAGTTGGCAGGAGTTCCAAGCCGTGGGGTTGATGCCTCGCACGGTTGCTCTTGGATTTGTTGCCCAATACCTAATTATGCCGACGGCGGGATGGCTGGTTGCCCAGTTATATCAATTACCCACGCCCTTTGCTGTCGGGTTGATTTTAGTGGCTTGTTGCCCTGGGGGAACCGCCTCCAATGTGGTGACCTTTATTGCCCGCGCCCATGTGGCGTTGTCAGTCGTCATGACCCTGTGCTCAACGCTGGCAGCGATTATTTTGACTCCCCTATTAACCAAGCTACTGGCGGGTCAATACGTTGAAGTCAATGCTCTCCAACTATTTTGGGGTACGGTACAGGTGGTGTTGCTGCCCATTCTCGTCGGCTTAGCTTTGAATACCAAAGCGCCCAACGTGGTGAAAAAAGTGCTCCCCATTTCTCCCTTTGTTTCAGTTGTCGGTATTTGTGTCATCTGTGGTGGCGTGTTTGCGGCAAGTGCCAAGGCGATTCTTAGTCATGGTTTGCAACTGTTGGCAGCCGTTGTGTCTCTCCACAGTCTGGGCTTTCTGGGTGGCTATTATCTTGCCCGCGCTGTGGGCTACTCAGAGCGCACCTGTCGGACGATCGCCATCGAGGTGGGCATGCAAAACTCTGGGTTAGGGGTGGCGTTGGCGCGGCAAGCCTTTACGAATCCTCTCACCGCAGTACCCTGTGCGATTTCGGGGGTGGTTCATTCCCTGATTGGCAGTCTCTTGGCGGGTATTTGGCGGTGGCAGCAGGGAGCAGCAGTGGTTCCCAAAATTTGAGGCGCCTTCGCGATAGATTGAAAGATGTTTGCGCCCTGAGTATCGTCATGACAGCTTCTTCCCCCGTTTCCACAACAACTGCCCCTTCCCTAACGCCAGTGGCGGTACCCCGCCGTGATCTCACTGTGCCGCTGTGGTTAGCGTTGGCGATCGCTGCCGTTGCCACGGTTATCCTTTACATTTTCTTTTTGCCCCTTCAGGGCACCTACCTTGGCCAACTGCTCCTCAATCGTGGCTGGACGCAACCTGTGGCTGTCTTTTTTGCGTGGACAGTTTTGGTGTTTGCGATTTTGAAGGCGATCGCCCTCTTTCAGCAAGCCCCCAGCCTGCGGCAAATCTGGATTCCCGCCAACTACCCCTTCACCTCGATGCGGGATATTTTGCAACTGCAGCAAACCCTTGCCCAACGGCGGACACTGCTGCCCAATCGCTGTGCCCGTGTTTTAGGAGCGTTTCTCAGTAGTGGCCAGCGAGAGATTGCCGTTGAAGCCGCCGCTGAAGATAGTGGCAGTGCTGCAGCAGCCACCGATGCCTCCTATACGATTCCCCGTGTCCTAGTCTGGGCGATTCCCCTGCTGGGCTTTATTGGCACTGTGGTTGGGATTAGCCAAGCGGTCAGTGGCTTTTCCAGCTTTTTGGAGACGGCTCAGGACGTGAACCAAATCAAGGAGGGGATTGGCGGTGTGACGACGGGGCTAGCGGTGGCCTTTGATACTACCCTCGTGGCTTTGGTGCTGAGTGTTCTCGTCATGATCCCGATGGTGATCGTTGAACGTTGGGAGAATAAGCTGCTGCTGCAAATTGACACCTACATTAACGATCAACTGCTGCCCCGCCTCCCCGTTACAAATACGTCCGCAGGGGTGGATCGCGACACTCTCCAAGAAGTGATTCAGGAAACCATTCGCACGGAGCTGCCCACCGAGGAACGGCTGCAACAACTGTTGGACAACTTAAATCAACTTGCCCGTGCCGTGGTCAGGGATCGGCAGCAATTTGTGGCCACACTAGAGGAGCGCCAGCAACAGTCCATTGAGCAGTTTGAGCGCCTCGTCACCCAGATTCAGCACAACCAAGGGGAACTACTGGCGCAGGTCAATCAGGAACAGACCGCTATTGCCCAAGAACTGCGGCAACAGAGCCAATATATTGCTCAACTCTTGGCGGAGAGCGATCGCACGCTGCAACAGCGGTTACAACTGTTAGAAACTCTCAACCAAGCCCTGCAAGCCCTCGCCGATACCGGTAATCTGCAACTGCTCCTCGATAGCCTCAACCACACGCTGGGGAATCTGCAACCGGTGCTACGGCAACTGGCACAACCGCGACGGGTAACGCTGGTGGAGCAACCCAGTTCCTTGGATGGGAGCGATCGCCCGATTTAGAGGTTAGACCGCGAGGAACCGCTGAATCACCTCTTGACTGAGATCACTGGTGGGACCAGAGGCAACAATGCCCCCCTTTTGCATCGCATAGTACCAGTCCGCCTCACGGACAAAGTGGAGGTGCTGCTCCACGAGGAGGACAGAAATGCCTCGGGCGGCAATAATGCGACGAACTGCCGCCTCAATCTCAAGGATGATCGAGGGTTGAATTCCCTCGGTGGGTTCATCCAATAGGAGAAGTTTGGGTTCGCCCATGAGGGCGCGGGCGATCGCCAACTGTTGCTGCTGCCCGCCGCTGAGATCTCCGCCCATGCGGTGGAGCATTTTCTTCAGTACAGGAAAGAGTTCAAAAATTTCCTCTGGAATCTCCTGTTTTGCCCGCTGCCGCGGACGCGCCTCTAAACCAAGGAGCAGATTCTCCTTCACCGTCAACCGCGGAATAATTTCCCGTCCTTGGGGCACATAGCCAATTCCTAGCTTGGCTCGCTGATCCGGGCGCAACGGCAGGAGGGATCCCCCTTGACAGTCCAGTTGGCCACTACGGGGTTTGAGCAGACCAATGATGGTTTTCAGGAGTGTGGTTTTGCCAACGCCATTCCGGCCAATGAGGCACACCATTTTGCCAGCGGGCACACTTAGGTCAATATCCCGCAGGATATGGCTTTCGCCGTAATAGACATTGAGGCCACGAATGCGCAGCATCCAATCGGCATCCACTGCTGTCGTGGGGAGGGGATAGTGATCAACGCGGGTCATGGTCGTTGTGTCGAGTGGGATTCTTCGAGGGGAGCGCCTAAATAAACTTCAATCACGCGGGGATCATTTTGTACGGTTTCAATAGAGCCTTCACAGAGTACCGAGCCTTCATGGAGAACCGTGACTGTGCGGGCAATTTGGCGGACAAACTCCATATCATGCTCAATGACAATAATGGAGTGGCTTTCAGCCAAGGCCACGAGAAGCTCTCCCGTGAGGTGCGTTTCCTCATCGGTGAGACCGGCCACGGGTTCATCCACCAACAGCAGATCGGGAGATTGCGCCACCAGCATGCCAATTTCTAGCCACTGCTTTTCACCGTGGGAGAGGAGTCCTGCTGGAAAGTTGGCCTTTGGCCGCAGACCAATGGTGTCAATCAAGGTGTGTAGGCGATCGCGCTCCTCCCGTGACAGTGGCTGAAACAGCGTTGCAAAAACGCCCTTATGGCGGGCTGCTGCCAACTCCAAATTTTCCCGCACCGTGAGGTTGAGATAGACGCGGGGGGTTTGAAACTTGCGACCAATCCCCATACGGGCAATTTGATCTTCGCTGTAGCGACGCAGATTGCGCCCCTTGAAGAGCACTCGCCCCTGGGTCGGCTTGACTTTGCCCGTAATTACATCGAGGAAGGTGGTTTTACCCGCACCATTGGGGCCAATAATCACCCGTAGCTCCCCCGCCTGCATCTGAAACGAGAGATGATTCAGGGCATTGAAGCCATCAAAGCTAACGGTGAGATCCTCAATTTCAAGAATGGGTGTCACAGCAATTATTTGCCCTCCTGCTCGAGAACTTCACGCTCATATTGCACCTCGGGATCAAACTCCAGTTCGGGATATGTTGCCACTGGTTGCGGCCGCCCCAAGAGTTTCGCAATCAGGTTGGGGGCTTCAGTGCGCAGCCAGCCGACAATGCCCGTAGGTAGCGCCAACACCACAATTAAAAACAGCGCCCCTTGGAAAAAGAGCCAAATATCGGCAAACTGCTCACTCAACAGACTACGGGCAAAGTTGACCAAGAGTGCCCCCAGTACCGCTCCAATCAGGCTGGCACGACCGCCAACCGCTACCCAAATCACCATCTCAATCGAGAAGGCAATGTCCATCGCCCGTGGTGAAATGATGCCTGTGCGCAGGGTAAAGAAAGCACCACCGATCCCCGCCAAGGCCGCAGAAATCGCAAAAACGAGTACTTTATAGCTAGTGGGGTTGTATCCCGAAAAGCGGACACGGGCTTCATCATCACGGATGGCAACCAGCAAGCGCCCAAAACGTCCCATCGTCAGCCAACGGCAAAGAAGATAGGCCAAGGCCAAGAAAATCACCGTTAGGACATAGAACCAATACTGGGTCTGGGCATCGCGCACAGGGAACCCCAGCAGCGTTTGAAAATCCGTCAGGCCATTGGTGCCGTTAAAGAGCTTTTGCTGACCATTGAAGAAGTTAAAAAAGACGATGATCGCCGCTTGGGTCAGGATGGAAAAATAGACCCCCCGGATGCGATTGCGAAAGACAAGGTACCCCAAGAGTGCCCCCAGCAGGGCTGGGATCAGCACCACTGCCGCGACGGCAAAGGCAAAAGAATAGAAGGGATACCAAAACCACGGCAACTCCGTGACGCCGTAGAGGGACATAAAGTCCGGCAGGGGGCTAGAGGCAGTGGCGGGCACCTGTAGTTTCAAATGCATCGCGATCGCGTACCCCCCCAAGGCAAAGAAAATGCCATGGCCAAGGCTAAGCAACCCCGTAAAGCCCCAAATCAGATCAATCCCCAACGCCACAATCGCTAAGGCGAGATAGCGGTGCAGCAAATCCAAGCGAAACCCCGGCAACAGAGGTGGCATCACAAAAATCAGAATCAGAGCAAGGGCCGCCACCACGATTAACTCGCGACCACTGAGGCGATCTTTGGGAAAAGAGAACTGCGAGAGCTTAGGCATCGACCGTCCGTCCTTTTTGTGGGAAAAGACCAGCGGGACGCAGTTGCAGGAAAGCAATGATCAGGATGAAGACCATCACCCGTGCCATGCTGGTACTGGCAAAAAATTCAAAGAAGTCAAACAGTGCCGTTTGCGGTTCTAGAAAGCGGGTCATCAACCCCGAACCAATGACATAGTTGACAAAGCCAATGCCAAGGGCAGCCACAATCGAACCGACAATTTTGCCGACCCCGCCCACGACAACAACCATGAAGGCTTCGACAATGTAGTTCTGACCCGTATTCGGACTCACAGAACCCAAGAGGCTAATGGCACAGCCTGCTACCCCCGCTAGGCCAGAGCCAAGGGCAAAAGTGAGGGCATCAACCGTTTGGGTGGGAATCCCCAAGCAGGCGCTCATACTGCGGTTTTGGGTCACAGCGCGAATCCGTAGCCCCCATTGCGATCGCAGCAGAAAGAGGTAAATCGCCACCAGACACACTGCCGTCAGGGCAATAATAAAGAGGCGGACAAAGGGAAACTGCACCCCCCACAGATTCACCCCTCCCCGCAGCCAACTCGGGGCCGTCACATCCACCCCCTGCGCACCAAACCAGGGCTTTGTCATGGCCAGACCCACCGCGCCCCCAGCCACAAGGCCAGCCGTTAGGCCAATCCCGACAGAGAGCACGAGTAACACTGGCGTTACCCAAGTTTGCCAACGGGGGGCGATCGCCCGTTTGGAGAGGAGCCAGCGGCCACCAAAGAAGAGCAGACAAAAGAGGGCAATTTGCAGCGTCATCTGCCAACTGATACTGCGCACCAACTGTTGCAGGATCAAACTCACGCCCCAAGTGGCCAAGAGGGTTTCGAGGGGGCGACCATAGAGATAGCGAATGACGCCCCGTTCCAAGAGAACACCGATCCCCGCTGCCACGGCAAAGGCCAAGGGCACTGCTATCAAAAGGTAAGCATCAAACCAACCCTCCCCCAATTGGCGGAAGCCATTTTGTACCACGAAGGTGGTGTAGGCTCCCAGCATCATCAGTTCACCGTGGGCAAGGTTAATCACGCCCATAATGCCAAAGACGATCGCCAGCCCCAGTGCGGTTAAGAGCAACACCGCACCAATACTCATGCCATTGAAGACACTTTCGAGCAAAAAGGTCATGGTTCTCAAACCTGTGGGAAAAAAGCCACCCCGGCCAGTTAACCGCGATCGTCAACCGCCTTGGGGGGCAAAAACTGTTTTCAGGACTACTAAATTACAGAAATTAGGGAATCAAGCCCCTGCAGCCTTAAATTTGCCGGGGTTATCCACATCGGTGCGCGTCCAGTCACAGGCAAATCCCTTTGTTTCCGCCACAAACTGGTTCCAAGGCAGCGGATCCACGGGTTGGGGTGTGGAATAGACAATCTTAAAGAGACCATCTTCACCCACCTCACCAATGCGCACCGTCTTGGAAATGTGGTGGTTCGGGAACATCTTCACAGGACCTTCCGGCGCATTAAATGTCTGGCCAATGGCGGCTTGACGCACTTTTTCTAAGTCATCGGCGGTGCCCGCCTGTTCCACGGCCTGTTTCCAGAGGTGAACGGCAATGTAGGCGGCCTCCATCGGGTCGTTGGTGACGCGGTTTTGGCCAAACTTCGCTTTGAAGGCCTCAACAAAGGATTTATTTTCAGGGGTATCCACGGTCATAAAGTAGTTCCAAGCGGCGTAGTGGCCCTTGAGGTACTCGACACCAATGGCTTGCACCTCTTCCTCGGCAATACTCACCGACATTGTTGGGTATTTATCGGGTGTGAGACCTGCCCCCTGCAACTGCTTAAAGAAGGCCACGTTACTATCGCCATTGAGGGTGTTGAAAATCACACCGCCATCGGGCAAGGCATTGCGGATGCGAGTAATGATCGGCGTGACTTCAGTGTTACCCAAGGGCAGATAGTCTTCGCCCACTGTTTCACCACCTTTGGCTGCCAGTTGCGCCTTGATAATTGTGTTGGCCGTGCGAGGAAAGACGTAGTCTGACCCCACCAAGAAGAATTTCTTACCCTTGTTTTGCAGGAGCCAATCTACGGCGGGTTCGATTTGCTGGTTGGGAGCGGCACCCGTGTAGAAAATGTTTTTCGAGCACTCTTGGCCTTCGTACTGCACAGGGTACCAAAGCATGTGATTCTTGGCTTCAAAGACGGGCAGCACTGCTTTCCGAGAAGCAGACGTCCAGCAGCCAAAAACTGCTACCACTTTATCTTGATCGATTAACTTCGTCGCTTTTTCGGCAAAGGTCGGCCAGTCGGATGCCCCATCCTCCAGAATGGCTTGAATCTGCTTGCCAAGAACCCCTCCCGCTTGGTTGATTTGCTCAATGGCCAGTTGGGTAGCATCCACCACACTCTTTTCACTAATGGCCATCGTGCCACTCAGGGAATGCAGAATCCCCACTTTGATCGTGTCCCCTCCAGAAGCTGGCGTTTGTCCGCCGCCTCCCGTTTCTGTGGCTGGAGCACACCCTTTAATCAGTAGGCTCGTTCCCAATGCGGCTGAGCCATAGACCAAAAATTTCCGTCGTCCGAGTCCAAATTGTTGAGCCATGGGGTTTTGCTGTCTCGTATAAGCAATAATCTCCCATAGGTTAAGGGGACGTTATTGGCGCAAACTGTATCCTAGACTACTAAGTTTGGGCGATCGCTCCCCACGAACAATTGACTCTAAAAAGCAACTGTATTGGTATTTACCGTTTTTCAGCCCGGTGGCCACTGCATGGCTCGTCCCCCCAACAGGTGCAGGTGCAGATGATAGACAGTTTGACCGCCATCGGGGCCATTGTTAATGACAATCCGATAGCCATTTGTTAAACCCTCTGCCTCAGCAATGCGTTTCGCCGTCAGCAGCAGGTGCCCCAGCACACGGTGATCTTCTGGTTCTGCCAAGCTGAGTTGGGGAATCGGCTTTTTGGGGATCACCAGAATATGCACGGGGGCTTGGGGGTTGATGTCGCGAAAAGCCAGACACAGCTCATCCTCGTGGACAATATCCGCTGGAATCTCGCGGCGAATGATGCGGCTAAAAATGGTTTCCGTGGTCATGGTTTCACTCCTCAGAGATGCCTGATGGTTTAGGGATCCACCCAGCGGCCATCAGCCTTGATTAATTCCACAAGGGCAGCCACTCCTTCGGCTTCAGGGACTTTCTTGACTTCCTCACGGCCGCGATAGAGGGAGATATAGCCGGGTTGTTTGCCCACATAGCCATAGTCGGCGTCGGCCATTTCCCCGGGGCCATTGACAATGCAGCCCATAACGGCAATGTTGAGACCTGTCAGGTGTTTGGTGGCTTCGCGGACTTTGTGCAGCACTTCCTCAAGGTTAAAGAGCGTCCGGCCACAGGAGGGACAGGCTACATACTCCACCATGGTTCGCCGCAGTCCCAAGGCTTGCAAAATGCCATAGCAGACAGGAATTTCTTTTTCGGGGGCTTCTGTGAGGGAGACACGAATCGTATCGCCAATGCCTTCGGCGAGGAGGGTGGCAATGCCAGCAGTGGATTTGATGCGGCCATACTCGCCATCGCCGGCTTCGGTGACTCCCAAGTGGAGGGGGTAGTCCATGCCCAGTTCGTCCATGCGCTTGACCATGAGGCGGTTGGCGGCAATCATCACGGGTACCCGTGAGGCCTTGAGGGAAATTTCAAGGTTGTAGAAGTTCAAAGACTCACAGATACGGATAAATTCCAGAGCCGATTCCACCATTCCTTCTGGGGTATCGCCATAGGTAAAGAGCATCCGCTCAGCAAGGGAACCGTGATTGACGCCAATGCGCATGGATTTGCCCTGATCCCGCAGCGAGATCACCAGTGGCTCAAGGGTTTCGCGAATTTTGGCACCAATTTCCTCAAATTCCGCTTGGGTATATTCAGTGCGATCGGGCTTGGGTTTCTCAAAGACGTATAGCCCCGGATTAATGCGTACATTGTCCACATACTTGGCGACTTCGAGGGCAATTTTCATGCCGTTGTGGTGGACATCGGCGACAAGAGGCACAGGTTTGTAGGTTTTGTAGAGGCGATCGCGAATCTCTTCCATGGCTTTGGCATGGGCAAGGCTGGGCACCGTCACCCGCACAATTTCACAGCCAATTTCATGGAGACGACGAATGGCCGCCACTGAGCCTTCAATATCCAAGGTGTCTTCATTGATCATCGATTGCACCGCCACGGGATGCCCGCCCCCAATGATGACAGAGCCAACGGGCACAGGACGGGTTTTGCGACGGACAATGGCGGTTTCTGTCGGAGTAGCTTGAACAGGACTCGGCAGCGTTTGCATAGGATGTGAGTGGCCAAATTGCGCAACGTCTCCCTTTCAGGATGCCATAGAAGCGGCAAGCTGCGGCAGGCGATCGCCCCCCAAAACATTTGCTATAATTCTCTCGGAACCTAAAAACTTCTCAAGCGTTCCCTTCATTGTGAGCAGCAGCCTTTAACAACCCTAAGGCTGTTTCCAGCACCCGAACTGCTGTCGCCGGAGGTAAGTGACGCAATTTGCCAAGAATCTCAGTTACCAGTTGTTCCTCTTCCCGATTGGTGGCATCTGTTTGATTGAGGTAGGCAATAAAACTTTCTAAATCCTCAAAGCCAAAAACACGACATAACCTTAATAGATTTTCAGTATTTGGAAATGACGCCATATTTTCCCATTTTTGCAGGCAGGTATAGGAGATTCCCAGCTCGGCGGCAAAGGCACGTTGACTGCGTATCCCCCGTTTTTGGCGTAGAAGCCTAGAGAGTTGTTTGCGAGAGAGTGGACTAACCATGCGAAACCTAAATATACCCTTGGAAAGGGCACTGCGTCTTTCACTAACTTTACATGTCAACCTCATCAATGAACACCCCTGCCACCTTGTCAAAAGTTGTCGCTTGACAACCTTAATGCCCGCAATTAGCATTGAACTGTTGGGCACAGATTTATAACAGCACTATGCATCCTGAGGACATCAAGGCGGAACTGCGGAAACGGGGCTGGAATGGAGCCAAAATTGGCCAAAAGCTAGGGGTTTCCCGTCATTGTGTATCGGCAGTAATTCGTGGCCGCTCCCGCTCGGCAATGATTGAGAAGGAAATAGCAACGATTCTTGAAAAGCCCCTTTACGTTGTTTTCCCCGATTACTACAGTTGTCAATCGCCCTCGGATTAATTTTTCTCTCTAATTGTCTATCTTTTAGTGTAGCCTAACAATTAGAAAAAGTTTACTTTGACAACTAACCTTTAATTTTTTGGTGTGTTCCTGAAATATTTCTTATTAGTATAACCATTCCTTTGATAGGCTTAAACGAAACAAATGAGGGGCACACTTGCTGAATATATTCGCCTTTTCCCTGAGCCGATCGCAATTGTGAACAGTAGAGGTGAAATTCTGGCAATCAACAATGGTGCCTCGCTCTTTTGGCAACGGGATGCCCAGGAATTGATGGGTCAATCCCTCGCAGCGCTGCTCCAACAATCTCAGGATCAAGTAGAGGCATGGTTAAAGCTATGCCAAGGCAATGCCCAGATGTTGGCTGCCCATTTTCCAATTCCGAAGCCTGAAACCGATCATTGGGTTATTGAAGGCATTGGTGTCAATCTAAATGGTGAACCTGCAATTTTGACGCGGATTGTTCCTAGCTTTTGTCACAATCAGCAGTTACTCGCTGCCCAGTTGCAGCAACTACAGACGGAACTGGCTCGGCAAATCGCCCTTGTGACGGAATTGCAACAACGCCAACAAGCCCTAGAGCAGGAAAAACAGCACCTCCAGATTCTTGCGGAACGGGATCCCTTAACGGGGTTAGGCAATCGTCGCTTTTTTGACACAGCCTTGAATCAGCTCTGGCAGCAGGCTCAAGACCAAGGCCATGCTTTGACGTTGGTTCTCATTGATATTGATGACTTTAAGGCCTATAACGATTGCTGTGGTCACTTAGCGGGCGATCGCGCACTGCAACAGGTGGCTCAAACCCTGAAGGCCCATTTGCGCTCCAACGATATCATTGCTCGCTACGGCGGTGAGGAATTTGCCCTTGTGCTCTCCCATGTCTCTGCTGACACGGCTCTACACATTGTTGAACGAATGCTCCATCATGTCCGAGAACTGAAAATTCCCCAAGCGGAGACGGCACACCATCCCTACATTACCGTCAGTGGTGGCTTGTGCTTTGTCCCTAGCAAGGAAAGTCAGGGCACCTTAACGGAGATTTTTGCCATTGCTGATGCCGCTCTCTATCGGGCCAAGCAACAGGGGCGCGATCGCTGTATTCTTCTTGAGTGGTCACAAAATGTGTCTTCTAATCCTCAGTGCTGCGATACTGGTTGGCGATCGCCGCCGCCTCCGCTAGGATAAACTTGAGTTGCGTTTCCGCCAATGGCTATGAATACTGCACCGAACTACTTTATTGCCAGCCAAATAACGATTGAGCCGCAGATTATCGTGGCACAGAAATTCAAAGACACGTTGGGGGAAGACGTTTCTAAGGCGTGGGCAAACTTTGTCGATTCTGGCCAACTGTGGGCACTGATCATTGGTCTGGCCATTGGCTGGATCTTTGGCAAGCTCCTGAATTTTTAGCCCTGAGAACTGCCTGTGAGTGCCCAACCCCAGCCTTGGAGCCAGCGCTTTGAACAAGCCCTCCATCCGGCGATCGCCCGCTTTAATGCCAGTATTGGTTTTGACATTCGCCTCATTGAATACGACCTCACCGGCTCCCAAGCCCATGCCCGCATGCTGGCAAAAACGGGGATTATTTCCCCTGAGGAAGCCGAAACACTAATCCAAGGCCTAGAGCAGATTCGCCAAGAATACCGAGAGGGCCAGTTTACCCCCGGTATTGAAGCGGAGGATGTCCACTTTGCCGTCGAACGCCGCCTCACAGAATTGGTTGGGGATGTGGGTAAGAAACTGCACACGGCGCGATCGCGCAACGATCAGGTGGGCACTGATATTCGCCTTTACCTGCGCTCAGAAATTGACCAGATTCTGCAACAATTGCGGCAGTGGCAGCGCACTCTTTTGGACTTAGCAGAATCCCATGTGGAAACGCTCATTCCCGGCTACACTCACCTGCAACGGGCACAACCCCTGAGCTTGGCTCACCATTTGCTGGCCTATGTGGAAATGGCAGAGCGGGACATCGAGCGACTGCGGCAAATTCGTGAGCGGGTGAATGTCTCTCCCTTGGGGGCTGGGGCACTGGCGGGCACGACGTTTCCCATCGATCGCCACTACACAGCAGAATTGTTGGGTTTTCGCGAAGCCTATCGCAATAGCCTCGATGCCGTCAGCGATCGCGATTTTGCCATTGAATTTCTCTGTGCCGCTAGCTTAATCATGGTGCATCTATCGCGGCTCTCGGAGGAGATTATTCTGTGGGCCTCTGAAGAATTTGCCTTTGTCAAGCTCACCGACACCTGTGCCACGGGTTCTAGCATCATGCCCCAAAAGAAAAATCCCGATGTGCCGGAGTTGGTGCGGGGGAAAACGGGGCGGGTCTTTGGCCATTTGCAAGCGCTCTTAGTGATCATGAAGGGGCTACCTTTGGCCTACAACAAGGATCTCCAAGAAGATAAAGAAGCCCTGTTCGATGCTGTTGATACTGTGCGTGCCTGCCTAGAGGCGATGACGATCTTGATGGCGGAGGGCGTGGTGTTTCAACCGGAACGCTTGGCGGCCGCGGTTGCCCAAGATTTTGCCAATGCCACGGATGTCGCCGATTACTTGGCTAGTAAGGGGGTGCCCTTCCGTGAGGCCTATAACTTGGTGGGGCAGGTGGTGAAAACCTGTCTTGCTCAGGGGAAATTCCTCAAAGACCTCAGCCTTGAAGAATGGCAAGCCCTGCACCCTGCCTTTGCAGCGGATATTTACGAACGCATTGCACCGCGACAGGTGGTGGCTGCCCGCAATAGTTATGGGGGCACAGGGTTTGATCAGGTGCGCCAAGCCCTCGCGGCGGCTCGCGATCGCCTTAATGATTTTTAATGAAAAACGGTGTCATTTGCCCTTAGCCTGAGAAATAGACTGCACTGACGGTCGCTTTTAGAAACAAAACGTTGCAAATTTTTAAGAAGGATCTCGTGATGACGACGTCTCTAGCGACGAAATTGCGCGAAGGCACCAAAAAAGCCCACACCATGGCTGAGAACGTTGGCTTTGTGCGCTGCTTCCTCAAAGGCACCGTGGAAAAAAGCTCCTACCGCAAACTCGTTGCCAGCCTCTATCACGTTTACAGTGCCATGGAACAGGAGATGGAACGGCTCAAAGACCATCCCATTGTTGGCAAAATTTACTTTCCGGAGCTGAACCGCAAAAACAGCCTTGAGCGAGATCTCACCTACTACTTTGGTTCCAATTGGCGGGAAGAAATTACCCCCTCACCCGCCACGCAGGCCTATGTTGCCCGCATCCACGAAGTGGCCAATACTGCCCCAGAACTGTTGGTGGCGCACTCCTACACCCGTTACCTTGGCGATCTTTCCGGCGGCCAAATCCTCAAGGGGATTGCTGAGCGGGCGATGAATCTTCAAGACGGCGAAGGCACTGCCTTTTATCGCTTTGAATCCATCAGTGACGAAAAGGCCTTTAAGCAACTCTATCGCCAACGCTTGGATGAACTGGCGGTGGATGAGGCAACGGCGGAGCGGATTGTAGATGAAGCCAATGCCGCCTTTGGTATGAACATGAAGCTCTTCCAAGAACTGGAGGGCAACCTGATCAAAGCGATTGGCCAGTTGCTCTTTAATACGCTGACTCGTCGTAAACAGCGCGGCAGCACCGAATTGGCCACTGCTGAGTAGCCTAAAGGGTAAACTGAAAGGCCTTGACGAGCATCCCCGGCACCGTAATACCCCCAAGGGAGCGGTGCTCATAGGTGTCCGTATTGGCAATCCAAACGGGGGTATCGGTCAGGGCCTCAAGGTGACTGCCCCAAAACTCATAGAGGCTGTCATCAAACCGCAAATCCGTAATGGGTGCAACAATTTTGCCCTGCTCTACCCAAAAACAAGCGTAGCGGGTCATGCCCGTCATGCGTCCATTGGGGCGATCGCTCCAGTTCAGGTAGTGTAAATTGCCCACATAGAGACCCGTATCGAGGGCAGCCAGCACATCCTGCTCGGGTAGCGTGCCGGGCAAGAGGAGGGGCGATCGCAGGGTTTCTTGGCGGTTGGCACCATTGGCCACAAGATTGTATTCCTGAGCGGTGCGCCGACTAATGAGCAACGTTTGCAATTCCCCGCGATCAATCAATGACAGGCGAGGGGGCGCAATATCGCCGTCGGTATTAAAGCGGGGGACTGTCCCCGTTGTAAAGTCCTCTTGCAAACTGAAAAGGGGGGATAGGGTGACCCCTTCCCGTAACTTGGCAAGGGCACTGCCGCCTTGGCGATAGGCCGCCTCACTCACGGCTCCCCAAGAGAGCATACCCACTAGCTCGGCCACAGCCGCTGGGGCAAAGTAGGTGCGATAGCGTCCCGGTGCTAACTGCCGGGGAGGCTGTTCCAATCGTGCCAGTTGCTGGCGATCGCCCTCAATTTGAGCTTGATAGGTGGCAGTGTCCCAATGGGTACTGGCGTAGCTATTTTTCACCGCCTTACCCGCCGCCGTAAAGAGGGAGTAGTCCAAGCAAAAGGTTTCCGTCGCAAACCAGTGTTCCTGTCCAGCGGAGTTAAAGCTGCCACGCGCGATCGTGCCGCCACTGTAAATACCAACAAAATCAAGGCCTTGAACGGGTGTCAGAATCGTTTCTACGACGGTGTCAGGATCAGGTAAGCGGCCAAGGTAGGTGTCTTGAATGGAACCGGTATCCGTTGGTGGCACGAGGTAGGGATCCACAGGAAGTTGCACGGTTTCGGAACGCAATTGCACCAAGTGGTCTAGGGCAGCCGCTAGATCCGCCGTCCCCGTATAGGGAAAAGAGGTGCTCGCCGTCCGTTGCTGCGATTGCAACCGCAGTGTCACCACCGTATCTTCTACGGTGCCAATTTGACGAACCCGCGCCCGATTGAAGCGAATAAACTGGCTAGATTCACTTGCAATTTCAACAAAAAGCGCCTCTGGCGGTTTCAAGGCAGCAAACAGCTCATGGCTCAGGTGCTGAGCAGCAAAAAAGTCAAGGGTCATGCGGCGCAGAGTTCTTGCGAAGATTCTCAAGGGTATTCCTTAGGTTAGCGCATTCCCCCCCTGCACATCCTTCAAGAGTCTTGCATTGTGGCTCTCCCTAGGGCACGCTGAGACAAGAATCCCTTCATAGTTCCGCTTCATGTACTTGGTCACGGGTGCCACAGGACAATTGGGTTTGCGGGTGGTGCGCCGCTGTATCACGTTGGGGCTACCTGTACGAGCCTTTGTGCGCCTAACGAGCCAATACGATCTCCTCAAGGAATGGGGTGCCGAGATTTTCATTGGTGATCTGCAACAGCCCCGCGATATTCAAGCTGCCATGGGGGGTGTGGAGGCGGTGATTTGCTGCCATGGTAGTCAGTTACTCAGCCGTGCCATTCAGGCGATTGATTACCGCGCCACGTTGGATGTGATTCAGGCGGCTCAGGAGCAGGGGGTGCGCCATATAACCTTGATTTCTCCTTTGGCGGTGACGGGCGATCGCCAGCAGTCCCCCTTTCTCAAGGCCAAGTACGAAGTCGAGCAGGTGCTCATCAGCAGTGGCCTCAACTATGCCATTTTCCGCTGTCCTACCCTCATGTCCAGTTTGCTGCCCCTTGCGGAGCGCTTTCAGCAGACGGGGGTTTACATTGTGCTTGGGGAGCCGCAGCACCGCCTGCAACTGCTTAGTCCCGAGGATTTAGCCCACTGTATTCTCATTGCCAGTCAAGCCAGCCAGCCAGCCATTTTTAGCATGGCGCATCCAGAGGTCTTCACCCGCCAAGAGATTGCCGATCGCCTCGGTCGCTTTTTCAATAAGCGCCCCTTTGTGATGACACTGCCCCTAAGTGTGATTGATGGTGCTCGCCAGTTTCTCGGTATGATGAGTCGCGATTTGGAGGCTAGTCTCGGGACACTGCGGACACTGTTGGCCTATGAAAGTCTCTGCCCTGCCAGTGAAATTGAACGTGCCCAAACCTATTTTCAACTCTCCTTTGAATCCCTAGAGACCTTCTTGGATCGCTACTTCTAGCCGCGGATATCCCCACAGGGGCGATCGCGATAGAGCTGCAAATAGCGATTAAACTTAGCCCAATCAAAGCTACGCGGATCCCTACGTTCCCCAGAGCGATCAACCGCAGCATGGGTTGTAATCCGCTGTGGGGCAATGCCGGTTTGTGCCACTAGCCACGCCAAGGCACGGTATTGGGCATCGTTATAGCCGGCGTGCTGCCAACCATTGTGCCAACCTTGGGGCGGTGTTTCTAGGGAAAAGTGGAGGGCAAAGTTATTCACCGAAGAGGCAAGGCGGGGATTGGTCTGTACAGTTTCGCTACCAAAGGCGGAGTTGCCTGCCCCATAGGCACGCTTAGACCAGGGCACTAAATGCAGGATCCAGCCCCTGAGGGTAATCAATTCATGGTAGCTGGCCTGATCCTCATCGCGCGAATGCGGGGTTTGGAAGAAGTCCAGTGCTGATTGGGCAGACGCTGCCGTTTCATGCAAAACAATCAGGGGAGCGTTGTTCAACACTTGGCCGCGAACATCCGTACGAAAGCGATCGCCAAAATTGGTGGGATTGGCAGGCACGCTGTACCAAGGGGGAGCAAAGGAACACTGCTGATGAACTTGGCGGACTTGGGCAAAGAGGCGATCATAATCAGCACCGTCACTGCGTTGCAGGGGCAAAGGGGGAGGCTCTGGTGAAGGAGGAGGTGATTCTGCGGGCGGATCAAATCGTGGGTCGTCAATGGACACCGCTTGGCTGAGATTCAAAGGCGGATCACCACTGGAGATTGAGCCGATCATCACGCCCCATAGGGACACCACCACCATGGTGGCGATCGCGAGCGAAATGAGAAATCGCAGGGCGGGGGAACGACGGAACATAGGCAGAATCGAACCAATTTGGCAAAATACAATCAAACCCTAAGCCGAAAATTTGGGATCAGCAAGCCGATGATTATCGTTCTAAAAAGTGGCACCCCCAGTGAAGAAATTGAGCGGGTCAGCGCCGAGATGTGCACTTGGGGACTCACCCCCGAAAAAATTGTGGGCAAGCATAAGGTAGTTATCGGCCTTGTTGGGGAAACAGCGGAACTCGATCCCCTACGGATTCAAGAAATTAGCCCTTGGATTGAGCACGTTCTGCGGGTTGAGCAGCCCTTCAAGCGGGCGAGTCGCGAATATCGCCACGGTGAACCTAGCGAGGTGGTGGTGTCAACCCCCAATGGGGAGGTCATTTTCGGCGAAGGCCATGATGTGGTGGTTGTGGCGGGGCCTTGCTCGGTTGAGAACGAGTCCATGATCATTGAAACGGCGCAGCGGGTGAAAGCAGCGGGTGCCAAATTCCTGCGCGGCGGTGCCTACAAACCCCGTACTTCCCCCTATGCCTTCCAGGGTCACGGCGAAAGTGCCCTTGATCTATTGGCGGCAGCGAAAGCTAAAACTGGCTTGGGCATCATTACCGAAGTGATGGATGCAGCGGATCTAGAAAAAATTGCCGAAGTGGCCGATGTGCTGCAAATTGGTGCCCGCAACATGCAAAACTTTTCTCTTCTGAAGCGCGTCGGTGCCCAACCCAAACCCGTTCTCCTGAAACGGGGAATGTCCGCGACTATTGAGGAATGGCTGATGGCTGCGGAGTATATTTTGGCGGCAGGCAACCCGAATGTGATTCTCTGTGAACGGGGCATCCGTACCTTTGACCGCGAATATACCCGCAATACTTTGGATTTAGCAGCGATTCCGGTACTGCGCAAGCTCACCCATCTGCCGATTATGATTGACCCTAGTCATGGCACCGGCTGGGCAGAATTTGTGCCGGCAATGGCCAAAGCCGCTGTCGCCGCAGGTGCTGATGCCCTGATGATTGAGGTACACCCCAATCCAGCCAAGGCGCTCTCCGATGGTGCCCAATCCCTCACCCCCGATCAGTTTGACGAGTTAATGCAGGCACTCCAACGTCCGCTTGTTAGTCTGAGCCGATAGGAAAGACAGGAAAACAGCCCATGACTGATATGCTGGTCAAGCTCTACGATCTGGCAGTAGACTGGCCCGCCGTGATGGTGCATCAACAGCAGGGGATTCACTATCGGCAGCCCTTGGGATCAGAAGTGGATTGGATTATCCAGTGGGTGGGCGATCGCTTTAGTGCCGGTTGGCGCAGTGAAGTAGCCATTGCCTTGAGCCAGAGACCGCCCCGCGGACTGATTGCGGTGCAGGAGGGAGATCTGCTGGGCTTTGCCTGCTACGATGCAGCCGCCTTGGGACTGTTTGGGCCGATGGCTGTGGCCGAACCTCACCGCGGGCGGGGAATTGGTCGCCTTCTCTTGCAGCTCACCTTGGCTCAAATGCGCAGCGCTGGCTATGGCTATGCCGTTATTGGCTGGGTCTCCTCAGAGGCGTTTTATGCGAAGACCGTTGGCGCCATGCCCATCCCCGATTCCCGCCCCGGACTCTGGCAAACTGCCTTAAGGATTAGCCCATCAGGCTCTTAACGAGGAGGCCAAGGACAAACCCCAAACCCGCAAAGCGAACGAATTGCCAGAAGTTTTCTTGGGCGAGAATTTCCTGCCAGCGTTCCCGTGCCGCCTCTCCCAGATGAAAAAGCAGTGTGAGGCCAAACTCCGCCTCTAGTTGCCGCAGTTCCTGTTGTAGGCGATCGCGCTCTTGATCTAGGGCAGCCTGATTACGTCCTTTCAACCGTGCTTGGGTGGCTTTGATCTGCTCGTACTCACGGTAAAGCTCTGCCATCCGTGCTTGCGTCTCTTCGTAGACCTGACGCACCTCATCTTGGGGTTCCACAGTCTAGCCCCCATGACTGCGGGGATCATCACTGCGTTGGCGGGCGAGGGGACTCGTGAGTTGGGACATTTCACCCGTCAGTTGACCATAGGGCAAAGGGAGATTATTGCTGAGGGCTTCCAGATTTTTGGCCATCACTTCCTTGGGTTGGAGGCCGATCGCCACTGCTTGGGGTTCCAATTGCCGATTCAGAAAGACAAAGTGGGGAATGCCATCCACATTAAATTGCTCAATTTCCGGTAACCACTTGGTGTTGTCCACATTCAGCATGACGAAGTTCAGGCGATCGCGATATTGCGCCTTTAATTCCCCCAAATCCTTGGCCATCGAACGACAGGTGCTACACCAGTTGGCATAAAACTCCAAAAGTGTCGGCTTGCCATTGACTTGAGCCTCCTCCCAAGGGGTAGCTTGGCGGGCTTGCTCGGCGAGGGTGAGGGGTTGATTGCTACTGCGTAAACCCGCCAATAGGGCAAGACTAATGAGAATGGCGACAACAGCAATCACAAAATTCCGTAACCGTTGACCACTGGCTGCCGTTGCTGCTCCCATAGGGCATTCCTTGCACGTCTCGACACGTTGATCCTAGCGGATTTTCTTCACAAGAGTTGACCCATGTTGACCTACAGCGACAGGGATTGAACGGGCTTGAAAGGTTCAAACTTCTTTGACACTCATCCCGCTAACGCTAGGCGTATAGCAGGAGATTCCCCGTTCACAGAATCGTAGAACAAGCTGCTATCCGCTTTGTGTACCGTTATTTTAGAAACGGGCTATACCTTTGCTATGATAGAGACTCTGGAACTTGGGCGGTTAACTCAGTTGGTAGAGTATCTCGTTTACACCGAGGCTGTCGGGGGTTCGAGTCCCTCACCGCCCATCAAAGATGCCCTAAGACTCTTCACTATCTTTAATCTGGGATTGCCGCTGCTGGCGTAACCATGTGGCCTCATCCAAGCTGTCTTTGGCCACGACGATGTACTCATTCTCTTGGCGATCGATAATTAAAATCTCCTGACCATGCTGGGGGGTAACCGTTGCCCAAGCGGGCAGCACTGCCGGCAGAATTAGCCGATTGCGATTGGCATCCAAAACACTCACTTGGCCAATACCAGTACCACTGTGGGGAATATGGGCAGAACTGACGTGGCCACTGCACCCCAGCAGCCGATCGCGACTGGTATCTTCACTAAACTGCGCAAAAATTTGCCCCAAAGGCCGCGAACACAGACCGCCAGTTGTCAGCGCTAACAGCAGTGCCGCGATCGCAATCACCCCAGACCACACCACCCCCGGCCAACTGCCACTCAGGGTGTAAAAGAGGACATTAAAAAACCAGCCCAGCACGCCCAAAAGGCTAAAGTCCAAGGCGAGCAAGAGAATGAGGGGCGCTCTCCCCACCCCCAACCAATGCAAAATTGTCAGAAATGAGATGCCCTCCTCTAGTTCGACGTCCACTTCCAAGGGATCGGCATCTCCCTCTAGCTCCACCTCTTCATCGCCCACATCACCAAAGATCACCGTCAAAAAGAGCAAAACCCCCATGCCCAAGACAATCCAGTAGGGAGTGTGAATCAAGTGAAACAGCATTGCCTTAGTACATAAAGGGATTTTCAGGCTCAGGAATCGGCGTGATCGTCTCAGCAACCAATACCAATTGGCGGCGGTCGTTGAGGGTTTCTGTGGTCATCCGACCTTCAACGCGAAACCACTGATCTTGGGGATAGGCTTGGCGCGATCGCCCCAATTTCACGGGCAGTCCCACAGGATAGGCATCCGCTGCACAACAGGTAATGACAAAACGGGTGAGGGTGAGATAAGTCTCTGGTAGTTGGGGACTATGGACAGCAAATCCCTCAATGCGAGCGGGCAACCCGCTATAGGCATCGGGTTCGGGATAGACATCAAGGGTACGAATCCAGTCAATGAGCGTACGTTCCTCAGGCCGTTGATTGAGGCGAAAGGCCACGGGACTATTGCGGGTCACTGTCAAGCCATCCTCGAGACCGCGATGAATGGCCGTTGCACTATTGAAAGGACGGGGCGTAATCATCAACCCCACCACTGCCGCGAAAATCAGGATACTGAGCGTCCAACGCGCCGGTAAGAGCGCAACATGCTGCACAGGTGTCACTCGACCCCGCCACAACCGCCACCCTTGCCAACCACTCACAGCAACTAAAAGAAACCCAGCAGCGATCGCCAGTCCAAAGTAGTTGGGGTGGATCAGTAGCCCCAGTCGCCCCTGCAACCAATATCGAAAAAACAACATTCCCCAGAGGAGGAGTGCCACAACCGTCCACCACTCTTGCTGTAGCCAGCGACGGCGCATCATCATGCGTTGAACACGCGGAGAATAGCGATTGGAGGAGCTAGAAAACATGGGGCGGTGGAAAATTCACCATCCCTAAACATTCTAGGGGGAATCCTGCCACTGCGGACTTAGCTCACGAAAGTTAAAGAGGGTGGCCTTGGGATGACATTGGGCACAGCCATCGAGGGTGACTGGCTGCGGCACCTCAACACGGGGATGGAGGATGCGAAAGAAGGGCGATCGCCCGACGCGAAAGGGAATTTGGGCATCGTCAGGTAGGGGTCGAGAATAGGTACGCAAATAGTTCCACAGGGGAACCAACTCTGGGCGGGGAATAGGTTCGAGGATTGCGCCGTAGTGATTAGTATCTTGAATCAGCACCCGCCATGCCTGAGTGGGTAATGTTTCCGGGGGCACTGCGAGGTGACAACTGCCACAGCGCCGCAGATAGATTTGCGCTCCCAACTGGGCATTCAAGGGCAAAACATCGACGGTACCGCTCAAGTCTGGGGTGGCGATCGCTGCTAAGGCTGTACCCACTAGCGCACAGAGCATCAAAAGAACTGCCCCTACCCCCCAGCGCCAGTGTTGTCTAATCTTGGATATACTCAAGCCCTTCATCCAAACAAAACTGTGCCCGCATCAATTCACGACCGAGATAGGCCGCATGGTCAAACATCGTCACCAGTTGGCGATCTTTTTCAAAGAGTTCAATACATAACTCCTTGGCTGTTCGACCGCTGAGGACTAGATCTGGTTCCCGCGTGACTTTCCCTTTCGTGGGAATGGGTTCCCCGGTATCGGGATCGACTGCTAGACCCTTCTCATTGATGTCATTGGGATAGTGTTTCATCCAGATCAGTTCTTGCTCAGGGTCAATATAGATAATGAAATACCCTGCCGGATCGAGATGAATAAATCGCTGCGATAGCTTGTTGTCAAGCGCCGTGCGTTCTGCTTTGCTCAACGCCTATCTTTCCTCTAATGGATCCACTCTTTATTGTACGGCGAACTTGACTGGAATCTGCGAGCCAAGCCTTGAGTTTTGGGACATTCGCGTTATAATGAAAATTGCGCAAAAATTTCGGCTCAGTAGCTCAGTGGTTAGAGCAGGGGACTCATAAGCCCAAGGTCGCAGGTTCAAATCCCGCCTGAGCCACTCCTTATCGTGATTCAAGCTATACGGTTGCTGCCTCTAGCTCCACCCCTTCCAGCAAGTCATTCACGGGGAAGCGATCGAGGAGATAGCGAGCCTGCTGGGCACTTTGGCGCAGTTGGGGACTGGTGTGGGGCGCATGGGGAATCTGGGAAAGAAAATCGAGGGTGCGCCGCAGCAACCGCACAATATCACCGGCATCGAGATTGGTTTCAGTGCACAATTCATTCCACGGCGTGCCCAAGGCCCACTGCTCCACCAAGCCAATGAGATCCCACTCGTACCAGAGAGGAAAGATAATGTGATGGCGGCGCTGCACCTGAAACAGCCGACGGCGAATCGGACTCAGGGCGGCAAGGCGTTCTTCCACTTCACTGGGGATGGGGTAGTTGCACCAACTGTCGGAACGGGGCGTTTCAGTGACCAGAGCTGCGATCGCTGCTGCTAAGAGATGGGGGGGCAAGTCATCGAGTTCGCCAGAGGCCAAGGCCAAGGCCAACCAAAGTTCGTTCTCTCCCCGCAGGGCAGCGGCCATTTCCCCAAGGGGGGTGGGGGTTAGATCATTGAGGCCACCAAAGTCTTGCAGTGCAGCAATGAGGGCAAGAAATTGCTCCCAGTGGCGTTGGGACTGTTGATGGAGCTTGTGCTGGCGATCGCGCAGTTCCGTTTGTAGCCGTTCTTCACGACGCACTAGGCGTAGCAGTGAATGGACATTTTGCGGCAGACTCCCTTGCAGTTGGCTCAATTTCGCCTCAAGGTCAGCGATTTTAGCGGCTTGGGCAGCCACTTCCGGCGCGGGTAAGACGGGTGGCAGATCTGGGAGGGCACCGAGGTAGTGATTCGCCTCATTGCAGGGATAACTTTCCCCTAGGCGCAGTTTCATTGCCTCTGGGGGCGGGGGGAGAGTGCTACAGGGGGGGCGATCGGGATAGACACCCAAAATATCATCAATGCCAACGACCCGAAAGCGACCATCGGCCGCAAGACACAGCCAGTGGGGCAACTGCCCGGAGCCAGCAACGGGCTGACAGAGGACGGCGGCTAAGGGGGGATGATCCCGCAGTGGGGATTTAATATGGAGCCATGTTCCCGGTGGCACTGCCATCATAAAGGGGAGCAGTTCTTGGGCACGTTCCTGCTCCGCCTGCTGTTCAAGGATTTTTAGGAGGCGTTGATCCTGCCGCAGCCGTTCCCGCAGCTTTTGATACTGCGCCAGTTGCTGCCGATCAATGCCCGTGAGGCGCTGTTGCACGGTTTGCAATTCTGTTTCCAGTTGGGCGATCGCCTGCCGCTGCGGGGTCAGTTGCAGTGTGGCCAAATATTGCCCAAAACTGCGCTCCACCAATTCCCGCGCTTCTTCGAGGGTGTGGCGTTGGAGCAGGTTCAAGACCATGCCATAGCTGGGGGTAAATTGGCTAATTAGGGGATCCGGGGCGGCTGTGGCCAAAAATGCCGCTTCATGGGCGCCCTCAAAGGGGGTTTGCAAGGTAACCACATGACCCACCGTATCCATGCCCCGGCGGCCGGCTCGTCCTGCCATTTGCAGAAACTCCGAGGCTGTCAAGAGGCGATGACCGCTGTCGGTGCGCTTCGAGAGGGTAGAAATAACAGTGGTGCGCGCGGGCATATTGATCCCTGCGGCCAACGTTTCCGTGGCAAAGACGAGTTTGATCAGGCCTTCTTGAAAGAGGGTTTCCACAAGAGTTTTCACCACGGGTAGCACCCCGGCATGGTGAGCGGCAATCCCTTGGTAGAGGGGGGCAATCATTTCTGGGGCAACAATATCCTGATGTTGTGCCAAAAAGGCCTCGACCCGCTCCGCCAGTGCCTGCTGTTCTGCCTTGGTGAGCAGATTCATGCCCAAGACCTCTTGAACGGCTTGGTCACAGCCGCGCCGACTAAAGATAAAGTAAATGGCCGGCAGCATCTCCCGCTGTTGCAGTTGGCTGACCACGTAGCGGATGCTCAAAAAGTCCCGCTTGCCGCCGCGTCGCCGCAGTTCGGGCTGACCGTGGAGCTTCGGGTTGAGGCGTTTGCGTTGGCCATCCAAGAGGGGGAAGAGTCCCTTGCCATTGCAAAAGTAAAAGTGCAGTGGAATGGGTCGCCAGTCGGAGTAGATGAGTTCAGCATCCCCATGGACGGATTGAATCCAGTCGGTGAGTTGCTCGCCATTGGCGATCGTGGCGGAGAGGGCGACTAGTTGAATTTCCTTGGGGCAGTAGATGATCGATTCTTCCCAAACGGTGCCCCGCTGGCGATCGTTCATGTAGTGGCATTCATCGAGCACCACCACTTCAACCCCCGCAAGGGAGGTACCCACTTCGCCAATGGGGGTGCCGTAGAGCATATTGCGGAAAATTTCCGTCGTCATTACTAGAATTGGGGCATCGCGGTTAATCGAGACATCCCCGGTCAAGAGGCCGACCTGCTCCGCGCCAAACTGCTGCTGAAAGTCACGCCACTTCTGGTTCGAGAGTGCCTTGAGGGGGGTGGTGTAAAAAACCCGCTGCTGCCGCGTCAGGGCACGGTGAATTGCATACTCACCAATGAGGGTTTTACCTGACCCCGTAGGAGCACAGACCACCACAGAGCGACCGGCATCAAGGGCAGCGATCGCCGCTTCTTGAAAGGCATCCAGTTCAAAGGGGAGTTGGGCAAGGAAGTCGGCTAGGGCGGGCGATCGCTCACTCATGGGGTAGGTGTCGGCTCCTGCTGCACAAGGACTTCACCCCTGAGGAGCCGCGCTGCCGCATCCAGTAATTGCTCCTCTAGATAGGGCTTCGTAAAGTAACCCCGTGCCCCCAGTTGTGCGGCCATCTTGCGGTGGCGATCGGCGCCCCGTGAGGTCAGCATGGCGATCGGCAGGTGGTTGAGTTTGGGATCCTTCTGAATCCGCGAGAGCAACTCCAAGCCATCCATGCGGGGCATCTCAATGTCACAGAAGACCAAGTCACAGGGCAAGCCCGAGCGCAGTTTTTCCCACGCATCTTGACCATCCCGTGCCTGCTCGACGCGGTAGCCTGCCCGTGTAAAGGTCATTGAGAGCAACTCCCGCACTGTAATCGAGTCGTCGATGATCAGCACCAAGGGTTCAGAGGCTTCCTCGGGTTCCGCAACATCCATGGTATGGCCAAAGCCACGCCAGTCGCGATCCATGCGTCCTAGGGACAGGTCAATAATTTCCAGCACGTCGGCGATCGCCATTGCGCGGCCATCCCCTTGGACAGTTACTCCAGCAACACCCACTGGCTTCGGCACAGGCCCCGACAACTGTTTGATCACGATTTCCTGTTCGCCGATGACCTGATCCACCTCCATCGCCACGAGATCATCGCCACTGCGCAACACGACAATCGAGACCATGCCATCATCTTGGGTGCTACCGCCATAGACATTGCTACGGCTGATGTTGCGGCTGTACTTCAGCAAATCTCCGAGTTTACGCACCGGCAGCAGGCGATCGTGCCACGAGAGAACACGTTGACCATCTTCTAGGGTTTGGATGCGCTCTTGGGGAATATCCAGCATATCCTCCACACCATCAATGGGGAAGGCAATGCGGCAGTGGTTATCAATGCAGCAAAGAGCTTTGGTAATGCTCAGCGTCAGCGGCAAGCGGATCGTAAATGTGGTGCCTTTACCCACCGTAGAGTCAATGTTAATCGTGCCGCGAATGTCCTCAAGATTTTTGCGCACCACATCCATACCCACACCGCGACCGGCAAGGGCATCGGCTTGATCTTTGGTGCTAAATCCCGATTGGAAGAGGAAGGCATAGACCTCTTGACGCGAGAGATTAGGAGCATCAGCCTCCTTCAGGAGACCCTTCTCGATCGCCTTGCGTTTTACCCGTTCTGGGTCAATCCCCGCCCCATCATCACTGACGGAGATAATCGCTTGACTCCCTTGATAGAAGGCCCGCACCCGAATCAGGCCTTTTTCAGGTTTGCCCAATCGCCGCCGCTCTTCGGGCGGTTCAATGCCGTGATAGACGGCGTTATTGATCAGGTGGGTCATTGGGTCAAAGAGCTTTTCAAGGATGCCCTTGTCAATGAGCGTATCTTCCCCTTCAATCTTTAGTTCCACCTGTTTGCCGATGGTACTGGCAACGCGACGCACGGCGCCCGGTAAGCGGGAAGACATTTCACGGAAGGGCACCATTCGTGAGCGGCTTAACCCCTCTTGGACTTGGGTGGTGACTTGACGAAATTGCCGTGCCACCTGCTCCACTTCATCAATCACGTACTGGATGTCATCCGCCGCCTCCCGCACCCGCACGATCCGCTCAATCACCTCTTGGGAGAGGGTGTGGAAGCCGGTAAAGCGATCCATTTCCAAGGCATCAAACTCGACCCCCGTGGCGTGGGTTCCCCGTTCTCCTTGGCCGTTGGCTGCCCGTGCTGTCGTTACGCCCAACAGTGAACTTTCAAGGAGCGATCGCTCGTAGAGGTCTTGCATCTGTTGGCTGACATCCCCGAGTTGTTGGACTTGGTAGAGCAAGTTATCAAGAAACTGCCGCAGGCGTTCTTGGGTGTCTTCGAGGCTATTGCGGTTGACCACCAACTCCCCAACGAGGTTACTCAAGGTGTCGAGGTGGCGTACGGGTACGCGCATGGTTTGTTCCACTAAGGAGCCACCTTTTGCCCCTGCCCCGGCTCGTCGAGGGGTGGCTGCCTTGGCACTACTCCCTGCGGGTTGGGGAATTAATTTCTCTAAATCGGCAAAACTATCATCAGTGGTGGCGGGTGCTGGGGTGGCTTGCCCCAAGAGTTGCTCGAGATCCTCAAAGGCTGATGGAGGTGGTGCCGCCGTCTCTAAAAGCTGATCCAATTCGTTGAACGTGGCAGCCTCGGGTGGGGGTGTACTGGTTGTACTTTGCTCAATCAGCCCCTCCAATTCCTCTAGGACACTTTCGGGGCTAGCAGGCACCGTGGCATCATTCACCAGCGCTTCCAGTTCAGCCATGCTGGCAGCTTCAGGGGAGAGGACAGATTCCTCGGCCAGCACTTCGGGTTCTGTAATGCCCGCAGCTTCAGGAGAGGCGAGAGATTCCTCGGCCAGTGCTTCAGATTCAGCAACGGTCGCAGCCTCAGGCGAGGTTAGGGACGCTTCCATCAGGGATTCTAGCTCGGCAATGCTGGCAGCCTCAGGAGCGGGTACAACCTCCTCTACTAGTGGTTCGGATTCAGCGATATTTGCCGCTGTGACTTCAGGCGTACTTGGCTCAGCGATCGCCGGCGCCTCGGATAGCGTTTCTGCCCAAGGATCATCAGTGCTTGGCGGGGTAATAAATTCCGCGAGGGCTTCTTCCGCCACATTATCCACGACCAAGTTTTCTAGGACATCATTGAGACTAGGCACCTCTTCAAGGAACTCAGCCACATCCTCAGCGACATCACTGAGAGCAGAGATCTCAAAGTCCTCTTCTAAGGGAAGCAGATCGGGAGCCTCAGTGGTTTCCATCTCACCCAAAAAGTCTTCTAGGGAAGCAACTGCCTCATCAAGAGCGGCCATCTCTGAGGGGGCTTCCTCGGTGAATTGTTCAAGGAATGCATCCAGACCGATTTCGGCGGGTTCTGTGGCTGCACTCTCCTCAGCCGGACTGTCAAGTGTCAAGGGCGCCTCAAGGGTCTCAGCCATACTTTCGGCGATCGCTGGCGGCGTGAGGTCATCGAGGGATGCTTCCTCCACCTCCGCAGAGACCAGCTCACCAGAGAGGTCTTCAATTTCATCGAGGATGGCATCAAAGTTGGGTTCTACCTCAGGCAACTCCTCAGCAGCGGTCATGTTCAAAAAGTCGGAAATTTCCTCATCAAAGGCCGCTTCATCCCCCAGCCCTAAACTGGCCAAATCCTCCTCAAGGGTGTCCTCCAGCCAGTCCGTCGGCAGTGCCGTGGCATCACTAAAAATGTCACTCAATTCTTGGAAATCAGCCCCACTCTCCTCGCCAAAAACCGTGACACCATCGCCACCACTGCTCATTGGCTCCATTGGCTCGGAAACCTCCTCTTCAGGCGCACTCACCTCTGGCGGAGCAACCTCAGAGGCTATTTCAGGGGGTTGCGGTGGTTCCTCAAGAGTCACGGGAGCTGATTCTAAGACCGCAGGCTCTGGCGCTTCTGGAACAACAGCCGGCGCTTCCTCAATCACAGGCGGCTGAAGCGCCACTAAACTGTCACTGGGACGAATCGCACTGCCTTGACCATTGAGCACCAAGTCGCGGGCCGCCATAATCTCTTTGATCACCACGGGTGCCAAAGCCGTGAGGGGCTGAGCTGTGTTACTTACCGCCTGTTGGGCGATCGCCAGCAATTCAACCCACTGGGGCAGCGCAAAGGTTTCCCCCAATTGACCCAAATTAGAACAGGCCTCCGCCAATTCTTGCCGCACTTGGGGCGAATCGGGCTGCTTAAAGAGTTGCAACATTGCCCGCAGGCGATCGGGCACTTCCGTTTGAAAGACTAAGCGGTAGCTGGAATCAGCAACGGGTTGTACCGGCGGCTTCACGGGTTCGGCCACAGGGGGAGAAGGCGCAGTTACCGGGGGCGCTGCCTCTGCTCCTTTGGTCAGGTGGCTCAAGTGGGCTTGCAGTTGATTGAAGACTGGCTCCACCCGATTCAGCGTTGCCGTTGCTGTCTCCTCCGTCAAACCAAAGGGGCCTTGCAATTCATCGAGGAGTTCCCGCAGCGCATCAAAGGCTTGCAAAAAGAGTTGCTCTAGGGTTTCATCCACCGCTACGGGGTGTTCCCGCAGAATTTTGAAGTAGTCCTCCAGCTTGTGGGCGGTGTGCTGAATGCTATGGAGTCCGAGCATAGCCGCTCCCCCTTTGACGGAGTGGGCTGCCCGAAACATTTCACTCATCGCCTCGGGGTCATTGACCACCTGCTGGAGATTCATCAAACTGTCTTCAATGGTGGTCAGGTGTTCCTGCGCCTCCTCAATGAAGTAGCCAAGAATGCGCTTTTGTTGATCGCTTTGCATAGCCCCCTCCCGGATTGCTTAGGCTTGATCTTCAGTATTTTCAACGCGGAACCGTTCCACCGATGCTTGCAAGTTGCGTGCCACACTCACTAGACCTTGCAACGAGTCAGACACCCGCTGTGCCTCCTGAGAGGTGGCCTGCGCTGTCAACTCAATGGATTGCATCACCTGAGCCATAGCTCGCGCCGATTCTGTTTGTTCGACCGTGGCGTTGGTAATCGAGCGCACCAGGGTATCAATTTGCGACGACACTTGGATGATGTCCTCAAGGGAGTGCTTGGCCTGTTCAGCCCGCTTCGTTCCCTCGATCACCTGCTGTGTCCCTTCTTCCATGGCGGTCATCACCGCGCCGGTTTCACTTTGAATTTGCAACACAATCTGTTCAATTTCTTTCGAGGCTTTGGCTGCGCGGTCTGCCAGTTGCCGCACTTCATCGGCGACCACCGCAAAACCCCGACCTGCTTCCCCGGCCCGTGCGGCCTCAATACTGGCGTTCAAGGCCAATAGGTTCGTGCGGTTGGCGATCGACGAGATCACACCGACAATCTTGGCAATCTCTTGGGAAGATTCCGCTAGGCGCTTCACCTTGCGGGTGGTCTCCGCCACCGTTTCCCGAATCTGCAAAATACCCGCCACCGTGCGTTCCACCGCCTCACCACCACGGAGGGCTGTTTCTGAAGCATTGCGTGCCACTTCATTGGCTTCTTGGGCACTTTCAGCCACCCGCTGAATCGCATTGGTCATCATCTGCACCGAGTTCAGGGTGACGGCTAGCTCCTCCGCTTGCCGCAGAGCATCTGCTGAGAGACTACGGGCAAAGGTTTCGTTTTCTGCCGCACCGCGACTCACCTGCTGGGCGGCAATTTTCACCTGTTGCACAATCGTCCGCAGGTTGTGAATTGTCAGGTTAAAGGAGTCGGCCACTGCGCCGAGCACGTCCGCTGTCACTTCCGCTTGTACGGTCAGGTCACCTCGGGCGGCACCCTCGACATCATCGAGGAGTCGGATCACTTGGCGCTGTAAATCATCCCGCTGCCGTTCGTTTTCCTCTGCTTTTTTCTGGGCATCGGCGGTAATTTGCTGGATGGTATCCGTCATTTGGTTAAAGCTCTGTGCCAAGAGTCCCAGTTCATCGTTACTGGTGACCGGCACCCGCGCCGTCATATCACCAGCAATCACGGCATTACACTGTGCCTGCAAATCCGTACAGAAGCGCTTGATGCGGCTGACACTGCGCTGCCCCATGGCATAGACGGCCACCCCGGCGGTGAGACCGGCGGCAGTACCACTCACTAAAGGCGCAGGGCCAGGGGCACTAAAGCCTAAACTAACGGCCCCCGCAGCCAAGGCGGAAAGCACACCGCTGGTTACGGCTGAGGTAATGTTTTGCTGGCCAAAGGAACTCGTGGCCGTTGAGGCTGCTGGGACTGTTCCAGCCACAGGACTAGGACTACGGGGAGGTGTTGAGGGAGTAGCTACTGGTGCTGCAATGGCCACCTGCTCGGTAAAGGCTGAGAGATCCTGACTTGCTGGAGGGGGTGGGGTTTCAGCGCGGCTAGCAGTGCTTTGGCTCAGGTCGAGGCTAAAATCGGCCAAGTCCTCAAGACTTTGCTGGCTGAGATCAAATTCATCCGGTAAAACTGCAAAGGTCTCGGTGCCGGCATCGGTCATCACTGTAGCCTCTGAGCCAACGGCGCCCATGCCATGCACTTGGGGATTGGCAATGGTCATTTCATCATCAAATCCCGCACCGGAGAGATCTGCATTGCCAAAGGAGAGATCCTCTAAGTCAAAGTCGGCAATGGATTCAAAGGGTTCAGCACCACCAGAGCTAGCTTCCCCTTGCGCGATCGCTGGTGCCTCTGGTGCCCTCGGGTCTTCGGCAATGGCCTCACGTCCGGGAAACTCAGACATAGCGATCGTTTGCTCATCGTCAAAGGTAGCGGGGTCAAAGGCTTCAGGAGACAGGGGTTCTGCCACAATATCTGGGGCTTCAAAAGCCTCAAGAGAAGCTGAGAAGTCACCAAAGAGATCGTCTTCCTCCTCGGTTGCATCAGAAGAACTTAATTCGCGCTGCGGCAACAATTCAATGGCATCTGCCGTCTCATTGGTCAACAAATCGCTGATACCAGCGGCAGAGGTAGAGACTTCAGGAACGTTGGTCTCAACGGCTTCCGTCAGATTTGGAAAGAGGCTTTCTTCAGAAATGCTGGCTGCTGGGGATTCCTCAAGACCCGGAAAAAGGCTCTCTTCAGAAACATTTGCTGCGGATTCTGTAGAACCGGCAAAGAGACTCTCTTCAGACACCGCCATCTCAACGGCAAAGGGATCATCAAATGTTTCTGGGGAGGGCGGCGTCATTTCTTGAAAAGGATCTGCAGTACTTTCTGATGTCTCACCATTAAAAATAGGTCTGGCCGGTTCGGACGGGGTCAAAGGAGAACTTCCCATGAGCATCGTGATATCATCATCCCCAATGGCTTCAGCGCCTAGAGGTTGCACCGATTCACCAATGGGAATTTCTGGAATATCCGCTACTGGCTCCTCCAAAGAATTGGCCGAAAAGGCAAAGGGATCCTGAACCGCTGCATCTTCGTCGAAGGGATTAAAGGTACCCTCTTCTAAACTGACGCCAAATTCTTCTTCAATGTCGGCAACCTCGAGATCGTCAAAGGGGTTACTTGTTCCTAACTCACTGCCAAAGTCTTCAAGACTCAATTCCTCTGAGGGGTTCGCGGCTTGGGGTTCCAGAGGGGGTGGGGTAGTTTGCACAAAGGTATTGTCCCCCTGAAGTTGGGTGTGATCTCCTTGCAGGGTGGTGTGATGTTCTTCGCCCCTGTTTTTGGTAGGTTCAGCAGCAGGAATCAAATCCTTAATCTTGGCGAGGCTCTCGTTGGCCAGATTGATCAACTCTGGATCAGTGGTGGCATTGAGAACTGCATGGTACTGCTCTTGAGCCTCGCTGTAGCGTTGTTGACAGCAGTAAATGTGCCCCCGCAGCAGCCGTAGGTTGGGATCGCCCGGTCGGGTGCCCACCAACTGGTCAGTGATTTTGGCCGCTTCTTCGTAGTTGCCTTGCACATAAGCGGCAACCGCTTTTTGATATTCTTGGGTGTGTTGGGTGCTGCTGGATGCCATGGGCTTACTCCCAGAATGGACGATGACAAGGGGCAGATAATTCTAGGGACTCAATTAAGGAAGCTTTAATTACAAAGTATGCGCCAATCCTTGGGAAAGATATCACGGGGGTGTTAATTTTCCTAAAGTGACTGGTGTAGATGAGTTCCATGGTGACACTTGAGCGCGAGTGTCCATTGAGATTCTACTTTTCTAGTTTAGAGTCCCCAGCGAGCACTGCGTAAAATGGCGAGGGGATCCAAAAGCTTAACAATGTCCTGTTGCTCGGCATCAAAAACCCATTCACCACGGACAAAAGGAGCCATCTGATCGCTGACATGAGTCGCGGGCTTAATGGTGTCATTGTTTAGCCACTCCATGCCTCGAACCTGATGAACTGCTAGCCCCACCATTAACTCATCATCCTCAATGGCAATAATCGATAGCTCAGAGCGATCGGTATTCAAGGGGGTGTCATCCCCAAGAAACTTACCAGTATCCGCTACCCAAATCACCTGCCCCCGTAAGTTCAAAATCCCCAGTAGTAGGTTGGAGGTATTGGGCACTGGGGTAATGCGATCGGGAGTCACGGCCACAACTTCGCGCACCCCAATAGCCGGTAGGGCTAGGGTATCACCGCTAGGGATGGTAAAGAGGATATGTAAGTCCCCCTCTGGGGTTCTGAGGTCATCGATATTGCCACTTTCGATGGGGGCATTGGTTGCGAGTAGGTCTGAGCTACTAAACATTTTTTTAGCCTCGCAAGAGTTGCTTAATAGTGCCAACGAGTTCTTTGGGGTCAAAGGGCTTCGTAATGTACGCATCAGCCCCCTGTTTCATGCCCCAATAGCGATCAAACTCCTCACTTTTGGAGCTACAGATAACCACGGGAATGGATTGGGTGCGGGGGTCGGACTTAATTTGCCGACAGACTTCATACCCATTCATGCGGGGCATCACAATGTCGAGGACAACCACATCGGGAGTGCTCTGCTGCAATTGCTCCATTGCCTCGACACCATCGGTGGCAACTGTCACTTCAAAGCCTGTTTTCGCTAGCAATTCGCTAATCATTTCCCGCTGGGGCGGACTATCTTCGACAACTAAGACTTTACTCATAGGGGGTTACACGTACGAATTAAGGGTTTGCTTTATATTCTAAAAGCCTAAGAGGATGACAGGTTGATGACAGCTAACCTGCTAACGGGGAGTCTCAAGGCCTGATTTTGGTTCTAGCACGTCGCCAAAGGACTCGTCTGTTAAGGAAGTCACAGGTGGGGCTGCACCAATATAATGGTGCGTAATTGTTAGTAATTCTTGGGTTGAAAAGGGCTTACTGAGGTAATCAGTGGCACCGGCCACTTTGGCGCGCAGGCGATCGCTCCAACCAACGAGGCTAGTCAGCATAATAATCGGCGTATAACGGAAGCGAGGGGTGTGCCGCAGAAGGGTGCAAAATTCGTAGCCATCCAATTCGGGCATGGCAATATCGAGGAAAATCAGGTCGGGGTTGAGTTGGAAAATGAGACTCAAGGCAGTCAACGGGTGGGCGATCGCCGTGGCTTCATAACCTGCGGCTTGCAGGGTGGATTCAACCACTTGACGGACAGTGGCGGCATCATCCACACACACGACCCGGGGCGATCGCCGCCAAGAGAGGGGGGGAAAGGTACGGGTGTGGCCATTGGTTCCCCAAGAACTGACTTGTAAGTACCCTTGATGGAGATAGGGCAGCAGGAGTTTGCCGACCGTCACACCATCTCGTCCCAGTTGCCGACTCAGACGGCGCAAGGTGATCCGCTCGCGCACGAAGGGTTCGAGTTGGCGAAACCACTGATCCGCTGGATCGTTGCCTGTGGGTTTAATATCCGTCAGTTCGAGGGATTGATCAAGGGAACGCAACTCTGGATGCAGTTTTTTCCATTCCCGCAGATGACTCAGGCTGTCATTGAGCA
The DNA here is from genome assembly GCF_054689355.1 of Thermosynechococcus sp. FA-CM-4201. Classification (NCBI taxonomy): domain Bacteria; kingdom Bacillati; phylum Cyanobacteriota; class Cyanophyceae; order Acaryochloridales; family Thermosynechococcaceae; genus Thermosynechococcus; species Thermosynechococcus sp. FA-CM-4201. Next base: position 81,708 of record NZ_CP079920.1, read on the forward strand.
GCATTGTCAGGGAGAGATTGTGCCATTGGGGGGTGAGGGGACTCGCACTATAAAACTTGAACCAAGCGCGATTGAGGCTAACAACGTCAAAGAGACTCTCCCGCAGCAGTGCCCGCCACACACTATGGATTTGATTGAGCTTGCAGTGATCGAGGAGCCACCACAGGCATTCGTATTCCACCCAACTGGCACCGGCTTTGCTTTCGATGAAGCTATCGGGACTCGGCCAAGGAATGCCCTGCCCATAGAGCAGATCCTGCAACCGCTCTAAACTGTGGCTGTGGCGATCGGCAATATAAACGAGGTGACCATGACTCAAAAAGAGAAGCCACGTATGACCGGCATCATCTTCGAGGTAGAGTTCCCCGGTGCGCTGGCCAAGGGCAAGGGTTTGGCACAGCGTGTAAATATCCGTATCGTTGAGGCATCCTTCCATGGCCGTATTATAGCGATCGCCCGCGGGCTGACCGCGACACCGCATATTCAGTCTCAGTTAGCGCTGGGTATAGCTAGAGAGCAATTGCACCAGTTGCTTGACAAGGGCTTCCTGATCGCGATTGATCTGGGGAAAGTTAAAGTCATCGCGAATATGCACCTCAAAGCCCGGCACTACCTCAATGCGCTTCCAAGATTCTGGTTGCGGTGAATGGCTCGGGGGCGGTACCTCACGGCGGCTGACACTGGGACTAACACGCATGGGTTCCCCATAGCGATGCTCGGAGCGGTCCTGTACCTGCTGCAAAAAGGCCAAAGCTGGGTTGATTGGGGGGGGATTCAATTGCAGATGAACCCCTTGCTCAAGGAGTGCCCGCAGTTCTGGGGTGCTCATGCGATACACCAGCTTGTAAATGGCACCTGCGGTATAGCCCTCCATCAACAGCCGCCGCACCACCAGCAATTGCACCAAGTGGCGATAGCCGTAGCGACCTTCGCGACCAATGCGAGCGGGACGGTCAATCAATTTGCAGGAGGTGTAATGGCGCACTAGACGCGGGTTGACCTCTTCCAAAACACGGTTTTTGGAGTCCTCCTGGGGGAGGTGCTGGGGCAAGAGTTCGTTGGCGATTTCCACCAACTCATCTAATGACCATTGATCCTGAACGTGGATGAAATCTTGAATTGTTGCCATGATGAACAAACACAGCCTTTTTTGAACGAAAAAACAAAGAAGTCAGTTAGAGAGGAATTTCCTTCGCCTAGGTAAAACGCAAGGGCGCCCCTAGAGCAGGAGTGAAACTATATTACCGTATTTTTTTGTTCTGTATCATTTTGGGTCTAATTTAGTCTTACAAGTATCAAGGAAGGTAAACACCTGAATATTAGAAGGCTACAGAGAATTCAATGCAACGCGAAGCTGCATTGTGACACCAAAACAATTTATTTGATGTTAGCATACAGCGTTTGGTGTTGAGTGAAGTTGTCCCAAAAATTACTGGGATTTTTGTGCTGTCAAGCAATTTGTTGCAGAGTTGTTACAAACTCTGGATAGGAGACGGCTGCCGCACTAGCGTTGTGAATGTGGCTTGTTCCTGTGGCATTGAGGGCAGCGATCGCCAGACTCATGGCCATGCGATGATCGCCGTAGGTTTCCACATGGGTGCCTTGCAAGGGCACGCCCCCCTGAATATCGAGGCCATCACTGAGTTCAATGACCTTAGCGCCCATTTTTTGCAACTCGGTGGCCACGGCCTTGAGGCGATCGCTTTCCTTCACCCGCAGTTCTGCTGCATCCCGAATTTCGGTGATCCCTTCGGCAAAGGCAGCGGCCACGGCCAAAATCGGAATCTCGTCAATCAAGCGGGGAATCAATTCACCGCCAATACGGGTTCCCTTCAGTCTCGCCGATCGCACCCGCAAATCTGCCACTGGTTCGCCTGTGACGAGCCGCTCATTTTCAAGGGTAATCTCGGCTCCCATTGCCCAAAGCACGTCGAGAATGCCGGTGCGGGTGGGGTTAACGCCCACATTGGTCAGCACGAGTTCTGAATCAGGGGTAATGGAGGCTGCCACCAACCAAAAGGCGGCTGAACTGATGTCGCCGGGGACAATCACCTTCTGACCCTTTAAGACCGCCGGTCCTTCAAGACTCACCGTACAGGTGGCCTCATCCACGCTCAAACAGGCACCAAAGGCCTGAAGCATACGTTCACTATGATCCCGTGAGCGGTGGGGTTCGCGAATAATGGTGGTGCCTTCGGTGTGGAGGGCGGCGAGCAATAGCGCTGATTTCACCTGAGCGGAGGCAATGGGACTGTAGTAGGTGATTGGCTCTAAGGGCTGTCCTAAAACGGCCAAGGGGGCACGGCTGTGGTGTTGACGCCCCCAAATCTGGGCACCCATCTGCAACAAGGGCGTGACGACCCGTGCCATAGGACGCGATCGCAACGAGGCATCCCCCGTAATCGTAAAAAAGCGACCTGTTTGCGCTGCCAATACCCCCAACAACAACCGCATCGTTGTACCAGAGTTGCCAGCATTCAGCACATCCACAGGTTCTTGGAGATGGCCAATTCCCAAGCCTTGAACCGTGACTGCTGTGGCATTGAGATCTGAAATCTCAGCACCAAGGGCACGAAAACAGGCGGCAGTACTACAGGTATCTTCACCCACGAGCAGGCCTTCAATATGGGTGGTGCCCTCTGCCATGGCCCCCAACATCAGGGCACGGTGGGAAATGGATTTATCCCCCGGTACTTGGAGGGTGCCTTGCAGGGGATGGCCATCAGCCTGAATTTGCCAAGTGTCGTCGGATGTAATCTGAATAACCGCCATGGGACATTTGGATAAAACCGCGTTCTCGATTGTCCCACGTCTGTTACGCTATCGCCCCATCGAGCGCTTCAGTTCCTCGAGGGCAGTTTGCAATTCCAAGCGGCGAAACTCGGCTTCAATTGGATCATTGAGGTCACTGGTCATGTGCGGTGGCGGTGGGGGCGGGGGTGGGGGTGCACTGGCAGTAGGCACACGGTTCATGATTTCTCGCCGGCGATCGCGAATCTTTTGCAGAAGCTGCTGGGTCACGGGAATTTGATTGAGGGCATTGAGGCGCTGAGTCCACAATTGCTCGCCGCGTCGGCGTAATTCGGCCTCCCGTTGCCGTGCCAATTCCACAAGGTCAGGACGTTGAGCCGCCATCGCCGTTTGGATGCGATCGCGCCAGCGGCGAATCTCGGAAACAAGGCCTAAAATTTGCTGTTCACAGGTATTGACTTCCTGTTGCAACCGCAGTAGTCGCTCTTGGGTTTCCCGGTCTTGATCCTCTAGCTCAAGGAGCAGCAGATTGAGTTCAAGCTGCGGATTAGCACGAATAAAGTCCTCGAGTTTTTGCTCTAGGAATGCATTCAAGTCGCGGAAAAAGCTCATGAGTGCCCCTTTCTTAAAAACTTTGGCCAACGGTGAGGGAGCGCACTTCCCCTTGACGCCGTAGCACCGCCCGCTGATTTTGAATCTGTACCAGTTGCCAGCCGTCGTTGCCAATTGTATCGCCCACACTCAAGCGCAGCGTTTGGCCATTGCTTTGAAAAAGAGCCACTGAGCGATCGCCCAGTTCGAGGATGCCAACCAAGGTATGTTGGGGGGGCGCAGGGGTAGGGGCAGGGGGCGCCGGTGTGGCTGCCGGTGTAGGGGCTGTCACCGTTGGTAAATTGGGCAGGGTCACCGTGGGTGTTGTGGGGGCTTGGTAAACAGGAACGTAGATGCGCTCAACGGTTGGGGCAGAGACTGTGGGACTGGGGACAGAATTGCTGGCGATCGCCGGCGGTGAAGGGGTCGGGGTGGCGGCCTGTTGGCTAAGAAGTTGCAGGGAGGTTTGCAGATACTCAGCGAAGGCCATATCGGCAGGGCTGGTGGTTGTGGTCACCGCACCCTCAGGGGCAACTGCGACTGGTTGGCGATTCAGGCTGATCCAGAGGCCAACCCCCAATACAAAGGAGGCAATGCCGACCCCCATCAAAAAGCGATCGCCCCAAGAAAAGGCCTGCTGCGGTTGAGAGCGGTGCAGCCAGCGAGAAGGTTCCGGCGGCGGTGGTGGAGTCGTCGCTTCAAAGGGGACGAGGAGGGAAGGCTCCGGTTCTAAAACCGCTGCTAGGGATTCTGGCTCATTGAGGTCGGCCTCCACAGCGGCAAAGACTTCATCCAGCAAGCGATTGGCTTGGACATCCGTCAGACAGGTTTCCATGGTGTAGGGGTCTGTCCTCTGCGGATCATCGCTCCGTGTCATCACCCATGCCTCACAATGATCACCAAAAACGCCCAACCTTGCTTATTTTGCTTACGATGGATGACTAAATTCTATGCAATCCCTATCCTATTGGCCACCACTGCCGCTGCACTCTGGCGTGATCCACACGGTCTTTACTGCCTATGTCCAACGCTGGGGGTGCCTCTATCCTTGGCAACCGCAAACCAGCCATGTTTTCCATGGGGCGGAGGGCGTGCCCCTGTACGGTGAGGGGTATCGGGTTGGCCCAGCACGCGGAACCATCATTGCCACCTACGGCATTACGGGTGATCTCAAGAATCAATGGTACTTGCATACCCTTGCCCATTGGGCGATCGCCCGCCGCTTTGATGTCGTGCTCTTTGATTGGCGTGCCCATGGCCGCAGCGCGGAGTTGTCCCCCGTGTTAACCAGTGATGGTCTCTACGAAGGGCAAGACTTTGTGGCGATCGCGCAGCAGTGTCAAGGACTTAACTATACCCCTCCCTACTGGTTTGTTGGCTATTCCTTGGGGGGGCAGTTAGCCCTTTGGGGGGCGTGGTATGCCCAACAGCAAGGCGCAACAGACATTGGGGGGGCTGCTGTGATTTGCCCCAACCTTGACTCCAACCGTTCCCTTGCTCACCTCGGCACGACCTTTTGGGGACGGCAATTTGAACGCGCCATCAGCCACCAACTCCAACACTTGGCTCGCTACCTCCATCGCCTTCATCCTCAAATCTTTGATCTCAAAACCGTTGCCCAGATTAACACCATTGCCGGTTTTGATGCCGCCCTCGTCATTGACCGCCTTGGCTTTGGCAGTGTGGCCGAGTATTACGCTGCCAGTAGTCCCTTGCCGCTGTTGCCGCAACTGACAATACCCGTATGGATTCTCTATGCTGCTGATGATCCCCTATTTGATCCCTGTCTTGTGCCGGAACTCCTAGCGATTGCCGAGAGCAATCCTGCCCTCACCCTGCTAATGACAGAACAGGGCGGCCATGTCGGTTTTACCAGCGATCGCAAGTGCCAACGCCTCTGGGGCGATCCTGACTACTGCTGGGGTATCCACCGACTCTTAGATTGGCTAGTGCAGCAAACTGAAACCACAGACTGAATGAACAAAGGCGGCACCCGGATTCGAACCGGGGGATAAAGGTTTTGCAGACCTCTGCCTTACCACTTGGCTATGCCGCCCTATTTGGCGATTTCTCATTATAGCCGATAGGCATCCTATCCTTGCCTGTTTTAGCGCGATTGCTCAAGGTAACGCTGAATCGCTTCACGGGTCACTGCCGCGAGAGACATGCCCTTGGCTGCCGCCAATTCCTTGAGTTGCTGGTATTGATCAGCCCGCACATCCACGCGATAGCGCTTTGTTGTGGCAGTGGGAACGTAATTCGCAGCAAACTCCCGCAGAGCCGCAAAACCAACCCGATGGCAAAAATCACCAAAGGATTCTCCCTGCTGTCGGCGATCGCGATAAAAAACGAGCAACGGCTCTAGGGCTGTTTCCAGTTCAGCAATCGGTAACCGCTCAATATAGACCTCTGCCAAGCGGGTTTGATCGGGACTCCCCCCCAACCAAGTCTGATAGGCGCCGGGGACAATGCCAACAAAGCCCAATTCCGCCAAGTAGGGACGGGCACAGCCATTGGGGCACCCCGTCATGCGAATCACAAAATGCTCCCCTTGGAGTCCCAGCCGATCCATGAGGCGACGAATCCGCTCCAGTACCCCCGGAATCGCCCGTTCCGACTCGGTAATGGCCAAGCCACAGGTGGGCAATGCCGGACAGGCCATGCTATAGCGTTCGAGGGGATCAATGGCATTGACATCACGCACCCCGTGCTGCTCAAGGATGTGCTGAATTGCATCCTGTTGATCGGGAGAGACATCGCACAGGAGCAGATTTTGGTGGGGCGTGACCCGCAGGGGGAGCTGAAAGTCCTTGACGATTTTCTTGAGGGCCGACTTGAGTTTGAAGTTGCCCTGATCAAGGATGCGGCCATTGGCAATGGACAGGCCATAGAAGAATTTGCCATCTCCTTGGGGGTGCCAGCCCAAAAAGTCCTGATAGCGCCACGGCGGCAGCGGGCGAAAGGGTTCGAGGGGTTTGCCAAAGTATTCTTCCACCTTAGCCTTGAATTTTTCGACCCCCCAATCATGAATCAGGTATTTCAAACGGGCGTGGCGCCGATTATAGCGATCGCCATAGTCCCGCTGGGTGGCCACGATTGCCTTCACCGCATCATAGACATCTGCCGCTCGGACAAAGCCAATTTCATCGGCCATGCGGGCAAAGGTTTCTTCTTTGTTGTGGGTGCGTCCCAAGCCACCACCAGCATAGATATTGAAGCCCTCAAGATGGCCTTGGGAATCTGTCATCACCACCAGTGTCAAATCTTGGGAAAAGAGATCTACGGAGTTATCCCCCGGCACTGTGACGCAGCACTTAAATTTGCGGGGCATATAGTGGTCGCCGTAGATTGGCTCTTCGTTATTGGCAAAGATCGTGCCATTGCCATTGCGCTGCCGTGCCGCCTTCACATCGGGGTGCTCTTCGGCGGAGATCACCTTTTCACCATCGAGCCAAATTTCGTAGTAGGCACCGGTTTGCGGGGTCAAGAGATCGGCAATGCGGTGGGCATACTCATAGGCAAGGGTATATTCCGGGCGATCGCGAAAGGGGGCGGGTGGCGCCATCACATTGCGGTTCAAATCACCACAGGCGCCCAATGTCGATCCCATGCTGCGGACAATGGCAGCGATCGCTGCTTTCAGATTCTTCTTGAGAATGCCGTGCAACTGGAATCCCTGCCGTGTGGTTGCTCGCAGGGTGTGGTTGCCATACTCATCCGCTAAGCGATCCAAGGTTAGATAGAGCTGTGGTGGAATATACCCCGCTGGACTGCGGGTGCGCAGCATGAATTGGTAGTCTTTTTCCTGCCCTTTGACGCGGTTATCGCGATTGTCCTGCTGATAGGAGCCGTGGAACTTGAGGATCTGCACCCCCTCTTCGCTAAAACGATTCGTTGGTTCTAGCAATTCTGTGGCCACAGGTTCTCGCAGATGTTGGCTCCGTTCCTTGAGAGCCTCAATTTTTGAGCGTTTCAGTGCCGCATCGGCAGAGGGGGGCGAAGCAACCATAGTATTTCTGTCTTCCAACAGGCGAAAGTAACCAAAATGACGACAGCTAAAAGTCCCTAATCTTGATCGGGAAAGTGAGCTATCTCATTTTAGCGAACCTGTGGAACGATTAACAGGAGGGTTCTTCCTTCGAGGCACAGTCCTTTTGCCAGCAGCGTTCGAGGTAAGCATCGTAATACTGCCGCCAGAACCGTTTGGGATTGAGGGTAAAGCCCGGACTAAATAGCCGTTGGTTCAAATACTGCCAGAGGGGAAAGGCGAGGACACGACGCGTAGCCATAAGCACACCGTGAGCGTGAGCGATTCAAAAACTTCAACTTACCTTGATCATAGACGAGGGTTCTGGGGGGCAAGGGTCTCTGCCAAGTTTCTTAACGCGCGAGAAACCGTCCGAGGGGCGAAAAATGTTAAAATCTGTAAAGTTTTCTGGGATCACCGATGCGGGTTGTCATTGTTGGTGCAGGGTTAGCCGGCTTAGCCGCCGCAGTGGATTTGGTGGATGCCGGTCACAGTGTTGAAATCTATGAATCCCGTCCCTTTGTGGGGGGCAAGGTCAGCAGTTGGCAAGATGCCGATGGAAACCACATTGAGATGGGGCTGCATGTTTTCTTTTACAACTACGCCAATCTCTTTGAACTGATGACCAAGGTGGGGGCGATCGCCAACCTACTGCCCAAGGAACATACCCACACATTTATTAATCGCGGTGGTCAGGTAGGGGAACTGGATTTTCGCTTTCCCTTGGGTGCCCCCTTCAATGGTCTCAAGGCCTTCTTCACCACCAGTCAACTCTCTGCTGCCGATAAATTCTTTAATGCCATTGCCCTTGGCACCAGTCCTGTGGTGCGCGGTCTAGTGGACTATGAGGGGGCGATGCGCCAAATTCGCGCCTTGGATCGCGTCAGTTTTGCGGAGTGGTTTCGGCGGCATGGCGGTTCAGAAAATAGCCTCAAACGCCTCTGGAATCCGATTTCCTACGCCTTGGGCTTCATTGATACCGAGCACATGTCCGCTCGCTGTATGCTGACGATCTTTATGATGTTTGCCGCCAAAACAACTGCCTCACGGCTCAATATGCTTAAGGGATCACCGGCGGAATACCTGCTCAAGCCCTTGGTGAACTACATTGAAGCGCGGGGGGCTAAGATTCATCTGCGGCGACGGGTGAAGGAAATTCTCTTTCGCGGTGAGGATCCGAGCACTTGGCAGGTGGAAGGGTTGGTGATTCCCCTAGGCGAAGAGCTAGAAACAGTTACGGCGGATGCCTATCTATGTGCCTGTGATGTGCCGGGGATTCAACGCCTGATTCCAGAGGCATGGCGATCGCACCCAACCTTTGACAACATCTTTAAGCTCGAGGCCGTGCCTGTGGCTACGGTACAACTGCGATTTGATGGCTGGGTTACGGAACTGCAAGACCCCAGTAAGCAAAAACAGGTGGCGGCAACAGGTATTGATAACCTGCTCTACACTGCCGATGCTGACTTTTCCTGCTTTGCGGATCTAGCCCTCACTAGCCCAGCGGACTACTATCGCGAAGGTCAAGGTTCCCTACTACAAGTGGTGCTTACCCCCGGTGATCCCTTCATCAAAGCCAGCAATGAAGAGATTGCCCAACATGTGCTGCGCCAAGTCCATGAACTCTTCCCCTCGTCGCGCCATCTGAACATGACATGGTACAGTGTCGTCAAATTAGCGCAGTCCCTCTATCGCGAAGCCCCCGGCATGGATCCCTATCGTCCGCCCCAAAAAACACCCGTTCCTAACTTTTACTTGGCGGGCAGCTATACGCAGCAGGACTACATTGACAGTATGGAGGGCGCGACGATGTCCGGACGACAAGCCGCCCAAGCGATTTTGGCAGGAGGTCATGGATGAGTTGGTTAGAGCATACGGTTCAGATTGAAGTGGCAGCCGATGTCGATCGCGTCTGGGCCCTGTGGTCGGATCTAGAGAAAATGCCCCTGTGGATGAAGTGGATTGAATCTGTGGTCATCACCGAAGAAGACCCCACGCTATCTCGCTGGACATTGGCCACAGGCAACTGGCATTTTAGCTGGCGATCGCGCATTTGCCGCCAAGTCAAGCACCAAATTATTCAGTGGGAGTCGGTGGATGGGCTGCCCAATCGGGGCGCAATTCGCTTTTACGATCGCCATGGCAGCACAATTGTTAAGCTCTCGGTCTCCTATGCAATTCCGGGGGTCTTGGGACAAATTATGGATCGCCTTTTCTTGGGGCGTGTGGTTGAAAGTACATTGCAAGCGGATCTCGAACGCTTTCGTGAGTATGCCCAACAGATGCAGCCCACACAGGTTTCCTGAGTTTGGCTTAAAGTTGCGCTAGGCCAAAAGAGATCGCGATCGCCAGCAGGGCTGCACCGGGAAATGTGAGTACCCACGCTATGAAAATTTGCGCCCACACTTGCCAGTTCACTTCCCCTTGATGGCGATAGCCCGCGCCCGTAATCGCGCCTACCACGACTTGTGTCGTACTGACGGGAAAGCCCACCAGACTCGCCGCCCCCACGGTTAAGGCAGCACTGAGATTCGCTAAGCAGCCACTCACAGGGTCAAGGGGGGTAATTTTCTCCCCCGTGGTGCGGATAATGCGTTCGCCGCCGCCATAGGTACCGATCGCGATCGCCAGAGCACAGGCGACAATTACCCAAAGGGGTATCCCAGCGTCATGGGGTAACTGTCCCCAACTCACCAGTGCCAGCGTAATCACCCCCATTGTTTTCTGGGCATCATTGGCACCGTGGGCAACGGCCATCAATGTTCCGGAGAGAATCTGCAACCGTTGCCAGTGCTCTGGGGGAATGTCTTGGGATTGTAGCCATTTCTCGACAAGCGTCATGAAACTCAGGCCAATGGCGATCGCCACCAAGGGGGACACGACCATGGGAATAACCACCGCCTCAACAATCCCCTGCCAATAGATGATCTGTGGTGACACTTGAAAGAGGGCTGCCCCCACCAAGCCACCAATGAGGGCGTGGGAAGAACTACTGGGCAACCCCCAATACCAAGTGAGCAAATTCCAGCCCATCGCGCCGAGGAGGGCGGCACTAATCACGCCAAACCAATGGGCACCCAAGGCACTGCTGTTGAGAATGCCTGCTTCAATTGTTAGCGCCACCCGTGTACTCAAAAAGGCACCACCAAAATTAGCCACAGCAGCAAGAATGAGCGCCGCTCGCAGGGAAAGGGCACGAGTCGCCACCACCGTTGCAATGGCATTGGCGGCATCATGGAAGCCATTGGTGACATCAAAAAGGAGGGCGATCGCAATCAGCCCCCCCTTAAAATCAATGGCCATGCCCTAGGCAGAGGCACTCACTTGATCTTTGTCCTTGGCGAGGAACTTCTCCAGTTCGGCAAGGGCGTCGGCATCCACCTTCGTTTGCATGGGGCAAAACTTCGGCCCACACATGGAGCAGAACTCAGCGGTTTTATAGATATCTGCCGGTAGGGTTTCGTCGTGGTATTCCCGTGCCCGATCCGGATCGAGGGCCAGTTCAAACTGGCGGTTCCAGTCAAAGTTATACCGTGCCCGCGACAGTTCATCATCGCGATCGCGCGCCCCTGGACGATGACGGGCAATATCCGCTGCGTGAGCCGCAATTTTGTAGGCAATCAAGCCATTGCGCACATCTTCAGCATTGGGTAAGCCAAGGTGCTCTTTGGGGGTCACATAGCAAAGCATGGCCGTGCCGTACCAACCTGCCATCGCCGCGCCAATGGCACTGGTGATGTGGTCATAGCCGGGGGCAATATCCGTGACCAACGGCCCAAGGACATAGAAAGGAGCTTCAGAGCATTCTTCCATCTGCTTGCGCACATTGAATTCAATTTGATCCATGGGCACGTGGCCGGGGCCTTCCACCATCACTTGGACATCGTGCTCCCAAGCCTTGCGGGTGAGTTGACCGAGGGTTTTCAATTCCGCCAATTGCGCTTCATCAGAGGCATCATGGAGACACCCCGGCCGCAGCGAGTCCCCGAGGGAGAAGGAGACATCATATTTTTTGAAGATTTCAATAATGTCGCGGAAGTGGGTATAGAGGGGATTTTGCTTGTGGTGATACAGCATCCACTTGGCGAGAATGCCGCCGCCGCGCGACACAATCCCGGTGATGCGGTTTTTTACCAAGGGCAGGTATTCAATGAGAATCCCCGCATGGATCGTCATGTAGTCCACCCCCTGCTGGGCGTGCTTTTCAATCACATGAAGAAAGTCATCAGGGGTGAGCCGCTCAACGCTGCCGTGGACGCTTTCAAGGGCTTGATAAACGGGTACTGTGCCGATGGGCACCGGTGAGGCATTAATAATGGCGGTGCGAATGGCATCAAGGTCACCCCCCCCGGTGGAGAGATCCATCACCGTATCGGCACCATACTTCACTGCGAGACGCAGCTTGGCCAATTCTTCCTCGAGGTTTGAGGAGTTGGGAGAGGCACCAATGTTGGCATTGACTTTGCACTTGGCGGCAATCCCGATCGCCATCGGCTCGAGGTTGGGGTGATTGATATTGGCGGGAATAATCATCCGTCCACGGGCGACCTCATCGCGAATCAATTCTGGGGGCAAGTTTTCGCGCCGTGCCACATAGTGCATTTCTTCGGTGATAATCCCTTGGCGGGCATAATGCATTTGGGTGACATTGTCGTGCCCCTTGCGGGCAGCAATCCATTCGCTACGCACCATTGATAGAATCCTCTCTAGACAGCTTCCCTGCGCCAGCATGATCTGGTTCAGGTTCTAAGGGTTTGCTCTCAGCCTGCTCTGACCGCAGACACCCCTAGCATGTCGTTCATTCTACCATTTTGCCCTTGGCGGGGTGGGGATCAATCCAAAACGTCAATGCGTACAGGCCCAACACCGGCACCAATGAGGCCAATGGCAGCCGCAGCGCCTCGTGAGAGGTCAATTTCCCGTCCCCCCGTAAAAGGCCCGCGATCGTTAATGCGCACCACCACTGAACGGCCATTCTGGAGATTCGTCACCCGTACCCGTGTCCCAAAGGGCAGTGTGCGATGGGCTGCCGTCAGGGCATCCTGATCAAATCGCTCACCATTGGCGGTGCGGGCACCATGGAAGCCGGGACCATACCACGAGGCAAGACCGGTCAACTGCATTCGAATCGGTCCCATGGCCACAACGGTATTTGGGCTACCCTCTACGCTGGTTAGGGCAGGGGCATTCCCCAGTTGGCGGCGGATCAGGTTGGCAATGCGCAGGGCGTTTTCATCGTTGCGTTGCGAACCATTGGGAAGCGTGACTTGATTGTTCAGAGTCAGGAGAGGTTCTTGGTCGGCGTAGATGCGATAGTTCTGTTGTTGGCCATCCCAACGCACGCGCACAAGGTCGGCATCAAAGCCCTGTTCGTGAAGCTGATTGAGGCGAGCGGTGAGAATGGTTGCCTGCTGGGCTGCTTCTGAGAGGGTGGTTTGCTCTGGTATCCCAGCGCCGTTGGCAGCAGCGACTTTCACTCCCTCTGTGGCTGCTACCCGTTGACCCAAGAAGGTGAGTACGGGAATCCCCCGCAAATAGACGGTTACGGCTTCGCGGCCTTGCTGTTGGTGACGATGCAGACTGGCGATCGCCCGCGTTGTCGTCGGGGTCGTGGATTGACGTTCCCCCACTTTGGTGGCAACGACCGGCGAGGCTGGGGCTGAAACAGAATCTGGGGCTGGTGCGGTCGTGGTGGCACGGCTACTGGAAAGGATTCCCAACACAGCCAACGTGGTTGTTGTCAGACCCACATAAAGCGTTTTTTTCATAGGCGTCCGTTAAAAAGGGCATCCATACGGCTGGACAGTAGGGCACCAACATCACACAGGGGTTACCCCTACTGGTGCCGTGTTCGCTCTCATCGCGGAACTGTTTCAACCTACCACGAAGGCCTAGAATCAAGCATCAGGGGCATTTTGTTCGTGGCAAACATTTTGAAAAAGAATAAAAAAGCGTTGAAGACGGTGAAACCTACGCAGACTGGCATATTGACGGAATTTACAGTTGACGAAAGAAAATAAGAAAATTTTATAAACTTTTAACAAACTGTTTTTAATTTCTGAAGATTTTTGTGACTGAGATCACCGAAAATAAAAATTTATCTAAAAGAGAAAATTTGCTTTTTGCGACCTTTTCTGTGTGTCATAGGACGATTTCTCACCCAATTTTGTTTCCCGTTGTACCCCTGTTGGGATGCTCCTCTAGCCACTTCATAAAGTGCATTGCCCAAGGAATTGCTCTCCTCTCTAGCGCATAAAACGGGGATATAGCCCGTAGGGAGCCAAACCATGGAAGACAGGGATGACTTGCGGCGTCGTCTTGAAAACTTAGAAGCCGCTGTGGCTGCCCTGCAGCGATCGCTCGAGATTCTGCAAAGAGCTATTCTCCGTGAAGACCTTTCCTCTTCTGGACTCCCAGAACCTGCAACACAATCAACGCCACCTGAGGAACCGGCTGCGATCGCTCCTGCCCCTACTGTTGAATTACCACCCCAAGCGCCTGAATCTCCAGCGGTGCCACCGTTACGCCCAGTGAGGCCTTCCCAAGCTGACTGGCTACAAAATTGGGAACTGTGGCTCAACCGTCTCGGTATTGGCCTGCTGCTGTTGGGCATTGGCTTCCTCTTTCGGTACGCCGTTGAATTGGGCTGGATTACCGATGCGGTTCTGGTGGCCATGGGCTTTGTCATTGGTACGGTGCTGATGGGGTTGGGCTGGCGATTGCAGCGGCGAGCCATCTTTAGCCAGTTTTTGCAGGGGGGCGGCCTTGCGACCTATTACCTGACGATCTTTGCCGCCTATCAGTTTTTAACCGTCATGCCTTGGGGCGTGGCCTTCCCGTTGATGGTGCTGGTGACCCTAGGGACATTTTTCATCTCCTTGCGCCAAAATCGAGCCATTTTTGCCGTGATTGGTGTGGTTGGTGGCCTAGCAACCCCTTTGCTGCTCGCCAATACCGAGATGAGTCGTCCCTTGGCCTTGGCCAGTTATACCTTTTTAATTCTCTTGGGCAGTTGGGCAATTTATGGGGTGAAGGGCTGGCGATCGCTCCTGCTGTCCGCTTTTTGGTTGGGATGGCTGATGTTAACGGTGTCTATTACCGTTCAACGGCTTGATCGGGTCGTGGCATTACAAACCATTCTTGGGTTGACTTGGCTGGGCTTTACGGTATTGCCCCCTTGGTATCAGTGGCGCGATCGCGAGCTGTATCGCCCTCAACAGCCCTATGGTCAGGCGATCGCCCTTTTTAACCCACTGATTGCCCTCGGCTTGAGTGCTTCCCTCTGGCAGTGGTCAGCCACGCTAACGGGGCGGGTGTTTATCGTCTTTGGGGTGCTCTACCTTGGCACCAGTCTGCTCTGGCGACGCTTACCGCAACCTTGGCGCTGGGTCTATAGCTTGACGGGACTTGTGCTCATTGCCCTTGGCATTGTTATTCGTTACTACAGCAATCGCTTTATCCTCGCACCGCTGGCGATCGAGGGGTTGATTTTGCATTATCTGAGCCAACACTATACCTCGCGCACCCTGCGGATTATTGCCCATCTTTGGTGGGGACTGCTCGGCTTGGGTTTGGTTGGGCAACTGCTGTTTACCGCCGCCGATCGCCCCCCGCTGTTGAATCTGGCTTTTTTCACCCATTTGGTGGTGCTTGCCGCCGCAGCAGTCAGTATCCGTTTTTTGCACCCACCCACCCGCCCCCTCTACTGGATTTTGGGCTATGGGGTAACGATGATCTGGATGCAGCACGAACTAGCGCCCTTTGGCACCGGGGCAGCCACCCTTGTTTGGGGACTCTTTGGCGTCGGACTGCTGATCTATGGGTTGCGACGGGACACCTCGGCAGTGCGCACGGTGGCTTTAATCACGCTGATCATTACTTTGCTGCGGCTTTTCTTTGTTGATCTCATCAATCTTGCGCCGGTGTGGCGAGTACTCCTATTTATGGGGTTTGGTTTGATTTTTTTGCTGCTGAGCTATTTTTTCCGCGCCCTGTGGCGGCGATCGCCCGTGGAATCCTCTAGGATCAGTGAAGAAACCCCAAGCAACGAGTCCGAAGAAAACCCATGACCCGCATTGCTGATCTGCGCCGTGATTACCGTCGTCAACGTCTCCTCGAAAGTGAGGCGGCTGAGGATGCGATCGAACAGTTTCGCCTCTGGTTTACGGATGCGGTCAACGCCGAATTACCAGAACCCAATGCCATGACACTAGCCACCATTGGCTTGGATGGGATGCCCGCTGCGCGAGTGGTGTTGCTCAAAGAGGTGGACGATCGCGGGTTTGTCTTTTTTACCAACTATCGCAGTCGCAAAGGTCTAGAATTAGCCGCCCATCCCAAGGCCGCCCTTGTCTTTTGGTGGGCAGAGCTAGAACGACAGGTGCGCATTGAGGGCACTGTTGAGCAAATTAGTGCAGCGGAGTCTGATGCCTATTTTCAAAGTCGTCCTTTGGGTAGCCGTTGGGGGGCATGGGCATCTCAGCAGAGTGAGGTTTTAGAGTCCTACGCCGATTTGGAAGCCCGCCTTGCGGAAGTGGAAGCCCGCTATGGTGAAAATGTCCCCCGGCCAGAGCATTGGGGGGGCTATCGCGTTCTGCCGACTCTGATTGAGTTTTGGCAAGGGCGACCCAATCGCCTCCACGATCGCCTGTGCTATCGGCGCCAAGGAGACCACTGGCAGCGGGTGCGCCTCTACCCCTAGGATAGGGATACCTTTAGAGATTGGCTGAGACACCCATGATTCCCGGTGAACTGATCCCCGCAGAGGGAACCATTGAACTCAATGCTGGCCGGCCAACGGTGACGTTAACGGTGGCCAATACGGGCGATCGCCCGATTCAGGTGGGATCTCACTACCACTTTTACGAAGTCAATCCTGCCCTCCAATTTGATCGCCAACAGGCGCGAGGAATGCGCTTAGATATTCCCGCTGGCACCGCCATTCGCTTTGAGCCGGGGGATGAGCGAGTAGTGCAATTGGTGGCCTTTGGCGGCAGTCGCCAGATCTATGGCTTTCGCGGCGAAGTCAACGGTGCGCTCTAGTCGGGATTCCAAGCATCCTGTAGATTAAACAGTATGGATGACAATGATTTCCCCCTTCTCGACACTTCAGAAGATGCACTAGCGGCGCTGCCGAGTGAGGAGAGCGATCGCCCCGATCCCGAAGCCATGTTGCCCCTGCTGACCTCCGCCGATGTGACGGAGCGGATGTTGGCGGCTCGCGCCTTTTGCGAATTGCAGGATGAACGCGCCACACCCTATCTCATCAATCTCCTGCAAGAACCCTGTCCCCTTGTCCGTGTCAGTGCCGCCTATGCCCTTGGCCGTAACCCCAGTTTGGCAGCCGTGGATGCTCTCATTCAGCAATTGGAGCGCGACTGGAATGGCTATGTCCGCAAAGGCATTGTTTGGGCCTTAGGTAACTGTGGCGTCCGCTTTCCCTTGCCAGAAATTTATCGGCGCACCCTTGATCCCTTGATTCGTGCCCTGCAAACGGATATTTCTGCTGTGCGTCTGTGGGCGGCTAGTTCCTTGGGTCAGGTGGCAGAAGCTAGTGAAGAGGCGGCGATGGTTGCCATTCCTGCCCTTGCCCTTGCCTTGGCTCAGGACGCGATCGCGGCTGTGCGTAGTAACTGTGCTTGGGCTTTAGGTCATGCCTGTCGCAAAATTCCCCTTGGGCCTCTTTACACCCAAGCCATTGATCAACTCATTGCTGCCCTGCGGGACACTGATATGGGTGTCCAAGAAGATGCCAAAGCAGCCCTCTTTAAGCTGGGGGATGCACGGGGACTGCAAGCGATCGAAGACCTGCAATTAGAAGCCTTTGGCTAGGGGATGCGTCAGATGGCCGAACCACTGGTAGAGCTGCGCGGTGTCTGCAAAGCCTTTGGCAATAAGCATGTCCTCAATGATGTGGATTTAGTCATCTATCCCCAAGATGCCCTTGTGATTCTCGGCCCCTCTGGCACGGGCAAGTCAACGATTCTGCGGATTATTGCTGGGTTACTTGCTCCCGATAAAGGCGAAGTTTATGTGGCTGGTGAACGCCGTCAAGGGTTGCGCCAAGATGGCCTGTGCCGGTTGCGCATGAGCATGGTCTTTCAGCAATCTGCCCTCTTTGACTCTCTCACGGTTGCTGAAAATGTCGGCTTTTACTTGTACCAGCACACCCGTTTGCCCGAAGCCCGCATTCGCGAAATTGTCAGTGAAAAACTGGCGATGGTCGGCCTCTCTGGCATGGAAGACCTCTACCCAGCCCAGTTGTCCGGGGGGATGCGCAAGCGAGTCAGCTTTGCCCGCGCCATTGTTGATAATCCCGAAGACCCCGATGACGATCCCTATCTCCTGCTTTACGATGAGCCAACGGCAGGGCTAGATCCCATTGCCTCCACAGTGATTGAGGATTTGATTCGCGAATTACGGGAGAAGACGGGGCATGCCTACGTTGTCGTCACTCACCAAAACAGTACAATTGAGCGCACAGGCGATCGCCTGATTCTCCTCTACCAAGGTCGGATTTGTTGGCAGGGCACCCATGCCGAAGCCCGCACGACCGATAATCCCTACCTGCGGCAGTTTCTCAGTGGCGATGTCAATGGCCCCATTCGCATCATTGATCAAGTGGGTACCGCTGCTCTATAAATAACGTAATAAAAAGGAATCAATAATCGTGGCTTTACACATCGCATGGCTTGGCAAAAAATCTCCCCCTTGCGGCAATGTCACCTATAGTCGTGAAATTACCAATGGGCTATTGGATCGCGGGTATCAGGTGAGCTTTCTGCATTTTGCCCAAGAGGATGAACAGGAAGCTGAGAATGAAGGGGAGATGCCAGATGTGACGCTCCCGTGCCTCTATAAATCGCAAGTTTATACCCTGCCCTCCCTGCGAGCCAACAAAGTTCTGGTTGAATCCCTCAAGAAACTCAAACCCGACATTGTCCACGCCTCATTGACTCTTTCCCCCCTCGATTTCTTTCTGCCCGACATCTGCGAAGAGTTAAACATTCCCCTGGTTGCCACGTTTCATCCTGCCTACAGCGAAAAGTATCGTACCCTAACGGCGGGCACCGCCTTGATGACTTACCAACTGTATGCCCCCTTTTTGGCTCGCTATGACCGCGTGATTGTCTTTTCCCAATCGCAAAAGGAACTGCTGATTCGTCTTGGGGTTGGTGCTGAGACGCTGCGAGTCATTCCCAATGGGGTGGATACGCGCAAATATACACCGGGACCTTCTACGGCCAAAGAGGACTTTAAGGCGCGCTACCTCTATGTCTATCAAGGACGGATGGCCATTGAGAAAAATGTTGAAGCGCTTCTGCGCTCTTGGTGTGCAGCAGAAATGCCCGCTGATTGTAAGTTGCTGATGGTGGGGGGTGGTGCACTGATGCCCTCACTGATGGCCAATTATGGCCCCGAGCAAAATATTCTTTGGCTTGGCTCGATCGTCGATGATCAAGAGCGGCTACAAATTTTACGCGGCTGTGATGTTTTCATCCTGCCCTCTCAAATTGAGGGATTGTCCCTGTCGCTCCTAGAGGCAATGGCCTGTGGCTTGGCCTGCTTGGCCACCGATGTCGGTGCTGACGGTGAAGTGCTCACTGGGGCAGGCATTGTCTTGAATCCGCAGTATGTGAAAACCCAGTTGCAAACGCTCTTGCCCATTTTTTATCAGCATCCGGAAATGATTCGCCTGCTGGGGGACAAAGCCCGCAAACGAGTGCTGGAGCGCTATAGCCTCAGTCACAACTTGGATCGCTTAGAGGCCTGTTATCAAGAACTGATGACCTCCTATGCTTTGGTGCGACCTGCGGCCAAGGTGAAAAGCTAGAGTTTTCTAATCTGGCAAACGTTCAAAGCGAGCATTGAGACAACACCATTCGTGCCGTCGCCAGACACTGCCCAAGCTCCAGCCCTGTTGTTCTAGTTGTTCTGCGACGCGATCTGCTTGATCTAAAAGAATGCCACTAAAGATGCCCCAGCCCTTGGGTTTGACGATTGCTGGCAAGTGGGGCAGAATCTCGATAATCACCGGTGCCAGAATGTTACAGACGACGCCATCAACCAGTTCAAGGACTTGCTCCCAACTCCCTTGGTGGACAATCAACTGGTCGGCTTTGATGCCATTGAGTTCAGCATTGCGTTGGGTGGCGGTGACCGCAAGATCCGAGGTATCCACGGCATAGGCTTTTTGTGCCCCTAGTAAGAGGCTGGCGATCGCCAGAATGCCGCTACCACAGCCAATATCCGCAATCACCGTGGGCGGCAGTGGCTCAAAGGTCTGATCCAATTGCATCTCTAGGGCTTCAAGGCAAAGCTGGGTGGTTTCATGGGTGCCTGTGCCAAAGGCCATGCCGGGATCCAATTTGATCACCAAGCGGGTGTTCTCGAGGGGCGGGATTTCCCAAGCGGGACAAATCAGCAGGCGATCGCCCACCGGTATCGGATGCCAGTAGGCTTGCCAACTATGGGCCCAATCCTGTTCATTCACCAACTGCCAGTGGAGTTTTGGCGAGAGGTAGCCCTGCGCCACCACATCCTGCTCAATCCAAACCCCTAGGGCAGCAATGTCCAGTAAGGTCACCTGCTGCTGCGGCACATAGCCTTGAATCAACACCCGCCCCTGCTGTTGCTGGGTTGCCGTACCCTGACAGCCAAAGGATTGAAGGCGCCAATAGACCAGCTCTTCCGCCTCAGCTTGACAAGTGACGGTAATTTCCCACCAACGTTGTACCACAACCGTGCCTACAGATTCACGATATAGGCATCACGAATACCGGGGACTTTCAGGATTTCCTCCAAGAGGCCTTCGGGTAGGGGATCATCCAAGCTAATCACCATCACCGCATTGCCGCGCACCATCTTGCGTCCCACCTGCATACTGGCAATGTTGACATTGAAGCTCCCCAACTGGGTACCAATTTTACCAATGATGCCCGGCATATCGCGGTGCAGCGTCAGCAACATATAACGAGTTGGTGCCACACTAATGGGAAAGTCATCAATACTGGTGATCCGCAATTCACTGTGAGCCAGCAAGGCACCAGACACCGAGCGGGTTTCCGAGGGACTCTTGGCAATCAATGTCAGCGACCCCGCATAATCCCGCTGCGATTCATCGCGGGTTTCGACCACACGAATTCCCCGTTCTTTGGCCTCTAACCCAGCATTCACATAGTTGACCCGCTCCCGTAGCGCTGGTGAGAGCAGCCCCTTCAAAGCAGCAATCACAATCGGTTGACTGTCATTGGTAGCCAGTTCCCCTTGTAAACGGACTTCCAGAGACTCGACCCGACCACCAGCCAATTGCCCCACAAGGTTACCGAGGGTTTCTGCTAACTGCATGTAGGGCGCTAGTTTTTCGAGAACATCCGGACGCAAACCGGGGATATTGACTGCCGATCGCGCCGGTAACCCTAGGAGCACATCGCGAATTTGTTCGGCAACATCAATGGCCACATTCACCTGTGCTTCTTCGGTGGAAGCCCCCAAGTGGGGGGTCAAGATGGCTTCCATCCCCAAGGCACGCAGCGGAGACTCTGCCTCAAGGGGTTCATTTTCAAAGACATCGAGGGCAGCCCCCGCCAGCTTACCGCTCTTGAGCGCCTCCACCAGCGCTGCTTCATCAATAATGCCGCCCCGTGCACAGTTAATAATACGGGCTGTGGGCTTCATCTTGGCAATGGTTTTGGCATTAATCAGATGCTGAGTTTCTGGGGTCTTCGGCAAGTGCAGCGTAATAAAGTCCGATTCCGCAAAAAGAACATCCAATTCCACAAGACGGCAGCCCAGTTGTTCGGCTCGCTCCGTTGAAAGATAGGGGTCATAGGCAAGGAGTTTCATCCCCATTGCACGCGCAACCGTGGCCACATGGGAGCCAATTTTGCCCAAGCCAATAATGCCAAGGGTTTTTTTGTAAACCTCTACCCCCGTAAAGCGCTTGCGATCCCATTGACCTGCTTTCACCGCAGCATTCGCATCGGGAATATGTCGAGCAAGGGCGAGCATCATCGCCAAGGTATGCTCCGCAGCAGCAATAGTGTTGCCCTCTGGGGAGTTGACCACCATGATCCCTTTACGGGTGGCCGCAGGCACATCCACGTTATCTACGCCAACCCCAGCACGGCCAATAATTTTCAGTTGGCTAGCCGCTTCGATTACGTCCTTCGTGACCTTGGTTCCCGATCGAATCATCAGGGCATCGTATTCGGGAATGATTTTGATCAATTCTTCCTCTGAGAGGCCAACTTTGACATCCACCTGTGCCACTTGGGCAAGCAAATCAAGCCCCACCTGTTCAATGGGATCGGAAACCAGAACTTTGGGCATACCTAAACACTATGTATAATGCCAGACTCATTATAGTAGCACATCCTGCTTAGAATAAGAAAAGCCATGCGCCAACTGCCTAAAGAAGAGCTACTTGAGATTGTTTACTAGGGAACAAAGATATTGCTTGGAGTTTAGGATGCGATTTACGATTACCACTGTGGCAGCAGTAGTCTCGCTTATCGCACTTTATGCTTGGGGCGGTACTTGGCTGCAAAATCTTGGCACTGTAGGAGTGCTTACACTCTATTGGTTCGCTACTTTTCAACCACGAAGTTCAGGATTTTAGCCATGTTATAGTCACTTCGAAAGGGAGTGAGATATTTTCAAGAGGGATAGGCTATACTCAAAGAGTCATGAATATCACTCAAGAATACGAGCTATAGCTTGGACTTACGAGAGTGGGTTGTCTCCCATATCAAGCAAGGCGGCAAAATCAGTAAAGCGACTCAAATCTTTCAGGTCAGTCGCGCCACCATCCATCGCTGGCTGAAGCGAGACGACTTAGCCCCCACGGTTGTGCCTCGTCGTCCTTGGAAACTGGATTGGGCGGCTGATGTTGCTGCCCATCTCGATGACCGTTTAATCGACCGCGCCCAGCGATTTGGCGTCCAAGTTTCCACCATTAGTTACGCCCTCGACCAGATGAGCATCACCCGAAAAAAAACAGATGCGTTACCAAGAACGGTCTGAGGCAGAGCGCCAAGCGTATCAACAGCAGCTCGACACATGGGTAGAGAGCCATGGGAAGGAAACGGTGGTGTATATCGATGAGACGGGGTTTGACGCTCGGGTGGAGTGTGAGTATGGGGGGTCAGCGCGAGGCCAACGAATTAATGGAGAGCGAGCGGGGAAGCGTAAGAGAAGAGAGAGTTTAGTGGCGGGACGGTATAGGCAGCAGAAAGACTTCATAGCGCCGATGCTGTTTTCAGGATATTTGAATGCGTTAGGGTTTATGAACTGGCTGAGTCAGTACTGTTTGCCGGCGTTAGAGAAACGTTCGTTGTTGATGATGGATAATGCACCAATTCATCCGAAAGGGGCGATTCAGGAAGCGGTCAAAGCGGCGGGTCACGGGGTGTTATTTTTACCGAAATACTCTCCTGATTTGAACGTGATTGAGCACGACCTCATTGCGTTGAAGCGAGCGCGGATATATGCAGGGTCAAACAGTTCTATTGATGAAGTGATTCGCAATTATTGTGCTGGATAATGTCTCATTCTTGATTGGAATAGCTATAATTGTCTTTATGACTCTTCTTTTTCTTGTTGAGCTTCTTTTTGGGCAACTTCAATTCCTTTGTAGACACTGTAACCGACTAAGGAAGCTGCTGCAATAACTCCTAGAGCTGGTACACCAACAACAGTTGTAGCAGTTGTCGTGAAGCCTAACCAGCCAGCAAGTCCAGCAGCGGGCACTGTAGAGGTTGCAATTGCAACTGGAATAATCAATTCTCCTGCGCCAATAGCAGCCGCTATCCCAGTAGTAGTAAGTACAGTACCAGTAGTAGTAAGTACAGTAGCTACAGCTTCTTTGATGTTATTTTCGTTGGTCAGTGCAGCTATACCTTGCGTAACGTCTTCTATAATATCTTCAAAGTATTCTCTGGAGCTATTTTGCTTCGTGCTTTCCTGCCTAGAGGTACTTTTATCCATAATGTCACCTAACCTTTTGCAAGGATATTCCTGTACGAAAGCCTTACGCCACTCAAAAAATTGGGATTGATATGTAGAGCAGCATTCATAAAATATCCTACGTCACTATAACTTGTAAATATGGCATCGAGCTATTTCTGTAAATTTTTGTATTTTTTATGTAAACTTTTATCTGCATCAGTGCTGGATACGTGGGTCAGCCCATTTCAGGAGTAAATCCGCAAGGAGGTTGCCGACAATCAGCATCACTGCCCCCATCATCAGGCTGGCCATGACAACATAGATATCTTGGGCAGTTACCGCCTGTAAAATGAGCCGACCGAGACCCGGCCAGTTAAAGAAAAACTCGGCAATAAAGGCGCCACTGAGGAGGCTGGCAAATTCAAAGCCCAACAGGGTAATTAAGGGGTTCACGGCATTGCGCAGGGCATGGACATAGATCACCCGTGATTCCGGCAGTCCCTTGGCTCGTGCCGTTTGAATATAGTTTTGCCGCAGCACATCCAGTAAATTGCCGCGCATCAGGCGTTGTAAACCGGCAAAACTGGTGAGGGTGAGGGCAATAGTCGGTAAAATCAGGTGCCAGCCAATATCGAGAACTTTGCCCCACCACGGTAGCTCATCGTAAAAGAGGCTGGTCATCCCCCCCACCGGAAACAAGGGGGTGCTTTGGGCAAGAAAGAGCAGCAAGAGGGCGGTAATAAAACTGGGAAACCCTTGGCCAATGTAACTAATGACCCGCAGCAGGCGATCGCTCCAACGATCTTGGGTCACCGCTGCCCAAATCCCTAAGGGAATCGCTAATCCCCATGTCAGGAGAATCGAGCTAAAAGAGAGCAGGAGGGTGGCGGGTACGCGCTCCCACAATAGGGAGGCCACCGATCGCTGATAGACAAAACTGGTACCAAAGTTGCCATAGCGAATAATTTGCCACAGCCAGCGAAAGTATTGCTCTACGGGGGACTTATCGAGGCCAAATTGCCGCTCTAATTCCTGCAAGCGTTCCAAGGAAATCTGCGGATCCGCCTTGAGATTGTCGAGGTAGTTTCCCGGCGCCAACTGCATAATGGCAAAACTCAACGCCGAGGCCAACAGCAGCGTGATCAGCGCTTCCCCCAAGCGTCGCAAAATCAAGCGGCTGGTTTCATTCCCTAGGCCTTGGCCAATGGATTTGAACATGGCTTATTTAGAGGCCAGCACGGCATCAATGGCCGCTTTCAATTCGGCTTCACTGAGTTGGGTGACAACAAAGACTTCCTGCACAGTTTTGCCGCGCCGCGCAATCACCTTAAAACCGCCTTTGATAGGCACCGAGACCCGTAGATGCAGGTGAGGCGATTTACCTTTGACAGGAGCAATGACACCGGGCGTGAGCGTACTAATCCCCGCCACTTTGGCTAATTTTTCCAAGACGGGAATCAGGCCTTCAATATGGGTAGAGTGATTGAGGACAACCCGACCAGTTGCTGCTGCCATTGTTAAGGTAACCACCGTGCTTGCAAGCCGGGTGCCAAGGGTTCTGGCATCCCAACGACAATCTTATCTTGATCTAATTCTAGGGGGAAGAGCCAAATTTGATGCTGTTGAGGGGGCAGTTGACGCGGTGGCGGGGGTGATATTTGGGGGTCAGTGGGCAGTTCTGCCAAATCACTGGGACTGGGGTTGACGGGGGCAGTCTCACTATACAGATCGCTATTGTCCACAACATCGGGGATTTCTCGTCCCTCAACATAGTCAACGGCCAATGTACGGCCATCGGGCGCCAAGCTGAGGTAGAGTTCCTGCTGCGGGTCAAAATCCTTGAGCTTAAACAGTTCCTTGGTTTTTAGATCAAAAAGGGCAAGGTAGGGAACTTCGCGGTAATGGCCTTCCCCTTCAATGCGGGTGAGGATGGCATAGAGAAATTCCCCCTTGGGGTCAAATTGACCAGCAATGATTGAGCCGTTGATGGTTAGCAGTTCTCTATGCTCGCCAAAGATGTCCACCACATAGAGCGATCGCGAGAAGTTGGGGTTAAACTTCACCGCTGCCACTTGTCGTCCATCCCGGCTAAAGTCCAGCACCATGCCATACTGCGGCAAAAAGTCAAAGTCACTCTCGCCATTGCCGGGTTCTAGGGGCACAATCGCTAACCCCTGCCCTTGGGCAATGATTAAATGCTGGTTGTCGGGGGCAATGCGAAAATCACCGGCAGCCGCTTGGTTGAGTCGCCGAGGCTGAAAATTTTCATCGAGGAGCCACAGGGAGCTATCCGCAGGCTGGAGACGATTCACCCGCTGAACCACAATTTTGCTACCATCATTGGCCAACTGAAAGCGCAGGTTTTGATACTCGCTGTTGTCAAGGATCAGGGAAATTTCCCCCACGGGTCGCGGTTGCCGGCGGGGGGTTTCAGGGGCATTGAAGTATAGCCCAGTGGTGACAGTGTACAGTTGGGGGTCAAAACCCATTTGCTCGCCCCGCTCGCCGGCACTAAAGAGAATGCGATCGCCGGCAGGGTAGGGCTGAAAGTCAAACACCCGTAGATTGGGGGGACTGAGGAAGGTCTTCTGTTGCAGCGTCAGGTTATAGAGGATGAGGCGCCCCTCTTCGACCCCGGAGCCAAGATAGACCAGCACGCGATCGCGACTGCGAAACTGGCCCTGAAAGGGTTTGATTGGTTTCCCTTGGGGTACAGAAATAGCATCCTCGAGGGAGACTTTGAAGGTTTGACCGTAGGGAATTGGCTGCGTCAGCGTGTAGGCAAAACGGCGCCCCGACCAACTGGCCTTGCCCTCAAGGGGTGGCTCAATCTTGAGATGCTCCGCCACCGATGACCAATCCATCAGCCGATTAAAGGCGAGGATAAAGGCGCGATCGTCAGACCCGACATCGCGGTTTTGCCATGTAAAGTCCCGCACTTGGGCTTGGGTGCGATCGCCCCCCCACAACAGCAAAAGGGTCAGCACCAGCGCCACAAGGAACACACTCAAAGCAGCGCGATCAAGGGGCTGAGGAAAGGAGTGAGAACGCATTAGCAGGAACGCTTACACAGCAACAGGCGTACTATACCAGATAGCTTCAATGTGCTGGATCATGGGTAGGGCTGCCGTCGGTTCTGCCAACAGTACCGTAAGATGCCCCAACTTGCGACCCGCGTAGGTTTGACTTTTACCATACCAGTGAAGGTTCGCGTGGGGGAGAGCCGCCAAGGCCTGACATTTTGCTCCATAGTCCACCTGCGGTTCGGCTAAGCCTAGGAGATTGACCATGACCGCTGCCGGTACCTGCATGGCGGGACTGCCCAAGGGCTGGCCACTAATGGCGCGCAAGTGCTGCTGAAATTGACTGGTGACACAGGCATCAATGGTGTAATGCCCAGAATTGTGGGTGCGGGGGGCAATTTCATTCACGAGTACCTCACCCCTAGCTGTGAGGAAAAACTCAATGCCAAAAATACCCACAGCATCAAGGGCCGTCAGGATTTGGCGGGCAATCTGCTCAATTTGCTCACTTACTTGGGGGTCAACCGGGGCGGGAGCAATGACCCAGCGACAGATGGCATCCACCTGCTGCGTTTCCACCACAGGATAAAGGGCAATCTCCCCTTGGGGCGATCGCGCTGCCATGATCGCCAATTCTTTGACATAGGGCACAAAGGCTTCCACCAAAAACCCTTGGGGCGGGATTTCTGGCCAGCGCTGCTGAAACTGCTGCCATGCCTGTTCATCGGGGATGACAAATGTTCCTTGGCCGTCATAGCCGTGGCGACAGGCCTTAATCACACAGGGTAAAGTGGGGGGGCGATCGCCCAAATAGCTAAAGGCCGGTACAGGAATCCCCAGTGTCTGCAAAAAGTGCCGCTGCTGGTATTTGTCCAAGAGGGGGGCGAGGGAAGCAAGGCGGGGATAAAAACAAACCCCCTGCTGTTCAAGGTGCTGCAACCCCTCGAGATCCACAAACTCATTCTCAAAGGTAATCACCTCAACCCGCTTAGCCAGTTGCGCTGTCGTTGCTACATCAGCGATCGCCCCATAGCAGACCCCCTCAGCAACCGCGACGGCTGGATCCGTTGCCGCAGGCGTTTGTACCCACAGTGAGAGTCCCATTTCCTTGGCCGCCAGCCCCAACATCCAAGCCAACTGACCGCCACCAATCACCCCAATCTTGGTTACTTTGTTCACGCTTCCCGTAATCGACTCAACGGAACCTATTGTCCTACATCAATGATCCTAGGGTTCCATGCTTTGGATCCCCTAGAGGGCAAGCTGCACAAACCAAACGCTGGGATCATCACCCGCCGCGAACTCAAAGTTTAATTTGCGGCAAATACGAATCATCCCCTCGTTGTCCTTGAGAACATAGGCGTGGATGGCACTTAGCCCCTCATCGCGGCCAATTTGAATCAAGCGGTGCAGCAATTCAGTGCCAAGGCCTTGCCGCTGCCAGCGATCGCTAATCAACATTGAAAACTCGGCTGTATTGCTAAAGTGATCCTTACTGAGGCGAGCGGCACCAATAATTTGCGGTTCACTGGCGTCTTGATGCTCGACCACCAAAGCCATCTCGCGATCGTAGTCCACAAAACAGATGCGCACCAAGCGCTCGTGGGCAACCCGCTGCGATAGCTTCATCAGGTGGAAATAGCGCAAATAGACACTTTGCTCCGAAAGGGTGGCATGGTACTGCCGCATCAGGGGTTCATCCTCTGGCCGAATTGGCCGAATCAGCACCGGAGTGCCATCGCGCAACTGCCACGGACTGACGTATTGGCTGGGATAGGGACGAATGGCGGGCTTGACAAAGGTGCTTTCCTCTTTGTGGAGCACAATGCGGGCATCCAAGGCCATCAGGCGATCGGGGGGCGCCACTAGGAGGGGGTTGATGTCAATTTCCTTAATCCACGGCTGCTCCACCACCAGCAGACTAAAGCGCACCAGCAGATCTTCTAACAGGGCAAGGTTGACCGCCGGCCAGCCCCGCACTCCGGCAAAGGCACGGGAAATTTTCGTTTGCTGAATCAGACGACGTGCCAAGGTGGTGTTCAAAGGCGGAAGGGCGATCGCTGTGTCTTCGAGGACTTCCACCAACTGTCCGCCCGTGCCAAAGAGAATCACCGGCCCAAATTGAGCATCGGTGGAACTGCCCAAAATCAGTTCAAACCCCTTCCAAGGGATCATCGGCTGCACGGTGACACCAGCAAAATGACCCGCCCCAGCAGCAGTGGTGACATTTTTTTCTATCTGTTGGTAGGCAGTGATAACTGCAGCCGCATCGGGAAGATTGAGGGCAACACCCCCGACATCGGTTTTGTGGGTAATTGTGGGCGAATAGAGCTTGAGAACTACGGGATACCCTAGGCGATCGGCGGCAGCCACCGCCTCTGCTTCACTGCGGGCAATACAGGTTTCCACCACCGGCAGGCCATAGGCAGCAAGAACCGTCTTGGCTTCCCACTCTGTCAACAGGGTGCGCCCTTCACTGCGCACGTGCGCAAAGAGTTGACTCACAGCATCCCGATCCGGGGGGGTGGTGGTTAGGGGCAGCGAGGGGGTTTGATAGAGCGCCTGCAAGTGATCGCTATAGCGCCACATATAACTAAAGATGCGGGCAGCGGTATCGGCATAGGCATAGGTGGGAATGCCCGCCTGATTGAGAATCGCTTCTCCCCCTTTGACTGTTGTGCCCCCCATCCAACTGGCCAGAATCGGCTTGGCACCACTGGGGCGTTTTTTGGCATAGGCAGCCAGATCTTGGGCGATCGCCAGCGGATCCGTCATGGCTTGGGGGGTGAGCACCACCAGTAGGCCATCACTGTTGGCATCGGTTTCACAGTGTTGCAGTGCCTTGAGGTAGCGATCGGCAGTGGCATCCCCCAAAATATCCACGGGGTTGCCGTGGCTCCAAGCGGGGGGGAGCACTTGATTCAGTGCCTGTAGCGTATCCCCAGAAAGGGGACTGAGTTGACCACCCGCCCGAATCAGCGCATCGGTAGCCAAGACACCGGGGCCGCCGGCATTGGTGAGAATCGTCAGATGGGGGCCTTTGGGGCGCGATTGCTTGTCTAAGACCTCTGCCATGTCAAATAAATCTTCAATGGTTTCCACCCGCAGCACCCCACAGCGTTCTAGGGCCGCATCCACCACTGCATCGGAACCCATCAATGCTCCGGTATGGGAAGCGGCAGCCTGAGCGGCGGCAGCAGTGCGTCCTGCTTTGATGACAATAATTGGCTTGACATAGGCCACTTCCCGCGCGGCGGAGAGGAACGATCGCGCATCCCCCAAAGATTCCATGTAAATAACAATGCAGCGGGTTTGCGGGTCATCGCCTAGGTAGTAAATGAGGTCGCCCCAGCCCACATCCAGCATCGTGCCAATGGAAACAAAAGCACTAAAGCCGACATTCTCCTGAAGGCTCCAGTCCAAAATCGAAGTGCACAGGGCGCCACTTTGACTGAGAAAACCGACATGACCTGATCGCGCCATCGTGGCGGCAAAGGTGGCATTCAGGCCCGTGGGCGGACACATTACCCCCAAACAATTGGGACCAATAATGCGCATCCGCGCCTGCCGGGCAATGGCTAAAATCTCTTCTTCGAGGGCAAGACCCGCCGCCCCCACTTCCCGAAACCCAGCCGAGACAATAATTGCCCCCTTCACACCCGCTGCTGCACACTCGGCAACCACCGCTGGCACTGTAGCCGCAGGGGTGGCAATGACCGCGAGATCAACCGCTTCGGGAATCGCCGTCACACTGGCATAGGCCTTGATGCCCAACACCGAACTGCGGCGCGGGTTGACCGGAAAAACCGTTCCGCCAAAGGGGGTTTGAATCAGATTCCAGAGAAGGGTGCGGCCAACACTGCCTTCTTTTTCACTGGCACCGATGACAGCAACACTTTTGGGGGCAAAGAGGGGACGCAGGGGCTGATGACCGGCGCGCCAAATGTCGTAGGCCGTGGTTCGTGTCATGCTGTTACTCGCGTTACAGAGGGTGGGAACTGAGCCACCTCTACTTTAGCGAGGGCGATCGCCGCTAGTTACGCTTCGTTACGCTGGGTGCACTTCCCAGTCACAGCCCTTCTCGCCGGTGCGCCAGAGCCGCAGATGAAAGCGACTGTCACCCACCCGCAGATGACGGATGTGGAGTTCCTCGATACTGGCGGGCAACAGGGGCTGATGCACCAAGAACTTGCCCTGGCAGGCATCCACCAGCGGCCAAACCATGATCTGGATGAACTGGAAGAGACTGCCGGTTGCCCAAGCTTGGGGAGAGCAGGCCACGGGATATTGCACAGGTTGGGGGTAGGTCTGGCGATCGAAGCCACAAAAGAGTTCTGGCGGGCGCAGATCCGGTTGGCGACACACCATCTCAAAGAGCGTCTCCACCAAAGTCAGGGCAAAGTCACTATCACCAATGGCACGTAGTCCCAAGGCAATGAGGCTGGTATCGTGGGGCCAGACCGACCCTAAGTGATAGCCAATGGGATTGTAGGCAGGGGAGGTACTGCTGAGGGTGCGGATGCCCCAACCGTTAAAGAGATCAGGTAGCCGCAAGCGTTGCCCTATCCGCT
Source organism: Thermosynechococcus sp. FA-CM-4201 (assembly GCF_054689355.1). NCBI lineage: Bacteria > Bacillati > Cyanobacteriota > Cyanophyceae > Acaryochloridales > Thermosynechococcaceae > Thermosynechococcus > Thermosynechococcus sp. FA-CM-4201. The sequence continues at coordinate 112,619 of NZ_CP079920.1, forward strand.
GCGCTTTCTCGGGGTCGCAAATCCCTGTCATCAAGCACTGCCCTGCATTAGAGGTAAGGCTATCCACCGGCCGACCGTCGCCATCGAGGGCAAGGGCATAGAAGCCCTCTGATTCTAGCCAAAAGTCACGGTTGAAGCGGTCTTTGAGGGCAGCGGCCTCGTTTTGCCAGCGATCGCCCCACTCGCCATAGCCAAAGTCTCGAGCAAGGGCACTGAGACGGGTTTTAGCGGCATAGACATAGCCTTGGACTTCACAGAGGGCAATGGGACTGTGCGCCAGTTGACCGCGACGGTTGACAATGCAATTGCCAGAATCTTTCCAGCCTTGGTTGTCAATGCCTTTGGCTGCTTGGCGATCGTAGGTGAGGTAGCCCGTGGCCGCCATTTGCTGATCAATCCAATTCATTGCCGCAAGGGCATGGGGCCATAACTGCTCTAGGGTGGCGCGATCGCCCGTCCAATGGTAGTAGTCGGCATAGAGCATCAGCCAGAGGGGCGTGGCATCCACGGTGCCGTAGTAGGGCGTATGGGGGATTTCGCGGTTGCGTGCCATCTCGCCAAAGCGCAGCTCGTGGAGAATTTTCCCCGGTTGCTCATCGCGCTCAGGACAGACCTGTTTCCCTTGGTAATGGGCAAGGGTGCGCAGCGTATCACGGGCGATCGCTGGATTCAAGATCAGCGTTTGCATTGCGGCAATAATCGAGTCGCGACCAAAAAGCGTCGCAAACCAAGGAATACCCGCCGTCAAGACCTTGCCGTGACCAAAGGACTGCAACAGCATATAGAGATCCGCCATCCCCCGCCGCAGGATGCGATTCCACTGGGGATTCGAGGTGACAATTTCCGTACAGTCTGACCACCATTGTTGCCGTTCCTGTTGCGCCGCTTGATCGGCAGCCGCTAGAGATGAAGGCACAGAGACATGGGCTGTGGGTGCGCCATTGGTAAAGGGACGGACGCAATAGTGAATGCTGTGGTAGCCTTGGGGTTCCAGCTTGAGGTGCCATGTGGCGGTGGTGTCATCAAGACGGTCGGGGGGGGTGCCCAAGAACTGCACTTGGGTCTCCATGAGGGCACCATCAAGGCCTTGGTAGGCAAAGCAGAGATCGGCGCGTCCCTTGGTATGGCGCAATTCACAACTGACGGGTTGCAACGTCTGTCCCCGCTGCGGGCGACCACTGCCGTATTGGCGAATTTCAAATAAATCCTGAAAGTCTGCCGCAAAGGTCAGTTGAATATCCACCACGGCGGGCTGTACTTGGTGGTTGGTAATCAGAATCGTCTCAAAAAGGGCACCGCGCACAACGAGGTATCGTTCGATCGCCAATGCTTCCGCTGGCACATCGGGCTGTTTAGGGTTGGTGCACACCACCTTGAGGGCATGGCTACCCGTACAGTGAAAACTCAGCAGCACCGGGCGATCGCCCCCCACCCGCAACTCCGCTTGACTCAGGAAGCGGGTATCTTGGCAAAATAGCCCCGTAATCGCCGTTTGCTGTTCGTCGTTGCAGATATTGCCCAACTCATCACAGATGAGCAATACATCATCGTCCTTGAGGACGGGAACGGTTTTGGGGTGGGTTTGAATCTTGGTAGCAGGCAGGGGCGGGGCGACAATCGGAATGTAATCGCGCCCGTACAGGGAAACGACATCAGTCTCCATGGGTGCGGCAGCGGTCTCTCTTTAGAAGGAACAGTTTTGGCTCATTTGTTAGATCTTCCCGCAATGCTCGGGCGATCGCAATCAGTAGATATACAGAAAGTTAGGAACTGGCCAAAAGTTCCGCCACAGCGTTACGAATCACCGCAGCATCCGCAGGACTTTGGCGAGGATTGCCCGCGCGGTGCCCCCAAATCGAATCAATCACCTGAAAACGGGCATTGGGGATGCGTTTTGCCTCTGCCTCGCAGTCTTCTGGCGTAAAGTAAAGGTCGGTACTGGCAGCCATGACGAGGGTTTTGGCGGTAATTTGCCCAAGGGCAGCGGTGTAATTGCCATCGGGACGGAGGGAGCCGACATCGCAGTTCAGCCACGTGTCAATCATGGCCAATAGATCATGGGGATCGCGACGACGATAATTGGCTTCCCAGCCCTGCTGTAGATACTCCTCTAGGGAGGCATAGCCCAACTGGCGGTAGATGCCTTGGCGGTAAAAGGCTTGGGACGCTGCCCAACTGGCATAGATATAGCTAAAGGCGCGGTACCCCCGCTCAGGAATGCCCTGAAACCGCTGACCATCCCACGCTGGATCCGCTGTCAAGGCTGCCCGCAGGCTCTCCAAGAAGAGGCGATTGTGATCCGTGGTGCGGGCGGTGCCACAAAGGGCAGCAATGCGCTGGACGCGATCGCCAAAATGCACACCCCAATAGTAGGCCTGCTGTGCCCCCATCGACCAGCCATAGATCAAGGCCAGCCGCTCAATGCCAAAAACTTCTGCAAGAAGCTGCGCTTGGGCACGGATATTGTCCCAATGGCTAAACCAAAAGCCCGTTTCCCGCAGACCACAGTGGCGATCATTACTCGGGGAGGTGGATAGGCCATTCCCCAGCATATTGATAATGATCACAAACCAGTCTTGGGGGTTGAGGATACCCGTCGGGTCAATCAGCCAGTCAATATCGGGGTGCTGGGCACCATAGGAAGTGGGGTAAAGAATGGCATTGTCCCCGCGATACTCCCCATAGGTGGCATAGACCAATTGCAGGGTCGGCAACGTGACGCCACAGGCAAGGGGAAAGTTGTGGGTTTGCCACGTCCCTACCGTCATGCTTGCTTAAACTGCGCCACAATTTGGCGGTGCACTTGGAAATAGCCCGAGACACAGTGCCCTAGATGGGGTTTCAGCAGGGTATGCGCCTTGGCAAGGGCATGGAAAGGAATCGAGGGATAGAGGTGATGCTCCGTGTGGTAGGGCATATTCCACATCAAGAGACGAATTGGCCACAGGGTGAGGGTGGTGCGCGTATTGGTTAAGCCATTATTGTCATTGCTGCAATTGGTATGCTCCGCCAGCAAAATGAACCGCAGGACGGGCTGACCGACTGCCAAGGGGACTACCCAAGCCAGGACAAACCAAGGATAGCCCAAGGCCACCGAAAGAGCGATCGCCCCCCCATAGACGAACAGTTGCAGTCGTGCCGAGCGGATCACCTCAGGACGTGCCTCAGGGGTGATGTAGGGATAGCGCTCCAAGCGGCCAAGGAACAGGTTCCAGAAGGTTTGCAGTTTGCCCCACCACCAAGGCAAGCCACTCAGTTCCCAGAGATACTCCCGCCAGTTTGTGGGCTTAGGATCATCGAGTTCTGGGTCTTTGCCGGGGATTTGCGTATAGCGATGGTGCCATTTGTGATAGCGCCGGTAAAAATCACTGTTATAAAAGCACAGCAGCCCGGCCAACCACGCCACCGCGTCATTCAACCATTGACTGGCAAAGGCCGTGCGGTGGGAGCACTCATGAAGCGTGGCAAACATCGTCGCTAAACTAGTGCCACAGAGGACAAGAGCCGGAATCGCCAACCACCAGCGCTCCCCGAATTGCGTCAGCCACACCGCATCACTGACAAGGATGATGCCTAAATGGAGGGTTAACTGTCGGAGGCCAGCCCAATTGCTGCGTTGGTTGAGGTCTTGCAGTTCGGCAACAGAGAGCAGGCTAGGGGAACTCGCAGATCGGGTCATAGGTGCTCGTCTCAATGCTTTGAACGGAATGTCAGGGAATACTAGGAGGCTAATCGACTAACCTAACTGATTTGATCGGGAGTCGTTGTATTTTTGGATACCAGTTTTCGGTACACCAACAGTCCTCAGTAAGCTGCCCCCACAACTGGCGTGACGAGCTTATTCATGGTGATCAAAGAACCGTACTAGCCTTTGCGCCGTTGCAGATACGTGGCCACACCTGTGTATATCAGGCTGTGGAGGATCAGTAGTCCCCAATTTAGCAGCAGATTACCCCAAGTGGGGGCATAGACAGGGGTTGGATCAAAGGGCTGAGGCGGTGGTTCAAAGAGGCCAAAATCAAGGGGCGGCGGTACCATGCCATTCACGTCAATCAAGGCACCATAGGCACCCATTGTCCAGCGGCCAATCGTCAGCCAAGAGAGCGCCGTTGCAATGCCTGTGAGCTTAAAGAGGACACCGGCAAAGATAATTTGCGGCAGGAGCAATGGTGGTAAAATCTTGCTCGCTTGATCGCTATTACTCACGGCAGCGGAGATCAACAGTCCCAAACAGAGACTGGCCACCAGCGTCAGGAAAGTGGTGATGCCAAACCCCAAAGGCCAAGGCAGGAGGGCACCCTGCGGCAGACCAAAGGCCAACAGTGCCACAAGGGTAATGAGCAGCGTTTGTACCAAAGCCATCCCCTTGCCAAGGGTGAGTTTAGCTGCCATGTAGGCCCAGAGACTGAGATTGGCAAGGCGTTCGCGACGGTAGATGGCCACCTCTGTAATCAAGGCTTGCGCCCAGCCGGAGAGTCCCACCCAAAGACAGGCACAGGTAAAGACAAAGAGAATGCGCAGGGTTTGAGCCGCTTGCAGCAGGCCGGGGGGATCTTGGGGCACAAAGGGGGAGCGATCGATGGCAAAGCGGGTGAGCAGCAGGGCAATGGGGATGCTGATCAGATTCAAGACAAGACTCAGGCGATCGCGCCACAGGAGTTGCCACTGGCGTTGACACAACACCCGCCATTGATAGAGGTGAGGGGGTGCTGGCTGTTGGGGAGGGGGTTCGGCACGGGCACGGTTTTCGCCCCCCAAAACACTGGTGCTCTCATAGTGGTGCCCCATGCTGAGGTGGTTGGCCAGGTAGCGCTGATAGTCCGTGGATTGGCGAAACTTTTGACTCCATTCGGCACTCTTTTCGGGGGTCAAGAGGGCATAGATTTCAGCCACGGAATTCAGGGGGCGATCGCCCGTTCGACTAAAGAATTGCCGAGCCTGATCGCCGGGGCCAAAATAGCAAAGACGCCCACCCGAACCTAGAACCAGCAGGCGATCGCACAAATGCACATGACTTGTAGCATGGGTCACCAAGACAATCGTGCGTTCTTGATCTGCCAATTGCCGCAGCAACTGCATCAACAAAAAGTCTAGCCCCGGATCCAGACCCGAGGTGGGTTCATCAAGGAAAAAGAGCTTGGGGTTGGCCAATAGCTCAACGGCAATACTCACCCGCTTGCGCTGACCGCCACTGAGACTCGCCACTAGTTGATCTTCAGTCCCCGTTAACTGCACCTGTTCAAGAACTCGCTGAATGGCTGCTTTGCGGTTTTGGGCATCGGTATCCGCTGGTAAGCGCAGTTGCGCCGCATAGTTCAGGACTTCGGCCACCGTGAGGCGGGCATGGACAATATCATCTTGGGGCACATAACCAATTTGGTGACGGTAGGTGGCAAGATTGCGATGCAGATCGAGACCATTGAGTAGCACCTGTCCTGCCTGAAGGGGATCCAGCCCCATCAACACTTTCAAGAGGGTGGATTTCCCCGTACCACTGCCACCGACAATACCCACAAGCTGTGTCGGCTCCGCCACAAAGGAAACCTCTTGTAAGAGGGGGCGATCGCCCGCTGGGGTTTTTACCCGTCGTTCCAACCCCCAAGCATCAATGCGAATGTGACTGCCCTGATCGGTAATCTCGAGGGTCTCGTGGCGGTAGAGCAGGACAAAAGGCCCAATGCGAATTTGATCCCCATTGCGGAGTGTGTAGGGGTCTTTGAGGAGCTTGGCGTTGACATAGGTACCGTTGCTGCTGCCCAAATCCCGTAGGACGTAGAGACCGGCACTGGTGCGATCAATACTGGCGTGGCGCAAAGACACCGTGGGGGCATCCAGTTGCCAATGCTGATAACTGTTGCTGGCTTCGCGCCCTAAAGTCAGCGGCCATTCCTTGAGGGGTTTGAGGACAAGGCGACGCTGCTGTGGCAAGGGCGGTGGGCTAGTCGCTCCCGAAAACTGGATCTGCACCAGCAATTGCACTTTGTTTTTCGGGTCTTGGCCAATTTCTAGGCGTAGGGTTTCCCCAAGGGCAAAGCCCTCTTCAATGCCGATGCGGCGTCGGTTGTAGAAGGTGCCATTGGTACTGCGGCGTTGATGGCCATCGCCATCCCAGAGGTAGTAGGTTGCCCCCTGTTGCTGCAAAACGGCATGACGGCTGGAAATCACTGACCACAGTGGATCATCGGGCACCACTAGATCTGCCCACTGGTGATCTCGCCCTAGGCGATGCTCTGGTTGTGTTAGGGCATAGGTCAGCGTTTTCCCCTGACTTTCGAGGGTGAGGGTGATGGTGGGGAGATCAACAACCGTTTTTGGGGGGGGCGATCGCATAGGCCATTTAGGAAGGGGACACCTCTTTGATGCGTTGACAAAACCGAGTCGCAGTTTCAATCAGGACAGGAACAAACTCATGGGCAGCTTGCAAACTCGTGGCTAAAACGGCCGCATCTCGAATGTAATCGTGAACCATTTGATTGCGCAGTTGCCGCATTGTAAACCAAGCCTCAGCATCGGGCACAAGGCCGAGCCGTTCAGCACGGTCAAGGTTTTCCAAAAAAGTGGCCACTGGTTCGCCAAAGGCACTGAGATAGGCGGGCAAGAGCTTGCTCCCTAGGGTATCTTGAAGGCGGCCAAAGCGTGCCACAAAAGCATCCACGCGCTCCGCAAGATCAACATCTTCCTCCAATTGTGCCGCCCGTTGTGCTGTAAAGGGTTCCTGAAAGAGGCGTTGATCCGTTACTTGTAGGTGTGCTACTTCTCGCGCCACCAATTCGCAAAGGTGATGTAGGCGTTCCTGAAGTTGCGGACTTAGCATTGCAAGCGGATTCCCGTTTGTTGAGCCCAATCATGAATGGGTTGCCGCTGGAGATTGGGTGCCCAGAGAACAATATCCACTTTACGACCCCCCATAGCACGGCTGATTTTGGCACCGAGGCGGGCGCTAACAAGGGCAGGATGCTCAACGGGTTGGGAGAGCCTGATTAACAAATCCACATCGCCGCCCTTGAGGCGATCGTCCACCCGCGAACCAAACAACCACACCTCAGCCTCAGTACCCACTAGCGCCGCCACTATCTGGCAAATTTGCTGCACTTGCTGATCCGTTAATCGCAACCTGATTCTCTCCTAAGCCCACAAAACCAGTCCCATTTCATAGGGATGACTCAAATAGGCGTGACGCGGTAGCAGTTGTAGGGCAATGCCTTGGTGGCCACTTGTGTCGTAGCTAATCTCAGCGGTGTAAAGGCTATGCCCTTCAGGGGTGGTACCCACAAATGTCATCAGGGTAGGACAGGCCTCCTCTAGGGTACCGGCCTCATTCACCCGCCCTTGGAACAAAATCACCTGCACATCGCTTGGCGATAGGGCACCGAGGGCAATCACGGCTTTGACTTCAACCAGTTCGTTGACTTCGAGGTTGTGCTCAGCCGAGGTTTCAACACGAATGATCTGAATCGAGTACCAATGTTCAAAGACATGGGCTTTCCAGCGAGCCAGTTCCTTGGCTGCGGCATAGTTATTTTCCTTGAGGATAAAGTAGCGATCGCTAGCGGGGAAATAGCCACGATGGGCATACTCGCGCACCATGCGGGCAGTATTGAACTGGGGCGTATTCAAAGAGAGGGCGGCTTTCATCTTTTGCACCCAGCCGCGCGGCACGCCATTTTCATCGCGATCGTAAAAGAGGGGAATGACATCCCGCTCTAAGCGTTCATAGAGGGCATTGGCTTCTACTTGATCTTGGTAGTGGCGATCGTCATAGGTTTCGCCGTGGCCAATCGCCCAACCCGTTTTCACATAATCTGCCTCGTCCCACCAACCGTCCAACGTACTTAGATTGGGTAGCCCATTCATGGCCGCCTTCATGCCACTGGTACCCGAGGCCTCCTGAGGCCGCAAAGGGGTATTCAGCCAGACATCACACCCCGCCACCATCATTTTTGCTACGTGCATATCGTAGTCCGGGATAAAGGCAATGTGGTTGGCCATGCCCTCTTGGCGCGTAAAGTGAATAATTTCCTGAATCAGTTCTTTGCCGGGATTATCCTTGGGGTGTGCCTTCCCCGCAATCACAAACTGAACAATGGGACGCCGCTGCTTTGCTCCCGTTTTCACCGGTACGGATCCCAATAGAATCCGCCGCAGCCGTTCCACATCCCGCAAAAAGAGAGTGGCGCGTTTATAGGTGGCAAAGCGACGGGCAAAGCCAATCGTCAAGGCCGTTGGATCCAGCACTTCTGCTGCTTGCGTCAATTCAGCACTAGAGGCGCCCTGCTCTTCGAGCATCCGTTGCAGGCGCGATCGCACAAACATCACCAACTGATAGCGGCAGATCTCATGGATACGCCACAACTCCTCATCGGGAATACTGCTGACCCGCGACCAGAGGGGATCCGCCAAGGGCGCATCAGACCACTGCGGCCCAAGGTAAATATCCAGCAGGTATTGCAGTGGTTCAGAAACGCGACTGCGAGCATGGACGCCATTGGTAATCGAAGTAATCGGCACCTCCGTCGGCGGCAGATTGGGCCACAGGCCTTGAAACATTTGGCGGGAGACTTCACCGTGGAGCGCGCTCACCCCGTTGACAAAACTGGCGGTATGAATGGCTAAGTTCGCCATACTAAAGGGTTCTTGAAAAGCTCCCGGATTCACGCGGCCAAGGGAGAGAAACTCCTGCTGCGAAAGGTTAAACGCCTCCGCATAGTGGCCGACATAGTAGGTCACCTTATCGGCAGGAAATAGATCAATTCCCGCAGGCACAGGAGTGTGGGTGGTAAAGAGTTGGCTGGCCTGCACCACCTGCAAGGCCTCATCATAGGTGAGATGGTCTTCGGTGATTAGTTGACGAATCCGCTCTAGGGACAAAAAGGCTGAGTGCCCCTCATTCATGTGATAGACCGTTGGCCGCAACCCCAAGCTGCGCAGCAGGCGTACTCCCCCAATGCCCAGCAGCATCTCCTGATGGATGCGCAGATCCATATCGCCGCCATAGAGGTAATCGGTGATCTGCTGATCGTAGGCACTGTTTTCCGGCAAATTCGTATCCAACAGGTAGAGGGGAACCCGACCCACTTGCACTTGCCAGATCCGTGCTTGCACGTCCCGATTGGGGTAATCCACGCGAATGCGGAGTTCTTGGCCTTGGGGAGTCGTGATCAGCTTCAGGGGCAGGGTATAAAAATCATTGCTGGGATAGCGCTCCTGCTGCCAGCCATCGGCACTGAGGTACTGCGAAAAATAGCCCTTTTGATAGAGCAGCCCCACCCCCACCAAGGGAAGTCCCAAGTCACTGGCGGATTTGAGGTGATCTCCCGCCAAGACCCCCAAGCCCCCCGAATAGATGGGCAGGCACTCTGTGAGGCCAAATTCAAGGGAAAAGTAGGCAATACACTCGCCGGGGGGCGCGTCCGTGCGCGTTTGCTGGTACCACGTCTGCACAGGCTGGGCATATTCTTGAAATTGGCTGATCACCCGCTCCATCTGTGCCAAAAAGCCGTTGTCGGCAGCCGCATCCAAGAGGCGATCTTGGCGAATGCGTCCCAAGAGGGCGACGGGGTTGTGGTTTGTTTGCTCCCACAGTTCTGGGTCGAGGCGGCGAAAGAGGGCGATCGCCTCCGTGTTCCACGTCCAGTAGAGGTTGTAGGCCAATTCCCGCAGGGGTTCCAAACGTTGCGGCAAGTGGGGACGAACGTTAAACGTGCGGATGGGCTTCATAGCGGCTGCCAGTGTCGTCGTTTCTATCTTAATTTCCTATGCGCTTTGAGTATGATTTGCTGATTGTGGCGGCGAGTCCCTTGGCATTGGACATTGCCTATCGGTGTGCGGCCTTGGGGCGGATTGGCTTGGTGATCCCAGCCGCTGATGCGCAGTGGCAATGGCAGTGGCAACGCTGGTGGCTGTCGCAGTTTCCCCCCCAAAGGTTGGATACTCAGCAGTGGCAGCACTTTCAAGCCCACCTCAGCCACGGCCAGCGACGCTATGCCCCTAGGGTCTTGGAACTGGTGGGGGTCGATGTGATCACAGGGGCGGGGGAATTTGTCTGGCAGCCCCGCTGTCATTTTCAGGTGGGGGGCGATCGCCTCTATGCGCGAGGCTATTTACTCCTTGATGCGCCTGCGGCAATGGATGCCCATGGAATGGACGCCCTCAGCAGAATTGAGCTGGCCTGTTGGCACCACTGGTCTGGCAAAGCCCCGGATCCCGAGGCACAAGGTCTGCCGCTGGTGGCCACAGAAGATGCGTGGTTCAACGATCGCCTGCACGCGGCCCTGAGTGGCCTCGGTCTAGGGGTTCCCCTGCTGGGAAGGCGGAAAGCCCCCGATCCAACTCCTTTGAACCTGCACCGCCTCCAGCGAGATGGCCAAGGGTGGTTGCGGATCAATGGCCAAGGGCGCACCAGTCATCCCCAAGTTTATGCCTGTGGCGGTTGGCAGCGGGGATACCATTTGCCCTCTCTGACCTACTTTGAGGCCTTTGCGATCGCCCGCCAGATTTTGCAGCGCAAACCCATGACCCTCGACTACCGTTGTCAGCCCTGGTGGATTGTCCTACCTGTTCCCATTGTCCGCGTCGGTTGGAATGCGCGGCAAGCACAGCAGCGCCTCAGAGAACCGATTCAACTGTGGGAGATTCAGCAGTTTAATCCTGAGGGTCAGAGCTTGGGTCAAGTGGTGATCAATCGCCAATGGCAGCTTCTAGGCGTCACCCTGATGGGACGCGCAGCGATCGCCAGTGGTCGCATTTTCGGGCGGTGTTTAGATCAAAATGCCGTTGCTGCCATTACCTATGCGGGTTGGGAGCTAGATTGCCAGCGCCAGCGCTCGCCCAAATCGGGGAGCGGGTTTGATTCCCCCATGCCCTGATGTTGCCAGAGAATCGTAAAGGCACCTGCCCCTTCCCCTTGGTGGGGCCACAGCCGATAGCAAGGAAATGCCGCTAGATGGGATTGATAGGCCGCCAGTGCCGGCACGGGTTGAGGAACCCACTGCGGAAACTTTGCCATGAGCCAAGCCGCCACATCCTCATTTTCATCCTGACTAAAGGTGCAGGTGCTATAGAGCAGCCATCCCCCCGGCCGCACAAGGGCAGTTGCCGCCGCCAGAATCCGCTTTTGTCGCCCTTGGTTACGGTGAATCGTCAGGGGATGGAAACACCCCTCGGCTTTTTGCCCCTTGGCCAGCAGGGATTGGCCGGAGCAGGGGGCATCCACAATCACCACATCGGCAGTGCCTTGAAACTCAGCAGCCAGCACTTCACTATCCCAAGCAGTGACGCCCACGGGATGGACACGGCAGCGTTTGAGATTGCTAATGAGCATCCCTACCCGTTTACCAATGGTTTCATTGCACACAAGGTAACGGGGTTGGAGCGATCGCCACGCAAAGAGGCTCTTGCCGCCGGGCGCCGCACACACATCAATCACTAAGGACGGCTCTTGGGGCAGTGTCAGCAGGGGAACCGCCGCAAATACCGATGAGCTATCTAGGCAATAGTAGGCACCCGCCTCATGGAGAGGATGTTGACCGGTACGGCTGCCCGGGGCAAAGCGACTCACCCAAGGGGGCTGCCAAGGAAGTGGCGGCAATGGCTCAAAGGGTAAGGGGGAATTTGGCTCTCTGCACCAAAGCACCGTGGCAGGGTAGGGTGGGGGAGTGGTGAGAGCCTCTAAAAAACGCTCCCGATCGCCGCGTGCTCCGCGATCGCCCTCAAAGAGACGGTTAGCACAGGCCACAGCCAATCGGGAGAGCTTCACCCCAGCTTTAGCGGTGGATGGCGATGGCACCTTTGACTGCTTCGGCGAGGGCACGCACACTGGCCACCATGGCCACTTCACTATTGAGTTGGTTGACAGCAGAGCCGACCCCGACACCCGCAGCCCCAGCGGCGATCGCCAGCGGAATCGTCACCGTCGAAAGCCCCGAAGCACACAGCACCGGCACCGCCACAGCGCGGGAAATTTCATAGGCTGCCGCCAATGTGGGCGCTGCTTTTTCAATGAGACCCAACGTGCCACTGTGGTAGGGTTGGCTACTTGTCCCTCCTTCGGTTTGAATGACATCGGCACCGGCGGCCACCAAGGCCTCAGCGAGGGCAACCTGTTGATCCAACGGCAGCGTGTGGGGCACGGTTACCGACAGCATGATTTGGGGCAGCAACTCGCGAGTTTGGCGCGTCAACCCCAGCACTTCCTCAGCGCTAAACACCCGCCCTTGGGCATAAAAGCTATCGTAGTTACCAATTTCAACGAGATCGGCACCAGCGGCAACGGCATTCAGCAGTTGTAATGGCTCCACCGCAGACACACAGACGGGCAGTGTCGTCAGTTCCTTGGCAAGGCGCACCAGTTCAGGATCGGCAGCAATATCGACAAAAGTGGCACCCCCCTGATCGGCAGCAGTTACCACCGCCCGCACGCGATCGCGATCAAAATTGTTGAGGCCACTAATAATCTTGAGAACGGAACGCTGCTCAAAGGCAGCGGCTAAACGCGGATGCAGCATAGACTTGAAACTTTCCGTAGTTGTGCATTTTTTTATCCTACAGCCCTTTTCACAACGACTGTAACTGATATTTGATAGGCTCAAAGAGTCTCTAGCTGTTGTCCAGCCTATGACCGTTCCCGTTACAGTGCTCACTGGCTACTTGGGCGCCGGTAAAACCACACTCCTGAATCGCATTCTCACCCACGAACACGGTAAGAAAGTCGCTGTGATTGTCAACGAGTTTGGCGAAGTGGGCATTGATCATCAACTGGTGGTCAATACCGATGAAGAAATTTTCGAGATGAATAATGGCTGCATTTGCTGTACGGTGCGCGGCGACTTGATCCGCATTATTGGCAACCTGATGAAGCGGCGGCACAAGTTTGATCACCTTGTCATTGAAACCACGGGGCTAGCCGATCCCGCACCCGTGATCCAAACCTTTTTCATGGATGAGGATATCCGCAGCCAAACTCACCTAGATGCGGTGATTACCGTGGTGGATGCCAAGCACATTCACTACCACTGGGAAGCGGACGAAGCCCAAGAGCAAATTGCCTTTGCCGATGTGATTTTGCTCAATAAAACCGACTTGGTGAGCGCAGCAGACCTCGCCCAGTTGCGCGATCGCATCCATGCCATGAACCCCTTGGCCAAGGTGTACTACACCCAACAGGCCGCTGTACCCATGGAGCACATCCTCGATGTGGGGGGCTTTGACCTTGAGCGGGCCCTCGAACTCGACCCAGACTTCCTTGGCGAAGATCACCATGAACATGATGAATCTGTTGGTTCTGTGGCCATTGTTGCTGAGGGCAAATTGGATGGCGCCAAGCTGCAAACGTGGCTGACCCAGTTGCTGCAAACCCAAGGCCCCGATATTTTCCGCATGAAGGGGATTTTGCATCTAGCGGAGCAGCCCCAGCCCTTTGTCTTTCAGGGGGTGCATATGCTCTTTGATGGTCGTCCCCTCGATCGCCCCCTTGGCCATCAGCGCAATGAACTCATTTTTATTGGCCGCAACCTTGATGAGAGCCAACTGCGCCAAGCCTTTAGGGCGTGTCTTGTTTAGAAGCTAAACGTGGTGCGGATCAGCCCTTGGAAAATGGGGCTATTGGTGGCGCTATTGTTGGCATTGGTAATCGCCATAAACACGGGCGTAATTGAGATATTGTCACTGAGGGGATAGCGGAAAAAGAGTTCATAGTTGGTTTGAGTGGCATCATTGATGCCCGGTGCTGATCCCAGCGAGTTAATAAAGGGTTGCCCCACCGCCGCCGCCAACAGCGATCCTGCCGCCAGCAAGTCCCGATAGGCCAAACCTGCCATCCATGTTTGCGCGGTGGTCTTCACTTGGCCACCAGCGGGAATGACAAAGACCCCCGGATCGACAGCAAATGGCCCCAAGCCATTAATCGTTGCTCCATCGCCATAGAGTTTCATATCGGAGTAGGCATAGCGACCAAAGAGGCCAAACTTACCGAGGGTGAGTTCCACATTCACACCGCCGGCATTCTGGGAAATGTTCAGAGTTGAGGCGTTGGTATATTGCAGGCGCACCGCAAAGTTGTTCCGTTCATTGGCACCAAAGGCACGGGCAAACTCCAATTCCACAGTTCCCTGATAGGGATCGCCAAAAAGCCCCCCGCCCGTAGCAACCCCCGTCGGTGCTCCCGCTTCCGCAGCCACATAAACACCGCGCAGCGTAAAGAATCCGCCCCCCGGATTCCATTCAATACTGACACCTGCTCCACCGGGATCATTGACAGCGTAGGGTACAATCAGCGGGTTGTTGATAAAGAAATTGGAACTAAAATCCGTGAAAGAATCGTTGGCGTAGCTATTGGTATCAACAATATCACTGGGATAAAATTGCGGCCCGACACCAATTGTTAAATCCTCTGTGGGCTTGAAGCTGTAGAAAAGGCGAGACAATTCCACAGTTGATCCTACCCCGCCGTAGTCCACAGAGCCACCTGCAATAGCGCCACTGGTACCAATCCCCGTTGCCCCAAACGTATCCAACCCGTTGTTCCCCACTTCGAGGGTCGTGGTTAGCAAGTCGGTACCGCGAAAACTGGTATTGAGGTTAATCTCCACCTTGCTAATCACCGTCGGATTATAGCTGCCCCCCGTAAATGTACTCCCAGAGACGGGGTCAAAGACTTGACGAGTATTGCCACCGGCTTGAAAGGCCATCACCGCATCGACAGAGAGCTTGGTGGTTGTCGAAAATTGCGTGGCCTCCAGATTGGCCGTACGGGCTTCGAGGTTATCCACTCGTCCGCGTAGGGTCGCCAGTTCAGCGGCAAATTCCTCAGAGAGGCGTTGCAAGGTGGCTAAATCTTCCTTGGTGGCAAAGCGATCGCTGACCACATCGAGGCAGGCATTCAAAGCCGCTGCCATTTCAAAGCGCGTCAGGGCACGATTACCCCGAAACGTGCCATCGGGATAGCCGGCAATACAGCCATATTTTTCCACTAGAGCGGCAAGGGCTTGATAGGCCCAATCGGTGGGGCGCACATCAGAAAGCTGCGACACAGAGGTCACCTGTCCCATGCTGGCACGAGCGGGCATCTGAGGTTCAGCAACAGCGACTGGACTGAGTAGTGCAAGGTGAATGGCAGCCACCATGACCGTTGTTAGGGATTTTTCCATCACTGACCTCCTTACCTCACACCAAGACACTGCCTCGGGAATTCACCAAGGCTAAATAGAACGGTAATGATTATCATTCTATTTTTTCGGTCTGTCAACCAAAGCTACGCTCAAGTTAGCATTGGGGTTATTGGCCTGCCTATCTCCCCCCTCCGCATTATGGGTGCTCTTCCCCAGCAACGTTGGCTCTTTCCTCCAATTGATCTAGAGTCTTGTGACGCCTTGAGGCAGGCCTTGGGTTGCCCCTCAGCGCTAGCGGAAATTTATCTGCGGCGGGGTCTGACAACTCCTACAGCCGTCCGGGCGTTTCTTGAACCCGAAACCCTAGAGCTACCGCCTCCGAACACAGTCTTTCCTGACCTTGATTTAGCAGTGGAATTGCTGCAACAGGCGATCGCCCACGGTGACAAAATGACCATTTGTGGCGATTACGATGCCGATGGCATGACCAGCACGGCTCTTCTATTGCGTGCTTTGCGTCATCTAGGCGCCGATATTGACTATGAAATTCCCTCGCGGATGCAGGAAGGCTACGGCATCAATGAGCGAATTGTGCAGGAGTGCTACGACCGGGGTGTCAAACTCATTCTCACGGTGGACAACGGCATTGCTGCCCTGCAACCCATTCTCAAGGCACGGGAACTGGGACTGACGGTGATTGTGACTGACCACCATGATGTGCCGCCGCAACTGCCCCCTGCCGATGCCATTCTCAATCCCAAACTGGTGCCCCCGACCTCTCCTTACCATAGCCTTGCAGGGGTGGGGATGGCCTATACCCTTGCGCTGTCCCTAGCGCAGCGACTGGGCAACTGGCGGGAACTGGTGCGGCCTTTGCGGGAGCTGTGTACCCTTGGCACGATTGCCGATCTGGCGCCCTTAACGGGGGTGAATCGCCGCTGGGTCAAACAAGGGTTGCAAACGATTCCCACGTCTCCCCTAGTGGGGGTGCAAGCGCTGATGCAGATGGCCGGTTGTTTGCCAGCCCAGAATACCGCCCTCAAGCCCACAGCGGTGGGGTTTCGCCTAGGACCGCGCATCAATGCCATTGGCCGCATTGGCGATCCCCAAGTCGTGATTGACCTGCTGACCACCGAGGATCCGCAGCGTGCTCTGGAACTGGCCACCCTCTGTGAGGAGACGAACCGCCGCCGTCAGGAACTCTGTGCTGAGATTGAGAGACAGGCGATCGCCCACCTTGAAGAGACGGGCTTTGATCCCCAACAGGAGTGGGTATTAGTGATCGTCCAGCCCGACTGGCACCATGGGGTCATTGGCATTGTTGCCTCTCGCCTTGTGGAGCGCTACGGCGTACCAGTGTTTATTGGCACCTATGAGGATGAGACGACCATTCGCGGCTCCATTCGCAGTATTCCCGAATTCCATGTCTTTGAGGCCCTTGAGGCCACCAAGGATCTGCTCTTGAAATATGGCGGTCATAGGGCGGCCGGGGGGTTTAGCCTACGGGCAGAGCATTTAGCCGCTTGGCGCGATCGCCTGCGAGCCTTTGCCCAAACCTGTCTCAAACCAGAGGATCTGCGTCCCCTTGTTACCCTTGATGCCGAAGTCTCCTTTGAGCAACTGACGTGGGACTTTTACGCCCAAGTGGAGCAACTGCAACCCTTTGGCAGTGAGAATCCGCAGCCGATTTTCTGTAGTCGCGGGGTCAAAATTCTCGAACAAGTGCCCATGGGTCAGCAGGGGGAACATATGAAACTCACCCTAGAGCAGAATGGGCAGCAGATGACCGCTAAGGCTTGGCGCTGGGGACAATTTTTTCCGTTGCCGACCAGGGTCGATATTGCCTATCACCTCACAGCCCACACTTGGAACGGCGAAACCCAGTTGGAACTCGAACTCAAGGGCGTCAAGCCCTCACTGGCGTGGCACGTCCCTGATCCACCCAGTCACCCGATTCCCCATTGGCAACCCCTACCGCCTTTGACAACGCTCCTACCGCAGTTGCGCAACAATGTTTTGCTCTATGGCTATGGCCGCCCTGAGGTACCCCCGAACTTAACCACCGCAGCCATTCACTACGATCGCCCCCGCGATCGCTGTCGCACGCTCATTCTCTGGTCACTGCCGCCCTCGTCCACCCATTTGCGTTGGCTATTGGCCATTGCCCAGCCAGAAATCGTCTATGTAGGATACCAACGACCGGCGATCGCCCCCCTGACGACCCTCATCCTCTCAATTCAAAATGACCTCAAAGAACAGACTAAGGTGAATCTTTTAGCCTTGAGTCAAACCTATTGGATTGCCCCCTGTACGCTTGTAGCGATCCTGCGCCATCTGGGCTATGGCTGTGAAGAATTTGCCCCCACCCTGAGCATTACCGCAGAACTGGCACGATTGCAACGCTGGTATCAACTGCAAGCCAAGGATTTGGCACGGCTTGCCCAAACGTGGGGGACTTCCTAAGTCTTGAATAAAGAAATAGCCTACAAATTGCCGCGACGCACCGCCAACAGGAAAATAATCATCGGCCCTGCAATGCCAATCATGGCAATCATGGTCAGTTGAGCAATGACTTCAAAGTTGATATTGCTAAGAAACTCAATAATGCCATTGAAAATTCCCATAGGTTCTCCCGAGCAATCAGCGGTTATCAGTTCGTGATTTTATTTTAGAGCAGGGGGGAGCACTCGCAGCATTTGCTTAATGGGGGCTTGAGCTTACTGCTTCTATCCCTAAGCTAAACTGTAGGAGCAGAATTCTCGGAACATTGGTCGGTGATGGGCGTGGACAAACTAGCGGCCTTACGCGATCTCATTGGCGAACTCGATCAAGCCTTGATTGCCTACTCTGGTGGTATTGATAGTACCCTCGTGGCCAAAGTTGCTCAGGACGTCTTGGGCGATCGCGCTGTGGCGGTCACGGCGGTGTCCCCCTCCCTATTTCCAGCAGATCTAGAAGATGCCCGCATTCAGGCGGCGGCCATTGGCATTCGCCATGAACTGATTGAAACCCATGAACTGGAGAACCCCAACTACGCCACCAACCCCGTCAATCGCTGCTACTTTTGCAAGAGTGAACTCCACGATCGCCTGCGGGAATTGGCACAGGCGTGGGGCTATGACTACATTCTTGATGGTGTCAATGCCGATGATCTCCAAGACTATCGCCCCGGCATTGTTGCCGCCAAAGAGCGGGGGGTGCGATCGCCCCTTGCCGAGGTGGGGATTAGTAAACTCGAGGTGCGAGAAATTGCCAAATCCCTAGGGCTGCCGTGGTGGAATAAACCCGCCCAACCCTGCCTCAGTTCGCGCTTTCCCTACGGTGAAGAAATTACCCTCGCCAAGCTGCAACGGGTGGGCAATGCCGAATACTACCTGCGCAAGCAGGGCTGGGAACTGTGCCGCGTCCGCAGTCATGGCGATACGGCTCGCATTGAGGTGCCCCAAGAGCAGATTGCTGACTTTGTGACAATGACGGATCTCGAGAAGCTCGTGAACCACTTTCAGTCCCTTGGCTTTACCTATGTCACCTTGGATCTTGAGGGCTTTCGCAGTGGCAAACTCAACGCGGTGATTGGGCGCGATCGCTAACGCGGTTGTAGGGACTCAGACTCTGGAGAATTTCCCGGCCATAGCTGCGCTCCGTAAGCCGCCGATCCAAAATCGCCACCAGCGTGTCATCCTGACGCACCGGCGCAAGGGCACGATCCAGCACCGTCAAGCACTCTGGCAAGAGATACTGGCGAAACCAATCCTGTTTTTGCTGCTTGTGCCATTCAATGCGGGCACTCACCACCGCTTTTTCCGGCGAGGGCAAGGGCAGTGTGGTCAAGATGAATAGCGCCGGGCAGGGCAACTGCGCCCCATGACGCAGCCAAAAGGTCTCCCCCGTCACTAAAATCGTGTTCGTCTCAAGGGTCGTCGTCTCCACCTGTACCCGTGAACCGTAGAGGGCAGCCAATTGGGTGGCCAACTGTTCCCGCAGCGGCACATCACTAACGAGGATCACCGCCCGCCGATGGCCAATCGTGCCAATGAGATCGTAGAGACGGCGCAAAACCGCTGGCGCAAATTCTGGGGTATTGGGGAGAGGTAAGTCTTCGGCAATTGAGAGGGTAATCGCTTCACTGTGGCGATCGCTAGCAAATTTAATCGTCGTTTGGGGCGGAATCCCTAGTTCCTGCTGCACATAGGCTAGAGGGGAGTCCGTATCGGGTCCGCTGCCGATAAGGACAAAAGGCGCCTGTGACCAAAGATCCTCAAAATA
The DNA here is from genome assembly GCF_054689355.1 of Thermosynechococcus sp. FA-CM-4201. NCBI lineage: Bacteria > Bacillati > Cyanobacteriota > Cyanophyceae > Acaryochloridales > Thermosynechococcaceae > Thermosynechococcus > Thermosynechococcus sp. FA-CM-4201. The sequence goes on from NZ_CP079920.1 coordinate 131,989, forward strand.
GGCGCGGAAACTGAGGGGGTGTCCTTGGAGGCTGAAGTAACCCACCGTGGGGTGGCGCCGTCCCCAAATCACCGTGTCACTGCGGTTGAGGTAGTCCCGCAATTGCGACCATTGGGTAGGTAGTGCCTGCGGCCATTGATGGAGCAGCTCAAGGAGCGGTTGCTGTTCTGTAGGGGTGAGCAGATAGTCGCCATAGGGATTCTGAGGTCGCTGAAAGAGGTGCTGCACCAACTGGGCATAGACTTGGCGAATGGCACCAACGGCACTGGGAATCGCGAGTTTCAAGTGCTCCCAATCGCTGGTGGTAATTGTGCAGGTCATCTGCTGCTGGGCAATTTGGGGCAAGGCTTCAATGCCATCAATGATCGTGACGACATTGGGATGGGCGGTGGCGTGGCGACACCAGTCCTCGAGGCTCATTACGAGCACCCCCTCAAAGGCGGGCTGCGGGTACTGGCTATGCTGAATCGGTTTCGTCACCGCAAGGAAGGTGAGCAGTTCAGGAATTTCTTGGTGCAGTAGTCGTGTCAGCCGCTCTTGGGGAACGACGAGCAGAGCAGGTTCAGGATACAACAGCAGCGGCAACAGATAACTCAGGCCATAGCGATGGTGCAACACCGCCCGTTGGCTAACCTGAAGTAAACACCCCCGCTGCAGCCGCAGGGCACGGGCAACCAACCGCGCCAAGGTGAGATGGTGAGGCCACCGGCGATCGCCACTGCTGCGTAAAAATGCCCGTAATTGGCGGTGAACCTCTGCCTCAATCACAATCTGCTCGCTATGGAACAACGATCCCCTATTGTGGCACGTTAGCCTTGATTCAGTTGTTGTTTGCGTCGCTGTTCGAGGGCAGTACGGGCTTCCTCGCGATCGTCGAAGTGAACTTTTTCAGTCCCGAGAATTTGGTAGTCCTCATGGCCTTTACCGGCAATGATCACGCCATCACCCGGCGCTGCGCTCAGAATTGCTTGCAGAATCGCTTGGCGGCGATCGGCCTCAACGATCAGCGGCGTTTGCGGTGGGATACCGGCAAGGATGTCATCAAGAATGCGGCGGGGATCCTCGGTGCGCGGGTTATCGGATGTCACCACCACTTGATCCGCAAGGCGGGCGGCAATGGCTCCCATTTGGGGACGCTTGCTACGATCGCGATCGCCGCCACAGCCAAAGACACAGATCAGCTTACCGGGAACAAAGGGACGGGCAGCTTTTAACAAGTTCTCAAGGCTATCGGGGGTATGGGCATAATCCACAAGAACCGTAATCTCTTGGTCTGGGCTAATGCGCACCTGCTCCATCCGCCCCGGCACCCCCGCAAAGTCACGAATGGCCTTGAGCATTGATTCTAGGGGGAGTCCCACCGCTGCCCCCATGGCGATCGCTGCCAGCACATTGGCCACATTAAACTGTCCCACCAAGGGGGAGTCTAGAGTGCCGCTACCGATAGGGGTATGAACCGTGCCCGTCACGCCATTGACGCGATAGTTGAGATGCTCAGCCCGAAAATCAGCATCTTCGCTTAGGCCATAGGTCCAGTAGCGATCGCGCGGCAACTGTTGAGCCAGTCGCTGGCCAAAGGGATCATCGCCATTGAGAATTGCCCGACCCTTGAGATAGTCAGCAGTAAAGAGCTTGGCCTTAGCGGCAAAGTAGTCCTCCAGATCGCGGTGATAATCGAGATGATCTTGGGTCAAGTTGGTAAAAGCCGCCACCTCAAACTGACAGCCCCACACCCGATCCTGCGCCAAGGCATGGGAACTCACCTCCATCACCCCAAACCGACAGCCCGCCGCCACTGCTGCCGCCAATTGTTCCTGAAGGGTGACCGCGAAGGGCGTCGTATGACTAGCAATCTCACAGTGTCCCGGCCAGCGACTGTAGAGCGTTCCCAAGAGTGCCGTTGGATAGCCCACGCTATTGAGGAGATGTTCCACCAAGTGGGTGGTGGTTGTTTTGCCATTGGTACCCGTAACCCCTAGTAGGCTGAGATGTTGGCTGGGGTAATGATAAAAAGCAGCCGCGAGCCGACCACAGGCACGCTCAATATCGGGCACTACAATCACACAGGCATCTCCCTCAGGGGGTTTGGCTTGCGGAGACACCACTGCCGCGATCGCCCCTGCTGCCAAGGCACTCGGCCAAAAATTGCCCCCGTCCACCCGTGTGCCGGGCATACCAATAAACAACGAGCCACGCTGACACTCCCAAGAATTCGTACTCAGGGACTTCACCTCTTGATCGAGGGCAGGATGCTCAAAACTCGGCGTAATCGCTGCCGCTGTCAGGAGTTCCCGTAGGTTCATGGCTGTCCATCTCCAGTGATAGGCCGTTTAGGGTATTGTGGCACTACGGCACTCGCCGGTGAAAGATACGGAAATAAACGACCCCACTGTAGGGATGAGGAATTCTGCGAGAGGAGATGAAGCCTAGGCACGTACCAGTTTGTGAAGTGTCTTGAGTTGCACTGAAAGCGCATGGACCCTAGCGGATTGGCGTAATTGCTCAACACAGCAGGTGACGGGAGTTACAGGCTGTCCCTCTGGCATCCTGTGACAATTTTTGCCCAAAGCTTGCCTTTTGTTAAAATTCCGATAATCTAGTTCATAAAAATCCAAATAACAAGATGTCATCAAGGTGTGGGTGTTGGGTGATGAGTGAGTGGCACAAAGTAGAGTGGAACATGGATGATCAAGAATGGCACGCGATCGCCAATTCTCGCCGCCAGATTGAAACCTCTTGGCACAGGACAGTTCACCGCGTTCAGGTTCCCGCCAGAACCGCCTCGAAACCCTTAGACGCGATCGCCATGCCAGCAGTTTCCCATCCGCGTTCGATTCAACCCATTGGCATTCAACCGTGGCAAGCCGAATTCACCAAAGAACGCTTTGCCTCCCGTTCGCGACTTTCCCTCAAACGGTCACAGGTGGAACTGCCGCAATTTGCCAGCCGTCGTTAGAGCACTCCCAATTTCTCTCAGATTACGAGGTCTAAATTATGTGTGGCATTGTTGGTTATATTGGCCCACAGCGAGCGGCACAAGTCCTGCTTCAGGGGCTGCAAAAGCTGGAATATCGGGGCTATGATTCCGCTGGCATTGCCACACTCAATGAGGGCGAACTCCTCTGTGTGCGCGCCAAGGGCAAACTCCACAACTTAGCCGAAAAAGTTGAACAGCTTGATATTGTTGCCCATGTTGGCATTGGTCACACCCGTTGGGCGACCCACGGTAAACCAGAGGAGCACAATGCCCACCCCCATCGTGACAGTCGCGATCGCCTAGCCGTGGTGCAAAATGGCATCATTGAAAACTACCGTGAACTGCGCGAGCAACTCCAGGCGCGGGGGCACATGTTCCGCTCCGAGACCGATACAGAAGTTATCCCCCACTTGATTGCCGAAGCGTTGCCTGAGACTCCCACCGCCAATGGCCTCCTAGAAGCGGTGCGCCAAGCCGTCCATCAATTGGAAGGCGCGTTTGCGATCGCCGTTATCTGTGCGGATTATCCCGATGAATTGATCGTGGCTCGGCAGCAAGCTCCTCTTGTGATTGGTTTTGGCCAAGGGGAATTCTTCTGCGCCTCGGATACCCCAGCGATCATTCCCTATACTCGTGCTGTGTTGCCGCTGGAAAATGGCGAACTGGCTCGGCTGACGCCCACCGGGGTTGAAGTCTATGACTTTGCGGGACACCGCCTGCGCAAAACCCCCCGCACCCTCAACTGGAACCCCGTCATGGTGGAAAAGCAGGGCTTTAAGCACTACATGCTCAAGGAAATCTATGAGCAGCCGGGGGTGGTGCGCACCTGTTTAGAGGACTATTTGCGAGCTGATTGGGATGAGAACAGTTCCTTTAGTCCGGTGCAGTTGCACCTAGACCCCAGCCTCCTCGAAAATCTCCAGCACATTCAAATTGTTGCCTGTGGTACCAGTTGGCACGCCAGCCTCGTGGGCAAATATCTCCTCGAGCAGGTGGCTCAGATTCCCACCAGTGTGCAATATGCCTCAGAGTTTCGCTACGCGCCGCCACCCCTGCTGCCCAATACCCTGACTATTGGCGTCACCCAGTCTGGGGAAACAGCCGACACCCTTGCCGCCCTAGAGATGGAGCTAAAACGCCGCCAAGGACTTGAGGGCGCTCTCCAACCCCGTTTGCTGGGGATTACCAATCGCCCGGAAAGTAGTCTAGGGCATCTGGTGCCTCATATTATTGATACCCGTGCCGGCATTGAAATTGGTGTGGCCGCCACAAAAACATTTGTTGCCCAGTTGATGGCCTTCTATCTGCTGACCCTAGAGTTGGCATGGCAACGTCAGTCTTGCGATCGCTCCCGTTTAGCAGAACTAGTCACTGGCTTGCGGCAATTGCCTGCCCAGATGGAGCAAATCTTAGAGAGCCAAGAACGCTATATTGAAGCTCTCTCCCATGACTTTTCCGAAACCCAAGACTTTATCTTTTTGGGACGCGGCATCAACTTTCCCATTGCCCTCGAAGGCGCTCTCAAACTCAAGGAAATTAGCTATATCCATGCCGAGGGGTATCCTGCGGGTGAGATGAAACATGGCCCGATCGCCCTGCTCGATGCCAAAGTGCCGGTGGTGACGATCGCCATGCCCGGCAGTGTTTTTGAGAAAGTCCTCTCCAATGCCCAAGAAGCCCGTGCCCGCGATGCCCGCCTCATTGGTGTCACCCCCCTTGACGAGGCCGAAGCCCAGCACACCTTTGATAACCTCTTACCCGTGCCTGAGGTTGATGAGCTTCTCTCCCCCATCCTGACGGTGATGCCCCTGCAACTGTTGGCGTATCACATTGCTGCCCGTCGTGGTTTAGATGTGGATCAACCCCGCAACCTCGCCAAGTCAGTAACCGTTGAGTAGCCTTCAGATAAAGCCCTTTTCCCATCACGCTCCCTCAAAACTACGCAAGGGATTGTATCCCTATTGGAGAGAAGGGCTGTACCCATAGTTGACATATTCAGGTTTAAGTGTTAAAGATAAACTAAATTTCAACGATAGTAGTGCCTGAACAGATTTTTATGGGACTTCTCAAAATCCAGCTACAGTCTTTTTCACCATTTCCGAAGCTGTGTACCGCTTTATTTCTCTTAATTGGTTGTAGTAATGTTTTTGCGGCTGAACACTCGCTTGGGCAGTCATCAGTGGTAGCAGTTGACTCTTCAGAGAGGGATGAGCACAGTCTAACAATTGATCCTCCACCTCATACACTACAGTTGGCGCAAAACCAGTGCAGAAATGCAGTCACACAAGCCGAGCTGACTCAATGTGCAGCAGCAGACTTGCAAAAGTCTCAGCAAAGGCTGAATTCCCTCATCAATAAAATTTCTGCGAGATCGAGTGGCACCAATGCACAAGCGTTGCGCAGAATTCAAGCTGATTGGGAAAGAGTTGCTGTTCAGCATTGCCAGTGGGAAGTCAATCCTGCTCTTGGCGGTTCAGTACGGCCGATGCTCTATTATGAATGCCTGAACAAACAATACCTTGATCGAATTGAAGCATTGCGACTCAACCTCTGTGACTTTATGACAGGGGAATGCCCAGCAGCCTTGCAGTACAAGGATCGGCGGAGATGCCAGTAACTAATAAAAGACCACATAGAAAAACCTGTGGTCATGCTCTTATAAAGTACTTAAATTTTTGAGCGACAACGATGCGTCAGTTAACTCAAAGATTAAGTCAAATTTAATAGGTTATCTTCTTCGTGGGTTGAGATCACACAATCGGATGTGGGATAGGCCGCACACAGCAGCACAAATCCAGCATCCAACTCCTTGGGCTTCAAAAAAGAGTGATCCGACTGATCCACCGTGCCTTTGATGATCCGACCGGCACAGTTGACGCAGGCACCAGCGCGGCAGGAGTAGGGCAGAGCAATGCCTTGGGCTTCGGCAGCATCGAGAATGTACTCGTCGGCATGAACGCGAATGGTTTTATTCAGGCCTTTTGCTTCGTTAACCAGTGTGACATTATAAACTTTGCTATGATCCCGCTTTGTCATTCAAGTTCTCCTAAAACTTGCTTTTGAAATGCCTGTCTGTTTGTCCGCTTAACTCATGACTTTAGAGCGATCGCAACCCCACAGGCAGTTGTAGAACGCATTCCATCATTGATTTCATTTTAGCAAAGGGACTCAGGGGAACGACTGTTATACGGGATTGTTTATACTTTGAAACTATTTATCAAAGCGATGCAGGATCTGAGTTGAGCTAGTTGCGGTTTTGAGTGGCAGGTGGTGTACCCTGCGGTTGACTGGGGGAGAAGCCCGATCGCCAGACGGCTCCTACGATAATGGCAACAACCACAAGGGCGATCGCCCCTAGACCCACGAGGCTAGGTTTTGAGCCTTGGCTCTCTTTTTCATGGACAGTTTCTTTGTTGTTCCCCTGCGGCTCGCTGTCGCTGTCACTGGCCAAGGTATCTTTTGCGGGTTCGGCTTCAGGGTGCAACTGGGTGGCGCCGGCTGCCACCAATTCACGGTTCGGGGTTCGCCGCAGTTCGCCACTTAGCTCCATCCCCACAAGGGTTTCCTTGGCACCCCGCAGATCGGATTTAATGCTTTGGAAGGCAATGGATTGCAGATATTGGCTAAACTCGGTATCCGCCATTGAGAGCATGAGGTAGGAAGCCTTGGCTTTACGACCAAAGAGAATCACATCGCCGTGCTGCAATTCATGGCTACTAATGCGCTTGCCATTGACAAAGGTGCCGTTGGTGCTGGGCTTACCATTGGCATTGCCATCCACCAAACGATAGCGATAGCTGGTGGTACCGGGGACAGGCACCCGCAGGAGAATGGCGTGCTGGCGAGAAACCGTTTCAAAGTCAATCACAATGGCATTACTCTCATCCCGCCCAAGGGAGTAGGCCGCTGCCTCAAGGGCGATCGCCCGCCGGCCACCCACGGTATTCAAAATTAAGACGTGACGTTCCTGTTGCAGGCTATTCATTATCTCTATCCCCCGTGTTTCAACAGCCCTCAAGAAATCATCCCCTCTGCAAATCTGAGTACTGCCCGCCTTCAGCTTGAGTTAGGGCAGGAGCAACGTTACAAAACGTGACACTTCAACAAGTGGTCTAGGCTGTGTGCTTACTTCTACCTTTGCCTGTTTGACCTAGGGCTGCTGTGATATTGATCACATTTAAGAGGGTTTTTAGGGAGCGCCTCAAATCGTAACAAGTCGTTATCCTTAACCCCACTGCCAGAAAAGCAGCCTAAAATTAATTTGGTTACTGTGGATTCAATGGTGCTTGGAGTTTATTCCTATGGCCACGGATTTTAATCGCGGCATTATGAAGTTTGATGGTGCCGACAGCCCGGCGATGATCGCGATTTCTGCCGTTTTGATTCTTGGCTTTATTGCGGCACTCATTTGGTGGGCACTCCACACGGCCTACGCCTAAGGCAGCGATCGCTCCAGATGGATCGTGTGCTCGGTGAGGGCTTCAAAGGTTTCATCGTGGCTAATGACAAAGAGTTGATGAAAACTTCTGAGGTTGCTCAGGCTCTCGGCCAGTTGTTGGCGGCGCATTTGATCCATATTGGTGGTCGGCTCATCAAAAAAGGCAATGTCGGTGTTCACCAGTACCCGCAGTAGGGCGAGGCGCACCGCAAGGGCAGCACACATTTGCTCACCCCCGGAGAGGCTTTTGAAGGGTCGCCAGTAGCCTCCTTCGTTGACCTGAATCTCATAGTCCGATGTCCATTGGAGCGCCACATCAGGACGATTGAGGAGTTCGCGCAGTAGGCGATCGGCTTCGGCGGAGACCGTGTGTAAATAGGCTTCACTGACGTGGGGACCACTCTTTTTGAAAATGTCGCGAGCGGTCTCAATCAGATAGTGGTGTCTTTGGGCGGCCACAAGCTGCTGAAGGGTCTTTTCCTTTGCGGCGGCGACTTCATCAAGGTGCTTGAGGGTGGCAAGGCAGTTTTGGTACTGCTTTTCCTTTTCGGGAATGGCACCAAGGAGCCGTTGATACTCACGGTGTAGGCTCTCGTAGCGATCGCGCACGGCTTCCAGAGCCGCTAAATCCACCTCCTGCTGTTGGGCTTTATACGCTGCTTGGGCTTGGGCAAGGTCAGCTTGCAACTCATGGGCAGCTTGGGTCGCGGTTCTTAGGGCAGCTTCGTAGCTCTCTACTTGGGCGGCCTGCTGCTGGTGTTGGAGATAGGTATCATAGCTGGGACGTAGGCTAGCTAGTTCATCCCTAAGCTGTTGCCGCTGTTCCTCAAGGGTGGCATAGTGTTGGCGTTCCTCATAGAGAGGGGTGAGACGAGCTTGTAGGTTGGCCTGTTCGCTACCCAAACGCGCGTAGTCGGCTTCCAGTTGGGGGGCTGCTGCCTGCTGCTCCAGTAATAGTTGCTGCTGGGCATGGGGTTGACCAAGGTTGGCTCGTTCTTGGCGTAATTGTTGCAGGCGGCGTTCGAGATCAGGGAGTTCTTGACTGAGGGGTTCTAGGGGTTGCTGGCGATCGCCCAACTGCTTCAGCTCTGTTGCCAAACGGCTGCGTTCCTCCTCAAGGGCTTGGGCTTGCAAGAGGGATCGTTCTGCGGCGGCAGCACGGGCAATGTCAGTTTCTAACTGTTTTAACGTCTGGTTGAGGGCTGGAATCGCTGCGGGATCGGTGAGGGTTTGTCGCAGTGCCGTGAGTTGCTCCAAAAGCCAGTGATAGTTCTGCTGAAGCTGCTGAAGTGCTTCTAGCCCCTCTTGAATGGCGGTGGCCACGAGGGAAAATTGCTGTGCCGCCGTGAGGCTTGTCATGGCCGCTGTGACAAGGGGATTGGTTGCTGTAGCGTGGCTTTGAGCGGTATTGAGAATGGGATCAAGGGTGGCGGCAAAGGCATGGGCAGCGGTGGCATGGCTGAGTTGGGCTTGGAGTCGCTCCCGTTCTGCCTGTTTAGCACTCAAGGTGGCGGCCAAGGGACGCTGTTGCTCTAGGGCTTGCACCTGTTGAGCAATGTCCGCGAGGCGGGTTTGCAGCGTTGCCGCTTGTTGCTTGAGATGGCGCAGTTCCTGATCCGCCTGTTGGGCTTGCTGGTAGCGCGCCTCAAGGGGGGCAATTTCGGCATCGAGGGCGTCGGCGGCGGCAATTTGGGGTTCAAGGTCGGCGAGTTGGCTGGCAAGGGTGGCGATCGCTTGGCGCTGGCTTTCAATACTGGCTAATTGGGTGGCCAGCTTTTGTTGCTGCTGCTCTAGTTTGCGGATGTTCTGCTCAAGGGCGGCTCGTCCCCGCAGTTGCTGCTCGAGTTCTTGGTAGCGAGCCTCCTGCTGTCGATAGCGATCGTAGTCGGCTTGCAATTGCTGGCACTGGGCTTGACTTTCGCGGGCAGCGCTCAACTGCTGTTGGCGATCGCGACAGAGTTCCTCCTGCTGACGGAGTTGGGCTTCGAGGCGGTGGCAGGTTTGCTCAAGACGGTTTAGCGTTTCAACGGCAGCTTCGTATTGCTGTTTTTCAGCGGCCAAGGCCTGACATTGTTGTTGTAATTCCTCGCACTGCTGGCGATCGCGCTCTAGCTCCGCTGCCAAGGCTGTTGCCTGTTGTTCATATTGCGATCGCGTGGCCAGTTCCTGTTTTTGCACAGCCAACTGCCGCTCTAGGGACACCACCTGCTCTTGGGAAAAATTGACGAGGGCAAGGGCATTGTCAAAGGCTTGGCGATAATCACTCACCTGCAAAATTGGTTCAAAGACTTGTCGCCGCTGCGCTGGTGGCTTGAGAAAATCCGCCGTGATCATCCCTTGGGGAATGCCAATGATCTGCTCAAAGAGATCCCGCAGCGGAAAGGCACTGCGGATACCAAGGTGCTCCTGCAACCACACCTGCACATCTTCACGCAACGAAAGACCGAGGTCTCCCACTTGGGGGTCAAAAATCGTGTACCCTGTTTGCGTATTGCGCCGCACCACATAGGAGCGACCATCCACCGCTGAGATAAACTGCACCGTAGCTTCGGCACGTTTAGCGCCCTTGCGAATAATCGCCTTATTAAAGCCACTGCCATACCCCAACGTCGCATCAAAGAGAACCCAAGCAATGGCTTCAAAAAGACTGGTTTTGCCGGCACCATTCTCACCGCAAATGACGTTCACCCCCGGCAGAAACTCAAAGGTGCGATCCTGATGGGTTTTGAAGTTTTTTAGAGTGAGTCGCTGAATTTCCACTATATTTCTCCAAGAATGCCGCAGGCTTTTACAAAAATTTACTCGGGCTTAAGTCTTCTTGAAAAAGTGGCCATTGACCAATAACTTTTCTTAGGCTGGAGTTATAGTCATATCCCTGTTTCCAGAGTCAATATTAACCTATTGGCCAAGCTGCATTCAGCACTCTAGGCTCTTGAAACTGGGTAGCCTAAGGTTGGGGGAAGTGCGTACTTTTTCAAGCGTACCTCTAGTGCCGAGGGTTGATGATATTTCATACGACTATCTTCCCCAAAGGCAGTTGAGTTGACAACTACAGCATTCCACCGCGAGAGGATTTGACCCGTGGATTTATTACATAAGCAGATTCTGGTTCTGAGTAACAAAATTGATGCCCTGTACCAGATCGTTGAACAACTCAACCAAAAGGTTTCTAAGGCCTTAGAGGAAGGGCGGCTCAAACCGCTACCGGCAACTCCTGCTGAGCAAAATCCCCTGCCCAAACCTCGCCCTGTGGTGAGTACCCCAGAGCACAAGGATATTCTTGTGGATGATGACTATGGTCAGGCGCGTAACCTCAGTGGCGATCGCCCCCTGAGTCCAGAGATTCAAATTCAACGGCTCACGGCACAACTGACGGCGGCCTATAACCAGATTGCGGCCCTTGAGGAGCAGTTGCTGTCCCACCACAGCCACAGCCACTAAAGTCCCAGAAGTCAGCCCCCCAGATGGGCGAGTACCTGCTGTCGCCATTGGGCATTCCGCTGGCGATCGCTCCTAAATTCCAAAAGCCGTAGCTTTGGCCAAGGAGTCTGGCGAAGCTGTGCCGCGACATCAGCCCAATCTTTGAGACAGTGGTAGGGAATGCCGTAGGCGGCGGCAAGGCAACTAAAATCTACCTGCTGCGGTGTGGCAAAAAAGGCCTCAAAGGGCGGATCAAACTGGCGAATTGGCAGATGCTCAAAAATACCGCCCCCTTGGTTATTGATCAGCAGTACCGTCAGACACCCTTGAAACTGGGGCGTGATCAGCCAGCCATTGGTATCGTGCAAGCAGGCCAGATCTCCCGTGATCAAGAGGGTGGGCTGACCACGATGGGCAACCCCTAGGGCACTAGATAATGTGCCATCAATGCCGTTGGCACCCCGATTAAAGTAAAAGCGATGGGAGCGATCGCTTGCCCGCCAAACACTCTCAACATCCCGCACAGGCATACTACTGGCCACAAAAATAGCCGTTTGCGATGGCAACCACTGCGGCAGATGGTAAATCAGCTTGGCCTCACAGAACCAATCAATGGCCTCAAATGTTCGCTTCAATTGCTCATGTACTTGTTGATCGTGGTCTTGCCAATCCTTGAGGTAGGGGTTGGGGGGCAGGGGGTCGGGGGGGCAGTCCACCGCTTGGGGGGCGATCGCCACCGTTTGACAGCGGCCATGGATGGGATTGTTGTTATCGCCCGTGGGGTCAAGGCACCAGATCAGGGGATCGCAGGCACTCAGCCACTCCCGCAGGGCTTTACTGGTAGGCAGCGGTCCGAGTTGAATCACTGCTTCAGGACGCAAGGATTCCCGGAGGTGGGCATTTCGCAGCAGCAGATCGTAATGGTTAATGCCGTGGGGCAGTCCCCGCGCTGAGGAAAGGGCATCGGCAAGCACTGGCCACTGTAGAAACCGACTCAGGCGATCAATTGCGGCCGCTTCCACCAGAGGCTCCATCCCATGACTAGGCCCCGCAATAATCAACCCCCGCTGCATCTGTTGCCATGTTTGCCAAGGGAGAGCGGTGACAACGCGAGGCGGCACAAAGGGCTGCACCTGAGCAAAGAAGTTCTGTGGAAGTGCCCCATGAAAATTGGCCTCAGAGCGCAGGTCAAGGGGATCCCGTAAAGGAATATTCAAATGTACGGGCCCCGGATCTGGCCAAAGGGCAGTTTGCCAGCTATGGCAGAGCGTTTGCCGCAGGTAGGGCAGCAAGGGGAGTTCCGGCAGACTCAGTTCGCGATAGTGACGTACAGCATGGCCGTAGAGATGCACCTGATCAATGGCTTGCCCCGCTTGGCAAAAGCGCAATTCGGGGGGGCGATCGGCGGTCAGCACAATTAACGGTAAATGACTGAGGCTGGCTTCAATAATCGCGGGGTAGAAATTGGCAGCAGCAGTGCCTGAAGTGCAGACAAGGGCAACGGGGCGTCCCTGCTGTTGGACAAGGCCAAGAGCAAAAAAAGCTGCCGAGCGTTCGTCAAGAATCGGCAGAGCCTCAAGATGCGGATGGGCAGCAGCCGCGATCGCCAATGGTCCAGAACGTGATCCCGGCGAGAGAACAACTGTCCGCAGTCCCAAGCGATAGAGGGTTTCAAAGAGGACGCTCGCCCAGAGGACATTGAGATTTTCAGTGAGAATCATTCATCAATCCAGAAGCGCTATCCTAGCCGACGTGGCTGAGCCATAGGCCACCAACAGAATAGGGTGCTAAAACCAGTTTGAGCCTATTTTGAGAGTATGCAAGAGCATCCCAGAGTCTCTGCAATACCCGCAAATGCAGGTTCTTAAAGGAGTTGAGTCTTAAGCGGGCAGCGGGAATCGAACCCGCGTCTCTAGCTTGGAAGGCTAGGGTTTTACCATTAAACCATGCCCGCAGTCCCAAGGAATACTACATTAGCACGACCCTTGGGGCGATCGCAAAGGGCAATCTTAGGGAATCGTTGCCATCTTCACGTCGTTGCGATCCAAGATGCTTTGGAGTTCCTCAGCATCGATCGTTTCTTTTTCAATCAGCACTTGGGCAATTTGGTCAAGGACGTGGCGGTTGTTTACCAAGACCTCTTTGGCACGGCGATAGGCTTGCTCGACAAGGTTGCGCACTTCGTCATCAATGGTGGCAGCCGTTTCCTCGGAGAAGTCCCGTTCTGCCATAATATCGCGGCCAAGGAAGACATTCCCCGTTTGCCGTCCCAGAGCCACAGGTCCTAGGCGATCGCTCATGCCAAAGCGAGTCACCATTTGCCGCGCCACCCTTGCCACCTGTTGCAGGTCGTTTGAGGCACCCGTTGTCACCTCATCTTCGCCAAAGACAATTTCCTCGGCAATGCGACCCCCAAGGGCAACGGCCATTTGGTTTTGCAGGTAGGCACGGCTATAGAGACCCGAATCCATCTGATCTTCGTTGGGAGTAAACCAAGTCAGACCACCTGCCCGCCCGCGGGGAATGATGCTCACTTTTTGGACGGGATCGTAGTCGGGCATCAGGGCACCCACAAGGGCATGACCCGCCTCATGGTAGGCGACTAACTTCTTGCGGCGATCGCTCATGACACGGTCTTTTTTCTCAGGTCCAGCGAGGACGCGATCGATGGCATCGTTAATCTCATCCATGGAGATTTCAGTCAGGTTGCGGCGAGCTGCCAGAATGGCCGCTTCATTGAGCAGGTTCGAGAGATCCGCACCGGTAAAGCCGGGGGTACGGCGGGCAATTTTATCGAGATCCACATCCTTAGCGAGGGTTTTGCCACGGGCATGGACTTTGAGAATATCGAGGCGACCTTTGTAATCGGGACGATCCACGACCACTTGACGGTCAAAACGCCCCGGACGCAACAGCGCTGCATCCAAAACATCCGGACGGTTCGTTGCAGCAATAATAATGATGCCCGTATTCCCCTCAAAGCCATCCATTTCCGTCAGCAGTTGGTTGAGGGTTTGCTCCCGTTCGTCATTACCTCCCCCCAGACCAGCACCGCGCTGGCGACCGACAGCATCAATCTCATCAATGAAGACAATACAAGGGGCGTTGGCTTTGGCTTGTTCAAAGAGGTCGCGCACCCGTGAGGCACCCACCCCAACGAACATTTCCACAAACTCAGAACCGGAAATCGAGAAGAAGGGAACGCCTGCTTCACCAGCCACTGCCCGCGCAAGCAAGGTTTTACCCGTTCCCGGCGGCCCCACAAGGAGAACTCCCTTGGGAATTTTGGCGCCCACTTCGGTAAAGCGATCGGCGTACTTGAGGAATTCCACCACTTCACCCAGTTCTAGCTTGGCCTGATCAATCCCAGCCACATCATTAAAGGTCACTTGGGTTTGAGGTTCCATCTGTACCCGTGCCCGTGACTTGCCAAAGTTCATCGCTTGGTTGCCGGGACCTGCTTGGGCACGCCGCAGTAGGAAAAAGAGCAGTACCAACAGGCCAATGGGCACGAGCAAGCTGCTCAGGGCGCGGAACCAGAAGCCATCGTTGCTTTGGGGCAAGACAGCGATGTCCACATTGTTGGTCGTGAGAATGTCAAGGAGTTCAGGGTCATTGGGAAGATTGACGAGCACTCGTGTGCCATCTTGGGTGATGGCTTGAGCTTGGGAGCGGTCAGGGGTGATACTGACTTTGGTGATTTGCTTACTTTCGACCTGTTGGATGAACTCACTGTAGGGCCATGTTTGTTTGGTCGTGGGTTGGCGATCAAAGAAGGCAGTGGCCAAGGCCAGCACCACGATTGCAAGAAGAACGTATAGACCTGCGTTTCGCCATTGTTTATTCACCGATCGCCATCCTCCGCTAGGAAAAGTGAAAAGTCTTTACATAAGTTCATACTAACGCATTCTTTCGCAACCCTAGGTGAGCAGTCCCGTGGTTAAGATCATCAATATCCATGATAAGCCGTCAGAAAATGCTCGATTTAGACACCTGCTACCGGGTACTAGAGTTGGAGCCGGGGGCAACCCTCGAGGAAGTGAACCGAGCTTATCGGGATTTGGTGTTTATTTGGCATCCCGATCGCATCCCGAAGGACAACACACGGCTAATCGAGAAGGCACAAGAAAAAATTAAGCAATTTAATGAAGCGCGGGATCAACTGCGGCAGCATATTACCCGACACGGCAGCCAAACCTCCCAGCGGGCTGCTAGCCAGCGGCAAACCTATCGTTCCTCACCCCCACCCCCACGCTATCAATCCAATCCCTACACCTATCGCAGCTATCATGCGCCCCGTGAGCCGCAGCAAACCACGCAGCACACCTATAGTCAACACCACAACCATACCTACGGCACCTATCAACGCCAACGTACCGCAGCACCACCGCCCCCAGAGCCACCGCGCACGACGCCGCCCCACAAGGATATGTCAGGGGTCAATTTACAGGGAGCTAACTTGAGTGAAAAGGACTTTGAGGGGCGCAACCTCAGCCATGCCAATCTTAGCTATGCCGATCTCAGTGATGCCTTTTTGCACCGCGTGATTCTCCACCGTGCTAACCTGCGCCACGCCAATCTCTTTCGCGCCAATTTGCTGCAAGCGGATCTCAGCTATGCCGACCTACAAGAGGCCAACCTCATTGGTGCGGACTTGAGTGGGGCTGATCTGCGGGGTGCCGATTTACGGGGGGCAAAGATGAGCCAAGGCAATCGTCTCTTGGTTAAACTGACCGGGGCACGCCTCACGGGAGCAATTATGCCCGATGGGCACGTCCATGCCTAGGCTTGGATCACACCCTTAGAACTGGGAATTTGCTGACTGCGGCGCGGGTCAATGGCGATCGCCATGCGTAGGGCACGGGCAAAGGCTTTGAATGTCGCTTCAATAATGTGGTGGGAGTTAATGCCATCCAATTGGCGGATATGTAGCGTCATGCGACTATGGTTCACCAAGGCAACGAAAAACTCCCGCACCAGTTGTGTATCATAGGTGCCCACCCGCTGTGTCGGAATCTGCAACCCATAGCTGAGGTGGGGACGCCCCGAGAAGTCTAGGGCAACTTCCACCAAACTTTCATCCAAGGGTGCCACAAAGTGGCCAAAACGATGAATCCCCCGGCGATCGCCCAAGGCTTGATCGAGTGCCATCCCCAAGGTAATGCCCACATCCTCATTGGTGTGGTGGTCGTCAATATGGGTATCGCCGCTGGCCTGCACCCGCAAATCGACAAGGCCGTGGGAGCAAAGCTGATCCAGCATGTGATCGAGAAAGGGAATCCCCGTGTGATTGTCCGCTAGACCATTGCCATCTAAAGTGAGTTCAACGTGAACCTTGGTTTCTTTGGTCTGGCGATCAACCGTGGCTTGGCGCAATAGAGGCACGTGGCCATTACTGAGGAGAGAGTCATTCATGCAGGGTTACTGACGCGGTTGGGGATTGGCAGAGGTGGCTGGGGGTGGACTCGCCGCAGGCGTTCCGGAAGGAATTGCCCCTGTACGCGGGAAGGGCACATCCACAAAACCTAATTCTAGCAATTGCTGATAGGCCTTTTGTCCCAGTTCACGGGTGGGGTTTTGACTGCGGATAATTTCCACCAAAAGGGGCACGGCAAGCTCAGGTTGGTTATTGGCGCGATAGACCAAAGCCAGTTGAAAAGTCGCTTGATCTCGCAGTTGTGCTGCTTCTAGGGCACGGCGACGGTTGCTATCGGCAGCGGCAGTATCAATGCCCAAAAAGCTAGAGTTGAGGGACTGGTAAAAGTTCGAGAGCTGGTTCATCACCGTACGGGCTTCCAGCAGCTTGCGAGCAGCGACGGCATAATTTTGGCTATTGACTGCGGCGGCAGCCTCATCCATCAAGCGCTTGCCCCCCTCAAGGGTATAGATTGAAGAGCTGGGTGGGGGTGTGGGATTCACAATCTGGACATTGGGGCTAGAAGATTGATTCTGAGCAAACACCGCCCGAGGGAGTCCCCCCAGTAGTAACACCCCAAGGAGCAGCGATGATCTTGACCAGTGAGCAAATGTATTCAGGGGCATGGTGCGAAGCCTTTACTAAGATAGAGGCAGTCAAGCGGACAATCAACATCGCGTATCTTATCACCAAGTAATGACAGCCCGTGCAGGATCATAAGTTCCAATTTTCCTCAAGACTGAGGCCGTGGCCATGGTAAATCCCACCCCTCAGGGGACAACGACTCATGATGCCATTCGTGAACGGCGCCGCCAATTGCAAAGTAAACGCCGCTGGCGCCAACTGGCAGGGCTTTGGCGTACCAGTGTCCTCTTGACCTTAACAGGGGGGCTGGTTTGGGGACTGACGCTGCCGGACTGGGTTATCCGTCGCCCGGAGCAAGTGGTGATTCGTGGCAATCAACTGCTGAAGACGGAAGCGTTGCAGGCACAATTGCCCCTTGAGTATCCGGAGTCACTGTTGCGTTTGCGGCCACAGGAGATCATTCATGCCCTAGAAACAACGCTGCCTCTGCAACGGGTGACGATCGCCCGCCAACTCTTTCCGCCGACCCTGATTGTCGAAGTCCAAGAACGCAAGCCTGTCGCGGTCGCCACCTGCAATCAATGCTGGGTAATGAGTGCAACGGGGCAGCTTCAAGGGCCTGCCAGTCGTTGGTTGGTGGATGGCCTCGGATTTGTTGCCCCCCTGAGTAGCTATCAAGCCAGTGCCGTGAAGCCAATGCCCACACTCCAGTTGCAGGGGTATTTTGTACCCGTTAAGGATGCGCCACGCCCGCAGACATTGGCCGTGGATGGCGATCGCCAGCAGCAGTGGCAGCAAATTCACCAGATTCTCCAGCAGCAGGATTTACCGATTACTGGTTTAGATTGGCGCAACGAACAAAATCTAATTGTCCAAACTCCCCTCGCGCCGGTTCACCTTGGGGTCGTGCAGTGGCATAGTCCTACATTTAAGAAACAACTCAGTGCCCTAGCCAGCCTTAAGCAGTTACCCCAGTACTTGGATCCTCGCCAAATGGTCTTTATTGATCTGGTGAATCCCGATGAACCCTTGGTGCAATTGCGGCAACAGCCGACACAGCAACCCCTTCCCCGCAGCAATTAAGACACAACAGCACGGCATAATAGAACGGTTAGCTTGGAGTGGCTTGTCAATGAAACCCCTGAAGTTCGGCACAATACTGCCACGATTTCTGCCACGGTTGGTGATGGTGCTCGGTGTGCTTCTGCTGGTGAGTTGCGGGTCCCTCTCCTCAGTGGCTGACACCAGTTCAATTCCAGGAGCACAAAGCCCAACCCCTATGGCCAATTTACCTCGACTCAATGGCGATGCAACGGTCGTACTGACGGTCAACGATCGCCCGATTACGATTCAAGTGAAGGGGGATGCTGCCCCGATTACCGCTGGCAATTTTGTGGATTTAGTGCAGCGGGGGGTCTATGATGGCACGATTTTTCACCGCGTTGTCCGTGAACCCCGACCCTTTGTGGTTCAAGGGGGAGATCCCCAGAGCAAAGACCCCAGTGTGTCACCGCAACTCTACGGCACTGGTTCATTTATTGACCCCGCAACCAATCGCCCCCGCTATATTCCCCTAGAAATTCTTGGTCAGGGCAGTGACACCCCCACCTATAGCCAAGCCGGCAAAGTCTCACCCGTCCTGAATCATACGCGCGGTGCAGTGGCCATGGCGCGATCGCAACTCCCCGATTCGGCCTCAGCCCAGTTTTACATTGCCCTCGATCAACTGGATTTTCTGGATGGCAATTATGCCGTCTTTGGTTATGTTACCGATGGTATGGACGTGGTGGACACAATCCAACAGGGCGATCGCCTGCAATCCGCTAAGGTTGTGGCCGGTTTGGAAAATTTACAGCAGCCATAGCAGAACGCCGCCGAAAGCGTTGCCGCAGGGTGGGTAATAGCCGCAAACACAGGGCGTAGGTGAGGAGTCCGGCAATCACGCCCACCCAAACACTGCCAAAAATCAGAATCGTTGCCATTTGCCCCCCCTGTTCGAGGAGCTTTTCCCAAGATTGCCATTCACCAAACGATAGAGAAGGTTGCCCCATCAGCCACCAGCCCACCTGAAAGTTAAACCAAAACAGCGGGACATAGGTGAAGGGGTTGCTCACCCAAGTGGCAAGGGCGGCCAAGGGCTTATTTCCCCGCACGAGGAGCGCTACACTGACGGCAATGAGCATCTGACCCCCAAAGAGGGGGAGCATGCCAGCAAAGACCCCTGCCCCGAGACCACGAGCAATACTCTCAGTGCTACTGTGGGAGCGCATCAGGCGCAAATAGTGATAGCGGAGCGATCGTCGCCAAGCATGGAGCCAACGGGGCTGTCGAGAAGGCTGGGGAAAAGACAACCGCATCATAGGTGAGCTTCGAGAGGGGTCAAAGGTTGCAAGAATGGGGGAATGAAGGTCTTTGCTTAGCAGTTTGACATATTTTGCTTAGAGAGTGCTAGGGGTCGCATCCTTGGGCTTGCCCAATCCCAGTGCCAAAAAGCCAAGGGCGATCGCCATCATCACACTGCTTTGCCAAGCGGGCGCCACCCCACCCCAGCGATCGAAGACCCACCCTGCCCATGCCGGGCCAGCAATCCCCGCCACACTTTGGAGCGATTGGCTAGCGCCAATAATTTTCCCCTGATCCTGATCCCGCACCCGATTGGAGATCACCCCCCGCAGGGAAGGCAACATGATCCCCACCCCAAAGGCTAAACCCACAACACAGCCATAGAGGAGTGGCACGCTGAAACTGCCCCCACTGGGAACAGCGGCAATCCCCAACAAGGCCAAGGCCACCAATAGCAATCCCCCCAAGCTCAAGCGCTGCTCACCAAAGCGAGGAATCAACGAGCGAATCAAGCCCGCCTGCACAATCGTACTCACCACGCCAATAATCACAAAAATGATCCCCGCTTGGGCAGGTCCCCAACTCAATTGCCGCTTCAAGAAGAGGACGAAGATACTGGTAAAGCCCGCAAAGGCAAAGTTGAAGATAAAAAAGGCCATGAGTAAGGCTTGGAGAGTGCGTTGATTAAATAGCTCCAACCACTGCTGCTGCAAGGCAAAGCTCTTGAGGGTCAGGGGCGATCGCTGGGCTACGGGCAATGACTCCGGCAAGATGAAATAGGCCAACACCACATTGACCAGTGCCAAAACAGCGGCAAACCAAATCGGCAACTTGAGATCAATGGCTGCTAGACTGCCACCAATGGCCGGCCCAAAAATGAAGCCAATGCCAAAAGCTGCCCCCGTTAAACCAAAGTTCTTAGCCCGATCTGCCGGGGCAGAGGTGTCGGCAATATAGGCCTGAGCCGTTGAAACCACGCCCCCCGTGAGACCATCAATAATGCGCGACACAAAGAGCAGCCAAGGGACCGTCGCCACAGCAAAGAGAATGTAGGACAGAGCAGTGCCGGCAATGCAAATCAGCAACACCGGCCGGCGTCCCCAGTGATCCGAGAGGGCACCCAAGAGGGGAGCAGCAATAAATTGAGCAGCAGCAAAGGCAGAAAATAACAGCGTCAGGCTCAACGCATCAAAGTTAAATCGCTCCACGAGGAAAGGCAAAATGGGGAAAATGAGACTCTCACCCAAACGGTCGATGACAATTGTGAGCAAAACAATGAATAATGGTGAGCGTAGGTTTATCCCCATTGATCTGATACGTCCTCATGTGATGGATGCCTGACCGGTACGGTTTTGACCCCCAGAAAAAGGCAGTACAATAAAAGACTACAACTTAACACAATACAGCCCTTTTCCCATCGATTGGACACCGCCCACAACATCCTACTGATGAGGTGATGCAACCCATGTCTGCTTATACGGAATCTTTGAAGCGATCGCTCTTTTTGACACTGATTGCCCTAGTTGTATCATTGACGATTTCCTTCTTGATGGCAATCTAAATTTGTCCTGAAAATCATTTATCATCCTCTATCAGTGATGTGAGTTGAGTGAGGTATGGCCACTCGTTCTGCCGCTGCACCCCCCCCTCTGCCCCTGTGGGTCATGTTTCGCTTAGGTCTCTTTCAGATGGGACTGGGCATGATGTCGATTCTGGTGTTGGGGGTGCTCAACCGCATCCTGATCAAGGAATTGGCGGTGCCGGCCACATTGGTGACCCTGACGATCGCCATGCATCAATTTGTCTCACCAGTGCGGGTGTGGTTTGGTCAACTGTCCGATGCCCATCCCATTGGCGGCTATCATCGCACGGGGTATGTTTGGGGTGGGGCTCTGGCCTTTACCTTGGTCACCTACGCCATTGTTCAAGTGATCTGGCAAGTGGGGCAAAGTTTAGATCAAGCGGGCTGGAGTCTGGTTACCCAAGGGTGGATTGGCCTATTGGGATTGCTCTTTGCCGCCTATGGCATTTGTGTCAGTAGTAGCTCCACCCCCTTTGCTGCCCTGCTGGTGGATGTCTCCGAAGAAGAGGATCGGGGCAAATTGGTGGGCATTGTCTGGTCCATGTTGACTGTGGGCATTGTTGTCGGTGCCATTCTCAGTAGTGTGCTGCTGCGGCAGTTGGAGCTAGATACCCCGATTGAACTCCTGCAACAAAGTGTCAATCGCCTCTTTTTAGTGGTCTTGACGGTGGTCTTTGCACTGGCGATCGCCAGCACTTGGGGGGTTGAGGCCAAGTATTCCCGCTACCATGTGCGCAGTCGTGCCTGTGACAACCCGGAAAACATTACCCTTGGTCGCGCCCTGAAAATTCTCACGGCCAACTCCCAAACGTGGCGCTTTTTTCTCTTCCTTGTCCTGATGACCTTGAGTTTATTTATTCAGGAGCCGATTCTGGAACCCTTTGGCGGTGAAGTTTTTGGTATGACGATCGCCGAAACCACTCGCTTGAATGCCTACTGGGGCATGGGCACCCTTGTGGGTCTCAGTTTCACGGGATTTTTGATTGTGCCCCGCCTCGGCAAGATCCGTACCACCACCTATGGCTGTTGGGGGGTGGCCTTGATGTTCTTGCTGCTGATCATCTCAGGCGTGACGCAGCAGGTGTGGCTCTTTCAGTTGCAACTCTTTCTCTTTGGCATTGCCGCTGGGGTGACAACGACCGGCGCCCTCAGTCTCATGCTGGACTTAACGGCGGCGGAGACGGCGGGGACATTTATTGGTGCTTGGGGCTTAGCGCAGGCCATTGCCCGGGGATCAGCGACTGTTGTCGGCGGCACGGCCCTTGATATTGGGCGTCAACTGTTTGGCGTGCCGATCCTCGCCTATGGCTTTGTCTTTTGTCTGCCAATGCTGGGAATGCTGGCCGCTGTCTTGCTTCTGAAACGAGTGGATGTCAGTCAATTTCGTCAACAATCTCAGGTGGCGATCGCCAAGGTCTTGGCTGAGGACTTGGAATAGAGTCACCTAACAACGGGCAAAGAAGGAAAAGTCCAACTTACCAAAGTGGGTGACATTGGCAATATTAAAATGCTCTAGACAATTCACTAGCCAGCGCACCTTGCCGCGACTAAAGGATTGATAGTGGTTAAACAGGATCGCAAAGCGTTTTTCGAGATAGGGTTTTACTTTCTTACTGAGGAGCACAACCTTGAGCAATAGGCCAATCGTTGCCGCTGTGCCGATGTTATTGAGCAAGTCAACAAAAACCAAATGGTTAGGATTTTGGGCACTATCCACCACTAAGTAGTTGAGGGTCTGGCTACAGGTGCGGACAATCGTAAATTCATTCAGAGGTTGTGGCTGCTGAAAGAGGGGCAGCGTTTCCAAATACTGGTAAAAGCGCTGGCGAAAGCGACCCCGTCCCACATCCGCTGTGGTGTCCGTCAAGTAGTGGAAGAAGGCATCCCGAAAGTCGTGGGTGGATTTCAGGCGTTGCAGCCGCTGCTGAAATTGACTGGCCAAGTCGCGATAGGTGTGGCGGCCATCCACCTTACCGACAAAGTGTTGAATCGAGGTTCTGACTTCCTCAGCAGAGAGCAAGGTGGGATTTTTCACCAGTGGGATATTGTTATGCCCCTGAGCACGGCGAAACTCACTCGTGAGGTATTGACTCAGGTTCATTTCAAACTGCTGAGTGGCCTTTTGCTGAAAGTCTTGAATGTAGCGCAGATCTTCGGGTGTCGTATCATCGCCCACTAGGCAGTGGTTGTAGAGGTAAGGGTAGCGGCGAATCAAGGTTGCCAGGGGGCGATCGCTATTTTGCTTAATTTGTGAAACGTCTTGGGCATCTTCTTGCAGAAATTGCACCATGCGCTGGAGCTTCTGAAAAGCCTCGCTCTCTAAATAATCCTTGAGGAGCAGCCGCAGCTTGCGCACAATTGGTGCCCGGCTCAGACCCCCCGCCGGCATCGCCACAGGTGTTTGCAGCATGGCCAGAAATTCGGGAACTGCCCCTTGGAGCAATGGACGCGACTGCCAGCGGTTAATCAAAATATGGCAGCAGCGGTTCATAAAGGGACGAAAATTGTCCGCCACCCGCGCCCCCGTCACAATGCGATCCATTGCCTCTTGAATCTGGCGATCGGGATAGGTATAGCCCATGAGGAAAAGGGCACGAAACCGCTCAATGACTTGCTGCGGACTCTCATGCTGCACACATTCCAGCAAGTGGTCGTAAATCAGTTGGTAGTCGTTTGCCTTCATCCAAGTATTCATAGGGGGGAATGCGCTCCTAAGCCACGCTGCTACCGACAGTGCTGGAATTCGGGGGCACAACTGAGAGGTTCTAACATACCTGCATCATAAAAGGCAACATATCGTTAACTTGTGATCGCAACCACGTTTTTTTCGTGATCCTAATCACAAGAATGACCTAGGTACCTTTGATCACTGACTAGCGCAAACGCCCTACTACTTTTTGATGATACGCAACAAGACAATCAATTGGCAACTGACTACAAAAGTTGGTGCCGAATTCTCTCCTCGAAAGCGTTTTTAGGGTTCGCGAGCATTAGCGCCCCTGATACCCCGAAAGCTGAGCCAGACCCTCTAGGGGATAGACCCCCTCATAGCGTTTACCGTTGATTTCCCATGTGGGATAGGCACGGATATTGGCCTGTTTGCACAGTTCTGGTTGGCCATTGGTACCGCGCGCATCGCACTCAATATAGTTGATGCTTTTGAAGGCGCTGCCAAAGAGTTCTTTTTGCTTCATGCAGGCGGGACACCAGTAGGCACCGTACATCTTGGCATTGATTTTCTTCAGGTGGTTTGCCAGCCCTTGGGGGGAAATGGTCTGACTAGTTCCCTGCGCCATGACCCTATCGGGAGATTGCAAAACAGGTAAACGGGGCACAAGGGCGATCGCCAGCCCCACACCCAAGCCAAACAGGAGATAGCGCAAGGAGTTTTTCATCGAGAACCATCCACTAACCCAATTCAGTGTACTGCATTCCACACAGTGCTAGAGCTAAAGACCGCGAGTACTGTCTTGGAGTTCCGCTATTCTGAAAATTGAATCTAAGAATAATGCTGGCACGCCTTCTCTAGCAAAAATGAAGCAGCAATACGACCAAGATTACAGTGCATGGATTGCAGAAACAGTGGCATTATTGCGAGAAGGACGATGGCAAGAGCTGGATCTGCCCCATCTCATTGCTGAGGTAGAGGACTTGGGCAAAAGTGAACGGCGCGCCATCAATAGCCAGTTAACTCGTCTGCTGCTACACCTCTTAAAGTGGCAATATCAACCCCAGCGCCGCTCCGATAGTTGGTTGGATTCGATCACGGATGCCCGCACTCAAATTGAGCTGACCATAGCTGATAGTCCGAGCTTGCGGCATTATCCAGCCAGCCAACTTGCCACAAGTTATGAGCGCGCTCGCCGCCAAGCAGCAGAGCAAACGGGTTTACCGCTGAGCACCTTTCCTGAAACCTGCCCTTATCCCCTAGAGATGGTTTTGACCCAAAATTGGCTCCCCGAAACGGACACTTAGCTCAAAACATTAGATGAGGTGCATTTGCCCCTGCTATTGCCGTTAAACTAAAACTACGTTATAGCGGCAGTGCCCTTGTAAATTTTTGAATGGCAGCGATTTTTGAGCTTCATCCGGTTAACCCCCAGCCCCGCACGATCGCCCAAATTGTTGAGGCTCTCAAAGAAGGGGCAGTCATGCTCTACCCCACGGATACGGTCTATGCCATTGGCTGCGACATGAACCACAAAGGGGCGGTGCAACGGGTACGCCAACTCAAGCAACTCTCGAACGATAAACCTGTCACTTTTTTGTGCTCTTCCCTTTCCAACATTGCCCAGTATGCCTATGTCAGCGATGCCGCTTATCGCCTCATGCGTCGGCTGATTCCGGGGCCTTATACCTTTTTGCTGCCGGCTACTAAACTGGTGCCCCGCCTTGTCCAAAATCCCAAACGCAAAACCACAGGGATTCGCGTACCTGACCACGTTGTGAGCCAAGCGCTCTTGACCGCCTTGGGGAATCCGATTATTTCCACCTCAGCACGACTGCCCGACGACGAGACCTATTATGTGAATACCGCAGATCTCTTCGATGCCTTTGACAAACGGGTGGATTTAATTATTGATACCGGCGAACCCCCCGGACAGCAAATGTCGAGTATCCTTGATCTCACCGTTGAACCCCCGCTACTGGTACGCAAGGGACAAGGGTGGGAAGCGCTACCGGCAGAACTGGTGACTGTGGATTGAACATTTCTGAATCCCATTGGTAGATAAGGAATTTCACGCAAAGGGTTAAGGCATGAATTCACCGCAATTAATTGGCAAAGTATATTTAGTGGGTGCAGGCCCTGGGGATGTGGGGCTACTGACGGTGCGTGCCAAGACGTTACTGGAGTGGGCGGATGTGGTGCTCTACGATGCGCTGATTAGCCCCGAAATTCTTAACTTGATCAACCCCGAAGCGGAAAAAATTCATGTGGGCAAGCGGCGGGG
The DNA here is from genome assembly GCF_054689355.1 of Thermosynechococcus sp. FA-CM-4201. Classification (NCBI taxonomy): domain Bacteria; kingdom Bacillati; phylum Cyanobacteriota; class Cyanophyceae; order Acaryochloridales; family Thermosynechococcaceae; genus Thermosynechococcus; species Thermosynechococcus sp. FA-CM-4201. The sequence continues at coordinate 157,702 of NZ_CP079920.1, forward strand.
CAACCATACCCTCTCCCAAGCCGAGATTTGCCGCCTGTTGATTGAGTTGGCACAGCGCCATGCGGTGATTGTGCGCCTTAAGGGGGGTGATCCCTTTGTCTTTGGCCGAGGGGGTGAAGAGTGTCTTGCCCTTGTCGAGGCTGGCATTACTGTCGAAGTGGTGCCGGGAGTCACCAGTGGGGTGGCGGCGCCTGCCTATGCGCACATTCCCCTCACCCATCGGGATTTTAGTTCTTCGGTGGTCTTTGTCACGGGTCATGAGGCTGCTGGCCGCTATCAACCGCGTGTGAATTGGTCGGCTCTGGCTACGGCAGTGGATACAATTGTGATTTACATGGGACTCCACCATCTGGGGGAAATTGTGCCGCAACTGCTGGCAGGGGGGCGATCGCCCCAGACGCCCTTGGCCTTTATTGAATCGGGGACAACACCGCAACAACGGGTGGTGGTGACAACCCTAGAGCGAGCGATCGCCACCTATGACGAGGCACAGATTCAAACGCCTGCCTTGATTGTCATTGGTGAGGTTATTCACCTGCGCTCCCAGTTAGGGGGAAGTCTCCACTAGATCTGAAGAAACAGGTTCAGGTTCTAGGGGCAGCGACAGCATCGCCCGCTCTAAATAGGGCAAGAGCTTACGTCGCGTTTGATCCAGAGAATAGGCAAGGCGGATATTCTCTCTGGTGAGTAGGCCTAACACCCGTTGCGGGTTCTGGCGATCAACCACGGGCAACTGCCTTAAATCCCGCGCTGCCATGCGATCGAGGGCGTCCTTCAGCGGTTCATCCCCATAGGCCAGTAACAGGTCGCGCGTACAGACACTCCCCACCGTTTGCGTTTGATAGGCGGTTGTTTCCTGATCCGCTTCCCAACGGGTCAGCACCCGATTAATATCCCCAAGGGTGACCAACCCCATCAAGTCCTGCTGACTATCAGTCACAAAGGCACAGTAGGCTTTTTTTTCAATCAGTTGTAAGCCAGCTTCGACCACAGGCATCGCTTCGCTAAGAAACAGCACCTCCGATTGCATGGCTTCGGCCACAGAAAGATTGGGGGAACTTTCCTCCTGCTCCTCCTTCTGGATCTGAGCGCTGGGTGCCAATGCGGACAGCTCGCCCCGTTTTTGCACACTCAAACTATTCACTAGCCAGACACTCAAGCCCACCGCTGCCATCAGAGGCAAAATAATGCGATAGTCCCGCGTCATTTCAAAGAGCAGCAAAATAGCGGTTAAGGGGGCATTGACGCTAGCGGCAAGGACGGCGGCCATTCCCACGGTGGCGTAGGCGGCAGGAGCAGCAATACTGTTGGCAAACATCGGTAGCAGGATGGGCAACACTTGACCATAAGCGGCACCAAGGGAAGCTCCCAAAAAGAGTGCCGGTGCAAAGATGCCCCCCACTAGACCACTGCCTAAACTCACTGCTGTCAAGACCATCTTGGTCAGTAGCAGTATCAACAGCAAGCCGAGGGAAAAATTCACATCCCTGAGAATCGCTTCCACCGTTTCATAGCCAATGCCCAGCACTTGCGGCAAATACAGGGCAACAAGGCCAACGCAGAGGCCACCCACCAGAGGACGCAGCGCGAGGGGAATACGACCTAAAAACTGCATGGGTGGAATCTTCCCCTGAAAGACTTGGGGGAGCCACTGAAGTAACTGGGTATAGACAATGGCAACGCCGTAGGCCAACAGTCCCAAGCCCAAATACAAGGGCAACTCAAGGGAACTGCGCACCTCATAGGTGGGCAAATCAAACGCGGGTTGTGACCCCAAGCCAATTTGGGTAATCAGGGCAGAAATCACAGCGGCCAAAAGCACCACACTCACAGCCGTTGTTTCAAACGTGGTGCCCAATACCACCTCTAGGGCAAAGAACACGCCAGCGATCGGGGCATTGAAGCCTGCTGCCAAACCTGCCGCCGCCCCTGCACCGAGGAGCAACTTTTGCCGTTCTCGGGAAACTTTCAGCGCTTGACCCAAGAGAATGCCGATGTTGGCGCCCACTTCCACACTGGGCCCTTCTGGACCAAGAGACGCACCTGTACCAAGGGAAATCGCCGCCGCAAGGGTTTTGGCAATGGGGCGAATGAAGGGAATTTCCTTGCCCGCTTCTACAGCACCCATCAATGACATCAGGTTGGGACTAAACTCTTGGACAAACCAGCGGATGATCCCCACCAGCAAGCCCCCCAGAGCGGGAACACAGGCCAGTGTCCAAGCGCCCCATCGACCCATCAGCCCCATCAAGTCTTCAAGGGCCATGTGATGAATGGTCTCAATCAGGTAACGAAACAGCAGCACACTTAGCCCCGCACTGCCGCCAATGAGTACTGCCAAGACTAGTACGACGGTTTCCGGGGGCGGTTGCAATTGATTGAAAAGACGAGTGAGGCGAGATTCAGCAGCAGAAAGGGGGGAGAGGGAGGACACTGGTGGAAAAAAGTTGCCTGAAACGGGATAGTTCTAACTTAATTATGCGCAATTTCCAGTGGAGACGCTAAAAGGGCAAAATTTGCGGCGTGACACGGTAAAAGTAGGGATGCAGCCACCACAGCAAGGCGACAAAGATGGCCACTCCCCCATAGGCGGGGCGCAAAAATTCTTGCCACACCAGTTGTTGCTTGCCCTGCCAAATGGCTTTGAAGGGAATGATTGAGGTGCGGGCTTTCAGAGCAGTAAACGCTTCTCCATGCCGTGCGTACCAGCGGCGATCGCCATGCCAAACCCCAAAGCAGTGATGGGCAATTAGACCCAGGGAGGTCAGCAGTGTAAAGGACGTGCCCAACCACAGCGTATGCGCCACACACCAGATCACCTGCCCCCATAACTGCGGGTGGCGGGTAATGCGAATAATGCCCGTTTCGTAGAGGTGCACTTCTGGCTTTTGTACAGCGGCAATCTCTAGCAAGTTAAATGTGGCCGGATAAAGAAAGAGAAACGAGATCGCCGATAGCCCCCACACGAGCGCACCCATCCCCGGTACTCCTTGGAGTTGCCACAGTTGCACGCCGTCGTAGCGATGGGCCAAAAAGTAGAGAATCAAGATTGTCGCTAAGGGCAGACTCACTAGGGCGAAAAAAATGCGATAAAGGCGGGCACCCACACGCTTTTCTGCCCAAGGACGTAAGCTCGCCAATCCACTGTGGGCGATCGCAAACAAGAGCAATAGCCCCACCATGATCCACTGCGAACTGGTTTGCCAACTGTGCTGATCCACGCCGATCTACTCCGTACGATTGAAACCCCTTCCCATGATCCCAAAGGGTCAGACGCTTTGTAAAGTAATGTAAATAAGCTGGAAAACTCAGCCTATGAGCTATAGTCAAGGCGTTGAGGGCATCCGATCATCAATCTATGTTCAATTGGCTCGATCGCCTCGAAAACCGCCGCCTGTTGCGCCTGCTGCTGCTCTTTGCTCTTGGCTGGATTGGCGTACAACTTTTGCACTACTTTGCCTACGTCTTACTGATCTTTCTTTTTTCGGCCATTCTGGCGTTTTTACTCAACTATCCCGTGGGCTGGCTCAAGCGTTACTTGCCCCATGGTTTGGCAGTGACCATTGTGTTTCTCGGGACATTGGCACTGTTGATCGGCTTGGGGATTACCCTTGGGTTGGCGATCATTGGCCAGTTGCAGGACTTAATCACCAATTTGCCCAGCCAAATTGATCTGTGGATTGACTCCCTTGAGAGGATGCAGCAGTTTCTAGCGCGATGGAATCTAGACATCAATTTTCAGCAACTGGAGTCAGAATTACGCAACTTTGCCCTTGCGGGGATTCAGTTTGGCTTTGGTAAGCTTCAGTCCATCTTTGCCCTCTTCCTAGGCGGCATTATTGTTGCTGTGATTACCTTCTTTATGCTGCTGGAGGGGGAACGGCTATGGCAGTATCTACTGAGTTTTTTGCCCGACCCATGGCGCGATCGCGTGCCCCAAGCCTTAGAGCGGAACTTTTTGGGCTTCTTTAGTGGCCGTTTGCTTCTGTCTCTCTTCTTTGGTACCGCCACATTCCTTGTCTTGCTGGTGTTACGTGCCCCCTATGCCCTTGCCCTTGGGGCGATCGCCGGGGGCTTGGATCTCATTCCAGGGATTGGCTCAACGATGGGCATTTCCCTCATCTGCTTGATCCTGCTGCCCAAGAGTATTGCCCTGAGTGTACAAGTGCTGATTAGCTGTATTCTGCTGCAACAGGTGGAGGAAAATATCCTCATGCCCCGTGTGATGCGCAACTCCGTCAACCTGAATCCAGTGGTTTTATTTTTTTCCCTTTTGGTGGGGGCAACGGTTGCAGGTATTGTCGGTATTTTCCTTGCCATTCCCATTACGGGGACGATCGTTAGTTTGCTCGATCTCAAAGCCTTGCAGGCAAGCAGTGAGGCTGCCCCGAAATCCTCATCCTAGGGTTGCGATCGCCCCCATGCCCTTGATATACTAGGCAAGCTGATTAAGTTGCCCTCGGCAGATCAGTGTATTTTTTGCACATTTTTGGTTGGACACCATCATCACTGTAGGTTGGGTATAGTTGCATGGCTCGATATCGTGGCCCTCGTTTGAGAATTGTCCGTCGTCTGGGTGAACTGGCTGGTCTCACCCGCAAAGCTCCCAAGCGGAGCTATCCCCCCGGTCAACACGGCCAAGCCCGCAAAAAGCGTTCGGAATACGCCCTGCGCCTTGACGAGAAGCAAAAACTGCGCTTCAACTACGGGGTCTCGGAGCGGCAACTCGTGCGCTATGTGCGCAAAGCCCGTCGCGTGAGTGGTTCCACGGGGCAAACCCTTCTACAGTTGTTGGAAATGCGGCTGGATAACACTGTTTTCCGCCTTGGCATGGCGCCAACGATTCCAGCAGCCCGCCAACTGGTAAATCACGGCCATATTCTGGTCAATGGTCGCAGTGTGTCTATTCCCAGCTATCAGTGCCGGCCGGGGGATGTGATTACCGTCCGCGATAACGAGCGATCGCGCCGCTTGGTGGAAACCAACCTGCAAAATCCCGGTCTTGCCAATCTTCCCAGCCACTTGGAACTGGATAAAAGCACCCTCACCGGCAGAGTGACCGGTATTGTCGAACGGCAATGGGTGGCTCTCCAAGTCAATGAACTCCTCGTGGTTGAGTACTACTCCCGCAAAGTCTAGAGTATCGCCGCCCTTCCTATGGCAGAAGCCTATCTTCTGGAAAAACTCCGCACTGTCGAGCAAACCTTTACGGAACTGACCCGTCGCTTGGCGGATCCCGATGTGGCGGTCAACCCAACCGAATTTCAGAAGGTGGCTCGCTCCCGTGCTGCCCTAGAGGAGACGGTAAATGCCTATCACGAATGGCAGTCCCTCAATCAGCAACTGGTGGATGCCCGCCAACTGCTTAAAGAAGCGGTCAATGAGCCCGAACTACGGCAAATGGCTGAAGAAGAAGTCGCTGATCTCAGCCGCCGCATTGCCGAACTGGAGGAACGCCTCAAAATTCTGCTCCTGCCCCGCGACCCCAATGATGACAAAAACATCATGCTCGAAATTCGCGCCGGTGCGGGCGGTGATGAAGCGGGAATTTGGGCAGGGGATTTGGTGCGAATGTACTCCCGCTATGCCAAAAGTCAAGGCTGGCAGGTGAGCTTAGTCAGTGAATCTCTTGCCGAAATGGGGGGCTTCAAGGAAGCCATCCTCGAAATCAAGGGCGATCGCGTCTATAGCAAGCTGAAGTTTGAATCCGGTGTCCATCGCGTGCAGCGGGTACCTGTCACTGAGGCGGGGGGGCGAGTTCACACCTCTACGGCCACCGTGGCGGTAATGCCCGAAGTGGATGAAGTGGAAGTAGAAATTGATCCTAAGGACATTGAACTCACCACGGCGCGATCGGGGGGCGCAGGCGGTCAAAACGTCAACAAGGTGGAAACAGCCGTTGACCTCTTCCACAAGCCGACGGGTATTCGCATCTTCTGCACCGAAGAGCGTAGCCAACTGAAAAACAAGGAGCGCGCCTTCCAAATCCTGCGGGCGAAACTCTACGAAATGAAGCTGCGGGAACAGCAGGAAGCCATTACCTCAATGCGTCGCTCCCAAGTGGGTACGGGCGATCGCTCCGAAAAAATCCGCACCTATAACTACAAAGATGACCGCGTCACCGATCACCGTTTGGGACAAAACTTTAGCCTCAGCAGCGTCCTAGAAGGGGATCTGGAACCAATTATCCAAGCCTGCATTAGCCGTGATCAGCAGGAACAATTGGCGCAACTGGCTGCCGAACAAGCCTAGGAGGATGAAATGACCAAATTTGTGGCTTGGGGACGCTACTGTGAGGATGTCCTCGAACGGCGTGCCCCCCATCGCCAAGCCCACCTCGATGGCCTCGCGGCTCAAAAAGCCCAAGGGGTACTGATCACCATTGGCCCGACGAAAGACCTGCGCTACTTTTTTGCCATTTACGAGGCGGATAGCGAAGAGACCGTGCGCCAAGTGATTGAAAACGACCCCTACTGGCAGCATCAAGTGTGGACAGAGTACAGCATTCATGAGTGGATCCAAGCCCTCTAAGGGCCGAGGGCGGATCCGAAACTCACTTAGGGTGCAAGGGCATTGCCCCGCATCAGGCTCCCAATGGTTTTTGCCGTAATTTTCAACTGCACTAAGGGATTAGCTGGCACAACGGTTTTGTAGAGGTAGCTATCGAAGGTGAGCTTCTGGACATCAATATCGCTACACATCTCCACAAAGGCCTCACGGGTGGCATCGGAGCGATAAAAGACCCGTTGCAGCAGATCTAAGACTAGGTACGTCATGCCGTAGGCTTTGTCCCAGCGCTTCAGGTAGAGCTTGAGATCTGCTTCCGTGGGGATACGGCGACCGCTGTTGGAGGTCTCGACAATGGTTTCAGCGCACATGCGGGCTGACTTGGCGGCAAAGTAAATGCCTTCCCCAGAGGACTTGGTGACAGTACCCGCAGCATCCCCTACAAGGGCGACGCGACCGACCACCCGCCGTGGCCGAGGATGTTCAGGAATCGGGTGAGCTTCCACTTTAATAATTTGCCCCCCTTCCAGTTTGGCAGCAGCGCGAGCGCGGATTCCCGCTTGCAATTCCCGAATGCGGTCTTTGTTGACCTTCATGGTGCCGGTGCCCACGGCGACATGGTCATATTTCGGGAAAACCCATGCATAGAAGTCAGGGGACACGTCATCCCCCACGTACATTTCTGCCAACTCGTTGTAGTAGGCCATTTTGTCCTCAGGCAGGCGAATTCGCTCCTGATAGGCAATGGCGTAGTTGTAATCGCCGGCATCAATTTCCTTGGCAATGCGGGAATTTGCCCCATCGGCACCAATCACCACATCCACTTCAAGGGTCTGAGCTGTGCCATCCTCTTGCACATAGTGGAGGGTGTAGGGCTGATCGCTGGTGGTGGGCTGCTCCAGCTTAAAGACGGTGCCATTGATCAAGTTGGCACCCAAATCTGCCGCCCGATTGCGCATAAAGCTATCGAGGACTTCGCGGCGGCACATACCGATATACTCGTGGTCTTTGAGGGTATGGCCAATGTTCACCTCGATATTGGAGGGGGAAATCATTTTCATTTTGCGCACGCGGCGGTCAATGATTTCCGGTGGTAAGTCAAATTCACTGACCATGCACAGGGGGATCGCACCGCCACAGGGCTTGGCATTGTCTAATTTACGTTCAAAGAGATAGGTCTGGATTCCGGCTTTGGCTAAGGTTTCGGCGGCTGAGGAACCCGCTGGACCACCACCGACCACTGCTACCCGAAGTGACAACGGACGACTCCCAATTTTGGCTAACAAACAACAGTTTGGATACTATCACGGCAATTTTTTGTCTTCAAGGATTTAATCCCGAAAAGCCGCATCTGTAACAGTTTTCAACATTTGGCCATCTCTGATCCGCTAGGATAGATCCATCTATTGATTCAGAATTGATCCAACGTGCGGACTGTAGCAGAAGCTACCCAATTTGTCTCTCGCGGTGGAGAATGGTATCATTTGCGAGGTTGTACAATTTACACCATTTCCCAGAGAAGTTTAAGGTAGGGCATTCACATGGCATCGTCTCCTGTTGCGCCCGTTGTTTTGATGATTTTGGATGGCTGGGGCTATCGCGAAGAGACCTACGGTAATGCGATCGCCAGTGCTAATACGCCAGTCATGGACAGTTTGTGGCAAGCCTACCCCCACACATTGATTTACACCTCTGGGAAGGCGGTGGGACTCCCCAAGGGTCAAATGGGTAACTCCGAGGTGGGGCACTTAAATATCGGTGCCGGGCGCATTGTTCCCCAAGAGTTGGTGCGCATTTCCGATGCCGTCGAAGATGGCAGCCTCTTTAGCAATCCCGTCCTTGTCAAGCTCTGCCAAACCGTGAAGGAGCGCAAGGGCAAGCTGCATTTTATCGGTCTGTGTTCTGCTGGTGGGGTGCATTCCCACATTGATCACCTCTACGGCTTGGTGGAACTGGCCAAGCGCCAGGAGTTACCGGCCTGTATTCATGCCATTACCGACGGTCGCGATACGCCCCCCCGCGATGCAGCAGGTGTCCTTGAGGAATTGGAGCAGCGCCTGAAAACTATCGGCTGTGGACGGATTGTGACGGTGAGTGGTCGCTACTATGCCATGGATCGCGATCGCCGTTGGGATCGCACTGAGGCGGCCTACCGCGTCATGACTAGCAATGAGAATATTCAACCCCTGCGGGCGGTGGATGTGGCCAGTAAGTCCTATGCCCAGGATATTGGCGATGAATTCATTGTCCCCACACGCATTGCTGAAGGAGCTGTTGAACCCGGCGATGGCGTGGTGTTCTTTAATTTCCGTCCCGATCGCGCCCGCCAACTCACCCAAGCCTTTATTGACCCTGACTTTAGCGGCTTTGAACGGACGCTAATTACGCCGCTCGAATACGTAACCTTCACCCAATACGATGCCAACTTTAACTGTGGTGTCGCCTTCCCGCCCCAAAACCTCAATCATATCCTTGGCGAGGTGATTGCCGAGCATGGCTTAAAGCAACTGCGGGCAGCGGAAACAGAAAAATATGCCCACGTCACCTATTTCTTCAATGGTGGCCTTGAGGAACCCTTCCCCGGTGAAGATCGCATTCTCATCCCCAGTCCAATGGTGGCCACCTACGATCAAGCGCCAGCCATGTCTGCCCTTGCCGTCACAGAAGCGGTCAAAGAAGCCATTGAGAAACAGGAATATGCCCTAATTGTGGTGAACTTTGCTAACCCCGATATGGTGGGGCATACGGGGCAGATGGAAGCGACCATTCAAGCCATTGAAACTGTGGATCGCTGTGTAGGCGTATTGGTGGAAGCGACGACAAAAGTGGGGGGCACGCTGCTGATTACTGCTGATCATGGCAACGCTGAGTACATGATTGATGAAGACGGCAACCCCTGGACGGCTCACACCACCAACCCCGTTCCCTTCATCTTGGTGGAAGGGGAGAAACGTAAAATCCCCGGCCATGGCACGGATGTGAGCCTGCGGCAGGATGGCTGTCTGGCTGATATTGCACCGACCATTCTGGAAATTTTGGGGCTGCCTCAACCCCCTGAGATGACGGGGCGATCGCTGATTGTCAGTGCCCCCTATGAAACGCGCCTCAATCGCACCCCGGTCTCTGTGAAGGTCTAAGGGCATTCTCAACCCAAGAGCGACGGCAGAAAATTTTAAGATTTCTTAAAATAGGAACAGTGCTTGTCCTGTTTCTATGGCCACGTTTCGCTCCATTCTGGGTTACTATCGCGCCTATCGGGGGATGGCGATCGCTAGTATTACCGCTGCCAGTCTCTGCGAACTGGTGGATTTGCTCGTGCCCTATGCCATTGGTCAAATTCTCAACCTGCTCTCGCAACAACCCCTTGATCCGCCAGTGGTGGCGATCGCCCATACGCTCCAAGCATGGACGGGCTGGAACAATGCCTTTGGCGTCAATCTCACCGTTCTTGGCAGTATTGTCTTTTTGGCCACTGTAGTGCGTGCCCCAATTCAACCGTGGCTGGGGGTATGGTTCCACTGGTGGATTGCCCTGGCTGCCCGCCGCGACCACACTCGCAAAGCCGTCGAGAAAATCCTGACGCTGCCCCTAGAATTCTTTGAGGAAAACAACCCTGGTCGCATTGCCAACCGTGTCAGTAAAGGAATTTCCAACCATACTTGGAGTTATCCTGAGATTGCCGGCCAACTGATTCCCAAACTGGTACGGGTGCTGGGCATTGGCGTGATTGTCTGGTGGCTTGATTGGCCGATCGCCCTTGGGCTGTTGATCTCCTTTACAGTGATCTTGGTGCTAACCCTGCGCACCCTACGGCGCATTATTCAAAAAGAAGAAATCCTCGACAGCCACATCGAAAGCACAGAAAGTCGCACCTCAGAAATTATTACCAATATCAAAACCGTCAAAGCCTTTGCCACCGAAGCCCGTGAACTCGCTCGCCAACAGCAGCGCCTCGATCGCGAGTTCAAGATGGTCATTGACCGCATCCATCGCGGCTATATGCACCTGATTACTTGGCAGGGAACCGTCGTCCAATTCTGTCTGTTTAGTTTGTTGGGGTTTTCCCTAGCGGCCACGATCGCCGGACGGGTTTCCATTGGCCACTTCATTACGATTTATACCCTTGCCAGTATGGCCTATGCCGAAATTACCCCCCTCTCGCAGGTGTCGGAGGTGTTTGCGCGCCGCTATGCCTCAATTTTGCGCTTCCATGAATTTATGGAATTGCCCCCCGGTCGCGATGCCATTGATCTGGAGCAACAGCAGATTCCTAGCCTAAAGTTTTCGGGCAAGGTGGATTTTCAGCACGTTTGGTTTAGCTACACGCCGGGGCGTCCCATTCTGCGGGACATTAACCTACTCATTGAACCCTGCCAAACAGTCGCCTTGGTGGGGCGATCGGGTTCAGGGAAATCCACCTTGATCAAGCTTCTCTTTCGCTACTTCCAGCCGGATCAGGGGCAAATTCTTATTGACGGCCAAGATATTCAAACCCTCGATGTCCGTGCCTATCGTCGGCGGCTGGCCATTGTCCACCAAGAAGTCGATGTCTTTAATGGCACCCTTTGGGATAACCTCACCTATGCCAACCCCGAGGTCAGTGCCGATGCCGTCTATGAGGCCTGTGCCATTGCGCGGGTGGATGAATTTGTGCATCAGTTGCCCCTAGGCTATCGCACAATTGTCGGTGAACGGGGGTTGCGGCTTTCGGGGGGACAGCGGCAGCGGTTAGGGATTGCCCGTGCTCTCTTAGCAGATCCCGATGTCCTGATCTTTGATGAGGCCACCTCAAGCCTAGATTATGAATCGGAGCGGGAAATTCAACTGGCCCTGCGCTCCATTACCGGGACTCGCACAATGATTGTGATTGCCCACCGCCTCAGTACGGTACGGGATGCCAATCAAATTGTGGTCTTGGATCAAGGCACGATTCGTGAGCAGGGAGACCATGAGACACTCCTTGCCCAAGGGGGGTTGTATGCCCATCTCTATTCCATTCAGCGCGATCGCGCCCCCCATGCCTAACTGAGATCCACACCAAGGAAGCGATCCAAGAGCCGATAGCGCCAAAAGCTGCGCAGGAGAATCACCCAGAGCAAAACAATCAGCACAATCAATGCCCACAGCGACCACGAAAGGGGTTCCAGTTCAGCCACTGCCCGTAGGGTCGGCGAGAAACTGATGATTAAGAAGGCAGCCAGTAGGGCGAAAACCACAGCAACATAACGCCAGTTGCCCACTAGAGGCGCGCCGCCAACCCATGTGCTATGGGGAGGTTTGAGAAACAGGACTAAACAGAGGGAGGCCAGCATCAGGGTCGTCACCAAGGCGGTGCGGGCGATCGCCACACTGTGCCCCAATTCCGAGAGCACCTCGCGACCATTCAACAGCGTTGGATCAAAGCGTCCTTGGAGCAATTCCACAAGGGGCGTCAGTTCCCGTGCCAACACCCCCAGATACATGAAAATGGCCAACAGTGCAAGGCTCAGGGTAGCAGGAATGACAAAGTGCAGTAATGATCGAATCAGGGATCGATGGGGACGCGGTCCCGGCACTGCCCAAAAAGCCACCGCCAAGGTAGGCAAACCGACCCCCCACAGGGTTAGCAGGCTATTGTGCTTAATCAGCAGCGGAAAGGCGCGCCCTGCCATAACGGTGACTAGACACAGCAAACTAAAGCTAAAGACCCGCACCAAAAAGAGCTTCGTGACATCTTGAATACCGTTGTAGATGCGCTGCCCCTCACGAAAGGCTTCTGGCAAAGCGGCAAAGGAATCCGCAAGCAATACAATATCAGCCACGTTACGGGTAATGGCACTGCCACTTTCCATAGCAATTCCCACATTGGCTTGCTTCAGGGACAGAACATCATTCACACCATCGCCAATCATGGCCACCTGATGCCCGAGGGCGCGCAGTCGAGTCACGAGTTTCGCCTTTTGCTCTGGGGTAATGCGACCAAAAACCGTGGCTTTCTCAGCCATTTGATCAAAGCTCGCATCATCCATGGCGGCGAGTTCTGTGCCGGAGATGGCGATCGCCCCTGCATCGAGGCCAACTTGTTTACCCAAGGCAACCACCGTTTCCGCATGATCACCGGAGATAATTTTGATTTGAATCCCAGCCTGTTGAAAGCGTTCCAAAACGTCGCGGGATTGGGGTCGCAGGCGATCGCCCACCCAAATCACTGCCAAGGGTTCGAGATCTGGGGGCAAGAGGGGCGTCTCCTGCCGCTCATCCCATTGAGGATCAGTGCGACTACGAGCAAAGAGGAGCACCCGCAATCCCTGCTGCCGTCCCCGCTGGAGTAATTCAGCCAGCTCAGGGGAGAGGTCTTCACTCTTGAAGAGGACATCCGGTGCCCCCAAAATAAATGCTTCTGAGTCATGCCACGCTGCGGCACTCCACTTGTAGGCGGAGGAGAAGGGAATTTCAAGGCGGAGGGGCTGGGAACTGCCGCCAAAAGCCTCTGTGAGGGCAACAATGGTACGGTTCGGCGCACTAACACTGGCGGTAAACGTGGCGAGGGCCGCTTTTGTCTTTTCTGCTGTATCGGTGAGGGCGTACCAGCTATGGAGTTCAAGGGCATTGGCCGTCAGCGTGCCCGTTTTATCAAGGCAAAGAATATCCACCCCACTCAGGGACTCAATGGCATTCACCTGCTGCACCAAGACATTGGCACGGGAGATACGCAGTGCCCCCAAGGCATAGGTGAGGGTAATCGTCAGATACAAGCCCACGGGGACAAGACCCGCCACCACGGCTGCCGTTTGCACACTCATTTGTAGGGTGGTCAGGCGTACCAATAGCGAGAGCAGCACCAATAGCCATAGGAAAACCGCGAGCGCCAGAATGACGCGGATAATCAGGTTAATTTCCCGTTGCAGGGGAGTGAGTTTGTGGTGGTGGGTTTTGGCGGCAGCAGTGAGTTGATGGGCAGTACTGGCTTCCCCCACCTGTTCGGCGACATAGGCAGCGGCACCGCGCACACAAAAGCTCCCAGAGTACAGGCGATCGCCCGCTTGCTTGGAGATGAGATCCGACTCCCCTGTGAGTAACGACTCATCCACTTGAATTTGTCCATCCCCAACCACCGTGCCATCGGCAACGATTTGATCCCCCGGCTCCAAAAGGAGAATATCCCCTTCGACAACTTCTGCGGGATCAATAATGGCCTCTTGGCGATCGCGCAGCACCTTGACACGGGGACGGGTGAGGAGGCTAATTTCATCCAACTGCCGTTTGGCGCGAATTTCCTGCAGGATGCTAATGATGGCATTGAGAAACACGACCACGATGATGGCAGCCACATCCCCCGGACGACCTAAAAAGAGCAAAATGACGCTAATAAAAGCAAAAACCCCATTGATAAACGTGAAGAGGTTTTCCCGCAAAATGTCGCCATAGGTGCGATTGCTTTCACTCGCTTGACGGTTAATGCGACCCCTGGCTTGCCGCTCCGCCACTTCCGCCGCTGTCAGACCCGTCAATGGTGCTGTCATAGCTTAGGTTTCCGCTGACTTAACCACAAACACTGAGCAGGGGGCATCAGCGACAACGGCGCCACTTACCGAGCCTTGCACCACCCGCTCAACCCCCGTGAGACCGCGACTCCCCAGTACAATCAGGTCTGCCCCATAGATATTGGCCAAGCGTAAAATTTCCTCGACGGGGTCACCAGTCACAATTTCAATTTCTGAGTCACAGGGGAGGTGGCTTTGAAACTGTTGTAAATGCTGTTCAATACTACGGTAGGTGCCCATTTGCGGATGCAAGGAGGGGCGATCGGCACTGACCCCAAACCCCGACTCCACCGGTGAAATCACATGACTGAGAATCACTTGGGCATCTGGGTCAAGATTTAACTGTGCCACCGCTGCCATCACCCGTGCCGATAACTCACTGGTATCGAGTGCCACTAAAATTGTTTTGAACATGCCTGTGACTCTGTACTTGCAATCTCCTAGTCTGCCACAAGGGTGCTGGGATTGATATTTTCTAGGTTTGGCAAGTAGAAGTACCCAGCGATAATACGGCCTTTTTCACATGGATTGAACACACTCAAAAGTGTAAACGCCAATGCCGCTGTAGGGTAGCATCCCACATCGTTTATGTATTCGATTTCAGAAAAGAGCTATGTCAACATTTGTTACAAAGGTTACCGGGGATCATAAGACTTGTGGAGAACCCCCATGAAATGCTGACATTTCCTCGCATTCCCAAGGGGATCGCAGTAGCTTGAGGATCAGTACAGGACAGTAGGTGAATGTGTTGTGACGGTGTCGGGCGGTTATAAAAATGCCCTGATGAGTACACCAAGGAATTGTTCTGTCAAGACTGCAAACCCTATCCAAGAGTGCCTATGAAAGTTGGGGTCGTTAAGGAACGCGAAGTGGGTGAACAACGGGTTGCCCTGATTCCCGAAGTTGTTGCCAAGCTGGTGCAGCAGGGGTATCACCTCTGTGTGGAGTCCGGTGCAGGGGATATGGCTCACTTCAGCGATGATGACTACCGTGCAGCAGGTGCGGAAATTGGTTATTCCATTGAAGAGGTCTGGGGCGGTGTGGATGTGCTGCTCAAGGTTGCGCCGCTGCGCGATCGCGAGGTGGAGTGGATTCGCCCCGGCACCACCTTAATTAGTTTTCTCAATCCCTTGGGCAATCCATGGCAGATGCAACACTTGGCAGAGCGGCATATTACCGCCTTTGCCCTCGAGTGTATTCCCCGCACCAGTCGTGCCCAGAGTATGGATGCCCTATCTTCCCAAGCAGCGGTGGCCGGCTATGCGGCGGTGTTATTGGCTGCTTCCAATTTGCCGCGCTTTTTCCCGATGTTGACGACAGCAGCGGGGACGATTCCCCCCGCTAAGGTGTTTGTGATTGGGGCAGGGGTGGCTGGCTTGCAGGCGATCGCCACCGCGCGGCGTTTGGGCGCTGTAGTTGAAGCCTTTGATATTCGCCCAGCCGTCAAGGAAGAAGTGCAAAGCCTCGGTGCCAAATTTGTCGAAGTCAACCTTGAGGAGGATACGGTTGCAGCCGGCGGCTATGCCAAAGAGGTCTCTGAGGCCGCGAAGCACAAAACCCAAGAGGCGATCGCTGCCCATGTGCACAGTGCCGATGTGGTCATTACCACGGCTCAAATTCCCGGCAAGCCTGCCCCTCTTTTGGTCACAGAACGCATGGTGGCCAGCATGAAACCGGGTTCGGTGATTGTGGATTTGGCCGCTGAACAGGGGGGCAATTGTGCCTGCACAGAACCGGGGCGCTCTATTTGTCATCAGCGGGTTACCATTATTGGCCCGATTAATCTGCCCTCGACAATGGCGGTGCATGCCAGTCAAATGTATGCCAAAAACATTTCAACGCTCCTGAAGTACCTTGCTCCTAAAGGGGAATTGGTGTTGAACTTTGGCGATGACATTGTTGATGCCGCCTGTATCACCCATGAAGGGCAGGTTCGCAACCCACGGGTACTGCAACTGCTGCATCCGGCCCAAACTTTGGCAACGACGGTTTAGAGATGTCCCTAGAGGGTTCGTTCTATGACAGATCCCATTCTTGTCGGTCTGATTATTTTTGTGCTGGCCAGTTTCATTGGCTTTGAGGTGATTAACAAAGTCCCCCCCACGCTGCATACGCCCCTGATGTCTGGCTCCAATGCCATTTCGGGGATTGCCGTGATTGGTGCCCTACTGATGGCGGGGAGTGGGCACACGACCTTAACGGTGGTCTTGGGATTTATTGCGACAGTGCTCGCCACGATTAATGTGGTGGGCGGCTTTTTGGTCACGGATCGCATGTTGCAGATGTTTAAGCGGTAGGAACCATGGATTGGCTAACACGCATTGAAGAATTGAGCTATCTGGGCGCGGCGGCGCTCTTTATCCTCGGTTTGAAAAAATTGGGGTCTCCGGCCACGGCCCGTCAAGGAAATCGCCTTGCCGCCTTGGGCATGTTGATTGCGATTGTGGTCACGCTCCTCGATCGCCAGATTATTAGCTATACGGGCATCCTAGCGGCCATTGGCCTCGGCAGTGTCATTGGCGCGATCGCTGCCTACAAAGTGGAAATGACGGCCATGCCCCAGATGGTGGGGTTACTCAATGGCTTAGGAGGGGCGGCCTCTGCCTTGGTAGGCATTGGTGAATTTTGCCGCATTGTGGCCGTGGGTGAACCGCTGACCGCCAGTACGCTGATCACGATTATTTTGGGGGTGCTCATTGGTGGGGTCACCCTGACTGGTAGTCTTGTTGCCTTTGGTAAACTTCAGGGATTGATTTCGGGAACCCCGATCATTTTCCCGATGCAGCAGGCGATTAACCTTGGCTTGCTGGTGGCTTTCTTGGTGGCCAGTGGCTGGGTGTGGTTGGATCCAAGTCAGATGCCGATTTTCTGGGGCTTGGTGGCGATCGCCAGCATTTTGGGAGTGCTCTTTGTCCTGCCCATTGGCGGTGCCGATATGCCCGTGGTGATTTCCCTTTTGAACTCCCTCTCAGGGCTGGCTGCCAGTGCCGCTGGCTTTATTGTTGGCAATAGTATGCTCATTATCGCTGGTGCTTTGGTGGGGGCTTCAGGGCTGATTCTGACGCAGATCATGTGCAAAGCCATGAATCGCTCCTTGGCCAATGTCCTCTTTAGTGGTTTTGGCAGTGCGACCACGGGCAACGCCGAGGTGACAGCCCACGCCACGGCGAAGTCAGTACACACGATTGATCCTGAAGAAAGTGCGATGATGCTCGGCTATGCCAAGTCGGTGGTCATTGTCCCCGGTTATGGGATGGCGGTGGCTCAAGCGCAGCACAGTGTCAAAGAACTGGCGGATCAACTGGAGCGGCTTGGCGTCGATGTTAAGTACGCGATTCACCCCGTTGCCGGTCGCATGCCGGGGCACATGAATGTGCTGCTTGCGGAAGCCAATGTCCCCTACCCCCAACTCAAGGATATGGAGGACATCAATCCAGAGTTTGAGAATGTGGATGTGGCACTGGTGATTGGCGCCAATGATGTTGTCAACCCTGCTGCTCGCACCAACCCCGGTAGCCCCGTCTATGGCATGCCCATTCTCGATGTGGATCGGGCACGGCACACGATTGTGATCAAGCGCAGCCTCAATCCGGGCTTTGCCGGTATTGACAATGAGTTGTTCTACAAAGACAAAACGCTGATGCTCTTTGGCAATGCCAAGGAAGTGCTCAATCAACTCATTGCTGAGGTCAAACACCTCTAGGAGGCGGTGGCGGCCACGCTGCGGTCAAACACGCGGGCAATTTCCTCAAGGTCAAACTGATCAAGGCGATCGAGCACCCAATGGCAGCGACGCTGGAGCATGTGGAAGGGATAGGTGTGGGCGACCCCCAAGACTTTGACCCCAGCTTCACGGGCGGATTGCACCCCCACCAACGTGTCCTCGATCGCCAGACAATCAGCGGCTGTGAGATCGCCCCCTAGGGCTTGCAGGGCTGCAATGGCACGCAGATAGGGGTCAGGATAGGGTTTGCCCCGTTCCACGCTTTCGGCACTGATAATGCAATCCACAATGCCAGTCAAGTTTCCCCGCTCAAGGGCTAAGTCCACATCGGATCGCAGGGCACCGGTGACAATGGCAATGTGCAATTGGGCAGCATGGAGTTTCTCCAGCAGGGCGATCGCCCCCTCAAAGAAGGGAAATGGTTCGATACTGGCCAAGCGTGCGCGGTAGGCGGCTGCCTTTTGTGCCACCAGTTTATCCAAATAGGCGGGGGTCACTGCCCGGCCGCGGCGGCTGAGGAGGTTATCCAAACAGGCGCGGTCGCTGCGGCCGAGGCAAAATAGGTCGTACTCGCCCCGCTGGGGTCGCAGATTTTCTTGCAGCAGAATCTCCTCAATGAGGGCAGCATGGATCGCCTCATCGTCGAGGATCACACCATTGAAATCAAACAAAACTGCCTTCAGGGGCATACCTAGCGTGCTAACTCTGGGAATAACTGCTGAATCCGTGCTTGGAGTTGCTCCGCCTCGCTCAAGTGCGCCATCTCTGCTGCGGGTCGCATGAGGGATTCTCCGACTAAAATGGCTTGGGCACCGGCTTGTGCCACCCGCTCAACATCGGCACGCTGATGAATGCCTGATTCACTGACCACAAGGATGTTGCGATCGCGCAATTGCGCCCCATAGGTAGCCAACAGCTTTTCAGTAGTGGCCAGATCAACACTAAAGTCCGTCAAATTGCGATTGTTGATGCCCACGAGGCGCACATTTTCAAGGCCTAAAACCCGCTCCATCTCCTCGGCGGTGTGTACTTCCACCAGTGCCGTTAGTCCCAATCCTTGGGCAATGCGCAGAAAATAGCGCAAATCGCGATCCGAGAGAATAGCGGCAATCAGTAGCACTGCATCGGCGCCCCGCAGCCTTGCCAGAAACATCTGGTAGGGGTAGATGATAAAGTCCTTGCACAGCAGCGGCACATCGACCACCTGGCGAATTTGGGCGAGGTACTCAAAACTTCCTTGAAAAAACTCACTGTCCGTCAACACGGAAAGACAGGTCGCGCCAGCGGCAACGTAGGCTTGGGCGATCGCCACCGGATTAAAGTTGGGGCGAATAATCCCTTTACTGGGAGAGGCCTTCTTGACCTCAGCAATCAGTGCCGGCTGGGTGACAGGATTTTGCAGCGCGGCGAAAAAGGAGCGTACGGGTGGCGCATCGAGCACCTGACGTTGCAAGTCCGGCAGGGGCAACACTTCCCGAAGTTGCTCCACCTCCTGTTCCTTGTGCCACACGATTTTCTCGAGGATATTGCGGGGGGCGTCATCGGCCACCGGTACTTGGTAGTGGAGATTGTGAACCGTCACAGCGGGATTAGGGGGACGCCGGCGAATTTGCATGATGAGTTTCGTATGGAGTTGCAACAGTTGAACACTAAGATAAATCACATTGGCGGTACTAAACCATCCTCCCCCTAGTGCTTATTCACAACCTGAGTCGAGATGGCCATTGGCGTTTGGGTTTTAGGCGATCAACTGTGGCAAGAGCAATCAGCCCTGCAAAGCTGTCCAACCCCGGTGCCCGTCATCCTCATTGAATCCCGCCAATGGGTGAAACAACGCCGCTACCATGCTCAAAAATTGGTGCTGGTCTGGTCGGCAATGCGGCATTTTGCCCAAGAACTGGAAGCAGCCGGTTGGCCAGTGACCTATGCGATCAGCGCCGCCGACTTTGCTACCCCCCTGCGACAGTGGATTGCAGCCCACCATATCCACGAACTGCGGATCATGCAACCCAGCGATCGCCCCTTTCGGGATCTGATTGTGGCTCTCGATCTCCCCTGTGCCATCCAATTCTTGCCCAACAATCACTTTCTCTGGTCAGAAGCAGAATTTCAGGACTGGGCGACAGGTCGCAAAACACTGGTCTTGGAGTACTTCTACCGCGCTGGTCGCCAGCGGTTTCAAATTCTCATGGATGGCAAAACCCCCCGCGGGGGCAAGTGGAACTACGATGCCGAAAATCGCCAACCACCGCCGACGCACCTCAAACCGCCACCACCGCTGCGCTTTTCTCCCGATCAGATCACCCAAGAGGTCATTGAGACAGTGCGCCAAGGGAACTTTGACACCTACGGCCACCTCGAACCCTTTGACTGGGGGGTCACCCGCGCCCAAGCCCTGCAAGTTTTGGAAAACTTTATTGAATACCGCTTGCCCCAGTTTGGCCCCTACCAAGATGCCATGGTGGCAGGAGAAGAGACTCTGTGGCACAGTTTGCTGTCCCCCTATTTGAATCTCGGCCTCCTGCATCCCCAAGAAGTGATCCATGCAGCCTTGGTGGCCTATAGTGAACGCTCACTCCCCCTAAATAGCGTTGAGGGGTTTATTCGTCAAATCTTGGGTTGGCGCGAGTATATGTATGGTCTCTATCACTACCTTGGTGCCAACTACTGCCAGCACAATTTCTTTCAGCACACTCAACCCTTACCAACGTTCTTTTGGCGGAGCGATCGCACCTCCATGAACTGTCTGCGCCACGTTCTGCAGCAAATTGAGCGCACAGGCTATGCCCACCACATTCAACGGCTGATGATCCTCGCCAACTTTGCCCTGATTACTGGCTTATCTCCCCAAGAGGTGGAAAACTGGTTCCACAGCGTCTTTATTGATGCCTACGATTGGGTGATGCAAACCAATGTTTTGGGAATGGGCTTATTTGCTGATGGCGGGCTGCTGGCCTCCAAGCCCTATGCAGCGTCTGCCAACTACATTCAGCGCATGAGTAATTATTGCCAAGGGTGCGCCTATGATCCCAAGCAACGAGTGGGCGATCGCGCTTGCCCTTTTAACTTTTTCTATTGGCATTTCCTAGGACGCCACCGCGCAGTTCTCACTCATCAAGGACGCATGAGCGTGATTCTCAAAAATCTCGATAAATTTAGCCCTGCAGAAACAACAGCAATTCAACAGCAGGTGGAACAGTGGTATGCCGAAAATTCATAGATCAAAGAAATGAAAACTGTATTCCAGATTACTGGGATTTCTTAAATTTTAGCTAAAGCGGACGAGTCTGCTGTTTCTCTAAAATTTCAGACCTTTTAGACCCTAGCGCGAATAAAACTTAACCAAAAGATAACCAAAAAATAAATTCCTCCTACTCTCAAGTCGGGATAATTTGACTGAGGTAGAGCAAAAGTACAGTTTTCACCCTAAAAAATTCAATACTCATTCCGGGGGACAATCAAATGAATGAGACAGTCAATATCCAACTGTCCGCAGCCGCTACCTTGGCTGACTTACCCTATTTTTCCTATCAGGTTTCCCCTGAAACCATCTCTGAAGAAGTAGCTGATGAATTTCAACGCCACCCTGAGCTACCCGGAGTACTGGTGGTGGCGGGCGATCGCGTGATCGGCATGATCTCCAAGGTCAAGTTTTTTGAGCGCATGAGTAAGCAATTTGGTCGCGATCTCTACTTGCCACGCCCGATCAAATTGATTCCAGAAATTGCCGCCCCCCAAGTGCCGCCCCTTGTCCTGATGGCACGCACGCCTGTCGAAGAAGCCGTGGAACAGGCCTTGAGTCGCCCCCCCGCCTTTGTCTATGAACCCGTGGTTGTACGCAAGGGCAAGCAACTGGTGTTGGTGGATATGCGGGTGATCCTGATTGCCCAAGCGCAAGTGCTGAGCAAGAAAAATCTCTTCATTCAGCAGCAGCATCTCCACACCCAGCAACTCCTTGAGAAGTTAAAGGTGGAGAAAGAGCGCAACCAAGACTACGCCAAGCGCCTTGAAAGCGAGCTAACCCGCACCCAACAGATGAACGAAGCCCTAGAGCAGCAGGAGCGCTCTGTCCGCGAGCAAGCAGAACGGATTGCCCAACTCAATCAGCGGTTCATCTCCATCAGCCAAGTGCTTTCAGAGCGCGGCCAAAAAGCCTTTCAGGAAACCTTTACGGGGGTTAATCAAATCACCCGCCACACAGCAGAGGTCTATCGCCTCAGCGAACGGCTGAAGCAGGACGTGGAAATTATTGACCAAGCCACCCATCAAATTGCCGAGATTACCCGTCAGGTGAAGCACCTTGCCGTCCAAGCAGGGCTAATCGCCAGTCGCAGCGGCCAGCACATGGCTGGTTTTGACTTCATCAGTGAGGCCATTAACAAACTGGCGAACCAAGTGGTGTTTGCCAACCAACAGGTAGAAGAAATGGCCAATCATTTTCGCCATCACATCCGCGAAGTGGTGCAGTCCACCGCCTCTGGTGAAAAAATCGCGCGATCGCTCCTCAGTCAAGTCGAAGATACGCAGCAAGCCATCCAAGAACTGCAAGCGCTCCTGAATGCTGAGGAAGTCACCACGGAGTATGAGGCGGTGCCGACGGCTGCTGTTGCCTAGGGCAGTGGATTTCGGCGATCGCCACAGGGTATCTTGGAGCTAGAACACGCTTCATTTCTAGGATTAAGGATGCCCCAACCCACTGTGATTCTCCATGGCGGCGCTGGCAGTTCGCTCCAAGACAAAGGCGGTCTCATTCCCGTCCGCCAATCCTTGCATACCATTGTTAGCCAAGTGGTTCAGGCCCTAAAAGAAGGGGCAACGGCCATTGAGGCAGTGGTTTTGGGGTGTCGGCTCCTAGAGGATGAACCGCGCTTTAATGCAGGCACGGGGTCTGTGCTGCAATCCGACGGTCAAATTCGCATGAGTGCGTCGCTCATGGATGGGCAGCGGCAGAGCCTTAGCGGTGTCATCAATGTCTCACGAGTGAAAAATCCCATTGATCTGGCTCATTGGTTGCAACAGTGCCCCGATCGCATTCTGTCCGATATAGGAGCAGCAGAACTTGCTCGTGAATTGCAGCTTCCGGTGTATCAACCCCTCACGGATCAGCGACTCTACGAGTGGCTGGAGGAACGCAAGGGCAATTTCCAAAAATCCATGGCCGGAGTCGTGGCCGAGGAGGCAAGGCGGGGCACGATTGGTGTCGTGGTCTTAGATCAGCAGGGACACTTGGCCGTGGGGACGTCCACCGGCGGCAAAGGCTTTGAGCGCATTGGGCGGGTGAGTGACTCCGCAACCCCAGCCGGCAACTATGCCAACAACTTAGCAGCAGTCAGTTGTACCGGCATTGGGGAGGATATTCTTGATGAGGCGCTGGCCACGCGGATTGTGGTGCGGGTCACCGATGGCTTGTCCCTAGAGGCAGCCTTTGCAAAATCCTTCCGCGAAGCCGCGAGTCGGCAACGGGATTTTGGCGCCATTGGCCTCGATCACCAAGGGGCGATCGCCTGGGGCAAAACCTGTGATGTCCTGCTTGCGGCCTACTGGGATGGCACGGCTATTGGCGATACCTTGGAATTACCAGCGGGGCTACAGGTGGGCAGTCAAAAATAATTTATCCTTGCTGTCAAGTTTTTTTATTGCTTGCTGCATCCGATGGGGTGCATCTGTGGGGGCAAACGCCTATAATCTTAAGTGTTTTTACATTTGGCCGATGTCCCTTGAGGGAACCCTATGACCAATACGACCTCGCCTGCCATTCTCAATCCGATTGCTCGTCCTGAAGTTCCCCAAGAACTTGCTGAAAACATTATTCTCACTTCCCTCAATGATGTCTATGACTGGGCGCGGCTATCGAGCCTTTGGCCACTCATGTATGGCACTGCCTGCTGCTTCATTGAGTTTGCTGCCATGATTGGCTCGCGCTTCGATTTCGATCGCTTTGGCTTGGTGCCCCGCAACAGCCCCCGTCAGGCAGATTTGATCATCACCTCTGGCACCATCACAATGAAAATGGCACCCGCCTTGGTGCGTCTCTATGATCAAATGCCCAACCCTAAATACGTGATTGCCATGGGTGCCTGCACGATCACAGGGGGGATGTTTAGCTCTGACTCCTATTCTGCCGTGCGCGGTGTGGACAAGCTGATTCCCGTGGATGTCTATTTGCCCGGCTGTCCGCCCCGTCCAGAGGCAATCATGGATGCGATCGTCAAGCTGCGCAAGAAAATTGCCAACGAGCATATCAGTGAGCGCGACAACCTTGCCCAAACCCACCGCCTCTTTACCGCCAAGCACAAGATGAAGCCGGTGCCCCCCATCTTGACCGGGCAATATCTCAATGCCCCCAGTCGCCAAGCCCCGCCCCCAGCCCTTGCGCAAGCCATGGGAATGGCAGTTCCTGCCCTTGGGGAACCCGTGAGCGAAACAAGCACCGTTGCAGAGTAGTTGGGTCATTGTTGGTAAGAGGTAGGAATTATGGCAGTTTCAACGGAACTTTTGGTACTGGGTGTCTATGGCGCCTTAGCCGTGCTGTATCTGCTGGTGGTGCCGGCGATCGTCTACGCCTATTTGAATGCTCGCTGGTATGTGGCTAGCTCCTTTGAGCGGGCGTTTATGTACTTTCTGGTGACTTTCTTCTTTCCAGGATTACTCCTACTGGCACCCTTTATTAACTTTCGTCCCCAACCGCGCTCCCTCAATTCCTAGGTGCTATGCGCCGCATTGATGTTCTCGGGATTGGTATTGGTGTTTTCTTTGCGGGCGGCTTAGTCTATCTTCTGTTGCGGATTGCGGGGGTTGAGCCACTGCAAGCGGGGATTTGGAGTCAAGCCATTTTTGTCTTGGGAGTTCTCGGTTGGCTTTCCACCTATCTTCTGCGGGTCTTTACGGGACGGATGACCTACCATCAGCAACTCAAAGACTATGAGGAGGCCGTGATTAGCGATCGCCTTGCACGCATGTCACCAGAGGAGCTAGCCGCCCTTGAAGCCGAAATTCTAGCGGAATCCAGCGAGATGGCCGATCCAGAATTGGGCGATAATTAGCTCAAGTTTCCCCATGGCTTGATAATGCACTTTCCCCGCTCCTGTGGTTTACTGCTTCATCCCACGTCCCTGCCCGGTGGTCACGGCATTGGTGACTTGGGTGCGGCGGCTCGTGAGTTCCTTGAATTTTTGGTTGCCAGTGATCAGCAGTATTGGCAGGTCTTGCCCCTAGGGCCAACGGGCTTTGGCAACTCCCCCTATATGTGCTACTCCGCCATGGCCGGCAACCCACTGCTGATCAGCCTTGATGAACTGGTCAAGGCGGGTTGGTTAACGGAAGCAGACTTGGCAGGACTCAGGTTTGAGAATGGCGATCGCGTTGATTTCGAGGCTGTCATTAGCCAAAAACTGCCCCTGCTCCGCCTTGCTGCCCAACGCTTTCAGAGTCAAGCCACCCCAGAAGACTGGCAGGCCTTTCGCGACTTTCAAACCCTTGCCCACTACTGGCTACCTACCTATGCCCTCTTTATGGCGCTGAAGGATCACCACGAGGGACAGCCGTGGTATGAATGGCCGGCTCCTTTGCGCGATCGCGAGCCAACCGCCCTTGCTGCGATCCAAGCCGTTCTCAAAGAGCGCATTTTTGAGTACGAGTTTCAGCAATTTCTCTTTTACCAGCAGTGGCACGCCCTCAAGGAATCCGCCAATCAACAGGGGATTCAGATTATCGGTGATATTCCCATTTATGTTGCCCACGACAGTGCCGATGTCTGGGCCTTTCCCCAATTTTTTGAACTCAATCCAGAAACGGGTGCGGCTGCCCTCATGGCCGGTGTGCCCCCCGATTACTTTAGTGCTACGGGTCAACTCTGGGGCAACCCCATTTACAACTGGAAGGCCCTTGCTGCCGATGGTTACTCTTGGTGGATTGAGCGCTTCCGTGCCCTGCTCTCTTACATGGACATTATCCGTGTCGATCACTTTCGCGGCTTTCAGGGCTACTGGCAAGTGCCCGAAGGGGAGGAAACAGCCGTCAACGGCGAGTGGCAACCGGGTCCCGGTGCTGCCTTCTTTGAAGCCTTGCAAGCTGCCTTGGGACGACTGCCCATTCTCGCCGAGGATTTAGGGGATATTACCCCCGATGTCATTGCCCTGCGGGATCAGTTTCAGTTTCCGGGGATGAAAATTCTCCAGTTTGCCTTTGGTGGTGGTTCGGATAATCCCTTTTTACCCTTTAATCAGGAGCGCAACTGTGTGGTGTACACCGGCACCCATGACAATGACACCACTGTCGGCTGGTACCGCACCCTAAGTGACTGGGAACGGCAGCGCCTCATTGACTATTTGGGCTATACCCCCAGCGAACCCCACTGGGCCTTGATTCGCATGGCCTTGGGAACCGTTGCCAACCAAGCCATTCTTCCCGTTCAAGATTTGCTCGGCCTCGATAGTCATGCCCGCATGAATTTCCCCGGTACTGGCGAAGGCAACTGGGCGTGGCGGCTAACTGCGGGTCAACTCACCCCTGAACTTGCCGCTCATTTGAAGCACTTGGTGCACCTCTTTGGCCGTCAAGCGCCACCGAGACCCCAGCCGGTTGAAGCTGCCGAAGAAGCCGTCCCCGAAAAAGACCCCGCCTAAGCTCGCCGTCGGCCATCGGGCATAATCGTGCCCCGCAAATCCACTTCACTAAGGTTGGCACCACTCATATCCGCAGCAGTCAGGTTCACCCGCGTCAAATCCGCCCGCGACAGGTTAGAGCCTGAGAGGTTGGCATCCCCTAAATCTGCCCCACTCAAGTTAACACCGCTGAGATCCACAGTTCCCAGTAAGCTGCCACTAAACGTGGCGCGGCTCAGGGTGGCTCCACTGAGGGTCGCTCGGCTCAGGTTGGCTTCTGAGAGGGTAGCCCGACTCAGGTTGGCTCCCACCAAGCGGGCACGGCTGAGATTCGCTTCTACCAAGTCGGCACGGCTAAAGTTGGCTTCCGTTAACTCCACTTCGCGGAGATTGGCACCACTGAGATTGGCACCCCGCAGTTTCACGCCATTAAAGACGAGGCCACTGAGATTGGCACTGCGTAGATCCGTCTGACTCAAATCGGCATTGTCCAGCAATGCCCCCTGCAAGTTTGCTCCTTGGAGATTGGCGCCCCGCAGATTGGTGCCCACCAGTTTGGCATGGCTGAGGTTAGCGCCCCGTAAATTTGCCCCACTGAGATCGGCACGGCTAAGGTTGGTATGACTCAAATTCGCGCCACTGAGATTAGCACCACTGAGGTTGACATCTGAGAGTTCTAGGGAGGACAGATCCGCCTTGGCCAGTTCGGCGCCGACAAGGTTGGCCTTGGCAAGGTTGGCTTCACTGAGCTTGACTTCCGTGAGATCAACGCGGCTGAGATTGGCACCCGTGAGATTCGCTGCCGTTAAGTTCGCACCACTCAGGTTGGCACCGCTAAGGTTTGCACCACTGAGATTGGCATTGCTGACATCCGCCTGAATTAAATCCACACGGGTTAGGTTCGCCTGCTTTAGATCCGTGCCATGCAAATTCGCGCCCTGTAAATTTGCCCCCGAAAGGTTAACGCCATCGAGCGTCAATCCCCGTAGATCCGCATTGGCCAAATCCACGCGGGAGAGATTTGCACCCTGAAGCACCGTTCCCCGCAGTGTGGTTTCACTGAGTTCAGCGCGGCTGAGATTCGCTCGCGTCAGGTTTGCCCAACTGAGATCACTGCGGCTGAGGTTTGCGCCAGCGAGGTTGGCATCCACCAATTCTGCTTTAATGAGCATGGCATTAACAATTTCGGCGCCACACAGCACCGCACCACTGAGATTGGCCCCGCTCAGGTTGACCCACTCCATGTCGGCACGGGAGAGAATAATCCCCCGTAGATCAGCGTTGATAAACTCGCCATTTGTCAAACTGGCACGATTAAAGTCCCGTTCACCGCTGGCATAGCGTTTTAACAACTCTTGGGGATTCATCAAAAAAAACGGGTCTGGAACCCCGCCCTTGAGAGCGGCTCTACACTCTAAGCCTAGCTTAATTCGCTAAAACCACACTACGCTCGTGAGAGGATGATAATAAAGACTTGCGCTCGATGTTCTCATGGATACCATTCCTATTCTTGATCTCAAAGCCCAATATCAATCCCTGCAAGCAGACATCGATCGCGCAGTTGCCCGCGTACTGGCATCCGGCCAGTTCATTCTAGGGCCAGAGGTACAGGCCTTTGAGGAAGAGGTAGCCGCCTATTTGGGAGTGCGCCATGCAGTAACCGTGAATTCAGGCACAGATG
Organism: Thermosynechococcus sp. FA-CM-4201; assembly: GCF_054689355.1. Lineage (NCBI taxonomy): Bacteria > Bacillati > Cyanobacteriota > Cyanophyceae > Acaryochloridales > Thermosynechococcaceae > Thermosynechococcus > Thermosynechococcus sp. FA-CM-4201. The sequence goes on from NZ_CP079920.1 coordinate 185,740, forward strand.
CACTGGTGATTTCCCTGCGCAGTTTGGGAATAGGTGCTGGCGATGAGGTGATTACAACCCCCTTTTCGTTTTTTGCGACGGCAGAGGCGATTAGTTTGGTGGGTGCCCGCCCAGTCTTTGTGGATGTGGAATTAGACTCTTTTAACCTGGATCCCAGTAAAGTTGCGGCAGCGATTACCCCCCGCACCAAGGCGATTTTGCCCGTGCATTTATTTGGGCGGCCGGCAGCAATGGGAGCAATTGTGGAACTTGCCCAAGCTCATGGGTTAGCGATTCTTGAGGATTGTGCCCAGTCCTTTGGTGCCCGCTATTGCCCGCCCTGTAACAATTGTCAATGTACAGAGGTGACTCAAAAGACCCTAGCCCATCAATTCACGGGGGCGATCGGCAGCATGGGTGCCTTTTCTTTTTTCCCGACAAAGAACTTGGGTGCCTATGGCGATGGCGGGCTGATTACCACCAACGATGATGATTTAGCCCAGCGATCGCGCATGCTGCGGGTTCACGGCTCCCGTCAACGCTACCACCACGAAATGATTGGCTACAATTCTCGCTTGGACAGCCTACAGGCGGCAATTCTGCGGGTGAAGCTACCCCATATCGATCGCTGGAATCAAGAGCGACGGCGAGTGGCGCAAACCTATAACCAAGCCTTGGCGGATATTGAGACGATAGTCACCCCAGCGGTATCTGCGGGGCATGTGTTTCATCAATATACCATTCGGGTGCTCAATGGCCAGCGGGATGCCCTTGCGGCTTACTTGCAGGAAGCTGGCATTAGTTCAATGATTTACTACCCGATTCCCCAAGACCACTGTCCGATGTACAAGGGGCAATCTCCACCCAATCCTGTGAGCGATCGCCTTGCGCGCGAGGTACTGAGCTTACCAATTTGGCCTGAATTGAGCGATGCCACCATTGAGCATATTGCTGCAACCATTCGCCAGTTTTTTCAGAAGGTCTAGGTACATCTTCCAAGTATTTATCCTGAGTTAACAGAACCTTAAAGTTGCAATCGCTAAGCTAGCAACAGCTCTTTTGTAAAACCTGTAATGTTGCTAGGGCAGGAGTACAGTGCCATGAAGGTTGCCGTTTTCAGTGCCAAATCCTACGATCGCGAGTTTTTGAATGCCGCCAATGCGGCTCAAGGCCATCCCCATCTTCTCAACTACTACGATCTGCTGCTGCGCCCTGAAACAGTTTCCCTTGCCGAGGGACATGAGGCGGTCTGTGGCTTTGTCAATGATGATCTGGGGACAGAGACCCTCAAACGGCTGGCGGCGTTGGGGGTGCGTCTAGTAACACTGCGCTGTACGGGCTTCAACAATGTGGATTTGGCTGCGGCGGCTAGCTTGGGCATCACAGTTACCCGCGTGAGTACTTATTCCCCCTATTCAGTGGCGGAGCATACGGTGGGGCTGATCCTGATGCTCAACCGCAAACTCCACCGTGCCTACAACCGCGTGCGCGATGATAATTTTTCCCTAGAGGGGCTGATGGGCTTTGACCTGCATGGCTGTACCGTTGGCATTATTGGCACGGGTAAAATTGGCCGTATTGTGGGTCAGATTATGCGGGGGTTTGGCTGCCACCTCTACGGCTATGATCCCTACCCGAGTGAAGCCTTCAGGGAGATTGGTACCTACACAACCCTAGAGACACTGCTGGCGGCATCCGACATTGTGACGCTCCATTGCCCCTTGGTGCCCGAAAATGAACACGTGATCAACGCCACCACGATCGCCCAAATGAAGCGAGGCGTGATGTTAATCAATACCAGTCGCGGCAAACTGGTGGACACCAAAGCAGTGATTGAGGGCATTAAAAGCGGCCAAATTGGTTATCTGGGCATTGATGTTTATGAAGAGGAAGACTCCCTCTTTTTCCAAGACCTCTCGGACACAATCATCCAAGATGACACCTTCCAACTCCTGCAATCTTTCCCCAATGTGGTGATTACTGCCCACCAAGCCTTCTTTACCCGCAATGCCCTCACGGATATTGCCCGTACCACGATTGAAAATTTGACCTGTTTTGAGCAAGGCCTGCCCCTAGCGAACGAAGTAAAACAAATGTGAGGCTCAGCGAAACGGTTATTGCTATAACGTTTCTGGCAAACAGATCCGCTATAGTAGCGATCGCGTTTATTTCAGGAAAAAAGTCATGGGGCGTGCAGAAAAAGTGATTTTGGCCTATTCGGGGGGAGTGGATACCTCTGTGTGTATTCCCTATCTCAAGCACGAGTGGGGCGTGAAGGAAGTGATTACCCTCGCCGCTGATTTAGGACAGGGGGATGAACTGGAACCGATTCGCCAAAAAGCCCTTGATTCTGGTGCCAGTGCCTCGTTGGTGGCCGATGCCAAAGCTGAGTTCATCCGCAACTATGCCTTTCCAGCTATTCAGGCCAACGCCCTCTACGAAAATCGCTATCCCCTCTCGACGGCCCTTGCTCGCCCCCTGATTGCCAAGCTCTTGGTGGATGCGGCTGCTGAGTATGGTGCCGATGCCGTTGCCCACGGCTGTACAGGAAAAGGCAATGATCAAGTCCGCTTTGATGTGGCGATCGCTGCTCTGAATCCCAACCTCAAGGTCTTGGCACCCGCTCGCGAATGGGGCATGAGCCGTGAAGAAACCATTGCCTACGGCGAACGCTTTGGCATTCCCGCCCCCGTCAAAAAATCTTCCCCCTACAGCATTGACCGCAATCTTTTGGGACGCAGTATTGAAGCAGGCCCCCTTGAGGATCCGTGGATTGAACCCCTTGAGGAAATCTATTTGATGACCCAAGCCATTGAAAATACCCCCAACTCTCCAGAGTATGTGGATATTGGCTTTGAAGCCGGGATTCCCGTCAGCCTCGATGGTCGCTCCCTCGATCCCGTAACGCTGGTGAGTGAACTCAATGAGCGGGTGGGTCGCCACGGCTTTGGTCGCATTGACATGATTGAAAATCGCCTTGTCGGCATTAAATCCCGCGAAATTTATGAAGCCCCTGCCCTCTTGGTGCTCATTGACGCCCACCGCGATTTGGAAAGTTTGACCCTGACCGCCGATGTCACCCAGTACAAACGGGGAATTGAAGAGACCTACAGCCGCCTCGTCTATAACGGCCTCTGGTACAGCCCCCTCAAGGAAGCCCTGGATGCCTTTATTCAACAGACCCAGAAGCGGGTGACAGGTACCGTGCGCGTCAAACTCTTTAAGGGAACGGCACGGGTGGTGGGGCGGCAATCTCCCTACTCCCTCTACACACCCGACTTGGCCACCTATGGCGCTGAGGATCAATTTGATCACAAAGCAGCCGAGGGCTTTATTTATGTGTGGGGGCTACCCACCCGTGTCTGGGCAGAAAAACTGCGCCAAGGCTAATCGGGTGCTTCGACAATACACCACTCGTGGAGTTCGTACTGCACACACTGGTGTTGGACGAGGGGATCGCGGGCAACAATTTCCTCAGCCGCCTTGCGGGAATCGGCCTGAAACAACAACATGCCACCCCCTCGCTCAGCCCAGTATCCTGTGCGGGCTTGATGCCCGGCGGCAATGAGGGAGCGCACATAGGCGCGATGGGCACCAACGTGTTGATCAAAGGTGGCTTTATCCACAATGCCGCGTTCAATTTTGACAAACCATGGCATCGGTGACTGGCTCCTGTGGATTTCAATCAAGACCTAGAATAGCTATAAGCAGTGTGCCTGAGTGACTCTGTTGTGCCCTGATTGTGAGCGGCTATGAGCAAAGCCATTACCCTTGAAACGTTGTTAAGTGAATTTGCCCGTGGGGTGCGGAATTTCCGTGGGGTTAATTTGGCGGGCAGTGTGTTTCCCTTGGTGCAACTCAGCCATATTGATCTGGCGGGAGCCAATCTGCAGGGTATCAATTGGAGTGGGGCAGATTTGATTAAGGCGAACCTTGCCAATGCCAATCTACGGGGAGCTAATCTGATTGGTGCGGATTTGAGTGGTGCCAACCTCACCGATGCGGATTTGCAAGAGGCGATGCTCAGTGGGGCAATTTTGGTGGGTGCCTATCTATCGCGCGCCAATTTGCAGCGGGCAGTGCTGAGTGGGGCAATCCTCAAGGGGGCGGTTCTCCACGACAGTAACCTCAAGGAAACCAATGTGGTGGGGGCAGATCTCTCAGAGGCAGATCTGACTGGGGCGATCGCCCGCCGCCAAGACTTAGAGGAAGCCAAGCTCTCTGGTGCCACACTCCCCAATGGGGAAGTGGTCTTTGATGAGGGGGAGATTGACGAGGTACCGTTACCGACTACGCCGGCAATTGCTGAGCCAATGGCAACCGCTAACGAAACCACGGTGATTGAGTGGACCAATGAGCAGGTGATCCAAATGTTGATCCTGCAACAGCATCCGTTGCCTAGTACCTATCAAAGTGCTGACTTGAAGGTGGTGGATCTTGGCAATCACTGCTATCAATTGCGAACGGTCACTGAAACGGTGGTGGCGGTGGTTGAGGGGTCGAGTGTGGCCGATGAAAAAGTCACCCTTTTTGTGGAAGCCCCCTTTGCAGATTTGGTGGCCAGTGTGCTCCAAGCCCATTCCTTCTTGCCAACGCAATACATCAGTGACCCTGTGCCTGCATGGCAGTACGAGCAGGTACCCATTCCCCCCGGCAGTGAAGTCCGTTTGGGAACGGCACGGCAACTGTGGAAAACGTGGTGGTTACTCTTGAAGTCCACGGCCACAGGGCAGGAGCCAGCCCAGCTACAACTGCTGGTGGGCAAGAGTTGGCAGCCGATTCGCGATATTGCCTTTTCCCCCTCGGCTAGTGGCGGCGTGATTATTAAAACTGCTGCGGGCGATCGCCACTATCCTGCGGATGCGTCGCTGATTTGGCTAGAAAGTGTTCCGTCTGGATCACCCACAACCCCTGCCCCAGTGCCCACCCCCACAGCACCTCTCTGGAACGGCCTGCTGAAATTTGAAAATAACTGCTTGACGATTCAAACGGCGGCGGGACCGGTCTGTGTGCGGGGCGACAATTTGACGATCACTATCGGTGGTCAGGCGATCGATCTAACCCAGCTCTAATGGTCGTTGTTCAGCCCTTTGATTTTAGTCGCTGGCCGATCGCCGTCAGTGATTTACCTGCCGATACCTACCTCGTGGGCGGAGCGGTGCGGGATGCTCTCCTCGGTCGGACAACGCTGTACCCCGACTTGGATTTTATTGTGCCGGCGGATGCCATTGCCCTAACGAAAAAACTAGCGGAGAAGTACAAGGCTGGTTTAGTGGTTTTAGATCGGCAGCGGCAGATTGCCCGCTTGGTCTTTGCCAATACCACCGTGGATATTGCCCAACGGCATGGTGAAACGCTCTTAACCGATTTGAGCGATCGCGATTTTCGCCTCAATGCGATTGCCTACGACATTCACCACCACCACATTGTCGATCCCCTCGGTGGCCTTTTGGATTTGCAACGCCGCCAAATTCACTATGTCGCACCAGAAAATCTCGCGGCTGATCCCCTGCGACTCCTACGCGCCTATCGCCAAGCCGCCCAACTGCAATTTACGATTACACCGGAAACGCGGCAGGTGATCCAAACCCTTGCTCCCCAACTGCGGCGAGTGGCAGCAGAACGGGTACGGGTGGAACTCAGTTATCTCCTCAGTGTCGTTGAGGGGGCGGCTCAAGTGACCCTCGCCTTTCGTGATGGGGTGTTGGCGGTGTGGCTGCCGTCGGTCACCGAGGAGCGGATTACCCACTACCATGCCCTTGAATCCACCCTAGCGAATTTCCCCTTCCCAGCCCTTTGGCCGGCGCTAACGACATCCATTGCCGCAACAACTGCCCCCGGCGAACCGCAACGACGAACCCTAGCAGCTTTGGCAAAGCTCACCTGCCTCGTGCATGCCAGCGATCGCCAAGCGGCCGAGGAACTGACTGCCCTCACCTACACCACCGATGAAATTCGCATTGTCCAAGTCCTGTGCCGATTGCTCAACCACTGGCTCGTCCCCCTCGAACAGCCTCTGAACCGTGAGCAAGCCTTCTATCTATTCCGCGCGGCGGGTAGCTATTTTCCAGCCTTTGTTGCCCTTGCCCTCAGTCGTGGCATCCCCAAAGAGCATCTCGTGCCCTTGGTCAAAGGATGGTTAGACCCCAAGGATGCCCTTGCCCATCCCCCCCAATTGGTACGGGGTGCGGATCTGGTGGAAGCGTTTCAGGTCTCGCCGGGACCGCGTGTGGGTGAATTGCTGCGAGCTGTGGAAGCAGCCCAAGCGCGCGGAGAAATTAGCGATCGCCCCCAAGCCCTCGCCTATGTGGCACAACTCCTCAAGGATTCAACCGAACCAAAACACCGTTAGGAATTGGTGAGAAAAATCTCTTGCCAAAGGGTGTCATAGGTCTTTTGGCTCACCGCATCGAGGGGTAGTAATACCTCACTCTTGGCAAAGGCAGTGGGGTCAGCGAGGGGAATATAGCGCTGCAAGAGGGTGCCCGTTAAATCACTGACGCGGGGCGAGAGCGCATCACTAAATTGACTGAGTTGCTCAGCCACCTCTGGCTGCCACCAGTAGTTTAACCAATCCAAGGTGGGGCGATCGGGGGCTTGGCCACAGACCCATAAATCTAGCCAAAGCGCCGTACCACTGGCGGGGAAGACTGCTCCATAGGTCTGCGGATCCCGCTTCAGCAGCGGCAGCAGATCCGTTGACCAACCCACTGCCAATTGCGTACTCCCTAGCATCAGCGGTTGCAGGTAGGCATCGGAACTAAAGAAACGGCAACCGTGGCGCAGCCGAGACAGTCGCTCCCGTAACTGCGGGTGGGTGGGTGGGGCATTGTAGGACAGTCCCAAGGCTTTCAGGGTTAGGCCAATCACTTCGCGGGGAGTATTCAAGAGGCTATAGTGCCCCTGCACTGCGGGGTGCCATAGAGCATCCCAATCTTGGGGTTCCCAACCCAAGTCAGCAAAGAAATCGCGGCGATAAATGAGGGCGGTGGCTCCCCAGCGATAGGGAAGACCCCAGAGGGCATCCTCTTTAGTGATGAACTTTAGAAACGGCTGCCACGGCTTAGCCCAATCAAATCCATTTTGAATCAGTTGTTTAGGAATGGGAGTGATCTGCCCTTTTGCCACCGCCTCTGGTAACCAAGCATCCCCCAAACTGAGGACGGCTGATCCTAGGTTGCCTGCTGCAAGGGTATGGGCTAAGGCTTGGGGGGTTTCCTGAAGGCGCAGATGAATGCCCACACCCGCCTGTTGCCGAAATCGCTGAATCAGTTGAGGCGGTAAGGATTTGCGCAGCAGATGAACGGTTAGCCCGCCATTGACACTTGCTTGACAACCACTCAGGGCGATCGCCCCCAAGGCAAACAACCCCTGACAAAATTGTCGCCGCTGCATTAGCGTTGCCACCGAAACTGCAATTGACTCGGCTGCGCGGGATCCCCCAGTTGCTCGATGCCGCGATCGTTGGCCACAAGGTGCCGCAGAATCAGGTAAATCCGCTCCAGTTGATCCGGCGCATTCACCGCCTTGGCGATCGCCCCCAAGTCAAGGGGTTCGTCACTTTGCTCTAAGACTTTAACAATCTGCCGTTGCAACGCCAAATTCGCCGCTGCTGCTTTCTTGCCAGCTTCCACCCCCGGCTGATGGTAGGCATTGATATTCACCAAGAAGCCATAGAGACCCACTGCGCGCTCGTAAAGGGCAATCAGGGCACCCACCGTTTTGGGTGTCACCTCTGGAATCGTCACCGTCAGGGAGGGGCGATCCTTTTCATAGAGGGCTTGGCGCGTGCCGAGGAGCAGGCCACTGAGGTAATCCCCAGAGGTAATCCCTGGTTCGACATCAATGCCGGGTTCTTGGCCATCCCGCAGCACCTCAATAAACGTGACAAAGAAGTTGGGTAGACCATCCCGCAACTGCTGCACATAGGCGTGCTGATCCGTGGTTCCCTTGTTGCCATAGACCGCAATCCCTTGGTGGACAATGTTGCCGTCGAGGTCTTTTTCCTTGCCAAGGGACTCCATCACCAACTGCTGCAAGTAGCGGCTAAACAGCAGCAGACTATCTTTGTAGGGCAGGACAACCATATCTTTTTCACCCCGACCATTGCCTGCATGGTGCCAAGCCAAGGCGAGTAGGGCGGCGGGATTTTGGCGGATCTTCGGCACGCGGGTTGCCTGATCCATCAATTTTGCTCCCGCGAGGAGGGCATCAATGTCAATCCCTTGCAGGGCAGCGGGCAATAGACCCACCGTTGACAGTTCCGAGGTGCGTCCCCCCACCCAGTCAAACATTGGGAAAATGGCCAGCCAACCGTTTGACTCCGCCACTTGGGCAAGGCCACTGCCGGGCATGGTGACGGCTACGGTGTGATCGGCAAAGGCCAGACCGGCGCGTTGGAAGCGAGCTTGGGCTTCTAGCATGCCATTGCGGGTTTCCGGTGTCCCCCCCGATTTGGAAATGACAATCACCAATGTCGTCCGCAGGCGATCGCCCAGTTCCGCAAAGACGCGCTCAAAGCCCGCAGGGTCAGTATTATCCAAAAAATGAATGTTCAGAGGCGGATTCACAGGGGCAAGGGCAGCCGCTACAAACTGCGGGCCAAGGGCAGACCCCCCAATGCCAATGGAGAGAATGTCCGTAAAACGACCCCCTTGGGGTGGGGCAATGGCGCCACTGTGCACCTGCTGGCTAAACTGCTTGACTTGGGCAATGGCATCGCGAATTTCGGCACGTAATTCCGGAGTGGGTGCCAAATTGGCATCCCGCAGCCAGTAGTGCCCCACCATGCGGCCTTCATCGGGGTTGGCGATCGCCCCTGCTTCCAATTCCTTCATTTGCTGAAAAGCGCGCTCAAAGGCTGGCTCTAGGCGCTGCACGACCGCTGGGGTCAACCCCATACGACTGACATCCACATAGAACTCCAACTCAGGGTGGTAGTACAACCAGTCTTGGTAATGCTGCCAAAGAGCCAAAGCATCCATAAGAAAATACTCTCGCGCTACGATCTCAGCGTACCTCAACAACTGTCCTTTACTGGGAACATCAGCTTTCCCTTAATAAACACCCTAGCTAGACTGCGCCTTCAAAAAAGTGGCAAATTCCTCTAAGGCTGTCCGCAGGCGATCGCCCGCCACCTCAACAACATCATTGTGATCTGCACCCTCGACCCAGAGGGAAAATTTTGGCTCACGGGCAATGGCAAAAAGGTGTTGGCCATGACGAAAGGGCACGATGCTGTCGGCAGTACCGTGGAGAATCAACAGCGGCACCTTGACTTGCGGCAGTTTATCTCGGTTGATAAAGCGGTCAAAGGGAAACAACGGGAAAGGCACCACCACCCGAAAGATGGAAGTAAAGGTACTTTCTAAGACCAACCCCGCAATCGCAACCTGTGTTGCCAGTTCCGTCGCCACCCCACCGCCAAGGGAACGGCCATAGAGAATTACCCGCTCTGGAGGCACTCGCAGTTCCTCTATCAGATAGGTATAGGCCGCCAAAGCATCTGCGTAGGCATGACGCTCACTAGGACGACCTGAACTCAAGCCGTAGCCACGATAGTCGTAGGCGAGGACGGAAAACCCCCACTGCCGCAGCGTCTGGAGAAAGGGTTCCACCATGCCGAGGTCTTCACCGTTGCCGTGACTAAACAGCAGTGTAAAGTGAGCGTCTGGGTTGGCAACATACCGCACCGCAAGGCGATCGCCCTGCCCCACGGGAATCAGCCTGATCTCCTCAGAAAGGGAATAGGTAGGACGGGGGGGATGGAAGATGAGGGCATCAGCGCCAAAGTAGAGATAGACCGCAATGATCAGGTAAATCAGGAGTATCGATCGCCCCAAGCGCAGCCAACTCCACTCCCCCAGTACCCAATCTCGCCGCCAACTCATTTAGAGGTAGAGTTCAGGCTCGGTGCCACTAGCGTCCCTAGGGGTTGATCCACCTGCTGAGCTAGGGTGGGAACCACTTCCCGCACGCGGGCAATCACTTGACCTGTGGTGGCATCGTAAATTTGCGTCAATAGCTTGGGATAGAGGCCAATGCCAATAATCGGCACCAACAGGCAGGCAATGATAAACACCTCACGGGGTTCGGCATCCACAAGGGCTTCATGCTCGACCAGTTCTTTGTTTTCAGGGCCATAGAAAATTTCCCGCAGCATTGAGAGCAGGTAAATCGGCGTCAAGATCACCCCCACTGCCGCCAAAAAGACCACAATCACCCGGAAGGGCAAAGAATAGGCATCGCTAGTGGCAAAGCCAATAAAGACCATCAGTTCAGCCACAAAGCCACTCATCCCCGGTAAAGCAAGGGAGGCCAAGGAGCAGGCCGTAAACATGGCAAAGATCTTCTTCATTTTCTGGCCGACACCGCCCATTTCCTCAAGAATCAGCGTGTGGGTACGGTCATAGGTAGCTCCCACCAAGAAGAAGAGACTCGCCCCAATCAAGCCGTGGGAAACCATTTGCAGCACCGCCCCACTCATGCCCAAATTGGTAAACGAAGCAATCCCAATCAACACAAAGCCCATGTGGGAAATCGAGGAGTAGGCAATTTTGCGCTTGAGATTGCGCTGTGCATAGGAGGTCAGCGCTGCATAGATAATGTTGACCACCCCCAAAATCACCAAAACGGGGGCAAACTTGGCATGGGCTGCCGGCAGCATATCGACATTCATGCGAATCAGGGCATAGCCGCCCATCTTCAGGAGAATCCCCGCCAGCAGCATGTGTACTGGGGCTGTTGCTTCACCGTGGGCATCGGGCAGCCACGTGTGCAGGGGGACAATCGGCAGCTTGACGCCATAGGCCACCAAAAAGCCGGCATAAACCAGCAGTTGAAAACCAATGGCATAGTCCTTGGCCGCCAAGGTTTGCATATCAAAGCTAATCGTGTCGCCATAGAAGGCCATGGCCAAGCCCGCCACCAAAATAAAGAGGGAGCTACCCGCCGTGTAGAGAATGAACTTTGTTGCCGCGTATTGACGTTTGTGGCCGCCCCAAATTGCCAAAAGCAGGTACACCGGAATCAGCTCCAGTTCCCACGCTAGGAAAAAGACCAGCATATCCTGCACGGCAAAAACAGCAATCTGGCCACCATACATCGCCAGCATTAGGAAATAAAAGAGTCGTGGCTTCAGGGTCACTGGCCAAGCCGCCAAAATCGCCAGCGTGGTAATAAATCCCGTGAGTAAAATCAGCGGCATCGAGAGGCCATCTGCCCCCACTGACCAGCGCAGGCCAATTTCGGGAATCCAGTCATAGCTTTCCCACAGTTGCATGCCGGGGGTGTTCAGGTCATAGAAATTGGTGAAAGCATAGACAATCAAGGCAAAGTCAATCAACCCCACCGTCAGGGCATACCAGCGGATTGGGCGTCCTTTGCCTGTGGGATCTGGAATGAAGGGGATCGCCAAGGAAGCCACAATCGGGAACAGGATAATCGTTGTCAGCCAAGGAAACGTACTCATGGCAGTCGTGTTTACTCCTCCAGCAGTTGGGAAAGAACCATGACCGGGGTTAGGCTTGCACCGAGAAGATGACAAATCCCAACACCGCCAGCAGCACAATTAGGGCGTAGAATTGGGCACGGCCATTTTGGAAGTATTTCAGCCCTTCACCGGTGACCATCGTGACAAAGCCCGTGAGGTTGACCACCCCATCCACCACGTTGTAGTCCACTTCCAAGACCTGACGCGCCAAGCGACGACAGCCTTTGATGAAGACCGCTTCATAGAGTTCATCGAAATACCACTTATGCAGTGAGAACTGGTACAGCGGTTGAATGGCTTTGGCGATCGCCTGCGGACTGGGAGTGCCCTTGAGATACATCAGGGAGGCCAAGGTAATGCCAATCAGGCCAATGCCCACAGAGCTACCGCCAAGGATGAGGAACTCCGTCAAATCCACCGCGTGCTCCGCCACCATCTCCTCACCGGGAGCATGGATAAAGGCTTCAAAGAGATTGTTGAAGGGGGTGCCGACAAAGCCAATCAACGTCGAGGGAATCGCTAGCACCACCAAGGGCAACGTCATTGTCCAAGGAGATTCATGGGGTTCAGCAGCATGGTGGGCATCGTGATCATGGTGCTCCTGTAACTCGGGGGGCACATTACGGAACTTGCCCTCAAAGGTCATGAAGTACATGCGGAACATATAAAAAGCGGTTAAGCCAGCCGTGAGCCACGTCAGCAGCCACATTGCCGGGTTGGCATGAAAAACCGCCCCTAAAATTTCATCCTTTGACCAAAAGCCAGCAAAGGGAGGCACGCCAGAAATGGCCAAGCACCCCACTAGAAAGGTTGCCCCCGTAATGGGCATATACTTGCGCAGCCCCCCCATGTAGCGCATATCTTGAGCCAAGTCTGGGTTATGGCCAACCACCCCTTCCATGCCGTGAATCACTGACCCCGATCCCAGGAAGAGCATTGCTTTGAAGTAGGCATGGGTCATCAGGTGAAAAAGGCCGGCACTGTAGGCACCCACGCCCATCCCCATGACCATGTAGCCCAGTTGGGAAATGGTTGAATAGGCCAAGCTCTTTTTGATGTCGTTTTGGGTGATGGCAATGGTTGCCCCCATAAATGCCGTAAAAGCCCCCGTCCAAGCAATGATCGTCATGACTTGGGGCAATTGCTCAAACACAGGGAACATCCGCGCAATCAGAAAAACCCCGGCTGCCACCATGGTTGCCGCGTGAATCAGAGCAGAAATGGGGGTCGGACCTTCCATCGCATCCGGCAGCCACACATGCAGGGGAAACTGGGCAGATTTGGCCACAGGACCGAGAAAGACCAAAATGGCAAGAATGGCGGCAAGACCAGGGGAAAGTAGCCCGGTATTGACCAGTTCCGTCAGGCGATCGCCCATGCCGCCAAAGTCAAAGGTACCCGTCGCCCAAAATAGCCCCACCATGCCCAACAAAAGGCCAAAATCACCGACACGGTTGGTAACAAACGCCTTCTGTGCTGCTTCCGCCGCGCTTTTGCGGTCATACCAGAAGCCAATCAGCAGGTAGGAGCACATCCCCACCAATTCCCAAAAGATATAGACCTGCACCAAGTTGGGACTGACGACCAACCCCAGCATCGAGGAGCCAAACAGGCTGAGATAGGCAAAAAAGCGAACATAGCCCGGGTCATGAGCCATGTAGCCATCGCTGTAGAGCATGACTAAAAAGGCCACCGTTGTGACGATGACCAACATCAATGCCGCTAAGGGGTCAATCACGTATCCCATGGCAATGTGGAGATTGCCCGCCGCTGCCCATTCAATCATTTGCGTATAGGGGGCGTGGCCTTGGACTTGACTCCAGAAGAGGCTCAGGGAATGCACCATGGCGATCGCCATCAACGCCATGATGAAAATGGCACTGGGTCGCCGCAGTTTCGACGTGGTCTCTGAAAAGGCAATCAAGCCAAAGCCAACAATTAGCGCTCCCAAGAGGGGTAAAACGGGAATCAGCCAAGCGTATTGATACAGGGGTTCCATGCGTGCCACCTAACTTTCCATGAGAGCTGCCTGCCTAGAAAACCAAATAGGTATGAATCGCTAGTGTAGGCAAAACCCTCTACATTCTGCCATATCCCTTTTAGCAAGGGACGAGGGCTACCAGTTACAGAAAATTAAAAAAACGGATTTTCTTTAGCTTTGCCGCCATTAAATGGGGATGATTGATGATGGAACAAGCCAGAAAGGTTCACCCGTCTAACGATACATTGATGCACCAATGAGGGAGATCGCGATGGAATTGCGTTTTGTAATGGGACGTTTATACCGAGTGGGGGCTGTCATGGGGGGGGCGATCGCCTTGGTTGTCATCCCCCATACCACCCTTGCCCAAAATGCCCCTGATTCGCGCATGGTGCAACGGGTGGAGAACGCCACATTTGTCCTTGGCGAGTTTACATTTAACAACAACAATCGCATTCCCCCAACAATTGTTCAGCGTGCCCAAGGCATTGCCATCATTCCCAGCGTGGTTCAAGCTGGCTTTATCTTTGGTGGCCGGCGGGGTGCTGGCATTCTCCTTGTGCGCAATGAAAATAACGAATGGAGTAAGCCCGCCTTTATCACAATGACCGGTGGGAGCTTTGGCCTGCAAATTGGTGCCCAATCCACGGATGTGGTGCTGGCCTTCATGGATAAATCCGTCGTCATGCGCAGCTTGGCGCAGTCGTTTCGCTTAGGGGGTAATGTCTCTGTTGCCGCAGGCCCTGTGGGTGGTGAAGTCGTCAGTCCTACAGACCCGAGTCCCCAAGTCTTTTCCTACACACGCAGTGCGGGTCTCTTTGCTGGTGTTGCCCTTGAGGGCGCCAATATTAGTTTTGACCGTAGTGCCAGTACCCGCTTTTATGGCCGGTCTAACCTGACCCCCACGCAAATTTTTGAGAATTCACCGCCCTTGCCCTCACCCCCTGTCCTCAACGGTCTCTACAATGCCCTTGCCCGTGCAGCTCGCTAATCAAGACAGTGATAAGATAGCAGTCAATAGTCCGCACTGTATAGAAGGAACACTATGGCACAGGGACAGGGTTTTGGCTTCGGTCTTGGCAAAATGAAGGAGCTGGCCGCAGCCATCCAAAAAGCGCAGCAAGTTCAAGAAGGCGCCAAGAAGCTGCAAGAAGACCTTGAAAAAATGGACATCGAGGGTCAAGCAGCGGGCGGTGCCGTCAAAGTGATTATGAGTGGTACCCAAGAACCCCGCCGCGTCGAAATCAGCCCAGATCTCCTGAGTGAAGGGGCTGAAGTGCTCTCTGATTTGGTGACCGCCGCCATGCGCGATGCCTACCAAAAATCCACCGCCACCATGCGGGAACGGATGGAAGAGTTAACGGGTGGCTTGAACGTTCCGGGTCTCGGTTAATGCACTTCCCCGCCCACCATGGCACCCAAGCTGCGGCTCCTGATTGTTGAAGATGATCCAATGATGCAACTGGGGCTAGGACAAGCCCTAGGAGAGCAGTTTGCTGTGGTGGGTTATGCCGAAGATGGCTATGGCGCCATTGATATGACACGGCAGTTGCAGCCGCAAGTGGTCATTATGGACATTGGCCTACCAAGGCTAGACGGGATTGCCGCCACCCAACGGCTGAAGCGAGAATTTCCAGACATTCATGTGGTGATGCTCACCTCCCACCAATCGGCTCTTGAGGCCGTTGCTGCCCTTTCTAGTGGTGCCGATGCCTACTGTATCAAGGGGGAAACCGTTGAGCGATTACTGATGGCGATCGCTGCTGCCCAAGAGGGAGCGACCTACCTTGATCCCCAGATTGCCCGCCATGTGATCCAGCACCTACATCCGCCCCAACCGACAATGGACTATCACCTTTCGCAGCGGGAACTGGATGTCCTGAAGCTGATGGTCGAAGGTTATAGTAACCCTGAAATTGCCAGTAAGCTGTTTCTCAGCCCAAACACGATCAAGACCCATGTGCGCGGCATTTTGAACAAGTTGGCAGTGGATGACCGTGTGCAGGCGGCGGTTGTTGCACTTCGTAACGGTTTGGTCTAGGCCTTCCACAAGACTGAAGGGCACTTGTTATCGTGAAGGGGAACCGTCGGTGTGTCGAGCCTGTGTCCCATGGCATCCCATAGTAATGAGGCAACGGTTTTAGCCTCGGATCAAGAATCATCCCCTTTTCTGCAAATTAGTACGCCCGCTTCCGTCGAGGAGTTTCCGCTCCTGCAACCAATGGTACGGGTAGGGCGATCGCCCCACAATGAGATTGTGATTTCCTATCCAACCATTTCGCGGCATCACTTTGAAATTGTTAAGACGGACACCGGCTATCGCATCCGTGACTTGGACAGTAAGCTTGGTCTGGTCTATGGCGATCGCCCCATCAAGGAAAAAGACCTCAAGGACGGGGATACCTTCTACATCGGTGCCAACGTCAAGATTACCTTCCGTGAAGGCCAAGCTCAGTTTCTGCAAAAAGCCATTAGCTTTCAGGGCAAGACCGTCCTACGGATTGGTCGGGGTGAGGACAATGACATCCAAATAGATCACCCCCAAGTCTCGCGCCACCATGCCAAGATTGAACGTCAAGGCACCTCCATTGTCATTACAGACCTCAACTCCTCCAACGGTGTCTTTTGCAACGGCAAGCGCCTCACTAAACCCCATGCCCTACGAATTGGTGACAAAATTCGCATCGGCCCCTATCTGCTGCAAATCAATGTTGATGAAACGATCACCGTTGATAATGAAACGGGCAGTATTCGCCTGGATGCCTTTGGCCTAGAGAAAGTCGTCAAAGGGAATAAAAAGCTCCTCCACGATGTCTCCCTATCCATTTTGCCCCGTGAATTTGTGGTCATTGCCGGTGTGAGTGGGTGTGGTAAATCCACCCTATTGCGGGCGCTGACGGGATTTAACCCGGCCACCAGTGGCACGGTTCTGGTGAATGGCAACGATCTCTACCACAACTTTGATGCCTACCGCTCTCAGTTTGCCTATGTGCCTCAGGAAGACATCGTCCACAAGGAACTCACTGTTGAGGAAGCCCTCGACTTTGCCGCCCAATTGCGGATGCCCGCTGACATCACACCCACTGAACGCCACAGCCGCGTGGAAGAGGTGATGCAGATTTTGGGTTTGAGCCAACGGCGGGATGTACCAATCAAAAATCTCAGTGGTGGTCAACTAAAACGGGTCTCCATTGGTGTTGAGTTAATTACCAAACCCAGTTTGTTCTTTCTCGATGAGGCCACTTCAGGTCTGGATCCGGGTACCGAGGCAGATGTCATGACCCTATTGCGGCGCTTAGCCAATGGTGGCTGCACGGTTGTGCTGATTACCCACGTCACAGAAAATATTAAGCTATGTAATTTGGTCTTGTTTCTCGCCGCTGGCGGTCGCATTGCCTATTTTGGCCCCCCCAATGAAGCTCCTGACTACTTTGGGGTCAAGTCCTTTAATGACATTTATCCCTTGGTTGAGCGCGAACGTAGCCCTGAGGAATGGCAGCAGTTATATTTGCAGTCGAAGCAGTACAAGACCTACGTTCTCGATCGCCAGAAGTCAGTGGTTTGCCACTTGGATCAGGGACGCACCCCAGATGCCCAAGGTAAACGTGCCAGCAAAATTCCCCAGTACCACCCTGTCTCAGCCTTACGGCAGTACCTAATCTTGCTACAACGGGAAGCGGCGGTTTTGCTGCGCGATCGCGTCAGTTTAATTTTGAATTTCTCGATCCCTTTCTTTATTGGTTTACTGGACTTAATTGTTTGGGATCGCCACCTCTTTGATATTCGCAAGGGGGATGCCGCCTCAGCGATTACGATGCTCTTTGCCACCGCCTTGGTAGCAGTGATGGTGGGTAATTTAACCACAATGCGCGAAATCGCCAAGGAACGAGAGATTTACCGCCGCGAACACCTCGTGGGGCTGAAAATTGGTGCCTATGTCTTTTCTAAGACAACGGTGGCGCTATTGCTGGCACTGTATCAGGCCTCGGCCTTTCTCCTGTTCAAAAACATTGCCATTGATTTTCCCGGCGATAGCCTTACCCAATTGCAGTTATGGCTGACGATGTTCTTGGCCTCCTTCAGTGGCATGATGATGGGGCTATTGGTGTCGGCATTGTCACCCAATACGGCGATCGCCCCCCTGTTGTTAATTCTCTTTATTATTCCCCAAGTCACATTTGGGGGCGGGATTATTGCCCCCTCCCAGATGAATCCCATTGGCCAAGTCATGAATGTCTTTACCTTAACCAAGTGGCCCTTTGAAGCCTTTGTCACGATTACAAAAGTGGGCAAGGATGTAGCCTTGGATCCCTGCTGGACGAAACCCAATGAAACCCATCCCCCCGAAAGCTGTCGTTGCACGGGTGCCCAACTCTTTAAGACCTGCTACTTCCCGGGGGTTCGTGGCTACTACACCCCAGCCCTTGATGAGGCCGAACCGCAAAAGCCCACGGAACCAGCAACGCCAGCCACCCCAGCCGCCTTTGCCACTTTCCAAGAGGAGATGGCCAACTACAAGGATGATCTGGAGATTTGGCAGGAACAGTATTCTAACTGGATGCTGAAGCGGGAAAAAGCCATTGGCCAAGCGGAAGGCATTATTGACCGGCTCTACGGCATTTATGGTGAGATCTTTGACGTGAATGTGGTGGGGCACTGGCTGATCATTAGCTTGTTTATTGTCCTCATGTTTGCCATGATTGTCGGCATTCAGATCTATTTCGACACCCTCCACTAGGGGCGTGACAACAATTGGCTTTAGCCCGCCGCAAGCTGCTACAGTTTTAACCTAAGCAGTTAGGCGCTTTCTAATTTGCTAAAGTTGAGTTGTTTCCACGTCCATAAATCGGAGACGTGCAAACTGTGTACAAAGTATCTGGGACTCACGGCAGTCCCAGTAGTTGGGGTCATGGCTCCCCCCATTGGGTTAAGCCCAATGTAGCTCAGTGTTGTTACACACTGAGAAGCTGCTGTCCCTTTAGGACGTGCGGAGAGTCACTGGTGAATTCCCTCATCCCGTTAGGACAAACCCAACTTCAAGAGTATGTCACCGCCTTGGCGTGGGGCGATCGCCATCTGTTGGCCGCTTCAGCCGCAGGAGAGGTATATCACATTGATCCAGAGATGGGTGAGCAGCTCATCCTGCAAACAGCGACCGATCAAAGCTTAACCATCCTCGCAGTGGCGAGCGATCGCCAGTGGTGGGCAGCGGCGGGAGAGCAGGGACGGGTACTCGTTGGTTCCTTAGCTGACGCTGAGAATCTTCAGGTGCTCCACTACGGTTCCCACTGGATTGATCAACTGGCTTGGCATCCCACATTGCCTTGGGTTGCCTTTAGTCTTGGTCACTACGTCCAGATTTGGGATGCGGCTCAAGCCGATGTCATTGCCACCCTTGATTTTGCGGCCTCGTCAGTGCTCGCTTTGGCTTGGCAACCTACGGGTGACGCTTTGGCCGTTGCCGGTTATGGCGGTGTACGGGTGTGGTCGGCTGAAGATTGGGATGCCGATCCCCAAGAATTGGGGTTTATGTCTGCGGCAGTGGGCGTCGCTTGGTCCGCCACAGGGGACTATTTCGCGGCCAGCAACATGGATCACACCCTTTTTGTCTGGCGTTGGGGCGATCAGTATCCGTGGCAAATGCAGGGCTTTCCCGGTAAAGTTCGGAATCTTCACTGGTTAGAAACCGCGAACCAAGCCCCCCAACTCCTGAGCAGTTCCCAAGAGGGGATTATCCTCTGGCGCCTCAGCGAGGACGAAAGTGGCTGGCAACCCCAAGTGCTCGATCTGCACCGCGGCACTGTGCGCGCCCTCTCTATTCATCCCCAAGGTCAAGGCTTCGTGTCCAGCGGTGATGAGGGATGGCTGTGTTATTGGCAGCAAACTCAACCGCAGGAGTTACTGCAAGGTGCCCAAGAATACTTCACAACGATTGCTTGGCACCCCAAGGGAGCGTATTTAGCCGCCGGCGGCACCCAAGGGGAACTCTGGGTTTGGCAAGCCAATTAAAGAGTACCTGCATGGTAGGATGTTGCTGCGGGTTTAAGCTAGAGTGCCGATGAAACTCATTGATCGCTATGGCCGTCTTTTTGGCAAGCTGAGTCTTTTAGACCTTGGGGCAGGGGTTGTGCTCCTGTGTGTCTTGGCGGGCTTATTCCTCCTGCCGGGGCGATCGGGCACCTCATTGGCACAAATGACCGCTGCCCAACCCATTGAAGTCGATGTTCTCGTTCTGGGTCTGAGTACCCCTACTCCCCAAGACCTGATTCCCAAGGGCAGTACGGCCAACTTTATTATTCGCAACCAGCCCTACGGCCAAATCACTGTGAAAAATGTCCAGGTACTGCCGCGCACAGTTACTGTTTCTCAGCCCGATGGGTCGGTTAAAGCGCTGCCAGATCCCCGCCCAGAGATGGCCTATAGTAGCAACTTACTCCTAACCCTCGAAGGCCGAGGCCAAATCACTAACAATGGGCCTGTGCTGGGGAATACTGGCATCAAGGTAGGGACGCCCGTAGAATTAGAGGGCAAAGAGTATAACTTTCGTGCTTCAGTGATTGCCGTTAGACCGTTGTAGGACAGTAGGCAATGCAGTCAATTTCAACCTTGACCCCCTTCGGCAGTCGCGATACCTCCACACAGGCACGGGCAGGTGCCGTCTCAGCATCCATGTACTGAGCATAAATTTCATTCATGGCGGCGAAGTCATTGAGGTCTGCAAGATACACGGTTGTCTTCACCACCTGTGACCAATCGCTGCCAGCGGCCTTAAGGACAGCACTGAGATTATCCATGACTTGGCGGGTTTGCTCCTTGACATCTTCGCCACCAACAATCTCACCCGTTTTTGGATCAAGAGCAATTTGCCCTGCAAGAAAGACCCATTCCCCTTGCCGCACGGCTTGGCTATAGGGGCCAACGGGCATAGGCGCATCAGTGGTATAAATAATCACTTTTGTCATAAAACTTAAAACAATTACGTCGAGGGCGCGATCGCCCCAAACGCTCATTCTACAGGGGATTGAGCCACATCTACCTGTGTTAAATCAATGGATATGATAGCCCATATATTATGCATTTATACCCCCATAATCATGTCAAGAATTCAAGCATCTTAAATAATGTTAATTATCGGCAAAGTCTGTACTCCCCTTCTATAATGCTGAATTGAGCATTCGCCTCCTGAACGGGCTTTATCGTTCCATTCTGGGTCTTTAGATTCACGATTCTTCACAATCATTGATCTAAAGATCTTTCTATATTGCCGAGGTGAATGCCCTCGTTCCTTCCTTGCCTAAGAGAGAGGAGAGACTCGATGACCATCAGTCCACCGGAGCGAGAGCCAAAGGTCAGAGTCGTGGTTGACAATGACCCGGTGCCCACATCGTTTGAAAAATGGGCAAAACCCGGGCATTTTGACCGCACCTTGGCCAGAGGACCCCAAACCACCACATGGATTTGGAACCTCCACGCTCTTGCCCACGATTTTGATACACACACGAGCGACCTTGAAGATATTTCCCGCAAGATCTTCAGTGCACACTTCGGCCATCTGGCTGTGGTGTTCATCTGGCTGAGTGGGATGTACTTCCACGGTGCAAAATTCTCAAACTATGAGGCTTGGCTGGCCGATCCCACCGGTATCAAGCCCAGTGCTCAAGTGGTCTGGCCCATTGTGGGTCAAGGCATTCTCAATGGTGATGTCGGCGGTGGTTTCCACGGCATCCAAATCACCTCGGGGCTATTCCAACTGTGGCGTGCCTCTGGGATCACCAATGAGTTCCAGCTTTACTGCACCGCAATCGGTGGCTTGGTCATGGCTGGCTTAATGCTCTTTGCAGGCTGGTTCCACTATCACAAGCGCGCTCCTAAGCTGGAATGGTTCCAAAACGTGGAATCCATGCTCAACCACCACCTTGCCGGGTTGCTTGGCTTGGGGTCTTTGGCTTGGGCAGGTCACCAGATCCACGTTTCGCTACCCATCAACAAGCTCTTGGATGCAGGGGTTGCTGCTAAGGATATTCCCTTGCCCCACGAGTTTATCCTTAACCCCAGCTTGATGGCCGAGCTATATCCCAAAGTGGATTGGGGCTTCTTTAGTGGCGTCATTCCCTTCTTCACCTTTAATTGGGCTGCCTACTCGGATTTCCTGACCTTTAACGGTGGCTTGAACCCTGTTACCGGTGGCCTGTGGCTGTCGGATACGGCTCACCATCACGTGGCGATCGCCGTCCTTTTCATCATTGCGGGTCACATGTACCGCACTAACTGGGGGATCGGCCACAGCCTCAAAGAGATTCTTGAAGCCCACAAAGGTCCCTTCACCGGTGCCGGCCACAAAGGTCTCTACGAAGTGCTGACCACCTCTTGGCATGCCCAACTGGCCATCAACCTAGCCATGATGGGGTCGCTGAGCATTATTGTGGCGCAGCACATGTATGCAATGCCCCCCTATCCTTACTTGGCCACCGACTATCCCACCCAACTGTCGCTGTTTACCCACCACATGTGGATTGGCGGCTTCCTGATTGTTGGTGGTGCGGCCCACGGTGCCATTTTCATGGTGCGTGACTACGATCCGGCAATGAATCAAAACAACGTTCTGGATCGGGTACTGCGCCATCGCGATGCCATCATTTCT
This sequence comes from Thermosynechococcus sp. FA-CM-4201, assembly GCF_054689355.1. NCBI lineage: Bacteria > Bacillati > Cyanobacteriota > Cyanophyceae > Acaryochloridales > Thermosynechococcaceae > Thermosynechococcus > Thermosynechococcus sp. FA-CM-4201. The sequence continues at coordinate 207,832 of NZ_CP079920.1, forward strand.
CACCTGAACTGGGTGTGCATCTTTTTGGGCTTCCACAGCTTCGGCCTGTACGTCCACAACGACACGATGCGCGCCTTTGGTCGTCCCCAAGATATGTTCTCGGATACGGGGATTCAACTTCAGCCCGTGTTTGCCCAATGGGTACAACACCTGCACACCCTAGCCCCCGGTGGCACTGCTCCCAATGCAGCAGCGACCGCTAGTGTTGCCTTTGGTGGCGATGTGGTTGCTGTCGGTGGCAAAGTCGCCATGATGCCCATTGTGCTGGGAACTGCCGACTTCATGGTGCACCATATTCACGCTTTCACGATCCACGTGACAGTGCTAATTCTGCTGAAGGGCGTGCTCTTTGCTCGCAGCTCTCGCCTCATTCCCGATAAAGCCAACTTGGGCTTCCGCTTCCCCTGCGATGGTCCCGGTCGTGGCGGTACCTGCCAAGTTTCCGGTTGGGATCACGTCTTCTTGGGTCTGTTCTGGATGTACAACTGCATCTCCGTTGTGATTTTCCACTTCAGTTGGAAGATGCAGTCGGATGTCTGGGGTACTGTTGCTCCCGATGGCACGGTATCTCACATCACGGGCGGTAACTTTGCCCAAAGTGCCATCACCATCAATGGCTGGCTACGGGACTTCCTGTGGGCACAAGCTTCTCAGGTGATTGGCTCCTATGGTTCAGCCCTATCCGCCTATGGTTTGTTGTTCTTGGGTGCTCACTTCATTTGGGCCTTCAGCCTCATGTTCCTCTTCAGTGGTCGTGGCTACTGGCAAGAGCTGATTGAGTCCATTGTTTGGGCCCACAACAAGCTGAAAGTTGCACCGGCTATTCAGCCCCGTGCCCTGAGCATTATTCAAGGCCGTGCCGTCGGTGTAGCCCATTACCTCCTAGGGGGGATTGCCACGACTTGGGCATTCTTCCTAGCTCGGATTATTTCTGTAGGATAGGGGCGAGGAGGATATAACCAACTATGGCAACTAAATTTCCGAAGTTTAGCCAAGACCTCGCACAGGATCCGACCACACGCCGGATTTGGTACGCCATCGCCATGGCTCACGACTTTGAAAGCCACGATGGCATGACCGAGGAAAATCTTTACCAGAAGATTTTTGCCTCCCACTTTGGGCATCTGGCCATCATCTTCCTGTGGGTGTCTGGTAGCCTATTCCACGTTGCGTGGCAGGGGAACTTTGAGCAATGGATTCAAGACCCTGTCAACACCCGTCCCATCGCCCATGCGATCTGGGATCCTCAATTTGGCAAAGCCGCAGTGGATGCCTTCACCCAAGCGGGGGCTTCTAACCCTGTGGACATTGCCTACTCCGGTGTCTATCACTGGTGGTACACCATCGGTATGCGCACCAACGGTGACCTCTACCAAGGTGCCATCTTCCTGCTGATTCTGGCTTCGCTGGCTCTCTTTGCTGGCTGGCTGCACCTACAACCCAAATTCCGTCCGAGCCTCTCTTGGTTCAAAAATGCCGAATCGCGGTTGAACCACCACTTGGCCGGTCTGTTTGGCGTTAGCTCCTTGGCTTGGGCCGGTCACCTGATTCACGTGGCCATTCCCGAGTCCCGTGGTCAGCACGTGGGCTGGGATAACTTCCTGAGCACCATGCCCCACCCCGCTGGTCTAGCGCCCTTCTTTACGGGCAACTGGGGTGTCTATGCCCAAAACCCTGACACGGCTAGCCACGTCTTTGGCACGGCACAGGGTGCTGGAACGGCGATTCTGACCTTCTTGGGTGGTTTCCATCCCCAAACGGAGTCCCTGTGGCTCACGGATATGGCACACCACCACCTTGCGATCGCCGTTCTCTTTATTGTGGCGGGTCACATGTACCGCACCCAGTTTGGGATTGGCCACAGCATTAAAGAGATGATGGATGCCAAGGACTTCTTTGGCACGAAGGTGGAAGGTCCCTTCAACATGCCTCACCAAGGCATCTATGAAACCTACAACAACTCGCTGCACTTCCAGTTGGGTTGGCACTTGGCCTGCTTGGGCGTGATCACCTCCTTGGTGGCACAGCACATGTACTCGCTGCCGCCCTATGCCTTCATTGCCCAAGACCACACCACAATGGCTGCCCTCTATACCCATCACCAGTACATTGCTGGCTTCTTGATGGTGGGTGCTTTTGCCCATGGTGCCATCTTCTTGGTGCGGGACTATGATCCAGCCCAAAACAAAGGCAACGTGTTGGATCGGGTGCTGCAACACAAAGAGGCGATTATTTCCCACCTAAGCTGGGTGTCCCTCTTCTTGGGCTTCCACACGTTGGGTCTCTATGTCCACAACGATGTCGTGGTGGCCTTTGGTACCCCTGAGAAGCAAATCCTCATTGAGCCAGTGTTTGCTCAGTTCATTCAAGCGGCTCATGGCAAACTGCTCTATGGCTTTGATACGCTGCTGTCGAACCCCGATAGCATTGCTAGCACAGCTTGGCCTAACTACGGCAATGTCTGGCTACCCGGCTGGCTCGATGCCATCAACAGTGGCACCAACTCTCTGTTCTTGACAATTGGCCCCGGTGACTTCTTGGTGCACCACGCCATTGCCTTGGGTCTGCACACCACCACCTTGATTTTGGTCAAAGGTGCGTTGGATGCCCGTGGCTCCAAACTGATGCCAGATAAGAAAGACTTCGGCTATGCCTTCCCCTGCGATGGCCCCGGCCGTGGCGGTACCTGCGATATTTCTGCATGGGATGCCTTCTATCTGGCCATGTTCTGGATGCTGAACACCATTGGCTGGGTTACCTTCTACTGGCACTGGAAACACCTTGGTGTCTGGGAAGGCAATGTGGCTCAGTTCAACGAAAACTCCACCTACCTCATGGGTTGGCTGCGGGATTACCTCTGGTTGAACTCCTCCCAGCTCATCAATGGCTACAACCCCTTCGGTACCAATAACCTGTCGGTGTGGGCATGGATGTTCCTCTTTGGTCACCTTGTGTGGGCAACGGGCTTCATGTTCCTGATTAGCTGGCGTGGTTACTGGCAAGAGCTGATTGAGACCTTGGTGTGGGCGCATGAGCGCACTCCCTTGGCCAACTTGGTGCGCTGGAAAGACAAGCCGGTGGCGCTGTCGATTGTTCAAGCCCGTTTGGTGGGCTTGGCACACTTCAGCGTTGGCTATATCTTGACCTACGCGGCCTTCCTGATTGCCTCAACCGCGTCTAAATTCGGTTGATCGAGTTGAGATAACCTTCGTTCAGTCCCCTACCCTCGTGGTGGGGGATTTTTTATACTTGTCGTTCAAACGTTCTCGTTGCCTATGATTTTCAAAAGTGCTCTTGTTGCTCTGGGGTTTGGTGTACTGGCAGTATTTCCAGCGGCGATCGCTCGAGCGAACTGTAACGCAGTCATTTCTGAAATTCAGCAAAGTATGACTTCACGCCTTGGGGTTGTGGTCGATCGCGTGGAAATTCGTCCCGTTACTGAGCGCACAAATCCCTTTAGAGACCGCAATAAATGGTTGATTTTCGCCTTAGCCCACAATACCCCTCGCCGTAAAAGAGCTGCTGAGCAACTCCTTAGAAGCGTTGATTTACGCCAAATTTATGCCCAACGAATTACTGATCACTGTGTCAATGTGGCGATCGTGAGCTTTGGACTGGCAGCAACGGGGATGATGGTCTCAGTTTATCGGATGCCCAATGGCACTGTTCGTGAGGCTGTCTATGTTGATCCGCCTGACAGGGGGGATCCGAATCGGACTCTCCCTTGGGGATATCAACACTGCTGCCTCTAGTCGCGTAGCCCATCTTTTAGCAAAGGATGCTATTGTGCCAAAAGTTAGCAATTTGTGACACATCTTAATATCCTAGAAACTTAAAAATTATTTTCATTAATATCACTCTATGCCTCAGGTATAGTGAGACTGCATCTTGCTGCTGATTTGCTTTGATCTTGACTGAGGATAGTCGTGATGCAGGATCAACTCGTCTTTTTTATATCGCTTTACACGAATGATATTGGCTGGTCATTCGCACAATTGATTATTCAAGAACCCTCCCCGATCGCCAGCCCAAATCAAGCAACGCCAACCTTTGACCTCAACAACTTAGGTGCAGTCTTAGCTCAGGTGGTTATTGCCGTTGTTCTGTTGATCATCGGCTGGATTATTGCCACTGTTTTGGCGAAAGTGACGCAATCCCTCCTCAAGCGGACACGGTTTGATGAACGGTTGGCTCAATTTTTGGGGGGTGAGGACTCTCTCCGTGGTCTATCCATGACAAGAATCCTAGCGGGGGTGGTCTTTTGGGTCATCTTTTTGCTGGCAGTGGTGGCCTTTTTGGATGCTCTGCGGCTGACAACGGTTTCCCAGCCCCTCAATGCCTTTCTCAATCAAGTTTTTAGTTTTCTACCAAAACTGGGGGCGGCTATCTTGCTGGCGGCGGTGGCTTGGGTTGTGGCCACACTGGCAAAAATCATGGTCGTACAGTCTGCCCGCTCTCTGAATTTGGATCGGCCACTGCTACAGGAATCTCCTGAGGAAAGTTCCCAAGAGGCTGCACCGCCGATTCTCGTCAGTGAAATGCTGGGGAATGCCCTTTACTGGTTTGTCTTTCTCTTTTTCTTGCCCTTAATTTTGGGGGTACTCGACCTCCAAGGCCCACTTCAGCCAGTGCAAAATCTTCTCAACGATATTTTGGGGGCACTGCCTTTTGTCCTGAAGGCGGGGATTATTGCGGTTGTCGGTTGGTTTATTGCTCGTATTGTGCGCGGACTGGTCATCAACTTGATGACGGCCATGGGCATACAGCGCATCGGTCAGCGCTTAGGGATTGGGCAAACGAGTTTAGGCCAGTCTCTGGCAACGGTCATCGGTACGATTGTCTATGTTTTGATTTTGATTCCGACGGCGATCGCCAGCCTTGATGCGTTGCAAATTATGGCGATCACAGAACCCGCCACGGCAATGCTGAATCAAGTGCTGACTGCTCTACCGCAGATTTTTACGGCGGTGATTATCTTGATTTTGGCCTACGTGATTGGTCGCTTTGTGGCTGAGGCCGTGCAGAGCTTTCTGCAAACGATTGGCTTTGATCAGGTATTGGTTTGGCTGGGAATTGAACCTGCCCCTGCGGTGGAACCCCAAGACAGTCCCGCTGGCGAGCGTCGCTGGCGGCAACCTTCCGAAGTGATGGGAATCATTGTTTTGGTGGGGATTATCCTCTTTGGGGCGATCGCGGCGGTGGGGGTACTGAATATCCCTGCTCTAAGTGCCTTTGTGAGTGCCCTTGTGGTCATTCTCGGTCGAGTCCTCGTCGGTATCCTGATCTTGGCAGTGGGTCTATACTTTGCCAACTTGGCGTTTCGGATTCTGGCCAGTTCGGGAACGGCTCAAGCCCGTTTTCTAGCCCAAGCGGCACGGATTGCGATTATGACCTTTGTGGGCGCTATGGCGCTGCAACACATGGGCATTGCCGCTAGTATTGTCAATCTGGCCTTTGGTTTGCTCTTTGGCTCAATTGCGGTGGCGATCGCCCTTGCCTTTGGCTTGGGATGTCGCGCGATCGCGGCGGCTCAGGTGGAAGAGTGGATTGCCTTGCTCAGGGGCAAAAATTCTCAATCAGAATAGGGCGTTGAATGCTTCGGTGTAACCTCACTCTGGGGCGCCGAAGCCAATAAAAAATCCCCCAGCGCTAACTGAGGGATGGCAGCTACACAGACATCTTTCCCTAAAGTTGGGGCACAAAGCGCTCTTTATCGGGAACTACGGTGTATTCGGCAACGATCTGGCGGAACTCTTCACCATCAATGGTTTCTTTTTCCACGAGGAGATCCACTAAGCGGTCAATGACCACGCGATTTTCGCGGATGATCTTGATGGCCAGTTCGTAGCTGTGCTGCACCAATTCGCGCACTTGGGCATCAATGCGAGCGGCAATTTCCTCGGAGTATTCAGTTCGAGACACCAAATCGCGCCCCAAGAACACTTCGCCGTTTTGGGTTTCTAAAGACAGTGGCCCAAGGTCAGACATACCAAAGCGGGTCACCATCTGCCGTGCCATCGCCGTTACCTGTTGCAGGTCATTGCCCGCGCCGGTCGTGACTTCAGCATCACCAAAGACAACGTATTCAGCCGCCCGACCCCCAAGGGCACCGGCCATCCGCGCCATGAGTTGCGATCGCGAGATCAGTCCCGAATCCTCTGAGGGCATGAACCAAGTCAGACCACGGGCTTGACCACGGGGCACTAATGTTACTTTTTGTACGGGATCGTGATCCTTGAGCAGCGTACCGACAATGGCATGACCCACTTCGTGGTAGGCGATGAGGCGTTTGCTCTTGCCGTCAATCAGCGGTGTGCCCTCCATACCAGCGACAACCCGGTCCACGGCATCGTCAATTTCCAGCATGGTGATCGCAGGCTTGCGACGACGCGCCGTAAGAATCGCCGCTTCATTGAGCAGGTTGGCTAAATCAGCACCGGTAAAGCCAGGGGTACGGCGAGCAATGGCTTCCAAGGAGACTTCGGGCGCCAGTTTTTTGTTGCGGGCGTGCACTTTGAGAATTGCCAAACGACCCTTAATGTCAGGGGCATCAACAATCACTTGACGGTCAAAGCGACCGGGACGCAACAGCGCCGCATCAAGGACATCGGGACGGTTCGTGGCAGCAATAATAATGATGCCAGTATTGCCCTCAAAGCCATCCATTTCCGTGAGCAGTTGGTTGAGGGTTTGCTCCCGCTCATCATTGCCACCGCCAATCCCCGCACCCCGTTGGCGACCCACGGCATCAATTTCATCAATAAAGATCAAGCAGGGGGCATTTTCTTTGGCTTTGCGGAAGAGATCACGGACGCGGGAAGCACCGACGCCAACAAACATCTCGACAAATTCTGAACCCGAGATGGAGAAGAAGGGTACGCCTGCCTCACCCGCGATCGCCTTGGCCAGCATCGTTTTCCCCGTACCGGGGGGGCCCACTAGTAGCACCCCTTTGGGAATGCGAGCACCCACCGCTGTAAATTTCTCGGGCTTCTTCAGGAAGGTAACCACCTCTTGCAGTTCTTCCTTGGCTTCATCGACACCGGCAACATCGTCAAACATGACACCGGTTTTGGCCTCCATTTGGAAGCGGGCGCGAGACTTACCAAAGTTCATCGCTTGGCCTGGTCCTCCGGGCACGTTGCTGGAGCGTCGGAAGAGGAAAAAGAGTCCCCCCAAAAGCAAGACAGGGAAGAGTAAATTACCCAAAAGCCCCCACAGGGCACCATCATTGCGAGCGGGATGGACATCAATTTCTACGTGCTGCTCCCGCAGTTTACTAATGACTTCTGGAGCCGTCCCCGGCATATCTACCCGTACCCGCAGGGGGCGACCGTTAATCAGTTCCGGATCAGAAACATCCACAATGGCGGTGCGACCATTATCGAAAATGTCCACTTTACTAATGCGACCCGCATCTAAATAGTTGAGGAATCGCCCATAGCTCATGCGTGTACTGGCGGTATTCAGCGGCGGCTGACTTTGATTGAGCATAAAGTTGCTCGCCCCCTGCCAGAGGAGAACCCCCATGAGCAGTAGGGGGATTGACCAAAGGAGAACAGTTTTCCAAGAGACTTTCATTGGCGGCGCTTTTTATCAGGTTCTTAACTAAATTTAACATATCCCTCCCAAAGGGGGAGGTATTAGTTCATCATGCCCTCAAGCAGGCGATCAGCTCCGCTGCGCCCTAGGCGATCGCGCCGTTGCTGGAGAACTGCTTGCAGCAGAGGATAGCCCCGTAACTCAGGATCCTGTGCGATCAGTTCACTGGCCGCCGATCGCGCTGCCTCTAGGCAATCTTGATCTTCAACAAGACTAGCGAGGGCAAAGTCCGGTAATCCCGATTGCCGCGTCCCCAGCACCTCCCCCGGACCGCGCAGCCGCAGATCCATCTCCGCAATAAAGAAGCCATCTTGGGACTGCGCCAGCACATTTAGCCGTTGCTTGGCAGCATCATTGCGAGAACTATTGAGGAGCAGACAATAGGACTGTTGGGCACCCCGCCCCACCCGCCCCCGCAGTTGATGGAGTTGGGATAGGCCAAAGCGTTCAGCATGTTCAATGAGCATCACCGTGGCATTGGGGACATCCACCCCCACCTCAACCACCGTGGTAGCCACAAGAATATCCAATTCCCCCTTAGCAAAGGCTTGAATCGTCGCATCCTTGTCACTAGATGCCATGCGACCGTGGAGCAGCCCGACCCGAAAATTGGGAAAAATCTCCGTTTGTAATCGCTCGTGCTCGGCAATGGCGGACTTCAGATCCAGTTTTTCCGATTCCTCAACCAAAGGCAGAACAATGTAGGCCTGACGCCCTTGGGCCACTTCGCGGCGGATTAAATCGTAGGCATGGGGGCGATCGCCCCGTCCCAAGACGGTTGTTTGAATCGGCTGCCGACCGGGGGGCAATTCATCAATTTGACTCACATCCAAATCCCCATGGAGGGTCAACGCAAGGGTACGGGGAATCGGTGTCGCCGTCATGGTCAGCACATGGGGCAGGAGTCCTTTAGCTTGCAGCTTTGCCCGTTGCGCCACCCCAAAGCGGTGCTGTTCATCAATCACGACTAGACCGAGCCGCTGAAACGTCACCCCCTCTTGGATCAGGGCATGGGTGCCCACCAGCACCGGCAATTCCCCCGTTGCCAATTGATCCAGAATCTGGCGGCGCTTGGCCGTGCGGATGGATCCTGTGAGCAGTTCCACCGGCACATGGAGGGGGGTGAGCCATTCAAAGAGCTTGCGATAGTGCTGCTCTGCCAGCACCTCTGTGGGTGCCATGAGTGCCCCTTGATAGCCAGACTGCACTGCCGCCAATAGGGCAATCACTGCAACAACGGTTTTCCCTGACCCCACATCCCCTTGGACAAGGCGATTCATGGGAATCGGGCGCTCTAAATCCGCCAAAATTTCTGCCACCACCCGTTGCTGCGCCCCTGTGAGTTGAAAGGGCAGCCGTTGGTAAAACTGCTCAATCAGTTCCCCTTGGGGGTTGAGGGGGGCACTGGCCTGCTGTTGCTGCTGTCGCCGCCGTTGGAGTAACCCCAGTTGCAGGTAAAAGAATTCATCAAAAATCAGCCGCCGCCGTGCCAGACTCAGTTGCGTTTGATCTGGCGGAAAGTGAATGTGACGCAGCGCCGTATCTAGGGGAATCAGTTGGTGACGTTGACGTAGTCCCTGCGGTAGGGGATCAGGATAGCCCTGCACCAATGGCAGAACGAGATCAACCGCACGGCGAATCACATCGGGAGAGACCCCCTCCGTTAGGGGATAGACCGGCACAATACGGCCAATCGTGAGGGAGTCTATTTCTGCCCCAGCATGATCCAGCACTTCCAACTGCGGATCCTCAAGGGTGAGGCCATACTTTGTCAGTTTTACGAGGCCAGAGGCAGCCACAATTGTCTGTGGGGCATAGATGCGTTTTTGCTGCTCTTGCCATCCCCGTTGGGCATAGCGGGCACCGGCATAGAAGCGACTCAGGCGAATTTGCCCTGTGCGATCTTGAAGAACAATTTCTAAGATCGTCAGCTTGGCATTGCGGGGACTGGTAAAACAGTTGCAACGGCGGACTTTACCCACAAGGGTGACGGTCTCCCCAGCTTGGAGTTGCCGAATCGGGACTTGGCGGGCATAGTCAATGTGATCGCGGGGGAAGTAGTAAATGAGATCCGCAACCGTATAAAGCCCGAGTTTTTCCAGTTTCGCTGCAGTGCGCTCGCCAATCCCATTCACTGTTTTGAGCGCTTGATCGAGGGGACGGGGGCGCGGGGGAGGACTCGTGAGTTGTTTGTGGACATCGTGGAGCAGTTGGCGCGTTTTCACCACGAGGTGTTGTCGTTGGCTGGGGGACAGATCGTTGTAGTGGGCGTAGGCTGCCGCCGTTTCCTGCCAGCGATCGCGCACCTGAAGGGGGAGTTGTTGCAGCGGGGCTTGCGTTAATGCTGCGTGTAAATACTCATTAAACCGATAGGTATTGCCCTGAAGGTTGCAAAAACCCCGCTCTGTTTCAATGGCAAGGGCGCGTTGTAGGCGTGGCCAGTCAAGGGACACAGCAGGCCTCCTTACCTATTGCTCACCATCCATTGCTTCGGGGATACTGGCGGTCGCGTCTGCGGCCTCATTGGCTTTCCACGTTTGCCACCATGCCCGACTGGCCTTGAGAACCAGGTATTGCCGCTGTTTTTTAAGCAGTTGCTTCTGGAGGGTGGCCAGACGCGCTTCCAGTTGGCGGATTTGACTGCGCTGATTGCCGAGGGGGGGGTGCTGAAACTCCAGTTCCTCAAGTTGCAGGTAAATGGCTGCCATGGGGTGATGACTGGAAGATTCCCTTGGGGATTCACTGGGGTCTCGCTCCTCTTCGCCCTCCTCTTGTAGTTTCTGCTCATCCACCATCATCGTCAATAAATGGGGAATCCGCCCAAGGGGACGATTTTCCGCCTTACTAGCAATCTCTAAAATGACTGCGATTGGGGCAGGCGGTAAGATAGCCGCCCGTTGCAGCAGATGGTTAATCTTGAGCGAACTTTGATACAGGACTTGGCTCAATTGCTCCGATAGGGAGGGGGGTTCCTGTTCCTTGGTTGCGTCTTCTTCCCCATTCACCGCCTCTTGCCTTGAAGTCGAGTCTTCTTGGCGACGGGGTTGTAGGCCTACAATAGCGGTTTCCAAGGCGATCGCCAGTTCAACAATCTGACGCTGAAGTTCCTGCCGCTCTGGATCCTCAAGGGTCAAAAATTGCTCTGGAAAGACTTGGGTACACACCTGATAGCTGACGGTGATCAACTGCTGACGGGCAATGGGGGCAAGCATCTCCAGATAGACATCATAAAGCTGACGCATTTCCGCCAACGCGGCCAATAGCATCCCCTGTAACCCTAAAATTTCGCGCTCAACGGCTTCTAAGTTACCCGACATACACGCCTAAACTGGCAAAACGGCAAAACAGTGCTGCTGCGTTTAGAGGACTGTTTCTACAATCTATTACAAAATCTTGGTGAGGATAGCCTGTTCACCGACTCATGGCAAGATGGTGAGGTCGCAACGGTGAGGCAAAAACGTGAATATGATTCTCTGGTTGCAAGCGGTTATCCTCGGCTTAGTGCAAGGCATTACAGAGTTTTTACCCATTAGCAGTACCGCTCACCTGATTCTCTTTAGTGACCTCTTGGGGTGGAAAAGTGTCTGGCACAAAACTGCCTTGGATGCGATGCAGTTTGGTAGTGTGATCGCAGTTTTTGGCTATTTCTGGCAGGATATTCGCCAAATTGCCCAAGGGGCTTGGCAGGCATGGCAACAGCGGGATTGGCAACGGGAAGAATGGAAACTGTTGGTTGGGATCACGGTGGGCACGATTCCCGCACTAGCGGCAGGGCTCCTTCTGAAATGGGCCAAAGTCGAGTTGGATCGGCCTCAGATCATTGCCACAATGGCGATCGCCATGGCGATTCTTTTGGGACTCGCAGAAAAATGGGGTTCCCGTAAACGCACCTATCAAGACATTGGCATTTTAGATGGCTTCTTAGTCGGTTGTGGCCAGATGATTGCCCTGCTGCCGGGTGCTTCGCGTTCAGGCTCCACGCTAACGACAGCTTTATTTTTAGGGCTGGCGAGGCAAACAGCGGCGCGCTTTTCTTTTCTGTTGGGCATTCCCACACTGACGATCGCCACCCTTGTCCAAGCCAAAGATGTTTTTGATGAGGGGACGCTGTTTATTCCCCTTGTGATTGCCACACTCTCAAGTATGGTTTTTTCCTATTTGGCGATCGCTTGGCTGCTGCGATTCCTGCAACGCCATTCCACGTGGGTCTTTATCTGGTATCGCATTGGCTTGGGAACTGCATTGTGGGGCGCGATCGCCCTCGGTAGTCTGCGAACCTAAGGAACAACATTTAGCAAAATTTAACCTAACCTGTGGTCGAGATCACAGGGAAACTACGGATGCCTTGCCATACTAGATGTGGAATCGTAAGAATAGGCGATTTCATAGCCGCAGTTTATATCTAGTTCAGTTATCTATTTAAGTTGTTGTTCGATAGCTAAAGAAAACTGTATGATGTACTCATTTTGAAGCTGTGGGGGATTTAAGGTACTGTGTGTTCTATGTTCAGCACGACAGCCAATACTGACCTCAAGCATTCCACCCTCTCGCTGTTGCAGGCATACCAAGACAACCCTGCACGTGAATTGCGGAATCGCCTTGTCGAGTTGAACATGGGACTGGTACGCAAGGAAGCCCATCGCTGGGTACAGTGCACCCAAGAAAGCTTTGACGACCTGATGCAAGTGGGCACCCTTGGCCTCATTCACGCCATTGAACGCTTTGATCCAAGTAAGGGAGTGGCCTTTAGTTCCTTTGCCATTCCCTACATTCGCGGTGAGATTCAACACTACCTGCGGGATAAAAGTCCGCAAATTCGCGTCCCCCGCCGTTGGCAAACGTTGCAAAGCCAAGGAAAGCGGGTGATTCAAGAACTCCGCCAACAACTGCATCGCCCCCCCACCGATAGCGAAATTGCCCAAGCTCTCGATGTCCCCCTTGAAGAATGGCAAGCGGCAAAATTTGCCAACTACCACACCACCCCTGTCAGCCTAGATGCCCCCACCTTTGAGGGTGAGGAAGATGCCGTTTCCCTCGGTGACATCGTGCCCGATCAACGGTACCAAAGTTTTCAACTCGCCCAAGAAGATCGTATTCGTTTGCAGCAGTGTCTGCAAAAGCTAGAAGCCCGCACCTGTCAGATTCTAGAATTTGTCTTTTTGCACGATTTGAGTCAAAAAGAAACCGCTGAACTCTTGGGGCTAAGTGCGGTCACAGTTTCTCGCCAGATTAAAAAAGGCCTCCAAGCCCTACAACGGATGATGAGTCACGACGACGCTGAATCCTGAAAACGCATAAAATATATCCATGACTGATTTTGCTGCCCCCCTAGCGGCTTTAGCGGCACATCGTTGGTTCAAACTCATTAACGGTGCCAGTTTCCAAGATGTTGCCCAAATTTATAATTTGACGTTGGCCTATGCACTCGCAGGGGCTGATTGTATTGATGTGGCCGCCGACCCTGCCGTGATTTACGCGGCTCATGACGCTTTGACGGTTGCTACAAGCCTTGGGGCAACTCGCCCCCTACTGATGGTGAGTATTAATGATGGGGCTGACCCGCATTTTCGTAAGGCCACGTTTGATCCGAGTCGCTGTCTGCCAGCCTGCGATCGCCCCTGTGAACGCATTTGTCCTGCTGCCGCCATTCGCTTTGATGAACAGGTGCAGGGGGTGGTGCGCGATCGCTGTTATGGTTGTGGCCGCTGTTTACCCCTCTGCCCCTTGGGCTTGATTCGCACCGATGAGCAACCCGCAGTGTTTGAGCAGATCACACCCCTGATTCGGGCGGGCATGATCCAAGCCCTCGAAATTCATACTCAACCCCAACGCTACAGCGCTTTTAACGAGCTTTGGCAGCAAGTTCGCCCTTGGGTGCGGTATTTACAGGTGCTGGCCATCAGTTGTCCCCAAGGAGAGGGGGTAATTGACTATTTGCGCTGGATCAATGGGCAGATTCAACCGTTGGAATGTGCCCTCATTTGGCAGGCGGATGGTCGTCCCATGAGTGGCGATATTGGCGATGGCGCAACGCGAGCCACCATTCAATTGGGTCAAGCCATTTTAGAAGCAAATTTACCCGGATTTGTGCAGTTGGCGGGCGGCACAAATGGTCATACGGTTGCTAAACTCAGGGCAATGGGATTGCTAGATCCACAGGGAATCGCTGGTGTTGCCTATGGGAGTTATGCTCGCAAACGCCTTGTCCCTTTCCACGCGATCGCCGACCAACCCTGGCAAACTGTTCCTGCCGTCCTTGCAGCGGCTGTTGCTGAAGCAGCTACCCTTGTGTCTCCTCTGAAATCTGTCCCGTCACCCTCTGTACCCTATGGTTGAATTGACTGCTGGACAACGCCAAGTCACTGACGATCTCGATCAATTATTGGCCATCCTACCGCCGCCCCTTGGACAGTCCCTCACCGATCATCCGCAGCGGGAAGAACTCTTAGAAATTGTTCTCGATTTGGGGCGATTGCCGGAAGCGCGGTTTATCCACAGCACCCAATACCTTGCCGAGACTCCCGTCAGCCGTGAAATGTTGCAATATGCTGTGGATCGGGTGGGCGAGTTTAGTGGTGACAATCGCGCCGGCATTGAGCGTACGCTGCACCGCATTAGTGCCCTGCGCAATCGCCAAGGAACGATTATTGGCTTGACCTGCCGGGTGGGGCGAGCCGTCTTTGGCACGATTGGGATGATTCGCGACTTGGTCGAAAGTGGCCAGTCTATTTTGCTCTTGGGGCGTCCGGGGGTCGGTAAAACAACGGCACTACGGGAAATTGCCCGCGTCTTGGCCGATGAGTTGCACAAACGGGTGGTGATTATTGACACCTCCAATGAAATTGCGGGCGACGGTGATATTCCCCATCCAGCGATTGGCAAGGCGCGGCGGATGCAGGTGGCACGCCCGGAACTTCAGCATCAGGTGATGATTGAGGCGGTGGAAAACCACATGCCCCAAGTGATTGTCATTGATGAGATTGGCACAGAACTAGAGGCACTAGCGGCACGCACCATTGCTGAGCGAGGTGTACAACTCATTGGTACTGCCCACGGCAACCAAATTGAGAACCTAATGAAAAACCCGACCCTTGCGGATTTGGTGGGCGGTATTCAATCGGTCACCCTTGGGGATGAGGAAGCGCGGCGGCGAGGTACCCAAAAGAGTGTTCTTGAACGCAAAGCTCCACCCACCTTTGAAATAGCCGTGGAAATGCTAGAGCGCGATCGCTGGGTTGTGCATCTCGATGTGGCCGCTAGTGTGGATCTCCTACTGCGAGGTCGCCAACCCTCACCTGAAATTCGCAGTCTTGCTGCCGATGGCTCCGTGGTGATTAGTCGTCCTGAGCCTGCCCCCCAGCGATCAGAGGTGAAATCTGTGCCTCAGCGTCCCTCTTGGCGTGAGAGTGGCCAGATGCTACCCGTCGTTGATGCCAACAAAGAACCCCTGCGGGCGAATTTTGCCCAACTGCTCGAAGCCACATTGGATGCCCCCACGGTCGGGCCGAATGGCGAAGAACTTCCCCTCCATGTCTTTCCCTATGCTGTCAGCCGCCATCACTTAGAGCAAGCAATTCGCACTCTCAACCTACCCATTATTGTCACTAAGGACATTGATCAAGCGGATGTGATTTTGACACTCCGCTCCCATCTCAAGGGGGAAAGCAAGCTGCGGCACCTTGCCCATATTCACCATCTCCCCGTCCATGCCATTAAGACAAATAGTATGGCGCAAATTGTGCGGGGACTACGGCATTTGCTGGGAATTGAAGACCCCAGTCCAGCAGAGTCAGCAGATCTCTCCCTCTTTAGTCCGACGGGGAGCGATGATGAATTAGAAGCCCTTGAGGAGGCGCGCTTAGCTGTGGAAGAAATTGTTATTCCCAAGGGGCAAGCAGTGGAGCTACTCCCGCGATCGGCCAACATTCGGCGAATGCAACACGAGTTGATTGAGCACTACCAGTTGACCTCCTGTAGCTTTGGCGAAGAGCCGAATCGACGGCTGCGGATTTACCCCAATCTCTCCCGTTGATCAGACGGGGGGAGTCACTAACTCCTGCAAAAAGACCCCCATGCGGTCAATGGGTAGCACATACTGCACAACACCAAGGGCAATGGCCTCCTTGGGCATGCCAAAAATCACACTGGTGGCCTCATCTTGGGCAATGGTAATGCCGCCTACACTAGCGATCGCCCGCATTCCTGCTGCGCCATCATCTCCCATGCCTGTCAACAGAACGCCCACCACAGCCTCTCCATAGTAGGCCGCCAAAGACCGGAACATGACATTCACAGAAGGACAATGACGCTCATGGGGATCCGCTGGGGTTAGGTAAAACTTACCTCGGCGATCAATCTCTAAATTGTGGCGATCAGGTGCAAAATAAACCACACCGGGCTGAGGCATCTCGCCTGCCATTGCCACCGTTACTCGCAACTTAGTCTCTTGGGATAGCCATGACACTAAACCATTAAGGAACCCCAGACTAATGTGCTGCGTACAAACAATCGGAACCGGGAAATGAGCCGGCAACGGCTGCAAGACCTTGGCAATCGCTTGGGGACCCCCTGTAGAAGCGCCAATACCGACAATCGCTAGCTGCTGCGAGGATGTTACCTTGGGTAGAGGGGGGGTAGATGCCGTCGGTACTGTGGGTGTTGCTCGCAAGGGGCGGGTAAAGACCTTGACGCCAGCCAGCACGCGGATTTTATTGATGAGTTCACTGCGGTTATAATCTGCCATCAGGCCACTGCTGGGCTTAGGAAAGACATCTGTCGCACCTGCTTGCAGTAGTTCAAAGGCAGTTTGAGCTTCCCCTACCGCAACGCTAATCACCAAGATGGGACGAGGATAGCGCGCCATTAACTGACGGGTAAACTCACGCCCATCCATCTCTTTCATATAAAAGTCGGTGCAGACCACGTGGGGCTGACATTCTGGAATCTTCAGTAGAGCAGCTTTGCCATTGGTTGCCGTGCCCACAACTTCCAGATCAGGGGCGGTCTGCAATAGTTGCTGCAAAATATTGAGGGCAATGGGCGAATCTTCGACCAAAAAAACACGAATTGGCATTCAAGACTGTCCACAGACTTAGCCAATACGATAACCCAATGGGTTGTCTATTGAACTTTTTTACTGGCCAAAACGCGAATTTTTGTGATCAGTGTACTTTTGAGGCGTTCATAGTCTGTTGCTGAACCAGTGGTGGGCTTGGGAAAGAAATCAAGGGCACCGGCTTGCATCAGGTTATAGATGTTATCGACATCCGTCGGCTGTACGGCATTACTAATGACTAAGACGGGTCGGGGAAAGCGTTTCATGACCTCCTTAGTAAATTCGAGGCCATCCATTCCCGGCATTTGTAGATCAGTGCAGATCACATCGGGTTGGGTACGCTCAATCATCTGCAGGCCAGAGGTGCCATCAAGGGCAGTGCCGACAACCTCCACTTCTTCGGAGGAGTTAATTAGCCGCTGCAAAATTTCGAGGGCAACCACCGAGTCTTCAATTAGAACGACTTTGATTTTGCTCATGAATTAGCTCCTTTAGGGTATCTAGCAGCAAACTTTGATCAAAATTACCCTTGGTTAGGTAGGCATTGGCACCGGCGGCAAGGGCGCGTTGGCGATCGCTGGCTCCCGCCAAGGTAGTCACTAGGATAATGGGTAGCGTTTGATACTCTGGCAGTTGACGAATGCGTTGGGTCATTTCAATGCCGTTTTGTTGTGGCATTTCGACATCGGAGACCACAGCTTGAAATTTACCCGCCCGTAACTGCTGAAAACCGTCGGCACCATCCACGGCTGTGACAACCTCATAACCCGCCCGCTCCAGAATGCGCCGCAGTTGTGTGCGAATGGGCAGAGAATCCTCGACAAGGAGTATCCGAGGCTTAGGAGCTGGTTTAAGGGTCACACTAGTACGGGGGCGATCAACCGCCGTCATTAATGCAGTTGGCCGCAGCAGATGACACAGGTCACCAGTATCCAGTAGCGTGACCCCCAAGAGGTGGGGAAGCTGGTGTAACAGAGGGTGATGGGGCTTGAGTTGTACATTTTGGAAATCAACAATTTCATCGACAATTAGCCCCCGGTAGCGATCGCCCTGATGCAGAATCACACAGGGGTAGGGAGAGTGCCGTTGCGATGACTCTTGTCCGAGCCAATCTGCCAACCAGCCAATGGGAACGGGGTGTTGCTCCCACAATAGTATTGGCTCACTGGCGTCCAAGGATAACTCCTCTTGTCGCAGGAGTAATGTGGTGGCTACGGCCTCAATGGGCAAACCATAGAAATTGTCTTGCAGCCGCACCGTTAAGATTGGCATTGTGGCGCGGTTAGCTCGCAGCGTGATTTGGAAACAGCAACCCTGACCAGGGGTGGAGGTGACCTGAATACTGCCATTGAGTTCCTCGACATTAGCGCGCACCACATCCAGTCCTACCCCGCGACCCGATAGGGTACTCACCTGCTGGCGCGTTGAAAAGCCGGGGGCAAAAATGAGCGCCTCAATCTCCGTGGGACTCATGGCTGCCAATTCTGCTGCTGTGTAGAGTCCCCGTTTTAGGGCTGTTTCCCGAATTGCCGTCTGATCTAGACCACGGCCATCATCAATGACCTCAATCACCACCTCATTGCCTTGGGTGCGTCCACGCACGGTCAAGGTTCCTTCGGGAGGTTTTCCCCGCTGTTGCCGTTCAGTCGGGGACTCAATACCATGATCAAGGGCGTTGCGCACAAGATGCGTCAGGGGTGCTTTCATTCCCTCAAGGATGCGGCGATCCACGGCCACCTCTGCCCCTTCAATAATTAGTTTCACCTGTTTGTTTTGCTGTTTGGCAATATCGCGAACTGCCCGAGGCAGCAGGTTAAAGATGGTGGCCAACGGTAGAAATTGCAGGTTCTGAATGTCCTTTTCCAAACTACTGACCACGGCAGTGAGGTGGGCATCATCCACATCAACACGGCTTTGCAATTGCTGTAGGGATTTGCCAAGGGCGTCGAGTTGTTGCCGCAGATGATCGTAGTGCTGTCGCAGTGTTAAGAGTTCGGGATGGGCTTGCAGCAAGCGTTGGCTGGCAAGGGTATGGGCTTGAACTTGCTCCCAATAACTGAAAACTTCGGCAATCAGTTCCTGCTGTCGGGCAATTCGTTGCTGGGTGACGCTCAAATCACCGATAGCAGTCATTAGGGCATCGAGTCGGCGACTGTCCACCCGCACACTGTCAATGTGATAGCGATCGTCAGTTGTAACTGGGGCAGGAATACCCCCCGGTTCCTCATCTGTACTGGTACTCGGTGTTAGCGGGGGCTCTTGGAGCGTCTCAGTGGCAGCCATCAACGCATCGAGATCATCTATGGCAGCAGTTGGAGAGGAACTGGTGTCCAGAGTCTCTGTCGTAGATGCACCATGTAAAAACTGCATTAACTCAGCAGCAATATGGAAAGGACTGACATTGGCTGGTTCACCCGTGACGGCTTCATGGGCAATTTTTT
The DNA here is from genome assembly GCF_054689355.1 of Thermosynechococcus sp. FA-CM-4201. Classification (NCBI taxonomy): domain Bacteria; kingdom Bacillati; phylum Cyanobacteriota; class Cyanophyceae; order Acaryochloridales; family Thermosynechococcaceae; genus Thermosynechococcus; species Thermosynechococcus sp. FA-CM-4201. The sequence continues at coordinate 226,930 of NZ_CP079920.1, forward strand.
TGACCGCATCAAGACCGCGATAAAGCACTTCAAACAGTTGAGCGTTCGGTGCAAGGCTCCCCTGCCGCCAGCGACTGAAGATTTCCTCTAGATGGTGAACCAAACTTTCCGCGTCAGTTACCCCCAACATCCGTGAATCCCCCTTAAGGGAGTGGGCTTCCCGCAGTAGCCCCTCTAGGGGAGAGAGGTCACGAGGATTCGCTTCAAGGGCCAGTAGTCCTGCCTCAATTGCCTGTAAATGCTCTGTACTGGCAATTTGGTAGAGCGATCGCAGTTCATCATCTTCAATGTACATAGCCCCTACACCGAGTTTTGCAAGGTTTCTGCGGCTTCTACCAACTGCTGGGTCGCCGTCTTGATTTGGGACACGCTTGTAGAGGTTTCCTGTGCTCCCAAGTTAATTGCATTCATGGCCGAAATGGCCTGTTGAACCCCTACGGCCTGCTGTTTAGAACTCAGAGCAATCTGTTGACTGTTGAGGTGCACTGCATCAATGGCGTTGGCGATCGTGGCAAAGGTCTCAGAGGTGGTATGCGCCAACTTGGCACATTCATTGGTTGCTTTCATTCCTTCATCGGTCACCATCACTGTGCCATTCATCGCTGCTTGCACCTCGCGGATCAGTGTTGTGATTTTCTCCGCTGATTTTTTGCTTTGATCGGCGAGCTTGCGAACTTCCTGCGCCACCACAGAAAAACCCTTACCGTGCTCACCGGCACGGGCAGCCTCAACGGCGGCATTCAGCGCAAGGATATTCGTTTGATTGGCAATGTCGGCCACCAGTTCAGAAATCGCCGTTACTTGGGTTGTTTGCTCACTCAACTGCATAATCTTTTCAGCAATGGCCATAACATTGCCCCTGAGGGCCTCAATGCCCTGAACAGTTTGCTGGACAGTTTCCTTACCGTAGGTGGCCAACTCCATGGCCTGCTTGGCTCCTGCTGCTGAGGCTTCTGCTTGCTCTGCCGACTGACGAGAAGAGGCACCCAATTCTTCCATGGTTGTTGTTGTTTGATTCACTGAAGCCGCTTGTTGGGCAATAACCTTTTCCTGTTCAGCAAGAGCGGCAGCCGTTTCGTTAGAGGAGGTGGCAATTTGCGTAGATAGTCGTGACAGTAGCGAAATAATCCGCTTAATAATGAGTAGCACAATAATAACAAGAATAACTTCTAGAGAAATAATCACGATCTCAGTGATTTTTATAAAATCATTGGATTCTTTAGCAGCAACTTCGGCAGCCTTAACGGCATCATCAGTTAGTTTGAAAAAGTCTTCACTATCTTGAATGAGTTGGGCAATGTTAATTTGGGGTTGCTGAAGCTGTTGCCGCAATTGCTGCCATTCCGATTGCACCTGTAGCATTAGGTTGCGAAACTGGGGATCTCGAGCGGGAGGAATCCCCATTTCTGCATCTCCATTGATGAGAGCGTTGATACGACGATCGTTGCGGGCAATCAGTTCATTAATATTCGCCCCAGCAAGCCGCAATTTCACAATTCGCTGAGTGCCACCCCGTACTAAGCCTGCTTCGTTGACAACAACTGCATCCTCGCCAGCACGGTTAAAGAGAACCACCCCTAAACTCGTTAGAGCCATAAAGGAGATGGCACCAATCAAAGAGTAAAGCTGATAACGAATACGCATGAATACTCCTCACATAATAAGAATCAATCGTAAATCATCAATTGATGCTGATTAAGCAGCGTTACTGAGTTGAAGACTTTTACTAAGCAACTGGCTAATACTCAGTAGTTTAATCACTTGCCCCCCTTCAATAATAGAACCAATACAACCACTATCATGAGTGGCCAAAAAGGAACTTAATCTGATTTGTTGGTAGCGGTAGGTGATAATCCCCCGCACATCATCAATTAAAATAGCGATTGTAGTGCTCTCTACAAAAACAACGGCTGCTTTTTTCAAGGGAATGGGCGATCGCTCCAAACCTAGAGGTTCACGAATATCCAAGACTGGAATCACTTCACCCTGTAGGGGGAGATGTCCCACAACCAACTTTGGAGCATGGGGAATGGGGACGACCGTAGTAACCTCAACAAATTGGCGGATTTCGTTCAAGGGAAGGGCAAATTGCTCTCTTCCCAACTCAAACACACCTACAGTTAGAGTGTCATCCGCAAGCTCTGTGGTTGCTGCGGTGCGGCTGAGGTGGTGTTGCCGTTCCCGTAGGAGCGATCGCTGGGCTGGCGTTGCTGTTGGCCAATAGCAATCATAGAAATCATAACTGGTGTGCCGCTCCAGATCCGCTGGCGTTAGTTCTGAGGTCAGTGCTGCCACTGCTGCTGGGGCACGAATGAGGGTCTCAACATTGATGACAATCAACAACTCCTCACCCATTTGGGCTAACCCAGCCACAAAAGCAGTGTTAAGGGGGCTAAGGTGGCCATAGTCCGGCTCATGTCGCAGTTCAACTGCACTCTCTGCAACCACATCCTGAACCTGATTGACAACGACCCCCACCCGTAATCCAGCTGCCCTTAGCAAAATAACAACATCCGTGTCGCGACATTGGGGCGGCCTAATCCCTAAACGACAACCCAAATCCATGACCGGAACGAGATCCCCCCGCAAATTGAGTATCCCGAGAATATCGCTAGGGGTTTCTGGGATAACCGTCAACTCTGGGAGACTAAAAATTTCTTCAACGATAGATAGGGGCAGCAGACACTTCAAACCTGCTGTTGTCAGTTGAAGATAGTCCATAGGGCACCCTAAATAAACTTCTCAATTGTGCTGAGCAGTATCTCGCGATCCACAGGTTTGGTGAGATAGGCATTGGTACCAGCCATATGCCCCTTTGCACGGTCAATGAGACCATCCTTAGCCGTGAGCATGATTACCGGAATTTCTTTGAATTTCTCAATTTTACGGATGGTGCGGCAAAACTCGAAGCCATCAATTTCCGGCATGGTCACATCCAAAAGAATGAGGGAAACATTGCGGTTATTTAACAGGGACAGCGCATCAATGGCACTAGTGGCACTAATGACTTCGTAGCGATCGCCCAAGGCCCGGCGAATCATCGCTTGCACAATGGGACTATCATCTACAGTCAAAACAACAGGTAATTGAGTAGGAGTGTCCGCCGTGGTAACAAATCCCAAAAGGCCATCATTAACCCAGCGAACATAGAGGGATGCCAACGCTAGAGAATCCTTATACAACCCCTCAGCAATATCAGCAATCGTTCTCTCACCCGTGACCCAAGTTTTTAGGTGCTGCACCGTGGCCTCGTGGTGGATGGTATCTAAAGCACCTGCATGGAGGCGAGGAATCGCTTCTAGGGAAGGAATAGTAGGATAGAGTTGCTGCCAAAGGGCCTTACGACTCTCAATCTGCTCTAGAATTCGATCAGGATCAATCCCATGGCCATCGTCACCATAGTAAAGATCGCAAACGGCATCGGGTTGAGGCTCAGCAGTACAGGTATAGGGAGCCAGTCGTTCTAAAAGTACTGTTAGGCGCTCTGTCATTGCTGACTCAATATCTTCCCAACTCAACGCCCGTGTATTGACGACAGCTTCTAAAACACCACGATGGGAGGCCTCGGCTGTACGACTATGGGCATACTGCATTAACGTATCCATAAAGCCCACTTTCAACACTTTTCCAAGCAGGTGGAGCAGTTCATCAGGACTAGGGAGACGAGAAGCGGCAAAGGTCAATCCCCCTTCATAAAAACCAACACGATAGACCAAGTGGCGTTGAGTTTCTGGAATGTTTGCCGCTACTTTTAACACACCTGTAAAGCGCTGTGCCTTTAAGCGTTGTAATAGTTGTGGCAGTGACAGGATGGCACCTAAAGTTTGAGTAGAACAGTAGGTAGAATCATCAAACGCTTGCATAAATTCCCCCTTTTGAACACAACAGACAATCACAGAACCATTCAACAGTAAGCTTGTATTCTTCAGTTCATTTGCCAATACTTCACCGTGAACTTCGTGAGTTTAATGCAAACATCTCAAATAGACGGAACTGATGGACGTGCAAGACTCAGTGAGGCCTTTTGTATAGAAACATACACTGAGCTATAAATTAACAGGGAATCACTAAGCTATGTTTTCTAGAGAAGAGTTTATAAATTATTACCTAGGTTACTATATCACCTAATAAATTAATGTATTAACAACTACATTGATAGCAGCTTAACTTTTTTATTGACTTTCTGGATCAAAACTTTACAAATAACACAGGGATTGTAGCATACTTCTGCCTTCGTGCAAGGGGCATATAGTTCTTTTCAAAAAGATTGAACAAGCTGAAAACAGTAAAAACCGCTGTAGTACAGGGTTTCATCTGTTCCTCACCGATGGGATCCGACATCACTGAATGGCTGTAGCAGCAATTTGAGCCAAGTAATGGCGGAGCATCGCCACAGTCACCCCTTGGCGTAATGGAATCACTTCATCTCCAGACCGATCTTGCAGGAGCATTTGTGCGGTTGCCAGCAGGGATGGAATGGGATCAAACTCCTGCTCACTGAGGTGGAGTTCAATCAGTTCAACATAGGCTGCTACTGTATTGGGACTCAGAAAGATAATCCGTCGCAAATATTCTTTGGCAGTGATTTTATCCTGTTGCTCCTCCGCAAGATGGGCAAGGAGAAAGAGCGCTGTAATATTTTCAGGATTTAGGGAGAGAATTTGCTGGCCGAGGGCGATCGCTTGGGTGTAGCGACCCTGATCGGCGTGGATCTGTGCCATGAGCAATAAACAGTCTTCGTTCTGTGGCTGGGATCGCTGCCACTGCTGTGCTAGAGCAAGGGCATTGTTATAGTTACGTTCACTAAAAGCGATGTGGGTTTCCTGTTGAAGGGTCAGTGGTGGTGTTGGAGGTACGGGACTCACAGAGGTACCATTGCCCAACTGATAGACAACGGATTCAGGAAAACTAATGACTTGGAGGGGGCTAACCTCTTGTCCCTGAAGTTCTGTATGTCCTGTCAGTAGATAACCCTGAGGGCGCAGCAGTGAAATAAATGTTTGTAAAATCTGCTGAATGGCTCCACTGTCAAAATAAATAAATACATTACGGCAGACAATGAGATCAACACTTGCAGGAAGCAAATCATACTCTGTGGGTGCTAGTAAATTCAGACAGCGAAAGCGTACCCACTCACGTAGGGAAGGCACAACTTCCCATCCCTGACCAGTAGCTTGGAAATAACGTTGTTGCAGGCTGGAATCTAGCCCCCGAAACGACCAGCGACCATAGACCCCTGCTTTTGCCTTAGCGATCGCCCCTTGGCTGAGATCATAACCAACAATGCTGATTTGCCATCCTGTAGCATCAGGAATCAATTCTCTCAATAAAATTGCTAGGGAATAGGCCTCCTCTCCTGTGGAGCATCCCGCACTTAAAATCCGCAATGTGCGATCCTGCTGATGACGAGCAATTAAATCTGGTAAGAGGCGCTCCCGCAAGACGGTCATCTGACCTTGATCCCGAAAAAAATAGCTTTCACCAGTGGTAATCAAGTCCGCAAGGTGCTGCCATTCCTGCTGACAGTTGGGAGAATGGGAATTAGCTAGCAAAGCCAGATATTGGTTAGGGTTCTGATATTCAAGAGCGCGGCAGCGACTCATCAGCTTACGCACTAGGTATGGTTTATCCTGTGCACGAATGCTGATCCCTGTTTGTCGGCGGATGAGGTTTAGAAATTGTTCGAGTAGTTGATCATTCATCGGTTCTATCCCCTAGGGTATGATCCTATAGGAAATACCCCAGTCTATGGGGAATCATCAATCAAGTAAGATGACACAAGCATACACTCCTGAAGATGTTTGGCGGTTATTGGGGGAGCTACTGGAAGCTCAAAAGGAAACAGAACGCCGATTTCAAGAAACTGAGCGTCGTTTTCAGGAGACTGAACGGTTACTGCGAGAAGAAGCTCGCCAACTTAACCAACAGATTGGCAAACTGGGTAACCGTCTTGGGGAATTTGTCGAATGGCAGGTACGTCCAGCCGTGCTGCGCTTATTTCAGAGTCGGGGCATTGCCGTCTCTCAACTCTACAGCGATGTGATCCTCCAAGATGGAAACGAGAGCCTAGAGATTGATCTGTTGGTCGTTAACACCGATGAAGCCGTTCTCGTTGAGGTGAAAACCAAGCTCAGCCAAAGTGATGTCGATGAACACTTAGAGCGGATTGCCAAATTTCGCCGTTTGGCCCATCAGTATCGGGGTACAAAACTCCTAGGAGCGGTGGCGGGGATGATTGTGCCGCCTGAGGTGGCTCGCTATGCCTATCGGCAGGGTCTATTTGTGTTGGCACAGTCGGGGGATGGCGTGGCGATTCTCAATGACCCGCAGTTTCAGCCCCGCGCTTGGTAAAGCAAGGGAATTCTCTTCTGAGGTGTGGGAGCGATCGCCCCCTAGGGTATGATTGTAGGGTTAAACTCTGTGAATCGCAGGCAACACCTGACTTCAATAGGGCTTGCTAAGCGAGTCTTCCAGAGCCATTGAAAACGATTGGAATTACACATTTTAGGATGACCACCCCTTTACTCCTACGTGCTGCCCGTGGTGAAAGCGTTGAGCGTCCCCCCATTTGGTTGATGCGGCAAGCTGGACGCTACATGAAGGTCTATCGTGACCTGCGCGATCGCTATCCCTCGTTTCGGGAGCGATCGGAAATCCCTGAGCTGGCTATTGAAATTTCACTCCAACCCTTTCGTGCCTTCGCCCCAGACGGCGTGATTCTCTTTTCGGATATTCTCACGCCCTTGCCGGGGATTGGTATTCCCTTTGACATCGTCGAGAGTAAAGGGCCGATCATTGATCCACCTATCCGCACCCTTGAGCAGGTGCAACAACTCCATCCCTTGGAACCGGAAGCGGCCTGTCCTTTTATTCGTCCGATTCTCTCGACGCTGCGCCAAGAGGTGGGCGATCGCGCCACGGTGCTGGGATTTGCCGGTGCCCCTTGGACACTTGCCGCCTATGCGATTGAGGGCAAAAGCTCTAAGGACTACATTGAAATCAAAACGATGGCCTACCGTGAGCCAGAGTTGCTCCACAAGTTCTTAAACCATTTGGCCACCGCGATTGCCGACTACCTGTGCTATCAAATTGACTGTGGTGCCCAAGTGGTGCAACTGTTTGATTCGTGGGCGGGTCAACTCAGCCGTCAGGACTACGATACCTTTGCCTTCCCCTACCAAAAGCAGGTGGTGCAGCAAGTCAAAGCGGTCTATCCCGATGTGCCAATCATCCTCTATATCAATGGCAGTGCCGCAGTGGTCGATCGCATGGCGGCAACCGGGGCAGATATTGTCAGCCTTGATTGGACCGTGGACATCGGCACCATTCGCCAGCAGTTTCCTGCCAGTGTTGGTCTTCAGGGGAATTTAGACCCCGTCACCCTCTTTGCCCCGCAGCCAGTGCTCAAGGAACGGGCGCTAGGGATTATCGAGGCGGGTCGCAAGGGCAAATATATCTTTAACCTTGGCCACGGTGTTCTCCAAGGAACCCCTGAGGAGAATGTGGGTTTTCTCTTTGATCTGGTGAAGTCCCTCGGCTAATGCGCATCTTGATCACGGGTGCCAGTGGTTGCATTGGCCAGTACATCGCTGAGGCGCTGATCCAAGAGACGGATCACGAACTCTTTTTGCTGGTGCGGGATCCCGCACGGTTGCAGATTGATCCTCACCAACGAGCCGGGGTGAACGTGATTCAGGCGGATCTCATGGATTTGACCCCCCTGGAGCCGCTACTGCCCACCCTCGATGTTGCGATCCTAACGGCAACCGCTTGGGGGGGAAAGAAAGTCTTTGCTATCAACTACGAGCAAACCTGCCATCTCCTCAAGCAACTGGATCCGCAACGCTGCCAGCGGGTCTTCTATTTTTCAACAGCCAGTATCCTCAATCATCAGATGGAACCGCTGCCGGAAGCAGGCACTTTGGGAACGGATTATATTCGCTCCAAGTATGAGTGTCTCCATGCCATTGAGCAGTTGCCCGTGGGCGATCGCGTGATTGAACTGTTTCCGACCATGGTGTTTGGCGGCGGGTCTGATGGGAAGCGTCCCTCCTTCATCACTGAGGGCATGCGCGAAGTCCTCAAGTGGCTGTGGTTGGCTCGCTTTTTCCGCGCTGATGCCAGTTTTCACTTTGTCCATGCCCGCGACATAGCCCAAGTGGTTCTCTATCTGTTGCAGCATCCTGAGTATCCCGTACCGCGTCGGGTGGCTCTGGGTAACCCGCCAATTACTGTTAACGAGATGCTAGCCCAGTTGTGTGCTGCTGCCAAGCTCCCCATTTATGGGCAAGTCCCCTTGACACTGCCGGTGATCAACTTTTTTGTGCGGGTATTTCGAGTGCAGATGTCACCTTGGGATTATTTTTGCTTGAACTATCGCAACTTTACCTATGAGACGGTGCTCAATCCTCAAACCTTGGGGCTAACCCCCTACTGTGCGACAGTGGCGGATTTGCTACGCTGTAGTTTGGGCACGGCAGACCTCTAAATGAACCATTGCGGAATCTTTGATGGCAGGGATTTGGTTACTGAAGTCGGAGCCAAGCGTTTTTTCTTGGCAGGATTTGCAGGCGGCACCGCAACAGACGACTTGTTGGGAAGGGGTACGCAACTACCAAGCCCGCAATTTTATCCGCGATCACATGCAGGTGGGCGATCGCGTCCTCTTTTACCACAGTAATGCCAACCCACCAGCCATCATGGGCATTGCCGAAGTCGTCAAGGCCGCCTATCCCGATCACTTTGCTTGGGATCCCGACAGTCGCTACTTTGACCCCCAAAGCACCCCTGACAATCCCCGCTGGTTTATGGTGGATATTCAGTATCGCCGCGATTTTGCGCCGCCAATTACACTACCAGAACTGCGGCAAACGCCCGGCCTAGAGGGGATGCTGCTGTTGCAAAAGGGCTGCCGTCTTTCGGTACAACCGGTTACTGAATCGGAGTGGCAAATTATTCTCGGCCTGCGATCGCCCTAGGGTTGGCGAGGTAGACGACGCAAATAGGGTAAATTTTTCAGGTGGCGATCGCTAGAGTATTGAAAGCCAAAATCTGCATATTCGGCGGTATTCACCAGTCGCCGAAAGGCCGATAAACCAATCCGTCGCTTGCCATCAAGGGTACTCACCTTCGAGTTGGGGTTGTCTGGGTTACCCCCCAGCAGTTGAAAGGCCTCTTCGGGAGTCAACCATTCCTTGCTGGGATCACCGGTGGGAATTTTCTCCTCGAGGTGTTTGAGCTTGGTGACGAGGCTTTCCCATAGGTTGCGGCGCGGTTGTTGCTGCTGCGAACGAGCGGTTAGGGATCGCCACAGTAGTTGCAGTTGCACCCCCAAATACTGGAAAAAACGCTTGATCAACCGCCCGATCTGACTCAAAAGCAGGGGTAATCCCGTGGGTGGCGGGGGGGGCGATCGCTCAATGACCACCGTACTCCAACCGCAGGCACTACACACTTGGCGGCCAGAAGACAGCGGCTTTCCTAGACGGGCAGAACAGCGAGGGCAGGTTTCCAGCATTCGTTGCGTATCACCACTGATGGATCAAATTTTAGCGGAATGGCAGCGGCTACCGAGGGCGGCGATAGAAGGGGCGAGGAACCACCACGGCTGGAACTTGGCGATCGCGCACCTGTACTGCTAGTTCACGACCGATGTGGGCAAACTCTGGAAAGACATAGCCAAGGGCGATCGCCTTCCCCAAGGTGGGAGATAGGGTGCCACTGGTGACTTCCCCCACAGCCTGTGCCCCCGCATAAATGGGATAGCCGTGGCGAGCAATGCCTTTGCCCACGAGTTCTAGACCCACCAACTGCCGCTCAATGCCCTGCTGCTTTTGCGCCCAGAGAGCCGCACGACCCACAAAATCGGGCTTTTGCCAATCAATCAGCCAATCAAGACCCGCCTCTAGGGGGGTGGTTTGCTCATCCATGTCTTGGCCGTAGAGGAGCATGGCCGCCTCTAAGCGCAGGGTATCCCGCGCCCCTAGCCCACAGGGCGTAACACCCGCCGCCAGCAGGGTTTGCCACAACTGTTGCCCCAGTTCTGGTGTGACAAGAATTTCCCACCCCTCTTCGCCCGTGTAACCGGTGCGGGCCATCCAAGCGGGCTGTCCCAAGAGGTTCACTTGAGCATGGCGATAGGTCTTGATGTCATCTAGGGGGCGATCGCACAGGGGAGCTAAGGTCGCTGTCGCGGCAGGGCCTTGAAGGGCAATCAGCACCTGTGTTGCTGACTCATCAATCAACTCAATACTGGCGGTTAAATAGGTCTGAAACCATGCCCAGTCCTTGGCAGTGGTGGCCGCATTCACAATACAGCGGACTTGGCCATCCCCAATGTAGAGAATGACATCATCAACAATGCCCCCAGCCTCATTGAGGAGAACGGTGTATTTTGCTTGGCCGGGCTGGAGACGACTGAGATTGGTGGGTACCCGTTCTTGCAGTGCCGCGATCGCCTCCGAGCCGCGCAGCAGAAACTTGCCCATGTGGGAAATATCAAACATCCCCACCCGCTGTCGCACCGCTTGGTGTTCCTGCAAAATGCTGCTGTACTGAAGGGGCATCTCCCACTCGCCAAAGGGGGTAAACCGTGCGCCTTGATGCAGGGGATAGAGGGGGGTACGACGCAATGCTTCAGCCATAGAGATCATCCAATTGTTGTTGCAGTTGGGCGGGGGTCAGTGCGGGTTCACGGCAGCGCAAGCCTTCACAGACAAGGGCGACTGGCTTGAGGTCAGCGCGAACTTTGAGGACAGCCGTTGGCAAGTAGCGATCCCCGAGGGTTGTTACCTGATCAGGGCGCACTTGGACACACACAGGATGCAGATACCACTGCAACGCCGCCAAAAGGCTCGGACAACTCTGGGGAGACTCCTTCATCAACGGGCTAAAGAAACGCAGTCCCTTTTCCGCCTGTTCGAGGTAAGCGGGATTCTCTGTGAGCAAAAAGAGTTGCACCAAGTTGGCGATCGCCACCCCATTGGCAGAAGGTGTGGCATTATCGAGACCTTCCCGCTGGCGCACAATCAAATCCGCGCGTTCGGGTGCATTGTAGTAGCCCCCCTCTGTTGCCGCCAATTCTTGATCAAAGAGGGTTTGATACTGAGTGGCCAATTCCAGCCACGGCTGCGCCGCCTCCCCCACCGCTAAACTGGCTTGATACAGGGCAAGGAGAGCTTGGATCCAGTAGGCATAATCCTCGGCCTGCGCCACTTCGGCCACGGTGCCCCCATAGTTGAGGCGGTAAAGTTTGCCCTGTTGATATTGATGCTCGTGGAGCCATTGCGCCGCTTTAGCCGCTCGCTGCCAGTAGGTGCGCTCTTGCCAGACTTGGGCTGCCGTGGCTAAGCCAGTGATCATCAGGCTATTCCAAGCCAAAATCATTTTTGTATCGGTGACGGGGGGAATCCGTGCCGGCCAAGCCCGCCCTTTTGCAGTTGCATTATCGGTGGCCACGGGAAAGGGTTGATCCACCGGCGTATCAGCACCATAGCGGCGGGCAAAGAGTTTGCGCAGAATCGGCAGTAGCACTTCAGGATTCTCTGGGGGGCGCACTTGCTTGAGCACAATCTTGCCCTCGAAGTTGCCACTGGGAGAGATATCAAAGTGGGCTTGTAGTTGTGCCAATTCCGTTGGGCTTAAGGTCTGCTCTAGCTCGGCATATTGCCAGCAATAAAAGGCACCCTCCTCAGGTTCAGGATCATTGGCACTGACAAAGCTATCGGCATCCTGCGCTGCATAGAAGTAGCCCTCAGGGGCGGTCATTTCGCGATCGAGCCATTGAATTGTTTGGGCAATTGCAGCGGGAATCTGGGGGGAGCGATCGCCCTGCTGCCACAGCCGCGCTAAATAGGTCACAATTTGGCCATTGTCGTAGAGCATTTTTTCAAAGTGGGGCACTGTCCACTGCGGATCCACGGTGTAGCGATGCCAACCACCGCCAACATGATCATAGATCCCCCCCTGCAAGAGGTTGTGTCTCCGCAACTGACACAGGTGCAACAGTTCTGGGGGATTGGGACTGAAAGCCAGCCCCTGTAGAAGCATTTGGGCGTAGGGCATCATGGGGAAGCAGGTGCCTTGGGGGCGATCGCGCAAAATCGGCATCACTTGGCGAATCCCTGCCCTTAGGAGTTCTTCAGTCAGGGGGACGGCCTCTCCCATCTCCGCGGGGGGGGCGAGATATTGCCAGAGAGTGGCCTGTTGGGCAGCGAGCTTTTCCTTTTCTTGGTCATAGAAGCGACGCACCGCCTGCAACACCTGCAAAAACCCCGGACGGCCATAGCGCGGTTGCACGGGAAAGTAGGTACCACCATAAAAGGGACGGCGATCCTGAGGGGTGAGAAAGATATTTAGCGGCCAGCCCCCCTGACCCGTCATCAATTGCAAGGCCTGCATATAGATGCTGTCAATATCGGGTCGCTCCTCGCGATCCACCTTAATCGGCAGGAAATAGGCATTGAGATAGGCGGCAATCTCCAGATCCGAGAAAGCTTCCCCCTCCATGACGGTGCACCAGTGGCAACTGGAATAGCCGATCGAGAGAAAAATCACCCGATCCTCCGCAGCCGCCTTGGCGAGGGCGTCGTCACACCACGGCCACCAGTCAATGGGGTTTTCGGCGTGCTTGCGCAGATAGAGGCTTTGACACTGGCTAAGGCGATTCGGCATGGGGGCGTACCATTTCGACACTAATTTGACCCGTAAAGTTGGGCACAGGCGGGGCAAGTTTCGTTACGCGCACAGCAGCCCGCTGCACTTGGGAAGGAGCAAGGCAAAGGTTGAGAATGGCTGCCGCCAGGGTCTCGATTAACTGAAAGCGCTGCTGCTGCATTAACTGCTCAATGGCCTGCAAAAGGGGGCGATAGTCAAGGGTATCCTCAAGGCGATCGCTGGCCGCCGCTTGTGCCATGTCAAACCAGAGCTTAATATCAATCTCAAACCACTGGCCGAGAATTTGTTCCTCTGGTAAGGCGCCCGTATAGCCGTAGTAGCGAATTCCCGAGAGGTGGAGACAGTCAATTGATGATTCGCTCAAGGGCATCGATCCATGACAACACAGGAAAAAATTCTGCTGGGCCTACTGATTTTTGTGCCCCTTGCCCTCCTTAACTTTATCGTCAAAATGCCGCCAATGGTGAGCTTTATCCTCAGTGGTCTAGCCATTGTGCCCCTTGCGGCTTGGATTTCCAATTCCACAGAGGCGATCGCCGAAGTGATTGGCCCTGCCCTTGGTGGACTCTTGAATGCCACCTTTGGCAATGTCACCGAGATGATTATTGCCATTGTCGCCCTGCGTCAGGGTCTGGCAGAGGTGGTGAAAGCCAGTCTCAGCGGTGCCATTATTGCCAATTTGCTTTTGGGATTGGGGCTGGCCATTGTTGTTGGGGGCATCCGATTTCCCGAGCAGCAGTTCTCGGCACCTGTGGCTCGCATTAACGCCTCTGCCCTCACCCTATCGGTGATTGTACTGATGACCCCAACCGCGATTCAGGCGGTGGCGCCCAGTGTGCAGCTTCACTTGATTGATCGCTTTTCCTATGCGTCGGCGATTTTGCTGCTGATTTTTTACGGTCTGATGTTGCTCTTTTCCATGAAAACCCATCGTCACCTCTACTTGCTGGATGAGACGATCGCGGGTCAGGAACCCTCCCCCACTGTCAATCTCAAGGTGCCCGTTGCCATTCTGCTGGGGGGTACGATTTTGCTGGTCTTTGTTTCCGACATCCTCGTGGATAGCTTGCAGGACAGCATTAGTGAAATGGGACTGACGCAGTTATTTACAGGCGTGTTTCTGATTCCCGTGTTCAGCAGTGTGGTTGAGTTTATCACCTGTATCAAGTTTGCCCTCAATAACCGCATGGAAGGGGCAGTGGCGGTGGCGATTGGGTCTAGCTTGCAGATTATCCTTTTTGTGGCACCGGTGCTTGTGCTGGTGGGCTGGTTCTTGGGTCAAGCGGAGATGAACCTGAGCTTTAATCTCTTTGAACTCTTGGCCGTTGTGGCTGCGGTTGCCATCACCAACTCCATTAGCAACGATGGCCGCACGAATTGGCTAGAGGGTGTCTTGCTGATGATCACCTACCTCGTGCTGGCGATCGCCTTCTTTATTCACCCATAGAGAAGATGCGGATGGCGAGACTCGAACTCGCAAGGCAAAGCCACACGCCCCTCAAACGTGCGCGTATACCAATTCCGCCACATCCGCGTAGCTTTATGATTATAGCGCAGATGGCTAAATTTCCGAAAGTGGTGATCTGGCCTCTGAGTGGCAGAAAATTAAAGTACCCCTCTCTAAAATCGCTGTCTCGCTGATCTTGGGAGAACTGCAATGAATGCAGCCGCCTATTTGATTGGTACCGTTGCCCACAGTAGTGGTCTGCCCGTCAAGACCATTCGCTATTATGAGGAATTGGGGCTGTTGCGAACCGTTGGCAGAACCCGTGGGGGCTATCGCCTCTTTGCTGAGGATGTCTTTGCTCGCCTCAGTTTTATTAAACGTGCCCAGTCCCTTGGCCTCAGCCTGAGCGACATCAAAGCTTTTCTTGAGGTGTACGATCGCGGTGAGATTCCCTGTGACCACATCAAGGAGAAGTTAGAGGAAAAATTGGCCATCATTGAGGCGCAAATTCAGCAGTTGCACATTCTTAAACAGGAATTGCAAGGCCTCCTCTCCGGCTGGCGATCGCCCGCGCAACCCCTAGAGGGCACGATCTGTCCCATTCTCCAGCCAGTGGTGCGCTCCTAACTACTCGTTCATATTCTTGTAGGTGGCCACTGCCGAAGGGGAAATCTGGTTGAGATAACGGAAAATCCAATACTTAAACACCGTATCCAGCATCACCGGAAAGGTGGCGATAAACATATTGATAAAGTCCTCATTGCGAGGAAAACCAAAGTGCTCGAGGGTATTGTTCACCAACACTTCCCAGCCGTGGGGGGAGTGGAATCCGACAAAGACATCCGTAAATAGGATAATGATAAAGGCCTTGGCACTATCACTGAGGCCATAGACCACCTCATCCAAAAAAGCCTTGACAATCGCCAGTTGCCGTTGACCTGTAAACACTAGCACCAAAAAGACCGTAAAGCCCAAGGCATCGGAGAGGATATTCTTCAGGGGTTCAATCAGTTCCTTTTGGTATTCCGTGGATAGCTCAATCGCCTTTTCGCGGATGCGGCTTTGAATCTCCTCGGGGGAAACTGGCACATTACTGACAAGGCTTTCAAAGCGAATTTTGTTCTCAAAGCGAGCCAGCTCATCAAGAATGTTGTCCTCCAGTTGGGAGTTAATGATGCGTTCGATCTGCCCCACCGCCTTAAAGTGGTTGACGAGGGGACTGACAATCAGCGCCTTGGAAATTTGCTGAGTCAACAGGGGCAAAATCACCAACAAGAGCATAAAACGAACGGCCAGACGGGTGCGCAGCTTTGAGGTGCGAAAATCACGAACGACTTCAGCTTCAGTGGCTTCATCGGAATTAAGTTCACGGCGAAAGCGATCGGCGGTGCGCAAAATCGAGCGGGGAATAAAGCTGCTGCTGTCCAGCTTGGAATCATCGGTGAGATCATCACTGATATATTCCGATAGGTAGAGAGAATCGTCCTCAATTTTGTCGAGGGCGGCCACCTGCTGGCGTTGTTGGGGGTCTTGGCGACTGAGGCTGGGACGGGCAAGGGCATTGAGTTCCTTTTCGCGCTGCCGTTTATAGCGGTTGAGGGTGGCATCAATCACCCGCAGCTTTTCATAGACGCTGGGTTCCTCCGTCGTGCCACTGACGGTAGCCGTCACCGTATAGGTTGCTGTTGCGTCACTGATACTGCCATTGACAGGAGTGGGGGAACTTTGGGGGGGAGCAAGGGGCAAAATTTGCCGGCTGGCGCGAAACTCCGTCATCCGCATACGAATGGTTTTCAGCAGTTGTTTTAGCTCTGTCTCGAAATAGCTAGAGACTTCTCCCACAGGTAGATTGAGGGGACTAATAGGTTGACCGTCAAAATGTTCCAGTTCAATGGCGCGAATTTTTAGAGCGGCTTCATAGGCTTCCTGTAGAGCGCGGTTAGGAGTTGTGAGATACCATTGTTCTGCACGCTTGATCCAGTCTCTGAGGCGAATAAAGGGATTGCTGGACATTGCTGTTGTTCTCGACGGCTACCGCAAAAGCAATAAATCGATAGGATAGATAAAATCGTAGCAAATTGACTTTGCGGGCTTTGTTGGCGGTGTTGCAGTGGATCAGTGGCAGTAGTCGCAGTGGCAAAACCTATGCACTGGTGAGGGAATTTGCCCAGTGGGTGGGCCAAGACAGCTCAGTGATTCCCCGCGAGCGATCGCTCCTCTTTTTGACCGATACCGTCGAAGGCCGCCAAGCCATCCAACGGGAAATTGAGTCGCAGTTGGGCAGTGGCTACAGACCTTATATCACCACGCCAGTGGGCTTCATGCAGGATGAGGTAGAACTTTTTTGGCCGCTGCTGGTCGAGGCGAAGGCCGTTGATCCGCATCCCCCTTTGCGTCTGAAACCAGAAACGGAGTTGGTGTGGGCAGAGCGGTTGTGGCAGCCTTGGCTTGCTAACCATACGTTTGCCGTCCTCAGTGAAAATAGCGAACAGCTCCGCTGCGCCGTAGGCGATCGCGCCACGCGCCACCTTCTTGATATTTTTCAATTGGCTGCCTTTGCCCGCCTCAGCCTTGATGACCTGCCCGAACTCATTTGGGATCAGCAGCTTGAGATGCCTTCAGAAACGGTGGGGGCGATCGTCACCGCCCTGAAACAGTGGCAAAGTTGGTGTACTACCCACAGCCTTCTCACCTACGGCATCACCACGGATTTATTTGGGCGGGTTCTCCTTGACCATCCCCGATACCAAGCCTCCTTGGGGCAACGGTTTCAGTGTCTCTTGGCTGACAATACCCACAACTATCCAGCGGTGATGGCGGATTTGATCGCCCTCTTTAACGAACAGGGGATCAAAATTGTCCTAACCCATCAACCCATTGGCGCTGTCCGTCTCGGTCTCGGAGCTGATCCCGATGCGTTTCTCGGCCTGAAAAACCAAGCCACTGTCATTGAACAGCCCTACCCCGCTGAAACGATTTTTGGCAATACCCCTCTCCAAACTGAGATTCAAGAACGCCTCACTACGCCTCAAGCCACCCTGCCTGAAAGCATAGCGGCCATTCAAACCACTTCGCGGATGCAACTGTTACAGGAAGTGGTTGCGACAATTGTCACCGCCATTCATCAAGGGATGGTGCAACCAAACGAGATTGCCATCCTTGCCCCCGGTTTAGATAGCGTTGCCCGCCATGTCTTTAGCACTGAGCTAAAAAAACGCGGCATTCCCCTTGTGATCTGGAATGAGCAGCGCCCCCTGATTCAATCCCCCTTTGTGCGTGCCCTTTTGACACTGTTGCTGTTTGTTTATCCGCGAACGGGAATAATGCCAGAGGCAACGGCGGTTGCGGAGATGTTAACGGTTTTGCTGCCGCGAGCGATTGATCCGGTGCGGGCAGGCCTGCTCTCTTGCTATTGTTTTCAACCGGGTCTGGAGAAAGCTGAATTGCTGAGCACAACCCAATACAGCCATTGGGATCGCTTTGGCCATCGAGCCACCGACGCCTATGAGACGTTCCGCCATTGGCTGAGCACGCTAGATCCTAGCCAAACGCCTGTCTATCTCCTCGATGCGGCGATTCAACGCTATCTCTGGCCACAAAACCTGACGGCCAGTGAATTGGCTCCCCTGCGATCGCTCCTTGAGGGCACAGCCGCCTACTGGCAAATTTATGATCACCTCCCAGAGCACCGAGCCACGCCAACGGCTGAGCGGCTACGGGAATGGATTGCTCTATTGCGGCGGGGAATTGTAACCGCTGATCCCGCCCCACCCCTGCGGCAGCCCCAAGGGGTCTTATTAGCAACAACGTTTCAATATCGCAGTGCCCAACTCGCCCATCGCTGGCATTTTTGGCTGGATGTGGGGAGTCCGCGTTGGCAGGATGGCGGCTTGCAATGCCTCTGGCAGGCACCCATTTTTTTGCGACAAGGGGCGGCGAGTCCCAGTGCGCGGGTGTGGCAATTGGAGTCAGAACGTCTGGCGCATTTACTGGTGGATCTATGTTCACGGGTGAGCGATCGCCTATTCCTCTGCCACAGTGACTTGGCTGCCAATGGCAGTGAGCAAGAAGGCCCCCTGAGTCCTTGGGTAGATCTGGCGGTGGGCGATCGCCTCCAAGCTGTTACTGATGGCACTATGATAAATAACGCGATTTGCTCGACCTCCTAGGGAGAAACACTGCTTGTCACCGCACTTTTCACTCACTACCCCCCTGTACTACGTCAATGCCCTTCCCCACATTGGCAGTGCCTACACAACCATTGCTGCCGATGTGCTCGCTCGCTTTTATCGTTTGCAGGGCTATCAGGTGCGGTTCATTACCGGTACCGATGAGCATGGCCAGAAAATTGAGCGCACGGCTCAACAGCGGGGTCTCAGTCCCCAAGCCCACTGCGATGAGATTGCCGCTGGTTTTCAAGCCCTGTGGCAACAACTGAATATCCACTACGATCGCTTTAGCCGCACCACCAGTCCTCGCCACCAAGCCATTGTCAACGAGTTTTTTCAGCGGGTATGGGACAACGGCGACATTTATCTCGGTCAGCAGCAGGGTTGGTACTGTGTCGAGTGCGAAGAATTCAAGGAAGAACGCGAACTGCTTGAGGGTCGGCGCTGCCCGATCCATGTGAATCGGACGGTGGAATGGCGAGATGAGCGCAACTATTTTTTCCGCCTCTCGAAGTATCAGCAGGCGCTCTTGGACTACTACGCTGCACATCCTGACTTTGTCCAGCCCCCCAGCCGTCGCAATGAGGTGCTGAGTTTTATTGAGCGGGGGCTTCAGGACTTTTCCATTTCGCGGGTGAATCTGGCGTGGGGGTTTCCCGTGCCCACGGATCCAGAACAGACCCTCTATGTCTGGTTTGATGCCCTCTTGGGCTATGTCACCGCCCTCTTGGAACCAGAAGATGAGCCGACCTTGGCCAATGCCCTTAAAACCTGGTGGCCGATTAACCTGCACATGATCGGTAAGGATATTCTGCGCTTCCATGCCATCTCTTGGCCAGCCATGTTGATGTCGGCGGGCTTGCCGCTGCCAGAGCAGATCTTTGTCCATGGCTTTCTCACCAAGGATGGTCAAAAGATGGGCAAAAGTCTGGGGAATACCCTTGATCCCTTTGCCTTGGTGGCGCAATACGGTGCTGATGCGGTGCGCTACTACTTCATGAAAGAGGTGGAGTTTGGCCGCGATGGTGACTTTAGTGAGACCCGCTTTGTCAATATCCTCAATGCGGATCTGGCCAATGATCTGGGGAATTTACTCAATCGCACGCTGAAAATGGCTTGGAAATATACCGATGGGAAGGTGCCCAATGTCCAAGGGTCAGCGATTCCGCGCGAGCATCCCCTGCGGCAACCGGCAGAGCACCTCAGCCAAACCTATGGCCAAGGGTATCGGCAACTGGCCTTCCATGAGGTGTGTCAACAGGCACTCGCGCTGGCACGGGCAGGGAATAAATTTCTTGATGAAGAGGCACCGTGGAAACGCTATAAGGCTGGGGAAACGCAAGCGGTGGCGGAGATTCTCTACTGTGTATTGGAGTCAGTGCGGCTTGTGGCCTATGTCCTTGCCCCGATTATCCCCCAACTGAGTGAGGCCATCTATGGGCAGTTGGGCTATAGTATTAAATTTAACGGATCAGTTGCCCCAGACCTTTTGGGCGATCGCCAAGCCCAGTGGGGTGTTTTACCGGCGTCACAACCTCTGGCCAATCCAGAGCCGATTTTCCAAAAACTGTCGCTGCCTGCAACCGTCGCCGATTCCCCTTGACGCGCGATACGCTAGAGGTATGACTTCATATTTCGATAACACACTTTTTTTGAGATGATTTCTACATGGTTACATCTTCGTCTTCAGTTATTTACACGCCAGAACAGGTGTTACAAAATCGCGGGCGCGTTGCCATCTTTATTGATGGCTCCAACCTATTCTATGCAGCACTGCAACTGGGCATTGAAATTGACTATTCAAAACTCCTCTGCCACCTGACCCAAGGTTCCCGTCTCTTTCGCTCCTTCTTCTATACGGGGGTTGACCCCACCAATGAAAAACAGCAGGGGTTTTTGCTGTGGATGCGCCGCAATGGCTATCGTGTTGTCTCCAAGGAACTCGTCCAACTCCCCGACGGTTCTAAAAAGGCGAATCTTGACGTGGAAATTGCCGTGGATATGATGGCGCTGGTGGGTTGCTATGATACTGCCATCTTGGTCAGTGGTGATGGCGATTTGGCCTATGCGGTGGATGCGGTGAGTTACCGAGGGGCACGGGTTGAGGTGGTGAGCCTGCGATCGATGACGAGCGATAGCCTCATTAACGTTGCCGATCGCTACATTGATCTGGAGAGCATTCGCGAAGAAATCCAAAAAGCGCCCCGCCCGACCTATACCTACCGCCCCGTCACGGGTAGCCTGACGCCACCCCCCATTGTGACTCCCCATTGGGAGCAAGATACCGCCGAAGGGAAAGAGGAAGCTGCGGGCAATGAGTCACCCGAGACCCTAGAGAACCTAGACAACAATGCCTCTGCCTAGACCCCTCCTCCCCCTTTGCCTTGTACTGGCCTTAACAGGCTGTGGCTGGGTGGATCAGTGGGTGGGCGAGGAACCCTCACCAGAACCAGAAATCACGGGTGATGTCAAGCTGCAAAATCTGACCCTACGGCAAACCAATGCCAAAGGTGAACTTCTCTGGTTACTGCAAGCGGCGGGAGCACGCTATCGCGATGACGATCGCCAGCAATTGGAGATTCAAAACCTCACGGGGGAATTAAAGGCAGAGGGCAAAACTGCTTACAAGGTGCAAGCTAAGGCAGTCAATGTGCGGCAGCGGGATGGGCAACTCTGGATTGAGGGTCGCACCACGGTCACTGATCTCCAGCAAAAGGGGACGATTGTGGCCGATCAATTGGTCTGGCAGGGCGATCGCGGCGTTCTCATTGCCCAGAAAAACCTGCAAGCCCGCTATCCCCAAGTCACCGTTACTGCCAAGCGCCTCGAAGCCGATAGCCAACGCCAAGAACTGCGTGCCCTCAATGCCGTTCAGGTGACCTCGCCCGCCAAGGACGCCAAGGATTTGCGCCTCAATACGGAGAGTCTGGTGTGGCAGCAGGAACCCAATCGGCTCTTGGCAGGGGTGATTGGTCAAGGGGGGGTGACTGTCATTGGTGTGGCGGGCGATCGCCAAGGGCAGCGGCTGCAAGCCCAAAGGGCCATCTGGTCAATTAGCGATCAGGTAGTTACCCTTGAGGGGGGCGTTCAGGTGCAGCTTCCTAACCCTGCCCTACGGGTTGAAGGAGAAACGGTGCGCTGGTTGATTCCGCAGCAGCAATTGGTGAGCGATCGCCCGGTGCGGGTGCAGTACCCCACTCAAGGCATTCAAGGGCAAGCCAATCGCGGTGTCTTCCTGATGGCTGAAAACCGCGCCATCTTTGACAATGCCCAGATCAACAGTCAACCCCAACAGGCGCAACTGCGTGCCCAACGCCTCAATTGGTGGATCCCCCAACAGCGGGTGGAAGCCAGCGGTGAAGTGGAAATCCAGCGCCCCAATGCCCACCTACGCACGGCTCAACTGATTTGGCGGATTCCCCAACAGGAAGTGGAAGCCCAAGGGGGCGTCTTTTACCGCCAGAGCAATCCCCGCATTCAAGTTCAGGGACAGCGGGCAAAAGGGTGGCTCGATCGCCAAGAGGTGATTGTCAGTGGCAATGTCCAAAGTGAAGTGCCGGTGCAACTACGCCTCCCCTAGGCCTATCGTAGAAACAGCGACCATCTTTGCCCTATGAGTGCTGCACCGCTGCAAATTCTTGACTTGGGGGGTGAGATTCTCCTCTTCCAGCGTTTGATTCCCGCTCGCCAGTGTCAGCAGGTGATTGCTACGGCTGAGAAGGTGGGGTTTGAGGATGCGCAAATTCTCATGGGGACGGTGGATCGCTCAGTGCGCGGCGGCGGCCTACTGCGCTTTGATCCCCAAGACCCCCAACAGGACACGATGCGGCAGATTCTTCTCCAAGCCACCCAAACGATTCAAATCGTCCTCTACCAGCACTATGGCATTCGCTTTCCTGAAATTGAGAACTTCTCGATCCTGCGCTATCGGGTGGGTGAGGGCTATCGCCGCCATGTGGACAACCTATTGCTGGCCAGTCGGCAAATGGAACTGGCGCAAGGTATTCCGACGCGGGATGTGAGTCTCGTGGGCTATCTCAATGAAGACTTTCAGGGGGGAGAAACCTACTTCGATCGCCAAGGGGTAAAGGTCACCCCACGGACGGGGGATGTTGTTGTCTTTCCTGCCTACTACACCCATCCCCATGCTGCCTTGCCCGTGGTGCAGGGGACTAAATATGCCTTTGCCACTTGGTTATTCTATTGATGAATGATCATGCACCTTTTAGGTAATAACTCAGCAACGACAATGACTGAACCCCTGCGCTTCAAAACCTCGCCCCTGATTTCTGGAACCCTCATTGCCCTCTATGGCGCCCTCACACTTCCTCTCCCCTTTTTGGCGGCACAGACGGCGGCGCCTGTTTCACCCCTGCTCCTTTGGGGGGCGATCGCCCTTGGGGGCGTTTTGCTCTGGGGGGCGCTGAGTCAACGGGTAGAACTGGATGCTCAAGGAATCCGCCTCACCTATCCCGGTTGGGTTCCCCCCTTCCTGCGGCGGCAGTGGCAACTGGCTTGGTCAGAGATTCAAGGGCTTCAGCCCCGCAGTACCAGCCAAGGGGGCTTGGTCTATTATCTGGTGACTGCCACAGGTCAAGGGTATCTTCTGCCGATGCGAGTGGCGGGGTTTGCCCAAATGATGCGTGCCATTGAAGCCCATACGGGATTGCCCACAGAGGTGATTAAGCCCCTTGCTCAGCCTTGGATGTACGGTATTTTGGCCGTCTTGACGCTGCTATTGGGAGCGGTTGATCTGTGGATTTTGACCACTGTGGGATAATAGGGGCGTGTTGAAGTGCTGAGCGATGACGATGAGTGCGAATCGGTTTGTGGGATATCTGCGTCGAGGAGTGGTATGTTTGCTCCTCAGTGTCCTGTGCTGGTCAAGTATCGCCACGCTGCCGGCGATCGCCGCTATTCAAGTGCGGCTCTTTGACCTCAGTTACCACGAATGTCCGCCAGAAATTGGTGAAGGTTCAGTCACACCCGGGGGCACGACCCTCAAGGCCAACTGCTACCTGATTACTGGCAAAGCCGAGAATAAATCCGGCAAAACGGTGGTGGATGCCGATGTCTTTGGCCGCATCTACGATGCTAATGGCAATCCAGTGTTGCAAAACCGCACACGGGTTGGGGCAATTGATGTGATTCCACCCGGCATTAGTGATTTTGAAATTCGCATTAGCGTGCCCTACGACCAACCAACGCCTTTGCAGTTGGAGCAATTTAAGGCCTCTGGCTTTACAGCAAAAGTGCGCGGCTAAGCCACCCAATCTCTGCACAAACTCGCACTGAGGGGCAAAAATTGTGATACCCTAGAACGCTTGATGCTCCCTTTTCTTTGGGAACACTACACAGTGTCATGCTTCAAGTGAAGCAAGGGTTGGCAGGGTTTCCCTGTTCTTGCTGTAAAGACAGATATCATCACTGATGGACGGGTTCATCTATAGAGGTTTGGGTTCAGGTGCGCATTCCCCTCGACTATTACCAAGTGCTGGGTGTGCCAATTCAGGCAACGCCGGAGCAAATTGAGCAAGCGTTTCAGGATCGGCTGTTGCAACTGCCCACCCATCAGCACTCCCCCACCACCGTTGCCACCCGTCGTGAACTCATTGAGCAAGCCTATGCAGTTTTGCGAGAACCTGAGCAGCGCCATGCCTACGATCGCCACTGCCGTGCCGTTGATCCCGATGATTTAATTGCCCAGTTGGATCCCGATGCCACCGCTCCCCACCTTGAAATTAGTGATCAGCAATTTTCGGGGGCGCTCCTACTGCTCTATGAACTGGGGAACTACTCCCAAGTGGTCAAACTGGGAGAACAATTCCTAAAAGGGGATGCCTTTGATCTCAACCGCCCCTACACTTCCTCTGCCGCCGTTGCCGATATTACCCTCACTGTGGCTTTGGCCTATCTGGAATTGGGACGCGAGGAATGGCAGCGGCAATCCTACCAAGCAGCCGCCTCTCGCCTCGAAGCCGGTCTTGGGGTACTTCAGCGGGCGAACCTGTTTCCCGAACTACAGGAGCAGTTTCAGACGGAACTGAATCGCCTGCGTCCCTACCGCATTCTCGAGCTACTGGCACTGCCTCTATCCGATAGTGTCAATCGGCAGCGGGGTATTTTATTGCTGCGGGAGATGCTCAGCGATCGCGGGGGCATTGAAGGTCGCCATGATGATTACTCTGGCCTAGGGGTTGAGGATTTTCTGAAATTTATTTTGCAACTGCGCAGCCATCTCACCGTGGCAGAGCAACAGGAACTCTTTGAACGGGAATCGCGGCGTCCCTCAGCCGTAGCAACCTATCTTGCCGTTCATGCGCTGGTGGCACGGGGTGTACAGGAACTTCAGCCCAGCTATATTCGCCGCGCCAAGGATTTACTAGAGCGACTCTCGCCCAATCAAGACATCTACCTTGAACTGGCCAGTTGTTTACTGCTGTTGGGACAACCTGCTGAGGCCTTGGCCGCTCTCGATCGCTCTCAAGATCAGCAGAGTCTCGCCTTTATCCGCCGTCACTCCAATGATTCTAGCGATCTGCTGCCGGGGCTGTACTACTACACAGAGCAATGGCTACGGGAAGAAATTTATCCTGCCTTTCGGGACTTGGGGGAAACACCAGTGGCCTTGGATGCCTACTTTGCCGATCCCAATATCCAAGCCTACCTAGAGGCTCTCAGTGACGACGCCATTGCCCCTGAGCCACCCAGCACTACTGCCTCTGCCCTCCCCGAAGTCATTAGACCAACGGTGGCCGTGCCGCCGCCCGTCTCGTTTACAGCGGAAACGTTGCCCTTGGAGTATCATACTGGGCTGGGTCAAGGCTTTTCGACATCAGTTGCTACCAGTTCTTCAACCACAACGGAGACCGACACGCCCCCAGCCTCCACTCGCAAACGGCGCCGCTCTCCAACCAGTCGCCATAAAAAACGTCAGACTTGGTTTTGGATGGGTGCAGGGGTTGTTCTGGTTGGGTTAGGCGCCTTGGCAAAAGTTTATTGGCCAGCCAAAACGGCTGAAGCCCCCACCCCGCCACCGCCAGTGACCCCAACGCCAACTCCTGTGGCAACGCCGACCCCGACACCACAACCGACGCCCTTAGCCACCACCTTAACGCCGGAGATGGCGCGCGATCGCCTCCGCACGTGGCAGCAAATTAAAGCCCAAGCCCTTGGCACGGCCTTTGACATGGACAAACTCGCAACAATTTTGGCGGAGCCAGAACTCAGCCGCTGGCGATCGCGGGCACAGGGCTTAAAGTCCGAGGGCAGCCATTGGGTTTATACCCTCAAGAACCTAGAGGTGAAGGAAGTGCGTCCCCAAGGCAGCGATCGCGTGGATGTATTGGCAGAAGTCAATGAGGATGCCCGTTTCTATGAACAGGGGACACTACGCAATGATATTTCCTATAGCGATCCCTACCGCGTCATCTACACCTTTACCCGTCGCGGCGATCAATGGTTGATTCAACGCATGCAAGTGCTTAGCTGAGGGGCATTTCCACCTGGCGGCCAAACTTGAGATTGAAGAGGGACAACGACAGGATAAACAGGAATAAGACCAGTCCCATCGTGCAGGCGTAGTTAATCTCTAAGCGCTGAAAGGCATTCTCATAGATGTAATAAACAATGGTCTTGGAGCTATTCAGGGGTCCCCCTTGGGTCATGACATAGACTTCTTCAAAGACCTTCGTGGCAGAAATTGCTGAGATAATGCTCACCAAAAGAATATAGGGGCGCATCAGCGGTAAGGTAATATCCCGATGCTGTCGCCAGCCATCACTGCCATCAAGCGCCGCCGCTTCGTAGAGTTCACCACTAATCCCCTGAAGTCCCGCCAGATAGATCACCATGTAGTAACCCAAGCCTTTCCAGACGGTGACGGCCATGACACTAAAGAGGGCGAGTTGGGGACTGGTCAGCCAAGGAATCGGGGTGTCCCGCAGATGCAGACCCTGTACCAGTTGGTTGAAGAGGCCATTGGGGGCATAGAGCCAGCGCCAGGCAATCCCCGCCACGACCATTGAGATAATCACGGGACTGTAGTAGGCAGCACGAAACCAGTGGATGCCCCGCAGGGGTTGATTGACCAGAATCGCCAGCAGCAGGGGAGCGATCGCCAGAATCGGCACCACCACCACTAAATAGAGGAACGTATTGGCCAAGGTTTTCCAGAAAACACCATCGCGCCACAACTGCGCAAAATTGGCCCATCCCACCCACACAGGCGGACTCAGGAGATCGGTTTCATAGCGGGTGAAACTGAGGAAAAAGGCCTGTAGCGCTGGCCAAAAGACCGTCAATGTGAGTAACCCCAAGGCAGGGGCAAGAAAGAGGTAGGGGGTGAGCGATCGCCCTTTCATTGGCTGCGGGGGTGTTGTTGACGATAGGCACGCATTTGCGCCACAAACTCGCCAAAGAGATAATCGGCATCGTGGGGGCCGGGGCTGGCCTCAGGGTGATACTGCACTGAGAAAATCGGCAATGTTTGGTGCTTCAGACCGGCAACGGTTTTGTCATTGAGGTTAAAGTGGGTAATCTCAACGGGGGTTTGGGCAAGGGATTCTTCAGTAATGGCAAAGCCGTGGTTTTGGCTGGTAATTTCCACTTCCCGCGTCAGGCCAGCGGGCTGGTTTAACCCGCGGTGACCAAACTTGAGCTTGAAGGTTTCCGCCCCCAAAGAAAGTCCCAACAACTGATGCCCCAGACAAATGCCAAACATGGGACGCTGAGCCGCCAGTAATTTGCGCGCGGTTTCAATGCCTTCCTGAACTGCGGCAGGGTCGCCGGGGCCATTGGAGAGGAAAATGCCATCCGGGTCATAGCTGAGAATCGTTTCCGCTGGTGTATCCGCCGGCACGACAATCACACGGCAGCCATAACTAGCCAAGCGACGGAGAATGTTGCGCTTCACGCCAAAGTCAATGGCGACAACTGTGAGCGGTGGCTCTTCGGTGGGTGTCTGGGGACGAAATTCCCAAGCGGGGGGCGTGGGTTCTGTCCATTCATAGGGGGTGCGGGTGGTCACCACCTTGGCTAGATTTTGTCCCTGCATACTGGGAGCGGCAAGGACTTTTTGCAGCAGTTCAACGGGGTCAAGGATTTCCGTGGAGATGCCGCCATTCATGGCACCGACGGTGCGAATTTTGCGGGTGAGGGCGCGGGTGTCAATGCCATAAATTGCAGGAATGCGATGGGCTTTGAGGTAATCAGGTAAGGATTGTTGCGATCGCCAGTTACTGGGAATGTCACAGATATTGCGAGCAACCGCACCGCACACTTGGGGGCGATCGGATTCATCGTCTTCGGGGGTGGTTCCCGTATTGCCCAACTCAGGGTAGGTGAATGTCACGATTTGACCACAATAACTCGGGTCAGTGAGCACCTCTTGATAACCCGTCATGCCGGTATTAAAGACTACTTCGCCAATGGCCGTTCCCGGTGCCCCAAAGGAAAAACCGCGAAAGACTGAACCATCGGCAAGAACCAGCAAGGCGGGTGTCGGCATTGCAATATCTCCAACTGGGAAAGCCCAATAGTTTATTGTGCACGATAAAGCCAGCCGTTGATTGTGCAGGAATGGTCTAATGTTTTGATTTCTTTACTTGCGGCGACTCACCTGTTCGGTCAAATAATCTGCTGCTGTGGCCACTAGGGGAATAATCCGTGCATAGGGCATCCGCGTCGGCCCTAGAATGCCAATACTGCCCACGGGGGAGTCTCCGTAGCAATAGCAGGAATAAACCAATGTACAGGACTGCATCGGCGCTAAGGTATTTTCACTGCCAATGCGGATTTGCACCTGCGAGGGGGCTTGGCTATCACTACTGATCAAGGGAGCGAGTTGATCCTGTTGGTCTTCGAGAAGATGCAGCAGCATTTGCACCTGCTCCACTTGGGAAAACTCCGGCTGCTGGAGAACATCGGCAAGACCGCTGATCACAAAGGAAGTACCTTGGTGGCTGTAGCGATCGCTCAATTGCCGCAGTAGGGTCTGAAGCTGCTGGCTGTAGGTCTGGAACTCCAAATCCAGTTTTTGCCAGTCAATGGCACTGAGTTCCACCAGCGATCGCCCCTGCAACTGATGATTGAGGAAGTTGGTCAGTACCTGTAGGGTGCGCTCCCGTAGCTCAGGGTCTTCTTCCCCTTGCCCCAATTGAATCAGTGCCGACTGGGTTTCGTAGGTATCAAGCACAAGAATCACCATCACCTGCTGCGCATCCAAGGCGACCAGTTGAATCACCCGAATCTGCCGCTCCAAACGATTGGGCAGCGTGATCAGCGTAATGTAACCACTGAGATCCGAGAGCAACTGCGCCGCTTGCCGCAAGATCACCTCAAGGCGTTGTTGTCCCCAAATAAACCGCTCACTCAAGAGACTCTCGGCTTTGCGAGCCACATCGGGAATAGGCTGGATCAGTTCGTCCACATAGACACGATAGCCAGAATCAGAGGGTACCCGCCCTGCGGACGTGTGGGGTTGGTAAAGCAGGCCGCTTTTTTCGAGGAGCAGCATCGTATTGCGCACCGTGGCCGGGCTGACGTTGAGGTTGTATTCGGTGGCGATCGCTTTTGAGCCGACGGGTTCTGCCGTGGCAATGTAATGGTTAATCGTGGCGCCAAGAATTTGCTTTTGGCGATCGCTGAGTTCAATCGTCATAACCCCTTACACCTGCGATTTGTTATTGATGTTTTTTATTTATCTATAAACTAGCCTTCCCATTTCAGCAATGATGCCCTGCAACGACTGCGGGGGGCGATCGAGTTTTTGTAACCAAAAATCATGAGACTATTAAAGTATATCAACTAAGATTGTGAAGTTTTTATGCTAAGTCAGTGAAAATTCTCAGTCGCTAGGATCAAGCTAATAAGCTCAAAAGCCTATCTATAAAGCGATTTAGGATACTCCTCATGACACTCAGACCGCAAGCATGGCATTGGCCAAATTTTGTAATACCTAATACCATTTTCAATAAAAAAATACTGGCAGCCGCTATCGGTACGGTGGGACTCCTCGGTAGCCTCACCTATGCCGTCTTGACCAACCAGAGCAAAAACCTGATTGCCGATGCTCAAAAATACTACGAAGCCGGTCAGTACCAAACGGCTAGCCACAAACTCCAAGGAGCCGAGTCCTATCTCTCCTTTGCCAGTGCTGAAACCCGTCCCCTTTTGGCTTGTCAAATTCAAGTCTATCGGGGGGCAATCTTTGCCCATCAGCAGCAGCCCGCAGCAGCGATTGATCTTCTTGCCAATCAAATTGAGAATTGTCAGGCTTTTCCTGAATTGGTGGCCTTTGCCCAAGCAACCCTCGAGCAACGGAGTCAGGATCTCCTGACCCTAAGCTGGCAAGCCCATGATCAGCAGAATTATCCACTGGTTTTGAGCCACGCCGACGAGGCACGCCCCTACCTTGCCTATCTCCCCTCGGCGATCGCCACAGAAACCCAGTGCCAATTAACCAGTTTGCAGGGCGCCGCCTTTAGCCACCTCGGGCAGCCAACCCATGCTATCCAGTCTTTTCAGGAAGCGACTGCCCTGTGTGACCCGAAAATGCAAGACTTTGCTAAAAACACGATGCTCGGGCGGGTACAAACCCTGCAACAGCAGGCACAGGCGGCCTATGGTGACAAACAGTATGAAAGTGTGCTCAAGACAGCGGACGAAGCGGAACCCTACTTTCAATACCTAGGCCATACGACCTTTGGTGAACCCTACTGTGAGTTGGTGAGCCTCAAGGGGGCAGCCTTTTATGAAATCCAACAATACAACGAAGCGCTGCCGATCTTCGCGATGGCGATCGCCCGCTGTCAGTCATTCCAGTCAAGTATGCAGCGTGCCCACCTCAACCGCAGTCACATCTATCGTCAACAGGCAGATCAACTGTGGACCGATCGCCAGTTTGCCACCTCCCAAGAGCGTTACCGCCAAGCCCTTACCGACTTGAATCACTTTGGCCAGTATGGCGGTCATCTCGATGCCCAAGGACTGATGCAGCGCTCAACCATGAAACTGCGCCTTGGCGACTTAGTGGGCAGTATCCGTGACTATGACAGTGCCCTCAAGCTGAACCAGCAAATTCTGCGCCAATTTTATGACAGTGAAACCATCAGCAATTTTGAACCCTTTGCCAATACACCTCCTAACCTAGGAGCACTATTGAATCTACTGGAACAACAGAATGTCCGCTTAGCGGTGGCGCAACTGCCGGAAGGCCATATGGGCACATTCGGCTACCGTTTCACCTACTGGAGTGACACTTACCAGATTATTAACGCCTCGGCCAAAATCACGATTGATATCTACCAGCACGACCACTTTTTGCAATTTATCAACACACTGCACCATGAGGCGATCCATGTGGCGCAAACCTGCAAAGCAAATTATGGCCGTCCCTATGGATTTAAGCGGGGAGTGCCGATTAATCCTAAATACCATGTGCCCCTGTTTTTGTACCCTGATTTAGAAAGGTTGCTCAGCCAGCACTATGAAACGGCAGAACTACCACTGGAGCGGGAAGCCTATCTCCTCTCTTGGGAGCCAAACACGGCACTGGAAATGGTTAAGAAACACTGCCAATAGGGGATTCCCAAATAAATCGCAGATGGATAGACCAAGGCTGTGGGGGGCGGCTGGTAACCTCTATGGCATGTAAAAACTCCCGTAGATAGAACCGTTGCTCTGCTGCTGAGAGTTGGTACCAAAATTGCGGCTGACCAAGGGTAACCGCCAGTTGCAAGAGATTACTAGGGGGCAATTGAGCCTGCTGTGCCTCAATTCGTGCCCGTTCCCCAGCCAGTTTATAGCGGCGCAGTTGAGCCGTTTCCGCATCCAAGAGGCCTTGGTCTTCTAGTGCAGTGAGTTGTTGCAGTTGCTGGTCAATCGCTTCCATTTTGGTGGTGAGGGTTGGCGACGGTAGGCAAAGTTGGGCGATCGCGGGCGGTAGGCGTTCGGCAATTTGAGCAATCACAGCAGCTAAGGCCGCCTCGTAGGGAATGCTGCGACATTTGGGGGAAAGGGGACAGTGCAGAGGACGCAAGTAGGCATATTGACTCGGTTGGCGGTAGGGCTGCACCTGAGTCCGGCCAAAGCGTTGCTGACATTCGCGACAAATCACCAATCCCGCCAGCGGATGGGGGGCACTGGCACTACGACGGGGTAGAGAGCGTTGGCGTCGCAACAGCCGATCCACCTGAGCCGCTTCATCGGGGGCAATGAGGGGGGCATGGGTCTGGGGAATCACTGTTTTCCCCTGGTAGTAGAGATGGCCGCGATAGACGGGGTGGGTCAACCAGCGCCGACCGGTCGCTACGCTAATCCGCTTGTGGTGGGTGGTGGCAATAAAGCGCACCGCTGCACTGAGGGAGCCATAGAGGAGAAAATGCTCGACAAAATCCTTGACGACAACGGCTGCCGCTCGATCAATCACATAGTGCTCTTTGCCGCGGCGATAGCCATAGGGAGCACGACCCGGCGGCGGACGGTGCTTAAGACGATTGCGGGCATGGCTGTGGCAGAGGGTTTGCTGGTGGAGTTGCTGCTTTACCTGATCCCAAAGGGCTAAGAGTTGATCTCCACTGGGGGGGCGATCGCTCACGTAGCCTTCGGCTAGGGCAATCACGGTAATACCCGCTGCCTCCAGTTGCCGCAGGCGATCGCTCACTTCCATCACCGTTTGGCCAAGGGCACTCAGTTGGTGCAACAGCCAATAGCCCGGCACTAACCGCTGCAACCAGTACCGCAACTGCGGCCGGGCGGCCTCCACATCCAGTACCCAGTGGTCAATCTCTTGCCCCCACACTTGGGGATCGGGTAGGGGCTGCCAGAGGGGATCAATGTACTCGTAGGCAATAATGACCACACATTACATCGTCCTGAGGATCAGGTCGTTGCTGGTACTAGGGTTGGACTAGGATTGGGCATGGTCTCCGGCGGTAAGCCATAAATGGAGTTATAGAGGGCATTGTAGGCCAGTGCCGATTTTGTCCAGCTAAAGTCTTCGCGCATACCCCGCTGCTGAAGGGTGTGCCACTCCCGTTTGTAGCGATACCCTTCCCAAGCCCGCACTAAGCAGGTGTAGAAGTCAAGGGGTTCATAGCGGTCAAAGCAGTAGCCCGTTCCCGTTTGCTTCTCTGGGTCATGGTGAAAGACGGTATCCACAAGACCACCGGTGCGGCGCACAATCGGCACACAGCCATAGCGCAGGGCAATCATTTGGGCAATGCCACAGGGTTCAAATCGGCTCGGCATAATGAAGGCATCGGCACCGCCATAAATCCGCCGCGACAGGACATCACTGTAGAGCAACTGGACACTACAGCGCCCCGGAAACCGTGAGGCAATTTGCCACATTTGGGTTTCGTAGTAGCGATCGCCCGTTCCCAAAAGGACAAACTGGCTATCGGTGTAGGCCAAAAAGCGATCCAGCACCTGAATCAACAAATCCAACCCCTTTTGCTCCACCAAGCGGGTGACCATCCCCACCAAGAAAGCACCGGAGTTCACCTCTAGTCCCAGTTCCTCTTGAAGTGCAATTTTGTTGGCCTTACGCCGCTCGAGGGTATCTACGGTGTAGTTTTGCACAAGGGCGCGATCAGTACTGGGATCAAAGACCTCTGTATCAATACCATTGAGAATCCCGGAGAGCTTGCCACTAATAAACGACAGCAGCCCTTCCAATTTCTCGCCATACTCGGGGGTTTTAATCTGTTCGGCGTAGGTGGGTGAAACGGTATTGACGCGATCGGCATACTGCACGGCTGCCGCCATCGTATTGTGCCCCTGCATGTACCACGGACACCAAGTAATTTGCTCTAGGCGCCACCGCCAAGGCCCTTGGTAAGCCAAGTTATGGATCGTAAACACAGTGGTAATGTCGGGGTCTTGATGCATCCACACTGGGATCATTCCCGTGTGCCAATCGTGGCAATGGATAATCTGGGGCTTCCAGTAGTTCCAAGCAAATTCTGCTGCCCCATTGGCAAAGAAGGTGAACCGCCAGTCCTCATCCTCACCGTAGTAGATGCGGCGGGGATTAAAGCAGGGATGGCCAAAAAGGTAAAGGGGAACATCCGACCCCGGCAACACGGTTTCATAGACATGGAACGTCTGAAACATGGCATGGCCAATCCAGATGGGATCCTTGGGGATCTCCACCTTATCGGGCAAGAAGCCATAGTAGGGCATAAAGATGCGCACATCATGTCCCATGCGGCGTAACACCTTGGGTAGGGAACCCACCACATCTCCCATGCCCCCCACTTTCGCGAGCGGTGCCGCCTCAGCAGCAACAAATAGAATTCGCATGATCCTCCTGAACCTGTTTTTTGGCCAATTCTAGGGCAACGCAATTGCCGTTAACCTACCACAAGTGCGGGACAATTTGGCGTACGATCGCCCTTGATACGTCTTTGGAATTGACACCCCCTATGACCGATTCTCCCCTCGTGCAACGGGTCAAAGAAGTTCATGAGCAGGCGCGTCTGTTGGCCACGCTGGATACCGCTGCCCGCAATGATGCCCTAGAACAGGTGGCCTGTGCCCTTGAAGAGGCTCAGGAGGAGATTCTGGCGGCCAATGCTGCCGACTGTGAGCAGGCCAAGGCCAATCAGCTCAATCCCTCTCTCTATGCACGGTTGGAACTGAGTCCCAGTAAACTAGCGGCGGCGATCGCCGGGGTGCGTCAAGTGGCTGCCCTTGCGGATCCTCTGGGTCAGCGCCAACTCCATCGGGAATTGGATACGGAGTTAATTCTCAGTCGCGTCACCTGTCCTTTGGGGGTGCTGGGGGTAATTTTTGAAGCGCGTCCCGATGCCGTCGTGCAGATAGCTGCCTTGGCGATTAAATCGGGGAATGGCGCCATCCTCAAGGGAGGACAGGAGGCCAGTCGCTCTTGCCAAACGATTATGCAGGCCATTCACAGAGGGCTAGAGAAGTCAGCAGTGCCCGCTGGGGCGATCGCCCTACTGATGCGGCGGGCGGAAATTACGGAATTGCTGCAACTGGATCAATGGGTTGATCTGATCATTCCGCGCGGATCCAATGAATTTGTGCGCTATATCCAGAACAACACGCGGATTCCTGTGTTGGGGCACGCCGATGGTCTGTGTCATCTCTATGTGGATGTGGCTGCGGATTTGGAGAAGGCGATCGCCATCACCCTCGACGCCAAAACCCAATACCCGGCTGCCTGTAACGCCATTGAGACGCTCCTTGTCCATCGGGGGATTGCCGAAGCCTTTTTACCGCCAGTGGCTGCTGCCCTTGAGAAAGCAGGGGTGGAATTGCGGGGGGACGCGATCGCCTGTCACCTCGTGCCCATGACCCTTGCCAGTGAAGCCGACTGGGCGACAGAATACTGCGATTTGATCCTCTCCATCAAAGTCGTTCCCGATCTCGATGCCGCCCTGGATCACATTGCCACCTATGGATCGGGGCACACCGAAGCCATTGTTACCGAGGATGCTGCTGCCGCCGCCCGTTTTCTCCAAGAGGTGGATGCCGCTGGCGTTTTTCACAATTGCTCCACTCGCTTTGCCGATGGTTTCCGCTATGGCTTTGGCGCTGAAGTCGGTATCAGTACCCACAAATTACCGCCACGAGGCCCGGTGGGGCTAGAGGGATTAGTGACCTACAAATACCAACTGGTGGGGGATGGCCACATTGTGGCAACCTATAGCGGCGCCAATGCCAAACCCTTTACCCATCGTGATTTGGAATCCTAACGAATTTAAGGGATTGTTAAGCAACAAACAAAGCCAATTTTTCTGTTTCAGAATGGAGATATAGGGCAATCGTGATTTAACCACCGTGCAGATGATGACCTCTGCAAACCTTGCCTATCAAGTCTCCGTTGGAAATGTATTGCGTGCTTTACCCAGTGTCGTAGCAAAGGAGCAGCCTGCGTTTGTCAACGGACAATTCTGACTTGGGAATTGCGTGCAGTTAGGTGATTCACAGATTCACGATAGCAAAGGGAGCCAAAGACACTCAAAACTTTAACGGCTCAAGCACTGCTGTTGCATCCCCAGAGGGACAGCAAACGGCAATTTAATCAATGAAACTTAATGTTTGGGAGCATAACAATGACTCAATCCATCCCTAGACCGACCAGTGAAATGACCCATCGGGAAACAGCGTTTGTTTTAGAACTGAATTCCTTAAGCTGCAAAGACCTGCCACTGGTAGGGGGCAAAAACTCTTCCTTGGGGGAAATGCTCCAACAACTGACGCCCAAAGGGATCAATGTCCCCGATGGTTTTGCGACCACAGCCTATGCCTACCGTTACTTTATCCAAGCGGGCAATCTTGATACCCAACTGCGGCGGCTGCTTGAAGGCCTTGATGTCGAGGACGTAACCGAACTCCACCGTGTGGGTCAGGCAATTCGCTCGCTGATTTTGCACACGCCCTTTCCCCAAGAATTGACGGATGCGATTGCTGCCGCCTACCAAAAAATGTGCGATCGCTATGGCCCGAATACGGACGTGGCGGTTCGCTCCAGTGCCACCGCTGAAGATTTGCCCGATGCTAGCTTTGCGGGTCAGCAGGAAACCTACCTCAATGTGCATGGCCTCAAGGGCGTTCTCGATGCCTGTCATCGCTGCTTTGCCTCGCTCTTTACGGATCGGGCGATCTCCTACCGTCAGATCAAGGGCTTTGACCACTTCAATGTGGCCCTATCGGTGGGGGTGCAAAAAATGGTGCGCTCCGACTTGGCCTGCTCTGGTGTGATGTTCTCCATTGACACGGAAACAGGCTTTAAGGACACAGCGCTGATTACTGCCGCCTATGGCTTGGGCGAAAACGTTGTCCAAGGTGCCGTCAACCCCGATGAATACCTTGTCTTTAAGCCGACGTTGAAGGCGGGCTATAAACCGATCTTGAAAAAAGCCCTCGGCACCAAAGAAATCCGCATGGTCTATGACCTCGGCGGGACGAAGCTCACCCGCAATGAACCCGTGCCTGAGACGCTGCGGAAACAATTTGCCCTTACCGATGAAGAAATTCTCACCCTCGGTCGCTGGGCCTGCATCATTGAGGAGCACTACTCTGCTCTGCGGGGTACCTATACACCGATGGACATCGAGTGGGCAAAAGATGGCATCACGGGTGAACTCTTTATCGTCCAAGCCCGCCCCGAAACCGTCCAATCCCAAAAAGCCACGAACGTCCTACGCAGCTACCATCTCGAAGAAAAAGGGACGCTCCTCGCCACTGGTCGGGCGGTTGGCGAAATGATTGGCCAAGGCCGTGCCCGCGTCATCCTTAATGTCAGCAATATCGATCAATTCCAAGCGGGCGAAGTCTTGGTGACCCACCGCACGGATCCCGACTGGGAGCCAATCATGAAAAAAGCCAGTGCCATTGTCACCGATCAGGGGGGACGCACCTGCCATGCGGCGATTATTGCCCGTGAGTTGGGGATTCCTGCCATTGTCGGTTGTGGCGATGCCACCGAGACGATCCCCAATGGTGTTGAGGTCACCGTTTCCTGCGCTGAAGGGGAAGAGGGGCACGTCTATCAAGGATTGCTACCCTTCCATGTGGAGGAAGTGGCTCTCGAAAATCTGCCGCGAACCCGCACCCAAATCCTGATGAATGTGGGTAACCCAGAGGAAGCCTTTAGCTTGGCGGCAATTCCCAATGATGGGGTGGGGTTGGCACGCATGGAGTTTATTATTGCCAACCATATTCAAGCGCACCCCTTGGCATTGCTCCACTACGATGAGCTAACCGATGAGGTGGCGAAGCTAAAAATTGCCGAGCTGACCCAAAACTACACCGACAAGGCGGAATACTTTGTTGATAAGTTGGCTCAGGGGATTGGGGCGATCGCTGCCGCCTTTTATCCCAAGCCTGTGGTCGTGCGCATGTCGGACTTCAAGAGCAATGAGTATGCCAACCTCTTGGGCGGTCGCCAGTTTGAACCCCACGAAGAAAACCCGATGATTGGCTGGCGGGGCGCTTCCCGTTACTACGACCCCAACTATGCCGAAGGCTTTGCCCTTGAATGCCGCGCCATGAAGAAAGTCCGCGATGAGATGGGTCTGACGAACGTGATTCTGATGATTCCCTTCTGTCGTACGCCGGATGAAGGGCGGCGCGTGCTGGCGGAGATGGCCAAACATGGGCTGAAGCAAGGGGAAAATGGTCTTCAAGTCTATGTGATGTGCGAACTGCCCAGTAATGTGGTGTTGGCGGATGCCTTTGCCGAAGTCTTTGATGGCTTCTCCATTGGCTCCAATGACCTGACGCAACTGACGCTGGGATTGGATCGCGATTCGGCCTTGGTGGCGCACCTGTTTGATGAACGCAATGAAGCGGTCAAGCGCATGGTGGCGCAAGCGATTCAAACAGCGAAGGCCAAGGGGCGCAAAATTGGCATCTGTGGTCAAGCCCCCAGTGACTATCCTGAGTTTGCCCAATTCTTAGTGGCGCAAGGGATTGACTCCATTAGCCTCAACCCCGACTCCGTCCTGAAGACCATGCTGCAAATTGCTGAGGCGGAAAAAGCAGCCTAGAACGCACAACCCAGTAACAACTCCTAAGTTGAGGGCAGGGAATCGAAGCCGCGATCGCTCTGCCCTTTTCTGTGGGTGACGCCAGCGAGTAGGATCAAAGGAATCAGGTGGAGAATATTGGCGTGGACACAGCGGCAATTCAGGAACTCATTACCTCAGCGGATGTGGGCGATCGCCTGCGGGGCATCAATCAACTGCGTAGCCTTGACCCCAATGATGCCTTTACGCTGATTCAACCCCTCAGCCAAGATGAAAATTCCCGTGTCCGCTACGCTGCCGTCAGTCAAATTGCCAGCCTTGGGCACGTTAACCTTGATCAAGCCCATGACCTGTTGCGCGATCGCCTGCTCCATGACAGTGAAACGGATGTCCGTGCGGCCGCAGCAGATGCGATGGCTGCCCTGCAAGTTCCCTTTGCCCTCGAAGATTTAGAAACGGCCTACCACAGTACCAATGATTGGCTGTTGCAGTTTAGTATCATTGCCGCCTTGGGTGCCCTAGGCAATCCTGCCGCCCTTGGGCTGCTCACGGAAGCCCTCAATAGTCCCCAAGAATTGGTGAAATTGGCCGCGATTGGTTCTCTGGGGGAACTGAAACAACCAGAAAGCATTGACCACCTGCGGCAGTTTGTCGAGTATCCCGATTGGCAAGTCCGCCATCGGCTGGCGATCGCCCTTGGCCAAATTGGCACCCCAGAGGTTCGCCCCTTGCTTGAACAATTAACCACTGATTCTGCGGAAGCGGTTGCTGAAGCGGCTCGCACCAGTTTGGCGCAATTGACTACTTAGCACCCGTGGGTTACACGCTACCGGTTTTTGCGACGGCGGCGGCGGTGGCGGCACTGCGTTGCCTCACGGACGGTACCTGTCCTCAGGAAGTCACCCTTGCCCTGCTACGCCCCAATCACTGTGCAACCCTACCCATTGCCCAAGGGGCACCCTTAGATGATCAGCAGGCCTTGGCCATTACCTACAGTGAACCCAGTGACACCCTTGATCTCACCCGCCATACCCCGATCTGGGCTTGGGTGCGCTGGCAAGACCCCGCCACCTCTCCCAAAATTCACATTGAGGGGGGCTTTGGGGTTGGGCGCGATCGCGCCACCGGCGAGGCAGCTATTTACCGTTATGCCCGTCTGTTGTTAACCACGAACCTACTGCTCTATTGCCCCAAAGAGCGGGCGATCGCCGTTACAATTCTGCTGCCCCAAGGGCGAGACTTGGCAGAGCGCACCTCGAATGCGGCTTTTGGCATTGTTGAGGGACTCTCCCTACTGGGAACCACTGCCTTGGCACAACCCCTCACAGCCTCGGAGCAACTGGATCGCTATCGCGAGGACTTAGCCGAGAAGGCCGCCCAATCACCAACCCTTGTCTTTTGCATTGGTGAGAATGGTCTTCATGTGGCGCAACAACTCCAGATTCCCCCTTCCCTTTGCGTGAAAACCGCCAATTGGCTCGGCCCAATGCTGGTGGCAGCCGCACAGCACAAGGTTCAACAGTTGCTCCTCTTGGGTTACCACGGCAAATTAATTAAACTCGCCGGCGGCATTTTCCATACCCATCACCACCTTGCGGATGCTCGCCAAGAAATTCTCACCGCCTTTTGTGCCCTTGCCGGCTTAGACTCAGAGATTCTACAGCAGGTGTGGCAAGCAGCAACGGTTGAGGCTGCCCTCAAATTTTTAGAAACAATGGCTCCCCAAGCCTTACCTGAGATTCTTAGCCACATTGCCCACCGCATTGATGAGCGTGCCATTGCCTATATCCATGCCCATTGTGCCGCGCCCATCGGCCGGTCATTACAGGTAGGCTGTGCCTTGTTTGGGCGCGATCGCCAAATTGTCGCCATCAGCGAGGCAGGAAACCTAATTTTGACAAGGATTAGGCTATACTAAGTGAAAGACTCAATAAAATCTGTACCAGCACTTATGAATACAAACTGCCATGTTCTTGATCGCGAAGAGGTCATTCGTTTTATCCCGAACGAGGATGATAACTCAAGAACAATTTACAGATACCGTAATACCGAAATTACCTATCCAGAAGAATTTCTAAATCTCATTTCTAATGATGCTAGATTGATTCAGCCATTAGTTAGAGGCTGCTCAGCAAGAGTTATGATGCTCGATAAGACGGGTTGGCATAAGGGCAGAGTGCGATTAGAAATTGTATTCTATCCCGATGAGGAAAATCCCAATACCAATGTTAGTGATGATCTGAACATTAACGAATATCTATCTCAAACCTAGGGTTAATCTCATAGAAGCTAAGGAAAGTGATTTGCTAAGGATTGGGGTTTCTAAAGACGGTAAAAGATTGATAGCTAGTATCAATTAAGATATGCTCAAATAGTTCCTCTGCAATCAATCCATCAATGACCTGCTTAACGGGTGAGTTATTATTCCCCTCGGCATCATACCAGCCATAGTAGTCGTGCAAAATAAAGTATCCCCCTGGCCGTAGGTACCACGGTACATAATTGAAGACATCCGCTTTGCACCCTTCGTAACTGTGATCACCATCAATAAAAATGAGATCAACTAAACCGTCAATCGTGACTTCATCGGAGCGGGCATTAATAAACTCAACATAGTTTTCAAGATTTGCTTCAAGAATTAATTCCTCAGCTTCCTTGGTTGGAAATGGATCAATTGAAAGCAGTTGTCGTTTTTTCGGTGCTTCAAATTCGTTGTAATTGATGTCAGGTCGCTGCTTATGTTGTTGCGGTTCTTGCCAGCCAATATCAATGAATCGTAGCGCACTTGCTAGACAGAGAGTTGAAAATCCCTTAAAGCGGCCAATTTCAATGATGCGAGTCGCACGAATACTCACCGCTAGAGAAAAAAGTGTCATCCCCAACCCCAGTTCTGAGCCACCAGCAACAAGCGCCTTCCGCATCAAGCCAAAAAAATCACCAAAATAGCCGTCCATTCTGTTCTGGTTATGGGCTAAGGCTTCTGTTGTCATTAAGTACTCTGGACTAAAACTCATAGGAGTATTTCCGGCAGCGACTCTTTGTGGCTTTACCTTATCCTAGCTGAGGTTACAATATAGAATGCTGGGAGAGATGGCAGAGTGGTCGAATGCGCTCGACTTGAAATCGAGTGTGGCAGTGATGTCACCGAGGGTTCGAATCCCTCTCTCTCCGTTTAATCAACAAAAAGGCAGCCAGAACTTCTCCAGCCGCCTGACCCAATGATGACTTTTTAGAGTGACCTACAAGCCGAGATCCGCCAAAATGTCGGTGGCGTGGGTATCGGTTTTGACGCTGGTATAGACATGGGAAATGATGCCATTGCCGTCAATCACATAGGTGACTCGCTTGGCGTAGCCGCCGCCATCCACATCGTAGGCTCTGATAATGGACTGATCCACATCCGCCAGCAGTGGGAAGGGAAGGTTGAATTTCTCAGTGAATTTTTGGTGCGAGGTTTCGTCATCAGCGCTCACCCCCAGAACCACAATATCTTTGCCCTGATAGGCGGCATAGTTGTCACGGAAGCTACAGGCCTCTTTGGTGCAGCCGGGGGTGTCATCCTTGGGGTAAAAGTACAGCACCACCGTTTTGCCTGCAAAGTCACTAAGGGAGACGGTATTGCCATGGGTGTCTTTGGCAGTAAAGGGCGGTGCGGGTGTACCAACGGCTAGAGCCATGATGCATAACCTCCTAACGTTAAGATTTGTTACGTTGTTTCGTTTTTTATTCTATCGGCAGGCGCCAAAAAGTTAGTAGTGGATGCGGGGGTCAATCCAAGCATTGAGCAAGTCAATGAGAATACTGGCGGCGACCACAATCACGGCAAAGAAAACCACAATGCCCTGTACGGTTGGATAGTCCCGCAGCGCGATCGCCTCGTAGAGTCGCTGACCCAACCCCGGCCAAGAGAACGTCACCTCTGTCAACACGGCTCCCCCCAAGAGGCTCGCAAGGGTCAGACCCAAAACCGTGATCACCGGAATCAAGGCATTCTTGAGGGCATGGTGGATGAGAATCCGATGCTCAGGGATACCACGGGCACGGGCGGCTTCCACATAATCTGCTACTAAGGTTTGCTTGAGATTCACCCGCACAATGCGCTCAAAGATACCACTGAGGACGATCGCCAACGTCACCGCAGGCAGGAGCAAGTAACTGAAAGCAGTTCCCAGTTGGTGGAGATT
The DNA here is from genome assembly GCF_054689355.1 of Thermosynechococcus sp. FA-CM-4201. Taxonomy (NCBI): domain Bacteria; kingdom Bacillati; phylum Cyanobacteriota; class Cyanophyceae; order Acaryochloridales; family Thermosynechococcaceae; genus Thermosynechococcus; species Thermosynechococcus sp. FA-CM-4201. The sequence continues at coordinate 268,907 of NZ_CP079920.1, forward strand.
GCCATTCAGGAGCGCATCCAGCAGATACAGCCCTGTGGGACCTTGGGGGGGTGTTTCCGTGATCGGGTAGCGAGTGCCCAAGGGAAGCCAACGCAAATTCACCGCAAAGAGCAGTTGCAAAAGCATCCCCAACCAAAAGAGGGGCAAGGCATAGGTGATGATGCCAAAGAGACGCCCTCCGATATCCCAAGCAGTGCCAGATTTCACCGCAGCCAGACTGCCAATAAGCACCCCTAAACCAAAGGCGATCGCCAGACTCGCAAGGCCTAATTCTGCCGTTGCAGGAAAATGCTTGGCAATGATACTCGTGACTGCTTCCCCTTGACTGGTGAGGGAGGTTCCCAGATCAAATCGCAGGAGTTGCCCTAAGTAAGCCCAGTATTGCTGCCACAGGGGTTGAGCCAAGCCCAATTGTTCTCGCAAGGCCTCTTTGACAGCCGCCGGGGCACGGGGACCTAAAATCGCATCCACGGGATCCCCCGGTGTGGCTCGCAACAGCAAAAAGACGACGGTGACAATCGTCCACAGCATCAGCGGCGCAAGTAAAAGCCGCAGGAGCAGGTACCCCTGCAATGCACGCAGACGAGACATGAATTGCTCGAGTTATTCTTGGGGTGGGTTCGCCGCGCGCTGGCGATCGCGCTCAATCGAGGCCAAAAGACGTTTAGGATAGCTATCCGCTGCGATTTGCAGAATTTGATCGAGGGGCGTATCATTCATAAACTTGGTGGCGGCAGCAATGTACTCGCGGTTGGGACAGCGATCGCCAAGGACACAGCCATTGACACAGGCCTCTGCACAATTAATGGTTTCTGGCGTTAGTTCGCTCATGGCAGCTCTCCGAGGAATCCTTCAAATTTTAACAAGGGGAAGCCACCTGAAAATTGGCAATGATTGCCCTACCCCCTAGGCTAGAATCGTACTGGCAAGGCAAACGTTGGGCAGGAGGCAGAATGCGCAAGAAATGGATCACTCTTTTAGTGTTGGTGTTGGGGATGATTCCCTTCATCGCCATTTCCGTCATGCCTCTGCTCACTAGTGCCTTTACGTCACCCCAAGCCACCCCTAGCCCTGTGGCCAGTCCCCCTGCTGGGGATAAAGTTGCAGAACTGCAAGCCCAAGAAAAGGGCTATCAACTGGTGCTAGAGCGTGAACCCAACAATGCCACGGCACTAGAAGGCTTGGTGCTGGCTCGGCTGCAACTGATTCAACTGGGCAAAGGCGAAATTGCCAGCGTCATTGACCCCTTGCGGCGGTTAGCGGCTCAGCGACCCGAACAAACAGACTATGCCATTCTCCTAGGGCAAGCGCAACAACAAACGGGCGATCGCGAGGGGGCTGCCCAAACCTTTCAGGGGGTTCTTGCTAAATCTCCGGGGAACCTCAATGCCCTGCGGGGTCTCGTGGATCTCTACCTCAAGGAAAATCGTCCCCAAGCGGCTATTGGTTTGATTGAAGAGACCCTCCAAGGGGCAGAGCAAGCCAACAAAGTCCAACCGGGGAGCGTCGATGTCACGGCGGTACAACTCCTCCTTGGCGATGTCTATATGGCGCAAAAACGCTATGATGAGGCGCTGACCCTCTTCCAAAATCTGGGCAAAGAAAACCCCAACGATTTTCGCCCGGTGCTTGCCCAAGCGATGGCACTGACGGAACAGGGGAAAAAGACTGAGGCGGCGTCCCTCTATGCCAAAGCCGTGGAATTAGCCCCCGCCAAGTATAAAGATGCCATTCAGCAGGCGGCACAGCAGGTGCAAAATGAATCTCCAGCAACCCCTGAACCCTCACCGCAGCAATAGAGGCCTAAACTTGCTGTTGCAGTTCCTCTAGGCGAGCCAGTACCTCCTGACTGTGGATCGCGGGATTCACTTTGACATAATGCTCCCGCAGGATGCCCTCAGGATCAATGATGAAACTGTGGCGCAGCGAGACAAACCCCAACCACGAGCCATAGGCCTTGCTGACTTGGCCATCAGGGTCAGAGAGGAGGGGAAAGGTCAAGCCTTCACTGTCACAGAAATCTTCGTGGGAGTCCACGGAGTCGGCACTGACGCCAATCACTTCAGCATTGTGGGCATGAAATTGCTCAATATCCCGCTGAAAGCGTTGGGCTTCGAGGGTACAGCCAGAGGTAAAGTCCTTGGGGTAAAAGTACAGCACTACCCACTTGCCGCGATAATCCTTCAGGGAAATGGGCTGACCATCGACACTGCTAGGAAGAGAAAAGTCAGGTGCTGGGGCATTGAGGGGCGGCAATTCACCCCCGAGCGCCCAACTGGGGGCTGATGAACCCAGAAACAGAATCAAACTCAAAAGGGCAACAAGTATTGAACGCAAGAACATGGCTAAATCGCTAAACTGGCCTTAGGAAAGCATCTAGCTGCACTGTACCGTAGTTTTAACGATTTTTCGAGGTTGATGCCGTCGCTCTCCGTTGTACAGTTGATGCCCCGTTGGTTGCGCTGGCTTTCTGGCCTAGTGCTGGCGATCGCCCTTGGGGTGGGGTTGTGCCGCTTAATTGCCGAAAGCCTTTGGTTTGATCAACTGGGCTATTTGACGGTGGTCTGGCAGCGCTGGAGTGTCCAAGCTTTACTGTTTCTAGCGGTTGCGGGGGCATCGGCACTGTTCTATGGTTGGCAGCAACACTGGCTCCTGCGGCAACGCACCGTGACCCTCGATCCTACCCTGACCGCCCAGAGTACCTATCGGGGGCTAGGGTTATGGCGGCTTTTGTTGTGTGCCGGCGGTTTAACTTGGCTGCTGATTGTTGCTACTTATCACATTGGGGCGATCGCCTTCCAACTCTGGCAACAGCGCTCAGAAATTACCTTTAACAGCCCTCTGCTGCCACAATTGAGTGTTTGGCGGGTGGCGGAGTTATCCCTGCAAATGGTGCAGAATCCTTGGCTATTAGTGCCGAGTTTGGCGGCATCGGTACTGGGGCTGTGGTTGCCCGTGCGCCTCTTTCAGGGATTGGGCATTCTCTTAAGCCTTACTATGGGGGCGATCGCCAGTCTCAGTTGGTCAGTGGTTCTCAAGGGACTGTTTGCCGCCAGTGATCCCCATACCGAACCGCTATTTCACCATTCCATTAGCTTTTACCTGTTTGAAATCCCCCTGTGGGAACTGTTGCGCCTATGGTTGGTGAACCTCAGTGTTGTTGGCTTAGGGGGAACGGCCTTGGGTTATCTCCTTGCCAATGAAAGTCTCAGTCATGGCAAATTCCTCGGCTTCGTGCGATCGCAACGGCGGCATTTACAGGGCTTAAGTGCCTTTGTCTTTGCCACAGTGGCCTTTAGCTTCTGGCTAGAGCGCTATAAGCTTCTTTATTCCACCAATGGGGCTGCCTTTGGCGCAGGCTATACCGATGTCACCGTGCGCTTACCCCTCTATGGTTGGCTCTCAGCCTCGGCCTTTGGCGTTGCCTGTTTACTGGCTTGGTCAGCAATTCGACGGGGCGGCGAAGGGCAGCGGCGCTTAGGACCGATCGCCCCCGGCCTCTTTGGCTTTACATTGGGCTATCTGGTGGTCATCCTGATTGCCGATTGGCTCCTGCCCACAGCCATTGAAGCAGCCATTGTTCAACCCAACCAACTGCAACGGGAACTGCCCTACATTCAACGCACCATTACCCACACCCGCGAAGGCTTTAACCTTGAAAAAATGCGGGTCGAACCCTTTCAGCCGGAAAATAACCTCAACGCCGAGATCATTGCTGCCAATGCGGCTACCACCCGTAACATTCGCCTTTGGGATACCCGTCCCCTTCTCGAAACCAACCGCCAACTGCAACAACTGCGCTCCTACTATCGGTTTCCAGCGGCCTTTTTGGATCGCTACTATCTGAAACTGGATCCTGAGCAAGACCAATCAGAAATTCGCCAAGTTCTCATTGCCGCTCGCGAAGTGGACTACAGTGCAGTTCAGCGGTTTGCCCGCAGTTGGATTAATGAGCATCTCGTGTTTACCCACGGCTATGGCTTCACCATGAGTCCCGTGAATACCGCCGAAGCCAATGGTCTGCCCAAGTACTTTGTTCGTGATATTGGCGATACGGGTGAGCTACTGGTCAATCCCCCCGAGATTCGCGAGAGTATTCCCTTTTTCTACCCGCGGATCTACTACGGTGAACTCACCAATACCTATATCTTTGCCCCTTCCGATGTCCCAGAACTGGATTTTCCCCGCGGGGCTGAAAATGTCTATAACCACTACGACGGCACTGGCGGCGTACCCATTGCTAGTTGGTGGCGACGCTTGGTCTATAGCGTCTATTTCCGGGATTGGCAACTCCTGTTGACCCCCAACTTGCGACCAGATTCACGGGTGCTCTTTCGGCGATTGATTCAGGATCGCGTGCGGGCGATCGCCCCCTTCCTGCGCTTTGACAGTGAACCCTATCTTGTCGTCGCTGATCCACGCTCTGAACACGACATTGCGACTAGCCCGAGCACTGCGGGGGTTAGCTATCTCTACTGGATTATTGATGCCTATACTGTCAGTCGCTACTACCCCTACGGCGATCCGGGGGAGCACTCGTTTAACTACATTCGCAACTCCGTCAAAGTGGTGGTGGACGCCTATAACGGCGATGTCACCTTCTATGTGGTGGAACCCGACGATGTCATGATTCGCACGTGGCAGCGGATCTTCCCAACCCTCTTTCATCCCCTGAGTGCCATGCCCCACCGCCTCTATCGCCACATTCGTTATCCCATTGATCTATTGCAAGTGCAGTCCGAGCAGCTCCTGAAATACCACATGACAGATCCCGTGGTGTTTTACAACCGCGAAGACCTCTGGCAAATTCCCAAGGAGATCTACCGCGAAAAACCCCAAGCCGTTGCCCCCTACTACCTCATTACCAAACTGCCCATTGGCTACACCGAGGAGTTTATTCTGCTGGTCCCCTTTACACCCGTGAATCGTCCCAACCTCATTGGTTGGCTGGCGGCTCGCTCCGATGGCCAAAACTATGGCAAGCTCCTGCTCTACGTCTTTCCCAAGCAAGAATTGGTCTTTGGCCCTGAGCAAATGGAGGCGCGGATCAATCAAGACCCCGTCATTTCGCAGCAAATTTCCCTCTGGAATCGCCAAGGGTCAAGATCCGTGCAGGGCAATCTCCTCATTATCCCCATCGAGCGATCGCTCCTCTACGTCGAACCCATTTACCTCGAAGCCGATCAAAATCAACTACCCACCTTGGCACGGGTCATCGTCATGGACAACCAGCGGATTGTGATGGCACCCACCCTCGAAGAAGCCCTCAAACAACTCTTTCCCCAATAGGTAAAGTCCTGAAATTTTTCTTGACGACTCCCCGACCTTATGCGGATTCAGGAGATAAAGATTCTCCTTGGGGCCGCCAAAACCCTTCTAGACACTCTGGCAAAGCCTTCGTGCTTACTTTTCCTGCCAATGTTCCAAGCCCCGTTGCAGTCCGCGTTCACCAGTTGATTCTCAGCCGACCGATACAAGCCATGCTTCACCCGCTGGCCAGAGAATTGGTATTCTCTCGGGTTATCCGCATCGTAAATCGGTAGCTCCTCACCATCTATCGCCGAGGCCTTGCTCGTGTAGGACTCTTCCTGCTCGATGTATCGGATACCGTAGCGTTCACACAGGGACATCAATTTCACTCTGAGTGAGTGAAACGGAATTTGCACAAAGTTCTGGTTGTTGCGACTGCCGAGGTTGATCCCCTGTTTCCAACCCACATTGACCCCCACAATCAAGGTGCCAATCTGAAATTGCAGGCAGTGCTCAATCATCCTTTGAGCCACTTTGTTCAGGTAATCCCTGACCCTGTGATTGCGCTGCTGCAAGAGTCGCCCCTGCTGACGGGTCAGGCCTTGGATGCCTTGCTGATCCTTGATGGATTGATACTTGGCGTTTTGCTTGTTGTACCACTGGTTGATGCTTTTCAGTTGCTTGCCGTCCATCAAAAAGGACGCCCCACTCGTCGTCACGCAAGCCGCAAGGTTATCTAGCCCCAAATCGACGACCATTGCCCTCGATGGGTCAACTTCAGTAGTTTCTGGCTCCTGCTCAACCACAAATTCCACCTCAAACCATTGGGCATTGCAGCGCGGGATGATCCTCACCTTTTTCAGGGAAGGGGAGACGAACAGCACCGAATGCCTTCTTAAACTGCCTCGACATCGGAATCTGGAAGTATCCATCCTTCACTTTAATGCGCGGCATGATCAGCGGGAAGTAGCCATCTTTCTTCAGATAGCGGGGCAACCTCACCTGCCTGTACAGCCCTTGCTGAGCCTTGTTGAGCAAGCGGAAAAACGACCTGAAGGCTCTGTCCACTGCTTTGAGGGTTTGCTGAGCGATGTCGGTATTCAGTAGCGCATAGTTTTCGTTCTCCTTGCAGGCGTGGTAGTTGGCTTCATAACGGAGGTACTGATGTTTTTCAAAGAAAAACTGCCCGACGAAATAAAGCCCTACGTTGTAGAGATTTTTGGTCAGTCTGCACAGGGCGCGTAAGGCAGCAAATTCCTGCCGACTCAAACCCCGGATTTGGTTCTTCTGAGTGACATACATTTTGTGCTCTCCGCAACACCCTATATTGTAGAGAATAGGAAAGACTTCGATTGGCGGCTATCCCTCCCTGCCCTAAAGTGCAGGATTTCTCGGAGGTCTTTGATGATTTATCTGCCGGTTACTGCCCTGCTCTTTGTGCTGCTGTTGCTGTCGCTGCCTTTTCTTTGGCTAGCGATCGCCCTCGATGCCGTACAAGTGGCCGTTGCCAAGTTGGGCTTTTCACCCACTGCTGCCTCAGTGCTACTGCTGCTGGTGATTCTCGGCAGCACGATTAATATCCCCCTCTACGAGCGGGTCTCCACGGTGGCCATTGTTCCCGACTTTGAAGAACTCTGGTTAAGTCGGTTTTGGGGCATTCCCCTGCGCAAAATTGAGCAAAAGACGATTGTGGCGCTGAATGTGGGGGGCGGCCTGATCCCGACGGTGCTGGCGCTCTATCAATTTACCCGCGTCAGTCCCTTGGCGATTCTCTTGGTGACGGCAATTGTGGCCGCTGTCAGTTACTACTCTGCTCAGGTGGTACCGGGGATTGGTATTCAAATGAATGCCTTGGTCGCGCCCCTGACGGCAGCAATGACAGCTATTTTGATTTCTGGGGGCGTAGCGGCGGCACCCATAGCCTTTGCTGGCGGTGTGCTGGGAACATTGATTGGTGCAGATTTACTCCACCTACGGGAAATTGAGCGGATGTCGGCGGGGGTGCTGAGTATTGGTGGTGCCGGTGTCTTTGATGGAATTGCCTTATGTGGGTTATTTGCACTGCTATTAACTTAGGCATACCCGCAGTAGGAATGACCATGATAAAGTGCTGGATGGAATGCTAAAACCTGTGAGAAAGGATCTATGGGTCTGCTGGCTGGCTATCAATTTGTCAAAGATTTAGAATCCGCTGGGGCATTGGCACTCTTTGTTCCCCCAGAAGGCGGTTTTGAGGGTCGTTATCAACGGCGACTGCGTTCCAAGGGCTATACCACCTTGCACATGAGCGCACCGGGCTTGGGGGATTTAGCAGCCTACCTGACCCAAGAGCACGGGATTCGTCCGGCGCACACGGGCAAAGAAGACATTCGCGTTTATTTCCAGCCGCCCTTAGTGACCTACCACTTGGAAAACCTGCCCCCCAATGCCAAGGGACTGGTGCTCTGGCTGATTGATGGTAAGCGGCTCTCAAGACAAGAATTTGCCTATTTGGCACAGTTGACCCAGACCCTACCGAAGTTCAAAGTGGTGGTGGAAGTGGGGGGCGATCGCTATGTGCGCTGGGAACCTCTTGCCGATTGGGTCGCTGCCGCTTAAGACCAGACACGTCTTGCGTCAATCAACAAACTGCCTACTGACCCCTTGACAGTCCCCCTTAAACCCTGAAGGATATAGGCCAAGAGGGCGCGATCGCGCTGTATCAAAAATAACCATTGGGGAAGGGACGATGACTTCAAATTCCGATATTTCAGGGAAGAAAATTGCAGCCGGCATCTGCGGTATCCTCTTGGGTGCCCTTGGCATTCACAAATTTGTGCTGGGCTACAACACTGAGGGCTTGATCATGCTGTTGGTGAGCCTTTTGACCTGCGGTTTGGTTGCCCCTGTCATGGGTATCATTGGCCTGATTGAGGGCATTATCTATCTCACCAAGAGTGATGAAGAGTTTTACAGAACCTACGTTGCTGGCAAAAAAGGCTGGTTCTAGGGGCTAGGGCTGATTTCATCGGGGGAGACTGAGGGGCGATCGCTTACAGCGAGCCTATGGCTATCGTCGGCCTGTTAGAATAACATGCGCGGCATTTACCCACCAGCGTCTTCTGGCATATCCATTGCAGCCCAGCAGTGACCTACGAACCCCTGCATCACAAATATCGTCCCCAACGCTTTGCAGATCTAGTGGGTCAAGGGGCGATCGCCACCACACTTACCCAAGCTCTACTCAAGGAGCGCATTGCCCCCGCCTATCTCTTTTGTGGTCCGCGAGGCACGGGTAAGACCTCTAGTGCCCGCATTTTGGCCAAGTCTCTCAACTGCCTGAAGAGTCCCAAGCCTACCCCCGACCCCTGTGGCCAGTGCGAAGTTTGTCGGCAGGTGGCCAATGGCACCAGTTTAGATGTGATTGAAATTGATGCGGCTAGCCACACCGGGGTGGACAACATTCGCGAACTGATTGAGAAGGCACAATTTGCCCCAGTACAGTGTCGCTACAAAGTTTATGTGATTGACGAATGCCTCACGGGTGATTCCCTCGTGCTGACCCAAGATGGGCTGATGAGGATTGATGATCCAGCGCTTAGGGGCAAGCAGGTGCTCAGCTATAACGAGCAAAGTGGCCGATGGGAGTTCAAGCGAATTGTCCGTTGGCTTGACCAAGGCACCCGCGATGTCTTGGAAATTCAGACGACCCATCGTAGGATCAGGTGTACTGAAAATCACCTAATTAGGACGGATCGGGGATGGATAGCCGCAAGGGACATCACAGTAGGAAGCCGAATCTTGTCCCCTGCGCCTGTGGATGCGGCACCCTTGTCCCCGCAATGGAATACAAGTTTGGAGACGGTCGTATCTGTAACCCCCGCTGGAGCTGAGCCAGTTTATGACATTGAGGTGGAAGATAACCACAACTTTGTTGCCAATGGGCTATTGGTGCATAACTGCCACATGCTCAGTGTGTCGGCTTTCAATGCCCTACTTAAAACCCTAGAGGAACCGCCGCCCCATGTGGTCTTTGTCCTTGCCACCACGGATCCGCAGCGAGTCCTGCCAACGATTATTTCTCGCTGTCAGCGCTTTGATTTTCGGCGGATTCCCCTAGGGGAGATGGTTGCCCACCTTCAGCACATTGCTGACAAGGAGCACATTGATATTGAGCCTGAGGCTTTGACGCTGGTGGCGCAATTGTCCCAAGGGGGACTGCGGGATGCTGAAAGTTTGCTGGACCAGTTGAGCTTATATCCTGAACGGATCACCGTAGAACACGTATGGCAACTGGCCGGGGCAGTACCAGAACAGGATCTGCGGCAATTGTTGGGGGCGATCGCCCGTCGGGATGCGGTGGCCGTTCTTGAGCACACCCGCCAATTACTGGAACGGGGTCGCGATCCGCTGACGATTCTGCAAAACCTGGCTAGTCTCTATCGGGATCTGCTCTTGGCGAAAACCGTCCCTGAACGGCAGGACTTGGTAGCCCTGACAGCGGAAACTTGGCAGGCGTTGATTGGCTTTGCTGAGGGATGGTCCGTTGAGGAGATTCTGCACGCCCAACAACATCTGCGCACCTGTGAAAGCCAAATCAAACAGAGTAATCAACCCCGCCTCTGGTTGGAAATTAGCATTCTGGGGCTGATGACGGAGACGGCACCCCAATCCCCTGTGCCCAATGTAACGCCTACTGCCACTCCGAAACTTACGATTGTCTCGCCCCCTAGAACTGAACCCCCAGCCATTGCGGCACCCCCCAAGGAGTCAGAGTCACCACTCAAACACGTTCAAATTAAAGACACGAAAGATACGGTTGCTCCAGCTCCTGAACCCAAGCCAACCCCTGCACCGCGCGCAGACAATACCGAACCCGTGTGGGAACAGGCACTACAGGTCTTGCAGCAGATGCAAATGAGCACCTATGCTCTGCTCTCGCAACATGGTCACCTGCAACAAATTAGCGATCGCGAGGTGCACATCGGCATTGTTAATCAAACACTGTTAAATCTGACGAAGAATAACCAAGCCAAAATCGAGGCCGCCTTTTCCCAAGTTCTAGGCCGCCGCATCAAAGTCGCCTTTGAGATTGCTCCCCTGCCCCACAAAACCACGCCGGCGCCAAAAGCCAAGGAGCCGCCGCAATCCGCTGTTGTCGTTCCCTTTCGGCCACGGGAAGAACCACCGCCACCCCCAGTAGAACCAACCCCTGCTCCACCGCCACCCCCTCTCACTACTGCCCCGGATCCTGTGCGTGAATCCGCCGAAAAACTGGCACGCTTCTTTAACGGGGTGGTTATTCGCTTACCCGATGAGGGGGAAAGTCCAGACACCCCAATTGCTGAAGCGTCTGAAGAGGATGAGCTGGAGTTTTAGAGTGCTGTTGTAGGCGTCCCATGCTTCTAGTGATGCTAGGCCTGATGATCTATCGGTTGGGAAACGGCAAGATGCAATTGAATTTTTGGCTCTGCGTCAAGGGGGGTCTGAAGCTGCGCTTGTAACTCCGTCACTGCCGTCAAAAAGGTTGCCAAGTCTAGGCCACAACAGTCTGGATCACACTGCTCAAGGCGACGCCGCCCTTCCCCCAACAGCAAAACTGCCCCCCGCTGGTTGCCCCGACTCAGGTGATAGCAGGCCACGGCAATTTGTAGCAGGCCTTGGTAAAACGTGCGCTCAGGTTCACTGGCCTCTAACCAGAGAGCTTCGAGGGTGTCATGGCAGGCATAGAATTCGCCACTGTTGAATTGAGTGATGGCTAGGGCAAGCTCCGGACGCATCATTGATTGGGAAAGCGCAATGGGCGATAATAGTAAAGAATCATGACATTTTTTAACGAATATCGGCAGAGCTTGTGCAAAATCCTCGAACTGTCTCTGATACCAAACGCGCCTTTTATGCGGCTCACACGCGACCGATTCACTCGATCTACCGTCGCTTTATTGAAGAACTGCTTGTCGAAATCCACTTGCTGCGCGTCAATATAGATTTTCGCTACTCTCCCCTCTTTGCCCTTGGGGTCGTTACCGCCTTTGACCAGTTTATGGAGGGTTATCAGCCCGAGGGCGATCGCGCCAGTATTTTCCATGCCCTCTGTGTGGCTGAGGAAATGAACCCGCAACAACTTAAGGAGGATGCCGCCAGTTGGCAACAATACCAAGGCCGCCCCTTGAGCCAAATCCTCGATGAACTCAACAGTGGTCAACCCAGTGCCCCCCTCAACAGCCTCAACCACGAGGGCAAGTATAGCCGCCTTCATGCGGTGGGACTCTATGCCTTCCTTCAACAGTTGGCGGGGGATTTGACAACAAATCTCAACGAAACACTGGATCAACTGGCTCCCGTCATTAAGCTGCCGATCGAGAAAGTCAAGCGGGATCTCGAACTCTACCGCAGCAACCTCGACAAAATCAATCAGGCTCGCAGTCTGATGAAAGAACTGGTGGAGCAAGAACGCAAGCGCCGTGCTCAGGAGGCCTCTCCCCCACCCGCTGTAGATGCCAGTTCCGATGCTCCCGCTTGATCCGCCCCAACTCATTACCCTCGATGCGGTCGGCACCCTCTTTGGCCTACGGGAATCCGTAGGTACCGTTTATGGTCGCTTTGCTGCCCAAGTCGGGGTTCATGTCGATCCAGCCGCGTTGGATGTGGCCTTCTTTAAGGCCTTTAAGGCCGCTCCGCCCTGTACTTTTCCTGAGCTTGAGGCTTCACAACGGGCAGAGGCAGAATTGCGGTGGTGGCAAGGGGTTGCGGCAGACACATTTCGCCGCGCGGGCGTCTTGGATCAATTTGCTGATTTTGATACGTTTTTTGCCCCTGTCTTTGCCTACTACGCCACGGCTGAACCTTGGTTCCTGTATGAGGATGTCTTGCCTGCGTTGAAGCATTGGCAAGCGCAGGATATTCCCCTGAGGGTGGTGTCCAATTTTGATAGCCGTTTGTATGGTGTCCTCGAGGCCTTGGGGTTAGCCCCTTTTTTCAAGGAGGTGTGGATTTCCAGTGAGGTGGGGGCGGCGAAACCGGATCGGCTAATCTTTGAGCGGGCAGTGATCCCCTATGCGACCTCTCAGGTCTGGCACATTGGCGACAGTTGGGAGGATGATGTCCTCGGTGCCCAAAGTGCTGGTCTGCAAGCGATTTGGCTGCGGCGCGATCGCCCCTTGCTGCCAGAACCAGTCATCCACGAGACCCTAGCCGTGCCCCAAATTACTGACCTCACAGATGCCCAAGTTATACTGGGGGAGACAGCATCATGACGGAATCAGCGGTGACAAGCCAAATTTGCATTCTGGGTGGTGGTTTTGGCGGGCTTTATACCGCCCTCCGCCTTGCTCAATTTCCTTGGTCTTCGCGTCCAGAGATCACCCTTGTGGATCATAGCGATCGCTTTGTGTTTACTCCCCTCCTTTACGAATTGATTACGGGGGAGCTACAAGCGTGGGAAATTGCACCGCCCTTTGTGGAGCTACTCAAGGATACACCCGTCGTCTTTCATCAGGGAACGGTGACCGCTATTGATCTCAAGGCAAAAACAGTTCACTTGAGCGAGGGCAACCCTCTCACCTATGAAAAACTAGTGCTCGCCTTGGGGGGTGAAACACCGAAAAACAGTATTCCCGGTGTGGCGGAGTACGCCTTGACGTTCCGTACCCTCAGTGATGCCTACCGCCTTGAAGAGGCGCTACAACGGTGTGAGCACTCTGATCGCGATCGCATTCGCGTTGTCGTGGTGGGTGCGGGTCCGAGTGGGGTGGAATTGGCCTGTAAACTAGCGGAGCGCTTAGGCAGCCGCGGGCGTATTCGTTTGGTGGATCGCAACACTGAAATTCTCAAGTCTTCTCCAGAATTTAATCGCAAGGCGGCTCTGCGTGCCCTTGAGGAGCGGGGCGTTTGGATTGATTTGGAAACGACGCCCGTTGCTGTCACTGCCGATCAGATTTCCTTGCAATACAAAGACCGCGTTGATGATCTGCCCGTTGATATTGTCCTATGGACGGTGGGTACAGCGGTTTCACCCGTGATTGCTGCCCTTGATTTGCCCAAAACGTCCACGGGGCGCCTGCAGGTGACGCCCACATTACAAGTCGTTGATCATCCCGAGATTTTTGCCCTTGGGGATGCTGCGGATGCCGTGGATGAGCAAGGAAAAGCGATTCCCCATACCGCGCAGGCGGCTTTTCAACAGGCGGATTATGCGGCTTGGAATCTTTGGGCCAGTCTGAGCGATCGCCCGCTACTGCCCTGTCGTTATTCCCATCTCGGTGAAATGCTCACCCTTGGTACCGATCGCGCCGCCTTGGCGGGTTTGGGGTTGACCCTCGATGGCCCTCTGGCCTACTTGGCACGGCGACTGGCCTACCTCTACCGCATGCCCACCCTCGAACATCAACTGAAGGTGGGGTTGAACTGGATGGCGAAGCCCATTTTGGATCTGTTGACCGGCACCGTGAACTAGACTGTGTGCGCATCCTTGGCCTAGACCCCGGCCTTGCGACCCTTGGCTATGGTTGTATTGAGATCCACGGCAACACCTGCCAAGTGTGTGATTTTGGCGTGATCACCACTCCTGCGGCTGCCCCCGTGGGCGATCGCCTCCAGAGTCTCTACACCGATCTGCACACGCTCATTCCTGCCCTCCAACCAGATTTAGTGGCTTTGGAGCGACTCTTTTTCTACAAAATGAGCCATACGATTGTGGTTGCTCAAGCGCGGGGCGTGATTCTTTTAGTCCTGAGTCAACTGCACTGTTCCCTCATGGAATTCACCCCTCCCCAAGTGAAGCAAGCCCTGACCGGCTACGGCAATGCCGCGAAAATAGACGTTCAACAGGCGGTGCAACGGGAACTCAATCTCAGGACGCTGCCCAAGCCCGATGACGCTGCTGATGCCCTAGCGATCGCCCTCACGGCCAGTCGTCACTGCAACAGTATCAACAGTTAACCAAGCCACTTCCACTGCTTCACTGAGCCATTGGCGCGTTTTTTGATCCAGAAGATCATCGTCTGCGAGTACCCATTCCTGCACCTGCGCCAGACTGTGGCCTTGGGCACGGCAAATCGTAATCACGCCGGCGATCGCTGCCGCCACCACCTCTTCACTCACCGGCTGCTGGCTGAGGGCCGCCATTTCTTCGAGACTCCTTGGAATGGGATAATGCATAGGGCAACAGGGCAATTCTGAGAAACCGTAAACTCTCTTAAACTGTTTAGTACAGTGAAGTTTACGCCAAATCGCGCCCTTGTCAAGCTCCTTAGCGGACTTTTGAAATAAAATGCAAGAACTCCTATACCTTGAGGTGCCCACTCCCGATACGGCAGCGGTTATTCACTGGCTGCATCACACCTTTGAGCCACGCATTGGCGCCATCGCGCCCAAATCTAGCGGCGGCTGTTGGCAGGTTTCCAATAGCACCACGGAACTCGCCATTTTCCTGTGGAGTGTGCAACGCACAACGTACCTCAAGGTGATGCGCTGGGGAGCGCAGCGTTTTCCGCAGGAGCGTGCCTGTGTCCAACACCTGCAGCGGGAGCTACGTTTGGCCTTTCCCCTCAAACCTGAGGTGCTCCCTCCTTGGCCTGCTGACAAGACAATTTTTGAAGCCTTGGTCGATCGCTATCCGCTGACGGTGAAATACTTCCAACGCATGCCCCAAGGTGAGGCGGATTTAGAGCGGGTCTATTGGTGGGAGCAACGCTGGCGCCAAGGGGTACAACAGCCCACGCCCCCGGTTCCGGTTTTGCACACTGCAACGACCCCCTGTGATTCCCCTCGCTATGACCTCGTTTATGTGGGGGGTGCCTTGGGGGTGATCCACGCAGCGGTGATGGCGCGGTTGGGCTATCGGGTGCTAGTGATCGAGCGGTTGCCCTTTGGCCGGATGAATCGGGAGTGGAATATCTCCCGCATGGAGTTTCAGAGCCTGATTGATCTGGGTTTATTTACGGCGGCGGAGTTTGAGAGCCTCATTGCCCGCGAATACCGCGATGGCTTTAACAAGTTCTTTGATGCCACTAGTCCTCCCCATTGTCGGGCACCTGTACTGCACACCCCGACGGTTCTCAATATTGCCCTCGACTCAGCAAAATTCCTGCATCTGTGTGGTGAGAAACTGCGCCAAGCGGGGGGTGAGATTTGGGATTGGACAGAATTTGAGACGGCCACGATTCATCCCAATGGTGTGGTTCTGCAAACCCAGCACCGCCAGACCCAAGAACAGCGACCGGCGATCGCCCGTGTCCTTGTGGATGCGATGGGGACTGCCTCCCCCATTGCCCGTCAACTGAACGGTGGTCGTGCCTACGATAGTGTTTGTCCAACAGTGGGGGCGATTGTTAAGGGGATTGCCCCGCAAGTTTGGGATGGCGATTATGGCGATGTGCTCTTTAGCCACGGTGATATTTCGCGGGGACGGCAACTCATTTGGGAACTGTTTCCGGGGGCAGGGGAAGAGCGCACAATTTATCTTTTTCACTACCACCACATTCAGCCAGCGTTTCCCGGCTCTTTGCTGGAACTTTACGAAGACTTCTTTACGATCTTGCCGGAGTACCGCCGCTGCGATTTAGATCAACTGACTTGGGTGAAGCCGACGTTTGGTTACATCCCCGGCTACTTTAGCCACCACCGGGGCGATCGCGCCGTGGCATTTGATCGCGTTTTGGCCATTGGCGATGCCGCCTCACTCCAGTCTCCCTTGGTGTTTACCGGTTTTGGCTCGCTGGTGCGCAACCTGCCACGCTTGACGGATCTGCTGGACACCGCCCTACGTCATGACCTTGTGCAACAGCAATTTCTCAACCAAATTCGCGCTTATCAGAGCAATACAGCGGTAACTTGGCTCTTTTCGCGGGGAATGATGGTGCCTAGCGATCGCCCCTTACCCCCTGAGCGGGTCAATGCCATGCTCAACACCTTTTTTGGCATCCTCGGCCAAGAATCCCCCGAATTGGCCGATCGCTTTATCAAAGACCGCGCTGGCTGGCTGCCCTTTAACCGTATGGCACTGCGAGCTGCTTGGCAAAACCCCGGCCTTCTCTGGTGGATCTACGAAATGGTAGGGCTTGGGGATCTGCTGCGTTGGCTGCAAAGCTACCTCAGTTTTAGCTTGGATGCCCTGTATCATGCCCTCTTTGGCTTTTGGCTGCCCCCCTTGGTGCGCCGTTGTCAACCGTGGCTAGAACCCTTGGCACCCCAACTTTGGTTTTGGCTCTTGGTGCAAAGCTATGCCCTGAGCTACTCCGTGGGGCAACCCCGCCTTGAGCGTCCTTTGGCACCGCTGCCAACCCCTAGAGTTGATCAAGCCGTTTCCCCTCGCTAACCTTGGGAACAAAGGTGTTGCGGAGAGAATGACGGTGAATGCAGCAGAGCAGGCAGTGACGGTGCAGATGGCCAGCAAATTGGGGGCGATCGTTCATCTCTTTAAGCAGTGCAATCCGGATCTGCGCGCAGACCTGCACCCTTGGGCCGATGACCCCCACACCCGCAACTGGGTGGATCCGGATTCAATTGACATTGGCTTTCACCTACCGGGCTGGAGTCGCCGCTGGCAAGCCCGCAGTTTGCTGCTGCAAATCCGCCTCTATGGCGATCCAGACTCTCCCCAACGCCGTGCCATTGGTCTAGACATCGTGGGGTTTAGCTATATGAGTGAGCAGTGGCGGTTCAGTAGTATTGGTCAGGGGGTTTTTAGTGGCAACAATTTGCCCAGCGAAGACCTACAAAACCAACTGCGCGCCATTAGCCATGAGATTATTGCCCTATTGAACACTTGATTTTGGCCATTGGATCAGTCATCAAAGACCTCCTCGACTACCTCGTGAACATACTCTCCAGCCGTACGCACAACACCCATCCCCACGATTGCCGACAACACGAGAGCTACCCCCACTAACCACTTCTCTCTGAGGAACCGCCAACCCTCTTTTAGGGAAAAGCCACGCCTTGGCGTCAGTGGCTCTAAAATTTCTAGGGCAACTGGATGCTGCAAATACTCTTGGATGCGTTCTAGCTCACCAATGTATAGACGGCGATGTTGGCGATCGAAGAGTAATCCGTGCCGGGGCGCCCGTTCCCCTGCCGTCAGTTGATAGGACAACAGGCGGGGCTGTATTTCTGGATGTTGGCAAAATAATTGCCATCCTTGCAGATTTGCTGTGTCCACTGTCTGGCCATCGGTGTAGCAGGGGTAGCCCAGTTGTGGCTCCCAATACAGACCCAGCCAACGGGATTGCGCAGGTAGAGCCAAGGCGCGTTCAAACTGTACTGGCACTGGAATAGGCAGAAGTTCTAAAGTCATGGGTCTATTCCTCTTTTAGCGACTGCCCTTGCCCTGACAACGGTGGTCTGCCTCCAGCCCAGTGGGCGAGCAGATTCGCCCTTGACCTCCACTCCCTTCCACGAAGCCTATACCGATATTCCCATGGTGATGCGAGCCAAGCGCAGTGGCCGCCTTGATCTGAAAATGTCGGAGTGGCTCTCCTCGCCGCAGGTTCCCACCGATCACAAAGCTGCCTTGATCAATGCCCTCGGCTGGGATTTCAACGGTAAAACCAATGGTCAAGCCTACCGCGCCTATCTTGCCCTAAGACAGGGCACGACCCCTGAAACTATCCCGCTGGAAAGCCTGACCGCCGATGAGTTAATGGCCCTAGGGTATCTCACGGCAATGGACAACTACTTTCAACCACAGCGGGGAATGTCTTTTCTCAATGCAGCACAGGAACGCAACCCCGAAAGCTATGCGATCGCGATGGTACGCGGCCTTGTAGAAGCACAAACTCTCTTTGATGTCAGTTGGTGTCAAGTGTGGCAAGCGGTGCATCGCGTGGATGAAAATCCCCAACTGAAGCGGGATCTCCGCCCGAAAGCACGGGAGATTATCCTCAAATATATGCGCTTCTTATACCGTCGGGATTGCTAAGTTTTCAGTTATGGGGTGTATCGAAGAGTTCATTGCAAGAACAGCTCAACAAAAAGGCCATCTTGCTTTTGCTAGGGGATGGGAAAAACTAGCCATTAATAAATGGAATGACAACGACTATCGAGCCGTGGTCTCAGGCCTGAAGCATGCCTTGGCACTTGATCCTCGCCTAGCGAGATGTTGGTATCTGTTTGGCATGATCAGTGGCGTTGATAGTAATTTCCAACAGGCGCTGGAAGCCTACGCAAAAGCAATTGAACTGAGACCCGACTGGCAAATTGGCATTGATTTTCTCAAGTGTACGAGGTACTTGATCTACGTTTATAAAGATGTAGAAGAGCTACAGAATTGCCGTCAAAAAATCAGAGAATCCGTTGCCGAGTTCTATCAAACGTTTCAAACTTTCTCTTTAGATAAGAAACAATACCTCTCTAAGTGGCTGGGGAATGTGGGCACATTTTTACTGCCCTATCAAGGGGAAGAAACCAGCGATGTCCAACAGCAGTACGGGCAGATGATCTATGAAATCATGACCAGTGTGATTCCAGCCGCCAAAGAACGCCCCCCAATGCCACCAGTGAAGGCCAATGAACCCCTGCGGATTGGGTTTGTTTCAGGGCACTTTCGCGAGCATACGGTTTGGAAATTGATGCTCCACGGCTGGCTTAAACATCTTGATAAAGCACAGTTTCAGCTTTATGGCTACTACGTGCGAGATTATCGCGATCGCTGGACAGAAGTAGCAGAAACCTATTGCCATCAGTTTGTCATGGGCAGCAAATCACCCGAAGAATGGTTTGAGCAGATTCGTGCCGATCAATTACATCTAGTGATTTTCCCCGAACTGGGCATGGATCTGGAACTGATCAAGATTGCTGCTCTGAAATTAGCGCCAATTCAATGTATGTCTTGGGGGCATCCCGACACTTCTGGCCTGCCGACAATTGACTATTTCCTCAGTAGCGAGTTGATGGAGCCGCCTGACGGAGACAAGCATTACACAGAAAAGCTGGTGCGGCTGAAAAATCTCGGAATTGCCTTTAGTCCGCTGCCACCGGATCCGCGATCGCCGATTACCCGCGAGGAATTTGGTCTCAAAAGCGATGCGGTGATCTACGGTTGCCTGCAAACTGTCTTCAAGTATCTTCCCCAGTTTGACGACATCTATCCCGAAATTGCAGCAGCAGTGGGGAATTGCCAATTTGTGTTTATTGATCGAATCACAAAAAACACCCAGCGACGGTTTGAACAGCGTTTAGAGCGTGCCTTTGCCGCTAAGAACCTCGACTATCGGGAGTACTGCTTTTTCTCCTGTGGCTTAACTTTCTATGGTTTTACCTCAATGCTGCATTGTCTTGATGTTTTCCTAGACACATTGGAATGGTCGGGGGGCAATACGACGCTAGAAGCACTCTACTATGCTCAAGTACCTATCGTGACCACACCGGGGCGATTCATGCGCGGGCGACATACCGCTGCTATTTTGACGCTGTTGGAGATACCTGAATTGATTGCTCCAGACCCGTCTGCATACGTTCAAAAAGCCATTGAACTGGGTCAAAATGCTGACTATCGCCAGTTCATCCGTGAAAAAATTCAAGACAACCTGCCAAAAGTGCTTGAGGATCAAGCGGGAGTGCGC
Source organism: Thermosynechococcus sp. FA-CM-4201 (assembly GCF_054689355.1). Classification (NCBI taxonomy): domain Bacteria; kingdom Bacillati; phylum Cyanobacteriota; class Cyanophyceae; order Acaryochloridales; family Thermosynechococcaceae; genus Thermosynechococcus; species Thermosynechococcus sp. FA-CM-4201. Next base: position 288,697 of record NZ_CP079920.1, read on the forward strand.
TCCCTTGGAGACTTTATGCGCGCTGCGGTGCAGGAGTTTGCCACCTCTGGCTGCCTGCTATAGGGGCTTCTGGATTGAGAGCAGGATAGGCCGAACTCAAGACAGTTTGGGCATCCCTTGCAAGGCGGTAACAATCGCGAAAATTAAAAATAGGGCACCCCCACCCAAGGTCAATGTCCGTTCGGAGATGCGTCCAGCCATGAGGCCGCCCCCTAGAACCGCGATCGCGGCACAAATCCCGTGGCCAACAATGGCACCGACGGCAACGCCCAAGGCATGGCTCGCAGCAGCAAGGGTAATCGTTGCAATTTGGGTGCGATCGCCCCATTCAGCAATGAAGGTGAGACTAAAGGCCTCCACAAAAGTCGCCCAAGCAGGGTTACTGCCCCAACGGCTGAGATTGGCTTCCGCCTTTTCAACGGTTTCCACTGCCGCTTCACACTCATCCTCACAGGGGCTATTCCCCATCCGCCAGCCTTGAATTAGCATCTTGAGACCAAAAATGGTGAAAAGCAAAATCGCCCCATAGAAGGTGAACTCTCGCGGTAAAAGTTGAAAGACCTTGCCCACGGCCACTGAAAGCAGTGTCATCACAATTAGAGCCGCCCATGACCCTAGGAAGACCCACCGCTTGCTATGACGGGTTGCCAAAATCATGGCAATAAAGAAGGTCTTGTCTCCCAGCTCAGAAATCGTGATGAGGGTCAGCCCCGCAGTAAAAGCCGTTAGCATAGGAAAAGATTCAAACTTTACCATCCCTTAAAGTAGCACGCTGCCATGACTGCACCGAATTTCACTGCCATCTTGAATCAGATTGATTTACCCCTCGATTGGCTAGGGCTGCGTTATGTTGAGGAGATTGTCACGACTCGCAGTGCTCGGGATGGACATCCTGAAATGAACCAGCGATCGCGCCAGCGGGGTGTCATGGTCGAGGTGCTCGTCAATGGCCAATTTGCCTATACCGCAACCCCAGATTTGCAACCCAGTGCTATCCATCGGGCGATTCAGCAGGCCTATCAACAAGCAAAAACCGCTGCCCATTGGCGAGTCTTTAACTTTACGCCAGCGGCACGGGGCAAGGGCAAAGGACTCTACCGATCGCCCCAACAGCAACCCTTTGATCACCTCTCAGCGGCTGAGTTGAATCACCTCCTCAAGGACATTTGCCATCGCCTCAAGGTGAGTGACGAGATTGTCCAAACCCGCGCCTTTGTACAAACCGTAGAGACCACCAGCCAGTGGTTCACCAGTGATGGCAGTCAAATTGAACAACAGTTTTATCAAGTGCTCACGGATATGAGCGCCACGGCTCAGGCGGCAGGGGTGGTGCAGCAACGCACAGATCACGGTTGGTTAGCCCGCTGTTATCAAGGGGGGCTGGAATGGCTGACGGCTGATCAGTTGAGCGATCGCGCCCATCACATTGGCGAGCAGGCGGTTGAACTCCTCAGTGCCCAAGAGTGCCCAGAAACCACAACAACGCTAGTACTTGCCCCCGATCAAATGATGCTGCAAATCCATGAGAGCATCGGCCACCCCCTAGAGCTAGACCGTATTTTGGGGGATGAGCGCAACTATGCCGGCAGCAGCTTTATTCGCCTTGAGGACTTTGGGCAGCGGCAGTACGGTTCCCCGCTCTTGAATGTCACGTTTGATCCGACTGTTGCCGGTGAACTGGCCAGCTACGCCTTTGATGACTTGGGGGTGCCGGCTGAACGCCTCTATCTCATCAAGGAAGGACGTCTGCTGCGGGGTCTGGGCAGCCTTGAAAGTCAGCAGCGAGCCGGGGTGGCCGGCGTTGCCAATGCCCGTGCCTGTTCTTGGAATCGTCCCCCCATTGACCGTATGGCCAATCTGAATATCGAGCCGGGCACACAATCCTTTGCTCAGATTATCGGCAACATCGAATCAGGGGTGTACATGGAGTCCAATCGCTCTTGGTCAATTGACGACTATCGCCTCAAGTTTCAGTTTGGCTGTGAATATGCCAAGCTCATTGAAAATGGCCGCCTAACCCGCACACTGCGCAATCCCAACTATCGCGGCACCACCCCAGAATTTTGGCAGAATTTGATTGCTGTCGGAGATGCCTCCACCTTTGGCATCTTTGGTACACCGTTTTGTGGCAAGGGAGAACCCAACCAAGCCATTCGTGTGGGACACGCTTCGCCCGTATGTGCCTTTGCCAATATCCAAGTCTTTGGTGGCGGTTAGTCAATGGGCGAGGTCAGACTCGAACTGACATGGGGAAACCCCGCTACATTTTGAGTGTAGTGCGTCTACCATTTCGCCACTCGCCCTCAGACTTATTACTATACCATGCTTTAGGACGACTGAGCCATCTCCAGAGCGTGACAGGCGCGATCCACAAGGGTCTGTAGGGCAGGCAGTTGCTCAGTGTGTTCTGAGTAGTACAAATTGGCATTGCCGCGATCGGTGTCCTCCCAAAACTTGGGCTGAGCATGGCGCAGGCGATCGCAATTTTGCTGAAAGAGACGCTTAAACCCTGCCAAGCCGAGAATCGCTGCATCCTCCACCATATCCTCAACAATCCGCTGCGCAAACTGGGGTTGTTGGCGTGCCAAGTAAAAGAGGGCGAGTCCCATTTGCAGTAGGCGCACGCCTGTACTTTTGCCATAGGGGCGATCGCCATTTTGGGGTTGACGCAGTTCCGGCGGATTATCTAGGCGAAGCATTTCCTCCAAGAGTTCCAGTTGCAGTCGCTCCTCCCACTGCTGCTCGTTGACCAAGATTAAGACCTTCTTTAGCTCAGCAGCAAAAACATCAACAATGAAATAGAGAGCAGGACTATTCTGTGCCAACTCATAGACCTCATTCCCATAGGCACGTAGATAATTCACACACTTTTGGGTGAGCTGGGGTCGCTGGTAATGCACCAGACTCTCAATAAACCGCCGATAGTGAAAGGCCAAGTTATAGAGATTGCGTGCCTCGTTGTGACGACTGCCGTGTTTAATGGCAAAGCGCATCATCGTATTGAAGCGAATAATGATTAAGTCCAGTAGAATGTCATCCCCCATACTGAGAATGCGGTGGGCGATCGCGCACATCTCAGAGCCACACAGCGACGCCAAAGGAAACTGCTCCTCCTCCAAAAAGCGCACATAGGCATTCCCGAGGAGCCGAAAACACTTCTGCTCATAGAAGGTATGGTTCTCTTCAATCTGGCTAAATTGGTCAAACATCGTTTTGAAGGCAATGTCTCCCATTACCGCACCACTGAGGCGAAAGAAATAGGCTGGATAGTCGGGCTTGCAACTGATGTAGTGCTGAAGCAGTTCACTGACGGCGCCAATAATCTCGGCCTGCGCTCCCCGAAACGCCACATAGGCCAGCAAATCATCCAATTGGTTCAATCCCGCGATCAGGTGAGCCTGACTACGGCGCAAGAACTGTGGTTGATAGGACACCCCATCCTTGAGAACAATGCCCAGTTGACTCATGTAGTGATACTGGCGGCGGTAAATTTGCTGAGCCACACTTTCCGGTTGAATGGACTTCAGGATGTAGAAGATGTAGGGCAGTGCCGTCAAAATTGCCAAGGGCAAGAGGCCGTATAAATTCAAGAAGATGCTGCCAACGGGATGCCTGCCCAAGTCCTGCAAAATCTTGATGTAGAAGATATGGGCACCGCCTAAAACCAGACACCAGACATAGATCAGGCTTGTCCAGTCCTGCATGTAGAGTTCAGTAATCTTGGGGATATTTTGCGCTGCAATGGAAATCACAATGATTAACGTGCCGAGGGTAAGGCCAATCACCGAGAGCCACACCTCTGGAGCAAAGCCAGTGTCAAAGGTACCGGCAACCAAACCAGCAAAGAGCCTTGGGGCAGTTGCTTTTAGATGAGCGAGGACAAGGTTAGCACCGCTATCCAAGAGGGCAAGGGCAGCCAGACTCAGACCAAAGGCCACTAGCGATCGCGGCAGATGGGGAGTGGTCAGGAACCAGCGGTGGAGTTTCTTCAGCATCTATCCGTTTGGGTCAAGGGTCTCCGCTCCCGACTATGACACACCCGCGCGCAAATTTCCTTTCGCCCCTTTGATCTCTCTTGGAATTCATGCTACGATAGTGTTCCTGACTTGGGCTTGTAGCTTAGTGGATTAGAGCGGCTGACTACGGATCAGCAGGTCGGGGGTTCGAGTCCCTCCAAGCCCGTTGAATAAAGTTAAATAAAACTATAGAGCTATTTTTTTTTCAAATCAAAAAAGGGTGACCGTAGCCACCCTCTATCACGTTACTTATCGTTGCTTAGCGATCGCAGAGTGCTTAGACCACCACGGTTTTCTGAGTGACTTGTTTCAGTTCACCTTTGGCGTATTTGGCGGCATAGTCATCAAGGCTGAGTTGCTTGATTTTGCTGGCGTTGCCGGCGGTGCCAAATTGCTGATAGCGATCGGCACAGACTTTTTGCATGTATTTAATGGATGGCTTCAGGAAGTGACGGGGGTCAAATTCCTTGGGTGCCAAGGCGAGGGCTTCGCGCACCGCAGCGGTAATGGCTAGGCGGTTGTCAGTGTCAATGTTGACTTTGCGGACACCGCTCTTGATGCCTTTTTGGATTTCTTCCACAGGCACGCCGTAGGTTTCCGGAATGGTGCCACCGTACTGGTTAATGATGTCAATCAAGTCTTGGGGTACGGAGCTAGAACCGTGCATCACCAAGTGGGTGTTGGGCAAACGGCGGTGGATTTCTTCCACGCGGCTGATGGCGAGGATTTCACCAGTGGGTTTGCGGCTAAATTTGTAGGCACCGTGGCTGGTTCCAATGGCCACTGCCAGGGCATCGACTTGGGTGCGCTCCACAAAATCCACGGCTTGATCGGGGTCAGTAAGCAGCATCGAGTGATCGAGGGCACCTTCAAACCCGTGGCCATCTTCGGCTTCCCCTTTACCGGTTTCCAAGGAGCCAAGGCAGCCCAGCTCGCCTTCCACAGAAACACCAATGGAGTGCGCGACTTTTACCACTTCACTGGTGACAGCGACGTTGTACTCATAGCTAGCAGGGGTTTTGGCGTCGGCTTCGAGGGAGCCATCCATCATCACACTGGTAAAGCCATTGCGAATGGCGGAGTAGCAGGTGGCAGGCTCGTTACCATGGTCTTGGTGCATGACAATGGGGATGTGGGGATAGGTTTCCACCGCAGCCAAAATCAGGTGACGCAGGAAGTTTTCCCCAGCATATTTACGGGCACCCCGCGATGCTTGCAAAATCACGGGACTGTCGGTTTCGTGGGCCGCCTGCATGATGGCTTGGATCTGCTCCATGTTGTTGACGTTGAAGGCGGGAATGCCGTAACCATTTTCGGCTGCGTGATCTAGCAGCAAGCGCATGGGTACGAGTGCCATAGGGTTATGTCCTCCTTAGTAGAGCGGATGTATCGCTTCGTTAAGCTTACCGATAATCTTAGGCTATGTTTGCTCGTTTATGTTACAGGGGAGTGCTCCCTAGCCTATTGAGAATACAGCCGCTAATTCAAACCTACGAGAATCTGTAAAATCTACAGAAACCTAGGAATTCGCAACCGTAGCGGTACGATTGCTCCGCTGTGGACTTGCACCACACCTAGAAGCGCGTTTCCGCTTGCCATGCACTCCATCCGAGGATTCGGCGCAAAGCATGACCTCTAGTTCTCTGTTAGAGAGCGTAAGATACTGATGCCGTTTTACAAGCATCAGTTTTTTTGTTTAGCGCGTACCATGCAGACCATACGTGCTTCGCTGACTTCACGCCAGCATAGGCGTTGTGGTTAGGTACACGCTCTGACAGCTTTATAGCTGCTAACGCGGCCATGGCAAACTGTAGGACTATCAGCGTCTCCCAGCTTGGTGGAGTCGTAAAACCGAGTCCCACCCATGCTTTTGCGGTTGCGAAGGGTTTCAATTGAAACCCCCAACAGCTTAGCCGCAACGTCAATTTTAACAAATTTACTTTCCATACTTATGGATTCTAGCAGATTTGTTAAGATTCGAGCTATCTGCTTACAATCCCTTTTCTATAGATAAGGGGTAGCCAAAGAGGGTGAGGTTCAAAAAATCTCGCGTACGGGAACGTCAATACCGTTAATCACCGGTACAGGGATGCCCCGCGAGACATGGAAGTAGATCCAATCCTCCAAGAGTTCGGAGAGATGCTCGCGGCATTCAAGCACTGTCTTGCCATGGGCCTTGACCCCCTCAAGGTCTGGAATTTCACCGTAAATCAGGCCATCCTCTGCATTGAAGTGATAGATAGCCCGCTCAAGAGCGGCATTCATATAGTCCGACAGCGACATCCCTAGGGCTGGCCTCCTGAAAGGTAGGCAGCAACAGCAGCAGCGGTTCGATTGCCATGTTCAACGCGATCGCCCAAGGCGACACCCTCAGCATAGTTACTACACAGGAATAGGCCGGGGGTTTGACTGAGGGCATGGGTCACCTGCTGCCACTGCTCAGGATAGCCCACGATATATTGGGGAATCGCCCGTCGCCAAACCTTCATGCCGAGTAAGCGTGCCTTGGCTGCGGGTAAATCAAGGAGTCGGCTCAAGTCCTGCTGCACCTGCTGGACAATGGCTTCTTCGCTGAGGCTTGCCAAAGCAGAATCCGTGGCACCGCCAATAAAACTCGTAAAGACTTGCCAACCGGCGGGGGTACGTTGGGGAAAAAGACAGGACGACCAAATGGTGCCAAGGGTGCGGATGCCCTGACCGCGCGGAATCAGTACCCCAAAGCCGGGGCGGACACTGCGCCCGAGTCCAGCGGGGTAGGCCAAAACCACACAGGCCACGGTGGGATAGGGGATGGTGGCCAAAACACGGGCGATCGCTGGCTGAAAAGGTGCCACCAACTCTGCGGTTTGATAGGCGGGTGTTGCCAAGACCACACTGCGGGCGTGCCACGTTTGCTCACCACTGCGCAGCAGATAGCCACCCTTGGGGTCTGGGGTGATTGCTTGAACAGGGGTTTGCAGGTGAATGGGTGCTTTCAATTGTTGGGCGATCGCCCGAGGTAGCGCAGCCAAACCTTCCTTAAAGGAGCCAAGTTCCCCCGGTCGCATCTGTACACCCGTAGGCGGCTTCGGTTTAGGGGGTTGTTGACGCCGTAGGCGCAGGGCACCGGCAATGAGGCCACCCCCGAGTTTTTCCAGTTGGGCAATACGACGAAAAGCAGCAGCGGCACTCAGTTGTTGCGGATCACCCGCATAAACCCCAGAGACAAAGGGCGCCACCAGCCGCTCAGCCACCTCTTGCCCCAAATGGCGACGGAAAAATGAATTGACTGACTCATCGCCACTACCCAGATAGGGGGGCACAAACCCTAAAGCACCAAGGGCTGCCCGCACTTTGCCCCAAGGGCTGAGGAGATTTGAGGTGGCCAAGGCAAGGGGACGGGTGGGTTCTAGGGGGTAGAGTTGTCCCCGCCAGTAGATGTAGCGCGGTAGGTGGCGATCGCCCCGAATGAGTTCCGACTGCAAGCCCAGCTCAGCAATCAGTTGTAACAGGGCAGGGGTCGGTGCAAAGCTATTCGGACCCAGTTCCCAGACAAAGCCCTCGGCTGCTTGCGTCGTAATATTGCCCCCAAGGCGATCGCTGGCCTCTAAAAGAACCACGCTGTACTGGGGGGCGCTTTGCTGCAACCGCCAAGCCAGACTCAGGCCACTGAGGCCACCACCCACAATTGCGACATCTACCTCACTCACCCGTTTTGCTACCCTCCAACGTGTTTAGGATCGCTTGAACAACGAGTCGAGATAGACCCGTGCCGTGCGGCGATCGCATTCTCCATTTTGCAGCAAAAAGAGCGACAGTGCGGCCACAAAGACGCGATCCTGATCCCAATCGGGATGCCGCTCGAGGTAGTATTTCAGGGTTTCGTGTAGCTCCTCTGGAATCTCGGCAAGAATACTAATCGTGGCTTGAGCGTTCATACCGTGAGTTACCTCAATAAAACCAAGACAAAATTGCAGGCGCCATCAGCTCGCCCTGGGTAAACCTGTGGAAAACTCCCATAAAAGTTCTGACCAAATCCCCAAACCCCTGACTCAGAGCGGGATTTAGCCCTACATTCACAAGGTTTCAGAGCAAGTGAATCTCTATCCGTGGAACTCCATTGTCTGGGTTGTCCTAGGGTCTGTCAATCCTTGTTTTCACCCATCTTGGCGATCGCAATCCACGACAGAATAAGCGTTTCCAGACTTTTGACGCTCCTTGCGTTTTCCCCAAGGCTCCAGCAGCAGTTATCCCCAGAAATGTCTTGAAATGCGATCACACCGTCAAGACCTGTGGAAAACTTTGCCCCAATCTGTGGAAAACTTTGGGAAAATTGGGGAATTTTTGGGGAAAGTTAGGGGAAAATTAAGGTTCTATTAAGATTCGCTTCAGAGAAAATAAAAGCGGCAAAAGTCAGGGATTCATGACTTTATTAACTTTTGCAGGATTCGCGGAGTGATCAGTCCTGCCCTGTACCCAATCGAGTGAGATGTCACAGACGGGCTTCACGGGGCGGCCAGTCATCGTCCTCAGGGGGAGTATGTTCTGGATTTTCGATGGTTGTCCCCTCTGATGTTGCCTCATCCTCAATATCACTACTTTCCGGAATATCTCCTAGGAGATCGGCGGCAGAGGTACGCGATTCTGGCACTGGAGGCAGCGTTTCTGTGGGTTCAGCATCAGGAGCAGATTCAGAGACTAGAGGCGGTTCAACCACTGCTTCAGAGGTCGCTGTCGGTTCTGGGGCATCAACGACTGTTTCAGGAGGGGCTTGTTCTGCCACTGGCTCAGGAGTGGCCGTGGGTTTTGGGGCATCAACGACTGTCTCAGGGGGCGTCACTGCTGCCGTTTCAGGAGGGGTTTGTTCTGCCACTGCCTCAGGAGTGACCGTGGGTTCTGGAGTCTCAATTGCTGTTTCAGGAGCTGCGTGTTCTTCTGGCGCTTCGGCGGTCACTGTGGGTTCTGGAGCGTCAACTGTTGTCTCAGGAGGGGTTGGTTCTTCTGAAGCAGTAACCGTTGCTGGTTCTGGCTCCTCTGGGGTGCTGGCAGTGGGCGGCTGCGGCGTTTCAACACTAGGCGCTTCTGGGGGAGTCATTGCGGCAACCCCTTCCTGATCCGCTGGTGCGTCTGTAGGAGTGGCTGCGGTGGGGCTGGCCGTGGTTTCTGCGACTGGCGTTGGTTCAGCAGATTCTTCTGGGACGGTGGCAGCTTCCTCAGTGGCTGGGGGGGGTTGTTCGGCAACGGTACTGGGAGTCTCTGTCTCCCCTGTCCACAGATCTTCTTTAATGTCGCCAGTATCCATCGGCGGTGGTGGGGTGTCCATGGGAAGCTGGGGGCGATCCGGCTGTTTCTGGAGGCGATCGCGCAAGCTACTGATGAGGCTTTGCAGTTGCTCACCGATTTTCGCAAAGGTGCCTGCGGGCAGCAGAGACTGGACTTTTTGCCAGAGGGCTTGGGCTTTTTGGGTGTCGGTGCGATCGCCTGGGTAGGTGAGTTGCCAACGATAGCTGAGGGTCTGCCAACCCAACCAAAGAATTAAGGCCACTGCGGCTGCTGTTCCTAGGAGCAATCCACCGCCAATGCGATCGCCATAGATCCACAGAGTCAGGGCAAAGAATAATCCCGCGCCACTGGCCACCAGATCAAACCTACGGTACAGTTCCGGCAGGAAGAACCCCAACAGATACAAGCCTAAACTGGCGATCGCCATACTCCAAGCCAGCAAGTTCGTCAGCATTCCCAGTCCTCAGCAAGATAACGGCACACCGACAAGGCGGTATCAACCTTCTACCTTACACCGCACTGAATTTGTCTCTGCTAGAGTTTATTCTTTGTCGAATTGCTGATCCCCAAGGAAGAGGGTGCCACGGGCTGAATAAACTGTTTGCAAAAAATTTTTGGCTCAGGGTGACATATTTGCCTTGGATCTGCCAGTATTAGCCCATGAGGATTGAGGGTGACCTGCTATGATGAGCCTAAGGATTTATGCCTATTGATACTCATCTATTGATATTAATTATTGATTCAAGGTATTTCTTTTTGGTGGAGCAAAGGAGTTGTTTGTGGCAAATCAGCCAGTGATGGAGTTTAGTGAGCGTCCATTCCACTTCATTGGCATTGGTGGTATTGGTATGTCAGCCCTTGCCTACATTCTCGCCAAGCAGGGCTTTAGGGTGTCTGGATCCGATTTGCGCCCCAACCGTTTGACCGAGCAACTGGCTGAGTTAGGCGTGCAGATCTTTATTGGCCAGAGTGCGGCCAACCTTGAAACGTATCCCTTTGCCCCGCTGCCTCAAGTCATCTGCTCCACCGCCATTCGCAGCGATAATCCTGAATATCAAGCGGCTCAACGGTTAGGCTGTCCTATTTTTCACCGTTCCGATGTGCTGGCGGCACTGATGCACCGTAGCCAAAGTATTGCCGTTGCAGGTACCCACGGTAAGACAACCACCAGCAGCATGATTGCCTATTTGCTGTTGCAAGCCGGGCTGGATCCAACGATTATTGTTGGGGGTGAAGTGGCGGCTTGGCAGGGCAACGCCCGTGTGGGTCAAAGTCCTTACCTTGTTGCTGAAGCCGATGAGTCCGATGGCTCCCTGCGCAAATTCCATCCCCATATTGGCGTCATTACGAATATCGAGCTTGACCACCCCGATCACTACAATTCCCTAGAAGAGGTGGTGGCCACGTTTCAGCAGTTTGCTGATCAAGCAGACATTGTTATTGGCTGTGCCGATTGTCCGAATATCCGCGATCGCCTGCGTCATCCGCACCTGTTGACCTATAGCCTGCAGCGGCAAGCGGACGTGGACTACTGTGTGGATCATATTCAATACACCTCTGAGGGCACCACGGCACGGGTTTGGGAGCGGGGCACCTCCCTTGGAATTCTGCAATTAAATGTCTTGGGCGCCCACAACCTGCAAAATGCCTTGGCGGTGATTGCCGTGGGACGTTATCTGGGCATTGACTTTGCCACCATTGCTGCTGCTTTACTAGAGTTTCGCGGTGCCCGCCGCCGCTTTGAAGAACGGGGACAGGTGAATGGGATTCGCTTTATTGATGACTATGCCCACCATCCCAGCGAAATTACTGCAACTTTAGAGGCAGCTCGCCTGCAAGTGGGTACGCAAGCCCCTTGGCAACGGGTCGTAGCTGTCTTTCAACCCCATCGCTATAGCCGCACCCAAACCTTTCTTGAGGCCTTTGGCCAGTGCTTCACCGCAGCGGATCACGTGATCTTGACGGATATCTATAGTGCGGGCGAACCCAATCCCGGCACAATTAGTGGTGCCGATGTGGCCACCTGTGCCCGTCAATATCATGCTTCAGTAGATTACTGCCCCACCCTTGAAGCAGTACAAACTCGCTTGGCGCATCTGCTGCAACCGGGGGATTTGGTCATCTTCCTTGGGGCTGGCAACCTCAATCAACTCATTCCGTCTGTAATGGCGGATCAAGAACAATTAAGTGTCTCTTCCCTCACTGAGGCGATCGCCCTATGACCTTGGCCTGCTTGCCCCAAACCCAGTGCCCCCTACAACGCCACATCTCCCTTGCCGAGTTTACGACCTTGAATGTGGGTGGCGCTGCCGAATGGTTTGTGGAACCGCGTACGATTACTGAATTGCAAGCGGCCTACACTTGGGCACAGGAAGAGCAACTGCCGATTACGGTTTTGGGAGCAGGGTCTAATCTGTTAGTGAGCGATCGCGGTGTGGCGGGTCTGGTGATCTCCACTAAGCATCTGCGCTATCTCAAAAGTGATCTAGAGACTGGGCAACTGACGGTGGGTGCGGGCTATCCCTTGCCCAAGTTGGCTCACTATGCCGCAAAACTGGGCTGGCGCGGTCTGGAGTGGATTGTTGGCATCCCCGGCACTGTAGGCGGGGCAGTGGTGATGAATGCGGGTGCCCATGGCGGTTGTACAGCGGAGCGACTGGTGTCAGCAGTGATTTTAGAACCCGATGGCACCTTGGCAGTGGTGTCGGCACGGGAGTTGGGTTATGCCTACCGCACATCGAATCTTCAGGATACGCAGCGCTTGGTACTGCAAGCCACATGGCAGTTGGAACCCGGCCATGATCCTGCCCAAGTAAAAGCAGCGACCCAAAAACACCTCAGCGATCGCCTGCGGACGCAGCCCTACGATTTTCCCAACTGTGGCAGTGTCTTTCGCAATCCCCAAGAGCGCACAGCGGGCTGGTTAATTGAGCAAACGGGCTTGAAGGGCTACCAGATGGGACGTGCTCAAGTTTCCGAAAAACACGCCAACTTTATCCTCAACTGTGGCGGCGCAACGGCCATGGATGTCTATCGTTTGATCCGTCATGTGCAAACCACGGTCGCCGATCGCTGGTCGGTGTGGCTGCACCCAGAAGTCAAGCTGATTGGTGACTTTGCCTAGCACCTATGGCCATCACCCTCTGCATGATTGTGCGGGATGAGGCGGCACGCTTGCCCCAATGCCTTGCCAGTGTGGTTGGTGTGGTGGATGAAGCGGTGATTGTGGATACGGGGTCACAGGATGCAACGGTGGCGATCGCCCGCGATTGGGGGGCACGGGTCTATGAAGTCCCTTGGCAAGAGGATTTTGCAGCCGCTCGCAACATTGCCCTGAAATATGTCACCACGGAGTGGGTGCTGGTGCTGGATGCCGATGAAACTTTAACTCCCACCTTTGCGGCTGTCCTGCCCGACATTTGCCAACAACCCCACTGGCTGGTGGTGACGCTGCTACGACAGGAATTGGGTGTGGTGCCCCCCTATACCTATGTGTCGCGCCTCTTTCGTCGCCATCCCGACCTCTTTTTTCAGCGTCCCTACCACGAAACGATTGATGACAGCGTGCTTGCCCTGCAACAGCGGGAACCCCATTGGCAAATTGGTCACGTTAACGGTGTCGCCATTGTCCATAGCGGCTATCTTGGTGCCCAGCGGCAACAGAAGCAGGAACGAGCCGAGCGGATCATGCGCCGCTACCTTGAGCAGCACCCTGAGGATGCCTACCTGTGGAGTAAATTAGCCGGTGTCTATCTGGCCACAGGAAACTGGCAGCAAGCTCAGCAGTGTTTAGAACAGGGCTTAAAGGCCAAGACACTCCCGCCAGCGATCGCCCATGAACTTTACTATCAGCAGGGGAATCTCTATGCCGAGCGCGGGGAGTGGCCAGCGGCAATTGCAGCCTATGAAATGGCTCTAGGAACGCCCACCCCTGCGGTGATGCATCTTGCCACCTATCTGCGGCTAGCGGACGCCCAAAAGCAATTAAAACGTTGGGGCGATGCCCTTGCTACCTACGATCGCCTGCAAGCGTTGGATCCCACCTGTGCCTTGGCCTATCAAAATCAGGGGGCACTCCTACTACGCTTAGGAAAGGTCAGTGCGGCCCTTGACAAGCTGCGTCAAGCCATTCACCTATTGTGGGATCAAAATCCTGCGGAAGCCCAGCGCCTCACCCAAGAACTGCAAGCAATGGGACTGCTCCCACCGTGAACTTCACCTACCACTCTGCTGCAATTGGCATCCGCCAACCGGAACCAAAGGCGCGATCGGTAATCTTTAAGCCCGGTGCCGCCTGCTGGCGTTTGAATTCTGCCCGTTGAACCATGCGGCGCACCCGCTGTACAAGGTCGAGATCGTATCCGGCAGCAGCGATGTCGTGATCCGACTGGTGGCGATCGATCATCCGTGCCAAAATGCCATCGAGAATATCGTAGGGCGGGAGGCTATCCTGATCCGTTTGGCCGGGTTTAAGTTCAGCACTGGGGGCTTTGGTGAGAATGTGGGGGGGAATCACCCCGTCGCCTGCGATCGCCAGCTCGGGAATCGGATGCCCCTGAGCGGCCTGCTGATTCAACCAATGGCAGAGTTCATAGACGCGGGTTTTGGGTACATCGGCAATAGCCGCGAGACCACCACTCATATCGCCATAGAGGGTGCAGTAGCCCACCGCCAGCTCAGATTTATTGCCGGTGGAAATGAGCAAGTGGCCAAACTTGTTGGCGATCGCCATCAGCAGCGTACCGCGAATGCGAGCTTGGATATTTTCCTCGGCAACCCCACTGGGGGTACCAGCAAATAGAGGCGCCAGCACCTCACTGTAGGTCTGCATCAGGGGCGCAATCGGTAAGACCTGCGTGGCAATGCCCAGATTTGCGGCCAAGTCCTTGGCATCCGTAATTGAGTGATCGGAACTGTAGGGAGAGGGCATCAACACCCCCAGCACCTGTTGGTTGCCCAAGGCAGCCGTCGCGATCGCTGCCACCAAGGCTGAATCAATCCCGCCACTGAGACCAATCACCACCTGCTGAAAGCCACATTTGCGAGCGTAGTCGCGCACCCCTAGCACCAAGGCTTGCCAAATTTCCTCGGGTTCACTGCTGGCTGCGGGGGCGATCGCCGTCGGTTCGAGGTCTCCCTTTTCCCAGCGCACAGGCAGGAGATCTTCGCGAAAGCCCTTGGCTTGACTGACAATCTGCCCCTGACGATTCACCGCTAAACTGCTGCCATCAAAAATCAAATCATCATTGCCCCCCACCTGATTGGCATAGATTAAGGGACAGCCATACTGCTGAGCCGTGTGTTCAATCAACGCCTGCCGCAACTTCGGTTTGCCAACACAGTAGGGCGATGCTGAAAGATTCACAATTAGATCCGCCCCCTGCGCCACCAATTCAGCAACGGGATTGCGCTGGTAGTGCCGCTCTCCCCAAAACTGCTCATTGTTCCACAGGTCTTCACAGATGGTGACGCCAATTTTGAGTTGATCGCTGGCCGTCGTCAGCGTAAAGAGATTCTCCGTACCGCCGGGGGCAAAATAGCGACATTCATCAAAGACATCGTAGGTGGGCAATAACTGCTTGGCAAAGACCTGTTGCACCTGTCCCCCCTTAAGGAGTGCCGCGCCATTGTAGAGGGGCTTTTCTCCCTTTACGCCAGCGGCGGGATTGGCTAGCACTGTGCCCACTAAAACCGCCACATCAGCCGGTAAGGCAGCGGCAAGGTGGTGCAGTTCCGCTTGCATCGCTTCAACAAAGTAGCGGTTGAGGAGCAGATCCTTGGGGGGGTAGCCACAGAGGGCAAGTTCAGAGGTGATCAGCAGATCCAGAGGTTGCTGGCTGCGGATCTCTTGGACTGCGGTGAGGATTGCTTGGGCATTGGCTTTGAGAATGCCGACGGTGGGGTTGAGTTGCGCAATCCACAGATGCACGGCCATAGGAATTCCTCAAAAAGTTTAGACAAAAACTAGGGGTTTATCCTTGAGCGGCGCAAAGGCCTCGCGATCGAAGCGGTAGAGGGTTGCCGGTCGGCCCGCCCCTCGGATCACTTTTTGGTGCGTATCCTGCAAAATGCCCAGTTTCAGAAGCCGTGAGCGGAAGTTGGAGTAATCAGAAAAGTTCGCCCCCAAGACCGTGCTGTAAAACTGGTAAAGATCATTGAGGGTGAAATACTCAGGCAACACATCAAAGGCCACAGGGCTATACTCCAGCTTATTGCAGAGGCGGCGGTGACCATAGGCCAAGATTTTGCTGTGGTCAAAGGCCAGTTCTGGACAGGCACTTAGGGCAAACCACTGCACTGGAGAGTCCCCCGCTGCAATCAGTTCCGCATCGGCAAAGCGCACTAGGGCAAAGTAACTCACCGAGAGATAGCGCTTGCCATAGGTGGTCTCACGGGGATCCCGCGCCGGTTCGCCAAAGGTGTACAGTTGCTCCAGATAGAGGTTACTGACGCGAATTTTTTCCGCGAGGGTGCGATAGGCAGCCGCTTCGAGGGATTCCCCCTGCCGCACGAGGGTACCGGGCAGGCTCCAATACCCGGCAAAGGGCACCTGTTGTCGCTGCACCAAGAGCACAAGGAGGCGATTTTGATCCGTATCCACGGAGAAAATGACGTTGTCCACACCAACAACAAATTCTGCAAGGGGCAAAGGGGAAGCGCTCATGGCTGGGAGTAAAGTCCTTGCTGCTGAATGTACTGGGCGATCGCCGGCAGGAGTTGTTGTTCATCCCGCTGTTGCCGATAGGTCGTCGAGGAGACTGCTGGCCCACGATAGTTTGCCAGTTCCATCTCGGGACACAGTTGCCGCACAGCTTGCCAATCCTTGGGGTCAATGACGACGCCGGGACGCTGCAAGACCAAAAGCTTCACCTGTTTCAGGAGCTGCGCCGCCTGATACCACTGGGGTAGCTTAGTGAGAACATCACTGCCCACCACAAGGGTAAGGGGTTCATCGGGCCACTGCTGTTTCACCTGCTCAACGGAATGAATGGTGTAGGGGTGGCTGAGTTCGGGGTGATGTTCGACATTGGGGCGGTTGAGGCTGCGCACCAAGAGATTGAGCATGGCTTGGCGATAGGGCAAGGGGGTTTGCTGCCCTTTGAAGGGGTTATCGGCTGCCCACACTAGGACGCGGTCATAGCGATCGCTCAACCACTGGAGAATATCCCCGTGGGCGGCGGTGGGTGGATCAGCACTGGTACCAAAAAGGGCGATCGTCATGGGCGGTGGCGTAACTGTTGAATCAGGGCGTCAAGGGCAGGGGAATAAACCACGGGCTGGGTCACATCCAAGAGGGTCTCCGGCAATTCCGCTAGGCTAGCACGGTGGCGATCGCGAATTGTCGCCAAGGACTCCGGCGGATAGAGGGGGCGTCCTGCCTTCATGACGGGTTCGAGGAGCGGTCTGCCCCAAACATTTTCCTCGCTGGCAAGGGCAAGGCAATCCCCACTGGGGCGGCGATAAATTTGCTTGCGTCCGGGTAGGGTCATTTTGCCACTGGAGACCTTCATCACCCCCTGACCATTGATCTCGACTAACTTATAGACCCCATTGACCGGATCTCCCGTTACCAGCTTCGTGCCAATGCCATAGGCATCAATACAGGCCCCCGCTGCTCGTAGGCGGCGAATTTCCCCCTCATCGAGATCGCCACTGGCAATGATTTTCGCTTGGGGTAGGAGTTGACGAATTTTCTGGGAGAGGCTCAGCAGATCCCCTGAATCAATGCGCACCGCTTTGACGACAATTTCCCCAGACGCTTGGCGATCGGCAAGGGTGGCAACGGCAGCTAATGTGTCATAGGTATCTACTAAGAGCGCCCCTTCGGGGTAGTAGCGCAAGAAGACCGTAAAGGCATCCTGTTCTGTACCGGCAAGGGTGGCGATCGCCATCACAAGGGAATGCGCCATCGTGCCTGTGGGGGCAACCCCCAACTGCTGTGCTGCTAAGACATTCGAGGTGGCCGTAAATCCGGCGGCGAGGGCTGAGCGTGTTGCCCACAGGGACGCTTGGGGACTAAAGGCACGGCGCGTCCCAAATTCCAACAGATCAATCTCTGCCCCCACCAACTGTCGCAGCCGAGAAGCGCGGGTGGCCACAAGGGTTTGGTAGTTCACGATATTGAGCAGACAAGTCTCTAGCCACTGGGCTTGCCAAAGGGGCGCCTCAATCCGCAGCAGGGGTTCTTGGGCAAACACAATTGTTCCTTCCGGCACTGCCCACACATCCCCCCGGAACTGGCTCTGGCTCAACAGCTCCCAGAAGGCAGCGGGTGCGCGCTCAAAGACCGCTAGACCTTTCAAGTAGTCAATTTGTTGGCGGGTGAATTGCACCTGTTGTAGGTATTCCAGTACCTGAGCTAACCCCATCGCCACCAGATACGTATATCCGCGGGGCAGTCGCCGCACACTCAGTTCAAAGCTGGCGGGTGTCCAAGCCAAATCCTCACCTGCGTAGGTGGCCACCATCGTCAATTGGTAGAGATCCGTCAGCAAACTGTAGTCACTGGCGGCCAAGGTGAAACCCGTCATGGCTCTGAGGATGTAAAGGATGTTTTATTTATAGTAACTTTTACCATAATTGTCAAGGCGATGCCATTCTGCCTCATAGTCTGCCAAAGAGGTGAGCAGGGGTGCCGATCGCCAGCGTTCAACGCCAAAGCCAAGGGCACGACAGGGCTGCCATGTTTCAAAGCACTGAAAAATTGCCGTGCGGGCGATCGCCCCTTCGAGGGCAGAGGAAAAGACCAGCCGCTGCGGTTCTAAACCGTCACGCAACAGGACACTCAAGCGGTCTGGAGAGCCAAACAGCGCTGGCTTAATCACAAAGAGTCCCGGCCAGCCCCACTCTAACCAACGCTGCAATTCCGTTGCACTCACTACACTCTCATCGAGGGCGATCGCCGTTCTCACCGTTTGCGACAGCCGCAATAGAGCTTGCCATTGATTGGGGGGTAGCGGTTGCTCCACATACTCAATTTTGCCGTTCCCATGGCGATCGAGCCAAGTCAACCAGTGCACTGCGGTTGCTAAATCCCAGCTCCCGTTGGCATCAAGGCGTAATTTTGCGACCTCGGGCAGTGCCGCCAATAACGTCGTGAGGATCCCTTGCTCTTCCTCTGGGGACAGGACACCAACTTTCCACTTGAATGTGGTTTGCCCCTGCTGCCAAGGCTGCTGCCACTGCTCAAGGGCGGCTCGACCACTGCCTAAAAGGGCGCAGATTGGCCAAGGGCGGAGCCGATAGGGAAGTTGCCCGACACTCTGCCATGCCGTGGCAAAACCAAACTGGGCGGCGGGGAATGCCTCTGGAAGCGTGGCAATGATCTCGGGGGTGAGGTAGTAAGGCAGTTGCTGACACAGGGCAATATCGGCACTGAGGGTTTCGCTGCCCCAGCCGGGGAGAGGGGCAATTTCACCGTAGCCCACTTGGCCGTGTTCATCTTCGAGGCGCAGATAAATTCCTGAGCGCGATCGCCAGACCCCCTGCGCCGTTGCCAAGGGTTCCCGAAGGGGTTCCTCGTAGATACGCCACCGCCAGCGCACCCCTAGCCCCCACTAAACCCGTTCGAGGGTTGCCTCTAGTAAATGTTTGAGCTTATGGCTGTTGTGAATACCGCTGAGGAGTGTGTAGTGATTGGCGTCTAGTTGCCAGTAGTGCTCGAAGCCCGTACAGCGGTTGGCATCCCCCAGCAAAATAAACTGCTGCACGATCGCGTGGGGCGTAATCCAGCCTTCCCCTTCTAGCCGACCAAAGAGGCTGTGTTGGAGCACATAGGTAAACACCTGCTCATCTAGTTCCAACTTTCCCCGCGACTGCAACACTAATTCTGGCTTCACTTGTCCGGGAAACGTAATCTTGGCCGCCATTGAAAACCAGTCATCTTGGCCGTAGGAGACTAAAATCTTCCCCGTCACTGGAATCGGTTCTTGATTGGCCTCTAGCCACGTGCCCTTGAGCAGCCACCGCCCCCCATCAACTAAAAATGTATGATTCACGTTTCTCATATCCCCAATGGCTGTCCTGATTGTATCGTTACCCTATGGGTAGGGGTAGAGATCGGCAGAACTTTTTGCTAATTTCTCCAGCTTGGGCGGGCGATCGCTATGATCAAAGAAGATCTTTGCCGCCTTCCCTGAGAAATTCACCGCCATGCAGCGTCCTTGGCAAGTCTATTCCGCTGACCCCGCCCCCCTAGACTTCATTGAGGCAATCCAGAAGCTCCACCCCGATGCGGGCGCCATCACTGCTCAGTTACTTTGGCAGCGAGGCTATCGTGATCCGCTTCGGCAAGTGCCCCCTTTTTTAGATTGGCAGTACTATGAGTCAGCCTCTCCCCTTGAGTTTCCAGAAATGCCTGCTGCCCTAGGGCGCTTGCAGCAAGCCTTCGATCAACAGGAAAAGGTTGCCATTTGGGGAGACTTTGATACCGATGGGGTCACGGCCACCGCCGTCCTCTGGGAAGGACTCAAACCCGTTTTGGGGGCGCAATTGGTGGATTTTTACATTCCCAATCGCCAGCAAGATTCCCATGGTCTCTCGCGCCATGGCCTTGAGGAGCTTCAGCAAAAGGGAGTTTCTCTAATTATCACCTGTGATACGGGCTGCACCAACGATGCTGAAATTGCCTTTGCCCGTCAGTTGGGGATGGATGTGATTGTTACCGATCACCACACCCTTGAACCCACTCCCTTGGGGGCTGTGGCGCTGATCAATCCTCGGCAGTTACCTTGGGATCATCCCCTGCGTCATTTATCGGGGGTTGGCGTCGCCTACAAATTTTTGGAAGCGGTTTATGCCCGATGGCCAGAGAAAACCCAAGGATATTCCCTAGAGACTCTCCTTGATCTGGTGGCCATTGGCCTGATTGCCGACTTGGTTGAATTGCGCGGAGAGTGCCGCTATCTTGCTCAGCGCGGCCTAGAACAACTCGGAAAGTGTCAGACCCTACGCCCGGGGATTGCTGTCCTTTTGAAGGGGGCATCCAAAGGCACGGCGCGGCAACGGCAGATTAGTTTTACCATCGCACCCCGCCTCAATGCTGTCAGTCGTGTCGAGGGAGATGTGCGATCGCTGATTACGCTTTTGACGACTCAAAATTGGCACCAAGCACGGCAGTTGGCACAGCACATTGAAAAAGTGAATGCAGAACGGCAGCGACGCCAAAAAGAGATTGCCAAGATGGCCCATGACAAAGTCGCTCAGTTGGATCTCTCAGCATCGCGGGTGATTCTGCTTACCGATGACACTTGGCCATTGAGTCTTTTGGGGCTAGTGGCCAACGAGATGGTCAAAACCTATGGCCGCCCCGCCATTTTGCTTCAGACCCATCCAGAAACGGGCATGGCAGCAGGTTCGGCGCGGTCGGATGGCTTTGTGGATCTCTATGAAGCACTCCACAGCCAACGGCATTTATTTGAGGGATTTGGCGGGCATCCCTATGCAGCGGGCTTTCGGCTCAAGATGGCGCATATTCCCCTTTTGGAAGCGGCTCTGAACCAATTCTTGACCCAAAAAGAGGGCACCGCTAGCGCCACACCACAACCCTTGCGGATTGACTTGGAAGTGACCTTGGATCAACTCAATCAGCGATTGCTCAAGGAACTAGAAGTGCTTGCCCCCTTTGATGCCACCCACCATCCCCCGCCGCGATTGCTGGTGCGCAATGTGGAACTCACTGACCTCAGGGATAACAATAACCGCCAGAATCAGAACACCAGAAGATATGTCTCAATGGTGCTCCATGACGGCCAGCACACCTTTCCTGCCAAGTGGTGGGATCATCAAGTGGGGGATTGCCCCAAGGAACGCTGTGATCTGGTGATTGAGCTAGAGCAGTGGCAAGAGTCCCTCTCAGCCGTCATTAAAGAGCTGCGACCCAGTGCAACCCATGTGATCCAAGCGGCATCTTTTCAGTCCCTCATGGATTATCGCGATCGCCCCTACGAGGCCAGCGTCAAGGGTCTGCGCGTCGAAACCTGCCCGACATCACGGGAAAGCTGGCGCCAATGGATTCAGCGCGCAAAAAGAGAACAGCAACCCTTGATTCTGGCCTACTCTCCCCCCCCAGAGCAGGACGCCTTAAAGGTCTGGCAGGAATTCCTGACGCTGTGCCAACAAGCCAGTCAACAGGGAACAGGTTTACACCGCGAGGGGCTGCGGGAACACCTTGGCATTGAAGCGGCCACCTTGAACTATGCCCTCAATGTGCTGGAGACACTGGGGGTTCAAGTTATTCAGAGTGGAGAAGAGTTTTGGTGTGAGTGGCCACCCGAAGTGAAATCTTCCCCCCATACGGCAGTGGCCTTAGAGACCTTCACAGCAGCGATCGCCGAGGAGAATTTCCGTCGTCGCTATTTTGCTGCCGCCCCCCTCCAAGCACTTCAGGAAACACACTAAAAACTGGCTACAACTTTTTTTCAACAGGGAACTGAGGAACACACACGAGCCGACAGGGGAAACACACAAGGCGGGAACACACGGGCAATCAACGTTGATCGAGAGAAGAAGAGCGATCGCTCTGAGGAGAGCCTCAATCTGGTTACACACAACGTGCCTCGGTGCAATGCCTGCAACCGTACTTTTATCCTCCCACGGCTGCCTTTGGCTGCCTACCGTGTTTCCACTCAACTTTGCCAACCTTAAGAAAGAAGAAATTCTCCCTCAGATTCCGTAAAACCACGGATGCCTAGACGTACATCGCCTCCATCAGGGCATCGCTCATCGTGACGTTGGTGGCCACACTTTGAATATCATCGAGATTTTCGAGGGCATCCATGAGCTTAAGGACGCGCCGCGCCGTGTCTTCATCAGTGATTTCTACGGTATTCATTGGAACCCAGCGGCTTTCGGTGTCGAGAACAGTGTAGCCGTGTTCTTTCAAAGTTTCGCTGACGGTTTCAAGGGCGGGTACGGGACAGCGCACTTCGGCCACCCCCTCTAGGATCTCATAGGTTTCAACATCCGCCGCCAGTAGTGCCTCAAGGAAGGCTTCCTCATCTGTAGGGGCGGTAACAGTAACCATGCCCCACTGCTCAAACATCCAGCCCACACAGCCGGTTTCGCCGAGGTTGCCCCCCTGTTTATTAAAGGCAGCCCGCAGATCCGCTGCCGTGCGATTGCGATTATCCGTGAGGGCCTCAATCAAAAACGCCACACCCCCCGGCCCATACCCTTCGTAGCGAATTTCTTCTAGGGGAGCATCACTGTCGAGGGTACCGGTACCCTTGGCGATCGCCCGTTCAATATTTTCACTGGGAATCCCTGCGGCTTTGGCCTTCTCAATGGCGCTGCGCAGTTGAAAGTTGCCCGCTGGATCTCCTCCCCCATGCCGCGCCGCAATAATGATTGCTCGCGATAGCCGCGCAAAGATCTTGCCCTTTTGGGCATCCACCCGCGCCTTCTGCCGTTTAATGTTTGCCCACTTACTGTGACCTGCCATAGGGGAAGCACATGCAAAAGTTAAGAATAACCCCGCTGAAATCAACGGGGCAAGTCAACAGGGTGATTTTGATCGAAGCGATCTTTAACGGAAACCGACAGCGGCTTGCCAAACAAAGGCCAAGGCCAAAAAGAGCACAGGAATCACGGGCAGCACATCCACGAGGGGATCAAAAATGGCGTAGGCTTCCGGGAGTTTAGCAACCAAAACCAAAGCATCAATCATGGTGTTTTCCTAAAAGAATTCAGCGATCGCAAGAGAACTGAAAAAATAGTACCATAGCCGCTGCGGCAACGGGATCGCCATGCCAGACATTCTCCCTTTATCCGAAACCGACCCGCATGACTTTTGGATGCAACAGGCGATCGCCCTTGCAGAACAGGCAGGAGCCGCCGATGAAGTGCCCGTGGGCGCGGTGATTGTCAGTGCCGAGAATGAACTGATTGCCACGGGGGAAAATCGCCGCCAGCGAGATCATGACCCCACTGCCCATGCCGAAATCATTGCCCTCCGCCGCGCGGGTCAACGTCTAGGGACGTGGTATTTAACGGGCTGCCGCCTCTACGTGACCCTAGAACCCTGCCCGATGTGTGCTGGTGCCATTATCCAAGCCCGCATTCACACCCTCATCTATGGGACGACCGATCCAAAAGCAGGGGCCATTGATTCAGTGCTGCAACTTCCCCAAAGCCCAGCAGTGTTCCACCGCATTCAGGTGATTAGCGGGGTGCAGGCGGCGGCCTGTCGGCAGCAGTTGCAAACGTGGTTTCGCCAGCATCGTCAGAAAGAACGGCAATAATGCCCGCATCCCCCACCCGCTCCCGTAGGGTTTGGATGGTTTCACCCAGTAGAGGGTGTTGCCAGTGGGGGGCGATCGCCGCAAGGGGCACAAGGACAAAGGGCCGCTCGGCCAAGCGGGGATGGGGCAGGGTGAGTTCAGCGCTGGTTATGACGCGATCGCCATAGAGCAGCAGATCGAGATCAAGCGTCCGTGCCCCCCAATGCTCTTGCCGTTGGCGACCAAATTGCATCTCAATCCTTTGCAGCGCTTGCAGGAGTGCCCAAGGGGAAAGTTGCGTCCGGGCAATGAGACAACCATTCCAGTAGTCCGGTTGCGGGGGGCCGACGGGGGTCGTGCGATACCACGGCGAGCAGGCTAAGACATCGATCCCCGGCGTTTGGGCAAGCATTTGGACGGCTGAGCGCAGTTGCAGCAATGGCTCACCAAGGTTGCTTCCGAGGGCGATCGCCACGAGGGGGGGGTCAGACGGGGATATACTTAAGTCAGTGCATTCTGCCATTGTGCCTGTGTAGAGTGCCTGCCACTCCTCCTGTTATACCTGCACTGTTCACCTATCGCCGAAATCGTTGTGGATCTCCGGACTCTCTTTCACACTGCAACCCCCGTCATTGGTGTTGTCCACCTCCTTCCCTTACCCACCTCCGCCCGTTGGGGGGGGAGCCTCAAGGCCGTTATTGACCGCGCAGAACAGGAAGCCACAGCCCTCGCCTCAGGGGGAGCCAATGCCATTATTGTTGAGAATTTCTTTGATGCCCCCTTCACCAAAGATCGGGTGGATGCCGCCGTTGTCAGTGCCATGACGTTAGTCGTGCAGCGGTTAAAGAATCTGGTGTCCCTGCCCATTGGCCTGAATGTGCTGCGCAATGATGCCTTTAGTGGTCTGGCGATCGCGGCCTGTACCGGGGCACAATTTATCCGCGTCAATGTGCTCACTGGGGTAATGGCGACAGATCAAGGCATTATCGAAGGCCAAGCCCATCAACTCCTACGCTACCGCCGTGAACTGGGGCAAGACATCAAAATTTTTGCCGATGTGATGGTGAAGCACGCCCAGCCGCTCCACAGTCCGAACCTCGCCACTGCGATACGGGACACCTTTGAACGGGGACTCGCCGATGGGGTGATTCTCTCCGGTTGGGCAACGGGACATCCGCCCACTGAGGAAGATCTATCCGTCGCCGCCAGTGCCGCCAAGGGACAACCCCTCTTTATTGGCAGTGGTGCCTCTTGGGACAATGTGGAGCAGTTGGTGCCCTACGTCAATGGCGTCATTGTGGCCAGTTCTCTGAAGCGCAATGGTCAGATTGAACAACCCATTGACCCCATTCGTGTCAGCCGTTTTGTTGAAGCATGGCAGCGGGCCCACCACAAGATGCAGGAACTCAATCGCGCCAATGGCAACTGCCGCGGGTCGATCAATGAACCCTTGCCAGCCATGGTTGTGCACGGCCAAAAGTAATTAGGCGATCGCCCCTGTTAACTGCGGAACATAGTGTCCAAGTCCATTGAGGTTGAGGCGATAGCTGCGGGGATGGGCAATCAAGTAGGCTGTGCTGCTAAAAATTTGCTCTAACTCCACAAGGCCATTTTCCTTGAGGGTGCGCCCCGTTGACACCAAATCCACAATCGCCTCTGCCATACCCGTAATTGGTCCTAGTTCCACCGAACCATAGAGCGGCACAATATCCACGGGCAAATCCAACTGCTGGAAAAAAGCATCGGCACAGCGGACAAACTTTGAGGCGACGCGGCAATGGGGGGGCAAATCGCGGGCACTGCGGTAGGGGCTAGAGGCTTTGACGGCCACCGACAGCCGACACTGACCAAAACCTAAATCTGCTAGCTTGGCTACGTGGGGATTTTTTTCCCGCAGCACATCGTAGCCCACAATGCCCAACTGCGCTTGACCATACTGCACATAAACGGGGACATCTTGGGCACGTACCAAAAGGGCGCGGGCTCGGCCATCCTGAGAAAGCACCTGAAGTTGCCGATTTCCCGGCTCGAGGAGCGCTGCAAAATTTAAGCCCACCCGTTGGAAGTAGGCAATACTGTCTTTGAGTAGGGCACCTTTGGGTAGGGCGATCGTTAGCATGGCCTAGACACTCTGAATCTGCAAATAGGTTGCCCCATCACTGAGGGCTTCGATCTGCGGTGGCGCATCACGCTCAATCCAAGCAATATAGGGAATCTGGCGATCGCGGGCATAGGCGCGGATTTGCTCTGGCGTTAGATCCAGAAGTGCCAACTCCACCCGCGTCGAGCCATCCAAGCGTAGGGTTTGGGCATGGTGTAGGGCGGCAGCGAGAGCACTGGTTGTGCGGGGAACCACCAGCCATTGACTGCGGGGAGCTAAGAGGGCGGCGGGGGGGATGGCGATCGCCTGCAAGAGCGCCTCGACATTAAAGACAAAACCAATTCCCGGCACCGTGGCACCATCGGGATGATAGATACTGAGCAGTTGATCATAGCGCCCCCCTTGAGCCACCAATCGCAGTTCCGTTTCCGTGGGAATCAAGACCTCAAAGATAATCCCCGTGTAGTAATCAAAGGACTGCACAAGGCTGAGATCAAGGGTAATCGCCAAAGACTCGGCCACCAAGCCCAACAACTGTTGCAATTCCGCAAAGCGATCGGCCACCCCTGCCACGTCAGACCACTGCGCCAAACGTTCCCCGACTTCCCTTGGAGTGCCCCGTAGATCAAAGAGGGCAAGGGCGCGATCGCGCCAAGGGGTGGGCAGAGCCTGCAAACTCACGCGGTCTAAATTGGCCAAGCATTGGCGCACCGTTTTTTGCAGTTCCGCTGGAAAGGGACTGAGCAACTGTTGCGTCAGGTGGGCATCCCCCACCAAGAGATAGGCGTCCTCAACCGCTAACGCCCCAAGGCACTCCTGCACCAGCCAGAGAATTTCTGCATCGGCCGCTAAACCGGTTGCCCCCAGTAGCTCCACCCCCGCTTGGAAAAATTCCTGCTGGTTGCCCAACTCTGCCACGGTTGTCCGCCGAAAGACATTGGTTTTGTAATAGAGCCGTTGGGGCAGTTGCCGGCCTGCCATGCGAGTTACGGCGGCGCGAGCGATCGAAGCCGTTAATTCTGGCCGCAATCCCAAGGGTTCATCACCACTCCCCTGCACTTGAATGACCGTCTCGGGATGAACCGTGCCCCCCGCTGTGAGGGTTGCTAGGGTCTCGATGGTGGGTGTGATAATTTCTTGGTAGCCCCAGCTTTGAAAGACGCGCTCCAAGCGCTGCTCTAGCCACCGTTGCCGTGCCACATCAAGGGGCAAAATATCGCGGGCACCACAGGCAGGTTGATACACCATAGTGAATTATTTTTTCCCAAAAAGACCAAAGAAGGAAGATTTCTTTTTCTCCGGTTTTGGCGGCTCAGTATTTTTTTGCTGTTGCTGGGCTTTGCGCTCTCTTTTGCTAATTGCTTCGAGTCCCTGTATGGCCATCACCTCTTGAGGATTGAGCTTCAGGGCTTGATTAAAGTGAATTTTGGCCATGCTGAGGGAGCCTTGTTGCAGATACACCTTGCCCAGTAAAGCATTGCAGCGGGCACTGCGGGGGTCAATTTTCAGGGCATCCTTCAATTCTTTGATCGCTTCCAGATAAATGCCTTTATTAAAGAGTTCCTCTGCCCGTCGGAAGTATTGCTCTGTAAATTGCTCTGTTTTGGGAGCCTCTGTCGGTGGCGTCGTCCCTGTGGCGGCTGCTGGTGTGACACGCACTTGGGTTTCATCTGATTTGGGTGGGGGCGCAGGTGTAGAAACGGTGGGTGTGGCTGCGGTTGCCTTGCCGCCTGCCGATCGCCACAAGTAAATTAAATTCAGTTCGCTAATTTGTTCGCTGATTTTCAGAGCATTGTTTAAGTCTTTGTATTGATCTTGGGCAAGGGTATTGAGCGCCTTTTGATAGGCCTCTTCAACATTGGCGGCGTTAAAGACTTCCTGTGCCAAATCAAAGGTGGGCGTTGGTACAATATTGGCCGTTAGCAGTTGCTTTTCCAGCAAGCGCAAAATGACTTGATATTCTTCCCGCTCTTTTTCTTGGGAAAGCACCTCATAGGCAGGATTCACAAATTTGGAGAGCAAATCACTGGCCATTTTTTTGCCCGATTCATCATCACGGCTGTCGGGGTGCAGCGTTTTGGCAATTTTGAGATACCGCTTGCGAATTTCGGCGGGTGCTGCCGACAGTGGAATGCCTAGGGCAGCATGGAGATCCCGTTTGGAGTTAAAGCGACCCAGACCGTGATTGATCTCGAAGGGCATAATCAGTGAAACCGCAGGGGCAGAACATCATTAGATTATACCTGCTGATAGAGGAGGTTGGTGACGCTGTGCACTCCTTGAACATGTTTAGCCTACACTCCCTGATCCTTGCGTCGCAGTCGGGGGTTAAGGCGCGGCAATGTAGCGAAGCGGAGTTGCCAATAGACTAATGTGGATACAGTTGTTCTATGCAAACTCAAAGCCCCATCATTCACACCACAATTTAGCTGGATAGCTCCATCACTTTAGTGCGGGGCGGAAAAACCCTACAACGACTTTAGTCGTGGGAGTATGTCAAAACAGAGAGAGACCTAAATTCGGTGAAAAACCCGAACGATGACATAGAGAAGTAGAGGCAACTTTCAGGTTTGACCTGAGAGGAGTCAGTAGGGGCGTCTTGACAGCGCCATTACGAGTTCGATTGTGGACTGCGTAAGAATCCCCCGAATTCATTCGGCGGGAGTGTCAACGACAAATGGCACCTCAACCCAACGAGTGAACTCAAACAATTCGCCATCTTTTGCTGCTCAGCAAATAATCGTATAAACTCCCTTCCCTTCAAGGCAGTCGATTAAATGGGAACGCTAGCAAGGACTATCCTCTTTAGGGGTCAATTTGTGCCTGTGCCACTACTGGCATAGTTCCAACGAAAAACGGCGATTCACCTGTCAGGATCAAAGTATCAGCGTAACGACACCGCCCTTCGATACGGTTGACGCTTCAAAACGCTGGTTTAGGCCACTTCGCGTTTCAGGTAGGGAAATAGAATGATTTCGTTGGCACGTTTGGGTTGGTCACTTTCAGTTGTATTGGGAGTTGTTACCCTTGGGTTCACCAATGGGCTGGCGATCGCTCAACCGCTCTTGGCACGACAAAATCAATCCCCATTGGCCAATGGCCGGTATCTCCTTGGCGAGTCCCCCCAACCCCAACAGGTGGGTCATAGCTATATTGTCTTTGAAGTCAAAGATCAGAAAGTCTATGGGGCGTTTTACATGCCCAATTCCTCCTTTGATTGTTTTCGGGGTACCGTGGGCGATCGCCAGTTGCAGGTGACCGTTCTGCCCACCTACGAGGAGGAACCCTACCAAGCAGAAATTGATTTACCCAGTTTCTATAGCTTGCGTCGTATTAGTGCCAGCGATCGCGCCATTTTGGCCGCCTGCAAAGCCGAACCCCTGCCCATTGCCACCCAAACAGGAAGCTAGGCAGAGATGCTATCATCAGACGGTACCTTTTGCCGTTAACTTTTGGTTAAGTCTGAATGGTTAAGCTGACCCCGACGCCTGCCTATAGTCTGACGCTGCGATTAGAGACCTCTCTGGATCCGACGGAATTGGGAACCGTTCTTCAGGTCATTGGTGGGCAACAGGGGCAGGTGGGCTCCATTACCCTCCTTGAAAAAACGGCCAATACAATCCTGCGGGAACTGGTGGTGGTGGCTGCCAGCCGCGATCATGCTGAGGACATTGTCAATGCTCTGAAATCTGATACCCAAGCCACCGTGCTAGAGGTAAGCGATCGCACGTTTCGCCTCCATGAGGGCGGCAAAATCACCGTTAAAAGCAAGCATCCCCTTCAGGAATACGACGATCTGGCCATGGCCTATACGCCGGGCGTGGGTCGGGTGTCCCAGGCGATCGCTGACGATCCTCAATTGGTGCACAAACTCACGATCAAAAGCCATACCGTGGCCATTGTCAGTGATGGCAGTGCGGTCTTGGGATTGGGCAATATCGGCCCAGAGGCTGCTCTACCGGTGATGGAGGGCAAGGCCATGCTCTTTCAGGAATTTGCCGGTCTGGACGCCTTTCCCATCTGCTTGAGCACGCAGGATGTGGATGAAATCGTCGCCACCGTGAAGCGCATCGCCCCCGTCTTTGGTGGCGTCAACCTCGAGGATATTAGTGCCCCCCGCTGCTTTGAAATCGAAGCCCGTCTGCAAGCGGAATTGGATATCCCTGTGTTTCACGATGACCAGCACGGCACCGCCATTGTCACCCTCGCCGCCCTTAAAAATGCCCTGCAACTAGTGGGTAAATCCTTAGAAACGGTGCGCATTGTCATTAACGGTGCGGGGGCAGCCGGGATTGCCGTGGCACGACTCCTGCGCAAAGCCGGCGCCAAAGACTTCATCTTATGTAATCGCCGAGGCATTCTCTCGGTGCAGGCAGACCTGACCCCCGCTCAACAGGAATTTGCCGTTACCCAAACGGGAACCCTTGCTGATGCGCTTGTGGATGCCGATGTCTTTATTGGCTTAAGTGCCCCCGGCGTCCTGACCTTGGAAATGGTGCAACGCATGGCCAAAAAAGCGATTGTTTTTGCAATGGCCAATCCCGTTCCGGAAATCCAACCCGAACTCATCTATGACCATGTGGCGGTGGTGGCCACTGGCCGCAGTGACTATCCGAATCAAATCAACAATGTGCTGGCTTTTCCGGGGGTGTTTAAGGGTACCCTTGCCTGTCGGGCACCCCGCATGACGGAGGAGATGTTCCTCGCGGCAGCAGCAGCGATCGCGGCCTTGGTGAGTCCCTCGGAACTGCACTCAGCCTATATTATTCCCTCAGTGTTTGATCCACGGGTGGCACCAGCAGTGGCCAAGGCTGTCGAGGAATGCGCGCGATCGCTGGGGTTAGCGCGTGCCTAGTCTCTATTGCGAGACAGTAAAGGGTTGAGTCAGGGTCAAGCCCAAATCCGTATTGGCATCAATCACCACTAGTCGCTGCACGGCTGGATCAATGGCACCCCCAATAGTGGCACCAGCGGCTGCACCGGTAATCACTTTTTCGGGGGTAATCTTGCGATCGCCAATCACCGCAGAAGCACCGGTGGCCAAAGCAGCACCAATCAGTGTATCGCGAATAATGGAGGTAGCAGGCCGTCCTTGGTTGGTTTCAATCGCTGCCCCCGTCACAGTCCCCGTGAGCACTTTTAGGGGCGTAATCCTGCGGTCTCCCGCCAAGCCAGAAATCCCCGCAGCAACAGCGGAACCAATGGCCGCATTGCGGAAGACATTGCCAATGTTGGGGTCACGGGCATCGCGAATTGTACGAATTACTTGGGAATTGGCAGCGATCGGGAGTTGGCGATTATTGATCACCACCGTATTGGCCACAAATTGAGACCCCCCTTGGGCAGGCTGGATCTGGCCAAAAATTTCACTGCCCACGGGAATCACAACACGACCTTGGCTATCCCGGACATCGGCAGCCGTCACCAAGCGGATCGCAACACTTTCATTGGGGCTAAGGACAATCCGCTCTGCATCGGGGAAACGAGCCGGAATTTGCTGACCGGCTGGGAGCGCAATGGGCGAGGTGGTAGCTACACCTGCAATGTACTGCGTCGGGACAAGGGCTTGGGCACCGGGGGCACGGGTCGCCTGACAGAGGAACGCGGCAATATCAGCACGGGTGGCCAGTTGATTCGGCGCAAAAAACTGCACATTGGGATAGTTCACCACCACTTGTTTAGCGGTGGCAGCAGCCACACCCGCGCGTCCATAGGCGGGAATTGCAGCCGCATCATTAAACTGGGCTAAGACCCCCTCCACAGAAGGCGGTGTGGGATATTGCAAGCCGCTGGCCAAGGCCACGATCGCCTGAACGCGAGGAATATTTTGATTGGGCTGAAAAACATTGCCAGGGTAGCCACTCAAGAAGCCGGTACGGGTGGCATTTTGAATCGCACTCGCGGCCCAAAACGTGCTGGGGACATCGTTAAACGTACTGGGGGCACGCACCACTGGGGCATTGGGAAACGCCTTCCCCAGCATGGCTGCATATTCAGCCCGGGTGACTTCCGCAAAGGGGCGAAAGGTGCCATCGGGATAGCCGCTGATAATGTTGCGACTGGCCAAGTGGTCAATACAGGCCTGTGCCCAGATGCCTTGGGTATCGGTAAAACGGGATTGGGCTTGAACCGGAACAGCCGCTACAAGGGCAAGGGTACCAGAACTCATTAAACCGCAGCTCAAAACGGCCAAGCTGCGCTGCGCTAGGCTCTGCATAGCAAATCTCTCCAAGTAAGAGGGTATTCAAGTTATCTGAGAGGGTTTTGGCTACCCCTCAGCAATTTTGATTAGGAAAACACGTCAATCGTTGACTCTGCTGATGCCTATGGACGCAGTGCCATAGATTAGGTTCCCTTGGGGGTAGGGGCTTCACTGGGGACAAGAACCGATTCCACTTGGGTATTCATTTGCCAACCCGAAATTAAGGCAGCGGGTAGGGTATGGGGTTTAGGGCTGTGGAGCAGGTAAATGAGGCGATCGCCCACTTGCCACTCTTCATTGGCTCGCACCACCCGCAATCCCTCTGGCCGTTCCACAAGCAGGGGAAGCACTTTCCCAGAGCGGATCAAGGCGTCAAGGTGCTGGCGTTGCAATTGCGATCGCTCCTCCTCAATCACCAGTTCCCCCAGACGAACTGCCTCAGTGTTGATATATTGATTCCATTTTTTGATCGACAGTTGTGGCGCAAAGGCCGGACTCAACCCCAAGGGACAATCCTCTAACTCAAGGGCGGCCAAGACCCGTGGCGGGTGAAATTCTTCGAGGACGCGCTGTGCCAGCACCGCATTCACCTCAGTATTACTCGTCACAGCCAGATAGGTACCCAATTGAGTAATACCCGCCTCCTGCAAAATATTCAGGTCAAGGGCACTACTGAGATAGACGGGCAGGTGTTCACGGCGGGCTTGTTCGACGGCCTCGGGATCGGTGTCAATCATCACCACCTCTTCGCCGCGATCGCGCAAGATCCGCGCCAACAAGCGACCCAAGGGCGTACAGCCAGCAATCATCACCCCTGAAGCCCCTTGGGCACGCACATTCAGTTGCGTTGCCACCCAGCGAGCCGTTAAGCCTTGGCCGAAAACCGTCATCAAAATCGTCAGGAACACTTGTCCTTTGATGGCATCCCCCCCACTAATTCCCGCATTGGTAAGGGTAATGGAAAATAGAGAAGCCACTGAAGCCGCAACAATTCCCCGAGGAGCAATCCAACTGAGGAAGGCTTTTTGTTGCCAACTGAGATCACTGCCCCACGTACATAGGACAACGCCGAGGGGACGGATCAGGAACATTAAGCACAACACCGTGAGCACCCCCGACCAACCTAGCTCCAATAGGCCAGCGATCGAGAGATCCGCAGCGAGCAGGACAAACAAGACTGAGATCGAGAGCGTACTCAGTTGACCCTTAAAACGCCGCAGCAGCCGCCCCCCCGGCACATCCGACCAACGCAGTACCAACCCCAGAACCACCGCCATCATCAAACCGGATTCGCTCACCAATTGATCCGAGAGCCAAAATAGCCCCCACAGCACTGCCAGCACCAACAGGTTCCGCAAATCTTCCGCCAAAAACCAAGCGCGGTGCAGGAAGCGATTGAGACACCAGCCACCCATACCACCAATCAAGGTCCCCACCGCCAAGCGCTGAATAATCCCAAGGGCGATCGCCCCCATGCCGAGGTCTTGATTGAGAACTACGTTCAGCACCATCACCGCCAAAATGGCACCAATGGGGTCAATCAGTACCCCTTCCCCTTCGAGAATGACCGCCAGCTTATGCTCTACCCCCACTTGCCGCAGCAGGGGCCCAACAACCGTAGGCCCAGTCACCACCACGAGGGAGGCATAAAGAAAGGCCAGTTGCCACGGAAATTCGCCAATCCAATGGGCGGCCATGGCGCCAGCCACAAACGTCACCAATCCCCCCAGCGTCACTAGCTTCCAGAGGCTACCCGTAATATCTTGGTCAGCGCGGCTCAGGTCTAAGCTCAAGCCCCCCTCAAAGAGAATCAAGGCCACACACAGGGGTACTAACACCTCTAGGCCTTCGCCTAAAACTTCCGGATGGACTAGCCCCAAGCCACTGGGGCCTGAGACAATGCCCGCCAGTAACAACAGAACGATACTCGGCAGCCGTAGCCAATGGGCAGTCACTTGGGCACCAATGCCCAGAACAACGGTGATGACGAACAAGGCGGTGAGTTCGGCACTACTTTCCATCGCAGCCTCCACAGAGGTTTAGGCGTTTAGGGCTAGACTGACGGGCAAGCGTTCCTCCTTGTTCTACGCCAAAATTGAGTATTGGGCTGTTGCATTTGTCACACCCCATCGCGGGGGAACCTGATTACAGGATACTGGAAGTCTTTGAGCACTGCCAATTTCAATCAATCTTGTTAAGCTTTACTTCAAGAGGACAGCTAGGGTGCGCTTTGCGATCGCCACCACAGCCATGCCGCTGCACCACAGAGGGTACAGTTACCAATGAACGTGAGCAGCGCTTGCAGATCCACCAACCAAGCCAGTGTCACTGCATTATCGAAGTAATGCCACGTACAGGCACACATGGCACTCACCAACGCTGGCAGCATTGCCCATGCCAACCACCGCCACCCCTGCTCCGGACAGCGGCGATCCAGTTGTGCCACAAACCAAATGGCCGCCATCCACTCCAGCACACTGGAAATATGCACCATCCACGTGGGAATTGATAGGGCGTGCATTAGGACTCTGGATAAATGAGGATTTTATAGGTTGCCGGCGTCGGCTGTACTGCCTGTTCCACCGCTTCAGCCAGTTTTGATAGGGGATAGCGATCGCTGACGAGGGCGTTGACATCAATACGGCGGTTAAAGATAATCTCGCAGGCAAGGGACTGCAAGCGATAGGAGGAACTGTAGCTCCCCATGAGGTCAATCTCACGGCGATAGAGAATGTTGGGATTGAGGGTAATCTCCACCTCATCGGGAAACTCCGCAAAAAAGAGAATTTTGCCCCCCTTGCGAGTACACTCTAAAGCTTGGAAAAAGGCCTTCTCACTGGGAACCGCCAAGAGACTGACATCCACCCCCAAGCCGTGGGTCAGGGCCTGCACCTTGGCACTGAGATCTGGATCGCGGGCATCAAAAGCAGCAGCAGCACCCACTTCCTTAGCTTTAGCAATTCGGGAGGGCAGTAGATCGGTGGCGATCGCCCGTGCGCCAAAGAGATTCACCAACATAATAAACATCAGGCCAATAGGCCCTGCCCCAGTGATCAACACCGTCTGACCGGGAGCAATGCCCGCCTTCTTGACTGCCTTCAGACAACAGTTGGTGGGTTCAACAAAGCTCGCTTCTTCATCACTAATGTCATCGGGAATGGGGATTAAGCCCCCATGCTGCACAATATGCCCCGGCACTTTCACATACTCAGCGAAGCCCCCACCACTGGGGATAAAGCCTGCCGTTGTCGTTACTGTCTTATAGACATGGCACATCGAGTAGTTTTCATTCAAGCAGTAGGCACAGTGCATACAGGGAATATGGTGCATGACCACCACCCGCTGACCCACCTGCCAACCTTTCACGGCCTCGCCCACCGCCGCAATTTCACCCGCCGTTTCGTGGCCAAAAATACGAGGCGGCTCATAGAGGGGATAGCGAATTTTTTTGATGTCCGATTGGCACAACCCAACCACCCTGACCCGCACCAGCACTTCATCGGCAGCAATTTCTGGAATCGGAATCTCTTCGTAGCTGAGTTGATTCACCCCTCGGAACACTTGGGCTTTCATTGAGACCTTTGCAAACTCATCACCCCTAAAGATAATTGTCCCTTGCACCGAGAGCAAGTCTTGATGATACCCCTTTCTGGCTTCAAGCAAAGGAAAACTCTAGTTGTTTTGCCGCCGACAAGCAAATAGTGGGCTGGGGTGATTGGATTTCTAGGGCATTCAATAGATTCACCAGCGATCGCCCCACCGCTGCCGCCAAATTCACAGGCACCGCATTGCCAATCTGCCGATACTGGCTGGAAAGAGAACCACAAAACTGCCAATCATCGGGGAAGGTTTGGATACGCGCATATTCGCGCACCGTTAACGGTCGTGTTTCGGTGGGGTGGCAACGTTCTGTTTGCTTTTGGGCAGGAGAGCAAGTCAATGTCAACGCGGGTTCATCCCATGCCAAGCGCCGTGCCATCCCCGTTTTGCCACCATCAAGACGAAAACTCCCCATCAAATAGGCCTGCTACAGGTCTGGGGGCAAGTCGCGCCAACACCCTCCTTCAGGAACCTGCTGCAAAATTGCCGCTTTCTGCTCAGGGTAACGCTGACCTATGGAGGGAGGCACATCGCTCCCATAGAGCACCCCAGCTTTGAGGGCGTCCGCCAACGTCATAATTTGTGGACAGGGACTCGGCCAAGCAAATTGAGCATAGGGCACCAAGTCATTGCGAATGCCCACCAAGAACAACCGCTGTCGCTTTTGCGGGACGCGATAAAACAGAGCATTGAGAACCTGTGGCGGCATCAGTGTATAGCCAATTTCGGAAAGCACAGCTTCAATGGTTCTCATGGTGCGCCGGCGATCGTGGCTGAGCAGACCCCGCACATTTTCGCCTAAAAACACCTTCGGTTGAACTTCTTTGATGGCTCGCGCAAATTCAAAAAATAGCGTGCCACGGGTATCGGCAAAGCCCAACTTTTCCCCTGCATAGGAAAAGGCCTGACAGGGAAATCCACCCGTCAATAAATCAATTTCTGTTTCGATCAGACCTTCCCAGTTGAGGGTGCGAATATCCGCCTCAATCACTTGCCACTGGGGACGATTTTGCCGCAACGTTCCACAGGCATCCTTATCAATTTCGTTTAGACAGAGAACGTGCAACCCCGCCTGCTCAAGTCCTAAGGCCAATCCCCCTGCCCCGGCAAACAATTCAAGGGTTCGATAAGGCCGTAAAGGTTGGATTAATTGCTCCTGCTCCCAAGAACTAAAAATGAGTTCCTGAAATTTTGGAAACTGAAGCAGTTGTGCGACAGGATAGTAGCGTTTGCCCCGTTCATCCTCTTTACGACAGGTCAAGAGACCTTGGCGCTCCCACTTTTGTACCGTGGCTTTTGTCACACTGAGAATGTCAGCGATTAGCTCAGCGGAGAGAACATCATTGGTTTTGTTTAGAATTCTTAAATCCTTCATAGTTGGAAAATGCTAAATAATACAGAGCTGCCAAGAGATTGGGATGGACTTTCCTTAAACTTTCCCTGATATTTTTATTCTCAGATGAGAAACCAATTTCAACTCCTTCAGATTCAATAACATCCTGAATGATTTGTGGTAAGTTTTTGCACAATTTTGCAAATGCATCCTTTTCGCCTGTGGCAATCTCATAAAACTTGTCAATTGAAATTATTTATTCTTATTCTTTCATTTTTGACTACTTCATCATCTATTTTAACAGACCAAGGAAGGTTTTTAGATTCTTTTGAAATCACTTCAATCAAAAAACAAGTTGCTTCTAAATCACTATCAATAGTTTGTTGCATTTTACGGAAAATATTTTCTTTCACATTACTATTCATGGTATTAAATTTATTTTTAATTTCCGCATAGTAAGATTTCTTGCGATTGACTATGTCATAACCTGCTTCAAGAACTTCCCAGTCTTGAATATATCGAAAAATGTTTTGATGAAAATAGCCAATGTGATTATTGTTAGACTTGTCAATTTATCTTATGATTTCTCTTTCAATAAATTCCTCATCACTGAGATTATAAACAGCGATATCGAAAGTTGCTTTTATTGGATCAATTTTGAGCTTCTTAAATTCTGTGAAATCAATTGATGAGCGATACTTTAGGATTGTTTCTTTAACATGAGCACGAATATCTTCGTCGCTAATAAATCCTAAATGATACTGATTTTGAGTGGACATACCGGATCTTTAGAAAACGCAAAAGCCTTATAGAGCATGGTACAGTCCTTTTTATAGGGATAGGACACCCTCAAAACGGTTAAAACCACTGCGCTGACGGCAGGCACTGGGATAGGAGCATAACTCATACTCTACAAAAGCACTATATTAAGATTTTTACTGCTTTTGACATCTTATACCAATTCAATTTAAAGATAGGTTTAATAGAGGCTGTGTAATATGTGTAATAAATGACCAGCCCGTCAAAGAACGAATCACTCCCACCGTCATTTGTGACAATACAGCTTGCAGCTTTTGCCGCAGGGCTTCCAGTGTCTCGAACGACTGCCATGCCAATGCGGCTCGCAGATGCTGCCACAACCGCTCAATGGGATTCACCTCGGGAGTGTAAGGCGGCTGAAATACAGGCACGACATTCGGTGGCCAATTCATGGTGTTCGCGCGATGCGCAGCCGCTTGATCCATCTGCACCACCAGCACCGCATCGGGATACCGTGCCGCAAACGCCTCAATAAAGTCCTGAAAAGCTCGACCATTGAGCTGGTCATAGACCTGAAAAAAGTGTTCTCCCGTCAACGGCTTGACCATACCATAGAGCCAAAACGTCGGTCGCCGCCATTGGTAGAGGCCTTGAGGCTTAATCCCCGGCAACATCACCCGCCGTCCCGTGAGCGTGAGCAGTCCCCAGCGACTCTCGTCTTGACAAAAGTAGTGCAGCCGCTTGCGGGAATCGATGACCGCTTGCAAGACTTGGGGGAGAACAGGGAGTTTTTTTAAAGTCTTCAGTTTCTCCTAGTGCCTGCTGCTGATGGCGGGAACGGGGAACTTTCAACTTTGCTCCCAATTCATAGCGCACAATGCGATGCACCGTCAGGTAGGCGACCTCAAGCTGATGTTCCTGTCGCAGCCACTGCACAATGGCACTATAGTTGTCAAACCCGCTGGGGTCTTGGAGGCGTTCCTGCAACTGTGCCATCACGGCTGGGGGGATGATTCGGGCGGCGCCGGGGGGCGTCTTGACTGCCAATAACTGCTGGAGTCCCCCTTGGCGATAGGCGTTGAGCCAGCGAGTAATAGTGGACGCGTTGCGATGGAGCAATTGGGTAATTTGTGGGCGGCTATGGACAAGTCCTTGCTTGAGCCAGTAGAGCATCTGCAAGCGTTCCTGCTGTCGGGCATCCGTTTCGTGCTGTAGGCGACGTTGTAGTTTTTTAGAGCTTTTTGTAATTGTGAAGACGAGCAGGCGAGCCATGAAAGTCTCCGACTGAGATGACTTTAGTTTTGGGATAAACAATCCCCTCGTTTAGGACCTATTTATTAAGCTCAATGTTACAAAGAGCTGGCATTAGACAAGTTACGATATGTGCAACTAGAACTGAGTCAGCGGTGTATGGCTAGCGCCACGCAAGCTACGATAGTGCATTGGAGCTTTGATTGGCAGCCAGAGCTACGTGTGGCTTAGAATATTAAGTTTTGTTGCAGGATTCAATACTTCTGGGATGAAATATACTCAAAACAGACATCACAGTATGAACATTTACATCCCATTGTGTCGAAACATCACAGAGGGCAACAGTAGGGCACTGC
Source organism: Thermosynechococcus sp. FA-CM-4201 (assembly GCF_054689355.1). Lineage (NCBI taxonomy): Bacteria > Bacillati > Cyanobacteriota > Cyanophyceae > Acaryochloridales > Thermosynechococcaceae > Thermosynechococcus > Thermosynechococcus sp. FA-CM-4201. The sequence goes on from NZ_CP079920.1 coordinate 327,796, forward strand.
CCTTGGAATCGATTGGCTAGAGTGGGACAGAGGGCGTTGCCACAAGGTTGTGCTGTGTTTGATAGCGTATTGGGGGTAAGGAAGATGCAGAACATACTGAAACAGGGTTGGTTCACCTTGACGGCGGCCAGCCTAACCCTACTACTGAGTGCAGAACTCGCAGTCATGGCGGCGCCCCGTGGGCGAGGGCGACCTGCCGGGAATCCCCCCCGCGGCCCTGTGGATGTTACCCCTCGTGGCGGTGTAGATGTCACGCCTGTCAACCCCGGGACCCCCGTTCGTCGCAATAACCCGATTGTGAATCCACAGTGGAACCCCGGCCTCGGGAATTGGTGGTGGAATGGCAATCGCCCTTGGTATCCCAACCCGGGGTACTGGGGGGGTGGCTTTTGGGGCAATGTCACCAGTGCAGCGGTTACGGGTGCCGTTGCCGGTAGTGTGGCCGCAGCGAATCAGGAACCAACGGTGGTTGTTACCAGTCCGGGAGGACAGTTACTTTCAAGTTATGGGTTAGTACAGGTACCCTGTAGCAGTGCTAGCTCGCCTAATTTAGTGGTCATTCGTGGACCGGAGGGGAGTGTCATTTGTGCTCAGCCCACCGCAATGGTACCCAGTGGTGTTTATGTTGTTAATCCAGAAACCCTTTCCCTAACACCACTGTAGAGTGCTTGGCCTGTTGCAAGTGGGCAGAGCCTTTCTTGAATTTTAGGAATCACTGTATGCATACCTCACAATCTCTACTGAAATACCCCGCTATCCTTCCGCGGGGACTCCTGATTACACTGCTGCTAGCGGCTTTTGTGAACCCCTCTCCTGCCTTTGCCGATCGCGGGGTTGGCCGTCGCGGTGGCGCCTCCTTTAATGGAGAGCGGAGTCTCAGTAATCGCGTAAACCGAAATCAGATCAACCGCGAAAACATCAATCGGGGTAACCGCCCCAACACAATTCGCAATATTGATCGCGGCAATATCGGTAACATCAATCGTCCCAACCGAAGACCCAATACTGGGAATACTAACATCAGCCGCCCCAACTGGAATAACGTCAATAATCGCGCTAATAATCGCTGGAATAACAACAACATTATTGTGAATCCGCGCTGGCGACCGGGTTGGAACAGTTGGTGGTGGAATGGTACTCGTCCTTGGTATCCAACCCCCAATTACTGGGGTGGCGGCTTCTGGGGAAATTTAGCGATTGGCTTAACCTCAGCGGCGGTGGCTGGTGCAATTGCGGGTAGCATTGCCAATAACAATTCTCCCCAAGTGGTGGTCGTCAGTAATAGTCCCGGCGGCCAACTCCTCAGTAGCTACAAGCTGGTACAGGTTCCTTGCACCAATGCCTCTGATGTGGTGGTGATTCTTGGTCCTGCGGACAGTGTAATCTGTGCCCAACCGACGGCAGCGGTGCCCGCAGGGGTCTATACGATCAACGTGGCTAACTTGGCGCTGATTCCTGATTGGTAGCCTTGGTTCGTGCCTCTAACTCTTCCAGACGGCTTTTCAGCGTTTGATTTTCCTTTTGTAATTCGCTGAGGGTGGTCTCGAGGGTCTTGAGGCGGTCATCACTGCCAATGGCTTTTTGGACGTTAGCAATGCTTTCATCCACGAATCGCTTGATGCGGCCATCGGTGGTGCGATCGCCCACCTGTTGCAGGATGCCTAGAACCCGTGGATGGTCAATTTGACTTAGGGCTTGGACAACGGCCATCTGGGTAAAGAAAAAGGTCTCATGGCTGAGTTGCTCTAGCCGTTCCAGAATTTGCTTCAGTTGGGGATGGTGGCGATCGCCAATGGTGCCAAGGGTACGAATGGCGGCCAAGCGCAGGGGTTGCGGGACATCAATAGCGGTATAGTCAAGAACTAAATTCACCGCCTCTGGAGACTCCTTGAGTTGCCCCAAGCCAGCGATCGCCCCACAGCGTACCACCTCATTCCAGCCTTGTCGTTTTTCCAAGGCCTTGCGCAGCCGTTTCAGCACTTTTTCAAGCTTGGGTTTGGGTTGCGGTTTGGCAGCGGCAATCACACCAATTCCCTTCAGGGCGGCTGCTTCAACGCTATAGCTGGGGTCGCCGTGCTTGGCAATGGGCTTCAGAAGTTCGTAGGCTTTGGCGGACTTAAAACCGGCAATGGCCTCCACTGCGGCGGCACGAACATGGGGGTGAGCATCGGCCAGTGCCAGCTTGAGCGCCTCTAAACTTTGATCCAGTTGAATTGTGCCCAGTACTTTGGCAATTTCACGCCGTACCCCCCAGAAGGGTTCCCGCTGCAATGCCGCCGCAAGGGTTTGAACCACCTCTAAGCTGCCTTTTTTGCCAAGGGCAATGGTGGCTTGAATCCGTCCGAGAACATCGGGATCCTGCTGAAGTTGCGCTTTGAGTTCTGGCAGGGGGTATTCCAGCGTAACCGTTTTTAGCGTGTGGTTGCCAGCATCAAAACTGACAAAGGTGGGCTGCTGCGGTAAGGGTAGATAGAAGGTGTGCTCTGGCTCATGAATGCGCAGTGGGATGATCTTCACCGAAATCTGTCCCTGCTCATCCACGGTACCGATCCCGACGGGAATCCGCAGATCAAAAAGATTGCGCTCTAGGGGAGTTACGCCATCGGTCACCTGCTGCTGCTTGACGGTAAGAACGGCTAATTGATCGGCGGCCTCCCAGCGATAGCTCACATGGAAGTCGGGATGTCCCCCGCGGAACACGTATTGGTCAAAGAGGGGAAGTAGGTTGCGCCCGGTGGCGGTTTCAATCGCCCGCAGCAGATCCACCGTTTCGACAGTTTGATGGGCGTAGGTCTGGACAAAGGTTTGAATGGCTTTCCAGAATCGTTCTTCACCCAGTTCTTGGCGGATCATGTGATAGACACAGGCGCCTTTTTCGTAGAGGTGGCGATCGTAGAGTTCAATGGCTTCGCGATAGACATGGGTGACAATAGGGCGGCGGTAGCGATCGCTATCCTCACTGAGGTAGTTGCGCAATTCCCCAAGGCGATAGTAGGCGGCAAAATCAGCGCCATATTCCTCCTCAAACCAGAGCACCTCGGCATAGGAAGCCATCCCCTCTTTGATCCAGGCATGGGACCAATGCTTGATCACCACCAGATCACCAAACCACTGGTGCGCTAGTTCGTGGGCAACGAGGCTTTCACTGCGAAAATCTTCAGCAGCCGCCCGCTCATCCAACAGACAGCGATCGGTGAGCAGCGTCGTTGAGGTATTTTCCATGCCGCCAAAGATAAAATCGGCCACACAGACTTGGGCATATTTTGGGTAGGGGTAAGGATAGCCATAGATACGGCTGAAAAAGTCAATCATCTTGGGCGTTTTACCCAAGGTGCGGCGGGCATCGGCAGCGCGATCTTTAGCAACGTAGTAGGTGACGGGCTTTCCCTGCCACTGGTCATCAAAAACGGCAAAATCCCCCACTGCTAGGGTCATCAGGTAGGTGGGGTGAACTTGGGGTTGGTACCAATGAAAGACTTGCCACTCCCCTTCACTGTAACAGGCACGCAATTCACCATTGGAAATAGCCTGTAAGGGTTGCCGCACCCGCGCCCTGATCTCTGAGGTGGCGAGTTGCCCCGGATAGTCAAAGCAGGGAAACCAATAGCGGGAGTCCTCATCTTCCCCTTGGGTCCAAGCTTGGGGTGGGTGGGTGGGGACAAAATACAACCCTCGCTGAGGCTGTTCAAGGCGATAGTCAATGGTAATGAGTAGCACCTGATCGGGGCTAATCCCTAGGCTCTCATCGAGGGAAATATCAAGGAATTCGCCATCGTAGTGGAAGGTTTGGGGTTGGTGCTGCACGGTCACCCCCTTGATCTGTTGCCCCACGGCATTGAGGCGTAGGTGTCGCAGTTGGGTGTGGAGCGGGCGCAAGTGAATGTGGCAGTGTCCCCAGCAGGTTTGCGCCTCTAGATCGAGCGTCAAATCAAGGAAAATATGTTCCACCCGTCCGGGGCGATCGGGACTGTAGTGGGGGCGGGCACCGCTGAGAACAAAGGATTTTGCAGAGGAGATATCAAGGGTCATAAGCTTGATCGCACAGCACTCCCTACCTAGTCTAGATCGCTCTTGATCGAGCAGTTCGACTCCTTTATCACCATTTTTTACTTGACATTTAGCGGTGGGCACAAATGTGCTGGCCAATCTCCTTATCAATTTTCATGATGTGGTTGACCAACCAGTCCGACAGCTTGCCATGAATCATCACGGCAACAGACTCATCCGCTTGACTGTGGCGATACTGTTGCTGAAGTTCCTCAAAGAGCTGGATGAATTGTTCATGGGCGCGATGGTTGACCTCTGCGAGAGGACACTGGTACTTGTTGGCACAGCTTTCTTCATTCTCAAAATGCCACTCAGCGTAGTATTTCATAAACACAATGAGCTGTTTAATACTAGAGGCACCGCGACCCTGCTCGATGGCATCGGCAAGATCATTAATCGCGGCAACTAGCTCCTTGTGCTGAATGTCAATCATCGGCACACCAGTACTCAGGCGATCTGTCCATTCAAAGCGTTGCATCATTGCCTCTACTTCCCTAGGCTGGTTGCGTATGGGTTTTCGTTTTCAGAAATGTAAAGAGTCCCTCCAAAAAGGAAGTGCTGATTTCTGTCGTTTCAATCAGTTCAGGCTCAGTAGCGGCGGCAGAGGGCGCGGTGATGCCCGCAATTTCCTCGGCAATGCCCACCACCATCAAGCGGAAGCAGATTTTTTGTACCTCTAGAATTGGTAAGCTCAAGGCATCAGCAATCTCCTGAAGGGTCATTGTGCCATTGGCGTACTCCCACACCTGCCATTCATGGCGATTGAGGCGGTAGGGGGGCTGTCCCTCAATCGTGCTGGCGATCGCTGAACTGGGCAAGGGCAGTTTATCCATCAAGGCGGTCCAGTCCCGCAGCAGTCGCAGACCCGCCAAGGAAATGTCCATCGGTGAGGCACTCAGTCCCGTCATTTCGCCAAAGGGCAGGGGATGGTTGGCATCGAACTTAAACCAGCCCTCATTGAGACTAAAGAGGTGAGGGATTGGCGTCAGTACCTGCTGCTTAAACAATAATTGAAGCTGTTCTGGCTCAAGGGCGCCCTGTGTTTTCAAGCAGAGGCCAAGGGAACCTGTGAGGGAGCAAAAGGGCAGGAGGCGTTGAATCGTTGTGGGACGGAGCCATCCCCGCTGCTCAATGAGCCGTTGCAGTCCTTGATGATCCAAGCTCGTTGTTGCGGCCACAATCTGACCCAAGCGAAAGAAGATATAGTACTCCTGCATCTGTGGAATCAGCGGCATCATCCCTGCCATTTCGACGGGCTTAATGGAGAGGCAACCCGTTTTTTGCCCCTGCTCCAGAAAACGGAAAATTTCCCCCAAGGAAAAGTCCGATAGATAACCTGTAATTTTCATATATTCCCCCTACTGAGTGATGTTGTTCTAAGTGGTGAGTGCACTGCGGTTTAATTGCGAGGATTGGGCATTGGCATAGGCTTGAATGAGTGCCATCATGGCAGCGGCAACAGAGGACTGATCTAAGGCATTGACTGGCAACATCGGTGGCCGACGATGGGGACTCAAGTAGCCGAGGGCGATCGCGATCTCTTCAGCAGGCCACGCATCGGGATTATCGGCATGGCTCAGACCCACTAGCATTGGAATCTTTGTGCGATGGCGCATGAAGGCCAAAATCCGCCGTGCCGCTCGAAAATCTTGGGGACGGTGAGAACTCACCAGCAGGATAAACGCATGAGCTTTGCGAATGAGAATATCCCACATAAAGTCAAAGCGTTCTTGACCAGGGGTGCCATACAGATGCAGGGCAACATTGGGACCAAACTGAAGTCGCCCAAAATCCATCGCTACCGTTGTCTTTTCCTTGAAAGCAGCAATTTCATCCGTTGCCTTGCGATCGGTATCCACCACCTCAATCTCACTAATCGTGCGGATGAAGGTAGATTTCCCTGCTCCCACTGGCCCTGTGATGACAATGCGCATAATTTCCATGGGTTAGCACCTCAAATTCAGGGAATCGCTGCGGTCTAAACATTGATGGCTTGACTCACACCCGTGAGTTGGGTTTGCAGCTCAGCCAACACATTTTTAATCTCGAGGTTGATAATCCCCAACTTGGCCGAGGCATCCGCTAGCACGAGAAAGACGGCATCCTCAGTACAACTGGTGAGAATGCCATAGCCATTGCTGCCTTCCACCAAAATGCGCTCTATTTTGCCACGCCCCAGTTCTCGGCCAATCCGTTCCCCCAGTGAGAGCATTGCGGCTGACATGGCAGCTACTCGTTCATCGTCCATTCCCCCCGGCAGAGTTGCCGCCAGCGTCAGACCATCGGGAGACACCAAGGCTGCCCCTTGGACATTACTGGCATTAGCAACAAAGTTTTGGAGTGTAGCTTCAAGTTTTGCGGCGTTAATCGACATTTTCAAATCCTCGTTAAATTCTGATTGGGAATCTTTGAACAACTGCTCTCCTTGTCGGGAGACCTACATGGCAGCAGCACCTGTGGCAATCAGACGCTGAAATAGTGCCTGCGTCCAACCCGTTTCTTGCAGAACCGCTTGGGAGGACACCTCAAAGTAGGCCTGCTCAATAAAGGCAAGATCAATCATGCAAATTTTGCCAAGAGCGTCACTAAGGGCTTCGGATTTGTTGTCTTGTCTTAACTTTTGGCGTACTGCGTTGACGACAACGGCCATTGCGGGCACCACGTGCTGCGGGCCAATGCCAATGCGCACATGAACAAGGCCAATTTTCCAGCGGCGTTCAGCATAGGCTTTGCCCCAGTTGTCCATCCCTGTGAACATTTCATAAAACCAGTCCACAAAGGTTTGGTGCAGACGATGGATTCGCCCCTCTGTGGCATTGAGGATGGCACTCATCTCTTCGTCACGGCCTAGATAGTCATAAAAAATATCGGCCATCTGTGGAGCAATTTCTTTTCCCCAAGGGGCGGCCTCAGCTAACAGCGATTTATCTTCATCGGTCAACTGGACACGTCGCACCATTGTTGCCATAAAATTGATTGGCTCAATTGTCATCTCTTTCGCCTCGAAACACTGAATGACTTTAATTACTAGTAGATCGGGTGAATTGACTGAGGATTCATAATTCAGTGATGAGAATCAAGTCAAGGGTTTGCTCTTGCAACTTAACAAACAATCCTCGGAAAAGCCGAAAATTTCAGGAATAATTAAAGATGCCCCTTAAAAATTCAAGCATCGCTGGTATAAATCTCGCCATTGAATGCTTTGCTTTATAAAGTGCTTTCTCACTCCACAACACGTAACCTTACCTCAGGCTTCGCCTATTTCACAGGGACTCAACACAGAAATAAAAGTTGCCAACGACTCTAAATAAGGGTGAGGTTAGCCTACTCATAACTCTGTGTTGCAGAAACAGGCTGTGGTTAATGCAGAGTATCCCCCTAGCTTTCTAATGAAAAGTATAGATTTCTCTTTAGTTCTTTGACTGTATCTCTCGGAATACTACACAAAATAAAATGATTAGACACATTTTTTAATTATTCTTTAGTTTTTTAATTCGCTTTGTGTGGAAATGAAAGTAACTTTTACAAAATATCCCCAATGCCTTGACCCCATGGTACGGAGTATGCCACCCTTGCATTGTTATCCATCTAGGATGCTTTGAGTAATCATAGGTATTTATCTTGAGCAAGGGAGGATAGTTGTATGTCCGATCGCTTGACCTACCAAGGTGAAATGGAAACGAAGCTGCAACAACTCGGTGCCCAACTTGATCAACTCAAGGCAAAGGCGGATCAAGCTGGTGAAGATGTCAAGGCAGATATTGAAGCTAAAATCGAAGCCCTCAAGGCCAAACGCGATGAGATCACTCAGAAATTGGCTGCCCTCAAAGAAGCGGGAGATGATGCTTGGGAGTCGCTCAAAGCAGGATTCCAGAGTGCGTGGGATGAGTTGAGCAAGGCCTTTGAGGAAGCAGCCAGTAAGTTCAAGAGTGAATAACTATTTTCTTAGCTCCAGCCCTCAATGGTCACATCGACGCGATCGCCCTCGTGGGATAGGGGTGCAATGTTGAGGTAATACAGCGGCTGATCGGCAGAAAGATTCCGCAGCCAATGCAGACATTGGGCATCCACATGGACATAGGAACCAGTTTCCACGGGGGTACGGATCAAGGCGTTTGCCGCCACAGAACTCGCAGGGGGTGTCATCGGGCAGGTAATGAGTTCACCAACTCCCGATACAATCAGGAAAATATCGTCACCGCGATGGTGGTAATGGGGATAGTTGGCTTGTCCTGGCTCAATGCGATAGAGACTAGAGGCTAGCTCAGGGTTGTGGTGATCCAAGGGGCAGACGGCATAGCCCGGCCGCTTTGGTGTCCAAGTTTGACAGCGCTCAACCAACTCAGGAAAAGAAAAAACTAACATCGTGCCTTTAGGACAAAATACTCAGCATTGGCTTATTGTATCGCCAAGCGATCGCGCTATCCTAGCCTGTGGTCTGTGTCGGAGTTTTGCATGAGTACACCCATCCCTGTCATTGTTGTTGGCGCCCTCGGTAAAATGGGACGCGAAGTTGTGAAAACGGTGCAGCAGGCTCCTGACACGACTCTTTATGCGGCCGTCGATCGCAAGCAGGTGGGGGAAGATATTGGCGAAGCCTTGGGGCTAGGAGCCTTAGAGATTCCCATTAGCAGTAGTTTGCAAGAGGTGTGTGTGGCGGCTGCCCAAGAAAAACAACCCGTGGTCATGGTGGACTTTACCCATCCCCAATCGGTGTATGAGAATGTGCGCATGGCGATCGCCTACGGGGTGTATCCCGTGGTGGGGACAACGGGCTTGAGTCCAGAGCAAATTGAAGATCTCGCCGAGTTTGCCGACAAAGCGGATATGGGGGCTGTGATTGCCCCCAACTTTTCCATTGGTATGATCCTGCTTCAGGAGGCGGCGATTCGTGCCAGCCAATACTTTGACCATGTGGAAATCATTGAACTGCACCACAACCAAAAAGCCGATGCTCCCAGTGGTACTGCGCTGCAAACTGCGCAGCGTTTAGCAGAATTGGGCAAAACCTTTAACCCCCCCCAAGTGCAGGAGTCCGAACATCTTACGGGGGCGCGAGGGGCGTGTGCTGACGCTGAAATTCGCATTCACAGTGTTCGCCTCCCCGGACTGATTGCCCATCAGGAGGTGATTTTTGGGGCACCGGGGCAAATTTATACGCTGCGCCATGACACCAGCGATCGCCAGTGCTATATGCCGGGGGTACTGCTGGCCATTCGCAAAGTCACGCAACTCAAACGCTTGATCTATGGCCTTGAAAAGCTGCTCTAGTCTAAACTTGAGGGGTTTGCTGCAACAACCAAAAGCCTTGCAATGCGTCTTGTTCCGGGCGTTCCTTCACGGCGATAAAGTGCAGCCCTTGGCTTTGGGTACAGGCGTCCCTAAAGGCAGCCAGTTCCTTCTGAATCTGGGGATTGCGGCCACTAATGAGAACCCAGCGATCGCTCGCTCCTGTTTCTAATACCAATAACGGTTGGGGTTCCTCCTCAAAACTCAAATAGGCAGGCTCTAATCCCGATAGCCAACCCGCCAAGGGCAGTGCGCGCTGCGAATAGATAATTAACCCCGGCAGTAGCGTATCGTCACTGAGGGTCAAAAAGGGCAGTGGGGGTACTTCACCAAAGGGCAGTTCCCATTCACCAGCCGTTTTAATTTCTCCCAGAGGGAGACCACTAAATTGCCAGCGATCGCCGCGCAGGGCGGGTGGTAAAGGTTGCGGTGCAGGGGGGATCAACTGGGGTGGCGTTGCCAGATCAGCTTGGTAGTTGGGTAGGGTTGGATAGAGGTTTGTGGCGCGATCGCGCAGCCAATCATAGAGGGCAAACGTGCGCCGACTGGGCACCATCACTAATCCTGCCGCTTCTCCCCCCCGCGTAATAATACTGGTCATAGCGCGGCGGAAAAAACGTACCCGATCCGGTTGAGCGTTGTTTGCAAGTCCCAGTTGCTGCCGCCATTGATCCATGGCTTCTTTGAGGGCAGCTTCTAACCAGCGGGCATTGGCTTCAGCTCCGGCACAAGTTTTGCTGAACTGGAATTGTTGCTGGCGATCGCAAATCAGCAACTCCCAGATTTTTTTGTTGTTTTCATCCACTAGGGGACGGGAATAAAAATCCAACTCCCAGATCGTATGCATTGAGACCTATCAGGAACGTTAGCCGCAAACTTGATGTTATTTGCCTTTCTTAGGATAGGCGGTTTTGGTCGTCAAGGTAAATGTATAACGCGATACAGATTTTCCAATCTAAGAACTGGTGCAATCAGAAGTTAACTGCGGGTCAATGCTTCGCTTAGCTCAAGCCAAACAACAGCCAGATGACTTTCTGGCGCGATGGTGCCGCAACTGCGATTTCTCCTCCGCTGAACTCATGTGCAACTCTACTCCATAATCGTTGAGAATGAAAGCGATGTCCAAGTTAAAACTGAAACGTGCTAGACGGCAAAAGCGCCCGTTACTAAACCTCGACTGGCAGCCCAATTTCCGCTGGCGATCGCCAGCCCTTGTCGCCTGCATTCCCCTAGCTTTAATCATTGTGGCTGTTTGGGGAGTGGCTGCTCAGGCACAGGATCAACCCCTCACCGCTGAAGACGTTCAAGGAGTACTCAACACCATTTGGGTACTAATTGCAGCGATTCTGGTGATTTTCATGAATGCCGGGTTTGGCATGTTGGAAACTGGCTTCTGCCGCCAGAAAAATGCTGTCAACATTCTTTCTAAAAACCTAATTGTTTTTGCTTTGGCCACCCTTGCCTACTGGGCGATCGGATTCTCTTTCATGTTTGGTACCGAGGGCAATGCTTTTATCGGCTTGGGGGGCTTTTTCCTCAGTAGTGAAAACCCCGAAACCTACGGTCTTGATCCCTTTCCGGAGGGTTTACCCATCGCTGTGGCCTTTCTGTTCCAAGCTGCCTTTGCAGGAACCGCAGCCACCATTGTTTCTGGGGCAGTGGCCGAACGGATCAAGTTTATTGACTTTTTGATTTTCAGCCTCCTGCTCACTGGTATCTCTTACCCCATTACGGGGCACTGGGTTTGGGGTGGTGGCCTCCTCAGCAGCATTGGTTTCCTTGGTGAAGATGTTGCCTTTAGTGATTTTGCTGGTTCAACCGTGGTGCATGCAGTCGGCGGTTGGGCGGCTCTAATGGGTGCTGCTTTCCTAGGGCCACGGATCGGCAAGTATGCGGCCGACGGTACTCCCCAAGCCTTACCGGGTCACAACATGGGCTTTGCCATGCTGGGGTGTTTGATCCTCTGGATCGGCTGGTTTGGTTTTAACCCTGGTTCTGAACTGGCTGCAAATGAAGCTGTACCCTACATCGCAGTCACAACAAACTTGGCGGCGGCAGCCGGTGGGGTTGCGGCAACAATTACCGCTTGGCTAGCCATTGGTAAGCCTGACCTCTCCATGATTATCAACGGTATTCTGGCGGGATTAGTGTCCATTACAGCACCCTGTGCAGGTGTGTCTTACTGGAGTGCTGTGATCATTGGTGCCATTGGCGGTGTGATTGTGGTCTATTCTGTCCTTTTCTTTGACCGCATCAAAATTGATGACCCCGTTGGTGCTACCTCTGTCCACCTAGTCTGCGGCACTTGGGGTACCTTAGCCGTTGGCTTGTTTGACAAAGAGTTAGGCTTGCTCACCGGCCACGGAGTGACTCAGTTGATTGCCCAGATCATCGGTATTTTGACAGTCGGTGGCTTTACTGTACTGCTGACCAGTATCTTTTGGCTGGCTCTCAAACAAACGCTTGGCATTCGTGTTTCCGAAGAAGAGGAACTCAAAGGCTTGGACATCGGCGAGCATGGCATGGAAGCCTACAGCGGTTTCTTGAAGGAGTAACTCGCCTGCCAATAAGTTTGGGGTCGTACCACGCCGCTGGACGATCCCATTGCCCTAGGTGGTTTTTGCTGTCCTCAGCTTTTGAGGGCAGTTTTTTTCTAACTTGGCAGTGATATACGCTACGCTATAGCGGCAGTACATTAGGGAGTTTTGGATGAGCGATCGCGCCATGGTGGTACGGGTGCGACAACACGTTAACCCTCTCAGTCAAAAATTCCAGCAGGACATTGCTGTTCCTGATTGGTCAACGATTTACGAGCAACCCTCGCAGCCTTTACATCTGGATATTGGCTGTGCCAAGGGGACGTTCTTGTTAGAAATGGCAGCACTGTATCCAGAGCAAAATTTTCTGGGTCTGGAAATTCGCTACCCGCTGGTGGTGACGGCCAATGAGCGGCGCGATCGCCAGCAACTTCGGAACCTCCACTACCTTTGGGGCAATGCCAATGTCCACTTGGGCAAAATCCTCGGCGGACTCCCCTTGCACACGGTCACGATTCAATTTCCAGATCCGTGGTTCAAGCGCCGTCACCATAAACGCCGTGTCGTCACTCCTGAACTGGTGGCCACCCTTGCCGAACTCCTGCCCGCTGGTGGGCGTGTTGTCCTTCAGTCAGATGTCTTTGAGGTGGCTGAATCGATGGTGCAACAGTTTCGTGCCCATGCCGCCTTTAGCTCAACCTGTACCAATTGGTTACCCCAGAGTCCTTGGCCCGTCGCGACAGAACGGGAAAAATGTGTCCTCAGTAAAGGATTACCCGTTTACCGCTGGCAATTTGAGCGGCGTGCCCTCTAACTGGCTTTCAAATACTGCTGCCAAGTAGCGACAATTGCTGGGGAGCCGTACCAAGGGGCATCGGGGCGATCGCGCAAGCGACTGCGAGGCGCATGGAGCACATCTTCATAGACCAGATTCTCTGCTCCCTCGAGGTGGGCTGCTGCCACCGGTGTCACCCCATCTCCCCAACAGGCACCCTCGCCACAGGTGAGTTTATAGCTTTGATAGGTAAACCAATTGGCAAACGAACCGCGTGGTGTGCCATAGATTGCCTTGCCCGCCAGACACACATAGCGAACTTGCGTGTAATAGGCACCAGGGTACGTGGTGTTCACAAAGTCGAGATTGCGGCGCGTCCAACGCTCCTGACTCCGATGCGGAGTACCCAACGTGATTAGCGTGTGCACCCATTTGTGACCCGCCCAAACCTGGCCATCATAGGGTTGATCCCCTAGGTAAATGCGGCTAATCCAGCCCCCCGCTGAATGGCCAATGAGATGCACGGCGGACGCCCCTGTTTCATTCAGAACATGCTGAATGGTGGTATCCAAGGCCTGTAAAATTGGCGCCACCGATCGCCCCCCCAACGTGGGAAACCACGAGCGTACCCTGAGGGGCACCACCTCCGCCACAAACCCCAATTGCCGCAGATAATCCCGCAGTGGGTAGTAGTCAGGGGCAGCCGCTAAATATCCCGGTAAAAGAACGACAGGCAACACAGGGCTAACTTGCTTGAGGCGTTGCCGGGAAGTGTATCACATTTGGATAGACGGAAATCATTAGCCCCTCGCGAGCCAAGAGCGTCTGCGGAAATTGTGCCCGTGCCAACTCACCGATGCGATCTAGACAGTCATCATCGTGGCTGGGGTCATGGTGAAACAAAATCAGTTGCTTGACTTGGGCGGCTTGGGCAAGCTTAACCGCCTCCTGCCATGTGGAATGCCCCCACCCCACCTTGCTCTGCTGCGGGTGATAGTATTCTTCATCGGTATAGGTGGCATCGTAGATCATCACATCAGCGCGATCGGCCAAGGCAAACGCCCCCGGATGCAACTGATCGGGCAAATGCTCCGTGTCTGTGATATAGGCCACATGAATACCCTGCCAACTCACACGGTAGCCCACCCCTCCACCTGGATGATTCAGGGCTTCATTACTCACCACCACACCACCGCCTAGGTGTACCTGTTCGCCCGCTTCCAAGTCATAAAAACGCAAATCTCCCCCCATAATCTGCAACGGGACAGGAAAGTTGGGGTGCAGCATTTGATCATTGAGTCGTCGTTCAATGCCCTGACCATTTTTCCCCGGCACTGCGTAGATATGGAACTGGTTCCCCGGTACAAAGGCGGGCTGAAAGAAGGGAAAACCCTGAATATGATCCCAGTGGGTATGGGTAAAGAATAAATGTGCCGCCACCGGCTGTTGACTCATTAAGTGCTCCCCCAGAACCCGCAAGCCCGTACCGCCGTCAAAAATAATCCGTTGACCATTGGCTTGAATTTCCACGCAGGGAGTGTTACCGCCATAACGGACAGTGTGGGAACCGGGACAGGGAATACTGCCGCGCACGCCCCAAAACCGAATGGTAAGTGGGTTAAACATGGGCATATCGCAAATCTTGATCGTAGTGTGCCACAGAAAACACTCTTGACTTGTGATATGGATCATCCTCCTGCTGTGACGCTAGGAGTTGATAGAGTGGGGGCTAGCTGCCACCAAGGTTGGTAAAAAATTTTTTCTAAAATCTGCAAGGGGAGTGCATATTTGCAAAAACGTCATTGGATAAATGAATAAAGGGTTGTGTCGGGAGGATAGATGAAAATGCCCAGTGAATAAAGCAGGCGGTCACGTTTCTCCGTACGGTTGTCCTTATGTATTGATATCTAGTGAGAGCGATTGATGACACGCCAACCCTGCGATAAACTCATTGCTTTGCTGCGATTTGACGGTTCCGATCGCCCGCGCTGGTATTGTGATCGCCAACTACAGGCCTACTTCACAGCAGCGGGGTACAACCTCGAGGAGCCGGACCCAACGGCTGTCTTCCTCCTCCAACAATTACAGAGTCAGCCGAACCATGGTGACGCCCACTACTGGCGGCGGGGTCTGTTTTGCTATCTCCAAGAAACTAGTTGGTCTGTAGCCATGACCCTACGAGAGAAAGTTGGCGGGATGCATCAGGTCACTGACTGTTTTCAGCAGGCTTGCTGTCTCACTAATGATCCCCTCAAGCTACTGCGTGGCTTTGATCCCCAACGAGGTACGCGGCTATCCACCTATGCTTATCTCCGTATCTATGACGGTGTGTATGCTGTGCTGGTGGGGGTTCGGCAATCAGATTGGGGCTTACTTAAACACACACGCCCCCGCTCTCTCTCCTCAGCCTTGAAGAATCAAGGATACAGGGAAGATGAAATCGAGCAAATCCAACAGCTTGTCCAGTTCTGGAAAGAGTTGGTGGATCAGCCCACTGCTCCCGATCAGGCACTGCTAGATCAGATGGCTAAAACCTATCATCAATGTCGGCCTGATCTTCCCGCTATAACCCCTAGCGAAGTTGAAACCCTGCTCCGCACAGCGATCGCTGCCTTGCGAGCCTATCGCCAACCACAGGTGGTGAATACCACTGAGCAAAGGTTTTGGGACACCCTAGAAGGAGGAAATAGCCCTTGGGCAGTAACCCTGAGGCAGGAAGAACAGGAAACCCTTAAACGGGTCTTTGAAATTCTGAAACATGCGGTTGAGGCACTGGATGACGCTAGCCGTCAGGTGTTTTGTCTGTACTATTGCGAGCAGGTCAGCCAACAACAAATTGCCCAGCACTTGGGCTTTGCAAAACAATATCAGGTGTCTCGCGCCCTAGAGCGGATTCGTGGTCATTTGGCGAAAGCGCTACTCGCAGCCCTTAACCAACCCACGCATCCTCAACGCCTCAAGGAGGTAACGGTGGCTATCAATCTCTGGTTGAAGGCGGGTTATAAAGTGTTAGCAGCGTCTTGTCAGCGGTGTGGTCGGGTGGGTATGGCATAACACTGTCGTTATGAGGGTGCATCTTGACTGTTTTGTAAACGGTATGAACTTTTGGGAGTTGTTGTACTTAGGTAAGGAACCATGACATCGCTATCACTTTCGTTTCTCACTGCCATAGATGCGCCACCGATGGCGCACACGGA
The DNA here is from genome assembly GCF_054689355.1 of Thermosynechococcus sp. FA-CM-4201. Taxonomy (NCBI): domain Bacteria; kingdom Bacillati; phylum Cyanobacteriota; class Cyanophyceae; order Acaryochloridales; family Thermosynechococcaceae; genus Thermosynechococcus; species Thermosynechococcus sp. FA-CM-4201. The sequence continues at coordinate 343,641 of NZ_CP079920.1, forward strand.
ACACGTTCACATTGACTTAGCAGATTGTGGCGATCGCGTTCCGAGCAGCTTGGGCGATCGCCAGTGGATTGAGCAGATCACAGCGGCTGCCCGCGCTTACCGCCGTGGCAGTGTCCGAATGAATGCGATGGCCTATGTAGCCGTGCGCTACTGGTTCGCAGAAATGGGCATTAGTGCCGAAGCGTTTCTCTCCACCGTCGAACTGCCCATCTTTTGGGAATTTGTCAACGGCACCCTCCTCAAGACCGCCATCGGTCAAGTGTTGATTGTGCCCGATACCACCATAGAGCTTGACGAGTGCCGCATTCCTCAGGAATGGTTGCAGATTGCCGCTTGGAAACCTGATTACATCTTGGGTGTACAAGTCTTTGCTGAAGAAGCGCAGGTCAGACTCTGGGGCTATGCACCAAGCAGCAGTGTGAATCGTTCTGCCATTGATGCCTTGAGCCGTACCTACATCCTCGATCGCGAGGACATGATCGAAGATGTGCCCCTCATTGCTGCCTTGCCGGCATGCCATCACATCCCTGTTCGATCACCTGCGGCAACTGCCATTCCCACAGACACGCTTCAGCAAATTGCCAGTGGCGAGATTCTCTTGCCCCGCTTGGTGTTGCCCCTAGAGCAATGGCTGCACATCATTGGGCAACCTCGCCATCGCCTTGATCTCTTTTTGGCCTGTCATCCGCAGCGGCTGAGTCTATGGCTTTATGCCAAGACCAAGGGCGTTAGCAACCTGTTGGGTCAAGTGTGGCAAGACGTGCAGGAACTTCTTGAGGAGGGCGCTATGATCAATCCCTATCTCAGTTGGAAGCTGGGCTGGACATCGCCAGAGTGGGCATTGCGCTCCAATGACACGTTAGAAGCCATGCAAGCTCAAGCTCAATTACGCCAAGCCTTGGAAACGGAGGATTGTCGCCAAGCGGTTGCCCTCCTCAAAGACCTGATTGCCACCACTGCCGATGAAGGATTGCGCTGGATGGCGGCAGAATATCTCCACGCTAAAGATGCCAATGCCCCAGAGGCGGGGGTGTGGAAAACTCGTACCGTGGACTTGGGTCTTGCCCTCGGCGGACAGTCCTTTGGCTTGGTCATGGCCGTACTGCCGCGAGATGCGGTGTCTGCCAATATTCTTGTGCGCGTCACTGCCCTCAAGGTGGGAGAAACCTTGCCCCCAGACTTGGTTTTGACGATTACGGAGGCCAATGGCAATACCTTTGCCCAAGTCACCAGTCGGCAGCAGGATCAAGCGGTGCAGTACAAGTTTTGGGGACAAATTGGCGAAACTTTTGGCATCACATTGGCCTATGGAGATGCTAAGATCACGGAAACTTTTGTTGTCTAGCTGCATTGGCTCTTTTTAACTGCTGCTGCGATGAAACACGTCTGCCTCGAAATCTACGGGGGCTGCCTTGAGCAGCATTCCCTCAGGGGTCGCCTATTACTGGGGACAGAAAGCCAAGTGGATGCCTATGGGGTGTATCCTGTAGAGTTTCCAGCAATGCCTCACCTTCCCCACCGGTATCGGCAGTGGCGCGACGCCTATCACGGGTATGCGAAGAATACTCGTCTGGGGGCTAGCGGTAACCAAATTACGAACATTGGTACTCAGCAACCCACCCTCCTTAAAGAGGTACGGCAAAACTACACTGACCTTGTGACTACCCTTGGCACGTGGTTGCACAATACTCGCATCAGTTATCTCCGCGAGGAACAGATCAAGGAGCAAACTTCATGTTCCAAGGAGCAGACTTCATTTTTTGGCCTAGGCAACTTTATCTTGCCGCCGCCGATGAACGAGATTCACCGCATTTCTGTGCAGACAGATTTTGTTGAACTGTGGCACTATCCATGGCACGACTGGACACCGATTCGCCAACACAGCAATCTGGATGTGGTGTTTTCACCAATGGTGTATCAGTCCCTGAAGTCTTCGACGGCGCACCATGAGCGGGTACGCATTTTGGCAATTTTTGGGGCGAATGGCGACCTCGATTTGGAGGGGGATCTTGAGGTTCTCAGGGCGTTACCCAATGTTGAACTCCGCTGCCTGCGATCGCCCCAATTAAGTGAACTCTATTCTTTGTGGTGTCAGCCTTGGGACATTCTCTTTTTTGCTGGGCATAGTCAGGGTAATGGCATTATTATCAACAATCAAGAGGAACCATTAGAGATTCGCGAACTTTATCGTACGCTTGAACGTGCAGTGGGGCAGGGGCTAAAACTGGCGATCTTTAATTCCTGTGACAGTATTCCCCTAGGACAGTTTTTAATTCAGTTGGGGTTGCCCCACGCGATCGTGATGCGCGAAGCGGTTCCGAATATTGCCGCTGAGTTGTTTTTGAAGTACTTTTTACAGAACTTTCACGGCGGTGCAGATCTCTATGCCGCTGTTGCTCAAGCGCGATCGCAATTGCGCGAACTGAGTCGCTGCGATGATCATCTGCCGGGCACATCAGCGCTGCCCTTAATTTGCCGCCATCCCCAAGCCCGCTGCCTACACTGGCACCACCTATGGCGATCGGACGCCAGTCCTGTGACTGTTAGTGTGACGACCAGCGATCGCCCCTCGTCAAAAGCTTCTGAATTCCCCAACTTCCTCTACTGGTGTCGCTGGCAATTGGAACTAGCGCAACTGAGACCCCAAGCGCTGCAAGATGATCCGGGTCGCTGGATAACGGTCATGCCCAAGGGGGTGAATCACCAAACGCCGCAGCAAAACTACCAACACGCCCTTGCCAATATTAGCCACTGGGCCTGTGGTGTCCAACAAACCACCGGCGGCTTTCCCGAGCAACCGGAGCTGGCCTTTTTCTTTCCTGCCCTTGGGGCGGAGGCTCGCCAATGTCTGCCACGGGTTTCTAGTCGAGAGCTACTACCCTACCTTGAATCCCTAGTTGTTGAGCAGCAGGAACTCTCCCGCATCCGTGCCGCTTTTTTGATTGCCCAGCAATATCCCAATGTCAGCCACCTCAGTACAGCGTTTCAAGTTTTAGAGAACACCTTACGCCAAGACACCAAGCCCCAAGTGCGCGAAGAGCTATTAGCGGAGTGTCAGCAATTTCTCAAGGAGCTAGATGCCAAGCTTGTCAGGAGCGTTTGGGACAGTACGACGGGGGAGCACCTACAGCAGTTTTTACAGCGGCTGCTCCATTATCCCCAACAGTCTAACCGCCTGAAACTGGCGATCGCCTCTGTTCTCATTACTGCAAAAGGCCGTTGGGCGGTTGAAGCCAGCAATGTTGCCCTAGAGATTTTTCGTAACTCCTCATACCTAGAGGATGTGATCCTTGCCAGTCGGTGTTTACACCAAGCGGGGGTGCGGCAGTGGGAAGTTGTGGGTCGGCTAGAGCGCTATTTGGGTTTGGCCACGGTACAGTCCCACCAGATTGCCCTTTCCGGCGCCCTTGGCATTGTGAGTCCGAATCATCCCCAAGCCATTGATACCCTTGAGTTAATCATTGAGCAGCAGGCCTATGACTTAGAAACACTGATGGCGGCGGTGCGTGCCCTTCACCGCATTGCCCCTGAGCATCCCGTTGTATTGGCGACCCTGCGATCGCTCCTAGCCAAGGCACAGGAAACCCAAGATATTCTCGGCTTTTACTATGGCCTAGCGGCTCTCGATGAATTGCAGCAGCCCCTAACCCCCTACATCTCAACCACAGTTATCCCGTGGGTTTGCCAGAAAATTGCCGTTTTCAAGGCGCAAGAAGAACCCTACCTGATGGCTCCCTATACCGTGCTGTGGTACTGTAGCCGCCATATTCCCTACCAAGAATTTGCAAATCTTTGGCAATAGTCAACTTCCCCTAAGGAGCGTGAGATCAAGCGCTTGCTGCGGATCAACCGTAGGGACTAAAGAAAAAATGGGGTCGTCGCAATGACTGACCCCGCCTGCCGATTCCTCAGAGAGGAGAACACTAAGACTTAGCCTAAGTCAGATGAGAAAAAATGTCAACAAGCTCGAAGAAAAAGTTTGCCCAAGATGCCGAGCACCCTCTTGCCCTGTCTCCCTCAGATTCCAAGCCATGGGCTTTCGCCCTAACCTCTGAGAAAAGTTACCACTGCTTAGGGGGGTGCTAAAGGTTGAAGAGTTGCTCAGCCGTCACCACCAATTGCGGGAGTAGCGTTGATCGAATTAGGGATTGTCCTTGCAATTCAGTGAGCTGATAAGATTGACCGACTAAAACGCAAAGCACCACCTTTTGTTCTTCAGGGTCAACGATCCAATATTCAGGAATGCCCATTTCGGCATACTCTCGACGTTTTGTGTGATACTCGCGATCGCGATTCACATTGCCTGGACTAACGACTTCTACTACTAAAAGCGGTGGGCGTTCGACGATCGCCGAAAGCGGATTTTGTTTGCGCAGAGCATCCCAGTCTTCGCAGTGCAAAATGCATAAATCTGGTTCCCGTGATGTTCGCAGGCCAGTACGCACGCCAATGCCACCGGGGAAAATTTCAAAGGGTAAATGATTCGCTTTAATTTCGTTTTCAAGCGTGGTGAATAAAAATCGAATAATTGCGATATGTAGGGGGCTACCGGTTGGCATGGTAATAATTTCGCCATCTTCTAATTCAATGCGATGATCTGCCGCATCATAATCAAGGAACTCCGCAAAGGTAACCTTTTTAACGGGAGTTTGAGTCATGGCTGAATCTCGCAAATTCAAACACAATTTTTAATGCCTAACTCCAGCCTAGCCTACCGGACTTGAGTCAAAGCTTAACTTCAGGCTAGGAGAGCAATTTCAGTTGCTGAATCACAGGTTCGGGCGATCGCGGCATCTCTGGAGTGTCTTGACTCTCCTCTTCAGGAGAACCATCAAGGGTTTGGAGTGCCGCTAGCAGATCTTGGCGCAGGGGTTCAAGGTCAGGGTGATGATCCAGATATAGTTGCAGGGCATGGCTGGGGTCAAGGCACTGTTCGAGGGCAACTTCTGGCAGGCGGGCAATGGGCTGGCTATTGACGAGTTGAGGCAGAAGACTAACGCTGTGGGCACTTTCAAGCGCTTTTTGCAGTTCATGGAGGTTAATCAGGGGAATTTGATCGGGGCGCAGTTGATACATGACCCGCACCACAGCTCCGGTGATGTCCCCGCTGGCGATCGCCCCCAAGAGCGCGGCTTGGGGATCCAGTTCCACCTCGGTTAAGTCCACACGAATGGTGCGGAAGGGGCGGGTGGGTAGGGGACAAAACTGAAATTCCGTTTTGCCCTTAGCGAGGTTCACCAAGACATAGCCCTTTTCTTCCCCCTCTTCCCCAAAATCCACCCGCTCAATGCTGCCGGGATAGACCACGGGCGGATCGTGACACAGGACTTGATGGCGATGGACATGGCCAAGGGCAACGTAATCAAAACAGGGGCGTGCCAAAAAACTCAGGGGAATCGTAAAACCTTTGCCGGCACTCAAATAGCGTTCAGAGCCGTACTGAGCCGTATCCACCATGGCATGGGCAAGTAAGACCGTAGGCAACGCCGGATCAAGTTGGCGAATTTCCCCCTCAAGGGCAAGGCGCAGCCGCTCTAGGAGCAGTTGATGCACATCCGCAAGGGAAAGGCCACTGGTTTCTGGCCGAGTGAGGAGCGTAGATCGGGTTAACCAAGGGAGGGTAATGACTTGAACACTGCCGCGGCGAGTTTCAATGCGATGGGTAGCCAAGCGATCGCCCACGATAAAGCCGGGCACCCCAAGGGTGCGATAGAGACTGAGACTCGCGCCCCCCTGTCCTTGGGCGTGCTGATCGTGGTTGCCCACCAGCAAAACCGTGGGAATGCGGGCATCCGCCAAGCGGCGAAATTGGCTGGCAAAGGCTTCATGGACAAGGGGCGGTGGCGTTGCATCGGGAAAGGCATCACCGCCAAAGAGCACCAGATCAACCGGTTCACTGAGGGCACGGTCAATACAGGTGGCCAGAGCAGCAATAAAATCCTCAAGGCGCGTATTCAAGCCTGTGGCCGGGTTAATGTGGCCATGACTGAGGCCACTGCCGAGGTGAATATCAGACACATGGAGAATTTTCATAGCGATCAGGTGATGACCGTGGGGCGATTGCGACCCGTTAAGCCTTGGATATTCGCCACTTCATTGGCCAGTTGAATGAGATCGGCGAGAGCCACTTGGGCATCGAGGTGCTGCTGGGCAGGATTGGGTTCAAAGCGCTCTAAATAGACCCGTAGCGTTGCCCCTTGGGTTCCCGTTCCTGACAGGCGATAGACAATACGACTGCCATCCTCAAAAATCAGCCGAATGCCTTGATTTTGGCTGACGCTATGATCCACTGGATCGGTGTAGCTAAAGTTATCGGCAGTGGCGACGGTGTAGGCACCTAAAGTCTGACCCACCAAGCTAGGCAGTTTTTGCTCGAGTTGGCTCATTAGGGTGTGGGCGCGATCGCTCTCGATGCCTTCGTAATCATGACGCGAGTAGTAGTTGCGGCCATAGGTTTGCCAGTGGGCTTTGACAATCTCAGCCACCGAGGTTTGGCGGACAGCCAAGATATTCAACCAAAAGAGCACAGCCCAGAGGCCATCTTTTTCGCGCACATGGTTGGAGCCAGTCCCAAAACTTTCCTCACCGCAGAGAGTGGCTTTACCAGCATCGAGGAGGTTGCCAAAAAACTTCCAGCCTGTGGGGGTTTCATAACAGTCAATACCCAGCTTGGCCGCAACGCGATCGGCCGCTTGACTGGTGGGCATCGAACGGGCAATCCCCGCTAATCCGTCTTTGTAGCCGGGCACGAGTTGGGCATTGGCGGCCAGAATGGCTAGGCTGTCGCTGGGGGTAACAAAACAGTTTGCCCCCAAAATCATGTTGCGATCGCCATCGCCATCAGAGGCAGCACCAAAATCCGGCGGATGCTCACCAAACAGTTGCTGCACCAAATCATGGGCATAGACCAAATTGGGGTCGGGATGACCACCGCCAAAGTCCGGTAGCGGCACACCATTTTGAACCGTGCCTTGGGGTGCCCCTAGGCGTTTTTCAATGATCCGATGGGCATAAGGTCCCGTAACTGCGTGCATGGCATCAAAGACAAGGCGCAGCTTCCCAGTGCGAATTACCTCGGCAATGCGATCAAAGTCAAAGAGAGTCTCCAGCAGCGCTTGATAATCGGCGACGGGGTCAATGACTTCAACAATCATTTCACCCAAGGGAAACTCCCCAAGGGTGTGCAGATTGACATCGGGGGCGGTGTAAATGTTGTAGCTGGTGAGGGCGAGGCTGCGCTCGTAGATGGCATTGGTGACTTTTTCTGGAGCAGGCCCGCCATTGGCAATGTTGAACTTGACGCCAAAATCTCCCTGTGGCCCTGCGGGGTTGTGACTGGCTGAGAGAATAATGCCACCGATCGCCCCATACTTGCGGATCACACAGGAGGCTGCCGGCGTTGAGAGAATGCCATTTTGCCCCACCTTGACCCGTGCAAAGCCATTGGCTGCGGCCATCTTGAGGATGACTTGAATCGCCTCAGCATTGAAGTAACGGCCATCACCCCCTAGGACAAGGGTTTGCCCCTGCGGTGCCTCAATGGTGTCAAAAATCGCTTGGATAAAGTTTTCCAGATAATGGGGCTGCTGGAAAACAGGTACCGCCTTACGCAACCCAGAGGTGCCGGGTTTTTGATCCTTGAAGGGAGTGGTGGCAATAACTTGAATACCCATTAGGAGGCTCCACAAGGGGACTATCACTATAAGGGCAGCTTAGTCGGCTCCAGAATCGTGGTCAAGACCTGTTTCCACTCAATCTACTAAGAACGGGTCTCAGTCTGTCCAGAGGTGCTTGATCGTTGGCCTAAAGATCGGGAAAGACAACCCGCACATCGGGATGGACTAAATGGTGCTGCTTGACCACTAGACCCTTGGCAAGGGCAGGGGAGAGTTCAAGGGCGCGATCGCCATGATCGGCGAGGCAAAGGATATAGGGCAAGGTGCTATTCGTCAGGGCTTGGGTGGCTGTCCAAGGCACGGCTCCCGGCATATTGGGCACGCCATAGTGAACCACACCAAAGGCAGTATAGGTGGGGTTGGAGTGGGTAGTGGGTCGCAGCGTTTCCACACAGCCCCCTTGATCCACGGCCACATCAATGATCACCGCTCCGGGGCGCATCGTTTGCACGAGGGACTTGGGTACTAAACAGGGGGGACGCTGACCCGGCACAAGGACAGCACCAATCACTAAGTCCGCTTGGGGCAATAGCTCGGCAATGAGGTGAGAACTGCTGTAGAGGTACTCCACCCGTGCGCCAAAGAGGGTTTCTAGGTACTTGAGACGCTCGACATTGATGTCAAGAATGCTCACCTGTGCCCCCAATCCCACGGCCATCCGCGCCGCTTCTGTGCCGACGACACCGCCCCCTAAAATGACAACCCGCCCCGGCCGCACCCCCGGAATGCCACTGAGGAGCACTCCCCGCCCCCCTTGGGTACGCTCTAGGAAGCGGGCACCAAACTGCACTGCCAACCGACCAGCAATCATGCTCATAGGGGTTAGCAGCGGGAAGCTGCGTTGGTGATGATGCGTTTCTTCAACACTTTCGTAGGCGATCGCTGTTGTCCCCGATTGCAGCAGTGCCACCGTTAGCTCGCGACTAGCGGCAAGGTGCAAGTAGGTAAAGAGCAATTGGCCCGAACGCAAATAGCGATACTCCGAGGGCAGGGGTTCCTTGACTTTGACCACCAGTTGGGCATCCCAAGCGGCTTGAGCCGTGGCAACAATTTGGGCACCTGCGGCAACATAGGCCTCATCGAGGAAGCCTGAACCCACTCCCGCACCACTTTCAATGAGAACCTCATGGCCGCGCTCCCGCAGACTTTGTACCCCCGCTGGCGTCAGACCAACGCGAAATTCTTGATCCTTCATTTCTTTGGGGACACCGATACGCATGGCCAATCTATTCTCCGAGGTCTAGAAATTGATAACTACCAAAGACTTTCAACACATCTGTAGCGTCCTTGAGCGCCAGCAGACAATCAGCCACCACATCGGGGCGACCATTCACCTCTAAGTCAACAAAGAAAAGATAATCTCCCAAAGCACGTTTGCTGGGGCGCGATTCAATGCGGCTGAGGTTAATCTGGCGATCGCTAAAGAGTTGCAGCACCTTGAGCAGGGCACCGGGGGCATTGGCCTTCAGGCTAAAGGCAATGGAAGTGTGGGTATCCCCCGGCTGTGGCCAGCCTTCCCCCTGTTGGCGACTCACCACCCAAAACCGCGTGCAATTGTCGGGAATATCCTGAATTTCGGTGGCCACAATGGGCAATTGATGGAGTTGGGCGGCTCGCACAGAGGCGATCGCCCCCGCCCGATCAGAGTGAGCCACGTATTGCAGCCCTTCGGCGGTAGAGGTCACAGGACATTGGCGCGCATGGGGAAGATGGGTTTGCAACCAGCGCTGGCACTGCCCGAGAGCTTGGGGATGGGAATAGACCACTTGAATTTGGGCTAAATCTGTGGTTTGGGCAATGAAGGCATGGACAATGGGGCGAATAAAGGCATACTGAATGTGCAGTGTATCCAGTCGCCACAGCGAATCAAGGGTAATGTTGACACTGCCCTCAACGGAATTTTCACTGGGCACTAACGCCAAATCTAACTCGCCGGCGGCCAACGCCTCCAAACAGCCAGCGATCGTCGTCAAGGGAATCAGTATCAGGGGTTCACCCTGTTGCCATTGGGCATAGCTTTGAGCCGCTTCTTCACTGTAGGTGCCCACTGGGCCAAGATAACCCAGCTTCACCATAGATGATCCAGACAAGGGGGGCAAAGACTCAAGGACACATCCTCACAAGGGGATTCTAAGAATAATCAATGAATGAGTTAGACGTAAGCCGGGTTCTGTTCAAAGGGTGGTTATCTATCTGGGACACTTGTTACCAAGTGCCTCTAGCGGCTCTGGCTAGCAAAGAACTGGGGAAAAGACCAACCCTGGTTCCTTAGCGCTAGCACACCTTGCTTCCAGCCGGGGTTTACCGAGCCAACACCTCTCGATGTTGCTGGTGCGCTCTTACCGCACCGTTGCACCCTTGCCTGTGAGGTTTCCCTCCATCGGCGGTATATTTCTGTGGCACTATCCTCGCGGTCACCCGCACTGGGCGTTACCCAGCAAGCTTGGTCTTTCGGAAGCCCGGACTTTCCTCAGGAGTGGGAGACTCCCGCAACCACCGCGCTAACTCATTCAGTTTTATTGTACTAGGGGTGCTTGGGCAATACTCCCTAGACCAACGGCAGATAATACAGCCACCCATTCGCTGCGGGCTAGGTTTCGTGTGGCTTCATTCCCTTGCAGCTCGGCCAAAATGGCCAAGGTTTCGTACCAGAGGCCTGCATCAACTGCTGCCCCAAGGCGATCGCCCCCACTCTTGCCCTGAAGTTGCTTGGCCAAATCCGTGGCTGGCTGCACCCGCGAAATCACACCACTGACGGAGATAAAGGCAGAGGGATCATCGGCATCAGCACCACACAGCAAGGTAAAAGTCCAGCGGTAGTCTTGGCCGGGTTGGAGTTGCACATTGGGCTTCAGTGCCAGAATCCCCGGTTCAGCGGGCAGATCCACCACCATTGTTGCTAGGGGACGATGCTCGGCATCAGCAATCACCACTTCCCCTTGGGTGGCTTTGCTCTTCGGCACAAAAACAAAGAGGGTTGGTGTCGCCACAGCCGTTTGGCCAAGGTGGGTATCAGGGAGCAATGCCGTTAAACGTTCACTGCCGCTTACACAGGCACCACGGGTTGCCCCACCAAAGCGACTACCGGGAACACCACGGTTCGGCAGATTTGCCCGTAGACGCGCCACAAGACTTGAAGGTTGGCTCACCACAGGGGTCGTTCCCTGAGCAAGGCTGAGAGAACTAAGGGGCAACAGAAAGAAGGTCGCCGCAGGTACAAAGGCAAGGCAGGAACGCATGGCCAAACTCCTAAGAAGAATGGTTCTACCCTAGCCCTGGGGAGTCGGCCTTGGCAGTGAACTTGCTTACTGTTGGGTTGTGATTGCGATCGCTTGTTTTAGGCAGTGGCACTGGCCAACTGGCGCAAAATCTTGAGCGCTTCGTCCACGTGGGCTTTGAAGTTGAGCATAGAGTCAAAAACGTAGCGCACCACGCCCTCTTGATCAATGACATAGGTAACCCGCCCCGGAAAGAGACCAAAGAGGGAAGAGGCGCCATACTGCTGGCGAACTTTGTTGCCGGGATCACTGAGGACGAGAAAGGGGAGTTGGTGATTTTTTTGGAAGCCCTGCTGTCGCTCCACGGGGTCACCACTAATGCCAATCACTTCAGCGCCCAGTTCTTGAAAGATACTGTAGGCATCGCGAAAGGCACAGGCTTGAATCGTGCAGCCGGGGGTTTCTGAGGCGGGGTAAAAGTAGAGGACAACGTTCTTTTTGCCCCGAAAGTCGGAGAGCTTCACCTTGCGGCCATCGGCAGCCGGGAGTTCAAAGTCAGGGGCGCGATCGCCCACTTGAATTGCGGTGGCCATACTCTCGCTAATTGCCTCCCAACCACTTTTGGCCATTCAGGCGCTGCATCACCCCAAAGACCAATAGATCAAGCGTCACTTTGCGCTCATCCCCCAAAAATGGCTCAATGGTACTGGGGGCAATGCCACCGCTGCTACAGACAAAGGCCTTCGGCCCTTGGATATCCCCCTCTAGGAAGTAGAGGCGAAACTGATACATTCCCTTGCCCCACTCACCAATCACGGTATTCTCTTCTAGGCGCAGACTCACCTCCCCCACTTTGGCGCTGAGGGCGTTCTGGAGAGCAGGTAAAAAAGCCTCATTAATAAACTCAGCAAAGGGTTTATCCTCAATGGCGGGGGGCTTTTCTTTCTTGGGGGCTTGGGTGGGCGTCTCTTCTGCCATAGCGCTGCTACACGGTACCATTTCCTCTGCATGATAGCACTCTCCCTTGCAGGCAACGGCCATGGGGCAATTAGAATTACGACGCCCAACGATTAAGGATTTAGATAGCATCGTTCAACTGGATCAGGTGTGTCTGGGGGGCTTTTGGTCGCACCAAGGCTATGCCCGTGAGTTGGAGCATCCGCAACATACGCTGCTGGTGGTGGCCACCCTTGATCAGGTGTGGGGCTGTGGCGTGAGCTGGGGGATTGCCGATGAATTGCACCTTGTGCTGTTGATGGTGCATCCGCAGTACCGGCGGCAGGGGTTGGCAGGGTTACTGCTGTGTCGGCTCCTGCAACTGGGGCATCAGGGGGGCGATCGCCAGTGGGCAACTTTGGAAGTACGGGCCAGCAATGCAGCGGCGCAACGGCTCTATCAGCACTTTGGCTTTGAACTGGTCGGACGGCGTCCCCACTACTACGAGAACCCCCCAGAGGATGCCCTGATTCTTTGGCGCAATCACCTCAATACTCCCGAAACGGGTCAAGAACTTCAGCAGCACTGGCAGTACTGGCGATCGCGGGTCGAGGCGCAAGGTTGGTTGCTCAGCGATCGCACCTAGAGAACCTAGGGATAACATATTGCGCTTTGTTACGGTGCTTTCCCCCACCCTTGGGCTGGCGAACGATAATGAAAGGGACACGTTTGGGAGACCTGTCTCATGAACTTGCTGGAACAGTTGCGACAAATGACAGTTGTGGTCGCTGATACGGGAGACATCCTCGCCATCGAAAAATTCACCCCCCGCGATGCCACCACGAATCCCTCGTTGATTACGGCGGCTGCCCAAATGAAGGAGTACCAGCCCATTGTGGATGAAACCCTACGCAAAGCCAAAGCTGATTTGGGGTCTGGTGCCACTCCCCGTGAGATTGTCTCCCTTGCTGTGGATCGCTTGGCGGTGGCCTTTGGCTTGAAAATTTTGCAGATTATCCCCGGTCGGGTCTCAACGGAAGTGGATGCGCGGCTCTCCTACGATACAGAAGCTACAGTGCAAAAGGCGCGGGACTTAATTGGCCAATACGAAGCCGCAGGGGTGGGGCGCGATCGCGTGCTGATTAAAATTGCCTCGACCTGGGAAGGCATTCGCGCAGCCGAAATTCTGGAAAAAGAGGGCATTCACTGCAATTTAACCCTGCTGTTTGGCTTCCATCAGGCGATCGCCTGCGCTGAGGCGGGTGTGACCCTGATTTCTCCCTTTGTTGGTCGCATTCTCGACTGGTACAAGAAAAAAACCGGTCGTGCCGAGTATCCGGGGCCTGAGGATCCGGGAGTGATTTCTGTTACCAAAATCTACAACTACTACAAGAAATTCGGCTATCCCACTGAAGTGATGGGCGCCAGCTTCCGCAACATTGGCGAAATTATTGAACTGGCGGGCTGTGATCTGCTGACGATTTCACCGGCGCTGCTGCAAGAGCTGCAAAACACCAGTGGCGAGCTAAAGCGCAAGTTGGATCCGGCGATCGCTGCCACCCTTGACATTGAAAAAGTCGCCATGGATGAAGCCACCTTCCGCAAGATGCACGCCGCTGATGAGATGGCCAGTGAAAAACTCGATGAGGGCATTAAGGGCTTCACCAAGGCACTGGAGACCCTTGAAGATCTTTTGACACAGCGACTGGCACGCCTTGAAGGTGCTGAAACCCTCACCCATGCGGCAGAAGAACTCTTCCATGTCTATGACCTCGATGGCGATGGCATTATTACCCGCGAAGAGTGGCTGGGAACCGATGCCGTGTTTGATGCCCTCGATGCCAACCACGATGGTAAGGTCACGCCAGAGGATATGGGCGCGGGTTTGGGCGTGGTGCTGCACTTGGCTAAGGCGAAATAGAGAGCCAACTCGGCAGGCTTGCATCGGCATCCCCTGTGCGTCACAGTGAAAGAAGCGTTCATAGCTGATGCACCAACAATGTCCGATCCTTCTCCCTCTTTTCAGCAATTCCTCAGTGACTGTGAGCAACTGGGGTTACTGCGCCTTGTCGTCACCAACGATGTTGCGGTTTTAGAGGTGCGATCGCCCCTTACCAAGGTCTTCTATGCCGAACTGCCCAAAGGGCGCTATGCCAATATGCACACGGAAGACTTTGAATTTCACCTGAATATGGATCAGGTGGTTAAAATCCGCTTTGAAGAGGGGCAAGCCAAGCGGGGTAACTTTCCCACCTACGCCATTCGCTTTCTCGATGCCAATGAAAAATCTGTCCTCAGCGCCTTTTTGCAATGGGGCAAACCCGGTGAATACGCCGAAGGTCAAGTGGCAGCTTGGCAGGCTCTGCGGCAGCGCTACGGCACAGAGTGGCAACCCGTGGTGGCCGCCCTTGAGGCAAAAGCGTCCAGCGCAACCCATGGATAAAGATCTATGAGAGTCGTTGTAACCGGTGCTACTGGATTTGTCGGGCAACAGGTCGTCAAGGCCCTGAGCGATCGCGGTGATCACGTGGTTGCCTTGGTACGCTCCCCGGCGAAAGCCGCTAAACAATTCGCTGGCCTGCCCCATGTGGAATGGGTGGGCTATACCCCCAAAGCTGCCGGGGATTGGTTTGCTGCCCTTGAGGGGGCGGATGCCGTGATTAACCTAGCGGGTGAACCCCTAGCCAATGGCCGTTGGACGGCTCAGCGCAAGCAAGAGATTTACGAGAGTCGCGTGGTGGGGACGCAGCAGTTGGTGCAGGCGATCGCCCAATGTCAACAGCGACCGCAGGTGTTGGTCTCCACCTCTGCCATTGGCTACTACGGCACGAGCGATACAGAAACATTTGTCGAAACCCATGCAGCGGGAAATGATTTTCTCGCCAAGGTCTGTGTGGACTGGGAAACGGCTGCCCAAGGGGTGACAGACTTGGGGGTGCGGTTAGTGATTCTCCGTTTTGGCATTGTCCTCGGGGAGCAAGGGGCACTGGCCAAGCTCCTATTGCCCTTTCAGTTGTATCTAGGGGGTCCCCTTGGCTCAGGTCAGCAGTGGTTTTCGTGGATCCATCAGCAGGACTTAGTGCGCCTGATTCTGACCGCAGTGGATCAAGCAGGAATGCAGGGGGTTTACAATGCCACCGCCCCGGAGCCACTGACGATGGCCGACTTTTGCCGGGTATTAGGAGAGGTGATGCAACGCCCCGCGTGGTTGCCTGTGCCTGCCCCCGTCCTCCAACTGCTGCTGGGGGAAGGAGCTGATGTGGTGCTCAAAGGGCAACGGGTCTTACCGGAGCGGACGCTGGCTACGGGCTTTCAATTTGACTACCCCAACGCCAAGGCGGCTCTAACCAACCTCCTCAAACCACGATATACTGATGGTTCCCGCTAGTTTTGTGCAAAATGGTGGAATTGACCCCCGCAGCCATTCAAGAGTTGGAACGTCTCCAAGCCCACGGCGTCAGTCGAGGCCAAGCAGCCATTCTGCGGATTCAGGTGCAGCCCAGTGAGTGCAGTGACTGGCGCTATGATCTTGCCCTTGTGGCCGAACCTGAGCCGACGGATGTACTCACCCAGTCCCAAGGCTGGACGATCGCGATCGCGGCGGAAGCGGCTGAGATGTTGCGGGGCTTGCGGGTAGATTACATCGAAGACTTAATGGGGGGCGC
Organism: Thermosynechococcus sp. FA-CM-4201; assembly: GCF_054689355.1. Taxonomy (NCBI): domain Bacteria; kingdom Bacillati; phylum Cyanobacteriota; class Cyanophyceae; order Acaryochloridales; family Thermosynechococcaceae; genus Thermosynechococcus; species Thermosynechococcus sp. FA-CM-4201. The sequence continues at coordinate 359,136 of NZ_CP079920.1, forward strand.
TTTTCGCTTCCACAATCCCAATGCCAGTCAAACCTGTGGCTGTGGCATGGCCTTTCGGGTGAGCGGATCGTAGGTTTCAGAAATCATTATGGGCAATACGTTTGGGCATCTCTTTCGCGTCACCACCTTTGGTGAATCCCACGGCGGCGGTGTAGGGGTGGTTGTGGATGGCTGCCCTCCCCGGCTGGAGCTATCGGAAGCGGATATTCAAAAGGAACTGGATCGCCGCCGCCCCGGCCAAAGTCGTCTCACGACCCCCCGCCAAGAGAGCGATCGCTGTGAAATTCTCTCCGGGGTCTTTGAGGGCAAAACCCTCGGTACGCCGATTGCCATTCTGGTGCGCAACAAGGACACTCGCCCCGAAGATTATGCCGAAATGGCACAGGTCTATCGTCCCTCCCATGCGGATGCCACCTATGACGGCAAATATGGGATTCGCAACTGGCAAGGGGGTGGGCGTTCCTCGGCACGGGAAACCATTGGGCGGGTGGCAGCGGGGGCGATCGCCCGCAAAATTCTGGCTCAAGTCGCTGGCACCGAAATCATTGCCTACGTCAAGCGGGTCAAGGACATTGAAGCCGTTGTTGATCCCGATACCGTTGCAGCGGCGGCCGTTGAAGCCAATATCATGCGCTGTCCCGATGCCACCACCGCAGAAAAGATGATTGCCCTTGTGGATGAGGTGCGGCGGCAGGCCAACTCCATTGGCGGCGTCATTGAGTGCGTGGTTCGTAATGTCCCTGTCGGTCTAGGCTGCCCCGTCTTTGACAAACTGGAAGCGGATCTCGCCAAGGGGGTGATGTCGTTGCCTGCCAGTAAGGGCTTTGAAATTGGCTCTGGTTTTGCGGGTACCCTGCTCACAGGTCAAGAGCACAACGACGAGTTTTACACCGATGAACAGGGGCGCATTCGCACCCGCACCAATCGCTCCGGCGGGGTTCAGGGGGGCATCTCCAATGGCGAAAACATTATTTTGCGGGTAGCTTTTAAGCCCACTGCCACCATTGGTCAAGCCCAGAAAACCGTGAATCAAGCAGGCAAGGAAACAATTTTAGCGGCAAAAGGGCGGCATGATCCCTGTGTGTTACCGCGAGCGGTGCCGATGGTCGAGGCAATGGTGGCTTTGGTTCTCTGTGACCATCTGCTACGGGATCATGCCCAGTGTCACCTGCTGTTTTAGCGACTGCGATTGAGGGCAATCAGTAACCGCAGGATAAAGATAAAGAGGTTGATGTAGGTCAGGTACATCGAAAGGGCAGCAGAGAGATACTGGTCATCGCGGTAGGTACGCGGCAGCACAAAGAAGTCCACCACCGCAGCCCCCACAAAGAGCACGACACCAATGCCCGAAATCGCAATTTCCAGAAACGTGGGCGTAAAGACACCAAAGAAGCTGAAGACTAACTGGAGAACCAGCACCACCAGCAGGGCAATAATCCCCAGTTGCACTGTTTTGGCAAGGGCAAAGCCATCGCGTTCCGACAGATTGGAACCAATGGGACTAGCGGCCATAAACGTGATGCCACAGCCCCCAGCGGCAATGATAATGCCCATGATGCCGACGGTATTGAGGGCAACATAAATTAAACCCGAAAGGGTATAGCCCGACAGCAGGCTGTAGGTGGCCAACAGTGGCAGTGCTAGCCCATTATTCCCTTTGCGAGCGGCTCCCTGCGCCACAAAAAAGAGGACAAGTTCAGCAATAATGGCCACAATAAACGTGGGCATGAAGAGTTGGGGCGCAGCAGCAATCACGCCCAGACCACCCCAGCTACCCACCGCCGTCAGGACGAGGCCACCACCCACAAAGGGCAGGGCATTGCGAATAACATTGGGACCGACGATCGCGCTACTACGCGCCTCGCGAATCGCATCTTGAAAGTTACTGGTACTACTCACGGGAATCCTCCAAGGGTGGTGAATAGACAACACGGCCAGATGGCATAGTTCTATTGTGCCAAAATTCCCAAGGGCACCTAGCTGGCAACAACCACGGAGACCTCTGCTGGGGTTATCTCTAATGGCGGATAGAATTGGGTCAAGACACTCAAGGACAGATGTTCCACCGTTGGGTAGTATCCCAGCCATTGGCTAGCTAATTGGGCAAATTGTTCGGGTATCCCACTGACATAAAATTGCACTTGGCCTTGGGGGCAGGGAGTCGCTAAATCCATGGCCTTTAGTTTGCGCACGGTTGCATGGGCAACGGCATGGGCAGGATCAAGGTGATGAACCGTTGCGGGCAAATACTGCTCAATCACATGGCGCAGGTGGGGGTAATGGGTGCAACCATAAATGAGGGTATCGGGGTCAAAGTCAACAAGGGGTCTTAGGGTCTGACGCACAATGCGATGGACACGATCACCCTCTAGGCAATTACTTTCCACAAGGGGGACAAATTCAGGACAAGCCACTTGGGCGATCGCCACCGTGGGTGAGAGTTCCTGAAGCGCCCGTGCATAGGCACCGCTTTTAACCGTTGCGGGGGTAGCAATGACACCAATGCGCTTTCCCAGCGTGACCGCCATCTTGGCAGCGGGGACAATCAAGCCAAGGATTGGAAAGGGAAACTCACTGCGGACCTGTGCCAAGGCAAGGGCTGAACTGGTGTTGCAGGCCATTACCGCCATCTTGACACCTTGGGAATGCATCCACGTTAGAATCTCCCGCACATATTGGAGAATTTCGCTGCGGCGGCGAGTTCCATAGGGCAACCGTGCCGTATCACCAAAGTAGAGAAACGATTCTTGGGGTAAAAGGCTTTGGAGTGCCTGTAAAACCGTTAAGCCTCCCACTCCACTGTCAAACACGCCAATCGCTCCCAGAGGATTTAGCCCTAGGGATGTCTTGTGCCAGTTGTCCACTCGAACCTCGACCTCACACCAACAAAAATGACATCGCCCCGTTCAGATAGAGGGCAACCACAGCCAATCTACCGCCCTTTTTACGGAGATGGAACACGCTCAAAACCGTGAGATCTCCTTGATGGACTCTAGGTCTGAGAAAAGGGCTGTAGTGCCACTCTAGCAGGTTTTGCCAAGAACCGAATGATTGACACTAAGACTGAACATAGAGTGCTATACATTGAATCACAGACCGTCAGTGGCTGTAGGGTTGGTCACCCCCTACTGCGGAATTATGGTGTGAGGATAGGAAAAACAATGCTCAGTCAGGAACAGCTCACCAGTTCCCATGAGTGTGAGCGCGCGTGGATTGAAATTGATTTAGGGGCCTTGGCAGCCAATACCCAACATCTTCGCCAATGGCTGGCACCAACCACGGAACTGTTAGCCGTGGTGAAAGCAGATGCCTATGGTCATGGCGCCCTCACAGTGGCACAGACGGTTTTAGCCCACGGTGCAACTTGGCTAGGGGTGGCAACGATTCCCGAAGGGATTGCTCTACGGCAGGCGGGGATTACAGCGCCAATTTTGGTCTTGGGATCCGTCAATTTGCCCGTGCAGGTGCAGATGATGGCCGAGTGGCAGCTTCAGCCCACCCTCTCGACACCCAAGCAGGCCCTGATTTTCTCCGACTACGCCGATCACCTGCGGGAACCCCTTGATGTCCATTTGATGATTGATACGGGCATGTCTCGCTTGGGTTGTCCGTGGCAGGATGCAGTGGGTTTTGTGCAATTTGTGCAGCGGTTACCCCACCTGCGCATCCAAGGCATTTACTCCCACTTTGCCAGTGCCGATGACCCTGACCCCAGTTTGATGCGGCAGCAGCAGGCCTATTTTGAGCAGGTGTGTCAAGAACTTGCTCCCCTTGGGTTGGGGTCGGTGCGGCGTCACATGGCCAATTCAGCAGCCACCTTGGCGAATCGCAGTAGCCACTATGACATGGTGCGGATTGGTTTGAGCCTCTACGGTGTGTATCCTGCCCCCCATTTACGGGATGTGGTGCCACTGCGACCGGTGATGCAGGTGCGATCGCGCATTACGCTGTTGAAAGATATTCCCGCCCATACGGGCATCAGCTATGGCCACCAATTCATTGCCCCAAAACCGATGAAAATTGCCGTTGTTGGCATTGGCTACGCTGATGGGGTGCCCCGCCTTCTTTCCAACAAGCTTGAAGTTCTAGTCCAGGGAAAACGGGTGCGCCAAGTGGGGGCCATTACGATGGATCAACTAATGATTGATGTGAGTGACATTGATGGCTTGCAAGAGGGGGATGTCGTCACGCTCTTAGGCGAAGATGGCGAGGACTGCCTAACCGTAGAAACTTGGGCGGACACCCTAGGCACAATTACTTGGGAAATTCTCTGCGGCTTCAAGAACCGCTTGCCGCGTATTCCCGTGTCCTAACTACTCTTCTTCGGAAATAAGTTCACCAATGTCCTCAAACCAGAGCTGGGGATGCTGCGTAATAAAGTCCCGCATTAACTGCTGGCATCGCTCCAAGTTCAGGTCAATCACCTCAACGCCATGGGCTTCCATGAACTCCCGTGCCCCTGCAAAGGTCTGGGATTCACCCGCAATCACTTTTTTGATGCCAAACTGCACCACAGCACCCGCACAAAGATAGCAGGGCATCAGGGTTGAGTACAGCACCGTATCCTCATAGCGACCGATGCGACCCGCATTGGCTAGACAATCAATCTCCGCATGCAGAATCGGACTGCCCCGCTGTACCCGTTGGTTGTGACCGCGACCAATAATTTGGCCATTGCGCACCAAGACTGAGCCAATGGGAATGCCGCCTTCTTTGAGTCCTTGCTCTGCCTCGGCGATCGCCGCCGCCATAAATTCATCCATGATTGTTCGCCTGAGCAAATGTTCATTCCTAGTAAACATCTTTTTTTGAATCGGCGTCTAGTCTTGGTATGATGCAAGCCAGAATCTGGTGGTGTCAGGGTCTATGATCAAGTTTTTGGTAACGGGTGGGGGTGGTTTTATTGGCGCCAACTTTGTGCGCTTAGCCCTTACGGAAGGCTGGGGGGCGGTACTCAACCTCGATAAAGTGACCTATGCCTGTCACCCCGGCACCTTGGCCATGCTCGAGCAATTGCCCAATTATCAATTTGTCAAGGGAGATGTGGGCGATCGCCCCCTTGTGCAAGAGCTATTGCAGACCTTTCAGCCTGATGCCGTGATTCACTTTGCTGCCGAAAGCCATGTCGATCGCTCCATCAATAGTCCCCAAGACTTTATCCAAACCAATGTTGTCGGCACCGCCAATCTCCTAGAAGAGGTTAAAACCTACTGGCAACAGTTAGCCACTGGAGCACAGGAGCAGTTCCGCTTTATTCACATTTCCACCGATGAAGTCTATGGCAGCCTTGGCCCTGAGGATCCGCCCTTTCGGGAAGACACCCCTTACGCCCCCAACAGCCCCTATGCCGCCTCAAAGGCCGCCTCAGATCACCTTGTACGTGCCTACCACCACACCTACGGCCTGCCCACCCTGACAACCAATTGCTCCAACAACTACGGCCCCTACCAGTTTCCGGAAAAACTGATTCCCCTGATGATCTGCCAAGCCTTGGCGGGGCAACCGCTGCCCATTTATGGTGATGGTCAAAATGTGCGGGATTGGCTCTACGTTGAAGATCACTGCCGCGCGGTCTATACCGTCTGGCAAAAGGGTCAGGTGGGCGAAACCTACAACATTGGCGGCAACTGCGAAAAGCCTAACCTTGAGGTGGTGCAAAGCCTCTGTGACCTGCTGCAAACCCTTGTGCCTCGGTCTGATTTGAATTACCGCAGCTTGATTACCTTTGTGAGCGATCGCCCCGGTCACGATCGCCGCTATGCCATTGATGCCCGCAAAATCCAGCGGGAACTGGGGTGGCAGCCCCAAGAAACCTTCAGCAGTGGCCTCGAAAAAACGGTGCAGTGGTATCTTGCCCATCAAGATTGGGTGGCAGCAGCGCGCACCGCCGACTATAGCGCTTGGCTAGCAACCAACTATGGCAGTCTCTTAACCCCTTGCCCATGAAAGGAATTATCTTGGCTGGTGGCTCTGGAACCCGCCTCTATCCCCTAACGCAGGTGGTCAGTAAACAACTGATACCTATCTACGACAAGCCGATGATTTACTATCCCCTCTCAATTCTGATGTTGGCGGGGATTCGGGAGATTCTGATTATTTCTACCCCAGAGCACCTCTATCTTTTTGAAAAGCTGCTGGGGGATGGTCATCAGTGGGGCTTGTCCCTCAGCTATTGTGTGCAGCCTCAGCCCAATGGTCTAGCGGAAGCCTTTATTTTAGGGCGGGAATTTTTGCAGGGGGAACCCGTCTGCCTCACTCTTGGCGATAATCTTCTCTACGGCCATGATCTTTCAGAGAAGTTACAACGAGCTGCTCAACTTACCCAAGGGGCAATGATTTTTGGCTATCGGGTGGCCAATCCCCAGCAGTACGGCGTGATTGAGTTTGATGCCAACGGTCGCGTCCTCGGCATTGAGGAAAAGCCAGCAGTACCCAAGTCCAACTATGCCGTGCCGGGGATTTATTTCTATGACCATCAAGTGTGTGATCTGGCAGCCCAACTGCAACCGTCAGCCCGGGGAGAACTGGAAATCACCGACCTCAACCGTCTCTACCTCGAACAGGGACAACTGCGGGTGGAATTGCTCGGACGCGGCTACGCGTGGCTGGATACGGGTACCCATGATCTGCTGCAACAGGCCAGTAGCTTCATTCGCACCCTAGAGGAACGGCAGGGGGTTAAAATTGCCTGTTTAGAGGAAATTGCTTTGCATCAGGGCTACATTACCCCAGAGCAACTTTATGAACTCGCCCAACCCCTACGCAAAAGTAGCTACGGCCAATATCTCTTGCAGGTGTGGGCAGAAATCACAGGAGGTATGCATGCTGAAGGTACAACCACTGGCGATCGCTGATGTTCTGCTCTTGGAACCCCGTGTCTTTCGCGATCAGCGGGGCTTTTTCCTAGAAAGCTTTAATCAACGGGCTTTTATGGCCGCTACAGGCTTAGACGTGACCTTTGTCCAAGACAATCACTCTGCCTCACAACAGGGCGTACTACGGGGATTACACTACCAGCACCAACAGCCGCAAGGCAAACTCATTCGCGTTATCGAAGGAAAAATTTTTGATGTCGCAGTTGATTTGCGGCGTTCCTCGCCCACCTGTGGCCAATGGGTAGGGGCTTGGCTCAGTGCAGACACGTTCCAGCAACTATGGATTCCCGCTGGCTTTGCCCACGGCTTCTGGGTGCAATCAGCCACCGCCCAAGTGCTTTACAAAACAACGGACTATTACAATCCGGGGGATGAATACACACTGCTGTGGAATGATCCAACCGTCGGCATTCAATGGCCCATCGACAACGAACCCCTTCTTTCTGCCAAGGATCAGCAGGGCAAGTCTTTCAACGAACTTCCCCTATTCGCTTGAGATAAAAAATCCCTCCCCAATTGGAGAGGGACACTCAGACGAGGATACGATTAGGCCCTACAGAGCGTTACCACGGGGGAGTACCTCTTCTGGGAAGACAAAGTTTTCATGGGGTTGGTCTTGGGGCGCCATCCAAGCGCGAATGCCCTCGTTCAAGAGCAGGTTCTTCGTGTAGAACGTCTCAAACTCAGGGTCTTCCGCTGCCCGAATCTCCTGCGAAATAAAGTCATAGGACCGCAGGTTCAACGCCAGACCTACCACGCCAATCGCACTCATCCACAGCCCCGTCACGGGCACAAACAACATGAAAAAGTGCAACCAGCGCTTGTTCGAGAAGGCAATCCCAAAAATTTGGCTCCAGAAACGGTTCGCCGTCACCATCGAGTAGGTCTCTTCCGATTGAGTCGGAGTAAAGGCACGGAAGGTGCTGGCGCCTTCGCCATCTTGGAAGAGGGTGTTTTCCACTGTGGCACCGTGGATGGCACACAACAGGGCACCCCCGAGCACACCGGCCACCCCCATCATGTGGAAGGGATTCAAGGTCCAGTTGTGGAACCCTTGGAAGAACAGCAGGAAGCGGAAGATGGCAGCCACGCCAAAGCTGGGGGCAAAGAACCAACTGGATTGCCCCAAGGGATACATCAAGAAGACGCTGACAAAGACAGCAATGGGGGCGCTGAAGGCAATGGCGTTGTAGGGACGGATGCCCACCAAGCGGGCAATTTCAAACTGCCGCAGCATGAAGCCAATGAGGCCAAAGGCGCCGTGGAGGGCGATAAAGGTCCACAGACCGCCGAGTTGGCACCAGCGGGTGAAGTCCCCTTGGGCTTCGGGCCCCCAGAGGAGAAGAAGGGAGTGCCCCATGCTGTTGGCGGGGGTGGAAACGGCAACGGTGAGGAAGTTGCAGCCTTCGAGATAGCTGGAGGCAAGGCCGTGGGTGTACCAAGAGGTAACAAAGGTGGTACCGGTTAGCCAGCCACCGAGGGCAAGGTAGGCGCAGGGGAAAAGCAGGATGCCTGACCAGCCTACGAAGACAAATCTGTCACGTTTGAGCCAGTCATCGAGGATGTCAAACCATCCCCGTTCTGCTGGCGCTCGTCCAATCGCGATCGTCATAAAACTCAACTCCGAAAGGAAGTGATAAAAACAGATTCGTGAGGTAGCTCAATGGGATAATAAGAGCTAAGTTTACGAATCTTAATAACGACTCTAATCTAGCAAAGGCGTTTTGTGGATTTCAACAAGGCATATTCCGTGGGATGACCTTGTATATCCGATATAGCCCTTTTCCAGACGATGAGGATCCACGACTGAAGCGTTCTCCTGCCCATCAGGCTGTTTTGCGCAGAGTGTTCACTTGCCGTGAAAAGGGCTGTAAGATACTCGGTGTTTCTTGTGCTCAATTTCCCTATGGGTTACCCCCTTGTGATGCCCACCATTCCCGCAAAAGTCTCAGTTTTCGGATTTCCCCTTCATTTGGTGGACAATGCTCCCGAGTGGTTGCTGATGCAGCAGCGGGATGGCCATGGTCAACACGTGATCACGCTCAATTCCGAGATGGTGATGCTGGCGGAGCGCACACCAGAATTTGCCGATGTTATACACCGTGCTGATTTGGTGATTCCCGATGGATCGGGGGTCATTCTCTACCTCAAGTTGCATGGCTTGTCTGTGCGCCGTCTGCCGGGAATTGAATTTGCCGAAGCCCTCCTGCGACTTGCCAATGAAGCGCCCCAGCCCAAGCGGGTCTTTTTCTATGGGGCAGCACCGGGGGTGGCAGAAAAGGTGGCTGAGCGCTGGCATCGAGAGTTGCCGAACCTAAAGATTGTGGGCGTGCAATCTGGCTATCATGATGCGGATACCGAAGCTGCCCTCATTCAAAAGCTTAAAGAGGAGCAACCCCACATTATTTTTGTCGCTTTGGGGGTGCCCCGGCAGGAATACTGGATCGATCGCCATCGTCACATTTGCCCAGAGGCGATTTGGGTTGGTGTCGGGGGCAGCTTTGATATTTGGGCGGGGGTGAAAAAACGAGCACCTAAGCTCTTCCAAAAGCTTCATTTAGAGTGGCTCTATCGCTTGTATCAAGAACCGTGGCGCTGGCGGCGGATGCTGGCTTTGCCGCAATTTGCATGGAAAGCACTCCTGAGTCGTTTGCATGGGCGACAGCGTTTCTCATCCCGATGACAGCAGTGACCCTAGTGGCACCCTCTTGTGAACCCACCTCTGAGGGGACAATCATTGCAGAACTGTGCCAAGTCACGAAAGCCTTTGGTGGCGCCTTGCCCTGCTTACATCGCGTCAGTTTGCAACTACGACGGGGAGAGTTTTACTTTCTCACGGGGGCTTCGGGGTCGGGTAAATCCACCCTCTTAAAACTGCTCTGTGGTCAACTGCGCCCAGATCAGGGCATAGTTCGCCTCTTTGGTGAGGAAGTCAATCCCCAGCAGGATCGGCGGATGGCACAGTTGCGGCGGCGCCTAGGGGTCATTTTTCAGGACTTTAAGCTCTTGGGCGATCGCTCCGTGGCAGAAAATGTGGCTTTTGCGCTGCTGGTGCGCGGTATTGCCAAAGCAGAAATTCAGCAGCGGGTACAAACGGCGCTCAAACTGGTGGGCCTGAGCCACAAAGCCAATGCTAATCCCCAATCTCTATCGGGGGGAGAGCAGCAGCGGGTGAGTATTGCTCGGGCGATCGTTGGTGGGCCTGAGCTATTGCTGGCGGATGAACCCACGGGTAATCTAGATCCACAAACCAGCCAGCAAATTCTTGCCCTGCTTCATCGCCTCCATCAACATGGGCTAACGGTTCTCTTTACCACCCATGACTTAGCCTTGACTCGCTTAGTCCCCCATCGGATTCTCCATTTGCACCATGGCAAACTTGAGTCCCTTACCCACCCTTGACTTTTTGCTTCCAGAAGTGCGCCGTAGTCTCTGGCGCGGTGGTTGGCTCAATGGCGCAGCCGTCATTGCTGTGGCCGTGACGCTCTTTATTTTTGGTTGGGGCTGGCAAGTGTCGCAACTCCTTGGCGCTAGTGTCGAGTCCTTGGGTAATCGGCTAGAAATTACGGCCTATGTCTCGCCTACTCTTCCCGCAGCCAAAGTGGCCAGTCTCAAGGAGCAGTTGGCAGCATTACCGGGGGTAGCCGACTTCACTTGGATTGATCGTGATCGCGCTTGGGCAGAATTGCAAGCTGATTTAGGCCTCAAAAGCGAACAGGGTGGCTTAGACCTCTTTGACACCAATCCCCTCAGCGATGAAATCAAGATCCGTGCCCAAACCCTCGCACAAGTGGCTCCCTTAGCCAGCCAAATTGCCCAAAAGGAAGGCATTGAGTCTGTGCAGTATCTTGAGCGCGCCCTAACAGGCCTGCAAAGTGTACAGCAGGTGGTGCGGGGAGTCACGTTCATTTTGGTGCTGCTGCTGAGTTTAACGGTGGTTGCGCTGGTGAGCGCCATTTTGCGGTTGATTATCCTTGTGCGCCAACCTGAAATTGAGATCATGACCCTCGTGGGCGCGACCCAAACTTGGATTTATACACCCCTATTTATTCAAGCCGCTAGTCTAGGTGGCGGCGGCGGTTTACTAGCGTGGATGGTTGGTTGGGGCAGTAGTCAACAGCTTCAGCAGTTGTTAACCCAACAGGCCAGCTTTCGCGCTCTTGCCAGCAATGTCTCCGTTGAATGGTCGGTGGGCTTGGGGGTCTTCCTGATCATCCTTGGGGTGATTTTGGGGCTAGTGAGTACCCGATTGGCACTGCAAACCACAGCCCCTATGCCACAATAATTGGGGCAATGACGATTCATCGGGAACTTATGACGCAATCTACGGCTGACGAAAAGGCAATTGTGCAAAACTACTTCAACACCACGGGGTTCGATCGCTGGCGGCGCATCTATGGCACGGATCAGGTCAGCAAGGTGCAAGCGGATATTCGCATGGGACACCAACAAACCATTGATACGGTACTGGCATGGCTCAAGGCCGATGGCTCCCTCAAGGGTAAACTCATCTGTGATGCGGGCTGTGGTGTTGGTAGTCTGAGCATTCCCTTGGCGGAATTGGGGGCACGGGTCTATGCCAGTGACATTTCCGAGAAGATGGTGGCCGAAGCCCGCGATCGCGCCGCTGCTCAGTTGAATGGCCACCATGAACTGATCCTCAGTGTCAGTGATCTCGAAGCCCTGCGGGGACAATACCATACCGTCATCTGTCTTGATGTCCTCATCCACTATCCCGATAGCCAAATGGCAGGGATGCTAGCCCACTTGAGTTCCTTGGCAATGGAGCGGCTGATCCTCAGCTTTGCCCCCAAAACACCAAAATATACACTCCTGAAAAAAATTGGTGAATTCTTCCCCGGCTCTAGCAAGGCCACCCGTGCCTATCTCCACAGTGAGGAATTTATTGTTGGCATTTTGCGGGACTTGGGTTGGCGGATTGAGCGCAATGCCATGACCAAAACTCGCTTTTACTTTTCGCGACTCCTAGAAGCAGTGCGCGCCTAAATGACGAGCCTCAACCTCAGCTTAACCGATCTGCAAGCCTTGGGACGCCAGTGGGGGACATGGCTGCCACCGGGGACGGTGCTCTTGTTAGCGGGGGAGCTAGGGGTAGGGAAAACCACGTTTGTGCAAGCCTTGGGGGAGGGATTGGGCATTGCGGATGTCATTCAAAGCCCCACCTTCACCCTGATTCAGGAATACCCCGAAGGGCGTGTGCCCCTCTATCACTTTGATCTCTATCGCCTGACCCCCGCTGAAGTGGCGGATTTGGCACCGGAACGCTATTGGCTTGGCGAAGAAATTGATCTCGGAATTGTTGCCATTGAGTGGCCTGATCGCCTGCCAACGCTACCCCCAGACTACCTTAGGCTCCAGCTTCAACGACAGCAGGATCGCACCTGTCTAACTCTAGAGGCTGTAGGGGCAGCGACATCGCTGTTGCCCAAGTGCTTAAATCTTTGAGGGCGCGATCGCGATAAGCGGCATAGCGCAAGGCCTTTTGCCGAACTTTTTGCTCTAGGGGTGGCAAAATACCAAAGTTGGGGGGCATGGGCTGGAAAGTTTTGCTCTCCGCTGTACTGATGTAGTGAAAGAGGGCACCAGCCATTGTGGTTGGGGGCAATACCAAGGGTGGGAGTCCCCGTGCCAAGCGAGCCGCGTTCGTTCCCGCTAACCAGCCCCCCGCCGCCGCTGCCGTATAGCCTTCGGTACCCGTAATTTGACCCGCTGCCAAGAGGGTGGGGCGATCGCGAAACTGGAGACTAGCACTCAACAACTTCGGCGCATTTAAGAAGGTATTGCGGTGCATCACCCCCATGCGCACAAACTCCGCCTGCTCTAAACCGGGGATCATCCGAAACACCCGCTGCTGTTCCCCCCAACGCAGATTCGTTTGAAAGCCCACCAAGTTCCAGAGTTGGCCGTGGCGATCCTCTTGGCGCAGTTGTGCCACCGCATAGGGACGCTCCCCGGTGCGCGGATGCCGCAAGCCCACCGGCTTCAAAGGGCCAAACCGCAGGGTATCCACCCCTCGCCGCGCCAACTCCTCTACGGGTAAGCAAGCCTCAAAAAATTGAGCATTCTCGCGCTCAAAGTCCTTCAAGGGTGCCTGTTCAGCCTCACAGAGAGCCTGCCAAAAGCGCTGATATTCTTCAGCAGTAAAAGGACAGTTGAGATAGGCTGCTTCCCCTCGGTCGTAGCGGGAGGCCAAAAAGGCCACCTCACGGTTAATGGACTCCCCGACCACAATGGGGCTGGCGGCATCAAAAAAACTCAGGTAGTCCAGTCCCGTCAAGCGTTGGAGATCGGCACTCAGGGCTTCACTGGTCAGTGGGCCCGTGGCCAACACCACAATCCCGCTTTCTGGGAGGCGGGGTAGTTCTTCGCGCCGCAATGTCACAAGGGGATGGCTTGCGAGGGTTGCAGTCAGCTCACGGCTAAACTGGGCGCGATCCACCGCTAAGGCACCACCAGCGGGCACTTGATGGCGATCGGCAGTGGCAATAATCAATGAGCCGAGGGCACGCAGTTCATGGTGTAATAACCCCGTGGCGCGATCGCTGGCCTTGGCACCAAAGGAATTACTGCACACCAACTCTGCCAACTCCGCCGTATGGTGGGCTGGACTGGCCACTTGCGGGCGCATTTCATAGAGCACTAGCGGCAGGCCCGCACGGGCAATTTGCCAAGCCGCTTCTGTACCGGCTAAACCACCACCAATGACCGTAATCGGTTCCATCGCTATCCTTCTGGGGGAGACTCCACTGCCACATCTGAGCTGGGTAACGCCTCTGCGGCCTCAGCCTCTGGCTTAAAGACCAAACGCAACAGGGGTGGCGCAACAAATGTGGTCACAATCACCATTACGATAATGCCGGCATCTAGAGCCTTCGAGAGCACACCGCTGGCCGACCCGACAGCCGCAAAAATCAACCCCACTTCACCGCGAGGCACCATACCAATGCCAATGGCCCAACGGTTAATTCCCGGCTGACCAAAGACCGTTGCCCCTGTTACCACCTTACCAACAATGGCCACAACGACAAGGAACGAAGCAATAATCAGACCTGCACGATTGGCTGGTTCTAGGGGATTGAGAACGCTAATATCGGTGCGTGCGCCGACACAGACAAAGAACACCGGCACCAGCATATCGGCAATGGGTAAAATCTGCTCCTCTAGCTCACGCCGTTTTTCCGTTTCCCCGAGAACTAAGCCAGCAGTAAAAGCACCGAGAATTGCTTCCAGTTGCAGGATCACGGCAACATAACCAAGGACAAAGGCAAAGATAAGAGAGGGAATCAGCAAGTTACCGCGCGTGGTCAGGCGATCGACCATCCCCAGAAAGAAGGGACTCAGCAGCCGCCCCAGGACAACAGACCCCACCAAAAAGACCACAGAGCTAATGATCAAATAGATCACATTGCTGATCTCGACCGTGCCCGTTTTGGCTAGACTGGCCACCACTGCCAGCACAATAATGCCGAGAATGTCATCGAGAACTGCTGCCCCAATGATGATTTGACCTTCCGGAGAAGTGAGGCGTTGAATTTCAGCAAGGACTTTGGCTGTGATCCCAATACTGGTTGCCGTCAGCGCTGCACCGGCAAAGATGGCAGGTACCAAGTCCACATGAAAGAGCGTCACGAGGCCAAAAGTGCCCGCAACAAAGGGAGCCACCACCCCCACCACGGCGACGACAGCCGCTTGGGGACCCACCTTGAGCAAGCCCTCTAAATCCGATTCCAAGCCAATCTCAAAGAGCAGGATCATGACGCCAATTTCCGAGAGGACGGAAATCACTTCGCTGGCGGTATTGGCAACCACTGAAGCGACAGTGCCATCCATGCCTGCCGTCTGCTGGATAAAGGTGGTCAGGACAGAGGGTTCCGTTGGCCCCCCTTCGGAAAAAACCAACAGGTGCAAGACGGAAATACCAACAACCACACCCCCTACCAGTTCGCCCAGTACTGGTGGAAAGTTAATGCGGGCACAAATTTCACCGCCGACTTTGCTGGCAAAGTAAATCACCACTAGACTCAGCAGAACAGCCGCCAAGATCAATGGACCTGCTTCCGCCAAGTTCACTGATTCTGCTGCAACATCGGCAAGAACAGGTTGAAAAAGTGACGTTATCAAGGGCATAGCAGCAAATGTTAAAAACTCTTTAACTAAGTTAAGCACGCCTTCCCCTTCTGCTCAACCTTGAATTGACACTGAACCGAAGTTGGCTCTTTGTTGTCTAATGGCAGGGGGATTTCAACATGGTTACCATAGTTTTTATATGGGCGATCGCCCCAGCCTTAGGAATGTGCATTCTATCAGTTATGAAACGTTTATCGAGCCTTGGTCTTCCTCTTTTCATCGGCATTACAGGAGTTGTTCTTCCGCCAATAGCCGAGAGCTTTGCCCAGTCGGCAACGCCGATTCGCAATTTGACTAATTTTCAGGGGATAACCATTCGCGGCACAGTTCGTAGTGTCGTTGGCAATGCGTTTATCCTCGACGATGGTACTGGCCAAGTGATGGTGGATGCGGGGCCGCGTTGGTTTCACCAAATCAATCTCCAGCCGGGCGAAACCGTTACAGTTGTCGGTAAATATGATGACGATGACTTTGATGCCTTTCGCATTACCCGTGGGAATGGCGAGGTGATTAACATTCGTCCCCATGGTGGATCTCCCCCTTGGGCGGGTGGCCGGCGACGCTGGGAGCAACGACAGGCACGGTAAATTGTTATAAAGGGGGCGATTGTCCCTTTGAGCGATCGCTAGCCAAAAGCAGCCTGAAAGCTAGCCCAGTTCTATTACTGCTTCTTGGGCTAAGCCATGAGTTTTTCTAAACTTTCCCTGAAAGGATTCTTGGTATAGTAGAAGCGTTTAGGAACTACTGTCCACTCGTCATTGGGTCAGCCATGCTACTGAAGTCCACGACACGCCACGTTCACATCTATGCCGGCCATGTGGTTGATGGTGAAGTTCATCCTGATACGGAAACACTGACGCTAAATGTGGATCCCGATAACGAGTTGGAGTGGAACGACGCCGCCCTAGCGAAGGTGGAAGCCAAGTTTCAGGAGCTGGTTGCCAATGCCGCAGGGGAAGACTTGACGGAATACAATTTGCGGCGGATTGGCTCGGACTTGGAGCACTTTATTCGCTCGTTACTGATGCAAGGGGAAATTGGCTACAACCTCAATAGCCGTGTGCGCAACTACAGTCTCGGGATTCCCCGTGTCAATCACTCCTAGATTTCCTCATCAACCATTTAACAGGTAACTTCCCCCTACAGTCCTTTTCTTGAGTACTGGGATTGGGATACATAAAAGGGGTGCAATCATCCTCTTTCATGGTAGCTTTTGCAGCTTTGATCCTGTACTGTCTTTGTGAAAAGGGCTACCCTTGATCTGTGCTAGCCATCAATTGATCAAAAAAATCAATTGGCCAAAAAAAAGAGGCCATTACTGACCTCAAAATGACACTTTGACCGCTGAAAATTGGGAGAGAGTTAAGGTCTAGAGCAGACCCCAGAAGTGAAGCACGCCTTGTTTGGTGATCAGTTCTGTGAGTAGCGCCGCCACAAAGCCGATCATGGCGAGGCGACCGTTCCAAATTTCAGCTTGGGGGGTGAATCCAAACACCCATGCGTTGCGATCTTCAGCTTTGATGGTTTTGGTATCTTCCATGGTTTTGACTCCTGATCGAACCCTGTACCCTCACTGTAACAATTCTTTACCAATCGCGCAACATCTCTTAATATATTTTTCTCTATTGCTGCCCTAGAAGGCGATCGCGGTATCCCTAATCAATGACTGTGGCCATCTTCACGTTCTCCAGCTTGGCAAGGATTTGCGGCTTGTAGTTTTCAAACTCTGCCTTGAGGAGATTGCGGCTCACAACTGCTGGGGCAGAACTGGGTAAGCTTTTACTGGTTTGCAGCCAGTCCCGTAGGAGTTGCCGCTGGAAGGTAGCGATGGTAAACATGCGGACATTGATGCAGTGTTGCGGATCCTCAAGGGAGAAAAAGAGCAGCGGATAGTAGCCGGTGTCCGAGAGCAAAACGCAGAGTTCTTGGTTGCGTGGCAGTTTCATATCCAAATAACAGGGCAACCAGCGAGGCCCTTGCTTGGGATCGTAGATGGCGGTAATCCAGAGGATCATCGGGTGGGGACTGGTGGTAAAGAGAAACTGGTTGTAGCGGATATTGAGCATGCGGCGATCGATCTCTGCCCGAGGCAACATCACCCACAGTGACGCCGCTGATTCTCGTTGGGCATATAAGGGCATGGGGAAGACAATTTCCGCGACGGGTTTATCGGCAGGCCAAACACTTTGCCAGCAGACTTCTTCAACGGTAGCAAGGGCAACGGGCGGTTGAGATGCGCGTTCTGAGGGTTGAGAGACTTTGGCAGCAACCTCTACCCCCGGCTGGGTGACTCGACTACTACCAAACTGTTCCTCAAGGGCGGTGAGAACGTTAATAATTTCACCCACATTTTGGGGGCGATCGCTGGGGGATTTGGCCATACAGGCCATGATCAGCTCCTCAAGAACAGGGGGAAGATGCAGCCCCGGACTCGCCACATTGAAGGGAACAGGCTTTTGGAAGTGATGTGCCTTAAACCAACTGCCAATAGAGTGGGTTTCCGCCTGAATGGGCATCTTGCCGGTGAGTAGCTCATACATCGTGATGCCAAGGCTGTAGATATCCGAGCGGTGATCCAACTCTCGCCCTTCAATCTGCTCTGGCGAACAGTAGGCCAAAGTGCCCATAAACGACGAGGTTTGCCCCTTTTCCGACACATCCCCCAAAAATTTGGCAATCCCAAAATCCAATACCTTGGCAAGTTCCCCCATCGTGCCGTCCTGAATCACAAGGACATTGCTGGGTTTGATGTCACGGTGAATAATCGGGCATTTTTGGCCTTCGATGATAATTCCCTCATGGGCTACCTGAAGACCAAGGCACATATGCCGTGCAATTCGCAGAAATCGGCTTAAAGGCAGGGGTTCTTCTAGGAGCAAATCACTGAGGTTTTCGCCTTCCAAAAATTCCATGACGTAGAAGGGAATTTCCTCATTGTTCATGCCGTAGTCGAGCACCCGCACCACATGCATACTTTTCTGGCCGAGGAGAGCACCCGCCCGCGCTTCTTGGGCAAAGCGGGTTTTCATGCGATCGTTGAGCAGGGTTTGCGACAGGAATTTAACCGCAACGGGAACACCCCCAAGGAGAATATCCTCTGCGCGATACACCCGCCCCATTGAGCCTTTGCCAATCAGCTCCGTCAGCCGGTACCGATTCATCAGAATTTGGCCAATATTGGTATCGCGGTGCGGTTCTGACATAGTTGCCTCAAGGGGAAATCTCGCGAGGTCGCAAACAGGCAAGCATTGTGTTGCTAGGTCGCTATGGTTATACGTCTATTATCTCTAGAGTCTTTAGGTTCTGTTTGATCCATTGGGGCGATCGCTCCCCCTAATCCGTAGTTTCTTAAGCATTTTTAGGGTTCTAAGCATTGGGAACGCCTAACCAAGACATCAGTGAGGAACTGGTAATCTGAATCTCTTTCTCCAGATCAGGAACGGGGATAAAAACCACGCCACCGCTACAGGAAATCTCCCCCACCGATCGCCACTGATTCGCGGTGTAGATATGCACCTGATCAACGGCGCCCCGTCGCCAACTGCGCCACATCTCACTGGCAGCACAATCATAGAGTTGATAGCCTTCGGGAATGGCGGCACAGGTAAAGGGCACCAGTTGTGCCTTATTTTGAGCAAGATCAGGAAAGAATGAGCCATGGGTCAGTGCTTGTCGCAAAGATTCCCACGCATCACAGTAGCGCTTGACCATGATCTGCGGTTGCCCATTTTCACTTTTGCCCGTGGCAATGACGCCGGCTTTGTTGTCCACCAGTTGCAAAGTCCCTAAAACCGATTCAATGCGATAGTTAGGATTTGAGGCAAGGCTCTCAGCCCCATTGACAACATCGGCAACAAAAACAGCAAACAACTCGCTGTCATCCATGAACTCACTCCCGATCCTGCTTTTTTACTAGTTTACTTTGTGGCTCCAGTCGGAGAGAGGTCGGTCATTATTTTTGCTCTTGCGAAATTAAAATATCTGCGAAAATTTCCTTTCTGAGGCGATCGCAAAGCTCCGTATAATCATGGATTGATAAGGTAGTTGCATGGCTGCCTTCACTGGACTCTTACGCAGGGGTATCTCCCACACTCTGACTGCTTTGAGATGCTTTGACTTCTGAGGTTAACCATGAAATATCGCATTTTAATGGCGACTCTGCTGGCGGTATGTCTAGGGATTTTTTCCTTGAGCGCCCCCGCCTTTGCCGCAAAACAGACTTTAACCTATGACGATATTGTCGGTACAGGTCTGGCCAACAAGTGCCCCACCCTTGATGATACGGCGCGTGGTGCCTACCCCATTGATAGTTCCCAAACCTATCGCATTGCCCAACTGTGCTTGCAGCCAACGACATTTTTGGTCAAGGAAGAGCCTAAGAACAAACGCCAAGAGGCCGAATTTGTTCCCACGAAACTGGTGACCCGCGAAACCACGAGCTTGGATCAAATTCAAGGGGAACTCAAGGTCAACAGCGATGGCAGCCTCACGTTCATAGAAGAGGATGGGATTGATTTCCAACCAGTGACCGTGCAAATGCCCGGTGGCGAGCGTATCCCACTGCTGTTTACGGTGAAAAACTTGGTGGCGAGCACTCAGCCCAACATTAGCAGCATCACCACGTCAACGGATTTCAAGGGCGAATTCAACGTTCCTTCCTACCGCACCGCCAACTTCTTGGATCCCAAAGGACGGGGCTTGGCCTCTGGTTATGATTCGGCGATCGCCATTCCCCAAGGTAAAGAAGAAGAACTGGCTCGCGCCAACGTCAAACGCTTCTCCCTGACCAAGGGTGAAATTTCTCTGAATGTGGCGAAAGTGGATGGCCGCACGGGTGAAATTGCTGGAACCTTTGAAAGTGAGCAACTCTCCGATGACGATATGGGTGCCCACGAACCTCACGAAGTGAAAATTCAAGGGGTCTTTTACGCCCGCATCGAACCTGCCTAGGATCGACCAGCCCATGGCGACTCTTTTAGAACTGCGGGAACTGCGGGTCGCCTACCCTACAACGGAGACATCATCTGCTGCAACATTCGTGGTGGATGGTGTTTCTTTTTGCGTGGCCGCCGGGGAGCGGTTTGGTTTGGTGGGGGAGTCAGGTTGTGGCAAATCCACGATTGGTAAGGCCATTTTGCAGTTATTGCCGCCGGGGTCACAGGTTGCTGGGGCGATCGCCCTTCAGGGGCAATCCCTTTTGGGGCTAAGCGCTTCTCAATTGCGGCGACTGCGGGGCGAGCAAATTGGCTTGGTCTTTCAGGATCCGATGACGCGCCTGAATCCCCTCATGAGTGTCTATGACCACTGCGATGAGCTATTGCGGAGTCATTGGTCTGCTTGGAGTCGCTCCCAACGGCGGCAGCGGATTGTTGAGGTATTGGATCGGGTGAAAATTCCGGCCAATCGCCTGCATCAGTATCCCCATGAGTTTAGTGGTGGAATGCGTCAACGGGTGGCGATCGCCCTTGCCTTGCTCTTGAACCCCCCCCTGATCATTGCCGATGAACCGACAACGGCGCTGGATGTGACCGTCGCGGCGGAAATTCTAGATGAACTCACGCGCCTGTGCCAAGAGGAGCAGCGGGGACTGTTGCTGATTTCCCACGATCTGGCACTGATGGCCAAGTATTGCGATCGCCTAGCGGTGATGCACCAAGGCAAAATTGTTGAACTGGGAGCGGCTCGCCAAGTCCTGCAACAGCCACAGCACCCCTATACCCAATCCCTACTGGCGGCCAGCCAACTCACCTCTAAAGAAACCCCGCAATTGGACACTGCCCCGGAACTGCTGCGGGTTCAGAATTTACAGCGGCACTACCGCTTGGGGGGATGGCTACAACCACAAACCACAATTCGCGCCGTGGATGGCGTCGATCTCACATTGCGCCGCGGAGAAACCCTGGGCCTCGTGGGCGAATCTGGCTGTGGCAAAAGTACCCTTTCCCGCTTGATTCTGCAACTGATTCCCGCCAATGCCGGTGAAGTGGTCTTTTTGGGGCGCAATTTAACTCAATTGCCAGCCGCACAACTGCGCACAGCCCGCCGCGATCTGCAAATGATTTTCCAAGACCCCCATGCCTGCCTCAATCCGAAAATGACCGTGGGGCAAAACTTGCTGGAGCCACTGCTAATTCATCGGCTGATGGCCAAAGAGGCTGCCCAAGAGCGGGTCCGCGAGATGTTGGCACAGGTGGAATTAACCCCCAGTGAAGTGTATGTCCATCGCTATCCCCATGCCCTATCGGGGGGACAACGCCAACGGGTGGCGATCGCTCGCGCTCTGATTACCCATCCGCAACTGGTGGTCTGTGATGAACCAGTGAGTATGCTCGATGCCCATATCCAACGGCAGGTGCTGGCGCTGATGCAGCAGTTAAAAGAGCAGTTGCAACTCACGTATCTCTTTATTACCCATGATCTGGCGGTTGCCCGCAGTTTTTGCGATCGCATTGCCGTCATGTATGCTGGCAAGATTGTTGAACTGGCTCCTACCGCCCAATTGTTTGCCCAGCCGCAACATCCCTACACTCAAAAACTCCTTGCCGCTGCTCTGTAGCTGGCCTTAACCATTTTTACCCCATTTCTTAGGCAAACCCTAACCCAACTTCCCTAAGTTATGAACTGGCTGCCCACCGTGGATGAATTTGGAACGAGAGACGCTTCATGGCTGAATATTTTGGTGATCTGTTACCCCGTGTCCTAAGCCGACGCACCGTACTGAAAACGGCTCTTTTTGGCGCGGCGGGTTTAACCCTTGCAACCCTGACCAAAGGGTGTGCCACTGCACCAGCTTTAGGCTTTCCAACGATTTACCCCAACACTGACGATAAAATTACGCTGCCTGAGGGCTTTGAGCATGGGGTGGTGATTCGCTGGGGGGATGCCCTCGATGGTGGTGAAAACTTGAATTGGAATCGCATTCACCAAACAGTCACCGAAGCGGATGTTCAGCGGCAGCAGCAGTGCTTTGGCTACAACTGTGATTTTGTTGGCTATCAGACCACGCCCGATGGCAAGCATTTGCTGGTCGTGAATCATGAATACACCAATCCTGAACTGATGTTTCAAACCGTGGGCGATCGCCCCAATCAATGGCAGGCCGCCCTTCAGCGGGAAGCCCATGGACTCTCCATTGTCGAGATTGCTAAAAACACCAATGGCGGCTGGCAGTATGTAAAAGCCTCGCCCTACAACCGCCGCATCACGGGTTCAACCCCCTGTGAGATTTCAGGCCCTGCCAAAGGCCATGCCCTTTTGAAAACGGCTGCGGATCCCACGGGGACACGAGTCAACGGCACGCTCAATAACTGCTCAGCGGGCAAAACCCCTTGGGGCACGGTCCTCACCTGCGAGGAAAACTTCCATAGCTATTTTGGCGGCAGTGATAGCAACCTCACGGGCATGGTCAAGGAGCTGCATAAACGCTATGACATTCCCAATGAGCGGGCCGATCGCTATGGCTTTTATTTCTATGAAGATCGCTTCAACATCGCGAAGGAACCCCAAGAGGCCTTTCGCTTTGGCTGGGTTGTGGAAGTGGATCCTCTTTCCCCGGATCGCGCCCCCATTAAACGCACAGCCCTAGGACGGTTTCGCCATGAGGCGGCGACAACGGTGATTGCCCCCGATGGTCGAGTTGTGGTGTACATGGGGGATGATGAACGCTTTGAGTATGCCTACAAATTCATTACCAAGGGCAAGTACCAAGCTAGCGATCGCGCTGCCAACTTGAACCTGTTGGATGAAGGGGAACTGTACGTTGCTCGCTTTAATGACGATCTGACGGGTGAATGGCGAGCGATCGCCCGCGTTGAGGGCAGCACAATTACCCCCAACCCCAATCTACCCACCGCCTTCCAACAGGATCCTGCCCTCTGTTTTATCTACACCCGCGCTGCCGCCGATGCCCTAGGGGCAACAAAAATGGATCGGCCCGAGGACTTTGAATGGAATCCCGTCACCAAAAGTGTCTGGCTGGCGTTGACCTACAACGAGAAACGCAAGGCGAAGGCCACAGATGGCGCCAATCCGCGTCCTGAAAATGTGATGGGGCATGTGATTGAAATGATTGAGCAGGGCAATAACCCAACCGCCTTACAGTTTCAGTGGCGTCTGCCTTTGCTCTGTGGAGATCCCACCGCCCCAGAACAGAACCGCCAGTTAGTGCTGTATGGTGAACCCACGAACGCAGAAGTACCGCCAATCTCAGCACCGGATAACTTGACCTTCGATCGCGCCGGCAATGTTTGGATTGCCACGGATGGCAATGGTGGGTCAACCCGCTTGGGCAAAAATGATGGCGTTTATGTCCTCAATCCGCAGCGCCGCGAACTGAAGATGTTCCTCTCTGGCGTGCCCGGCTGTGAAATTTGTGGCCCTGAATTTAGCAGTGACTATCAAACCTTCTTCTGTGCGATTCAGCATCCGGGGGAAGGGGCAAAGTCCACGGTTGATCTGCCAACACGCTGGCCCTATGGAGAAGAAGTCGTCGTGCCTCGCCCTGCCGTGATTGCGGTGTGGCGCCTAGATGGCCGGGAAATCTCAGCCTAGGGCTTGCGGGAAGAATAGCGATTGATCCCTTCGGGACGCAGAGGTACAACGGGAGCAGCACGGCGGCGGTGGGTTCTAGACGTTTTGGCGCGAGGGTTTGTTGCACCGGGGAAGGTAATCACCTCTGCCTGCTGTCCTTCACGGGCACAGCGAATCAACAGGCCAGCGATCGCCATACTGGCCATAATTGAGCTACCGCCATAGCTAAAGAGGGGAAAGGGTAATCCCGTTGTCGGTAGGATACCAATGGCGACACCGATATTAATCAGAGCCTGTAGGAGCATGATCACCGTCGCCCCCAAGGCAATGAGCTGGATCAGGGGATCCCGCGCCCGATTTACCACCCGCATTCCCAGCCAACCATAGGCCGCCAGCAGTCCTAGGAGCAAGAGACACCCCAATAGCCCCATTTCCTCGGCATAGACCGCAAAAATAAAATCCGTGTGCTGGATCGGTAAGTAGGAGAGCTTTTGCTGTGAAAAACCATAGCCCGTGCCCAAAACGCCCCCCGAAGCAACCGCCAAGAGACTCTGCACCAGTTGGTAGCCATCCCCCATCGCATCCGCCCAAGGGTTGAGGAAGGACATGACCCGCCGCCGTTGATACTCGTTAATGCTGATGCTGAGGACTGCCAAGCCCAAGCCACTCATGGCTGTTAACAGCAGGGGCGCCAAGGGTAAACCCGCACCAAGGGCAATCAGCCATAATGTAATCCCGCACAAAGCCGTGGTGCTGAGGTTCGGTTGAATTAGAATCCCCAGCAGCGTCAGGGCAAAGGCCGTTAACCAAAAACAACGCGCCTTCAGGTGCAGCCGCCGCCAAGAACTAAACACCCAAGCCGCTTGCAGGACTAAAAAAGGCTTCATCATCTCTGAGGGCTGGAGTTGAAAAGGGCCAAGACTAATCCAGCGGGTGGCGCCCATCACCGTTGTCCCAACTCCCGGTAGGCGTGTTGCCCAGATTAGCAGCAAAAACAAAAAGAAGCCTGGAATGGCCATCTGGAGCGATCGCCGCAGGGGAAGCCGTAGAAACAATTGAAACCCTGCCCAGCCAAGGGCAAGCCACAGCAACTGGCGCGTAAAGTAGTACAGCCCGTCCCCTGTTTCGGCCAATCCGACGGGAAAACTAGCGGAAAAGAGAACGACCAAGCCAAGACCCATCCACACGAGGGTCAACCAGTGGAGCAATCGTGCTTCTAGGGTCCACTGCCGCAGGTCGCCAACCGCTTCGCTGCGCCGCAGGCGATCGCCAAAGGGGAGAAAACGCCACCAACTCACGCTGAGATGACCCTCACTGGCATCGGCCACTATCTGTATCTCATATTCTAGAAAAGGGCTGTCTCTAATCTGGCACAATTGTTATGCATCTTTGAGAGCGACTGCCCGTGACTGTGCCTACAATTTCTGAACGCTTTGAGCAATGTCGTGCCCGTCAACGCTGTGCCCTGATTCCCTTTTTGACCGCTGGTGACCCTGATTTAGAGACTACGGTTGCTGCCCTCAAAGCCTTGGATGCCCATGGCGCAGATCTGATTGAACTGGGAATGCCCTATTCGGATCCCTTGGCCGATGGTCCAGTGATTCAGGCAGCCGCCACCCGTGCCCTGCAACGGGGAACTCGCCTCGAAGCAGTCTTAGAAATGACAACGGACGTGCACCGCCAACTGAGGGCGCCACTGATTTTATTTACCTACTACAATCCCATCTACCATCGGGGGGTCTCTTCATTTCTGAAAGCGGTTGCCCAAGCCGGGATCAAGGGGTTAGTGATTCCCGATCTGCCCCTTGAGGAAGCCGAACCCGTACTCGCGGAGACAGCGAATCTCGGCTTGGAATTGACACTACTAATTGCGCCCACCACATCGCCCGACCGCATGCAGGCGATCGCCACCGCTTCCCAAGGATTTATTTACCTGGTCAGCACCACGGGTGTGACTGGCATGCGCCAAGAAATAGCCACTCGCGTTCAGGAACTGTTGCACACCCTACGCCAGATCACCCCCAAGCCCATTGGTGTCGGGTTTGGCATTGCCAGTCCGGAGCATGCCCGCCAAGTGCGTGATTGGGGCGCCGATGCTGCCATTGTCGGTAGTGCCTTTGTCAAACGTCTGGCAGAACCCGATCAGGGAGTTGCTGCCGTCGCCGAGTTTTGTCAATCACTCCGCACAGCCCTCGATACGCCCTAGGGACGCACCGTCAACGTAAAGTAAATGCCATCGGACTGCAAACTACGGGTTTGACCGGGCAGATCAATCAACGGCGCCGCGTATTGGAACTGAATGTCAAGGTTTGGGGTCGGTTGCACCAAGAGTCCCATACCTAGGCCGGCAATCACGTTATCGGGCACTGCACCCGCAGGATTACGGCTATTGTTCCAGACCACCCCCAGATCAAACAGCGGCCCAATGGAAATAATCGGGCGACGATTGGCAGTGCGCAGTACGGGAAAACGGGCTTCCCCAGAGAACCGCAGGCCATTATCCCCAGAGAGGGCATTGGTTGAGTAGCCCCGCACCGACAGAGGCCCACCAATCACAAATTGGTGAAAGGGGAGCAGGCTATTGGGACTCAGTTGCACATCGGTACGCAAAATCAAGAAGTTATCTGCCCAGAGGCGTTGCAGCCGCTGTCCCTGTCCCAGCCAGCTAAAGAAAGTACCATCAGGGGTCGGACTGGGGTTTTCGGTGGCGCCAAAGATCGGCAGGCCAAAGTTGAATTGCGAGCGAAAGACCCATGCCCCTTGGGGATCACGGCGGATATATTCTTGACTCAGTTCCAGCACACGGGTGGCACTATAGCCCGATGGATCAGAACCAATGGAAATGGGGGTTGGCACTCCGCCGACAAATGTCTGAGCCGACTGCATCAAGAAGCCAATGCCAAAGGCCAGTTCCTCACGGATATTGCGAATCACCGGTTGGCGAAAACTGGCTTCGTAAATAGAAGATTCACTGCGGATATTGAAAGTAGCAAGGTTAGGTGGGCGAGTAATCTTACTCTCGGCTTGTACGGTGCGAATGGTGAGTGTGCCATTCATGGCATTGAGGGGCAGGCTGTAGCCAAACTCCACAGTGTGGGACGCTCCCCAGTCAAACGTGCCTAGATTATTACCGATGGCGTAGGAACCGTAGACACTATCGCCGCGACCACTGAGGTTGTTGTATCCCAAAAAGGCCGTGGCCCGATCCGGGGCGATCGCTGGCGGCGTATTGTTATCCAGACCAAAAGCCGCATTAAACCAGCGGGCAGGTACCACCCGTACTACCAAGATACTGTCCTGGGGCGTCGTGCCGGGTCGCAGACTAGCAGAAAGATTGGCAAAGAGGGGATCCGTTCGCAGCAGGCGCAACTGCTCTTCCAGACGATTGGAGTTGAGGGGCACGCCGGCACCGAGGGCAATACGACTGCGAATATAGCGTTGGATAATTCCTTTATTCCCTTCAATACGAATGTCCTCTAGGCGGCCTTCAAGCACTTGAATCGTGATCACTCCATCCCGTGCCACCTGCTCGCCTAAAACGGCGCGAGAGGTCAAATAGCCCCCCTCGAGATAGAGTCTTGTAATTGCATCGGCAGCGCCCTGTAGCTCTGCAAGCGTCACCTGCCGCCCTTCGAGGGGCTTGATAATCGGATCAAATTCGGCAGGCCCAAAGATAGTGCTGCCTTCAACAACAATTTTTTGTACAGGTATTAAAATACTTTCTGACTCGGGGGCTGGGCTAGGGGGTAAAGGGGGTGGTTCAAAAACGGGCGGCGAAGTGGGGGGTAGGGGGGGTGGATCCGGTAGGGGTGGCTGAATATCCTGTTGGGTGGGGGTGATAATCGGAATCGCTAAAGCAGGTAACACCATCCCCGTACTGCCGAGAAGAGAGAGAAGGGCAACGGGTGTAAATAAGTTTGTTCTCACGTCCTCAACCCCAATGTTTAATTATTCGGTTTTAGGTAGAGCAGCAAAATCAATACAAAAATCTGTATTTTTTCCTAAGGGTCAAGCCCAAGGAACCATTGGCGTGAGGAGTTATTGATTCTTGCCTTCAGATTTTAGCGGATCATTTGTGGTTGTTGGCAAGGCGGGGCGATCGCCCCCATCCCCGTGATTCAAGCGGGGGGTAGCGCCGTTTCAGCAGTGCTATCAGGGGTATCCACGAGGGCAGATTCATCAATGGCCAAATCAAACCAAAAGGTACTGCCGACCCCTAATTCACTAATTAAATGAATTTGCGTATTGTGCTTGTGGATAATATCTTGAACAATCGCTAACCCCAGCCCCGTTCCCTCTAGGGTATGCACACGATTCTCAACGCGGAAAAAGCGTTCAAAGACGCGGGGTTGATCCTCTGGGGCAATGCCCATACCCGTGTCGGCCACCTCAATGCGCACCCGTTCCTGCTCTGGATCGCTGGGGGGATGCCAGACATAGGCACGAATCGTTACCCGGCCATTTTCGGGGGTAAACTTCAAGGCATTGCCCACCAAGTTAGTGAGGGCACCAATGAGAAGATCGTAGTTGCCCCAAACCGGTGGCAGGGGGTTTTCCACCTCGGCAGTGAGGGTAATGGACTTATTGGCAGCATTGAGTTGGTAGGTGCGCATGATCTGATCAATCACCTGCGCCATCTGTACCGAGCCAAATTGATAGGGGCGACCCGATTCAAGGCGAGAAATATCGAGGAAATCATTGACAAGACGAGTCAGGCGATCGGTCTCGTGGTTAGCGGTTTCGAGGAATTCCTGCTGCTCTTTTTCGCTGAGGCTGCTGCCGTACTCTTGAATGGTTTCGATAATCGACTTGATATTGAATAGGGGGGTGCGCAATTCGTGGGAGACATTGCTAATCAATTGCGCTTTGGCTTCGTTGAGTTCCACCTCACGGGTAATGTCCTGAATCGTAATCGCAATGCCCTTGGGTTTTTCCCGCTGCACATCCATAACTGTTGTCAGC
Organism: Thermosynechococcus sp. FA-CM-4201; assembly: GCF_054689355.1. Lineage (NCBI taxonomy): Bacteria > Bacillati > Cyanobacteriota > Cyanophyceae > Acaryochloridales > Thermosynechococcaceae > Thermosynechococcus > Thermosynechococcus sp. FA-CM-4201. Next base: position 387,650 of record NZ_CP079920.1, read on the forward strand.
AGAATCCGTACCGATCGCGAGCTAGGTTCTTGCAGCGTCACCCGAAATTCTCCCCCCTCTGACTCGCCGCGAGAGGCTTTGTAAAGGGGACAAGTAAGCTTTTCGCATACCGGCGCTGGAAAGCAGTTGAGGGCATTTTGGCCAATGACGTTCATCCCTTCCCAATTGAAGAGGCGCTGCGCCGTGGGGTTGACAAGAATAATCCGCATGTCGGTATCTAAGAGAATCGCCCCATCGGCAATGGTGGACACCAAAGTATCCAGTTTCGCTTTCTCGGCTTGCAGTTCTTCAATGTTTTGGGCTTCGTAGGAAGCGAGGCGCTCGGCCATGTCATTAAAGCTGGTGATCAACTCCCCCAGTTCACCGCCAAAGGGCAGGTTAATGCGTTGCTTAAAATTCCCCGCTGCAATGTTTTTCACCCCCTGCACCAATTCTTTGATGGGCTGAGTAATGGTGAGGGCATTGAAGACGCCCCCCAAGATCACCATGATCCAGAGGGAGACAAAGACGGCGATCGTGAGATCCCGCGTGAGATTGGCCGAGGCAATAAATGTCTGGTTTGGGTTAATCCCCAAGGCAACAACCCCTAAGTTTTCGCCATTGAAAGTCAGGGGAACAAAGACATCAGCAACCAGGCCATTGGGGGTTTGGTGTTGGCGCACGAGGGGTTCTTGGCTAGCACGGTAGGTCTCTGGCAGTTGAATACGGCGGCGCAGCGTCAGGGCACTTTCCACTTGGGGGGCAGAGTAGGGCAGGCCATAGTAAATTTCCCCTTCGGGATCCGCATAGAGGATGTAGCGAATACTGGCACTGCGCTCGTAGAACTTACGGGAAAATTCAGCAACAGCGGCGGTATCCCCTTTGGCCACAAGGGGCGCCACATCAGCAGCTAGGAGTAACCCTAAATCGCGACCATAGCGGGTGTCATTGAGGTGGGCATTGGTTTGAATGGTGTTCACCGCCCAGAAGGTGAGGCCACTCATGATGATCGAGACCACGAGGGTTGCTGTGGCCATGAGGCGGGTTTGAATTTTGAATTCCGACCACCAACGGGCAATTCCCCGCAATTTATCGCTCAAGTCCCCTTGAGTTTTCTCCGTTTTCAACACCACCATTGCGCCTAACGTACGAAAAATTTTCCCTGATTCTACGGGATTTTGCTCACATCTTTATTGTGGCATCTGAGAGAGGTTCCAAGCGGGCAAACTCTTCAATGCGGCGGCTATAGCGTTGCAGCATCTGCTCACTCCAAGTGGCATCGGGACTATTGACGTAGAGGTGTACCAATGGCTCACTGGCATCGGGCAGAATCAGTACCCAGTGGTCAGTATTGGGTTCACCAATTTTGACACCATCAATGAGACTCAAGTGATTGCGGGGATGGGTTTCCACCAAGTGGCGCATCAATGACCCTTTGGCAATCCACGGACAGCGAATCGGGCGGTGATAGTAGTGGACGCGGGGCAGTTCTTGGCGCATGACGGTGAGGGGTTTGCCAATCAGTGCCAGCAGTTCGATCAGGGTGGCGATCGTAAACATGGCATCAAATCCCGGATGCAGTTGTGGGAAGATAAAACCGGTTTCTGCGGAACCCCCTAGGACGACGCCACTGTGGTGCTGGCAGGCTTCCATGAGATCAGTTGGGTTGGTGCGACTGCGGATAATGTGTCCTCCCTGCTGGCGGGCGATCGCCTCCACGGCGCTAGAGGTTGTGACCGGCACCACGACGGTGCCCCCCGGATGGGTCAAGAGGGTCAAGTAGGTCATTAGAGCCGTGAGTTCTTGATCACTGAACACCTGACCAGCATTGTCCACCAAGGTCAACCGTTCGCCATTGGCGGAGACTTGCACCCCCAAACTGGCAGATAGCGCTGTCACCACCTGTCCCAGTTCCCGCAGGAGCCGCTGTCGCTCGAGAATGTTCACGGGGGTTGGGTGCAGGGTGGCATTGAGAACAACGGCATCACAGCCAAACTTACTGAGGATTTGCGGCAAGACAACCCCAGAAACGGCATAGGCATAGTCAATGACAATTTTGGCGGGGCTACCATAAAACAGTTGCGTATTCAGCCACTTTTCAAAGCCTTGGGCATAGGCAGCCACGCAGTTGTTGGGATGGGTCATGACACCGACATCCGTAAGTAGGGCGCGGCGAATATCTTCGCGGAAGTAGGCGGTTTCAATTTGCCGCTCTTTAGCTTTGCTCAGGTTGATGCCTTTATGGTCAAAAAACTCAATCAAGAGTTGATCGGCGCGATCGGGATGGGCACGCACATGAATGCCCCCGCTGACTGAAAGGGTTTGGGCAGCAAAGCGGGCAATGGGCAGGGCGATCGCCTCCAAATTGAGGACATGAATCCCCACCGACATCAAACCCGACATCAGGGCATGGGACACCATCCGCGACACATTGCGCTGATCCCGCGACACTAGCACACTGGTTCCCGGCTCAAGGATTGAGGCATAGGCGGCCGCCAACCGCACAGCAAACTCCGGTGTAATGTCCACATTGGCCACACCGGCAACCCCCCGCTGGCCAAAGAGATAGCGCTGACCTGTTGTGCCCCAGATCAGGCTTTCATTGACAATCGCACCCGCTTCAATGCGTTTGCCCGGCCAGAGCCGCACCCCCTGACTGAGGCTAGCCTCCTCCCCGACCACACAGCGACTGCCAATAATCACCCCTTCGTGCAGCGTTACATGGCGATCGACATGGACATGGCGAGCCAAAATGCAATGCTCCAATTCACTGTCATCTCCAATAAAACAGCCACTCCAAGCCACCACTGAGCGCAACCGACTGCCATTGCCAACAATCACGTTATCCCCCAAGATCGTCCCCGCCCCAAGGGTGACCCCTGCCCCAAAGCGGCAGTTATTGCCCAAGACTAGCGGCGCCTGTAGCTGAACTGTTTGCGGCAATGTGGTGTTGTGTCCTACCCAAATTTGCGGCTGAACTTCATGCCCCTGAATTTCCAAGTGCACGCGGCCATAGAGGGCATCCTGTTGCACCTGTTGATAGGTTTGCAGACTACCGACATCGCACCAGTAGGCATCGGTGATATAGCCATACATCGGCACATCGGCCTGCAACAGCAATGGGAACAAATCCCGCGAAAAATCCCGCTCGATGCCGCTATTGAGATAGTCCATGACCGCAGGACTGAGGATGTAGATGCCCGTATTCACCGTATCCGTAAAGACTTCCCCTGCTGAGGGCTTCTCGAGAAACCGCCGCACGCGGCCATCGCTATCGGTAAAGACAATGCCAAACTCCTTCGGTTGAGGCACACGGGCAAGGATCAGGGTTACGGGAGCACCGTGCTGCTGGTGAAAACGTAGGGCATCGGTTAAATCAACATCGGTAATGCTATCGCCGCTGACCACCAAAAAGGGATCCGTTAGCAAATTGGCAATATTTTTGACTGACCCTGCTGTGCCAAGGGGCTGCTCTTCCTCAACGACATAGCTTAGGTGCACCCCAAACTCATTCCCATCGCCAAAATAGTCACGCACGACATCGGGCAGATAGTGCAATGTCATGACCACATCATCAAGGCTATGGCGGCGCAGGAGATTGAGAATATGCTCGGCAATGGGACGATTGACCACCGGCACCATTGGCTTAGGTAGATCACAGGTGAGGGGACGCAACCGAGTACCACTTCCCCCGGCCATGAGGACGACACGCACTGTTTTCTCCTTTGTCAAACCTCGCCCTAGGATCCCAGTGTAGGAGAGGACGGCAGGCTCAGGGGGATGGCTCAAGGAAACTGCAATGATTTTTGACACTCCAGAGTCGGCTGGGCATAAAAAACCTACCCTTGGTAGAGGGCAGGTTCAGACTGATGATAGGACGCGATCGCGCCTAGGCAGTAAAGCCAGCTTTGTATTCAGCGATCGCCTCTTTCAGGAGCGCTTCAGCTTTTTCATCCAGTTTTTGGGTGGTGCGGATGATTTCGCCGTATTCGGGCTTACTTGTGTGCAGATAGTCCCGCAGACCGGCAACAAACTTGGCCACCGCCTCAACGGGAATATCATCAAGGTAGCCATTGGTACCGGCGTAAATGGTCGCCACTTGGTATTCCACCGGAATGGGTGAGTACTGGGGCTGCTTGAGAATTTCCCGAAGGCGTTGACCCCGCGCCAGTTGGTTTTGGGTGGCTTTATCCAAGTCAGAGGCAAACTGGGCAAAGGCTTGCAATTCATCAAATTGCGCCAATTCCAGCTTCAGCTTGCCAGCCACCTGTTTCATGGCTTTGATTTGAGCAGCGGAACCCACCCGCGACACGGAAATCCCCGCGTTGATGGCAGGACGCAAGCCAGCGTTGAAGAGGTCAGAGGAGAGGAAGATTTGACCGTCGGTAATGGAAATAACGTTGGTGGGAATGTAGGCAGACACGTCACCGGCTTGGGTTTCAACCACAGGAAGCGCCGTCATACTGCCCCCACCGAGGGCATCGTTGAGTTTGGCGGCACGCTCCAGCAGGCGAGAGTGGAGATAGAACACATCCCCTGGATAGGCTTCACGACCGGGGGGACGACGCAGCAGCAGCGACATTTGCCGATAGGCTTGGGCTTGTTTGGAGAGGTCGTCATAAATAACAAGGGTGTGCTTGCCTTGGTACATGAAGTACTCAGCAATCGTGGCACCGGTGTAGGGGGCGAGATACTGCAAGGCGGCTGGATCACTGGCGTTGGCAGCAATCACAATCGTGTAATCGAGTGCACCCCGCTCCCGCAGCACGTTCACCACTTGAGCGACACTGGATGCTTTTTGACCAATGGCCACATAGACGCAAATCACGTCTTGGCCTTTTTGGTTCAGAATCGTGTCAATGGCAACGGCCGTTTTCCCCGTCTGGCGATCGCCAATGATTAGTTCCCGCTGACCACGACCAATGGGAATCATGGCGTCAATGGCGGTAATCCCCGTTTGCAACGGCTCACACACAGATTTGCGCTGGACAATACCGGGGGCGGGGGATTCAATCAGGCGGGTTGCCGTCGTGTGGATCTCCCCTTTGCCATCAATGGGGCGCATCAGTGCATCCACGACCCGACCAATGGCGGCTTCACCCACGGGAATCGAGGCAATTTTGCCAGTGGCCCGCACCGTACTGCCTTCTTCGATACCGAGGCCATCGCCCATCAGCACCACCCCCACGTTATCCTCTTCGAGGTTAAGGGCAATCCCCACGGTGCCGTCTTCAAATTCCACCAATTCTGAGGCCATCACTTTGTCGAGGCCATAGACACGGGCAATGCCATCACCCACCTGCAAGACAGTACCGACATTATCGACTTTGATCGACTGTTCGTACTGCTCGATTTGCTGGCGAATAATGCTACTGATTTCGTCGGGTCGGATACTTACCATAGAAGTCGCTCTCAAGGGTTGAACAGTTTACAAAGGGGACGTTAGGCGGCTTGCGCCAAGGTGAGACTGAGGCGGCGGAGTTGACCCCGCAGACTAGCATCAAAGATTTGGGAGCCAACTTTAATCACCACGCCACCAATCAATTCGGGATCGCAGGCAGTGACAAGCTCCACATCGGCGGCACCGGTCATGGCTTTGACCTTGTCGACCACGGCACGGCGTTGATCGTCGTTGAGTTCGACGGCACTGGTGACTTCTGCCAAGACCACATTGCGGAGTTTGCGCACAAGGGCACGATATTGCTCACAAATCGGGCCAAGAACGTTAATGCGCCGCCGATCCACAAGCAACATTAAGAAGTTGAGGAAGTAGCCGTGCACCTTATCCACTGTCAACTGCCGCAGCACATTCTTTTTGGCCTCAGGCTTGATCAGCGGATTGGCAAGAAACTGTTGCAGTTCACTGGAGCTGGCAAGGAGTTCCAGAATTAACTGCGTGTCCCGCTGAAACTGATCAATGAGGTTGTGGGTTTGCGCCAACGACAGCAGCGCCTCGGCGTAGGGTTCAACAAGTTCACCACGGACAGTGGTCTGCATCATTTGCCTCCTAGTAGGGCAATACTGCGATCAACAAGGGTGCGCTGAAGGTCTGGATTTTGGCTCAAACGCGCTTTGAGTTGGTTTTCGGCCTCCGCAAGTGCCATAGCAGCAATCCGCTCACGAATTTCGGCGATCGCCCGCTCAGTGGCGGCACTGGTATCTTGGGAAGCGGTTTCCTTCAAGCGCTCAATTTCCCGCTTGGCTTGGGCAATGAGTTCTTCCTTGGCAGCCTTGGCACGGGCAAGGGCGTCTTCGCGAATGCGTTGTGCCTCCTGCTTGGCCTGAGCCAGTTTTTGCTGCTCTTCGGCGAGGCGGGCAGCGGCTACTTTCTGGCGTTCTTCGGCTTCCGCAATGGCTGTGGCAATTTGTTGCTGGCGATCGCCCAAGGTTTTGCCAAGTACGCCCCGCCCAAAATACACCAATACCCCAATAATGATGGCAAGGTTGATCACATTGGTTTCGAGCAAATTGGTGTTAATGCCAAAATGCCCCGCTTCTTCCGTTGCCAATAAAAATACTGCGTCCATGACCCACACTCCTAGGCCAGTAACTTCGCTAATAACTGTTCACTCAAGCTGGCAACTTGACCCTCAAGCGCTTGCAGTGTCGCCTGCTTTTGCTGATCAATCTCTGCTTGAATCTTGAGTAACTCTGCCTGCACGGCCTGCTGTGCTTCGGCAATTTCGGCGGTGGCAATTTTCTGTGCCTCGGCTCTGGCCTCTTCAATCAAGGCTTGGGCTTGGCGACGGGTACTGGCCAATTCCTGCTCATACTGCTGAGCCAGTTCAGTGGCCTGTTGCAACCGCTCCTTGGCCTGCTGCAAGTTGGTTCGGATATATTCATCCCGATTGTCCAGCGCCTGACCCAAGGGCTTGTACAGCAGCGCATTCAAAATGACGGTCAAGATTAAGAATTGCACAGCCATCAGGGGTAGGGTGGCATCAAAATCAAACATCAGCCTCTCCAGAATGGGGGATCGGGGGAAAGCTCATCCAAGCCTCCCCCACTGGGGTTAATTAGGATGCAAAGGGGTTGGCAAACAGGAGCACCAGCGCAATCACCAGACCGTAGATGGTCAGGGACTCCATGAATGCCAAGGTCAGCAGCAGTGTACCCCGAATTTTACCTTCCGCTTCCGGTTGCCGCGCAATCCCTTCCACGGCTTGACCAGAGGCATTCCCTTGACCAATCCCAGGCCCAAGCGATGCCAAACCAATTGCCAGAGCAGCAGCCAAAACAGAAGCAGAAGCGACTAACGGATCCATAGTTGATTTCCTCGAGACGTAGTAGGACGAAACAAAATTTCCAGAGATAACAATAGCAGGGTATGTACCCCTTTTAGGAGTGAGCCTCTTCGTGCTCGCCGCCATGTCCCTCCATGGCCTCCCCAATGTAGGTGGCTGCGAGGGTGGCAAACACAAGGGCTTGAATGGCACTGGTAAAGAGTCCCAAGGCCATCACGGGCAAGGGCACAAACAAGGGCACCAGCAACACCAAGACCCCCACCACCAATTCATCCGCCAAGATGTTGCCAAAAAGACGGAAGCTCAGGGAAAGAGGTTTTGTAAAATCTTCCAAGATGGCAATGGGAAGTAAAACGGGCGTTGGCTCGATGTACTTGGTAAAATACTTCAGCCCCCGCTTGCGTAGCCCGGCATAGAAATAGGCCAAGGAGACCAGCAAAGCCAAGGCTACGGTGGTATTGATGTCATTGGTGGGTGCTGCTAGCTCCCCTTCTGGCAGTTCAATGAGTTTCCACGGTACCAGTGCCCCTGACCAGTTACAAACAAAAATGAACAGGAACAGTGTCCCCACAAAGGGAACCCAAGCTCGGTACTCGTGCTCACCCATTTGGCTCTTGGTCAAATCGCGGATGAATTCCAGCGCGTATTCCATCAAGTTTTGAATACCACTGGGCACCCGTTGAATATTCCGCGAGGCTGCAAAGGCCGCTGCAATCAGAATGGCCATCACAAACCAAGTGGTGATGAAGACTTGACCGTGAACTTTTAGGTTGCCAATATGCCAGTAGAAATGGTGCCCCACCTCCAACTTGGCAAGGGGAAGAGCTGTCCAAAGGTGTATCAAAGGCATCATGCCTCCGCGCTCGGTTGTCTAAGCACTACAGTGAGCCAGCGTTAAGGGGACGGCAAAACCGTACGAAACATATAGACCAGAATGGCGGCTTTGTAGGTTAAGAACCCCAAGAACACTGGAATAATATGTAGCTCTTGCCAACGGGCTGCCAAAATAATCACAACCACGACGACAAGGAGCTGCGTTTTCCCCAGCTTTTTCTGGTCGTTTCCTAGGCGCTCCACACTCCGGGCGAGGAGCCGCAGATAAATTAGGCTCGCACTTGCCCCCAAAAGGTAATTCAACGCTGTGTTCAGGCCGTAAATAAGCCAAACCGCTCCAAAGGCGATCGCCATCAGCACAAGGCTTGTCGTGAATAATTCGCGACAGAGTTGATAAAACTCCGCCATCGAGCCGCCCTTCTTGGGGGAATTGGCAATGGTTGATGGCGCAGAGGGTGCTGAAGCAGAATCGGGAACGGTCACAGCAGAATAGGGAGCATCCGAGGATGCCTTGAACTGGCCACTAAGCATCCTATCATGCAGTGGTTACGTTTCATTACAGGATTCTGCTTCCTCGATATTGCTGTTCATTTCATTGCGAATGTGCCGCTCAAGGAGTTGAAAAATCTCCTGTAGGCGTTGCGGGTTGGTGAGGTAAAGGTATCCCAGTAGGGCTTCAAAACCAGTGGCTTGGCGGTAAATTTTTGCAGCGACTCGCTTTGGGCCATCGGCAGCGGCGTTGCGACCCTGACGAAAAATCGAGCGTTCAGTCTCGGTGCAATACTCCCAAAGAAAGTCCATGTAGCGGGCTTGACTTTCGGCACGGACATGCGCCACCACTTGGCGGTGGTAGGTATTGATGCGTTGGGGTGGGGTTAGAAAAAGCCAGCGGATAAAGAGTTCATAAACGGCGTCGCCAAAGTAGGCTAAAGCCGCCGGCGGCAGTTGATGGGCGGGAATTTTGGGGGGGACAAGGGGCAATAATCCAGCAGAGTCAAGCATGACGTTTCAGCTAAAGAGACCCCCCTTAGTTGTACTGTCGCAGGAACAGAAGGTTTAGGAATGGGTTTCGCCGGTAATTTGGGCGATCGCCGTCGCCAGATCGGGCTGAAGGGGCAAAAAGTTTTCTAAGCGCACGAGTTTGACCGTTTGGGTGACGCGGGGATTGGTGACAATTTGCAGTTGACCCTGATGCTCTTGGGCTTTTTTGGCCAGTTGTACCAAAATGCCGAGGCCAGAGCTGTCAATAAACTCAATTTTTGAAAGATCTAAGATGACGTTGGCAGGCCCATCGTCAAAACACTTACTAATGACCTTGCGAAAGGCCGACTCGGAAAACGCATCAATGAGACCCGTCAGGCGAAACACTTGATAGTTATCGCGAATCTCACGGGTACCCCTTAGGCTTTGGGTGAGGGCAAGTGGTTCAGAAATGAGAGCCTCCTTTGCCGATAACTGGACACACAAAACGATAGAAGACAAGTATAGATAAACGTGGCATCCTTGTCTATGACTTGATCGGCAACTCAACAAAAGTTTGGAAGTGCAGCAACCGCAGGAAGCTCTTTGCCAGAATCGGATCAGGTATCGCCCCTAGGAGTCGCCCCGATGAAATTCTCCAAACTCGTGATCAGCCTTCTCAGCGGTAGCGGTCTGGGATTGCTGAGTTTATCGATTTTCGCTCAAGAAACGCCAGCGGCGACTTATCCTCCAGAGGCGATCGCGATCTTTATGCAGGAGTGTCAAACCAAATTTGCGGCGCAAGCACCTCCCGGCTTTGGCGATCGCGGCGATCGCTATTGCACTTGCGTGATAAACCGCCTCCAAGAAAAAATGAGCTATGAGCAGTTTCAGCAAATCACGCCCGACAATGAACCGCCGGAAGTTAAAGCTGCAACCAATGAATGTATTGGTGCTCTTTTCTAATCCGCCTAGGATGCACGGACGATGAGCCTGCGCCTCTTTTGGCATCGTCGCGATCTGCGCCTCAGTGATAGTGTCGGGTTGGCGGCTGCCTACACCCAAACCCCCAAAGTGGTCGGTGTTTTCTGTTTTGACCCGGCGATTCTCAGTGCCTCGGACATTGCGGCGGTGCGGGTGACCTACCTCGTTGGTTGCCTACAGGCCTTGCAAGAAGCCTATCAGCGACTTGGGGGGAGCTTTTTGATTTTCCATGGTGACCCGCGTCAAATTCTGCCCCAAGTGGCCAGTGGCTTAGGGGCGGTGGCGGTGCATTGGCATGAGGATGTGGAACCCTACGGTCGCGATCGCGATCGCGCAGTGGCCGCTGCCCTCAAAGAAAAGGGCATTGCCGTAGAAACCGCTTGGGATCAACTCCTGCATCCCCCAGAGGCCGTCCAAACAAAACAGGGACAGCCCTACACCGTCTATTCCCCCTTTTGGCGCAACTGGTCAAGCTTAGTTAAACCAGAGCCTGTCCCCAGCCCCAGCCACCTCGAACCCCTCACAGAAACAGAACAAGCCACGGCAAGAGCTTTGGGAGCTATACCTCTTCCCACCGCCAAGGATTTGGGATTTCATTGGTCCGGAGAACTCATCCTTGCTCCCGGTGAAGCCGCTGCCCAAGCACAACTGGAGACCTTTATTGACCAGCACATTCAAGACTATGGCGAGCAGCGCAACTATCCAGCGCAGCCCGGAACCTCCCTCTTAAGCCCCGCCCTCAAGTTCGGTGTCATTGGTATTCGCCGTGTCTGGGCAGCCACTCAGGCCGCTATGGCCGCAGCCCGTAGTGAAGAGGCACAAACGAGTATTCGCACCTGGCAGCAGGAATTGGCGTGGCGGGAGTTTTATCAGCACGCCCTCTACTGGTTTCCCCACTTGGCGGAGCGTCCCCATCGCGCAGGATTTGCTACTTTTCCTTGGCTGAATCACGCAGAACACTTTGCGGCTTGGTGTGAGGGTCGCACCGGTTACCCCATTGTGGATGCTGCCATGCGCCAACTCAATGAAACGGGCTGGATGCACAACCGCTGCCGCATGATTGTGGCCAGTTTCCTCACCAAGGACTTGATCATCAATCCCCAGTGGGGTGAGCAGTACTTTATGCAAAAACTGATTGATGGCGACTTGGCAGCCAATAATGGCGGTTGGCAGTGGAGTGCCTCCAGTGGCATGGATCCAAAGCCGCTGCGGATTTTTAACCCAGCCAGTCAAGCCCAAAAATTTGATCCTGAGGCGGAGTACATTCGCCGTTGGCTGCCGGAATTGAAATCCCTAGACACGGCAGATTTGGTGACGGGAAATATTTCTCCCCTAGAGCGGCATCGCTGTGGTTATCCCTTACCGATTGTGGATCACGGGCAGCAACAGCGGCGATTTAAGCAGCTCTATCAAGCGCATTTTCGTTCACCTATCCCTCAAGGATAAAATTGACGTTCCCCTGATCAGCGCAACAGCGTTATCCTGAAAAAGAACGATTTTTGCGGTTGCATCGCGCCCATGAATATCCTTGGTAGTCTGCTCACTCCCCCCACCACCCCCGTCCAAACCCGTCCCCGCCGCGGCATTGAAATTAAGTCCAAGCGAGAAATTGAGATTATGCGGCAGGCCTCGCGCATTGTGGCGACGGTGCTCAAGGAAATCTCCCAGATGATCGAGCCGGGCATGACAACGGCAGATCTCGATGCCTATGCCGAGAAACGCATCCGGGAAATGGGGGCAACACCGAGCTTCAAGGGCTATCAGGGCTTTCCGGCCTCCATTTGCGCTTGCATCAACAACGAGGTGGTTCACGGCATTCCCAGCCCCCGCAAAGTGATTCGCAATGGCGATATCGTTAAGATTGACACCGGTGCCTACTACAACGGCTTCCATGGCGACTCTTGCATTACGATTCCAGTGGGGGAAATCTCCGAGGAAGCAGCCAAGCTGGTAAAAGTGGCTGAAGAAGCTCTCTACCGAGGCATTGAGCAGGTCAAAGAAGGCAACTACCTGATGGATTTGGCGGGTGCTATTCAAGATTATGTCGAAGCCAATGGCTTTGTCGTAGTCGAGGACTTTACTGGCCACGGCGTGGGGCGCAATCTCCACGAAGAACCCTCGGTATTTAACTTCCGCACCAATGAACTCAAGAATGTGCGACTGCGGGCGGGGATGACCTTGGCCATTGAACCGATTGTGAATGCGGGGTCAAAACAGGTGCGGATTTTGCGCGATCGCTGGACAGCGGTTACGGTTGATAATTCCCTCTCTGCCCAATTTGAGCACACGGTTTTGGTCACCAAAACGGGCTACGAAATCCTCACCGATCGCACGCTTGTGTAACCCCTATGACTAAAATCCCCCCCGAAGTCCTCGAGCGCCACTGCTTTTGCCGCAGTCGTAAGTTTACATTTGAGGTCAATCAATATCGCCTGCCCCATGGGTCTGTCTCGATCTTGGGAACGGTGCGGCATCCAGGGGGGGCATTAGCTGTCCCGGTGACTCCAGAGGGCAACCTGATCCTTGTCAAACAATACCGCTTTGCCACTGAGGAATATTTGCTGGAGTTCCCAGCGGGCACCGTTGAGGATCACGAAAAGCCTTTTGCTACGATTGAGCGGGAAATTGAAGAGGAAACGGGCTACCGCGCCCACCACTGGCAAAAACTGGGGGAGTTTTACATTGCCCCCGGCTATTCCGACGAGGTGATCTACGCCTACTTGGCCACTGAGCTGGAAAAACTAGAGACACCCCCGCCTCAGGACACCGACGAGCACATTGAAATTGTGGAGTTTTCTCTCTCTGACTTGGCCGCCGCGATTCATAGTGGTCAAGTGAAAGATGCCAAGACCGTCACCAGTTTCTATCTGGCCTTGCCCTATCTTCAGCCCGCTTGAGCACTGAAGTGGTTCGTAAACGTTTGTAAGCATCCTGCACCGCCCACAGTCTTGATCCCTCAAAGTGAGATAATGCGGAAATAATCTAAAGGTTGTACGTGCTGACTTACAGCCGTTTGAACTGGGACATTACTGAGTTTTTGATTGTTGAATTATGGAGCTAACCCATCGGCCTCGCCGTTTACGCCGCACGGCTCAAATTCGTCGCTTGGTGCGCGAGCATACCCTAACTACGGGGGATTTGATTTATCCGGTCTTTGTCATGGAGGGGGAAAATCAGGTGCAGGAAGTCCCCTCAATGCCCGACTGCTATCGCTATACGCTGGATCGCCTGATTTTAGAGCTGAAGGAGGTCTATGCCTTGGGAATTGGGGCGATCGCGCTGTTTCCTTTGATTCCTGAGCACCTCAAGGACAATGCAGGTACTGAAAGCTACAATCCTGAGGGTCTTGTCCAGCGATCGGTACGTGCCATTAAGGCCGTCTTACCCGACCTGCTGATCTTTACCGATGTCGCCCTTGATCCCTACAGCAGTGAAGGCCACGATGGCATTGTCAAAGATGGTGAAATTCTCAATGACGAAACTGTAGAGGTGCTGGTCAAACAGGCAGTGAGTCAAGCGGCTGCGGGGGCTGATTTTGTTGCCCCGTCAGATATGATGGATGGCCGTGTCGGTGCCATTCGGGCGGGTCTAGATGCCGCAGGCTATACCCACGTGGGGATTCTCGCCTACTCTGCCAAATACGCCTCCGCCTACTATGGCCCTTTTCGCGATGCTTTAGATTCGGCACCGAAGTTTGGTGATAAAAAAACCTACCAAATGGATCCGGCCAATATCCGCGAAGCGGTGCGGGAGGTCAGCTTGGATATTGAGGAGGGCGCCGATCTGGTGATGGTGAAACCTGCCCTTGCCTACATGGATGTCATTGCTCAACTCAAGCAGGTGAGCGATGTTCCGGTGGCCGCCTACAACGTTTCTGGGGAATACGCAATGGTGAAAGCCGCCGCCCGCAATGGCTGGATTGATGAGAAAAAAGTGGTGCTAGAAACCCTTCTTGGCTTCAAGCGGGCAGGTGCTGATGTCATTCTCACCTACCATGCCAAGCAGGTGGCGCAGTGGCTGCAAGAGGGATTGAATTAGGCGCTTGCTTCTCGTAGTTGACGGGTGGTCTGAATCCAACTGGCAATCATTTTGTCCACCCGCTCATCAAGCTTGGGATCACTCAATTCCCCTTCGGGTGTGAAGGCTTGCCACGCCTGACCAATGGCCACCTGTTCCGGAATCACCCAAGCATGCACCCAGCGCAGAATCACCCGTAGATCGTTGAGGGCATTGCTGTTGGTTTGGCCACCGAGGACACTCATCATGGCAACTACTTTGCCGCTGAGGTGTTCAAAGCTGAGGAGATCAAGGGAGTTCTTGAGCACACCGCTAACGCTGCCGTGGTACTCCGGTGTTACGAGCAAAATACCATCGGCTTCCTTGACCTTGGCTCGAAAGGTATCTACATCGGGGTAGTCAGGGTAGCTCTCAGCACCCGTACAAAAGGGGAGCGTCATTTGCCGTAAATCCAGACGTTCAACGGTAACGCCTTGGGCGGCTGCTTTGGCAATGGCAACATCTAGGGCGCTTTGAGAGTAGGAGCCATCCCGCAGACTCCCTGCCCAACCAATGAATTTGACCATAAACAAACTCGTAATGACTATGGCTTATTATACAAAATTTAGATTTGTTCCAACATCCTCCCTAAGAAGGAACCTCACTCAAGGAAATAGAACTGCCCGTGGCCATCTGGGTAATGACGCGTTGTAACTGCGCTAGCGATCGCTCGGCCTCGGTGTAGCGATCTTTCCAGTGTTGAACAGCGGTTTCCTGCTCCCGTGCCTGCTGCGCCTGATGGAGAATTTGCTCTTGGAGTTCGGCAATTTGGGCTTCTAGGTGTTGTAGGCGTTCCTGTTGTTGGCTATTGCGGGCTTCCAGCTCTTGGTTGTAGTGCTGGGTGGTCATATATTGCAGGCGCTGCTGCTGATAGTCCCGTTCCAATTCCTGTAACTTGGTTTGGGTTTTTAGCAATGTTTTACTCAGTCCCTGAATCACACTGTTTTTGCTGGCCTCTGATCCTTGCGCCTGTTGCAGCGCAGTGATGATCCGTTCTTGGGTTTCAATTAAATGGTTGGCTTGGGTGAGGCGACGGTTGAGATCATCCATTTGGGTTTGGCGATCGCTCAACTCTGAGCGGGCTTGTTCAAGGCGAGTTTGCAGCAGCGCTTTTTCCTCTTGGACTTGGCGCAGTTGGGATTCAAGGAGTTGACATTCCTGTTCCCGTTGTCGCAGGAGACGATGGCTATTCACCAATTTAGCCTCGAGGGCATCTTGAGCCTTGAGGAGCCGATCCACCTCCTGATGCAGGTGCTCAATTTCGGTTTGTGATTGCTGAAGAATGGTTTCC
This sequence comes from Thermosynechococcus sp. FA-CM-4201, assembly GCF_054689355.1. NCBI lineage: Bacteria > Bacillati > Cyanobacteriota > Cyanophyceae > Acaryochloridales > Thermosynechococcaceae > Thermosynechococcus > Thermosynechococcus sp. FA-CM-4201. The sequence continues at coordinate 402,998 of NZ_CP079920.1, forward strand.
AAAGATTGGCGATGGTGGCTCATTTCGGCCAACTCGTGGGCGCAGGTGGCTTGGGAGCGCAATTGTTCTTGGAGAGCAATGATTGCCTGTTGTTGAATCTGAGCGGTTTCCTCAGTGCGAGCTAGTAAATCCTCAAGAAACGCCTGATTGCGCAGTTGTTGCTTTAATTCATTGATATAGTGCTGGCACTGATCAATGGCTTGCTCTAAATGCTGGATGCGCCGTTGGCTATTCTCACCCTCTGAGGCCAGATCCGTTGCCAGTGCGCTTTCCGCTGCAAGCTCAGAGAGAATCGGATTCCATGGAAAACTAAGTTGCTTGGGGGGCTGTGCTTCCATTGGGTGGGGTGTGAGAATGGTGCCACTCTTCCTTAGTCTAACGGCATAGGGAATCGGGGCTATATACGAGTCAAGACAAAGAGGCTACCTTCATTGCCTCGGGCAATTCGCAAATCCTCATCGAGGTAGGTAATGTCAAGCCAGCCCTGTTGATCATTGCTGTTGAGGGGCACATCTAGGGCAATTAGCGGCTGACGGCTGTGGAGTTGAGGAATGAATTGAGAAGGAGAATAGTAATTGAGCCACTGACGCAGGCCAACAATGGAACGTTCAAAATACACTTGTACCCGCTGTTGGGTTAAGGGTTCAAAGCGCGCCAACACACTGATAATCCCCTCAAGGAAGGGCAACCCATAGAGTTCAGCAATATTGTAGATGCGCTGCTGTTGCGGACGAATGCACTGATAAATTTGCCCCAGCTTCACGACGGGAGAGCGATCTAAGGCGAGAAGGGCCTGACTACTGGTGTAGATCAGTCGCCAATCCCCCGCCAATTTTTCAGGGGCATTGAGGGGATCCGGGGTGGGATTCATGGCTTCAAGGGAAGCAGCAAGAGCAGCCACCTGTTTGCGATCGCGCGGTGTGGCTAGAATGCCTCGATTCAGGCCAGCGATCGCCATCAATAACTCTGCTTTTGCCACAGTTTACCCCTCCTTGTGCAAGAAACTTTTTCGCCCCGATGGGTTGCGTCAAGACCCCCCTAATTCGAGAATGGGAAAAATCCCCCTCCCATTCAGGTTAGCGAAATGCGGATCGCGCTATTTACCGAGACATTTTTGCCCAAAATTGATGGCATTGTTACCCGTTTGTGTCAAACCGTCCGACATCTGCAACGGAATGGCCATCAGGTGTTGGTGGTGGCTCCCGAGGGCGGGCTAGACCATTACGAAGGCGCGCAGATCTATGGTGTCTCTGGTTTTCCCCTCCCATTGTATCCTGAACTCAAATTAGCCCTGCCGCGACCCGCCATTGGTCAAGCCCTAGAGGCCTTTGCACCCGATCTGATCCATGTGGCGAACCCAGCGGTGTTGGGGGTAGCGGGTCTGTACTATGCACAGAAATTCCACTTACCTTTGGTGGCTTCTTACCACACCCATTTGCCGCAATACCTGAAGTACTATGGCTTGGGGTTTCTTGAAGAGGTGCTCTGGTCGCTGCTGCGGTTGGCCCATAACCGTGCTCAACTCAACTTGTGTACCTCAACGGCAATGGTGGCAGAACTGAAAGCGCACGGCATTCGCCATCTGGATCTCTGGCAGCGGGGGGTAGATGTGGAGTTGTTTCATCCGCAGCGCCAAAGTCAAGAAATGCGTTACTTTCTCAGCCAAGGACACCCAGAAGCGCCCCTGCTGCTTTACGTCGGTCGCCTCTCTGCTGAAAAGGAAATTGAGCAGATTAAACCCATTCTCGAGCAGATTCCTCAGGCGCGACTGGCGCTCGTGGGCAATGGCCCGCATCGGGAAGCCCTTGAACAGCACTTTGCGGGTACCCCCACCCATTTTGTCGGCTATCTGCGGGGGGAACGCTTGGCAGCGGCCTTTGCTTCTGCTGATGTCTTTGTCTTTCCCTCGCGCACGGAAACCCTTGGCTTGGTTCTCCTAGAAGCAATGGCGGCGGGCTGTCCTGTGGTGGCTGCCAATAGTGGGGGGATTCCCGATATTGTCACTGATGGGGTGAATGGGTTTTTGTTTGACCCAGCGGATTCTACAGGAGCGATTACAGCTTGTCAGCGCCTTTTTGACTCGCCGGGCGATCGCGAGACCCTACGCCAAAATGCCCGCCAAGAAGCTGAACGCTGGAGTTGGGCGGCAGCCACCCAGCAACTAGAACAGTACTACCGATCGGTTTTGCCTGTTCCCCAGCGGGATGTGGCTCTTAGTCATTAACCGAATCCCTGATCCGCTTCCCTGAGTTGCGGCAGATCGAGGGTGGCTTGCTTGCCTTGGAGCACGACGTAAAAGCCACCGAGGCCAAGGGGGTCAATGAGTTGGTGCAGGGATTGATGGCGGTTGAGGGCTTGAAGAAGATTGCCATTACTCTGCTGTTGCGCCAGTAGGCGATCGCCCAAGCCCAAGGCCATGAGAAATAAACTCTGGCGGGTGACATAGAGGGTTTCAAGACCAAAGTGCTCACCATAGCGGGTCAAGGCGGTCACATCCACATGGGCTGTAATGTCCTGCTCGCCAACAAAGGAGTAGGGATTGTCGTGGTAGCGGTGTTGATAGTAGCACTGCAAGGTGCCCTCACAGCGGGCGGGATGATAGTATTGCTGGGCGGGATAACCATAGTCAATGGTGAGAACAAAGCCCCGCTCTAGGTGCTGACTCAGATCCTTGAGCCACGGGATTAGGTTCAAGTTAACCTCGGTACGATAGCCGTCGCTGTAGCCCTGCTGCTGCGGATCAATACCAACGGTGGCAAAGTACTCGGGAATGCGATCGTCGCTGAGGGGACGCAAAACCTCTTGCAACGCCCCTTGGGCATCGAGACTGACATAAATTTCCTGCCAATCGTCCCCCTGCCATTGCAGCCGATGCACGGGAAAAGCATCCACGAGTTCATTACTAAAGATGCAGCCAGTGATCGGTGCAGTGGGAGTGTCAGAGCCTCGCCAGCACAGGCGATCTCCCCAAGGGGCCAAGCGTTGCCGTTGGCGTTCCCGTAAACTGGGGGACTGCTCTTGAATCTGATACTCCAGGGCGGCAAAGAAATCGGGGTAGGTCGCTTGGCTATAGCCTAAGACCCCAGCCGCAAATTGGCCTTCACCCGCACCCATCTCCAAGAGGGTAAAGCGCTGCGGTCGCTCCAAGGCGTGCCACATCTGCACAAAAGCCTCAGTGAGCAGTTCCGCAAAGTCTCTCGTCAGACTACTGGACGTGATAAAGTCGCCGCGCCGACCAATCTGCATTTGGGGACGGTTGTAATAGCCCCACTGCGGTGCATAGAGAGCCAAGGCCATAAACTCACAGAAGGAAATGGCGCCCGCTGCCCTGATGCGCTCCTGAAGGTCGGCCAATAACTGCGTGCCTTTTGGCATCAATCATCCACTCCAGCAATGGGGGCAAACCCTTGGCGCTGCACATTCTCGGTAATGACACGCGGTTCCAGAAATTGCAGCAGGTAATCGCGGCCCCCCGCTTTGGAACCAATCCCCGAGAGCTTAAAGCCACCAAAGGGCTGCCGATCGACGATCGCCCCCGTAATCCCACGATTGATGTACAGGTTCCCTACGACAAATTGGTCTTTGGCCTGCTGAATATGGGACGGCGTCCGCGAATACAACCCCCCCGTCAGGGCATAGGCCGTGGCATTGGCAATTGCAAGGGCTTGGCTGAAGGTTTCTGCCCGTAATACCGCTAGCACCGGGCCAAAAATTTCCTCTTGGGCGATCGTGGCGGTGGGGGGGACATTGGTAAAGATGGTAGGCGAGACAAAATACCCTACCTCCGGTACCGGTACACTCAAGGTCAGTTCCGCTTCCCGCTGTCCCTTGGCAATGTATTCCTGAATGCGATCGCGGGCGGCTGCCGTCACCACTGGTCCAACACGGGTACTGGGCAAATGGGCAGGCCCAATATTCAGGGACTTGGTGGCCTCCACTAAGCGCTGCACAAAGGGTTGATAAATGGACTCGAGGACAATCACCCGTGAACAGGCGGAGCATTTTTGGCCGCTGTAGCCAAAGGCCGATTGCACCACCCCTGCCACTGCCTGATCTAAGTCGGCACTTTCGTCAATGATGATGGCATTTTTGCCTCCCATCTCAGCAATCACCCGCTTGATGTGGGTTTGTCCCCGCTGCAACACCGCTGCCTCAGCAATAATGCGGCAACCCACCTCTTGGGAGCCAGTAAAGGCAATCAGATGCACATCGGGATGTTTGGTGAGGTAGGGGCCAATCACGGAGCCACGGCCGGGGAGAAACTGAAACACTCCTGGCGGAAAACCGGCGGCAATCAGGATCTCCGCTAGTTTGGCAGCAATCACGGCAGCCGGATCCGCAGGCTTGAGAATTGTACAGTTGCCTGTGACCAAGGCAGCCACGGTCATACCCGTGGGAATCGCTAGGGGAAAGTTCCAAGGGGAAATGACGACTGCAATGCCGCGCCCTTGGTAGTGGTAATGGTTGGTTTCGCCGGGAAAGTTGCGGTCATAGCCACTGCTGAGGCGCTCCATTTCATCGGCGTAGTAGCGGCAAAAATCAACGGCTTCGGAAACTTCGGCATCCCCTTCCGCCACCACCTTGCCCACTTCGTAGCACATCCAAGCCACTAGTTCATGGCGTTGTGCCTCGAGGAGATCCGCTGCCCGCCGTAGCAGGGTGGCTCGTTCAGCCACGGGGGTCTGTTGCCACTGCGCTTGAGCGGCTTTGGCAGCCCGGATCGCATGCTCAGCATCCTCAATGGTGGCTAAGCCAACGCGACCGACAACTTCTTCGGGCTGTGAGGGGTTGAGGGACTCACTGTATTCGAGGGTATTGACGCGATCGCCATTGATGATGGGGGTATAGGTTTGCCCCAGTTGGCGATGGACATGAATTAAGGCCGCTTGAATCGCTTCCCGCTGGCTGGCGCGGGCATAGTCGCTATTGGCAGCATTGACAAAGGTTGAGGTCTTGCCCGTGGTCAGATGAACGTTCACAGCGTCAAAGTCCGCCGTTGGTTGCGGTGGTGCCAGTAATTCCTCCACTGCGACAGCCCCCAACTGTTGGCGCAAAAAGGAGCTATTGGCGGTATTTTCTAGGAGTCGCCGAATCAGGTAGGCCATCCCCGGAATTAGATCACCGTAGGGACAATAGACGCGCACCGTTTGCCCTGCATCCACGAGAGCCTTGGCAAGTTTATCGGCCATGCCATAGAGAACTTGGCATTCCATGGCCGTAGGCGGAATGTGCTGATGTTGGGCGATCGCGATCGCCCGCGCTTGGGAACGAACATTATGGCTAGCGATCGCCGTGCGCAAAACTGTATGGTGACTCAGGAGCAGTTCAATCACCCGCTCAAAGTTGGCATCGGTGTCCTGCTTATGTTGATAGACGGGCAATGGCCAATCCTGCTGCACCGCCTTAATCAGTTCTTGATCCCAGTAGGCGCCCTTGACCACTCGCACGGTAATCGGTGTCCCCCGCTGTTGCACCCAAGTAATCAGGTCTTGGGCATCTTGGTAGCTATCCCGCAAATAGGCTTGCAATGTCAGCCCGACATCGGCGCGATCGCGAAACTCTGGCTCTAGCAAAATATCCTTGAGGATCGCGAGGGTAATGTCTTTGTAGGCATACTGCTCCATATCAAAGTGCACCGCCACCCCCAATTCTTGGGCACGATGCAACAGCCGCCGAATTGGTTCCCCCACCTTAGCACGGCAGCCAGACACATCTAGGGGATCAAACTGGGAGTAAAAGGCCGTCAGCTTCACCGAGACTTGGACTGGATTCACGCCCTCCCGTTGCCCGAGGGGACTGAGTTGCTGCATTAGGTCAAGGTAGCGATCGCAATACTGCTGCGCCTCTGCCTCCGTAATCACCGCCTCCCCAAGAATATCCATCGTCACCAGCATGCCCTGCTTGCGTAGGCGGCCAATGGTTTTCAGCACCTGCTCGGTGGTTTCACCAGCAATGTACTTGTGGGCAAGGGCTTGAACCGCTGTTGTGAAGGTGGTTGCCGCTGCTTGGGCGGGCAGGGAATCCGGCTGGGCAAAGTTCAAGAGTTTTTTGAGGCCTTCCGGCAATTCCACACTGGGGTCACTGAGGTACTCCTGCAAGTGGCGAGCCACCTCGGCTTTACTACGCAGACTGGGCAGGCAGTCAATGAGGCGAAACAGTTGCACCCGTAGCCCCGGATGTTCCATTGCCCAGCCGAGGAGCTTATCTTCAATGCGCATTTGCTCCCGCAGTTGGCTGAAAAAGTTGCGGGACTCTTGGCTAGCCGTCCACAGTTGACGGGCGATGGCGATCGTTTGTGCTTCGTAAAGACCAGTCATGGAGAATCTTGGGTGAGGAGCAGTCTTCCCTATTTTCCCACGTCCTCTCAAGCAAACAACCCAATTCTTAGCGGGGACGAATAAATCGGCGGTTCGCTCGCACCAAGCAAATGCGATCCTCGTCACCAATGGAAACTTTGAGCCAAGGCAAACCGCGGCTATCGGTAATCGTGGCAAAGCCTGCGGGGGTGATATTGGCCGTTAGAACGGTTCCTTGGGGAAAGCGACGCACCACCGGCCAGCGCATAATCTCCAGATCCGGCCAACGGGCATTGGGGGCGTACCACTCCTGCGGTACTTTGTCCGACCAGCGACAGTTGAGACCATTGATATCGGGATCAACCACCACCCAAGTACGATGACTAGTGCGGCTGATATAGTCACCATTGCTGTTGGGTTGGGGTAAGTTTGGCGTTTGAGCAAGAACTGGGAACAGCAGTAAAGCAGCCCAAATACTGTGATTCATCCAGCAGTGTACCTCTGGCTAGCGCTGTGGGGTTGAGAATGGGTTAGGAATGGGACGGACAAAATTTCGATGAGCACGGACTAGGCAAGTATCATAGCCATAGGATACCCTCAACCAAGGGTTACCATTGGTGTCCATAACAACTGCGGGTTCACCGCGTGTCTGGCTTGTATTAGTTAGGATTTGTTGACCCGGCTTGAGCTTAATACCTAGGGGTAATTGCTCGACATTAATCGTTGGTACTTTCTTGCCTTCAACATCATTGAGCGATCGCGCCAAACGACAATTTACGGGTTTAGTAGCAACAACCTTCCAATAGGGATGGGTTGTCCGCATATAATTTCCATTCTTATCTGGCTGTGGTAGAGAGGATCCCTGTGCCAGTAGGATCAGGGGAGTGACTGCCAGAAGCCTAGGAAAGCTCAAGGAAAAATATCCAGCCATAGCAAAGTCCCCGTCAGCTTGACTGCTACCTCATAGCCTAGCGATCAAATCCGCGCTGTGGAATAGCGAAAATCTAAAGAAATAAAGAAATATGTAGAGTGGTTGGGGAACTTTTTATCTGCCTGCTTGAGTGAAAAGCAATTAAACGATCCGATGGCCTTAGCACCTCAACAACCCTCTATCTACGCCAGTGTGCTTGTGGACTGTCCGGGGGCAAGCGAGGCTTACACTTACCAAGTTCCTGCGGGTTGGTGGGTGCAGGGGGGCGATGTGGTGGAAGTGCCCTTTGGCTCTCAGGTGGTGCGGGGGATTGTCCTCGAGGTACTGGAAACTGTACCGCCATCGGTTGATCCACAACGCTTGCGATCGCTCCTTGAAGTGGTTGACCAGCAGCTTTTTCCCAAGGACTATTGGGCACTGCTAGAACAAATTGCCACATACTACTGCACGCCTTTAATCCAAGTGGTGCGCACTGCTCTGCCGCCGGGGGTCTTGGGGCGATCGCAACGACGGGTGCGCCTACGGCCACAACAGGGGATTCCCCCCCTTTCTGAACAAGGGCAACATTTGCTGCGCTTTCTCCAGACCAAGGGCAGTGGGGACTACAGTGTGCGCTACCTCCAGCAACAGCTTCCCAAGGTGCAGCGGGCCCTCGCAGAACTCGAACGCCTTGGCTGGGTGGAAACCTACTTAGCGGCACCCGCCAGTCAACAGCCAAAACAGCAGCAAGCCGTAGTACTCCTCAATAGTGAAGGGGAGACCTTAACGCAGCGGCAGCGCCAAATCCTCCGCTATTTGCAGCAACAGGGTCGCGATTGCTGGCTACAAGAGGTGCTCAAGGCCACGGGCACCACCGCCCAAACCCTCCATCGCCTTGCTGCCAAGGGATACATTGCTATTGTCGAGCAGCAGCACTGCCGCATTGAACAGGGGGTAGCGGTGACACCGGATCGGCCAAAAGCCCTCACCCCTGCCCAAGCCACTGCTCTAAAAGCGATTTCCGAACACCTAGACTGTGCCCAAACATTCCTACTGCACGGGGTTACGGGGTCGGGCAAAACGGAAGTCTATCTGCAAGCAATTGCTGAGTGCCTAGGGCGAGGGCGATCGGCCCTACTGCTGGTGCCAGAGATTGGCTTGACACCCCAACTCACGGACCGAGTGCGGGCACGCTTTGGTGAACGCTTGCTGGTCTATCACAGTGGTCTTAGTGAGGGGGAGCGCTACGATACTTGGCGATTGACCTTGATGCCGCAGCCACGGGTAATCATTGGCACGCGATCGGCGGTACTGCTGCCCTTGGTGGGCCTAGGTCTAATCATTCTCGATGAAGAGCATGACAGCGGCTACAAACAGGATCAACCTCAGCCTTGTTACCATGCCCGTACCGTTGCCCAATGGCGATCGCGCCAACAACAGTGTCCCCTGATTCTAGGAACTGCCACCCCTGCCCTCAGCACTTGGCAGGCTGCCCAAACCGGCCAGATTCAGACCCTTTCTCTTCCTCAGCGTATCCATGCTACCCCCCTGCCGCCGATCACCCTTGTGGATATGCGCCAAGAATTGCACCGTGGCAACCGTTCGATGCTCAGTCGTCCACTGCAAGACGCTCTGGGGAATCTTCAGGGACAGCAGGCGATTCTCTTTGTGCCTCGGCGGGGTCACAGCACCTTTGTTTCCTGTCGCAGTTGTGGCACGGTGATGTACTGTCCCCATTGCAGCGTCTCTCTCACTGGACACCTCTTTGGTGAGGAGATGGAAGTGCTGCGCTGTCACTATTGCAACTACAGTCAGGCGGTGCCGCAGCGCTGTCCCAGTTGTGCCTCCCCCTATCTCAAACCCTTTGGTGGCGGAACGCAGCGGGTGGTGAGTGAACTGAATCGCCTCTTTCCCCAGTTGCGGGTACTGCGCTTTGACAGTGATACCACCCAACGCAAGGGTGCCCATCGCCAGTTATTAACTCAATTTGCCGCCGGCGCAGCCGATGTGATGGTGGGGACGCAAATGCTGACGAAGGGGATTGATCTGCCGCAGGTCGCCCTCGTGGGAATTTTGGCTGCCGATAGTCTCCTGCATTTGCCCGATTATCAGGCGGCGGAACGCACCTTTCAAATTCTCACCCAAGTGGCGGGGCGATCGGGCCGCGGGGCACATCCGGGTAAAGTGATTCTCCAAACCTATGTGCCGGAGCATCCAGTGATTACAGCGGTCAAAGCCTATGACTGGGACACCTTTGCCACACAGGAGCTAAGTGGCCGTGCCCCGTTGGGCTATCCCCCCTATGCCCAACTGATTCTTCTGCGCTTGAGTAGTCCCGATCCTGAGGATGTGGCTGCCACGGCACAGGCGATCGCCCAACAGCTCCAAACGTTAGCCCCGGTAACTGGGGGAGAATGGGAAGTGCTTGGCCCCGCTCCCGCCGCGATCGCCAAAATTGCTGGCCGCTATCGCTGGCAAATTTTACTCAAGGGCAAACTAGAACGAGTTTCTGAACTCAGCCAGTCTCTCCTGCACCTCAAAGAGCAGTGTCCCCGCTCAACCCGCCTCAGTATTGATGTTGACCCCTTGAACTTTCTCTAGGGGGGCTTCAGCAAACCACCACAGCGCCGTGACCGGCACGACCCCCAAAACAAATCCCAGCGTTGCCGGAATCCAAAAGCGTTGATCCAAGGACGTGAGGGTAATCATCGCGCCAAAGGCAAAATTCACCAGATACACCACCAAGGGGGTAATGAGTTGCCCACGGTTCACCACCATGGGTTTTGGCCACCAAGTGATCATCGCCAACCCCATAAACACAGCCCCGGTGCCCGTCCATCCCAGAATGTTGCGGTAGGGCATACCAAAGAATTCACCGACATCCTGAAATTGCCAAAAAGGAATGGCGGTTTGACTCATGGCCGGATCAAGGACAAAATCCCAAGCGGTTAAAAAGATTGCTCCCAAGCCCACGGTGATCAAGGCTGCCCCCAAGCCCACGCCTTTGCCTTCTCGTAGGGGACGACTGATGAAGCCACTGTAGGCCAAAAGAAACGTCACTAGCCCCATATAAAACCAAGAGAGGGGAATCGTGAAGGGCACCAGCCCAGCAATTTTGTACCCCAAGCCACTGAGGTAACCATAATGGCCAAAGGGAAAGCCAGTACTTGTCCCCAATAGTTCACTCGTCAGGGAAATGCCCACCGCTGGCAGCAAAAAGCCAAGCAGTTTGCCCAGGCCAAAGTTGCGATAGGTGTGAAGGGCGATCGCCAGCGCACCGAGGACAATATAAACGACCCCCCCGCTTCCCATACTCCATTGAAAAAGCTGCTGACCCCACGTGGGCAATGCCAGAATAAACTCGGGATGGGGCACGACGAGGAGCAACCCCGCTAAGCCAAAGGCCATCGCCACAATGTGGCCAACTAGGCACACCTGCTCCGCAACGAAAAGCGCGTTCTTGGGTTTCATAGGGGCAATCTCAAAGGGGCAATCGTTTACAAATGTTAATATGTTAATGTACCACTGTTCCCACTGTCGTCTAGCCACCTCAAAAAGGCAGTTGGATTTTACCAAGGGCATCATAGGCTGCCAACAACCCTGCCCCCAAGCCAGCACTCAGCGTTAGCCCCCAACTCCAAGGCGCCCCCTCAGAAAATTGCGGACGACGCTGAAGCACTTGCCCATAGCCCCGTAAGCGCATTGCGAGATAGATCTGCTGTGCCCGTTCCTCGGCGCGAATGAGAAAGATACCAATCACCTGTGCCCACGGGCGAAGGCGGCGCCAACTCAAGCGAAATCCCCGCAGAAAGAGTGCCTGCTGCATTTGTGCCAACTGACTCTCTAGCTCAAACAGATAGCGATAGGTCAAGGCCAGCGTATCCACCAACAAGGGGGGGAGTCCCCACCAGCGACAGACCTGCACCCATTCACTAAATGTCAGGCTTTCTAGCAACACCACGCCGAGGGCAAGACACAAGACCAAGCGCCACGTCAGGAGCAGCGCGATCGGCCACGCGGTAACCGCCAACAGTAACCACAGTCCCAGAAAAAAGAGCCACAGTTGTTGGAGACGTTTGCCCAAGCGCTGCCAAGGGACATGGCTCAGGAGATAGAGGAGCACCACCAGCAAGGTCGCGATCGCCAGACTGTCCAACCGCCGCAAACTACTAATGCAAAAAATCCACAGGAGAATCGCCATCACCCGTGCCGGCGGCGACCAGCAGCGCAAGCTCAAGGGTTATGCCCTAATTAATGTGCTGACTACGCAAAAAGCGATCAATATCGTTATTGGCACCAATCACCACCATAATGTCCCCTTTATTGAGCTTCTGGTTGGGACTGGGATTGATCTCAAACTTATCATCAAAGCGCAGGGCAATTAGGTTGAGGCCATAGCGACTGCGGAGTTCCACCTCGGCAACTGTGCGATTGTGAAATGCCTCGGGCACTTTGACTTCCACAATACTTTTTTCGGGGTCAAGGTCAAACCAATCGAGAATTGCTGGCCGGGTGAGCGATCGCGCCAGTTCACAACCCGCCTCATACTCTGGAAAGACCACCCGATCTGCCCCGACTCGCTCTAGGAGTTTTTTGTGAATCTCTGAGGAAGCCTTGGCAATGACATTGGGCACCCCTGCCTCCTTCAGGTTCAATGTGGTGATAATGCTAGCGTCCAGATGATTGCCAATGGCGACAATCACCGTTTCAAACTCAAAAAAGCCAGCCTCCTTCAGGGCTTGGGGATCCGTGGAATCCAGTTGAATCGCATGATCCACAATGTGATCCTGAAGCACCTGATTCACCAGTCGCTCTTGGTTATCACTGCCAAGCACCTCATAGCCCATGCCGTGCAGGGTCTCGCACACTCCCCGGCCAAACCGCCCTAGGCCAATCACCGCATACTGCTGCGAGATCTTGACCCCCCGCCCGCGAAAGAGCATTGCTCCAAAATCGACCATTCCTGAGTTTCCTATTGGCTTTGCGATGCCGATGACAGCCCTTTTCTAACATATGGGATACATCGGGGGGATGCAATCTGGCGATTAAATTTTTCGGTAAATTGTTGGGCGTATTCGGTTGCTGTGAAAAGAGTTGTAATTGATCATGCCGTTAAGGAGTGGACGCTGAGCCGCCTGAAGGGGTCAATTGTTGCAGTCGCTGACGAATGTGTGCAGCACTGGCACGGGGAGAAAAGCGCGGTACGGGAAGGACTTGCGTTCCAATCACGAGGTAGAGGACAGGAATCTCGTATTGGTAGGCCTGCCACCAATCATCGCGGCTGGTGATGTCACGTACCTCAAGGGTAAATTCCCTCAGGGTGGCCAGCTTTTCTTGCAGTCCTTCGCAGAGGTGACAGCCGGGCTTGCTATAGAGAATCAGATGGGTCACGGTTGCGGCGCAGAAACGAGGGGAGTATCGCCAATGTGACGGTGATCCCGCAGGCCAAAAATGGCTTCTACATGGCGGTAGTGCTTAATTTCAATTAGGTTGTGGAAAGGGTCTGCGAGAAAGAACGTTTGGTGCTCTAAGGGGGTATTGGCAAAGCGGGTGCGCGGTGGCTGATAAAAGTCAAGTCCCTTCTTGATCACGCGATCGCAGAGGTTTTGCCAGTCGGCTTCTGCCAAGAAAATCAAGCCAAAGTGGCGCGGATAAATGCTCTTGGCTGGGGTTAAGGGTTCATCGGTGACGTGAGCCACCAGTTGATGGCCATAAAGCTTCATGATCAGGCAGTGGGGATTTTCGCGCCCCGGTTCACAGCCCAACCCATCAATGTAGTAGGCCTTGGTGTCCGCCAAATTACTGACGGGAAAGGCAAGGTGGAATAAAACGGGAGCGATCGCCAACTGAGCCATAGATTTCTCTCGAATGAAAATGGCTAAATTAGCCGCTATTTTAGCAGGAGAACAGGCTCTCGATCTGCTTCCCAAGTCGAGTCAAGTATCAATCCCCAGTATTGTTGCTTATCGGCAACGGAATGGATAACAGGGGTAATAGGGATAATAAACGGGTGAATAGGGGGGCGGGTAAATCACTGGGCGAGGTGGATAGGGCACTGGCACAATAATGTAGGTTTGAGATTGCCCCGGCGGACGGTAGATGACGGGATTGTAGGGATCATACTGTGGGGTTCGTGGCCGCCCAAAGGATTCTAGCCCCGGGAAAAAGACATCGACACCCGGCTGATTAGGAAAGAGGGGATAGGCGGCACGACTGGGGGGAGCGATCGCCAGCAGCGTGACGAAGCTACCGATGGCCAACGGCAGGAAGCGTAACATAGAAGCCTCCAAGGAGAGAGTGATCCGCTGATTCTGACGCTGCGGTGCCTAGGGAAGTTCCCGCAGAACACGACTCAAAATCTCCACCATTTGATCAATGTGCGATCGCTCCACAATCAGCGGTGGTGAGAGGGCAATAATATCCCCCGTGACACGAATCAGCAGTCCCGCTTCAAAGGCACGACAGAGAGCATCATAGCCCCGTGCCCCTCCTTGCCGTGGCGCCAATTCAATCCCTGCCACCAAACCCAAGTTGCGAATATCAATGACATGGGGAAGACCCCGTAGGCTGTGGATGGCCTCCTGCCAATAGGGCGCAAGGGAAGCCGCCCGCTCAAATAGGGCTTCTTTCTCGTAAATCTCTAGGGTTGCCAAGGCGGCCGCACAGGCAAGGGGATGTCCCGAGTAGGTGTAACCATGGAAAAACTCAATTTGCCCCGCGGGGCCTTGCATGAAGGTGTCGTAAATCTCATCGCGGACAATCACCGCTCCCATGGGCACAGCGGCATTGGTTAGACCCTTCGCAACAGTGATGAGATCTGGGGTCACACCAAAGTACTGACTGGCAAAGGGGGCACCCAGACGGCCAAAACCTGTAATTACCTCATCAAAGATCAGCAAAATGCCGTGGCGATCGCAAATCGCACGCAGGCGTTCCAAGTACCCCTGGGGCGGAATCAATACCCCCGTCGAGCCAGCGAGGGGTTCGACAATCACCGCCGCGATCGTTGAGGCATCATGCAGTGCCACCAAGCGTTCTAGCTCATCGGCTAAATGTGCTCCCCAAGCGGGTTGCCCCTTGCTGAAGGCATTGTACTCAAGGTTGTGGGTGTGGGGCAGATGATCCACCCCTGCCAAGAGAGAACCAAAGAACTTGCGATTGGGCGCAATTCCCCCTACCGAAATCCCACCAAAACCGACCCCGTGATAGCCCCGCTCACGCCCAATGAGCCGTTGCCGCGTTCCCTCTCCCCGCAGCCGATGGTAGGCAAGGGCAATTTTTAAGGCTGTATCCACAGCCTCAGAGCCAGAGTTGGCAAAAAAGACATGGTTAAGGGGGTCAGGGGTCATGGCACGCAGGCGATCGGCCACCTGAAAGGGTCCCGGATGTCCCATCTGGAATGTGGGGGCAAAATCCAGTGTTGCTGCCTGTTGGGCGATCGCGCTGACAATTTCTGGACGGCAGTGGCCGGCATTGACACACCACAACCCCGCGGTGCCATCGAGAATCTCACGGCCATCAATACTCTTGTAGTACATCCCCGCTGCCGAAACAAGGAGCCGAGGGCTTTGCTTGAACTGGCGGTTGGCCGTAAAGGGCATCCAAAAGGGGTCGAGGTTGAGATCCGCAAGGGTGGGCAGCGTCATCAGACTAAAACTGGTTGGTACTGTCAGTAGTGGGCATGAGGCCAATAATATCGCGGTAGGCCGCCACAATCACACAACTACTCCAAGGAATCGTCACCAGTAGCCCCACACAACAGAGGCAAAAGCCCAAAGTATTGAAGAAAATAATTGACACATTGAGGAAAAAGAAGCTCCACCAATCACGGGAGACCAAGCGGCGACTGGTTTCTAGGGCTGGCCACACATCAAAGCGGTGTTCCACCACCAAAGGCACAGCAAACATATAGGCTACCCCAAAGTAAACCCCCGGCAGCAGCAGGATGGCACCCGCCAAGATTAAAACGGGGGTCAGGGCATCTGGCAGAGAGGGGAGCTGCTCTAGTAACGCTAGCAGTTGTTCTAAGTCGGCATCGGGTTCCGTTGCTTCAGCCGCCGCCTGCTCTAATATGCCTTGAAAGAAGGGCAACCCCGCAATCACAAATAGAATGCTGGCACTGATCACAAACACATTCGTAATCAAACCAATAATCAAGTTCGTCAAAAAGATCGGCAAAAAGTAGTTGTTTTTGAACGCATTAAAAAAGTGGCTAAATTCGGGTCTTTGGTTGCGGGCAATCTGAAAGCTGAAAAAGTAGTAGCCTGCAGCAAAGAGGCCTGCCAAAATCGTGCTCACAATCGGGCCAGCCCCCGGAATATTGTTGAGCACACCATTGATGATGGTTGCCAGAATGAGAAAACCAATGTAGGCAGCGGGTTGAGTGCTGAAAATTTGCCAGCCCTCATTGAGGTATTGACCAATCCGTACTTGATAGCGGCGGTTGGCGATCGCTTGGGGAGTATGTTCTGACTCACTGTACATGATGGCGGTTCCAAGGGTTTGCCTTTAGCCTAGCGATCGCCTTGCTCTGAGCCAATCCTTTGTGTGTCACTTCTTTATGTTTTGATAGAAAGTGGTTAATTTTTATACACAGTCGTCATAGTTTTGGTTACGGAAACTATAATAGAAGTGTGGGGGAAACCACTCATCACCTACCAACCTATATAGTTCTTTACACTTTCTAATTTTTCTTTCGATTCAAGACCTTAGGATTCACCGTTAAAGAATTAAAACATTTCTAGAGGCGGTGGAAGAAATCTAAGGAGCTGTTGCAAGCGATTTTGTCAATGACTTCTCGATAAAGAGAAGGCGGGGGAATTATGTTCAGCATGCAGTTTTGGCGGCAGCCTCGTGTCGCCACGATCGCCTTGAGTTTGTTAGCCGTGTTTTCTTGGACACCCTTGGCTCACAGCCAAACCCATAGCACGCTACAGGTGGGAGCAACAGTCATTAAAACCTGTCAAGTCAGCCGCCCTGCCCAACCGTCAAGCCTGCGAAATGGCAACTACAGCTTGCAGACCGATTGCCTCCAAGCAACGCAAACAAGCCCTGTGGGACAAGTGGTGCCGTTACCAGTTGAATGGGGACTAGTGGACGATGCTAACCCCACACTGATGCGGCTGGTCACCTATTAGGCAGCCGGGGACGAAATTTTACCCGCATGGTTGAGGGGCCAATAGCAGGCGATCGCCCGACCAATGACATTCTCAAGGGGCAAAAATCCCCAGATGTGGGAGTCGTTGCTGTGGTTGCGGTTATCTCCCATGACAAAGAGCATATTGTCTGGCACTGTCACTGGCGAGAGTGTATAAACGGGTGGTTCAGCAATGTACGGCTCTTCAAGGGGGCGATCGTTGACCCAAACTCGGCCATCATATACGGCAACTGTATCCCCAGCAGTGGCAATCACTCGTTTAATGAGGGCTTGATCGGCGCGATAACCAAGGGTCTGCAAGAGGGGTGGGGTATAGAAAACAACAATATCCCCCGGCTGGGGCGATCGCTGGCGATAGGTGATCTTTTCCACCACAATGCGATCGCCCGGCCAAAGCGTTGGCTCCATAGACTCTGAGGGAATAAAGCGCGACTCCGCCACAAAAATACGAATCAGTAGCGTGATCAGCACAGCTACCCCAATCAACAGGGCATTATTGCGTAGCGATCGCCAGCGGGAAGGGGAATTCGTTGCCGAAGCAGACATAATAAGGGCAGATTTAGAGAAACCAACATTTTTATGGTACTAGTTTCAGTTCTCTTTTGGAGGAAGGAATACAGTACTGCTGCCTTTTTTCTAACCTCCTAAACTATCTTTCAAAACTTCTAGATTTTCTAGGTTGGTTACTTGCTAAGTAATCTTTGAATAGTTTGAACAGCCGAAATTAAAACTTGTGCTGCTTGAGTCACTTCATCATCCGTCGTGAATTTGCCTAGACCGATGCGTAACGCTCCCTCAATTCTTTCTAGCGGCAATTGCATTGCTCTCAGGACATGTGAAGGAGTTTCGACGCCACTAGAACAAGCAGAACCTGTGGAAATAGCTAACTGATGTCTGACTCTAGCGATAATGGCACTGTTTGGAATCCCTAGAACAGAGACATGTAGATTACCTGCTAAGCGATGTTTTAAGTCTCCGTTCACTACTAAGTTAGGAAGCAGCCTATCCTGTTCAGGCACTTTACTGGTATTGGCAAGCAGTAGTGCAGGGCGATCGCAAGCCGAGTGATGCAGGTGAACCGTGCGTTCATCCGTTAAGATCTCATTGGGTAAACCAAAGTCTGCTACGAAATTTCGAGGAACTTGAATTTTGGTGATCAGGGCAATTTCAAATATATCTCCAATTAGAATTAAATCCTTGGCTAACTGCTAGAGCAATCAAAGGCATAAATTTTATTTTGTATTGTCTTTTGAGGCTTTCAAAGTTTAACAACTCTTCTTTACTAGAAAAGCCTAAATCAACCAAATATGATTCAATATAGTTATTCCATTTCTTTGGAGAGCTATGATTATAGAAAATAACAAGCCCTGTATGCTGTATTTTAATAAATCTCTCAAAATAAATATCATCGGGAATATTATCTGATTTAGAAGAATTAACGCTTTTAGGAACTGGAATCAAATTCCAAAGATGATTATGAGCCACAAAAGACCAAGGCAAATAGTGATCAAGTGAAATGTCATTAAGTTCTAGTATTTGGTTTGAGTATATACATCTTAAATCTTCACAATTTTCAATAACTGTTCTCCAGTAAGAAGTTTGCCATTGTAAAGATTCTCGCTCTCTGGGTGGAAACAACTTATTAACAATTGCAGCAGTGTTAGGGTTTCTTTTTTGCATATACTGTAGCCAACACCATGAGACCCAGCCTCTAACAATTTGATAGTTAGTTTGAATATAAGCAGCCCATTCAGGATGAATTAAGATTGCTGTATTATTCTGACTAAATTTATACAAGGGTTTACGCTCCTCAAATAATCTCTCTGCTAGTTTTTTTACTTCTCTGTTAACTTGCTGATCTTTCAATCCACTTAATTCTCTAAAAAAGGGTCGTATCAATCGAAAAGGTACATATCTAGTAAGCCTTTCATCAATATTTTTACTTTTTATCGCTTCACGAATAACGGTTTTATCACTTTCTATATTCTTAATTTTTAATGGCAAATTATCAAAAGTTAAATTTAAAGAATTTAGTTTTTCAGTAACCATATCTCGCAATCCGAAGGATAGTCTAAATACTGAATGAGGATACCAAGCATTAACTAACATCTCAATAGCCAAATCTTTTAGACTAATTGGTGAAGTCACCTCAAATAAGCGACTACTTAAAATGTCTAATAGTGATATAAAAAAGAGAAATTTATAGGAATTTGTAGTGTCATCAAGCAGTCTAGAAAAAGTGGCGATATCTAAGCTTTCAGAACTAGGCAGACTGTATGGAGTATCCATAGAAAGTTACTCTTATGTTGAACAATCTCTCAGCGTTACAATTTGCAAAATCACGCCCATTTTCTAGGTTACTAAAAACAGCCTCAATAAGCTGCGTAATCAACGCCTGTCGCATCTGAAGTTCTGGACACTGCCCAAGGATCTGGTCAACAATCGGCTGGACTTTTGTTTCCATTCCTTGATCTATCCAGACCATGTGGTGAATTTCTTTACCATCAGGGCGAGTAATTGTAACTCGGCGAGCAGCAAAACCCTCTTTTTTATTTGTTCTCACTTTAGCGTGCAAAGCTTCTAATACCAATTCAATTTGAAGATAGGGTTAATAGAGGCTGTGTAATGAACGACCAGCCCGTCAAAGAAGGAATCACTGCCGCCGTCATTTGTGACAATACAGCTTGCAGCTTTTGACGCAGGACTTCCAGTGTGTCGAACGACTGCCATGCCAATGCTGCTCGCAGATGCTGCCACAACCGCTCAATGGAATTCACCTCGGGAGCAAACACATAATCACACGGGAAGGGACGCTGTTTTTTTTCATTGACACAGGGGCAATAGCAACGTCACAAAGTAAAACACAAGGGGTGCCGTAAAAACATAGCTATCGGCGCGATCCAAAATGCCGCCATGACCGGGAATCAACTGGCCAGAATCTTTGACCCCGGCATCCCGTTTCATCATTGACTCTGTTAAATCTCCCAATAGACTGGCAATGCCAATCATGAGGCCAAACATTGCACCCAAAAGCCAAGGGAGTGGCCAGCCAAGGGAATGTGCTCCCCAAAGGGCGACACCTAAACTCCCTAAAACGCCAAACACTGCCCCTTCTACGGTTTTCTTGGGACTGATGTGGGAAAGCCGCGTCCGGCCAAAGAGCTTACCAACAGCATAGGCACCAATATCTGCTGCCCAAATACAGACAAAGGCCAACAGGGTCACCTGTAACCCCAAGGGCAAAGCGGTGAGTTGAAACTGCTCCGGCCAAAATCCCCCCAAAGGTAATGTTGTCTGTTGCTCTAATCCCCGCAGGCGCACCCAATAGCTGGGCAAATAACCGCCGTAAAACAATCCCATGATTGAGGTCGAAATATCGGCGATCGAGGCCAGCTTGGGTTGAAATAGCAAGTAGAAGCAAATAAAGGTACCTGCGACGGGAAAGACAGCATCCGCAAGATCGGGACGCAGCAGAGAGGTGATCAGGAGTACTTGACTGACCACGAGGGTGGTTTTAGCGGCGGGTGCACTCCCTTTGGCACGGGCTAGCTCAAAGTATTCCAGTTGACCCAGATAAATTAGTGCCCCAATGCCCAGACAAAAATACCAACCGCCTAGAAAGGTCATCAGCAGCGCGAGAGCGATCGCGACAAGTCCACTGGCAATGCGGATCCAGAGCATGGTGGTGAGGGGCGGTGATAAGGGGTTACATTGAGCCGCGCGTTGAGTGGTTGCGTAGCGCGTCCAAAGAACGATCGCCGCTACAATAAAAAGTTTAATCTAAATTCACTAACGTTAAGGGAACATTAACAGACTCGCAGCCCAAAGAGGATGCATGGCAATGTCCTTGGCAAGCTATAACGGATCAGGGAACATCATGGGGGCAAGGGCGTCATGAAAAGCGATTGGTCTGAGGTCGATTGTATCCATGACATCCAGTCTTCCCCTTGCTTGGACGCGTGTTGAGGAGACCAGTGCTCGGGTGACGCTGCCGCTGACAAAACTTACACCCCAAGAGTTGGTTGTCCGCTGTCAAGCCGGCAGAACCCCAGATCGCGCTGCCTTTACTGAATTGTTGCGGCGATACCAATCCCATGTGGAGCGAATTATCTATCACCTCGCGCCCGACTGGGACGATCGCGCCGACCTTGTGCAAGAAGTCTGGATTCGGGTTTATCGCAACATTCACAAACTGCAAGATGCCAGCAAATTTCGGGGTTGGCTCAGCCGCATTGCCACCAACTTGTTTTACGATGAGTTGCGCAAACGCAAACGCCATCAACCGCCCCTGTCGCTGGATGCGCCCCTGAAAACCCAAGAGGGAGAAATGAGTTGGGAACTTGCCGCTAGTGATGCCAGTCCCGATGACCGGTTGCGCACGGATGAATTCTATGATCAATTACGGCGGGCGATCGCCAACCTACCGGAAACCTTTCGGACAACGATTGTCCTGCGGGAAATTGAAGGCCTCTCCTACGAAGAAATTGCCCAAATCACCGGGGTTTCCCTCGGAACCGTGAAATCGCGAATCGCCCGTGCCCGCCAGCGACTCCAACTAGAACTCCAACCCCACCTCGATCTCCCTTCAACCTGATGCGAATCACCCCTACCCTTTTGCTGCAAGGACAGACCCCTATGATGGACGAACTTGATCACTGCAAACGCGATACCTTTGAACTTCTGAGCGCCTACCTTGATGGTGAAGTGACGGCTGCGGAACGGCAACAGGTGGAAGCATGGCTGGCCACTGACCCCGAAGGCCAACGCCTCTATCAGCGACTCCTGACCCTCAAGCAGCAGATGCAAGAGCTGCCCGTACCCTTGACCCCCTGTCCAGCGGATCGTTTGGCGGCTCAAGTGATTGCTAAGGCCAATCGCCCCCGTCGCATTTGGGTTTTAGGGAGTGCGGGGGCAACCCTAGCGGCATCCTTCGTGGCAATGCTGACGGGTCTCATTCCCAATCCCTTCCCCAGTCTGCCTGTGGCTATCACCAGTCCTGCCGACATTAAGCCAGAGGTCTCTCCCCTACCGATTGAGCCAACAGCAGTCGGTTTGATGCTCAGTCTTGACCGTCCCCCTGTGGCGATTCCTGTGAGTGAAACGGCTCCTGCAGCGCTGCCGGCACCCCGTGCAAGTTCACAGCCAAGGACTGAAGCTACTGACTAGGAATAATCTCGGGCTTGAAGGGACGTTCCAAAAGACAATTGAGGGCAGCTTGGGGAGTGAGATGGCCACCAAGAACGGCATTGACCATGGCGGTAATCGGAATATCTAACTGGTGCTGCTGGGCATAGGTGCAGAGCACGCGAGCGGTGTTCACCCCTTCAGCCGTCCCCTTGGTCAGGGCTAGGGCTTGGGAGAGGGACTTACCGTGGGCAAGATGCCACCCCACTTGATAGTTGCGACTCAGAGCACTAGTACAGGTGGCGAGGAGATCCCCTAACCCCGAAAGGCCGTAGAAGGTTTCCACTTGTCCGCCCCAGTGGGTACCCACCCGCACCATTTCCACCAGTCCTCGGGTAATCAGGGCAGAGCGGGCATTGACGCCAAGACCCAGACCATCATTGACGCCACAGGCGATCGCAATCACATTTTTGAAGATGCCCCCCATTTCCACACCCCGCCGGTCTTCATTGCTATAGAGGCGAAAGGTGGTACTGCCCAAACAGTCCTGTACTTGCTTAGTTGCTGCTAGGTTGCCCCCCACCACTGCCGCTGCCGGTAGTCCCTGCTGAATTTCACTGGCTAGGTTGGGGCCTGAAAGCACCACAAGATCATGATGCGGGCAGTAAGTTTGCCAAATATCCGCCGCTGTGGCAAAGGTTTCCGATTCTAGACCCTTTGTGGCACTGACAAGGATCATTCCTAAGGGGGGGTGAAGAGCAGCGACTTGGGCAGCCACGTCCCGTACGGCTTTGATGGGGAGAGCCGAAACCAGTAAATGAATGTCTTGGAAAAGAGCCGCCGAGAGTGCCCCCTGCGATCGCCCCCAGCAGGAGACCGTGCAGCCCTGTTGCTCAAATAGGTATGCCAGTGTTTGTCCCCAATGACCTAAGCCCAAAATCAATACCCTTGGGGACATACCATCCCCGTCCTAGGGCGTAACCGTTAGATTTTGAAATTCTTGCTGCTGCCGTTTGCGAAAGGCCTCTGCTTCAGCATTGAGATTTTCCATTTGATCCGCCACCACTTCGTTGGGATCGCGACCATCCATCAAACGCAGCCGATTCATCAGTCCGGGCACGGAAAAGTTGCCATTCTGGGGATTGAGAATGGTGCCCAAATCATTGGCATTGCCGTTTTGTTGCCAGCCTTCCATTGGGTTATTCGTGTTTGCAGTCTGGGCAAGCGCCATACTCCCGAGATTGAGAGTGAGTGCAGCAAGGGCAAGACTGGTCAGATAGCGAGGTGTCATGGGTCACTCCTCAAAACATGCGCTAGGAATGCAGACGATAGGATGGCTCAATCGGTGCCGAGGGCTGTACAAGGGATTATACCAAGTCTTTGGCGTTGCCTAGGGGTTGCAGAAGTAGCATTGACTAGGATCGGCAACGGTTTCCGGAACCGGCACTGTCACTTGGTGCAAACAGCGTTGACAGCGGTAACGGCTGGCTTTGATGGCGCTGGTAGGTGCGCCACACAGTTCACAGGGTAGCCCCGGTAGTTTCTCACGAGCCACAAACCCCGGCCAACCACACTGGGGACAGCCCTGAGCCATCGCTTGAACGAGGTCAGCAGCCGCTTGAGCAATCACCTGCATGCGCGTCGGGTTCATGTGAGCACGCATATCGGTTTCAAGGTGAATGGTGGGGCAATCGGTTTGCAGGGTGGCGATCGCCCTTTGCAACTGTTCCTCACTTTGAATCCCTTTGAAAATTGGTGTATTGGGGAGAGGATCAGCCTGCGCCATCGCAATCAAACCATGTTCCGGAAAGCCCACCCGCTCGGCAAAGGCCAAGGCCTCTGCAAGATTACTCACGGTGGCATGGTTAAAGTTCGTTTCTAGGGAGAGCACCTCTCCCCGCAAGACAAGGTCATGGCGGCGATCCACAAGCAGGACAAGTTCGCGATCGCTTGGAAGCATCGGAAATTGCGGATGGGGGCCAAAGCTGCCCTCACTGGCAATCACTAAGTCTGCATCGGTTTGCGCTAGCACTGCTTCTGCCTTGGCGAGAGCCGCCTCTTCTTGGGTGCCACAGCGGGGAATTTCACGGCTAAACGTGCCAAAGCGATCGCTATCAAAATCCGAGGCCACCACCACCGTGACCCCTAAGCGAGCCAGCGCCGGGGCGATCGCCTGCTCTTTGCCATGCTTGGTGGCAAGAATTGCCGTGCGTCCTTGGAAGTAGCGATCGGTGGGTCTAAACATTACCGCCAAGATAGGCCTCAATCACCTTGGGATCATTTTTAACCGTTAGGGGATCACCCAGAGCAATGAGTTGACCAAAGTCCAATACCGCTAGGCGATCGCACAAACTCATCACCAAGGGCACATGGTGCTCAATGAGAATCACCGTCAGGTCAAAGGTCTCCTTGAGGCGACGAATCAACTCACAGAGGTCTTGCTTTTCCTTGGGATTCATGCCCGCAGCCGGTTCATCCAGCAAGAGCAGGCGGGGTTGCAGTGCCAAAGCACGCGCCAGTTCAAGGCGGCGTTGTTCACCATAGGGTAAGTTACCTGCCCGCTCGTGGCGCCGCTCGTAGAGATTCACCCAGTAGAGGAGTTCCTTGGCGCGGTTCTCCAAGCGCTCCTGAGCATAACGTACAGACCCTGCCCCCCAGAGATTAGCCCAGAAACTGGCAGGGGCATGGAGATGCTGTCCCATGCGCACATTCTCCCAAACACTCATCTCTGCAAAGAGGCGAATATTTTGAAACGTGCGGGCAATACCCAACCCCGCAATCTGGTGGGGCTTAAGCGGGTGCAGGGGCTGCTGCTGAAAGTGAATTTCCCCTGAGGTGAGAGGAATTAACCCCGTCAGCAGGTTAAAAAGGGTGGTTTTACCAGCGCCATTGGGGCCAATAATGCCAAAAATCTCCCCCGTTGCCACGCTAAAGGACACGCGATCAACCGCCTTCAGACCGCCAAAGTAGCGGCACACATTCTCTAAGGTCAGGAGTGGCTGCGACATCTAGGGCTGAGAAGGAGGAAGTTTCTCGAAGGCTTGGTAGGCCATGCGCGAGACTTGGCGAATGAGTTCACTGCCTCGGGGATCATTGTAGGGGCGTTTCACCATCATTGCTGCCACATAGCGTTGGCCATTGGGCATATCCACCATGCCCGCATCCCCCACCACAATACCAATATCTCCCGTTTTGTGGGCAATCGTCGCCCCTTTGCCAAGACCAGCGGGCAAGAGCGTATTGGTGACCGTGCGCCGCATAATGTCCAGCAGGCGATCGCGACTACGGGGGGAGACAATTTCCCCCTGACCAATTTTCAGCATCAGCGTTGCCAAATCGCGGGGGCTAGTGGTGTTGGTACCCTTCATATCCGGTAGCAGATTGTTGATCACCGTATTTTCTAAGCCCCATTCCTGAAACTGTTGGTTCAGCACAGCGGCGCCCCCGAGGCGATCAATAATCATATTTGTTGCCGTGTTGTCGCTAATCGTAATCATTAAATCGGCCACCTCAAGGGCAGGATACTGGGAATTGGGCTTTTGGTATTGCAATGTGCCTGCCTCAGAAGCAATCAGATCGGGGCGCATCGTCAGGCGTTCATGGAGCGTGACTCGTCCCTCATCCACCGCCTTGAAAAAGGCAACAAGGATCGGAAATTTAATCGTAGAGGCCGCTGGAAAGACCTCATCGCCACCGATATTCAGAGATGCCCCAGAGTCCAAGTTAAAAAAGTACAGCCCCGCCGTCAGATTGGGTTGACGGGTCACCAGTTGTTGAATTTGCTGTTGCAGGGTGGGGAGGGGACGTTCTGGAGGCAAGTTGGGGGTTGGTGTTTCAGGGGCGATCGCCTGACTGGCAGTGGTTTCTAGGGACAGTTCCTTAGGCTGCAACACCGACAGCAGCGTTCCCACCATCGCAGCCAGAGCCACTACACTCACGCCAAAGCGAAAAGTGATTAAGAACAAATTGGGACGGGACGGCGCCGGGGGTGTGACTGGACGAGGCAGTGAGGAAAGACCAGAGGACTGAACCATTGAACGAGACTGAGCAACCATGCCATTTACTTTAGAGGGAAGGTGTCCGAAGAGATTGTGGCTGCGTGCTGAATCGCCCACTCCACCTGACGAACCATGCCCCGCAACAGCGCCACTTCGGCATCCGTGGGGTAGGCGCGCCCGAGGAGCGATCGCACCTTGGCCATACGACTAGCAGCGGTATGGGGATACAAAAAACCAATCTGGAGCAGCACCTGCTCTAAATGGTCATAAAACCCCTGCAACCGCTCAAAGGGGACGGCAGACCCTTGGGGAAAAGTTCCCCCACTGTCGCAGGCCGTCAACCACAACTCATAGCAGCATACGGCAACAGCTTGCGCCAGATTCAAAGATGGATAGGCATTGGCCGTAGGAATCTGCACCAAACCATGGGCACACTCCAATTCGGCATTCGTGAGTCCCCGATCCTCGCGACCAAAGACCAGTGCTGACTGCGGGACAGCCAACAGTTGCGGTGCCGCCTGCCGCGGTGTCCACAGAGGTAACGCCAAATCCGCCACATCTCGCCCCACCGTGGCAAAGACCCGCTGACAATCCGCCAGTGCCGTTGCAAGGGAATCCGTCATTCTAGCTTGCTGGAGCACATCCTCTGCATGAACCGCCCAACGCCGGGCTAGCTCTCCCTTGGGATCACAGCGGGGACTGACAATCCACAACTGCTCTAACCCCATATTTTTCATCACACGGGCAATGCTGCCGACATTGATCTCCCCTTGGGGTTCAACGAGGACAATGCGCACCGAAGGCAGAGTATCCACGCTTGCTGGCTGAGCCAAAATAAAAAAATAATTAACGTTTTCTAGATGATTTTAGAAGACTTCTTTAGTCTTTCTCAAGTCCTTACAAATTCAGGACTTTGCCGCATATTTCATAAATTGAATAACTGTAACACCCTTAGTACGATTCTTAGCTCAATCAGTAAAATTGGAAATAACTTTTTAGGTGTGACCCCTACTCGCCAACCGCTTTCCCTCGCTTAGGAAATTCTCCAGAGATTTCCTAGGTACACCCCTGTGCTAAAACATGGGGGACACAAAGGGAAGTACCTCTCTCCCATAAAGACTTTCACCGTTTTAACTGTGTTCCATCCCTGTGAAGAGGGCTGTGGTCTGGGCTAGCAGCAGGGGTCTTGATTTAGTGGTGTGGTTCTGTCAATGAGGAGTCAACTCATGTGGCGTTTTATGAGCTTGCATTGGCCAAAACTCAGTGCCGTCGGCATCCTGTACTGTGGTCTAGCCGCTGGCCTAGGGTATCTTACGAACCTACAACTGGATGCAATGCACAATCAAGCAAAAAATCAGGCCATCACGGTGCAATTGTCCCATAGCCTGAATGACCTCAATCCCTGAGTCAAGAGGCTTTAGCTTCGAGGGGGAGATCTTCCGTCAGGCCAATTTCCCGTTTCAGCAGTTCAACTGACTGCGGATCAATGTAGCTTTCGCAGCAAATGAGACGGGGGATACGAATCAACTCATGGCGAGCCGCCGCAATGGCTGCTTTGACCCGTTCCCCACTGGCGCGATCGCTAATGATCGTGTGGGCACGGTGCACCAAGGCATTGAGCTTATAGCTATCGTTGGCTTGAGCGGTCACCAAGAGTAGCTCATCCCCCCGTAGGCTGTGGATCATCACCTCTGCGACACCAAGAGTACCGGAACTAAGGCTGACCAACCCCAAGCAGGAGCCTTTGGGCAATTGCCGTACCACTTCCAGTTCCCGCTGGTAGTTGTAGATGTCGATGAAAAATACGCGCACGTCCTTATCGCGGGTGATCGCTTCCGTCATGCTGGCAAAATAGCGCACGGTAACGACGGTTGCAGAGGTATCGCCATCAAGGACGGTTTCCAAGTCTTCAAGAAAGATCAGCTCGACGGGAATTGGCAGCAGTTGTTGCAGTTCCTGAACAATCAGTTCGCCAGCCCCTTGATCGTGGCGGGGCACCGTCACCAAGACCCTCACCCCGGCTTTCTGGCGGGCATCAATCTCCGCAAGGAATAACTCCCGAATCTGACTCAGGGAATAGCCCATTTCGAGGAGGGTATCGACACTTTCTTGAACAATGCGGTGCACAGGTACAACAGCGGGTCGGCGTTGGCGAGGACGGGTTTCCTCTTGGCCGAGGGCACGCACATAGATGCCCGACCCCACTTGGGGCACGACTAAACCAGCAGCTTCAAGGCGTTCGTAAACTTTGCTGATCGTGTTGCGGTGCAATCCAGTTTGCATGGCGAGCTGCCGCGTACTGGGCAAGCGATACCCCGGCGGAAATTGCCGTGCAGCGATCGCAAAACTAATTTGATTAAAAAGCTGAGTTGAAGCAGGAATTTCGCTATCTGGTTGGATGTGGAACTGAACCATACTTTTTCCGCCAATCAGGTACTGTCCTAATACGCCTTCCTTGGTGTGGCTATGCCAGATGCAAAACCTACCCCCAATCGCTGCATAAACCGTCACAGTTAGTGAGTAATTTTACCGCACTGGTTGGCTATCGTCCTGTGCTTGAGGATAGAACACCGTTACAGTGTTACGACTAGGTTGTCGCGGTGGACAATTGTATCGGCACCGGCATAGCCGAGGATGTTGGCCAATTCCGTAGATTGTTGCCCCTGCACACGACGGATTTCTTCGCTGTTGTAGTTGACAAGGCCACGGGCAATTTCAGTTCCCGCGGGGTCACAGAGCTTCACGGCATCTTGGGCTTGAAACTCTCCTTCAACACGGGTGATGCCTGCGGCCAAAAGAGACTTGCCCCCCACCGTAATGGCCTTAACGGCACCCTCATCGAGCCACAACTCGCCTTTGGGAATGAGGGCACGGGCAATCCAGCGTTTGCGGGCATTGATGGTTTTGGGACGAGGTTCAAAGTGGGTGCCCAAGGGTTCACCCGCCAGGATTTTCAGGAGGTTAGTGGGCGATCGCCCATCGGTAATCACGGTGCGGACGCCAGCTTCGGTGGCAATCTCGGCAGCGCGAATTTTGGTGGTCATGCCCCCGGTACCCCAAGGGGAGCCAGCAGCACCAATTTGAATCGTTTGGGTTAACTCGGCTAGGGAGACCACCCGCTCAATGGGAACGGCTGTTTTATCAATGCGCGGATCCGCTGAGTAGAGGCGATCGACATCCGTGAGCAAAAATAACCAATCGGCTTCGACAAGGCTGGCCACAAGGGCGGAGAGGGTATCATTGTCGCCAAACTTGAGTTCATCCACCGCCACTGTATCGTTTTCATTGACAATGGGGATGACGCCCAGTTCAAACAGCGCTTGGAACGTGTTGTAGATATTCAGGTAGCTCTGGCGATCGACAAAATTTTGCCGCGTCACGAGGATTTGGGCAATGGGTTGGCGCAGCACTGCAAAGAGATCATCGTACATGCGCATTAGGTGTCCCTGCCCCACTGCTGCCACTGCTTGTTTTTGGGCTAATTGTTGAGGACGCTCTGTTAAGCCCAAGCGCACGGCACCCACACCCACCGCCCCAGAGGAGACGAGCACCACGCGATCGCCCCGCCGTTGACAGTGACACAAGACCTCAACTAGTTGGGCAATGGTGGCCAAGGCCAGATTTCCTTCTTTACCCCCCGTTAAGCTCGATGTGCCAATTTTGACGACCAGTGTTTGTGCCATGGGGAGTCGGGACGAAGATTGCTTAGTGGGTATAGGATCAAACGTGCTCATTGTATCGCGGTGGGAGACAGCCAATGAACTCAGGGTTTTGGTCTGAGGTGCTGGACACCTGTCAACAGATTCAACAGGTGGTTGCCCCCCGTTTGCTGGAGTGGGCAGGACAGTCCCCCAGCGATCGCAAAGCTGATGGCAGCCTTGTTACCCGTGCCGACCTTTGGGCCGATCAGAAAATCACCGAGATGCTGCAACAGCGCTTTCCCCACCACGGCTGTCTGAGTGAAGAGGGCAACCATACCTACGGTGGTGAACAGTGGTGTTGGATCATTGATCCCATTGATGGCACAACTAACTATAGTCATGGTCTGCCCATTTGGTGTATTGCCCTCAGTCTGCTCTACCAAGGCACACCCGTATTTGGCTATGTGCACGTTCCCGGCTTTCAGCAGACGTTTCATGGGTTCTATCAAGCCCCTGACCATGCCAACGGTGCCTATTTGAATGAAAAACCCATTCGCGTCAAGGTTAGTGAGCCAACTTTGCAGACGTTTTTTAGTCTTTGTGCCCGCAGTACTGATGTGCTCAAGCGTTCCTTCCCCTGCAAAATTCGCATGTTGGGATCCGCCAGTTACAACTTGCTGACCGTTGCTGCGGGTTATACCCTCGGTGCTGTGGAGCGCACACCTCGCATTTGGGATGTTGCCCCCGCTTGGCCGATTGTCCATGCTGCTGGTGCCCACTGGCAATGGTTAGACCCGCCAGAACCGTGGCAGAGAATGTTTCCAATTCAGCCGGGGCATGAAGCCGGGAGTCGTATCTTTCATACACTGGTGAGTGCCAGTCCTAGCTTGGGGCAATTTTTTGCGGCATACATTATCTAAAATGCAGCTTGAGGGGATCTGCCAATAAAAAATCATGCAAACCAATCTTTATCAAAGCGACTTTTATGCTTGGGCCCTAGAGCAGGCGAAGTTGCTCAAGGCAGGAGACTTTGGCCACCTTGATATTGCCCACTTAGTAGAGGAAATCGAAGCCTTGGGACGGCAGGAGCGGCAAGAACTGAAAAACCGCCTCGGTGTTTTGATTGGGCATTTGCTGAAGTGGGAGTATCAGCCCGAAAGACGCAGTAAAAGTTGGCGAGTCACGATTCAGATGCAACGACGCGAGATTAAGGATTTATTGGAAGAAAATCCTAGCCTTCAGTCTTATCTCACGAAGGCGATCGCCAAAGCCTATTTGGCAGGACGAGACTTAGTGTGCTTGGAAACCCCCCTAGACTATCCAGATTTACCCCCAACCTGTCCCTATACCCTAGAACAATTGCTCGACCCAGACTTCCCGCGAGATTTGTATCCCACGGAATAGTTCACGATCAAAGGCCATGACCTCTCCTCTGTATGACACGGACTTTTATGCTTGGACCCTAGAACAGGCGAAGTTGCTCAAGGCAGGCGACTTTGCTCACCTTGATATTGCCCACTTAGTAGAGGAAATCGAAGCCTTGGGACGGCAGGAGCGTCGGGAGCTAGAAAATCGCCTCGGGATTCTGATTGGACATCTCCTGAAGTGGGACTATCAGCCGCAAAAACGCAGTAAAAGCTGGCGAGCAACCATTCGCGAACAACGGCGAGCTGTGCAGAAACTGATCCATCAAAACCCCAGCCTGCAACCCTACCTACCCCAAGCGATCGCTGAGGCCTATGAATCTGGCAAAGATTTGGTGGTGCGTGAAACCCCCTTGGACTACTCGGATCTGCCTGAAAGTTGCCCCTACCCCTTGGAGAAAGTTTTGGATAGCCAATTTCCTTGCCAATAGAGATAAACTTCAGCCTGATCCAAGGTGAGGCTATACTGGCAGTGACGACGTGGAGTCGCAGTATGGATACAGCCCAAATTAAAGCTTTAGTGGAAAAAGCGCTAGAAGATAAAATTCTTACCCTCGAAGAGCATGGCCAAATTATTGACGCAGTGCTTTCCGATGGCCAAATTTCCGAAGAAGAGGAAAAGATTTTACAGGAACTCCTTGAACGGGTCGCCTCTGGGGAAATTGATTCCCAGTATTAGGGTGTTTTAATCTGCACTCGCCCTTGGCGCAGGACGTGCCATTCCCCCGATTGCCATTGCACCACGGTTGAGGGTTCTGGGGGGGTAGGGGGTAACTGCCACGGGTGGAGCGTCAGCACTTGGGGAAACTCGCGGGCGATCGCCCCCAGTTCAATGAGCGGCGGCTGTCCCGAACGGTTAATACTGGTAGTGGCCAACGGTCCTGTTTGCTCGAGGAGGGCTTGGGCAGGCGGCCAATCGGGAACCCGCAAGCCAATCGTGCCTGTACCTAGGGGGTTCAAACCGGGGGGAAGTTCAGCAGCGGGCAACACCAAGGTCACTGCCCCCGGCCAATAACGCGCTGCCATTGCAGACCACTGTTCCCATTCAGCAGCACTACCGCGCACAAAGGGCCAGAGTTGCTCAGGATTGGCGCCCATCAGGATCAAGGGTTTATCCGGTTGACGTTCCTTGGCGGTGTAGATCAATTCCCCGCGATCGCACCGACTGGCTAAGGCGGGCACCGTGTCTGTGGGAAAACTAATCAACCAATTGCCGGTTCGCACTGCGGCCACTAAGGCGGCCATACTCACCTGTGCCATATTTCTCCTCTACCAACCAATGGCAGCCCCTTCGCCGCGAGGATCCGCTGCCCCTTCCAATTGTCCCTGATCCAAAACGCGAATTAAGCTGGCATTCCCCCAAGGGCGGGTTTGTTCTACCCGATAGCCCCAGTGCTGCCACGTTTGCATCCAAGAACTTGGAATCGTTGGCTCGACAAAGAGGGTATCCGGTGCCCACTGCTGATGAATGCGGGGACGGGCAACGGCGGTGGCAGCATCCTGCCCTAAATCAACGACGTTCAAAAACAGTTGCAGCACAGTGGTAATAATGCGACTGCCGCCGGGGGAGCCTAAGACCATATTGAGGCGATTATCCTTGAGGACAATGGTCGGACTCATGCTCGAGAGGGGACGCTTGCCGGGTGCGATGCCATTGGCTAGGGGGGCGTTGTCCGATTGAATACCAACTACACCAAAGAGGTTGGGTTGATTGGGGGCAATGGCAAAATCATCCATTTCATTGTTGAGGAGAATCCCCGTTTGCGGCACCACCACCCCCGCTCCAAAAGGACCATTGATCGTAAAGGTGAGGCTAACGGCATTCCCTTGGGCATCCACCACATTCAGGTGACTGGTGTTGTCTGACTCTGCAAGTTGGATCGGGGTGGCGGCACTCACCGCGCTTTGGGGACGGGCACGACGGGGAAGAATTTCCCTAACCCGCTGTTGGCCATAGCGAGGATGGGTGAGGGCAGTGACCGGCACAGGCACAAAGTCACTATCGCCGAGGTAACGGGCGCGATCGGCGTAGGCAATTTGCATCACGCTGGCTAGGTAGTGACCGCGATCGCTGGGGGTAGAAGCAGGGGGCAGCAGTTGCCAGAGGTTGAGCATTTGCACAAGGGCAACGCCACCAGAAGAGGGGGGTGGCATGGAACAGACCTGAAACGCACGGTAGGTACCACAAATTGGCTCTCGCCAAACGGCGGTATAGGTTCGTAAATCCTCTGGGGTGATCTTGCCCCCTTGCTGTGCCATAAAGTCTGCGATCGCTGTGGCAATCCAACCCTCATAAAAGCTGCGCGGATCACGGGCGATCGCCCCCAAGGTTTTTGCCAACTCCGGCTGTTGAATCACCGTACCCACGGGGGGAACTTGACCATCCCTAAGGAAAATGCGCGCGGCGGTGGCATCTTGCTGCAGAACGGCTTGGCGCATCGTTGCCCACTGCTGATAACGCGGGGTAACCGCAAACCCCTGTTGGGCAGCCTGAATGGCGGGTGCCACCACCTGAGACCAAGGCAGTTGACCATAGCGCTGGTGCAAAGCGGCTAAGCCAGCAACGGTGCCGGGGGTGCCTGCGGCCAAGACCCCATCCAAACTGGCGCGGGGAATCACCTCTCCCTTTGCGTTGAGATACATCGTTGGTGTCGCTTGCAGGGGTGCCCGCTCCCGAAAATCAAGGGCACGCATAGTTTGGGATTGGGCCTGATACACCAGGGCAAAGCCACCGCCACCAATCCCAGCGGCATAGGGTTCAACGACGGCGATCATGAATGCGGTTGCCACGGCGGCATCCACGGCATTGCCCCCTGCCTTGAGGATGTCTCTTCCTACTTTTGCTGCTGCCGGTTGAGCTGCTGTCACCATTCCCCGCTGGCCGATTGTTTGAGCTGGGGCGGGTGGGGTGGGAAAAAATGTCACCGCTAGGACGATAGCGAGGAAGGGCGATCGCCCCCATTGCTTAACCTTCCCTAGAGTGAATCCTTGCCCCATGATTGATTTGGCTCAAAACTGTTGCGGAACCCCAGCCTGTAAAATACACGAAGAGAGCATTATTGCAAACGTCTTCAACCGCCAAGGTTCATTTTTGCCATGCCAAATTCACTGTTAGAAACCAGTTGGTGGGTGCCCTGTTATGGCTTAGTGGGTGCAGCCCTGACGTTGCCTTGGGCCACCGGTGTTGTGCGGCGCACCGGGCCTCGACCCGCCGCCTATTTCAACCTTTTGATGACGGTTGTTGCTTTTGTGCATGGCTTTTTTCTATTGCAACAAACTCGCAGTGGCGCCACCGCAACGATTGTTTGGCATTGGCTACAGGCACCGGGACTCGATCTCTCGTTTTCATTGCTGATCAACAGCGTCACCACGGGTGCCATGGAGTTGGTGACGGGCCTGAGTATCCTCGCCCAGATTTTTGCCCTGGGTTATCTCGAAAAAGACTGGGGCATGGCCCGCTTCTTTGCTCTCATGGGCTTTTTTGAGGCGGCTCTCAGTGGCATTGCCATCAGTAACTCGCTGCTCCTGAGCTATGGTCTGTTGGAGATGCTGACCCTCTCCACCTATCTGCTTATTGGCTTCTGGTATGCTCAGCCCCTTGTGGTCAAAGCAGCACGGGATGCCTTTCTCACCAAACGGGTGGGGGATATTTTACTCCTGATGGGGGTGGTCGCTGTCGGCAGCCTTGCGGGAAGTTATGATTTTCCCGATCTCTATGAATGGGCAGAGCAGGCTAATTTACCAGATGGTTGGGGCTTTTTACTGGGCTTAGCTTTGATTGCAGGTCCCACGGGTAAATGTGCTCAAGTGCCTTTGCACCTGTGGCTCGATGAAGCCATGGAAGGGCCCAACCCCGCTTCGATTATGCGCAACTCAGTGGTGGTGGCGGCGGGAGCCTATATTCTCATTAAGCTACAGCCGATTCTGGTGGCCTGTCCGGGGGCAAACATTGCGCTGATCCTGATTGGGGCCGTCACAGCCCTCAGTGAATCCCTTGTCTCCATTGCCCAAATTGACATTAAACGGGCACTGTCCCACTCCACCAGTGTCTATCTAGGGCTGGTGTTTATTGGTGTCGGCACGAATTGGACGGATTTTGCCCTGTTTGTATTGCTCACCCACGCGATCGCCAAGGCACTGCTGTTTATGAGTATTGGCAGTGTGATTATGACCACCAACTGTCAGGATTTGACGGAATTGGGCGGGTTAGGCGGACGGATGCCAGCCACAAGTTCAGCCTTTGTGATCGGTGGTCTATCCCTAATTGGCTGTCTGCCCTTGGGTGCCTTTTGGTCGTTTTATCGCGGTATTGGCTACTACTGGCAAACAATGCCTTGGCTGGTGGGTCTGATTTTAGTCGTCAATGTGCTGACGGCTGTCAACCTCACCCGTGTCTTTCGCTTGGTCTTCCTAGGACCTGCTCAGCCCAAAACCCGCCGTGCCCCTGAAGTGCCTTGGCCTCTGGCCGTGCCAATGGTGACCTTGAGTATTTTGAATGTGCTGGTGCCCTTTATCTTGCAGCGGGTGCAGTTGTTACCAGAGACCATCGATTGGACGATTGTGGCGCTGCTTGTGGTGTCGGGATTGGTGGGCATTCTTTTGGGTGGGTTTGTTACCCTCAAACGCAGTTGGACGCGCCCCATCAAGGTGCCTCTGCGCTTTGTGCAGGATCTGCTGGCCTATGATTTTTACATTGAAGAGTTGTATCGCTATACCGTGATCTGGGCAGTGCGATCGCTCTCGCAGTTGAGTGCTTGGGTGGATCGCCACATTGTCGATCGCATTGTGAATACAACGGGTGTGGCGTCGCTTGTGGGGGGTGAGTTGCTGAAGTATAGTGCCAGCGGTCAATCCCAAGCCTATTTGCTGCTGGTGTTTATTGGTGTGGCAATTCTTGGGGGGGCGATCGCATGGCTACTACTGTAATGCCGCTGTTAAGTTTCCTGCTCTGGGTGCCCTTACTGGGTGCCCTTGCCCTCAGCCTGTTGCCTGCTGCGAGTTTGGGGCGCACCTACCGCAGTTTAGCCGCTGTGGTGATGGCGATCGCCCTTGTCGTTAGTCTCGCGATCGCCCGTCTATTTGACCCCGCCAATGCCGCCCCGCAATTAACCGAGGTGATTCCTTGGTTGGAGCCATTGGGCTTGAGCTATCGCCTGAGCGTCGATGGTCTGTCGCTGCCGCTATTGGTCTTAAATAACTTCCTGACGCTGATTGCCCTGTTGGCCACTTCTGTCAATCTGCCCCGTCCGCGGTTGTATTATCCGCTGGTACTGCTGTTGAATGCGGGTGTCAGTGGTGCCTTTTTGGCCGATAATTTGCTGCTCTTTTTCCTCTTCTATGAATTGGAGTTGATTCCCCTCTACCTCTTAATTGCGATTTGGGGTGGGGCACGGCGCAGTTATGCGGCCACCAAGTTTTTAATTTACACGGCCATTTCTGGGGTGCTGCTCCTCGCGGGCTTCTTAGGACTTGTATGGCTTGCCCATGCCCCCTCCTTTGACTTTGACCCCCAGTTATCCACCCTCTT
Organism: Thermosynechococcus sp. FA-CM-4201; assembly: GCF_054689355.1. NCBI lineage: Bacteria > Bacillati > Cyanobacteriota > Cyanophyceae > Acaryochloridales > Thermosynechococcaceae > Thermosynechococcus > Thermosynechococcus sp. FA-CM-4201. The sequence goes on from NZ_CP079920.1 coordinate 439,075, forward strand.
GCCCCTGAGTTCGCAGCTTGTTTTGCTGGGACTGATTTTGGTGGGGTTTGGCATCAAGATTCCCCTCGTGCCCTTCCATACGTGGCTACCCGATGCCCACGTCGAAGCCTCCACGCCGATTTCTGTGCTGCTGGCGGGGGTACTGCTCAAACTGGGTACCTATGGGCTAGTGCGCTTTGGCGTGCAGTTATTTCCGCAGGCATGGCAGGTTTTGGCGCCGGGGTTGGCCACTTGGGCGGTGGTCAGTGTGCTCTACGGTTCCCTGATGGCGATCGCCCAAACGGATATGAAAAAAATGGTGGCCTACAGTTCCATTGGGCACATGGGGTTTGTCCTCTTGGCCACTGCCACTGCCACCCCCTTGAGCATTCTGGCGGCCATTGCCCAAATGATGAGCCACGGGTTAATTTCCGCCCTTCTCTTTTTGTTGGTGGGGGTTGTCTATGAAAAAACCGGTAGCCGCAACATTGAGGTGCTAAGGGGCTTGCTGAACCCTGAGCGGGGGTTACCCCTGATTGGCAGCCTGATGATTGTCGGTGTCATGGCCAGTGGTGGTATTCCCGGCATGGTCGGCTTTGTGGCGGAGTTCCTGATCTTCCGCAGTAGTTTTCTCACCTTCCCAGTGCAAACGCTCCTGTGTATGGTGGGGACGGGGTTAACGGCAGTGTATTTTCTCTTGTTGGTGAACCGCGCCTTTTTTGGTCGTTTGCCCAATGAATTGACGGAGCTGCCGCCTGTGGCGTGGGGCGATCGCCTGCCGAGCCTCCTATTAGCCACGCTAATCTTGATCTTAGGGATTGTTCCCAACTGGCTAATCCATTGGAGTGAAACCACTGTTAGCCTTCTCACCACTGCTGTTGCTACGCTGCCCGTACCATGACCCTAACTACCGCTGCTCCCACCTCCTTGCATCAAGAACTGCGTACCGCCATCCTCGAGCGGTTGCTCCACGGTCAAGCCCTCTTACCGGATACGCCAACCCATGTGATGGAAGTGGTGGGCATCCTCAAAAGCTATGGGGTGGTGCTCAAGGCCTATGCGGAAAATCTCTGCGACATTAGTGAGCGGCAGTTTCTGGTGCTGTTTCCCTTCTTCAAATACTTCAACGGCGAGATTACGATTCCCAAGCTGCTGCGCCACTGGTGGCATGACCGCATTAACTACGAATATGCCGAATACTGTATGCGTGCCATGATGTGGCATGGGGGCGGTGGTCTGGATGCCTTCCTTGATTCGGCAGAATTTCGGCAATTGGCGGGCAAGGCGATCGCCGCTAAACTGCGGGGCAACCCCCTGATGCAATTGGTGAACCAGCTTTTTCCCGAGTTTTTGTTGGAAACGGTGCGGATGCTCTGCTACTACAGTGGCTTGGGGCAGTTTTGGACAGTGATGTATCCCATCTTTCTCACCTTGAGCGATCGCTACGATGCGGGTGAAATTCGCAGCATTCCCGATATCGTGGATCATATTCGCGCGGGGCTGATTGCCGCTGCCGATCGCCCGATTACTTACAGCGTTAAAATTCACGGCCAAACCTACGAGATTCTGCCCGCCAGTGCTGGACTCACCTTTTTGCCAGACACAGCCATTCCCTACGTTGAAGCTGTGTTTGTGCGGGGCACGCCCTTCTTTGGCCTTATTTCCTTCAATGCCCAAGCCCAGCAAATTTCCCGCGATCAAGGGGAGTTTGGCTATGGTGCCCTCTTTGCGGATCCCATTCCCACGGGTGCGGCTGGTATTCCCCCCACACTGCTCATGCAGGATATGCGCCACTATCTCCCTCCTTATCTTTTTGAGTTCTATCGTCGCCAAGGCCGAGGTGAAGACGATCTGCGGGTGAAAATTTGCCAAACCTTCCAAAAATCAATGTTTTGCGTCACCACAGCAGCAATCACCGCCCTTGCTCCCTATCCTTGGACGACCACTGACCCCCAAGAGCAAGCCGCCAATCGGTCATTCTACGAAACGTGGCTGGATCGCCTCGAAACCTCCCGCCTCTGGAACGTGCAACTGAGTAACTAAAATAGAAAAAACCGTTGGGGGCGCTGGCCATGCTGACTGAGGTTTTGACAGCACTGGATCAAGGAAATTTCCAACAGGCAGAAAAATTACTGGCCACCTTGCCTCCTGAGGATCCTCGTGTTCTCCTGTGCCGAGGTCAACTCTATCTCAAGACAGAGCGGCTAGAGGAGGCGGAGTCAGACTTTCGCCAATTATTGCGGCTGAACTGTGGCCCCAAGCTGACGCAAATGGCTCGGCGTGGCCTCGAAAAAATTGAACAAATTCGCCAACAGCAGCGGCAACAGGCGATTTTAGCAACCCATGCCGTGGTGGGAGTCGAGCAGCAGGGCGTTCTGGTTTTGGAGGGGGTGGCTGCCTCTGAGCAGCGGACGATCCTTGCCCGTCTTTTGGCCACCATGTTTAAGATTGACCCCTACACGGCGCGACTGTTGATTCCGTCGCGGGGCTGGCGTTTGATCCGCACGGGCAATTTTGCGGAACTCACCGTCTATTGCCAAGAACTGAAGCAGCAGGGGTTTACCCTCTTTTGTGTCCCCCTTGAGGCGCTGACAGCCACACCCGTCTTACAGGTGCGTTATTTTGAAGCCTTGGAGCCACAGCCGCGTGTCGTGTGTACCAGTTCGCTCTCGCCAGAGCCAGTGGAGTTAACGTTTACTTGGTCACAGGTCAGCCAGCGAGTAGAGGGGTTGCTGCCGATTTTTGAGCAGGTGTTCGATCGCGATCGCCAAGGAAAAGTCACCCGCAAAGAACAAATTCAGGATCATGCTCAGTGCTGTGATCTTCACCTCTTTCAGCAAAATCAAATCCTGCGGTTTTATCGCGGCGGTTACCAGTTTCACCAAGGGATTCCCCTCAATCAAGTGGCGGAGGTGATCCAGAGTGATTTGGATTTGGATCAAAATACCTCATGGGTAAAGTGGCGGCAGTTATCGAGTCTGTGGCAGCAGCACTGTGGCGATCGCCCCGTCTGGCAAGACTTCACCAGTTTTGCCGAAACCGCCTTGGACTTTACAGAACTCCTGAGTAAAATTCCCCCCCACATTAACCTCTTTCGCCGTGAGGACAGTCCTTGGGATGCCGCCTTCATGCTCTACAGCAGTTTGGCCTTTCACCGTGCCCGCAGTAGCAGCAACCGCTAAGCTAGAAACAGAAGTCTGCTCGTGCGAGTATCTGTGCTGCACCGACTCCAACAAGCAATTAAAAATGATCTCATCGCTGGTCTGCTGGTGGTGATCCCGCTGGCAACGACGATTTGGCTATCGATTTCTGTCTCCAGTTGGGTCTTGGATCTCCTCACCCGTATTCCCAAGCAGGTGAACCCCTTCAAAACGTGGCACCCCCTGTTGGTGGATCTGCTCAATGTGGCGGTGGGGATTGTTGTGCCCTTAACAGGGATCCTGCTCATTGGCTTGATGGCACGCAATATCTTTGGCCAGTGGCTGTTGAACACCGGTGAGAGCATTCTCAAGCGCATCCCCTTGGCGGGCACCATTTATAAAGTGCTGCAACAACTCCTAGAGACGATTCTGCGGGACTCGCGCGATCGCTTTCGGCGGGTGGTGCTTGTAGAATACCCGCGGCCGGGGCTGTGGGCTGTGGCCTTTGTCACTGGCACAATTAATGGTTCATTGCAAACGGTCTTTTCCGAGCCGATGTTGAGTTTATTTATCCCCTCATCGCCTAACCCCACCACCGGTTGGTATGTGATTGCCAGTGAGCGGGATGTACGCGATCTCGATATTTCGATCGAGGATGCCTTTAAGCTGATTATTTCCGGGGGGATTGTGACACCGGGATCGGTTCCGACCTCGACCCTGCCCCCTGCCCCTGCGTCGTTGCGTTAAGAACTTGTTTTTGAGGATTTAGCCATGATTACTGCTCGTCGTGTTGCCCGTGAATTAGCGTTGCTCAGTGCCGCTCAAGTGTTACGCCAACCGAAACTGCTCGATGAAAGTGACTGCCGCAGCTTGATCCTGACAGCCGTACGCACGCTGGCGAGTGATGTGCGCGATACCCTCGAACAGGCCGGCACTGAACTTAGTGAAAGTCAGCGACTGCTCCACCATAGCGAGTTTCAGTTGCCCCATCTCGAAAAGGCACAGATGGTGCTTCAAGATGCCCTCAATCGGGCGGAAAAGGGCTTGAACAAAATAGGCGCTGCTCTGGATTTACCCGAAATTCTCTACTTTGCCCATCAAGAGGAAGTCCAAGCCTACGCGATCGCCCTACTGCGCTGTTTGCAGCGACACCAAACGGAGATTCAAGAACTGGTGAATCGCTCAATGGTGGATTGGCAACTGGAGCGACTGACACAATTAGATCGCGCCATTATTGAAATTGCCGTTGCAGAGATGCGCTATCTTGATGTGGCCAAGCAAGTGGCGATCAACGAGGCGATCGAACTGGCCAAACGCTACAGCGATCAGGGCAGCCACCGCTTTATCAATGGCGTGCTGCGGCGGATCAGTGAAGCCCTTGACACAGCTCAGGCAGCCACGGGTAACTGAAACGACTGCCATAGTTGCTGCCGCCCCAATTCCACATCCTCAGGCCGACATTGCCAGTGGGGATGGGCGCTCATCACCAAACTTTCGAGGGTTTCGCGATCAAAGAGATGCCAAACGGGGGCACCGTCAACATGGTGGGCGATCGCCAGCAGATTTTCAGCCACACAGTGGATTTCTAAACAGGTGGCTGCCCGCTGAATTTGCAACTGCTGCCCCGGTAGGAGCGATCGCACCGCATCCATAATCTCCCGCAGTTCCGAGATGCTCTGGACACAGACCCCCGGAATGGCTACCCGCTGCTGGGGATCCCCATTGACTTGCAACCAATAATGACGGCTGGGATCAATTCCCAAGAGCCAAGGATCAACATCATCTAAGCGATAACGGGGAGCTAAGGAGAGTCCGTGCATCATCTATCCATTTCCTAAATCAGAGCATTGATATCTGGCGATCGCTAGGGATCACTCTCGTATATGTAGTGTGATAAGTCTCCTTTATTTGATCAATCAAAGTTAATAATGCTTAATCTTTTGCCCATAGTTGTTAACAAAGCCCCGTTTGCCCACCAGCGAGATCACCGTTTTGTTACAGCAGCTACGGTTATCCGAGGGGAATTGGTTAAAATGAAGTTAAGAACAGGTTAACCCCTGAGGAAAAAGGATAGGTAAGCAATGAATAAATACGAATTTTTACATCCCCATAGCCGTTACCACGGTGAGTTTACACCCGAAAACTTTTTATTTGATGCCAACTTGCAGGAGTTTGCGACCCGAGTGAGCTACATTTCCGGCCTCGAAAACAGTGGCAAGCTCTCCCCTCAGGAAGCCTATGAGCAAATTAAAAGCCTTTGGAAAGAGCTGAAAGCGAGCAAAAAAGCTTTGCTAGATACGGCACCCCCTAGCTAGGCTTGGAGGCGATGGAGCGTCTCCCGAATCAGTTCGGTCGGCACCTGATCAAAGATTTCCACATGGCCAATGGCGGTGGGGAGAATAAACCGCACCTTTTGTGCCTGAACCTTCTTGTCATGCTGGAGGAGTGTCAGCAGTCCCTCGACATCAAAGTGAGGCGGGATTGTTGTCGGTAGTTTTGCTTTGAGAATCAATGCCCGTTGGGCAGCGGCAGCTTCTGCTGACCAATACCCCAAGGCCACCGCCAGTTCGCCAGCGGCAATCATACCAATGGCCACCGCCTCGCCGTGATTCAAAAGACGATAGTTGCCCATACTTTCCAAGGCATGGCCAATGGTGTGCCCGTAATTCAGAATGGCCCGCAGACCCGCTTCCCGCTCATCCTTGCTGACCACATCCACCTTCGCTTGGCAGGAACGCTGCAGAATTTGGAGCAACTGCTCAGCAGGCAAAGCAGCCATGCGATCCAAGCGCGGCAACTGACTCAACAAATCAAACAGCTCAGCATCCCAAATCACACCGTATTTAATTACCTCTGCCATGCCAGCCCGGAATTCTCTGGGGGGCAGGGTTGCCAAAACATCGGGATCAATGACCACAAGACGGGGTTGATGAAAGGCACCAATGAGATTTTTGCCTTGGGGATGGTTCACCCCTGTTTTCCCGCCAATCGCCGCATCCACCATCGCCAAGAGACTGGTGGGAATCTGAACCACGGCAATCCCCCGCAGCCACGTCGCCGCCGCAAAGCCAGTCATGTCGCCAATGACGCCACCCCCAAGGGCAAAGAGAGTGGACCCCCGCTCTAAACGCTGACTCAGGGCAGCATCATAAATCTTTTCGACGGTTCTGAGGGTTTTGTAGCGTTCCCCTGCTGGGAGAATACAGGGGGTGACCTGCCAGCCCGCTTGGGTTAATGCCTCTTGCACATCCGTGCCGTAGTGCCGCCAAATTTGTGGATTAGAAATGATGAGGGCGGGGGCTTTCGGCGTCAAGGGCGTATATTCGGCCAACAGTGCAGGCAACTGTCGCCGTGTGTTGGCACCAATGGCAATTCGGTAGGCGTGTTCACCAAGGGGAACGGGAATCAGCGTCGTCATTGTCGGATTTGCTGGGGACATCTACTTCAGTATTTTCACTCATCACTGCCGGGGCGGGGAAAGGCTGGCTTCGCTTGCCAAGGGGCAAAAAACGGCAGGAGGAGAAGTGCGGGTAAGGCAGCGCCAATTGTAAAGAGAAAAAAGAGCGGCCACCCCATGATTTCTGCCGCTTTGCCCGCAGGGGCTGCGAGGATATCCCGACTAAAGGCAAACAGACTGGAGAGGAGGGCATACTGTGTTGCACTAAATTGGGGGTTGCAGAGGCTCATTAAAAGCGCCGTCAGAGCAGCGATCGCCAGCCCCGCACAGAAGTTATCGATACTAATGGCGGCCACCATCACCGTTGGATTGGCACCAGCATTGGCCAAAACAAAGTAGGAGATATTGCTGGAGGCTTGCAATCCCCCCATGATCCACAGGGCACGGTGAATACCGATTTGACTGATGGCCGCCCCGCCGGCAAGGGCACCAACAATGGTGGCAATCAGCCCCACTCCCCCTTGTACTGCACCAATTTGGGTTTGGCTAAAGCCCTGCTGCAACAGAAAAGGGGTCATCATGTTCCCTGTGAGAGCATCCCCCAAGCGGTAGAGGCAGATAAAAACCAGAATAATCAGCCCCGTTCCCCAACCGTAACGCTGGAAAAAATCAAGAAAGGGGCGAATCACTGCTTGTGCCAATGAAGGAGGAGACGGGGGATGGACTTCGGGTTCCGGTGCCCAAAGGGTCGTGATCATGCCCACGAGCATCAGCAGCGCCATCAGGACGTAAACCACGGGCCAAGGCAGTTGATCGGCAAGGATCAGGGCTAGGGAACCCGTGACCAAGAGGGCAATGCGATAGCCAAGGACGTAAATGCCCGCCCCCGCCCCCATTTCAAGGGGTTCTAGGACATCGGCACGGTAGGCATCCACGGCAATATCTTGACTGGCGCTCAAGAAGGCAATGGCGAAAGCATTCACCGCCAACAGCCGTAGGCTCGTACTCGGATCCTGTACCGCCATGAGGGCGATCGCTCCCAAGAGGAGCACCTGAATCAGCAGTAACCAGCCCCGCCGCCGTCCCAAAAAAGGAATCGTATAGCGATCCAGCAAGGGGGACCAGAGAAACTTCAGTGAGTAGGGCAACCCCACGAGGCTAAAGAGGCCAATGGCGGTCAAGTCAATGCCCTCAACGGTCATCCATGCTTGCAGTGTTCGGCTGGTGAGAAACAGGGGCAACCCTGACGAGAACCCCAAAAAGAGCAATGCCGCCATTTTGCGACTTTGAAAAACCCGTAGAGCTGCGCCGATTCCCGCCATTCATTTTGTTCCACCGCTTGAAACTTGCCCTAGTTTAGAGCAAAAAGGGCGGTCACCTAAAGACTACTAGCTTGACTGATGCGGCTGGGGCGAAAGGCAGGCCGACACGTGTCCAAGGAAACGGGGACAGGTTCAACGTGCCAGATGTCTTTGCAGTACTCAGCAATCGTGCGATCGCTGGAGAATTTGCCCATGCGCGCCACATTGAGAATCGACATCTGTGTCCAGTGAGCTTTGTCACGAAAAGCTTGCGCTGCCCGTTGTTGACAGTCCACGTAGGATTGGTAGTCCGCCAGGAGCATGTATTGATCCTCGTTGAGCAGAGAACTGACAATCGGCTCAAATAGCCCCGGCTCACGCGGATTGAAGTAGTCGGAAATCAGGCTGTCAATCACCTTCTTGAGCATGGGGTTGCTGTTGTAGTACTCGCGGGGATTGTAGCCCTCAGCCTTCAGGCTCATCACCTCTTGCGCCGTCAGACCAAAGAGGAAGAAGTTCTCTGCCCCCACCTCTTGGCGGATTTCCACATTTGCGCCATCTAGTGTCCCAATCGTCAGGGCACCATTGAGGGCAAACTTCATATTCCCAGTGCCAGAGGCCTCTTTGCCAGCGGTGGAGATCTGCTCCGAGAGATCGGCGGCGGGATAGGCCATTTCGCCAAGGGAGACTGAGTAGTTGCTGAGGAACACTACTTTGAGGCGGCCATTCACATCACTGTCGTGGTTGACCATATCCCCCACAGAATTGATCAGTTTGATGATCATCTTGGCCATGAAGTAGCCGGGGGCTGCCTTGCCGCCAAAAATAAATGTGCGCGGCTGAATGTCAATGTTGGGGTTGGCCTTGATTTGCTCGTAGAGGGTAATGATGTGGAGCACCGCCAAGTGCTGCCGTTTATACTCGTGGATGCGCTTAATTTGAATGTCAAAGAGGGAATAGGGATCCACCTCGATTTGGTTGTTTCGCCAGATGTACTCCGCTAGGCGCTCTTTGTTGGCTTGTTTGATTTGCTGCCATTTGGCCTGAAAGGCGGGGTCGTTGGCGTAGGGTTCTAGGCCGCGCAGCTCTTCAAGGTGGGTAATCCAGCGATCGCTCTTCAGCGTTTCGGTAATCAGACTGGCCAAGCGGGGATTACTCATCAATAGCCAACGGCGGGGGGTAATACCATTGGTTTTGTTCTGGAACTTGCTGGGATACATCTCGTAGAAGTCCCGCATCAGCTCCTGCTTGATCAGCTCTGTGTGCAGTTCAGCTACGCCATTCACCGTATGGCTGCCGACACAGGCCAAATGTGCCATGCGCACCTGCTTGGGATGACCTTCCTCAATGAGGGACATCCGTGCCAACCGTGCTGTGTTACCGGGGTAGCGCAGGCGAATCTCATTCAGGAAGCGGTAGTTAATCTCATAAATGATTTCCAAGTGGCGGGGGAGCAGTTGACCAAAGAGATCCACTGACCAGCGTTCGAGGGCTTCGGCTAGCAGCGTGTGGTTGGTATAGGCAAAGGTGCGCTGGGTGATGTCCCACGCTTTTTCCCATGTGAGTTGATACTCATCCACGAGTAGGCGCATCAGTTCAGCCACACCAATGGCGGGGTGGGTATCGTTAAGCTGAATGGCCACCTTATCGGGGAAAGCATCAAAGCTGGTGTGCCGCCGCAAGTAGAGACGAATAATGTCCTGCAATGAACAGGAGACAAAGAAATACTGTTGCCGCAGCCGCAATTCTTTGCCTTGGGGGGTGTTGTCGTTGGGGTAGAGAACCTTCGAGATATTCTCACTGAAGGTTTTTTCCGAGACCGCTTGGGTGTAGTCACCGGCGTTGAACACCTGAAGGTTAAAGTCCTGCGCTGCACGGGCACTCCACAGACGGAGCGTATTCACCGTATTTTTGCCATAGCCCGGAATTGGCGTGTCGTAGGGCGTGCCAAAAACCGTAGTGCTGGGGATCCAACGGACGCGGTAGTGCCCTTGGGCATCGGTGTAGGCTTCGGTGTGGCCACCAAACTTAACTTCAACGTTGTAATCGGGACGGGCAATTTCCCAAGGGTTACCAAAGCGCAGCCAGTTGTCGGGCACTTCGTGCTGCCAGCCATTGGTAATAATTTGCTCAAAAATACCAAACTCGTAGCGAATGCCGTAGCCGACAGCGGGAATTTCAAGAGTTGCAAGAGAGTCGAGGAAACAAGCCGCCAAGCGTCCTAAACCGCCATTGCCTAGCCCCGGCTCCGGTTCGCGCTCCATGAGTTCATTGAGGTCAAGGCCAAAGTCGGCCATTGCCTGTTTGGTTTGCTCGTAGAGGCCGACGTTAATCAGATTGTTCAGGAGCAGGCGACCAATGAGAAACTCTGCCGACAGGTAATAGACCACCTTGGCATCCTGCTCAAAATAGGTTTGGGCGGTTTTAATCCGCCGATGCAGCAGGCGATCGCGCACCGTGTAGGCCAATGCCATGAAGTAATCGTAGGGCGTGGCAAACATGGCATCCTTGCCCTGGATGTAGTGGAGATTATCAACAAAGGCGCGCTTCAGGGTTTGCACTGTCATCCCTGTGCGATCGCTCTCGATATACAAGTCGCAGTGTTCGTCGGTGGCGGCAGGGTTGGTGTGGGAAACTGAATTCACCGGATGACCGTTAGGAGTGGCGGAATTATTCATGCAACCTGTGGCTCTGAAGGAATCGGAAATAACTTAACTTAAGGCTAATACAGATTTGTGAAATGTACATTAGATTACCGCTGCGGGAATTTTAATAATTGATTTATCTGCCTTTACATTTTTTTAATCTTCTTTTTAATCTTCTCAAAGAGTCTGCCAAGCGCTTGGGCAATCCCTAATCAAACCAACCAATTTCCGCATCGCCAAGGTGAGAGGCATTGGGATTGGGGATGGGAATTTCATTGACAAGGGGCTTAAATCCCACATCCTCAAAGCGGTAGGGCTGAGGGGCCGTGAGTTGGCGAATGACTTCTTTGGCCTCTTCAAATTCGGCTTCTAGGGCCTGATGGCGGGTTTGGAGTTCCTGAAGCTCAGTTTCGAGGGCTTGGGCGCGATCGCGCCACGTCTGCACGTCCTGTTGCAGTTGCTCTATCTGGGTGCTCTGAGCGGTTTTCTCAGCTTCTGCGGCTGCTAAGGCTGCTTTGAGGGTGGTCAGTTCTTGCTCTAGTTCTGCCTTGGTGGGCTGGTGGCGACTCCGCTTGCTGGGCGCTTGACGCTGTTTGGCTGCCTCTTGCCGCAGTAAATCGCTGAGGTTTTGGTGTTCCATCAAATGAATGATTCAATTACTTGCACAATAACAGTCTCTCTCTTGTTGATCTTTGCATAAAATTCGCACTGATAGGATATAATCGCTTGGAATTCTTTTGGCTGTGAGAGTGAAATATGCTAACCTCGACCACAACGCCGCTGACCACAGAGCAGGCACACCTCAAGATTCAGGGGGGCTATCGGTTATCGGGTGAGGTGAGGATTAGCGGAGCCAAGAATTCAGCATTAGTTTTGATGGCGGGGGCACTCTTAGCAGCGGATACAACCATTCTCCGTGCAGTGCCTGACTTAGCAGATATTCGTCGCCTTGGGGAAATTTTACAGGCATTGGGGGTCAAGGTACAACGCCTCGGCAGTGAGGCGATCGCCATTGATGCCACGGACTTAAATACCAATGATCCCCCCTATCGCTTGGTCAGCCAACTGCGGGCGAGTTTCTTTGCCATTGGCCCTTTGGTGGCACGCTTGGGTGTTGCCCGCGTCCCCTTGCCGGGGGGGTGCGCCATTGGTGCCCGTCCAGTGGAACTGCATGTGCGTGGTCTGCAAGCCATGGGTGCCGAAGTCACCATTGATCACGGTGTTGTCACTGCGAGTGCGGCCAAACTTAAAGGAACACGGATTTATTTGGACTATCCCAGCGTCGGCGCAACGGAAACCCTGATGATGGCCGCCACCCTTGCTGAGGGGGAAACCACAATTGAGAATGCCGCCCAGGAACCCGAAGTGGTGGATTTGGCCAACTTCTGTATCGCAATGGGGGCAAAAATCTATGGCGCGGGTACCAATTCGATCACGATTGTCGGGGTCGATCGTCTCCACGGCACTGAATACGAAATTATCCCCGATCGCATCGAAGCGGGCACATTTCTCTTGGCGGCTGCTGTCACCCGCTCGGCCATTACCCTCGCACCCGTGATTCCCAGTCACCTGACTCCCGTTATCGCCAAACTTGCAGAAATGGGAGCAACGGTTGAATTTCCCGATCCCACCCGTGTCCGCTTTACCCCTGCCCAGCGCTATCGTGCCACCGACATTGAAACGCTCCCCTACCCCGGCTTTCCCACGGATATGCAGGCCTTGATGATGACATTGCTGGCCATCAGTGAGGGGAATAGTTTAGTCAGCGAAACAGTGTTTGAAAATCGCTTTGGCCATGTGGCTGAGCTGAATCGCATGGGTGCCGATATTCGCGTCAAGGGGAATCACGCCGCCATCCGAGGGGTGCCCCATCTTTCCGGTGCACCGGTCACAGGGACAGATTTACGTGCCACAGCGGCTTTAGTTGTTGCTGGACTGGCTGCCCACGGCGAAACCCACGTCTATGGCTTGCAGCACTTAGATCGGGGCTACTGGCAAATTGAAGCTAAGCTGCGGGGTTTGGGCGCACAGCTAGAGCGCTATATTCCGAATGCAGCCCCTTCTCCAGTTTTTTAGTCCGGCCTTGGGGGCAACTGCAATCTCGGTTCCTATCCCCCCTGTCCATTGCGCCATTACATTCGCCAGCACTTCAGCTACGGTGGGCGTCCAATGCTCCCATGCGCTGAGGGGTAAGGCCAATGCCCCCCAATAGGCACCAAAAAGACAGCTTAAGAGAAAACCAGCACTGGGTTGCTGCTTGATCACAATTTCATGGGCTAATTCTAAGTCCCAAGGGGCGATCGCCAAGGCATAGCGGATCATCTCCCCTCTCTCTAGAGGTACGGGCAGAGCCTCAGGTGCCCAAGCCGCCGCGAGGTATTCATGGAGTAGGGTCTGAATCTCCTGCAACCCTTTGGGGACGGCAATCAGAGGTTGATCCCATGATGCCAGCAACTGCGGAAGCTGAACGAGCCACTCCCCTTGATTGGGGGTTAACCATTGGTGGGGCAGTGTCTGGGCTAGATAGATATCCTCTTTAGCAATGCCCCATAGGAGTCCAAGGAGGGCACCGCGAAACTGCTCATAGACGCCCCCTCTGACCATCACGCCGACTGCTTTTGACCCACGACAGCATAGAAAGGATCAGTAAATCCCAACCAAGACCAGCGACGGGGCAGATGGGTTTCGATCACCTTGAGGGAGGGAATGCTGTTGATATAGGTTTGCACCAACTGCACGCGATCGCCCTCAGTACCCTCTCGCCACGCCTGAATCGCCTTCTCAAAAAACATTCGATTCGAGAAGCTGACAATGACGACCCCTTGGGGCTTGAGGATACGGGCAATTTCCGTAAAAGTGGCCTCAGGATACTGGAGGTACTGCACCGACACCGCCATCAGCACCGCATCAAAACTGGCATCCTCTAGGGGCAAGGCCAACTCTTCATTGAGATTCTGAACGAAATAACGATCCAGCCGAGGGTTGCGGGCTAGCTCCGCCGCATTCATCCCATGACCCACCACTTCCTCAAAGGATAGCTCTGGGGGTAGATGGGACACCCAACTACTCATTAAGTCCAGAACCCGCATTTGTGGCTGCAAGTATTGGCGGTAGAGATCCGTGAGGCGCGCCAGAAAGAAATCATCGACATGGGTTACAAAGCGCGGCGCCGCATAAAAGAGAGCATCACTGCGGCTATCCAATTTCGTGCGCTGTTGGGGATTGAGAATCATCGGGCTAACTGCTGAGCAATCTCCTTCTGAAGATAGCGAACAACCTCGGTTAAGGGGAGGGTGGATTTAGCCCCTGTTGCACGGATCACGAGTTCCACTTCACCATTGGCGATCGCCCGCCCCGTCACCAGCCGATAGGGAATGCCAATCAAATCAGCGTCTTTGAATTTCACCCCTGCCCGCTCATCGCGATCGTCGAGGAGCACCTCAATCCCTGCCGCCTGAAGCTGCTCGTAGAGGTCCGTGGCCACCTGCATTTGCTGTTGATCCTCAATGTTGGGCACGACAATGATCACTTGATAGGGGGCGATCGCCAGTGGCCAAATGATCCCTTGGGCATCGTGGTGCTGCTCCACCGCTGCCTGGGCCAAGCGGGAAACCCCAATGCCATAGCAGCCCATCACCAGAGGTACTTCTTCCCCCTGTTCATTGGTGTAGGTGGCCTTCATTGCCTCAGAATACTTGGTACCCAACTGGAAAATATGGCCAATTTCAATGCCCCGTGCCGTTTCGAGGTGCTGCGTTGGATCATGGCAGGCGCGATCGCCCGCTTGAGCTTTGCGAACATCGGCAACAATTGCTGGCAAAGGACAGGATTTGCCCCAATTTACCCCCACCCGATGCTGTTGATCACGATTGGCGCCGGTAATAAATCGCTTCAACTCCGTTACGGTGCGATCGGCAATGCGAATCCACTGGGGAATAATTTGGGGATCGGTTTTAATTACCGCATCTTCTAAATCAGGGCCAATGTAACCAAAAGGAATCGGGGTGGCTGCCCACTCTTGAGCTGTATTGGCATCCGCCACCCGCAGATCCAGCAATTTGGTTGCCCCGTAGTGGGGTGCAAGGGACGTGAGGGTGTTGTGCAACTTGACGCTATTCACCTCTTGATCGCCGCGAATACTCACCAACACGAGACCCACCCGCCCATTATCGAAAACCGCTCGATAGAGGACATTTTTCACAATTTGCGTCGGATGGCACTGCAAGTGCTCAACAAGGGCATCAATCGTTGCCGTATTGGGGGTATCCAGCGTCGCCACCTTTTTGTAGGTTGTCGGCACCGCATCAGGGGGCAGCGAAACGGCCTTTTCCACATTGGCCGCATATTGGCCGTCAGCCGTATAGAGCACCTCATCTTCGCCGGCGGCAGCCAGCACCATAAACTCATGGGATCCCGATCCGCCGATCGCACCCGAATCCGCCTCTACGGCTCGGAACGTCAGACCACAGCGCTGAAGAATACGGCTATAGGTGTCGTACATCACCTGATAGGTTTCCTTGAGGCTAGCCACATCGGCATGGAAGGAGTAGCCGTCCTTCATAATGAATTCCCGTCCCCGCATCAGACCAAATCGCGGGCGAATCTCATCGCGGAACTTTGTTTGAATTTGGTACAGGTGAACGGGCAACTGACGATAGGAGCGAATCAAATCCTTGGCGAGGGTGGTGATCACCTCTTCATGGGTGGGGCCTAGTCCCAACTGCCGCTCAGCGCGATCGGTGAGGGAAAACATGATCCCTTCAGCTTTGGTATAGGTGTCCCAGCGTCCTGACTCTTGCCACAGTTCAGCGGGTTGCAGTTGCGGCAGCAAACATTCCAAGGCACCACTGCGGTTCATTTCCTCACGGACAATGGCGCTGACTTTTTGCAGCACTCGCCACATCAAGGGCAGATAGCTATAGATGCCACTGGCAATCCGCCGAATATATCCCGCCCGCAGCAATAATTTGTGGCTGGGAATTTCTGCTTCCGCTGGATCATCGCGAAGCGTGACAAAAAGCATTTGCGAGAGGCGCATAGCTGGGCTACCGATACTGCACAGAGCCTCTATTTTACGATGAGCAGCGATCGCTAGGGGGTAGCCGTTGGTTCGGGGTCCGCTGCTGGCGGTTGAACTGGTGTCGGCGTAGGAGCAGCAGTGGCTTCAGGGGTGGGTGCAGGACTGGCAGGGGTCGGAGCAACGGTGGTTTCAGGAGTGGGCGTAGGCGTCGGAGATGTCTCAGGTGTCGGTGTAGGAGCAGCAGTGGCTTCAGGTGTGGGTATTGCTGGGGGAGCTGATTCTGGTTCGGTTACTGGTTCAGAAGTCCTGTCAGGAGTACTGGGGGGGCTTTCCCACCAAGCAGGCGTGGGTGCTGCCTGTTGACGTTGGCGCACGCTGAGTTCATAGTCCCATTGCCAAATGCGATTGAGGGCTTCACGGTAGAGGGCGCGATCGCGACCAATTTGCTCAGCGGTTTGAATGGCTTCCTCCAGTTTGCCTTCCCGTGCCAAGCGAATCGCTCGATCCAGAATGGGACGATCCTCAATTTCTTCCAGTTTTTCTTGCCACTCGTCGCGGTAGTTGGCCACCACAGAAGCGAGCACTGCATTGTTAGGAAAGTATTGCAGAACCCCTAGGGCGGCCTGATACTGTTTCTGTTCTGCAAGGGCGATCGCTGCATGGAGCAAGGGCTGCTCATCAATCGTACGCAGATCCCGCTGCCAAAGGGCAATCAAACCTTGTGCTTGACCTCGTTCTGGCTGACCAAGGGGCACCTGTCGAGCTTGAGCAATAGCCAAGGCATACCCCCAGCGCAGATGGGAATTGGCGAGCCACGATGCCCACTGAAGATGCTGCTGGTTGCGCAACTGCTGCTGCCATGTCTTGAGGTAGGCTTGAGCCGATTCATAGAAGGGATCCGTGGTGGGAATCTGCTGCACGCGGGCGATCGCCTCCCAGTAGCCCAAAACCGTTCCTTTCGCCGCAAGGGCTTTGGCCTGACCCAAGATCACAATCGGGCGATCGTGGTAGGACACATCGAGAGCAGGAGCAATTTTTTCAATGAGGGCTAAAGCACCCTCGCGATCGCCGGCCGCTAAGCGCTCTTCAGCGTACACAAACACTTCAGGAATCCAACGGCGAATATCCGCTTGGGCTTGGGAATAAACAACCGCCTCTCGGGGAATTTGCAGAGCCAGCATGACCGCCTCGGCCAGTTCATTGGCTGTTAACCAAGCCGCCAAATCCCGTGCCTGTACCAATTGCACCCACGCATCCTGTTCTTGGGAGATACGCACCGAGAGCTTTTGTGCCTGTTCGCGCCAGTAGTCGGTGCCCAACTGGTTCATTAGTTTCACTTGCAGTAATGCCAACCCCCAATCCTGCTGGCGCAGTGCGGCCTCCGCCGTGGCCAACAAGTTTCCCCCTTCTCCCACATTCGTTGCGGTCAGTAGTTCTTGAGCTTGGGAGTAGCTTGCTGCGGTGGTGGGGATTTTTTTCAGGAGCAGCGTTGCCAAATCAATATTGCCTTGGCTCAACTGCTGGCGAGCAATCACGAGTAGGGCGGCTGACCATTCATCCACGCGCCGCTTCGCTTGAGGAAAAAGGGGGTGATCTTCGGGCCACTGACTGACGGTTTCAATGGCTTGAGCGAGAGAGGGTAAGTTGCCGTGGAGGGCTGCTTGATCGGCACAGTAGAGGCGATCGCCATCGCTCATGACGAGGCCGGGGTGACGACAATCAGGTAAGGGGGGTAAAACCAGTAGCCAAGTACTGGCGGTCATCAGGGTTGCCCCAGAGATTAAAAAGGGGATGAGCCAAGGCCACCCCTCATATGCCATCAGTCGTTGGCGGTAGGTTTGCCAGCGGGAGGGCAGAGATTTGGTGACTGTTGTCCCCACGGGGGCGATCGCTAGCTCCGCTGACTTAGGAACCCGCCGGAACCACCGTTGCCAAACCTCTAGTGCTTTCATTATCCTGCTGCGGCTCCTCACCCACTGCCTGAAGCTTCCCTAGAATGCTAGGGAGGTCGTTAGAACTTGTTATAGCAAATCAACTTGGCAATTCCCTCCTCAAGTTGCTGTTTCCCACGGCAGGACTATAATTTAAGGATACGAATCGCAATAATCCTTAACATTTCTCCTGATTTTGCAACGCCTGTGACCGCACTCTGGCAACGCTTGATTTTAATCTCCCCCTTCTTCTTTTGGGGAACTGCCATGGTGGCCATGAAAGAGGTGATGCCCCATACCTCGCCACTATGGGTTGCTGGTGTGCGCCTTGTGCCCGCAGGCCTGTTGGTCTTAGCGGTGGCGATCGCCCTCGGTAAACCCCAACCCAATAGCTTACGGGCGTGGGGCTGGATTGGTCTTTTTGCCCTTGTGGATGGCTTTTTATTTCAGGGGTTTCTGGCCACTGGCTTAGCGAAAACGGGTGCTGGCCTTGGCTCCGTCATGATTGACTCCCAACCCCTTGCGGTGGCATTGCTCTCCCGCTGGCTATATCAAGAGCGCGTTGGCGGCTGGGGCTGGCTGGGGTTATTTCTTGGCTTAGTGGGCATTAGCGGTATTGGGCTAGGCGATGATCTCTTGACTTTGCTCCATCAACCCAGCGCATGGCAAGGTATTCCTTGGGGACAGTGGTGGCAGCGAGGTGAACTGTGGATGCTGTTGGCTGCCCTCTCGATGGCCGTGGGAACCATTCTCATGCGTCCCTTGGCACGCTATGCGGATCCCGTTGTGGCGACAGGCTGGCATATGGTCTTGGGCGGGTTGCCCCTATTGCTCTTGCCGAGCCTGAATACCCCAGCACCTTGGGCCGCCCTACAGTGGCCGGATATCCTCAATCTGGGCTATGCCACCCTCTTCGGTAGTGCCCTGTCCTACGGTGTTTTTTTCTATTTCGCCGCCAAGGGGAACCTCACCAGTCTCAGTGCCCTGACGTTTCTCACGCCAGTGTTTGCCCTCACCTTTGGGCATTGGTTCTTGGGGGAAACCCTGAGCCAAGTTCAGTTGCTAGGAGTGGGTCTGACCCTCGTGAGCATTTACATCATCAATCAACGCCAAGTGCTTGGGCGGTGGTGGCAACAACTCCCCTTACCTGCCCGCTTGCGTGAATCGGCAACGTCTGTCAGCGTTAAGGTAGCTGATCAGATTAAGTAGCCCCCATCCTGTTGAGCATCCGAGCCGCAGCGTTCCCCGACCCCAGCACGTTTATGAATCAACCCATTCACCTGATCCAGTTATCAGATCTGCATCTATTTGCCACAGATGAAGGCAGACTCCTTGGCCTGCCCACGGCTCAATCCCTAGCCGCTGTTTTAGGGGTAATTCGCCGTCATGCCCCTGATGCCCTGCTGCTGACGGGAGACTTGGCACAGGAACCCGTTGCCACTACTTACGACCGTTTGGCTACTGCCTTCGGAGACTTTACTTGTCCCGTATATTGGATTCCCGGCAACCATGATGAACCAAAGGTAATGCTGCCGGCGCTGGAACATCCGCCGCTGAGGGGCGATCGCCAGATCCATCTTGGGACTTGGCAAGGCCTGCTCCTCAGTTCCCAAGCGGATGGCAAGGTCCATGGTGAATTGCGTCCTGAAACCTTAAGCTGGCTAGAGGCAACCTTGAGTCGCACGGGCGATCGCCCCACGTTCATTGCCCTGCACCATCCCCCCTTTGAGACCGGTGCCCCTTGGCTCGACAGTAGCCGCCTACAAAACCCTGAGCACCTTTTTGCCGTATTAGATCGCCATCCGCAGGTGAAGCTCGTCCTCTTTGGTCATATCCATCAGGAATTTGCCACCGAGCGGCAAGGGGTGACGTATCTCGGCTGCCCCTCCACCTGTATCCAGTTTCTGCCTCGCGCCCCTGAATTTTCCCTTGAACCCATTGGTCCCGGTTTTCGTCATCTGTCGTTATACCCCGATGGCACCTTTAGAACCCACATTGAGCGGGTAGAAATTCCCCTCACATTGGACTTTAGTGCCAAAGGGTACTAAAACCTAGGCGATAGCCGCATTTGTAGGCTATACCTATTGAAAAGTGCGTGTAGGTAGGAGTGGTGGGCTATGAACCTCAGTCGGAGCACCGATGAGATTAAACTGGTTCCTGAGATGACCGGTGGTCGAGTCCCCTATACCCCCCGCAACCATCGCCGTATTCTCTGCATTTTCCCCCGCTACAGCCGCTCCTTTGGTACGTTTCACCACGCCTACCCCCTCATGGGGACGGTGCGCGCCTTTATGCCACCCCAGGGGATTTTGTTGGTGGCGGCCTATCTTCCCGAATCTTGGGAAGTGCGCCTGATTGATGAAAATGTACGGCCAGCAACTGATGCTGACTACGCTTGGGCTGATATTGTCATTACTAGCGGCATGCACATTCAGCGGCCACAAATTTTAGAAATCAACGACATTGCCCATCGTCACGGTAAACTTACTGCCCTCGGCGGGCCTTCGGTCTCCAGTTGTCCGGAATACTATCCCGATGTGGATATTCTCCACCTAGGGGAACTGGGGGATGCCACCGATAAAATGATTGCTTACTTTGACGAGTACGGCAGCCAGCGCCCGCCCCAACAACTGATCTTTGAAACCACCGCACGGTTACCCCTGAGTGAATTTCCTGTGCCTGCCTACCAGCACGTGCGCATGGAAAATTACTTCCTCGGCAGTGTGCAGTTTTCCAGTGGCTGTCCCTTTCGCTGTGAGTTTTGTGATATTCCCGAACTTTATGGCCGCAATCCGCGCCTGAAAACGCCGCAGCAAATCCTCAAGGAACTGGATACAATGCTGGCTTCTGGGAATCCGGGGGCGGTCTATTTCGTTGATGATAACTTTATTGGCAATCGCCGCGCCGTAACCGAACTGCTACCGCACCTCATTGACTGGCAAAAGGCCAATGGCTATCCGCTGCAATTTGCCTGCGAAGCGACTCTGAACATTGCCCAAAGCCCAAAACTCCTAGAAATGATGCGGGAAGCCTATTTCTGTACGATTTTCTGTGGCATTGAAACCCCGGAACCTGAAGCGCTCCACGCCATCCACAAGGATCAAAACCTCAGTATGCCGATTTTGCAGGCGGTGCAAACCCTCAATCGTTACGGCATGGAAGTGGTTTCTGGGATCATTATTGGTTTTGATACCGATACCCCACAAACGGGCGATCGCATTCTTGAGTTTATTCGCGCTTCCCACATTCCGACATTGACGATTAACCTGCTGCACGCCCTACCCCGTACCCCCCTCTGGCGTCGGCTGGAAGCGGAAGGCCGCCTCAACCATGACGAAAACCGCGAATCCAATGTTGAGTTCCTCATGCCCTACGAAGAAGTAGTGGAAATGTGGCGCCGCACCATCACCACCGCCTATGAACCGGAGTTTCTCTACGAGCGGTTTGCCTATCAAATGGAACACACCTATCCCAACCGCATTGCGGTGCCGAATAGCCCAGCTCGCCTCAGCCGCGAAAATATCCTGCGGGGACTGCGGATCATGAAAAATCTCCTCTGGCACGTGGGGCTTTGGGGGAGCTACCGCAAGACGTTCTGGAAGCTGGCAGGGCCTGCCCTGAAAAAAGGCCAAATTGAACAAGTGATCCACGTGGGTGTGGTCGGGCATCATCTGATTAACTTTGCCCAAGAATGTGCCCGTGGTGATGAGGCAGCGTCCTTCTACGCCCAACGGCTACGGCAAAACAACACAACCGCCACCTCACCTAAATCTGCCATCAAGTTACCAGTGAAGCTGCGCTAACGCTCCTCGTAGCATTCCCATTCCTGGGGTGAGCTGCTTTATTTACTGTACAGTCATATAATAGAATTACTAAGTTAAGTTATCTTGATCTCTGTCTCTAGTGTGCGATATCCCCTATGGTTGACCTCCCCTCCCCTGACTTGCTCACCCACGTTGCCGAGTATTTCAAAGTGCTGTCGGAACCGAGTCGCCTGCAAGTGCTCTGTGCCCTAAAACAGGGACGGCGCAATGTCTCGGAGATTATTCAGGAGACGGGGTTGGGGCAGGCCAATGTCTCAAAGCACCTGAAAACCCTTGCTCAGGCGGGTCTGGTGCGGCGACAACCCCAAGGGGTGACCGTCTATTATGAAATTGCTGACCCGACAATCTTTCCGCTGTGTGATCTGGTGTGCCAGCGGCTGAGGCAGCGGATTGAGGAACAATCCCAAGTCGTCAAGGAATTGGTGCACAATTTCTCCTAGGCGCCATGCCCCAATATGCGAGAATAGGTGCGTAGGTTTTGATGAGTATGGCCTCTGCGGCTTAGCACTAGCATTCAGCAATGACGAAATATGTTTTTGTGACTGGCGGTGTTGTCTCCAGTATTGGGAAAGGAATTGTCGCCGCTAGTCTAGGGCGCCTCTTGAAATCGCGGCAGTATTCCGTGTCAATTCTCAAGCTTGATCCCTACATCAATGTGGATCCGGGCACGATGAGTCCCTTCCAGCACGGGGAAGTGTTTGTGACCGACGATGGTGCTGAAACGGATTTGGACTTGGGGCACTACGAACGCTTTACGGATACCCCCATGTCCCGCCTCAATAGCGTCACCACGGGATCCATTTACCAGGCCGTGATTAACAAAGAGCGACGCGGTGACTATATGGGGGGAACGGTGCAGGTCATCCCCCACATTACGAATGAGATTAAAGAACGCATTTTGCGGGTGGCGAAGGACAAAAACCCCGATGTGGTGATTATTGAAATTGGGGGAACCGTTGGCGATATTGAGTCGCTGCCCTTTCTAGAGGCCATCCGCCAGTTTCGCACGGAAGTGGGGCGGCACCATGTGCTGTTTATGCATGTCACCTTGGTGCCTTGGATTCCCTCGGCAGGGGAGATGAAAACAAAACCCACCCAGCACTCAGTGAAGGAGTTGCGCTCCATTGGGATTCAGCCGGATATTCTGATCTGTCGTTGCGATCGCCCCCTTGTTCCCGGCATCAAGGAAAAGCTCTCCCAATTTTGTGATGTCCCTGTGGAATGCGTCATTCCCTCGCCGGATGCCAAAAGTATTTATGAAGTGCCCCTGCTGCTTGAGCGCGAAGGGTTAGCCACCCAAGTTTTGAGTCTTTTGAACTTGGAGCAACGGCAACCGGATCTCAGTCAGTGGCAAGCCCTTGTGGAGCGGCTCTACCGTTCCCATACGCCCCTAGAGGTGGCGATCGTTGGCAAATATGTCCGCCTCAGCGATGCCTATCTTTCGGTGGTGGAAGCCCTGCGGCACTCGGCGATCGCCCTTGATCAGGAACTGCGTATCCGCTGGGTCAACTCCGAAGAAATCGTTGAAAACGGTGTGGAAAATGCCCTTAGCAATGTCGCGGCCATCGTTGTGCCGGGGGGCTTTGGTATTCGCGGCGTCGAAGGCAAAATTGCAGCCATTCAGTACGCCCGGGAGCAGAGAATTCCCTTTTTGGGGCTGTGCTTGGGGATGCAGTGCGCGGTGATTGAGTGGGCACGCCACATTGCGGGCTTAGAAAATGCCAACAGTGCTGAGTTTGATGCCAATACCCCCCATCCCGTGATTCACCTCTTGCCCGAACAGCAGGACATTGTTGATTTGGGGGGAACAATGCGCTTGGGCCTGTATGCCTGCCGCCTAGCCCCCAATTCCCTTGCCGAAAAGCTCTACGGCGAAACGGTCATCTACGAGCGGCACCGCCACCGCTACGAGTTTAACAATGCCTATCGCAGCCTTTTTTTGGAAACGGGCTATCAAATTACGGGCACCTCTCCTGATGGCCGCTTAGTAGAAATTATCGAGTATCCGGCTCACCCCTTCTTTATTGCGGTGCAGTTTCACCCCGAGTTTCGTTCCCGTCCCAATGCGCCTCATCCTCTCTTTTACGGTTTGCTGGCAGCAGCAGCCAAGGATTCTAACCGTGAGGATGCGCAGTTAGTACCCACTCTCTAAATTTCGCAGCGGTTCCACAAGGATGGTGCTAGCATCCGTTGCCCGTATGGCCACATCAGTCAGGGCACCCACCCGTACGGCCAAGGTTTGACTGAAGGGGGCACGACGCAAGAGGGTAACGGTTTGGCCGGCCGTCAATCCCACGGCGGCAAGGCGGCGTTGCCAAGCGGGGGTTCCCTCAATGGCAGTGATCCGCGCCGAAGTACCAAGGGGGAGGTCAGAGAGCAACACAGAACGATTCACAAAATGATTCACGAGACGGGTGCAGCAGGCGTCGCTAAGCGCCGAACCTCTTGCAGGGCTTCCTTGGCTGAGGGATAGCGATCGCTAAAGTTAAATTTCACCATCTTATTGAGCACTGCCGCTAGACCTTCACTCACTGTGACACACTGCTGCCAATCGACTTCACCCGTGCGCGGATCTCGCGGTAGATCGCGGGGTTTAATACCCGTTAAAGCTTGCAGCACGATCATGCCCACGGCGTAAATATCACTGCTGAGGGTGGGCTGACCAGAGAGCTGCTCTGGCGGAGCATAACCCATCGTACCAATGACCACGGTGCTCCCTTGGGTCTTCTCCACTTCTTGGGGTTGAATTTGCTTCACGGCCCCAAAGTCAATCAGGACTAGCTTGCGATCGCTGGCACGGCGAATAATATTATCCGGCTTAATATCACGGTGAATCACATAGTGACTGTGGACAAAACTCAGTACTTCCAAGATTTCCCGTAGGAGTTGGATCGCTTCGGCTTCTGTGTGTTTGCGTTTCAGTTCCTCACTCAGGGAAGCACCATCAATGAACTCCTGCACCAGATAGAACTCCTGATTTTCCTCAACATAGGCCAGCAAGAGGGGAATTTGATCATGGCGTCCTAGCTTTTCAAGGATTTCTGCTTCGGTATTAAAGAGTCGCCGTGCCACCTGCATAAAGCGCTCATCGGTGCGTCCCGGTCGCAGATGCTTGACGACACAGAGGGGGTTCCCCGGCCGCTGGGTATCCTGAGCCAAATAGGTGCGGCCAAAGCCCCCTGAACCCAAGACTTTTTGGATTTTGTAGCGACCACTGAGGAGGGAACGGGGTTTGCCGGTAATTTCTGTGGGTTCTCGCAGGGCTGCATTGAGGGCTGCTGTATCCTCGGCCATCAGCGATCGCAACAGCGCCAAGGCTTTTTCCTGTTCCTGCACTTTTTCTTGGAAGGATTTTTGCTCCTGCTGCGCCTGATAGCTGACGTAGCCCACCATACCCACACTGCTGAGCACTAGGGCGATCGCCGGCGGCACCACGGGAATCCAGCCACTCCCCATGACAAAAATGCCAAAGCCACCACCAAAAAGGACAATTAGCCCCCCCACTACCGCACCCCCCAACCACAGGGGTTGCCGCAACCACCAGCCAAGGACACTGCCCACCCCGGCCCACAGCAGAATCCAGCCGAGCACCACTGGCAGCGGCCAATACCAAATGGGACCTTCCCCGTCGAGGGCCGCACTCAGGAATTGACTGACCATCTGGCCATGGACAATCACCCCCGGCATTTGCTGCGTCACGGCATCACTACCGCTATAGGGGGTGAGGAAAATATCCTTGATGCTCGGGGCAGAGACACCAATCAAAACCACGCGATCGCGAATCAGGTCTTCGCTCACTCGTCCGGTCAGTACATCCGTTAGGGACACCGTTGGCCCCACTGCGTTGCGTGAGCGGTACTTCAGCAGGGTTTGCATGCCGCGATCGTCCACCCCCACATAGCCACCGGCATCACTGGTGAGCAGGGGAAAATGCACATCATTCAGCGTCAACCCCTTGTCATCGAGTTTGATCGTCTGAGTGGGATCCTGATCGAGGTAGCGCAGTGCCAGCATCAGGGCAAAGGAAAAGGGCGTTGTACACCGCTGCGCCTTGGGATTGCTGATCACAAACAGATTGCGGCGAATGACACCATCGTTATCGAGGGGAATATCGGCAAAGCCCACCCGCTCTGGCACCTGTGCTGTGGGAATACTGGGTGGTGGCGGCACTTCGGGTTGCTCCGCTGTTTCGCCCGTTGATTTGCACACTGGAATAATGCGCGGGTTAATGCGAATCATGTTTTGCAGCTCAGCATGGCCGGGGGGCTGGGGCAAATCACGGAAAATATCCAAGCCAATGGCACGCGGGCTAGCGGCATTGAGGCGGGTGAGGAGATCGGCAACGGTAGCATCCGGCAGCGGCCACGTTTTTTGGGCTTGAATGTCCTGCTCCGTCACCAGCACTGTCAGGATACGCGAATCAGGGTCACGGGCAGGTTGCGATCGCACATAGAAGTCATACAAACTCAGTTCCGACGGCTGAAGCAGTCCCAGTTGGCGCACACCGATCACCACAGCGGCGACTCCCAGTGTGGTGGCAACAACCGGCATCGGCAGCCATTTTGGCCAAGGGTAGGGCACGATTTCAACTCCTCGCGCAATTGTGCAGCGGCTCCCCGAGAGCATCGCTAGACCGATTTTAGCGAACCGCCATCTTCCCTTTCCGCTGCTGCTAGGGGATGAGCAACGGGATAGGGGTCAAGAAGCGGCAAATTAGAGGCAAATATTCCTTTGATGCTAGATGGGCGATCGCTCGTTCCCCAGCGCAATAATGTAACAATATGTAAAAAAGTCAGCGATCGCGCGGGGGAAACCCAACCCTTACAATAGGTTTCAGACGTGCTATTTTGCGTCACTGGCACGCCGAACTCAGCTTTCTTGTGCGGGGATAGATATCAATTGGGCATGATTCCTGATAAGTTCAGAAAAACGCCTCTTAGTGGCACGCCGATGGCCTCAATGCCTATGTCCGAACTGCCCTTTTCCCTTGATCAATTGCGAATCCTGAAGGCGATCGCCCTCGAAGGAAGCTTTAAGCGAGCTGCTGACAGCCTCTACGTCTCCCAACCCGCAGTGAGTTTACAGGTGCAAAACCTAGAGCGGCAACTGGATGTTCCCCTATTTGACCGTGGGGGACGCCGCGCCCAACTCACTGAAGCCGGACAACTCCTACTGGCCTACGGCGATCAAATTCTCTCCCTGTGTCATGAAGCCTGCCGTGCCATCGAAGACCTGCAAAAATTGCAAGGGGGCACCCTGATCATTGGGGCCAGCCAAACCACCGGCACCTACCTGATGCCCCGCATGATTGGGCTATTTCGCAGTAAATATCCCGAAGTCGCTGTTCAACTCCATGTGCATTCCACCCGTCGCACCTGCTGGAGCTTGGTCAACGGTCAAATTGATCTGGCGATTATTGGCGGCGAAGTCCCCTCAGAACTGAGTGAGCAAATTACCGTCACCCCCTATGCGGAGGATGAACTGGCACTGGTCTTACCCGTGGATCATCCCTTGGCTAGTGCCGAAACCCTAACCAAAGAAGACTTGTATAAGCTAGGCTTTATTGCCCTCGATGCCCAATCCACGATTCGCAAGGTGATTGATCAAGTACTGCAACGCGCCAACATTGACCCCCGCCGCCTCAAGGTAGAGATGGAGTTAAATTCCATCGAGGCGATTAAAAACGCCGTGCAGTCGGGCTTGGGGGCTGCCTTTGTCTCCATTTCCGCCATTGAGAAGGAGTTACAACTGGGGAGCCTACGCCGCATCAGTATCGAAAATGTGGTGGTGAAGCGCACCCTATCGCTGATTACCAATCCCAATCGCTACCGATCGCGGGCAGCCGAGGTCTTCTGCCGTGAAATTCTCACCCAATTTGCCACCTTTGCCATTGATACAGAACTGACAACGGCCAAACCCCCCATCTCCGATAGTGAAAAACCCCTTAAGGAACTGCTGACGATCGCCCCTATTGAGGAAAACAGCACCAATGTCAGCAATTCTTAGGGCAGAATGGTCGCGCTCAGGAGAGTTTATTATTTCAAAAGATCGGAGTATGATAATAGATCGCGCTGTTCATAACGAATGACCATGGCCCTGCAACACGACGTTAAACAAGAAATCATCAACACCTACCAGATCCACGGTACGGATACTGGCTCTGCGGATGTCCAAGTTGCCATCCTCACGGAGCGGATCAAGCAGCTTTCCGAGCACCTCAAGGCGAATAAAAAAGATCACGCCTCTCGCCGAGGACTGCTGAAAATTATTGGCCGTCGCAAGCGGCTATTGGCCTATATCCATCGCCACGATGCCCAGCGCTATCGCCAACTCATTGAACGTCTAGGAATTCGGGGTTAAAGACAATGGCAAAACGGTCGGATCTGCCTTTTGAGCCTAAAAAGAAAAAAGGAGCAACCAAGTCTGCCAAAGCTCCTGCCGCCGCAGCCGTCCGTTCTAATGCCCCAAAATCCCCAGCCAAGCCAGCCAAAAAAAGTACAGGCATTCCAGAAATTGTCAGCCAACGCATGGTGACGCGGATGGCGATCTTTTGTGGTACCCCCACGCTTTTGGGATTGATGACCTTTCCCCTCAGCTATTTCATTGTCCATGAGGGCTGGTTTAAGTTGCCCAATGTGGCCGTTGTCATTGCTAGTCTCGGTCTTTTTGGCCTTGGGGCGCTGGGGCTGAGCTATGGGATTCTTTCTGCCTCTTGGGATGAGCACGAGCAGGGAAGTTGGCTCGGCTGGCAAGAGTTCCGCACCAATTTTGGTCGTGTGGTTGAGAGTTGGCAGGCCTATCAAGCCCAGCGATCGCAAAACGCCGAATAAGCGCGATCGTTGAGACACGTACGCTTCTCTCATCAATAAAATGTAAAGAATTCTTTACGGATTCTTATCATTCTTTGTCGCTTATCTACCATAGAGTCATATAGTTACACCCTTTCAGCCACACCTTAAAAGGGCTTCATGGCAACATCCAGTGCTCTAAGCATGACCAACGGCAAAGGGTGCTCCAGTCGCTCAAACCCTGTTCCCCTAGGACAACCCCTATGACAGCAACCGAAATGTTCCCAGTTGAGACTCGCCCAAACGTGGGAGATCTGCCCATTGGCCTACAGTCCGCTAGCTTTCTGCAAAATTTGCTGGGATTAGTGGCAGAAACCCTCGAAGATGTGGTGGGGCTAGATGATGCCTCGGGGTTTATCGCCCTTGTGGGACAGCAAATGGGCAATCAGATCAATGAGCTTTACACCCAAGCCCTCGGCGATCGCCCCCTTGATGCCAAGACCGTTGCCCAAATTCTTCTGGATCTCAAAAATCGCATTGAAGGGGGATTTTTCCTGATTGAGCAGGATGAGGAACGGATTATTTTAGGAAATCAGCGTTGCCCCCTTGGCAGTGGCGTGGTGGGTCATCCCTCGTTGTGCATGATGACCTCGAATGTGTTTGGCGTGATTGTGGCGCACCATTTAGGCTATGCCAAGGTCTGTATTGAAGCGGCGATCGCCAATGGGGATCAAGGCTGCCGCGTGGTGATCTATACCCAACCCAGTGCTGCTGCTGAAGCCGCCAAGGGGCGAGAGTATTATCGTATTGAGCCAGTCTAAGCCAGCCAAGTCCTTCATTCCAGCGGGGTCAAAATGAGCGACTTTACACTCGATGTTGGCGCATGGATTGATCTGTTACCAGAGCCAACGCTGGTCATGAATGCCCAGGGTACCATTGTGGCTATTAACCCCAGTGGCCGTGAATTTTTTGGCAGCAGTGTGCTCGATCGCAACCTTAGGGAACTGGTGGCCACTCCCCCAGAGAAACTCAATAAATGGCTGCCCCTCTGGCAACAGGCCACGCAAATGGTGCCCGGCACTCTCCGCAGCCACCAAGGCCAAAAAATTGAAGTGGAAGCCGTGGGTATCCACCGTTGCCAGCCCCCCTTGATTCTGCTGCGCCTCTTTCGCCAACCTCGGTTTCTACGGCAGTTTATCGTCCAGCGACAACAGTTTCAGCAGTTGCAACAGCAGATGGCGCGGCAAACGGCTTTGATTGTGGAGCTACAGCAGCGGCAAAAACAACTAGAGGCGGAAAATCGCCACCTACAGGGGGTCTCACAGCAAGATAGCCTGACCAAATTGGCAAATCGCCGTGCCTTTGAAGCCTGTCTGCGCTCAGCTTGGCGGGAATCGGCCACCACCCATACCCCCTTTGCCATTGCCCTGCTGGATATTGACCACTTCAAGCGCTATAACGACACCTATGGCCATCTGGCGGGCGATCGCGCTCTGCAACGGGTTGCCCATGCCATTAAATCCCAAGTGCGGGAAGCTGATCTCGTGGCTCGCTATGGCGGTGAAGAGTTTATTCTCTTGCTGCGCCACACCCACCATGACGTTGCCATTTGCGTTTTAGAGCGGATTTTTAACTACATTCGCAGCCTCGGGATTCCCCATGCCAGTTCGCCCGTGCAACCCTACCTCACCGTCAGTGCCGGCATTTGCATTGTGACCGCCACCCTTAGGGACTGTCCAATGGCGGAGTTGGTGGCGACTGCTGATGCTGCTTTGTACGAGGCCAAACGCTCAGGGCGCGATCGCTATGTCTTGCAAACCTATGCTTGGCTGAGTGCGCCTGTCTCTTCCAGTCAAGAAATTCAGCCCTACCCCTAGAGAAAGCCCCTCTAGCTGCCTCTGCTAGATATAATGTGGGTGGCCAAAGCACGGCAATCCCGTAGCTAAAACGTGAGAGTTGATCGCGGTTGGGACGTTGTGTTGCAGAATGTAAAGCTGAGTTAATTTTTGGAGATCGTGTAGCCCATGTACAATGCGACGAATTCTGGCAGTCGGATGTTTCGCTATGAAGTGGTGGGACTGCGACAAAATGCCGAAACCGATAAAACCGACTATGCCATCCGCAACAGTGGCAGTCAATTTTTCAACGTTCCCTATGACCGCATGAATCAGTTTATGCAGCAGATTACCCGGTGGGGGGGCAAAATTGTCAGCATTCAACCCCTCGATGGTACGGCTGCGCCCTTGGCTGCCACCACGGAACCCGCATCCAATAATGGTGCTGCTCCGGTTAAAGAAAAGAAAGTTGATATTCCCGTCAATATCTATCGTCCCAACAATCCCTGCATTGGTAAGGTCATTTCCAATGAAGAGTTAGTGCGTGAAGGGGGCGAGGGAACCGTCAAGCACATCATCTTTGACATTTCTGGTACTGAGTTGCGCTATCTCGAAGGCCAAAGTATTGGCATTATTCCTGCGGGTACTGACGCCAACGGCAAACCCCACAAGCTGCGCCTCTACTCCATTGCCTCGACCCGCCACGGTGACTTTCAAGATGATAAAACCGTCTCTCTGTGTGTGCGGCGCCTAGAGTACAAGGACAAAGAGACAGGGGAAACCATCTATGGCGTGTGTTCCTCCTACCTGAACCAACTGCAACCCGGCGACGAGGTGAAAATCACAGGGCCAGTGGGTAAAGAAATGCTCCTGCCCGATGACCCCGAAGCTACGATCATTATGCTGGCAACAGGAACGGGGATTGCCCCCTTCCGGGCCTTTTTGTGGCGCATGTTCAAGGAAAATAACCCCGATTATCAATTCAAGGGGCTGGCATGGCTCTTCTTTGGCGTTGCCTATACTGCGAATATCCTCTACAAGGATGAGTTAGAGGAACTACAGGCCAAGTATCCCGATCACTTCCGCCTCACCTATGCCATCAGCCGTGAGCAAAAAACTCCTGACGGCGGCAAGATGTACATCCAAGGTCGCATTGCTGAGCATGCGGATGAAATCTGGCAACTCCTCCAGAAGAAAAACACCCATGTCTATATGTGTGGTCTGAAGGGGATGGAGCCGGGGATTGATGAGGCAATGACAGCAGCGGCAGCCAAAAATGGTGCCGATTGGCAAGAGTTCCTCAAGGGCACGCTCAAAAAAGAAGGCCGTTGGCACGTGGAAACCTACTAGGGAGATCAGTTGGGGGGCGATCGCCCCCTTTTTTCCTCAATGCCAATTGCCGCTTGGATCTGTCAGGATAGAAGTAAGTTGCCTGATCGAGCTGTTAATGAGAAATCAATGTTTGGCGTAGGGTCGCTAAAATGTAACCTATTTAACGCCAAGTCATGAACATTCTCGTATTCTTCTAATGGTGAGTACCCAGCGATCGCCTATGATTTATCCTCGCTTTCTGCGCAAAGCCTACCGCAAAGAACCCATCTCCGCCTTCCTTCTGCTAATGGGGGGGGTTGATTCGACCATTGGCGGTTTGGGGGGCTACAACGGTCTGCTGTTATTGGGTCTAGGTTTGATGGGCAGTGCACTGCTCTATCGCCTGCTCCAGCGATCGCCCGAACGTCCTCTCCCTGAGAAAGTGCCCCAGTATGCGCTGCCGCCCCAATCCTCCCAGCCCTTGCCGATGCTGACCATGAGCAAAAAACAGCCCCCCCTGCGCTAGGCCAAAGCCGAGATCATCGTCTGAAATTTCCACAGGATTTCCTGCCATTCCCGTTCCGGGTGAGAGCCTTTAACAATACCTGCCCCAGCAAAAAGATGAGCATGGTTGCCCTGAAGGTGGGCAGAGCGAATGCCGACAATGAATTCCCCTTCGCCCGTCGGTGTCACCCAACCAAGGGGAGCCGCATAGCCATTGCGATCAAAGGGTTCGAGTTGCCGCAGCCAGTCTTGTGCCCGTGAAGCAGGATACCCCGCCACTGCTGGCGTAGGATGTAAGGCCGCCACCACTTGGAGAATATGAATGGGTTGAGGCAGCGGTGCCTGAATCAGTGTTTGCAGATGTTGGATATGACTTAGCTCAAGGATGCGCGGCTTGGTCGGCACCTCACAGGTCATGCCCAACTGTTGAAGGGTTTGGCAAAGAAATTCAACAATGACCTGATGCTCGTAGCGTTCCTTGGGGCTGTGGTAAAGGCCATTGCGCAGGCTTTGATCCTCCTGTTGGGTTTGCCCCCGGGGACGGGAACCCGCTAAGGCATCAGCACAGAGAACGCCATCGGCAATCTTGACCAAGCGTTCGGGACTGGCCCCCAAAAAGACCTGCTGCCGCTCTTGGCCAACACTGAAGATGTAGCAATTGGCGTACTGCTGCCGCAGGTTTTGCAACGTTCCCAGCCAGTTAAACCCCTGAGGCTGCTCTAGGGTGAGGGCGGCGGCCAAAACCAATTTTTCGAAGTCTCCCTCCTCTAGGAGCTTGAGGGCCCGCTTGACACCGGTAATAAATTGCCTGTATTGCTCAGTTAGCGGTGGTAGGGCGATCGCCAAGGGGGGTGGACAGGGGGGCGGATCAGCGAGAATGTGGGTCAGTGCCCGCTGCACTAGTTGCCAGTCTTGCCAGAGGCGATGGGGTGTACTGGTCTCTAAGGCACAACTGAGGGTGAGCCAAACATGATCCAGACGCTGAATCACCTGCCAGCGGGGTAAGAACCCGCGGTTAGAGCCGGTGTGATCCCAAAAACTGAATTGACAGAATAGGCGCGGTTCGGCTGGTGCGATCGCCCACACTCGGCTGAGGGTTTGTTCACTAAAACGCTGGAGTTCCACAAATCGTTGATGTCCCTGAACACTGCGGGTCGCCACCGCACCACAGGCAGCAACGATCTCCCCCGCTTGCTCAAGGTAAAAATGCTCACTTTCGCCACTGACTTGCATCAGCCCAGCCAATAGGATCAGGGGATCAACGGTGGGTAGGGAGATGCCTAAACTAAGGAACTGACAATTGGCCTGCTGTGCTGCCTGAATTCCGGCACTGACCTGAGTATAAAACTCGGACTCAGAGGACAAATCAAAAGTAAGGGGCAGCGAAACGGGCATAACCAAACAAGGTCAAGATTGCCCTTACATTTTCCCCTTGGCAGGGAACCTTTGGCAAAAAGACTGGAACTTCCCTGTCTGCCTGATTATGCTGAGGAGTAGGATCACTGTCTATTTCTGAGGCAAGCATGGCTAAGGTTGTGAAAACAGATGCGGAATGGCAAGCTCAACTTACCCCTGAGCAGTACTATGTCACCCGCAAGAAGGGAACGGAGCGTGCCTTCACGGGCTGCTACTGGAATAACAAAAAGCCCGGACTCTATCGCTGTGTCTGCTGTGGCACGCCGCTTTTTCGCTCCGAGACCAAGTATGACTCTGGCAGTGGCTGGCCGAGTTTTTGGCAACCCCTTGACCCCAAAAATATCCGCATGGAGCGGGATCTGTCCCATGGCATGGTGCGCACGGAGGTTCTCTGTGATGTCTGTGATGCCCACCTCGGCCATGTCTTTGAGGATGGCCCGCCACCCACAGGACTGCGCTACTGCATTAACTCAGCGGCACTGGAATTTATCCCTGAATCTGCCGCCTCTGCATGACCCCCGTAATTGAACAACTGCAAAGTCTCAACCGCATTTTGGTAGAACTGGCGCGGCGGCAGCCGTTCCACGGGGCAAACTTTGAGGAGATTTTGCAGGACATTCTCTGTACGAGTGCCCGCAGTCTCAATGTGGCGCGGGTGAGTCTGTGGTTTTATTCGGGCGATCGCCAGCACATTGAATGTGTGCACTTGTTTCAACAGTCGCCGCCGGGGTTTACGGCAGGGATGAAGCTGACGGCCAGTGACTATCCTCGCTATTTTGCGGCTCTGCAAGAGGAGCGCACGATTACGGCCCATGATGCTTGGCTTGATCCACGCACCCAAGAGTTTCGCCAAAATTACCTCGAACCCCTTGGCATCACCTCACTGCTGGATGTGCCCATCTGGGTTGAAGGGGTGATGATTGGCATCCTCTGCTATGAGCACGTGGGGCCGCCTCGCCAGTGGACGGTTGCCGAGGAGCAGTTTGCCGCTTCCCTAGCGGATCTGGTGTCCTTGGTGGTGGAAAGTCGCGATCGCCACCGCGCCCTCAGGGCACTAGAGGAAAGCGAAGCCCGCTTAGCTACCTTCTTTCAAGCCACCTCTGAGGCGGTCATCATCCATGAGCAGGGGACAATTCTTGATGTCAATGCGGCAACCGAACGGCTGTTTGGCTATACGGCTTCAGAACTGGTGGGTCAGTCGGTGTTGTTAGTGACCCATCCAGAGTCGCGATCGCTGATTTTAGAGCGAATTCAGCAGCCCATTGATGTCCCCTTTGAAGCCCTTGCTCGCACCAAAAGTGGTGAAGCACTAATTGTTGAGGTTCAGGGAAAATCCATTCTCTATCGGGGGCGCTGGGCGCGGGTGGTGGGGATACGGGATATTACCCAACGCAAAACCGCTGAACAGAACGTGCAATTGGCTGCCCAACGGCAACAACTGCTGGCGGAAATTGCCCTGCGCATTCGCCAAACACTGGAACTGCCAGAGATTCTCAATACCACAGTGGTGGAAGTGCGCCGCTATCTCCTCAGCGATCGCGTGTTTATTGTCTCTTTTGACCCAAGGACAGAGGAGATTCAAGTGGTGGCTGCGGCGATGGCGCCCCAGTGGCACACGAACCTTGAGGCTCTCCTGCAAAACGTGCATTACCGTTCACGGCTGCTGACCACCCCGGCCACGCTCTCCTGCGAGCGGGAAATGCTTGATCCCCATCTGAAACAGGTGTATGAAGCGCACCATATCCAGTCTTGTCTGCTGATTCCGATCCAACATCAGCCCCAAGGCCCGTGCTTTTTACTGGGAGTCCACCAATGTGACCGCCCGCGAGAGTGGCAGCCCTACGAGCGCGCTTTTTTGGAGCAGTTGGCGACTCAGGTGGCGATCGCCCTGCAACAGGCAGAACTTTATCAACAACTGGCGGCCTTGAATGCCAATTTGGAACAGCAGGTGGCCGAGCGCACTGAGCAGTTACAGCAAAAAATGCGTGAACTAGAGGAACTCAACCACCTCAAGGATGTCTTTTTGCACGCCGTGTCCCATGATTTACGCACCCCTGTCTTGGGTACCCTCATGGTGATTAACCATCTCTTGCAGAGCGACACCAGCGATACGATTGCTGTGCCCCGCAGCACCTTAACCTGTATTCAACATAGCCAGCAGCGGCAACTACATCTGATTGAAACACTGCTGCATATTCACGTCGATCAGCAACCTTCCCTCTCTTTGGCGATCGCCCCCACATCCTTAGCCACGCTTGTCAATGACATCTTGGCGGATCTGCAACCGCTGCTCCAGAAAAATAAGGCCACCGTGAAACTTGACATCCCCCCCACATTGCCCCTTGTGCCCGTTGACCCCATGCAACTGCGGCGAGTCTATGAGAATTTGATCACCAACGCGCTAAAACACAATCGTCCCGGCATAACCATCACCCTGACAGCCGAAGAACAGGGAGATAGCCTTTACTGCACCGTCAAGGATAATGGTGTCGGCATCCGCCCTGACCAGCGATCGCACCTTTTTGATCTCTATTACCGTGGCGGTGCAAACCACCATCGCACGGGCATTGGTTTAGGTCTATATCTCTGCCGAGAAATTATTATCGCTCACGGGGGTGAAATCGGGGTGAAAGAGGGCGATGCGCAGGGAGCGACGTTTTGGTTTCGGATTCCTTTAGCCAACCCAATTTAGAGCATTGTTACCCTTGACAAACCCAAGGCAAAAGCGAGAGACTTAAGGCCAACTTCATCTTTTTCTCTCGGTTTCCTGTAAAATGGCCAGTTGAACCTTCCTGTTTTAACTCAACTTTCGTGGACGTTTGTGCATAGGTTCCCTTTTAGCCACGAAACTAGAATTGTTAAGACATGAAACATATCATCTGGCTTTTATCCCTCTGACCTGTCGCGGTGACTCAACTACGGCACGTCAGAAAACTCTTACAACCAATACATTTATTAGGAGCAATAGTGAGTCGTTATGTTGGGCAAACTCCGTGACCTCATGGGCCTAACCCCAGAGACTGACATCTACGATGAGGAATACCCTCAAGGAACGGCACGAACGCTAACCACGGAACCAGAGGTGGAACCGCTGCCCGCATCGCGGCCAACCCTGAGTCATGACTTTGACCCCAGTCCGGCTCCCTCAGTGGCCACTGGTTCAGTGCCGACAGGTTCAGCTCCTTCGAATGTGATTGGGATGCCCAATGCCGGTCGTTGGTGGGGGGCAGTGGCGGAAGTTTTGGTGATGCAGCCCCGCAGTTTTAGTGAAATGCCTGAGGTGATCAAGGCTCTTAAAGAGCGGAAGTCTGTGGTGCTAAATCTGACCTTGATGGAGCCAGAGCAAGCCCAACGCTCAGTGGATTTTGTTGCCGGTGCCACGTTCACAATTGATGGCCATCAAGAGCGTATTGGCGAGAGTATTTTCCTCTTTACGCCAAGCTGCGTCCAAGTGAGTACCCAAGTTGGTGGGGTGCGTCCAACTGCCACCCCAACCCCCACACCCGTTGCTCCACCACCCGCTTGGGGTATGGATGCCCAACAACAGCGTAGTGCCTAGGGTGCCTGCTCTTGGGATCATTGGCTGTGGCCGCATGGCGGAGGCAATGCTTTCGCGGCTGCTGGCGGATGGTCTCTTGCCAGAGCAGGTGTGGGTATCGGCGCGATCGCCCCAACGGCAACAGTATTTAGCCCACACCTATGGGGTTAGGGTGACAACGAACCTAGAGGTGGCCACAGCCGAAACGCTTCTACTGGCGGTCAAGCCACAGGTCTTTGCCGATATTGAGTCAGAACTGGCGGATACGCCGGTGGCTCAGGGCACGGGGGTTGCCCTTTCCATCATGGCAGGGATCAACAGTGGGCGGCTGCGGCGACTCTTTCCCCAGCGGTTGATCTTTCGGGCGATGCCGAATACACCGGCTCAGGTGGGTGCCGGCGTGATTGCCCTTGCCAGCGATAGTGCCGCCAGTGAACTGGAGATTCGCAAGATTAAGAATTTGTTAGGGGTGCTGGGGCAGGTGGTGGCTGTCAGTGAGGGCCAAATGGATGCGGTAACCGCGCTGTCTGGCTCTGGCCCTGCCTTTGTTGCCTTGATTGTCGAAGCGCTCTGTGATGCTGGGGTGGCGGTGGGCTTATCGCGATCGCTGACACAGGAACTCGTTTATGGCACAATAGCAGGCACAGTACAATTACTTAATGAGCGCGGGCTGCATCCAGCGCAACTCAAGGATGCGGTCACCAGTCCTGCGGGGACAACCATTGCGGGTCTCGAAGTACTGGAAGCTGCTGGTGTGCGTGGAACCCTCATGCAAACGGTAAAAGCGGCCTACGAGCGTGCCCAAGCCCTCAACTAAGTGCCTATGCCCAACTCTCCCACAACCGCTGACCCCCCCGCCATTGAAGGCTTAGATGTGAAGGTAGTGTTTATTTACTACTTTGCCTGTGTCACTGCCATCACTGCCTTGAGTTTGAGCCAAATTTGCCACTGGAGTCTGTTGTCTCCCCTGCCCTACCGTTGGGGATTAGCCGTGGGGGTTGTCGTGGGAGCGATCGCTGCCTATTGGAATCATACGCAAGTCCTTGCGATCGCCTTGCCGCAACTGCCCCGACTAGAAGCATGGCTCAAGGACAACGGCTATGAAGTGACTGAAACCGCAGAGAATTTGACCATTTATCGCTCGCCCCAAAGCTGGCGACGCGGGGCAATCATTCTGGAAACCTTGGGCGATCGCCGGCGGGTGTATAGCCGTGCGGTCACGATTCGGCAACTGCAACGGGACTTGGCTGAGGGTGGACTGTGACTGACTTTGGACGTGTGATTACCGCCATGATTACGCCATTTACAGCCGATGGCGCGATCGCCTACGATGTGGCGGCAGAACTGGCACAGCACCTTGTGGCCAATGGTTCCGATGGTATTGTTGTTTGCGGCACCACAGGCGAATCCCCCACCCTCACTTGGGAAGAGGAATTTCAACTCTTTCAAACAGTACAGCAGGCTGTGGCGGGCAAAGCCAAGGTGATTGCAGGGACGGGTTCCAACTCCACCCGTGAAGCCATTCATGCCACGGCAAAGGCCGCAGAACTCGGCCTCGATGGTGCCCTCTTGGTGGTACCCTACTACAACAAACCGCCCCAAGAAGGACTCTACGCCCATTTTCAGGCGATCGCCAAGGCGGTGCCGCACTTTCCCCTCATGCTCTACAACATCCCCGGCCGCACAGGGCAGAACCTGCTACCAGAAACAGTGATCCGCCTTGCTGACTACCCGAACATTGTTGCCATCAAAGAAGCCAGCGGCAGCCTTGATCAAGCCAGTGCCCTACGTGCTGCCCTACCGCCGACCTTTCGCATTTACTCCGGCGATGATTCCCTAACGTTGCCATTACTGGCCGTTGGTGGTTATGGTGTAGTCAGTGTGGCCAGTCACCTTGTTGGCTCACGCATTCAAGAGATGATTCAAGCCTTTGTCCAAGGAGAGACGGCCAAAGCCACTGCTATTCATTGTCAACTATTACCACTGTTCAAGGTTTTATTTGTGACGACGAATCCGATTCCGATTAAAGCTGCCCTCAGCCTGCAAGGTTGGGCGGTGGGTGCTCCCCGACTGCCCCTCACGTCTGCGAGTGACGCGGTGATTGGCCAATTGAAGCCGGTTTTAGATGATCTTGGCCTACTGAAGTCTTAAGACAACGCTGGGCATTTCCCAAGCTGCACCTTTTTTGTTCGTTTCATCGTAAGGAGACCTATGAGTCAATCCGCTGCAACTGCTGCCCTAAAAATTATTCCCCTCGGTGGGCTGCATGAAATTGGCAAGAACACCTGCGTTTTTGAATTCCAAGATGAAATTATTTTGCTGGACGCGGGGCTGGCCTTTCCCACCGATGGCATGCACGGGGTGAATATCGTCTTGCCCGACATGACGTACCTGCGGCAAAATCGCGACAAAATCAAGGGGATGATTGTGACCCACGGCCACGAAGATCACATTGGTGGCATTGCCTTTCACCTCAAGCAGTTTGATATTCCCGTCATCTATGGCCCTCGCCTTGCCATGGCGTTGCTGCAAGGGAAACTCGAAGAGGCAGGGGTTGCCGATCGCACCGAACTTCGTACTGTACAGCCTCGGGACATGGTGCGCTTGGGCAAAAATTTCCTTGTGGAGTATATCCGCAATACCCACTCCATTGCCGATAGCTTCTCGGTGGCGATTCATACCCCCATTGGCGTGATTATCCACACGGGGGATTTCAAGTTTGACTTTACCCCCGTTGATGGCGAGTGCTTTGACATTCAGCGGCTCGCGGAGCATGGGGAGAAGGGGGTTCTCTGTCTCATTAGTGACTCCACCAACTCGGAAGTCCCCGGCCACACCCCCTCGGAGCGATCAGTCTTTCCCAACTTGGATCGTGCCTTTAGCCAAGCAGAGGGGCGGATTATTTTTACCACCTTTGCCTCTTCGGTACATCGCCTCAGTATGGCCTTGGAATTGGCGCAAAAGCATGGCCGCGTGGTTTCGGTCTTGGGGCGATCGATGCTCAATGTCATTGCCCATGCACGGCAGTTGGGCTACATTCGCTGCCCCGATGATCTCTTTGTGCCGCTACACATGATGCACAAGTACCCGGATCATCAGGTGATGTACCTGACCACTGGCTCCCAAGGGGAACCCCTATCTGCCCTGACGCGGATTTCCAAAGGAGAACACAACAAAATTAAAATTCGCCCCGGCGATACGGTGATTCTCTCGGCTCACCCCATTCCGGGGAACACGATTGCCGTGGTCAACATGATCGATCGCCTGATGATGCAAGGCGCCAAAGTCATCTACGGTCGCGAACAGGGCATTCACGTCTCTGGCCATGCCTGCCAAGAGGATCAAAAGCTGATGCTGGCCTTGACGAAGCCGAAGTTCTTTTTACCCGTGCATGGCGAGCACCGCATGTTGGTGAAACACGCCCAAACGGCTCAGAGCATGGGCATTCCCCCTGAGAATATGGTGATTATTGACAACGGCGATGTGGTGGAACTCACCCGTGACTCGATTCGTGTCGTAGATAAGGTGCCCGCTGGCATTGAGCTACTGGATCGCGGTGGCATTGTCAAAGCCCATGTGCTGCAAGAGCGGCAACAACTGGCCGAGGAAGGCATTATCACCGTGGCGGTGGCGGTGGGTACTGATGGCAGCCTCAAGGCCACTCCTGAAGTCCACCTACGGGGCGTGGTTACAGCGATTGAGCCACAGGCTTGGCAGGCTTGGGTACATGCCACGGTCGAAACCGCTTTGAGCGATCGCTGGAGTGAATATGCCCGCAACGGCGATATAGATTGGGCAGGGGTGAAAGCCCACATTGAACGGGAACTGGTGCGACTGGTGCGCCGTGAACTTCAGGGCAATGCCTCAGTCCTATTGCTCCTGCAACCCATTGAAGTCACCCCCACTGTGACCACAGGAATTCGGCGGCGTCGCAGCACCGCTTCTGTGGTTGGCTAGTACCAAGCCCCTTGGGCAGGAGATCGTGCCTATTTTGTAGGGCATCCCTGCCCGTTTATTTTTGCGTCCGCTGCGCTAGCCAGCGTTGAAACGATCGGGGGCTTTCAGTTGATTTTTTGCCGAGCAACAACCCCTCAACACCAATATCTTCGTCGAGATCTGGCCAATAAATGCCATAACCTGCACCACTAATTTGAAAGTGGCTACGTTCTTCTGTGGTGGCATAGGCCAAACGTGGATACCACGCGATCGGCACCGCGATCGTTCGCCCATCCTCTAGATCAACGCTAAGAGTATCATCTGTTACCAAGACACTAATAATTCTAAGCATCAATCATTTACCTGAAGTTGTAGGTGCTTATTGATGAGAATCGAAATTTAGGTTAAGGGGTGCTATTCGTCAGACTGATTACAGCCTCATTGACTCGCTTCTCAAAGTCGTTG
The DNA here is from genome assembly GCF_054689355.1 of Thermosynechococcus sp. FA-CM-4201. NCBI lineage: Bacteria > Bacillati > Cyanobacteriota > Cyanophyceae > Acaryochloridales > Thermosynechococcaceae > Thermosynechococcus > Thermosynechococcus sp. FA-CM-4201. The sequence continues at coordinate 480,105 of NZ_CP079920.1, forward strand.
TCCATTGTTTCCAAAAGAAAATCAGAAGTGAGTGTACAAATTGTGTTGATTTTATCGGATGACAGTCCGGGGGAATGGGCTGCAATTTTTCCATGGGCAAAAATATGGCGTATGCTTTTGGCAAGACAAGTTACATTGACTTCTTGACCGTTTTTGAAGTCCTCTAACTGCTGTCGTAGCCCTGGACGGATATAGCAGAGTAGATAGTCAATTAGCTTATTTCTAGGGTCAATTTGTCTGATTCTGCTGATAATTTTCTGCTGCTCACGCGTATCTAGCAATGAGTCAATTTGTGATTCACGACTTGCGTTCAACCCAAGCGCTGAGCAATAGACTTCAAAAGCTGTGTAGGTAAAAAATACCCGCGTAAAGGATGAGTAGATTTGTGCAGTACCTTGTGCGTAACTATTGCTGAGATTTAATCCTTGGAAACTCTTGGCAAGTCGGAATCGGGCGTGCCACTTGGCCAGATGTTGGTAATCTCCTACTAAGTTTCTGTAGTTTCCTTGGGAGACACGATTGAGTTTAATAAATGTCGCCCATGCACGAGGAGAGGTTTGATGAGTTGGATTCGGTGGCTGCTGGGACATTGTTGGATATGGCTAGGAACGCTAGTTTTTCCGTATTTTAGGATCGTCGAGTTAGTTATCGCCAAGCACTACCCACAAAACCTCAAAGCGCCTTCATGATCGAGGATAGTCGCACCTTTCCTTGGGGCGTGCGGGGAATTTGGGGCACAGAAATCCATTGCTTGGGGCATTTGTAGGCACTGCACCGCTGTTTGAGCCATCTGCTGAGTTCCTCAGGGGAGGTATCTCCCACATAGAGGGCAGTCACTTGTTTGGGTGAGCCGCCGATCTAGAGGTACCACCCCGCCATTCAAGGTTTAATTTGTGCTAACATTATATGTAAGATTTTAAGCCTGTTACAAATTACGTTGTTTACACACAACTCACTTTATACGTGATGGCTACTAATCAACCTGAGACAGATTCGATGATTGCCGCAGCTCAGGATCCTGACCCTTGTGTGCGTCGGCAAGTAGCGCAATCTGCTACTACTTCAGCAAACATTTTGCGGATGTTGGCCAATGACCCCGATGAAAAAGTACGCCTTGCGGTTGCTGCCAATGGCAATACCCCTGCTGAGGTGCTAGAGGCTTGGCTGCCCGGAGCACTGACCAACTCCAAACTTGCAGAAGCCATTGCTCAGAACTACGGTGCTCCCATCGATCTCCTAAAAGCTTTGGTCAATCATCCCGATGCTAATGTTCGCTGTAAGCTCGCAATGAATCCCCAAACTGATCTGGCGACATTGGATCAACTGGGTCAGGAATTTGCGCAAGCTTTAGCTAGCAACGCAGTTTTTGAAGTTTTGGTGTTGCAAGATCCTCATCTCAAGCAACTCAGCGATGAAACACTGATACAACTATTGGAATTGACAGAGCCACCCACTTGGGCATTTACAGTTGCAGTCCACCGTGACTGGACAGTGAGACAGAAAGCGGCTGAGGCAAAAACGATTCCTCCTGAATTCCTCGAAACCCTTGCTGAAGATGAGGATAGCGACGTTCGCGCCGCGGTAGCAGGCAACTCGAATACTCCTGCCTCTGCCCTCAAAACCCTTGCTGAGGATGAGAATTGGAAGGTTCGCGAAGCAGTAGCGGGGAACCCCAATACCCCTGCTTATATTTTGGAAACCCTTGCTGAGGATGAGAATTGGAAGGTTCGCGACGCAGTAGCGGGAAACCCGAATACTCCTGCTTATATTTTGGAAACTCTTACTGAGGATGAAGATAGCGATGTTCGCAAAACGATAGCGGTAACCCCCAATACCCCTGCTTATATTCTGGAAACTCTTGCTGAGGATGAAGATAGCGATGTTCGCAAAACGATAGCGGTAACCACCAATACCCCTGCCTATATTTTGGAAACCCTTGCTGAGGATGAAGATAGCGATGTTCGCAAAACGGTAGCGGGGCACCCGAATACTCCTGCTTATATTTTGGAAACTCTTACTGAGGATGAAGATAGCGATGTTCGCAAAACGATAGCGGTAACCCCCAATACCCCTGCCTATATTTTGGAAACCCTTGCTGAGGATGAGGATAGCGATGTTCGCAAAACGGTAGCGCGGCACCCCAATACTCCTGCTCATATTTTGGAAACTCTTGCTGAGGATGAGGATAGCGATGTTCGCAAAACGGTAGCGGAGAACCTGAATACCCCTGCTTATATTTTGGAAACTCTTGCTGAGGATGAGAATTGGAAGGTTTGCGAAGCAGTAGCGGGGCACCCGAATACCCCTGATCATATTTTGGAAACCCTTGCTGAGGATGAGAATTGGAAGATCTGCGAAGCAGTAGCGGGGAACCTGAGTACCCCTGTCTCACTCCTCGAAACCCTAGCTGAGGATAGGCGTAATAGCGTTCGCGCGGCAGTAGCGGGGAATTTGAGTCTTCCTATCTCACTCCTCGAAACCCTTGCTGAGGATAAGAATTGGAAGGTTCGCAAAACGGTAGCAGAGAACCTGAATACCCCTGCTTATATTTTGGAAACTCTCGCTGAGGATGAGGATAGCGATGTTCGCAAAACGGTAGCGGGGAACCCCAATACCCCTGCTTATATTTTGGAAACTCTTGCTGAGGATGAGGATTGGAAGGTTCGCAAAATGGTAGCGGGGCACCCGAATACCCCTGTCTCCCTCCTCGAAACCCTTGCTGAAGATGAGGATAGCGATGTTCGCAAAATGGTAGCGGAAAACCCGAATACTCCTGCTTCTGTTTTGGTAACTTTTGAGGATGAGGATGAAGAGATTTTAGATGATGAAGGTTGGTATGAGGATGAAAAGAGTCATAGTGTTCGCGAGGTGGTAGCGAAGAACGTCAATACACCCGTTTCTCTTCTCCAAGCCCTTGCGAAGGATGAGGATTGGAATATTCGTGAAGCAGTAGCGAGGAACTCCAATACCCCCGCTTATATTTTGGAAACTCTTGCTGAGGATGAGGATAGCGATGTTCGGGCAGCAGTAGCGGAAAATCCCAATACCCCTGTCTCTGCCCTCAAAACCCTTGCTGAGGATGAGGATGGCGATGTTCGGGCAGCAGTAGCAAAAAGACCTGAAATTGTTTTTTTGATTGAGGAGGCTAAGAGCAACGACACCCCTACTACCCGACTAGCAGAGCTAGCTAGCCATTTTTGTAGTGATGTTCGCACAGCGGTAGTGGAGAACCCGAATACTCCTGCTTCTGTTTTGGAAACCCTTGCTGAGGATGAGAATTGGTATATCCGCACAGCGGTAGTGGGGAACCCGAATACTCCTGCTTCTGTTTTGGAAACCCTTGCTGAGGATGAGGATAGCGATGTTCGCAAAGAAGTAGCGAGGAACCCGAATACTCCTGCTTCTGTTTTGGAAACCCTTGCTGAGGATGAGGATAGCGATGTTCGCAAAGAAGTAGCGAGGAACCCGAATACCCCTGTCTCTGCCCTCGAAATCCTTGCTGAGGATGGGTATAGGTGTGTTCGAGAAGCAGTAGCGGGGAACCCGAAGACTCCTGTCTCTGCCCTCGAAACCCTTGCTGAGGATAAGGATAGAAATGTTCGCGCAGCAGTAGCGGGGAACCCGAATACTCCTACCTATGCCCTCGAAATCCTTGCTGAGTATGGGGATAAGGATTAGCTTTCTTGGTGGCTAGGTCTCAATCGAGGATAATCGCACTTTTCCTTGGGGCGTGCGGGGAATTTGGGGCATGGAAATCCATTGCTTGGGGCATTTGTAGGCACTGCACCGCTGTTTGAGCCATATGCTGAGTTCCTCAGGGGAGGCATCTCCCACATAGAGGGCAGTCACTTGTTCGCCCCACAGGGGGTCGGGTGCGCCATAAATATAGATGTCTTGGACAAGGCCACTGTCAAGGAGTAAGGCTTCTAACTCTTCGGGGTAGATATTCTCGCCGCCACTGATGATTTTGCGGCTGGTGCGTCCCAAGATGTAGAGGCGATCGCCCCGCCATTGAGCGCGATCGTCCGTTTGGAATCTCTCTTCATGGAATAACTCAGGGTAATAGCCAAGGGCAAGGGAGGCCGCCTGAATCTGAATTTCGCCCGTAGGGGTTAAAGCAATCTGGGCATGGGGTAAGACTTGACCACAGGAGCGATCGCCCGCCAAAAAGTCCCCCTGTCGCTGGGCACAGATCATGCCAGCAGTTTCTGTCATGCCATAACTGAGACACAGAGGCAATCGCTGGGTTGCTGCTGCCGCTAACAGTTGTGACCAGGTGGGGCCACCGCCAATAAAAATCCCCCTTAACTCCCCTAACCACGGTAGTGGCTCTGTAAGCACCTGTTGCAGTTGCCGAGGCACTAGAGACAGCCACAGATCACAATTGGCGGGCGGGGCTGTTTGCCGTAAGTCCCGTAAATGGCTCGCGAGATAGAGTTCTCCGCCACTCCAGAGCGATCGCACCACGGGCATCAGGCCACTGACATGGTATAAGGGCAAAATACTGAGACAGTGAATCGCCCCTTGTTGTAAATGGCGTTGTAGCCCCATCACCGCCGCTTGAAGGGTCGCCACCGTGTGAATCGCCCAACGCAACCGCCCTTGAGTGCCGCCAGTGGGAATCAGAATCCAACCCTGGGGCAATAGTTCTTCAGAGCCTTGGGGGTCGAGGGGGGGCACCGTTCCCCAAGCCATAAAATTCTGGGGTAGGATTGCTGCCACCTGCTGCCACTCTTGGGACTGCCATTGGGGATTGGCCAGCAATAGGGGCGTCCCTGTGGAGAGCGCTGCGAGAAAACTACTGAGGAAGGAGAGGGGATCGGGTTCGGCCAACACAAGGAGAGTGGGCTGCCGCTCTTGGAGTTGCTCTTGATAGTTGGCTAATTGCTCGCGGAGTCTGGCGGTAGCAGTGTGCCATTGTCCCTTGTGGGGATACCACAGCCAGTGGGGGGCAATACTTGTAAGGTTTTGTAACAAATTTGTCCTGCGCCTCCCTAAACCAATGGGTAAAATCAAAGGATAAAGGAGTGCGTTTAGGAGAGAGCAGCCTGACTATTCAACCGATGCAACGGGTAGCCGCAATTACTGACCCTAGCCTTAAACTAGCATGGACCGCAGCCTATGCCGCCGACGATCGCAAGGGAGTGGATATCTGCCTTTTGGATGTGAGTGGCGTGTCCTACCTCAGCGATTACTTTGTGATCATTACGGGACTCTCAAAAACCCAAGTGCGCGCCATTTACCAAGGGATTGAGGAGGCGGCTCTCGAACATTGCCAACGCCAACCCCAACATATTGAAGGCCAAGCGGAATGTTCATGGGTGCTGATGGACTACGGCGATGTCATTGTCCATGTGCAGTTGCCCAAGGAACGTCAATACTACAACCTTGAGGCCTTTTGGGGGCACGCCCATCGCATTCCCTTTGAGTCCTTGGTGACCACCTAGCCGATGCAGCCCTCTTGGTGGCAGTGGGTTCTTTTTGTCCTGCCACTGGTGGCGATCGCCAGCTTTATCCTCACCGCCGCCTCGATCCAAATTCATGCTTGGGGACTGAGTTGGGTCTGGGCTGTGGTGGTCGTGATTCTGCTGTTGTGGCGGTGGGGAGTTGCCCATTGGCTCAAGGGTCAGCCGACAGACATTGATTCTCGTCCCTTTGATTTGCCGAGGAGCAGTGATTCAGAAACGGATCAACGCGCCCTGAAGATTCTCCAACACACCCTTGAACAGAGTCGTCAAGACCCGCCCCCTTGGGAAAATTGGCCACTCTTTTGGCAGCGGGCACAAACCCTTGTCAGTGAGATTGCCAAAGTCTATTATCCCAATGCTCAGCGTCCCCTGCTCCAAATCTATGTGCCCCAAGCCTACCGCCTGCTGCGGGACACGATTGATGATGTGGATCGCTGGCTGGAAACCCTCAACCCAATTTTGTCGCGGGTAACTGTGGGGCAGGCAGTGCGCGCCTATGAACTCTCGCGGCAGGTGGCGCCCCTTGCCCGTTGGGGCTTTACCACTTGGAATTGGGCACAGTGGCTCCTCAATCCAAGTGTGGCGATCGCCAAAACGTTTACTCAAGAGCAGCAGCAGAAGGCCAATCAAGCCCTGATTGCCAACTTGGGACTCACCCTGCGGGAACAGGTGCTCAAGGCCTTGGGATTGCGAGCGATCGCCCTTTATAGCGGTAGCCTCACCCAACTGGAATTGCCCACCCCCACCCCGCGCACAGATACAGGGACATTACAGGAAATTCTAGAACAGAGTCTGCCCCTTGCCCGTGCCGAAACTGAGCCTGTGAATGTCTTTCTCGTGGGTCGCACCGGGGCAGGCAAAAGTAGCCTGATCAATAGTTTATTTGCTGCCCCCACCACCCGTGTTTCCCCCTTGCCCAACACAAACGAGATCCAGCAATACCGTTGGCAGGAAGACTTGACCCTATGGGATACCCCCGGCTACGAGGATATTCGCGGTGCCGATATTCAAGCTCGCCTGCGGGAATTACTGCCGCGTATGGATGTGGTATTGCTGCTGACGCCAGCGCTGGATCCTGCCCTCGCCCCGGACATCACCGCCCTGCAACTGATTCGTCAACAGGTGAGAGAGTTGCCGATTGTGGTGGCGGTCACCCAAGTGGATCGGCTGCGCCCCCTGCGGGAATGGGAGCCGCCCTACGACTGGCAACGGGGTAGCCGTCCCAAGGAAGTGAGTATTCGCGAGGCGGTAGCCTATCGCCAAGAACAGTTGGCCGTCTATACCCCCCACATTCTGCCCATTGTCAACAGTACTGAAGAACGCATGGCTTGGGGACTCGATGCCCTCAGTGATACTTTGGTGAATTTAATTGCCCCTGCCAAGCAGATCCGCATGGCTCGCTGGCTTAGCGATCGCCAGACACGGCTCCACACCGCTTCTCGCCTTATTGACACCTATTGCCACCGCATCACCACCAGTCAGGGCATTACCGATTTGCTCAAGCGACCAGTGCTCCAGTTTCTTTCGACCATGCTCACGGGGTCTCCCGCCGCCGCATGGCTCCTCGCTGAACAACTGCCCCTAGAACACCTGCCAGTGATTCTTTGTAAATTGCAACTGGCCTATGAACTCTACACACTGTTGCAAAATGCCAGCGATCGCATAGAGGTACCAACGCGCCCCTTTGATCTGAAAGCCTTGGCTCCCTTGCTGCTACAACGTCGTAGCCCTTTAGATCAAGACACTTGGGCAACGGGACACACCCTCGTAGAGTTTTGGACACAGCCTGAGCCATCTCTGACGCTGATGGCGCGCTATGAGGACTATTGGCAGCGGTTTGGTATGCTCCCAGCAAAATAGACGAAGATAAAGAAAGAATAAAAACAGTTCATCTCCCCATTTGCCATGACCTCCTCCAATGCCTCCTCCCACATGGATCGTGAATCAGTTTGGCATGCTCTGAGTGCTGATGAAGTCATTAGCCGCCTTGGCAGCGATCGCCAACAGGGGCTAAGTTTTGCAGAAGTGCAACGGCGACAAGCCCAATATGGCCGCAATGAACTGGTTGACAATGGCCGCCGTCCCCGCTGGCAGATTTTCATTGATCAGTTTCGCAATGTCATGCTGATCATGCTGCTAGTGGTGGCCTTCATCTCTGGCACATTGGAAATTCTCGAATCCCTCGAAGAAAACACCATTCCCTTCCCCAAGGACGCAACTGCAATTCTGGTGGTGGTGATTCTCAATGCCATTTTGGGCTATGTTCAAGAATCCCGTGCTGAAGAGGCGCTGGCAGCCTTGAAAAATATGGCGGCTCCCAAGGTGCGTGTCCTGCGCGAGGGCAAGGTCATGGAAATTGATTCCCCTGAACTGGTTGTCGGCGACATTTTCTTTTTGGAAGCGGGGGTAAAAGTGGCTGCCGATGGTCGCCTCCTAGAAGCCGTCAACCTGCAAATCCGAGAATCAGCTCTTACGGGTGAAGCAGAAGCCGCCAGTAAAAATGCCGTGAAAATCTTGCCCATTGATACGGAAGTGGGCGATCGCGCCAATCTGGTCTTTGCGGGCACAGAAGTCAACCAAGGACGAGGAGCCGCCATCGTCACCGCGATCGGCATGGACACCGAACTGGGGAAAATTGCCGCTGCCCTGCAAGGGGTCGAGCAGGAACCCACACCCCTGCAAAAACGGATGACCGAGCTGGGAAATCGCCTAGTTGCTATTGCCTTGGTGCTGGTGAGCATTGTCGTGATTGCTGGGGGTCTCTACGATCCCTCACTCCTGCAGCATCTCATTGAAGTCTCTCTCAGTATGGCGGTGGCCGTGGTTCCCGAAGGCTTGCCCGCCGTGATTACCGTCACCCTTGCATTGGGAACGCAACGGATGGTGAAACGCCATGCCCTGATTCGTCGGCTGCCGGCAGTGGAGACGCTGGGGAGTGTGACAACCATTTGCTCAGATAAAACGGGTACCCTCACCCAAAACAAAATGGTGGTGCAGGCGATCGCCACAACCGCCTATCGCGCCAAGGTGAGCGGTAATGGCTATGAACCCAAGGGCGACTTTTACGACGCCAATACCGACGATGCCTCAGCATTGTACGAACGCCACCTACTCCTACTGGCCGGGGCACTGTGTAATGATGCCCTGCTCAAACAACACGCAGCGGAGTGGGTGATTCTCGGCGACCCCACCGAAGGCTCTCTCTTACCTTTGGCCGTTAAGGGGGGCATTGATCTGAAAGCGTTGCAGGAAACGGCGGAGCGGGTCGCGGAGTTTCCCTTTGATGCCGATCGCAAGCGGATGAGTACGTTCTACCGCAGTGAGTCCGTTCCTGAAATTCCCGCCAAGGAACCCTACTGGATGATTACCAAAGGGTCACCCGAACTGACCTTGGAACGCTGTCAATGGCAGCAGGTGGGTCACGACATTCAACCCCTAACACTGGCCGATCGCCAAGAGATTCTCTCTCAAAACGATCGCTTTGCTGCTCAAGGTCTGCGGGTCTTGGGCATTGCCCATCGCTACTGGTCAGCGCTGCCGCCAGCGGAGAGTGTAGACACCAGTGAGCAGGATTTGATCTGGTTGGGGCTAGTGGGCATTCTTGATCCCCCTCGCCCGGAGGTACTGGAGGCCGTCGCCACCTGTCGCACTGCTGGGATTCGCCCGATTATGATTACGGGAGATTATCAACTGACTGCCCAGGCGATCGCCAGTCAAATCGGCATCTGTGAGTGGGGCGATCGCGCCCTTACGGGTCGGGACATTGAAAAACTCAGTACCGAGGAATTGGATGCTGCCACCCCCACTGTCAGTGTCTATGCCCGGGTCTCACCGGAACATAAACTGCGGATTGTCAAATCGCTGCAACGTCACGGTGAAATTGTGGCCATGACTGGGGATGGTGTGAATGATGCCCCGGCTCTCAAACAAGCGGATATTGGCGTAGCGATGGGGATTACGGGTACGGATGTCACCAAGGAAGCCAGCGATATGGTGCTCTTGGATGATAACTTTGCCACCATTGTGGCCGCTACTGAGGAAGGGCGAGTGATTTACAGCAATATTCGCCGCTTCATTAGGTATATTCTGGGTTCCAACATTGGTGAAGTAATCACGATCGCCTGCTCACCCCTACTGGGACTAGGAGGGGTTCCTCTGACGCCCCTGCAAATTCTCTGGATGAACTTGGTCACCGATGGCCTACCTGCCCTTGCCCTTGCTGTTGAACCGGGGGATCCCGATGTCATGAAGCGTCCTCCCATTAAGCCGAATGAGAGTATTTTTGGCCGTGGCTTGGGTTCCTATATGATTCGTGTTGGTTTGATCTTGGCGATCGTCGGCATTTCCCTGATGGTATGGGCCTACAGCTACACCCCTGAACATCTCGAAGGAGGACTCGATCCCAGACGTTGGACAACCATGGTGTTCACCACCCTCTGTCTCGCTCAAATGGGTCATGCCCTAGCCGCTCGTTCAAGTACACGGCTGACGATTGAAATGAGCCCCACCTCCAACCTCTTTGTTTGGGGATCAGTCATCCTGACAACGATTCTGCAACTCCTGCTGATCTACGTCTCCCCCCTGCGACGGTTCTTTGGCACCTACCTGCTCTCGGGGACTGAGCTAGCCGTGTGTATTGGCTTTAGTATGCTTGTCTTTGTGTGGGTGGAGCTAGAGAAACTGGTGTTGCGGCTATTCAACAAAGGCCAAGAACTAAAATTATTAGAGTAGTGTCTCTAGGTTGACTCAGGGTTTGGTTGGATGCGCATTCTCCTCGTAGAAGATGATCCAGAGCAACTAGAGCCGCTGAGCACTGCCCTCTCCCACGTGGGGCATCTGGTGGATGGGGTTCAGGAGGGGCAAACAGCCCAATGGCTGATGCAGGAAAAAACCTATGACTTGCTGATTTTGGACTGGATGCTACCGAAAGTCAGTGGCCTCGAACTGTGTAGCCAGTACCGTCAACAGGGGAAGAGCACACCCATACTGTTGCTCACTGCCAAGGATACCACTGCTGACAAAGTGATGGGGCTAGATGCGGGTGCCGATGACTATTTGATCAAGCCCGTGGATGTGATGGAACTGTTGGCGCGGGTGCGTGCCCTTGGCCGGCGATCGCCCCAATGGCTAGGCGATCAATTGCATCTGCAAGATTTAGTCTTAGATTTGCCCTCAATGACACTCCAACGGGGCGATCGCGCGATCGTGCTCTCCACACGGGAATACCAGTTTTTGGAGTTTTTTCTGCGCCATCCGGGGCAAGTCATTAGTCGCGAACAACTGGAACTGAACCTTTGGGAGTGGGACAATCAACCAGAAAGTAATGCCGTCAGTACCCAAATTCGCCGCTTGCGCCTGCGCCTAGGGGAGCTGGGGTGTGCCGATTGGCTAGAGACCATCTACGGTATGGGCTACCGCCTACAAGCCAGTGCCTAGAACGATGCTGAAGGGATTATGCCTAAAGGTTCAAGGATGGCAGCGACTGCCCCCCACCCAACGGGGCATTGTCATCATTGCCCTACCTGTGTGCTGTCTCTTGAGTACTGTGGGGGTGTTGATTTGGCTCAGTGCTAGCATTGCCGACTACGAAGGCTGGGTGCGCCATACGCAACGGGTGCAGCTTGAGGGACGGGAGCTATTGAATCACCTCATTGATGCTGAAACAGGTGTGCGCGGCTATCATCTCACGCAACAGGTGGGCTTTCTCGAGCCCTACTACACTGCCGCCGCCCAATTGCCCTTAACCCTTGAGAATTTAGAGGTACTAATTAGCGATAACCCCCACCAGTTAGATCACTTTCGGCACCTCAAATCCTTAGTAGAAGAGACCTTTCACTTGTTAGCACAGCAACTGGAGGACGCCCCCAACCTTTCTCTGGCAGAGACGGAGCAACGACTCTACTTTTATCGGCAGTTGGAGCAAGCAAAACAGGCAATGGATCGTTCCCGTGCTGCCATTAACGCCTTCATGAGCGAAGAGGATCGCCTTTTGGCCGATCGCCAACAACATTTAGAGGCGCTGCGGCAGATCAATACCGTTGTGCTCCTATTGGCCGTGGTGGTGGGGTTAGGCAGTAGTGGCTTAGCGATTCATTGGTTTCGCCAACTCTATCAGGAAGTGGATCTGCGGGGACAGCGTCTTGAGGCCGCCTGCGATCGCCTAGCTCGATTTACGGCCAATGCTTCCCACGAACTGCGAGCACCCATTGCAGCGATTCTCAGCCATGCCCAAGTGGGACTCCTACTGGCTCGACAAGCCCCTGAGCAATCCCTACCTCGGCTAGAAAAAGTGGCCACGCTGGCGAAGTCCATGGGACAACTGGTAAATGATTTGCTCTTTCTGGCTCGCTATGAGGGGGTATCTCCCCCAGACTTTGCCACATCCTTTGATTTAGTGCCCTTCATCGAGCAAGTCACCCAAGAATGGCAGGAAACAAGCACAGCTACTCATCACTTTTATCTCGAAGTGCCATCAGTTCCTCTAGTTATTCAGGGCGATCGCGAGATGCTCAAGCAAGTGGTGCTCAATTTGCTCACCAATGCCGATCGCTATACGCCTAAGGGAGGCACGATTACTCTCCAGTTAGAACCGCAGGGAAGCTCAGCAGTGATTCACGTCAGCGATACAGGAATGGGAATTAGTGAGGCGGCTCTGCCCCATATTTTTGATTATTTCTATCGTGACGAGCGGGTGCGGCAACAGGGCATTAGCGGTTCAGGACTAGGACTAGCGATTGTGCGCCAAATCGTCCATCTCCACCGGGGCAGCATCACAGTTTACAGCCAAGAGAATCAAGGTTCTACCTTTACCGTCAGATTGCCCCTTGCTCCCTAGGATCCGCTGTCACTTTTACGTCACTTTCACTTGATATTCTCAACCTGTATCTGGCACAGACCACTGCTCCAAGCGCCAGATGTGCTGACTCAAGTTGAATTGGAGGATAGGATGATGACTCTACGATGGCAACCTCTTGTGGCAACCACTGTTGCAGCAATTCTCCTACCGCTGGCGATCGCTCCAACCGCAATGGCTCGTCCCGGCTCTCCTTCACCTAGCTCTGTGGAACGGGAGGCGCGGAGTGCGTTTCGAGACCTCGCCAAGGCACAATATGAGGGGATGCGGGCAAAGTCCATGAGTGGGGTAGATGCCAGTCTGTTGAGCTTGGGCGATCGCCTACTGGCCTCAGCCCAGCAACTTCAGCAAAACGGCAACTACTTCCAAGCCAAGGAAACTGCCAAAGCAGCCACCCGCATTTATGAAGCCGCTCGTAACCTCGGTGAGGCTCGCACGGGTCAAGCGGATCTCTCCCGCAGTTACTTTGATGCGCCTTTTCAAGTGAGTCGTGAGTTGACCCGCACCGAAGCAGAAATGGCCTACTTTCGGGGGGGCAATCCCACCGTGCGCGATCTGTTTAGCCGTGCTCAGCAGTTAGCCCAACCTGCCAGCTTGACAGCACCGGCACCCACCACCGCCAATGTTGCCAACTTAGCCACCAATCGAGCCGCAGTACAACTGTTGAAGGCAAGTCGCCACCTGATGCGAGCGGAGCGCGGTTTCTAAAAGCCCATGACCTTGGCCACAGTTTGCTCAGTGGGTTCGATGTGGCGGTGGAAGCGATCGCTCTCCTGCTTGAGCGCCGTTTCTGGATCCTTGAGACCATTGCCCGTCAGCACACAAACCACCGTGGCACCACTGGGCACCTGATCGGCCAATTTCAAGAGGCCCGCCACAGAAGCCGCACTCGCCGGTTCACAGAAGATACCTTCCTCAGAGGCCAGCAGACAATAGGCATTCAGGATTTCCTCATCGGTAACGGCATTAAAGGCACCTTGGCTGGCTTCTTTGACGGCGATCGCCCGTTGCCAGTTGGCAGGATTACCAATACGAATCGCCGTCGCAATCGTTTCTGGATGGGTGACAACCTCGCCCTTGACAAGGGGAGCAGAACCCGCCGCTTGAAAGCCCATCATGCGCGGCAGGCGATCGCAACGATTTTGCTCACGATACTGGCAAAAGCCCATCCAGTAGGCAGTAATGTTTCCCGCATTACCCATGGGAATACACAGCCAATCGGGGGCATTGCCCAAGCTATCCACCACCTCAAAGGCGGCTGTTTTCTGTCCTTCCAGCCGATAGGGATTGACGGAATTGACCAGCGTCACGGGGTAGGTTTCCGCCATTAGGCGCACAATCTCTAGGGCTTTATCAAAGTTGCCCTCAATGGCAATGACTTCAGCGCCGTAGAGGAGGGCTTGGGCGAGTTTCCCTTGGGCAACATAGCCTTCGGGTACCAAGACATAGGCGCGCAGGCCGGCTCGTCGAGCATAGGCGGCAGCAGCGGCTGAGGTATTGCCTGTGCTAGCGCAGATCACGGCTTCGGCTCCCGCTTCCTTCGCCTTGGAAATGGCCATCGTCATGCCGCGATCTTTGAAGCTCCCTGTCGGGTTGAGGCCATCATACTTGACATAAACCGAGACATTGCGGCCAATCCGTGCAGCAATTTGAGGCACGGGAATCAGTGGTGTATTGCCTTCATAGAGCGTAACCACTGGGGTGCGATCGCTCACGGGCAAAAAGTCGCCGTAGGCGTGAATCAGGCCATGCCAAGCAGGACGGATGGGGGGAGCAGAGAGTGTTACAGGCACAGGTACGCAGTCAAGAAATATGAATAAATTTGAGGCTGAGGATAGAGTGCAGCCACACAGTACGATAATTTTAGCGATCAGGGGTTGCACTTGCCAATTGCCGCCCTAGGGGAGAGCTACACAATGCGCTTAATTTTGATCCGCCATGGTGAGGCTGTGGGGAATGCCTCAGGTGTTATGTTAGGACGGCAAGATGTGCCCCTCACAGAACGGGGACGGCAGCAAGCCCTTGCCCTGCGGGAAAAACTCCCGCCACCGAATGCCATTTACACGAGTCCGCTGCAACGCTGCCACGATACGGCGACGCTCATCAATCCCTGTCCTGACTTAAAGATTCAAGAGCTAGCGGAGCTGATTGAAATTGATCAGGGGATTTTCACAGGACTCACATGGGCACAGGCGCAGGCGCAACATCCCGAGCTTTGTGAAGAGCTAGAAGAAAGTGACTACCTGATTCCAGTCCCTGAGGCAGAGTCAATGGCCATGGCTTGGCAGCGGGCAAAACAGGCTTGGAAACAACTCCGACGCCACAGGGATGAGGACTGCGTTTGGTGTATTAGTCATGGCGGCTTTTTGCAGTGCCTGATTAGCGTTGTTCTGGGGAGCGATCGCCTGTGGGGAATGGAAATTCCGCCGGCTGCTTGGTTTGACTTCTCAGTACGGGTGGATTTAGATGGCCGCTTTGAAGCAGAAAATATCCGCTGGTGGCGCATCAATGCCTTCAATCAGAACCTCTAGGCTGAAAACACCACTGCCCGTTTGCAAACCAACCCGACCTTTGGGAGGGAAGTCATCGTGGTCACCGCGATCGCTCAGGCAATCATCAGCTTCCGAGATTTAGAAACCAAGCTAGGTCTCAATAAATCAACTAGCCCTCACCGAATTTATGTCTGGAAGCCCGGTACTTTAGTACGGGGAGGAAAGACAAAGACGACTTTAGCCGGTGCTAGAGTTGATACAATTTTATCTATGGAACAAACCCTAACAGTCGTTTGCAAGCTTCAGCCCACTGCTGAGCAGTCTCTCAAAATCGAGCGATTCTTGAAAGCGTTTGCAGATGCTTGCAACTTTACCAACAAAACCGTTCAGCCGACCGTAACGAATAAGATCACCATTCAAAACAGGGTTTATCAGGAACTTCGTTCTCGGTTTGGGTTAAGTGCTAATCAAGCGGTTCGGCTTTGTGCCAGAGTCGGAGCCAACCGCAAGACCGCCAAGCTGAAAGGTAAAGCGGTTCAAGAATTCAAGCCAACTTCAGCAGATTATGATGCTCGCATCTTTACCTTCAAGGAAAAAGATGAGTCGGTGAGCCTGACGCTGTTGGAGGGTCGAGAGACCATTCAGCTTGATATGGGTGATTATCAAAAGAACAGGTTGAGAGGGTGAAGGCCAACATCTGCTCAGTTATGCAAACATCGGGATGGCTTCTACTATATCCACATCCAATTAACCGAAGAGGTTCCTGAACCTTCTGAACTGAGCACCGTCATTGGCGTGGACTTGGGGCGACGAGAGATTGCTAAAACCAGTACAGGTGGAGGTTGGGATGGGAATCAGTTAAACGAACGTCGAGATAAATTTCATCGAGTGAGAGCATCGATTCAAAAACGAGCCTCGCAGGGCACAAGAAGTTCGCGGCGGTCTTGCCGAAAACTTTTGAAACGGCTGGCGGGTAAAGAACAACGCTTTCAACAGTGGCTCAACCATTCGATCAGTGCGGTGATTGTCCGTGAAGCGAAAGCGCTCAATGCGGTGATCGCGATTGAGGACTTGACGGGAATTCGCGAGCGGCTGAATCAACAACCCCGAAGCAAAACCGAACGCAGACGCTCAAATAGCTGGTCGTTCTATCAATTGCGGCAGTTTATTGAGTACAAATGTCTGCGAGACGGCGTGAGGTGGGTGACGGTCAATCCAGCGTATACCAGCCAAACTTGCCATCGATGCCTGCATATTCATCCTGATCCTTGTCGGTCCTATCGAAATGGCAAACAGTTTGCTTGTGGTCATTGTGGCTGGGTTGGTGATGCTGATCTGAATGGTGCCTCTGTGATTGCCTTATTGGGCGAGTTCGTAACGCTCGCTGGAAGTTCAGGCTATTTGGCTTGCCCAATGGCCTAGGGCTACTGAAAGCCCCCGACTTTAGTTGGTGGGAAGTTTACTTTTTTCCTGAATGGCAATCCGAAACACTCAATATTATTTTGCTATCCCCGTTATTGGATGCTTTGGGCTTGTGTCGAGGGTGTTCTATCCTTTTGAGCTTTTGGAGAGTCAGGCGTCCAAGTCCATGCATTTTCGGGGGGAGTAGTTTCCGGCTGAGCTAAGGGAGCATAAAGAAAACTTGTTGTTTTACTATTGTCAGCTCGATCAATACCAACGGTGAGTCGATAAGACCCCCGCATTGGTGAGCTGTCTGGTTGTAGTTGAACATACCAGTGAGTGAGTGGGGGAGTCTCTAATAGATCAATGCGATCAAAGAGAAAATTGTTATCTCCCGCAAAGGGCAGACCGTACCGTGTAGAATTAAACTCCCCTGCCAGTCCTTTGACAACCTGTTTTAGTATTTCTGCATCCCCTTGTACTCCCAACACCACATCGAAACCAACTAAGAACTCACGCCGCACTGGCACAATCCAATATTTAGCGCCATGGGTTCGCTCCTTTAGCTCTTTACCTGAGTTACCAACGGGGTAACTGTGCAATTGCTGATATAGGGTATAGGTCTCGCGATCGCTCTCATAAAATCCCTTCCCATGGCTCATGCTCTCTTCAGGAACACCAATGGCCAACCTTAGGCGGGGAATATCTTTGCGAATCAAGGTGGTAGGACGATCCAAGCCATCTCGTATTTCGATGCCTGCCAGATTTAAGATCAAACCCAAGGCTGCTGAGGGTGGTATGACGGGAGCCGTTGCTCGATAAACCCCGGCCTGAAATCCGCGAAATGCCGCAAAGGGCGCTTGAATGCGCAGCCAAAGGCAGTCCATCTATTGAGCCTCCTCGCTTAAAAATGCATCTGCAAGGTCAGCTAGCAATTTCTGGGGGTTTTCATACAAATGAACTTTTGCACTCTCCAAGTGAGCTTGCATTTCAGGCGGCATGTTTCGCACAATTTCACCGCCAACCCAAAACTCCTCACCGGGCAAATCGCTAGGTTTGATACGTGTTAACTCAGGAAATTCGCCCCGTTCATTAAAGCCGTAGGTGCTGTACCCAGCGACTAGACTGGGCGTGAGCCGCGCCACAATACTGCGAGGTGCCATTTCGTAATAACTACGGGCATGACCACCAGCAACATTTGCAAGTTCACCAATTGCTTTTAGTAGAGCTTTAACCCAATCAGGCTTGGCTTTGCAATCAGAATAGGCCAGTGCAAAGGGATATTGGTAGGCGGTGTATGCAACTTCTCGATGTAGGAGAGCCGAAGTTGAGGCATTTTTCCAAGGACTATTCCCTGCATTTAAGGGCGATTGATGAAAGGTGGCATCAAAGCGGTAGGGAGTGAGGGCAACCGCCAAGTTCATTCTCAGAACGCTATCTCGCTTGGAAGGTAATCCCTTGTTCTTCTTAATAGCATCGCTGTCAGCCACCATGAAGCCAAACAGGAAATCATCTGCATACTTCTCAGCATTTGGAAACTCTTTGAATTCAACTGCAAGCTGATCCTCACTGTGCAAACGAGTGCGATTACAAGGTAAACCGGCTTTGATCAGCATCTCCCGCAGGGCATTGCGCATCGATTCAGGACTAATGACAGTGTATTCCTGCTTGCCCTTAGCAATTTTTTGCAGTGTGGTGCGGTTTTCTTCACTTTCACCACGATAGTTAGCACTAGGAGCAGGATAGGTCAAAACAGTAGCAAATAAGTTCCTATTCATGATGTATTACCTCAGAAGATGGTTGAGTTGGCATGAGTTAAGTCAATTAGCCATTCGCTGAAAGCGCAAGCAATGTTAGGGTTCGAATCCTATCCGTATCCTGATACAGGGCACGGGTTAGATCCACGTAGGCTTGAGTCTTCATATGTTGTGGCACAGAACAAAGACTTGATACAAAGTAGTTAATAAAATCCATTTGTTCTGTTCGACTGCGAATGTCTAGAAATGCTGATTTGGCAATTTTAGATCGTTTATCAGCATAATCTTTATAATCAGCACGCTGATTTAATTCCTCATTTTTTAGACCTTTCCATTCTGCTTTCCACTCTAGGTCATACTTTGCCTTCAGCTTACGGTTTACATAGTTGCTCACTAAGCGAAAAACAAGTGTCTCGATATCAGTTGAACTTTCTACAAGTGTTTCTTCATCCATAATTGAGTCCTGAGTAACGACTGATTTCATTTTGTGGCAAACGTCCCGACAGAAGTAGTCATTTCCAATCGTTTGCTCGTAGGGGAGCGTGCATAGCAAAGCATCGAAACCAACATACCAAGGCTGATGATTGACCAAGTTGAGTAGAGATTGCCGCCGAAAGAGGGGACTCCAGAAATTTTCCCGAATTTGGGCGTATTCATCCAACATGGATTCTTCTGGATCAAGCCGAGCTGTACTAAGGACACGCACATTATTTCCTTGCTTTTCAGTGTGAATAACATCCATGCCAAAAACAATCATTTCAAATTTCTCGCCCGTTTTTTGTTTCAGGCGATCGCGCAGTCGCTTCATCACATCCAGCGCACTTTCTACTGCTAAATCTACAATGCAGTCTCGCGGACGATAACCTGATTTCTCAATACCACGACTACTTAAGATATCAGGGAACTCATCACAAAACCATGCCAAGTTTGCAATATCAGGAATCGCTAGAGCGTAACCTATAAAATCTCGTCTCTCAACCCATTTCGTTTTGCCCTCCTCATCCTTTTCCTTTTTGAAAGAAGTCACTTGTGGCACATAAATCTGAGCAACAAACAACCAGAAATGCAGAAGAAACTGCAAGCGGGCACGATCCTTGAAGGGAACATTTTCAGCATTACTCGCTTGTGCGCCTAGAAAATAGGTACTGGGTAAATCTACTGTAAAGTCCTCTGGCTGAATTAATTGCTGCCAAACACTGACTGCATCTTCTTTGTAAGTACCCTCAGCTCTGGCTTCAAACGGCCTACGGGTACTAGGAACACCCCGCAGAATACTCCAAACCATATCCCGCCACAACTTGATCCAAAGGCCATTTTTGCCATCAGAACTCTTGTCATAAGCTGGATCGGCTAGGAAGGAGCCTGCAGGTACGACAACTTCATAGATATAAACTTTTTTCTTTTTTACCTTACCTTTTTGGTCAACTTCCTCCCGTTCCTCTTCTCGCAGCGGTGAAATGATTTCTTTCTGCTTATTTTTGAACGGTTGTGAGCGTTTTTGTTCCTCAAGACTAGCAGCATAGATTTCATCGAATAGTGCCTCTACACCAGCTTGATTAAGTTCAATTGTTGCGCCCCTTTCATCTAAATGAGTCAGTTGACAAATCGCACCCGCTTCTCGTTTTCGTTTGAACTCTGGCTGACGTTCTAGCCAACGAAGAATCATAATTAATCCAGCCAAACCTGCTCGATGCTGGGAAGAGGGCAGCTCTGCAAGTCCGTAAGTTAGTGACAGTTGTTTAATTTTTGTTGCGTTCCTATTATTTTGTTTTGTTTTTATCAATGTGCTCGTCTCCTTCAAAATTAATTAAGATGACAATAACAATGAAATACAAGCTCTGATATGCGAGTCTCAGGTTCAGCCAAGTTCTACTTCCTCTACAGATTTCGTGATGAAGCCTCGAGCAGGTTGATATTGGCTACTGCTGACGATTTTCAGGTATTTAGGCAACTCGGCGTTTCCTGCTGTTGCCCACTTTTCTGGTACATTGAGCACAAAGCCATCGTAGGGCTTGCGGTTCTTCATTAACGATTTAATTTCATTCACATCTTCGTCCAAAACGCAGGGAACGGAGAAGTCGTCGGTATCTCGAAAGGAGCCGGGAATAGCGTAGTAGCCGCTGGTCAGGAAGAGGGCACGATCCTCAGCCGTGCGTTCAGCCTTAGCATGAATTTCTAGAGCATTGGCTAGTTGCCATTGACTCACTCGTGGTGTCTCAAAGCTTTTCAAGAAAGATTGAGCTGCCTCTAGGTCTTCCTTCTGATAGGGGTGATGGCTGGGGGGAAGATAGGGATGCAACATTGCAAAGTCACGTTTCAGGTGGCGATTCGCCCGGCCAAAGCGCTGCACTAGGGAAGATATGGGTGCAACTTCAGTAATCAGCACGTCGGCATCCAAATCAAGGCTCATTTCACAGACTTGAGTGGTAACAGCAATGGCTGGCTTGGGTTTATCTCCTTCTGTAAAAGAGAAAGCTTCAACAGTCTTAGCATGAACGGCTTGGCGATCGCTCAGCTTGAAGCGACTATGGTAGCTCAGAGCCGATATCTGCCACTCCTTCTCGAGTTTCTCAGCAATGGCTTGGCAGCGATCAACTGTATTCACGACCCAAAGAACTCGCTGTCCCGACTTATAAGCAGCAACTGCTTTTTCAAGGGCTTGGCTAAAGCAACAAACTGGCTCTAGGTAATAGCGCTCCTTCTGCTCTAGATCTTTCAGGTCACTCAGGGATTCACTAGCCCGATCGTCAGCCGTTGGGAATACCTTCAATCCCGCATTGACTAGCTCCTCTCGTCTGGATTGAGGCAGGGTTGCTGTCATACATAAAACGGGTACATCAAAGTGCTTCAGGAAACTGATCAGGTTATCGAACATTGAGCGATCGAAGCTATGTACCTCGTCAATAATGACTGCGCTATCTGCCAGAACCGGCAACAAACAGAGGCTTTGGTAACTGTGCTCCATAAAGCTGAGAAACTGATCGACCGTAGCGCTGAAGAACCGCTTGCTCCAGAAACCCAAGGCATAAAGGCGATCGTCGGCTTCCGTGCGAAACACCTTATTTGCGGTGGATTCACTCGGATTGTCTGCCATGGCTTCGAGCTCATATTTCGCAGTTCCTGTTACCAGTGCGGCATCTGCTTCCGGTGCCCAGCCCACATAGTCTCGAAACCCCTCAGTCGCCGTTCCACGAGTGGGATATAGAAAGATGACTTTGCCAATGTTGCGGTCTTTGGCCTGTTGCTCTGCCCATTTCCAAGCAGCTAGGGTTTTACCACCTCCACAAGCGACCAGTAATAGCGCCTTAGAGCCTTGCTGAGCAGCTTGTTCCTGAAAGGCATGAAACTTGAAGGGCTTTTTTGTCCGATCTTCAATCTGCTGGATACGAGGTGAGAGAATTTTTTCCGAAATTTCGTCGGGGGCGATCGCTGGAGGGTGTACAACTGCCTCAATCCACTTGGTAATGTCATGTCCTTCTCGCACCAAACCAGATGCGGCGGCATCAGCCACGATTAATCCTGCTTTGACCGCCAAGAGGAGCGATCGCCTGTGTGAATCTTCCTTCAATGCTCGTTCCAATGCCGGCGCAAATAGTTTTTTTCCGCTCTTCCAAGCTTGTTGCCATTCTCCAGTGGGTTTCCAGGAAGCGGTAGGTAAGGTTGGCAGTCCCTCAAGATTTGCTACATGGGCAATCCGATGTAAAATTGCCGTTAACTCAGGGTGCTGGAGATAGAGTGCTACAGACTGCTTAAGGGTTTGAGGCTGCCCCCAGCGATAATTTTTGATGCGCTCACTCCGCTCCTTATCTTTAATTGATTCAGAACCACTGGCAGCCTTTAGATGGTGAGATAACACGGCTGCTGTAATAACATCCACATCTAATGTCTGGTTCTGACCAAGCCAATTCCGCACTGAAGGCAGACACAAAACTAGAGCGCTGAGGTGTTCGTGGCGAATCGTCTGTGGTGTGAAGCCATTTTTAGAAACAGCCTTATCAAAATCTTCATTGGCCTTGCCAATATCGTGTAACAAAGCCGCAACTCTCAGATTGAGGAGAAACTGTTGCCGCTGTTCTTCAGTGGTCAACCCAAAGAAACGACACCAATTTTGTCCCCAGCGTCCGTCTAGTCGAAAGATGTGTAATGCCGCTTTTTCAGTGTCCTTTAGATGAGCCTCAAGGGTGATGGGCTTTTGGCCAGAACGCGGGCTTTTTGCCAAGAGTTGTGGTGGCATTTCAGGCATCGGAGAACCTCCAAGCATGTGGAAATAGAGTGAACACACCACAGCCCATGCGATGTTTGCCCCCTAAACCAAACATTTGCAGTTTGATGGAATCTTCATCCCTGAGATCGGTAGCAATGAGACTAAAGCCAACCACCGAGTAAGACTTAATTTTGATCGCTTTACGGCTTGGTTCGCCTTTTTCGTTAAGAGGGATGAAAAGATTGCCTTGAATCCCTAAGGCTTCTAACTGTCGCTTGGCTGCTGCGAGAAATGGCTCTGGTTCTTCAAAATTTTTGATAGTAACGATGCGCGATCGCAATTTATTGGTTGGTCGCAATGGGTAAAGTTGGGGAATGCCCAATTGAATCGTGTGTTGGCCAATGGTCAGTTGCTGGCCGGCTAACGGCAATAGAAGCCCAAGATGAGAAGGACTGTAGGGTAGGCGAAGCTTGAGTCGGGAACGATGCGAAAGAAAGATTTTACCTTGCTGATCGGGTTTGCCAGCGATCGTTTGAATGCTCAGTCCTTCTAGCCCATGAATATCAGCACACTTGTGGGCGATCGCGCTGTACAGCCCGTATCCATGATCTGCGGGTAAAACATCACCCACGACAGCAAAACTTAACTCAATGTAGGGTGTGCTACCCTGTAAATCCTCGGTTAGGGTCTTCTCAAGAGTCAGCATTTTATTTGATCCTCAATGACATGGGTAATATTGCTGCATTGACAACAACTCTTCTGTTATCATTGCGACAAGTTTTGGAGGCTCTAGCACTTTTGCACCTTTGCCATAACCTAGAATCCAGCGTTTCAAATCATTCAAACCCGCTACCTCCATTACTAAGGTCAAAGATTGATCTGAGTGTTCTTCAATTTGCTGTGTGCTATGCCAGCGACGCTCACGAATGTAGGGTGCTGTTTGTGCATCGAACCAAATTTTGACCTTTTCAGGGATACCGCCTGCCTCATACTGAAAAATTTGCTCGAGGTAAGTCTTGGCTTCAAAGCTAGGGTCACGCTCGAAGGTCTGCTCTAAAATCTGTAACACTTTGATGCGATCGACGCGAAACCAGCGAATCTCTTTTCGCGTGTGACAGTAGCCAATCAAGTAAGGGTTAGTTGCGCGATAGATATGTAGCAGGTAGGGATCAACAATACGTTCTGACTCTGCATTACGACTGGCAGTATAGTAGCGGATTTTAACAGATTGTGAGTTTTTACACGCTATTTCCAAGTTTTGCCAAATCAAAGGATCAAGCTGAGTTTCTGCACCACGCCAAAAAATAATCCTCTCATTGGCCACTTGCTGTAAATCAACCCAGTAATTTTGGGGAAGTCGTTCGGCCAAGCGTTGGATCGCAGAGCGCAATTGGGAGGCGTAGGCTGAACCACTGTAGGTTTCTAACATGCGTGCCCCAAGCGTGAGAGCAAACAATTCACCTCCTGTCAGGGGAATACTAGGAAGCCGCCAACTCGAGTCTGTGTAGTGGTAACCACGGGTCTTACTGAACTCAATCGGTGCATGATAGCGATCGCGCAAGAAAGCGATGTCGTTGCGGACTGTCCGCTCGCTAACCTCTAGCTTTTCGCCGAGCGCAGTAGCTGTCCAACGTTGGTTAGTGCGCGTGCGCAGGCACTCATCTAATTTCAGTAAACGCTCTAAGTGACGGCTCACAAATGTAACTCAAGAAAAAGTGTTGTTCTTATCCTAAACAACTAAGACGGCAAAAACCTTTCCGAGTTAGGATTTTTATTTTCTCTTAAATAAAGATAATTCATAGCCAACTTTTTGGAATGAGCTTCGCCTTACGGCACCAGAGGTAGAGGCACTATCGCTGCGGATATTCAGTTTTCAAGGTTCAGTGTGCTCAACGCCTTACGGCATCAGAGGTAGAGGCACTTTATTACGCTATGGATTGGGCGTTATGACAGCAGTGTGCTCAACGCCTTACGGCATCAGAGGTAGAGGCACGTGCAAGCCAAGAACAGCTTCAATCTTACGATGGTGCTCAACGCCTTACGGCATCAGAGGTAGAGGCACTTTATTACGCTATGGATTGGGCGTTATGACAGCAGTGTGCTCAACGCCTTACGGCATCAGAGGTAGAGGCACGTGCAAGCCAAGAACAGCTTCAATCTTACGATGGTGCTCAACGCCTTACGGCATCAGAGGTAGAGGCACCAGCTTCTAGAAGTGCCTCAGTGGCTGTCCGTTGGAGTGCTCAACGCCTTACGGCATCAGAGGTAGAGGCACCACCACTGCGCACATAACTCAGCACCAAATCGGTGTGCTCAACGCCTTACGGCATCAGAGGTAGAGGCACGGCTAGTTTGGCTGAGATGCGGCGCTTGGAATTGGAGGTGCTCAACGCCTTACGGCATCAGAGGTAGAGGCACTTCAAGCATTCTTGGATCGTCTCAGCGAGCTAAAGTGCTCAACGCCTTACGGCATCAGAGGTAGAGGCACCACTCCTGTAGCGATTGGAACAGTTGTGCCTCAAGCTGTGCTCAACGCCTTACGGCATCAGAGGTAGAGGCACATCAAGGGTTTGCGATTTCCCTTGGAGCCGATCTTGGTGCTCAACGCCTTACGGCATCAGAGGTAGAGGCACAGCATCGATCCTAAATAGACAATTGTCCTAAGGTGCTCAACGCCTTACGGCATCAGAGGTAGAGGCACACAATGGATGTCTGCGGCTCGTTGTGCGCGTGTTTCCGTGCTCAACGCCTTACGGCATCAGAGGTAGAGGCACGGGTTTTTTGTGATCTATTTGTCTTTAGATTAACGTGCTCAACGCCTTACGGCATCAGAGGTAGAGGCACAGGAGTGGATGGAATTGGCGACTTCACTAGGACAGGTGCTCAACGCCTTACGGCATCAGAGGTAGAGGCACCTGTAGCCAACAAAAATTCCCACTAGCGCATTGCGGAGTGCTCAACGCCTTACGGCATCAGAGGTAGAGGCACCCTGCTGAACGATACGATCTTTTTCCTCTTGAGACTGGTGCTCAACGCCTTACGGCATCAGAGGTAGAGGCACACAACCTGAAGACACTATACCTTTTAAGACAAAGATGTGCTCAACGCCTTACGGCATCAGAGGTAGAGGCACCCATTATCCTTAGAGGACGAGTTTCTTGTCGTATGGTGCTCAACGCCTTACGGCATCAGAGGTAGAGGCACTTGCGATACTGACTTAGATATGCGCCCACACAATACGTGCTCAACGCCTTACGGCATCAGAGGTAGAGGCACTCTATCTGTTATCGCGGTGTCGGAGCACCTGTGGGTGCTCAACGCCTTACGGCATCAGAGGTAGAGGCACTACCTGACTCGATTTTTGTTGAGCATTATGAAAGTGCTCAACGCCTTACGGCATCAGAGGTAGAGGCACTCTCGGCCATCTTCGTCTTGGATAGAAAAGAGCTTGCGTGCTCAACGCCTTACGGCATCAGAGGTAGAGGCACTCCTGTATTTCCTGATTCCGCATCAAAAGAAATGTGCTCAACGCCTTACGGCATCAGAGGTAGAGGCACCACTCGCATTTGGGTGGATAACTGGATGGCTGTAGTGCTCAACGCCTTACGGCATCAGAGGTAGAGGCACCGTGGTGCCCTAGAATTGCCTCTAGGACTAGCTTAGCACAGTCTATTTTCAAGCACCTCAGGCACTTCATTTTTTATCGGCTGTAAAATTTTTAGCCTAGCTCAGTATTCAGTTGTCAATCCCGCTCTGGGGAATAGGTTCAGAGATTTTCAAGCACCTCTAAATCTAACAAAAACTCTCAAACCAAGTCAAGAGGCTATTTTTGAATATTTGCAAATTCAGAGAATATTTAAGTCCAGAGGTGCTTGCATACAGTCCTTTTCTCCCGTGGTGACTTTCACGGTTTTGAGCGTGTTTCATCCCCATAGCTGTACTAGAAGATTTTGAAATTTTGCTCCGACACTGGCCATGCCCCTGAACGGTTGCAGGCGCGCACCCGCTCTATGCATTGGTTGCACAGTCCTACAATTAGGAGATCATCTTCCTCCGTTAGGACTTTTTCGAGCTGCCAGCGCAACTTTTCTCGCTCCCGTGGCGTGAGACGACAGCGAAAAATTGAGAACTGCAATCGTTCACCGTAACCCTCCAACTGCTTATAAACCTGTCGCCATCGCTTGGGGTCGCGGATGTCGTAGCAGATGAGGTACCAATTTTTGGACTCGCCCATAGGTCAGCGCAAAATGAGTTTCCCAAATAGACCTGCTTCACCACACCATTCCTTTTCGAGCAAACGCACTTCCAGCTCCAAGAGTCGCCGATAAGTGAGCGAGTAGTTGGTTACTGGGTGCTTCCACGTTTCACCTTTGCGGGCTTCATAGAGTTCAATGAACTTACGCCGACCATAGTCACTCAGCCATACGTGATCTCGGCGTACCTCAAAGCACTCGTCAAGGTTCCATTGCATGCGGTTAATCGAACCAATGACAACCATATCTACAAGGGGGACACGGAAAATTTCCATCAAGTCCAACGCAAGGGGCGGTGCTTGGGTACGCGGCTGATGATAGAAGCCAAAGGCTGGTTCAAGACCAACCGTGAGAATGGCATTCATCACATCCTTGAGGAGCATGCCATAGCCAAAACTCAGCAGCGCATTAAAACGATCTTTTGGGGGACGGCGATTGCGACCGTTGAAGTGCAACTCCTTTGGGACGTGATCCCCCAGTAGATAGGGCAACGCTGAAAAATACAGGGCAGCAAGATGGCCTTCAATACCGCGTAGAGCCTCTAGGGAATTGGCGTGGGAGATGGTACTGAGGAGCCGCTCCATTTGCGTCGTGATCTCTTGTAATGCAGGCAGAGCATCTTGGCGATTCCGCTGTCCTCGGAGTAACAGGCGACGCTGACTCTGTCCCCGGCAGTTCACCAGTAACCGGGCAAGACGTAAACATTGGTCTGGGTTTGTCAGGGCTTGATATTGACGAATACGCCGCTGAATACTGCCTTTGCGGTTGTCAATGCTGCCGATATAACGCCCACCACTGCTGATGAAGTGAACACCGACATCCTCATAGGCACAGAGATGAATGGCTGGGGTGGTAATTTGGGCAAAGTTGTGGATAACGACTTGACCCACCTGCTGAATGGGCAGCTTTTGCTCAGGTTCATCGTCAATGGCAATCCTAAGTTGTTCGCCAGCTCGCCTGATTACTGCTTTCCCAGCCGTGACATGGATAATCTCACGCTCGTCATCTCGTGGAAATAACCGCAGGGGTAAATGCTCAGGATCACGGGCGAGGCGGGCTTCTTCAGGCAGGCACACAGGCGCCAAGGAGCAGTTGAGACAAAGCCTTTCATTACTACAGACAGGGGGACGTTCTAGGGAAGCACGCAGTTGACGCGCTTGCTCGATGGTGTCCCGCACCAGTTGGCGGCCTGCCTCATCCACAGGGATCCGGACAGTGACGTTATCCCGGTGATAGTGAATGCGGCCTTCGGGGACAGTGACGCCGAGAACGGTTTCTAGTAAACAGGCATAGGCCAGAATTTGTACCCTGTCGCTGTGCCAAGCTTGGGGCTGCTGCTGGCGATCGCGATAACAGCGACCGATTTTGTGTTCGTACGGAATCAAATGTCCCTCAAGGGTACGCAGTGCGTCAACCCGTCCCCGTAAGCCAAGGGCTACACTTTCCAGATGAAATTCCTGCCAATCTTCCCGTTCTAATTTTTGTAGCTCAGCGTGGAGCCGTCGCCCGGCAAAGACGGATTCATTTTGGGTGTAAAGCTCCTCAACTTCTTCGAGATAAAATAACCGCTGACAGTAGGCAAAAGCATGGAGAGAATTAACGCGCAGTGTCTCCGTTTCAGCGCAGGCAATGGTCTGTTCCATGATTGATATCTCCAGTGAGAAGATCATCCCACTGGTTTATCCATTGGCCTTAGGGAGAAAATGCAAGGCAAAAGTCGGGAAGGATTTCCTCTCCTGAAAGCGTTGTTG
Organism: Thermosynechococcus sp. FA-CM-4201; assembly: GCF_054689355.1. Taxonomy (NCBI): domain Bacteria; kingdom Bacillati; phylum Cyanobacteriota; class Cyanophyceae; order Acaryochloridales; family Thermosynechococcaceae; genus Thermosynechococcus; species Thermosynechococcus sp. FA-CM-4201. Next base: position 508,284 of record NZ_CP079920.1, read on the forward strand.
GCAGAGACACGCTCTCGGGTGTTTGCTGGGGGCGATAAATTTCTGCCATTTGTTGCTGGGGGACAATCAACCAGCCAAGGCGGCAGCCATTGTCGATGTATTCCTGCATTTTTGCCCTTAGGTGAGATAACTCATCACTAGCAGAGGCGAGTTCAATCACAAAATCAGGGCAAAGAGGCACAAAACCTTGGCGTTCCTCTGGGGTTAGGCGCTGCCAACGTTCCTTGGTAATCCATGCAACATCAGGTGAGCGAATGGCGCCATTGGGTAGGCGAAATCCCGTTGAGGAGTCAAAGACCTCGCCCAGTTGGGTTTGGCGATTCCAAAGACTGATGTCAGCCGTGAGGGCGGCATTGTAGCGACCCGTTTCGCCACCCGTAGGGGGCATAGCAACCAATTCTCCCGCAGCAGTTAATTCAAACCGTAGATTAGGATTGGCTTTGATAATCTCTGCGAATTGCTCTTCAGTGAACCGCAGGGTTTTGGGTAGATAGACGGGGGGAGCATGGTTCATGGCTATTGCCATATCTAGCGGTTTTTCCACCATTCAAAACTGCGTTTCCATTCTCGCGATCGCGGGGGTAATTCCTGCAATGATGCTGCCACATGGTTAAAAACCTGCTCCATCACGGGTAAGGGCACTTGCTCTTCCGCTTCAAAGAGAATGGCGAGCCGTTGCCCCCCTTGGAGATGCATTAAATATAACTCTTGGTGAATTGGTCGGGGGGTTGGATAGTAAAACATTTCACCGCGTACTCGCCGTCCCAAAATCCGCCGCTCAATGCGTGCCGGGGCTGCTGAGAGAGGGCCGCCCACTTGGGTAAATCGCAGCCAACTGCGCAACTCTTGATCCGAAAGACCCCCCAGTACCTCGCTTGTTTTGGGTAGGCTAATCAGGCTCACCATTAACTCGTGCTCCCCCGGTACGGCATTGGCGGGATAGACCACAGCAACGCCATTTTCACCAAAAGAAGTGGGTGGCGAAAATTGTAGGGGTGTTTCAAAGGATAACCCCAGTAGTTGATAGCGTTGGGGAACAGGGGCTACAGCCTGAATCGTTGCTTCACTCGCCCGACCCATGAGCAGGGGAAAGGCACCCAAAAGGGTCAGACTACAACCAAGGGTCAGCAGCAAACGCATAACGGCCTCACACTAGGGGGATGATTGGTATTGTTGACGATAAGCAATGTATAGACCTTCTAGAAAGTCCTCAGCACTGAGGGCAGGCCAGTTGGCGGGATAGGTGGGCAGCAACAGGGGTTCTAATTGCTGGCGCAGCTCTTGAGCCGCTTGATAACGACCGACAGGACTCAGGCGATCGCGACTGTTGAGGTAGTTCCGTACTAGGAGATAGTGTTCAGGGGTCATCTGTTCCCAATGGGCGAGCGATCGCAACTCCTGCACCCAAGCCGCCTGTGGTTGCTGAAGGGTTGTCGCTTTAGGGGCCAACCGCGTCGCCTGTTCATCTTGAATCACAAGGGTACCCGCCACCATATCTCCCAAACGTTTTTCTGATCGAGATAACGCCACTAGGAATGCCCCTATACCAAAAAAAGCAAAATCAATGGGTTGTAGCAGACTGCGCAATGTCGCTTCCCGCAGACCAATGGGGCGGCCATTCTCCTGAACAACGCGAATTTCTGCATAGCGCTTGCCGGGGGTTTGCCCCTGCCAGTAGGTTTCAAAGAAGATGTAATAGCCGTTGTAGAGGGCAAACATCACCAATAGATAAATGCCCAAACTCCAAGCTTCAATACTTTGACCACTGGCGGGTAGCACATCAATCAACCACGGGTAAAGGGCATAGAAGTAGATGTACCCTGCGGCGAGCGAAAAAAGCACAAGCGCCGTGTAGAGAATCACCTGATCAATCAGCCAAGCCAAGACGCGGCTGCCGATTCCCCCAAGGGCAAAGTCCAACTCGATGGTTTCAGGGGTGCGTAGTGTGACCCGCCGCAACCAGCGCAGGGGATTCACCGCTTCAGGGCGGACTTGAAAGGCTGCTCCTTCATTGCGCACCCGCAGATCCCAGTACAGAACTGCCTTGATCCCTTGCCAGAGGGGCAGGAGCAAAACTGCTACAAAGAGGCCAGCGACGGGAATAATCACCACGCTGTTGATAATACTGCCAAGAAGATTGGCGGGAATCGTTGCCAGGGAAGCAACAAAAAACACCGTTAGGGTATGCCATGCCTGTCCCTGCGTGAGTTGCCAACTGCGCCGAACGGATTTGAGGGGCGTACAGTCGGGTTCAAGAGCCAAGACCACATCAACAAGGGAGAGCCGCGCCATAAAGTAGCTAATCACCAACAGCGCAAGGAGCACTAGCAACAGGATGCTGAGCAGAAAAGTTAAAAAGACGAGACTTCTTGCGGGTTGAGTTTGAATAGTCTGATCTAGGAATTGCACTAAAGGGGATGCCACCAAATAAATTAAGTAGCCGATCGCCCCCAAGACGACATACACCAAGAGCAAAATGACACCGACGATCAGAGTGGCCAGCAGATAATTCAGCATCTTGGGAAAGATGAAGCTGCGGGCTGTTGATTCTGATTCCTCGAGGGCCGTCAAGACAGCATAGATACGGCGAGAAAGCAGGGCACCACTGGCCATTAGCCGTGTCCAACCAAAGAGATAAAAGGGCAACGCCACGAGGACACTCATGCCTGCGAGCCAGAGAAAGGGGGCAACATTATCCATCGCCCCAGCGAGAATCCCCCCCACAATCAGTGCCACAGCCACGATCAGCACGGCGGCAATGGAGAGCAGAAAAAACCACGCATGGGCAAAAAGGCTCAAAAGGAAGTAGCGATTGCCCTGATGACGGTACAGTTCCAAAGCAATCGTGACCACATTGCCGCTAGAGAGAGAATGGGGAAGCCGTCCTCGCCGTCGAAAAGGCCACATTCGCGATACCCAACCAATTGGAGATCGAGATGATCCTAGCGTTTGCGCCCATTGGTTCCTGCGCCACCTTTGTAAAATTTGTTAACATTAGAACAATTTAACCCTATCTTTTCTTCGTTCATCGCTGTTTTTGTTCTGTTCTCGATGGCTGAGGTGTGGGCATTGACCCCTCTGGCCAGCTTAGGTATTGGTTGCGTTTTGGCCAGTTCAAGGAGCACGTATGGCACTGTACGCAGAACTACATCGGCATTTGGGTGGCTCAGTTGTACCGCGTATTCTTTGGCGGTATTTTCAGCGGAACGATCGCGCCCTTGCGGATCGCTTTCCCGACTATGAGGAATTTGAAACCTTTTATACTCGCCCTCGCCAATCCCTTGAAGAATACCTCGAACTCCACACCCTAGTGGAGAGTGTGCAAACACCGCAAACCTTGCCCTATTTCATTTTTCGTTTGATTCGTGGCGCCTATATTTTTGAAAACTTGGCCTATTTAGAGTTGCGCTATACCCCCTATCTGCGCACGGATCCGCAGCGATCCCAGAGCGATCGCATTGAGCAGATGGCCGAGATTGTTAAAACGGTGGGTCTAGCTTGCCAAGTCCCAGAGTACCCGATTGTCACGAGTCAAATTCTCTGTATGCACACGCGGCTGCCCTATGCGGTGAACCGTGCCATTGTTGATCTGGCGGCAAGTTTTCCGCAGTTTGTCTGTGGCATTGACTTGGCCGGGGGCGATAGCGTCTATGGCGATCGCATGGCGGAATTTATTGAACTCTATGCCTATGCCCGCGATCGCGGTCTCAAAACCACCGGCCACCTCTACGAAACGGTGAATGGCTGCTACCCCGAATTGCTCCCCTACCTGCAACGCATTGGTCATGGCATTCAAATTCCGCTGCGCTATCCAGAGCTGCTCAAGGAAGTGGCCGCAGCGGGTCAATGCCTCGAAGTGTGCCCCACCACCTACTTTCAAACGGGTACCCTTGAGAGCTACGCGCAATTACGCCTCGTCTTTGAACGCTGTTTTGAGGCGGGGGTGGACGTGGCCATCTGTACCGATAACGCGGGTCTGCACAACGTGCGGCTGCCCTTTGAATACGAAAACTTACTCACCCACGACATCCTCAACTTCAAGGAGTTGCAAGCCTGTCAGGAAGCCGCCTTTCGCCACGCCTTTGCTTGGCCCCATGCCCAACCGCCGACCCTATTGCTGAGTAACCTGCTTCAGGGCAATTCCCCCCGAACAGCACTTGCAGGCTGCGGGATCCAGTAAGATAGGCCTATGAGCAAGATTGAACGCATTACGGGTCGTGGCCTTCCCCTGCGGGGCAACGATATCGATACAGATCGCATTATTCCCGCCCGGTTTCTCCGCTGTGTCACCTTTGATGGCCTTGGAGAACACGTTTTTGCTGACGATCGCCAGTCGGGGCAACACCCTTTTGACCTGCCTCAGTACCAAGGGGCACGCATTCTGGTGGTGAATGCCAATTTTGGCTGTGGTTCTAGTCGCGAGCACGCCCCCCAAGCGATCGCCCGTTGGGGGATTCAGGCGATTGTCGGCGAAAGCTTTGCCGAGATTTTTGCCGGGAACTGCTTGGCGATGGGGGTTCCCTGTCTGACGGCAGCCCCAGAACAGGTACAAGCGCTGCAAACTCTTTTGGAAGATCAGCCCGCTACGGAACTGACCCTAGACTTGCAGGCGCTGACCCTAACGGCAGGCGATCAAGTGATTCCCCTAACCATGGCGGAAAGTACGCGGCAAATGCTCCTTTCTGGTCAATGGGATGCCTGTGGTCAACTGTTGGCCAATCGGGACAAAATTCACGAAGTCGCAGCACGGCTGCCCTATGTGCAGTGGGCGGTTAGTTAACCCGTCGCAGTAACCAAAGCCCAGCCCCAAAGAGCGAACGCAGGCCTTGCCAGCGGCGCGATCGCCCCAATGCAATCACCTCTGGCAGATTAAAAAGCTGATACACTGCCTGTGCCCGTTGCCACTGCCGTCGGCGCAAAAATCGCCACGTTCCCGCCAAGATAAACTGGTGAAAAAAGTCACACTGGTACTGCCGCAGTTCCGCTGGTGAAAGAATGGATAAATCAGCAGCGGCGGCAAAAATACGCCCCAGAGTAGCCAAGGTCTGGGCTTGAAACATCTCCATTGTCAAAGCTTGATCGTGGATCGTGTAGGCAGCGGTGGCATGGGGAACCGTGTAAACTCCCTTCCGGGCAAAGAAGTGTAGCCATTGGTAGAGGTCTGTGGCTTCGCCGTAGGCGGGATCAAAGTAGCCCACCTCGTCGAGGAGCGATCGCCGCCAGATCAAGGCTGGAAAGCGCACAAACGAGGAATGACGCAGCAATTGCCTAAGGGCTTCAGTCGGAGAGAGCCATCCCTGCCGCCGGGGTATCTGCCGTCGCAAACAGCGTTGATGCAAATTCACCAAATGCACGCCAAAGAGAAAGATATCAAACTGGCTACCGTACTTGCTGAGGGTTTCCAGAATCGTCGTGATCCCTTGGGGTAGTAGGTAATCATCATCGTGCAACAGCAGGATAAACTCCCCAGCGGCCTGTGCTAAACTGGCATTCCAATTGGCCACCATCCCTAAGCGCTGGGCATTGTGCTGGTAGTGCCACCGACCTGACCATGCAGTGAATAAATCTGCGACTGCGGTGGGGGTAGCGGAGTCATCGCTAATGATAATTTCCACCTGATTCTGGTGCTCACGAGGCAATGCTGCCACCACTGAGCGCACTGCTTGCAGGAGTCCTTGGGGACGGTTATAGGCGGGAATGCAAACACTCAAGAGTGGGGATCTGTGCCATTTTGGCGAACCTGCACAGTTTGCTGCATAATCCATCGGGGTGGTGCGTTAACTCAAGGGACTGTAGGGCACTGTTTTCGGAGCGATTGCTATGACCTCTGCCACCGTCGATCGCCAACGTTTGCAAGCGGCTTTGGCTTCCCTCAACCTTAGTTTAGAGGCAGAACTCACTCAATATCGCTGCCATCGCATGGTACAAGCCCATTCCCCCTTTGAAGCCCCGCCTGTTCCTGAATCTGCGACTTCCCCAGAACCGAGTGTCACCCCTACCGCTACGACAGAGCCGACTTCACCAACCGTTCCTGCCGTTGCCAGTTCTCTCGCCCTTACCCCTGAGACAGCACCAGCCACCGATGAACGTGCCAATGAGGTGCCCGCCGATCCCTTTTTCGAGTTTGACCCCACAGATTTAGCAGAACTCTTGCCCCCCTCCTATGCCAGCGATCCCCCTGCCCCGCAAACGCCAACGCCAACAAAGCGCCCCTTTGCCTCTACCCGTGAGCTGCTCAAGCAGGCTCGAAAGAACCAGCAGCGGCCTTGGTTCCAGCGCCGTGAAAGCAATAGTCAACATCTGGTGCAACGCTGGTTAATTGTGGTTGGCATTCTGGCCGGCTTTAGTGGCGCAGCCCTGTGGTGGTTCAACCGCCGACCCGCCCCCGTTGCTACTGAATCACCTGCAACACCAACAACAGCATCACCCACGCCCCCCGTCGGCCCTGATATGACTGCGCGGGAATTTCCCGATGTCAATCGCAGCACCCTTGCCCAATTGGAACCTGCGGCCAGTCCATCACCCACCCCTACCGCCAGCCCAACCCCGGCTGAACCTGAACATACGACACGGCTCTTTGTGGAGAAAATGCCCAATGGTCGCTACTATGTGCTGGCTCCCTACAAGGAACCTGCGGACTTAGAAAAAGTCCAAGCCGTTGTGCCCGATGCCTTTTTGGTGGGCAATGGTGATCAAACCAAGATTCAACTGGGGATGTTTGTCGATGAAGCCTCTGCCCAAGCAATGGTCAATCAGTTGCGCGATCGCCTCTAGGGGGTGAGCCAGCGATCGCTGGCATGGCCATATCGTTCCTGCCACTGCGACCAAGTGACATTTTCCCCCTCTAGGCGAAAGGGGTAGGCCGCTTCACTCCACCAGTGGTTACCCTGCAATCTCAGGGTTTGCAAAAAGGGTTCGCCCTTGAGGGTGGTCAGGAGTCGTTCTTGGCGGCTACCAATCCAATTGCCCTCTAGGTACCAATCTTGAGAGATCATCGTGACTTCCTCACCGGTTTCGGGCAGGGTGACGGTTCGAGGCGCAGGATCGCGGACACCAATTTGTGCCCCTTGGTTTTCCCAAATCCAGTTGCGGCGCAGGGTAACATGGGCAGCCGCCCAGCCAAAAATGCCGGGGGTTTGCAGATAGTTGGGGGCGATGCTGTAGTTATAGGCAATTAAGGAGTCTTCAATGGTCACTGGCCCTGTGCCCGCCTCGAGGAAAAGGCCGACAACGGCATTGCCGACAAATTGCGATCGCCGAATCTCGACGTTTTGATTATCGGTATCAAGCCACAGACCGGCCGCTTGGTTCTCAATGGCGCGGTAGCGATCGAAGACAGCGCGGCGCAGGTGAAAGTACTTATCTCCCGCATCCCAATCGTAAAAGCCTGCCCATCCCCCCCGCCAATTATTGCCTTGAACAAGCACCTGCTGCACTGTGAAGTCCCGCAAATGAACCCCCGCCATGCCCCGCCAGCCATTTTGCAGAAATTGCGTTCGCTCCACCCGCAGGCGATCGCTCTGGTGACTTTCGAGGCCGCCCCAATTATTTCCCCAAAAAGTACAATCTTTGACCTCAATGTCATGGCTGCGTTCAATGCGCACCGCTTGGGTAAATGTGCCGCCATAGTGCTCAAAGCGTAGCCCCACCAAACTGATCAAACCACTGTCTAAAATGCGTAGGGCTTCACGGTGAACGGCGACTTCTAATTCACTGGCTGAGATACCCGTAGGAATTGCCACATACAGTTGCTGCTCCGTATCATCCACATAGAAATCATTCCCCTGCAATTCCCTAAACGAGAGCCGCTGCCGCAGGGGAGTATCCCGCCACCACACCAGTTCGCCCCGCTGCGCCACGAGCGGTAACTCAATGTCAAACGCTGTCCAAGGGTTACCCGAAAAGCCCCAAGCCAGTGTCCAAGGGTGACGGTAAATGGTGAACCTAGGCGTGCTGGAGACTTCTTGCCAATCTGACCATTGTTGACTGCCGCGCAAAATCACGGGTTCGCCCATCTTGGCCATTAGTCGCAGGGGTGTCTGCCGATGATGAATCGTTCCCAGCGCCTCCCGATAAATGCCGCCATGAATGTAAATGTCTGTGGGGCGATCGTGCGCCTGTGCCCACACCAAAGCAGCACCAATCGTGCGGAAAGGGGTTGCTGGAATTTCCTTACCGGCATCACTGGCTTGGGGATCCGCTGGATTGACTTCTAGGGTGAGGGGTGAGGCTGGAATTGCTGCAATTCTTGGTTGCCCAGTCAAGCACAAAACAATCACAAGTAGGATGAGCAGCCAGTGTTGCCACTTCATCGCCGCAGTGGACGGGCTAAATAGGGCACCCAGAGGGCGATCGCTGCCACAAAGATCAGCAGCAAGCCAAGGGGCATCTCAATGGATTGCCAAAATAAAAATTTTAGGGACACCGCTTTCGCATTCTGTACCGAAAAAAGGGCGATCGCCCCGCTGCTGATCATCCAGAGTAAAAAGAGCAAAAAGCGGCGCATTTACTTCCCTTCGGCTTGGCGAATCATCTCCTCCGTCTTATGGTAGCGGTTATAGGTGGAAAACCCCGTAAACATTCCCCTGAAAAAGCCATTCAGTTGCTCGCGGGTACTGGCACTGGCCGTACTCAGAGGTGCCGGCAAAAAGCGATCGCCAAAACCAACAAAGACCAAACCAACCACCAGTACAGGCAAAATCAAGTCTTTGACACGCATAGGGCAAACCTCCACAGGACGATGGCGGAATCGAGAGGACGCGCTAACAGGGAGACAAGATAACAGATAACTAATAGTTTCTAATGTGCCGCAGGATTGTAAATAATTTTCAGCCTATACAAAAGATGGCGATCGCGGTTACAAAGCGTCTATAACAAGAATTGTCAACAAAAATGTCAATAAACATAAACCGTGAAAATACGTATGAAATCTCTGGGAAGGTTGTTGCTACTATAGTAGGCAAGCCATCCAGACCCCAACGCGCCCTATGGTCAACACATCGTCATCTTCCTCTCGCAAAGCACTTACCGTGCGCGGCAGAGCCGCTAGCCCCACCGAACGCGCCATTGTTGCCTCCGGTTACGCCAGTATCGATCAGGTGCGGGAAGCCATGAACACCGCCCGCAAAACGGGCAAGTCCCTCGTAACCGTGCTGCAGGAGATTACGGGCAGCACCATGCCCCCCGATGTGTTGCGCCAATACCACAAGCAACAGCTTTTTGAACTCAAAGTGATCTACGGGGTTGATTGCCTTGATCCCGAACTCAATCGTTTTCCCACTGAGCAAATCGAGGAACTGATCAACACGATTGTACCGATTGACACCTGCCGCACCTACCAAGTCATCCCCATTGCCAAGCACCTCGACGCCGATCCCCCCTATCTGCTCGTGGCGATGGTGGATCCAGATAACCTCCAAGCCATTGACAACCTCACTCGCTTGCTCCGCGCCCACAACCTGACCCTCAAGCGGATGGTGATCACCCTAGAGGATTATCAACGCCTGATTGACCCGATTCTCAATAAACAGGTGGCTGAAACCGCCGCTAGCAAAAACGCCCCCGCCGCGATCGGTGACATCAACATTGAAGAAGACATCGAAGCCATGGGTGGCCTTGAAGAACTTGAAGGGGAGCAGGAGGTTGACCTTGCTGAGGCGCTGAAAGGCGCAGAGGATGCTCCGATTATTGCCCTTGTGAATAAAATCTTGGCCAAGGCCCTCACTGAAGGCGTTTCCGACATTCACATCGAACCCCAAGAGGAATACCTTCGGATTCGTTTCCGCAAAGATGGGGTGCTCCACCAAGCCTTTGATCCACTACCAAAGAAGATCGTGCCAGCCGTGGTTTCCCGCTTCAAAATTTTGGCTGACCTCGATATTGCCGAGCGGCGTGCCCCCCAAGATGGTCGTATCCGCAAAATGTTCCAAGGACGACGGGTGGACTTCCGGGTGAATACCCTCCCCAGCCGCTGGGGTGAAAAAGTGGTACTGCGGATTCTCGATAACTCCGCCACCCAACTGGGTCTCGACAAATTGATTACTGACCCTGAGAGCCTTGCCATTGTGCGGGAGATGACCAAGCGTCCCTTTGGCCTCATCCTCGTTACAGGTCCGACTGGTTCAGGGAAAACCACCACGCTTTACTCGGCGCTGGCTGAATGTAATAGTCCTGGTGTCAACATCAGTACAGCGGAAGACCCCATTGAATACACGCTCCCTGGCCTGACGCAGGTACAGGTTATTCGCGAAAAAGGCATGGACTTTGCCTCCATTCTGCGTGCCTTTCTCCGCCAAGACCCCGATGTGATTCTGGTGGGGGAAACCCGCGACAAAGAAACAGCAAAAACCGCTATTGAAGCTGCCTTGACGGGTCACTTGGTGTTAACCACCCTGCACACCAACGATGCCGCCAGTGCCGTTGCCCGTCTCTCGGAAATGGGGGTGGAACCCTTCATGGTCTCCGCTTCCTTAATTGGGGTCGTTGCCCAGCGACTCATGCGGCGGGTATGCAGTGAGTGTCGCATTCCCTATACGCCCACCCGTGAGGAACTGGCACGCTTTGGCTTGTCCGCTTCTAAGGATGTCAACCTCACCCTCTACAAAGCCAATAAACTCACACCCGAGCAGATTCAAGCAGCCAAAGCCAGTGGCCAGCCGATTTGCAGCAAGTGTGGCGGTGTTGGCTACAAAGGGCGCTGTGGGGTCTATGAAATTATGCGGGTGACGGAGCGCCTGCAAAGCCTGATTACTGAGGGTGCCCCCACGGAGCGGATCAAAGAAGCGGCGGTTGAGGAGGGCATGAAAACCCTGTTGGCCTATAGCCTGAACCTTGTCAAAGAAGGTGTCACCACCCTCGAAGAAGTCGAGCGCGTCACCTTTACGGACACGGGTCTCGAATCAGAACTCAAGGCCAAACGTAAGAGTTCTTTAACCTGCCGTACTTGCGGTGCCGAGGCCCAGCCCGAATGGTTAGAATGCCCCTATTGCATGACACCGCGCTTTGTGGATTAACAGGATTACTAACGTATTCGATAAATTTTCGTGTTGTTGACCCAACTGCTTAGACGAGGAACACCCTATGGAGTTAATGATTGAAGACCTAATGGAGCAAGTGGTGGCCAATGGTGGCTCTGATTTGCACATCTCCGCTGGCTTACCCCCCTACATTCGCATTAGTGGCAAATTAACGCCGACAGACTACGAGCCACTCACCCCAGAGCAATGCCAGCGCCTGATCTTCAGCATGCTCAACAATACCCAACGCAAGCACTTAGAGCAAAACTGGGAGTTGGACTGCTCCTATGGCGTACGTGGCCTCGCTCGGTTCCGCGTCAATGTGTATAAAGACCGGGGGACCTATGCTGCTTGCTTGCGGGCTTTGAGTTCCAAAATTCCCACGTTTGAGCAGTTGGGATTGCCCAACATTGTCCGCGAAATGAGTGAGCGGCCACGGGGCTTGATTCTGGTGACTGGACCTACCGGATCAGGGAAAACCACAACCCTAGCGGCGATGATTGACTTGATTAACAAAACCCGCGCTGAGCATATCCTGACGATTGAAGACCCCATTGAGTTTGTCTATGAACCCATCAAGAGCCTGATCCACCAACGGCAGGTGGGAGAAGACACCAAGAGTTTTGCCAATGCTCTGCGGGCAGCGCTGCGGGAAGACCCCGATATTATCCTCGTGGGTGAGATGCGTGACTTGGAAACGATTCAGCTTGCCATCTCAGCGGCGGAAACAGGGCACTTGGTCTTTGGTACCTTGCACACTAGTTCAGCCGCCCAAACCGTTGACCGCATGGTGGATGTGTTCCCGCCAGAGCAGCAACAGCAAATTCGCGTTCAGTTGTCGAACTCGTTGGTGGCGGTCTTTAGCCAAACGCTGGTTCCTAAGAAAAATCCTAAGCCCGGTGAATTTGGGCGGATTATGGCACAAGAGATTATGGTGGTGACCCCTGCTATCTCCAACCTGATTCGCGAAGGCAAGACCTCGCAGATTTATTCGGCGATTCAAACGGGCGGCAAGCTAGGGATGCAAACCCTCGAAAAAGTCTTGGCCGATTATTATCGTGCGGGAATTATCACCTATGAAGCAGCAATGGCCAAGTCCTCGCGTCAGGACGAGCTGCAACGTCTGATTGGTACGGGTACACCTGCGGCAGCAGCACGCTAGTTAGCAATTATTGATAAAGAGAAGGGGTATTGAGTCATGGCAACCTATGAAGTGCGGATACGGGATGCCCAAGGCAAGTACAAGACCGTCCGCGAGGAAGCTTCGACACCGCGGGAAGCACGCATGGCCTTGCAATTGCAAGGGGTACAGGTTCTAGAGGTCAAGGAGGCCAAAAAACTCACCCTCAAGTCAGACCTCGACCTCAGCTTCCTCTCGAAAATTACGGTGAAGGATCGAGCGATCTTTGCGCGGCAGTTTGCGGCACTGGTGAATGCGGGGGTGGCCTTGGTGCGCGGGATCGGTGTATTGGCGGATCAATGTACCAACCCGAAACTGAAAAAAATCCTCATGGCGGTCAACAATGATATTCAGCAGGGAAGCACTCTAGCCGATGCAATGCGCCCCCATCCAGAGGCCTTTGATAATCTGTTTGTGGCCATGATCCAAGCGGGGGAAACGGGGGGGGTGCTGGATGAGGTGCTCAACCGTCTCTCAAAGTTGCTGGAGGATCAAGCCCGCCTCAATAACCAAATCAAGTCCGCCCTAACCTATCCCGTGGTGGTGGGTCTGCTGGCGGTCGGCATCTTCTTGGGGATGGTGATTTTCCTTATTCCTGTGTTTGAGGGGATTTTCAAACAGTTGGGGGGGGAATTGCCGCCCTTTACTGCCATGATGGTGGCGCTGAGTGAATTTCTGCGCACGCCTCAGTATATGGCATTGTTGATTATCTGTGTGGTGGGCTTGGTATTGGGGATTCGCTTTTATTACAAGACCCCGGCTGGCCGCCTGATGATTGATGGCTTGCTGTTGAAGCTACCCCTCTTTGGCGATTTGGTGGAAAAAACAGCGGTGGCACGGTTCTGCCGCACGTTTGGTTCGCTGTCCCGTTCAGGGGTACCGATTTTGCGCTCCCTTGAGATTGTCAGTGCCACGGCGGGTAACCAAGTGATCTCCAATGCCATTGATCGTGCCGCGAAGGAAGTCCAGACAGGGGGGATGCTCAGTCTTGCCCTACAACAGGAACGGGTCTTTCCAGTGCTGGCGACCCAGATGATTAACGTGGGCGAAGAGACAGGGGAACTCGATAAGATGCTGATGAAGGTGGCCGACTTCTATGAAGATGAAGTGGAACAGGCAGTGAAGTCCCTAACAAGTGTGATGGAACCCTTGATGATTGCGGTGCTAGGGGGTATGGTAGGGTCAATTCTAGTGGCGATGTACCTGCCCATGTTCAAGATCTTCGATCTGGTCAAGTAAGCCTTGCCATGGCACATCTGTCCCCGTCGCGAACCCACTACGACATTCTCGAGGTGGCACCCACGGCCTCGTTGGCGGAGATTCGCCGTGCCTATCGAGAGAAGAGTAAGCTCTACCATCCTGATACGACGACATTGCCGGTGGCGATCGCCCGCGAGGAGTTTCATCGCCTCAATGAGGCCTATGCAGTGCTGACGAATCCAGAGCAACGGCAGTGGTATGACTTGCAATTACGCCTGCGGGCACAGTCAAAACAGTCAAATACGACGGGGATAGGTGCGTTCTCTCGCTCCCAAGGGTCTGTGCGTTCTACTGCTGTGCCACCCGACGATCGCCCCCTTTCACCGGGAGAGCTATTTGCTCTGTTTATCTTGGGGGTCACCTTTGTTGGCTGTCTGGTTCTGGCGGTGATTGTCGGTTTGTCCCAACAGGGGCAAGAATGGATCTTGCAAATTGTCAGTCGCATCTCAGAACTTGGATGAATACCTTGCCTAATCCCCAAACTCCCCTCTACAACCATGCCCTGCCGCAAATTGAAGCATGGCTACAGCAAAAGGGCTGTGTGCGGGACGAAACGGATATCCACTGTTGGGAGTTAGAGTATCCCCAGTGGTCAGCTCGGATTTGCTTGGATATTGAAGAGTTGCAGGTGGTTTATCACGATCGCCTTGAGGGCAGCGTGACTCAGCGTTCTTTTAAGTACTCCTGTCCCCGTGCTGAGGTGGAGGAAGCCATTTTTGCGGGTCCTTAAATGCCCACGGCCATCATAATCGGCATTGCAGGGGCTGCTTCTTGGCTAGCTTGATTCTTGATCCGCTTCAGGCCAAAAATCCAGAGGATTTGATCTTCAATGGCTGCTGCTTGCTCTTTTGCCCCTGCTTTCAACAGCAGTTGATGGGTCATCATCAGCTTCTCAATTTCAGCCACTTGGGTGCGGACTTCTTCTTCATCCAAATAGAGACTCTCGAGCACCGCATTCAAGTCTGCTTCGGGATCAGCCACTAAGCAAGCCCCTTCCACCACCACGGATTTGAGCTGTCCTTGGTATTGCCGTAACAAACGGCGAATTGTGTAGGCAGTAACAGGCAATAATTTTGTCATGTTGTGTTCCCCCAACTACTATGTCGGCATCTGATGAATTGATTTCCCACTGTCCACTTCCACCCATGGGCAAATTTTGTGGGGGATCAACAGGGGATATAACTGCTCGTTAAGGATTGATTTACCGTACGTTATTATTCTATGAACTTCGCAACTTGGGGATCATGCGTAGTTTCACGTAAAAGCACTTTTAGATGTGATTTAGATCACGGAAACCATGACATTATCGGCATTTGGGAATATTGTAAATTTATATCAAGAAGCCATAACTATTAACAAATGTGAAGAATCTCTATCTGGGATGGCGTAGTTGGCGAATGCGGTGGCCAATGTGTTCAAGGGCGATATCAATGTCCGCCTCTGTGGTGGTACGCAACAGACCAAAGCGCAGCGAGGCACGGGCAAGGGTGGGCGATCGCCCCAGTGCAAGGAGGACATGGGAGGCAGTTGGCTTTTCGCTACTACAGGCTGCCCCCGTTGAGAGGGCGACATAGGGATAAATGGCGCGCAGCAGGGCATTGCCCTCAACCCCAGCAATACTGACATTGAGAGAGTTGGGCAAACTCTGTTGCCAATCACCATTGAGATAGATCTCCCCAAGGGAGGTCAACCCCTGCCACAGCCGTTCCTTGAGACGCCACAGATGGGGAATATCCGTTGCTTGACGTTCCTGAGCGAGTCGTATTGCTGCCCCAAAGCCGACAATGAGGGGAGTGGCCAAGGTTCCCGATCGCCAGCCCTGTTCTTGATGACCGCCGTGGAGTTGAGGTGCGAGTTGCACCCGGGGGCGATCGCGCCGCACATAGAGGGCACCAATGCCCTTTGGCCCGTAGAGTTTATGGGCAGTCAGGGACATGAGATCCACCTGAAGCGCCTGAACATCCAAGGGAATTTTGCCCAAGGCTTGAGCGGCATCGGTGTGGAAGAGTACCCCGCGATCGCGACAGCGGCGACCAATCTCGGCCAAGGGTTGGAGCACCCCAATTTCATTATTGGCGGCCATCACGGACACCAAGATGGTCTCATGGGTAAAGGCTTGCTCTAACTCACCTAGATCAATGAACCCTTTCTCATTCACCCCCAGATAGGTCACCCGAAAGCCAAGGGACTCCAAATAGCGACAGGGAGCGAGCACCGCATTGTGCTCCGTCTGCACGGTAATGATATGGCGACCGCGACTGTAGTATGCTTCAGCCACCCCCTTGATCGCCAAGTTGTCTGCTTCAGTGGCACCACTGGTGAAAATGATTTCTTCGGGATGGGCATGGATGGCTGCGGCAATCGTTTCACGGGCAAGATCAATGGCAGCGGCGGCCTCCCAACCATAGGCATGGGCACGATTACTCGCATTGCCGGGGCGATCGCTAAAATAGGGCAGCATTGCGGCTAGCACTTGCGGATCAACGGGTGTGGTGGCCAGTCCATCTAAATAAATGGGCTTCATAGCAAAACCTCCGAGTAACAGAGCGCTAACCGCAACACCTTTGAAAACCTCTGAATGATGGGGGACAAATAAGGGAATCAAATGCTATCCCACTCTAGGTTTCCCACTGTTGGGTATGTTCGAACCTTGTGAAAAGGGCTGTATATTGAAAAATAATAATCACCTGCCCAGGGTTGGCCGAGCGGATGAGGCAGCGAACTCATAATTCGCCATAGGCTGGTTCAACTCCAGCACCCTGGATCTTTCAATTCAATCACCGCTAATCCAGCGATCGCCTTCCGCTAAACTGAAAGAAGTTTCGTGTCGCAAATTTTGCCATGAGTAGCACCTATAAACCGCAACAGGCCTCCGACAAAAATCTTGAAGCCATGCGCAAGTTTGCGGAAACCTATGCCAAGCGCACAGGAACCTACTTTTGCTCAGATTTAGGGACAACGGCAGTTGTTCTCGAAGGATTAGCCAAACATAAGGACGACTACGGTTCTCCCCTGTGTCCCTGCCGCCACTATGAAGACAAAGAAGCAGAGGTAGAAGCGGCCTACTGGAACTGCCCCTGTGTGCCCATGCGCGAACGGCGGGAGTGTCACTGCCTTCTCTTTTTAACGCCGGATCATCCCTTTGCAGGTACGGCTCAAGAGATTTCCTTTGAGCAAATCCGTGAGGAAACCAATCGCTTTACGGTTTCTTAGTATTCCAGCGTCACCACAATCGTATCGCTGTAGATGCCCGCAGGCACAAACTGCCGGGTGGGGATGCGACCAAAAATTTCAAGGGCTGTGGGGGCATTATTCACAGGCACTAAGGTTCGCAAACTGCTCCCGCCAGTACCATCCCCCCAGATTTGGGTGCGAGCGGCATCAATGTATAGGTTGTAGTCAAGGCGACCCCTGCCAGAGGTCATTTGTCGAGGGGTAAAACGACCCGCATTACCAGCGCTCAGGCGAATCGTAATTGCCCCTTGGACATTCGTACAGACGAAGATAATTTGACCAGTGGCATCGTTAGCAGAGGGACTAGAGGTGCTGTAGGCACCAAAGTTTAGGCCAGTCACGCTGTTAATGGTGCAGTTTGCAAAAGCAACTGTCGGTAGAGCGAGGCCGCTGGCGATCGCGAGCAGGACACTGAAATGTGGCTGCACCACTCACAAGTATTTAAGAACAACCTACACCAATCATAGTTCATCCGTGAGTTCCCTTGGCGAACATCCCCCTAGGGGGGATATAGTAAACGTGTGGGTTCTCAGGTGGCCACCATGACCTTTCAACTTCCTCCCTTGTTGCAGTGCCTACGGAATCGAGCCTTCGCCGTTCTCTATGCGGCGCAAACGATCAATCTGATTGGGGATGCATTCACTTGGCTTGGCTTAGCACTCCTTGCTTTTGAGTTAGCAGGAGAGAATTCAGGAGTGTGGCTCTCAACTGCCTTAACTCTGCGGGTCACCATTTTTGTGCTATTGGCTCCTATTGCTGGTGTCTTAGCAGATCGATTGGATCGCAAGGGGTTGATGATGACCACCCATCTTATGCGAATGATTTTGGTTTCGTTCTTTCCGTTTGTTACTGACGGCTGGCAACTGTATCTGCTGGTGGCTTTGCTGAGCGGCTTTCACGCCCTCTTCACCCCAACCTACACCGCCACATTACCTTTGATGACGACTGCTGAGGAGTGCCCACGGGCGATCGCCCTCTCGAATGCCACGTACCAACTCCTGAGTATTTTAGGCCCAGCCCTCGCGGGCAGTGTTGCGGCGCTATTTAGCACCCGTTCAGTGTTCTTTTTGGATGCCTTGACCTTTTTGGTTGCAGCGGCGTTGATTGCTCGGCTGCCCAATGCTTTGATCGTCTCTAGAGAAGGATCAGTACCCCCCCGTAGAGGATTTCTTGAGGAGCTTAGTGTTGGCAGTCAGTGCCTTTGGTGGGATGCAGCGATTCGCTATGGATTACTGCTGCAATTGGTGGCGGCGATCGCTGGTGCGGAAATTTTGGTGAATACCGTCGGCTATGTTCAGGGCACGCTACAGGCAGGAAGTCAGGCCTACGGCTCAATCATGGCGGCATTTGGTGTGGGTGCTACTTTGGCTGCGGTGATTTGGGGTTCTTCCTGTCACAGGATCAGTGCAGTGGTGGTGATGGCGCTAGGGGGGATACTCACGGTGCTGCCGTTGCTGGCTGCCTATGGTGCCAATGTTCCTAGCCTCGCTCTGTTGTGGGCGATCGCGGGTATCGGTAAAACCCTCGTCAATGTGCCGATGCAGACGGTAATTGCTGAGCGAGTAGCCGTGGACTTGCAGGGTCGGGTTTATGGCGCTCAGTTTGCTTGGAGTCATCTTTGGTGGGTCTTGGCCTATCCCCTAGCGGGATGGTTCGGCAGTCAGTTTCCAGCCCAACATTTTTTCTATACTGGCCTCAGCAGCATGGTGCTTTTCATCACTTTTGTGGTGTTGACCCAACCGTGGCACTTGCGACATCTCCCCGCCGGTTTTTGGCACACTCATCCCCATGAGCACGACAGCGAGCATAATCATTGCCATCCGCTACAGGCTCATCAGCACCTACACTTTCATCCCCAGCCAAGCCACGGCAATTAGCTAACACCATCCGCAGTCAATAGGGCTTTGTAGAGTCCGGGTCGGCGATCGCGAAAGAAGCCATAGGCCGCCCGTAGGCGCTCAATTTCCTCTAAATCAAATTGATGAACAAGCACTGCTTCTTGGGTGCGATCGGCCTCGGCCACCAAATCCCCCCTTGGATTGGCAATAAATGAACTGCCATAAAATACTTGCCCCCCCTCATCACCCACACGGTTCGCTGCTACCACCGGAATCACATTTGCTACCGCATGGCCAACCATCACCCGCTGCCAAGGGTCTTTGGTGTCCAGTGTGGGATCATGGGGTTCACTACCAATAGCGGTGGGATACACGAGCACCTCTGCCCCCATCAGGGTCATCACCCGTGCAGCCTCTGGAAACCACTGATCCCAACAGATGCCGACACCGATTTTGCCGTAGCGGGTACGCCAGACTCGAAAGCCTGTATTCCCCGGACGGAAGTAAAACTTTTCCTCATAGCCGGGGCCATCGGGAATATGACTTTTGCGATAGACACCGAGGTTGACGCCCCCCGCATCAATCATGGCCACACTGTTGTAATAGACGGTGCCCGCCTTTTCAAAAAAGGACACTGGAATCACCACCTCTAGTTCCCGCGCCAAGGCCTCAAAGTGGGCAATTGTGGGGTGGTTTTTCACGGGGTGTGCCCGCTGAAAGTGAATCTCCCGCTCTTCCTTACAAAAATAGTGACCCTCAAATAGCTCTGGCAGAACAATGACCTGTGCCCCCTGCTGATGCGCCTGCCGCACTAAATCACTGAGGTGCAGAATATTGGTCTCAACATCATCGGTCAGTTGCGCTTGAATGGCAGCAACGGTCAGTGTTCTCATAGTTCCTGCTGAGTAATGCAATGGAAGGCACCGCCCCCTTCTAAAATCGTCCGTGCGGGAAGGCCAACGGTTTTGCGACTGGGAAAGAGCTTGGCGATCGCCCCAACCGCTTTGGTATCCGCTTCGACACCATAGGTGGGGACGACAACAGTGGTATTGGCAATGTAAAAATTGACATAGCTAGCGGGTAAAATCTCCCCCTCTCGACTCGTCACCCGCCCGGGCGAAGGCACCGGGATTACTTCTAGGGAGCGCCCCTTCGCATCCGTTAGCGTTTGCAACTGCTCATAAATCGTCAGGAGCACATCATAGTTCGGATCCTCAGGGCTTTCCGGCAACATACAAACCACGGTTGCCGGGGCCACAAAACGCACCAGCGTATCGATATGACCATCGGTGTGATCGTTGGCTAGACCCGATTCAATCCAGAGGATTTTGCTCACGCCAAGGGCGGGCTTGAGGCGGGCTTCCACTTCTTCGCTGTCTAAATAGGGATTGCGGTTGGGGTTAAGGAGACACTGGCGGGTGGTGAGGCAGGTTCCTTCGCCATCCACTTCGATCGCCCCTCCCTCCAAGAATAAGGGCACTGCCCCATAGGGGACGCCGATGGCTAGAGCAAGGCGCACGGCCAAGTCACTATCGCCAGGGAGTTGATACTTCTTGCCCCAGCCGTTAAAGGGCAAACAGAGGAGTCGGCGCTCCCCCGCCTCATTGATTAAGCCCACAGGAGCCGTATCCCGCAGCCAAATGTCCCCAAAGGGCAGTTGATAAAACTGTGGATTCAGATCCCCAAGGTAAGAACGAGCAGTGACTTCGCCGGCCTCATCCAGCACCAGAATTTTTAGTTGCTCCCCCCGACACGCTCCCGTGATTGGATCGGGATCAGCGATCGCTCGACACAGGGCGGCAAATTCTAAACGCACCTGCGGTAATAGTTCTCCCCACAAATCCTCGTGACTAGGGAAGGCTAACCAACAGGCGCGATGGGGCAGCCACTCAGCGGGCTGAAAAAAGGGGGACATGAAGAGCGATTAGCCCTTTTTGTTGGTTTTGGGTGCAGGTTTAGCGGCGGCTTTTTTCCCTTTAGCGGTTTGCTGGGGTTTGGCGCCGCTGTATTTACGGCGGAAGCGTTCCACCCGCCCTTCAGCGTCAACAATTTTCTGAGTACCCGTGAAGAAGGGATGGTTGCCTGACCAGATGTCCACGTGCAGTTCGGGTTTTGTGGAACCAACGGTCATCACCACTTCACCATCACAATAGACTTTGGCTTCGGGATACCACTGGGGATGAATGTTCGGTTTTGGCATAGGAGTCTCACCACAAACGAGAAGTAAAAAACAAAAATCTTAGCGTTT
Source organism: Thermosynechococcus sp. FA-CM-4201 (assembly GCF_054689355.1). Lineage (NCBI taxonomy): Bacteria > Bacillati > Cyanobacteriota > Cyanophyceae > Acaryochloridales > Thermosynechococcaceae > Thermosynechococcus > Thermosynechococcus sp. FA-CM-4201. Next base: position 529,059 of record NZ_CP079920.1, read on the forward strand.
TGAGTATTGGGGGGCTTTGCGGGCTTTGCGCAGACCGTATTTACGCCGCTCCTTGGCACGGGGATCGCGGGTGAGATAGCCTTCCGTTTTCAGAGGCTTGCGGTTTTCGATGTCCAGTTGACACAGGGCGCGGGCAATCCCTAAACGAATGGCATCTGCTTGCCCCGTCAGACCACCCCCCGTGGCATTGACATAAATATCATAGCTACTTTCAAGGCCAAGGGTTTCAAGGGGGGCTTTCACCAAGTTGAGATAAGTGGGGTTGTTTTGCAAGTAGTCAGCCCCATTGCGGCCATTGATCAACAGTTGACCGCTGCCAGGGATGAGACGCACCCGTGCCACCGCCGACTTACGGCGACCGGTTCCCAAGTAAACTACCCGCTTAGACTGATCAGCAATCTGCATGTTAGGCTCCCGGAATCGTGTTAATGGTCAAAGGCTGGGGTTTTTGCGCTTGGTGGGGATGCTCTGGCCCAGCATAAACTTTCAGCTTGGTAAAGAGTTTACGGCCAAGGGAATTTTTCGGCAGCATCCCTTTCACAGCATGCTCAATAATCCGCTCGGGAATGCGGGCTTGCAGTTGATCAAAGGTTTCAATTTTCATGCCGCCGGGGCGTCCCGAGTGACGACGGTAGAGTTTTTGGGAGCGTTTTCTGCCGGTGACAGTGACTTTCTCGGCATTGATGACAATTACAAAGTCACCCGTGTCCATGTGGGGGGTGTAAATGGCTTTGTTTTTGCCCCTGAGAATGCGGGCAATTTCTGCGGCTAGCCGACCCAACCGTTGATCAGCAGCATCAATGACATACCACTGGGGAGCAAGGTCATCCACGGCGGGCAGTGGTGTCTTTACGGTACTGGTCATTACAAACTCCATGGTTCTATGCAATGGACAATTCAGGGGTAATGGAGGCTAACTGAAACTGGGGCATCGCCTCGGTGCACAGGGCAAGGGGGAAAGGTGATTCAGGATAACCCACCCCCAATAGACAAAGACCCGTAGGGGGGGCAGCATACTTGACGAGGTGGCGTTGCTCCTGCTGCCAAATTTCCGTAAAACTGGCGGGCGATCGCTGGCCTTGCCCCACCTGTACCAAGAGTCCCACCAACAGGCGCATCATGCCGTAGAGAAACCCCGAAGCTTGCACCTCAATTTCCACAAGGGCACCGCGCCGCTGACAGCTCACCGCCTGCACCTCCACCCAAGAATGGGCACGATTAGAGCCAGACCGATGAAAGGCACTGAGGTGATGCCGCCCCAATAGTGGCTGAAGCACGGCTGCCATTTTTTCCACATCCAAGGGGGCATAGTAGTAGTGCCATGTCCAAGGGCGCAGAAAGATATTGGGGCAAGGATCGGTATAGAGGGTATAGCGATAGCGACGCCACAGCGCCGAGAAACGGGCATGCCAGTGATCGGGTACCACCGCCGCCGCACGAATCACCACATCGGCGGGCAAGCGAGCATTGAGAATCCCCGGCCAACGATGAACGGGAATGGGCGAGTTGACCGTGACGTGAGCCACTTGACCCGCGGCATGAACCCCTGTGTCGGTGCGACCTGCTGCGACAACAGAGACGGGATGATTGACAACACTGGCGATCGCCTGCTCAATCACCTCCTGTACCGTGCGCTGTCCCACTTGCCGTTGCCAGCCGTGGAAATGGGTGCCTTGGTACTGAATGAGTAGTGCCAAGCGTTGGCCGCTCTGAGGAGGTGCGATCGCCGTCATCATTGCCTGCTAAACCAGTTCAATGACTGCTAATTCGGCATTATCACCCCGCCGCCGCACACTGCGGATAATGCGGGTATAGCCACCCTTGCGATCGCCATAGCGTTGTGGGGCTTGGGCAAACAAAGCATGCACCAGTTGCTTATCGTAGAGATAGCCAAGGGCACGCCGCCGTGCCGCCAAGGAGCCATCCTTTGCCAAGGTGATCATCCGCTCCGCCTCTGCGCGTACAGCCTTTGCCCGCGCTTTGGTGGTGGTAATGCGGCCGTGGCGAATCAATTCAGTGGTCAGTGCCCGCAGCAGTGCTTTGCGTTGATCGGCTGGCAGTCCTAGCTGGGGAACCCGACGTTGGTGACGCATAGACAAACCTCATTCAATCTCTCTAGTTACGGGCAGCTTTTTGGGGCGGTAGCGTAATTCCCAAGTGTTTTTGCAGTGCCTCGATCACTTCTTCGGCAGACTTTTGACCGAAGTTTTTGATCTCCAGTAGCTCTTCTTGGGAATACTCAAGGAGGTCAGCCACCGTATTGACTTGGGCACGCTTGAGACAGTTGTAGGCACGCACTGACAAATTGAGTTGCTCAATGGGAATTTGTCCCGTTTCGTCATGTTCATCCGCGGTGGTGGCCTCGGAGGTGTGCAGGGGCACTTCCTTCAAGGGGCTAAAGAGATCCACGAGAATCGTTGCCGCTTGATTGAGGGCATCTTGGGGGGTCAAGCTGCCATTCGTCCAGATTTCCAGCTTTAGATAGTCTTGGAGCTGGCGATCGCCCTCTGCACCAGCACTGCGCACCGAATCAACGGTATAGTTCACCCGCCGCACGGGCATAAAGACCGCATCCAATTGCAGATAGTCCAAGGCAAGGCGATCGTCCCGTACCCGTTCCACTGAGCGATAGCCGCGATCCTGTTCAATCTTAAATTCCATTTCCAAGGTTGCCCCCGGCATCAGCGTGGCAATATAGTGGTTGGGGTTGACCACCTCCACCTCAGAGCCAAGTTGCACCATACCAGCAGTGACCGTCAATGGCTCATTCTCGGAGGCTTGGGCAAAAAGGCGACCCATTTGGGGTTCTGAAGTGTGGCTGCGAATCACCAACTGCTTCATTTGCAGCAAAATGTCCATGACATCTTCGCGCACACCGGGAATTGTTGAAAACTCATGATTCACACCGGCAATGCGCACCGCTGTCACGGCACTACCGCGTAAGTTGGAAAGGAGAACCCGCCGCAGGGCATTCCCCACCGTAATCCCTTGACCGGGGGCGAGGGGGTGCAGCGCAAATTGGCCGTACTGCCCCTGATCCTCCTCAACCCGTGTTTCCAAACATTCAATTTGATATGCCATAGCTGTGCTCCCAAGTGACCCAAACCAACCTAAACCCGCCGCCGTTTGGGGGGACGGCAACCATTGTGGGGAATGGGGGTCACATCCCGAATGAGGGTAATTTCTAGGCCTGCGGCTTGCAACGCCCGAATCGCTGTCTCGCGACCGGAGCCGGGACCACTCACCATGACCTCAATTTGCCGCATCCCCTGATCAATGGCACGGCGAGCCGCATTATCAGCAGCAGTTTGAGCTGCAAAGGGTGTGCCTTTTTTGGCACCTTTGAAACCACTGGAGCCAGCAGAGGCCCAAGCAATCACCTCACCATTGGGGTCGGTAATTGAGACAATCGTGTTGTTAAATGTGGACTGAATGTGGGCAACGCCACTGGGGACATTGCGCTTTTGCTTACGAGGGCCAGAGCGTTTTGCAGAGGGTGCCATAATCTATCCAAACCGTGAATCAGGTAGCAGGAGCGGAAAAACTTATTTCTTAGCAGCGGGCTTTTTCTTACCAGCCACAGTGCGGCGACCACCACGACGGGTGCGAGCATTGGTACGGGTGCGCTGACCACGAACCGGCAATCCAAGGCGATGGCGACGCCCCCGGTAGCAGCCAATGTCCATGAGCCGCTTAATATTCATGGCCTCGAGGCGGCGCAGATCCCCTTCCACTTGGTACTCGTCAATCGCAGCCCGCAGTGCCGCAATATCAGCATCGGTCAAATCGCGAGTGCGGGTATCTGGATTCACACCGGTTTTTGCCAAAATTTCTTTGGAGCGGGTCAAGCCAATCCCATAGATGTAGGTGAGGGCAATTTCAATGCGTTTGTCGCGGGGTAAATCAACACCAGCAATACGAGCCATGAATCTAGTTCCTATGTATGCAACAACAGTGGGTTACCCTTGGCGCTGCTTGTGCTTCGGATTGGTGCAGATCACCATGACCCGACCACGCCGCCGAATGACGCGGCACTTTTCACAAATACGCCGTACCGATGCTCTTACTTTCATATCAGTTGCTCATGTAGTCGCAAATTTTATATCTTAGCAGAGTAGCCAGCAAAGATCAAACTACTTTTTGCGCAGGCGATAGGTAATCCGCCCCTTAGTCAGGTCATAGGGGGTCAATTCCACCTTCACGCGATCGCCCGGCAAAATTTTGATGTAGTTGCGGCGAATCTTACCGGAAATATGGGCAAGGACATTAAAGCCATTGTCCAGATCCACCCGAAACATGGCGTTGGGCAATGACTCGGTCACTGTCCCTTCAATTTCAATGGCATCCTGTTTAGACACGGTTCACCTCTCCAATACGTGCTTGAATGGCAGCAGTTACCTCTTCGATCGTACGTGTTCCATCAATGTGCACAAACTTGGGATGACTCATGTACTGTTGAATCATCGGTAGGGTTTCCCGCTCATAGACCTGTACCCGCTTGAGAATGGTTTCGGGGGTATCATCGGAGCGCTGCTGACCATTGGCAGCTTGCTTGGCGCGATTGAGGGCGCGTTCTTGGAGAATTGCAGCGGGCACATCTAAGAAAAGCAAGTAATCATAGTCTTGGTGAATGCTTTTGAGCATCTCCTCAAAGACTGCTGCTTGTGCCACATTGCGGGGAAAGCCGTCCAAAAGCCAACCCGCAGCCGTATCTGGCTGTTGCAAGCGATTGGCCACCATATCCACAATCACCTGATCCGGTACCAGTTCACCGCGATCCATGTAGCTTTGAGCCTGTTGACCGAGGGGGGTGCCCGCAGCTCGCTCTGCCCGCAGAATATCGCCTGTGGAAATATGGGGAATTCCCAAAAGTGTGGTCAGAATTGCTGCCTGTGTCCCTTTGCCCGAACCGGGGCCGCCAAACAAAATTAAGCGCATTACTGCTTCACCATCCCCTCATAACGTTGTGAAATCACATAGGTTTGAATTTGTTTTGAGGTGTCAATTGCCACCCCCACCAAGATCAACAGGGAGGTCGCCCCCAGCCCTTGGAATGTTGTTACTTTGGTTGCACTTTCGACTGCCGTGGGAATAATTGCCACCAGACCCAAGAAGATCGCCCCTAGGAAGGTCAAGCGGTTGAGAACCCGCTCTAGGTAATCAGAGGTGGCTTTTCCCGGTCGGATTCCCGGAATACTGGCGCCCATTTTTTTCAGGTTTTGGGACATATCCACGGGGTTGACCACCAAGGAGGAGTAAAAGTAACTAAAGAAGAGAATCAACAGCAAATAGAAAATCACGTATAGCCACGGCGTCGGCCCTGCTGGAGAAACATAGCTCGCAAATCGTGCCACGAGTTCGTTACGGGTAAACTGCGCCAAGGTCGAAGGCAGAATCAGTACTGCTGAGGCAAAAATAATCGGCATCACCCCCCCTTGGTTTAAGCGCAGGGGTAGGTAACTGGTTTGCTCGCGGTAGAGTTTGCGCCCCACTTGGCGACGTGCTGAAACAATGGGGATGCGGCGGGTACCTTCTTGCACAAAGACAATGCCGACAATCATGGCCAAAAAGACGGCCAACAGAATAACGATGCCGCCAATATTGCCACCACTTTCCGCAAGGGCGATCGTCTGACCCACTGAGGCAGGCAAGTAAGCAACAATGCTCAAAAAGATCAAAAGTGAAGCCCCATTACCCACACCCCGCTCAGTAATCAATTCCGAAATCCACATCACCACCATTGAGCCAGCGGTTAGCCCAAGGACAATTTCAGCAACAAACCACGCTCCGGGGTGCAAAGCCGCACCGGGAATTGAACTCACAAAAATGGCAATGCCAAAACTTTGCAGAACTGCCCAGCCGACAGCGACGTAGCGAGTAATTTGGGAAATTTTGCGGCGGCCGGCTTCCCCCTCATCCTTTTGTAGCCGCTCCAAGGAGGGGAGAGCAGCGGTCAGCAATTGCATGATAATGGAGGCGTTAATATAGGGCAGGATACCAAGGGCAAAAATACCAAGGGCAGAAAGGCCACCGCCTGAAAAGATGTCGAGGAAGCGAATCACGGCATTATCTTGGACGCTCTGGGCAAAAACGGCGCGATCGATGCCCGGAATGGGTAGATAGATCCCCAGTCGTACTAAGATCAATAGCCCAATGGTGATCAGGAGTCGCCCCCGCAGACCAGCCGCTTGAGCCATCTGCATAAACGTTTCTTGGGCAGTGGGTGCCTTGCCGCGATTCACAATCATATTGGGGTTCCTCTATTCACTGTCGGCAGCAACGGAGGTCTCCACACATACCCCACCAGCGGCTTCAATCTTGCTGCGGGCACTGCCACTAAAGGCAGCAGCATGAACCTCTAGCTTGACGTTTAGCTCACCATCCCCCAGCACTTTGAGGGGATATTTGGCAGTGGTGAGAATACCAGCCTCAAGGAGAGACTCAACCGTCACTACACTATTGGCGGGTAGGGTATTGAGACGACCCACGTTGATCGTAGTGTAAACCTTCCGGTTGACGAGGGGAAAGTGCTTGAGTTTGGGGAGACGACGGTAGAGGGGGTTTTGACCGCCTTCAAAGCCGGGACGGGTGGGGCGACCAGAACGGGATTTTTGCCCGCGCATACCAAAGCCACCGCTTGCCCCTTGACCTGCGGCAATGCCCCGACCAATCCGCCGTTTGCGCCGTCGCGATCCCGCTTGGGGGTGCAGATCTTGAAACCGCATGGACAACTCCTAACTATTTGCTATAGAGGTTTTCAATGGGGATTTCCCGCTCCTCGGCAACTTCTTGGAAGGTGCGCAAGGCCGCAAGGGCTTCGAGGGCGGCGCGGGCATTGTTGAGGGGGTTGCTGGAGCCTAGTTGTTTGGCCAGCACGTTGCGTACCCCTGCTAGTTCGAGAACAGTCCGCACAGACCCACCGGCAATTACCCCCGTTCCGGGTGCAGCGGGGCGAATCATGACGCGGGCAGCACCGCCTTCGCCAAAGGTGGGGTGGGGAATCGAGTTGGATTTGGTGATCGGGACATCAATCAGGTGCTTTTTACCATCGGCGACGCCTTTGCGCACTGCCCCAATGACATCGGCAGCTTTACCGACACCCACACCCACTTGGCCACGCTCGTTGCCAACAACCACAATGGCGCGGAAGCTGAGTTTCTTACCGCCTTTGACGACTTTGGAGACGCGGCGGATCTGGACGACCCGCTCTTGCCAGTCGGTTTCTTTTTCAACTTTGCGGGGGTTTTTACGACGATTTGCCATCGGGTCATCCTCTAAAAGTCTAGTCCAGCTTCACGGGCGGCATCCGCCAAGGCCTTGACACGACCATGGTAGATATTGCCACCGCGATCAAAGACAACGCGCTCAATGCCAGCAGCTTTGGCACGCTCTGCAATCAGGCGCCCCACTTCGATAGAGGCGGCACAGGTGCTGCCATCCCCCAGCTTTTGCCGCAGTTCTGGCTCAACACTCGAAGCAGCCACAAGAGTATGGTGCTGGGTGTCATCAATCACCTGGGCATAGATGTGCTGATGGGAACGAAAGACAGCGAGGCGGGGGCGATCGCTGGTACCTTTGACTTTGCGGCGAATGCGCTGATGCCGACTTTGGCGAGCCGCAATACGAGTTTGCTTCATCTATTTCTTCCCTGTCTTACCAACTTTACGACGCACAAATTCACCCATATAGCGAATGCCCTTGCCCTTGTAGGGTTCAGGGGGACGCACGGCGCGAATACGGGCAGAGGTGTTGCCGACCAGTTCTTTATCAATGCCACTGACAAGGACAATCGTGCCCTGCTGCACTTTTTTACCTTGGTTGTCCTCAATTTCTAGGGTAATGCCCTCGGGTGGCACAATCTCAACGGGGTGGCTGTAGCCCATGCTAAGGACAAGGGTTTTACCTTGGAGTTGGGCACGGTAACCGACCCCTTGGATCTCCAGCTTTTTCGTAAACCCTTGGGAGACGCCTTCCACCATGTTGGCCAGTAGCGTGCGGCAGAGGCCGTGGCGTTCCTTAGCAGGTCGAGAGTCATCGCGGCGTTTGACAACAATCGTTTCGCCCTCTTGGGCAACATTTACTTCGGGGGGAAAAACCCGACTCAGTTGACCCTTGGGGCCTTTAACTGTGACCTGCTGACCGTCTAGGGTGAGGGTGACATTTTTGGGCAGGGGGATGGGACGCTTGCCAATACGAGACATGTGGGACTTCCTCCGAGCTTACCAAACGTAACAGAGTACTTCGCCGCCAATGCCCTGCTTCCGTGCCTCGCGATCGGTCATGATGCCGCTAGAGGTGGAGATGATGGCAATGCCGATGCCACCGAGCACCCGGGGCAACTCACGGGAATTGGCATAGACGCGCAGACCGGGTTTGCTCACCCGCTTGAGCGCAGTAATAATCGGCTGGCGCTGCTTGCCGCGATATTTTAGGGAAACCACAAGATGCCGTTTGATGCCGTCCCCTTGCTCTTCAAAATCGCGAATAAACCCTTCCGCTTTCAGCACCTGCGCAATACTGCGGGTCATGCGCGTGGCCGGAATGGTGGTGGTTTGATGACGCGCAAGGTTTGCGTTGCGGATGCGAGTTAGCATATCGCCAATCGTGTCATTTACTGCCATAGTTGCTCCTTAAAAATCTGCCTCCGGCGTTAGTTCTCACGGAACGGCATGCCCATTGCTTTCAGCAGGGCGCGTCCTTCTTCATCAGTATTGGCAGTGGTGATGATTGAGACATCCATGCCGCGAATTTGATCAATGTCGTCGTAGTTGACTTCGGGGAAAATCAGTTGCTCGCGCAAACCTAGGGTGTAGTTGCCCCGGCCATCAAAGCTTTTGGGGTTGACACCGCGAAAGTCACGAATCCGTGGCAGTGCCAAGTTAATCAAGCGATCCAAAAAGGCATACATGCGATCGGAACGCAGCGTTACGGCAACCCCCACGGGCATGCCTTTGCGAATTTTGAAGCCAGCGATCGCCTTCTTGGCGCGGGTGACTACGGGCTTTTGGCCGGTAATCGTGGCAATTTCTGCCAGTGTGGCTTCAAGGGCTTTGGCATTTTGCGCCGCTTCACCCAGACCGCGGTTGACCGTCACTTTGACAATCTTGGGCACTTGGTGAATGTTTTTGTACTGGAATTGCTGCATGAGCTGCGGCACAACGGTTTTGTTGTAGTGATCTTTGAGGCGTTGGGACATGGGGCTTCTCCTAGGGGCATTCTCTGGGCTGGGTCAGAGAGGGGAAAACGGGTTAGGGCTAATCAATGATTTCGCCAGTTTTCTTGAGCATCCGTACCTTACGGCCATCTTCGGTGTAGGTGTAGCAGATGCGGCTGGCCACGTTTTGCTTGGTGGAGTAGAGCATCACCTTGCAACTGTGGATCGGGGCTTCCTTGGTGATAATTTGCCCGGATTCGCCCTCTTGGCGGGGCTTGACGTGTTTGGTTTTCAGGTTCACCCCTTTAACAATCACCTGACTGGTCTTGGGGAAAACGGCGAGGACTTCACCCACTTTGGCTTTGTCACTGCCAGCGATGACTTGAACCGTATCCCCTTTTTTCACGTGCATGCGATAGCGCACAGGCTTTTTATTTGCTTTCTTGGCCGCCATTAGAGTACCTCCGGTGCCAATGAAACAATTTTCGTGAAGTTTTTATCCCGCAGTTCACGAGCCACAGGACCAAAGACACGGGTACCGCGAGGGTTGCCCTCTTGGTTGATCAAGACAGCGGCGTTGTCGTCAAAGCGAATGCTCATGCCACTTTCACGGCGGATGGTTTTGCGGGTGCGCACAATGACAGCGCGAACCACATCGGATTTTTTCACTGCCATATTGGGGGTGGCATCTTTGACGGTGGCAATGATCACATCGCCGACACTACCGTAGCGACGGTTACCGCCGCCGAGCACACGGATGCAGAGGAGCTTTTTGGCGCCGCTATTGTCGGCAACGTTAAGATAGGTTTCCTGTTGAATCATGGCTGGCTCTCCTTAGGCAGTGCGAGGACTGAGAATCTCGGCAATGACCCAACGCTTGGTGCGACTCAGGGGACGGGTTTCCCGAATGCGCACGCGATCGCCCACTTTGGCTTCATTGTTTTCATCATGGGCTTTGTAGCGGCGGGTTTTGACGACAATTTTGCCGTACTTAGGGTGGGGGGCGCGGTTTTCGACGGCAACGACGACGGTTTTTTGCATTTTGTCGCTGACGACAACGCCAACACGTTCTTTAACTGCCATTAGCCTTGGCCTCCACTGCGGCGACGTTCATTCTCAAGGGTTAAAAGCTGTGCCAACTCGTGGCGCAAATGCTTAAACTGATGGGGCTTGACCTCTTGGCGGGTGGCTTTTTTGAAGCGCAGATCAAAGAGTTCTTTCTTAATCGCGGCAATGCGATCGCTCACCTCTTGATCACTCAGTTCCCGCAGGTCTTTCATTTTTGTCAGTGCCATTCTTAACCCTCCTGTTGTTCCTCTTCTTGATTGCGCACCAGAAAACGGGTCTTGATCGGCATTTTGTAGGCAGCAAGGCGCATGGCTTCGCGGGCAACCGCCTCCGGCACACCGGCAATTTCATACATAATGCGACCGGGTTTGACCACCGCCACCCAGTATTCCGGTGAGCCTTTCCCTGACCCCATCCGCGTTTCCGCAGGCCGCATCGTCACCGGCTTATCGGGGAAAATGCGAATCCAGATTTTGCCACCGCGGCGGATATAGCGGGTCATGGCACGACGACCGGCCTCAATTTGCCGTGAGGTGATCCAAGCGGGTTCAAGGGCTTGAAGGGCATAGTCGCCAAAATGGATGGAGTTACCGCGACTGGCAACCCCCGTCATGCGACCCCGCTGCTGTTTGCGAAATTTTGTACGCTTTGGACTTAACATCGCTGGCTTCCCTGTTAGTTAGAGCGATTTTCAAATTGGGGTAGGCGGCGTTGGGGACTGCGGCGACTCGGTTCCCGTGTCACGGCTTCGGTTTGTCCCGGCAGTACCTCACCTTTGAAGATCCACACCTTCACGCCCAAAATGCCGTAGATTGTGCGGGCGGTGCGGTAGGCATAGTCAATGTCTGCCCGTAGGGTATGCAGGGGAACGCGACCCTCCCGTGTCCACTCGGTGCGGGCGATTTCTGCCCCATTCAGGCGACCCGCCACTTGGACTTTGATCCCCTCAATGCCTGCTCGCTGTGCCCGCTGAATGGCTTGGCGCACGGCGCGTCGGAAGGCCACCCGTCGCTCCAGTTGCTGGGTGATGTATTCCGCCAAGAGGCTGGCCTCAGCATCGACACGGTTGACTTCCACTACGTTCACTTTGATCGTGCGGTTGCTAGGGAGCATCTGCCGCAGTTGCTTGCGCAGTTCCTCAATCCCTTGGCCGCCTTTGCCAACGACAACGCCGGGACGGGCGGTGCGAATTTGCAACTCCACTTGATCCGCTTTGCGCTCAATGCGCACTTCCGCAATGCCAGCATTGGCCAGTTGCTTGTTAATAAACGTGCGGATGCGGTGATCCTCCTGCAATAGCTCGGGATAGCGATCGCTATCGGCGTACCAGCGGGAGCGATGTTCTTGTGTAATGCCGAGGCGAAAGCCAATTGGGTGAATCTTCTGTCCCACGGTGGTATCCTTCTACGATTCGTCAGCAGTGTTTTGGGGCGCCACAGCAATCGTGATGTGGCAGGTGGGCTTGCGAATTTGGTAAGCGCGACCCTGGGCGCGGGGGCGGAACCGCTTTAGGCAAGGCCCTTGATCGGCATAGGCTTGACTAATGACCAAGGTGGCGGGATCCAAGCCTAAGTTGTGGGTGGCATTGGCTGCCGCCGATCGCAAGACCTTCGTAATCGGCTCACAGGCACGATAGGGCATAAAGCGCAGCATAATCAGGGCATCGCGGTAGGTGCGACCCCGCAGTTGATCCAGTACCCGCCGCACCTTGTGGGGTGACATGCGGACATACTTGGCGCAGGCACGGGCAGTAGGAGAAGAGGTAGAAACCATAGACGGCTATCCCAGACGCGAACAAGAGAATCAATGGCGGGCTTTTTTATCGCCCTTAACATGACTGCGGAAGTTGCGGGTGGGGGCAAATTCCCCCAGTTTGTGACCCACCATCTGCTCAGTGATGTACACGGGCACGTGCTGCTTGCCGTTGTGGACGGCGATCGTGTGGCCAATCATTTCTGGCACAATCGTTGAGGCACGCGACCACGTTTTGATCACTTCCTTGGCATTGCGCTCATTGAGGGCTTCAATCTTGCGTAAGAGATGATCCGCCACAAAGGGGCCTTTTTTTAATGAACGTCCCATAACCTAACTTCTCCGCAAAAACCTAAGACTGACGACCACCGCGACCCCGCTTGGAAGACTTCTTGCGACGGCGCACAATGAGGGCATCGCTGAGTTTTTTCTTCTTGCGAGTTTTGTAGCCAAGGGTGGGTTTACCCCAAGGGGTGACCGGTCCAGGACGACCAATGGGGGCGCGCCCTTCACCACCACCGTGGGGGTGATCCACGGGGTTCATCACTGAACCGCGCACCTTCGGACGACGCCCTTTCCAGCGATTGCGACCTGCTTTCCCCAAGCTGATGTTGTTGGCTTCAACATTTCCTACTTGGCCAATGGTGGCATAGCATTCCTTGCGGAAGAGCCGCACTTCACCTGAGGGAAGCTTGAGGGTGACCATATCCCCTTCTTTGGCCACCACTTGTGCCATCGCACCGGCAGCTCGCACCATTTGCGCACCGCGACCGGGGGTGATTTCCACATTGTGCACACTGGTCCCCAAGGGAATTTTGCCCAGAGGAAGGGAGTTGCCCACTTCAATAGGGGCATCGGGACTGGCAATCACCTCGGTGCCGGGGGTCAAATCCCGAGGGTGGATGATGTAGCGTTTCTCGCCATCGCGATAGTGGAGCAGGGCAATGCGAGCATTGCGGTTGGGATCGTACTCCACGGTTGCCACTTTGGCGGGGACATTGAGCTTGCTGCTGCGGCGAAAATCAACAATGCGATAGCGACGCTTGTGGCCACCCCCCCGCCGCCGACTGGTAATGACACCGCGATTGTTGCGGCCTTTGTCGCGCTTGAAGCCACGGGTCAGCGACTTTTCGGGCTTGTCGGTGGTAATTTCAGCAAAGTCAGAAACAGTTTTTTGGCGAACGCCGGGGGTGTAGGGTCGGTAAACGCGAATGCCCATGATCTACTCCGTTAAACTTCGGGGAAGAGAACGATCTTGCTGTCGGGGGCAAGGGTGACGATCGCCCGCTTGTAGCGAGGACGATGGCCAACAAACCGACCCACGCGGCGCTCTTTGGGGGGCAGATGATAGGTATTCACTGCCGTAACTTTGACGTTAAAGAGTTCCTCAATCGCGGCCTTGATTTGCGGTTTGGTGGCGCGCCGATCCACATCGAAGCTGTATTGATTGTTTTCCAGTAAAATCGTGGCCTTCTCTGTGATGATGGGGCGCTTGATGAGATCCGCAAGGGCGCGGGGTTGGACTTTAGTCACCGTACACCTCCTGAATTTTGGCGATCGCGCCAGTGGTGGCAACAATGCGATCGGCATAGAGCAAATCAAAAACATTCAATTGATCGGCACGCAGCAGTTTCAGGGTGGGCACATTTCGCGCCGAGAGTGCCACCATTTCGGCAATGTCTTCCACCAGTAGCAGCACTTTTTGTTCTGGCTCAATGCCCCAGCGTTGCAGCGCCGTCACCAGTTCCTTGGTTTTGGGACGGGGCAAGTGATCGGCAAAGTCCTGAACCACAATCAAGTCTTCAACGCGGCTCATCAGGGCTGTGCGCAGGGCAAGCCGCCGCTCCTTACGGTTCATTTTTTGGCTGTAGTCACGGGGCTTAGGACCAAAGATCACACCGCCACCCCGCCAGAGGGGAGAACGAATCGAGCCAGCACGGGCACGCCCTGTTCCCTTTTGCCGCCAAGGTTTGCGACCACCGCCGCGCACTTCAGCACGGGTTTTGGTGGAAACGGTTCCCTGCCGAGCATTGGCCAACTGCCGCACAAGGGCACGATGAACAATATGACTGGCGGTTTCCGGTTTTGCCGTCGTCAGATCAAGGGTGGCTTCACCACTGTCGGCACCCTGCCAGTCTTTAACCACACATGCAACCATAACTACTCTCCAGCCCTTATTTGCGACCGACAACCTTGGCGGGGGTAATGCTCACCAGTGCCCCCGGTTTACCCGGTAGTGCCCCTTTGATCAGGATTAAGTTGCGCTCAGCATCAACGCGCACCACCTGCAACTTGCGAATGGTGACTGCCGTATTGCCCATGCGACCGGCCATCCGCTTGCCGGGGAAAACCCGACCCGGGGTGGTTCCTGCCCCAGTGGAACCGGGCAAACGGTGGTTTTTCGAGCCGTGCGCCATTGGACCGCGCTTGAAGTTGTGGCGTTTTTGATAGCCCGCAAAGCCTCGGCCAATGCTGGTGCCGTGGACATCCACAAGCTGCCCCGGACTAAAAATATCAACGGTAATGGCCTGACCCAATTGATAGGCAGAGGCATCTTCGAGGCGAAATTCCCGCAGATGACGCATGGGGGGCGTTTGCGATTTGTTGAGGTGGCCGCGCTCGGGGCGACTCAGGTTTTTCTCCCGCACTTCGCCGTAGGCCACTTGAATTGCCGTGTAGCCGTCGGTTTGGGGGGTTTTGATTTGTGTGATCGGACACGGCCCCGCTTGTACCACCGTAATGGGGACAGATCGGCCCGCCTCGTCAAAGATTTGGGTCATGCCCAACTTTGTCCCTAAAATACCAACTGTCACGATCGCGTTCCTTAAAAATACGAATCACAACAAAACAGCGAGAGGCAGCCGCAAGGCTACACCTCGGCAGATTCCTACAGTTAGGAATGGTGGATTGACCCAGCAGTTACACGGTCAAGACGATGACGCTCAGAGCGCATCCATCGTTGATCAAGGACAGGCGCAGGTATAGATGGCAAGGCTATGATTGCAAGTTGCGAACACGCTGCCACCCCTGGATCAGTGGAACCAAGGACTTAAGGGGGTTGAGGCGATCGCGCCCACTCAGTATCCGTTTTTGGTCACAAGTTTTAATCATAGATCAGCGATTGTGGGTTTGTCTAGGCATTTGGTAACATTTTTTACGCCTTCCTTGTGGATCCAGCAGCGTGTTTGAATTTGTCTGCCAGCAGGACTGTGCCCATACCCAAGCACGGGCAGGCCTGTTTCACACCCCCCATGGCGTAGTGGCAACGCCGCGTTTTATGCCCGTGGGTACTTTAGCGAATGTGAAAACCCTCACCCCCGAACACCTCAAGGCGGCGGGCGCCCAAATGGTTTTGGCCAACACCTACCATCTGCACCTGCAACCGGGGGAAGACATTGTGGCCGCAGCGGGGGGGCTGCACCGTTTTATGGGCTGGTCCGGGCCAATTCTCACGGATTCGGGGGGGTTTCAGGTCTTTAGCCTCAGTGAAATGCGGCAAATTTCCGATCAGGGGGTGGTGTTTCGTTCGCCCCACGATGGGCAGATCATTGAATTGTCACCCGAACGGGCGATCGCCATTCAAGAGGCTTTGGGGGCAGATGTGATCATGGCCTTTGACGAGTGCCCCCCCTACCCTGCTAGCCGTGAGGCAGTGATCCAAGCGACGCAACGCACACTGCATTGGTTAGAGCGCTGTATTGCCGCCAAACAACGATCGGATCAAGCCCTCTTTGCCATTGTCCAAGGGGGGGTGTATGCCGACCTGCGGCGAGAATGTGCCCAGGCGATGGTGCCCTATGACCTGCCGGGCTATGCCATTGGTGGGGTGAGTGTCGGTGAACCCAATAGTGCCATGCACGAAATTGTAGCGGTGACGGCTCCCCTCTTGCCTGCCCATAAGCCGCGTTATTTGATGGGGGTGGGGACGCACTTAGAAATGCTGCGGGCGATCGCTGCCGGAGTCGATCTCTTTGATTGTGTGATTCCCACGCGGTTAGCCCGCCACGGCTGTGCCATTGTCCAAGGGCAGCGCTGGAACCTAAAAAATGCCCGCTTTCGCCGCGATTATGAGCCGCTCGATGCCACCTGTCCCTGCTATACCTGCACTACCTTTAGCCGCGCTTACCTCAGCCACCTCGTGCGTGCCAAGGAGCTACTGGCCTATACCTTGCTCTCGATTCATAATGTGACAGAATTGATTCGCTTTACGCAAGCAGCACGCCAAGCAATTTTAGAGGAGCGATTTGCGGCCTTTGCGGCAGAATGGGAGCAGCGACTAGTGGTGGATGCTGAGGAACCCGATGCTGCGCTTCTCTGATGCAGTTTTATCAAGGCAGGAACGCTTGAGCCGCTGGGGCTTTTTGGGACTGACCACGGCACCTTTAGTGGGAGCGGCACTCTTTAACCATACGGGGACGCCACCTTTTTTACTGTGTCCCTTTCGGGCAACGACGGGCATTCCCTGTCCGGGGTGTGGCCTGACTCGTTCCTTTATGGCGATCGCTCGCGGCAATGTTGAAGATGCCCTGAGAATGCATCTCTTTGGCCCTGTGCTCTTTCTGGCATTTACACTGGCCGCTATATTGATGGCCATCGAACTGAAAACGGGGCGACGATTGCAGCACACCCCCTTTCGCTACATCAATGAACGCATTCAAAACGGGTGGTGGCTGGGGGTGATTTATCTTGGCTACTATGGCCTACGGCTGTACAGCCTATTTCAGACAGGGGAATTTTATATCAATCCCCTAAAAGACATCTTTCTGAGGAGTTAATCAATGACTATCTCCATTCATTACGTTGATCCCAAGACGAAAGCACCACTCAGAAAGGATGATACTGCGTACTATAGTGAGACGGGTTCTGTTTATCCAATTGTTAATCAGATTCCTAGATTTGTAGATTCAAGCCAAAACTATACGCAAAGTTTTGGTCTGCAATGGAATAAGTTCTCAAAAACACAAATAGATGATACAGATCAAAAACAATCTGAAATTCGATTCTTTGCAACAACAAACTGGCAGCCTGAGGAGCTTGCTGGCAAAAGTATTTTAGAAGCTGGTTCTGGTGCAGGTAGATTTACGCGGGTTATCTTAGAAAAAACCTCTGCTTATCTTTGGAGTTTTGATTATTCAGAGGCGGTTGAGGCAAATTGGCAAAATAATTCTGAGATTGCTGGTGGAAGATTACACCTATTTCAGGCGAGCATCTATGAGATTCCCTTACCCGAAGCCTCTTTCGATAAGGTGTTTTGTTTTGGGGTTCTACAACATACACCTGACTTTGAAGAATCTGTAAAAAGTCTCATTAAATACGCAAAAATCGGTGCTGAGATTGTGGTTGATTTCTATCCGATTAAAGGTTTTTGGACAAAAATACACGCAAAATATCTTTTAAGACCCTTAACAAAAAAGATGTCACACCAAGCTCTTTTGAATACGATTGAAAAGAATATTGATAGCTTAATCACGCTATTTGATTTTTTAGTGAAAGTTAAACTAGGCGTACTGACTCGATTTTTACCAATTGTTGATCTACGAACAATTCCTAGTACTATTGATCAGCAAAAACGCCGTGAATGGGCAATTTTAGACACTTTTGATATGTTCTCGCCGGAGTATGATAATCCCCAAAGAATCAAAGATGTTGCTGCTATGTTTGAACGTCACGGAGCCAAGGTTACTTTTGCCGGATTTGTCAAATCCAGTGCTGGCACTAGCGCGGTGGTTAGGGGGGTTCGCGAAACTTAAAGTAAAGATCACGGCAGTCGTCTTTAGCAAGGTTCCCTTTCATGGGATAGTAAAACTCGGTTGTGTTCGATCGAGAACCGGAGACCCATGAGATTACATCGCCTGATTTATCTCAGTTGCGCCACGGATGGTCTATCCTACCCAGACCTGCGGGATATTATGGCCAAGTCAGAGGTGAACAATGTCCGCGATGGCATTACGGGAATGCTGTGCTACGGCAATGGTATGTTCCTGCAAACCCTTGAGGGCGATCGCCAAAAAATCAGTGAAACCTACGCCCGCATCCTCAAGGATCCCCGCCACCACAGCGCTGAAATCATTGAATTCAAAGCGATCGAAGAGCGCACCTTTATCAATTGGTCAATGCGTTTGGTGCAGTTGGGCGAGATGGACAGCGATACAATTCGGCACCTGCGGTTAAAATACTCTCCAGCAGCAACGTTTCAGCCTACGTCAATGACGGCTGAGCAGTGCTTCCGTTTCCTGAAAGAACTCTACGACATGAGTCAAGGAACCTAGCGTGACCCCCGCCCACTGGCTAACCATTCCTGAACTCCTGCGGCTGCCCGCCCAAACCTATGAGTGGCGGGTGGATACTGATTTTCCCGACTTGGCAACGCTGACGCCCGTGCAAGGGATTGTGGCTGCCAGTCACCGCCACACCTACTTGGAACTGCGTGCCAGTGTGCAGACGATTGTCACCCTCTCTTGCGATCGCTGCTTGCAGTACTATAACCACCGCCTCGAGTGTACGACCACGGAACTCATTTGGCTGGCGGAAACCCCAGCTAGTCAACCCGACGATGATCTGGTGGAAACCTTGCCGGCAACTGGTCGCCTTGATCTGGCGGACTGGCTCTACCAGCAACTGTGCCTTGCCCTGCCCTATCCCAAGTACTGCGATCCCAACTGTGGCGGTATTCACCCCCCCGCCCCTGCGGAACCCCCCATTGATCACCGCTGGGCAATGCTAGCGCAACTCCAATCGGCTCTGGAGCGTTCGGAACCATCGCCGTGAGTGCTCAGTCTGACCTTGAACTCTTGCTACGGGCACGCTATCCCCTGTTGTATGTGGCCACAACAGAGGAAGAACGCCTTGAGGCGACATTGCACACCATTAGCGATCGCCTGAATCAGCGCCCTATCTATATTTGGGATTTTGTCGAGGGGTATCAGGGTAATCCCAATGATCTGGGGGTAGCGAAGCGCAATCCCCTCAGTGCCCTTGAATTTGTCGAAAAACTACCGCCACCGGCAGCGGCGATGATTCTGCTGCGGGATTTTCATCGCTTTATTGAGGATGTAGCGGTCTCTCGCAAACTGCGCAACCTCGCCCGCCAACTCAAGTCCCAGCCCAAAAACCTGATCCTGCTGGCTCCGACGGTACAGTTGCCCCCAGAACTGCGGGATGTGATTACCGTTGTCGAGTTTCCCTTGCCCCAACGGGAAGAAATTCGCCTTGAACTGGTGAAGCTCTGCCAAAGTCTCGGCAACATTCCCCCAGAACCGATTCTCGATGAGTTGATCCGCGCCTGTCAGGGCTTGACCCTAGAGCGGATTCGCCGCGTCATTGGTCGGATCATTGCTCTCCACGGTGTGCTGGACGGCAGCCATGTGGATTTGATCTTGGAAGAGAAACGGCAGATCCTGCGGCAAACCCAAATTCTCGAGTTTTACCCCACCCAAGAAACGATTGCCGACATTGGCGGTCTTGATAACCTCAAGGAGTGGTTGCTGCGGCGCGGCGGTGCTTTTTCCGAGCGGGCACGGCGCTATGGGCTACCCTATCCCCGTGGGGTGCTGCTAGTGGGGATTCAGGGTACAGGTAAGTCCCTGACAGCCAAGGCGATCGCCCACCAATGGCACTTGCCCCTTTTGCGATTGGATGTCGGGCGGCTCTTTGGTGGCCTCGTGGGGGAATCCGAAGCACGTACCCGCGAGATGATTCAAATTGCTGAAGCGCTAGCCCCCTGTGTCCTCTGGATTGATGAGATGGATAAAGCCTTTGCGGGCATTGATGGCCGAGGCGATGGCGGTACCAGTAGCCGCGTTTTTGGCACGATAATCACTTGGCTGGCTGAGAAAACCTCCGCTGTTTTTGTGGTGGCGACGGCGAATAACGTTCAAGTGTTGCCCCCAGAACTGCTGCGCAAGGGGCGCTTTGATGAAATCTTTTTTGTGGGGCTGCCCAATGTGGATGAGCGGCGAGCGATTTTTGAAGTGCACCTCAGTCGTGTGCGGCGCGATCGCCTGCAAAACTACGATCTAGAGCGCTTGGCCTACGAAACAATTGACTTTTCTGGGGCTGAAATCGAGCAGTGTATCATTGAAGCGATGCACCTTGCCTTTAGCCAAGATCGCGACTTTACCACCGAAGATCTCCTCCACGCCGCCAGCGAAATTATCCCCTTGGCACGGACAGCTCGCGAACAGGTACACCAATTACAAGAATGGGCGGCCTCCGGGCGGGCACGTTTTGCCTCACGGATCCTGTCTCCCCCCACAGGGCGTTAGATCATGAAACCAGTGGTGCGTCTGCTGCAATGGCTCTTGGGAACCTTTTTGGGTTTAGGTCTGATTACCCTTGTGGCCGCTGCGATCATTACCCCCCTCGTCTTTAACTTGCTCTGGCCACCCCCCCGTCCTGAGGTCGAGGCGCAAAATTCACCACCGCCTACGCCACCAGCGTCGTCACCGAATTCACCCTCACCCACTCCTGAACCAACCCCGACCCCCTCGCCGCAGCCAAACCCTGAAGGGCGAGTGATCTATGGCGATGGTTTACGGTTGCGCGATCGCCCCAGTCGCGAGGCAAATGCCCTAGGCGGTGTGGCCTTTGATGAGGTGGTGACGATCCTAGAGCGCAGTGAGGATGGGGAATGGCTGAAGGTTCGCACTAAAAATAATCTTGAAGGCTGGGTACTGGCCTTTGGTGTGCAGGAAACAACAGCTCAATCCTCCACCTCCAGTGAGACGCCCCCGTAGGCGCTATTGGGAAAATTCCTGCATTTGCTGAAACGAACGGTACTCGCGATCGCCACTCAGCCATTCCACCAGCGTAATTTTCACCCGTCCGCCCGCATTGGGAGTTGCCAGAAACTCCGCCTCTCCTTCGCTATTAATCACGCGATTGCGCAACTGGGTGGATCCCGCTTCCAGTAGTCGCTTGCTCGTCGGGTCATAAATCTCGTAGTAGATCTGGACATTGCGCGCTGGTGTAGCCGTTTCATTGCGCACGCGCCCCGTCAGGCGGTGGTACCAGACACCCGCAATATTCTCGCTTTGCAATTGGACATCGGTGACGCGCACCACTTTGGGCGCTTCGCGGCGGCGGGCGATCGCCGGACTACCATCAAGAGACAGGAACCCGACACTGGTCGTCAATAGCAGACCGCAGAGCCAAATTGTGCGTAAGCTAGGCATTGTTCTCTACCCGGTGTAACAATAATAGAGTCTAAGACGCAACATTCAGCGGGAGCGATCGGCCTCACTGGCCTTGAGGATACCACCTTAGTGACCGCTGCCCCGAGTCTGTACCTGCTGGATTGGATTCACCCCACTTAACTATGCCAACTGTTCATGTGATTGGTCTTGGTCGCTCTGGCATCGCCGCCGCCCGTTTACTGAAACGTCAAGGCTGGCAAGTGGAGGTGAGTGATAGTCGGCAAACCCCCGCCCTACAATCCCAGCAGCAACTCCTAGAAGCCGAAGGCATTGCTGTTCAACTCAACTACGACTTTGATTTGCAAACCCTCGCCAGTGTGGGTCTGCGTGTCCCAGATGAAATTGTCATTAGTCCCGGTGTCCCTTGGTACTCACCGGCGCTCGTTGCCGCTCGCCAAGCGGGCATCCCCGTTCGGGGGGAAGTGGAAATTGCTTGGCAGACCCTTGCCCATCTGCCGTGGGTATGTATTACGGGCACCAATGGCAAAACAACAACCACCGCCCTCACTGCCGCCATTTTTCAAGCAGCGGGGTACAATGCTCCCGCCTGTGGCAATATCGGCAATAGTATTTGCGAAGTGGCTTTGACCGCTAGCGCCCTTGATTGGGTGATTGCTGAGATTAGTAGCTATCAATTAGAGTCTAGCCCCCCCCTGCAACCCCAATTTGCCCTTTGGACAACCCTCACACCAGATCACTTGGAACGCCACGGCACCCTCGACGCTTATGTCGAAACCAAAGCTCACCTCATGAATGGTGCGAAACAGGTGATCCTTAATGGGGATGATCCCTACCTGCGTCAGCACATGGTGAATCGTTGGCCGCAAGCTTGGTGGATCAGTACCCAAGGGGCGGCAGCCCTACCCAAGGGGATTGAACAGGGCATCTATATTGCTGGGGATCAAGTGTGGTTTCAGGATCAACCCCTGCTGCCCACCCATGTCCTGCAAATGCCGGGTCAACACAATCAGCAAAACTTCCTTCTAGCTGTGGCAACGGCACATTTAGCCGGTATTCCTGCCGAAACAATTGCCAAAGCGGTGGCGGGGTTTGCCGGTGTCCCCCATCGTCTAGAGCGGATTCGTCAATGGCGACAGGTGGAGTGGATCAACGATAGTAAGGCCACCAATTATGACGCCGCTGAAATTGGGCTGCGTTCTGTGACAGGACCAGTGATTCTTATTGCCGGTGGACAGGCCAAAAAGGGGGACGATCGCGCTTGGCTCAACTTGATTCAGGAGAAAGCCGCTTGGGTGCTCTTAATTGGTGAAGCAGCACCGCAGTTTGCGCAGCGCCTAGAGGCGATCGGCTTTACAAATTATGAGATCATGGAGACACTGGATCGGGCAGTGGCGGCGGCTGCTGAACTGGTGACCCAGTACCCGATCAAAACCGTGCTCTTTTCCCCTGCCTGTGCCAGCTTTGACCAATATCAGAATTTTGAAGAACGCGGTGATCACTTTCGTCAACTGTGCTTAGAGCTATGAGCCAATCTGCGGCCTCGGGTCACTGGTGGAATCGCCTCTCCATTGCCAGTCGGTTTCTGATTATTGGCTTGGCAGGGCCGATTTTGACGCTCAACTTTTGGGCATTTGCCACTGTTCTTAAGTTTTTTGGGCCACTGGTCGCGGTGCTGGTCCTTGCCTCTTTGTTTGCCTTTTTGCTGAACTATCCGGTGCGTTGGATGGAGGAGCAGGGAAATCCCCGAGGCCCCTCAGCCATTTTCGTCTTTCTGCTGGCCTTAGTACTGATTGCCATCATTGCCTTGGTCGTGGTGCCCAATGTCTTTAATCAGGCGCAACAACTCATTGCTCGTCTGCCGGAATGGTTTAACTCCAGCCAACGGCGACTCTTGGAATTTGGCCAGTGGGTGGACTCCCTGAACCTGCCGGTGACGGTGGATGTGGATGCCCTTGCCAATCAACTGTTGGAAAAACTCAAGGATCAACTGCAAAGCTTAGCTCGCGAGGCGCTGAATTTAATTTTGGGCACGGTTAGCAGTGTGGTGGATGTGCTGATTAACCTGATTTTGACCGTTGTTCTCACGTTCTATTTGCTGCAGCATGGTGACGAATTGTGGGATGGCCTACTCAGTTGGTTGCCTGATACGCTGCGCCCCACGGTTTCAGAAACGATACGCCGCAGTTTTGAAAGCTATTTTATTGGTCAGTTGGTGCTGGGTCTGTGCATGGGCATCGGCTTGACCACGATTTATGTCTTTTTGAAGGTGCCCTATGGCTTGCTCTTTGGGGTGATTATTGGCGTCATGGCCTTGGTGCCCTTTGGCGGCACGGTGGGGATTATTTCCATTAGTTTACTGGTGGCGCTTCAGGATGTTTGGCTCTCCCTCAAGGTGGCGGGATTTTCGTTTCTTTTTCAGCAGTTTCTTGAAAATGTGGTGGCACCCCGCATTATTGGCAGCTTTACGGGTCTGAATCCGGTGTGGGTCTTTTTAGCGATTCTGACGGGAGCACGCGCCTCGGGCTTGGTGGGGGTCTTGATTGCGGTTCCGATCGCGGTGGTGATCAAAACTTTCCTTGTGAGTGTGCGATCGCGCCTCAATGCCGAGGAGATGGATGCCACCGTTGCCCTCCCCAGTAATCCGCCCCCTCTACCGCCTGTTTCTTCCTCAATGAAGCCATCCTCAGTGGAGTAGAACAATGCTGCGTGCCCTTCACCCCGGAATTCTCACCTCCCTTGTTTTGATCAGTACAACAGCCGCCATTACCCTAGTCACGGCTTTTATTGGCTACCACCTAGGGCGAGAGTCATTGCGCGGTGTGTCCCAGCCCGTGGTGAATCCCATCCTTGGCAGTGCCGTGAATGCCAATGATCAAGCTCCAGGGGAGCGATCGCCC
Source organism: Thermosynechococcus sp. FA-CM-4201 (assembly GCF_054689355.1). Classification (NCBI taxonomy): domain Bacteria; kingdom Bacillati; phylum Cyanobacteriota; class Cyanophyceae; order Acaryochloridales; family Thermosynechococcaceae; genus Thermosynechococcus; species Thermosynechococcus sp. FA-CM-4201. The sequence goes on from NZ_CP079920.1 coordinate 553,085, forward strand.
ATTCTTGACGAGGCACAGATCATTGCCCAAACCAAAGCCCGCATTGCCGAAATGACCGAAGGCGCCAGCGATCGCGAGATTGTGCCTGCCCCCACCACTGCCAATGACCCCCCAGCAGCGGAACCGGAGACGAGTCGGACACTACCCATCGTTGCTGAGGATAAGGGGGTGCGCCTAGAAATTAGCCATGTGGACACCATTGGCCAAGATTTAGCCCTGCACGTCAGCTTGAAAAACGACAGTAGCCAAGGGGTGCAGTTTATCTACACCTTTCTTGAAATCAAAAATGATAAAGGTGCCCTTTTGAGTGCTCTCACCGAAGGCCTACCCACGGAATTAGCCCCCGGTAGCGATCTGGTCAAAGGCACGATTTTGATTCCCAAAAGCCTCCTCGACAATACAAAAACGTTGACCCTGCGCCTTGCCAGCTATCCGAATCAGGATGTGCAATTGCAAGCTGCCAATATTCCTGTGGAGTAGCCATGCCCGCTGCTGAATTTGTTCAAAAATGGTTGAGTGCTCGCGATTGGGTACGGGTGCGGGCAGATTTGACGGGCAAGACCACGTTTATCGCGTGGCAGGGAGCTGTGTATAGTTTTGTTCCCCAAGAGCGTCGCCGTCACCTCTTCAACATTGTTGGCATGAGTGCCGCTCGCTGTTTGCCCCATCCCGAGGGCGGGTGGTATTTTATCTCCCGTGAATTGACGTTTTATCTGGATCCAGAAAATCAATCCCTGTGCGATCGCTGGCACAATCCTTGGACAGAGGACATGGTTCCCGTGATTCCCGTTGCCAATGATCCCGTGCAGGGGCTATTTCGCCGTGAGGTGCCTGCCCAGGTCAGTGAGCGAACCACTACGTTTCAGTTTGATCTATTTCCCTACTATGACAATCCCCTTGCGGCTGAGGAACGGTTTCAGGCCTACAGCCCCCAGCCAATCTACCAAGCGGCAGAACTCTTTAAGCTAACGGTGGCCACGGCCGATTTACAACAAGATACGGCGACGATTGCCGATGTGCATCTGTGTTGGAGTCGAATTGGCCCTTGGTTGCCTTGGATGAAGATGGGCGATCGCCCCGGTTATCTCATCTACAGTGCGACTGGCTGCAAAGCCCTGACCGCCGAAGACTTGCCCTCCCTCCTACAAGCGCAGTTAGAGCGACTGCCCCAATACCGTGAAGCCCCCACTGAATACCGCGAGGGTGCTGATATGACCTCTTGGCTGTATTTTCAGGAGCACTTTGAAGCCTATTTGGAGGGGGCACTGTTTCCAGTGACTTAATCAATACAAACCTATCCCTATTCCCGTGGGGGTAGGCTAAAAAGCGGCAACTCGGTAAACTGTGGTTCTACAGGACGGGGTGAACGGGGGGTTGTTGGCGGAGCATCGGAGAGGGCAAAATACAGAGCACGCCGCCAACCGCGATCGCGATCTTCCGGGAAACCCGCTTCCGCCACCGTTTTGAGAAAGAGCCACCAGCGTTCTTCAGGACGGAGCGCCAGCCACTTGCGGCAGATGGTAGAAATTTGAGTGTCACTGGCCTGTTCGGCTGCCCAAGCTAAAACGCAGAGTTCTCGTCCGAGGAGGCGATCGAGGTAATTCATGCCTGTGTGCCACCGTCCTTGACTCAGTTTTGCCGCTCGCAGGCGGGCATTAAATTCCTTTTGTGCTACATCGGCAATGGCCACCCAAACCCGTCGTTCTATGAAAATGCGGGGTTCCTCTTCAGGGGGAAGAGTGCCGTAAACCTCAACGATGGCGATCGCTTGGCTGCGCTGACTGGGAATTTCGACGCGAAAGTGATCTCCCTCCAGAGCAGTGGGAGCGCCAAAATTGCTGGCTGGCTTACTCATAGGGGATGTTACTGGTACACGTCGTCGTGGGAGACACTCAGCCCTAGCTCTTCGGCCAATTGCTGCAAATCATGGGCGGTTGTTAGATTCGCCTCCTGAAAGGTCAAGGCCAAGGGGGCATCGGGGGGAAAGAGCGTCATCATCTGGCTCAGTAGTTGCTTGAGAAAGACCGCCTCCACTGCCAAATCAGAACCAATGGTCAATGACATGATTGCTTTTCCTTGACCCAAGTTGAGCACAACGCCGCGAAACTTTGTTTGGGCGCGATCGGCCACCTCCAAGCCTTGGAAAATCTTTTGCCGCGAGCTGATCAATGCCCCTTTGCGGGGTTTCCACTGCGCGGGTTTATCGGCAACGATGCTGGGTGTGGCGGCGTGGGAGTTGTGAACCGCAGGAAAGGTAAACTTGGCTTTGGTTTCTAGATCATCAGCGGTGGCCAGAACTTGCAGCAGAACTTCTCCATCACCAATCTGAATCGGTTCAGTGTACACCATGCCATTGCGGGGTTCAGAACCATCGAGGGTATAGCGCAGTTCACCTCGGGGGGCAACAAATAATTCAACGAAGCGCTGGCCATCGCGAACGGTCAATTGATTGCGGATTGTCAGTTGATTGCGCCAAGTGTAGGGATCCCCTGTTTCACTCTTACCCGTGGGGTCTTTGACCAAGAAGGTAACCTTGAGGGCGTTGGTGGTCAGGTTTGTTTCTTGGAGGCGGGGACTCAACTCTGAGACAGTATCGCTGTCTTCGGCATAGAAAATCATGGCGTTGGCACCCACATTGATGGGGGTGACCCGGAGGCGGACGGTGCCCTTTTCATCAGGCCCTGAGTCTGCAATGACTTGAACACTGGTGCGCTTGGGTCTAGGTTTCTTGGTCAAGTAGCCATTGCTGAGGTCTTCCCAGCGACCCCGTTGACAGGCGAGGGTGCGCAGTTGATCGAGTCCCCTTGGGGGCAGCCAAGGCATTCCGGGCTGTTCGGCATAGCGATCGCCCACATCTGACCAGCGCGTATCATCTTGATTTTCAGGCCACAGGAGCAGTTCTGCCTTTTCCACCAAGGCATTGTAGTCTTTTTCAACATCGAGATAGAGCTTGATCGGGTCACGGCTAAGGGTCTGCTCAATTTGCAATTCGCCATCAAAGGGCTGGTTGGGATCCCGTGTGATCAGGGGTTTTGAGACCAACTGCGGTTCTCGCCCTGGCCGTTGAATGGGAAACACCACTTTATCAAAGAGACTTTCAACGGTTGTCGTAAATTGATGGGCATATTCTGCTTGTTTATTTTCCAGCTCTTCCCGTTGGGGATGGCCTTTGGGAATGCGTTTATCGGCCTCTTGGGCAGCATAGTCATAGCGGGCAGCCTCGGTCAAACTGGCCATGTGGCTTTTTTCGCCCGTCAGCACAAGCAAATGATTTTTCTGGGTCAAGTTGGCAAATAACTCTGTCAGTTGCGCCGAGGGAATCGGATGATTGGGTTCGAGAATCAGGAGCACGCGATCGCGCCGCAATTTTTCGACAACTTCATCCAAACGCGGTAAAGGCAGTACGTCGGTGTAGGCAGTTTTGCGCTTGGGTTCAAACATTTGCCGCAATTTAGTGCGAATGCGCTCATCAATTTTATTCTCAGGGGCTTCGGTGGCCAAGCTTTTGAGCAGCTTCGTGAGATTTTCTTGGCGATCGAAGTAGTAGCGACCTTCAGCGGTATGGTGCAGATACCAAGCGGTATTCCTTAGCTCATTAAAGGCAGCGGTAATCTCAGAGGCATGGGTCGTCGGCGTCAGCAGGTGCGCAACAATTTCATCGGCGGTTAATCCCTTGACGGCATTCACGGCGGTTGAACAACTAGCCGTCAACAGGAGGGTAGCAATCTCGGTGGCAGCTCGATGTTGCGTCGTTTGATCAATGATTTGGGCATGGGCACTACCTTCGGCATCCCAAATATCGCGGCTGATCACATCCCGCATCTGGGAAATTTCAGTGAGTTTGTCGCGCACATCGGGAATCGAGAGGTCAAAGTGTTGGGCACCGAGAAGATACACATCATCGGTGGGTCGCTCCCACACCGATCGCAACAACAGAGAAGTGAGTTCAAGTAGGCCACGGGTTTGCTTAAAGTTCTCGTTTTCTTTGAAAAGAGCAATGAGATTTTTCAAGCGGGGATGAAAGGGATAGGTGTTATAAATTTCATTGGCTAGGTCAACCGCATCCCGTTGAATCGTTTTTGCTTTGGCTGCCTCTGTGAGTTTGGCGGCGTAGGCATTGGCAATGGCACGGATCGTTTCAGGGGGTGGCAACTGGGCAAAGAGGCGTTTTTTCAGGATGTCATAGACTTCATCGGTGGAAAGATCCACAGGGGTAATCACCCGTTCTTGACGCCCCAATTCTGAGCGGGCATCCTCTAGGGCACGGTTAATTAAGCGGCTCCCTGTTTCATAGGCGGCAGCCAAGTCAGAAACAACGACGCAGACATTCCTTTTTTTACTGGCAGCAGTGAGGAGGTTAGCAAAGGCACGGGTGGCAATATCAGCAACAGTTACCGTCCCCGCAGGACGACTCGCCAAGTTTTGGAAGTAGGGAGGCAATTCATCCAAGAGAATCAAAATCGGCTGTGGCTGATCAAACAATTGCAGCCAGTCTTCTTCGGCTGGGGCAAGGGGGCCTTGCTGCCAAAACCGTTGAAAAGTCTCTGGTTGACCCAGTTGTGTGGCAATCTCCCCCCAGAAAAAGCGGGGTGGATCATTGCGGCCATTAAAGGCGGCGATCGCCGCACTCTCAAAAGGATAGCGATCGCTCAATTCTGGAACAATCCGTTGTCGCAAGCTCAGGTGCTTCGCCAAGAGACCAAAGCCCACCAGCAAATGCGTTTTGCCACCCCCCATGGCCTGCTTGAGATGAAAAACCGCTTGCGCAGAGCAGCCCGCCAATCGTTTCAACCCTTCCTCAATTAAGGAGCGCATCCCTTCAGTGATATAGGTACGCTCAAAGAAGGCAACACCATCCCCCTCAGCAATGATTAGCTCTTCTAACTTCTCAACTTGATCGCTAACGCGAATACTGAGAGCATTGGGCTGGAGAACACAGGCTTTACGAACAGATTCCATAGGACGCTTAAAGACTTTGATCTATCATAACAACATTGTCTGTGCTGGCCTCCCTTGAGGCGGTGGCTGCTTGGCTAGATAACTAATGCGGTGCGACTCCCTTTTTTACCAGCTTTTTACCCAACTGCCCCAGACTCTCTTTGACCTCCTTGGCGTTGACTATCCCCTTGGCTACCGCTTTGATTCGGTCGAGATCAAGCAAACGGCTTTCCGCATTGACGGTGTCTTTGTGCCCCCTGAGCCGTCAGGCATTGTCTATTTCTGCGAAGTCCAGTTTCAGCGAGACAACACGCTCTATGAGCGGCTCTTTGCGGAAATCTTTTTGTATCTGCGGTTGTATCGGGGCACCTTCTCTGACTGGCGGGCAGTGGTGATTTATCCCAACCGACAAGTGGAGCAAGACTCAATCACGCCTTATCAACTGCTACTGGATAGCGGTCAGGTACAGCGGGTCTATTTGAATGAGTTGGGGAACCCTGCCACGTTACCGTTGGGGGTGGCGCTGATGCAATTAAGTGCATTGACCGCAGCGGAAATGCCGACAGTGGCTCAACAGCTTGCGCAGCGGAGTCGCACAGCCCCTGAACCGATACGGGGGGCGATAATGGAGTTACTGACCACGATAGTGCTGTACAAGTTTGAACACCTGAGCCGCGAGGAGGTGGAGCAAATGTTGGGATTCACCAAGGATGAGCTGAAGCAAACACGTTTCTATCGTGAGCTATACGACGAGATTTACACCACAGCCAAGGCAGAAGGGGAGATGCTTGGCAAGCAACAGGGCTTAGAGGAAGGGCTACAACAAGGCCGCCAGCAAGGGCTACAACAAGGCCGTCAGGAAGGGATAAAGGAGGGAGAAAGTTTGATAGTATTGCAGCTCCTAAAGCGGCGCTTTGGTGACCTTCCTGCGGACATTGAACAGAAAATTAGAAACCTTTCCCCTGAGAGAATTGCTGCTTTGGCGGACATCCTGCTTGATATTGCCTCCCTTGAGGCGGTGAATGCTTGGCTACAGGAGCATTCTGAGGACTAGACTAGATTCACAGTCATCAAAGCCACGATGCCCGATCGCCCCCCAACTACGGAATCCCCACCCACCCTCCCCCCCCGTGCTTGGGCACATCGTCCCGCCCTGATTGAACGCCTTTTACCCGTCCAGAAACTCTCTGCCGAAGTGTATAAGGAACGCATGGCAGGGGCAGGTCAAACCCTCACGGCTCTCGGTTCCTATTGGAAAGGTCGTAAACCGCTGATTCTTGCCAAGGCTTGCATTTTGGGGTGTCTGTTGCCCGCCACGGATGACCCGCAGCGCGATTTGGAAATTTTTGAACTGCTGATGGGCATGGATGATGCCTCCCTTGCTGCCCGCACCAAAAAGAAACCCACCCCCAAGGAAATTGCGGCCAACGTCACCCTTGCTCGCCTACAGGATTTTTTCGATATTTCACCGCCTCAGTTGCTGCTGCGCGCTGCTCCTGTAGATTGGTCAAACCCCCTCTATGCCAATGTGAAATTATCTTGGCGCGATGATGTTCCCCTGTGGGATCGCCGTCACCTCGAAGCTGAACTCTTGCCCAAGGTGCCCTATCGGCAGCGCATTGAAAATCTCTACCGCCCCGAAGAAGTGGCCGATGTCCACGATCACATTTGGCAGCGGGTCAATGCTCACTTGGGAACCCATGCCCACTCCTTTCCTGAACTGATTGAACAGTTGGGCATTCTGCGCTTTGGTCATCGCCCCCGTGTGGCCGATACCTTTTGCGGTTCGGGGCAAATCCCCTTTGAAGCGGCTCGCCTTGGCTGTGATGTCTATGCCAGTGACCTGAATCCCATTGCCTGTTTGCTGACGTGGGGCGCATTTCACATTGTTGGTGGCACCCCCGAAGAGCGGGCACAACTGGAGCAAGATCAACAGGAACTGGTGGCCAAAGTCCAAGCAGAAATTGATCAACTGGGCATTGAAGAGGATGGCAAGGGTTGGCATGCCAAAGTCTTTTTGTATTGTCTTGAGAGTCGCTGTCCACAAACGGGCTGGTGGGTGCCCCTCTTACCAACGCGAGTCATTAGCAAAGGCTATCGGGTGATTGCCGAATTAGAGCCAGAGGCCAGTGAGCAGCGGTATCGCATTCGCATTCGTACGAGTGTCAGCGATGCAGACCTCAAAGCTGCCGAAAAAGGCACTGTGCGCTCCGATGGACGCGGCCAAGACCCCTACCTCATTCATACGGTCAACGGTCGTGAGTATCGCACCAAAATTTCCACCCTGCGGGGCGACTACAAAACCCCTGACGGCAAAACCGCCAATCGCCTCCGCCGCTGGCAAAAATCTGACTTCAAACCCCAGCCCGATGACATTTTCCAAGAGCGACTCTACTGCATTCAGTGGATGCGCCCCATTGCCAATACCAATCGCTATGAATATGAATTTCGTGAGGTCACTGCTGCTGATTTAGAACGGGAGCGAATTGTTGAAGACTATGTGGCCAAACACCTGACTGAATGGCAGGAAAAAGGCTGGGCGCCTGATATGGCTATTGAACCCGGGGATAAAACGGATGAACCGATTCGCACACGCGGATGGACGTATTGGCATCACTTGTTTAATCCTAGACAGTTATTGTTGGGTGCTTTAATCAATGGCTATAGCAATTCAAACTTGAAGTTTGCCTTTGCTCAAACATTAAATTGTAATTGTCGATCAAGTCGTTGGCATAGTGCAAAAAAAGGAGTAGGTGGTAGTGTTGAAGGAATATTTGATAATCAAGCACTAAATACATTACTAAACTATGGATGTCGAAGCTTACTTTATGCTTGCAATTTCCTTCTTCAATCTTATAAACACTGGCCACTCGATAATCAACTCACCCTTAATGTCTCATCAACACCTGCCAATCAAATTACAGATAGAATAGAGCTTTTTGTTACTGATCCGCCCTATGGCGACGCGGTGAAGTACGAAGAAATTACTGAGTTTTTTATTGCTTGGTTGCGCAAAAATCCACCGCCAGAGTTTGCCGATTGGGTGTGGGACAGTCGTCGTGCCCTCGCCATCAAAGGGGAAGGGGAAGAGTTTCGCCGCAATATGGTCGAGTCTTACCGCCGCATGACGGAGTGCATGGTGGACAATGGCCTGCAAGTGATCATGTTTACCCATCAGTCGGGGGCGATCTGGGCGGACATGGCCAATATTGTTTGGGCAGCGGGCTTGCAGGTAACAGCAGCATGGTATGTGGTCACTGAAACCGATAGTGCTTTGCGCAGTGGTAGTTATGTCAAGGGCACGGTTCTGCTAGTGTGTCGCAAACGCCAAGGCCACCTCAGTACCACCCGCGATGATTTGGCATGGGACTTGCAAGAGGAAGTGGAGCAGCAGGTGAATTTGCTGACGGGGCTAAATCAGCAGGCGCGGGGATGGTATCGCGATGAAAATGTCTTTGAAGATGCTGATTTGCAGATGGCGGGCTATGCGGCTGCCCTGCGGGTCTTGACCCAATATGACCGCATTGATGGCCGCGACATGACCAACGAAGCCCTACGACCCCGCATCAAGGGCGAAACCACCTTTGTGGATGAACTGATTGCCTTTGCCGTGGATATTGCCAACCAGCACCTTGTGCCCTCGGGGCTAAGCCGCGACCTCTGGAAGGAACTCCAGCCCACGGAGCGGTTTTATCTAAAGATGCTGGATCTTGAACTGCGGGGTCTGAAAACCCTAGACAACTATCAAAACTTTGCCAAAGCCTTCAAAGTGCGCGATTTTTATCCCCTGATGGCGGACAAACGCGCCAACCATGCCCGCCTCAAAAGTGCCATCGAACTGGGCAGCAGCCTCATGGACAGCGGCAGTGAATTTGGGGGAACCCTTTTGCGCGGCATCCTCTATGCCCTCATGGAACTGCAACAGGATGAGGACGTGGATGTGGTGATTCAGCACTTGAGCCATAACCTGCCCGATTTTTATCGTCAACGGGAGCAAGTTATTGAAGTCTGCCAATACATCGAACACCACCTGCGCTACCACCGTGCCGCCGAAGCCAGTGCCGCCCGCATCCTTGCCGAAGCCCTCTTGCATCAACGATTAAATTAGGGTTATGGGTGCCTTGAACCGTTTTTCCTCCCGTCTCCAACCCCTCGATCGCACCTTTCTTGAGGATCGCTTGCAGGGGGCAGTGGCCTACCGTCGCATTGCGGGCTATTTCCGTAGCTCCATCCTAGAACTGGTGGGCGAGTCCCTCAGTACCATTCCCACGATCCAAGTGGTTTGCAACAGTGACCTTGACCCCCAAGATTGGCAAGTGTCCCGCCGTGCCCGTGAAGCCGCTCTCCTCGATCGCTGGCAAGAAGCGGATCCTGCCCTCGAAGCCGCCCTCTATCGCCCCCAATACCGTCGCCTTTATGAACTGCTCCGCCAAGGCAATCTCCACATTCGCGTCGTTCCCGCCCAGCAGCTTTTTCTCCACGGCAAAGCAGGAGTGATTGAATCGGCCACAGGCCACAAGACCTGTTTTCTTGGCTCCGTCAATGAGTCGAAACGGGCTTTTAGTACCAACTATGAACTCCTCTGGGAAGACCCCACCCCCGAAGGTGTGGCTTGGGTCGAAGCGGAATTTGCTGCCCTCTGGGAGATGGGCATTCCCCTGCCTGAAGTGATTATTGAGCAGATTCACCGCATTGGCGATCGCCAAGAAGTCAAACTGATTGACCTAGCTCCCCCAGACCTGCCTGCTGCCACCCTTGCCGAAAGTCCCCTCTACCGCCGTGGTGAAACCCTCCAACCGTGGCAACGAGACTTTGTCGCCCTTTTTCTTGAGCACCGCCAAACCTATGATCAAGTGCGCCTCCTCCTCGCCGATGAAGTGGGGGTGGGCAAAACCCTCTCCCTCGCCACCGCTGCCCTTGTGGCCAATCTATTGGGGGATGGCCCTGTCCTCATCCTTTGCCCTGCCCCCCTCACCCTGCAATGGCAAACCGAACTCCTCGACAAACTCGCCATTCCCAGCGCCGTTTGGATGTCCCAAGGCAAATACTGGCAAGATGCCCAAGGTCACATCATCCGTACCCGTGGCGTTGAAGACATTGCCCGCTGCCCCGTACAAATCGCCATTGTCTCTACGGGCTTAATCATTCAGCAATCCCCCGAATGTGAGGTTTTACTCAGTCGCCGCTATGGCACCGTCATCCTCGATGAAGCCCATCGGGCGCGGCGGCGGGGGGGTATCGGTCAAAAAGCAGGCCAACCCAACCACCTGCTGGACTTCATGCAGCAAATTGCCCAACGCAGCCGACACGTCCTCCTAGGTACCGCCACCCCCATTCAAACCCAAGTCTATGAACTCTGGGATCTCCTCGGCATCCTCAACCAAGGAGCAGGCTTTGTTTTGGGAACCTACTCCCGCTGGCAAATATGGGAAAACGCCCTCCCCATTGTCAAAGGCGAACAATTTCCCCCGAGTGCCCGCGAAATGTGGGAGTGGCTGCAAAACCCCCTTCCCCCCGCCAAAGAGCACCACATCTTTTCTGCCATCCGACTTCAGCTAGGGTTGGATGACAAAGAGTACCGCGTCAGCACAGGATTTGCCAGCCTTCCTTGTTTTACCCAGACACGCTTAGAAGTTGAGCTACCCGCAGCATCTGAATTCCTCTACCACCACAATCCCATCGTTCGCCATACCGTTGTACGTCGCCGTCGCACCCTCGAAGAAAAAGGCCTCCTAGAGCGAGTGGGTGTCATTGTCCACCCCCAACCCGATGCCCCCCTAGGCACCTATGGCGACGTTCCCTTTATGGGTGTCGGCCTCATGGCCAACTATACCTTTGAGTGTGCCTACACAGCCGCTGAAGAATTTAGTCATGCCCTTGGTCAACGCACCCGTGCCGCTGGCTTTCTCAAAACAATCCTTCTGCAACGCCTCTGCTCTAGCTTTGCGGCCGGACGGATCACCGCTACCAAAATCCTCAACCATCAATCCCTCGACGAGGACAGCGACCTTGCCCCCGCCACTTCCATCTTTAGTGACCTGACTCCTGCCGAGCAGCAAGCCCTCGAACAGGTCATTGCCGAGCTAGAGCGTCCCGAAGCCCGAGATCCAAAACTCACCGCTGTTTTGGCTTTCCTCACCCAGCCCCTCACTGACCCCCACCCTTGGCTCGAGTATGGCTGCATTATTTTCAGTCAGTTTTACGATACCGTGACCGCCGTGGCCACTGCCCTGACCCAAGCTCTCCCCACAGAACTCATTGCTGTCTATGCGGGTGTCGGCAAAAGTGGTCTTTGGCAAGGGGGACAATTCACAAGTGTCGATCGCGAAGCCATCAAGGACGGCGTCAAGCACCACCGCATCCGCCTCGTCATTGCCACTGATGCTGCCTGTGAAGGGTTGAACCTTCAGACCCTTGGCACCCTGATTAATGTTGACCTCCCTTGGAATCCCTCCCGTTTGGAGCAACGCTTGGGTCGGATCAAACGCTTTGGCCAACGCCGCCCCACCGTAGAAATGCTCAACTTGGTCTATCACCACACCCTTGATGAAAAAATCTATGAAGCCCTCTCGCGCCGCATGAAGGATCGCTACGACATCTTTGGTAGCCTGCCCGACACCCTTGAGGATGAATGGATTGACAACATCGAGCAACTCGAAGACTTGATGGACAAGTACCTCCACCTCCGCCAAGAAGCCCGCAACGCTTTTGAATTACGCTATGAACGCCATGTCAGCGACGATCCCGATCAGTGGCGCAACTGTGCGCAGGTACTGGCACGGCAAGACATCCTTAATGTACTCAGCCAACCGTGGTAGGCTCTTTGGGCTTAGAGGAGTCCTTGGGCAATCAGAGATTCAGCAATTTGCACTGCATTCAAGGCTGCCCCCTTACGAATTTGATCGCCACACAGCCACAATTCAAGGGCATTGGGTTCAGAAAGATCTTGGCGCAGCCGTCCCACCAGCACTGGGTCTTTACCTGTGGCTTCTAGGGGCATGGGGAAATAATTGCGCTGCCAATCTTCAACAAACTGGACTCCTGCGGCCTGTTGCAGGCGATCGCGCGCCTCTTGCAGCGGAAAAGGCTCAAAAAACTCAACATTCAGCGCTTCCGAATGGGCACGCAGCACAGGTACCCGCACACAGGTGGCCGTTAGCCGCAACTCTGGGGCATGGAAAATTTTGCGGGTTTCATTGACCATCTTCATCTCCTCTTGGCAGTAGCCCTGCTCATTGAGGGGAGAATTGTGAGGAAAGAGGTTAAAGGCCAAGGGATAGGGAAAGGCCTCTGTGCGCGGTGGTTGGCCCTTGAGAATATCGAGGGCTTGATCCTTGAGTTCTTGCATCGCTTTTGCCCCCGCCCCACTGGCAGACTGATAGGTGGCCGCCACAATTCGCCGAATCGGTCGCACCTGATGCAAGGGCCAGAGCGCAACCGTCATCAAAATCGTGGTGCAGTTGGGATTGGCAATGATGCCTTGGTGGGTTTTGAGATCTTCAGGGTTAACTTCGGGCACCACTAAGGGAACGTTGGGGTCCATGCGATAGGCACTGGAATTATCAATGGCGATCGCTCCCCCTTGGATGGCGATCGGTAGCCACTGCCGCGACACACTTGCCCCTGCCGAAGCCAAAATCAAATCCAGTCCCTTGAGGGTCTCCTCACTCACCGCCTGTACGGGCAGCACTGTCTCCGCAAAAGAGAGGGTTTGACCGGCTGAACGGGGCGAAGCCAACAGCCGCAACTCTGCCACTGGAAACGACCGTTCCGCCAAAATGGCTAAAATTTCCGTGCCAACCGCACCTGTCGCTCCTAAAATGCCAACCCGTAATCCCTGTGCCAAGACCATTACTCCTAGGAATATTAAGCTCATTTTATGATCGTTGCGGATTAAGAAGTAACAAGGCACAGCACTTTGGAAATTTTATTGCTGTATCTATAATGGCTACAGCCAATTTCTACAACGGCCTCTGCACTCCCCAAAAAGAGTCGCCAGCGGCAGGACTCGATGAATCATCTGGAGGCTGGGATCGTGAAAACTCTCCAACAGTACCTATTTCCCATCGCCTTAGCTTTTTGGGGACTGTTGAGTAGCGCTGCTTACAGCCAGATTACCCCAGCCACCAATGGCACTGGCACCACTGTCATCCAAAATGGGCAGCAGATTGATATTGGCGGTGGCAGCCTATCAGGAAATAGCCAAAACCTCTTTCACCTGTTCCGTGACTTCAATGTCAGTCACGGCCAAATCGCCAACTTTCTCTCTAATCCGCAAATTCGCAACATTCTTGCGGGGGTCAATGGTGGCAACGCCAGTTACATCAATGGCTTGATTCAAATCACGGGTGGCAACAGTAACCTTTATCTGCTCAACCCTGCGGGAATTATTTTTGGCCCCAATGCCCGTCTGAATCTCCCCGCTGCCTTCCATGCTTCTACCGCTCAACGGGTGCTGTTTGAGGGAGGGGTCTTTGATGTCAATGGCCAGAATCTCTATCAATCCCTCAATGGTCAGCCCACAGGTTTTGAATTCCTGAGTAAAGGCCTCATCATTAATGAAGGCGAGCTTAGGGTCGGTAGTGGTCAAACCCTCAGCCTAATGGCACACCATGTGATCAATACGGGTACACTGGCAGCCCCCGCAGGAAATATCCACATTGCGGCTGTACCTGAAACAGGAATGGTGCGCGTCTCCCAAGAGGGAATGCTGCTCAGCCTTGAGATTCCTCAAGAGCGACTACCCACTGGCGGAGCGATCGCTGCTGTGGACTTACCTAGCTTACTCACTGGCAATGGTTTACAACCTGTCAATAGCGTCATTCAAAATCCCGACGGCACGATTCGCCTTGTCCATGACCCCAGCAAAATCTCCACCACAACCAACACCGCCGTCATCAGTGGCAGCCTTTCCGTCGCCAATCCCCTCGGTATGGGTGGCCAAATCACGATCACCGGTCAAAATCTCGCCCTCATCAATGCCAACTTAACTGCCTCTGGTCAACTCGGGGGTGGCACGATTCTCTTGGGGGGCGATTACCTAGGGGGCACCACTGGTACCAACCGATTGCATAGCAGTTTCAATGCCCAAAATCTCTTTATCAACAGTGGCAGTGTGATTGCAGCGGATGCCCTCAATCAAGGCAATGGTGGCACTATCATTGCATGGGCAGACAACAGCACTCAATTTGCCGGCACGATCAGCGCACGCGGTGGGCAACTTAGCGGTCATGGCGGCTTTGTGGAAACTTCTGGTCGAGAATTACTCAGCGTTTGGGGAACAGTAGATGCCAGTGCAGTTAATGGTCAGCCTGGTACATGGCTCCTCGACCCACGCAATGTCATCATTTACAACGTGACCAATGGCGGTATATTTTCTGGCGGCAATCCTGATATTTTTACCCCCACCACTGATAATGCCTTTGTTGCGAATACTGCCATTGAAGCTGCTCTGAATCTCGGCACTAGTGTCATCATCACAACCGGTGATACTGGAACGCAAGCTGGTGACATTTTGGTTTTTGCTTCTATCACCAAAACAGCGGGTAGCGATGCGTCCCTGACTTTCCAAGCCGCAAATGACATTCTTGTTGCGTATGACATTCGCTCAGAAGTAGGCCGACTGAATATCATCCTCCATGCCGATGCCGATAACAGCGGTGCCGGTGCCATTGAATTAGACTCGGTCTCACTCATTTCTAACGGCGGCAATATTATTTTGGGGGGTGGTTCTGATCCTTTCACCAGTCCAGCGATCGGTGTCAATACTGCTGGGGTTAATATCCAAAACTCGACCCTCAATGCAGATGGCGGCCATATTAGGATTCATGGCAGCGGTGCAACAACGGATGGCCAAGAAGGGGTGATGATCCGTGAAAGTTCAATCCTCACCTCAGGGTCTGGGGAGATCACCATTCTAGGGACAGGTGGTTCTAGTGTTTATAGCGCTGTGAATGGTATCTGGATTCAGAACTCCTTCATCAGCGCCGAAGCTGGCAATCTTACCTTAACGGGTACCGGGGGTGATGGTGGTGAAGTATTTTTCAACCTTGGCGTCGGTCTTCAAGAGTCAGAAATTCAAACCACGACAGGGAATATTACCCTTACGGGAACTGGCGGTACCGGCTTTGCCTTTAACCAAGAAGGCATCCAGAGCAGATTCACCAGCATCACCAGTCAAGGTGGCAACATCACCCTCAGTGGCACAGGGGGGGAATCAAGCGCTGGGATTCGTTTCATCGCTACTACTGACACGGATTACCCTGCTGAAATCAGGACGACTGGGAATGGGAATATTCTCGTCGAAGGTCGCGGCACTGATGGCAATCCCGGGCTGGTCATGGAAGTCTCTGACTCTCTGACATTAGCTGTTCAAGATGGCGTGCTCACATTAGCAGCTCAGGGGGGGATTGAAGTCTTTGGTGATCTTCCCTCTCTGCTAGATATCCATAGTGCCGGGGCAGGCCGCCTTGTCTTTCAACCGATTGATGCGGATACTCCCGTCGGCATTGGCGATGGTGCAACGGGTGACTTAATCATTGATCAGTTTCTCCTCAACCAAATCACGGGTGGATTCTCATTAATTACCATCGGTCATCCTAGTGGTACTGGTCTCATTGATGTTCGCCCCTTCAGCCTAAACTACAATCTCGCCCTACAAACCCCCAGTGCAAGTTCCCTAGGTATTCAGTTCAATGGCTCTGGCACGACGGATCTCAATGGTCGCAATCTCACACTCAATAGCGGTGGCGGCGTTACTCAGGGCAGCCATGTCATTTCTGGGGGGACGCTCCAACTCCTCGGACAGGGGAGTTTCATCCTCAACAATCCCAACAATGGGTTGCAGGCACTCTCAGGAAATGTCACTGGAAATGTGAACTTGAGTAATCAAGGTGCCCTAGGTATCGTCAGTTTCAACAATGGTGTCAATGGTCTCACCACTGGCATCAATACCAACGGCAATACCCTAATCCTCAGTTTAAGCAGTGGGAACCTAACGCAAAGTGCGCCCATTCGAGCAGGCAGCTTGGGTTTAACTTTAGGAGATGGCAGTGCAATTTTGACTAACCCGAACAACCAAGTGGGGATACTAGCCGCTGAGTTGAACAGTTCGAGTGATTTGCAATTTATCAATAACAGTACCCTTAGCGTTGGCAGTGTTAACCCGATAGGCATTACAGGGCGCAGCATTTTCCTGCAAACATTAACAGGCGACGTGATTCTCAATGCACCAATTTCTGCCGTTGGGACTGGAGATGCAATTGTCCTTGCTGCGGAAAATAACTTTATTAATAACTATGGCTCAAATGTCTTCAGTACCCCCAACGGTCGCTGGCTAGTTTATTCGACTGACCCGAATTTCAATATCAACGGCGGCCTCACGGGTTCAGAGCAATTCGATACCACCTATCCTGAGCCTGCCCTATTTTCTGGTTCTGGTTTTCTCTATCGGGTTTCTCAAGCCCCCCCCAGCCCCCCAACGGAGCCACCCCCGCCTCCACCACCGACATCGCCATCTCCACCCCCAACGGAGCCACCCCCGCCTCCACCACCGACATCGCCATCCCCACCCCCAACGGAGCCACCCCCGCCTCCACCACCGACATCGCCATCTCCACCCCCAACGGAGCCACCCCCGCCTCCACCACCGACATCGCCATCTCCACCCCCAACGGAGCCACCCCCGCCTCCACCACCGACATCGCCATCTCCACCCCCAACGGAGCCACCCCCGCCTCCACCACCGACATCGCCATCCCCACCCCCAACGGAGCCACCCCCGCCTCCACCACCGACATCGCCATCCCCACCCCAACGGAGCCACCCCGCCTCCACCACCGACCATCGCCATCCCCACCCCCAACGGAGCCACCCCCGCCTCCACCACCGACATCGCCATCTCCACCCCCCCAACGGAGCCACCCCCGCCTCCACCACCGACATCGCCATCCCCACCCCAACGGAGCCACCCCGCCTCCACCACCGACATCGCCTCCCCCCCCCCAACGGAGCCACCCCCGCCTCCACCACCGACATCGCCATCCCCACCCCCAACGGAGCCACCCCCGCCTCCACCACCGACATCGCCATCCCCACCCCCAACGGAGCCACCCCCGCCTCCACCACCGACATCGCCATCTCCACCCCCACCAGTACCTCCAGAACCCCAAATTCAAGAGAATCTGGGTCGGATCTTACTTGGCGAGGAGATACAAGGCACTCAACTGCCCCAGAATACCGCTCAAGTCGTTTACTTCCCCGGAGTTGAGATCATCCGTCAGCAAATCAGTACTGCTTTTGATCAGGGAGACTACAACAGTGCTATCAAACTGCTTCAGCAGCTTTATTCCTTTGAGTTTAGTGACTACTTTGGCGAATTTTTGAGCACTCCTAGTCAAGAGGAACTACAGTTCCTTGACATTGATCAAATCAAAGAATTACTAGGGCGTATGGCTCAAGAAACAGGTCAAAAACCTGCCGTGAGCTATGTCTTTTGGCGACCTGAACAGTTGGATATTCTCATCATCACACCCGAAGGGGAACCCATTTATCAACCCGTTCGAGTGTCCCAAGAAGCAGTGCGCCGCGTCATTGCTGCCTTTAACCGAGAGGTGCGAGATCCAACGAAAACCAATAGCGAATCCTATCTACCCTTCGCGCAGCAGCTCTACCAATGGATCATGGGCGGCGTCGATGCTGAATTGCAAGCACAAGGCATTAATACACTGGTTTTTGCCCTTGATCAGGGGTTGCGGAGTGTACCGATCGCTGCTTTGCACACGGGGTCAAATCTTATTTCCTCGACGGTCAGTGATAGTCCAATAGGTCGTAATGGTCAGTTTCTAGTGGAACGCTATAATCTGGGTCTCATTCCCAGTATCAACTTGGTGGATACCCGCTACCAGCCGTTGCAAAGTGCTTCTGTGCTGGCAATGGGTGCCTCTCAGTTCACAAAGCAAAGTCCTTTGCCAGCGGTTCCTATCGAGCTACAAACAATTACGCAACTGGTAGGACGAGGGCAAGTATTCCTCAATGAAGCTTTTACGGTCTCAAACTTGGAAACTCAGCGGCGGCGCAGTCTCTACCCTATCCTACACTTAGCGACCCATGGTGAATTTAATGCGGGTAAGCCGCAAAATTCCTATATTCAGTTTTGGGATAGCCAGCTTTCAATGGCTCAATTACGGCAGTTGCGGTTATTCCAGCCACCCACAGAGCTAATGACGCTGAGTGCCTGTCGCACAGCGGTAGGAGATACTAATGCAGAACTTGGGTTTGCTGGACTGTCACTCCAAGCGGGTGTGAAAAGTTCGGTTGCCAGCCTTTGGTATGTTAGTGATGAAGGGACACTGGCTTTGATGACGGCATTTTATGGCCAGTTGAGAACTGCTCCCATTAAAGCAGAGGCCTTGCGACAGGCACAGCTTGCCCTGATCCATCAGCAGATTGTGATTGAGGAGAATCACCTGCGCGGTGCTGGACTGCGGGGAGGGCTTTCAATTCCTTTGCCTCAAGAAGTTCAAGTTGGGGGTGGGCGTCAACTTTCTCATCCGTACTTTTGGGCAGGATTTACGATGATTGGCAGCCCTTGGTAGCCCTAGGAAGAAATTTCTGCTTCACCATTTGGGATTACCCGTCCGTGAGAACGGGGGTACTGGGGCTGAGTTTGGCTGTGGGTGGATTGATGCTGCTGGGGAGGGTTTGCATCAGGTTTGCCATTTCGAGGGCATTGAGGGCATATTCCCAACCTTTATTGCTTTTAATGCCAGCGCGTTCAAGGGCCTGTTGCATCGTGTCGGTGGTGAGAATGCCGTAGATAATCGGCACACCCGTTTGCATGGAGGCAGTGGCAATGCCTTTGGTGACTTCAGCAGCCACATAATCAAAGTGGGGGGTTTGGCCACGGATGACTGCCCCTAGACAAATAATGGCAGCATAGCGACGACTGGCCGCCAGTTGAGCTGCCACAAGGGGAATTTCAAAACTACCGGGAACCCAAGCATAGTCCACTTGAGAACCGTGGGGATTGGGATCAACGCCATGACGACGCAGACAATCTTGGCAACCCTCTAACAGCTTGGTCGTAATCAGGTCATTGAAGCGGGAAATCACAATGCCAAAGCGAGGCGTTCCCAGAACTTGATAGGTGCCTTCAAAAACAGCCATAGGTGGAGGTGCGAAATCTTACCCAAAAGAGTATAACCTGCAACGGCCTAGGAGGAGCGATCGCCTTGCTCCACTAGGAAGTCTTGGGACTGCCACTGCCGCACAATACTGGTTAACTTGGTAACAAATGGGTCAGACCCTAAATTAGGGTGAAATTCACTAATTCTTGTATCGCTAGGTGCCTCTGAAAGGCGAGAGGGAGGAGGTTCCGGCACACTAATGGGTAATGACTGGCAGATAATGGCTTCAAACTCACTGTTGAAGTGATAAATCGGTTGCTCACGGCGTTGCCATAGCTCTAAAATTTGCTCTACGGAAATGGCCTTATAGCGCCCCAGATAGAGGGCTTCAATAAGTGCGAGGCGAATCCAACGGGGAGGAAAATGGCGCAACCAGCGATCTAGGATGACCTCAACTGAGGAGCCATCCAAATCAAACCCATATTGACGTAGCAGGCGATCGGCAGCCTGAATGGCGGCATTGTTGCCAATATGTGCCATGCACCAATGTTGCACTCCCGCAGTAACGGTGCCTCTATGATGCCACAAGTTTTCCAAGGTCGCAGCAGCAAAGAGCTTAACCCTGATATCGTAGAAAGGCAAACCCTAGTGCTTTTTACTTCACAAATGCATCATGGTGACTGCGCCTCCTCCTGAGCTGTTAATTGAAGATGCCCCGCTAACGATCGCTGGGCGGCAGTTCCGTTCACGCCTGATGACCGGTACGGGCAAGTATCGTTCCATTGCGGATCTACAGGCTAGTGTTGCCGCGAGTGGCTGTGAAATTGTTACGGTAGCCGTACGTCGTGTTCAAACCAATGCCCCCGGTCACGAAGGCCTCGTGGATGCCCTTGACTGGAGTAAAATCTGGCTGCTGCCCAACACCGCTGGCTGTCAAACCGCTGAGGAGGCGATTCGCGTTGCCCGTTTAGGCCGAGAAATGGCCAAGCTCTTGGGTCAAGAGGACAACAACTTTGTCAAGCTAGAGGTGATTCCCGACCCGAAATATTTGCTGCCCGATCCCTTTGGCACGCTTGCCGCCGCAGAACAACTGGTCAAAGAAGGATTTGCGGTTCTTCCCTACATCAATGCAGATCCCCTGCTGGCTAAACGCCTTGAGGAAGTGGGCTGTGTTACTGTGATGCCTTTGGCCTCCCCCATTGGTTCGGGGCAAGGTCTGCGCAATGCCGCTAATATTCAAATCATTATTGATCAAGCCAGTGTTCCCGTTGTGGTCGATGCCGGCATTGGCACGCCCAGTGAGGCTGCCGCCGCGATGGAGTTAGGGGCAGATGCACTCTTGATTAATACCGCGATCGCCCAAGCGGGAAATGCACCAGCAATGGCCAAAGCCATGGCACTTGCAACCACTGCTGGGCGTCTTGCTTACTTAGCCGGTCGGATTCCGGTCAAAGCTTATGCCAGTGCCAGTTCGCCGACGACTGGGACAATTACAACAACACCATGATGATTGTGCTCATTCTACTGAGCCTGTTGAGTCTGACGGGTACTACCTCTTACCTGATTGCTGGGGGCTTAACGCTACAATTTTTTGGCCAGAAAACACCTCAACGTCTCGATCCGGCACCAGCGGTCTCCTTGCTTGTTCCTGTCTGTGGTTTGGATGCTGGCGCTTGGGAAAATTGGTCATCACTGTGTGAGCAGGACTACGAGACCTACGAAGTGCTCTTTGGCGTCCAAGACCTGCAAGACCCCGCCTTGCCCGTGCTCAAAGAACTGTGTCAAAAGTATCCCGATCGCGCCCGCTGGTACCTTTGCGATGAGATTCGCGGCATTAACCGCAAGATGAGTAACCTCTCGCAACTCTTGCCCCATGCCCACTACGACGTGATTGTATTAGCCGATAGCGATGTGCGCGTCACTCGTGCCTATCTCAGGAGCATTACCGCTCCCTTGGCAGATCCAACCATTGGCGTGGTTACCTGCGGCTACATTGACCACCATCCCAAACGCCTAGGGGCTGCTTTTTTGGCCATGGGTCGCTGTATTGATTTTATCCCCGGTGTACTAATGGCTCGTTTCTTGGATCGGGGGCTACGCTTTGCCATTGGCCCGACGGTGGTGCTGCGGCGGCAGGTGCTTGAAGACATTGGTGGCTTTGAGATTGCCCTCAACCGCATTGGTGACGACTACCGACTGGGCTATACCGCTTGGCAGGCGGGTTATCGAGTAGAGCTATCTAGGTACATCCTTGACAACGATTGCAGTGATGAATCTTTCCTAAAGGCCGTGCAACGGGAACTGCGCTGGTCGCGTACGATTCGCTCCAATCGTGGCAATCAGTATTTTGGCATGGTGTTTATGTTTGGCACCGTCTATAGTGCCCTGCTGTGGGGACTGTTTCCAGCCCCATGGACCCTCAGCGTCTTTCTCGGGGTTCAGGGCATTCGTTGGTTGCAGGCAAGCATGAGCATGGTCTGGATGGGCACCCCTCGGCTGCTATTGTGGCTCTGGCTATTGCCCCTGCGGGATGTGATGAGCTTCCTGATTTGGCTGGGGGGCTGCTTTGGCAATCGCATCTACTGGCGGGGTCGCTGGTTGCGGGTCTATCGCCACGGTCAATTGCAAGAAATTGTTAAGGATTCTCAAGGGTCGTAAAGCTCGCTTGTTAGAATAGCTGCACTGTAACGCTGAATTGAGGTTTGTTTCGATGCGCTATACCACCGATGAGGGCGGTCGCCTAAACAACTTTGCCATTGAGCCTAAGGTCTATCAAGCGCAGCCTTGGACACCTCAGCAAAAAGTACGGGCAGCCCTGTTGGTTGGGGGCGGATTGCTTTTAGTGGCTGGCTTGGTGGCGATCGCCGTCGGAGTGAGCTAATCTGCTTTGTCTGGGTTTTGATACGAGCGATGCCACACTGGTGGCTGGTCTCTATGATTTAGAGTCAGATCAACTGCTGGCGGTGAAAACATGGCCTCTGGGTCGCGAACTGGCCAGCCAACTTCACCCTTGCCTTGGGGAACTGATGGGTCGCTACACGTGGGGTGAACTGGGGGCGATCGCCATTGGCTGTGGGCCGGGCAGCTTTACGGGAACGCGCTTGGGGGTAGTGACTGCCCGCATCCTAGCCCAACAACTGGAAGTCCCCCTTTTGGGTCTGTCTAGCCTTGGCACAATGGCGTGGCACTATCGTGATGAACTTGTAGAACAGGATGGGGTGGTGTCGCGTCGTGCCCAGCAGGGGCATCAGTACCTTGGCATTTACCGTTATCAGGGGGGGAGTCTCAACGCTATTTGGGGCGATCGCCTGCTAGCAGACCACGAAGCAGAAACGCTCTTAGCCACTTGGCCTCACCCCTACAAACACCTGAATCCCCCTAACCCCACCGACTATGGCCGCGCTCTGCTCACATGGGCAGCCCAACAGTGGCACGATACACTAAGGGCAGGGGAAAAGCTCCCCCATTGGTCAAGCGTGGTGCCCCTCTATGGCAAATAACTGGGAACTCAGTCGCTTTCTCGATACACTGCGCTTTTTTCAAACCTTACCCTTTGTGGGAACGCTGGAACCTCTGCGCCCTGTGCTGTCACCCCTTTTACCGGATCTCTTTAAGCCGCCCGCCTATCGGGGCAGTGGCCTTGTTGTGGTGATGGGGGCAACGGGGCGAACCGGTCAAGCCGTGGTGAAAACCCTCTTGGGTCAAGGCTATGCTGTACGGGCAGGGGTGCGCGATCGCACCAAAGCTGAGAGTGTACTTCCCTCAGACCCTTTTTTAGACATTGTCGTTGCCGACGTGACTCAACCCTTGCCTGCCGATCTCTTGCAGGGCAGTCGAGCAGTGATCAACTGTGTTGGGGCCAAGGTACAGCCCAATCCCAACGCGCCACCCCCCGGCCTTGAAATTGTCGGTGCGAGTCCAGAGGCGGTTGAATTTGAGGGCATGCGGCATTTATTGGAACGTGCCCAACCCTATTTTCAAAGTCAACCCAACACCTATCCCCTCTTTGACTATCGCTATCCCACGCCCCCCTTGAAGGAAGTTTGGGGCGCCCTCGATGATGTGGTCATGGGTGGGGTCAGTGCCAGCCAGTTTTACCTTAAGGAGCACAGTGCCCTCTTCACGGGGCTGGTTTCTACGGAAAATTCCGGGGGGTTTGTCTCGATTCGCACCCGCAACCTCACCCCACCCCTCAATCTGCAAGGGTACACGGGCATCCAACTCCGGGTTCGCGGCGATGGCCAGCGCTATAAATTTTTCCTACGCAGTGACCCCGCTTGGGATGGCGTCGGTTATGCCATGTCCTTTGATACGGTGGCCGATCAGTGGATCACGGTTGAATTGCCCTTTAGCCACTTTATTCCGGTGTTTCGGGCTCGCACCGCCACCAATGCGCCGCCTCTGAATGTGGGGCAAATTTACTCGCTGCAACTGATGCTCAGCAAATTTGAGTATGACGGTGCCCTTAACCCCCACTTCCGCCCCGGCACCCTCAGCTTGGAGATTGAGTCGATCCAAGCCTATGGGGGCTTGCCCTTACCCCGCATGATTCAGGTGAGTTCTGCGGGGGTGACCCGGCCGCAACAAGCGGATCTTGACCTGAAGGGGCAACCCTTGGCGGTTCAATACAACGACCAACTGGGGGGCATCCTCACGTGGAAACTGGCGGCAGAAAATATGCTGCGCCAAAGTGGCTTGCCCTATACGATTGTCCGTCCCTGTGGTCTGACGGATCAGCCCGGTGGTAAAGAGTTGCGCCTTGATCAGGGCGATCGCCTGACGGGTTCTCTGAGTCGTGAAGATTTAGCGGCATTTCTGGCCAGCTTGCTGAATTTGCCCGTGGCCTGCTATCGCACCGTAGAAGTGGTGGCCACAGATCAAGCCGCAGAGGCCTATCCCAATTGGGCAGCACGCCTTGCCCAACTTCCCAGCGATCGCCCCTAGGAGACAGTGTCCAATGGTACGTTTTCTCCATGTTGCCGATGTCCACCTTGGCTTCAACAAGTACCGCCAAGACAATCCCAATCGCACATTTGACTTTTTCACCGCCTTTGACAGTGCCCTGCAAACCTACGCCATCGAGGCACAGGTGGATTTTGTCCTGATTGCTGGTGATCTGTTTGAGGAGCGGATGATTACCCCCGGCATTCTCAATCAAGCGGAATATGTCCTCGACAAGGTGCGATCGGCGGGGATTCCAGTGCTGGCGATCGAGGGCAACCACGATAACTGTCCCTACGGTGTCAAGTCCAATTGGCTACGCTACCTCTGTGAAAAAGACTATCTCTATCTACTGGAACCTGATGAAAGTGGCCAATTACAGCCGTGGGACTCCGAGGCAGCGCGGGGTGGTTATATGGATCTCCCCTGTGGCGTGCGTGTGATTGGTTCCCAGTGGTATGGTGCCAGTGCCCCCCGTGCCATTCAACAGCTTGCCAGTCAAATTCAGGCGCTGCCGCCCGCTGCTGGTGCGACGATTTTGCTCTTTCACCACGGCCTTGAGGGGCAAGTCTCCCGCTACCAAGGGGCATTGCGCTACAACGAACTCCTACCTCTGCGCCAAGCGGGTGTAGATTACCTCGCCCTCGGGCATATCCATCGCCATTACGCCGTTGAGGACTGGATCTTTAATCCCGGCTCGGTTGAGGCCAATTCGACTCAGGAAAATCAGCAGCAAAATCCGCGCGGGGTGCTCTTAGTCAGCCTCGATCAGGGGTCACCCCAAGCCGAACTCAAGCGGGACTATTGGCAGCGTCCC
The DNA here is from genome assembly GCF_054689355.1 of Thermosynechococcus sp. FA-CM-4201. Classification (NCBI taxonomy): domain Bacteria; kingdom Bacillati; phylum Cyanobacteriota; class Cyanophyceae; order Acaryochloridales; family Thermosynechococcaceae; genus Thermosynechococcus; species Thermosynechococcus sp. FA-CM-4201. The sequence goes on from NZ_CP079920.1 coordinate 577,907, forward strand.
ATCCATCGCTACACCCTTACCCTCACCCCCAGTGACACCGTGAGCGATGTGGAGAGCCGACTCCAGCAACTGGTGCAGCGGCATCGGGCAGACATGGCAGAGGCAATTGTTGAAGTCACCCTCAAAGGTGAAGTGGGGTTTGAGCGGGGTGATTTATCTGTGCGATCGCTCCAAGGACAACTGCAAGAAGCGGCCAAGGCCTTTATCTTTCGATTGGGGTTTGCGGCAACCCCTGTGGCCTATCAAACCTACCGTGATGCGACGGCTGAGCCACCCCCCCGCGCCCAGATCGAAGAACAGGTATTTACGGATCTGCTGGCCAGTGTTGCTGAGTATCGCGATCGCGCCGAACCCTTGGCCAAGGTGCTGATGCACATCAAAGAAGATCTGCTGCAACCCAATGCCAATATTCCTGACCTCTACAAGTGGCTGGCAGACCTCTCCTTAGAGGGTTAGGGTTGGGGTGGTAAGGGAACGAGGGGTTGATTCGCCACATTGGCCAACTGGACAGCGGGAGACTGCAAGAGGGCTTGCCATTTTTGCTGGAGTTGGGCATTCCCCGGTTGCGCTAGGCGTTGCTTAGCCAGTTGATTGAGGGTGTCGTACCAGTAGCCCGCCATGGCAAAGGCATCCGCCACATCTTTGGCTTGGATAATGCGCTGCTGTTGGCTTGGGGATAAGGGCATCGGTCGAAACCAACTGACGGTTTTGACGGCGGTGGTGCCATTGGTGCAGGTGAGGGTGAGTTGCCACTGGTAGTCCACACCATTTTTGAGGGAGACATTCTCCACAGGCCAACCAATAATACCCGCTTCCGTGGGGGCAGGACGCTCTTGGCGATAGACTTCGGTGCCTTGGGGATCCCGCAGCGTCAGAGTTAGGGTTGCGCCCTGATTGGCGGGAATGAAGCTATAGAGGGTGGGGGTGGGGGTGCTGCTGAGGCCATTGTTATCCTTGGGCACGAGGGCAACCACCGTTTGTTTTGGCTCAGTCAGACAGCTTTCGGTGCCACCAGTACTTTCCCGCAATAGCATGGGACGAGCAATCCGCGTTGCAGCTCCCTCACGGTTACCGGGGCGGCCAATATTGGCCGGTGGACGATAACTGGCCCAAGAGGCATGGGCGATCGCCCCAATCATCACCACTGCCAAGCTTAGGGGAACGGCAATGGGGCGGATCCCAACTTGAATAGCCATATTACTCAATCCTCGCAATTGAACAGGCAATGAACCGGGACTCAGTTCAACAGGTCATAGGGATTTTTTTAGAAGCCAAAGATGTTGCGGATGACACTCACACCCGTATTGACAGTATTCAAAATTGAATTGATGTTCTCAATGCGATCGCGACTATCGGGTTGACTCGGTGCGGTCACAACCACCGGCGCAGTGCCACTGGCGATCGCCTGATTATCCACTTGCAGGGAAAGAAATACACCCGCCGCTGGCGCACCCGTCAGAAAGGTGTTAATCGGAATCGCGTAGTTAAACCCCGGCTTAATCAAGCTGGCAATGCTCGCTGCCGCCTCTGGACTCAAGCCTTGGCGCTCAAGGGAGCGGGGGTCTTCTGTATCACCGAGACCATGCACCCCGACCACACGCCCTGCACTATCCAAAACAGGGCCACCACTCATGCCGCGACGGGTAACATTGGTGTAGATCATTTTATAACCATCAATGGGTTCAATCAAAAAGCCAGAGATACGGCCATCGGTAAACTGCCGCACTAACTGACCACTGCCCCCCGGCTGCGGCCACCCCGAGATAAAGACCTGCGACCCTTCCTTAGCAAAGTCAGAGTTTGTCAGCGTAGCCACCTGATAGTCTTTTTTCTCGCTTGTGAATTCCACAATCGCTAAATCTGTATTCGGCAAAAATTTAATCTTATTGAAATCAACAGCGTAGGCCTGCTGATCAATGGGAATCACGCGGTAATTATCCTTACGATTGACAACGTGCTTTGCCGTAAGCACATAGTAGGTCGAACCGGAGCGAGAAATAATGGCACCAGAACCGTGGGAATCTTTCCCTACAATCAAGACCGTGATGTTGCGGGCAATCTCGTTAATTTGCTCACCACTCAGGGGTTGGACTTGACCCACTGCGGGTAAAGCCATGGCCACTAACCCCGTTGCGCCGAGCGTTGCACCCCTCACCCATGCGTAGCTCATCATACTTCCTACCTGACGACACCGATAGGACGATTCTAAGGGGCAAATTGTTTCAATGCTAGTGATGGTGATCAGTGATTTTTTGTGCGTTGGGTCAACTTCCGTTATGTTTAGGCTGCCAAATGGGATGTGAGAAAAGCAATCACCTGATCTAGCCCAAGGCCAGTTTTCAGATTTGTCATCACATAGGGGCGATCGCCCCGCATTTTCAGGGTGTCCCGCTTCATCACCTCTAAATCAGCACCCACATAAGGAGCTAGGTCAATTTTATTAATCACCAGTAAATCCGACTTGGTAATCCCCGGTCCCCCTTTACGGGGAATTTTATCGCCAGCAGCCACGTCAATCACGTAAATCGTTAAATCCACCAGTTCTGGGCTAAAGGTCGCAGCCAAATTATCGCCGCCACTCTCGACAAAAATCAGATCCAAAGGTTGAAGTGCGGTTTCCAACTGTTGAATGGCCGCCAGATTGAGGGAAGCATCTTCGCGAATGGCGGTGTGGGGACATCCCCCCGTTTCAACGCCGAGAATTCGCTCGGGGGGAAGGGCTTGGGAGCGCACCAAAAACTGGGCATCCTCTTGGGTGTAAATATCATTAGTCACGACTGCGAGGCGATAGCGATCGCGCAAAGCTTTACAAAGGGCATCCACAAGGGCGGTTTTACCTGACCCCACAGGTCCTGCCACACCCACTCGCAATGCTGTATTCATCACCTTAATCCTTTTCAATGCGATAGCCCAACTCCGCCAAGCGCAACCGATCCTGTCGCCAGCGGGGGCGCACCTTCACAAACAGTTCTAAATAAATCTTGCCCCCAATCAGGGTTTCAATTTCTTGGCGAGCAGCGGTGCCAATTTGTTTGAGTAACTGACCCCCTTGACCGATAATAATCGCCTTTTGCGTTGGACGCTCCACATAAATCACGGCGTGGACACGAGTCAGGTTGCGATCCTGCTGCACCTGTTCAATCGTCACGGCCACCGAATGGGGGACTTCCTCGCGGGTGTGGTGCAAAATTTGCTCACGGATCAATTCCGCCATGATAAAGCGCTCCGGCTGATCGGTGACCATTTCTGGCGGATAGTAATAGGGGCCAAGGGGCAACTGCGCTTCAATCGCCGATTGTAATACACCAACTCCCTCTCCCGTGAGCGCTGAGCAGGGATAGGCTGGCCAAGGGCCAAGGGTTTGATAGTCCTGTTGTCGCTGTTCTCGCTCCTCTGCCGGCAGCAAGTCAATTTTATTGATGGCCATAAGCACAGGAGATGGGGTCGTTGTCAGCAGATCCGCCACGTAGCGATCGCCCCGACCGGGTGGACTTGCCGCATCCACCACAAAGACAATCGCATCCACCCGATTGAGAACGCCCTTCGCATTGTGCACTAGCACTTCCCCAAGACGATGGTGGGGCTTATGGATGCCGGGGGTATCCACAAAGATAAATTGTGCCGTTGCTGTTGTCAGGATGCCCCGTAAGCGGTTGCGAGTCGTTTGCGCCACGGGGGAGGTAATGGCGACCTTTTGCCCCAGCAGATGGTTAAAGAGGGTGGACTTGCCCACATTGGGACGACCCACTAAGGCAACAAAGCCAGAGCGAAAGCCGTCCGGGGCAACAGGAATACTGGCAATCGGTTCCACCGTGAGTCCCTATGGATTGGAGGGCGTGGGTTGATCGTTGGCGGGCGGCGAGGGGAGGGGGGTAGGACTAGTCTCCGTACTCAGCACCGGCTGTTCAACAGGTTGCGTGGCCAAAGCCACACGATTGCCCCCTAGCGATCGCAGGAGATCCAAGACTTGAATCACTTCGTTGTAGCTCACCACCTGCGATGCCCGCAAAATCACCACCCCTTGCGGATTCGTTTTCAAGTACGTGGCCAAACGTTCATAGAGTTCACTGCGGTTGACGGGGTCTTTATCCACAAAGAGTTGCCCCGCTGGATCAATGCTCACCACCAACATCTTTTGCGACTGCGCTTGACTGGTGCTTGCTTGGGGCAGATTCAAGGTAATCGCCTGCTGCCGCGTCAGACTCACCGCCGCCAAAATAAAGAACGTGAGGATACAAAAGACCACATCAATCAGGGGTAGCATCTCAATGCGGGCATTTTCACTCTCACTGGGCAAATGAATCTTCACGGCCATTCCTCAACCACACTGCCTCAATGATAAAACGCTGAGCAGACAGAGTAGGATCAAAAAGTTTCCCACCCATGCAACGATGACCACTGCAACGCCCCAGCCCGGACAACTGATTGTGATTACTGGCCCTAGTGGGGTCGGCAAAGGGACACTCCTACGGCAACTGCGGCAGCGACATCCCGAACTGGCACTTTCAGTTTCGGCCACGACCCGCCCACCGCGCCCCACAGAAGTAGAAGGCATAGATTACTATTTTGTCTCCGTGGAAGATTTTCAAGCTATGATTGCTGCTGGCAAACTTTTGGAATGGGCAGAGTTTGCCGGTCACTACTACGGCACCCCGCGCGATCCCCTGCTGCGGCTGATTGCAGAGGGAAAAACGGTCATCCTTGAAATTGAACTGCAAGGGGCACGCCAAGTTCGCCAATCCTATCCCCAAGCGCGCCACATTTTCATTCTGCCGCCATCTTTAGCGGAACTCGAGCACCGTCTGCGCAGCCGTGGCCAAGATAGTGAGGAGGCGATCGCCCGCCGTTTAGCCCAAGCGGAAACTGAAATTGCGGCGGCTCCAGAATTTGATGTCCAAATTGTCAATGATGATCTGGAAAAAAGCCTGATTGCCCTCGAAACAGCAATTTTTAGCCCTGCCCCCTAAGGCTCTGCCCGCACAATACCGAGGTAGAGTTCCCCCACTTTGGGGTCATTGAGTAATTCGCTGCCCAGTCCCTCATAGCGATCTTTGCCCATTTCCAAGACGTACCCGCGATCGCTCATGGCAAGGGCTTTCCGTGCATTTTGCTCCACCAGAATAATAGCGGTGCCTTGGGCATTAATTTCCTTGATTTTGGCAAAGACATCATTGACGAGGGCTGGGGAGAGCGCCGCGGAGGGTTCATCCAAGACCATAATTTGCGGGTCTAGCATCATGGCGCGTCCCATGGCCAGCATTTGCCGTTCTCCCCCCGAAAGGGTTCCTGCCCGTTGCTGTCGTCGCTCAGCCAAGCGGGGAAAGGTGTCATAGACCCGTTCTTTGAGGGCTTTAAGGTTGCCGCTTTTCGTAAAGGCACCCATCTCGAGATTTTCTTCAACCGTCAGGGTGCGAAAGACATTGGCAATCTGCGGCACATAACCGATTCCCTTTTTGACAATTTGGTTGGGACGCAAGTAGGTAATATCTTCTCCGGCGAGGGTAATGGTGCCGAGGCGGGGCGTCAGCAACCCAGCGATCGTTTTTGCCAAGGTTGATTTTCCCGCTCCATTGGGGCCAATGACCGCCACTAGCTCGCCGGCTTCGAGACGAAAATTAACGCCCCGTAGAATATCCACATCGGGAATATAGCCAGCATAGACATCAGCAACGTGGAGCAAGCTCATGGTGCAAAGGACATCGCCAGAGGGTTGATATCTTAGCTTAGTATAGAGGCTTTGCCTAAACCGCTATTGTGGTACTAGAGAAACGGCTGGAAACACGATGAAAGCGATCGCCATCACAGAATTTGGTGACCCCGATGTTTTAGTGCTGCGGGAGGTGCCCGAGCCAGAGCTACAGGCTGCCAATGAAGTAAAAATTCAATTGCGGGCGGCCAGCGTCAACCCCATTGATACTAAGTTGCGCCAGCGGGGGACGTTTTTTCCCGATCGCCAGCCAGCCATTCTCGGTTGTGATGGGGCGGGGGTGGTCGTGGCTGTCGGTGCAGCGGTGCAGCGGTTTCGCGTAGGGGATGAAGTTTATTTTTGCTATGGGGGCTTAGGCGATCGCGGCGGCTGTTATGCCGAATATACCGTTGTCCCAGAAATGGCCGTTGCCCACAAACCCAAGTCCCTCTCATTTATTCAGGCGGCTGCTTTGCCCTTGGCCGTGATTACCGCTTGGGAAGCCTTGGGCGATCGCGGTGCAGTGCCACCTTTGAATGTCCTCTCCAGCGCAAAAACCGTTCTCATTCATGCCGGGGCGGGCGGGGTGGGGCATCTCGCCATTCAATTAGCGCGGCGATCGGGGGCCACTGTTGCCACAACCATTAGTTCCGCAGCCAAAGCCCGTTTTGCTGAACGTCTTGGAGCCACCCTTGCCATTAACTACACCACCAGTGATTGGGTGCAGGCAGTCTTGGATTGGACAGGGGGCAAAGGGGTTGATTTTGCCCTTGACACCGTCGGCGGCACAACCTTTGGTGAAACCTTCAAAGCGGTGCGTCCCTATGGCACCCTCGCCACCCTTTTGGAACCCGCCGCCGATACGCCGTGGAAAATTGCCCGCCAACGCAACCTTTTGATCCAACTCACACTGATGCTGACCCCCCAACTCATGGGGTTGAGTGATGCCCTTGCCCATCAGGGAAACATCCTTGAGCAGGTGGCCACCCTTGTGGATCGCGGCGAGCTACAGGTTGTTGTCGATAAAACCTTTCCCCTCGGTGCAGCGGCGGATGCCCATCGCTATCTCAGCCAACGCTTGGTGCAGGGTAAGGTGGTACTCGTCCCATAATTGGGGATTTTTTGATGGTTGCTCAGATCCTTGCGGCCTTTGTCATCGGGCTGGAACAGGCTCAAGGGGTGCCGACATGGCTCAGCCAAACGCCCCGCAGTGATGTTTATCGAGTTTGCCGCATTTTTAACGGACGCCTGAGTTATTGTGGCCGTTGGTTTACGGGGGAAACCGTTCTACTTCACAACAATTTCTATCGCACCTGCCGCATTTTTAACGGACGCCTCAGTTATTGTGGCCGTTGGTTCACCGGCGAAACGGTTCTATGGCACAACAATGCCTATCGCACCTGTCGCATCTTTAATGGGCGACTCAGTTACTGTGGTCGGTGGTTCACGGGGGAAGCAGTGCTGCCGGATCCTCGACGCTAACCTATTCTGGCTGCGAGGAGGGATACAATTCCGGTGGCATTGGCTCCGGTTGCAGGCTCACGGTTTGCTGGCGATCGCCCCGTTGAATCTCCAAAGTCACTTTCTCCCCCAACTTTGTTTGCTCGACAACGCTTTGTACCTGTTGGGGAGTGGGTTGATTGACATCGTTAATTTTGGCAATCCAATCTCCCGCTTGCAGACCCGCTTTCGCTGCCGGGGAATTGGGGGCAATGCCAATGATCAGCGTCCCTTGGGTTTGGTTGAGTGTCCAGTTGGGCTGATCTTGACGGATTTGGGCAGCCACTTCCGGCGTCAATTGCACCATGCGAATCCCCAAATAGAGGTGCTGGGCGCGACCCGTAGTAATAATCTGCTCAGCAATGCGATAGGCGGTATTGATGGGAATGGCAAAGCCAAGACCCTGCGCTTGGGAAATCACGGCGGTATTGACGCCCACCACTTGCCCAGCAGCATTCAGGAGTGGCCCCCCGGAATTCCCCGGATTAATCGCCGCATCGGTTTGAATGAAGCTCACCCGCTTATCCGCAGCACCAATTTCATTACTGGCACGCCCCGTTGCACTAATAATCCCAGCAGTTACGGTGTTACTTAGCCCCAAGGGGTTACCGATGGCGATCGCCCACTCACCGGGGACAAGGCTATCGGAATTGCCCAGTTGTACCGTCGGTAAATTCTCGGCCTCAATCTGCACCACCGCCACATCCGTCAGGGAATCAGCACCCACCACCTTGCCCTCATACTGGCGACCATCGGGAAGCGTGACTCGCACGGCACTGGCGCCTTCCACCACATGGGCATTGGTCATAATCTTGCCGTCGGGGGTAAATATAAACCCAGAGCCTTGACCTTGGCGCACCGGCACATCTGGGATCGGAAAAGGATTGAGAAAACTATCCTCTTTACTGCGGCGCAGGCGTAGGGTATCAATGCTCACCACCGCTGGTCCTGCCTCAGCAACCACCTTGGCAATGAAATTCTCGCCCGCATTGGGTCGCTCCGTGGGAGCAAGGGGAGGCAAAGATGTCCCCGTATGGGGGGTGGGGGGGCTGCGATCGGGCAAGCGCAATGGACAGCCCGTCAGTGCCACAAGGGCGATCGCCATCCCAACGAGACTCAACCGCGTACGAACCATACTGAACCCAACTCGGCATTAGATCCACTGTAGCCTTATCCTGAAAGTAGTGAGTTTGTCGAACGTCTGCTGCCATGCTGACTGTGATTAGCTACCTCGAACAGCCCATGACCTTTGATAGTTTCTTTGGGCCTGTGACCCTTCAGCCCGGTCGCAATGAAAATGTCGATGAACGCCGCTGGCGCAACTGCAAAACCCACAATGCTGACCTGCAAGCCTTGATTAAAAAGGGACTCGTTGTTGTCGAAGAATTGGGCTAAATTTAGACTGAGAATGCCAAGCTGCTCTCCCACCTGACCTCTTTAGACCCCCATGAGCTACCGCATTGATCGCCAAACCTATGCCGAAACCTATGGCCCCACAGTGGGCGATCGCCTGCGATTGGCGGATACTGACCTGATTATTGAAATTGAGCGCGACTACACCCACTACGGTGATGAGGTCAAGTTTGGCGGCGGCAAAGTGATCCGCGACGGCATGGGACAGTCCCCGATTGCCAATGCAGAAGGTGCCGTGGATGTGGTGATCACCAATGCCGTGATCCTCGACTGGTGGGGCGTGGTCAAGGCCGATGTCGGCATCAAAGAGGGCAAAATCTACAAAATTGGTAAAGCGGGAAACCCCTACACCCAAGAAGGCGTAGATATTATCATTGGCCCCGGCACGGAGGCGATCGCGGGCGAAGGGATGATCCTCACCGCCGGCGGGATTGATGCCCACATTCACTTTATCTGTCCACAGCAGATTGCCACTGCCATTGCCTCGGGCATTACGACAATGATTGGCGGCGGAACGGGGCCTGCCACGGGTACCAATGCCACCACCTGTACGCCGGGACCTTGGAACATCTACCGCATGCTTCAGGCTGCCGATGCCTTTCCAATGAATTTAGGCTTTTTGGGCAAGGGCAATAGCAGCCAACCCCAAGGACTGATTGAGCAAGTGCAAGCGGGTGTGGTTGGTCTCAAACTCCACGAAGACTGGGGCACCACCCCTGCTGCCATTGACACCTGTTTGAGTGTTGCCGAAGACTACGATATTCAGGTGGCCATCCACACCGATACCCTGAATGAATCGGGATTTGTCGAAGATACCATTGCCGCTTTCAAAAACCGCACCATTCACGCCTACCACACCGAGGGCGCCGGCGGCGGACACGCCCCAGACATCATCAAGGTCTGCGGTCAAGCCAATGTGTTGCCCTCTTCCACCAATCCCACTCGCCCCTACACCGTCAATACCCTCGATGAGCACTTGGATATGTTGATGGTGTGCCACCACCTCGACCCCAGTATTCCAGAGGATGTGGCCTTTGCCGAGTCGCGGATTCGCAGAGAAACCATTGCCGCTGAAGATATTCTCCACGACCTCGGGGCGTTTAGTATTATCTCCTCGGACTCCCAAGCCATGGGACGGGTGGGGGAGAGCATTATTCGCACGTGGCAAACCGCCCACAAAATGAAAGTGCAGCGAGGACATCTCAGCGATCCCCAGCAGCCGGGCGTGGATCACGACAACTTTCGCGCCCGCCGTTATGTGGCCAAGTACACGATTAATCCCGCCATCACCCACGGCATTGCTGAGTATGTGGGATCCGTGGAGGTGGGTAAAATCGCTGATCTCTGCCTCTGGAAGCCTGCCTTTTTTGGCGTCAAGCCGGAACTGGTGATCAAGGGGGGAATGATTGCCTACGCTCAAATGGGGGATGCCAATGCCAGTATTCCCACACCGCAACCCGTGCACATGCAACCCATGTTTGCCAACTATGGGGGCTGCCGAACGGCCACATCCGTAACCTTTATGTCCCAAGCGGGGATTGCCAACAACATCCCCGGGCAATTGGGGTTGCAAAAAACAGTGCTACCAGTGCGCCACATCCGCCAACTGCGCAAAGCAGATCTCAAGCTCAATGACTACTTACCCCAGATTGAGGTGGATCCCGAAACCTATGAGGTGCGGGCGGATGGCGAATTGCTCACCTGTGAACCGGCCACTGTCTTGCCCCTTGCCCAACGTTACTTTCTCTTTTAGACCATGACGGATGCGGTGGCTGCCCTCTTTCAGCAGGGGCAACAGGCCTTCGAGCGGGGAAATTACCAACAATCCATTGCTCTTTTAGGACAGGCGGCGGCGCTGGCGGAGGGAAATGCAGTGCGATCGGGGGAAATTAGCCTCTGGTTAGTCACGGCCTATAGTGCTGCTGGCGATCAAGGGGCAGCCGTGAGCCTCTGCCGTCAACTCCAACGCCACCCAGATCATCACACGCGGCAGGAAAGTCGTCGCTTGCTGGCGATTTTGGAGGCTCCCCAACTCAAACGCCGTCCGGAATGGTACAGCGAAATTCCCGACCTATCCCATGTGGGCGATCGCGCCTACACGTCCCCCTACAGCCGTTCCGCCAAAAAGCCATCGGCTGACACCCCCAAACCCCAAGAACCACCGCCCCCTGCTACGCCTTTACCGAATGCCTTCATCTGGCTTGCCCTCACAGGCTTGGGCGTGGTCACACTCTTGGCAGCTTGGTTATAGTGACCAAAGAAATCGGGATGGGGCATCGCCCGACGTTAAAACGGACAGGTCGGAGCCATCGCTCCGTTGAAGTGTCAAGAATCCCTCGACTTTAGGCGGGAGAGTATGTCAAGATTAATCTCTCGCCGGCGCTGATTGTGGCGATTATGGCGATCGCTGGTGCGCTCACAGGAGACTTCCCCAAAGGTAACCCTACTTATTCTACAAGGGTGTTCATCACCGCTTGTCTTGCATCCCGCACAATACGAATCCCTCCCCAGAGCACAAGGCTGGCGATGCCAAAGCCCACAATCAAATCGGGATAAGGGGACTGAAAGAGGGCGACCAGCCCGCCGGCAATAATCACGCTGACATTGGCAATCACGTCATTTTGGGTAAAAATCCAACTGGCGCGCATGTGCACTTCCCCTTGCCGATGTTTGGCAATCAAGTAAAGGCAGTAGCCATTGGCCACCATTCCAAGGAGAGCGATCGCCATCATCCAATCGGCCTCTGGCGCACTACCTGCTATAAAGCGACGGATCACATCCCCCAAAATTAAAACGGCAAGGGTCATCTGAAAAAGACCACTCAGACCTGCTGCACGGGTTTTGTGCCTTGCAGAACGCCCCACAGCATAGAGGGAGAGGCCATAGACCAGAGCATCGGCAAGCATATCAAGAGAATCAGCAATCAACGCTGTGGAATGAGCAAGAATGCCACTACCCAACTCCACAAGAAACATCACCAAATTCACAAGAAGTACGATGCGCAGGGTTTTACGCTCCGCCGCATTCTTCGCTTCAATGTGGCAACCACAATCGGACATTTGCTTTCCCCAAATACTTCTAGGATATTATTCGGAGCATCTCGGCTCGCAGAGCAACGCACTTTGATTTTTATCCTTGATTTGACTGAATCTAAATGACAACTGCAACTCGCGTAGAATACGATTCCTTGGGTGCCATTGAGGTGCCAGCGGACTGCTATTGGGGTGCCCAGACGGCGCGTTCCCTCAAGTATTTTCCCATTGGTGGCCTGCGGATGCCCCTAGAGGTGATCCATGCCATGGCACGGCTGAAAAAGGCGGCAGCGATCGCCAACCGCGATTTAGGGGTTTTAGCTGCGGATAAAGCAGCATGGATTATTCAAGCCGCCACTGAAGTGATTGAGGGACGCTGGGATAATCAGTTTCCCCTCTCCATCTGGCAGACGGGCAGCGGTACCCAAACCAATATGAATGTGAATGAGGTGATTGCCAACCGTGCCATTGAACTGGCGGGGGGCGTTAAGGGGAGCAAAACTCCGATCCACCCCAATGACCATGTGAACTGTAGCCAGTCTTCCAATGACACGTTTCCGACGGCGATGCATGTTGCCACAGTAATTGAGCTTCAGGAGCGACTGTTGCCGATGCTGCGGCACCTACTGGCGGTATTGCAGGAAAAAGTGACGGCCTTTGCTGACATTATTAAAATCGGGCGCACCCACTTGATGGATGCAGTGCCGCTAACCCTTGGCCAAGAATTCTCGGGTTATGCCAGTCAAATCGCTGCCTGTCAAGCCCATATTGAGTACGCATTACAGCATCTCTATCCCCTCGCCATTGGGGGTACAGCAGTGGGTACAGGCCTCAATGCCCCCCCCGGCTTTGGCGATCGCGTGGCAGCGGAATTGGCAGAGATGACGGGGTATCCCTTTTGCAAGGCAGAGAATCCCTTTGCCGCCTTGGCCGCCCATGATCCCTTGGTGATGCTCAGTGGTGCCCTAAAAACATTGGCCGCCGCGATGATGAAAATGGCCAATGATATTCGTTGGTTGGCCTCAGGCCCCCGTTGTGGTCTAGGAGAACTGATTTTACCTGCCAATGAGCCGGGGTCGTCGATTATGCCCGGTAAGGTCAACCCCACCCAATGTGAAGCCCTAACGATGGTGTGTGTGCAGGTGATGGGCAACGACGCCGCCGTGGGGATAGCGGGCAGTCAAGGGAATTTTGAACTGAATGTTTTTAAGCCCCTGATCATTCACAATGTGCTGCGCTCGATTGAACTTCTGAGTGATGCCGGGGAAGCCTTTACCCAGTTTTGCCTTGTGGGCATTGAACCCAATCGGGAGCAAATTCAGCGGCATTTGCAGCGATCGCTCATGTTGGTGACGGCCTTGAACCCCCACATTGGCTACGACAAGGCGGCAGCAGTCGCGAAAAAAGCCTACAGCGAAGGTAAAACCCTCAAGGAAGCGGCGGTGGAATTGGGGTACCTCACGGCTGAGGAGTTTGATCAGTGGGTGCGGCCAGAGTTGATGCTGGGCGAAAAGGGCACCAGTTGACCCCGCAGGGATTGCTGCCAAAAGGGCGTATTGCTGGCGCGCGATCGCAGGCTTTGGTAGGTCACTGTCCAAGTCACGGTTGGATCAAAGAGAACAAAGTTGCGACTGTTCAGTTCGAGGCGGGGTGGCTCAATACCCAAAATCCGCGCTGGTGCCGTACTGAGGGCGTGCCACAGATCAAGGGCACTCAGGTATTCCTTGGCAACGAGTTCCTGCCAGAGGGCGGGTAGGGCTAATTCAAGACCCATGGCGCCGGGGAGTGCCTCGGCAAAGGAAACCATTTTTTCTTCATAGAGCAAGGGGGTGTGGTCAATGGCGATCGCCTCAATGACCCCCGTTTTGAGTCCTTCAAGCAGCGTTTGGCGATCGCGAGCCGTTCCTAGGGGTGGCTCAAGGCGGAGATTCGGATCGTAACTCGCTAAGTCCTCAACGGCAAAGAGTAGATGTAACCACGACACACTGGCACTGATCCGTGCGGGCTTGTTCTTAGCGAGAATCTCGACACTGCGAGCCGTTGACAGGCGCATGAGGTGAATCGGCGTTGAGACCGTGCGTGCCAATTCCAAAATCGCCAATAGGGGAATGGTTTCACAGCAGACCAGTTGCTCCACCAATCCCAGACGAGTGGCTACCCCACTTTGCCGCGCCACCCCATTGGCCGCCAAGGTTGGATCAAAGGGCCAAAGGGCAACGGGTTTCCCGAGGGGCTGGAGATAGGTCAGTGCCCGCTGTACCAAGGGCCAATGGGTCAATCCCCGGTCATCACAAAAACCAACCACACCACTGGCCGCCAGTTCAGCTAAATCCGTTAGCGCCGTTCCCTTGCATCCTTGGGTAAGTGCGCCCCAAACCCGTACCTGTGACCAAGCGCTGGGCGGTATCTGGCGTTGTAAGGCTTGCCAAAGGGCAGGATCATCCATCACGGGTTCGGTGGTGGGCAATAGGGTTAAATGCTGCACCCCCCCGGCAGCAGCGGCGGCCAAAAGGCTGTCTAGGGTTTCTCGCGCTTCGTAGCCCGGTTGACCACTGTGGCTGTAGAGATCCACTAAGGGCGGTGCCAAAACCCAATCACTGGCTGGGATGATTTCCGCGTCAGCGGGCACCTCTGCCGGAGCGATCGCCACCAATTGATCCTCTGCGAGCAGCACATCCGCGCGTTGATCTTGGCGGTTGACCGGATCCAGCAGCCGCACCTGTTGCAACAGTCGCCACACCATGGCCTACAAGGCTCCCGCCGCCGTCCGATCCAGCACGCCCCCCAAATGGGTGGTGATATTCACTGCCTGCAATCGCGGCAGACCGCCCTTGAGGGGATAGTCAATCACCGTGACGCTGCCATTCCCCTGCTTAAAAAGCCAAAAGTTTTCAATGCCTAGGCCAACGATGTGGCAGAGCAAGACCTTATTAGTGGCATCGTGAGCCACAACCAAGACATTGTGGGGAGTGGGAGCATTGGTTTTCCAGCGTTTTAGCCACTCTTCCCAGGCCTTAACGACGCGATCGCGCACCTGTTCGAGGTTTTCCCCATTGGGCATTTGCACAAGGGCAGGGGTTGTCCGCCAGCGTTCCAGTTCCCCCGGATAGGCCGCCTCCACCTCCGGTTCAAACTTGCCCTCCCAATCCCCGTGGCTAATCTCGGCAAGGGCGGGTTCTAGCTCTAGCGCTACATCAGGGTGGTACTGCAAAATTGCCAAGGCCGTATCCTTGGGACGCAGTAGGGGACTACTCAAGGCATGGTGAAAGGGCACCTCCTTGAGGAACTCAGCCACCGCCGCCGCTTGGGCACGGCCATTTTCATTGAGGGGCACATCAATTTGCCCTTGGAAGCGTCCCTCGCGGTTCCAGTCCGTTTCACCGTGGCGGACAAGAAAGATGCGCAGCGTTTGCTCCTTGAAGCGGGGCTGGGGAAAGGGATCATGGAGATGGCTCGTGAG
This sequence comes from Thermosynechococcus sp. FA-CM-4201, assembly GCF_054689355.1. NCBI lineage: Bacteria > Bacillati > Cyanobacteriota > Cyanophyceae > Acaryochloridales > Thermosynechococcaceae > Thermosynechococcus > Thermosynechococcus sp. FA-CM-4201. The sequence goes on from NZ_CP079920.1 coordinate 592,998, forward strand.
ATTAAGAGCTTCCAGTTGCGCTGGTTGCCGCAAGCCGTTGCTGAAATTTAAGACACTAATGCCGCCATTGGCCTGCTGGAGCCGCAAATAGCCCTTGACCCCCAAGCCGAGACCCGTGCAAATCAGGGCACGATTCATACCGCTGTGGCCGACAATCACAATCGTTTCATTTTCGTGAGCCGTCAGCAGCGCTTCTAAGACAATGCCCGCGCGATCGTAGAGATCCAATAGCGGGAAAAACTCCTTGGTTTGGCCACTCTCCGTGGTGATTTTCATCATCAAGGTTTCTGGGGCTTCCTGCCAGCGGCGATAGTCCTCTGGGAACCGTGCCTTCACTTCGGCAAAGGGCAGATCTTCCCAAGCGGGCAGCGCAATCTCTTTGAGTAAATCAAGGGAATGGGGTGGCTTGAGTTGCGGGTCTTGGAGCTGAGCATGGATGCCCTCTGCGGTTTCCTTTGCCCGTTTCAGGGGACTGGTGTAAATCTTGCGGATGGGAATGCCCCGTAGAGCGAGACCCACTTGGGCTGCCATCCAACGACCACGTTCCGTGAGCGAAGAAGCATCACTGTGACCTTGCACCCGCTCTTGGACATTAAACGTGCTTTCACCGTGGCGGACAATAATGACTCGGGTACTCAGAGGTTTCTCCTTAGCGATTAACAGACAACAAGTTTGGCCGTCCCACCGTGCCATAAAGACTGTACCAGAAACCGTGGCTTCGGGAGCGAAAGATTCAGGAATCGGCGGGCATCATCCCCCTGAACATCAGATAAAAATCAAAAAACCGACCGCAGGGGCGATCGGCAAGTATTAAAGACCTATTCGCTGAGGGGTCAGAGGCTACTTCTTAGTGATCCGAGGAGGCTCACGGAAGAAGATGGCAAAGAAGAACAGCGCGATAATGCAGGCAAAGATGAAAACGTAGGTGATGGTTTCCATAGTAGTCCCCTAGGAATGACTAGACAGCTTCTTTGCGACGAGTGGTGACATCGCCCACTTTTTGGTAGAAGCCCCATTCCACTTGCTCCGGCGACAGTTCGGGATCAATCCCAGAGAAGACATCGCGGAACAGCGTGCGGGCACCATGCCAAATATGACCAAAGAAGAAGAGCAAGGCAAACACCGCATGGCCGAAGGTAAACCAGCCACGGGGACTGGTGCGGAAAATCCCGTCAGAGTTGAGGGTTTCCTTATCGAATTCAAAGATCTCACCGAAGATAGCTTTACGGGCATAGCTCTTGACGGTGGGTGGATCGGTGAAGGTTTGGCCGTTCAATTCACCACCGTAGAAGCTGACGGTAACACCTTGTTGCTCAAAGCTATACTTCGACTCGGCACGACGGAAGGGAATGTCGGCTTTGACAACGCCATTCTTATCGGTAAGGATGACAGGGAAGCTTTCAAAGAAGTTGGGCATGCGACGGACAAAGAGTTCTTCACCCTCTTTGTTGCGGAAGACAGCATGGCCTTTCCAAGCTTGGGCAATCCCATCCCCTTTGTTCATCGGGCCAGTACGGAAGAGACCACCTTTGGCGGGGTTGTTGCCAATGTAATCGTAGAAGGCCAGTTTCTCTGGAATAGCCGACCAAGCCTCTTCAAGGGTGGCGCCACTGGCAAGGGAGGCCTGCACGCGGCGGTTAATTTCCTGTTGGAAGTAGCCACTGTCCCACTGATAGCGAGTCGGCCCAAAGAGTTCAATGGGCGTGGTGGCACTGCCATACCACATCGTGCCGGCAACGACAAAGGCAGCAAAGAAGACGGCGGCAATACTGCTGGAGAGTACTGTTTCGATATTCCCCATGCGCAGAGCTTTGTAAAGCCGTTGGGGTGGACGCACCAGCAGGTGGAATAAACCCGCAATAATACCGACAATGCCTGCGGCGATATGGTGAGCAACCACACCACCGGGGTTGTAGGGGTTAAAGCCATCGGGTCCCCATTCGGGTGCAACAGGCTGAACACTGCCCGTCAAGCCATAGGGGTCAGAGACCCACATCCCAGGACCAAAGAGACCTGTCAGGTGAAAAGCACCAAAGCTAAAGCAGAGTAAACCAGCAAGGAACAGGTGAATGCCAAACATTTTCGGCAAGTCGAGGGCAGGCTCACCCGTGCGAGGATCGCGGAAGAGTTCGAGATCCCAATAGACCCAGTGCCAGCAGGCCGCCAAGAACAACAGACCTGACAGAACGATGTGAGCAAGGGCAACCCCCTCAAAGCTCCAGAAACCGGGGTCAATCCCTGTTTCGCCAGTAATACTCCAACCGCTCCAAGACCCCGTGACCCCCAACCGTGCCATGAAGGGCAACACAAACATTCCCTGCCGCCACATTGGGTTGAGAACGGGATCACTGGGATCAAAAATAGCTAGCTCATAAAGAGCCATCGACCCTGCCCAACCGGCGACCAATGCCGTGTGCATCAGGTGGGCCGCAATCAACCGCCCTGGATCGTTGATCAGGACAGTGTGGACTCGGTACCAGGGTAGTCCCATTGACTACGCTCCTCCTATACAAAAATTTAGCGTTTGCATGAACAAATTTTATTAAGCAGCCGGATCACGGTAACAACCGCTTCCCTACTAAGAGTTTAACGGCCAATTTACCCGTAACTTCAGCTACGGTTGGGCAGTTTTTCTGCCAAAATGAGAATGTATTAAGAATGGTAACTAGCGTAGGTTCCTATGGCAAGCAAAGCTGAATTTGTGGCCACAAATATTAAGTTTGTTAACGAAAACAAAGAAATTATTGCTGCCGACGGCGCGAATCTGCGCTTAAAAGCAATGGAAGCGGGGGTTGACCTCTACACCCTCAAGGGCAAGCTCTTGAATTGTGGGGGCTATGGCCAGTGTGGCACCTGTATTGTTGAGATCGTCGAGGGTATGGAAAATCTCTCCCCCCGCACAGCAGTGGAAGAACGCAAGCTCCGCCGTAAGCCAGAGAATTATCGCTTGGCTTGCCAAACCCTTGTCAATGGACCCGTGTGTGTGAGGACAAAGCCGAAGGGCTAGATCATCAGACAGCCTTTTTCAGAGCCTGTAGGGCACGAGCGGCCTGCTCTAGCCATTGGAGTAACTGAGCATCATCAATGCTGTGGTGCATACTGAGGAGGTCTTGCAGGGAGTCGGGCGATCGCCCTGTTGCGGTCTGCCATGCTTGAATGAGTTCTGAATCCCTAGGCAGATGGTGGGGATTGGCGGCAAGGCCGAGTTGGTTGGCTAAGTCATAGCGAAAGCGATCTTGAAGCTGTTCTAGGACAAACTGCCGCTGCTGTGCCCGCTCAAGAACGCCTGCGAGGGCTTCAATGTAGGCGGCACTATTACTGGCGACAGGTTCTTTTTCCAATAGGGGCGGGCCAAAACGTTGACTTTGCTGCCATAGCAAGAAGAGGAGCAAGAGGGCGAATTGCACCCCCACGGCTAACCAAGGGGTACGACTGAAGTAGTCGAAGAGGGTTTCAGGCACCGTCTCAATGACCACATCCTCTGGCGTGTGTTGGCGGTAGCCGTGGAGCCATTCATCAAAGTATATTGTTGCTCCCGGTTCGGCCACCTCCTGCAAGAGCTGAGCCACAACCGCAAAGTTAGCAAGACCGGTTTCGCCACCATAGGCATTGGCCACCAACCAAGGATAGACCCCAAGGACGCGCTGCTCATGGTTATGGGGACTATTAGAGCGTTTGAGATAGACAATCAAACCGTGATCATCCTTGAGGAGGGGGCGATCGCCCTGCTGGAAAGGAACGCGGCGGCGCGTTTCAACTAACACATTGCCTTGGGACATTGAGAGCCGTGTCGCAAAGGGAGCTGCGGTGGGTTCACCATGCCAGTAGAAGCGCACCAGCGTATTGCCCTGACCTAGCCACTCCACAAGGGACGGTGGCCAACCAATGGGACGACCACTCATTTGCAGGAGAACGTGCCCTTTGCCCCTGAGGTTGTTATAGTTCCGCTGCCAACGCTCCACCCGCAACCCCTGCTGCTCTAGGTAGGTATAGAATTGCTGCGTGCCCCAAGGAGAGGCATCAAAGGAGGAGCCAGCGCGGCTACTGGGAGCCACCGCTAGAATCAGGAGGCCGACCACCAATAGCACAAGGACAGCGAAGCCAAGGAAAACCCACTGGCGACGGTTGATCGCGATCATTGCTGAGTCTCCCGCAGGAAGGGTTCCACCTCAAAATAGGCGGCTTGACAGGTGGCTAGGGTTTGGGCATCCACCGCCTCGGCCCCATAGTAACTGCGACTGTGAACTTGAAAGAGGTGCTGAATACTCCGCCGCACGGCTGGCGATCGCTCCCCCAGTTGAAAGAGCCGCTCCAATTCCCGCAGGTAATCGCTATTGGTCCAGTGGGTCTCAAGCCGCAGCCAGCCCGCCTCCTGCAACCGATAGAGCAAAGCCATGTAAAGGGCACGGCAGGCTCCCCGGTAGTCCCCCGCCAATTGTAGGTTTTGGGCGAGTTCCAACCATTCCCCTACAGGTCTGGGGCGCTCCTCAAGGGTAGAAACGAGTGTTGCTGAGGAGGATCGCGATCGCCGCTGCCACCATCGCCACAGGCTGCGCCCTAGGGAATACAGGGCGAGTCCAAGGCCAACGAGCAAGACCCCTTGAAAGAACCAGCGTAGCCATGCCGCTAAGGAGGGGGAGTCCTCCCAAAATGGCTCCGTTTGCTGCTGAAAGAGTTGGAGAAAGGTGTACTCAAGGGCTTCGCTCAATTGTCGCCACTGGCGATCGCCCTGCCAGCGCAGATCATCGAAAAAGGTCACCGCCGCCAGACGAGACTACGCTTCCGATTGTCGCACAAAGAGCACGGGGCACTCGGCATAGACCCGCACATAGTCAGAAAGGGAAGTGCCCAAAAGGCGATCCAAGTCGGGTAAACTGCGGGCGATCGACGGACGCCGATCCGGGGAACCCAGAACGAGGAGATCGGCATTGGTATCAGCAGCAATGCGGCAGATTTCTTCACCGGGCTTGCCGGTGGTCAGGACACACTGGTATTCCACACCCCGCTGCTTAGCCACCGTTGCCGCTTCCGAGAGAATTGGATCTTTTTCAGCAGCCGTGCTAGGGGTATCAGCATGACCCTTGAGGTCGGGATTGACGTGGGCAAGAATCAGTTTACCGCCTTTGACCCCCTCTATCAGGCGCACTGCTAAGTCCAAGGAGGCTTTGGCTGCGGCAGAATTATTGAGCGCTACCATGATGCGGTTGATTTTCTTCACAAAGAGGTCATCGCGCACCAGCAACATCGGTCGGGAAGACAGTTGAAACACATACTGGCTAACGGAGTTTTCGAGAATGGATTGCAGGCGCTTGAGTCCCCGCGATCCCATGATGATCAAGTCGGCATTGATTTCATCGGCGACGTGCAACACGGTATCTTTGGGATCCCCCTCCCGCAGCATGGTATTGACGCTAATCACTGGATCAAGGTGCAGTCGGGCAACGGCTTCCGCTAGGAGTTTGGCACCCGCTTGACGTTGTTCGGCCATCTCCTCGGCAGTAATTTTCGGTGGAATCACGTGCAAAACAGTGACGGCAGCCCGTTGAATCGCTGGCAACTCCATCAGCGACTTGAGCATTTGTTCGGATTGTCCCGTTCCTGAGTCTGCCAATAGAATATTTTCAATCATAAATCTTAAACTCCCAACATCTGGTGAGCATCACGGCACGGATGGCCACTACAGCCCTTTGCCAAGGATGGCAGATGCTGAAAACAGTCAAAACTGCTGGAGGATAGGATGCTCTCCTCATTCGTACACGCCATATCTTAGAAAAGGGCTGTATGACGATCTTAGGTCTGGGTTAGGGGCTTCTTGGTGGAACGCTACAAATCTTAGGCATTGGCTAGGGGTGCGATCGCTGGGGGTGCTTTTGATACACTAGGCAAGAGATCGTTCAAGGAAGCCCTATGCCGCGATCGCAACGGAACGACAATTTTATTGACAAAACCTTTACGGTCATGGCTGACCTCATTCTCAAGGTCTTGCCCACCAGTTCACAGTCAAAAACTGCCTTTGCCTATTATCGCGATGGCATGTCTGCCCAAGCGGACGGCGAATATGCTGAGGCGCTGGAGAACTACCAAGCAGCCCTAGAACTAGAGGAAGACCCCAACGATCGCAGCTACATTCTCTACAACATTGGCTTAATCCACGCCAGTAATGGTGATCATGAGAAGGCACTGGAGTATTATCACCAAGCCCTTGAACTCAATCCCCGCATGCCCCAAGCCCTGAATAATATTGCGGTGATCTACCACTACTTGGGGACACAGGCAGAGGAGCAACAGCGTTCAGAGGAGGCTGAACAACTCTTCGATCGCGCCGCAGACTACTGGAAACGGGCGATTCAACTGGCGCCCAATAACTATATCGAGGCGCAAAACTGGCTGAAGACCACGGGTCGCTCCAGTATGGATGTTTATTTCTAAGGGATCACGCATGGCAACAAAAGTTATTACCGCAGAGGATGTGCGCAAGGTCGCTCACCTAGCTCGCCTCGCCGTTGATGAAAGCGAGATTGAAGCTCTAACCCAGCAACTAGATAGCATCCTTGACTATGTGAACCAATTGAGTGAACTGGATGTCACAGATATTCCGCCGACAACCCGTGCGATTGAAGTCAGTAATGTGACTCGTCCCGATGTGTTGGAACCTTGGCCGAATCGGGAGGACTTGCTGGCGATTGCCCCGGATCGCGAGGATGACTTTTTCCGTGTGCCCAAAATTATGTAAGGCATCAGGCTGTGCGGCGGCGTCAATCCCACCATTTGCAACTGGACTTATTTCCCTTCCTCTCGATCTTGGCCTGTACCATTGGCACGCTGATCCTGCTTGTGGTGGTGATTAGTGCCAGTAGCCTTGGGCGAGAACGCACCAATGTGCAAATTTTGGCACGGGAAAATGCCCAGAACGCAGAACGTACCCCCCGCTATTTGGAGTGTCGTCGCGAGGGGGTGATCATCCATCCCCAAAAGGTGCTGGTGCCCAAAGCAGACCTCACCAAGCCCACTTCCACACTGGCCATTTTGTTGGCCAACCTTCGTCGTCAGGGCGATCGCGAGTACATTATTATTGCTGTGCGGCCCGATGGCTTTGACTGCTTTGAGGAGGTGCGCTACCAAGCGGAACGGGCAGGGGTGGCGCTGGGCTATGAACCCTTCAATGCCGAGTGGGAGTTGTGTGTGCCTGCTCCAGGGCGCAGCAATTGCCCCTAAGACTATACCTAATCTACCCAAGCATACTGGCGGGGCTTAGATTGAGCAATCTCGGTGGGAAAAGCGCTCAAGTGCACCACCCGCCCCTTGGCCACAAGGGCACTACCAATGACTTCGGGGTGGGTGAGCCGCACATCTGTGCCTTCGGCAAGGGCATCAAAGGTTTCCACTGTTGCAGCCGCCACCGTGTTCAAAAAGGCCTTGGCATCGGCAGTCGTAACTTCTGAACCGTGAGAAAGAGAGGGTTTCAGGGCTTCAAGGCCATAGCTGCGGCTAAATTTGGGGAGCAGTTTGCCAAAGGTGGCAGGGAAGTGACTCTCCGCACGCCCTAAAGGGACGGCGGCTTCTCAATGCTGTTAAACACTGAGCTACATCGGGTATGAGCATAAAACCTCAACCCAATGGGGGGAGCCATAACCCCAACTACTGGGACTGACCTGAGACCCAGATACTTTCTGCGAAGATTTATCGCACCCACGCCGTCCCTGTGGAATTGAAATCCGCAAGCGCAGCGATACTCTCGCCCTGATGGTTTGTGGCGTTTTCCACAGGCAGGGCAAGTTTGACTCGTGTACGCTTCATTCTGCAGAACGGTTTTCATGCCCGCTCGATGACATTTGTACTCAAGCATCTGGCGGGTTTGTCCTGACGGCATTTGGTGGATTTTTTGATTCGCCTTTTTGCTGTACTTGGCTGACTTGCGAATATCGCGAATGTCCCCAATTACAACGGTTTGCACGTTTCTAGCTTTGAACGTGGAAACAAGTTTGCTGGTCTGTTTGTGCAGAATATCTTTGATCTGATGGCTTAGCTTTGAAAGTTGTCTGCGCTTTGATTTAATTAGCCGATTACGACGCTTTGAACCGGGCTTTTTGGTGTCAATTAGCGAAGACAGCTTGCCTTTGAGCTTGTTTTGATAACGACGCTTGGAACGTAACAATCGCCCATTGAGGATAAAAGTCTGTTCGCCATCATGGACAACTGCAAGGTGGATTTCGCCTAAATCTACGCCCACTACGGCGCCTTCCTCGATAGGTGCAACAGGTTCGTCTTGGTAAATCGCCCTCAGTTCATACTGCTCGCCGTCCCAGCCCATTTCAACCATCTTAGGGACATCCCATGCCCAATCAATGACTAATGGTTCGTTGTCCCGTCCGTTAGACAAGTACAGCTTGCCATTTTTTACTTTGATCGCCGATGATTTCCACTGCACCCTATAAAACCGCCTGCGTCTGCGCGGCGGACGTGCGTCTGGGTCTGATTGGCGTCTCTCGCGCCAAGACTTGAGGGAAGCGAAGAAGCTTTGGACAACTGCATCCGCAGAATGGGCGTGGAGCTGATTTTCAGGGTCGTTGGGCAACCAACGCATTAAAGAAGATGATTTAAGCCAGATGCCTTTCTTACGAACCGTTCGCCAAAAACTGACAACCGTCCGTGAATACAACTCGCCCGCTGCACGGGAAAGCGTTTGCATTTGTTCGCTGTTGCCAATCTTTAACTTGCGGACGGTATAGCTCATTGGGCGATAAGTAGCTTTTGTCTTGCCATTGTAGCTCAGTGCTTCTTCATCAGCGGCTCTATCGAAAAATTAAACTCCTTGAGTGGCTGAAGCCAGAAAGCGCCTAACTGCTTAGGTTAAAACCGTAGCAGCTTGCGGCGGGCTAAAGCCCATTGTTGTCAGCGTCCAATAGTCGGGTTCTGCCGCGATCGGCCGCAGCAGGGGAAACAGCGTCATGCCACCAAAGGTTTGGGGGGTGCCAATTTCAACGGTTTGTAGGAGTTCTTGGAGAAGATTCATGGGATCACCTCGCAAGGGTGTACATCTTGTTATCCATTGCTGTTGTTAGGGATATGCACCCACCCAGAAAATTTGCGATCGCCCCGCCAGACCATCCTAATTAACCGGTGCCTTTGTCCTTAGAAATCGCTTATGCTCAGGGTAAATTCTTGCGGGGTTCCTTAGAATAATGCTCCCAGTCGCGATCGCCTCCCTACTCTTTGGCTTTGCCACCAACATGGATAACTTTAGCGTGGCCGTTAGCTATGGTCTGCGCCGCTATCGCATGAGTTGGCTGGGGAATGTCCTGATTGCGGCTCTTTCTGGTAGCAGTACCTTTTTGGCCATGGGGTTGGGTGGATGGGTGCAGCAATATGTGCCGTTGATTTGGGCACAGCGGCTTGGCAGTGGCTTACTGATGGTCATGGGGGCATCAGCACTGGGGGGCGTGTTGCTCAACTTGCATCATCCCTCTAAAACCACAAAGCCGAACTTATTACCGATTCTTGACTATGCCTATGACTTCACGCTCTACCAGTCGCTGCTGTTGGGTTTAGCCTTGACCCTGACGAACTTTGCCACAGGAGTAGCTGCGGGTTTGGCACAGTTACCGATCGCTAGTGCTGTGATAGCGAGCACAGTGACCAGTTGGGTCTGTATTGGCAGTGGCTTTTGGTTGGGGCAGCAACTCCGCGAACAAACCCCCTTGCGCTTTGGCCCTTACTTAGAGGGCTTGGCGAGTCTTTTTCTCATAGCGGTGGGTGTCCTCAAGTGGTTTGAGTCCCCCTAGGGCGATCGCCAGAGCACATCGGCCATCCGACACACTTGCACCATTGCCGCCACATCGTGGACGCGCACCATCTCGACCCCTTGGGCAATGGCATGACAGCAAACTGCTGCGGTACCCCAAACCCGGTCTTTAGGATTGGGCAGGTTCAGCACATCACCAATAAAGCGTTTGCGCGATGGCCCTAGCAGGAGAGGATAGCCAAGGCTGTGAAATTGCCGCAGTTCTCGTAAAAGGGTGAGATTCTGTGGCGTGGTTTTGGCAAAGCCAATACCGGGATCAAGCATTAGATGTTCGGGGGGAATACCGCTGGCGATCGCCCGCTGCGTTTGTTCCTGAAAATAGCGCAGCAAATCGCCAATCAAATCCTCGTAGTCCGTTAATTGCTGCATAGTGGCTGGGGTTCCCCGCCGATGCATGAGGATATAGGGCACCCCCAATGCCGCTACCGTGGCAAACATTTCGGGATCCGCCTGCCCCCCTGAAACATCGTTAACAATATTGGCACCTGCGGCCACTGCTGCGCGGGCAACCACGGCATGGGTCGTATCAATGGAAATGGGAATCTGCGACTGCTGACGAATGCCCTCAATCACGGGCAACACTCGCGCTAACTCGGCACTAATCGGCACTTCACTGGCACCCGGACGGGTGGACTCACCCCCCACATCAATGACATCAACCCCTGCCGCCACCATCTCGAGAGCATGGGCAACGGCACTCGCGGGATTAAAAAAGTCACCACCATCGCTAAAACTGTCGGGGGTGATATTTAAGATCCCCATGATATAGGTGCGCTCTCCCCAAACAAAGGCGCGATCGCCCACGTACCAGCCCTTCATGCACCCGCCTCTCCTTGCCGTTTAGCGTGCAGCCTTAAGAGAATCTCTTGGTGTACCGCTTGCGTAATGGGATAGAGGTAGGCCAAAACAATGCCAATGATGAGGAACAAGGTTGGTAGCGGTCCAATGGCAATGCGGATTGCCAACAGTGCCGAGGGGGGCTGAACGGGTCGCGGTTCACCGGCAACGCTGGAGAGGTAGCCTGCCCACTGTAAGGCCTGACCCACGAGAAACAGCCCCAAGGCAAGGCCAATTTTTTGCAGTAGCACCATAAAGGCATAGAAGACTCCCTCCCGGCGCTGGCCACTATTGAGTTCGTCGAGATCAATCACATCGGGAATCATTGACCAAGGGACAAGGTAGGCCGTCGAAACCCCAAACCCCGCCAGAATCGCGCACACATACACCAGCGTTGTTTGTCCCGGCTGCAACAAAAACAAGCCAGCTTGGGCAATAATCCACAGTGCCATGCCCATGTAATACACTGCCTTCTTGCCAATGCGCCGACTCACGGCACTCCAAACAAAGAGCATGATCATCGCCGTTGATTGCACCGCTAGGGCCACTTGCGTATATTCAGCGGCGGACATTTGCAACCAATCGCCAATAAAAAAGGGAATCAGCGAGGCAGTAATTTGCACCGCGAGCCAAGAGCAGAGGTAAATCCCCATCACAAACAGGAAGGGACGATTGCTAAAGACCAAGCGTAGTTGCGTTTTCAGGGGTAAAGGGCTGTGGCCACTGCCGGGGGTATGCCGTTCAAACTCCCGTACCCGTTGCTGTGTGCCCCAGACACACCAATAGATGGGCAGCACAGATAATACAGTGGCAATGCCCCCCAGAACGATGTACTGAGTTTTGGGTTCCTTAATGACTTGGAAGAGAATTTGCGCCAACAGCAGTGAGCCAATACTGCCGCCAATGGAAAAGGCAAAGCGAAAACTATTGAGACTGGTGCGTTCGTTGTAGTCCTCCGTCAGTTCTGGTGTTAGGGCGCTGTAGGGCAGGTTGACTGCGGTGTAAAAGGTGTTGAAGAGCAGACCCATGAGAACGTAGTAACCAAAGAGCAACCCTTGATCCGTCGTCGGTACCCACCAGTTCAAGAAAAAGCAAATGCCAAAGGGAAGGGCTGCTGAGATCATCCAGATGTGGCGGCGTCCCCACTTGCCCACAGGGGTGCGATCGCTCAGGTAGCCAATGATCGGATCATTGACGGCATCCCAGATTTTGCCAATCATTAGCACACTGCCTGCCAAGCCCGCATTGAGTCCAGCCACATTGGTCAAGAACACCATCAGGAAAAACACCTGTAAATTGGCAGTAATCGCAGTTCCGAGATCACCGGCGCCAAAGGCAAGTTTTGTCCATAGGGAAAGGGGCGGACGGGCACTGGTGGCAGCGGCATTTGGGCTGGATGGGTCTATTGGCATGATGCGTTGTCCATTGCGATTGTTTTTTTTAACGATTAGCCAGCCACTGCAACTGCCCATTGATTTGCCCATTCTAAAATGCGCTGCACCTGTTCAGGCGTTTTCCCTTGGCAGTAGAGGCGCAGCAGGGGTTCGGTGCCACTAAAGCGAATCAGTAACCAACTGCCATCGGCTAGATGAAACTTGTAGCCGTCAGTGCTCTCCCAGTGGCTCACAGGGCTATCCAAAATCTGGGTGAAGGGATGCGCTGCTAGGATGGCTTCTAGTTTTTGTCGCTGCGCTAAGGACGCGAGGGTGAGATCAACGCGATCGTAGGCACTGTAAAAGTTCGTGGTTCTCTGCAACTGCTGATAGTATTCCCCTATGCTCAAGCCGGATGTCACTAGGGCTTGTAGTAGGTACAGTGCTGAGAGTAAGGCATCGCGCTCAGGAAGATGGTGGCCATAGCCGATTCCCCCTGATTCTTCACCGCCTAAGAGAACAGCTTCCCCTGCCAGCATGCGATCGCCAATGTACTTAAAGCCAATGGGGGTTTCAATCACCGCTAAACCATGGTGGGCGGCCACTCGCGCTACCAGATCAGAACTGCTAATGGATTTGATCACGGCCCCTCGGTAGCTACTGTGTTGTGCCAGATGATCAATCAAGATGGGAATAATTTCTTGAGCGGTGTACAGCACCCCCTCGCCATCAATGACCGCCAAGCGATCGGCATCGCCATCAAAGACTAGACACACCGTCGGGGTAGCACTGTGTTGTTGCCGTAGTTGCTCTTGAGTTGCGGCTAAATAACGGCCAATGGGTTCAGGAGCACCCCCCCCAAAGAGGGGATCGCGATCGCGCCGAAACTCCGATATGGGAATCTCTAATAATCGCTCTAACCCACCGGCGGCGACCCCATGCATGACATCGGCACAGACTTGCAGTTTACCGCTGGCGATCGCCTCACGAATCGGTCTTGGATCAACATGAGTGCGCAAGGCCGCACAATAGCTGGGCCACGGATCAAAAGCTTGATAGTCTCTTTTGGCCTCACCCACGGGTGGCGGGTCTCCCTGAGCTAACTGCGCTTCAATGGCTTGGGTGACTGTTGTGGGTACGGAGCCGCCAAAGGCGCCCTTCACCTTCAGCCCCGCATAGAGACCGGGATTGTGACTTGCCGTCATTACCAAGCCGCCAATGGCTCCCTCTGCTTTGACAGCCCAACTAAAGGCGGGGGTCGGCGCCGCACAATTGGAAAGCCACACCTCATAGCCTTGGCTCGCCAGTAATTGGGCAACGGCTGCGGCAAACTGTTCCGCTAAAAAGCGGCGATCGTAGCCCACTATGATCCGAGGCGTTGTGCCCTTGCCATAGGTCTGATAAAGCACTGCCGCCGCTGCCTTGGCTGCCCGCAGCAGACGGTTGAAGGTAAACTCAGCGCCAATGATGCCGCGCCAGCCATCGGTACCAAAGCGAATCGGGGCATCTTCAGGAATCAAAACCTGATCTAGGCGAAGGACAGAACCAACCATAGAACCCAAGACCCAAGAACCCCTCTGAACATATCATGCTGCGAGACAGCTCTTTTCTGAAGCGGAAAGGAGGATGATATAATTATTGCGAATTGTTAATTAGGCGATGGGCACTGCTGCTAGGTGCCTTTTGGCGATGACTGATCTCTAGTAGCCTAAACCTGCATCACCTTTAGAGAGGTATCGAACACTATGGCATTTGTACAAGAACCCCTTCCCTTTGATCCGGGTGCCCTTGAACCCTATGGGATGTCTGCGAAAACCTTTGAATTTCACTATGGCAAGCATCATAAAGCCTACGTGGACAACCTCAATAAACTGACTCAAGATACGGAACTCGCTGACAAATCCCTTGAAGATGTCATTCGCATGACCTATGGCGATGCTGCCAAGGTGGGCATCTTCAACAACGCAGCTCAAGTGTGGAATCACACCTTCTTTTGGAATAGCCTCAAGCCCGGTGGCGGTGGCGCTCCTACGGGTGATGTGGCCGCCCGGATCAACAGTGCCTTTGGTAGCTACGACGAGTTCAAGTCCCAGTTCAAAAATGCGGCGGCGACCCAATTTGGTAGCGGTTGGGCATGGCTGGTGCTCGAGGCTGGTACGCTGAAAGTGACCAAAACTCCCAATGCCGAAAACCCCTTGGTTCATGGTCAAGTGCCCCTCCTGACCCTTGACGTGTGGGAGCATGCCTATTACCTCGACTACCAAAACCGCCGTCCAGACTTTATTGATAACTTCCTCAACCAACTGGTGAACTGGGACTTTGTTGCTAAGAACTTGGCGGCTGCCTAAGATTTTCAATTTTATTTCGTAAAAATCTATTTTAGTCATCCCCGTTCTGGTTGAGCGGGGCTTTTTGTTGCCGAGCCGTGATTCAGCCATAGGACAAGTATAGAGTGTGGTTAAGTTAAAATTAAGATAAAAGTAAGCTTGGTTAATAAACGTTAATTTGATAGTGGTATTCCTTTGGGCGTTGAGCAGGGAGGGGGTCTTATGGAAACCCTAGGGCATATCGCGTACGCCGCTTTTGAGAAGTATTACCGCAAAATTAGCAAACATGAGCCGGGCGTGATTCGCGATCGCGATGTTGAGGCAATTCACCAGATGCGGGTAGGTTTGCGCCGCCTGCGAACGGCTCTGGAGGTGTTTTGTAATACCGTACGTTTGCCCAAGGGAGTCTCCATTCAGCGGGTACGGGCGATCGCGGGCAGCCTCAGTCCCGTACGGGATTTGGATGTGATGATGCTGGCGCTCAAGGAGCAGTATTACCCCCATTTACCTCGGCCTGAGCAACAACAACTGGCAAAGCTCATCAAAAAACTCGAAAAGCAACGGACAGAACTGCTACAAAAAGCCCTTCAATTGCTGCGCAGCGATCGCTATCGCAAATTGCAACAGGGGTTAGAAGAATGGCTAGCTGCCCCTCAATATCGTGAGATTGCTAACTTACCGACGGAACTGATTGCCCCAGATATTTTGTTGCCCTTGGTGTGTCAACTGTTGCTGCATCCGGGGTGGCAAGTGGCCATTGAATGGCAGGGCGATCGCCCCCTCTTCCTTGCAGTGAGTAACCCGCCCCAGTGGCTGCAAACAGCAGGTGAAGATCTCCACGATTTACGCAAGCAAACCAAGCGGGTACGCTACCAAATGGAACTCTTTAGCAGTGTCTATGGAGACGCCTTCAGCGAACAGGTGGCTGCTTTTGCTCAGTTACAAGAACTCCTAGGCACACTTCACGATGGCGTTGTCCTCTATGACTTTTTCCGTACCCAACTTGGACTCAATCTTCGCCAAGCCTCTCCTTGCCTTGCAGAAATGATTGCCCTTGAGCAAACACGCCAGTGGCAAACTTGGCGCTGCGTCCAGCAGGAATACCTCAGCCCCGAAAAACGCCATCAAGTGCGCTCTTTACTCCTGATGCCACCAATGACAATGAGCACCAATGGCAATTCCCTCGGTCATCCAATGATCTCCTCTGCCAACTGACAGAGGTCGGGCGGCAATGGTAACAATTGATTTTCAATTGTCTTAGGGCGATCGCCCTTGCCGATCCGTATGCGACGATAAAAATAAAACCCCTGCCAGTCGAGGAGAGCAAGAAACGAATGAGCGTTATGGAGCAACAAGCTTTAAGTGTCGGTCTGCGGGTGCGCGTTAAGACCCCCACCATTGTCTATCACCATCCTGATCACCGTAACGAACCCTTTGACATTCAGGGCATGGAAGGGGAGATTTTCGCCATTCTCAGCGACTGGCAAGGCCGTCCCATTAGTCCCAACTATCCGATTCAGGTGCGGTTTAGTCCCAAGTTCATTGCCCATTTGCACCCCGACGAGCTGGAAGTGATTTAGGTACGCTCTATATGCCTCCCCGTTGGCCCCGTAAACCCGATCGTCGTGATCCGAGCTATCGCCGTTTGGACGATCGCATGAATTTTGCGGTTCATGTTGCCCTTTTTGCTGCTTTTAACTCCGGTGGCTGGTTTTGGCATCAGGTGCAACCCACGGCGGTGCCCTTTATGCCGACGGTAACGCTGGTGTGGTTAACGTTATTGGTAGGCCATGCCCTCTACGTGTTCGCGATCGCCCGTTATGCTGACTAAAAACCCTACCTGCCATAGCTGTAACAACTGAGCGTGATCATCTGCTGAATGATCGAGATCACTGATAAAACGCTCTTAACGCACAGGCTCCCCCTTAGCTGAGGAACAAGATAGGGACTAGGAAAACCCACTTTCCTATCGATTTCCACAGCTTTACCCCTATTGGAGCCATAACCATGCTGCGTCAAAGTCTATCCCTAATTTTGTTGACTGGAGCGATGTTAACCCCCTTGGCGATGGGTGTACGTCCCCTTCAAGCTCAATCCACGATCAACCCCAGATATTTCGAGGCAATTCCTCGCCCGCCGATCCTTCGCGATTTACAGCCCCAGCTTTCTTGCCCTGACCCAGCAGCGCAGGCAGTGAATTTTAGCTTGCTAAATCGCACAAGTCCGTTTCAAGGACAGGTACGGATTACAGGGGTAGTGCGCAACCGGGGCACATCCACCTATCAATCAGCCGCCAATCAACAAATTGTTTATTTGTATGAACAAATCCCCGGTGGCAGGTCGCGACTAGTTGGCCAGCAGTCATTCCAAAACCTGGCCGTGGGTCAAGAGGTCACCGTGAGCTTTGAGCGTCCTTGGAACATTTCATCCCCAGCGGAAGGAGAGTTCCCGCCTAGCTATGTGCTGGAGATTGGCTATGATCCTGATATTCGGATCGATGGCAACCCCAATAATGATGACTGTCGCTTAGGAAATAACCGCCTTGAGCGCAGTGGTGCTGAGATAAGAGCACTTTTTCGTTAGTCTCCATGAGCGATCGCACCATCACCTATAGTCCAGCTTTTACCCTTGTGCCGACGTACGAGTGTTTTAATCGCTGTACCTACTGCAACTTCCGTCAGGATATTGGCACGAGGGGTTGGTTGAGTTTAGAGGCGGCGGCTCAACAGTTGGCAGGGCTTGATCCGCAACAGGTGCGAGAAATTCTGATTCTCAGCGGTGAAGTTGCCCCCACCAGTCCCCAGCGTTCCCAATGGTTAGAGCGTCTCTACAATCTAGCCGCCTTAGCGTTAGATCAGGGATTTCTGCCCCACACCAATGCGGGTCCCCTCAGTCGAGCGGAAATGGCTGCTCTCAAGGCGGTGAATGTCTCGATGGGACTGATGCTAGAGCAATTAACACCAAAGTTGTTGCAAAGCGTCCATCGCCATGCCCCTAGCAAGGATCCGCAACTGCGTTTACACCAACTGGAACAGGCCGGGGAACTGGGCATTCCCTTCACCACGGGATTGCTCTTGGGGATTGGTGAAGAGCCGCAGGATTGGGCAGAAACGCTCATGGCCATTGCTGAGTGTCATCGGCGGTGGGGACATATTCAGGAAGTGATTTTGCAGCCCCACAGTCCCGGCCAGCAGCAGGAAGCAGCGTTGCCCCCCTTTGATCTGAGGCAATTACCGAACGTGGTACGGTGGGCGCGATCGCTCTTGCCCAAGGACATCACGATTCAAATTCCTGCAAATCTCGTTACAGATCCAGCGGTCTTTCGGGCGTGCCTAGAAGCGGGCGCTCGCGATTTGGGGGGCATCGTTCCCTTAGATCATGTCAATCCAGACTATCCCCATACCGATGTGGCAGCCCTCAGGGAACAATTACAGGCTTGGGGATGGGAATTAGTGCCACGACTCCCCGTCTATCCGCAGTTTGTGGATGGGTTGCCGCCGCCCTTGAGGGAGAAGGTTAGGGGGATGCCTGTTTGAGCTGGAGTCCCAGTTGATAGATGTCGCGCCGCGAAAGCCCCGTAAGATCGGCCAGTTGACGGCTGGCTTGGGTGAGGGAAAGGCCTTGGCTGAGCAGTGTCGCTAATTCGTCAGCGAGATGATTGGGATTTACGGACACAGAGTGTTCAGGAGCGCCACCTAAAACTAGGGTGTATTCGCCCCGCGGGGGATGCTCCTGTAGATAAGTGCAGGCAGTGCCGAGGGTTCCCCGCCAAAATTCTTCGTGGCGCTTCGTCAGTTCGCGGGCAAGGACGAGGGGGCGATCACTCCCCAAGCTCTGACATAACTCTGTTACCGTTTGCAGCAAGCGATGGGGGGCTTCGTAGAGAAGAATTGTGCGCGTTTCCTGTTGCAGTGCTGCTAGTCGCTGCTGGCGATCGCGCCCCTTAGTCGGCAAAAACCCTTCAAAACAAAAGCGATTCATGGGTAATCCTGCGGCCATCAAGGCTGTTAAGGCAGCATTCGCGCCGGGAATCGGTGTCACTGGAATAGCTGCGGCAATACAGGCCGTGATCAATTCATAGCCGGGGTCAGACACCCCCGGTAAGCCCGCATCGCTAACCAAGGCAATCTGTTGACCTGCCTCTAGGCGCTGAAGCAGTTGGGGCACACGCTGCTGGGTATTGTGCTCATGGAGACTGATTTGCGGTGTGCTAATGCCAAAGTGCTGTAACAGGCGGCCGGTGTGGCGGGTATCCTCGGCAGCAATCAGATCCACCGCCTTAAGAATGCGCAGGGCGCGAGCGCTCATGTCCTCAAGATTGCCAATGGGGGTACCTACGACCCACAATTGCCCGATGCCCATCAGGAAATTTTTTCACCACTGAGAATAAAGATGGGTTCCACTGCTGCAAAAATTTGGTGGCCGCCCCGCGTTTCCAGACGATTGATCACTGATTGCACCACCTCTAGGCTGCGGGCTTGGACGGTCGCGAAACCTTCAGAGAGGGCATAGAGATTTTCTAAACTGCTGGCGATCGCCACCAAGCGGCCACCGGGGGCAAGGTACTCCCATGCTTGCAGCAAAACTTCCTTAATTGGGCGCCCTCCTTCGAGACAAATCCGCTGCGGTGTGCGACGTAACTGAGGAAAGCAATCTGGAGCCGAACCGGCAACAATCTGCACATTCTTGACGCCAAAGCGATCGCAATTGCGCTGGATCAGATCAACGACTTCTTCATCCCGTTCAATCGCAATCACCTGTCCCCGCTTCGCCAAGCGTGCTGCCTCAACGGCGATCGTCCCTGTGCCGGCGCCGACATCCCAAAGGCAAGAGTCTGGCTCAAGCCGCAGATAGGAGAGCATCAATAACCGCGTTTCCCGTTGGGTGAGGGGAATACCTGGTAAGCGCTCAAAAAGACCATCGGGGATACCCGGAGTAACAAATGGCCAGGGATCCGCCGTCATAGAAACTGCCTAAAACCCTTAAGCGTTGCTGCTTTGGGCGAGGAGCCGTTCCTTAAGCTGTGCTAAGGCATCTGCCCAGCGGGGATCCGGTTGAGCCGCTTCTGTATCCATAGAGCTATACTCAGCCGGCGCCGAATTGGCTTGGGTACGCCGCCCATTATTTTTATTATTTTTGCGATTGCTGCTGCGGTTGCTGGGAGTGGGTTTTTCTGCCGCTGCATCTTCTTTTTCCTTCGCTTCAGACTTGGGCTTGTCGTTGGCCTTTTCAATCTTGAGGGGATTGTCCTTAAAGGTGTAGCCGTTGAGTTTCTCAATCACCTGATCCGCCACTTCTTCGGATTCAACGGTGACAAAGCCAAACCCGCGGCACTTACCAGTTTTGCGATCGGTAATCAGTTTGGTGGTGCCTACTTCGCCCACTTCTTGGTTGAATAGGGCTTCTAGCTCTTCGCGGCTCAGTTCACGCGGCAGATTGCCCACATATAAACGCACGGACATAAAGAAACCTCCCTTAGGCAGCTTAAAAACAACATGATTCAAAAATGGACACTCGGGCGTGAGAAACCGCTCGTAACCAAGGCCTAGGGCCAAGAATGGCACGCAAAGACCCTGCTTTTATTAGTGGTGTGAAATGACTGGATTGGTTCACAGCGATTGTTGCTAATTGAGAACCTTGATGGATGGAGCAGAGCAAAGGCAGTGAGAGCACTTAGCTCTTGAGTTGTCCCTATTTAGGGTACCACGCTTTCTCCACCTAGGGCTAGGATTTTGCGGAAAAATTTTGCTGTGGCAGCGCAAACGCAATGTGGCACAATGATCAATGCTGTTTTTGCGATGTGATGCCTGTGACTGCGACTGCTGTCCCTCGTCGGCCTGTTTTTCCCTTTGCGGCAATTGTCGGTCAAGACGAAATGAAACTGTCATTGTTGCTCAATGTCATTGACCCCAAAATTGGTGGGGTGATGATCATGGGCGATCGCGGTACGGGCAAATCAACCACAATTCGCGCTCTAGCGGATCTGCTGCCAGAAATCGAGGTGGTGGCTGATGATCCTTTTAATAGTCACCCCAGCGATCCCGATCTGATGAGCGATGCGGTCAAGGTCGCTGTGGCAGCGGGTGAACCAATTCACACCATCAAGAAAAAAGTGCCCATGGTCGATCTGCCCTTGGGGGCAACCGAGGATCGGGTCTGCGGCACGATTGACATTGAAAAAGCCCTTGCTGAGGGGGTGAAAGCCTTTGAGCCGGGACTCTTGGCCAAGGCGAATCGCGGCATTCTCTATGTGGACGAGGTGAACCTGCTGGATGATCACTTGGTGGATGTCCTGCTCGATGCCGCTGCCTCCGGTTGGAATACCGTTGAGCGCGAGGGCATTTCAATTCGTCACCCCGCACGCTTTGTCTTGGTCGGCTCTGGTAACCCCGAAGAAGGGGAATTGCGACCGCAACTGCTGGATCGCTTTGGCATGCACGCTGAGATTCGCACCGTCAAGGATCCAACCCTGCGGGTGGAAATTGTGGAGCAGCGATCGCAATTTGATCAAAACCCCGAAGCCTTTTTGGCCAAATACCAAGCCCAACAGGAAGCGCTGCAAGCCAAGCTAGTTGCCGCCCAAGCCCTATTGCCCAGCGTGACCATTGATCACGAGCTGCGGGTGAAAATTTCCCAAGTGTGCGCCGAGCTAGATGTGGATGGTCTGCGGGGAGACATTGTCACCAACCGCGCTGCGAAGGCCTTGGCCGCCTTTGAGGGACGCACCGATGTCACCGTTGACGATATTGCGCGGGTGATTGTCCTCTGTCTGCGCCACCGACTGCGCAAGGATCCCCTTGAGTCCATTGACTCCGGCTACAAGGTGGGCAAAGTCTTCCAAGAGGTCTTTGGCGTGGAGATTGCTACCTAAACCTTCCCTTGATTACATTTTATATTGACTTTATTTAGATATTATTGTAGAGGGGGATGCTCAAGGGCGATCGCCCCCAAGTACCCTCGGCGATAGTCCTGCAACAGTTGTCGTGCCGCCCGTTCCAAGTCGCCGTGGTAGCGGTTAGTAGCGAGATCATGAAGATAGGTTTCACCCGTGTCAGTGACGGCTAAACCATAGCGATCGCTGAGGCGATCGGCGTGTCCCAACTGATGCAGTAGCTCAACAAGAATCGGCGCCACCCGACAAGGATCGTAGGCAGCTTGGCCAATGTCATCACAAATGGCCAGTTTTACTGCCGCCTCTTGATTCTTGAAATTCATCGGTAAGACACCGGGGGCATCCAAAAGTTCCAAGGTGGGAGACAAGCGCACCCAACGCAGTTGCCGCGTCACCCCCGGCCGAGCGGCACTCTCGACCACCCGTTGCTGCAAAAGGCGATTAATCAGGGCTGACTTACCCACATTGGGAAACCCTAGCACCACAGCCCGCACAGCTCTGACTTGCATGCCCCGCTGTTGACGGCGTTGATTCATGGCAGCCCCTGCCCGCACCGCTGCTTGTTGGAGTCGGCGAATCCCTTCACCCCGCTGCGCATTGGTGAAAAAGACGGTTTCCCCTTGGGTCTCAAACCATGTCAGCCACTGCTGGCGATCGCGATCGCTAATTCTGTCCATGCCATTGAGCACTAAGAGGCGGTGCTTGCCACTGGCCCACTGCCGAATTTGGGGATGGCAACTGGCAAGGGGAATCCGTGCATCCCGCACTTCAAAGATCACATCCACCTGTTTCAGTTGTTCCTTAAGGGCGCGTTCTGCCTTAGCAATGTGGCCAGGGTACCATTGAATGATCGGACTCATAGAAATTCCACTCCCTTTTTTTCAAAAACAATAGAGCGATCGCCCCCCATGAGTGCCATTAAATTGATTCCAGATAATCCTCAATCATTTTTGAATAGAGAGGAGACTATCGTTGTGCGCCTCTGATTAGAAACCTATAAACAACTCTAAAGATTGATAACCCAAACCTATAGAATAATTAAGAATCTCCAAAGCAAAAGTTATTGCATTGGGTATCAACTAAGCTGATGCTAAGCATAAGACCTACGACGATATCACAGGCTTGCGGATGGTTGCATCATCTCGCTGAGTTTTGCATTGCTCAATTTTGCCCCATTTTCGGGGAATCGTAGCGTTCACACTACCCATTGCAAAGGTTGCCCGTAGAGATTGCTCTATTCGGCACAGTAACTGTTAAAGAGGAAAAACGTCTATGGCCTATACGCAATCCAAATCCCAGAAAGCTGGGTATCAGGCAGGGGTAAAAGACTACCGCCTGACCTATTACACCCCTGATTACACCCCCAAAGACACTGATATTCTAGCGGCCTTTCGTGTGACCCCGCAGCCGGGCGTGCCCTTTGAAGAAGCTGCCGCCGCCGTTGCCGCAGAATCCTCGACAGGTACATGGACCACCGTGTGGACTGACCTGCTGACCGACTTGGATCGCTACAAAGGTCGCTGCTACGACATCGAACCCCTGCCGGGTGAAGATAATCAGTTCATCGCCTACATTGCCTACCCGTTGGATCTCTTTGAAGAAGGCTCTGTCACCAACATGCTGACCTCCATTGTGGGGAACGTGTTTGGTTTCAAAGCCCTTAAAGCGCTGCGCCTTGAAGACCTGCGGATTCCTGTGGCTTACCTGAAAACCTTCCAAGGGCCACCCCACGGGATTCAAGTGGAACGCGACAAATTGAACAAATACGGTCGTCCCCTCTTGGGCTGCACCATTAAGCCGAAACTGGGTCTGTCGGCGAAAAACTATGGTCGTGCCGTTTACGAATGCTTGCGCGGTGGTCTGGACTTCACCAAGGATGACGAAAACATCAACTCCCAGCCTTTCCAACGCTGGCGCGATCGCTTCCTGTTTGTTGCTGATGCCATTCACAAAGCCCAAGCAGAAACCGGTGAAATTAAAGGCCACTACCTCAACGTAACGGCGGGTAACTGCGAGGAAATGCTGAAACGGGCAGAGTTCGCCAAAGAACTGGAAATGCCCATCATCATGCACGACTTCCTCACCGCTGGCTTCACCGCCAACACCACCCTCTCGAAATGGTGCCGTGACAATGGCATGCTGCTGCACATTCACCGCGCCATGCACGCTGTGATCGACCGCCAGAAAAACCACGGGATGCACTTCCGCGTATTGGCCAAGTGCTTGCGGATGTCCGGTGGTGACCACATCCACACTGGTACCGTTGTCGGTAAGCTGGAAGGGGATAAAGCCGTCACCCTAGGCTTTGTCGATCTGCTGCGGGAAAACTACATTGAGCAGGATCGCTCCCGTGGTATTTACTTCACCCAAGACTGGGCTTCGATGCCGGGTGTGATGGCCGTGGCCTCTGGTGGGATTCACGTCTGGCACATGCCTGCCCTTGTGGAAATCTTTGGTGATGATGCGGTGCTGCAATTTGGTGGTGGCACACTGGGTCACCCTTGGGGGAATGCACCGGGGGCAACTGCCAACCGGGTCGCCCTTGAAGCCTGTATCCAAGCTCGGAACGAAGGTCGTGACCTCATGCGCGAAGGCGGTGACATCATCCGCGAAGCGGCTCGCTGGAGTCCCGAACTGGCTGCTGCCTGCGAACTCTGGAAAGAAATCAAGTTCGAGTTTGAAGCGCAAGACACGATCTAGGTGGTGCAGTTGGGGTTCAATCGGAGCTACGGCAACGATTTCCCCGTAGGTCTATGGATGTCAAGCACATTGCCAAGCAAACCACCAAAACCCTGATGAGTTATCTCACCTATCAGGCGGTGCGAACCGTGATTGGGCAACTGGCCGAAACCGATCCACCGCGATCGCTCTGGCTACACCAGTTCACGAGTCAAGAAAGTGTCCAAGATGGTGAACGCTACTTGGAAGCCCTCTTTCGCGAACAGCCCGATCTCGGTTTTCGCATTCTCACGGTACGCGAACATCTCGCGGAAATGGTGGCCGACTACCTACCAGAAATGCTACGTGCCGGCATCCAGCAGGCCAATTTGCAACAACGCTGTCAACAACTGGAGCGGATGACCCAAGTGTCGGAAGCCAATGTTGAGAGCAGCAACCCAGAAACCCCTGAATAATCTATTGACTGTGAACCAATTGAGGAACCTATGAAAACACTGCCCAAAGAGCGTCGTTACGAAACCTTCTCCTACCTGCCTCCCCTCAGTGACGCCCAAATTGCCCGCCAAATCCAGTACGCCATTGATCAGGGCTACCACCCCTGTGTGGAGTTCAACGAAAGCTCCGATGCTGAGATTCGTTACTGGACGATGTGGAAGCTGCCCCTGTTTAACTGCACCAATGCCCAAGAGGTGCTCAACGAAGTGCAGCAGTGCCGCTCGGAGTATCCCAACTGCTTCATCCGTGTTGTCGCCTTTGACAATATCAAGCAGTGCCAAGTGATGAGCTTTATTGTCTATAAGCCCAATCAGGCCAACAGTGGCTACAGCGGCTATCGCTACTAAGGCTGAGATGTTCTCAGTTCATTGCAATTAAATTGCAGTTCAGGGGGGAAGCGACCCCCCTATTTTTTATGGCACGTTAACGAGGCGAGCGATCGCGCAAATAGGCCTCAACTGCTTGCTGTGCCGTTTTCTACTGATCAGGGTTGGGTTTAGGCATCGGCACTTAGCGACTGGAGTCGGCGCTGAATAATCGTGAGTTGCTGTTGGGCAGCGGTCAATTGCGCCTGAGCCGTAGCCACCACCTCGGGTTGGGCTTTGTGGACAAAATTGGGGTTGTTGAGGCGAGCCGTTAAAGATTGAATGTCTTTGGTCAGGCGATCGCCCTCCTTCTGGAGTTTTGTGACCAAGGCCTCCACATCCACGACCCCCGCTAGGGGAATGAGCACCTCGCTCTGGCCAACCACACCACTAAACACCTGCTGCGGAATTTGCAGTCCGGTACCGATAGTTAGCGCCTCGAGACGCGCCAAGTGTTGAATATCCGCCGCCCCAGCTTCAAAGATCGCGGCTTCCTCGGCACTGGCCTCAATCAGGGCGGTAATATACAATCCCGGCTTAATCCCCGCCTCTGCCCGCAAATTGCGAATGGTGCGGATGGTTTCAATCAACAGGCTAAATTGGGCTTCAAGGTCAGGGTCAATGGCGCGGCGATTCACTTTCGGGTAGGGTTGTACCGCTAAAACTTCATTGTCTCCCACCTGATGCAGCGTGTGCCAAATCTCCTCTGTGATGTGGGGCATGAAAGGATGGAGTAGCTTCAGGATACCATCGAGAACCGTGGCGAGTACCTGTTGCGCCGTGCGCTTGGCTTTGGTGTTTTCCCCTTGCAAACGGGGTTTCACCAGTTCAATGTACCAGTCGCAAAAATCGCCCCAGATGAATTCGTAGAGTCCCTTGGCCGCCTCCCCAAGGCCATAGCTTTCAATGCGTTCGCGGGTGGTTTGAATGGCCGTGTGGTAGCGACTGAGAATCCAGCGATCGCTGGCCGCTAAGTCCCGCCGCTGCGGTGTCCCCAACTGGCTGGGGGTTTGTCCCTCCAAATTCAGCAGCACAAAGCGAGAGGCATTCCAGAGCTTGTTGGCAAAGTTGCGTGCCGCCTCGACAGTTGCCGATTCATCGGTTTTGCGGTTGTAGGCCAAGCGAATATCCTGACCAGCACCCACCACTTCCTTAACCAAGCTATAGCGCAGCGCATCGGTGCCGTATTTTTCAATTAAGATCAGCGGGTCAATGCCATTGTTGGCGGACTTGGACATTTTTTTGTTGTTTTCATCCCGCACCAAGCCGTGGATATAGACATCGCGGAAGGGGATTTTACCTGTGAAGTACTGCCCCATCATGGTCATCCGCGCCACCCAGAAAAAGATAATGTCAAACCCAGTCACAAGCGTGGTGTTGGGGTAATAGCAGCGATAGTCTGGCGTATCATCGGGCCAGCCCAATGTCGAAAAGGGCCATAGACCAGAGGAAAACCACGTATCCAGCACATCTTGATCCTGCTGGAGCTGTACCTCCTTGCCGAATTGGGCGATCGCCTTGGCACGGGCAGCGGTCTCATCCATGGCCACCACAAAGGGGGTATCATCGCGCACTTCGCCTTCGGTTTCACTGACCACATACCACGCGGGAATTTGATGCCCCCACCACAGTTGCCGTGAAATACACCAATCCCGCAAATTCACGAGCCAATCGCGATAGACCTTTGCCCAGCGATCGGGGATAAAGCGGGGGGAGTGTTTTTTATCCAGTGCCTTGAGGGTGGCATCCGCGAGGGGACGAATTTTCACAAACCATTGAGTTGAGAGGAGCGGTTCAATGGGCACTTTGCCGCGATCGCTATAGGGAACGGTGTGTTTATAGTCCTCCACCCGCACCAAAAAGCCCTCTGCCTCTAGGCGAGCCACCACCTGTTTACGCGCCACAAAGCGATCCAGACCCGCAAACTCACCAGCATTCTCATTGAGGGTGCCATCCTTATTCATCAGGTTAATCATCGGTAGGTGATGGCGTTGCCCCATGACAAAATCATTGGGATCGTGGGCTGGGGTGACTTTCACACAGCCGGTGCCAAAGGTGGGATCCACTAAGGGATCGCCAATAATGGGAATTTCCCGATTCATCAGGGGAAGGCGCAGCGTTTTGCCAATCAAATGGCGATAGCGATCGTCCTCAGGGTGAACTGCCACCGCTGTATCTCCCAGCATCGTTTCTGGACGGGTCGTCGCCACCTCCAAATATCCTGAGCCATCCGTCAGAGGATAGCGAAAATGCCAGAGATGCCCCTGTACTTCACGGTTTTCCACCTCTAAATCCGAGACCGCTGATTGACTGGCGGGGCACCAGTTCACCAAATACTTACCGCGATAGATCAGGCCTGCTTCATACAGGCGATTAAAAGCGGTCAGCACCGCCCGCGACAACCCCTCGTCCATTGTGAAGCGTTCGCGCGACCAATCCACCGACAGTCCCAAGCGACGAATTTGGCCGACAATCGTATTGCCCGATGACTCCTTCCACGCCCAAGCCCGCTGGAGATAGGCGTCTCGTCCCAAGGCAAAGCGGTTGGTGCCCTCCGCCTGCAACTGTTGATCCAAAATCGTGCTAACGGCAATACTGGCATGGTCTGTCCCCGGCAGCCAGAGGACGTTACGACCAATCATGCGGTGATAGCGAATCAGCACATCAATCAGGGCGTGCTCAAAGGCGTGCCCCATGTGCAAACTGCCAGTGACATTCGGAGGCGGAATGACAATGCAATAGGGCTTGCCGGGGTGGTTGGGATCAGCGTGAAAGACACCACTGCTTTCCCAAAGCTGTTGCCATTTGGCCTCGGTTTGCTTGGGATCGTATTGACTGGGGAGGGTAATCGTGTCGGTCATGGGTTGCTGCACTACTCCAAGGCGCCTAGGCCATCACCATACCACCATCCACATTGAAGACTTGCCCCGTAATGTAGGCGGCTGCTGGATCCAAGGCCAAAAAGCGCACCATCCCTGCCACTTCTGTGGGGTCGCCATACCGCCCTAGGGGAATGAATTTCAGAATGTCCTCTGCCTTGAGTCCAGCGGTCATCTCAGTGGCAATAAAGCCGGGGGCAACGGCATTCACGGTAATACCCCGACTGGCGAGTTCTTTGGCCACGGTTTTGCTAAACCCAATCACGCCTGCTTTGGCAGCACTGTAGTTGGCTTGGCCAGGGTTGCCCATTTGCCCGGCCACCGAGGCAATGTTGATAATTCGTCCCCGTTTTTGCTTGAGCATCAGTTTACTCACCGCCCGGGTACACAGGAAAACCCCAGTGAGGTTCAGGTTAATCACCGCCTGCCAGTCCTCGAGGCTCATACGCAACAGCAGCGTGTCACGGGTAATACCCGCATTGTTGACCAGCACATCGACACGGCCATAGGTTTCCACGGTTTTGGCCACAAGGGTGTCGACCTGCTCAGGGACAGACACATCGGCAGCGATCGCGATCGCTGTTCCCCCTTGCTGTTCAATCATTTGCACCACTTCAAGGGCAGCCTCAGCAGAACGGGCGTAGTTGACAACCACAGTGGCTCCTTCTTTCGCTAGTTCTAGGGCGATCGCCCGACCAATTCCCCGTGAGGCACCAGTGACAATGGCAACGGCTGCTTCGCTCAAATCAGTTCTCTCCTAAGGGTAAAAATGCTGCACGTATGAATAATCCATCACAAATTTTAACAGCCGAGGTTACCCCTCTTGGGGCTAGGGCATGTCATCCCAATAGATCAACAATCGAGGCAGTATTCTTAGGTGGAGCGATTTAGCCATGCAGACACTTCCCCTAGGTCAGTGAAGTCTAGGAGTGCTTCTGCCAACGCTTCGATTTGATCGGGACAGAGGTGACGAATCCGTTCTTCAAGGTCACTGGGCACCCTGCCAAATCGCCGCCTTAGGAGGCGCAAAATAACAAGTGCTTCTCCTTGTTGTAGTCCTTCCTGCCGCCCTTCTTCTCTCCCCTCAGAGTAAACTTCTTGATAAAATCGCGTCCGCTTTAGTTCGTCAGTGGTGAACCCCAACATGCGCAGCACCTCCTCGCGACTCAGCGTGGTGAACTTGTAGAGCACAATGGTTGTGATCAACTCCATTATGACTTCTGGCCTTGGAACTGCCTCTATGCGAGTGCGCTCTGCCAGCATCCGTGCTGCTGTCGGCATGTCTGCTTCGGGTAGCACTGTGAGCTGCATTAGGGCTAGGCTCAATGGCAAGGCCTCAGGTGAACTAAGTTCATTCAGATACACCCGACGCAGGCGATCGCTATTCACTAACAATTGATACGGCTCAAAAGACTCTTGTTCTGCTTGGCGATCGGGATAAATGACTATGGCTTGCCAATCAGAGAAGGTTTGGCGGTACAGACGCAAGTAGAGAAAGATTTCAGCAAAGACACGTTCGTAGAGTGTGTTATCCTGTTGAAACTGAACTTCACAGAAATAGACGGTTCCTGAGGGGTCAGGGGGCACGAAGACGCCATCAATGCGAAAGGCAGTTTGCTTCAACTCGACTGAGTCAAAACGATACCCCTGAGGTGTGTCTATGCCCAAGAGGTCAAACAGCGTTTGGGGTAACTGGGCAAACAATTGGTAAAAGAGGGAGTCACGGTGCATGGGCTAGGTGGAGCGATTTAGCCATGCAGACACTTCCCCTAGGTCAGTGAAGTCTAGAAGTGCTTCTGCCAACGCTTCGATTTGAGTGGGAGAGAGCTGACGAATCCACTCTTCAAGGTCACTGGGGACACTGCCAAACCGCCGCCTTAACTGCCGTAGGACAACGGCTGCTTCGCCTTGCTGTAGTCCTTGTTGTAATCCCTGCTGCAATCCTTCTTCTCGCCCCTCGGCATAAACTTCCTCATAAAACCGTGTCCGCTTTAGTTCCTCAGTGGTAAACCCCAGCATGCGCAGCACCTCCTCGCGACTTAGCTTGGTGAACTTGTAGAGCACAATGGTTGTGATCAACTCCATTATGACTTCTGGCCTTGGAACTGCCTCTATGCGAGTGCGCTCTGCCAGCATCCGCGCTGCTGTCGGCATTTCTGCTTCGGGTAGCACTGTGAGCTGCATTAGGGCTAGGCTCAATGGCAAGGCCTCAAGTGAACCGAGTTCATTCAAATAGACCCGACGCAGGCGATCGCTATTCACTAACAATTGATACGGCTCAAAAGACTCTTGTTCAGTTTGGCGATCAGGATAAATGACCACGGCTTGCCAATCCGCAAAAGTATGGCGATACAGACGCAAGTAGAGAAAGATTTCAGCAAAGAAGCGTTCATAGAAGGTCGTATCCCGTTGAAACTGAACTTCACAGAAATAGACGGTTCCTGAGGGATCAGGGGGCACGAAGACGCCATCAATGCGAAAGGCGGTTTGTTTGAGTTCCACGGAGTCAAAGCGGTAACCCTGAGGTGTGTCTATGCCCAATAGGTCAAACAGCGTTTGGGGTAACTGGGCAAACAATTGGTAAAAGAGGGAGTCGCGGTGCATGGGCTAGGTGGAGCGATCGCTCCGAAGTCAACTTTTTGGCGAACGGTAGTGATCAATACAGTTTATCCCCCTGCCCCCCACTAGCATAGGATGCAATACTCGTAAGAGTCGCCTCTAGGGTTCCGGGTTTGTACCCTAATGGGCAAACTGTACACTGGTCCGAGAGAGGCAGCCAGACGATATTTTCTGGTGACACGGCGGGATAAAAGCCCGGGAGACCATTAACTTTGTCGTGTCTAACCGGAAAAGAAATGACAAAAGAACCGCCTTCAGAGGCTCAATTTGGCCTAGATGCTGAAGCAAAGCTTCCAGAGATAGGTTGGCAGCGAGAAGTTACCCGTGGATTGCACTATGGTCTCGAAGCGGCGGAGAGTATTCGCGATCGCACCATTCCCACCTTCTCGCGCGGAGAGTTGCCCCACTTTGCCGGCATCAACACCTTTCTCAAAGCGCCCTATGTGGAGAATGTCCACGATGTGGGTAAGTACGATGTTGCCATTCTAGGGGTTCCCCACGATTGTGGCACCACCTATCGTCCCGGTACTCGCTTTGGCCCGCAGGGCATTCGCCGTATCTCCGCCCTTTATACCCCCTACAACTTTGAACTGGGGGTTGATCTGCGGGAGTCGATCACGATTGCGGACATTGGCGATGTTTTTACCATTCCCGCCAACATTGAAAAATCCTTTGATCAGATTTCCAAGGCGGTTGCCCATGTCTTTGCCAGTGGGGCATTTCCCGTTGTACTCGGGGGCGATCACTCCATTGGCTATCCCACGATTCGCGGTATTTGCCGCCACTTGGGCGATAAGAAGGTTGGCATTATCCACTTCGATCGCCATGTGGATACCCAAGAAACGGATCTCGACGAGCGGATGCACACCTGCCCGTGGTTCCACGCCACCAATATCCGCAATGCCCCTCCCGAAAATTTAGTGCAGTTGGGGATTGGCGGTTGGCAAGTGCCCCGTGCGGGGGTCAAGGTTTGTCGCGATCGCGCCACCAATATTTTGACCGTGACCGATATTACTGAGATGGGTCTGGATGCCGCTGCTGAGTTTGCGATCGAGCGAGCAACGGCGGGGACGGACTGCGTGTGGATTAGCTTTGACATTGACTGCATTGATGCTGGTTTTGTCCCCGGCACGGGTTGGCCAGAACCGGGGGGCTTGCTTCCCCGCGAGGCTTTGGGTCTATTGGCACGAATTATCCCCCGCGTTCCTGTCTGCGGGATTGAGGTGGTGGAAGTCTCACCTCCCTATGACATCAGCGACATCACCTCTTTGATGGCAACTCGCGTGATCTGCGACACCTTGGCTCATTTGGTGCGCTCCGGTCAACTGCCCCGTCCCCGCAAGCCCGACTATATTCATCCCTTTGCCCAACCCGAACTCGTTGCTGATTGGCGAGGCCGCTAATGCACGAAGTGGATATGACGAAGGCACTGCTGCAAACCCTCTACGACTGGTGGCAAGCGGCGGCCTGTCCTGTGGTGCAGGAAGTACACCTGCAAGTGGGGGAATTTACCTGTGTGGAGCCGCAGAGTTTACAAACTGCTTTCGCGGCGGCTGTGCCCGGTACATTCCTAGCCCACTGCACGCTGCACATTGAATCCATTCCGTTGGTGGGGTATTGCCACCGCTGCGGTCACACCTATCAGCCCCAATTAGAGCAGGCCTATGCCTGTCCCACCTGTCACGATCCCCTGACGGACATTGTCTCCGGTCGGGAACTGAAAATTGCCCACATTGTTACTGCCCCAGACGCCTATGCACAAAATTGTTGATGTTGGTGTTAACCTCCTCCATGCCAACGACCACCAAGCCGCCCACAACCGTGAACATTTCGATGCCGCAGGGGTGCGTTGCTTGAACCTGATGAGTAGCCCCGGCGCGGGTAAAACGGCTCTTCTAGAAGCAGTGTTGGGTACCCTTGCGCAGCGTTATCGCCTCGCCATTATTGAGGGGGATATGACTACTCAGTTGGATGCCGATCGCCTGCGGCGGTTTGGGGTGCCAGTGATTCCCATTACCACAGGTCGCGCTTGCCATTTGGATGCAGCCATGGTGCACGGCGGTGTGGCCATTCTGGAGCGGGATGTTGCTCCCCTAGAGGCCTTTGACTTGCTCTTGGTGGAAAATGTCGGCAACTTGGTGTGTCCAGCGGAATTTGCCGTTGGCGAGCACGCAAAAATTGCCTTGCTGAGCGTCACCGAAGGGGAAGACAAGCCCCTGAAATACCCCATCATGTTTCGCGAAGCGGATTGCCTAGTGGTGACGAAAACAGACCTGCTTCCTTATTTGCCCTGCGATCGCCAGCTCCTGCATCACAACCTACGGCAAATCAACCCAACCGCCCCCATTTTTTGGGTTTCTGTCCAAGAGCAAGCCGGCATTGCTGAATGGCTGGACTGGATCGATAGCCAATTGTGTGCTCCCCAACCTGCGGTCTCTTGCTGAGGGTGTTGGCGATGACCTCTCGACGTTCTGTACTGCTTGGCCTTAGTGCCACTGCCCTCGCTATTCTCGCTAAAGGCTGTACGCCGCCTCAACAAGCCCAACGTCCGATTGTTCTGGGCTACAGTTCATGGGCAGGTTGGTGGCCTTGGGCCATTGGTGAACAGGAGGGACTCTTTAAGGCCAATGGGGTGGATGTGCAAATGCGCTGGTTTGATGGCTATCTGGAGTCCATCCAAGCCTTTGCTGGGGGTCAAATTGATGGCAATGCCCAGACCCTCAACGATACCATCTCAATGATTGATCAGGCGGTTGTGCCCCCCGTTGTTGTGCTGGTCAACGACAACTCCGCAGGGAACGACAAGATCATCGTCCGTGAAGGAATTAACACAATTCAGGAC
Organism: Thermosynechococcus sp. FA-CM-4201; assembly: GCF_054689355.1. Classification (NCBI taxonomy): domain Bacteria; kingdom Bacillati; phylum Cyanobacteriota; class Cyanophyceae; order Acaryochloridales; family Thermosynechococcaceae; genus Thermosynechococcus; species Thermosynechococcus sp. FA-CM-4201. The sequence goes on from NZ_CP079920.1 coordinate 626,108, forward strand.
TTGATTGGCAAAAAGGTGGCGATCGAGGAGGGGGTGGTGGATGACTTCCTCTTGGCGCTGGCGCTTGATCAGGCCGGTTATTCCCGTAAGGATGTCGAGATTGTCCCCATGGAAACGGGCGCAGCAGTGGCGGCCTTTGTGGCGGGTCAAGTGGATGCCGTAGGCGCATTTCCTCCCTTTTGGGCGAAGGCCTTAGAGCGCCCCGGCAGTAAGGAGTTAATTTCCTCAGCAGCCTTTCCGGGAGCGATTCCCGACTTGCTGGTCGTGAGTCAAACACTGGTCAATGAGCGACCCAAGGATGTGCAAGCCATTGTCAATACTTGGTTTGATATTCGCAAGTTCATGCAGGAAAATCCGCAGCGAGCGGATGAGATTATGGCGGCACGGGCGGGAGTCACCCCTGAGGAACTGAAGCTGTTTTCTGAGGGAATTATTTTCTTTACCCCTGAGGACAACCTCGAAGCCTTCAGTGAGGGCAACAGTATGAAACACATGCCCTATGCGGCTAAGAAAATGGCGGACTTTATGGTGAGTGTCGGCTTTATCCCCAAGGTGCCCGACATGAGCAATCTTTTTGATGATCAATTTATTCGAGGCTACTTAAAACGTTAATGAGCGAACCCTATGACAACAACAATGGTGAAGGCGGCAATGCTCCGATCAACTCTTTCTCCCACCGTATTTTGGCGGATCCGTGAAGCCATTCCCCAAGTTCTCCAACTGAGCCTCAATGCCCTTTCACTGCTGTTGCCGCTGGTGGCTTGGATCATTATTGCCCACAGTGCTTGGGCAGATCCGCGCTTTTTGCCCACACCACAAATGGTGGTTGCTGCGCTTGGACGATTGTGGCAAGAGGGACTACTGCTCACGGATACGATCGCCAGCTTTACACGGGTGACGACGGGCTTTGTTTTGGCCGCTTTGGTGGCGGTGCCCATTGGCGTCGGTATGGGTGCCTTTGCCAGTATTCGCGCCCTTGGCGAACCCATTATTGGCCTGTTGCGCTATATGCCAGCACCAGCTTTTATTCCCCTGTTAATTCTCTACTTTGGCCTAGACGAGGAACCCAAGATTGCCCTGATTTTTATTGGCACGCTCTTTTTTAATGTGTTGATGATTATGGATGCGGTGAAGTTTATCCCCAAGGAGCTGATTGAGGTTACCTATACCCTTGGGGGCAGGCGCTGGCAGGTACTATCGCAGGTCATTTTGCCCTATATCGTGCCCAATGTGCTGGATGCCTTTCGGGTGAACATTGCCGCCTCTTGGAACTTGGTGATTGTGGCGGAGTTGATTGCCGCCAATGAAGGTCTAGGCAGACGGATTCAATTGGCACAGCGTTTCTTTCGCACCGATGAAATTTTTGCCTGTCTGCTGGTATTGGGTCTGATTGGCCTGACATTGGATCTCTCGATGCGCCTGTTGATGCGGCGAACCTGTCGTTGGGCCTTTCGCAAAGCCTAGGGGAGGGACGAACGATGCACCTCGATGTTCAAAATGTTTCTAAGGTGTTTCTCACCCGCCGGGGACGATTGTTGGTGTTAGACAATGTGAATCTCTACATCAACAGTGGTGAATTTGTCTGTGTCCTCGGTGCCTCTGGTTCCGGTAAAACCACCCTGCTGCGGATTATTGCCGGCCTAGAGCAACCCTCCCAAGGACACGTAACGGTGGATGGACAGGTGGTGACCGGTCCCGGCAGCGATCGCGGGCTAGTGTTTCAAACCTATACCCTTTACCCATGGCTGACGGTACAGGACAATATCGAATTTGGCCTCAAATTGCAGGGGCTAGCCAAGGGGGAACGGCGCGATCGCGTGCGCCATTACCTAGACATTGTCGGTCTAGCACGCTATGCCCATCTTTTTCCCCATCAACTCTCAGGGGGGATGAAGCAACGGGTGGCGATCGCCCGCGCCCTAGTCACAGAACCCCAAGTGCTATTGATGGATGAACCCTTTGGTGCCTTGGATGCCCAAACTAAGGAGATGATGCACGAGTTCCTGCTCGATCTCTGGCGCCGCACGGGCACAACCATTCTCATGATTACCCACGATGTGGAAGAGGCAGTATTCCTAGCGCAGCGCATCTACGTGCTCACTTCGTCTCCGGGGCACGTTAAGCAAGAGGTGGTTATTGATCTGCCCAGCGATCGCACCTTTAGCTGCAAACGCCAGTTGGATTTTGTGCAGCAGCGGGAGTCTATCCTAGACCTGCTCCGTGAAGAGCGTCTCAAGGCAATTGCCTAGCAGATTCAGCTCTGGGGGCTAGAGCCATAGATTCAGGGGCCATCTGGGCATTGGCTCGCACCGCATAGCCGAGGTGAACCAGCACATCCTCTGCCGCATTGACCCGTGCCACCAGTTCATCAAATCCGCGCGCGGTAATCCCATAGCGATCGCGAAAATAGGCCTTAGCCGCTCGAAACGAGGGAAACGCTTTTTGCATGCGTGCCCTTGTCCAGTGCTGAACAACCATTGGCTGATGACGGTGCAACTGCTCCTTTAGATAGGCTTCATAATCAGAGACCAACGACACCGATGTTTTCAGCAATGCCGCATAGTTTTCATTCGCGGCTTGGAAGACCTGCCGCAACTGTTGAGACAGAGGGAGTTCAGACGTTTCCATGGCGTTTCACCTCTAGGGACGGCTCAAGGTCTGGAGATGCAAGCGCACTGGTTGGAGGAGCTTCAGGGCAACCTCGCGAAAACCAATGGGTAGGCTTTGGAAAAAGTGAGCCAGTTTAGCCAGAACCGCTAACAGTCGCCGATTGAGTTCGCGTTCAGCCGCTAATTGGGCTTCAGTGGCCGCTAGTTTTTTCTCCATCGCTTCAGCGACGGCCAGTGCTTTCTCCTGTTGCTCCCGGAAGATCGCCAGTTGAATTTGGGCATTTCTGATCATTTCTTCTTTAACGAGTTCCAGTTGGCGAAGTTTGGCTTCAGCCACTACGAGTTCATCCAGCAGTTGGTTATTTGCCCTCTGCAATTGTTGGTTGCGCTGTTCCTGCTCGTCAGCAAGGGAAAAAGCTGCTTCGCAATCGGCTTTTAATTTTTCCACACGCGCTTTGGCGATCGCTAACTCCTGCCACAGAGAAATATCACTCTCCTCAGAAGCGACCCCATCAACCACAATCCCACCGGCTTGCCAGACCAGTTCCCCCAATGTTTTCATCAAGCGGTCTTGCTTGGGTTGGAGCAGGCGGGTAACAATATTGCGGGCTGTTAGGGGGTGTAAGGGAGCGTTGCCGTGACCACACAGACTCACCGTTGGATACCCCGGCCGCTTCGCATTTCGGGTATGATAACCGCCACGGACCACTTCCCACCCCTCTTCTTCAGCAATCGCAATTAGATCCTTTTGGTTTAAGTCCACGGGCAGGGTTCGCAAAAACTCCTTAATCTTTGCCACTTCACTCAGAAGGTGTTGAATGGGGTCTTGGGGGTCAAAGGTTGCGTTCATCGGCTGGCCTCTCCACTCATGTCTATTGAGTTATCCTTTGGCGATAGGGTCGGTATGCACAGGAGGCAAAAATTTTTTCAGGTTGCTGTTGTAACGCTCTGCCAAGATACCCCCGCCTTGATTGCACTCAGCACGCCAATGGCTTCGGCATAGGACTGGCAAGGAATTGTCTCTATCCCCAAATCGGCACCTGTCACATTGAGGGTTGTGGTATTGTTAGCCACGGTTAGGATCGGGACACCCTGCTGCGCCAAGGCCAGAATTCCCCGTCCACCAAGGGCAGTGGCGGGTACAATTACGGCATTTACGTCCTGTCGCCACAGCGCCTGTGGGGCAGTTGGGCTATAGCGGGGAGCACAACTCAACCCCACCAACACGGACGGCAAAAAGGTGTAGCCAATTTCTTCAGCAAGGGCACGGGGATGCACAGTCTCCTCTAGGGGCAATGGTTGCAGGGCGGGGGCATGGGCTGCCGGAATCTGAAAGTGCTGGACAACCAAGTGACTAATGACCGCTTCCGCCCCGGCGAGGGGATCCACACCTTGGCCACTGCGATAGTGGTGCAATGCGTCTGTGCCCGAATCATCGGGAAAGCGAGTGACGATCGCGATCGCCTCTGCCTGAGCTGCTTGCATCAGTTTTTCTGCCGCCCGCAATAAACTAGCGGGGTTGGCCACCGTGCCCCATGTTGCGCCGGAGGCCGCGGTTTGTAACTGCACTCCCAAGGGTTCATCTGTAATCACAGGTTCCGTAATGGTTAAACCCAAGGTGGCAGAACAGGCCGCCGCTGCTTGACGCTGGCGAAGTTGCAGATCCGCTTCAATCGCTGCATCCAGTAACAGACCAATACGATTGGGACGCGGTGGCAGCAATCCCCAACGGCCAACCGCAAATTCATCAAGGGCATAGCCTTCGACATACCAAACATTGGGCAGCGGCCAATAGAGCATCGCCCCATTGAGAACGTTGGGATGGGTAATCAGGCGATCGCACACCTGCGCCAAGGCACGAACCACTGGAATCGCATCACCCGCATAGCCGCCAATGGCAGCCCCAATGCCCGTTGGAATGATCAGAACGGCCGTCAGCACGTTAGCGACTAGCTTGGGCAGGGAGGGGAGCCGGCTGCACGGCCACAGTTACAGTTTGGCCACTACGGCGCACTTCCAGTTCCATGGTGCGACCAATGCCTGTGCTTTCCACCATTTGCTGCACTTGATCCGCTTTGGTAATGTTTTGGCCATTGATACGGCGGATCACATCTCCCGGTTGCAGACCCGCCCGGGCGGCCGGGGAGTTGGGCAGGACTTGAAAAATCAAAACCCCTGAACTTTCCTGCACGCGCACGGGACTATTGGGATTGGCGTTGAGACGTTGCTGCACCTCAGGGGTGAGATTGGTCATGCGAATACCCAAGAAGGGGTGATCCACCCGACCATTGGCAATCAATTGGTTGGCAATTCGTTGAGCCGTGTTGATGGGAATGGCAAATCCCAAGCCCTGGGCACCGCCAATGATCGCGGTATTCATGCCAATCACCTCTCCCCGTTGATTCAACAGGGGGCCACCAGAATTGCCGGGGTTAATGGCCGCATCGGTTTGAATGAAGCCCACTCGCTTATCGGGCACACCAATATCACCGCTAGAGCGTCCCGTTGCACTAATGATGCCCGCAGTGACCGTATTATCCAGACCCAAGGGATTGCCGATGGCGATCGCCCACTCACCGGGGCGCAAATTATCAGAATTGCCAAGGCGCACCACCGGTAAATTGTTGGCATTCACCTTGACCACGGCCACATCGGTCAGACGGTCTTGACCCAGAACCTGCCCCTCAAACGTGCGGCCATCCTTGAGGGTTACTCGGACGCGGTTGGCACCATCCACCACATGGGCATTGGTGAGGATCAAGCCATCACTGCTAATGATAAAGCCAGACCCGAGACCCCGTTCTTCACGGCTGCGGGGGGGCATCATTGGCCCAAAAAATTCCTGAAAGAAAGGATCATTAAAGATGGCGGGCACGCGGGTCTGCACCGTCCGGGAGGCATCAATGCGCACCACCGCCGGGCCGACTTGGTCAACAGCACGGGCAATAAAGTTAATGTCATTTCCCGCCGGTAGCGGTGCTGGTAACTGCGCCAAGCTGGGGGTCACCAAGGGCGTTGACGCTGGCATCAGGTGGGTGGCAAACATTGCAGCGGCTGCCCCCAATGCCATTAACGACAGATAAGTGACCGATTTACCAAGACGCACTGTCATAGGTGATTGCCCTTTTGCTGACACTGGTTCTTGAAAGTAGACGGCAATTGAGGGAAGCAAGTTCCAACTTCTAGCCTACCACTTCAGGAGGTTGAATTTCTCCATGTCAACAGTGTCACGGTTGCGATAGATGGCCAAAATAATGGCTAAACCCACGGCTGCTTCGGCGGCTGCTACCGTAATCACAAACACGGCAAAGACTTGCCCTTTGATTTGCTGGCCATCCAGATAGTTGGCAAAACCAATCAGGTTGAGGTTGACAGCATTCAGAAGCAACTCAATGGACATGAGCACACGCACCGCATTGCGACTGGTGACGAGGCCATAGATGCCAATACAAAACAGCAGTGCTGCCAAGATCAAAACATAGGTTAACTGCATCGTCTTTCCCTATTTTTCAGACAAGGCTACAGGTTCACGGGGACGTTCCGGCAACTCCAAGGGGGGTACCACCTCTTCCCCTAAGATGGGTTCAGGTTCCAAGACCAGTTCGCGACGGGCGAGAACCACTGCCCCAATCAAGGCCATCAGCAGCAAGACCGAGGCCAATTCAAAGGGCAAGAGGAAATCACTGAAAAAGTGCTGGCCAATCGTTGTGATGCTGTCAGTCGTGGGCGGCAGGGAACTGAGTTGCCAAGGGGTTTGCAAAATCATTTTTGTCAGCAGGGCAAAGACGCCAAGGGAGACCACAGCGGCACCCCCCTGACGCAGCCAACGCCCCGGCACTGGGGTATAGGCCTCGCGCTTATTGACGAGCATGATCGCAAAGAGGATGAGAACGTTCACCGCGCCAACATAGATGAGAATTTGTGCCGCTGAGACAAAGTCAGCATTCATGAGGATATACAGCCCAGAGATGCTCAGGAACACGCCCCCCAGCAAGAAGGCAGAATAGACAACATTGTTCAGGAGCACAACACCAAGGGCAGCAACAATCACTGCACCGGCAAGGGCAAAGAAGGTAATCGTTTGGGTCAGGGTGGCTAAGTCCACAGCAACAACTCCTAGTTCTCAGATGATTCAGCAGTGTTGGCGATCGCCTCTGGACGCTCTCCGGCCCGTTGGGCACCCGCAGGCAAATCATGGCCAGACATCACCCCCGCCGGCAGGTAGGCAAACTCGCGGATCGGGGTCACCATCGGGTCTTGGGTCACTTTGTAGGGAATGCGTCCCATTGCCACACTGTCGTAGTTCAGCTCATGGCGATCGTAGGTGGCCAGCTCGTATTCCTCTGTTACCGAGAGGCAATTGGTGGGGCAGTATTCCACACAGTTGGCACAGAAGATGCACACGCCGAAATCAATGCTGTAGTGCTTGAGTTCTTTCTTCTTGATCTCTTTGTTGAAGACCCAATCCACCACCGGCAGGTTAATCGGGCAGACGCGCACGCACACTTCACAGGCAATGCACTTGTCAAACTCAAAGTGAATTCGTCCCCGAAACCGTTCCGAAGGAATGAGTTTTTCGTAGGGATACTGCACCGTCACGGGTCGCCGCCGCATGTGATCAAAGGTAACGGAGAGGCCTTGACCAATGTACTTAGCGGACTGCACTGCCTCTTTGGCATAGTTGGTAATCTGATTGAGGAATTTCATGGTGTCACCTCATGGGAATGGAGAGTTTCTTAACCGCCAAAGGCTACGGGAAAGGCGAGCTTTAAGCCAGCGGTCAGTAGCAAGTTCACTAGACCCACGGGTAATAGGAATTTCCAACCTAGGTCTAGGAGTTGGTCAATGCGTACACGGGGGACTGTCCAGCGCAGCAGAATCGCCAAAAAGACAAAGAAGTAGGCTTTAATCAGGGTCATCGTGATGCCCAACACCGCAAAGGCAATCTGCAAAAAGGGATTGCTCTCACTCACCCCAAGGAGATTGGCAATGGTTTCTAGGGGAATGGGGAAGCTCCAACCACCGAAGTAAAGAACACTCACCAAGAGCGCCGAAAGCACAAGGTTAACGTAGGCACCAAGGTAAAAGAGGGCAAACTTCATGCCAGCGTACTCTGTTTGGTAGCCAGCCACGAGTTCTTCCTCAGCCTCTGGCAAGTCAAAGGGGAGGCGCTCACACTCTGCCAGAGCCGCAATCCAAAAGATTAAAAAGCCGATGGGCTGCCGCCAGACATTCCAACTCAGGATGCCATACTCCGACTGCTGCTCAACAATTTCCACTGTGCCCAAGCCATTGGACATCATGGCCACCGCCAACACCGCCAAGGCAAGGGGAATTTCATAGCTAATGGATTGTGCCGCTGCCCGCAGTCCCCCCAGTAGGGAGTATTTGTTGTTGGAGGCATAGCCCGACATCAGCAGGCCAATGGGCGCAATACTGGAGAGGGCAATCCAGAGGAAGACCCCCATCGCCAAGTTGGAGATCAGTAGGTTTTGGCCAAAGGGGACAATAATATAGGACAAAAAGACGGGAATCACGACCACCGCTGGTCCAAGGGTAAACAGCCAGCGATCAGTATTCGCGGGCAGAACATCTTCCTTAAAAATCAGTTTTAGGCCGTCGGCCAAGGGAGCCAAAATCCCCAATGGGCCAATGTACTCCGGGCCAATACGCTGTTGCACAGCGGCAGAAATTTTCCGTTCTAGCCAAACGGCTACCAGTACGCCCACGGTAGCCACAATGAGCATCATTAACATTGGCAGGGGTAGCCATAGTAGCTTGGCCAGATCATGGGAGAGGCCAAGGGATTCCAATGCACTAATAAACTGCCCCTGTAAGTCAATACCAGATTCCATAGCGATTCGATCGCGCCCCACCTACAGACACGCTCTACAGTATAAGGGTTTTATTTCCGTTCCGAAGATAGATCTGGGGCAAATTTTTATCACCACAGGTATTACAGATGTTTATAGTTTTTGATATACGCCCTTTGGGTTCCAGATGTCAGTAGGATCAAGGGAGAGAGCCAATTTTGAAGGAGAACAGGGTGGCGATCGCAATCCAGAATGCGGTGATTTGTACCCCAGAGGGAGAACTGCGACAGCAACAGGTGCGCCTTGAGGGCGATCGCATTGCAGAAGTGGCAGACACCGTAACCGTGAACCCCGGCGATACCGTGATTGATGCAACGGGCTTAACCCTACTGCCGGGGGTAATTGACCCACAAGTGCATTTTCGCGAACCGGGATTAGAGCACAAAGAGGATCTATTTACCGCCAGTTGTGCCTGTGCCAAGGGGGGAGTCACCAGCTTTTTGGAAATGCCCAATACCCGTCCCCTGACGATTGATCAGGCCAGCCTCGACGATAAACTAGCCCGTGCTGCCGCCAAATGTGTTGTTAACTATGGCTTTTTCATTGGCGCCACTAAGGATAACCTTGCCGTCCTCAACACCGTCCACCCCGTCTGTGGCATCAAGATTTTTATGGGGTCAATGCACGGCCCCCTCTTGGTGGATGAAGAGCCAATCTTAGACCGTATCTTTAGTGAGGGCAAGCGCCTCATTGCTGTCCATGCCGAAGATCAAGGGCGAATCCGTGCCCGTCGCGAACAATTTGCCGGCATGACCGATGTGGCCGTACACTCGCAAATTCAAGATGAGATTGCTGCCCTCAACGCCACCCAGTTAGCAGTGAAGCTCTCCCGTAAATACGAACGCCGCCTGCACATTCTCCATCTGTCCACAGGGATTGAAGTGGACTTTCTGCGCGAGCACAAGCTTCCTTGGATAACGGTGGAAGTCACCCCCCAGCACCTATTGCTGACCACAGAGGCCTATGCCAAAATTGGCTCCCTTGCCCAAATGAACCCGCCCCTACGCACCGCAGTAGATAATGAAAAACTCTGGCAGGGACTATTGGATGGGGTGATTGACTTTATTGCCACCGATCATGCCCCCCACACCCTAGAGGAAAAAGCGCAGCCCTATCCCCAAAGCCCTTCGGGTATGCCGGGGGTGGAAACCTCTTTGCCCCTGATGTTGACCCAAGCCATGGCCGGTCGCTGTACTGTGCCCCAAGTGGTGCGTTGGATGTCCACTGCCGTTGCTGCGGCCTACGAAATTCCCAATAAAGGCAAAATCGCCCCCGGTTACGATGCGGATCTGGTGCTCGTGGATTTGCAGACCTATCGCCCAGTGCGCCGCGAGGAACTGCTCACCAAATGCGGCTGGAGTCCCTTTGAGGGCTGGTCATTGACGGGGTGGCCCGTTTACACCTTTGTCAATGGTGAGATTGTTTTTAGCCAAGGGCGGGTGAATACCGACGTGCGTGGACGTGCCCTTAAGTTTGGCTTGGGCTAGGGGCATTGGCCAAGTACCGATTAAAAAAAGACGCCAGCTCTGCAAAAACTTCCTCGGATTCGGGGGTTTGCCAATGGTACAGATAATCCGCGTGGGACATCCCCTCAAACAACTGTACCTCAACGACAACGCCAGCCTGTCGCAGTTTCCGTTGTAAGCGCACGGTGTCACTGAGGAGCAAATCACGGGTGCCAGAAATTAACAGGGTGGGGGGCAATCCTTGTAAATCGTTGTACAAAGGGGACACTAGGGGGTGCTGTAGATCATAGCTGCCTGCATAGCGGCGTGCCATCGTCGCCAACATGCCCTCATAGCTGACGATGGTGCTGTCAATATATTCGTGGCTAAATAGGGTGTCACTGGTTTTGCTGAGATCAGCCCAAGGAGTCAGGGGAGCGATCGCCCCCGGCAGCGGTAAATTTAACCGCCGTAGCTCGCACACCAAAGCTAAGAGCAACCCACCCCCTGCTGAGGTGCCAAAAAGACCAATGGCGGCCGGTGCTTGAACTTGAATTAAGGCTTGCCACACCGCCAAAGCATCTTCCAAACTTGCGGGAAAAGCCTCATCAGGCCCTTGACGATAATCAATACTGAGGACTCTTTTTTGAGAGCGATAGGCAGCTAAGATAGCTTCGCCAATGCCCAACTCGCCACTGGCAAGGGTATAGCCACCGCCGTGAAAGTGGAGGAGCAAGTGATGACGAAACTGCTCAGGTATCTGGGGGGGCACAATTTGATAGACCCTAACCCCCGCCATTTCGGTGGCGAGGATCTCCACTGGATAGTGCGCCTTGAGCAGGGCAAGGTTAGGCCGTTGGGCATCATCGACAGCGGCAATGAAGTCTCGCCAACCCTGCTCATCCGTAGGGGCATGGATCACTGCTTCGATGATGTCCTCTAGGGGTTGGGCAAGGGCCTGCTGTAGTTGTGGACTAGCGGCGGCGGGGATAGGCAACTGCCGAGGGGGGAGCGATCGCGGACTGGAATGAGACATTGCGGGCTTCCTATGAACTCGTGCTAATCTGAGGCAAAGGAATAGCGTAACTCTATTTAGACAACACAATGCGTATTCTGGTTACTGGCGGCGCTGGGTTTATTGGTTCCCATTTAATTGATCGGCTGATGGAAGCGGGTCACGAGGTCATTTGCCTTGACAACTACTTCACGGGTACAAAGCGCAACATTCTGCGCTGGATGGGTCACCCCAATTTTGAGCTGATCCGCCACGATGTCACTGATCCGATTCGCCTTGAGGTGGATCAAATTTATCACTTGGCCTGCCCCGCCTCGCCAGTTCACTACCAGTACAACCCCGTCAAAACGATTAAAACCAATGTCATGGGTACCCTCCACATGCTGGGGTTGGCCAAACGTGTGAAAGCACGGTTTCTCCTTGCGTCCACCTCAGAAGTCTATGGTGACCCGTTGGTGCATCCCCAATCTGAGTCCTACTGGGGGAATGTCAACCCCATTGGTATCCGATCTTGCTACGACGAAGGCAAGCGGGTGGCAGAAACCCTCACCTTTGACTACCACCGCCAGAATAATGTCGATGTTCGCGTGGCACGGATTTTTAATACCTATGGCCCGAAAATGCAGGTCAACGATGGCCGCGTAGTCAGCAATTTGATTGTCCAAGCCTTGCAGGGCATTCCCCTCACCGTTTATGGGGACGGCTCCCAAACCCGCAGTTTTTGCTATGTCAGCGATTTGGTGGAAGGGTTGATTCGGCTAATGAATAGCGATCACATTGGCCCTGTGAACCTTGGTAACCCTGATGAATACACCGTGCTGGAGCTAGCCCAAAAAATCCAAGCCCTGATTAATCCGGGGGTGGAAATTCAGTTTAAGCCCCTGCCCAGTGATGATCCCCAGCGCCGTCGTCCTGACATTACCCTTGCTCGCACGGTGTTGGGCTGGCAACCGACCATCCCCCTCCTAGAGGGGCTGCAGCGCACAATTCCTGACTTTGCCGAGCGGTTGGGTGTGCCCTATACGCCTATGATGGTGGAAGTTTAGGGAGGCCACAGGAAATGCGGGTATGTGTGATCGGCACCGGCTATGTGGGCTTGGTGACGGGAGTGTGCTTGGCACATATTGGCCATGAGGTGATTTGCATTGACAACAACATTGATAAAGTCAAACTGCTGCAACAGGGGGAATCCCCCATTTATGAGCCCGGTCTGACGGAGTTGCTCCGTGGTTGCATTGCCAGTGGCCACATTCGCTTCAGTAGTGATCTTGGCGCTGGGGTGGAGTTTGGTGAAGTGCTCTTTATTGCGGTCGGTACGCCTGCCCTGCCCAATGGCGAAACCGATACCCGCTATGTGGAAGCCGTTGCTCGGGGCATTGGTGCCCATCTGCATTTGGGGTACAAAGTCATTGTCAACAAATCCACAGTGCCGATTGGCTCAGGGGACTGGGTGCGGATGATTATTCTCGATGGTGTGGTTGAGCGAGAACCCGATTTAGCCGATGCCATTAAAGGCGGGGCGACCCATCCGCCATTGGATTTTGATGTGGTCAGCAACCCTGAATTTCTGCGGGAAGGCTCAGCGGTCTATGACACGTTTAATCCCGATCGCATTGTCTTGGGCAGCAGTAGCCGCAAAGCGATTCAAATCATGCAGGAACTCTATGCGCCGATCATTGAACGCAAGTATGCGGCTGATCCCACCTTGCCCCCCGTGCCTGTTTTGGTGACGGATCTCAGTTCGGCGGAAATGATTAAGTACGCTGCCAATGCCTTTTTAGCCACTAAAATCAGCTTTATCAACGAAATTGCCAATATTTGCGATCGCGTCGGGGCGGATGTGGTTCAAGTGGCCAAGGGGATTGGTTTAGATTCCCGTATTGGCGAGAAATTTCTGCAAGCGGGCTTGGGCTGGGGTGGCTCCTGTTTTCCCAAGGATGTTTCAGCGCTCATCCACACGGCCGAAGACTACGGCTACGATGCCCAGTTGCTCAAAGCAGCGGTTCAAGTGAACCAACGGCAACGGTTTATTGTTATTGAAAAACTGCAACAGGTGCTAAAAATCCTCAAAGGTAAAACCATTGGCCTTTTGGGGTTAACGTTTAAGCCCAACACCGATGATCTACGGGATGCCCCTGCCCTTAATCTGATCGAGGAACTGCATCGCTTGGGTGCCAAGGTTAAGGCCTATGACCCCCTCGTGTCCCAGTCTGGCCTGCGATCGGGCCTCTCCCATGTGATTGTGGAAACGGATTTGCTGCACCTCGCCGATGGCTGTGATGCTCTGGTATTGGTGACCGACTGGCCACAGTTCCAAGAGGTGGACTATGGGAAATTGGCCAAGGTGATGCACCAACCTGTGCTCATTGATGGCCGCAACTTCTTGGATCGCAAGGGGCTAGAGTCACTGGGCTTCCGCTATGTGGGGATTGGCCACTAACACTTTTGAACTGCGTGAGAATCCCCCGAATTTATTCAGCGGGAGTGTCAATAACCATAGAACGTTCACTCAAGTTCGCGGGCGTGGTTAGGAGCAGAGTGTCATTCCCAGACCCAGCGATCGCGCCCCCCATGTTTCGCCTTATACAAGGCTTGATCCGCGCGAGGAATCGAGTCACTGAGCACTTGTTCGCCGGGTCGAAAAAGCGTGCCACCCAAACTAATGGTTGCAGTCAAAAACTTCTGATCCCCTAGTTCAATTGGTTGGTTTCTCACCGCAGCGCAAAGTTCCTCGGCAACGGATTTAGCATGGTCTTCATTGGTGGCAAAAAACAACAGCACAAATTCTTCACCTCCCCAGCGAACCAAAACACTATCTTTACAGGCCTCTATCACCTGCTTTGTCCTTGCCGCTAACGTGCGCAGAACCACATCGCCCTGATCATGACCATAGGTATCGTTGATGCACTTAAAGTGATCGATGTCGAAAATCATGACAGTTAACAGCACCTCCCCTGTCACTGCTTGGGACTGGTAAGCCTCAACCCGACTCAACAGAAAGCGGCGATTAAAGGCTCCAGTCAGGGGATCCAACCAAGCCAAGGCCAAAAGTGCTTGCTCCCGCTGGCGCATATCGCTGATGTCGGAAAAGATCCAGACACGCCCTAGCCGGCTGTCACCTCGTACTGGATGGGTATCAATAAGGAATGTTTTCTCGCCCATGAGACATTCCCCCTGAGCACTGAAGTTTGGATCGGCACTCAAGCCTTGAAAAATTTTGGTTAACTCATCGCGGTTATCGCATCTCTCCCGTGCCTGTTTCATATGTTCGGCAACGAGTTGAACTGGATGGCTCCCCGCTGGCAGTTGCAACCATTGACTGGCATAGGAATTGACCATTGCTGTAGAGCCATCCCCCTTGATCAAAACCAAGCCCAGCGGCACCGTATCGAAAATATCTTGAAACTGCACCTCAAAGATGAAGCTGCTTTGCCGTTGGCGATGATTAGCCAACAGTTGCCGGTAAAGAGCTGCAATGTAGACTTTTTGTTCTGCGAGTGGCCAGAGTCCCCCCTCTACGGGATTCACCAATAGCAACCCTTGCCGCCACTGCTCCGGCTCACCGCAGGGAATATAAACGATTCGCTCAACCTTATCCAAAAGGCAGAAAAAAATAGAAGGCAGTTTTAGAAAAGGCGTGATATCAATGACCGCCCCCTCAACCAAATCTGGCCAAGGGGCAATGATTTCGACATTGGGAAATTGGGTGGTGCTGGTTGTCGCGATAACTTGTGCCCGATGGCCTTGGTCATTGACAGTGAGCGCTAGGACAAGGTCAGACTGAGACCAATTCGCGACGAGATAACAAAATGCGGTAATGGCATCGGGAGCAGGGAGAAGTTGGCGGGGTAGGTATTCGTACAAACTTTTGCCCATGCCCTAGTCTGAGTAAATTATATATTTTTTGATTAAAGGACAAACGGTCTCAGGATGGGTCATGTGGGGGAGATGACCTTGAGCCTCGATCCAATCAAGTGTACTGTTTTGCAGTTTCCTATGCAGCCACAGTGCCACAGGCTGGGGAACCACGAAGTCGTCACGGTTAAAAATGAGGTGTACCCGTTGAGAAACTTTGGCTACAAAAGCTCTTGTATCAGAGTCAAGAATGACCTGAAGTGTGCGCAAGGCAATGCTTGGTTGCAATCGAAAGAGGGTTTTAGAAAAATCAGCTAGCCGGTGATTCTCGGTCACACCAAACATTAGGGGAGCAAAACCCGCAGCCCATGCTTGGTAGTTGGTGATCATTGCGTCATAAATGGCCTGTAGATCTTCGGGGGTAAGGGTGCCGGGATAATTCTCATCTTTGAGATAGCAAGGGGAGGGGTTAAGCCAGATATGTCGTTGAAACAAGTCAGGTCTGGCGATCGCGGCAATTGCCCCAATCATGCAACTGACCGAATGACCAACATATATGCAAGATTGGATGCCAAGGCTATCCAGTAGTTCAATGAGATCATCCGCATAGCCATACAAATGACTGTGTCTTTGCAGGTTGTAACGGCGCAGCGTGTCTTCATCAGAACCACAGCCTGCAAGATCATAACGAATATAGGTGAAGCCCTTAGGCAAGAAAGGTATTAGGTAATCCCAAGCGCTTTTATCAGTACCAAAACCGTGTCCCAGAACAACGGGAACTGTCCCCCACTGGTCAATCTGGACGTATGACTTTAGAGACTCGGGAACACAAGCAACTTCGCGTGTCATTGCTATAGAAGTTTCGCACTAATAAGCCAATTAATTATATTTATTAAATTAATTATTATTGACGGGCAAACTGTTGCCGCAGCCGTCGCAGCGCAGCTCCTGTGCCTTGGGTTGCCGCCTCTTCGAGGACAGTACTCATCAACTCTACTAAGTTAATTTCTGGAAAATAGCGGCTTTTGGATTGAGGGACATAGGTCTGGCCATCGAGGGCATAAATGCTCAAGCCCGTTGACTTGAAGAGCCACACTTCAGGAACGCGGTAAAGAAGGTAATCCTCAGCCGCTGTATAGGTAGTGACATCAATTTCAATCACCAAGTCGGGCGGCGGATCGGTTTGCCAATCAATACGGTCTTTGCCGACGGCTGCCGTCCAATTGTCAATATAGAAGCAATAGTCAGGCTCAATGCCGCCAATCTCAGGAATCTCCATGGTGATCGGTGTAAAGGCTTCGTAATTGCGCTCCTCACTATCCAGCAAAATTTTGACAACATCGGCAACGATATTCGCTTCACGGCCATGACGGGGTAAGGGACTCATGAGCAAAATTTCCCCCCGACGAAACTTGATGCGGGGAATCGAACCATCGCCACGGCTGTCGCGGAGGCAACAGTAATCTTGCCACGTACCGGGCATGCGTAGGACACTGCCAGGGGGAAGAATAATTTTGGCTGGAGAAACAACCGCATACATGGGAAAGTATATCCACAACAGGTCTAGTTCCACTGTGCCACAGCATCAAGGTTGACGCGCTTTGCGGTTGCGGATCGCACGGACGGTGTTCCCCTTGCACTAGCCTAGAAAAGGCAGAGATTCAGAAGAGACAAAGATGCAAGACGGGCGTGTGATTGCCGATTCGATTTCGCCAGCCGGGGTGCGCTTGGTGACGCTGCAACTAACGTATCCGCGTTTTATCCATAGTGAACTGCTCACCCATCGCGTGTTTTCCCGTAATTCCGCCAGTTCACGGGCAGTACCAGTCACAAAAATGATGGCGCAAGTAGAAGAGGATCCCGTGATTCCCTACCATTGGGGGCAAAACCAGCGGGGCATGCAGGCGCGCCAAGAGAGTGAGCACAAGGAGGCCGCAAAGGAAATTTGGTTGAAAACTCGCCTCGCGGTTCTGGAGGGGGCACGCCAACTCCATGAATTAGGCATTCACAAGCAGGTGGTGAACCGCATGCTGGAACCGTGGATGTGGATGCAAACGGTGGTGAGTAGCACGGAGTGGGAAAACTTTTTGCGTCTGCGCAACCACCCCGATGCCCAGCCCGAAATGCAAGCCTTGGCTAAGCTCATTCAGCATCTGCTGGAAACCCATGAACCGACACCCGTGGCTGTGGGGGATTGGCACCTTCCCTATATTGACGCCCATGAACGGGAACAATACAGTTTGGAGGAATGTAAGTATATGTCTGTGGCACGTTGTGCGCGGGTGTCCTACTATCTGCGGGATGGCCAACGCAGTGACCCCGCCTCTGATCTGGCGCTTTATCAACGCTTGGCAGGGGCAGAACCCAAGCACTTGTCTCCCCTAGAACACGTGGCTGAATGCATGGGCGATCGCCAGCCCTATGCCAATTTTGTGGGTTGGCGGCAGTTGCGTTACTTTGAGGAGAGAAAATCAGCACATGCCCGCGAATGATCCACGATACACTGAGTAGCAGAAGACACCATTGACTTAGTTGACAAGAGCGAGGAGCGCAGCCATGGACGTGGCCATTAACGTGAAACCCATTCTACTAGCCATTACGCCGGTGTTTATTTTGCTGTGTTTGGTCTTTGGCACCCGCAATGGCTTCTACGATACCGATAACTACCACGGCAACGGTTCTGCTCACTAAAGATAACTAAGGAGGGTGACTGTTCGTCATTCATGATCGAGTGCCTCAACTATGGGGTGGGTCACGCAGATGAGGGGGTGTGCATTGGCTTAGGAATTGGCACCTATCGGATTTTGCTGGACTGTGGTGTGCCGTCCCTTGATGTTTTGCCCCTTGATGAAATTGAACAGCATCCCTTTGACTTGGTGCTCTGTAGCCATGCCCACGCGGATCATGCCCAGAGTCTATTGGCACTCCATCGCCGTTTTCCCCATATCCCCATCTATGCCAGTGAGGTCACGACCCAGCTTTTGCCCCTCAATTGGCCGGATGAAACGGTTCCCCCCTTCTGTCGCGCCTTGCCTTGGCGATCGCCCGTTGAGTTTGGGGATGGCCTGACCGCCGAACTCTTTCCTGCGGGACATTTACCGGGGGCTGCGGTTTTTGCCCTCACATACCAAGACCCAAACACAGAGCAACCGCCCCTGAGCGTGGTCTATACTGGGGATTTTTTCCTGTCCCATACTCGCTTTACGGAAGGACTGCCCCTTGCAGATCTACGGGGATTGCAGCCGGATGTGCTGATCATTGAGGCCAGCTTGGGCACAGCGCGTCATCCCCACCGCCGTCAACAGGAAAACCAACTGGCAGAACGCATCCGCACAGCGGTTGATCAAGGCTACAATGTGCTACTGCCGCTGCCGCCCCTCGGTACGGCTCAAGAAATTCTCATCCTGCTGCGCAGTCATCATCTTTTTACAGGACAGCCGATTCAAATTTGGGTCACGCCAGCGATCGCTCGCGGCTGTGATGCCTACCTCACGGTTTTACCCCATTTACCCACGGCCATTCAAAATTTTGCCCAACACCAGTCCCTCTTTTGGGATCAGCGGGTCAAACCCCAAGTGCAGCCCTTGAGTGATTTGGCGCAAATTCGAGGCGAAGCCCCCACCATTGTCCTTGTGGAGGAGGATCAAGACCTGCGTCCCTACGTGGCCCAAGGGAGACGGCCTTGGCTGGTGCTCTACCCGCGTCTGCGCTATGGTCAGCCCTTTCGGGGCGGCAATCCTGCCTTAGCCAGATTACCCAATGTAGAGGTGGATACGTTTTTACTGTCTCTCCATGCCGATGGCCCTGCAACGACGCAACTCATTCACAATATTCGCCCGCAGCATGTGGTGCTGATCCACGGCGACCCCAACTACCTTGCCGATTTAGCCAGCCTGAATGAATTGAGCAATCGCTACCATCTGCACACCCCCACCAGTGGCTCAACGATTCAATTTCCCATTGGCCAACTGACGCTTTCGACGCCGAGTTCATTGGTGCAACTGGCCTATGAAGGGGAGGTGAGTGAGTGGAACGATGAAGCGATGATTCGCCTACCCGCGTCTATTACCACGGATCCGCGCTGGCGACGGCTAGCAGATACGGGCTTTGTCCTTGCCTCATGGCAGGGGGAGCAATTGCTGATTCGCGGCATGACCCCCAAGGAAGTGCTGGGTGGAACATCGGCTGCGATCGCCCCCGATCAGGAAAGCTGTTTTAATTGCCAGTTTTATCGGGGTCAGCGCTGCTGGAACGAAGCCTCTGCGCTCTACAACTTCAAAGTGGCACCGGAGGGCTATTGTCCAGCCTTTGAGCGGGCAGAGACACAACCGGAACCCGAAAGCTAAGCCACTTGGAGCTGCCGCCGCAGGGTGACCGTCGGACTTTCCGCGCCTGTTTTGGGGTCAATGGCGATCGCCATCAGGGCAATGGAACGCACACTCGCAGGCACGTCAATGTGAAGCACGGTTTGCCAGTAGTCCCCATAGCGATAAAAATCAAACTCCACGAGCCAGCGGGGGCCAGCAATCAACTCTCCTGTTTCGCCATTGGTGATCCACACTTTGACAGAGCAGCCCCGTTGGGTTGCCGGCAAATTTACCTTGAGGTGCAGCGGCGATACCAGTGGCTCCGGTGACAGCAGGAGCTGGGGGGGGGTCAATAGATAGCAACTCTCAGGATTCGTGGATACTGGCGGTGTGGGTTCAACGGGGGGCGCTAATTCCGCTAACTGTTGCAATCGCGACCAAAAGCGCTCTTGGCGATCGATGGGCAAATCCCGAGGCGGCGGTACAGTAACGGCAGATAGGGGCTGGCAAAAGCTGGGCAAATCGACAACAACAGGGGCTTTTACGGGCTTCAGTTGGGGCGGTAGGGAAAAGCCGCTCACTGGTACAGGTTCGAGGGTGCTATCCCCTAAGATGGGCAACTGCGGGCCAGTGGGGGTTTCGCTCTTCGGTGGGGTGGGTTGGGGGGGCGCAGAGACGGCAGGCATCTCCGGTGCCGGTAACACCGTAACCATAAAGGCTTGGACTTGGCGAAGATCGCTGTGCTCTAGGGGTTCGTTGGGCAGGAGGCGGGCTTCCCCCACCATGACTGGATAATCGGCCAAGGGGGTGAGTGTACAGTGAAACCCCCATTGCCCCTCGCGGGCGATCGCTGGCACTGAGTGCTCCTGCACCACATCGCGGGTGACGGGGTTACGCAAACGAATCACCACCGTACCCGGAACAGCAACCGTGCCCTCTAAAACCAACGTCTCATCGGCAAAGATTGTATAGGCACTTTGGGGCAGCTCAATCAGCGTCGTGGGCAGCTCAGCCGGGGCGGGTGCTTGCGGCTTAGGGGGTTCGGTAGCTTTCACTGGCTGCTCTGGAACCGCAGGAAAGGTTGCTGGTGCCGGCAAATCCCACTCTTCGCTTTGGGCAAGGACATCAAGGGCGATCGCAAACACCTCTGAATCCAGCACCCCCTCTTGGGCAACACGGCATTGAAATTCCCAACGCCCCGGCTGCAAATACGTAAAGGGCAGAATGCCCATAAGTCCTGTGGAACTGCTGCGGTGGGTGCGGCGTTGATAGCGTTGCTTCGGCACCCCTTGATCATCGTAAAGATGGGTAATTTGCACTTCCACCGAGGTTTCGGCAACCGGACAGCGCGCCATCAAGCGGTAACTGCCCTCCAAAACTTCCGCCGAGGGTGGCTCTAGGGGCAACCAAGCGCGATCGCCCTCCTTTTGCAGCAAAAACTCCCATCCGCCCATAGCTCATTTTCACTCTCCCACTGCTTAGGATATTGCACAGAAAAGGCCACATTATGCAATCTCAGATGCAAAGTTAGGCCGATGGAAAGGCCACTTGCACTAATGAAACATCATCACTGCCAAAGGCATCGGGGGCTGCATGGCTCTGCACTTGGGCAATCAACTGCGGCAACGCCGGCACAGGGTCTTGGGTGTGGGCAGCAATGAGCAACTCCCTAAAGGCTTCGAGACCCCAAACCCGATTGGCGGTTGTTTCAAACTCATAGATGCCGTCACTAAAGAGGTAGAGAACTGCCGAAGGGGGGACTTCAATCGTGGCTTGGCTAAAAGCCATGTCAGCAAACATACCAATGGGAATGCCCGGTGTCTTGAGAAGCGTCGCTCGCCACTCATCAGCCTCAGGAATGAGGAGCAGTGCCGGCGGGTGTCCACCACTGGCATAGGTCAACTGCCGCATTTGGCGATCGTACACGCCGTACCAAATCGTGAAATACTTCTCGTGCTGATCCGTCATTTGAAAGCCATTGTTGAGGGCTTCCAGAACTTGGGCAGGGTGCAGGTAGTCAAATGTGCCGCTGGTTTGCTCCCGCGTTGTGCTCCGCAGCAGGTTCAAGACCGAGACCGAAGGCAGAGCCGCCCCCAAGCCATGGCCTGAAACATCGAGAATGTAGAGCACTAAATAGCGATCGCCCACCCAAAAAAAGTCAAAGCAATCACCGCCCAACTGACTCGACGGTAAGAAGCAGTAGTTAATTTTGCAGGGCGCTTCTTGGGGAGCCGGCAAGAGCGATCGCACATAATCCGCAGCCTCGTGCAGTTCCGCCTCAAGGAGTTGTTTTTGCTTGAGCAGATCTTGGTTAAGTTGATAAAGGCGCAGACCCGCTTGAATCCGTGCCCGCAGTTCATTGGGGTCAATGGGCTTTGATAAGAATTCATCCGCCCCAGCATCCAAGCCCTGAATGCGATCCTCCAGTTCCCCCTTGGCGGTGAGCAGCACAAAAAAACTGCGGGAGAGTTCCTGATCCTGCTTGATTTGACGGCACACCTCTAGGCCATCCAGTTCGGGCATCATCCAGTCACAGATGATTAACGCCGGTTTCTCAGCGGTGGCGATCGCGATCCCCTCGCGGCCATGACTTGCCACAGATACCTGATAGCCTAGATCCTTGAGCCTTTTGCGCAGCAAGAGTCGGGTGGTGGGATCATCATCAATAACTAGAATTTGATAGCGCTGGCGATCGCCACTCATAGCCTAATTCTTAAAATCTCCCCCTAGTGTATCCCAAGGGTCTTGGCTATTTTTGTATCCGCTTGGGATCAAGGGCATCCCGCAGGCCATCGCCAACAATGTTGAAACACAGCACCGTCAGTACAATCAGTGTGGCGGGTGCCCAAACTAACCACGGCTGCAAGACTAAGATTGAGGCATTGGTTGCCAAAGAGAGCATATTGCCCCAAGAGGGATCCGGCTGCTGAATGCCTAGACCAATGAGACTGAGTACCGATTCCGCCACAATAAAGCTGGGAATCGAGAGCGTTGCCGCAATAATCACGTAGGTCGCTGTCTGGGGAATGATGTGCCGCACAATAATATAGAGCGATCGCCCCCCCATCACCTGCGCCGCTTGGACAAAGGCCATTTCTTTAATCCCCAGCACCTGACCGCGAATCACCCGTGCTAGCCCTGCCCAACTGACAAACGAGGTGATCACGGTAATTAGCAAAAATCGCTCACCACTACTGAGTCCCACAGGGAGTACTGCCGCCAAGGCCACCAGCAGATAGATAGTCGGCAGCGTCATCAGCACCTCAACACCCCGCATCAACACTGCATCGAGCCAGCCGCCAAAGTAGCCAGAAATCGCCCCCACCAGAATGCCAATTGGGAAGGCGATCGCCACCCCCACAAGGCCAATACTGAGGCTAATGCGGGCACCAAAGAGCAGCCGACTCAACTGATCGCGTCCTTGGTCATCCGTGCCCAACAGATTCAGATAGCCCTTGCCCACCGTGCCAAAGAGATGGCGATCGCTGGGGAACCCTGCAAAGATCGTACGCGGTTCAATTTGCGGATTGGTGAGACTCCAGCGGGTCGGTAGGGGCAGGGTAATTGCCAAGAAGCGATAGGGGCTGCCCTTGACAAAAAGGCGAATGGGTGAAGGTTCCTGCCAATCCACGATCAGAGGTCGTTCCCCCGTTTCTAAGCTCACAGGACCTAAGCGGGTGGGATAGACATGGGGACCGAGCCACTGACCATTGGGGGTGCGCCAGTAAATGCGGGTGGGGGGGAGCAGGGCACCATCCATTTGAAAGGCATAGGGACTATAGGGGGCAATAAAATCTGCGGCGATCGCCAGCAGGTACAACGTCAGCAACACCCCCAAACTGACCATCACTAAGGGATTGCGCCGCAACGTTTGCCAAGGGGTCATTCGTCACTCATCCGCTAGGGTACAGCCACTATACAGCCTTTTTTCTATCCTAGGGCTGCTCTGACAGACTGAAGGCCTACACGTATTCGGCGCTTTTAGAGAGGCACCGTGCTGTAGATAAGTTTGACTCAAAAATCAATAAGTGATAAATAAAACTTAACAAAGTAACACGAAATTACTTTTCTTGTTAAATAGATTCGGTATCACTATATGATTATATTGATTGCTTCAAACTAACATATTGTTAAAAAGAATACTTCCTGTTTCAAATAAAGTGGTAACTTGATTAAATCTAATGATTTCTAGTTAGATCATGCTCGCAGACAACCTTTTTCTCTCTCGTGTGGGTACCTGTTGATTAAAGAACAATTTAGTTGCTTTATTCATTTGAATAGCGTTCTGATAGAGGAAATATAGAGCGAATGGAAAAACCAAAGCCCCTAACTGGTAAAGCACTCTTGCAGCGATTAAGTGAACTGGATTCTGCATCCCGTAAAGAAGCCGCAAAGCTCTGTGGTTACTATCGCGTCACAAAATCCGGTGAGGTGCGTGTCAACTTAGGGAAATTTTACGAAGCGGTACTTGCTGCCGGTGGACTAGAAGTCCAGTCATCGGAAAAAGAAGTCAATGGTCAATCAGGACGGGGGCGATCGCCCTCCTATCGGGTGAAAGTGCACCAAAATGGTCAGATTGTCATTGGTTCTGCCTATACCAAAGCGATGAACCTAAAGCCGGGGGATACCTTCAAAATTAAGCGGGGGTATAAACATATTCATCTCTATCTCATCGATCCAGCAGAAGAGGATGGTGCCCCCACAGAGTAATCAATGGTTCGCCCTGATGATTGGCAATAGTCGGCAGCACTGGGCCCTCTTTACGGGTGAACACCTCAGCCGCACTTGGCACCTCACCCCTGAGGAATTGGCCTTTCATCCTGCCCAAGACTATCCCAACCTCCCCTGCTGGGGTGCGAGTGTTGGTTCTGTGCCCTTGCACCAAGTCTACCCGACGGCGATCGCCCTCACCCTCGAGGATATTCCCATTCCTCGGATGTACCCCACCCTAGGGATTGACCGTGCCCTTGCCCTCTGGGGAGCGCTTCAGGTCTATGGGGCGCCAGTGTGTGTCGTGGATGCGGGCACTGCATTAACCCTGACCCTAGCCAACGATCGCGGTGAATTTGCGGGCGGTGTGATTCTCCCCGGTGTTGGATTAATGGCGCGAGCACTAGCGGACTATACGACAGCGTTACCCTATGTGACACCTCCCCCAGAGCCACCCCCCCGTTGGGGCACCACCACCACCACAGCCATTGAAAGCGGTCTCTACCACGGCACTGCCGCCATGTTACACGCCTATCTGGGTGCCTTTTTTCAAGCGTTTCCCCAAGGTACGGTGATTGTGACCGGGGGCGATCGCCCCTTTATCAGTCAGCTATTGGGAACGTTTTTGGAGCCACACCGCTGGCGTGAAGACGATCATTTGGTTTTTTGGGGGATCCGCGCCCTCCGCAACCCAACCGTTAAGATAGAAATGCACCCAATGGAAAGGATTGACGAATTCCGCTAATGGAGCGACGGGATGACTTTACGGACTTAGCCTTGGGACTGGTGTCAGCCCAGAGCTTTCCGGCGATCGTGGGCATTGCCGATCATATGCTCAAATCCTCCGATGTCCTCCTAGTGGGCTATGAAAAAATTGGCAGTGGCCACTGTACCGCGATCGTGCGCGGGCGAATTGCCGATGTGCGTCTGGCTGTGGAAGAGGGCGCTGAGCGGGCGCAGCAGTTTGGTCAAGAACTCAGTACCTTAGTCATTCCCCGGCCTGACCCCAACCTCGAGAAAATTCTTCCCATTGGCAGTCTCCTCGCCCAGATTGCCTCTAAAAGTCGTGGCCATCGCCTCAGTAGCCACGCGGTTGGCCTATTGGAAACCCGAGGATTTCCAGCCATGGTGGGGGCAGCGGATGCCATGCTCAAAGCGGCAGATGTGATCCTGACGGCCTACGAAACCATTGGCGCCGGTTTGTGTACGGCCATTATTCGCGGCACGGCCTCCAATACCGCGATCGCCCTTGAGGCTGGGATGGCGGAAGCCGATCGCATTGGTGAACTCCATGCCGTGATGTTGGTGCCCCGTCCCCTTGAGGATTTGGATCAATCGTTGCCCTTGGCACCCGCCCTACAACGGGAACTGCAACCCCTGCGGCTACCCCTTACCCTCAAGCAAAAAGACACCGAACCCCTTGCCCTCCAAGGCGCGGCTCAAGACAGTGTGGCCGTGGAAGCGCCTGCCGAAACGGTGCCCGTCGAACCCTCTGCCAATCCCTGACCGGCAATCCAGCCCGTTGTCCACGCACTTTGCAGGTTAAAGCCCCCCGTCACCCCATCAATATCAAGAATTTCCCCTGCGAAGAATAGCCCCTCACAGCAGCGGCTGGCCATGGTCTTGAAGTCCACTTCCTTGAGAGCCACACCGCCACAGGTGACGAACTCCTCCTTAAAGGCGCCCTTGCCAGCGATCGCGAAGGTACCTCGGTGTAAGGCCTCCGCCAGAGCTAGCAGGTGTTTTTTACTGAGATGTGCCCAAGTTTGCTCAGCCGGAATCCCCACGCGGGTTGTCCAGTAGCTCCAGAGGCGACGCGGCAGCGGAAAGGGACAGTGGTTCGCGATCGCCCGCTTCGGGGTATGGCTACGACAGGCTGCCAACTCCCCTTGAATCTGCGGCAGCGATAGATGGGGCAGCCAGTTGATAACCAAGGTGCCGCGATAGTTCTGCGCTGCTAAGGCACGTGCCCCCCATGCCGAGAGTTTCAAGACCACCGGGCCACTCAAGCCCCAATGGGTGACGAGAATAGCGCCAGTTTGAGTCAAGGGCGGCTGCTGGGGTAGTTTGAGGGTCGCTTCCACGGGTTGGACACTGAGGCCTGAGCGCTCCTGCAAGAGCGGGTCATCAATTTGAAAGGTAAACAGAGAAGGGACGGGGGGAATAATCGTGTGTCCCAATTGTGCCGCCAAGCGATAGCCTTGGGCACTGCTGCCGGTGGCCAGAAGCACGCGATCGCCCACAAGGGGTTGAGGCTGCTGAGCAACCGTGACTTGAAACTCACTGCCCACTTTCACCATCTCCTTTACCGCCGCCCGCGTACGGATGCGAATGCCCAAGGCCGTTGCTTCCTGCACTAGACAGTTAATAATGGTTTCTGAATCATCACTGACAGGAAAGACTCGCCCATCGGCCTCGGTTTTCAATTTCACCCCCCGCGCCTCAAACCAAGCGATCGTGTCTTGGGGTTGAAAGCGACTAAAAGCACCACGCAAGGCCTTGCCGCCACGGGGATAGTGCTGCACCAATAGGGCTGGATCAAAACAATGGTGGGTGACATTGCAGCGACCACCGCCAGAGATGCGGACTTTGCTCAGCACCGTTGCTCCAGCTTCTAAAATCGTGACGCGATCGCGGGGATTAGCCGTCGCACAGGCGATCGCCCCAAAAAATCCAGCGGCACCACCGCCAATGACCAAAATGCGCTGACCTGCCATCAAGATTCCAAGGGAGAAGGATAGGTATTTTCATCGTTGCCGTTTTTGCCGTTGCGATCGCGCGCCAAATGAAGCTGTTGATGCAGCCGACCCACGGCAATCCCCTCTGCGGCCATCAAGTTGAGCACCCGCCGCCGAAACTCCCGCCCCACAGCCCATTGTTGTCCCGGTTGGGTTTTAATCCAAATGCGCACCAGTAAGCCACTGGCAGTAATCTGATCAATCCCTAGAACCTCTGGCCGCTCCAGCATCTTCAGTTGCCACTCCGGTTCTTCGTAAAAGTGGGTACTCAAGTCATTCAGCAACGATAACAGGCGATCGGGATTGGTCTCAATATCCACCCACAGTTCGAGATTAACCCGCGACCAAGTGCGGGTGAGATTGGCTACCTTGGTAATCGTACTATTGGGAATTGTAATCAGCCGACCCTCGGCATTGCGCAACTGAGTAATGCGCAAATTGAGATTTTCCACTAGGCCTGAGTAGGGTTCAATTTCCACCACATCGCCAATGCCGTACTGATCCTCCCAGACAATGAGCAGACCATTGATAATGTCCTTCACCAAGTTCTGTGACCCTAGGGAAATGGCCAAGGCTAAAAAGCCCCCCACAGCGAGAATGGAGGAAACAGGTACCCCTAAAGAACCTAAAATAACCACTAGTCGAATCAAATAAATGACAACGGTCTTAAAGCCGCGCATCACTTCCACAGTGGTACTAATCCGCAGGGTTTTACGCTGGGTATCGGCAAACTTGAGCAGATTATTTTGCTCCCAAAAGACACGAATGCGATCGAAGGCCAAGTCAGCAAATTGGTTGAGCAGCCCCGTGCCAAACCACACAACCATCCAAAGAATCGGCAAGCCATAGACTTGGGAACTGAGCCAGCGGGTCATGGGGAAGAGGCGCAGAATTGCTGCTAGGCCGAGTAGCCACAGAGCCACTTGTCCCCACAACAGTAAATAACGAACGAGACTAATTAGCTTGATGCGCTGCTTGAGAAAAAAGTGATGTCGCAGGTGGGGTAGAAGAGGCAAAACCCACTCCGGTTCCGTCGTTTGAGTGGTCACTGTGTCTAGTTGCCCTTGCAGATGCTTGCGTTGGCGGATCAAGAATCGCTGCACAATTAAAATGACGAAACTACCTGCACTTACCTTGACAAAGATCAAGACAGCTTCCTGAATTTGCGACATCAGGGCTGTGTCGGTGCGTTCCTGAATCGCTCGGTTCATCTGCTGTTGCAAAATGTCTCGCCACTGCTGGGCAAGGGTTTCAGGGGGCAGTTGATGGTAGTCGCTATCGGCCTCTGTCACCGTGAGGAGGCGAGTGGTGCGTTCCGCTTGGCCAATGCGGGCACTGATGACTAAAACATTATTGAGGCGAGCAACCCCAATATCGACTCTCGCCGGCGATCGCCGCCCATGATCAAGGGCAGTTTGGAGTACCCGCCGTAGGTTCGATTGAATCAAATCCGCTCGGACTTCAACGGGAATTGCATTACCGGGGTTATTGCGATCGCGAACCGTTGGCGCAGCAATTGTAAAGAGTGTATTGCCATCAAAGCGGACATCGGCAATTTCCAGCTCGCCAATGCGGGTGACGCCGGGGGGGGTGGGAGCAACTGTGGTTTGACTAATTCCCGGCAGAGGAACCTGAGCTACAGTTGACCAAGGAGAGAGAATGGCTAAAAAGAAAGTGATAAGGGCGATCGCACCCCATCGCCATAATCGTTGATATCCGTTGATCATTCGCACGTACTGATATTCTGCACGGCAACACTGCCCAAGACTATCCTCTCACCTTTTGAAGGATTGGCCTAACTTGAGGTTCCCTAGGGGCGATCGCCAAAGCTGCGGGGAGTGCAGTCGCTGGCCACATCGCGGATTAACGAAAGACGCGAGGAAATGTAGCGTTCCAGATGATAGCGCTGGTTGTGTTCTAGGGGATAAACGTCACTAAACTGCGTCACCAGCCACCCCTGTAGGGCGTGATCATCCATACTCAACAATCGTCCCACCTGTGCTTGCTCAACAAAGTGCCAGAACTGCCGGAGGAGAGAGGGGGTCATGCTTGCCCTCCTTTTAAGGTTTTCTTTAGATTTTGCCTATCTACTACCATACGTTGCCACTCGGAAATTGGGGTGCAATCTGCTGAAGCTGCAACTAAAGTTAGGGAATCCACATGAAGTCCTGTAAACTTCTGTTGCGGTTTCTAAAGTACAGCCCTCCTGCAAACCGGTCCTTCCTTGGGGATGCCCTGCTAACGGTAGGGCGGTGAGCCGCTAAAATAGTAAGGCTTTACCAACATACTCACAAATCATTGGGGTCTATGCGCACACACTACTGTGGCGATGTTCGGCTAACGGATGTCGGAACAACGGTCACCCTCTACGGTTGGGTTGATCGGCGGCGAGATCATGGCGGCGTGATCTTTATTGATTTGCGCGATCGCTCCGGCATTGTCCAAATTGTCAGTGATCCCCAGCGCACTCCTGACTCCTATGCTCAAGCCGATCGCCTGCGTAGTGAGTATGTGGTGAAAATTGTTGGCCGTGTCAGCAAGCGGCCTGCGGATTCAGTGAACCCGAAACTGGCTACGGGGGACATTGAGATCTACGCCGATCACATTGATGTCCTCAATACGGTGCGCCAACAACTCCCCTTTGCCATCTCCAGCACCGAGAATGAGCAAGTGCGAGAAGAGGTGCGGCTGCGCTACCGCTATCTTGATCTACGGCGGGAACGGATGGCACGGAATTTGCAGTTACGCCATCGCGTTGTCCAAGCCATGCGGCGCTTCCTAGAGGATGAGGCGGGCTTTATTGAGGTGGAAACTCCCATTCTCACCCGCTCGACTCCGGAGGGTGCCCGCGACTATTTAGTGCCCAGTCGCGTGAATCCGGGAGAATGGTTTGCCCTCCCTCAATCGCCGCAATTGTTCAAGCAGTTGTTGATGGTGGCGGGGTGCGATCGCTATTACCAGATTGCCCGCTGCTTTCGCGATGAGGATTTGCGAGCCGATCGCCAGCCAGAATTTACGCAACTGGACATGGAAATGAGCTTCATGGATCAGGATGAAATTATTGATCTCAACGAAGCGCTCATCTGCCACATTTTCAAAACTGTGAAGGGCATGGATCTACCGCGCCCTTTTCCCCGCCTGAGTTACCAAGAGGCCATGGATCGCTATGGCACTGATAAGCCCGATACCCGCTACGGCCTTGAACTGGTGGATGTCTCCGATATTCTGAAAGACTCTGGTTTCAAAGTCTTTAGTGGAGCGATCGCCCAAGGGGGCGTGGTGAAAATTTTGCCGATTCCCAATGGCAACGATCGCATCTCCAACGTGCGCATTAAACCCGGCGGCGATCTCTTCCAAGAAGCCACCACTGCCGGCGCCAAAGGACTAGCCTATATCCGCGTTCGTGACAACGGCGAGATTGATACCATTGGTGCCATTAAGGACAATCTCTCCCCAGAGCAGAAAGCCACGCTCCTCGAGCGCACGGGTGCCGAGCCGGGGCATCTCCTCCTCTTTGGGGCAGGGGACACTGCAACGGTAAATAAAACCCTTGATCGCCTGCGCCAGACCATTGCCCGTGAATTTGACCTCATTGATCCGACGGCAACCCATCTCCTGTGGGTCGTTGATTTCCCCATGTTTGAGTGGAATGCCGAGGAAAAACGCCTTGAGGCGCTGCACCACCCCTTCACAGCACCCCATCCCGCCGACCTTGAGGATCTCAAAACTGCCCGTGCCCAAGCCTACGATCTGATCTTCAACGGCTACGAAGTGGGCGGCGGCAGTCTGCGCATTTATCAACCGGAATTGCAGCGGCAAGTTTTTGAAACCATTGGCCTTGATGAAGCGGCTGCCCAAGAAAAATTTGGCTTCCTTTTAGAGGCCTTTGAATTTGGAACGCCACCCCACGGCGGTATTGCCTATGGCTTGGATCGCTTAGTCATGCTCCTTGCCGGGGAAGATTCGATTCGCGATACGATCGCCTTCCCGAAAACCCAGCAGGCGCGTTGCCTTCTCACCGGTGCTCCCAGCAGCGTCGAACCGCAACAACTCAAGGAACTCCATGTGACGCCTGCCAAACCCGCAAAAACCACCGCTAAAACCAAAGCCTAGGCACGTAGATCCGTTAGCCGATTCCACACCCCCTCTGGCAACCATTCGCCGTTGACATCCCGCACCCGCTCAGTGCTCATAATGTAAGCCCATGCTGTGCCCAAGGGTTGATGATTCAAGTCATACACTGGCACCTCTTGGCGATGGTAGGCATTCACTTCGGGAGCCAAGTTGGGGTTATAGCCTTCAAAGGCATCCAGCCGCGCCAATACACTGGGGGGTGGATCATTAAAGATCAGTAACTCCCCCTGCACCCAACCTTCCTCAGCCGTCAGACCGGGATACCCCATCGGTAGGTGATAAAGGCGGCCTCTCACCAGCGCTGGTTGATGGGCACTTAGCCAAGGCCGACAGAGGATGTCATGGGGTTGATAGCCGGGTTTGAGGGTGCCGTAGACAAAAAGGCGCAGGGGCGTCACTCGTCAATGAGGGTTGATTTTAGCCACAATACAATTTAAGCCTAGTCAATTTGGCAAGGGCAAGGGCAATGAAAATTCTCATTGTTGAAGATGACCCCCGCATTGCAGCACCGTTGGCGAAGGATTTACGACATCAACACCACACTGTTGATATTGCCGAGGATGGCCTGAGTGGCTGGGACTATGCCCAAGCAACTGCCTATGACCTCATTTTGCTCGACTTAATGCTACCCCGCCTAGATGGCATCACCCTTTGTCAACGGTTGCGGGCGGTAGGTTGTCAGGCACTGATTTTGATGTTGACCGCCAAGGATACAACCACCGATAAAGTCATTGGCCTAGATGCGGGTGCTGATGATTACCTTGTCAAACCCTTCAAGTTGGAAGAGCTGGCGGCACGGATTCGGGCACTGCAACGCCGCAGTCGTGAACTGAAACCCCCTGTGCTGTGTTACGGGGCACTGCAATTGGATCCGGCGAGTCAGATGGTAACGTACGATCAAACGGTGCTCTCTCTTACCCCCAAGGAATATCTACTTCTAGAGCATTTTCTGCGGCATCCGGGGCAGGTCTTTAGTCGCACAGCCCTCCTAGATAAACTCTGGACATTCGATCAAGAGGCTGGTGAAGGCACTGTCAAAACCCACATCACCAATCTGCGGCATAAGCTGAAGGCAGCGGGTTGCTCCCAAGAACTGATTGAAACGGTTTATGGTGTTGGCTATCGTTTTGTGCCCCCCCACGTCTAGCCCAATGTTTAGCCATATTCGCCGCCGCCTACTGTTCTTTAATCTCCTCGTGTTTGCAGTCGTCCTTGGGGGGTTTGCGATCGCTGTCCGCGTGGTCTTTGTTCACAATCTCAGGGAGCAACTCACCAATCGTCTCGTTGCCGTTGCCCAAGGCGCTGCTGCTAATGCTGATATTGAGAATGGTCAGCTCAAGATTGAGGAGCACGGTTTGCCCCATGAGCTAAAAAAGCAAGCAGAAACCTTGGAGTGGTTTGATGCCCACGGCCGACTTCTCAAGCAAGAGGGCGAAGCACTTCCCTACATCCCACTCAATCCAAAGGTTACGGTAGCTATTCACACCCATGATCCCCCTTTGCAGTTAGTCACACTGCCAATTTTGCGCGAGGAAACCAACGAAATCATTGGCTACATCCGTATTAGTCAAGAATTGGATGAATTTAATGAGACGATTTGGCAATTCGATACTGGTCTCATTGTCGGGGTGATCACAGGCATCCTTCTTAGTGCTATGGGCAGTCTGTGGCTCAATCGCCAAGCCATGCAGCCTATTGAAGCAAGTTTTGAACGGTTGCGACAGTTTACGGCCGATGCCTCCCATGAACTCCGCAGTCCCCTGATGGCTATTTCCAGTAATGCGGAAGTTGCCCTCAAGTACGATGAGGGAATGCGACCAGAGGATCGGGAAGTCCTAGGGGCGATCGCCAGCGCCACGGATCAAATGACCCGCCTCATTGACGACTTGTTGATTCTGGCAAGAACTGATCGTCAACAGCCAATAGCTATGCGGACGATCAACCTCTCAGAGACCTTGGCACAATTAATTCAACTCTATAAACCACAGGCACAGCAACAGCAAATTAGCCTAGAGTTTAGTACCGATCCTCAACTACTGCTGCGGGGCGATGAAGCGGCTCTCATACGGGCTTTCACCAACCTTCTACAAAATGCACTGCGCTACACGCCTGAGGGGGGCAAAGTGAGTGTGACCGCCAAGCGTCTCATGCACTATATTCAAGTGACTATCGCTGATACGGGTATTGGTATTGCGCCTGAGCACCTCAGTAAAATTTTTGAGCGCTTTTGGCGAGCAGATCCGTCGCGTCATTATGTGGATGGGGGAGCAGGGTTAGGCCTGTCTATTGTCCAAGCAGTTGTCCAAAGCCATGGCGGCAGCATTGATGTCAAGAGTCAAGTGGGTCACGGCACCTCATTTACCGTCAGACTCCCCCTCAGTCATTCACTTATTTGATGAAGGTGATCACGCCATCCGCAATGAGCTGTACCGCGATCGCTAAAATCAAAAAGCCCAAAATCCGATTGAGTACCCCTATTCCTGTTGTTCCTAAGCCCTTAATCAAAGGCTCCCCTAGAATTAAGCAAAGTAGGTAATAAAGCAGAAGTGTTGAATCCTGCAACAAAACTTAACATTCTAAGCCACACATAGCTCTGGCTGCCAATCAAAGCTCCAGTGCACTATCGTAGCTTGCGTGGCGCTAGCCATACACCGCCGACTCAGTTCTAGTTGTGCATATCGTAATCTAAAAGCTTCCTCACAAAGTATTCAGGTATATGCACTAGCTCTAAAATTAAAGCTGTAATGGCTACCACTTTTTATAGGGCAAGAACTTACCGTTCATGATCACTTTAACCCTTGCACCAGCGGGATCCTCTATCTTTTCAACATCTAGCGTGAAATCAATCGCACTCATGATTCCATCCCCAAATTTCTCTTGAATCACGTCCTTGAGGGGCAGACCATAGACTTGCATGATTTCGTAAAAACGGTATATCAGGGGATCAGTGGGCACCGTAGGACCTAAACCTTTAACGGGATAAATCATTAGTTCAGCCAATTCGGATTCTGGCAGTTCTAGAGCGGTTGATAATTGCTTGACTTGGTCGGCTGTAGCCGTTGCTTGACGATAAAAAAGTGCTGCTGTGAATACCTCACTTTGACCAATCAGTTTACCTAATTCAGCGAAAGTGAGACCCTTCTCCTGCTTGGCTTTTAGGAGCTTGACAGTGATCTCTGGAATCATTATTGGTACACACCACTTGCAAAAAGAACATTTTTAAGCCTCTAGGGAAAGAGACGAGATTTCTGTATCTTTGGTAACAATTTTCAATCATCGGGATTAATGCTGGAACCAAGAAGGTATGCTGTAGGACATTTTCAAGAAACTGTATCAATCAACACCCTTTACCATGCGAAAGTTGCATAAGATTGAGAGCCACAAGAGCCACAATTGCATCAATAGACATAGACGCAGAGGGAGAACACAGCAGGCATTATGCGACTTGATCAGTTGCAATCCTTTTTAGCTGTTGCTGAGACAGGGAGTTTCCAAGCGGCAGCGCGGCGGTGTGGGGTGACGCAACCCACCATTAGTCGGCAAATTCAAGCTTTAGAGGAAAGTTTGGGAATTCAACTGCTGCACCGCTCGAACCGTGCCAAGTTAACTGTGGCGGGGGACTTGTTTTTTCGCCGTGCCCATCGCATCTGTCAGGAATGGCAAGCCGCTAGTGCTGAACTCAAAGCCATGCAAAATGGCCAGCAGCAGGAACTCTGCATTGCTGCGATTCACTCCATCTGCCGCTACTTTTTGCCCACGCTGTTGCCAAGGTTTTGTCAGGCTTTTCCCCAGATGCAGTTGCGGGTAACTGCCCTCGGCAGCGATCGCGCCCTTAAAGTGTTGCAGGATGGCTTAGTGGATCTAGCGATTGTCATGGGCGATCGCCATCTCTTCAAACAGTCGGAATGGGTGATTGAACCGCTGTACAGTGAACCTGTGCAAGTGCTGATGGCGGCTGAACATCCCCTCGCTGTTAATGAGACTTTGACATGGCAAGAACTAGCTCGCTTTCCCCATGTGGTGTTTAAGGATGGCTATGGTATGCGCCGCTTGGTAGCTGAGGAATTTAGCCGTCGGGGGTTACCTTGGCAACCCGCTCTTGAACTCAATACCCCGGATGCCTTTATTGCCGTTATTCGCGAAAGTGAGATGCTGGCTTTGCTCCCCCGCTCGGCACTGAAAGAGGCGCTCCACGATCCCACCCTAGTGATCCGTGATCTGGCGACACCACCGCCCCCCCGTCAAGTATTGGCCATTACCACCCGCGATCGCCTGAGCTTACCGCCCGTTGCCCAGTTGCTTACGTTGATCCGCCAGCAGGCTGCCCATGAGTCCTCTCTTTCGTGATCTTCTTAAAAAAGTCGGCAGTGGTGCCCACACCCATAAAGATTTGAGCCGTGCTGAGGCAGCCCTAGCGTTGCAACTGATGTTGGAGCAGGTGGCAACCCCCGCCCAAATTGGCGCCTTTCTCATTGCCCATCGGATTAAGCGACCCACCCCGGAAGAGATGGCGGGTATGCTCGATACCTACAACGCGATGGGGCCGAAAATTCCAGCGCTTGAGACCAGTAGCCCAGTGATGATCCTCAGTCAGCCCTATGATGGTCGCGATCGCACGTTTCCCCTGAGTCCTCTAACAGCATTGGTTTTGGCGGCGGCTGGGATTCCAGTACTGCAACACGGGGGCGATCGCATGCCCACCAAAGAAGGGGTTCCCCTTATTGATCTATGGCGTTGCTTAGGGGTGGACTGGTCAACCCTGACCCTAGAACAAATCACCCACTGCCTAGAGCAAACGGGTTTAGGTTTTGTCTATCTCCCGCGTCATTTTGCCGCCGCCCAAGGGCTAGTCCCCTACCGTGAGCAAATTGGTAAACGTCCCCCCATTGCCACATTGGAATTAATCTGGAATCCTTATCAAGGGCGCAGTCACCTCGTAACAGGGTTTGTCCATCCGCCGACGGAAGGGATTATGCGGGATGCCCTCTATCTCCATGGTGTTCAGGAATTTACTACCGTCAAAGGTCTTGAAGGCAGTTGTGATTTGCCCCGCGAACGCACCGCGATTATCGGCCTCGCCCGTGATCAAGACCCGCCTTGGCAACGCCTGCGTCTCCATCCCCAAGAGTATGGTATGGCCAGCAGTAATGTGCCTTGGCCAGAGGAGACAACGACCGCTACAAAAATGATGGCTGCCGTTTTAGCCGCTGAGGAGCAACCCCTCACCACCTCTGTGATCTGGAATAGTGGATTTTACCTGTGGCAAGGGGGCAAAGCCGAGAGTCTCCATTCCGGACTCGCACTCAGCAGTGAGTTGCTTCGCAGTGGTCGGGTGGCTCAACACCTACAGAAATTGCAAACCATTCTGGAGCAGGTCTAGGTGTTGCGGGAGCGACTGCGCTTTAATTGGCAAGAACTCAGTGGCAGTTTTGGCGATTTGGGTACGGATTTGCCCCTATTGGTGGGGATGATCATGGCTGCCCAGTTGGATAGTGCTAGTGTCTTCACTGTGTTTGGCGTAGCACAAATTCTCACGGGGGTACTCTATGGCCTTCCCATGCCGATGCAACCCCTCAAGGCCATGGCGGTGATTGTGATGACGGAAAAACTCAGCGGCTCCATCCTTTGGGCAGGGGGGTTAATGGTGGGAGCGATGATGCTGGTGTTGACGCTCACAGGGATCCTGACCCGACTGGCTCGCTGGATTCCCCAACCGGTGGTGCGGGGCTGTCAATTGGGCTTGGGACTATCTTTGGCCGCCGTTGCCCTCAAAACCTATCTACCCACGGGTGATACCTTTGGTTATCTCCTCGGTGCCATTGGCTTTTTAATCTTGCTACTACTGCCGAAGGAACGGGGGGTACCCGCAGGGCTATTGGTGGTGCTGTTGGGTGTCGGCGTCGCTATCAGCCGGCTGCTGGCTGATCCAGAATGGCACTTAACTGTGGCTTGGCAGCTTCCCCACCTGCAGCCTTTAGAGCCTCAGGCCTTGATTCCCGGACTCTTGATATTGGCACTGCCGCAGTTGCCGCTGTCGATCGCCAATGCAGTGATTGCAACCCAGCAAACTGCCCACGATCTCTTTCCCGATCGCCCCCTCTCGATTCGCCAAATTGGCCTCACGTATAGCCTCACCAACTTGATCGTGCCCTTCTTTGGTGGCGTCCCCCTCTGCCACGGCTGTAGCGGTTTGGCAGGACACTATGCCCTAGGTGCCCGTACGGGTGGCGCAGTGGTGATCTATGGCAGCCTCTATCTTGTCTTGGGTCTCTTTTTTGGTTCTAGTGTCGATAAACTGCTGGAAATTTTTCCTCTCTCGATTTTGGGGGTGATTCTTTTATTTGAAGCGTGGGTACTGATGAGCTTTATTAAAGACCAAGCCGCCATGCCCGAAAATTGGATGATTACGCTCTTGGTGGGGGCGATCGCCCTCAGTGTGCCCCAAGGCTTCTTAGTGGGTACCCTTGTTGGTACAACGCTGTACTACCTTGGCAAAAAGATGCCGCTACAACTGTCCTAGTTCTCTAGGCCAGACCAAATTCCTGCAATGCTGGCCAAAAATTGCGATTCTCGTGGCCGGGCTGGCTGAGCTTCACAAGGGCAAAGCGTTGTAGAGGGGTCAGGGCTGCCCATTTTTCCACCGTCAGGCTGTGGTGGGGTACCTTGGTCAGTTGTTGCTGCACCGTCTCTGGTAGTTCTGTGACAATGTCCCAAGGGTAGGGCTGGGGAATCTCTAAATCACTCGGTGGGGTTCCATGGTTGTGGGTCACCCAATCCCGCAGTTGCTGGCGATAGCTGGCCTGATCTTCCGGGGTGTTACAGGGGGTAACAACGAGCCATTGCCGCTGTTCTTGGGAAAGTTGATGCCAGTGGAGCAGCTTCAGCTTCACCCCACACAGATCCAGCTTGTAGCGGACAATCATGGGAATACAGCGCAAAGAAGCCGTGAACTCAGCTTCAAACTCAAAGAAGTGGGACATGGATCGCAAAAACTCTCCCCAAGGAATTGACTCTATTATTGCCTGAGGGCAATGCCGCTTTCCTGCACGGTGGGGGTATAGGGCGTCTGCCGCAACTTCAGGGGCAACACTTGCACTGCACAGGCTTTGAGTTCTGGCTGCTTTGAGACTGGACAGGCAATCGGATGGGTGAGTTGGTTGGCCTCACCACTATCGGCAAAGAGAAAGCCCCAGTGCATGGGTACAAAGAGCGTCCCCGGCCGAATGGCCTTGGTGAGGGTGACAGGCAGGCACACTTGACCTCGGCGCGATCGCACCTCCACCCAATCCCCGTCTTTGAGATGTAAGTTTGCGGCATCGTCGGGGTGCATTTCCACAAAGGGATCGGGGTGCATTTTTTGAATTTTGGCAATGCGACCGGTACGGGTTTGGGTGTGCCAGTGGCCGTAGAGACGACCTGTTGTCAGGGTAAAACTATAGATGTGATCGGTGGGTTCCGCCACGCCCTGACTGTGGGCAAGGCAAAAATATGCCCGTTGATTGGGGGTGTGAAATCGCCAGTCAGTATAGAGGCGCTTGGGTTTGCAGGCTTCTTCGTCATTCATACCGGCAGGACAGGGCCACTGCAAGGCGCCTAAACGGGCAAGGCGTTCGTGGCTCAGACCCGATTGATCGCAGGGGCGACTGGCAGTGAGTTGGACAAATTCAGCATAGACGGCAGCGGCATCGGCAAACGGGAAAAGATGCCCATATCCCAAGCGGCGCCCCACCTCAGCAAAAATTTCCCAATCAGGGCGAGCCAGACCGGGGGGCGAGCGAAAAGCGGGGGCAAGGGTGACGCGGCGTTCAGAGTTGGTCATCACACCTGTTTTCTCACTCCATTGCGCCGCCGGCAAAATCAGATGGGCATAGGCGGCTGTTTCAGTGGGGAAGTAGGCATCCTGATAGACGGTAAAGGGAGATTTGAGAAAGGCCGCCTTGGCACGCTCTAAATGGGGAAAACTGACCGCAGGATTGGTGGCCGCAATCCACAGCAGACCCACTTCTCCCTGTTCTAAGCCCTCAACAATTTGCCATGCCGTGCGACCGGGGCGATCGCTGATTTGACCGCGAGGCAATCCCCAAAAGTCCTCCACCTCTTGGCGGTGCTGGGGATTCGTGACTTGGCGATAGCCCGGCAACAGATGGCTTAACCCCCCCGCTTCGCGCCCCCCCATCGCGTTGGGTTGCCCCGTTAACGAAAAAGGACCACTCCCCGGACGACCAATCTGCCCCGTGAGCAGATGTAGGTTAATGAGACAGCGGGCTTTGGCGGTACCTTCAGCGGACTGGTTGATCCCCATAGACCAGAGGGAGAGCACCGCTTGGGCATGTCCCCAGTAGCGAGCCGCCTGTTCTAGATCGCTTTGAGCAATGCCACACCGTTCTGCTACCCATTCTGGGGTGTAGGCCGCCAGCAGCTTCACATAATCGGCAAAGCCCTCAGTACACTCCTCAATGAACTCCGCATCCATGTGTCCCCATTGCAAGAGCAGATGGCCAATGCCGTGGAGCAGATCAATATCCGTGCCGGGACGGATGGCAAGGTGCAGATCCGCCACTTCCGCTGTCGGGGTGCGCCGAGGATCGACAACAATGAGCTTGACGCGGCGATCGCGCTTGTGGTGATTGCGCAGGCGGTTAAAGACAATGGGATGGCACTCAGCAGTATTTGTACCAATGAGAAAAGCACAGTCGGTGGCCTCCAAATCGTCGTAGCAGCAGGGGGGGCCATCAGCACCGAAGCTGGCCATATAGGCCGAGACTGCCGAGGACATACACAAGCGGGAATTGGCATCAAAGTTGTTTGTGCCGAGGCACCCCTTCATAAGTTTCTGGGCTACGTAGTAGTCCTCGGTTTGAAATTGCCCCGAACCGTACATACAAATGGCATCGGCGCCCTGCTCACGGCGCACCCATTGGATGCGTTCCACAAGACGAGTGAGGGCTTCGTCCCAAGAAATCACCGTAAAGGGCTGATCCAGTCGCTCCCGCCAAAGGGGATAGGCCAAGCGATCGCGATCAAGGGCTTCCAAAATCGTTGCCCCCTTCACACAGACCATGCCTTGGGACGAGGGATGTTGGCGATCGCCACGAATTTTATAGGTTCCCTTGCCTTGGGGCACCGCCTCTAGGCCACAGCCCACCCCACAGTAAGGACACAGGGATGACACGGGTTCTGTTGGCTCAAGCACAGCACGGCCTTTTTC
This sequence comes from Thermosynechococcus sp. FA-CM-4201, assembly GCF_054689355.1. Lineage (NCBI taxonomy): Bacteria > Bacillati > Cyanobacteriota > Cyanophyceae > Acaryochloridales > Thermosynechococcaceae > Thermosynechococcus > Thermosynechococcus sp. FA-CM-4201. The sequence goes on from NZ_CP079920.1 coordinate 666,002, forward strand.
CTCGATCCGTAGGGATTCACAGGAACAGCACGTTACCCCCTGCTCCGAGGTAATGACAAGATTGGCTGTGGCATCGCCATGGAACAAAAGCTGTTGCCCCGGAAACACCACCCGTTGCCAAGTGGGCTGATTGGAGAGGCTGATTTGCTGAACACTCTCACTGGTATTGCGGTAGTAGCAGAGGTAACGACTAGATTGAACTGCCAGTGAGCCAATCTGTGGCGTAGTCATCGGTTAGTGTCCAAAGCGGGTGTACAAAAAGTCAACCACTTGGTTGCGCAGGTCGTAGTACTGCGGATTTTCGAGGAGTTGCGATCGCCGGCGGGGGCGCGCAAAGGGAATGTCTAGAATCTCGCCAATATGGGCAGCGGGGCCATTGGTCATCATCACCACCCGATCCGCAAGATAGAGTGCCTCATCAATGTCGTGGGTAATCATCAGTACCGTCAGCCGGTGGGTGCGCCAAATCTTTAAGAGTTCATCCTGTAACTCCTCCTTAGTGATGGCATCGAGGGCACCAAAGGGTTCATCCAAAATCAATACCTCTGGGCGAATGGCGAGGGCGCGGGCGATCGCCACCCGTTGTTTCATCCCTCCCGAGAGTTGGGCAGGCCGTTTGTGGGCAGCCGCCGTCAGCCCCACCAGTTCCAAGTGCTCCTCGACAATTTGGCGCCGGCGTTGGCGAGTTTTCTGGGGATAGACAGACTTCACTGCTAGCTCAATATTCTGATAGGCGGTCAACCAAGGCAGCAGGGCATAGTTTTGAAACACCATCATGCGATCCGGCCCCGGACGGCGCACGGGCACGCCATTGAGAGTAATTTCCCCTCGTGTTGGCGCTGTAAAACCCGCAACCATATTCAAGAGTGTGGTTTTGCCGCAGCCGGAATGGCCAATGAAACAGACAAATTCGCCGCTGCTCACCTCAAGGTGAATATCCTCAAGTACCACATGGTCGCCATTGGCCGTAGGGTAGGCTTTGCTCACCCCATCAATGCGCAGATGCTGGGTGGCTGTTAAACGGGGGTCAAGACGATAGAGGGTTTCCATAGACTTCTCTCAAAATACCTAGACAGCAACAACCGCTTGGGGATCAACAGTGCGAATATCAAGGCCACGGCGAATCGCAGCCGCCTCAATGTAGCCAAGGGGATTATCGGGGTCAAAGGGCAAACCATCAAAAAGGGCAAAGGCACAGCGATCTGGCTCATTATCCACAACCTTCAGCTCCCGTGCTGCCGCCCCAAAGAGATCGACCCGCCGCACCTGCTCAACAATTTCTAGCCAGTTTTTCGGGAAAGGTGTGAGTTGCCAACGCGCCAATTGGGTCATGATCCACAGCCCCTCCACCCGTCCAGGGCAGGGGGAGCGATCCACATAGAACTGGTGAAATCGAGGTTGAAAGGCACTGGCAATGCCGTCTCCCCAGTCCAAAGGATCGACAAAGCCCGCATAGGCATCTGCTGGGGTGCAGCCTACATACTCTGGCCGACAAAGCAGTTGCGCAATTTCCGGGCGATGCTTGATGGTGTCGCAGTATTCACAGGCTTCTATCAGCGCCTTGACCAGTGCTTGGTGTTCCCGGGGGTGAGCGTGTACCCAGTCAGGACGCATACCTAAGACCTTTTCGGGGTGCCCCGGCCAAATGTCCAAATCCGTAGCAACGATAACGCCAATGCCTTCGCGCACCGCATGGGAGTTCCAAGGTTGACCGACACAAAAACCACTGATGTGTCCCGCCTTGAGGTGATAGACCATTTGCGGTGGCGGAATCACCAGCAACTCGACATCATAATCCGGGTCAATACCTGCAGCAGCTAGCCAATACCGCAACAGCAGATTGTGCATTGAGGCAGGATGCACCACACCAAAGCGGGGGCGATCGCCTGTGCGCTCAATGTAGGCTCGCAGATCCTCAGCGGTTTTCACCCCCTGTTGCCACAAATCCCGATGAAACGTGATCGCATTGCCATTGCGACTGAGAACCAACGAGGTCATTAGGGGATGCGAAGGTTGGCCATTGAATCCCAAGGTCATTGCTAGAGGCATTGCCGCCAGCAGTTGCCCCCCCGTCAAGCGACCGCTGAGTACCCCCATCACCAAGTCTTGCCAGCTTTCTTCGCGGTGCAGTGTTACATCCTCGAGGCCATACTTAGCAAAAAAGCCCATTTCCTTGGCAACAATGAGGGGGGCACTGTCCATGAGGGGGATAAAGCCAAGGCTGAGACCCGTTGAGGTTGTGGTGGGTACCTGCAACGGTTGGCGGCGGCGTTTCTGTTGGTTGAGAAAGGCAATCATCTCATTGCGCAGGCCATAGTAGCTGGGATGATTCAGCACATCATGGCGATTGCGGGGACGGGCAAAGGGAATTTTCAAAATTTGACCAATGTGGGCTTCAGGGCCATTGGTGAGCAGCACCACGCGATCCGAGAGCAGTAGTGCCTCGTCCACATCGTGGGTCACCATAATGCAGGTGGTTTCACTGCCTTGGCAGACTTGCATCAACTCATCCTGCAAAGAGCCTCGCGTCAAAGCATCAAGGGCACCAAAGGGTTCATCCAGCAGGAGTACCTGCGGTTGAATCGCCAAGGCACGGGCGATTGCCACCCGTTGCTTCATTCCTCCCGACAATTGGGCAGGAAATTTATCGCGCGCCTGACTGAGGTGCACCTGTTGCAGCGCTGCCTCTACCCGCTGCCGTTGCTCTGCCTTGCTTAAATGCCCCAGCACTGCTGCGACCGCCAAGGCCACATTCTGATACACCGTTTTCCAAGGCAGCAGCGAATAGTTTTGAAACACCACCATACGATCAGGCCCCGGCTGAGTTACCTGCCGTCCTGCCATCACCACACCACCACTGCTAGGCCGCTGAAACCCAGCAATGATATTCAAGAGGGTGGACTTGCCGCAGCCGGAGTGACCGACAAGGGAAATAAACTCCCCTTTTTGGATTTCAAGGTGGATATTCTTGAGAGCAATGTAGCGATCGCCCCCCGGCAGGTCAAAGACCTGATCCACATGGTCAATTTCAATCAATGGTAAAGACTTGGCCATAGGGTTAAAAAACTCATGTTTTCAGACAATCTGGAAAATCTTGGAAATCACGAGGGAGCTAGGAATGCACCTCTTCACCGTGGCTAAGCAAGCGCCCCACAAAAGCTACCGAGCGATCCAGCACCAAGCCAACAATGCCGACATAGATCACAGCAACGATAATTTCACTAATCAGTGAGCTGTTCCAGGCATCCCAGATAAAGAAGCCAATGCCGACACCGCCGATAAGCATCTCTGCGGCAACAATTGCCAACCAAGACAGCCCAATGCCAATGCGCAGCCCCGTAAACACATAGGGCACCGTTGCTGGCACGAGAATATTCAGGAAATAATCCTTGCGGGAGAGCCGCAACACCCGTGCCACATTCTTGTAGTCCTTGGGAATTTGCTGCACACCGACAATCGTGTTGATAATAATCGGCCAAATTGCGGTAATAAAGATCACAAAAATCGCTGCTGGTTCATTGTCCCGCAGAGCCGCCAAGGAAATCGGCAACCAAGCAAGAGGCGGCACTGGACGCAATACCTGCAAGATCGGATCCACCGCGTCGTAGAGCACTCGGCTAGAGCCAATCAGCATTCCCAGCCCAACGCCAATGACTGCCGCCAAGGAAAAACCAATAGCTACCCGCCGCAGACTGGTGAGAATTTGCCACCCCAACCCGACATCAGTGCCACTCCCTTGATAAAAGGGATCAATGATCAAATCCCACGTTTCCGCAATCACCTTGAGGGGAGTTGGCAGACGCAGTAGCCCTGCCATACAGACAAACTGCCAAATGACCAAGAAACACAGCACCCCCAAACTACCTAGCACCACTTTGCGGAACACTGCTGATTTCTTGAGATGCTTTAGCCAGCGCCGCCGAGATTGCGTGAACCCCATAGAAGAACTTGCCATTGCTCTTTACCTCTAAACTTTTTTCAAATCCAAACCGCTCAAGTAGGCCTGAGGATTTTGGGGATCAAAGGCCACACCATCAAAAAAGGTCTCCACGCCCCGAGAGGTGGTGGTGGGAATTTCCGCTGCCGGCACCCCCATCGCTTGAGCAGCTTCGCGCCACAGATCCTCACGGTTCACTTTTTGGATGAGAGCTTTAGTATCCATATCCGCCGGCAAATACCCCCAGCGAATGTCCTCTGTCAGGAACCACAGATCATGACTTTGGTAGGGATACGAGGCATTGTCTCGCCAAAACTTCATGGCAAGATTTTCGTTTTCTAGGGTGCGTGTGCCAAAGTCAAACTTGCCAAGGGAGCGATCTAAAATATCTTCGACCGGTACCTTGAGCCATTGGCGCTGGGCAATGATTTTGGCCATTTCTGGTTTATTTTCAGGGCGATCGCACCACTGTTGGGCTTCCATCACTGCCATTAAGAGAGCCTTGGCGGCCTTCGGATGTTTATCAACCCAGTCGGCACGTAGGGCAAGAGACTTTTCGGGATGATCCTGCCAAAACTCACCCGTTGTAATGCCCCCGGCTCCCACCTGCTGATTCACCGTTTGCTGTGGCCATGGTTCCCCTACACAAAAAGCCTCCATCGTTCCAGTTTTCACATTGGCCACCATCTGGGGCGGTGGCACGACAATCACGGAAACATCTTTTTCCGGATCAATACCACCAGCAGCCAACCAGTAGCGCATCCAGAGGTCGTGAGTGCCTCCCGGAAAGGTCACGGCCACCTTGATGTCCTCCTCTTGATTGCGGGCACGCCGTTCAGCACGGGTTTTGGCAAAGGCCTCCTTCAGAGGACGACTGTCGGTGCTGATATTGAGATCTTTGTAGGCATTTGCCAAGACAATTCCCTGACCATTCGTGTTTAACCGCGCCAAGATATACATGGGTAGGGGTTTGCCACCGGTAATGGTTCCCACGGTCATCAGGTAGGGCATCGGTGTGAGAATGTGGGCACCATCAATGCCACCCCCAGCGGAACCCAATACCAAGTTGTCGCGGGTGACGCCCCAAGACGCCTGCTTCACCACCTCCACATCAGGCATGCCATACTTGGCAAAGAGCCCCTTTTCCTTGGCAATAATCAGGGGAGCCGCATCTGTGAGAGCAATAAAGCCCAGTTTGACCCCCGTCACCTCTGGGGTTTCCGCCACTGTTGTGGGTTGGGCAACCTCACTGCTTTGCTGGCTATTGCCACAGCCGTGGGCGATCAATGTCACAGCCGTTGTGGCCGCAGCAGTCATGAGAAAGCGCCGACGCGAAATATTCACCATAAGTTGAGAAATCCTTCAATTCCTAGACAATCAAAACAATCAAAAAGGTCAATTCAGCGTGTATCAGGAAACTACCATTGCCACAGCAGGGGTAGCCATGGGTGGGGTATCTGAACTGATGGGCTGAGCACCAAACTGTTCAATCAATAGTTGCCGCAGTACCTCGGGCAGTTCATCACAGGGAATCGCTTTTTTCACACAGGTGCCCAGCTTGGCGTCCTTCCCCACTTTGCCGCCCATGTACAAATCCACCGCATCTACTGTTTCGCCATTACGGCGAGTTTTCGTGCCCATGAGGCCAATATCGGCCACTTGCGGTTGGCCACAGGAGTTGGGACACCCCGTCCAATGAATGCGCACTGGTTGAGGCACCACCAATTGTTGATCGAGCCAGCGGGCAAGGGCGAGGGCACGATTTTTGGTTTCAATAAGGGCAAAGTTGCAAAATTGTGCTCCTGTACAGGAAACAAGGGCGCGCTCTAGGGGCGGGGGTTCAGGCCGAAACTTGCTCAGGAGAGGTTCCCGCAGCAGACTCGGTAAAACAGCATCCGGCACATGGGGAATGATCACGTTTTGCTCCACAGTGAGCCGCACTTCCGACTGGCCATACACTTGGGCAAGCCGTGCCAACTCATAGAAGTCAGGGGCATAGAGTCGCCCCACAGGTACATGGAGTCCCACATAGTTCAGGCGCCGTTGTTTTTGGCGGTGCACCCCCAAATGATCCCGCTTGTCCCAGTCAATTTCGTCTTTTGGGGCAGCACTGAGGAGTTCAAAGGGGAGCTTAGCCGCCACGGCTGTTCGGAATTTCTCGATACCCCACTCATCAATAAGCCACATGAGCCGCGCTTTTTGCCGATTGCCCCGCAGGCCATGGTCACGGAAAATTTCAAGGATGGCACGTGAGAGCTGCACCACAGCATCATCGGGAGGTACCCAAGCATTGAGGGGGATAGCGGCAGCGCAACGCCGAGCAGAGAAGAAACCACCGACCAAAACATTGAAGCCCAAACGCCCTTGCCGGTAGGCAGGCACAAAGGCAACATCGTTAATTTCGGCATGGACAGAGTTATCCCGCCCCCCCTCAATCGCAATGTTGAACTTGCGGGGTAGATTGCTAAATTCCGGATTCCCCTGACCGTTGTTGGTAATCATGGCCTGCAGTTTCATGATCAGGGGGCGAGTGTCAATGAGTTCGGCCGCATCAATGCCCGCCACAGGAGAGCCAGTGAGGTTGCGCACATTGTCCATTCCCGATTGGACAGAGGTGAGGCCACAGGCTTGGAGCTGCTCTATGACTTCAGGAATGTCTTCAATGGGTAAGCCACGAATCTGGATGTTTTGACGGGTAGTAATGTCTCCATTGCCGTTCTCGCCATAGCGATCCACAATTGCGCCAAGGGTTCGCAGTTGCTGACTGGTGAGAATCCCATTGGGTACCCGCAGTCGCATCATGAACCTGCCAGGGGTGACTGGCCGAAAGAAAATCCCTAGCCACTTGAGGCGGACATCGCGATCGGCTTCTGGGATGTTTTCCCAGCCCATGGCTGCAAATTTCTCTAGCTCTTGTTTAACCGCTAAGCCATCTTTCTCTTTTTTAATGGCTTCAATTTTGTTGCTCACGGTTGTTGCCCTTGTCTTCAACGGGTTACTTGAACATCCAATTTAGGCGGGTCAACCATGAACATTTGTAAACTTTGCTACTTTTTTCTTGTCGTGATACAGCTTTTGTATTAAGGATATGCTGAAATTACATCTATCGCTAATAGAAACACTGCCGTTAAGACTTGGGTACTAGGTGATAGGGATCAACGGCAGGAAGTGACAGGTGTTGCTGTTGAGATCGGGAGACGAGAGCCACCCTAGGGAATGAAGCACTTAGGAGTCACACCATTATGCGAGTGCGATCATTTCCAGTTATGTTGCTCAGTTTGGTGCTAGCGGGAAGCCTGCCCACCCAAGTATTGGCTCAAATGACGCAGATTAAACCTCCCGGAGGCGCAAACATCGGCAACCCGTACAACCAATATCTTCAATTGCCAGCGGTGATCCCTCCAATTCTCAACGACACGGGCAGTACCATGCCCACGGTGTCTGGCAATGTGCAACGACAGTTGCCGAACCGCAACCGAGATGTAGAACGCAGCCTAACCGAAGATTTGTCTAACCAAGGGCAAATATTGCAGATAGACCCTGCCTTGCTGCCATCTCTACCAGCAGGGGCGCACCATAGTGCAGAAGGTCGGCGGCTACAGGAAGAGAGCCAACGTTTACAAGAGTCCAATAATCTCTTGCCTCAAGGGTCACAGGTGCAGGAATTTGACCCTCGGCAGCGAGAGGAGCAACGTCAAGGAGCTAGATCCCAAGAACGCCAGCGCCAATCTCAGCCAGAGGACTTTGGCTTGATGGAGCACTTGGGGGCACTGCGGAATCGGCCAAGTAATAGTCAGCGGGAGCGTACTAGGGAGCAGTGGCAACCCGGTTTGCCTCGTCAGGACAGCCTCGTGCGGGATGGAGGAGGTGGAGGCAGCGGTAGCAGGCCAGCGCCGGTAGGGTTCGCTCAGCGGGAACGCACAGAAACCCGAACAACTTACGAAAGTACTGGTCAGTATGCGGGTTATACCGTCACTGTCGAACATCACCCTGGCTCACGGGTATACATAATGACTGTGACTACTCCTACTGGGGAGATGTATCGCATTGAGTCCACTCGCCGTAGTGATGGGCGGTATGAGCATAACGTTTACCACACGGATCGCAATGGACATACAGAACGTATAGGATCCTCTGGTTCGACTAGAGAACCTGCTGGCTTGCGTGAGGCTGCTTATGTTATTCATATTGACCGTGGAGAAATGTCTCTACCTCCCCGAGCCAGAACGAGAGACTGTGCCCCTGACATGCCTTGCGGCGGCAACACTAGCCCTCAGCCGTGGGAGGTATCCCCTGTATTTGAACATCTGCGTCCGCAGACACCCCGAGACCGACTGATGGAGTCAGAAAGACCGGGGGCACAGGTTCGCCCTGCTGAGCCAGAGAGTGGTACCGCCCCACCTCGCCTCGTCATTGACCCCGACAACTTGTTAGTCAATCCGGGTTTTGAACCACGCCCCCAAGGTCAGCCGCACGATCCTTCTCGCTTCAATCCGCCAAATCAGGTGGATCCACCCCGTGATCCCAACCGTTAGCGAAGTGGCTGGTGTTCAGGACTTCTCTGACCCTGATCAAGAAGGTTGTTCAATATTGGTGATAATTTCGCAGGTTGATGGGAATCTCTAGGTACCTGATGTCCAAGAGTTCATGTACTCCACCTGCTCAGGGGTGAGGGTGTCAATGGCAATGCCCATCGCTTGCAGTTTCAAGCGGGCAATTTCTTGATCCACGGCGGTAGGAATGGGGTGGATGCCGGCAGCCAACTGACCTTTATTTTTCACGAGGTACTCGCAGCCAAGGGCTTGGTTGGCAAAGCTCATATCCATGACGCTCGCCGGGTGGCCTTCGGCAGCCGCAAGGTTAATTAGGCGGCCTTCACCCAAAACAATGATGGATTTACCGCTGGGGAGAATGTATTCCTCGGTGAAGTTGCGGACGACGCGGACTTCCTTGGCGAGGGTTTTCAGGGTGGCGAGGTCAATTTCAATGTCAAAGTGACCGGAGTTGGCGACCATTGCCCCATCTTTCATGACGGCAAAGTGCTCTGCCCGAATCACATGCTTATTCCCCGTCACGGTAATGAAAATATCCCCAAGGGGTGCCGCCTCGAGCATCGGCATGACCCGGAAGCCATCCATGACTGCTTCAATGGCACGCACGGGATCAATTTCCGTCACGATTACATTGGCACCCATGCCCCGTGCCCGCAGTGCTGTCCCCTTACCGCACCAGCCATAGCCCGCCACGACAACGGTTTTACCGGCAAGGAGAATGTTCGTTGCCCGAATGATGCCATCTAGGGTGGATTGACCGGTGCCGTAGCGGTTGTCAAAGAAGTGTTTGGTGTCGGCATCGTTGACGTTAATGGCGGGGAAGGTGAGGACGCCATCGCGGAACATGGCCTTGAGGCGGACAATACCGGTGGTGGTTTCTTCGGTGGTGCCAATAATGTCGCTGAGTTGGTGCTGGCGCTCTTTGACGAGGGTGGCAACCACATCACAGCCGTCATCAATGATGATGTTGGGACGGTGATCAAGGGCAATATTGACGTGGCGCATATAGGTGGCAGTGTCTTCCCCTTTTTGGGCAAAGACTGGGATGCCGTAGTTCACCACTAGGCTAGCGGCCACATCGTCTTGGGTGGAGAGGGGGTTACTGGCAATGAGAACGGCATCGGCGCCGCCGGCTTTGAGGGCGATCGCCAGATTGGCGGTTTCTGTGGTCACATGGCAGCAGGCGGCCAAGCGAATACCTGCGAGGGGCTTTTCTTTCTCAAAGCGATCGCGAATCTGGCGCAGCACTGGCATCTCCCGCCCTGCCCATTCAATGCGTTGCTGACCCAAGGGCGCAAGGCTCAAATCTTTGACATCGTGACGAACGGGGGCTTCAGGTTTAATCGGAGAAGACACCATACTGCGGTTCCTGAAAAAAGGTTACGGCTCCCCATTATAATCGCCTAAGGGGAATTCTTCCGCAGTGCCCAACTGGTCACCGTGCCGCCGGGGAGAATGGGCAAATTCACGGTGGCAATTTCCAACAGATGCCCCTTGCGATTGCGAAACTGAAAGGCGCAGATATCCACCCCCACCAGTTGACAGCCCATCAGTTCGCTGTAGCCTTGACTGAGCAGATAGGCCACAATCGGCGTTGTCGTTGTCGGATTTATCATGGCTGGATTGACCACGGGTTGCCAACCGCGATCAATGAGACGTTGGCGGGCATCGGCATAGCTCATGCCTTGGCGTAAACGGGGTAGCCGCTGGGCAAGGGCACCCGGCGCAAAGCCAACCCCTGCTGCCAGTAAACCAAGGGCAATGATGCGTTTCAGCAATACCATAGCAATTGCTTGTTAAATGCCAATCGCTATACGCTGCAAGGGTCAGGTTCATGCAGGTTCCAGAGGCGAAACTTAAGCTCCCACGGCTTCTTTGGCAGCATAGAGCACTTCTACGGTGATCTCGCTAATCCCCTGTTCGCGGGCAAATTTTTCAGTGTTGCGCTTCACCTTGCCGCGCACAAAGCCGGGAATCTTGTTTAATTCCGCTAGCCCATCTGCGGTCCATGTTAAATCCGAGTCGGCGGAAAGTCCCTTGTGAATCACTTCCTTCGTGTCATGGCCACCAAAAATCTCCAGCAGGTGATCTTCCATGCCCAAGGTGAAGGAGTTGTAGATTAAATCCACCAGTTGATTGGTACCCTCATAGCCCAAGAAGGGCCGATAGCCCACGGGAAAGTCTTGGATGTGGATGGGGGCGGCAATAACACCACAGGGAATGTTGAGGCGTTTGCCCACATGGCGTTCCATTTGTGTGCCAAAGATAGCAGCAGGTTCAACGCGGGCGATCGCGTCCCCGACCACTGTGTGGTCATCGGTAATGAGTACCTCGTCACAAAAGCCTGCCACCTCTGCGCGGAACCAATCGGCATCGTATTTGCAGTACGTCCCCGCCCAAACAACGTGGATGCCCATTTCTCGACTGAGAATTTTTGTCATTGCCGCTGCATGGGTATTGTCCCCAAAGACCACGGCTTTTTTACCGGTGAGGTTTTGGCAGTCAATGGAGCGGGAAAACCAAGCGGCTTGGGACACATCCCGTGTTTGCTGCTCAATAAAGGCTTCGTAGTCCACATTCGCCCCCTGAGCGTTAAGCACCCCTTGAATGGCACGGATACAGCGGGCAGTTTCCACGACACCCATCGGCGTAATCCTCACGCTTGGCTGGCCAAATTCCGTTTCTAGGTACTGGGCGGTGAGGCCACCAATTTCCCGATAGGGGACAAGGTTAAACCATGCTTGGGGCAGTCGGGCAAGGTCGTGGACGCTGGCCGCCGCAGGAATCACCAGATTCACCTCAATCCCAAGGTCAGCCATGAGTTGTTTTAGCTCGCGGCAATCATGCTGATTGTGGAAGCCGAGGGTGGTGATGCCAATAATGTTGACGCTAGGGGTGGGGGTTTTGCTGGTGACTAAGGTGCCTTGGCGGCGGGCTTTGTCAATATAAAACTGCACAATTTGCTCAAGGGTGCGATCGGCGGCTTGCAATTCATTGACGCGATAGTGATTGACATCCGCCAAGAGGACATCGGCAGTGGTGCTGAGGCTGGCGCGTTGGACAAAGTTTTGTAAGTCTTCCTGAAGAATGCTCGAGGTGCAGGTGGGGGTGAGCACAATTAAATCGGGGTGCTCTTCAGTGTCTTTGCGGGTGATATTGTCCACCACTTTTTCTTGGGAGCCGCGTGCCAAGACATGGCGATCGACAATACTGGCGGTGACAGGGGTAAAGTCGCGCTCTCGCTCGAGCATCGATCGCATGACGTTGAAGTAATCATCCCCAAGGGGCGCGTGCATAATGCCATGAACATTTTTGAAGGAACTGGCAATGCGCAGAGTACCAATGTGGGCTGGCCCTGCATACATCCAGTAGGCAAGTTTCATCGCGTCAACTCCTTGGGCAGAGGCATTTTGATCTTCGATCGCGATCGTAGCGAGGCTCTTTCCCTCGCCCGCCAAAACGTTGCAAAACTTGAAGGAAGTGGGAATGCAGCTTAACATACCAACATCTTTCCCCTCTCCCCTAAAATTGATAAATACTGCAATTGCAATTCAGTTTGCCCCTTTTAAGGACACCCACGCATGGTTGCTTGCGAATTTAGCCCCGGTCTTGACGGTATTCCCGTTGCTCAGTCGGCCATTAGCTATGTGGATGGCCAAGCAGGCGTTCTTGAGTATCGCGGTGTCCCGATTCAGGAACTAGCGGAGAAAAGTACATTTTTAGAAACGGCCTTCCTCTTAATTTGGGGCTACTGGCCGAGCAAGGAGGAGTTGGCGGCCTTTGAGCACGATATTACCTACCATCGCCGCGTGAAATATCGCATTCGCGACATGATGAAATGCTTTCCTGACAGTGGCCACCCCATGGATGCCCTGCAGGCCTCGGCGGGAGCCTTAGGATTATTCTATTCACGGCGGGCACTCGATGATCCAGAGTACATTCGGGCAGCGGTGATTCGCCTCTTGGCCAAAATTCCAACGATGGTGGCGGCCTTTCAACTCATCCGCAAGGGGAATGATCCGGTCATGCCCTGTGATGAACTGGACTATGCGGCCAATTTTCTCTATATGCTCAATGAACGGCGTCCCGATCCCTTTGCGGCGCGGGTATTTGATATTTGCTTGATTCTCCATGCCGAGCACACGATGAATGCCTCTACCTTCTCGGCGCGGGTGACCGCCTCGACGTTGACCGACCCTTACGCTGTGGTTGCTTCAGCGGTGGGTACGCTGGCAGGGCCACTGCACGGGGGCGCCAATGAAGATGTGATCAATATGCTCGAAGAAATCGGCAGCGTTGAAAATGTCCGTCCCTATGTGGAAAAGTGCGTCCAGAATAAGATCAAAATTGCGGGCTTTGGCCACCGCGTGTATAAGGTCAAGGATCCCCGTGCCACGATTTTGCAGAAGTTGGCGGAGCAGTTGTTTGATAAGTTTGGCGGCGATCGCTACTACGACATTGCCTTGAAACTGGAAGAAGTGGTGGGCGAATACCTCAGTTACAAGGGGATTTATCCCAATGTGGACTTTTACTCGGGGCTTGTCTATCGGCGGTTGGGGATTCCCAGTGACTTGTTTACGCCGGTGTTTGCGATCGCCCGCGTGGCCGGTTGGCTCGCCCACTGGAAAGAACAACTGGAGGCCAATCGCATCTATCGCCCCACCCAAGTCTATACGGGTGCCCACAATCAACCCTATGTGCCCATGGAGGAGCGCAATCATCGCCCCTAACTCTTGATCCTCAAATTCCCCCCTGTCTAAGCTGCTTTATAGTGGCGGTACTCTTGTGGAGTTTCTGATGGCAAAGGCAAAATCAAGCAAACGGCAAGCATCAAAAACGTCAAAAACATCAAAAACGGCGAAATCCACCCCATCAACCTCGACACAGCAGGCAACAACCATTGCGCCTGAACCTACCCCTGTGGATCCCGCCAGTCTGACCTACGAGGCGGTGATTGGCCTAGAGATTCACTGCCAACTGAGTACACAAACCAAAATTTTCTCGTCTAGCTCAACCCAGTTTGGGGCACCCCCGAATACCAACATTGATCCAGTGTGTTTGGGTTTGCCGGGGACACTCCCCGTTTTGAATGAAAAGGTGCTCGAGTACGCGGTGAAGGCAGGCTTAGCCCTCAATTGTCAGATTGCCCCCTACAGCAAATTTGATCGCAAGCAGTATTTTTATCCCGACTTGCCGAAAAACTACCAAATCTCGCAGTACGACCTGCCCATTGCCCAGCATGGCTACCTTGAGATTGAACTGGTGGATGAGAACGGCACCGCCCGCTGCAAAAAAATTGGCATTACTCGTCTCCACATGGAGGAAGATGCCGGCAAACTGGTTCACGCGGGGAGCGATCGCCTGTCTGGCTCCACCTACTCCCTAGTGGACTTGAATCGGGCAGGGGTACCCCTTGTGGAAATTGTCTCTGAGCCAGATCTGCGCACCGGTCAAGAAGCTGCCGAATATGCCCAAGAACTGCGGCGCATTCTCCGTTATTTAGGGGTTTGCGATGGCAATATGCAGGAGGGGTCATTGCGCTGCGATGTCAATATCTCCGTGCGCCCCGTGGGCAGCACCACCTTTGGCACGAAGGTCGAAATTAAGAACATGAACTCCTTTAGTGCCATTCAACGCGCCATTGACTATGAAATTGAGCGGCAAGTGGCTGCTGTGAAAGCGGGCGAAGCCATCGTTCAAGAAACCCGCCTCTGGGATGAGGCCACGCAGCAAACGCGCACCATGCGGGTCAAGGAAGGCTCCAGTGACTACCGCTACTTTCCTGAACCCGATCTCGGCCCCATTGAAGTCAGTGCTGAGCAACTGGCCACTTGGCGTGCGGATCTACCTGAACTGCCAGCGCAAAAGCGGCACCGCTACGAGACCGAGTGGGGCTTACCCCCCCAAGATGCCCGCGTTCTCACCGATGAGCGAGCCGTTGCCGAATACTTTGAAGCCACCGTTGCCGCTGGGGCACCCCCAAAATTGGCGGCCAACTGGATCATGGGGGACATTACCGCCTATCTCAAGGAACAAAAACTAGCGATCGAGGCCCTGCCCCTGAAGCCTGCTGAATTGGCGGAACTGATCCAACTCATTGAGGCGGGCACCATCAGTAGCAAAATGGCCAAGGATCTGCTGCCGGAATTACTGGCTCAAGGCGGCTCCCCCAAAGCCCTCGTGAAGAAAAAAGGCCTCAGTCAAATTTCTGATGTCGCTACCCTCGAGGCGATGATTGATGAGGTGCTGGCGGCACACCCCAATGAACTGGAGCAATACCGCGCCGGTAAAACGAAACTTCAGGGCTTCTTTGTTGGCCAAATGATGAAAAAAACGGGTGGACGCGCCGATCCCAAGCTGACGAATCAACTCTTGGCCAAAAAGCTAAACGCCGGCAGTTAGCGCAGCGTGCAACGTCGGTAATAGGTGGGCAATCAGTTGTTCAGGATAGACCCCTAGGGCAGTCGCTTCTCGTTCTGCCTGAAGGCCTGCTTGGGCGTGCCACCAAACCCCACCATAGGTTGCGCTGAGGGCTTCCTGCTGTGCCAAAAGGCCACCGATGAGGCCAGTGAGAACATCGCCACTACCACCTCGGGCAAGGGCAGGGGTACTGTGGGGGTTGATCCAGAGGTCACCCCGCGGCGAGGCAATGGCCGTCCGTGCCCCCTTGAGAAGAACAATAGCGTTGCTGCGGTTCGCGGCGGCGGTCACTTGATCAAGGCGATCGCCCGTGACAAGGTCTGGAAACAGGCGCCGAAACTCGCCATAGTGGGGGGTTAAAATGACGGAACCCAACAGTGGCCACGGCGAGAGGGTGGCTAGGATATTCAGGGCATCGGCATCCAAGACCAGCGATCGCCCCGCCTTCAAAACGGTTTCCACAACGGGCACCGCCTCAGGGGTCAGCCCCGGCCCACAGGCAATGGCGGAAAATTTCGCTAACTCTAGGCTCTCGGGTAAACGCGCGATCGCCCCCCTCGCTGTTTCTGGGCAACCAACAACAATGGCATCGGGGACTCGTGAGAGCACAAGGGACTTCAGGGACTGGGGCACCGCCACCACCAGCATTCCCACACCTGTACAGCGTGCAGCGAGGGCACTGAGGAGAATACTGCCGCCAAACTGGGCAGAGCCGCCAATGAGTAACAGTTGTCCCTGCTGATACTTGTGGGTAATCGGCGATCGCGACAGGGGCAATTCTTGCCAACAGGAAGCATCTAAGCAATATCGCCGCGGTGCCGTGGCCAACGCCGCTTCAATCACCGCCGCAGGAATATCAAAAGGGATTAACACCCCCTGCCCCACCCAAGGCTGTGCTTCCTCTACCAGTAGTCCCCGCTTCCACAGTCCTAAACAGAGGGTGCGATCGGCCTGAATTGCCGTGCCCAACACTGCCCCCGTATCGCTGTGTAGCCCCGAGGGGACATCAATGCTCAGCCGTGGTTGCCGCCACGTGTTGATCTGATCAATGGCAGCGGCAAGTTCACCCGTCAGTTCCCGCTCTAGGCCAAAGCCAAAAAGACCATCCACGATCAGGTCAACCTCTTGCAAGCCGTCCACCGTCTCCACAAAGGGCAGACCGAGAAAGCGAGCATAGCGGGCATGATCCGCCGTCAGGGGCTTCAGACGTTCAAAGGGCTGCCAGACTTTCACCCCATAGCCGCGGTGCCATAGTTCCCGCGCCACCACCAGAGCATCGCCGCCATTGTGCCCCGGACCTGCCAAAACCCCGACACGGGAACCCTGTGGAAACTGACGCTGGAGAACGTCGCTGAGGCGTTGTCCCACCTTTTCCATCAGGGCTGGCACTGGAAAGCCGGCATTGAACATCGCCCCTTCAATCGCCTGCATTTCAGCCGTGGTGACAATGGCTGGAAAGGTTGTTTTCATGACTGTCCAATCCAACGCTGACCTAGGGGAACCGCTTGGCGCGCACCAGTGACTTGGGGCAGATTTCCCGCCACACCCAACTCATGCCAGTAGGCGAGAATCGCGAAGGCGATCGCCTCTTTCGCATCCACCGGTACGCCCGCCGTCGCAGTGGTCTCTACGGGAATGTCTCTTAAATGCACCTGAAGGCGCTCCCTGAGAAAACGATTGTGGGCACCGCCGCCACAGAGGAAGACTCGCTGCGGTTGTTGGGGCAAAAATTGGCGATAGCTCTCAACCATACTGCGAGCCGTAAATTCCGTCAGTGTGGCCAGCAGATCTGCAGGCGCTAAACCCGCGGCATCCGTGCGGCATCGCTGCCAAAAGGGCAGACCAAAGTATTCTCGCCCTGTGGACTTTGGTGGCGGCTGCTGAAAGAAGGGGTCTTGTAGCCAGTGCGCCACCAGTGGATCGATAATTTTGCCCTGCCCTGCCCATGCGCCATCGGCATCGTAGGTCAATTCACCCCCCGATAACTCCGTGACGGCCAGATCAAGCAGCACATTGCCGGGACCGGTATCCCAACCTATGACCCCTTTGCCGTCAGGATCCTCTCGTTGGGGGGGCAAGTAGGTAACATTGCCGATGCCACCGATGTTTTGCACACAGCGGACTTCCGTGGGATGACTGAGAAGAGACCAATCGATCCGAGGCACGAGGGGCGCCCCTTGACCCCCCAAGGCAATATCCTGAGCACGAAAGTTAGCAATGGTGGTAATGCCCGTGCGCCAAGCAATCCAATCCCCCCGTCCCAGTTGTAGGCTGTAGCCGAGGCGATCGCCCGTGGGGGGGCGATGAAAGACCGTTTGACCGTGGGAGCCAATCAGATCTGCGCGGGGATACCCCTGTTGGACCCTTTGTGCCGCAAGGGCAAAGGCCTCGGCGATCGCCTCATCCAACTCTGCCAACGCTGCAAGGGTCAAGGGTTTTGCGCCACAAACGTCGAGAATCTGCTGCCGTAGGGCTGCGGGATAGGGCACCGTACAAAAATTAAGCACCTGTACCTGAAGGTCGCGATCGCCCCCCGCCAATGCAACTAAGGCCGCATCAATGCCATCCACCGAGGTACCGCTCATCAGGCCAATGACACGCATGACCGGCGCCTACAACAGTTGATATTTTGTTTCCGCCAAGCGGTAGAGGGGGCGCCAAACCAAGCGGTTGGTCAAAACCACCAATAGTGACATCACTGCCGTGGCGGCCATCAGTAGGGGAAAATCCCCGCGAACACTAGCCTCAGAAATCGTGGCCCCCAAGCCAAGGGTCTGCTCCGTTTGATTCTGAAATTCCACATATTCACTGACGATGCTCGAGTTCCAAGCGCCGCCCACCGCCGTAATGATGCCCGTAATCAAATAGGGAAAAATGCCGGGCAGGATGAGGGTGCGCCACCGCTGCCACCAAGAGAGTTGATAGACCACCGCTGCTTCAAATAGCTCCGTGGGAATGGCTTGGGCACCAGCAATGACATTAAAGAGGATGTACCACATCGTGCCCAGCATCATCAGCGCCACAGAGCCAATCTCCAAACCCCCACCCACATTGGCCAGCGCCAACAGCAGCACGGGAAACAGCGCCGTGGCCGGTACCGATGCCGCAATTTGGACAATGGGTTGCAACACTTGAGCGGCACGGGGATTGCGACCGATCGCCACCCCCACTGGAACCGTCCACAGTAGGGAGAGAACCAGCGCCACCGCTACCCGCACCGTGGTCAGAACCGCCCCTAGACCAATTTGCTGCCAATCTTGCCAACTGACACCAAACATTTGCCGCAAAAAGGCGATCGCTCCCCAACCGACGAAGGCGGCAAAAATCAGCAAAATGATGGGGGTTATCAGCCAGTTGCCTTGACCATTCTCAGGGGCAAGGGATTGACGTGGGTGTTTGGGGCGCAACTGCTCATCCAGTCGTTCCCAGACGGGGGCAAAAATATTTTGGTGGAAGGCCCGCAACGTGGGCGATCGCCGCAGGAAATCAAGAACGAAGGATTTAGGAACATTCTCCGCCTCGACCATTTCCATCTTGAATTTTTCGCCCCAAGCAATCAGAGGGCGCCACACCAAAATATCAATAATGATGATGACGCCAATCAGAACCGCCAAGCCGTAGATCAGAGCGGCATAGTCCTGTTGGTTGGCTGCTTCTGCCAGATAGGAACCTAACCCCGGCAACGTAAAGGTTTTCTCACCAATGGTAAAGGACTCGATCGCCATCAGGAAAAACCAGCCCCCCGCCACTGACATCACACTATTCCAGATCAGGCCAATGGCACCCGCCGGCAAATCCAACGTCCACACCTGCTGCCACCACCCCAGCCGATAAATCTTTGCCACCTCCCGCAGTTCCCGAGGCACGCTAATCAAAGACTGATAAAAGCTAAACGTCATATTCCAAGCCATCCCCGTGTAGATGAGGATAATGGCCGCCAATTCCACGCCAATTCGGCTCCCCGGAAAGAGGGCAATCAGTGCCAGCACCACCCCCGGCAAAAACGACAGCACAGGAATCGATTGCAGAATATCCAGCAGGGGCAGCAGGATTTTTTCAGCAGTGCGGTTGTAGTAGGCGATATAGGAATAGAGGATGCTAAACACCAAAGAGATCATGTAGGCAATCAGCATCCGCAGCAGCGTTTGAGCGGTGTAACTTGGCAAGACTGCTGGACTCAGCTCAATGGTGATCGTGGGGTCATACTGTCCTGTAAACTGCGCAGCCGTGTTGACAATCCAAAAGATCAGGGCAATCAAGGCCAAAATAATCAGGCCATCTTGCCAAGTCCAAGCACGATTTAGCGTTTGATTATCGGGGGTAAGGGGGCGTGCCATTGCGGCCTCCAGCGGTAGTCTCCACGAGGCAAATTATAGCCACATGCATCCACAAAACTTCATGGTGAATGCAAGCCAGAACACCACCAGATTCCCTGACCTTTACCTAAGATTTAGGAGAGCATGAAGTTATCCCCCTCTCCTATGCTGTTTCGTCGCACCAAAATTGTTGCCACTATTGGCCCTGCCAGTCAATCGCGGGAAGTGATTCAGCAGATGCTAGCCGCTGGCATGAATGTGGCACGGTTAAATTTCTCCCACGGTGACTATAAAGATCATGCCGAAACCATTGCCCTGCTGCGACAAGTGGCCAATGAAGAAGCAACGCCCCTGACGCTACTGCAAGATCTGCAAGGTCCCAAGATTCGCGTCGGCCAACTTCCTGAAGGGAGCATTGAATTAGTGGAAGGGGAGCAAGTCCACCTCGTGCCGCTCACTGAGGAAGAGACACAAGGCATTGGCATTGATTATCCTTATCTCGCCGAAGAGGCGCAGCCGGGGATGCAGGTGCTCTTGGATGATGGCCTCTTGGAATTGGTGGTCGAGGCCGTTGAGGGAGATCGGGTCACTTGCCGGGTGGTGCAGGGGGGCACGCTGAAAAGTCGTAAGGGGGTAAACTTGCCGGATCTCAATCTGCGGTTGCCTTCCCTCACAGACAAAGACAAGCAGGATATTCAATTTGGCATTGAGCAGGGGGTTGATATTATCTCCCTGAGTTTTGTGCGCCGCGCTGAGGATCTCTGGGAGTTACGAGAGTACTTGGCGGCCCACGGTGCCAGTGATATGCCCGTCCTGGCCAAAATTGAGAAACCCCAAGCGGTGGAAAACCTCTCAGCGATTTTGGGGGTGGCCGATGCAATCATGGTTGCTCGCGGCGATCTCGGTGTGGAAATGCGGGTGGAGAAAGTACCGCTGCTGCAAAAGCAAATTATTCGCGAGTGCAACTACCGCAGTATTCCCGTCATTACGGCAACCCAAATGCTAGAGAGCATGATCCACAATCCCCGGCCGACGCGGGCAGAGGCCAGTGATGTCGCCAACGCCATTCTTGATGGTACGGATGCGGTGATGTTGTCGGGCGAATCTGCTGTGGGGGCTTTTCCTGTACAGGCGGTGAAGATGTTGGCGCGGATTGCAGCGGATGTGGAGCCGCACCTTGAGTTTGACAATATGCCCGCCTACCGCAATGATGAGACCCATGCCTTGGGTGAAGCCTTGACCACCATTACTCAAATCCTCGATCTGCGGGCGATCGCCTGCTTTACGGAAACGGGCTACACCGCAACCATTGCCTCTGGGGAACGGGTGAAACCCATGATTGTCGCCTTTACCGATCGCCCCCGCGTTTATCACTGGATGAATTTGCTCTGGGGCGTGAAGCCGATTCTTTTGGAAACACTGCCTATGACGTTTGAAGGGATGATTGCCGTGGCCGAAAACCAACTCAAGGAGCGTCAGATGGTTACTGAGGGCGATAAAATTTTGATTCTGGGCGGCATTCCTGCCCAAACTCCCCAAGGAACGAATTTTATTAAAATTCATACGATTAGCGCCTAAAGGGGAACAGAATCCCAGTGAGAGGCGGTCTGGAGAGAAACAACGTTCATGAGTTTTTTGCTTAGCTGTGGTGAATGCCGCTGTGAAACATCCGTTAACGCCTTTTTATACCCTCAGTCTTGCCGCGCTTCTTGTCGGGGGATCTGTGGTGGTTGCTGAGCGACCCGCCGTGAGTCAAGAAGCCCAACGTACCCTGACGGTTACGGGTCGAGGCACAGAAGCCATTTCAGCAACCCTTGCCCAAGTCAGCCTTGGGGTCGAGGTGCAAGGTCGCACGGCTCAAGAGGTACAGCAAGAGGTGGCGCGGCGAGCCAATGCCGTTTTGGCGGTTCTGCGGGCACGGGAAGTCAGTCAACTGCAAACCACGGGGCTTAGCCTCAGCCCAAATTATCAGTACACCAACAATCAACGGATACTGGTGGGCTATATCGGGCGCAATACGGTGAGTTTTCGCATTGCCAGCGATCGCGTGGGGCCCCTCCTTGATGCGGCTGTCCAAGCTGGCGCAACCACGATTGACAATATTAGCTTTACGGCACCAGAGGCCACGATTGCCGCTGCCCAACGCACTGCCCTGCAGCGAGCGACCCAAGATGCCCAAAGTCAAGCCCAAGCGGTGCTCAGTGCCCTCAATCTCCAACCGCGCCAAGTGGTGAGTATTCAAATTAATCAAGCGGCACCCCCGCCAAGACCCCTTGCCGTTCGGGCAGCAAACATGGCCGATAGCACGCCTGTGGTGTCCGGGGAATTACAGGTAGAGGCAAGTGTCACGCTGCAAATTAGCTACTAGGTCTGGGTAATGTCTGTTGATTTCCGTTGGTTTTTGGGGAGCTGTGCAGCGCTCGTTGTCATTTCCCCAGTGCTGGCTCAGGTGCCGGCAACGATTGAAAAACCGCAAAAAGTGCTCCCTTTACCGGGGGCCCTTGATCAGGTGCCGGTGTTTAATAGCAATAGTCCAGAGGTGGTACAGCGATCAGGGATTCTCCTCTCCACCTTTCCGCCAGAGGGCAAAGCAACCCCCAATGCCCACTTGAACGTTGCCTTTCGCGATCGCTTTGATATTTTTGCCCACCATATTGCCAAGCCCCTCGACCCGCAGGATCTCACGACCCTCTACCTAGGGATTCTCGCCTACAACCCCAGTTCTGAAGCGGTAACGGTGAATTTGATCCATGCCGCTAGTTACCTGAGTCAGCCGGATGCGCCCTTTCGTCCTCTGCCCAATCAGCAGGCCAATGATCTCGGTCAAGTTTTTGCGGGTCCGGGCGATCGCGTCATGCTGGATATTTTGCGACAACGGCGGCAAGCGGGCTGGCCGGCACAAATCGTGATTCCCCCGCGCAGTTATGCCCTGATCGCCAATTTACCGATTCCGGTCAAGGGACTCGACCCCCCCCTCAATGGCCGTTCGCTGCTGATTCGTGCCCGCAGTAGTGGCAACATCTACCTCGCCAGTTTAGCCCGCTTTGGCAATGAACCGCCGACCCTAGAGCAATGGCAGCAGACGTTGACCGAAGGACAATTGGTCACCCCCCGCGATCGCGCCCCCACACCCCCCGATCAAGGGGGCAACATTATCTATGGCCGAGTGGCGGGTGTCGCCCTTGGCTCCCGCTGGCACAATCCCCAACAGCAACCGATTCCGATTCCCGCCGCGGGTACCGCCTTTTCCTATCCCATTAGTTCGTTAGTGGCGGGGCGCTTGGGCACAGGACAAGTGCAAACGGCTCCCCTCGTGGTGCGCTATCCGGATACGGCCTATGCTGCCCATGGTAACTATGCCGTTGAATATGATCTAGTGCTGCCGTTGCAAAACACCAGCGATCGCCCCCAAACCGTGCGCCTTGCCCTCCAAACCCCCATCAAGTTCGACGCCCCCGCCAGTGGCTTACGGTTCTTTGCTGAACCACCCAACCGCATCTTTTTCCGAGGCAGTGTCCGATTGCGCTTCCGCGATGATCAAGGCACCCCCCAAAGTCGGATCATTCACCTTGTCCAACGCCAAGGCCAGCAGGGGGACGATCTCGTGCGGCTCACGCTACAACCCCAAGAAATCCGCTGGGTACAGTTCACCATGCTTTATCCGCCGGATGCGACACCCCCCCAAGTGTTGACAATTGAAACCTTGGCAGATCCTCTGTCGCGCCCCTAAGTAAAATAAGAAAATCCCCTCACCCTTGCTGATCGGGTTAGATCAGCCGCATTTTTTATGAAGGGCTACCATGCTAAATCCAGACCTTTCTACGATTGAACTCACGAAAGACGACTATGAACGCTATTCCCGCCATCTGATTTTGCCGGAGGTGGGTGTTGAGGGTCAAAAACGCCTCAAAGCTGCCAGCGTGCTTTGCATTGGCACGGGTGGATTGGGATCACCTCTGCTGCTCTATCTCGCTGCTGCCGGTATTGGCCGCCTTGGCATTGTCGATTTTGATGTGGTGGATAGCTCTAATTTGCAACGACAGGTGATCCACGGCACCTCTTGGGTGGGCAAGCCGAAAATTCAATCTGCGAAGCACCGCATCCTTGAGATCAATCCCTACTGCCAAGTGGATCTCTACGAAACTCGCTTGAGCGCCGCCAATGCCCTTGAGATTATGGCGGACTACGACATTGTGGTGGATGGCACCGATAACTTCCCCACCCGCTACTTGGTGAACGATGCCTGTGTGCTCCTGAATAAGCCCAATGTCTATGGCTCCATCTTTCGCTTTGAGGGTCAAGCCACGGTCTTTAACTATGAAGGCGGCCCCAACTATCGTGATCTCTATCCAGAACCACCGCCACCGGGTCTAGTGCCCTCTTGTGCGGAAGGGGGCGTTCTTGGGATTCTACCGGGGATTATTGGCGTCATCCAAGCCACGGAGACGATTAAAATTATTCTTGGCAAAGGCACAACCCTCAGTGGCCGCCTCTTGCTCTTCAATGCCCTAGAGATGAAATTCCGTGAACTCAAGCTGCGCCCAAACCCCGAACGGCCAGTCATTGACAAGCTCATTGACTACGAAGAATTCTGTGGTATTCGCCAAGCCAAAGCACAGGAGGCCGCACAAATGGCAGAAATTCCCGAAATGACTGTCCAGGAACTCAAAGCCCTCATGGACAGCGGTGCCCAAGATTACGTCCTTGTGGATGTGCGCAACCCCAACGAGTACGAAATTGCCAAGATTCCCGGCGCTGTACTCGTTCCCCTATCGGAAATTGAAAATGGCCCCGGTGTGGAGAAAATCCGCAATTTGGTGAATGGCCATCGCCTCTTAGTGCACTGCAAGATGGGGGGTCGCTCTGCCAAAGCCTTGGGCATCCTCAAACAGGCTGGCATTGAGGGGATCAATATCAAAGGGGGCATCAACGCTTGGAGTCAGGAAGTCGATCCCAGCGTACCCACCTACTAGCCCAAGATAAGGGGCGGGGCTGCGTAAGGGGATGTTGCGATACATGAACTTTCTTGAAGAGATGAACGCTCTCTCTCGCGCGATCGCCCGCCCTTGCCTAGAATAACCACTTAGGTTCGTGCCTGTGCGCGGACATGACGGAATGCTAGGGAAATAAAAATCATGGCAGAAGAACTGGTTAAGCCATACAATGGCGATCCCTTTGTGGGGCACTTGTCAACGCCCATTTCTGACTCTGGCCTAGTCAAGACCTTTATTGGTAACCTCCCCGCCTATCGTCAAGGCCTCTCTCCCATTCTGCGGGGTCTTGAAATTGGCATGGCCCATGGCTACTTCCTCATTGGTCCTTGGGTCAAGCTCGGTCCCCTGCGGGACTCCGATGTGGCCAACTTGGGCGGTTTGATTTCTGGTATCGCCCTGATTTTGATTGCCACGGCCTGCTTAGCAGCCTATGGTCTAGTCAGTTTTCAAAAGGGTGGCAGCAGCAGCGATCCCCTGAAAACCGGTGAAGGTTGGAGTCAGTTTACGGCTGGCTTTTTTGTGGGTGCCATGGGAGCTGCCTTTGTGGCCTTCTTCCTCCTCGAAAACTTTTCTGTTGTCGATGGCATCATGACTGGCTTGTTTAACTAGAGCCTTGGTCACCCTTAACGTTTGATCATCCAGAAGGAGAACCGCTGACTATGATGGGATCTTACGCTGCATCCTTTTTGCCTTGGATTTTTATTCCCGTGGTGTGCTGGCTGATGCCCACGGTGGTGATGGGGCTGCTGTTCCTCTACATCGAAGGAGACGCCTAAGCCGAGGGGTAGCTTATCCAGCTAAATACAATAAATACAAATAGTGAATTGAGAACTGGTTGGGGAATGTCCTAGCCAGTTTTTTGTTGCTAACCAGTTGTTGCTTGCTGAGGTATCCTCAAGCCGCCGCGCCACTCAGCCGCTTTTTCAGGGAATTCACCCGCCGTTGGGCGATCGCGTTGTTGGGGTCGTATTTCAGCGTGTGCTGATAGGCCTCAAGGGCTGGCTGGGGTAAATTTTTCTTCTCGTAGGCGTGACCAAGGTTATTCGCCGCCGTCACATACTCCGGTTGATTTTTCAGGGCTTCTTTGTACTGGCGAATGGCCAAGTCATACTGCTCCTGCATGAAGTAGGCATAGCCAAGGGCATTGTAGATGGGGGCGAGGTAGGTTTCGCCTTCATTTTCAGCCGCCTTCAGAGCCTTTTGAAACAGGGGAATCGCTTGACTGGCGAGCTTTTTGGTGAGGTAGATGCTGCCTAGCTCAAAGTATTCCTGAGTCGTGCCCGGTTCCTGCTTGAGTTTTCGTTGTAGGCGTGCCAAGCTAGACTCAATGCGGCGGGTTTTAAGGATTTGTTTGATCACAAACCAAGCTGAGACGCCGAGTAGAATAATCAACACGCTTAAGTAAACCGCAGGTAAAGCATTCTCCATGGCGAGTCGTATCCCCACTAACAACCGATCGTTCTAAAATTGAGGCTCTACACACTTATTCCTTAGGTCTATGATAAACAGAGGCGCCCCCCTTAACCCCAGAAATCTCGCAATTTAAGCCACTGACTATGAATCCACCTGTGGTTCCCGGCAATCGTCCCCTCACCCCCCAGCAAAAGGACGGGTTGGCGTGGGTTGGGCGTTGGGGCGGTCGGGATGTGGTGCTGGCGATCGATCTCACAGAGAGTGTTGGCCTCAATGATCCGGGGCGGCTCCACCTACGGCAGATCATTGAAAAAACCTTAACCAAGGGGGATACCGTTCACATTCTGCCCTTTGCCATGACGGTGCGATCGCCCGTCGTCTTTGAATACCAAGGGCCTGCAGATATTCCCAAAATTTTAGAAGCGGTGCCCATGAATGCCGGCACCGAGCAGGGCACCGATATTATGTGTGCCGAACTCTTTGTCTATCGCTATTTGGCGCAACTCAACCAAGACCGCCTCCACAACCAGCAACCGATCAAAAACCAGTCGGTGATTTGGATTACGGATGCTCCCCTCAACCTCCCCCAAGGGCAAGCCAATCAGTGGATAGAAGTTCCCAATAGTGTCTGTGGCCTAGCCGATACCCCAGAAGCCCAAGAGCGCAGCCAATGGTTTGCGGCTCTACCAATGCAGCAGCGCAGTATTCAGCCCGGACAATTTCAGTTAACCGTTGTTGATGTACCAGCCACAGTGCAGGAATTTTGTACCCCTAAACCCGGCGGCGGCGACATCTGTCTAGTGGACGCCTATCTTCGGGGACAACTGGGGTGGCAGATTCTGCTGGCGAGTGTCTTGGGGGTGTTGGTTCTCGGGGGTGGCCTGTGGTTTGCTGTGCATTGGCTGCGGCAGCAAATTCCTTGGTCTGTCACTGTCCAAGTGGGCGATCAAGAGTATCGCTTTGCCCTCAAGCATGGCCAGAAAATTGGTGTTGGCGGTAGTGTCGCTGGTACGTTCCTAGTGGTGCCCTTGCCCAGTATGGTGGCGATCGCCACCCTTGAACGGCGAAATCAAAACCTGATCATTCATGCCCTAGAATCAGGAGAACTCACCTGTGATGGTCAGCCAATCTTTGGCTCGATCACCATTCCCAAACAGCGTAGCTTTGCTCTCCTTGCATACAAGGATGAAATCATTAGGATAACCCTATAAAGTGATTCCTTAAGGTTGATTTCTTTCGTTTAGCAGCAGACTCACAGGGGGCTGGATGTTTACCACAGATACCGCAGAAAACAATAATTTGACCGTGATGCCCGTTATCTGCGTGGGGCTAGGGGGCACCGGGCGAGATGTTCTGGTACGCATTCGCCAAAATATCATTGAAGAATTTGGTTCCTTGGCGGAGCTACCCATCGTCAGCTTTGTGCAAATTGATACCGATCGCGGGGGTCCGATTCCCAGTTACCGAGGCCAAAGCATTGAATTTACCCCGGCTGAGGAAGTCCATATCCGCGTTTCCCTCAACGAAGTCAATGAATTTAAGCAGAACTACGAACGGCGCAAAAAAAATACCTATGTGCAAAATCCCGACGACCATATCCTTGAATGGTTTCCCGATCAACTGATTCGCAACCTCAGCGCCATTGAGCAGGGAGCAGGCGCCGTGAGGGCAGTGGGTCGTTTTGCCCTCTTCAAAAACTATGATCGGGTGGTGAGAACCTTGAACTTAGCCCATGGCCGTGTGGTCGGTGCTAATGCGGGTGCCCTGATTGCCCGTGGCATCGAAGTCCGGCCGGGGTTACGGGTTTTTGTGGCGGGTTCCCTGTGCGGCGGTACCGGTAGCGGCATGTTTCTCGATATCGGCTACATTTTGCGGCGGCTCTTTGCCGAAAGTGTGCCCAACTTTGAAACCTACGGCTACTTTGTCGTCAGCCCCGATCTCTACGGTGGCAACGATGTCGTCAAGGCCAACTGCTACGCTGCCCTTAAGGAACTGGACTACTACACCCGCAAGGGCACCATTTTTGATGCCCAATACCCCGGCGAACGCCGTCTAGGGGAGTCTCGCCCGCCCTACGACTACACCTACTTGATGTCCAACGCTACCCCCGGCGGCACATTCATCATTCCCCCAACGGATCCCAACGCCAAGGGCAAAATCACTAACACCATTGCTCAGAAAATTTGCCTCTTTTTAAGTAGCAGTGCCACCGCTGCCGCCGCCATTTCTGCCCGTGACAATTTACGTGCCATTGATGCCACCGAAGAATACGATAAACACCCCCGTCCGAATCGCCAGCGCTACATGGCCACTGGACTAGCGAGCATTTACTTCCCCCAAGACAAGATCAATTTGCTGGCTGCCAACCAAATCAAAATTCAAGTGTTAGAGTTCTGGAAAAATGGTCTTGGTCAAGCCCCCACCAATAGCCAAATGCAGCAGTTCTATACCACTCAATTTGACTGGGGGACGGATGATCTAGGGCAACTGCTGAAACAACGGTTGGAAAAAGTCCCCGTGCAGGGGGGAACGCTAAGTGCCAATTTAGAACGCTGGCGCAACGATCAATATAGTCAAATTAGTGCAGCTCAATCCCGTGGGCAGCAAGATCTGTTGAAAACGCAGTTTCCCCAGAATGCCATGGCACTGCTGAACTATGTGCGCCCTGCGGAAAACAGCAAAGAACGGGGGGTTTGGCTCACACCAATTGTTGAGCACACGTCAGACGTGACCAATGACATCAAAGCCAGTATTGAAAAATTTCTAGAGCAAATCCTGCAACCGGATCACCAATTCTTTGGCCTCGACAATGCCATTAACTGGCTACAGGGACTCAAGACCAACTTCGAGCGTGTTCGTGCTCAATACGAGGCGAATCGTCCCCAAAATGCTGATGCGGAACTGCGCAATATTACCACCCAACTGCAAAATGAGGTGCAGGCCATTCAGGGGCAATTTCTTCCCTTTGGCAAAACGGCAAAAATTCAAACTGCCTTTCGGGTAGCTGTGGATCAAGTGCTGACCCTCGCTCGCCAAAACTACCAATCGCAGGTGAGTCGTCAAGTCAGGGTGGCTACAGAAGACCTGATTGTATTTACGAATCAAAAAATTGCCCAGTTGGTGCAGTTACGCAACTTTATCCAAGAAAATATCCTCGTCCTGCAACGGCGGGGTGAAAAGCTGTCGGAAGTCAATGTTCAAGAGCGAATTGGCTTGCCCATTGTCAATCCCCAAGACACCGAAAATGCAATTAATGCGGTGTTACCCCCCAAGGAAGGGGAGCGGCGCTTGGCCTTGAACGAACTTTCCACTGAGGTGATTCAAAAAGCAGTGGTTGTCAGCACAGAGGCGCCACCCAGCTTAGAACGTTTCCTCAAACCCCAGTTTACAGCGGAAGTTCCGATTGCCCTTGATCAAGTGGTGGACAGACGGATTTCGACCATGATGCTGGCACTGCGGGGATCGGCAATTCAGCGTTTTATGGAAATGGGCAGCCGTGAGCAGTTAATTGCCTATTTAACATCGCTGAAGAACCAGTCGGACATTCTCCTGCCCCTGAATCTTAATGACGGCTATTTTAACAACGCCCCCCATAAGCGAACGGTCTTCATTGCCTACCACCAACCCCCCACAGAGGATGCCTATGTGCAGGCCTTTACCCAACTGCTGACGGAAACAGGGCTACTGGGGAATGCACAGCGGGTGCAATTGCCGGCGTCAGAACAGCATCAAGTGATTTTCATGACGGAGTATGCCGGTTTTCCCCTGCGGTTGATCAATGATTTGACGGCCAAGAATTTCCAGTATGCCTACGAAAACCGAGGCGAAGCAGGTAATTTTGATGCTCTGCATACCAATAAAACGATTACGCTCACGGATATTTTGCCGCCGCCGCCAGAAGTAGTGCGGGAAGTGCAGGAACTATTTTTTAAGTGCCTCGGCTTGAGAATGTTTGCCCTAGAGGGCGATAACCTTGTCTTTGATCCGAAAAACAAGGGCAAGAAAATTACCTTTGGCAATGATTGGTCAGCCGTTATTGATCAACTGACGTGGGTTCAAATCCGCAATCAAGATCAACGTACCACGACATTAACAGATGTCCTTCGCGAACAACTGAATGGGGTAATTGAGTTTCTAGTGAGTAATCCCCCACAATGGCAAAAGGACTATCGGCCACATGTGATGGCACTGATTGAGGCAATTCGCGCCTATCCAGCGGATCACATTAACTTTGCCATGGTGCCGATTGTAGCGGGCACAGAGATTCGAGGCCTCACGGGGATTGCCCAAAAGGGGATTCTTGAGGAGTTGATTGAGGAACTGGACAAACGGATTGAAGATCGCTGGAGCCAAACATCAACTTCGGGTACAACTCGTAGCGATCGCCTACTCAATCAGTCACCCCCCCCTGAGGAGCCAGACGTTGATGCTGAAGATGAGGACGATCAAGACAAGCTAGAGCCATAACCCATCGTTTTCCCTGAGGTAAAAAGAATGGAGCTGTTTAGCCTGTTTCTAGAAGAGGTGCAGGGTTCGCCCATCCTCCAACTCTTTATTGGGACGCCAATCCTCATTGCCTTTGTGAGTGCTGTGCTGCGGTGGCGCCTTTTTTCACGGTTAATGGAGTTTATCCGCTGGGATTGGGCTGTGGCCAGTGAGACGACACAAGCCCCCGTTCTGATTCAGAACCTGCGGCAGCGGATGACGCGCTGCTTAGAAAAGTACGACGAGATTAATACCGTGGCCTTGGTGGACTACACGCTTGGCCAAGAACGGTTGTGGGGCATGTCCCTAGAACAAATTGAGTACCTGACACGGGTAACCCCCAATTTACTGATTGCGATTGGGTTGCTGGGCACGTTTTTGGGCATCACGATCAATGTCTTTAGCATCATCGACAACTTGGGAACACTGGACATTTCTGCCCTTCAAGGGGAAAATCCTGCCCAACAGAATGTCGTGCTTCAGGAATTGTTCACTCGGTTCCGTGAGCCGCTGCGGGGGATGGCGTTGGCCTTTGTGTCTAGCTTGGTCAGCCTTTCGCTGGGAATTTTCCTGACGTTTATTAATTCTATTTGGAATACTACGTTGGCACGGCGGCATTTT
Organism: Thermosynechococcus sp. FA-CM-4201; assembly: GCF_054689355.1. Lineage (NCBI taxonomy): Bacteria > Bacillati > Cyanobacteriota > Cyanophyceae > Acaryochloridales > Thermosynechococcaceae > Thermosynechococcus > Thermosynechococcus sp. FA-CM-4201. The sequence goes on from NZ_CP079920.1 coordinate 696,741, forward strand.
TTCGCAGCAGTGGAACTGCACCTAGATCATGAGCTGGCTAGCGAACAGCGGAACCCCACGGGACGACTGATTAGATCAATTGATCGCAATTTTTCTATCTTTTTAGAGAACTTCCATGAAACCGTCACTAGGGCAATTGGAGAACCCCTCGAGCGGGAATTGGCCAATCTTAGGCAAATGCACAGCAAGAATATTGAGCTAGCGGAGAGGGTCTTTGCCAGAATTGACAACGCAGCGGGCAATCTTGTCTCTGGGGCAAATATTTTTCAGACAGCAGTGCGGACATTGGAAAATAGCGAGTTTGCAGAGAAGTTTAGTACGGCAACACAGCAACTTGCGCAGTTTATTGATCAATTAACGGAAGCCGGGGCGCGATCGCAAGAACTGAATAGTCAAGTGATTGCCCTGACCAGCCAAGTTTCAGAAACCCTAGAGCGGGTCAATCGCACCCACGTGAATTTTGAGGAAATTGCCAGCGATCTCAGCACAACCACGACTACCTTTAGACATATTCACGACATGGTTTTGGGCTTGGTCAACCAGATTGAGCAGGTGAATCGGCAAGTGGCGCAAAAGTCCACAGAACTGGCACAAGTGGCGGATCAACTCACGGAACTGCTGGCGATCGCCCAAAGATCACAAAATACCCTGAGCCAAAATCAACAGGAACTCCTGACGATGCTGCGCTCCATGGAGCGACTCAGTAATGATGTTGGTCAACACCTCCTCCAAGGGAATGAGGAACTGCGGCAAGTGCGTTTTGGCGTTAGTAAGTTTTCTACAGAAGTGTCCAATATTATTGAGCAGAACAAAACCAATCAAGACCAGTTGCTCACTGTTTTGAGGAAGAATACCTCCCATGTCGAACAACTGAGTACAGCCGCAAACCAAATTTCCCGTGTCACCGAGCAGTTGGATCGGCAATATAAATCCCTCACCGACCAGTTAACAACTCTCAGAAATAGCTTTGAAAATTATCGCAAGCAACGCTCCGCAAGCGATGGCGATCGCCAGAGCCAGATCAAAGCCCTTGAGAAGTGTCTAGAGCAAGTGACGGATCAAGTCACCCAGGTGGTCAACGAGCAATTAAGCCAATTGAAGAAACAAAGCCAAGACTCTGGCCAATCAATGACCAAAGCCGTTCAATCCCTTGAACAGATCAATCGCAACTTGGTCACTCTCTCCCAAAAAATCACACCCGCCCCCACCCAAAATTAGGTAATTGTCTATGCGCCCACTGCGTCGCTCTTGGCAACAGGAACCAGATGACTTCAACCCTTGGATGTCCTACACAGATCTGATGTCTGGCAGCTTGCTGATTTTGAGCTTAATCACGTTTTTCATGATGATTTTTATGATTGTCAATCAAAAACAAGTGAATGAACTGAGAAAAAAGCTTCAAACCCAACCGCCTATCCAAGGTCCGCCGCCGATTCTCTTTATTCCAGATAATGAAAAATTTCGTTTCCCTGTGGGCAGTGCGCAACTCTCCGAACCGTTTCGCCAATACATTTGGGTAAATTTAGCCTCAATGGTTATGGATACCCGTGAAAAGTATGGTATCGACACCGTAGAAATCATTGGCCATACCGACGGCCAGCCCAACCAAGGCAGTGGCAGTAATCTCGATACATTGCTAGAGCAGGCGGCTGCCAGCAATACATTGAACCGCTTGACCCCCGGATCTAATGCTGATCTCGGTCTAATGCGGGCACTGGCGATCGCCAATGAACTCCGCAAAGCCCAAGCAAAACAACCCAAACTAGCCGGCCTCCAATTTCGTGCCTACTCGGCGGGGCAGCTCTACTTGCTGAATGGTCAACTCGCACCCGCGAACCGCAATCCAGATGCTTCCCGGCGTCGTATCGAAGTGCGCTTTACCCGCACAGGAGAAACCCAAACAGCTCGCTAAAATCAACGTTACGGATTTTTACGTCGGGATTGGGCACGGGATATTTTGGAAAAGGGCTGTATTAAACACCAATCCTCAAATTTGTAACCAAAGGTTATCTTTGATGCGGCGACTTCATCGTTTCTCCCAAGAAGAGTCAGAGGACTTTAACCCTTGGATATCCTACACGGATCTGATGTCGAGCGCCTTGCTAATTTTAAGCATGGCCAACCTTGTGTTAATCACGTTTCTTAGTGTTCGCAAGTGCGATGCACCTATTCTCTTTATTCCAGATAATGAAAAATTTCGATTTCCTGTTGGCAGCGCACAACTCTCGGAACCCTTTCGTGAGTATATTTGGGTCGATTTAGCCTCCAAGATTATGGATACTCGCGACGAATACGGCATTGACACCGTGGAAATCATTGGCCATACCGACGGCCAACCCAATCAAGGCAGTGGCAGTAATCTCGATACATTGCTAGAGCAGGCGGCAGCCACCAATACATTGAACCGCTTGACCCCCGGATCTAATGCTGATCTCGGTCTGATGCGGGCACTGGCGATCGCCAACGAACTCCGCAAAGCCCAAGCAAAACAACCCAAACTAGCCGGCCTCCAATTTCGTGCCTACTCGGCGGGGCAGCTCTACTTGCTGAATGGTCAACTTGCACCCGCGAACCGCAATCCAGATGCTTCCCGGCGTCGTATCGAAGTGCGCTTTACCCGTACGAGTAGAACGGAAACTGCCCGCTAAATTGCCAGCCTAAGGATCACTGGTCACGGCAGCTTCCTCCTCTTTGGGGGGCGTTGCAGCCACACTTGGACTGGGGACGGGGCTAGGGGGGGGTGGCTGAGTTTCGCCTAGGGAAGTGGCATGGAGTGCCAAAAATTGCTGCTCAAGCTCTTGACTCGAAGCCAGTAGGCGGCTGAGGATTTTAATAAGGCGTCGCAAATCAGACTGGAAAGATTCATCGCCGGTGAGTTTGAGCAAGTCATTCGTGAGTTTTTGGGCATTGATAAATGTTGCCCGTGCTGCATCTAGGGTTTGGGCGATCGACAGCATAATGATAGGACTGCTCAGTGTTCCAGAGACTTTATTGAGATTAGCCGCTGCCTCGGCACCATTCTTAATGAGGGCATCCAAATTGGCCAGCAATTCCCCTTGCTCCAGTTGATTTGTCAGGGGGCGCAGTGCTTTGAGCGTGGTTCTCAGATCGCGGGCAGCACCATCAATATTGCGCAAGGCGGAGTTAATCGTGTTGCGGTTGACCTCAACCATTTCACTGATCTGGTTGGCCGCACGGGTCACTGCTTGCGAGGCTGTGCCAAAGTTCCGTAGTTCAGCACGGGCTTCATTACTCAGGGCGTTGAAGCTATCGAGGGCAGTGGTCACCTTCGTCAGGGATTGATCTGCACGATTGACGGTGCGGGTTGCGCCCAAAATCAGGGTATTGGCGTTGTTGATAATGCCCGATTCCTCAAGGGCAGTGGTAAAACGAGTGGCCGCTCGCACTAAATCCTCTAAGCTAGCAGTGCGTACCCCAGTCACGCGATCGCCGTTGCAGTAAATCAAGTCGGGTTGGCACTTGGGGGCAAAGGCGGTGATGCCCTCGGGAATCTCCGGTACCCGCTCCTTGGGGGTAAAGTCCAAAAAGGCCTGACCAATAAAGCCCGACTGGCGAATCTCCGGTACAGCACTACGCGGAATCAACACATTGTTGACGCGCACACTCACTTGGACACCATTGGCATCAAAACCAATGGCCGTGACTCGTCCCACTTGGACACCGCGATAGCGCACCTGTGTCCCCACTGCTAAACCCGGTGCTGTATCCAATTCCACCTCAAGGGTGTAGCTATTGGCACCGGCAAGGTTGCCCCGCAACCAGAGTAGGCCGACCCCTAATGTGGCTAAGCCCCCAAGGATCACCAGACCCACCAAACTTTCCTGCACACGCCGTGACTGCATCATAGGGATAGATCACCGCAAAAAATTTTTGGAATCTATAGCAACTATAGTTTACTCTGGACGCCTTGAATCGCCGCCTTTTGCCAGTGCTCTCCCCAAATCAGGGTGTGCATTTGCCAGTTGGGATCGGGTTGGGGGTAGTCTTGGCGGTAGTGACCCCCGCGGCTTTCCTCGCGAAAGAGGGCACTTTTAAGAATTAAGTAGGCAATGTCCAAGAGATTGCGTAGCTCGCCCCATTCCCAAAGAGTCGTTTGAGCGGCTGCATTGCTGAGGGTATAGCAGTGATTGGGGTTGAGTTCACGAAAGGCGATCGCGATCGGATGAGCCAGCAATTCTTGGCGCCATTCCTTCACTTGGGAAAGAGCGGCCATCAGGGTGGGAGCATCGCGACAAATGCCAGCACTTTGCCACAGGAGTTCCCGCAGATCTTGGCGCCACTGCTGAAAGCTCACTGGCTGAATTTCAAGGGCTTGCTGACCAACAGGGGACACCGCCAAGGGAAGGGGCTGAAGGTGCAGATGTGCCAGTTGCGCTGAAAAGACAAAGCATTCCAAAAGGGAGTTACTCGCTAGGCGATTGGCACCGTGGACACCCGTACTGGCAACTTCGCCAACGGCATAGAGGCCGGGAAGACTGGTTTTGGCCTGTAAATCGGTGACGACTCCCCCCATCCAGTAATGGGCTGCTGGAGACACGGGAATGGGTTGCTGCTCAACATCAATGCCCCACTGCCGACAGACAGCAATGATTTTCGGAAAACGGTAGTGCAGGCGATCGCGAGGAATCGGTCGTAAGTCCAGCCAGACATGGGGGGCATGGCTCTGCTGAAGGTGACGGTAAATGGCACGACTGACAATATCCCGTGGTGCAAGCTCGCCAGCAGGATGGTAATCCGCCACAAAGCGATGCCCTGTGTTGTCGATTAAATGCGCCCCTTCACCGCGCACTGCTTCACTGATCAGAAATCGCGGTGCTCCCTCAACGGCAAGAGCAGTGGGATGAAACTGGAAAAACTCGACATCGCGAATGTGGGCGCCTGCCCGCCATGCCATTGCCACACCATCGCCAGTGCTTAAGGGGGGATTCGTGGTTTGGGCAAAAACTTGACCGCCGCCCCCCGTGGCGAGAACGACTGCACCCGAGCGCAGCCACTGAAGTTGTCCCTGCCGCAACAGACACACCCCACAGCATCGCCCCGACTCTAGCCACAGATCAAAGACAAAGCTATTGGGTAGAAGTGTAATGTGAGGTGCAGCAGTGACCTGCTCAAGCAGGGTCGTAATCAGGGCTTGACCGGTGGTGTCAGCGGCATGGAGCACCCGAGGACGGGAATGAGCCGCTTCGAGAGTCAGGGCCGGGCGATCGCCCGCGCGATCAAAAGCGACCCCCATCGCCAAGAGCCGCTCCACCTGTGCCGGTGCCTGCTCAACCAAAAACTGGACACTCACTGGATCACAGAGACCCGCCCCCGCAGCAAGGGTATCTTGGGCATGGAGCAAGGGAGAATCCGTCGGGTCAATGGCCGCAGCCATACCGCCTTGTGCCCAGCCGCTGGCAGATTGCCGCAGGTCAGTTTTGGTAATGAGGCCAATGCGATAGCTAGGGGGAAGGGCAAGGGCAGCACTGAGACCCGCAGCACCACTGCCAATGATTAAGACATCAAATTCAGAAGTTGCGGGAGTCAACGCTAACCCAAAATTGATCTAATGGGGGTAGTTATTTGTATAGCCCATTATTATAGCGATCGCCACCCTCAACGAGAGCCGTTTCCACCTCGGTCACCGTAAAGTGATCCAAGTTTTCCCGCAGAATTTCCTTTTGCCGCTCCGTCAAACCGGGAATGTTCAGGACATCTTCAACGGATTGATAGGGGGCATTTTTAACGATTAATTTAGCTAGGGTTGGGTACAGACCCCGGTATTGAATAAAGGCGGCAATGTTGGTATTGTTGAGGTCAATTTTTTCACCAAAGGCAGTGCCGAGTTTCTCATCTACCACATTGACCAGTTCTTTCTCGGTGGATGCAGTTGCCGCCAAGGTTGGGGCACTCCAGTTGATCCAGCCCAACAGGCTAACGCCCACGAAGTAAGCCAGTGCTAGCCAGCGGCCCAAACGTTGCATAATTCCTTTACCTCCCAAATCTCACAGGTCATTACAAAAAACAGCGGTTCATTAAGAGTCAAAGCAAAGAACTGACCACATCGCACAGCGAGCGCAGGCGGCGGTAGCCGATCGCCAGCAGGGTGACAGAGGAAACTGAGGCATCACGCCCACAATAGACTGATGTCTAGGCTGCCCCCTACAGGTGATTCAATAATATCAGAGGGAGGCCGTCCCTTAATCCCTTTTTTGAGGTGTTTAGTGCAGGGTGTCCCGACCTTTGATGGCTTGGGCAAGGAACCTATGAAGCTCATCAAAGCTGCCTACGTAGGCGGGTACAGGGGCATCATAACCCTTGAGGTTCAGCACTTGGGGTCGAAAGGGAACAACGGTTGGACAAGACTGCACAAGGTAGTGGTAGGTGGTTGCCCCCATGGCCAGATCAGCCGCAATGGTTTTGGTGGCACTCTCAAGGCGAAAGGCGGCGTTAACGGTATCTCCCAGAGCAGTATAGTCGGGGCGATCGCCACTCCCCGTATTACCGACCATTGCATAGCCTGTATTTAAGCCAGAACCAATGCGCAGTGGCCACGGCAAGGGATATTGCTGGTGCAGTTCTCCCGTCATCAGCCGTAAATCCTCTAAGGCAGAGAGGGTGTGGCAAATTTCTTGATAGCCAATCTCCTCGCTTTCGTGAATCCAAACCGCCATGACCGCATCACCAATGTACTTATCGACCCAACTGCCGTATTGACGAATAATTTCACCCGCCCGATGAAACCACGTGCCAATTAGCTCCGACAGTAGCTCCTCTTCGAGTTGCCGGGTCAGCTTGGTAAAGTCACGAATATCCACAACTAAGACCGTCAACAGACGGCGGACATGGAGAAGTGCTGTGGCGGAGCCTTCGGATTGGGGTAAAGACAGAGTGGCATTTTCCCCAAATAGGGGGGCAAAGGGTTCGTTAAAAAAGTCCAGTTCCGTTTGGCCAAAGGTAATGCGATCGCCATTGTGCAGGGCAACGGGAATACTGACGCGGCGACCATTGACAAACGTACCATTGCGACTGCCGAGATCAATCAGATAAAACTCCCCCTGTCCCATGCGCTGAATCATGGCATGGTTCCGTGACATCCAGCGATCGCCGAGCACAATGGAATTGTCTTCACTGCGGCCAATTGTCCAGCAGTTCCCACCCGTCAAGGGAAAATAACAAACCGTGTCCTCGCTCACCAGTGCTAGATGGGGTTCTGAGGGGGGTGGAGCTTCCGGGTGAATGACCTCGGGGACACCGGGAATTTGCGAAAGGGTATGGCGCAGTTGATTAATAATTTGCTGCTGACGCAAAATAATCGCCACTAATTGTTTGGGGGGTAAGGTTTCGAGGATTTTTTGATCGGGCAAGTTAAACGTCAGGTCAGCATCCATGGGGGGCAAAATAGGAGAAACACTTTTCATAGTTAAGAAATCACCGTGGGTCAGCTCTCCCCCCAGCGCCACCGACGTGCAAATGTTTGAAAGTGAAGTCCAGCAATAGATCTAGTCTAGCAAAGGAGCTTTGTCTGGCTCAATAGATGCAGTCTGTACGGTAGCCCCAATCAACCATAGAGCGATCGCCAGAGGAAGCATTAGTCACTATTTGCCCTCGTAAAAATTATTAACCTTTCCCCTAGAGTTGGGTTGAAGCCCATCCGCTAAAATGATGGCAGCTTTGGGAGGGATTGCTCTCTCCGTGAATGCACTTTGACCTGTCTGCATTTGAGGACAACACTCCATGCGTCGATTGTTAGCCCTACTCCTTGTCTTGACCCTGTGGCTAGGTTTTACCCCTCTAGCCTCCGCTGATGTGGCAGGACTCGTCCCCTGCAAAGATTCTTCTGCCTTTCAAAAACGCGCTGCCGCTGCTGTGAATACCACCGCTGATCCCGCCTCCGGTCAAAAACGGTTTGAGCGCTACAGCCAAGCCCTGTGCGGCCAAGATGGTCTGCCCCACCTCGTTGTGGATGGTCGCCTCAGCCGTGCGGGTGATTTTCTCATTCCCAGTGTGCTCTTCCTGTACATTGCCGGCTGGATTGGCTGGGTGGGTCGTGCCTACTTGATTGCCGTGCGCGATAGCGGTGAGGCCAACGAAAAAGAAATCATTATTGATGTGCCCCTTGCCATCAAATGCATGCTCACGGGGTTTGCTTGGCCGCTGGCTGCCCTCAAAGAGCTGGCATCGGGTGAACTCACCGCCAAAGATAACGAAATCACGGTTTCCCCTCGCTAGCTTTACTGTTTGTTGATTGTTACAAGGACGACGTGCCATGAAACACTTTTTGACCTATCTTTCCACCGCGCCCGTGCTGGCCGCCATTTGGATGACGATTACTGCTGGGATTTTGATTGAGTTTAATCGCTTCTATCCCGACTTGCTCTTCCATCCCCTCTAGGTGAACCCTTAACTTTTGAACAAACTCGGTACAAGGGTGGAACAGCGTTCTGCCCTTTTTTTGTCGCGATCGCATCGCGCACCGTAGGTGTTTGCTCCCCAGAGGCTATAAAATAGTTATTTGTCCTAAAATAGCAGCCGTAGCCACCAGCGCTGACGCTTGCTGTTAACCCATCCAGTTCAATGAAAGAGGATCCCCATGGCAAAGCGGGTGCAAGTTGTCTTGAATGAAACCGTCAATAAACTCGGGCGAATGGGTCAAGTCGTCGAAGTCGCCCCTGGCTATGCCCGTAATTACCTATTTCCAAGAGGGATTGCCGAGCCAGCAACCCCCAGTGCCCTGCGGCGTGTAGAGCGGCTCCAAGAAAAAGAACGGCAGCGGCTCGCTGAACTCAAAGGCGTTGCTGAAAAACAAAAAGCCACCCTCGAAAAACTGGCCACCATTACTATCTCGATGCCCGTGGGCGAAAAAGATATGCTCTTTGGCAGCGTTACGCCCCAAGATGTGGCCGATGCCATCCAAGCCATTACCGGCGAAACCATTGATCGCCGTGAAATGATTCTGCCTGAGATTCGCAAATTGGGCACCTACACGGCTGAAATTAAGCTCCACCCTGAAGTGAGTGTCAAACTCAATATCCAAGTCGTTGCCGATTAGGGCTAACCTCCTTGATGGTTCAGGAGCCAAGTTTTCAGCCCGATAGCCAACTGATTCCCCCCCAGAACCTCGAAGCGGAAGAGTGGATCTTGGGGGGTATTCTCTTAGACCCGGAAGCCATTAACCGGGTGGTGGATATTTTGCCGGTTGAGGCCTTTTACCTCAGTGCCCACCGTGAGATCTATCGGGCAGCAGTGTCTCTCCACAGTCGCGGCAGCCCCACGGATCTGCTGTGCGTTACCGCTTGGTTACAGGATCAGGGTCTATTGGAGCGAGTTGGGGGGCACACCAAGCTGGCGGAACTGGTGGAGCGCACAGTCAGCGCGATCAATATCGATCGCTACGCCCTCTTGGTCAAGGAAAAATACCTGCGCCGCAAGCTCATTGAAGCTGGTACCCATGTGGTGAAGCTGGGCTACGATAGCAGTCTCTCATTGAATGTGATCTTGGATCAGGCCGAGCAGCAGATCTTTAGCGTGACGCAGGATCGGATTCAGCAGGGATTGACCCGCACCGATGAAATTCTTACCCGCACGTTTACGGAGTTAGAGCAGCGGGCAATCGGTAATATTCAGCCGGGTCTATCCTGCAATTTCTATGATCTGGACAACATGACCCAAGGCTTCCAGCGATCGGACTTGATTATCATTGCCGGTCGTCCTTCAATGGGCAAGACGGCGATCGCCCTGCAAATTGCCCGTCGCATTGCCGAAATTCACAATCTGGGGGTGGCGATCTACAGCCTTGAGATGTCCAAGGAGCAACTGGTGCAACGTCTCCTTGCCAGCGAAGCCCGCATTGACAGCAACTATTTACGGGCAGGGCGCATTAGCCAACACCAGTGGGAACCCCTAAGTCGGGCGATCGGGATTCTCTCGCAACTGCCCATCTACATTGACGACACCCCCAATCCCACCCTTGGGGAGATTCGCTCCACTGCCCGTCGTCTCCATGCTGAGCATCCCAATGGCCTTGGCCTCATTTTGATTGACTATCTGCAACTAATGGGCGGTGAAGAAACCACAGAAGGTCGGGTGCAGGAACTCTCGAAAATTACCCGCTCCCTCAAAGGACTGGCGCGGGAACTCAATGTCCCTGTCATTGCTCTCTCCCAACTCAGCCGCAGTGTCGAATCACGGCAAAATAAACGCCCCCTCATGTCTGATTTGCGCGAATCCGGCTCCATTGAACAGGATGCCGACTTAGTGATCCTGCTGTACCGCGATGAATATTACAACCCTGACACCCCCGATCGCGGCATTTGTGAACTCCTGATTGCCAAGCACCGCAATGGTCCGGTGGGCACCGTCAAGCTCCTCTTTGACCCCCAATACACTCGCTTTGAAAACCTTGCTCGCGATTAGTCGAGTGGGGAGAGCGTTCTGTTTCCTCACCTTGGAGGTTCGGTGTCAACGATAATTGCTCGTATCTATACTGGGGTTATGTCCTGATGAGGAAACCCATCAATGAGTACGACTTTTGCTCAACCAGCAACAAAATGTGTCTCGGCCACCTTCAAGGAAGAGGCCAAAGTCAAAGAGGCGATCGAACGGCTCTTGAATCGCGGTGTGCCCAAGGAAAATATCTCAATCATTGGCCGCAATTTTCAGTCTGAAGCCCGCATTAGTGGATTTATTACTAAGAAAGATATTATTTTGGATGGCGTCACCACGGGTGCCCTCTATGGCTCGGTGTTTGGTTCGCTACTGAGTCTGCTGACCGGCGTCGGTGTCCTCTTTATTCCTTTTATTGGCGTTGTGGCTGCTGCTGGTCCTTTGGCGGCTGCCCTTTTGGGGGCGACCAGTGGTGCTCTCTATGGTGCTTTGGGCGCCGGGTTAGGCTCCGCACTGATTTCCTTGGGGATGCCGCAGGACAAAGCTGCCATTTATCAAACGCGGGTACAGGCAGGTGAATTTTTTCTGGTCGTTGAAGTCCCTGAGGACAAAGCCGGGGAGATTTTTCTCTTATTGCAATCCGTCGGCGGTCAAGAGGCGGCCATTACGGAGATGCAAATTCCGCGTCAGCCTGAGGGGCAGTTGTCTGGGCCAGAGGATATTTCCCCAGAGGTACGTGCAGATCTCTCGGAGGCCGCTCAGTCTAAATTTGTCGAAGCCTACAACGAGGCGCTGAAGGAGTCCAACGATGAAAAAAATGCCCTCATTAAGGCGTGGGAGCACATCAAGCGCCTCTTCCAACGGGATGATAAAGGTATCTACGGCAGTTAGGCGTTAGCCCCTTCTCCCCCTTCATTTCTCTTGAGGGGGGATTAACAACTATTGAGTTTGCTTGACTTTAATTCTCTGGCTGTCGCGATCCGCCAAATAGCCAATGGAGGTTAACCCCTACCCCCGGTGACCCCTGACCGACAAGACCTGCATTGGGAATACTGCTGCCGACTGCCGTTGATCCATAGAGATCAATGCCTAGTCCCCACTGGGGCACGACGTAACGCAAGCCAGCACTATAAACCCCCGTTTGGCCAAAGACAGGAGTGGCTTCCGCAATAAATTGGAGGTTGCGGACTACCTCAACATTGAGGCCGACCCCGACGCCACCCACTACTTTTTGATTGGGAGTAAAAATCCCTAACTTGGGATTCAGCAGCAGTGCCACATTCTTAGTTGGCTCATACATAAAGGCCAGTTCCAAGCCACCTAGGGAACGACTGCCACCCCCTCCTTGCTTAATGCCACGATTAAATGAGCCTTGAAAAGCCAAAGAAAAGGGATCCCCTTGAGCCTGATCGAGGAAACGCAACTTAGCCGCTAGCCCCAACTGCAAGTTACCGCTGTAGTTGATGTTTTCGATGAGGGTTTCGCCGCGTTCCCACTGTTCAATGGCAACAGCAAATTGGGCATCGTAGGCAAGACCAAAGCCCACCTGAAAACCGGTTCCTGTGGTGCCGCTATTGCCCCGCAGGTGCAGCATCCCCGGATCAAGGGTGCTGGGGGAGGTAAGGGTGAGGCCATTGAGCAAAAGCTGGCGATCGCGATCTGTGAGGGGTTGCCGAGGCCCACTGCGAAAACTGGGCAAAAAGGGTGGCGCAAAATCAGGCCCCATATTGGGGGTATAGCTTAATCCCGCCATGACACCCACTTGATCGGCACCGGGCAAAAAAGCCAAGGTTCGACTGGCAGGTGTAATGCCAAAGGCGTTGGTGGCTGCCAAATCAATACTCACTGCAGGGTTCACTAGGAAGCGTACACCGGCACTCCACACGGGCAAGTTGACGATCGCGCCATCGCTACTGCGCACGGCATTGCCCCCCGGACCGACGGGCATATTGACATCGGCAAAAAGATTAAAGCGAGGATGGGGCTGCCAACTAATGCCTGTGCCAAAGTTGAAGTTCGTGCCGTAAAATTCCCCGCCCTTGTTCACTGTGTCGGGAAAATAGGTGAGGTTGGGCGTAAAGTGCCACTGCAACTGGGGATTAAAGGAATAGGTAATTGGCGCTTGTAATGAGGCGGCAACCGTCCACGTCCCCGCTCGCGCGGCACCCGGCACAAAGAGGAAATTGTCCGATCGCACCCGCACTGCCTCTAGGGAGCCAGCCACAGCCACAGATAGATTCTCGCCGCGATGCACTTGATATTTGAGACCAGCAGCGATCGCCCCAAACTGAAGGTCAGGTTGTAGCCCGTTCACCAAGCGTCCCAAGGGGTCATCGTAGTAATTGCCACTAAAGCTCACTTGCAAGCGATTATTGATCGCATAGTCAATGGAGCCATAGAAAATTTGCAGACCGCCGCCACCCCCAGCCACTTGGGGATCATAGTTGCGGATGCCGCCCCGCAGTTCAAGGGTTTGCTCCGGCAGGATATTGGCGGTCTCCAAGTTAAAGAGACGGGTGGGCGGACGCATTAAAGGGGGAATGCGATACTGGGGTTCTTCGGCAATGACCGGTGTCGGTGCCTGCTCAGCAACGGGGGGGAGAATGGGTTGTGCTAGTTCTTCTGGCGTCGCTGGCTGCCAAGGGCGATCGCCACTGGGTTCGGGAACGGCTTGCCATTGGGGCGGTGCTTCCGCCGTTGGTGCCACTTCAAAGGTTGGGTTAGTTGTTGGCCGAGCCTCAATTTGCCATTGGGGTGGACTAGATTGCGCCGTTGCCGCGAGGGGCAGCCACACACCTACACTGAAGCCAAGAGCCAGTGTCCATTTGCCGTTCATTGCACATCACTCACTGAATTTATGTCTGGAAGCCCCATTACTTTAGTACGGGGAGGAAAGACAGAGACGACTTTAGTCGTTGCCAAAGATGATACACTCTGATGATAGACTGTTATCCATGGAACAGACCCTAACAGTCGTTTGCAAGCTTCAGCCCACTCCTGAACAGTCTCTCAAAATCGAGCGATTCTTGAAAGCGTTTGCAGAGGCTTGTAACTTTGCCAACAAAACCGTTCAGCCGACCGTAACGAATAAGATCACCATTCAAAACAGGGTTTATCAGGAACTTCGTTCTCGGTTTGGGTTAAGCGCTAATCAAGCGGTTCGGGTTTGTGCCAGAGTCGGAGCCAACCGCAAGACCGCCAAGCTGAAAGGTAAAGCGGTTCAAGAATTCAAGCCAACTTCGGCAGATTTTGATGCTCGCATCTTTACCTTCAAGGAAAAAGATGGGGCGGTGAGCCTGACGCTGTTGGAGGGTCGAGAGACCATTCAGCTTGATATGGGTGATTATCAAAAGAACAGGTTGAGAGGGCGAAGGCCAACATCGGCTCAGTTATGCAAACATCGGGATGGCTTCTACTATATCCACATCCAAATCACCGAAGAGGTTCCTGAACCTTCTGAACCGAGCACCGTCATTGGCGTGGACTTGGGGCGACGAGAGATTGCTAAAACCAGTACAGGTGGAGGTTGGGATGGGAATCAGTTAAACGAACGTCGAGATAAATTTCATCGAGTGAGAGCGTCGATTCAAAAACGAGCCTCGCAGGGCACAAGAAGTTCGCGGCGGTCTTGCCGAAAACTTTTGAAACGGCTGGCGGGTAAAGAACAACGCTTTCAACAGTGGCTCAACCATTCGATCAGTGCGGCGATTGTCCGTGAAGCGAAAGCGCTCAATGCGGTGATCGCGATAGAGGACTTGACGGGAATTCGCGAGCGCCTGAATCAGCAACCCCGAAGCAAAACCGAACGCAGACGCTCCAATAGCTGGTCGTTCTATCAGTTGCGGCAGTTTATTGAGTACAAATGTCTGCGAGAAGGCGTGAAGTGGGTGACGGTCAATCCAGCGTATACCAGCCAAACTTGCCATCGATGCCTGCATATTCATCCTGATCCTTGTCGGTCCTATCGAAATGGCAAAAAGTTTGCTTGTGGTCATTGTGGCTGGGCTGGTGATGCTGATCTCAATGGTGCCTCTGTGATTGCCTTATTGGGCGAGTCCGTAACGCTCGCTGGAAGTTCAGGCTATTTGGCTTGTTCAATGGCCTAGGGCTACTGAAAGCCCCCGACTTTAGTCGGTGGGAAGTTTACACCACCATCTTTCCCAGTTAAACCGATCGCTCCCCTTTCTGGCAAATTTATTCCCACTCAATGGTTCCCGGTGGCTTGGAGGTAATGTCATACACGACCCGATTCACCCCCGGTACTTCGTTGACAATGCGGTTGGAAATGCGCTCGAGGAGATCGTAGGGCACCCGTGCCCAATCAGCAGTCATTCCATCTTCACTGGTAACAAACCGCAGCACCACTGGATAGGCATAGGTGCGCTGATCCCCCATGACCCCCACAGTGCGAATCGGCAGCAGCACCGCAAAGGCCTGCCAAAAGTCGTGGTACATCTCAGCGCGGTTAATTTCCTGCCGCACAATCAGATCTGCATCCCGCAGAATCTCGAGGCGTTCCGGAGTCACTTCCCCCAGAATCCGAATCGCTAAACCGGGACCGGGAAAAGGATGGCGCCGCACAATTTCTTCGGGCAGCCCCAGCGATCGCCCCACTTGGCGCACTTCATCCTTAAAGAGCTTACGCAGGGGTTCAACGAGCTTAAAGCGCAGGTTCTCCGGCAGACCGCCCACATTGTGGTGGCTCTTGATTTTCACCGCTACGCGCTCGCCGGTTTGGGGGTCAATGTTGGTATTTGCCGATTCAATGACATCGGGATACAGCGTGCCCTGAGCAAGGTAGTCAAAGGGCCCTAGCCGCTGCGACTCTTCTTCAAAAACGCGAATAAATTCATGGCCAATGCGTTTGCGCTTTTCTTCGGGGTCTGTGACACCCACCAGTTGGGCAAGGAAGCGATCGCGGGCATTGACGTACTCCACCTTGATGTGAAACTGCTCCTGAAAGAGCTTGAGGAGTCGCTCCGGTTCCCCTTTGCGCATGAACCCTTGGTCAATGAACATACAGGTGAGTTGATCACCAATGGCGCGGTGCAGCAAAAAGGCCAGTGTCGAGGAATCTACCCCCCCCGAGAGGGCAAGGAGTACCCGTTTGTCCCCCACTTTGGCGCGCACTTCACGGATCGCTTCTTCAACAAAGGCAGCGGTTGTCCAAGTGGGTTCGCAATCGCAGATGTGATAGACAAAGTTGCGGATCAGGGCAATACCGCCCACGGAATGCACCACCTCTGGGTGGAACTGCACGCCATAGAGTTTCCGCTCTGGATGGGCGATCGCTGCCATTGGCGTATTGTGGGTATGCGCCAAGACGCGAAAACCGGGGGGCAGCTCGGTGACGCTATCGCCATGACTCATCCACATAATTGTTTCTTGCTCAACATTCGTGAGCAGATCCGTGGGGTCGTCAATAAAGAGCGCTGCCTTACCATACTCGCCGGCGGTGGCTCGCTCCACAGTTCCCCCCAACTGTTGCACCATCAGTTGCATGCCATAGCACACGCCAAGGATGGGAATCCCGAGGTTCCAAATTTCTGGATCGCAGTGGGGAGCATTCTCGTCATAGACAGAGTTGGGGCCACCGGAGAGAATAATGCCCTTGGGAGCCAATTGGGCAAGTTGCTCAGCAGTGGTGCGGTAGGAAATGACCTCGGAATAGACTTGGGTCTCACGAATGCGGCGGGCAATGAGTTCGGAGTACTGCGACCCAAAATCGAGAATGACAATAAGTTGGCGTTGCAGGCCTTGGTCGGCGGCTGTGGCGGGTTGGTGGAGGGTGGAGTGAGTCAACGTTGCAATCCTTCTGATCCCAAATAGCTCATACTTTCCAGAATACCGCCCTTTTCTGAAATATGGGTGATGTAATCCCGTCGGAGAGCGCTCTTGGCTTGCATTCTTGGCTGTATCGCTGCTGTGGCTGGCGGGGGAATCTGCCCAACAGTGGTACGATCGCTATCTAAGTAGCGAATGTAACGAATCACCTGCATGAGTGCCCCCCTTACTGTTGAGTCTGTGTTGGCCGTTCTCCGCCCTGTGGAAGATCCCGAGTTACGGCGATCGCTGGTGGAGTTGAACATGATCCGCGATGTCGCCATTGAGGATGGCACGGTTCGCTTTACGCTGGTGCTGACAACCCCCGCCTGCCCCCTACGGGAATTCATTGTCGAGGATTGCAAAAAGGCTATCTTTACCCTGCCGGGGGTGATGGATGTGCAAGTGGCGGTTACCGCTGAAACGCCGCAGCAAAAGAGCCTGCCCGATCGCACCGATGTAGCGGGGGTCAAGAACATTATTGCCGTCTCCAGTGGTAAAGGGGGGGTCGGCAAAAGTACCGTTGCGGTGAATTTAGCCCTTGCCCTTGCCCAAGCGGGGGCTGCTGTCGGCATTATTGATGCGGATATCTATGGGCCGAATGTTCCGACGATGCTGGGGCTAGAGGATGCCATTGTCGAAGTGCGCAAGGAAGCCAGAGGCGATGTTCTGTTACCCCCAGTGGCTCACGGCTTGAAAGTGGTCTCCATGGCCTTCCTGATTGATCGCGATCAGCCGGTCATTTGGCGCGGTCCGATGCTCAATGGCATTATTCGCCAATTTCTCTACCAAAGTGATTGGGGCGCATTGGACTATCTGATTGTGGATTTGCCCCCCGGCACTGGGGATGCCCAACTCACACTGGCGCAAGCGGTACCGATGGCAGGGGTGGTCATCGTAACAACGCCCCAACCCGTTGCTCTTGGCGATGCACGGCGGGGATTGCGGATGTTTCAGCAGTTGGGGGTCACTGTCCTCGGGTTGGTGGAAAATATGAGCTACTTTATTCCCCCTGATTTGCCCAATCGTCGCTATGACATTTTTGGCAGTGGGGGCGGTGAAGCCTTGGCAGCGGAAATGGGTGTCCCCCTTTTAGGACAGGTGCCCTTGGAATTGTCCGTGCGGGAAGGGGGAGATTTGGGTCAACCGATTCTCATTGCGGATCCGCAGTCTGCTTCGGCTCAAGCCCTACGGGCGATCGCCCAACAGGTGGCAGCACGGGTCTCAGTGGCTGCCCTTAGTCCTGTGGGATGAGCAGTAAGCGCTTCAAGATCAAGAATCCCCTTTTTTGGTGGGCGGCTGGCCTCGCCTTAATGAGCGATCGCCTGACCAAAGCATGGATTGTGGCCACCTATGCCCTAACAGTGCCGCCGCAAACAACACCCATTATCCCGGGTGTCTTTCATATTACCTACGTGACAAATACCGGGGCGGCCTTTAGCCTCTTTGCCAATGGCAGTGTCTGGTTGCGCTGGCTGTCTCTCATCGTGAGCTTGGGTCTGATCACTTGGGCAGTGCTCGGTCCGAGATTCGATCGCTGGCAGCAGGTGGGCTATGGTTGTTTACTGGGTGGCGCCTTGGGCAATGGTATTGATCGCTTTCTCACGGGCGAGGTGGTTGACTTCTTGGATTTTCGCTTGATTCAATTTCCCGTCTTTAATGTGGCGGACATTGCCATCAATATCGGCATTGCCTGTCTTTTGTGGTCGGCGTGGCGCCAGCGCTAACTGATACTGTAGGAGACATCTCCTAAATCGGTCAAAAATTGAGCCAATTCCCCTTGGCGGGTACCACCGTAGAGCACATTCACTTGATAGACCCATTGATTCGTCCAGTCGAGCGCCGTTAACCAACCACTGCGGCGATGGTAGGCACCCGTTTCAATCCCTAACCAGCCAGCCCCGCGCACAATTTTACCGGCTTCCACACCGGGAAACGTAAATGTAATCGTGTGACCCACCACAATTGTTTTATCGGCAAAGTAGGGCTTGGGGTGGCCTAAAAACTGTTCACGGATCCAGCAGCATTGTTGGCTGCCTTGCTGTTCTAGGGGAAGATAGGGATCAAGACCCGCATGCACAACAAACACATCCCCTAAATCTTCATAGAAGGGAACCGTGTGCAGCCAGTCGAGGTGCTCCCAAAGCAAATCAGTAGAAGTGTAACTGGCAAGGGTTTCATCGCCACCACTATTGCACCAGACAAAGAGCCGCGCAGCATTGATTTGTTTGCCCTCGAAGGTGAGGAGCATCATGTCTTCGTGGTTGCCCCGCACAGCACCATAGCCACACTGGCGCACTAATTCTACGACGGAGGCGCTACTCGGCCCTCGATCCACGAGGTCACCAAGAAAGTACAGGCGATCGCCCACCCGAGGTGAAATGAGATCCAGTAAACGGCACAGGCCTTCATAATGGCCGTGGACATCCCCAATGAGAACAAGGCGATTGTCCTTTGGCCACGCTGCGCGATCGCCCACTCTGGTCACTCCTAGGGTGTCGTTACGGGTGTGAGGGAGAGAGAATTGGGAGCGGCGGGCACTTGAGTGGTGTTCTCATAGCTAGGGCCAAGTAATGTCGCTACTGTTAGCACTTGGGGTGGGGTAGCATCAGGTGGGTAGAGTAGATCGACAGTAACATCGCGTTTTTCACCCGGACGCATATTTAGTGTTACTAATGGTTCTCCCCGCTGACCCCGCCGCTGTACCAAATGGACATAGCGCTCTTGCATCTGTCCTAAATCATCCGTAAAACGAACGCGCACCGTTCCGCGGAAAAAGACTTGCGGGGCAGGGGGTTCCAGAAACTGCAGCGTTACACTGCGGTGATCTTGTTTGAGAGGGGTTTGCAGCGTTAGCACCACCGACTGAAACTGGCGAGTATTGTTGACCAAGGGCAAGGTCAAACTATAGTGAACGCCATAATTGCCATGGGCGTAGTAGGCGGTGTCTGGATAGCGTACCAACATGGGGGCACTTTGAATTTGACCCGTGCCAAGGGTGCCTCGGTGGAGCGTACTAATGCCATAGGAGATGGCTCGCCCCGGTGCCGGAATCGTTAAAGCCTGTCCATGGGTTTGGCCATCGGTGAGCGTGGCTTGCCAGCGAGAGCCTTGACTAACACCGGCCACACGACCATAGAAAAAGCGACCAAACTGACTACTATTGGGGGGAGTGGGTGGAATATCGCGGGGGGTCACCAGTTGACCACGATGGAGCATTGCCCACCATTCCTCTAGGGTGGGTGCCCGTTCGGTGCCCTGCTCGTTCATGCGGGCAAACATTGACATTTGCGCTAGATAAATCGGGCCATTGCTTTCTAAATACATTAGGGTGGAGCGGCCATTGGAGGAGGAGACCTCGCCAAAGGGATTCGTATCTGGGATTAAGGGCAGCATTGGGCCGACCGTGCCATCGGCATTGAGCATAAACTCTGCGCGAACCCGATTGAGTACCGCATTGGGAAATTGGGTGGGCAATGGCAGCGGCAAATTAGCCAGCATCCGTGCTTCACGAGGGGGAATGGTTACCTGTGAGGGAAAGAACGTCTGCCGTACCCCCCGCAGCACTTGGTTGGTGACTCGACTGCCAGGCCCTGAAAAGACAAAGCCCGTGGGGTTATCGAGCATGGCGGGCAAATTGCGGAAGGGAGCATCTGGCGTACTTAAAAAACTAGCGGCTTGATGAAATCTCACCGTGACATAGCGATCCGTGGGGTTATAGGCCAGCAGCCCCAAATAGAGGGTTGGCGTACTCACCGCCCGATTGGATTGGGTAATGTGGTGGGCAAAGACATCAAAGCGTCCCTCTAGGGGATAGTTGAGGTGAGCGGCCGGTTGCCATTTCCCTTGGGGTGGAAAGGTGGAGAGGAGAATCCCCTCAGAGCGCACCATCTCTGGACTGTTGCTGTTAAAGACCGGCACATCATCTAATTGGCCGGGGAGGGGACGAATGTCTTGGGGAAAATAGGCGAAATTGGTGGGTGTGACGTAGGCCGTTGCAGCGGGTGGGGAAGGAACTTCAGGAGGTGGAACGTTGACGGGTACCGCATTGGCCTGAACAACAACATTCGAGCGAGGCGAATATTCCTGTACAACGGTGGATGCATGTTGGGGTGGAGTTGCTAGAGCGGCTTGTGCCACAAGAATGGGAGCAAGCATATTCGATCCAAACCACAGCATTACATGAGTGAGCAGTTCGCAAAAGTCAGGACAGGATCATCGTTTCTGCCCAAAAGTTGCATTCCCAAAGTATAGCCTAGGTTTGTGGAAAATCCGCTGAAGACCGCATAAAGCTCGCGGCATGAACGTACTTTCAGTTTAGGTTGCTTCGCGTAATGCCAGCCTAGAACTGGGTTTCAGACTGCGCCAAGTGCTGATTAGAAAGTGGTCTAGGCCAATTCTAGATCGTTAAGTGTCCCATCGATTGCACACGCTCAACACTGGACAAGCTGATGCAGGATAGCCTCTGATCTGCTGGATGTACCCCTTATTTTAGAGAAGGTCTGTATCCCTAGATTGGCGTCAAATATTGAGAAAATCTAAAGAAACTCAACAAACTCTTAAGGTTTTTGCAGCGATGTTTATAATTCTCTCAGAAGCGGTAGTTCGCCGCCCATGAGGATTGAGTACCGTCCATCTTATGAAGCCCCGCATCTTAATCATTGATGATGACCCTGCGATCGCTGACGTTTTGGCAATTAACCTGCAAATGGCGGGCTACGAGGTCACCAAGTCCTTAGATGGAATGCAAGGGCAAGCCCTCGCCGTGCAACTCTCTCCCGATCTGATTCTCCTTGACCTGATGTTGCCCCAAGTGGATGGCTTCACCATTTGCCAACGCCTGCGGCGCGATCCGCGTACCCAAGATATTCCGATTTTGATGCTGACGGCTCTGAGCCAAACCCACAACAAGGTGGAGGGGTTTAATGCTGGTGCCGATGACTACCTCACTAAGCCCTTTGAATTGGAGGAAATGCTGGCACGGGTGCGTGCTCTTTTGCGCCGGGCCGATCGCATTCCGGCAACCGCAGGCCACCGCGAAATCCTCAGCTATGGTCCATTGACACTGGTGCCCGAACGATTTGAGGTCTCTTGGTTTGGCAAAATTATTAAGCTGACACGCCTTGAATTTGAACTGCTGCACTGCCTGCTGCAACGCCACGGCCAAACCGTTTCCCCCAGTGAAATCCTTAAGGAAGTCTGGGGCTATGACCCCGATGATGACATTGAAACCATCCGCGTCCATGTGCGTCACCTGCGGACAAAATTAGAACCCGACCCCCGCAGTCCTCGCTATATCAAAACAGTTTATGGGGCTGGGTACTGCTTAGAGCTACCGAGTCATATTGAACCCCCCAATGCGTCCTAAGAGGGAGATTCCGGTGCCTTCTCTGGACTCTGGGTGGGCAGTTGCAGCGGCTTGAGGGGAACGGCTTGGGCAAAGACCTGCTCATTCACGGTTTCACCAATGTTCCTGAGGCGCTCTTCCACGGCTTGGCGAAAGCGGGTTTGCAGCTCGATCGCCAAAGTGGCAAAGTCCTTGATGGCAGGGTTGAGGGTAAGGGTGTTCGCTGTTCGGGTGAGAATACCCGCTTTGACATAGTTGGCGATCGCCCGCTTAATCCCTTGCTGACCAATGCGCTGCTGCCGCCGACGAGCTTGCTCAAGGATAATATTGATCATTCTCTCAAAAGGGGCATTGCGAGGGCGATGGGCAATTAACCACTCTCCCACCTGAGTCAGTAAAAAATCTGCTGCCACTTCATCGGCAAAGATACTACGGTAGATCGAGACGGTGTGAATGCTTTGGGGACTGGAGGTGCGCAGGGTGTAACGTTCGGGTAGGTTATTTCGCCAGCAGAGAATCGTTCTACCCAATTGACCATTCACCGCAACGCCAATTTGTAACTGATGTTGCGTGGTTAAGTAGGCCACTAGTTCAGAGGGCTTCAAAAAGCCAAATCGCAGCGGATCGAGTTGGGGTACCACAGATCTCATTTCTAAAAATACAGTATTAAAGACGATACCCCTAGCGAGTTCTCGCCGTTTTGTTGCATCAGTGGTGTAGTAGGAGAATAGCTCCAAGAGTTTTTCAGTTTCCCGTTGTTGAATCGCCGATGGCGGAATTTGTTCATAGTTCAACGGCTCAATGGGAAGACGCCGAGGTGAGGGTGGCGCTGGGCGACTTTCTGGATGGGGTTGACGTGGGGGAGGTGTGCCGTTTCTGCCATTGGTGGCAGGGGCAGAATGAATGAAGGGATTCTCAAGGAAAATAAATTGATGGCACACCCGCTGAAAGCTATCACTGGCGGCGTTACGGTAGGCACAGCCAATCACGGTTTTACCGTAGTCCCGCAGACGCAGGGCAATGGAGCCAAAGCCACCATCCCCGGAGATGAGCACAAAGGTATTGATGTCGGGATGTTGGTAGGCTAGATCAATGGCATCAAGGGCAAGTTGAATGTCCGCCGCATTCCGCTGATTGTGATTGCGACCATAGACCCCTACCCGCTCGATTTGCGATCGCTCCAGTTGAGCATTGAGGGCTTGGAGAATTTGATTTTGCCAGTTGCCATAGGCACGCTTGATGGCGATTTCCCCCAGATCAATGGTGCCTTGAATTGATTCCAGGATCTTGTCGAGGGACACCAGCTCATTGACTCTGGCCGGATCCAGTCGCTGCCCTTGGTTAAAGACTAAGTTCTCAATGTCGTAGAGGACAGCGGTTTTTAGGGTGGTTGCTGGGGGTTGGGGTTTTTGCAGGAGGGTTTGAATGGTTTGCAGAGCAGCACTCTGGGCATGAATGGCTTCAATGAGCGGTTCAAGTTGCTGCGGCGGCGCCGTGTTAACAGCAGCGTCCCTTAGATGGTCCTTGAGGGTTTCCAGCCTCTGCATGATCTCGTTACGCATCGGACGCAGGGCTTCAGGAAGTGTTTGGTGCAGTTGCTGTTCAAGGTCAGTGAGTTGTTGACGTTGTTGCTCCAATTCTCGCAGGAGAAGTGCTTTGAGGTCGGTGGTCTCTGGGGCGGAGGAGAGGACGGTGTGAATGTCTCGAAGCAGGCGATCGCTACGGCGTTGGTTCTTTTCAATGAGGGGCGCACCCGCAAGGGCACCGATGCCACTCCCTAAAAGGGTTGCTAAGGGTTGTTGGGGTTGAATCAGTGTGGCAATACCACCGAGGGCGATCGCGCTAACGGGAGCAATGAACCAAAGCTCTGGCTTCATTCAAAATGTGATAGGAATTACACGAATTAGGAAATTATGATAGCAAAAAATGTTTAGGCACTGAGTTGGGCTTGGCGCAGTTGGCCACAGGCAGCTTGTCGATCTAGACCCCGCGATCGCCGAATGCTGGCAGTGACCCCTAGGGCTTGCAGTTGGCTGAGAAAGTGCCGCAGACGCTGCTCCGTGGGACGTTGATAGGCTGCCTCAGTAATGGGATTGTAGGGAATCAGATTGACATGGCTTTGGAAGCCTCGCAAGAGCTGCGCCAGTTCCTCGGCATGCTGCGGGCGATCGTTGACTTCAGCCAGAACCGTATATTCAAAGGTGACGCGGCGCCCCGTTTGCTGCACATAGGCACGACAATCGGCAATTAACTGGCTGAGGGGATAGTGCTTGGCACTGGGAATGAGCTGTTCTCGTAGGGCTTGGTTGGGGGCATGGAGACTGACGGCAAGGGTGGTTTGCAATTGGTGCTGTGCCAGTCGCTGGATTTGCTGGGGAATGCCCACAGTGGAAATGGTGATGTGCCGCTGACCAATCCCAATATCGCGGTTGAGACAGGTGACGGCCTGTAGGACGGCCTTGAGGTTTAGCAGGGGTTCGCCCATGCCCATAAACACCACATGGCTGACGCGGCGCCCCATTTCACTCTGGATGGTGAGCACCTGATCAATGATTTCATGGCTCGCCAGATTACGGCGATAGCCCCCCTTCCCCGTGGCACAAAAATCACAGGCCATGGGACAGCCCACTTGGGAAGAGACACACACCGTCAGGCGATCGCCACTGGGAATACCGACCGTTTCAATGGTTTCGCCATCGGCTAAGGTCAACAGAAGCTTCACAGTGCCATCTTGGGCATCATGGCGATAGCGAATTTGGGAGCGGCCAATTTCTACCTCAGCAAGGGCGTCACGCCACTGCTTGGGAAAAACCGTAATCTCTTGGAGCGATCGCGCCCCCTTTTGATAGAGCCACTGATGGAGTTGTTGCCCCCGATAGCCGGGCTGCCCTTGCGCTTCTACCCATGCTTTCAGTTCTGCTGCGGATTGTCCCAGCAGTACCATAGTCTTAGACCGATTGAACTGCCCTTTGATCCTAACAAACTCTTACCCTGACCTTGAGTGGCATCCTTGTGACATAAGGCAGACGACAAAAATTTGGCCTAGGCTAAAGGAAACCCTAGCCGAAAGCAGTATTGATAACTTTAAGGAAAAGGTTGGTTTGAAATGAGTACGCAATCCTGTTGCCCTGTGGAGATAGAAATTACTGAGGCGCCCCCCCTTTCCAGTCAGCAGGAAACCCTGTTGGATATGCACAGTGTCTTGAATACCCTGAATATCTTGCTGGGGGAACTGCAATTTTTGGAACTGGAACTCGATGATTGGGACGTATTGCAGCCCAGTCTGAAAAGCTTAGAGCAACTTGTCAATGCGTTGGGCGATCGCCCGACGATTTTAGCCTATCTACAGCAAATCAGTGATCTACGGGCAGCCATCACCAGCAACATTGAAACTGCACTAGCCCAGCATCCAGACAAAGCCACAACCCCTGATGTGCAGGAGGCAGTAGCCAATATCCAATCGGTCTTTGATGTGGTGGAGGTACGAGTGCAGCAACTCCTTGCCCGCGAAAAGGCACCCACCGCTTGGGTCGAGGTACCCATTGAGCAATTGCAGGCTCAGTTTGAGCAAGTCTTCCAAGCCATCGAGAAAAATAGTAAGGGGCGTTACCGCATTCTCCACAATATTGCCGCTCAGGAAGCTTCGGATTATTTTCTTACCTTTGACATTCAAACCCCCAATGGTCGCACGGTCTTGATGCCCCCCGTCTTTGAGGATGTGATGCGAGATTTGATTGCCAATGCCCGTAAATATACTCCCCAAGGGGGCAAAATTATTGCCGGACTGGTTCAAACGGCCGATCATCTCAAGTTTGTGGTGGAGGATACGGGCTGTGGCATCCCCGTCGAGGAAATTCCCAAGGTGGTTGGCTTTGGCTACCGAGGCTCCAACGTTCAAGATCGCCGCACGATGGGGGGTGGCTTTGGGCTGACGAAGGCCTTCTTTGTTACCAAGCGCTTTCAGGGACGGATGTGGATTCGCTCAGCAGCCGGGGCGGGTACTCGCATTACCCTTGATTTGCCGATGCCGTCAACAGTTGTTGCAGGTACATCTGCGCGGGGGGATAGTCAGGGTTAAATTCAAGGGTCTTTTGAAAATAGGCAATGGCGCGATTGCGCTCCTGAAGGGTCATGTAGGTAAAACCCAGACTGTAGGCAGGCTGAGTAGTCAGCCACTGGCGATCGAAGGGTTCAGCGCGATCGTAGGTTCCCTGCTCAAAGAGATCTAAGCAGCGGTGAAAGTAGGGCAAGGCTCCCCGATGCAAGCCCAATTCAAAGATGAGTAACCCCGCCACGTAGAGCAGGGGCGGATAGCGATCAAAGAAGCGTAGGCCATAGCTGAGGTAATACTGAGCTGTTTCGTAGTCCTTGGCTGTAAAGGCGCGGTAGCTCACCCAAAAAAGGAGATGACGCAGCCATGTGGTGTCCTTCGGCAACACTCCCTGTTCGACGACAGGGGCAATCTGCTCAAGGGCTTGTTCGTACCATGCTTGGGCGCGATCGCCATCGCCACAGGCGGCGTAGTGATCCCCAAGGCACACCAAGTTTTGCAGTCGGCGATCGCCCTGCTGCACCATTCTTTCCAGGATGGGGATATTGCGATCGCGAATTTTTGCGAGGAACTGGTCTTGGCTTTGTTGGTTGTGGTGAATAAGATAGACCCCCTGCAACTGACCCACCACTGCCTGCCGCTCCCGATAGTACAGTTGCTCATGGAGTGCCCCGGCAAAGTGGAGATCAGGAAAGCGACGGCCAAAGCGGACATTCCAAAACTCACTCCAGTTGAGATTCGCCGCCTGTTCACGGCGCAGCAGACTCCACTGATTGATCGTATTGGCACTTTCAGCCGTCAATTGGTCTCGCCACTGGGGATCCGTAACCACCAATTCTTCATCGGCATCAATGTAAAAGACCCACTCCCCGCTTGCGTGGGCCAGGGAGGCATTGCGGGCGGCAGCAAAATCTGCTTGCCAGACAATGGCATGGACATGGGGGGTAAATTCACGGGCAATGGCGATCGTCTCATCTGTCGAACCCGTGTCCACAATAATGATTTCATCCACCCAAGGCTGAACCGACTGCAAGCAACGCCGTAATTGATGGGCTTCATTTTTGACAATCATGCACAGGGACAGCAGCGGAGCCATGGCAGCGAAGGCACTACAGCCGCTTGAGATACTTGGCTTCCAGCAAAAAGGCACCCCGCTCTAGGCGCACAACCCAATAGTTCCCCGGTTGCTGGCCGAGGATCACCCCTTCTTCACCGAGGGTGAGGATACTGGCGGGACGCAACATTGGCATTGGCTCCGCTGTTTTCACATAGGGGGGCAATTCTACAAGGCGAACGCGATCGCCCACCGCAAAGGCTTCTTCCATTCCCACCAAAGGATGCTCGAAATTGGTAATGCTGATAACACAATTTTCAATTTAATATACTGGCTTTCCCTGTGAGATTTTTGTGACTCTCCGCAGGCCCTAAAGGGACGGCGGCTTCTCAGTGTTGTTACACACTGAGCTACATCGGGCTTAACCCAATGGGGGGAGCCATAACCCCAACTACTGGGACTGACCTGAGACCCAGATACTTTGTAGATAGTTTGCACGTCTCTAACTGAACGTGGAAACAACTCAATTTTAGCAAATTAGAAAGCGCCTCACTGCTTAGGTTAAAACCGTAGCCGCTTGCGGCGGGCTAAAGCCCATTCTTGTCAAAAGTTTTAGAGTGTCTTCAAGTAGCTTAATAGGTCGGCCATGTCTTGGGGTTGGGCTTGAAACTTGGGCATGGGAGGGGTGTTGCCGCTGATAATTTGCTGGATCAGTTGCGCCTGCGATCGGCGGTGACTAATCTGCACGAGGCTAGGGCCGACTTCGCCTTTGCCATCAATGCCATGACAGCCCGCGCAGTTGAGAATAAAAATTTGCTCGCCGCGACTCGGATCGCCCACCGCCGCCCGTACGGATTGAATGTAGGGATCCCGCAGGGGCAACAGGAGAGAAAACCCCCAACCGCCGCCCACCACCAGCACCACCAAGACCGGCAGCAGCCAGCGCCATACCGTTGATCTAGCCCCAACCGTGTTGACTAAACTCATTCACTTATCGGGAAAGATTAAAAATTGTTTATTATTGTTACAACTGCATTCTAAACCCTGAACTCAGCTAGATTCAAGCGAGTGAGTAATCATTCCTAAACTGCGGTGCCACTGCCCTGAAAGCGATGATAGACCGTGCGCAGTGCCTCGCGATCGCCGACATTGCCGGGGAATAGCACCACGGGTAATTCGGGAAAACGGGGATGATCAGCACCGGTGCGTACCACGGAGCAACCCGGAATCACTTGCCCCAAGAGGCGAACCGTGGCTAGGTTTAAGCCCTTACTCAGCACATCGTTGGAGGTGATGCCCCCCTTGCTGATCAAATAGCGCAAATCGGCGGGCAACTGCTGGACGATCGCCATCAGTACTTCCGAGACTCGCTGCCCAAAGGCTAACCGTGTCGCCGCATCCGCGAAGGTGAGTTCCTCACGACTGGTAAAGATGACGGGGGTTTTCTCACGGGCGATCGCCTGATCCACTGCCGCCAAGACTTCGTTGATGATGTCAGGTTCAGCCACTGCACTGTCGCGCAATCGGGCTACCGGCACTTCAATGGGCAACACACTCGGTTCCTCTAGCAGAGCAGTTAGTTGTTCAGTAGTTTTGCGCACGTGGGAACCCACTAAAACCGCACCGTAACGACCCGGGCGGCAATAGGTGGCCATTGCCTCTGGGGGGGTGGGCTGGGGGGGCAATTGTGCCAAGGCAGTCAGTAAACTTGCAGCACTGCGGAACAAAAAGCGTTTTCCTTGACTGGCCACCTCAAGCACTGCCGCTGCAAATTGGTCTAAATCTGCTTGGCTCTCGGCATCGACAACCCCACACACATTGCCGGTCAACTGCGTCAAGCGACTGCGCAGGGTCTCTGGATTGCGCACATCGGCAAGGACAAAACGCTCTACGGCTGCGGCGGGGATGCGCCCTTGGGTCTTTTCGGCTACATAGTCGGGTAAGTAGCTGTGGTGATAGCCAAAGACGGAATCGCGGGCAAACTCCGTTTCATGGACAGGCACAGGCTCACCTTCAACGAGCAGATAGTGCTGGCTATCACGGGTAATGCGCCCCCCCTCGAGAAAGGCAGGGACCAGAAAATGGGCATCGAAGGGACCCAGTTCAGCAGCAATCACGTCGGTTTCAAGGGGGTAGTGGCCGCGTAGGGTGGAGTCGGAACGGCTGACAACGATGTAGTCGGTTGTGCCGGTTTGGGCGATCGCCTCTTTCAAATGACAGCAAACTGTGCGCGTGACCTCTGCTGCGATTTCTGCTGGCAAAGCACGAGTATTGGTAAGGATAAAGAAAATAGGCACAGGATCGGTGAGGCCGCGACAGAGGGTATCCACATCCCAGCGGGTCAACAGCAGGCAACTGTGCACCGTTTGTGAACCGGTGGGGTCATCATCTAGGACAATAATTTTTGGGCGCGTCACCGAGGGCATCTCCGACACTCTTTCGTTTGCAGTTTATCATTGGGGCGATCGCTGATCTGAACCAATGAAGTAGTAAACCAGATATACATGGTATTGATTGCGTATTTAAGTTTAGAGCTAGTGGATACGCCTGAATACTTTAGGAGGAAGCTGTTAGATAAGTTACGATATGTACAACTGGAACTGAGTCGGCGGTGTATGGCTAGCGTCACGCAAGATACGGTAGTGCATTGCAGCTTCCCTTGGCAGCCAGAGCCACGTGTGGCTTAGAATGTTAAGTTTTGTTGTAGGATTCAGCACTTCTGGGTAGCATCAAGCCTTCAATATTGACCTGAAAGAGCTTGACCTTGTGGTTGCCACCATCAGCAGAGTTATGTAGTAGCATAATTTTATTACCTCACAATACCAACAATTTTAGCTTCTTTATGTCAGTAAACTATAATTCGGGAATCAGAGACAACCATGATCGTGGTACTGTAGGGGAGTTCTTAAGGGAGAAAATTCAAGACGGCTCAAAGTTAGCAATCGTTTCAGCTTACTTCACAATCTATGCCTTTGATGCCTTACAGGAACAACTACAAAGCATTGAAGGATTGCGATTTTTATTTGGCGAACCCCATTTTATAAATACCCTTGATCCAGAAAAGACAGAGAAGAAGTCATTTCAGATTACAGACGAAGGCTTACAGTTACAGAATTACCTACAACAGAAACCGCTTGCTAGAGCTTGCGCCGAATGGATTAGGGAAAAAGTAGAAATTCGTTCGATCAAGCAAGCCAACCTACTACACGGAAAGATGTATCACATTGAGCGCAATGGAGTAGAGCAAGCTATCATAGGTAGTTCTAACTTCACTGTGCGGGGATTAGGATTAGGTCAAGACGGGAATAACATAGAGCTAAATCTAATTGTGAATGACGATCGCGATCGCCAAGACCTGAAGGCATGGTTTGACGAGATATGGCAAAACGATGAACTAGTAGAAGATGTCAAATATGAAGTTTTACAGTACCTAGAACAACTCTATCAAAATCATGCACCCCAGTTTATTTATTTCAAGACACTATTTCATATTTTTGAGAAATTTCTCAGTGAACAAGATGCAAGTGGCTTACTCACTGCCAAGAGCCAACTAATAGATACAGAGATTTGGAAAACGCTCTTTGAATTTCAGAAAGATGCAGTAAAGGGAGCCATCAACAAAATGCGTATCCACAACGGCTGTATTATTGCAGACAGCGTGGGTCTAGGAAAAACATTTGAGGCATTAGCAATCATTAAATACTTTGAACTACTAAATTATCGGGTGCTAGTGCTTTGTCCAAAAAAATTGCGGGAGAACTGGACAATTTATCAAGTGCAAAATAACAGTGAACTGAATCCTTTTGTTAAAGACCGCTTTAGCTATACTGTCCTATGCCATACTGATTTAAGCCGTGATACTGGATATTCAGGCGATATAAATTTAGCAACAATCAATTGGGGAAACTATGATTTAATAGTGATTGATGAGTCCCACAATTTTCGCAATAACACAAGGAGTCGTCGGGATGCAGATGGCAACATAATTCGCAAGAGCAGATACGATCGCTTGCTGGATGACATTATCAAACAAGGGATCAAAACCAAAGTATTACTACTGTCAGCTACACCTGTTAATAACGATCTCAAAGACTTGCGTAATCAATTGTACTTTCTAACTGAGGGAAGAGACGATGCCTTCCGTGAATCTATGGGTATCAATAGCCTGCGAGATACCCTAGCATCTGCTCAACGCACATTCACTAATTGGGCAAAGGATCCCAACCGTCAAACTAGAGACTTATTAGAAAAACTTAGCCCCAGCTTTTTTAAGTTACTAGATGAGCTAACGATCGCTCGTTCTCGCAAACATATCCAGCAGTATTACCAAGAGACTATTTCTCAGTTAGGCGGTTTCCCTGAAAGACTACAACCTATTTCTGTCTATCCACGAATTGATACAGGCGGGCGTTTCCCCTCTTTTGACAAAATAAATGATGAAATCTCCAAATATCAACTTTCTTTATTTAATCCCTCTAAATACGTTCTGCCAGAATATCAATCTCTGTACGACAAAGATAAGGTAGGGTTTAAGCAGAGCGATCGGGAGCATTATCTAATTGGCATGATGAAAGTTAATTTTCTCAAACGCCTAGAAAGCTCAGTGTCATCCTTTGCGATCACAATGGATAGAACAATTAAAAAAATAGAAGAATTACAGGAGAAACTTAAGGAATTTCAATCGCTAGAAGTAGATATTACAAAATACTTAGATAGCGAAACTGATGATGAAGAACTTAATGATGCTATGCAGGTGGGGGGAAATTTTATCTACAAACTAGCCCATTTGGATGTAGAGACTTGGTTAAGAGATTTAGAACAAGACAAAGATCAATTAGTGGGATTATATAATTCAGCCAAGGTAGTTACTGTAGAACGAGATGCAAAATTAGCAGAACTCAAACGACTGATCAAACAGAAAGTAGAGCATCCTACCATCAACAAACAGGGCAATGTTAATCGTAAAGTCATAGTTTTTACTGCCTTCGCTGATACCGCTTGCTACTTGTATGAAGCTTTAGAAAAATGGGCTAGAGCAGAACTAAAAATTCATATTGCTCTAGTTACAGGAGATGCATCCCGCAATCGCACTACCTTTGGCAAGGCTGATTACAATCATATTCTGACAAATTTTTCTCCCATCGCCAAGCAACGATCGCGTATTTCTAGTATGCCTCAAGATGGTGAAATAGATTTACTAATTGCCACTGATTGTATTTCTGAAGGGCAGAATTTACAGGACTGTGACTACTTAATCAACTATGACATCCACTGGAATCCTGTACGCTTGATTCAGCGATTTGGACGAATTGATCGCATTGGTAGTCTAAACACAGCAGTACAGATGGTAAACTTTTGGGCTACTGAAGACTTAAATAAATACATTGACTTGAAAAATCGGGTAGAAGCACGGATGGCACTGGTGGACATCACCGCCACTGGTGATGATAATTTGTTAGATAATATCAAGGCAGACTTACAGTTCCGAGACCAACAACTTCTTCGCCTACGGGAAGAGGTATTAGACTTAGAGGATTTCAATGAGAGTATTTCCTTGACCGACTTCACTTTAGATGACTTTCGCATCGAGTTGAGTAATTATATAGAAAGTAACCGCAAATTATTGCAATCCTCTCCCCTTGGGTTGTATGCAGTCGTACCGACTAATCCTAACTACAGCACGATCGCTCCCGGTGTAATTTTCTGCTTAAGGCAAAGAAGCGCTACAAATCAAGAGACGGTAAACCCTCTACAACCGTACTTTCTGGTATATGTACTGGAGAAGGATCGAATCGTTCGCTATAACTTTGCCCAACCAAAACAAATTTTAGAAATCTACCGCCTACTTTGCGCCCATCATACCGCCCCCTACGAAGAACTGTGCAGTCTGTTTGATAGAGAAACTGAACAGGGAAGAGACATGACCAAATACAATGAATTACTGCAATCAGCGATAAAATCAATCGCCAATACATTCAAACGCCGATCGCTATCCCAACTGACCACCAGCCGCAGTGCTATCCTGCCAGACCACGAGCACCAAGTGACAGACTCTACTCAATTTGATTTAATTACATGGTTAGTGATCAAGTCTAATGAAGAACAATAATGGTTACTGTAACAGCGATCGCTAGAGCAATCATCAACTTTCGGGATGTAGAAACCAAGTTAGGTCTCACTAAATCAGCAAACCCTAGCTTTTTTACTGAGTGGCAATCCGAAACCCCACCGCTAACTGATAGGGAAACAGAGGCGTTAAATCGTCTATCCCAAAGGTATTTACTCTACTTAGAAGAAAGTGAAGTTAGTGAAGGTACGCTAAACATTATTTTGCTATCCCCTCTATTGGATGCACTAGGTTTGTGCGACCCACCCTATCGGATTCGAGGCGAAACATGGGTAGAAATCCAAACAGAAATTGATAGTGAAGAAGGCAAAATCAACCTAGAGGGGCGGATAGATGCGCTGACCATTCGGGATCACTTTTGGCTAGTGGTGATTGAAGGTAAACGCAGTGGTTTTAGTGTATTACGGGCTGTGCCCCAAGCCCTCGCCTATATGTCTGCTCGTCCCGATTGCAATAGTCCTATTTTTGGCATGGTAACTAATGGCTATGATTATCTTTTTGTGAAACTGCTAGGCAATGAATTTGCTTTGTCCCACAACTTTACTCTACTTTCCGATAGCGATTGCAACCTCATACGAGTAGCCCAGATACTAAAGCATCTAGTAAAGCTTAGTTCCCAGACAACCAATGGAGTAACGCAATGAATGAAATGAGACTAAAGCAAGAGATAGAAAGGGCAATCCAGCGATTTGCCACAGATAACCTAGCGGACTGTACCCAGAACCTATTCCATACTCTGGGTTATGGCACAAACAAATCTATCCGCCTTGAAGCTCCTACTCCATCAGCATTCATAGAGCAATTTGCACAAGAGAAATCAATATCTACAGAAGACTGGCAATTTGTTGATTTAGTATTTCAACTTACCAAAGATGAAATTACTGGTAATGAGCAGGCTAAGCTAGATTTTAGTAAACAGAGCAGAGTAGACAATACCATCATTGAATCTTATCTATTTATAGCTATTGAATTAGTAGGCAGTCAGCACAGCCGTACTAAACTAGCCACCATCGCCCGTGAAGTAAACAAACTATTTGCGATGCCTGTGATGGTGTTATTTAAGTATGGTCAAACAATTTCCTTAGCAATCATCGATCGAGAGATAAACAAGCGGGATGAATCAAAAGATGTCCTACGCAAAGTTACCCTGATTAAGGATGTTAGTATTGCTAGACCCCACCGTGCCCACATAGAAATTTTGTTTGACCTATCACTAGGCGAGCTTCACAAAAAATATAAATTCACTAATTTTGTTGAATTACATCGCGCATGGCAAAATACACTCAACATTACAGAATTAAATAAACAGTTTTTTCAAGAAATTTCCAACTGGTACTTTTGGGCAAGAGAATGCGTTTGTTTTCCTGATTCTGCACCAAAGGATGAGGAAGGGAAAGACTCTGCCAGTTTGATTAGATTAATCACTCGCCTAATTTTTATTTGGTTCTTGAAAGAGAAGAAGGGAGAGGATGGTCAGCCACTTGTACCTGATGAACTGTTCCGTAAAGATTACCTGCAGAATCTAATTGACCTAGATGATGCAAATGCCACTACTTACTACAAAGCCATTCTACAAAACCTCTTTTTTGCCACTCTCAACCAAGAAATGAACACCCCTGACAAACCTGACAATCGTAAATTTAGAGGCAAGAGTCGAAGCAATGGTCAAGACCAGCATTACATGATCCACAATGTCTATCGCTACGAAGACCTATTCCGCAATGCTGACCAAGCCCTAAAGTTGTTTGAATCTATTCCATTTCTCAATGGTGGCTTGTTTGAATGCTTGGATTATCTTGATCCACAAACCAAAAAACAAGTACGCATAGATGGTTTTTCTGATCGCCCTGACAATAAACTAACAGTACCTAACTATCTTTTCTTCTCTGAGGAACAAACAGTTGATCTCAACCAAGCCTATGGTACAAAAAATAAGAGGTATAAAGTACGGGGATTGATTGATATTTTTAATCGCTATAAGTTCACTATTACTGAAAACACTCCCATAGAAGAGGAAATTGCTCTTGATCCAGAATTATTAGGCAAAGTTTTTGAAAACTTACTAGCGGCATATAACCCTGAAACTAAAGTTACAGCCCGCAAACAAACAGGCTCATTTTATACACCCCGTGAAGTCGTGGACTACATGGTCAATCAGTCTCTATTACTCTACCTAGAAGATAAGATTGCTGGTAAACCACAACATCGGGAGAAGTTAGAACAACTGCTAGACTATAGCACTCCTACCAATCCCTTTGCCGATGATCCAGAGGCAACTGATTTACTTATTTCTGCAATTGATAACTTGAAAGTGCTTGATCCTGCCGTAGGTTCAGGTGCATTTCCGATGGGTATTTTACAAAAATTGGTTTTCATTTTGGGCAAATTAGACCCTAACAATGCGCGCTGGAAACGACAACAAAGAGAGCGAGAAATTTTACCTGTATTAAACGATCTTCAGCAGGCACAAAAAATCAGTTATGAAGAGGCAAG
Source organism: Thermosynechococcus sp. FA-CM-4201 (assembly GCF_054689355.1). Lineage (NCBI taxonomy): Bacteria > Bacillati > Cyanobacteriota > Cyanophyceae > Acaryochloridales > Thermosynechococcaceae > Thermosynechococcus > Thermosynechococcus sp. FA-CM-4201. The sequence goes on from NZ_CP079920.1 coordinate 732,022, forward strand.
ATTAGCCGCTATCCAGCAACTTGAAGAGAGATTAGCCCAAATAGAAGCAGACTTTGCCAACAATGAAATGGATTACCCCCGCAAACTATTCCTCATTGAGAACTGCATCTATGGTGTAGATATTCAACCTATTGCTGTTCAGATCGCGAAACTTAGATTCTTTATCTCTCTAATTGTGGAGCAAAAGGTAAATGATCATGCCCCTAATCGAGGAATCCTACCCTTACCTAACCTAGAAACTAAATTTGTATCAGCAAATACTTTGATAGGAATCAGTAGCCAACTCAATTTAAGGAGTCCAGGGGTGATTGCCCTAGAGCAAGAATTAAAAGAAATTCGCAGAAAACACTTTACAGCCCGCACACCTAAGACAAAGATGAAATATCGCCAACGGGATGAGGAAATACGCTGCGAAATTGCCCGCTTACTCACAGAAACAGGCTTAGAACCTGCCACTAGTGATACTTTAGCGAAATGGAATCCCTATAATCAGAATGCCTCAGCTAACTTTTTTGATGCTGAGTGGATGTTTGGAATTAGAGAAGGATTTGATATTATCATTGGCAACCCGCCTTATGTGCGCCAAGAACAGATTAAAGAATTAAAACCAGCCTTACAAAGAGAGTATGATTGTTACACAGGTACTGCCGATCTTTTTGTCTATTTTTATGAGCGGGGCTTTAGGCTACTCAGGGAAAATGGCTATTTGGCATATATCACCTCTAATAAATACTTCCGTTCTGCTTACGGGGAAAAACTACGGGATTTTCTCTGTCAAAATGCTACTATTAAAAGCATCATTGACTTCGGCGATACTAGCGTATTTGAAGCGATTGCCTATCCTAGTATTTTGATTTTCAAGAAGTGTAAACCTAACCAGCAATCAATTACAGCCCTAACATGGAAGCCCGAATTTGACCTCAATAACTTTGCCTCTACCTTCCAAACTCAGCACTTCACTGTTAATCAAAAGGAATTAACTGCCGATGGCTGGCGACTAGAATCAAGTACAGTATTGGCACTGCTCGACAAACTGAGAAAAGCAGGCAAACCTTTAGGGGAATACGTCAATGGCAGGTTTTACTATGGTATCAAAACAGGCTGTAATGAAGCTTTTGTAATCGATCGTGCTACCAGAGACCGCCTGATTGCCGAGCATCCATCCTCAGCAGAAGTGATTAAACCTTTTTTGAGAGGGCGTGATGTAAAACGGTGGAGTATTGAATTTGCGGAACAGTATCTATTATTCATTCCTTGGCATTTCCCATTACACCAAGACATCAGCATTACAGGTGCATCATTGAGAGCAGAAGAAGAATTTAGTAAACTTTATCCAGCAATTTATAAACATATGCTCAAATTTAAGCCTCAACTGTCAGCAAGAAATAAATCAGAAACAGGGATTAGATATGAATGGTATGCACTCCAGCGATGGGGAGCAAATTACTGGCAGGAGTTTGAGCAACCTAAGATAATTCTAGGAATTTTCATGGATAAGCCAACATTTGCTTTTGATAGAAATGGTTTGTTTGTAAATAATGCTTTGCACATCATAGCTGGGGCAGATGAGTATGTGACATCTATTCTCAATTCCTCAATCGGTTGGTATTACTTGAAAAAGCTATGTACTGACTTGCAAAATGGTTACTTACAGGCTTATAAAGAGAATCTTGAAAAAATTCCTATCCCTAACCCAACTTTAGAAGATCGCACCATCCTTGAGAGACTAGTTCAGCAGTGCATATCAGCGAAAGGACAGGGAGTAGATCAATGGGAGCGAGAAATTGATCAAATAGTAGCGAAACTATACGGTTTAACTCCAGAGGAAATGCAAATTATTAAGGGAGTTGCCTGCTAACTGGAAAATCAGAGACTTCACTGCTCTAATTAAGACCATTATTAGTTTGATGGAAATAAAATAATAGTAAGGATTTTTGAGAAGTTTAGAGACTCCCGATCGCCCCCTATGAATACTGAATACGTCGTCAATGGATTGTTGGGTGCCTGTTTAGGGGATGCCCTTGGTGTACCTGTGGAATTTAGCACTCGCTGGGAGCGCGATCGCGACCCGGTGGTGGATATGCGCAGCTACGGTACCTATTACCAGCCGCCGGGAACATGGTCGGATGATAGTTCGCTGATGCTGTGCCTTGCGGATGCTCTCTGTGGGGGATTTGACCTAGAGCAGATTGCCGCTAAGTTTCTGGCATGGTACGCCGAAAATCTCTGGACTCCCCATGGCGCCGTCTTTGATGTCGGTATTGCCACCCGTCGCGCCTTGATGAAGTTAGAAGCAGGGAATTCCCCCCTCACCTCGGGCGGGACTGACGAATACAGCAATGGCAATGGCGGTTTGATGCGCACGCTCCCCCTTGCTTTTCACTATTGGCGGCATCGCGATCAGCAGCGGCTGCTAGAGGAAGTGCATCAGGTGTGTGGCATCACCCACGCGCACCCGCGATCGCAACTGGCCTGTGGAGTCTATGTTTTCTTTGCCATCCAGCTTCAGCAGGGAATGACCCCCATGCGTGCCTACGAGGCAACGATTGACTGGGCAAATACCACCTACAACCGTGACCCCTTTGCTGCCGAACTGTCGCACTTTCAACGCATCCTCAGCGGCAAGCTACCCCACCTCGATCGAGGCGCCATTGAATCGGGGGGCTATGTCGTGCATACCCTTGAGGCCTCACTGTGGTGTCTCTTGAACAGTCAATCCTACTTGGAGGCGGTGCTGAAGGCGGTCAACTTGGGGGGCGATACCGATACAACCGCAACAGTGACAGGCGGCATAGCTGCCCTTGCTTGTGGCCTTGGGGATGTGCCTGCGGATTGGTGGCAGACCTTGGCACGCTACAAGGACATCGTGGCCTTGGGGCAACAGCTTGGCCAAGCAATCTCAGAAAATCCCTATCCTCTACGGGGGGTACCCATCGAGTACACTGATCCCAGTGAACCTGTTGCCCTAGAGGATTAGGGCACCCTTTAATGATTAGTTTTAGCACGAAGAAAGCTGAGGCTCAGACACTAAAGTACTTGGCGGTGGGATGGTAGCAGATGATCGCCGTGGTGGATTGCTCAGGGTAGAGTTGTTCGCTCTCGTCCATGTACATCCCCATGCGATCGCTCTGGAGGAGTCGCAGTTGCGTATATTGATCCTGCATATTCGGGCAGGCAGGATAGCCAAAGCTATAGCGGGAGCCTTGGTAGCGCTGGGCGAGAATATCGCGAATCGACGCTGGATCGGGAGTGCAGCCCAATTCGCGGCGAATGCGGGCATGACACCACTCTGCGAGGGCTTCAGCCGTTTGCACCGCCATGCCGTGGAAGTAGAGGTAGTCACTGTATTGATTGGCCGCAAATAGCTCCTGCGCCACTTGGGTAGCAATTTCACCCACAGTAACAGCCTGCATGGGAAAGACATCTATGATGCCTGATTCCACAGGGGCAAAAAAGTCAGCAATACAGAGGCGGCGGCCACTCTTTTGGCGGGGGAAGGTAAACTGGGCGATCGCCCGTTCAGGGACGCAGGCATCTTTATCCCCTACCCGCTCGGGATCATAGATATAGACCGTGTTGCCCTCACTTTGGCAGGGGAAGTAACCATAAATCAGTTCAGGATGGAGTAGGTTTTCCGCAAGGATGCGCTGTTTCCACTCCTCAAGGATGGGATAGACCTTCTCGGCAAGGAAGGCGTCGTAGGTGGCACGGTCTTGATCCTTAGGTTTGCGAAACTGCCACTGACCCGCAATCAGGGCTTGGAGATCCAGATAGCCAAAAACCTCAGAAAGGGGAATCTGATCCGCCTTGAGGTGACAAATGCCCCAGAAGGGGGGCGTCGGGCGAGGAATATCCACCGCAACGGCTTCAGAGCGGCGGGTATCTACTACTTCTGGCGTTTCGGGTTCAGAAATCGAGGGGGGTTCGGGGGCGATCGCGGGTGTGCTCTCTGCCTCTGGGGTGGCGACCGTTGTACCATCCAAAAATCCTTGGCGATCGTCCCACTGACCTGCGGCCTTTGCACTCATCAGCCGATCCATAAAATGCAAATCGGCAAAGGCATCCTTGCCGTAGATCACTTGACCGTGGTAGGTGGACTGGCAATCCTCATGGACAAACTTGGGTGTCAGGGCAGCTCCTCCCAAAATCACGGGAACGGTAATGCCCCGCTCATTAAAAACCTCGAGATTTTCCTTCATGAAGGCGGTGGATTTCACCAAGAGGCCGCTCATGGCAATGCAGTCTGCCTGATGCTCTTCGTAGGCTTGGATGATATTTTCAACGGGTTGCTTAATCCCCAAGTTAATCACCCGATAGCCGTTGTTGGTGAGGATAATATCCACCAAGTTTTTGCCAATATCATGGACATCCCCCTTCACCGTGGCAATAACAACAGTGCCCTTGGCAGTGTCCCCCGTGACGGATTTCTCCATAAAGGGTTCAAGGTAGGCGACGGCAGCCTTCATCGTTTCTGCTGACTGCAAAACAAAGGGCAGTTGCATCTGCCCAGAGCCAAAGAGTTCCCCCACCACCTTCATGCCCTCGAGCAGGAATGTATTGATAATTTCAAGGGGGGCATAGGTTTCAAGGGCTTTGGCAAGGGTGTCCTCGAGGCCAAGGCGATCGCCATCAATAATGTGGCGCTTTAGCCGCTCCTCAATGGGCAGGTTCTCCACCTGTGAGCGATCCTGTTTGGTGGTTTTGCCCTCAAAGAGGCGGGTCAGTTCGGCAAGGGGGTCATAAACACACACTTCCCCCTCAAAACGCCGCCGATCGTAGATGAGATCACGGCACACTTCTTGGTGCTCTGGCTCAATCTTGGCCAAGGGCAGAATCTTGGCAGCACTGACAATGGCAGCATCCATGCCCGCTTGCATCGCCTCATGGAGAAACATGGAGTTGAGGACTTGCCGCGCCGCTGGATTCAAGCCAAAGGAGATATTGGAGACCCCCAGCAGGATATGACAGCCGGGGAGTTCAGCACGGATACGGCGAATAGCAGCAATGGTTTCACGTCCGTTGACCCGATCCTCCTCAATCCCTGTGGAAATGGGCAGTGCCAAGGGGTCAAAGAAAATCTCGTAGGGGGGAATACCGTAGTCAAGGGCAGCCCTGTAGGCTCGTTCAGCAATGGCAAACTTTTTTTCAGCGGTTCGTGCCATCCCCTCTTCATCAATGGTGCCGACGACAACGCCAGCGCCGTAGGTTTTTGCCAGTTCCAAGACCTTATAAAAGCGGGGTTCACCATCCTCAAAGTTGGTGGAGTTGAGCAGGCATTTCCCGCCGGCTACCTTGAGACCTGCTTCCATCTTTTGCCATTCAGTGGAGTCAAGCATCAGGGGCAGGGTGACATTGGTGACCAATCGCGACACCAACTCGTGCATATCGCGCACCCCATCGCGCCCCACATAGTCCACATTGACATCAAGAATGTGGGCACCTTCACGCACTTGGGCACGGGCAAGGGCAACGAGGCCATCCCAGTCTTCGGCGTTGAGGAGATCGCGGCATTTTTTCGAGCCACTGGCATTGAGTCGCTCACCAATAATCAGGAAGGAATTCTCTTGGTCATAGGGCTGCGGACTGTAGATCGAGGCGGCAGCAGGAATCCGTTGGGGCGATCGCGCCTTGGGGGTCAAGGTTGCTGCGATCTCCGCCAGAGCGGCAATATGATCCGGGCGAGTACCACAACAGCCGCCAATCACTTGCACCCCAAAGTCCTCGACAAAGCGAGTGAGGGTCAGCCGCAATTCCATCGGCGTCAATTTATAGTGGGCGTGGCCACCGATATTTTCGGGCAAGCCAGCATTGGGAATGCAGGAGATGACAAAGGGGGAGTGCTGCGAGAGGTAGCGGATATGCTCCGTCATTAGGTCAGGCCCCGTGGCGCAGTTGAGTCCCAAAATATCAATGGGATAGGGTTCCAGAATCGTCAGGGCAGCGCCAATTTCCGAGCCAACCAGCATCGTGCCCTGCTGCTCCATCGTCACCGAGACCATGAGGGGGCGGCGTTCTCCGCGCTCTTGAAAAACGGCCATGACCCCATTGAGGGCTGCTTTGATTTGCAGCACGTCTTGGCAGGTTTCAATAATAAATAGGTCAACCCCGCCATCAAAGAGACCAGCGGCTTGTTCGCGAAAGGCGGTGTAGAGGGTGTCGTAGTCAATGTGGCCAAGGGTGGGGAGTTTGGTGCCGGGACCCATCGAGCCAGCGACAAAGCGGGGTTTTTCGGGGGTGCTAAATTCAGCGGCCACGGATTTGGCCAGTTCGGCAGCTTTCTTGCTGATTTCGTAGGCGCGATCGCCCAAATTGTATTCGCTGAGAACAATCGAGGATGAGCCAAAAGTGTCCGTTTCAATGACATCCGCCCCCGCTGCCAAAAAATCGCGATGCACCTTGGCCACCGCCTCTGGCTTGCTGATCACCAGATATTCATTGCAGCCTTCGTACTCCTTACCACCAAAATCCTCTGCCGTCAGGTTTTGTGCCTGAAGATTCGTGCCCATTGCGCCATCAAAGACAATGACGCGCCGGGGTTCTGCATGGAGATACTCAAGAAACGACATAGACATCCACCAAGGCCAGCCAATTTGCACCAGAGGGTTCTTCTGATTTTAATCTGTCCGGGAGAGGTACAGCCCTTTTCCCAAGGATGAGACTGACAGCTCGGCCTTGAACTTGCTTGCCAAAAAAATAGGGGTGCAGAAAACACCCCCTCAAAGAAATTGACTAGTGAGCCTCTTTTTAATGACAGTATTTCTTTGTTCTTCCTACCAAAACCAGTGTCGACGCATGGCTGTTAGGAAATCGTCGTCGTCAACGGGATAGCCCGACGCAGAACCGATCACAGAATCAATACCGCAGAAGGGACAGCGGGCTGTTTCGCCGCCATCAAGCCATTCCTCGATATCAGAGGGGTCAAAAACCCGAAGACAAAAGAAACATCCGCAATACTCACTTTTTTCTAGCTCTTCGCGATGGTAGATCGAGTGTTTGTGAGCAGCGATGTAAACTTCCCACCGACTAAAGTCGGGGGCTTTCAGTAGCCCTAGGCCATTGGACAAGCCAAATAGCCTGAACTTCCAGCGAGCGTTACGGACTCGCCCAATAAGGCAATCACAGAGGCACCATTCAGATCAGCATCACCAACCCAGCCACAATGACCACAAGCAAACTGTTTGCCATTTCGATAGGACCGACAAGGATCAGGATGAATATGCAGGCATCGATGGCAAGTTTGGCTGGTATACGCTGGATTGACCGTCACCCACTTCACGCCTTCTCGCAGACATTTGTACTCAATAAACTGCCGCAACTGATAGAACGACCAGCTATTGGAGCGTCTGCGTTCGGTTTTGCTTCGGGGTTGCTGATTCAGGCGCTCGCGAATTCCCGTCAAGTCCTCTATCGCGATCACCGCATTGAGTGCTTTCGCTTCACGGACAATTGCCGCACTGATCGAATGGTTGAGCCACTGTTGAAAGCGTTGTTCTTTACCCGCCAGCCGTTTCAAGAGTTTTCGGCAAGACCGCCGCGAACTTCTCGTGCCCTGCGAGGCTCGTTTTTGAATCGACGCTCTCACTCGATGAAATTTATCTCGACGTTCGTTTAACTGATTCCCATCCCAACCTCCACCTCTACTGGTTTTAGCAATCTCCCGTCGCCCCAAGTCCACGCCAATGACGGTGCTCGGTTCAGAGGGTGCAGGAACCTCTTCGGTTATTTGGATGTGGATATAGTAGGAGCCATCCCGATGTTTGCACAACTGAGCCGATGTTGGCTTTCGCCCTCTCAACCTGTTCTTTTGATAATCACCCATATCGAGCTGAATGGTCTCTCGACTCTCCAACAGCGTCAGGCTCACCGACCCATCTTTTTCCTTGAAGGTAAAGATGCGAGCATCAAAATCTGCTGAAGTTGGCTTGAATTCTTTAACCGCTTTCCCTTTCAGCTTGGCGGTCTTGCGGTTGGCTCCGACTCTGGCACAAACCCGAACCGCTTGATTAGCGCTTAACCCAAACCGAGAACGAAGTTCCTGATAAACCGTGTTTTGAATGGTTATCTTATTCGTTACGGTCGGCTGAACGGTTGTGTTGGCAAAGTTGCAAGCCTCTGCAAACGCTTTCAAGAATCTCTCGATTTCGAGAGACTGTTCAGGAGTCGGTCGAAGCTTGCAAACGACTGTTAGGGTCTGTTCCATGGATAACAGTCTATCATTAGATTATATTGTCTGTGGCAACGACTAAAGTCGTGTCTGTCTTTCCTCCCCGTACTAAAGTAACGGGGCTTCCAGACATAAATCTGGTGATGCTCTCCTCCTTGCTGAGTTGTCAAGCGGATATGACTGCCTGTTTGTCTGACTATTTCATATCCTAATTGCTTGAGAGTGCTTGCTAATTCTGTACCTGTGATGTCTCGAGGTAGCTTCATAGAGTAAAAAACTCATCTCGGACAATATGCAAACGAACGAGTTGGGGGCGTTCTTCTGGATTGGCGAAATGGCACTCTAGAGCATCTTTGATCATTCCTCGCAGGGAGTCTAAATCATCTGCCTGAGTAAAAATGGACTCACCCAACGCCTGAGCAATATAGCCACCCTCAGCATCCTCCTCAACCACAAAAATAATCTCCTTGATTTTTCTACTCACCAAACTGATCGGTTGTGGTGTCATCATTTATTTTCCATTCAAAATATATTTCTTTTGTTTCCATTTAATCTACTTCTGCAACGGAAAGCAAGTGCTGCTGCTGATTGCAGGATTCACGGGGAGCGGCTCATTGAGCACTCTGCTGGGCGCGCCGCCTAAAGCAAAAACTGCAAAAAGAGATGAGAGCGTATATTCTAGCCTCCCTTGAAGGGTCTGCGTTCTTCCTCCCATAGGGATCTTCAAGAATCTGCCACCCTCGCACTAAAATCATTGACTACAAAAACTTGTGAAATTTTACTTTGGCGATCGCGCCCTTAACCCTGAGACGCAATACTACTCCACCAGACTTCTGAACAAACTTAAAAGTTTCAAGTCCACATCTAATCTACTTCCCCGAAGGAAAGCAAGTAGCCGACGGCGAGCACGAACGTGACGAGTGCCACCCAGTTTCCATTTAATCGACTTCCCCGAAGGAAAGCAATAGCATCTTCAATATAGCCTCTCCCTGAGCGGATTGCAACCCCCTGTTCCGAGGTATCCCCTGCGAGGGGTGTCAAATTATTTTCTACGAAACCATCGAAAATACTCAAACTCTCTCCTAGAGCGACTCCGAGGGATTCTACGCAAGAATCAGAAATTGGGGCACATGAATAGATCCGTCGGCAGAGAAAATTGACTAGCGTAACGTATTCCTCCCCGCTGGAGACTGTGCAGTTTGTGAGGCAGCTAATTCTTGAGCCAATAGTTGCTGGTAAATCTCTTCGAGGTGGGGTGTGATCAGGTTGCTTTCAATGCCATAGCCCAGACTGGTCCATGTATCCGACAGTAGGGCAAAAACTTCCTGTACTCGACCTTCTCGCAACAGTTGGGGAATATCGGCATTCCAAGCGGCAGGATCTGTGAGCCAGCGATAGACCACTTGATCTTGATACTCTGGGGCAAAGCTATAGTCCTGCCAAAACCAGCTCGGCGGTTGGGGATGATAGCGGGCGGCTTTTTCTGCCCAAGTGGTGGTGAGAAATTGATAGCGGCCTGCGGCGGTGGTACATAGGTGCTGATTGGGGCCTCGGCGAATGGGAATACAGCGATCGGGATGCTGGCTGAGGTCTTGAATGTGCTCACCCCCATAGAGCAGTGTGTAGGGATTAGCGTCATTGGCCTCACTGGCAGAAATGGTGCGCATCAGTGCCCGCACATAGGGATCACCCCCCTGCATCACTAAGGGGGCAATTTGACCCGGCTGCCAGCGGTACCAGTACCACCAGAGGGCACTTGAACGCGACCCAAAAAAGAAATAGCCCATGCCCACCAGCAGAGCGATCGCCAGCAACCAACGGGAAAAACGCACCAACTACTCCTCACACCGCCGCAACTGAGCGGAATAACTCTGGATAGGCCACAGGCGTCTGATCGGGACAGCTTACCACCTCAAAAATTTTGTTGTAGGCACTCGGCTCGCCCAAGGCTGCCACACAGATTTCCGCCACCCGCGATCGCGCGATACTTCCCTCAAAGAGGGTATCTGCTGGGGCAATGATCGGAAAGCCACCGTCATCGGTTTCCTTCAGACCCCCCGGCCGCACAATCGTGTAAGTTAGACCGCTTTCTTGGAGATAACGTTCTGCCTGCTGCTTCCAATACAAAATCAGCCAAAAAAGATTCAGGGGATGGAAAAATTGCGAGACACACAGCGACGAGACAAGAATAAACTGCTGCACATGGGCAGCCTTGGCGGCATCCACCAGATGCTTGGTGCCGAGATAGTCCACGCTGAGCGGTTCTAAGGGGTTGAGGCTGGGGCTGGCTCCCGTGGCACAAATCACAGCATCACACTCTTGCAGCGCTGGGGGCAGCGTCTGGGGCTGGGTCACATCAGCAGTGCGAATCTCTACCGTTGGCCAGCGCCCTTGGGCTTTGGCGGGATTGCGCACAACAGCGATCGCCTGATGCTCAGACGCTTGTAGGGCACTCACAATGCGATGACCTGTGCGACCTGTGGCACCAACCACTGCAACCTTCACAGCACGTCCCTCCGATGGCAACGCCTTTGATCATAGGGGAATATCCCAGTCTTCTTCATCCTCTGGGGGAGCGTCCTTGGGGGGCGGCGGCGTCAGAATGCGGTATTCAGCATCCACAACCTGATCGGGGGGCGGTGGGGCTTTGGCGGTGGCTTTGCGGGAAGGGCGATATTGATACGAATAGGTGGTGCGGGGGCGGTCTTGAATCTCAGGTTCGCGGGGGGCTGGCTCTGGCTCGCTAAACCAATCCTCCACATCGCTGGTATCGATCTCGGGTTCATCCTCTGGCGGACGCATCGAGGCATCTAGTTCAGGTTCAGGGGGTGCTGCTTGACGGGGTTGCGATCGCGGGGTTGGCCGCGCTACTGGCGCTGGTGCTTCTGCGGATAGCCAAAGTAAACACTGCCCTGCCACGATTCCTGAGAGGGCTGCCACCACAATCCAAGCAGCAAGGGGCAGCGCTGGGGTTTGCTGTCCCAAAAAGCGCAGGGAGACCACCGGTTGCCAATTTTGGACGACTAGTGTCGTAAGCAGGGCGATCGCCCCCAGATAAATCCAAGCGCGCATTAGGAAAGGGGTCCTTGCCAACGTCGCAGAGGCACACAATCCAACCCTAACTGATCAAGGGCACGGGCGATCACAAAATCCACTAAGTCCTCAATGGTCTGCGGTCGGTGATACCACGCCGGGATAGCGGGTACAATTCGCGCCCCCGCCATTGCCAATTGGGTCAGGTTTTGCAGGTGAATGAGACTAAAAGGCGTTTCGCGGGGCACCAGCACCAATGGACGGTGCTCTTTGAGGTGGACATCCGCCACCCGCTCTAGGAGATCTGAACTCAGGCCTGCCGCCAACTTAGCGACCGTACTCATACTACAGGGGAGAATCACCATGCCCAAGGTGCGAAAGGAACCGCTGGCGATCGCGGCTGCCACATCCGTTGGCCGATGACAGGTGAGCGAACCTTCCCAGACTTGCGCCTGTTCGCGCCAAAACAGTTCCTGCTTATCGGGCTGAATCGGCAAGGTGAGGCCATATTCTGCCTGCCACACCTGATGCACGGCCTTTGATGCCACTAATTGAATAGGATAGTCCGCTTGTAATAGAAATTTAATGGCACGCACTGCGTAAATCAGACCAGACGCACCCGTTACACCCAAAACAATGGGTAAAGAAGAGGAGGTCACAACCGCGATCACCAAACAAAACCGTTATAAGGTTAACAAAGTTAGGGCAACTGCCCCCTTTTGATGCACTGCAATCCCGCCCAACGCGACTTGGTAAATGCCCATGACAGCGCCTGACCCTGCATTTTCTTCCCCCAGTGAGTGGGCAGCCGTCTCTCCCGAAGTGCTCGGGGAGTTATTTGATGCGGCCTTGTTGGAGGGACTCGTGAGTAGTGAAACCCCAGACTTAGAAGCACTGTTTCAGGATTTGACTCCCCTCGATCTCAAACCAGCAGCGGGTGCGATCGCTCCCGAACAGTGGCAACAACTGCAAGTTCAGCACCAGCAAATTACCCAGCACCTTGAGGAAACCCTGACCTACCTTGCCAAGGTGAAAGCATTGGCCTACCAACTTCAAGCCGTGGCCAGTGAGTTTGTGCCCACCCCCAAGTATCGGCGCCGCCAACCGCCCCCTCCCCATCCCTTGGAATATCTCACGGCCGAACTCCTGCGGGCGATCGCCCACACCCAAGCCAGTTTAGAACCGGTCTACGAACCCCTCCATCAACTGGGGGAAACCCTCAATGGTACCTCGACGCCACAGATTAGTGAATTTCCCCTAGAGCCTTAGTTAGGGGGCATGCGTGGTGGCTCTAATTGCGGTTCACTAGGGACGGCAGGGGTAGGCGTCAGCTCAGGACTGGGCAGGCTTTCTGGGGTGGGAACTGGGCTTGGACTGGGTTCCGGGGTGGCAGTTGGCTCAGGAGTCGGTGTCGGCGTGATTGTCGGTTGAGGCGTGGGTGTTGGTGTCGGTTCAGGCTTCGGCGTGGGGGCTTTAACTGCCAGTTGCAGTAGTTCCGGCACAGTGACAAAGCGATAACCTTTTTGCCGCAGGCGACGAATCAGTGTTGGGAGAGCTTGGCGGGTAGTGGCGCGATCGCCGCCGCCATCGTGGAGCAAAATAATACTACCCGGTTTCACTTCCTTGAGGGTGCGCTCAACAATGTCCGCTGCTGTGGTGTTGGGGCGGGTGTCATGGGTATCCACCGACCACATGATGATGGCGTAGTTTTTCGACTTGGCATAATCCACTAGCCCCGTGGTCAAATTGCCCCCTGGTGGCCGAAAAAGGCGCGTTTGCGCTTGGCTTTGCTTGGCAATGAGCGCAGAGGTGTTTTCAATTTCTTGCTTGGCTACTTCAGGGTCAACGCGCTTGTAGGGATGACTCCAACTATGGTTGCCAACGGCATGACCGGCTTTGACAATGTCAGCAATGATATCGGGGTACATGAGAGCGTGCTTGCCAAGAACAAAAAATGTGGCCTTGACATCCTCCTCCTTGAGAATTTGCAGCACTTGGCGGGTTGAGGTTCCCCAAGGGCCATCATCAAAGGTCAGCGCCACCACTTTTTCAGGCTTCACGGGTTTGACTTGATAGACCAACTGCCCCCAAAACTTTCTAGGACTGAGAAAGCGCGGCACATCCGCTGCCAGCGTTGCCGATGCTGCAAACAAAGCCAAGACCACCGACAGATGCCACTGCCGTCCCATGGATGCTCCTTGAATAGTAGTGATCTAGGAGGCAATCGGCGCTGGCTCCTTCAGCAGTGGAAATCCTAGGGCTTCCCGTTGTTGGACATAGGCTTGGGCAACGCGCCGTGCCAGTCCACGAATGCGACCGATGTAGCGAGTGCGCTCTGCCACCGAAATCACACCACGGGCATCCAGCAGGTTAAAGGTGTGGGAACACTTGAGCACATAATCCAAGCTGGGCAGTACCAACTGCTTTTCTAGAAGCTGCTCTGCCTCCTGCTGGTAGAGACTAAAAAGGGTGAACAATCGTTCCGGGTTAGAGGCCTCAAAGTTGTACGTGGATTGCTCGATTTCCCCTTGGAGATGGACATCGCCATAGGTAAGGGTAGAGTTCCAGCGGATACTGGCGATCGCGTCCACCTCTTGGAGGTACATTGTCAACCGTTCCAAACCATAGGTAATCTCAATGGACACTGGCCGACAATCTAGACCACCACACTGCTGGAAATAGGTAAACTGCGTAACCTCCATACCATCGAGCCAGACCTCCCAGCCCACACCCCACGCGCCAACGGCCGCATCCTCCCAGTTATCTTCAACAAAGCGAATGTCATGCTCTTGGGGGCGAATGCCAAGGGCGCGCAGCGACTCCAAATAGATCTCTTGGATATTGTCAGGAGAGGGCTTAATCAGCACTTGGTACTGGTAGTAGTACTGATAGCGGTTGGGATTCTCGCCATAGCGGCCATCTCCGGGTCGCCGACAGGGTTCAACATAGGCTACTGCCCAAGGTTCAGGACCGAGGGCACGCAAAAAGGTATGGGGGCTTTTGGTACCGGCGCCCTTTTCCACGTCGTAGGGCTGGGCAATCAGGCATCCCTGAGCCGCCCAAAATTGGTGCAGTGTGGCAATAACGTCTTGAAAGTACATGGGCTTAGATGTGGATGCCGCACTCGGTTTTGCCCATGCCACGCCAGCGACCCGCCCGTTCATCTTCCCCTTCGGCGACAGGGGTAGTGAGGGGTTCATCGCCAATGCTGGCATAGCCGCGATCGTGGAGGGGATTGTAAATCACTCCGTGCTCCATCACGTAGGCCCACGTTTGTTTGCGTGTCCAAGCAGCAAGGGGATTAATTTTCAGACGCCCCTCTTTGTCCAGTTCCACGTAGGGCATATTGGCGCGGGTAACCGCCTGATCCCGACGCCGTCCCGTAATCCAAGCCACAGTATTGAGTTCTGCCAAGCCCCGTTGCAGTGGTTCAATTTTAGTCAGATGGTGAAACTGCTCAACATTGCTTTCCCAAAGCTTGTCGCCATAGCGAGCAGCAAAGGCCTCACGGCTGTCCACATCGGGGGTTTTGTAGGTGCGCAAATCCAGACCGTATTTTTCCTTGGCCTGCTGCACAAATTCAAGGGTTTCTGGAAAGTGATGCAGCGTATCCAAAAAGAGAACGGGCACTGGCGGATTGGGGCGTAGATCACGGTAGAGCAAATCCGTGATCATCATGTCATCGACATTAAAGGCACTGGTCTGCACCAGCCCTTGGGGAATTTCAGCCACTGCCCACGCTAGAATTTCGCGGGGATGTGCCCCCTCAAAGCGTTGGTTCAGGGCATCGAGGTCAAAGCTTACAGATGCAGCCATAGGAGGTTTTAGCACGGTTTTAGAAAGCATTCTTTAGCTTACCAAAGAATTGGGTCTGAAGCCCCGCCCTGCGACTCGCGATCGCCCCCCTTCCAAACAATTTCTCCAACCTTGACACTAGCGAGGCATTGGGTACCCTTCAATCCAAATCAGCATTTTTGGAAGTCGCATTGTAAGACCACGTTTGCGGGCTGGAGGTCAAGACTGCATACCGCCCCGGCGCTACCACAATTTCGGGTTGCACGACCCAATAGTAGCGATTTTCTAGTCGTGCAGGCCATGTGCCCACCACTTGCCGCGTTTCCACATTCCAGAGCATCACTTGTCCAGCAGGAGCACCTCGACCACCGTTCTAGTGATAGGTGGTAATTTTACTAAAGTGATAGGGGCGATCGAGTACGAGAATTAGTGCTTCAGGAGGATGGCTAGCAACGGCATGGAGATTGTTGTCGGATAAGACAATTCTTGGTGTTGAGCGGGTGCCATCATTTATAGTCTGAGTCTCAAGGACAGAACCGCAATTCCCTGTGCCCCTAAGCGACGTTATATTTGATAAGCTCTAAGCAGAAGATGGCTCCAAAATTTTAACGAGAATCCGCATCAAACTCTCAAGATCGTCGGGCACACGGTACAGAGTTAGGCCTTGTTGAATTTGTTTTTGCTCTCGATGCAGCAGGCCAAATTGCCAAATATCCCCTGTGGAAACTGCCCCTTGCAGGATGGGCTGCGGACTCTCTGTCCATTGGTCGAGGGCAATCAGTTCAACGGCCAGTTGCGTAAAGCCTTTGGCAAGGTCAGCATTTTTGGCTTCAACCACCAGCAGCTTGCCCACAGCGTAAAGGTAGTAGTCGAGGGAGCCTTTAAGCTGGTCACTGACGGTGAGGGGATACTCGATGCGCAGTTGGGCATGGGTATAGTGCACAACATCGAGCAAGATAGGCGCAATGAGCAGTTCACGGCGAGCAGCTTCACTGGTCAGGCTAATGTAGGGGAGGCTTTCTTCAATCCGTGCTTTTAAGTCCTCAAGGCGATCGAGGGGGGCAGTGGATTGAGGTAGCGTGAGCATAGACCGCTGAAGGGTGTAGCCAAATTCTGCCAGAATATCCTCTGGCTCATAGGGCATTTCAAAGTATTGTCGAAAGGTATAGGACTGTCCGGGCTGGAGAATGGCAGGTCTAGTCATCTTGCAGTCTGTTGCTTGGCTCCTGCGGCATCGCTCTTTTAGTGTAGCTTTTGGCTTTGGCTGGACAGAGAAAAAAGGCGTAGCGGTGCATATTGCATTTTTCTCGAATGGATAAAACCTAGGGAAAGATATTGTGTCTCTGGGATTAGCAGTGATGAAAATGAATCTTGAGGCCATCAAGCAAGAGATCCAAAGCGCGATCACCAGCGAAGCAGTGACGGTTGAAGTTTCACAGACAGGCTCTCAACTCACGGTCATTTTCAATCGCCCTAGGGACAAAACAGTGGACTTTACGGCTCTAGCGGATCAAACTGTGGATATCCTAAATCGGCAGCCCTTGGGACGGATCAACTTCGTGAAATTTTATGGGCGCAAAACTGGGGGAACCCCTGAATGGGAATATGCCGAACCGCTATCCCCCCCACCCCCGCAAGCGGTTATTCAAGAAAAGCTGCAAACAAGCCTCTCGGAATTTGGGCAGCGGTTTCAGTTCTATAATCAAACCATTACGGCGGCGTCAGCCCTTGCGATCTTCTTGATGCTGCTGCTGGGGGGGCTTTTCCCGAATGGCAAGTGGGAGTACAAGACGGTATATGTGAGGGCAAAAACAGTATCTTCAGATGCGTACCCAAAATTTTCCGCAAAAGAAGTTTCCCTGATGGAGTTGGAGAGTGAGGTAGAAAAGCTGGGTAAGCAGGGATGGGAGCTAGTGGATTCTTTTGTGGAGGATGAAACAGTGCATCCCAATTTTGGACAATCAAATCTTGTTGTTGGCTTGCAGCCCAATGTGCGCCCCAACAGGGTGGTGTTGCTCTTTAAGCGCAAGACGTGGTTTTAGGGAGAGTTCAAGCTTTGGTGGCCGGGCAGTCCCCTCTTTGCGCCACTGGCGATGATTCCCGAATCACTCGCTGCCCAGCGCCTTAGTCGTGGTGAATTTCTAGCGCTGCTTGGCGATCGCCAAAAATAGCCGTGCCAATGCGCACCATCGTTGCCCCGGCCTGCACCGCAAGGGGATAGTCCTGCGTCATGCCCATGGAATACTCCTGCCACTGAAGCTGCCGCCACGGTTTTGTACGCAGTTCCTCACCCCAAGCCCGCAATTCCTGAAAGACCTGCAATTGTTCTGAGGGGGGCAACCCCAAGGGCAGAATCGTCATTAGGCCACAGCAGCGCAGATGAGAGAGGGCATCGAGTTGGGGCAGGGCTGCTTCCAGTTCGGATCTTTCCCAGCCGTGTTTTTGGGGGTCGGGGCGGAGCTTCACTTGCAATAGACAGTGGGGACTGGGGGTGTCGGTTTCCTTGAGAATGGCATTGATGCGCTCGGCCAATTTCCAGCGGTCAACGGTGTGGATCCAGTCAAAGAGTTGCAGTGCCTGCCGCACTTTATTGGTTTGGAGGTGGCCAATGAGATGCCAAGTAATATCCGTGAGGTCAGCCAATTCAGCACGTTTGCTGGCCGCTTCCTGGACGCGACTTTCGCCAAAATCCCGAATGCCGGCCTCGTAGGCAGCCCGAATCACGGCCGCTGGCATAAACTTACTCACGGCAATCAGGCGGACATGGGGCGGAAGCGTTGATTTGAGGTGGGTGGCGCGATCGCGAATTTCAGCAGCGGATAACACAGGCAATTTGCGGGCAAGGATGCTTTTTGATCCTAAAACCCTGTTGCAAAAAGTGAAACCATGGCAGGATTTTCAGGCTGCTTGACTAGGCTAGAGGGTAGGATTCAGAACGCTGCTATGGCTGTGCCCCTCAAACTCTCCCTTGGCCTCATTGGTTTACTGGCTCTTGGTACCCTTTTAGCGGGGAAGTTGCTCTCCCTAGGAGAAAGCTTGATGTCCTCTGCCCAAGGTCAACCCAATTGGGGAATTGAATCAGACCCGACGCCACTCTCTAAACCTGAACCCCCACCGCGCGTTTCTGTGGCCGACTACGATCGCTATCGCCAAGTGATTGAGCGCACCCGCAGCATGATCCACAACCCAGAGGCGCAGCAACTGGCCCAGCGGTATGGCTTGAATATTTTGGACGTTACATGGGAAGACACGGGTCGTTACCACAACTCCGCTGTGGGGCCAAATATCAGTGACATGACGATTCAAATCCAGCAGTACAACCCACGCACCAAGGGGTATGAACTGAGTCTGATGCCTGTGATTCGCTTTCCCAACTTTAGCGATCGCACAGCGGATATTCCCCTTGAGCGCTTCTTTATCCTTGTCGGCAATGAAAAGGGCAAGCCGCTGCAACGGGTGAACCTCAAGGAATTTCTGGGTAACTTCCGCAACTATCTCCACAACCCGCGATCGTGGGCAGGGAATCGTCGCTCCCTTTTGGCCGATCGCGATAGCCACGTCCTCGTGAGTGCCCAAGCCTGTTTCCTACCCATTCCATCCCAAGGGGAAGCCACCTTTAACCCCGTCCTCTTTAACTACCAGAGCTACGAAAAAAATCCAGCAGTTTTAGCAATTCTCGTCACCCGCCAAGGTACCAGTGCCACCGTTATTGACAACAAGCGGGATGCCTTTGAAGCCGGGCGAACGTGGGGGCAGCGACTGTTTTTCAATAAGAATGGCGAACGGGCGAGCCTCGTGGGACAACGCGCCAGTGATTTTGGGGTGAGAACCGGCGGCGGCGAGATCACCTCTGCCCAAGCGGAAGCGGCGGGGATGAATATGGTGATGTTGATCCAAGTGCCCCTGAAGCAAGCCCCTCGGCCACGACCAGCCATGCCCCTTTTCTCGATGCCACTACCCGCGCTCATGGAGGCCGCACCTAGCGCTAGCGCTGGTCGTTCCAATGTCGAGGCGGCAGTCATTAGTTATGGCAAGGTGGAAGGCCCCTTCACTGAAATTGATAACCTGCCGATCGAGCGGGATCCGCGCTTCCCCATCCGCGTCACGGTGCAATTCTACAAGGCCACCGATAATGGGGTTGTCTCTGCCGAGGATATGCGCCACATCAACGATCAAATTGCCAAGGTCTATAGCAATGCCGATTATGTGGGTAGCCTCGTCATTGATGGCGACACTGGCCGCCCCACCGAATACACCGGCAGCAAGCAGGAACCCCCCGGCTGGTGGGATGACTTCTGGCAACGGCACCAACAAAATACGGGTCAGACCCGTGAGGAAGCCCTAGAAATGTTGCGGCGATTGCGGGGCAAAGACTGGATGCCGAGGTCGCAAAGGGAATTGGAACAGGCACTGAAGGCGCTGCAAAATTCGCCCCAATAAAGCTAACGCCGCTGCTGTTTACTCACCCATTTGCGACTAAAGCGCAGTTCCATGCCCACGCCCTCTGCCCAGACTTGTAGTTGCTTGAGGAAGGCTTGGCGATCGCTCCCTTGGAGAACGGCCAATTGATCGGCAGCTTCAAGGGCATAGGGATAGCCTTGACCGGTAATCAGTTCGCCACAGAGCCAGCGAATCACCTGATCCAGTAGGCCGGCTTCGTAGAGCCACAAGGGGAGTTCTAGACGCACGGGATAGCCTTGATGCGCCTTAAGGTAGCAAAAGCCAATGCCCTTGGCCCAAGCACCATAATTTTCAAGGATGCCGCCGCGATCGCAGATAAACAAGGGGGAGCGATCGCCCCATTGGGTCAAAACAGTGTTCAAGAGTTGGGCATCGGAGAGGTGAGGGCTAGGGGCGAGATGATCCAGATGCCCCAAGAGAGTGACTAAATCCCGGGCTTGGGAGCTATCAATGTAAGCGACCACTGGAATGCGTTGCTGCAAACTCGCCTCTAAGGTCTGACGCAGGGCTGCCACATATCGCCCTTGCCACTCGGCGGCATAGGACTCGGCAAACGTGGCCACAAAGGAGCCATCAAACAAGAGCAATGCAGGTGCGGTTACCTCAGCCATGCGCTCCCGGAGGATTTTTAGTTCCAGTTCAAAGCGGCGCAGGTGGATATAGCGTTCGTGGAAGCGATAAATTTGCGGCTGTCGCAACTGTTCTTCCGCTTGGCGCAGTTCCGCCGGTGTAATCAGTTCAAGCAGAATTTCCTTGGCGTAGGGGCGATCGCGGCGATGGGGATTGAGAAACCACCCTGCCTGTACCACACCCACGGGCAAAAATAGCTCCTCACTGGGCACAATCTGGGAGCCATCCACCGCCACAGTGGTGACATCCATGAGTTGAGTCATCGCCCAGTCCCGCGCCGCCTGGCGATGGGGCCACTGTACCCCCAAGGGAATGCGCCACCCCTGATGCCAAGGTTCAATGGGACGTGCCCCCCAATCTGGGATCTGCGGATCAATGGCAGCGGTGATGTCGGGAATGGTTTGCTGCTGCCATGTCTTGAGAGCCTGTTGATAGGCCTGTCGCACCTGAGCCAAGGCGGTGTCATAGCTGAGAAATTCAGCCTTTTTATGATTCAGTTGCTGCACCAGTTGGGAAAGGGGTAACACCATGACCGCAAAAGACCAGAGAAACGCCTGTTGCTATTCTCATCGGAATAGGTATGGGTTTGCCTTGTGTCCCCTCCTGCGGTAGATATTAAGGTGTCCACTGACCCTCCCCCAAAAACTGTGAAGGCACTCAATCTCCTTGGCTCCACTGGCTCCATAGGTACCCAAACCCTTGACATTGTTGCCCAATATCCCGATCGCTTTCGTATCGTTGGCCTTGCTGCCGGTCGCAACTTGGAGCGACTCATTCCGCAAATTCGCCAATTTCAGCCGGAGATTGTCAGTATTGCCGATGCCAAGCAACTGCCAGAGTTAGAGGCGGCATTGGCCGATCTGCCCCAAAAACCGCAACTGGTGGCCGGGGAAGCGGGTATTGCGACGGTGGCGGCCTATGGGGATGCCGATGTTGTGGTCACTGGTATTGTTGGCTGTGCCGGTCTGGTGCCGACGATCGCCGCCATTAAAGCGGGCAAAGATATTGCCTTGGCCAATAAGGAAACGCTGATTGCCGGTGGGCCAGTGGTTTTGCCGCTGCTTCAGGAGTACGGTGTCAAGCTCTTGCCCGCTGATTCTGAGCACTCGGCGATTTTTCAGTGTTTGCAGGGGGTACCCGAGGGAGGACTGCGGAAAATTATTCTCACTGCTTCCGGGGGCGCTTTTCGTGATTGGCCGGTGGAGAAGCTCTCGCAAGTGACGGTGGCCGATGCCCTCAAACACCCCAACTGGTCGATGGGACCCAAAATTACCGTGGATTCAGCAACCCTGATGAATAAAGGCCTAGAGGTGATTGAAGCTCACTACCTCTTTGGTATGGACTACGACAATATCGAGATTGTGATCCATCCCCAAAGTATTATCCACTCGCTGATTGAGTTGCAGGATACCTCCGTGCTGGCGCAGTTGGGCTGGCCAGATATGCGGTTGCCACTGTTGTATGCCCTCTCGTGGCCGGAGCGAATTCCCACGAATTGGTCGGCACTGGATCTCGTGAAGGCAGGGGATTTGACGTTTCGATCGCCCGATCACCAAAAGTATCCCTGCATGGGACTGGCCTATGCGGCTGGTCGTGCTGGCGGCGCCATGCCCGCAGTTCTTAATGCGGCCAATGAACAGGCGGTGGCGCTCTTTATTGCCGAGGCGATTTCGTTCCTTGAGATTCCCCGCCTGATTGAGATGACCTGCGATCGCTACTCTGCCCAAAACATTAGCAACCCTACCCTAGAGGACATTTTGGCCGCCGATCGCTGGGCGCGAGAAACGGTACAGGAGTTGGCACAACGGGGAGCTAGCCCCATGGTTGCTCTCTAGAGTGTGTCAAAATACCATACAGATTGCTTCAGAGGAAAGCCAATGGATACCCGCGCATTCAAGCGATCGCTACACAGTTCAGAAAACTACCACCGCAAAGGCTTCGGCCACGGCGAGGAAGTGAACCAGCAGCTCCAAGGGGAGTATCAAAGTTCTCTGATTCAGCAAATCCGCGCCAATGGCTATCGC
The DNA here is from genome assembly GCF_054689355.1 of Thermosynechococcus sp. FA-CM-4201. Classification (NCBI taxonomy): domain Bacteria; kingdom Bacillati; phylum Cyanobacteriota; class Cyanophyceae; order Acaryochloridales; family Thermosynechococcaceae; genus Thermosynechococcus; species Thermosynechococcus sp. FA-CM-4201. Next base: position 754,129 of record NZ_CP079920.1, read on the forward strand.
TGGCAGGAGGGGGATGTAACGATTCGCTTGGCGGAGGCCTTTGGCTTTTGTTGGGGGGTAGAACGTGCCGTTGCCTTGGCCTATGAAACCCGCACCCACTTTCCCACGGAGCGCATTTGGATCACGAATGAAATTATCCATAATCCCTCGGTAAATGAGCGCCTGCGGCAAATGGCCGTGGAATTTATTCCGGTGGTCAATGGGGCAAAGGACTTTAGTGGGGTGCGCCAAGGGGATGTGGTGATTTTGCCCGCCTTTGGTGCCAGTGTCCAAGAAATGCAACTGCTGAATGAGCGCGGCTGCACAATTGTCGATACCACCTGCCCGTGGGTGTCAAAGGTGTGGCACAGTGTTGAAAAGCACAAAAAGGTGAGCTTCACCTCGATCATTCACGGTAAGTACAACCACGAGGAAACCATCGCCACCAGTTCCTTTGCGGGGACTTATTTGATTGTGCTCAACCTCGAAGAAGCCCGCTATGTCTGCGATTACATCCTTAAGGGGGGCGATCGCGAGGCCTTCATGGCCAAGTTTGCCAAGGCCTGTTCTGCCGGCTTTGACCCCGATCGCGATCTGGTGCGGGTCGGCATTGCCAATCAAACCACAATGCTCAAGGGAGAAACAGAGCAGATCGGCAAATTGTTTGAACGCACGATGATCCAAAAGTACGGCCCCGATCGCCTCAATGAGCACTTCATGAGCTTCAACACGATTTGCGATGCCACCCAAGAACGCCAAGATGCGATGCTGAATTTGGTCAAGGAACCCTTAGATCTGATGGTGGTGATCGGTGGCTACAACTCCTCGAATACCACCCACCTTCAAGAAATTGCCATTGAACATGGGATTCCTTCCTACCACATTGATTCTGCCGATCGCATTGGGCCGGGGAATCGCATTGAGCACAAGCCCCTGCATCAGGATCTCACCGTGGTTGAACACTGGCTGCCTGATCGCCCAATCACCATTGGCATTACCTCCGGTGCCTCCACTCCCGATAAGGTGGTCGAGGAGGTGCTCAATAAAATTTTTGCCCTACGGTCTGTGGCGACGGTTGCCTAGGCCTCTGGTTCTTGGGTCAAATCCCAAGCGGGCGATCGCTGACAACTGATCTCGTAGAGGGCAATGCCCACCGCCACTGAGGCATTGAGGCTATTGGTGCGCCCCGCCAAGGGAATGGCGACAATTTCATCGCAGTGCTTTTGCGTTTGCAGGCTAATCCCTTCCCCTTCACTACCAACCACAAAGACCGTGGGGCGATCGAAGGTGATTTTCGGTAGGGGCACCGCGCCGCGCTCTGAGAGGCCATAGATCCAATAGCCCGCCGCCTTCAGGGTTTCAAGGGCTTGATTGAGGTTGATCACCCGTGCCACCGGTAAATACTCTAGGGCGCCTGCGGCTGCTTTGGCCACGGTTGCGGTAATGCCCACTGCCCGGCGTTGGGGAATAATCACCCCCTGCATCCCGAGCGCCTCTGCGGTGCGGATCATGGCACCGAGATTTTGGGGATCTGTAATACCATCGGCAGCCAAGAGTACCGGTTGATTGACAGTTGACGCCTTGGCCAAGAGATCCTCAAGGGACCAATAGTTATAGGCCGCCACCTGCAGGGCGATCCCCTGATGTCGTCCCCGCTGGCAGAGTTGATCAAGGCGTTCGGGGGTCACGGTATCAATAATGGCTCCTTGCTGTTTGGCTTCATTCAGGCGTTGATGAAAACGCGGATCGTAGCGCAGCGAGGGAATCACCCAAATACGGTTGCAGGGGCGGCCACTTTCAAGGGCTGAGAGCACGGCATGGCGGCCATAGAGGAGTTCGGGGGCATCCTCCGCAGTTGGGGGTGCTTTCCGAATTGGTTGAGCTGGGGTGCGTCGCTGGGGGCGAGGAGGGCGAGTCGCTGTCGGGCGATTTTTTTTGCGGGGACGAGGTTTCTCGGTCATGAAGAGTCACTAAGATTGCAGATCTTCCCTAGGGTGTTCGCTGAAACATCGCAAGGGGGCGATCGCCATCATAGAACGTCAATGTATTTCCCTCAATGCGGTAGCGGTTCGTTTGCTCAAGGGTCTGCAAAAACGACATCTCCATCCGTTGTGCCCGTTGGCTCATACAGGCGCGCCGCGTTGTCGCCACTGCCGAAAACCGCAATTGCTGGCCATTGACGTTGTAACCACCGTTAAAGTTATTACAGCCACTGAAGCCCGTTGCTCGCTGGGCGTTGCTATCAAACTCAATAAACGCCGTATTCATGGGATTGCGCGGTGGCATTGGCATATTGGCTAGACGCTGAAGTTGCCAGCGGCCACTGAGGGGACTTGCAGTCGCACCCGCTTCAAAGGTCAACAGCAGCCGATTGCCCTCAAAGAGTTGCAGCGTATTTCCTTGAACGCGGTAGCGGTTGGTGCGGCTTAGCCCCTGTAGCATCTGGGTTTCCACGCTCTGAAGCGGTTCTTGGCCGCAGAGGCGTTGGGTGGTTGCTACGGGGGCAAAAAGCAGACGCGGGCCGTTGGCGGTGTAGCCACCATTAAAGCTATTGCAGCCCGTAAAACCATTGGCACGGCGGTTGGCACTATCAAACTCAATAAAGGCGGTATCCACTGGCACGGCTTGATTGCCAATGCGTCTGAGACGCCACCGTTGACCGCTGAGGCTTAGTTCTAGGGGTTGAGAGGGAGGGTTATTTACCGTTGCTCGCGTGGAAACCGCCACAGGCACCAAGCGCGGCAGGGGTAGGAGTCCTCCTTCAAGGCGATAGGTGACGGTGCTGATGCGACTGGGGCAGCAGAGGGGATCATTGGGAGCGTAGCGGGCAAATTCAGCAGTGAAGGTGCCATCGTTTTGGAACTTGACCTCGCCAAGAAACGAGCCATCCGTACGAGAGTCCATGAGATTCGGCGATAAGGTTCCCAAGTAACGTCCCCCGGAAAAGACAAAGGCCTGATACCCCATCGGGCGACACATGCCATCAAAGCTACTATTGCCGAGAATAATCTCCAGATTCTGATGGCGAATGGGGGTGCCCACTAGATACCAACCCCGCTGTTGGATCAGGCGATCGGCCATGGATTGGGGAGAACGTAGGGTGCTGCGACAGCGGTTCAACTCACTGGGATCGGGATTGCCCCGTGGGGGAATGTCTAGGATAGGAAGGTTGGGATTCCAGTTGCGCGGCGGTTGATCGAGCCAAGACTGGGGGGCTGCCAAACTCATGGGGGCGATCGCCAGCGTTGTGGCCACTGTGTAGAGGGTTGCCAAGCCAGCCGCAGTGGGAAACCTAATCATAGTGAGGAAAGACCAAATCCTATGGGGCTGTCTCTAGGGACGTAGAGAAAGTATAGGGGTTCCCTATGGATTCCCTTGCAAAAGATCAAGAAACCTTTAGCAAGCACTCTAGAGCCAGACCTTGGGCGATACTGTAGTGCCCATAGCTAAAAACGCGGGGCACATCGGGGTGCAGATGCTGGGCAATCTCGCGATAGGCATAGGGACTGCCATAAACCACGAGACCCGCCAGTTGATTTTGGGCTTGCAGTCGTTCGAGGGTGGCGATCGCTGGCGCACTTAAACCCGCTTTACCCCGAAAGGGATTGCCGCGACTAAACACCTGCACTAAGGTCGGTGCCTTGGGGAAGCCCTCAATCATGGTGAGCGGCGTTTGCTGATCAATCACCACCCGTTGGCCAAAGCCCCAAGTGGCGGGCAGTGTTAATGCGGGACAAGTACGGTGCAAAAAGCTAGCGTGCAGGGCATCATCCACTATCAGACAATTCACCCCTGAGGTCACGGGGTGCAAGGCTTGGCCAGCCCGCTCGAGACTGTCTTGGGCAATGGCGGTGGCCACCTCAACGGCTGGTGTGGTTTGGAAATAGTCCAACTGCAATGCCAAGGGCTGAAGACGAGCCTTTGCAGCTTGAATGCGGGCTACAGCGGCCTGAATGCGTTCAGGAGGAATCCGCCCTGACTCAACGGCGGCAACCACCGCTTCAATGGCTGCCGGCGGATCCAAGGGCATGAGCAAAATATCAGCACCTGCTTCTACGGCTTTGACGGCAGCTTCGGCGGTACCGTAGGTGTTGGCGATCGCCCCCATGACCAAGGCATCGGTCACAATTAGACCCTTAAACCCCATCTCGTGGCGGAGGATTCCCGTGAGAATCGGGGGAGAAAGGGTGGCGGGTCGCTCCGCATCCAAGGCGGGTAGGTGGACATGGGCGCTCATGACGGTATCCACCCCGGCGGCAATGGCAGCAACAAAAGGCGGCCATTCAATGGCTTGCAGGCGATCGCGATCGTGGGGAATTACGGGCAGCTCCAAATGCGAATCCGTGGCTGTATCCCCATGGCCGGGAAAGTGCTTTGCCGTTGTGAGCACTGGATAGGTACGTGCCCCTTGAATAAAAGCGGTTGCAAGGGCACTCACAATGTCTGGCTCCTCGCCAAAGGCACGCACATTAATCACTGGGTTTGCGGGATTATTATTCACATCCACCACCGGCGCGAGAACCCAATTCAACCCAATGGCTAAAGCCTCGGCTGCGGTGTATGCGCCCATTTCCTTGGCAAGGTCAACTGCCCGTTCTCGGTTTTTTTGGGCAATGGCTCCCAAGGCTGCTGGCGGGGGAAATTGTGTCGCACCACTGAAGCGTTGACCAACCCCCTCCTCAATATCCGCCGCTAGTAATAGGGGAATCGTCGCCCAAGATTGGAGTTGCCGACAGCGTTCTGCCACTTCGACGGCACTGCCCCCCAAGAGAATCACCCCGCCAACTCCCCAGTCTTTAATCCAGTGTTTTAAGGTGTTTTGGGGCGGCTCCCACGCGGGGTACTGAATCTGGCGATCGTAGAGGTAGCCACTGGCTCGTACAACCACCATCTGCGCCACCTGTGCCCGCAGCGAAAGATCAGAAAGAGGGGGAATAAATGTCATGGGTGTCGTCTCATGCAGAACAAAATTTCACAAATCAATAACTTCCTTATTTAGGATATAAAAAATTGTCTCAAACTCTCTCAGGTAACTGGTCTGATTTTTTATACTAAAAGTACAGCCTTTACAGCCCTTTTCTAAGTATGGGCTGCATAAGGGGAAATAAACCTCCTCTATAGGAGCCTTACTTGTTTTGAGTGTGTTCCATTCATGTGAAAAGGGCTATACCTAATGATCTTGAGGTGAAGTCCGATTCCGTTGCTCCGGTAGAGCAAGTTTCAAGTTTTTCCTGCGGTGTTCAATCATTAAGCCAAAGGCTGAAGCCTAAATCGCTTTCTTTAGGAGTTGACCTATGTTAAAAGCACTACGTGAGAAACTACAAAGTATGATGGTCTTTTTGATGGAGGCATTTGGGCGCATCTTCACCCCTCGCAATGATCACTATCCTTCCACAGGAGCACAGCCCTTCACGGGAACGCCCTCCCGTAAGAGTTAGTTACTGTCTTCCACAAGCAGAATCCCTGTAGAGAGTTTACAGGTAAAAATAACTAGTATGAGTTCGGCATCAGCTCCGCCACAGCGGCAATCATGGGGCTGGTGCAGTTTTTTTGATAAGCTTGGGGCGATCGCCCAAACTGTTAAAACTTAGAGATAACGCTCAGCGCTGAGGATATCACTAAAAGGTCGCAACCACTGAATCTAACGGCATATTGCAGAATTAGTTAAGGAATATTTCAGATATTGAATTTCCCGTTAACATTTGAGCATTCCCAAAGGCCTATGCTAACTTAAAAGTAGGCACAGAAAGAAAGGTTAACGATAAGAGTGAACTTAAGGCTTGTGCCTCCCAGTCCTTGAGTTCGGGATAAAGCAAAGTTACTCCAAGATAAATCTCACTCCTGTCTTGCGAGTAATATCAAAATCAATCCTTTGAGCTTCACCGTTGTATAGTTGTCCTCTCGCTTTATCCAGCCTTATCGTTTGTGTGGTTACTGCCGAAGTCCCCATCCTGTCGTCCATGGGAGTTAAGGCAAAGCTAGGTAACCTCCCAGTATCCAAGGTCGTCAACGTTGACAGCAATCCATTACCTAGTGTCCATGCTCCAAGCTTGATCGGTTGAGATCGCCTAGTGGGGGTTTGGATCGCCAGCTAAAACCACGTTTTGTCCACGTTAGTTGTTGAGTTACTTCGTCATTGCTAACTTCGTTAGGGGTCTTGCTGCCGTCAGCTTGACCCCCTCGTTTTATGTTTAGGCTATGGCGTGAGTTGCGGTTGGCGCATGGCGCGTGCTAGTTCTGCTGCTACTTCTGGGCGCGAAAACTCTGGGGGTGGCAATTCGCCCCGCCGCAGCATTTCCCGTACCTTGGTCCCTGAGAGGTGAATGCGCTCCTCGGGTTTGCTGGGACTGGTTTTACTGGTGGCCATAGACTGGGTACGGGTGCAGTAGAAGGCATGCTCAAATTTCAAGGGAATAATCCCCAAGGCTGCTGGATCAAATTCATCAAAAATGTGTTGGGCGTCGTAGGTGCCGTAGTAGTCCCCCACGCCAGCGTGATCACGACCCACAATGAAATGGGTACAGCCGTAGTTTTTGCGGACAAGGGCATGGAAAATCGCTTCCCGTGGCCCTGCATAGCGCATCGCTGCCGGATTAATGGCCAGAATTACCCGATCTTTGGGGAAGTAGTGCTCCAGCATGATTTCATAGCAGCGCATCCGTACATCGGCGGGAATGTCATCCTCCTTGGTGGCACCCACGAGGGGATGCAAAAAGAGACCATCGACGATTTCAAGAGCACATTTTTGGATATATTCATGGGCGCGGTGGATCGGGTTGCGGGTCTGGAAACCAACGATTGTGCGCCACCCTTTTTCACGGAAGAGGGCACGGGAATCCACTGGATCAATGCAATAGTTGGGGAATTGGGGATGGGGATGCCGCTCTAGGAGCCAAATCGGGCCTGCAAGGTTGACTTCTCCCTGTTCATAGACCACCTTGACGCCGGGGTGTTTGTCATCTTCGGTGCGATAGACACAGTGAGCCTCGCGGCGTTTGTCGTAGGTGTATTTTTCTGTAAGCTCGAGAATTCCCAAAAACTGACCTGCTGCATTATCGAGGCGAATGGTTTGGCCAATTTCTAGGGGAGCCGCCACCTCAGCATTGACTGAGAGGGTAATGGGCACTGACCAAGGCAAGCCATTGGCAAGGTACATTTCTTCGACCACTCGCTCATAGTCGGCCTGTCCCATAAAGCCCGTCAGGGGGCTAAAGCCACCAATGGCAATGAGTTCCAAGTCAGAGACGGCTCGTTCATCGAGGGTAATGCGGGGCAATTGATCGGCACGGGCAAGCCAAGCCTGTTTTTGTTCGGGGGAGAGAATACGATTGACGAGAACACCGCCGTGGGGGGCGATCGCGTCCTTTGTTTGTACTGTTGCTGATGGACTCAAGGTCGAACTCCTTTTTGGGGCTGGATGAACCTGTTGCAAAACTTCATAAGATAGAAGCCATTATTGGACGAATAGGTACAGGAGACAACTGGTGGAGCCTTATCGCTATGGCGTCCAGCGGGAGTGGTGCTGGCGGGGGTGGCAGAGTCGCTATAGTTTTTGGCGACCCGCTCATGGGGGGTCTCCTGTGATCTTGCTCCACGGCTTTGGGGCCTCTCTACGGCACTGGCGATACAATTTGCGGCTCTTGGGAGAGCATCAGCCGACCTATGCCCTTGATTTGATGGGGTTGGGGGCAGCAGAAAAGCCCATTGCGGCCTATGGGGCTGAGTTTTGGGCGGCTCAGGTTCACGCCTTTTGGCAGAAGATTGTCGGGCAGCCAGCAGTGATTGTTGGCAACTCCATTGGCGCATTGATTGCCCTGACCTGTGCTTATCGCTATCCGCAGATGGCGGCGGGGGTGGTGATGCTGAGTCTGCCGGATCCAGCCGTGCGCGAAGAGTTGATTCCAAGGGCGATCGCTCCCCTTGTGAGCGGAATTGAACAAGTTTTTACGGCTCCTTGGCTGCTACGCACCCTTTTTTATGCGATTCGCCGTCCCTTCATTGTCAAGCGTTGGGCACAACTGGGCTACGCCAACCCCAACTGTGTGGATGATGAATTGCTGGACATCCTGCTTACGCCTGCCTATGACCGTGATAGCGATCGCGCCTTTGTGCAAATAACCCGCGCCATGAGTCGTACGGACTTTGGCCCCAGTGCCAAAACCATGCTCAAAACGGTGTCCCAACCCCTATTGCTGATCTGGGGCAAACAGGATCGCTTCATCCCGCCGATGCTCAGCCAGCAGTTTCAACAGGTACAGCCAAGGATGCAGGTGGTGGAGTTGGAGCACACGGGGCACTGTCCCCACGATGAGCAGCCCGATCGCGTCAATGGGCTGATTTTGGATTGGTTGCGCAGCCATGAACTGGCGAGGGGTTGAGTCCTACGGTTGCAGGCTTTATGATCACGGCAATCTTTAGAAGTTGGCGTGGCGGATGTTTAGGCTGATTACGGTTTTCTGGGCGTTTATTTTTATTGGTGTTTTGCTCCTCTTGGGGCGAATCGTGCGGCAGCGTTGGGCACTGATGCGATCGCTCTATATGCCCAGTTCAGTGATTGCGGGCGTTTTGGGACTCATTCTTGGCCCTAGTGTGCTGGGGGCGATCGCCAGTCAAATTGCTCCCAACTCTGGCTTAGTGAACGGTCTTTTTGCCGAAGACATCCGTGAAGTTTGGAAGCAGTCCCCCAGCATTTTCATCAACATTGTTTTTGCCTGTCTATTTCTAGGGGAGATTATCCCTAGCCCCCGGGAAATTTGGCAGAAAGCTTCACCGCAGGTCGCCTTTGGTCAGATTTTGGCTTGGGGGCAATACGTGGTGGGGTTGGTGCTGACGTTGCTCGTTCTCACTCCTGTATTTGGCATGGATCCGATTGCTGGTGCCCTGATTGAGATCACCTTTGAGGGGGGGCATGGCACTGCTGCTGGCATGGCCGATACCTTTAGGGAGTTAAACTTTACCGCTGGGGCTGATATGGCCTTGGGTTTGGCCACTGTGGGCTTAGTCTCTGGGGTGGTTTTTGGGGTGGCACTGATTAACTGGGCACGGCGCACGGGACACTTACAGGTCAAACCCCTAGTGACTTCTGAAGTCGAGGAGAATCCCAACCCCCATCCCCACGATGACCTAGAAACACGGCAACGGCGGCGACAACTGCTGCGGGAGTTACTCATTGATCCTTTGTCATTAAATTTCTGTTTTGTGGGCTTGGCGATTATTGTGGGCTGGGTGATTCTTGAAGCTCTGCGGCTCTTGGAGCGTGTCACTTGGGGACAAACGGGTTTGAAGCTCATGGCCTATGTACCCCTATTTCCCTTGGCGCTGATCGGTGGCATTATTGTGCAGTTCATCTTGACCCGTTGGCGCAAACAGTACCTAATTAGCCGGCCACTGATTAACCACATTGGCGGTGTCGCCTTGGATGTGACGATTATTACTGCCTTGGCTACCCTCTCTTTAGCCGCCATTGGTGAAAATCTCATTCCCTTTCTCCTCTTGAGCGTAGGGGGAATTGCTTGGAATCTCTTTGTCATGCTCTATTTAGCGCCGCGAATTTTGCCCGTGTTTTGGTTTGAGCGGGGGATTGGCGATATGGGGCAATCGATGGGGGTGACATCTACTGGGCTATTGCTGATTCGTATGGTGGATCCCCACAACCAATCGGGAGCACTGGAAAGTTTTGCCTACAAGCAAATTCTCTTTGAGCCAATTGTCGGCGGTGGGTTATTTACGGCGGCAGCACCCATTCTGATCCGTAATTTTGGCGTTGTGCCCGTGCTGGGATTGACCGGTGTGCTATTGCTGCTGTGGTTGTGGTTTGGTTTGTGGAATTATGGCCAAATCCGGCGATCGCTGGCACAAAATTGACCCTATTCGGGGAGAAACCTAGAATAGAAACGACTTGAGCCGCTGTGCCGTCTCAGGTAAAAGCCGTGTTGTGAGTTTGCCAATGACCTCTGTGCTCCTCAAATCCGTTGTTGAAAGTGATGAACGTGCCGATCTGCGCCAATTTTCACGCATCCTGCAACTCGGGGAAAAACGCTATCTTCTGCGCAATGATATTCTGGGCGCCTTTGCAGATTACTGTCGCGATCTTGATCGCCCTGTCCCCACCCCCTTAGAATCCCGCCTCAGCAAGCTGGTGTTCTATACCCAAGAGATCATTGTTGACAACGAAAGTCTGTGTTGGATTATTCGACCACGGATTGCGCAGCAGGAGGTGTGTCGGCTGCTGGTGGAGGATTTGACGATCGTGCCGATGACGATTCCAGAGCTACTGGATCTGCGCGATCGCCTAGTGAATCGGTACCATCCCAACGAGGGGGATGTTTTTGAAATTGATGTCCAGCCCTTCTATGACTACTCGCCGATTATCCGTGATGCCAAGAATATCGGTAAGGGGGTGGAATTTCTCAATCGCTATTTATCTAGTAAGCTTTTCCAAGACCCGCGCCAGTGGCAGCAGAACCTCTTTAACTTTTTGCAAATTCACCGCTACAACGGTTATCAACTCCTGATCAATGAGCGGATTCGCTCTCCCCAGCACCTCTCAGAACAGGTAAAACAAGCCCTCGTAGCCCTTAGCGATCGCGCCCCCGACGAGGCCTATAGTGAGTTTCGCTTTGAACTGCAAAATCTCGGCTTTGAACCGGGTTGGGGCAATACCGTCGCCCGAGTGCGGGACACCCTAGAAATTTTGGATCAACTCTTGGATTCCCCCGATCACCAAGTGCTGGAGGCCTTTGTCTCGCGGATCCCGATGCTCTTTCGCATTGCCCTAATTTCTCCCCACGGCTGGTTTGGCCAAGAGGGGGTGCTGGGGCGACCCGACACGGGTGGGCAGGTGGTCTATATCCTCGACCAAGTGAAAAGCCTTGAAAAACAAATGCGCGAGGATTTAGAACTGGCCGGGCTGGGGGTACTGGAGGTACGGCCTAAAATTATTGTCCTGACTCGCCTGATTCCCAATGCGGAAGGGACGCTGTGCAACCAACGCCTAGAGAAAATCTACGGCACCAATGATGCTTGGATCCTGCGGGTGCCCTTCCGTGAATTTAATCCCAAGGTGACACAAAACTGGATTTCTCGCTTTGAAATCTGGCCCTATCTGGAAACCTTTGCCATTGATGCCGAGCGGGAGTTGCGCGCCGAGTTTGGCCATGTTCCCGATTTGATTATTGGCAACTATTCCGATGGCAACTTGGTGGCCTTTTTGCTGGCGCGGCGACTGAAGGTAACCCAATGCAACATTGCCCATGCCTTGGAGAAATCCAAGTACCTCTTTAGTAACCTCTACTGGCAGGACTTAGAGGATAAGTATCACTTCTCGCTGCAATTTACGGCGGATCTAATTGCCATGAATGCCGCCAACTTTATTATCAGCAGCACCTACCAAGAGATTGTGGGGACGCCCGATAGTATTGGCCAGTACGAATCCTATCAATCCTTTACCATGCCTGACTTATACCATGTGGTGAATGGCATTGAACTCTTTAGCCCAAAATTTAATGTGGTGCCACCGGGGGTGAATGAACAGGTTTACTTTCCCTACTACCACTACACGGAGCGACTGGAGGGCGATCGCCAGCGGTTGGAGGAATTACTCTTTACCCTTGAAGACCCGCAGCAGATCTACGGTCACTTAGAGGATCCGGAAAAGCGCCCCCTCTTTTCGATGGCACGGCTGGATCGGATCAAAAACCTGACAGGATTGGCAGAGGCCTTTGGTCGGAGTAAAGAACTGCAAGAGCGTTGCAACTTAATTTTGGTGGCGGGCAAGCTGCGCACCGAAGACTCCAGCGATCGCGAGGAAATCGCCGAAATTGAGAAGCTCTATCAAATCATCCACGAGTACAATCTCCACGGCAAAATTCGCTGGCTGGGAATTCGTTTACCGAAGGCAGATTCGGGGGAAATTTACCGCATCATTGCCGATCGCCAAGGGATTTTTGTCCAGCCTGCTTTGTTTGAAGCCTTTGGCTTGACCATTCTCGAAGCAATGATCAGTGGTCTGCCCACCTTTGGCACGCGCTTTGGCGGCCCTCTGGAAATTATCCAAGATGGGGTGAATGGCTTTTATATCAACCCCACCCACTTAGAAGAAATGGCCGAAACCATTGTCCGCTTTTTGGAGGCTTGCGATCGCGATCCGCAGCAGTGGCAACGGATTTCCAAAGCCGGTATTGAGCGGGTCTATAGCACCTACACTTGGAAAATTCACTGCACACGCCTGCTCTCCCTCGCCAAGATCTACGGCTTCTGGAACTTCTCTTCCCAAGAAAACCGCGAAGACATGATGCGCTATATGGAGGCACTCTTCTATCTGCTCTATAAACCCCGCGCCCAAGCCCTATTGGCAGAGCACATGCAGCGGTAATATAGGTGGGCAGCCCCGCGATCGTCAGGAGGATGTTACACGTAATGGTAATCGATCGCCCAGCGAGCCAATTCAGTACGATTGTGGCAGCCTGTTTTCCCCAGCATATTGCTAACGTGGCTTTCCACCGTGCGCTGACTCACATGTAGCTCAGCAGCAATTTCACGATTCGACATGCCTCGAGCGACGTATTGCAGAATTCGCGTTTCTGTGGGGGTGAGTTCGACACCGGGGGGTGGTGTGGGCACAGGCGGCGATTGCAGTCCTTGGGCTTCCCGTAGGCGAGCCGTTTGTTTGAGGAGGGCTTGAATTTGGGCGAGGAGTTCATCCGGTTCAAAGGGCTTGACCAAGTAAACATCACCACCGGTTTGCAACCCCTTAATGAGATCGTGGGTTTGCCCCTTGGCTGAGAGAAAGAGCACCGGCAACCAACTGAGGTGTGTCTGCTGTCGCACCGCACTGACAAAGCTATAGCCATCCATCTGCGGCATCATCACATCACAAATAATTAAGTCGGGCGTCTGCTGCTGCAGAATGGCCAGACCCTCATTGCCATGGGCTGCCGTCAGCACACGATACCCCTGCATCTCAAGGTAATCCTTCACCAAGAGGACAAGGTTGGGGTCATCATCTACCAAGAGAATCGTGGCATTTTGCGCAGGGGACGCCTCAAGGTTCATACGGTTAGGACAGTCAACGGTGCTGGTGCAGGGTTTTACTGAGAATTAGTGTGCTCCTTTAGGATAGCTTATTCCTCTGGGGAGGAAGCGTTGGCAAATTCTGGGGCAGCCTCTTTGGGGGCGATGACAATCTGAGAGCGTCCTGCTGCCTTAGCGGCATAGAGGGCATCATCGGCTATTTTCACCAGTTGCAGTAAACTCTGTCCATGGGTGGGAAATTGACTGATACCAGCACTAAAACTCACCTTGAAGCTGTCATGGTTGGGGGCATGGAAGGTGTGATTCCGCAATCGCTGTAAACAGATGGCAAGGCGGTGTTTGGCCACATCAAGGGAAATATCATAGAGGGCAATTAAAAATTCTTCGCCGCCCCAGCGAGCAACCACATCTTCCATCCGTAGGGACTGTCGCAGCATGCGGGCAGTGGTTACCAACACCTGATCGCCAACGTCGTGACCATAGGTGTCATTGATGCGTTTGAAATGATCTAAATCTAAAACGGCAATGCAAAGGGTTTGTTGTTGGCGGCTGGCAAGGGTCAAAAAGCGTTCAATATCTTCTGTGGCTTTACGACGATTGCTCAACCCCGTGAGGGGATCCACCTCTGCTAAGCGTTTCAGGAGGCGGGTACGCTCGAGGCGATTGATAATCCGTGTCATTAGCTCAGGGCCAACAATCGGTTTATTGACAAAATCATCGGCGCCAGCGGCAAAGAGTTGGGTGACAAGGGCTGGATCGGTAGTTGCGGTGAGAAAGAGAATCGGAAGCTGGTTCCAGCGGGGATCATTGCGCACCACTTGGCAGAGTTCTAGGCCGTTAATACCGGGCATTTGGACATCGAGAATCACCAATTCGGGGTTGGTGGCCTCTAGGACATCCCAAAATTGATCGGGATCCTGAAGGGAGGTGACACTCATTCCCCAAGGTTCCAAGAGCCGTTTCAAGATGGCTAGGGTGACGGCGTCATCATCCACGGTCAGGATACTAGCGGAGGTAATTTCTTGGGGTTGGAGTAACTGTTCGAGGGTCTGCAACAGCCGCTCAACATCTACGGGCTTACTCAGGGTCATCCGTGAGCCAAGGCGAATGGCAGCAAGGCGATCGCGCCACGTGTCATGGGCAGTAAATACCAGTGCGGGGATGGGCGGACGATGTTGTCGCAATTGCTGCAAAAACTCGCGGGTGGTCACCTCATCAGGCATCACTTCAGGATTGAGAATGACAGCATTCGGCCAGCATTCCTCAAGGAAGGTGTTGACCAGCGGCCAGCTATCCATAGCGACGTAGCGAAACCCACCATCAGCGGAGTGCTCCTCAAGAGAGCGAATTAACTCGGCGTCGTTGTCAATGTGCAGGACAAGGGGCAAGCCTGAGTCGTTGTTATTGTCAGGTTTGGAGGTGGCGATCGCGCTGAGGAGTTGCTGGACAATTTCAAGGAGGGCGGCTGGGGAGCAGGGATAGTGGTAATAAATCACTTGGGTTTCTGGCTGGGTTGGCCAATCTTTGCGGGTGAGAATCAAAATCGGTTCCTGAAATCCGCGATCGCGCACCTGCTGGCAAAAGGCGTCAACTGCTGTGCCCAAATGGGACTCATCCACAATCAAGAGATGGTAGCGACTACTGGCTACTAATCCCCAGAAGTCTTCCGCTCGAGCAACGACATCCACCCGATGATCCGCAGTGGTCAAGATGGAGACCAACGTTGCTGCCGTTGCCACGTCGTCGTGATAAAGCAAAATGGCCATACTTGCCCGCCAACAGCCTATTGCTACTACCCTACTGCCTTGGCTTGATCTTGCTCAAGTTCTCGGAGATACAGATTGCCGCTGGAGAGCAGTTACATATTTTTACATTCTTATTCTTGCTAGATGCTATTAATTCTCAATAGTGGTGCTATAGTTAGCCTAGGCTTTATTGAGATTTATCCTCAATAAGTTCAGTGTTGACATTATGCGTTTATCGAAGGAGGAACGTATGGCGATCGCCAGTGAATCCGCAACCTCTGTGACGACACCACCACCAACAGGTGCAGGCCTGCAAACCTATGGCCAAGCCAATGTCAAGTACGACTGGTGGGCAGGCAATGCCCGATTCGTCAACCTTTCAGGGTTATTTATCGCTGCCCATGTGGCGCAAGCAGCACTGACCGTATTTTGGGCAGGAGCGTTTACGCTTTATGAAATTTCCCAGTACCAACCCAATCTGCCCATGGGGGAACAGGGTTTGATCTTATTGCCCCATCTAGCGACACTGGGCTTTGGCATCGGCGAGGGCGGTAAAGTTGTTGATTTATATCCCTACTTTGTCATTGGCGCAGTGCATCTCATTGCCTCGGCAGTGCTTGGTGCCGGTGCCCTCTTTCATACTTTTCGTGCCCCTCACGATCTCAGTACCGCGACAGGGCGGGCGCGGCGCTTCCATTTCCGCTGGGACGATCCGAAACAACTAGGGATTATTCTGGGGCATCATTTGCTCTTTTTGGGGTTTGGTGCCCTGCTATTAGTGCTCAAGGCCACGCTCTGGGGTGGACTCTATGACGCGAACTTGCAGACGGTACGCCTTGTTACTGAACCGACGTTGGATCCCTTTGTCATCTACGGCTATCAAACTCACTTTGCCACGATTGACAATCTGGAAGACCTCGTGGGCGGGCATATCTACGTCGCTGTCTTGCTGATTGCGGGTGGCATTTGGCATATTCTTGTGCCGCCGCTGAATTGGGCACGGAAAGTCCTGATGTTTAATGCTGAAGCCATCCTTTCCTACTCCCTTGGCGGTATTGCCCTCGCGGGATTTGTGGCAGCCTATTTCTGTGCGGTGAATACCCTCGCCTATCCCGTAGAGTTTTATGGGCCACCCCTAGAAGTGAAATTGGGAATTGCCCCCTACTTTGCGGACACCATTGATTTGCCGCTTGGGCAGCATACCCCCCGTGCTTGGTTAGCAAATGCTCACTTCTTCCTTGCCTTTTTCTTCCTACAGGGGCATCTTTGGCACGCTCTACGAGCCATGGGATTCAATTTCAAGGAATTAGAAAAATTTCTCAATCCAGTTGTTGAAAGCTAATCGCAATAGTTCTCCTCTTGAGCCATAGGTGCTGCCCTCGGTCAGAGCGATCGAGGGTTTTTATGAATTTAAGGCAGGCTTTCATTTTTTTGGGAACGTTTGGCACCCCTAAGCTGTCGCGCGATCGCTGGCGCAAAGAAAATCAAAAAGGCAACTTGAGCCGTGAACACCCAGCCATAGTACCGCAGGACAGGATGTAAATCCCACTGCGCCATCAACCCTAGACTAGCCACTGTCCATAGGAGAATGACCGTTGGCAGCAGCAGTTGACGCTTTGGCCGAGCCATGATCTAGGATGCCGCTGGAGTATCGTTTTGCATGGCCTGCATGCGGGCTTTGGCTTTGGCCGCACTTTTTTTCAGGGCTTGCAGACGCATCTCATAACGTTTGCGTTGGCGGCGATTGGGGGCTTGCTCAATCAAGAGCTTGAGGGCACTGCCAAGGCTTTTGTAGGCGTTAGGGAGTTCATAGCCAAAACGAGTCGCAAGGGCGATCGCCCGCTCATCAGCAGCAATCGCTTCCTTCAGAACCTTTTCACCATTATTGCGCTGGTAAAGCCGCCAGCCCGAAAAGCCACACAGCCCAAGGGCAAGTAGCAACAATAGGCCATCCTGTACCCAAAGTTCTCCCACGGCTCCCCCCAGACCAATCGCCAGTGCCGCCATCTCCCAGCCATCGCGGGGAATCGTGTCATTTTGAATACGAGCCACCTCATGCCAAAAGAGGAGATTGCGCTGATCCTTGGCCAATTGATCCCAACGGGCTAAATCAATTTGAATTTCCACCTCATCCTTGCCAATTTCTTCGCAGGTAATGAGGGGAGGATTCACCCCACTGGCTGGTTCGATCATCACCCAGCTTTGCAGCTCTGGTGGCAAGAGAGACTTGAGACGACGCAATTCTGCTAAGTCAGAACGGGCAACTGAGGATGCAGCCGAGGTCATAGCACAACACAATCCTAGGGTATGTATTACCTATCTTAACAGTTGAAGGCTGACCAATCGGGATGACAGGATTTGAACCTGCGACCCCTTCGTCCCGAACGAAGTGCGCTACCAAGCTGCGCTACATCCCGATAACTTATCTAAGATAGCATTTGCTGGCTTTTTCCTCAATTGAGCTGTGGGGATTGTGCCGCAAGGAAATTTAGGCCAATTTTAGTCCATAGTCCAAACTAGAGAAATTAAAACTCCCTCTGGGAGGTGCTTTGAAAAATCTGCTCTATTGCGGCACCCACAATCGGTCAAACGGAACCAGTCAGGCACAGTCCTTTACTGAAGTCTTCCGTAGCCACTGCTCTTTGCCGTGATGGGAACTGTAAACCTTGATGAAGACTCTATGACAAAATTCCTTTATAGTTTGTAGGCTAGGAATATCCTCTCCCACCCTAGGAGCCAGTCAGATGCGCTTCTTTGAGGTTCTCTTGCGATCAACGGCCAATGTCTCTCCAGCAGAGCTAAAAGCAGCACGGCTTCAGCACGATAACCTACCGCGAACAACCTATGGCCAAGGAGAAGAGCATCCGCCGTCTCGAGTACGGTCAGACTTCGAGATCACCTTAAGTCGCGTGTTTGCCCTGATTCGTCTTGTTCATCTGCTCACAGCAGAACATTGCTCGCCTAGACAGCTCTACCGCACCAGAAAGACGATGCTGGTCGCTCTCCTGTATCTGATTGGCCACGCTCGGCTCTTTCCCGATATGGATGACCCACAGGTGTGGTACACCGATTACTACGATTTAATTGTCGCTGCCAAAGCGCTGGGAATGGGGGATGACACGCTACCCCACTGGCCTGAAGAACCCAATGAGTTCAAACGCTACTTGGAAATCAAAAGCTCTGACCTTGCTCGCCTGTTTATTTGTTTTATCGAGGCGGAGATGACCCAAGCGCAGAAAAAGACCATCAAAACTTGGCTGACCACAAAACTCAGGCAAATTTTCAAACTGCCTCTATGAGCAAGGGTGATTTCTAAACCTATAGGGACTCTCGTAGTCTTGAGCGCGTTTGATCCCCGTGCCATAACGCTGAGGTGACATTGCAGCAACTTTGCCCATCCATAAAAAATGGCTCTTTATAAAATCTCTTATAAGATTAAACGTCTCAATAAAAGACTTATTACAAGTCTAAATATCTCACTTAAGACAAAAGCTACACCAAAACTTTCAAATAGCCCCAGCTCTCAGAATGATTGGAGATAGGTTAAGACTTGCTAAAGTCATAGTTTCACTGCAAAGCTGTGCTATAAATTGAGAATCATCTGCAATAAGAAGCTTTCAAAAAGTCATTAAATGCAATATGTCATCACCTTTGTGGTCACCCTTTACTTATATCGCCGACCCCCATTCTCAAAGACAGCGCTGGAGACGAGGCATGTCTAACCTGATTTCCCTTGCTGAAGCTAAGGTAGGCGATCGCTACTGCATTGCGAGATTAATGTGCGGCAATACTCAACAACTCTTGGGGATGGGTCTAGCACCGGGAGCAGTCATTACCGTCCTGCACCGAAGCGATCGCGGAGCCGTCATGGTGGGTCTTGATTCACAGCGGTTTTGCATTAACCATGAGCTAGCCCAAAACATCTTCCTCAAGGTGTTGGAACTGCCAGTAGTAAACCTACGCACTGCCCCCATTGGGACTCGCCTGCGCATTATTGGCTATGCCCCCACTGCCCCCAGCTACAAACGCAAATTATTAGCAATGGGTTTAACCCCTGGCACTGAAGTTGAGGTAATTCGCCATGCCCCCTTGGGTGATCCCACAGATATTAAAGTTCGGGGCTTTCACTTGAGTTTACGCAAGGATGAAGCTGATGCTCTCAACGTCTATCCACTCTAGCAAAGGAGTGCGACATGGTAGCAACAATTGCTCTGATTGGTAACCCCAATTGTGGCAAAACAACGATTTTCAATGGTCTTACAGGGGCAAATCAGCGGGTGGGGAATTGGCCAGGAGTCACTGTTGAACGCAAGGAAGGGCGTTATCGCGATCGCGACATCACTGTTCAGGTCGTCGATCTACCAGGTGTCTATGCCCTCGATGCTGAGGATAGCACTGGTTTAGATGAGCAGATTGCCCGCAAATTTCTGTTGGCGGGGGAATATGACTTGGTAGTGAATATTCTGGATGCCGCTAACTTAGAGCGCAATTTTTACCTCACATCGCAGTTGCTTGATCTAGGAGTCCCCCTCATCCTTGTCCTCAACATGATGGATGTGGCTCGTGCCGCCAAAATCAAGATTAATGTTGAGGCCTTAAGCCAGCGCTTAGGTCTTCCAGTTCTGCCTTTTTGTGCCAAACAACAGCAGCATTTTGCTCAACTGCGGCAAACTATTCGCACCGCCTTGGCAGCACCGCCTGTTTCCAACGTTAGCGTACCCCAACCCCCTGTGATTGAAGAGGCGATCGCTGAGTTGCTCACCCAAGGTGTCAAGGATCGAGCTGAGGCCTTGGCGTGGTTGCAATACGTTGAATCGGTTCCTAATGATGTTTTGGCATCACTGCGCCAATGGCGACAGCGGATTCACCAGACCCTCGGGGAAGATATTGATCTCATCATTGCCGATAGTCGCTATTGCTGGATTCAGCACCTAATGGCTGAGGTTCTGGAACAGGGCGATCGCCTGACCACCACAGTTTCGGATCGCATTGACCGTATTGTGCTCAACCGCTGGCTAGGCATTCCCATTTTCTTGGCCGTCATGTACTTGGTGTTTCTGATCTCAATTAACGTGGGGGGTGCCTTTATTGACTTTTTCGATATTAGTGTGGGTACGCTGGTTGTCGGCTGGCCAACACAGATCCTCGAAACCCTCAATGCCCCCGGTTGGCTGATTGGTCTTTTGGCAGAAGGCGTGGGGGGCGGTATCCAAACAACGGCAACATTTATTCCCCAAATTGGGTTGCTCTTTATCTTTCTCACGCTCCTTGAAGACTCCGGTTACCTAGCACGGGCAGCCTTTGTCATGGATCGGTTAATGCGCTGGCTGGGTCTACCGGGGAAATCCTTTGTGCCAATGATGGTCTCCTTTGGCTGTAACATCCCCGGCATCATGGCCACCCGTACTCTTGAAAATCGGCGCGATCGCCTAATGACGATCCTGATGAATCCCTTTATGTCTTGCGGTGCCCGCCTACCCGTCTATGCCCTGTTTGTGGCTGCTTTCTTTCCTCGCAATGGCCAAAATATCGTCTTTTTGCTCTATCTGTTAGGCATTGCAGCAGCTATCTTCACCGGATTCCTGATGAAGCGCACTCTGTTTCAAGGAGAGATTGCCCCCTTTATCATGGAATTGCCCCCCTACCATTTGCCCACATTGAAGGGGATAATCCTACGGGCTTGGGAGCGGCTGAAGACATTTATTACTCGGGCAGGCAAGATGATTATCATCCTTGTGGTCATCCTTGGACTGCTCAACTCCGTAGGCACTGATGGCAGCTTTGGCAAAAAGGATAGCACCCACTCAATTTTGAGCGCCTTTAGTCGCCAGATTACACCGATTTTTTCACCCATGGGGATTCAGCCTGAGAACTGGCCAGCAACCGTGGGACTCTTTACCGGAGTTTTTGCCAAGGAAGTGATGGTGGGAACCATGGATGCCCTCTATACCGATTTAGCCCGCCAAGAGTCTCAAGCAGTTGACGCGGCAGATGAGCCAGAAGAACCGTTCTCAGTTTGGGCAGGATTGCGGGAAGCTGTGTTGAGTATTCCCAACAATCTTGGTGAGATTGGACAGCAAATTCTTGATCCGTTGGGATTGAACGTGTTGCAGAACGCTGACAACCCCGAAGCAGCGGCTGAGGTTCAGGATGTGCACTACACAACCTTTGGCCAGATGGCACGGCGGTTTGGTACGCCCACGGCGGCGATCGCATTCCTACTATTTGTTTTACTCTACTTCCCCTGTGTGTCGGCCACTGCTGCTGTCTATCGAGAAACCAATTTGGGCTGGACGGTCTTTGTAGCGGCTTGGACAACGGGCTTGGCCTATTGGGTGGCCACTGCCTACTACCAAGTCATGACATTTGCAGCGCATCCAATGTTCTCGCTGGTCTGGTTATTAGGCCTAGGGGCAGTGATGGGGGTGGTGATCTTGGCCTTCAAATATCGGGGCGATCGCCAGCGGTTTTCTACGCCACGGAGGACATGATCATGCTCCTGCAACTACAGGCGTATATTCAACAGCGGCAAATGGTGTCCTTGGCAGAATTGGCAACCCATTTTCAGACATCTCCGACAGTCATTGAACCAATCTTAGGCCAACTCATCCGCAAAGGGCGCGTGCAGAAAGTGGCTTCTAGCCGCTGTGGAGGCTGTCACCAGTGTGGCTTCCATACCCTTGAACTCTACCAATGGAGGACAAATAATGCTATCTCAAGCAATGACCAATCGGCTCAATGAACAAATCAACCTTGAAATTTATTCAGCGCACCTCTATCTGCAAATGAGTTCTTGGTGTGCTCATAAGGCTCTTGAAGGGTGTGCAGCGTTCCTCAGCCAACACGCCGATGAAGAAATGGCTCACATGCGACGGCTCTTGAATTACATGCACGAAACTGGTGCCTTGGCTATCCTAGGTGGCATGGAAGCGCCCCCGCACACGTTTCAATCCCTAAAAGAGATGTTCAGCAAAGTTTATGAGCATGAGCAGTTTGTGACCCGCAAAATTAACGAGCTAGTGCAGTTAGCAGATACCGAACCTGACTATGCAACATTGCAATTCTTGCAGTGGTATGTTGCTGAACAGCATCAAGAGGAGTTTTTATTCAAGAGCATCCTCGACAAAATCGAACTGATTGGCACAGACGGACAGGGGCTCTTTTTTATCGATCAGGAAATTGGCAAGCTTGCCCAAACAAAATCAACCACCACAATGCAGTCAACACCCTCAGCCTAGGAAGCAACAGGTGCCGCTTGAGAAAGTGTCATGTGTCGCTCTACAGCTTCCCAGAAGCTCAGAGTATTGTTTAGTTAGTGAGGAGTGATTCGCAAACAAAAGTCCTGGGGTCGAAACACGGCAAGACTCCCGGGGCTTTTTATTTTGGGCTCAAGCCGTTACCTTATAGAGTATGCCGTTGCGAATTTCTGGCCAGCGATCGCTCAAAACGCTTCCCGGCCACAGTACCCGTCCCACGAGTGCCAAAGTTCGCCAAGCGATTTTCAATATTTGGCAAGGTCGCCTACAGGGGTGTTGCTGGCTGGATTTGTGTGCTGGTACCGGTGCAATGGGAGCAGAAGCCCTGCTGCGTGGTGCCCAGTGGGTAGTAGGTATTGAGCAATCTTCCCAAGCCTGCCAAGTCATTCGTGAAAACTGGTCAGCCCTTGCCCAACCCCATCAGCACACGCTAGTTCTGCGGGGGGATGTGCGCCAGAAATTGCCCCAAGTTCCTATTCCCCAGTTTGACTTTATCTATTTTGACCCACCCTACAATAGTGATTTATATCTACCCGTTCTCCAGTTACTTTGGCAGGACAAGCGGCTCAGTCCTGAGGGCGAAATTGCTGTTGAGTGTCGCACGAAACATCCACCAGACTTCGAGGCGATTCGGGCGATCGGCTGGCAGCAGCAACGTATTAAAACCTATGGCAGCACGACAGTACTCTTCTTGGCTTGTTACAAAAATTGACATTCAAGGAGCGAACTTGATAGCAAAGACTACGAAAGATGATCGCTCTCCTAGGCTATGGTAAGTAAAGTTTCCTCAGTACTCCTCAAAAGCTTCTACACATATTGCCTACCCCCGTGAAAAATCAACCAATGAACCGCAAGCCTGTTGTCATCTGTGTGGATGATGAGCCAGCCGTACTTGAGAGTTTAAGGATTGAACTGCGGCGTGCCCTCGGAGAGGAGTGCATTGTGGAAACCGCAGAAGATGGTGAAGATGCCCTTGCCTTGATGAGTGAGCTACAGGAGGAAGATTACGAGATTGCCCTTGTCCTCTCCGACTACATCATGCCAAATATCAAAGGGGATGAACTGCTAGCACGGATGCATGAAATGTCCCCCAACACCCTCAAGATTATGCTGACGGGGCAAGCCAATTTGGAGGCCGTTGGTAATGCCTTGAAACAGGCTAAACTCTATCGCTACATGGCAAAGCCTTGGTCTCCCGAAGACTTGAAAGTGACCGTTTTAGAAGCAGTTCACAGCTATCTCCAAGACCGCAAGCTAGAGGAGCAAAACTACCGCTTGCAGTTGTTAAATGAAGAGCTACGAGAAGCCAATGGCGAACTGGAGCGGGTGGTGAGTCAGCAGGCGGCGATTATTGCTGCCCGCACTGCCGAACTGGAAGCCGCCAACAAAGAACTGATGCGCCTATCGGTAACAGATGCTCTGACGGAATTGCCGAATCGCCGCTATTTTGATGCCTATTTACGTCAAGAGTGGTTGGCTGCTATTCGCGATCGCCAGCCCATCGCCTTAATTCTAGCGGACGTGGACTGCTTCAAAACCTACAATGACCACTACGGTCACCACGCCGGCGATCTCTGCCTACAGCAGGTGGCAATGGTTTTACGTGAGGGGGTGCGCCGTCCCCGTGACTTTGTTGCCCGCTATGGCGGTGAAGAGTTTGTGATCATCCTGCCCAATACCGACATTGGTGGTGCTGAATTGGTGGCACGGCAGTTGCAGGAAGCTATGCAGGCACGGTACATTGTCCATGAATATTCTTCAGCGAGTCATTGTGTGAGTCTTAGCTTTGGGGTGGCAGCCCTGATTCCGAGGGGCAGTGAGTCTCCCTTAGAGCTTTTTAACGCAGCGGATCAGGCCCTTTATGATGCCAAACGCCAAGGACGCAACCGCATTGTTGTCCGCCCCATTGTCAAGTCGCCCACAGTGCCTCGTTAGTGGTTCCTTTATGGGGATTTTCTATGCAAACTCGCCCCCTCGGCCGCACAGAGATTCAAATTACACCGCTGATTCTTGGCACTTGGCAAGCAGGCAAACGTTGGTGGGTCGGTATTGAAGATGAGGAGTCCATTCGCACAATTCGTACCGCTGTCGAAGCAGGGATGACCACCATTGATACGGCTGAAGTCTATGGCGATGGTCATTCAGAGCGGATTGTGGCCGCCGCTGTCGGCGACTTGCGCGATCGCTGTGTCTATGCGACGAAGGTCTTTGCGAATCACTTGCGCTACAAAGAGGTGATTGCCGCCTGCGAGCGATCGCTCCGCAACCTCAATACCGACTACATTGATCTCTACCAAATTCACTGGCCAGCCGGTTCCTTTGGCTCAGAAATCGTGCCCATTGCGGAAACCATGCAGGCAATGGTGGAGTTGAAAGTCGCCGGCAAAATCCGTGCCATTGGTGTTTCTAACTTCTCCCGTGCCCAACTGGCCGAAGCCATGCAGTACGGACGCATTGATAGTATCCAGCCCCCCTATTCCCTCTTTTGGCGCTGGGCAGAAACAGAATTAATTCCTTTTTGCATTGAGCATGAGATTACGGTTTTGGCCTACTCCTCCCTTGCCCAAGGGTTACTCACGGGTCGCTTTGGCCCCGGCCACCAGTTTGATCCTGAAGATAACCGTGCCAAAAACCAACTCTTTCAGGGGGAAACCTACGCCCGTGCCCTTGAAGCGATTGAGCTGATGAAGCCCATTGCCACCAGCTTGGGCACAACGGTAGGGAATTTAGCCTTGGCGTGGCTACTCCATCAACCGCAAACCTGTGCCATTGTCGGTGCCCGCCATCCAGAGCAGGTGCTAGAAAATATCAAAGCGGCTGACCTCCACTTGGATGAGTCGATTTTGGCCATGCTCGATGAAATTAGCCAGCCGGTCATCGCCACCCTTGATCCGGAGAATCCAGTAATGTGGAAGTGGTAGTTCAGATTCACCAACCTCTCTATGGAACTCCTTGGTCTTGGTGCAATTGTTCTCTACTTCTTGATTGCCCTGCGCTTTTGGCAAGGGTTTCACCGCACCTACTACACACAATCGCGCTTTGTGCTCAGCGTGCTGTGGCTACCGCTACTCATGAATAAGTCCTATCGGGAAAACTTTCGCCGCGCACTGCTGGGCTAGGTGAGGGGGACGATTTGGCTGATTGGCGGCACCCATGAGAGTCGCTGGATTGCCGATTTAATCCTATGCCAAGGGTTTCCTTGCTGGGTAAGCGTAACCACACCGGCCGCCTCTAGCCTTTATGCCGCCCATCCCTTGCTCACGTGCCATGTGGAGCGCTTGACCGCTGACCGCGCCCGCAAGTTAATTCAGCAACACACCATTCAAGGGATTGTGGATGCCTCCCACCCCTTTGCGGTTGACATTTCTGCCCTTGCCATTGAGATCAGCCAAGAACTGGGGCTGCCTTACCTGCGGTTTGAACGCCCAAATTTGCCCCAAGCAACGGGTACCTATACAGATGTAGCGACGCTGCTGCAAAGTCATCTCTTGGTGGGGGAGCGGGTGTTGTTGACCCTAGGGGTAAAACAGTTGGCGGCCTTTACCCCTCTCCAGCGTCAAGCAACGCTCTTTGCACGGATTTTGCCGACGGTCACTGCCCTAGAAGCTGCCCTAGCGGCGGGGTTCGATCGCCAGCGGTTAATTGCTATTTTCCCACCCGTGTCCCTCGAGCTAGAGCGCGCCCTCTGGCAACAGTGGCAGATTACAACGGTGGTCACCAAGGCCTCGGGTACCGAGAGTGAGCAGATCAAGCAGACCCTTGCCCGTGAGCTGGGGGTGAAGCTGATTACGCTGCAACGCCCGCCTATGGTTTATCCGCGCCAAACGAGCGATCGCGCTGGTATCGAGGCCTTTTTGCAGGAATTAGCCACCTCTAAACAAAGCGATCGGTCACTGCCCCCAAGCTACTAGAAGACACCAGTTTGGCATATTTGGCCAATACCCCACGGGTATAGCGAGGTGCCGGGGGCTGCCATTTAGCCCGCCGCGCTGCCAGTTCTTCCTCACTGACATTGAGTTGCAGCAGCCGCTGATGGGCATCAATGGTGATCGAGTCTCCCTCCTCCACAAGGGCGATCGTCCCACCCACTGCCGCTTCCGGAGCCACGTGACCCACGACCATGCCATAGGTTCCACCAGAGAAGCGACCATCGGTAATGAGGCCAACGCTATCCCCTAAACCGGCACCAATAATGGCAGAGGTGGGAGCCAGCATTTCCCGCATCCCCGGACCGCCGACAGGGCCTTCATAGCGAATGACAATGACATCGCCGGGATTGATCTTGCCAGCAAGAATGGCATCAAGACAGGCTTCCTCGGAGTCAAAGACGCGTGCTGGCCCAGTGATTTGGGGATTTTTCACCCCGGAGATTTTGGCCACAGCCCCCTCACTGGCTAAATTACCCTTGAGAATCGTCAGGTGGCCGGTGGCGTAGAGAGGCTTGTCAAACGGACGAATCACATCTTGGTTGGGGTCGGGGGTATCGGGCACATCCCGCAGCCGCTCAGCAATGGTTTCCCCCGTAATCGTTAGGCAATCCCCGTGGAGCAAGCCAGCATTGAGGAGCATTTTCATCACTTGGGGAATGCCCCCTGCCCGATGTAGATCCGCAGTCACGTATTTACCCGAGGGCTTGAGGTCGCAGAGGACGGGCACCCGCTGGCGAATGGTTTCAAAGTCATCAATGGTGAGGGGAACCTCGGCACTGTGGGCGATCGCCAGAAAGTGCAGCACGGCATTCGTAGATCCTCCCACGGCCATAATCACACTGAGGGCATTTTCAATGGATTTGCGGGTGATAATATCGCGGGGTCGAATATTTTTACGAATCGCCTCCACCAGCACCTTGCCCGCTAGCTCTGTATTGTCAGCTTTTTCAGCATCCTCCGCCGTCATTGTTGAGGAGTACATCAGGCTCATGCCCATGGCTTCAAAGGCTGAGGACATTGTGTTGGCCGTGAACATGCCACCGCAGGAACCCGCTCCCGGACAGGCATGGTGTTCAATCGCATGGAGCGTCGCCTCATCCATTTTGCCGGCACTAAACTGACCCACGGCTTCAAAGGCGCTAACAACCGTTAGGTCTTGACCCTGCCAGTGACCGGGCTTAATCGTGCCCCCATAGACAAAAATGGCGGGAATGTTCATCCGTGCCATGGCAATCATCGCACCGGGCATATTTTTGTCGCAGCCACCGATCGCCAGCACCCCATCCATACTTTGGGCATTACAGGCGGTCTCAATCGAATCAGCAATCACATCCCGCGAGACCAAGGAGTATTTCATCCCCTCCGTGCCCATGGAAATCCCATCGCTGACCGTAATTGTGCCAAACAACTGCGGCATCCCCCCCGCTGCCCGAATGCCGGCTTCGGCGCGACTGGCAAGGGCAGCAATTCCCATATTGCAGGGGGTAATCGTACTGTGGGCACTGGCCACCCCAACAATGGGCTTGTTGAAATCCTCATCGCCAAAGCCCACGGCTCGCAGCATGGCTCGGTTGGGGGTGCGTTGAACGCCTTCTGTAATGATGCGACTGCGCCAGTTTTCTGCCATAGTGTTCTCGCGATCGGCCTAAACGTGACTCTCCGCACGTCATAAAGGGACGGCGGCTTCTCAGTGTTGTTACACACTGAGCTACATCGGGCTTAACCCAATGGGGGGAGCCATAACCCCAACTACTGGGACTGACCTGAGACCCAGATACTTTGTAGATAGTTTGCACGTCTCTAACTGAACGTGGAAACAACTCAATTTTAGCAAATTAGAAAGCGCCTAACTGCTTAGGTTAAAACCATAGCAGCTTGCGGCGGGCTAAAGCCCATTCTTGTCAATAAAGCATCCTTCTATTTTCCCTCACCCGTGGGCGATCGCTCTACAGGCCAAGCCAAATAAAACCCTAAAGCAGCAAACAAGCCTAGACCAGAAAGGTACTTCACACTGTTGGGAATCAGCGGATTAGGCGACCAAAAGCCCTCGATAATACCCGCAATCACCAGTAGGGGTACAATCCCAAACATCAGTTGCACGGCTAAGGCACCATTGCGTTTCAAAGCGCTAAAGCGGCGGTACCGTCCCGGCAAGAGAATCGCCTGCCCCAGCAATAGACCCGCAGCGCCGGCTAGAAAAATGGCGGGCAACTCCAAGGCACCATGGGGACTAACAAACGCCCAAAAGGGATACTCTAGGTTGTTTTGCGCCACAAGGGCAGCGATCGCCCCCATATGCAAACCATTGTTCCAGAGAATATAGAGGGTTCCTAGCCCCCCTAGGATGCCCCCCGCCAGCGTTGCAAAGGCGACACTCAGGTTATTGGTCATAATGGCACTCGAGGCCAAGGGTTCGACACCCACAATTGACCCCATCCACAGCTTGCCCTCCTCTTCCACAAGGGACAGAATGTCTGAGGGCACCACTAGCTCCAAAAATTGGCGATCGCTCCACGCATACCACCAGGCGATCGCTGCCGCCACCAGAAACACCCCCAAAGCAAAGGCCGTATAGACCCATGTTTGCTGGACAACTGCTGGGAAGCCCCGCTGGAAAAACCACCAAACTTTGCGCCAATCTTGGGAACGCTGCCCCTGATAGACTTGGCTGTAGCTCCGCACGGTGAGCCCCTGCAAATAGTTGATGATGCTACTGCCCAAGCGGCGAGTTTTTGCCCGCGCTAAATCGGCACTAACCAAGCGGTACAACTGACTGAGGCGGCAAATCTCCATTGCCGATAGGCTCTGAATCCCCTCTGTCTCAGCACGGTTGAGGAGTTGTTCTAGCTCTAGCCACTGCGGCTCTTGGCGGATCAGCCAGCGTTCAACATTCATGACTATCCGCTTCCTCTTGAATTGCCCCCAAAAAGGACTCTAGGCGTTTGCGAGGAATGTAGGGCCAGCCGCCATTGGTTTCAATATCCCGCAGCAATTTATAGAGGGCTTGGCGGTTCGTGGGCAATGCCGCCTGAAACTGATTGTCACAAATTTCGCGATGCAATTGCTCCAAAAGCCGCAGCAATGCCAACAGGTCATGGACATTTCCATTGGCTCGCTCAGCCGCCATACGGATACGTTCAGCAAGGGCGTTGAGGTCGGTTGTACTTAAAGAGGATGGCGAGGAAATCATTTTTGCTATTTTTTCTATAAAGCTTTTTGAACTGAGAATAACGATGTTCTAGCACAGTTGCTACGATCGTAGTACCAAAGAAAGAGGTTTCTGACCATGTTTCGGACGCCTGTTGCCCTGCTGGGGGCAGCAACTTTGAGCCTAGGTCTGGCGATCGCTCCCCCTGTCTTGGCAGAAATGGAAGTGGAAGTGGCTCGCGACAGTAGAGGCCGTGTTTACACTGTGGATATGGATTCCCGTCGCTTCTATAGAAATAGCAATGGAATAGCAATGGCATTATCCAAGTGGATTTTAGCCTCTCGACTCTTGGCGATGATTACTGGCATCGGGCAACCGCCTCCTGCAATCCCTACGATGTTAAGAGTAAACTTCCCACCGACTAAAGTCGGGGGCTTTCAGTAGCCCTAGGCCATTGAACAAGCCAAATAGCCTGAACTTCCAGCGAGCGTTACGGACTCGCCCAATAAGGCAATCACAGAGGCACCATTCAGATCAGCATCACCAACCCAGCCACAATGACCACAAGCAAACTGTTTGCCATTTCGATAGAACCGACAAGGATCAGGATGAATATGCAGGCATCGATGGCAAGTTTGGCTAGTATACGCTGGATTGACCGTTACCCACCTCACGCCGTCTCGCAAACATTTGTACTCAATAAACTGCCGCAACTGATAGAACGACCAGCTATTGGAGCGTCTGCGTTCGGTTTTACTTCGGGGTTGTTGGTTCAGGCGCTCGCGAATTCCCGTCAAGTCCTCAATCGCGATCACTGCATTGAGTGCTTTCGCTTCACGGACAATTGCAGCACTGATCGAATGGTTTAACCACTGTTGAAAGCGTTGTTCTTTACCCGCCAGCCGTTTCAAGAGTTTTCGGCAAGACCGCCGCGAACTTCTCGTGCCCTGCGAGGCTCGTTTTTGAATCGACGCTCTCACTCGATGAAATTTATCTCGACGTTCGTTTAACTGATTCCCATCCCAACCTCCACCTGTACTAGTTTTAGCAATTTCTCGTCGCCCCAAGTCCACGCCAATGACGGTGCTCGGTTCAGAAGGTTCAGGAACCTCTTCGGTTAATTGGATGTGGATATAGTAGGAGCCATCCCGATGTTTGCACAACTGAGCCGATGTGGGCTTTCGCCCTCTCAATTTGTCCCTTTGATAATCACCCATATCGAGCTGAATGGTCTCTCGACCCTCCAACAGCGTCAGGCTCACCGCCCCATCTTTTTCCTTAAAGGTAAAGATGCGAGCATCATAATCTGCCGAAGTTGGCTTGAATTCTTTAACCACTTTACCTTTGAGCTTGGCGGTCTTGCGATTGGCTCCGACTCTGGCACAAACCCGAACCGCTTGATTAGCGCTTAACCCAAACCGAGAACGAAGTTCCTGATAAACCCTGTTTTGAATGGTTATCTTATTCGTTACGGTCGGCTGAACGGTTTTGTTGGCAAAGTTGCAAGCATCTGCAAACACTTTCAAGAATCTCTCGATTTTGAGAGACTGTTCAGGAGTGGGCTGAAGCTTGCAAACGACTGTTAGGGTTTGTTCCATGGATAATATTCTATCATCAGATTGTATCGTCTGTGGCAACGACTAAAGTCGCCTTTGTCTTTCCTCCCTGTACTAAAGTAACGGGGCTTCCAGACATAAATCTGGTGATATTGGCCGTGCGGTTTGTCGCCGTTAGTCTACTGCTGCACCAATACCCCGTGCGAGGTCAGCGGGAGCAAAAACCCCTAGTTCCGTAATAATGCCACTAATTAAATGGGCAGGGGTGACATCAAAGGCAGGGTTATAAAAATCTACCCCAGCGGGTGTAATGCGGCTAAACCCCACCTGATAAATTTCTTGGGGGTGGCGCTCCTCAATCGGAATTTCTGCCCCAGTGGCAATTTTGGTGTCAATTGTAGAAAGGGGGGCGGCGACAAAGAAGGGAATGTTGTGGGCTTTGGCGGCAAGAGCCACACTATAGGTGCCAATTTTGTTGGCGGTATCGCCATTCAGGGCAATGCGATCGGCACCCACCACCACCGCATCAATCATCCCCCGCTGCATACAGTGCGCCGCCATCGTATCCGCAAGGAGAGTGACGGGAATGCCCTCTTGCACACATTCCCAAGCGGTTAATTTCGCTCCCTGAAGACGGGGACGAGTTTCGTCAGCATAGACCCGCTCCAAGCGACCCGCCGCCCAAGCCGCACGAACCACCCCTAACGCTGTTCCATAGCCTGCCGTCGCTAGGGCACCGGCATTGCAGTGGGTGAGCAGGCGTAATTTCTCAGGCGTTTTCGGCAGGACACTAAGGCCGTTTTCACCAATGGCTTGACAGGTTTGCACATCTTCACGGGCAATGGTTTGGGCGGTGTCAAGAAGGTGCTGCTGGAGTTCCTCAAGGCTGGCGGTGGCTTGCTGGGCTGCCCCTAACATGCGATCAATCGCCCAAAATAAATTCACTGCTGTTGGGCGGGTTTGCCGTAATTCGGCAGCGACATTCTCCAGGTGAGCCAAGAAGCCCGCGCGATCGCTCCCGGTGTATTCCCGTGCCCCCAAGACCATACCAAAAGCTGCTGCCACACCAATCGCTGGCGCACCCCGTACAATCATCGTCCGAATGGCGGTGGCCATCTCCGCTGCGGTGGTGATGTCCTTGAGTTCATACTGTTCTGGCAGGCGGGTTTGGTCAATTAACTGCACGCGATCGCCCGCCCACACCACAGGAAAGATGGTTCCGACATTTGCTGTGACAGCCACAACAGCCTCCGTGCTCACTCAAATTGAATACAAATCATAACCCAAGGGAGAGCCTATCCGTCTGGAATTTAGCTCCCTAGGCAAAGGTCAGTTCCCCATTCACCTCGAGACGGGTAAATTGGTTGGGAATCAGAAACTGCTCCCCCAAGGCTTCCGCCACACTGGGAGTAATCCAGCCCAGTTGCTTCAATAGTTGAATGGCAACGGCATATTTAGCACGCTTAGCACCATCACTCACCTTAATCGCCAATCCCATCCCTTCACCGACACGACCCACACACTGAATCCCCTCAGCCCCGGACTTACTGAGGATTTCCCCCTCCGTAAGGCGCATCAGCTCGCTATCAAAGGCCCCGGGACCGGCAACAAAATCAGGGTGATGAGTCATGGCACGAACGACGCGCTCCATTGCCCAGTCATTGCCCGAGGCCAGTTGGCCGTAAAGGGTAGCCATCTGCACCAGTTGCATCAAGTACGTGGGCGCCCCACAGTCGTCGTGGGCACAGATAAATTCTGCGGCGGGCATCTTCAGCAGTTCCGCCACCTTGGAGAGGATCAGGGTCTGAACGGGGTGATTTTTGTGCAGATAGCTTGCCAATGGCCAATTGCGCTGTTGACAAACCGCCAGCATCCCCGCATGTTTACCCGAACAGTTGTGTTGGAGTGCCCCTTGGCGGCCGGCGGGAACGGGACATTGCAACGCGGTGGGATCCACATCAGCACGCCAGAGAATGTTAAAGACTTGGCGCACTTGCTCAATACGGCCTTGGTGAGAGCTACAGATAATGGCGAGGTCGCGATCGCTCAAGTCAAACCGCTCCATCGTTCCTGTGGTGGTCACTGCCAAGGCTTGAAAGGGCTTGAGGGCAGAGCGGATAAAAGCAGCGGTTTCAGCATTTCCCGCAAGGGCAAGAATTCGACCCCGGACATCACAGACAACGGCATGGGCATAGTGGCGCGACTCAACAATCCCTTCCCGCAGTAAGCAAACATCGAGGGCAGGGGCTTGGGTGCGTTTGGACATAGGTTCGGTCATGCGGGTAAATGAGCAACAATATCAGCAGCAGCTACAGGAGTGCCCAAGCAAGGGCGAGTCCCAAAGAAAAGATCACGAGCGCCAAAAGGGTCACCTGTAACCGTTGCAAAATCGGGCGCAACTCGTAGGTATAGATCAGGCGATCTTGAGCCAATTCAGCTTCGGGCTTTTGCCATTCTTGACCGTCATACCAGCCCGTTTCTTCATAAACCACGGTGGGACGTTGCAGGCGATCGCCGACGTAGGCCCAGCCCAACACAAGGCGCAGGAGAATAAGTAACAGCAGGAAATTGGCGCCTAGGGCACCGGCCAAGAACGTGTGAAGGGGTGCCTCTTTTAGAGAAAAGCTGGCGATCGCCACCGGTCCACTGACTAGCCAGGCCATCCCCCACAGCAGTAGCAAACGCCGTTGAAAGCGCGGACGCGGCCAACTCGACCATTCAAAAAACCACGAGGCTTTGAGGTCACGATATTCGTTGATCGGTCGTTGATCTGCCGGGACAGGACAGAGAATCTGAGACACAGTGGCACAAGTTCAAGGACGCTGTTTCCAGCATACCAGTCTCGCTGAAATCGTGGATCGCCACACCATGCATGAAATCGGGCGATCGCCCCGTACACTAGAGGGTGTCACGCCTACCCCGCGTCTAGTGGGGCAGAAACTTTGTTGCTATATTGATTATTCCCTAACTCCCTTGCGGCACCTTTGATGGAATGGCACCAATCTGATGTTGCGCAATTACGCCTGATTGACCAGTTGCTGGCCGGACACAACCTGAGTCCAGCCCAGTATGATATTACGCGCCGTGTGATTTATGCGACGGGGGATTTAGAATATCTGAATTTGATTGTCTATTCAGAGCAGGCCCTGCAATCCGGTGTGGCTGCCCTTGCCGCTCATACCCCGATTGTGGTGGATGTCACGATGGTGCAGGTGGGGGTGCTCTCCTACACTCAAAACACCTTTGGCAATCCCATTTACTGTGGAGCAGAAACCTTCACCCGTCCGCAGCAAGAAAAGTCCCGCATTGCCTTTGGCATAGAAACCTTGGCACGACGCCATCCCACAGCCATTTTTGTCCTGAGTAGTGATCATTCAGCCCTAGAACCCCTCCTGACCTTAGTGGAGGCTCAGGAAATTCGCCCTGCGTTAATTATTGACGCTGCCCCCAATTTTCTCCCCCCCATTTTGGATCGCCTGCAAAAGTCTTGGGTGCCCCACATCTCCATTAAGGGTTGCAAGGGGGGTGTGAGCGTTGCCACAGCAATTATGAACGGTTTACTCAAGTTGGCGTGGACGGCCTATGGTGACCCCCTTCCCTGAGACGAGTGAATGGCTCTGTATCGGCCAAATTGTCGGTGCCCACGGCCTGCGGGGAGAGGTCAAGGTCAAGCCCTTGAGTGATTTTCCCGAACGCTTTACGGTGGCGGGTTGCCGTTGGTTGCGATCGCCTCGGCAGCCCCAACCCTATGCGGTTACCCTTGTGCGGGGGCGATTTTTACCCCGTGCCGAACAGTTTGTGGTTACTTTTGCAGAAGTCAGCGATCGCACCGCAGCGGAGGCACTCAAGGGGGCAGAAATTCTAGTCCCGGCTAGCGATCGCCCACCCCTTGCGGCCAATGAATACCACCTCATGGACTTGATTGGACTCGCCGTGTATCACCAAGGTGAGCGGGTTGGTGAAGTGGTGGGCTTGGTCAATGCGGGCAATGACTTACTAGAAGTGCAGTTACTCGACCCAGCGCCAGAAGCACCCCCATCCGTGTATATTCCCTTTGTGCCAGCCATCGTGCCGGTGGTTGATCTAGCAGCCCGAAGAATTGAAATTGATCCCCCCTTGGGGCTGTTGCCCTGATCAATCCCTACCAAAATCGTTAATAATAGGGATACTTCTATTTTTTTAGCCCCGACTCTTGAGATTGTTGTTGAGTGAGTTGCCCCAGCCCATCCCTTAAAACCCATTAATTCCACTTTGACGGTAGCCTTTACCTGAGCGATCGCGATCGCCCTACCGTCTGTCCTTTCGTAGAGATTTCAGAGCCTTTGAGAGACAGCATGAGCATTGGTAAAGTTCGTATTTATGACCTATCAAAAGAACTCAACCTAGATAATCGAGATTTATTGGCGATCTGTGAACAGTTGGGAATTGCCTATAAAAGTCACAGCAGCACGATTTCCGATGCTGATGCCGATCGCATTCGCGAAGCTGCCAAAACCTATCAACCCCATAGTACCCCTCCCCGTAAAGTCTCAAAAACACCGCCCCCAGTGAAGAAAGCCCCAGCCCCCCAAAAAACACAGCAAATTGTTGCTGTGCACACTCAACCCCGCTCTGAGACGCCAGAAGCGCCCAAGCCTCAATTACAACAACCTCCTGCTCGCCCTCAACCGCCGCAACCCCCTGCGCGGCCCACTCCCCCTGCGCCAGTTGCCACCAAGCCAGTAGAACCTGTGGCGCCCAAGCCCCCTACACTCCCTGCAAAACCCGAGCCGACACCACCGCGCCCAGCGCCTACTTTAGTTCCCCCGCCCGCCCGCCCCACCAAGAAAGTGGAAAAAGTCGCTGCGGCTCCCCCACCCCGCAAAGAACTCAAGGAACCCCCTAAAAAAGAGAAAGGGGCGATCGCTCCCGCCAAACCCAGCAGCCAAGATCGCATTGAAATTGTCCAGCGGGCAGTTCCCCCGGCACCCGTCAAGCCCCCGGAAATGGCGCCCAAGCCAGCTTTACCAGAGCTACAACCGCCACCCAAACCCGTTGCGCCGGTCCTGCGGGCACCAAATCCGCCGAAGCCCGTCACCGAAACCGTTGAGGTACTCGATGACAAGTCCGTTAGTAAAGTCATCAAAGAGCGCCACCGTCACAAAGACTTTGATGATGAGGAGAACAAACGGAAATCCTCCCGCGTCGTCAAGTTGCGGGAAGAAGTCATTGACGAAGAGGAAGAACTGGAACTCACCAGCCGTTTGGTCGGGGTGCACCAAGTCACGGTTGATGTCAGTCAATCACTGCAACGGCCACCCAAGCCCAAGGTGCCTCGTCCCGCCCGTCCCGTTACGCCAGCGGCGAAAACCGAAAAAAGCAGCGAGAAAAAACAACCCCGCCATCGCGATCGCCGTCACGAAGAGCCAGCCGAAGCACCACCGCCCGATCACATTACGATTGAAGGCCCGATGTCAGTGCAGGAGTTGGCCAGTTTAGTGCGTCGCCCCGAAGCAGAAATCATTAAAATTCTCTTCTTTAAGGGAATTGCTGC
The DNA here is from genome assembly GCF_054689355.1 of Thermosynechococcus sp. FA-CM-4201. Classification (NCBI taxonomy): domain Bacteria; kingdom Bacillati; phylum Cyanobacteriota; class Cyanophyceae; order Acaryochloridales; family Thermosynechococcaceae; genus Thermosynechococcus; species Thermosynechococcus sp. FA-CM-4201. The sequence goes on from NZ_CP079920.1 coordinate 790,307, forward strand.
CACTATCAACCAAACCCTTGAAGTGGAAACGATTGAACTCGTGGCCAAGGAATTGGGAATTACAATGGAAACGGCACAGCACAAAGCCGAGGCCACAAAAGTCACCGAAATGCTGGAGTCGAGCGACCTCGATCACCTGCAACGGCGTCCACCCGTGGTCACGATTATGGGTCACGTGGATCATGGCAAAACCAGCCTTCTCGATGCCATTCGCAATGCCAAAGTGGCTCAAGGGGAAGCAGGCGGCATTACCCAACACATTGGCGCCTACCACGTGGATGTCGAACACAACGGCGAGAAACATCAGGTGGTCTTTCTCGATACCCCTGGTCACGAAGCCTTTACCGCCATGCGGGCACGGGGGGCACGGGTCACCGATATTGCCGTTCTCGTTGTTGCTGCCGATGATGGGGTACAACCCCAAACCATTGAAGCCATTAGCCACGCCAAGGCAGCTAAAGTGCCGATCATTGTCGCCATCAACAAAATTGACAAAGAGTCTGCCCAACCGGAGCGGGTCAAGCAGGAACTCACTGAATACGGGTTGGTGCCCGAAGAGTGGGGGGGTGACACAATTATGGTGCCCGTCAGTGCCTTGCAACAGCAAAATCTCGATACGCTTCTAGAGATGATCCTGCTTGTGGCTGAGGTGGAGGATCTCTACGCCAATCCCGATCGCCCCGCCAAAGGCACTGTCATTGAAGCCCACTTGGATCGGGCACGGGGACCTGTGGCAACATTGCTGGTACAAAACGGTACCCTGCGGGTCGGCGATATTCTGGTGGCAGGTGCCTGTTTTGGTCGGGTGCGCGCCATGATTGACGATCGCGGGCAGCGTGTCGAGGCAGCAACCCCCTCCTTTGCCGTCGAAGTCTTGGGTCTGGCGGATGTCCCTGCTGCCGGGGATGAATTTGAAGTCCTCAGCGATGAAAAAGCCGCCCGTGCCCTTGCGGAGGAGCGAGCCGCCGCTCAACGCCAATCCCGCCTTGCCCAAGCCGCAGCCGCCCGGCGGGTCTCCCTTACCTCATTGTCCAGTCAAGCCCGCGAAGGGGAACTCAAGGAACTCAATCTCATTCTCAAAGCCGACGTTCAAGGTTCCGTCGAGGCAATTTTGGCGGCCCTCAACCAACTGCCCCAAGATCAAGTCCAGTTGCGAGTCTTGTTGGCTGCCCCCGGCGAAATTACCGAAACCGATGTTGACCTTGCCGCCGCCAGTAGTGCCGTCATCATTGGCTTTAATACCACCCTTGCCTCAGGGGCACGCCAAGCGGCTGAGCAGCACAACGTTGATGTCCGCGAATACAACATCATCTATAAGCTCCTCGATGATATTCAAGGGGCAATGGAGGGGATGCTGGAACCCGAACTGGTCGAGGAAGAACTGGGTCAAGCCGAAGTGCGAGCGATCTTCCCCCTCAGCAAAGGGGCTGTGGCCGGTTGTTATGTCCTCAATGGCAAGCTCGTACGCAACTGCAAAGTACGGGTGCTGCGCCAGCAAAACGTCATTCACACAGGCATCTTGAGTTCGCTCAAACGCATGAAGGACGATGTTCGCGAAGTTGCGGCGGGCTACGAATGTGGTGTACGCTTGGATGATTTTCAACAATGGCAGGAAGGAGATATTATTTACGCCTTCCAAACAGTGACAAAACGTCGTAGTCTTGGCAGCGGTAGCGATAGAAACTAAACTGAGTCAGAGTTGATCAATTGATAACTCTAAATTCATGATCAACCTGATGTGAGGAGAGCACTATGGGACTGCACCGTCGTACGTTTTTGCGCCGTATGGCACAGGGGATGGGGGCGATCGCGATCGCCACAGGGAGTAAAACCCTACTCACGGCCTGTGCCGGCAATGTGGATTCGACCTCTGGAACCTCAACTACGGGCACCGTCTCCAGCAATGGCCTCCTCAATCCCGGTACATTGGCCTGGGGGGCTGAGGCGATTAGTGGTGCTCCCTACGTTTTTTACGACCCAGTTGATCCCAGTAAGTTGATTGGCTTTGAGGTGGAAATTGCCGACGCGATCGCCCAACTGATGGGGGTCAATGCCGTATTCGTTGCCACTGCCTACGATCAACTGTCCGCTGCCCTTGCTGCCAATCGTTTTGACATGATTCTCAACGGTTGGGAAATCACCACCGATCGCGATCGCACCCAACTCTTTTCCCAGCCCTACTATCGCTATGGCCAACAGATCGTTGTCCGAGCCAATGACCCCCGTTTTGAGCAATACACTGCCACGAGTGAAGTCACACTGGCCAATCTGGCTGGCATGACTGTCGGTACTGGCATTGGCTACAAAGCCCAAGAAATTCTTGAAAGGGACAAAAACATTAAAACCCGTGCCTACGATGGCAACCTGCCCTTTGATGATCTTGCCCAAGGGCGCATTGATGCCGTGATGCTAGACTATCCAATTGTTGCCTACTACGTTCTTGGCGCCGGTCCGGGGGGGACGGTGAACAATAGCCTGCGCCCAATTGGTGTCCCCATCTTTTTGAATAACTATGTGATTGCCTTTAACAAGAATAACCCCAAAGGAGAAACCCTCAAAACAGAAGTTGATGAAGCCCTTGACATCCTCAAGAAGGACGGCACATTACGCCGCATCTACGAAAAATGGAAAATGTGGAATGATCAACAGACGCAAATTGGTATTGTTTAGGCAGTAGCAACAGACGTAACCCAACCTCTTCGATGGAACTGATCCAAGCTGCCCTGCCGGCCTTTTTGCGAGGGGCACTGAATACACTCATTTACTGTGGCATCTCTTTTCCCTTGGCGGTACTGCTGGGCATTGTCCTCGCCGCCATGAGCACCTCCCCCTTTCTGTTTCTGCGCTGGCCAGCGCTTGGCTTTATTGAGCTAATGCGCAATACTCCCATGATCACCCAACTGCTCTTGCTTTACTACGGCGTCGGTGCAGTCTTAGCCCAGATGAATCTTGCGACTTGGGTGAATGCGTGGACAGCGGGGGTGACAGCCTTGGCGCTCAACTATGGCGCCTATGAAGCAGAGGTCTTTCGTGCGGGTCTGCAAGCGGTGGATGTGGGTCAACGGGAAGCTGCCCTCTCCCTAGGCATGAGTCAACAACAGGGATTTGTGCGCATTATTTTGCCTCAAGCCATTCAAATTGTGATCCCACCCCTAGTCAATGACTTTATCTACATGCTCAAGGATTCGGCCATTGTCAGTGTGATTGCCGGCGTGGACTTAACCTCGGTGATGCGGGTATGGGTGATTCGCAATAGTAGCAATCCATTTCCCCTCTATGCGCTGGCCTTAATCCTCTACTTGGTGATGAGTTTGCCGATCGCGTGGTGGGGACGGCGTTTGGAGCAGCGGCTAAAGGCTAAAATATCCTAAGGTCTGCACATTCTGGAGCCGCTTTCCCTGTGAGCGATCGCCTGCACCTGACCCACTTACCCAGTCTCGCCACAGAACGGGACGGCCAAGATGTCATCCAAGGTCTGACTCAACAACCCAAGTCCCTTCCCTCCTACTACTTCTACGATGCTGCGGGATCGCGCCTCTTTGAGCAAATCTGTGAGCTGCCGGAATACTACCCCACCCGTACAGAATTGGGCATTTTAGAGACCGCCGCTGAAGCGATCGCCCAACTCACGGGCGCCTGTGAACTCGTGGAACTTGGCAGTGGCAGCGATCGCAAGATTCGCCTTCTCCTATCGGCCTATGCCCACGTACAACCTCGGCTTTACTATCGTCCCATTGATGTCAGTGGCTCGATCCTCAAAACCAGTGCCATGGCTCTTCTGGCTGACTATCCCCAGCTCAGTATTCATGGTCTTGTCGGCACCTATCAAGTGGGCTTAGAGCACCTACCACCCCCCTTGGCACCCCGCCGCTTGCTCTGCTTTCTCGGTAGCACCATTGGCAACCTCTCTCCTAGCGAATGCCAGACCCTTTTTCAACAGATTCATCGGGTTCTTAGGGACGGAGACTATTTCCTGCTGGGCGTGGATCTGATCAAAGACACCAGCATTTTGCTCCCTGCTTACAACGATGCCCAAGGGGTGACGGCGGCTTTTAACCGCAACATCCTTCATCACCTCAACTGGCGCTTTCAAGGAAACTTTCAGCCCGCAGCCTTTGCCCATCGCGCCATCTATAACCCGATTGCCCAGCAAATTGAAATGTATCTCGATTCGCAGCAGAGGCAAACCGTTACCTTGGCTGCCCTTGATTTTCAGTGCACTTTTATTGTGGGTGAACCGATTCTCACCGAAATTTCCCGCAAGTTTGATCTTGCTGCCCTCAAGGCGGCATTAACGGCTACTGGATTTCGATGGATCAACGCCTTTACTGATCCGCAGCAGTGGTTTGCTCTCTGCCTCTGCCAAGTTTAGAACGAAGGCTCTAGGAATAGGTTAGAATCAGGGAGAAAAGCCGCCTTCATGGCTCAGGTTGCGGCGTTGATAGCTCAGCGTGGAAGGATTCTATGCCCATCGGAGTACCCAAAGTCCCCTACCGGATGCCCGGTGAACCCTACACCCAGTGGATTGACATCTACAACCGTCTCTATCGCGAGCGGATTATTTTCCTTGGTAAAGAAGTCGATGATGAGATTGCCAACCAAATTGTGGCGGTGATGCTCTACCTTGACTCCGAAGATCCGGGCAAAGACATCATGCTCTACATCAACTCCCCCGGTGGCTCCGTCACCGCTGGTATGGCAATCTATGACACGATGCAACATATTAAATCCGATGTCGTCACCATTTGTGTGGGTCTGGCTGCCTCGATGGGGTCTTTCCTCCTTGCAGCCGGTACCAAAGGCAAACGGTTGGCACTACCCCACTCCCGCATCATGATTCACCAGCCGTCTGGTGGTACCCGTGGCCAAGCAACGGATATTGAGATCGAAGCTCGCGAAATTTTACGGGTACGGCGACAACTCAATGAGCTATACGCCTACCATACTGGCCAGCCCCTCGAAAAAATTGAGCGGGATATGGATCGCGACTTCTTCATGTCCGCTGAAGAGGCAAAAAACTACGGCCTGATTGATCGAGTGATTGAGGAGCGTCCCAACTAGTTAGCCTGCACTCGTTACACTTATTAAGATATTGAGGTTTACTATGTTGCAAATCGCGCAAGCGTGCTGTAGGTATTCGCCAAAGCGTGCCGTAGGCCTTAGCTTATCTGTTAGCAGCCTCCCTCTCCTTGTGGGTGCCCTCATGACCTTGGGGACGAGTCAGCCCGTGCGTGCCCAAGCCGCCAGCCCTCTGCCACCAGAAATGATGAAAACCACGGTTCAGCAGGTGAGTGATTCCCTTGCGAAATACGTGTCGGGAGCTAGTTGCACTGACATTGCCCAGTTGATCAAGATGCTCCCCACCAATGGCAGCAATCCAGCACCTGATCCCAACTCGATTATTGGTGCGGTCATGCTCTCAATTAAAAACAGCCCCGATCTGCAATCCATCATTGCCTCGCGGGTCGGACCACCCTTGATTAGCAAAGCAGTGGAATGCAATATGATTCCCCCTGAACTGTTGCTAAAGGTGATGAGCCAGCAACCATCAGCACTTTAAGGAGAACCCCATGAGTTGGCGTGCCACCACCACCATCCCAGATCGGATTTTTGCCAGCTTGGCATATCTGCTACCACTCTTTTACGTCATGCCCTTTGGCGGCTTTTTATTTGAGTTGTTTCCACCGCTGCAAGCGCTGGTGTTGGTGGTACTGCCCGTTGCCTTGATCTACTCAATTCCCTTTGCGGGGCTGCTCGTTTTTATGCTGTTGTACCTACTGGTAGTGCGCAACAACCGTGTGAGTCTCTTTATTCGCTACAACACGATGCAGGCACTGTTGATGGGGATTGTGCTGTTTATTGTCCAACTACTGGTACAACTGCTGATCCGCGTTGCTAGTTTTGACCTGCTGATTAAAGTGCTCTTCAACTTTGTCTTTATTGCCACGGTGATTGGCGTTGTCTATGCAGTGGTGCAGTCTGTACGCGGCATCTATGCCGAAATTCCCACGCTGTCGGATGCGACAAAAAGCCAAGTGTTTTAGGGGATGCGAGGGAGTCCCTCATCCCGTATGATCAGAAGGTGACGCTACGAAAAACGACAACATCATGGAAACACTCAAAATTACCGTTTATATCGTTGTGACTTTCTTTGTCCTGCTGTTTGTTTTCGGGTTTCTCTCGGGTGACCCAGCTCGTAATCCCAAGCGTAAGGATCTCGAGTAATCCTCGCCAAAGGGGGTGGGCATCGGGTAAGGTAACTAGGCAGTGGTCGTGAGGAAGTTTGGCCGTTGTTGTTCCTACCCCTTTTTGCTAGTCTGCCCCCCCCGACACAACCCGCAGAAATTACTGAGGTCATCGGCGCATCACAAGCGGATTTACTGGGAACAACGGTAGCCCCTGATCTCAGCAATCTCAGCAGTACAACGCCGATCAGCCCTAGGCCAGCACCTGATTTTACAGCCCCCCTCCGCCTTGGGGAGGCCAATGCTGAAACGCCCATTGTCCGTGATCACCCCCTAGAGGTGACGGCTGATCGCCAAGAGTTTGACCTGATGCGGCGATTGTTTAATGCCATTGGCAATGTTTTCCTCCGATTCAAGGAAGCCGAACTCACCGCAGATCGCATTCAAACCGATATTGACGCCCAAATTCTTGTGGCGGAAGGCAATGTGACGATTACGCGCGGCGATCAAGTCCTACAGGGCGATCGCTTGGAATATAATCTCAGACTCGATCAAGGTTCCCTCACGAATGCTCGCGGCGTCGTCAATACCGCTAGGGTAGATCAAGACCTAAGCCTGACGAGTTCTCCTAGCCCCCCACCCCTTAGCACCCTCCCCGGCCTTGACGAACAGGGCACAGATCCCCAAGCCGAAGTGACGGAAACGTTTGATCGGTTGCGCTTTGAGGCCGATCGCCTAGAATTTGATGGCCGCCGCTGGTTAGCGACAAACTTACGAATTACGAATGATCCCTTTAGTCCGCCAGAGCTGGAAGCACGGGCACAGGAAGCCACCGCCGAACCTCTCGGTCCTGATCAAACAGTCCTAACTGTGCGAAGAGGCAGAGTCGTTTTTGATCAACGGGTGGCTCTGCCCATTGTCCTGCGCCGATTTGTGGTGGGGCGTCCCTACGAAGTGTTGCCCTTTGAGTTTGGCTATGATGAACAGGATCGCGGCGGACTATTTCTCGCCTATCGGTACAGAGCAATCAATACCCCCAATACCCAAATCACCTTCCTACCATCCATTTATTTAGAACGGATCATCAACAACGACTTTGATGTTTTTGATGCTAAAAGCTATGGGGCAGCAATTGAGCTAGGCCATCGATTCACCCCCCAAACGCGAGTACGCGGTTACGGCTTCTTGAATACCCTCAACCCTAACGACTGGCCAAGTACGTCACGGGCGGGAGCAGACTTATTCCACAACATTGATGCTCGAAATCTGCTGACGGTTTCTGCCATTTATCGCCAACGGGTTTTTAATCGTTCCCTTGGGGAGCAGGAAATTACTAGTAGCTTTGGGGGCACGTTTAGCGGTACAGGCATTCCCTTAACTCAAGGCCTAGCACTCAGTTATCTTCTGGGAGGTCAATACGTCACGGCGGCCAGTGATGATCCATCATTACCCCCTAAGCCAAGCCTAGGTCGTCTTCAAGCTGCTGCAAGTCTTAACTGGGTGATGCCCATTTGGCGAGGCACTCCCTTACCACCTACGCGAACCCAAGGCCTGCGCTATAGCCCCCGTCCCGTACAACCCTTCTTGCAGTTCTATAGTCAGTTGGGCGGTGTAGCGAACTACTATACCAATGGCAGTAACCAACCCGCGTTAGTTGCAGGGGCAGGTTTTCGGGGTCAAGTGGGTCATTTTTCTCGTAATTGGTTTGACTACACCAGTTTTGATGTCGGATTTACACAGACATTGAGTGAGCCATCCTCCCCCTTTCTCTTTGATCGGATTACTGACTTTAGTGTGCTCAATGTGGGATTGTTGCAGCAGATTTATGGTCCGTTGCGAGCGGGTGCGCAAATGCAGATTAATGTGGATACTGGCACAGTTTTCGATACCGACATTATTGTGGAATATAGCCGGCGCACCTATGGGGTGGTGTTTCGCTATAACCTCGATCGCCAGTTGGCGACGATTCTTTTGCGCATTAATGGTTTTAACTGGCGCGGCAATGCTGATCCCTTTTCCAGTCCTGGACTGGGTACGGCGACCGATGGTGTGATTCGCTCCAATTAGGATGATGCTTCTATGCCAACACCCAATGTACGTGTTTTTCCAGATTTGACTGCCCTGACGGCGGCGGCAAAGCAGTTTGTTCTTGAGCAGGCCACTGGGGCGATCGCCCAACGGGGGCAATTTACGCTTGCCCTTGCCGGCGGCAACACGCCTAAACCGTTGTATGAAAGCCTTGTCTCTGCGGATACCCCTTGGTCACGGTGGCACATTTTCTGGGGCGATGAACGCTATGTTCCCCTCGATCATCCTGACAGCAATGCGGGGATGGCCTTTCAGGCGTGGCTCAATCATGTACCGATTCCCAAAAACCAGATTCACCCAATGCCAACGGAGGATGCGGATCCGCAGACCGCTGCCGATCGCTATGAGCAAACCCTGCGCCAAACCTTTGGCATCCGTGAAGGAGAATTTCCCAGCTTTGATCTGATTTTGCTCGGTATGGGACCCGATGGCCATACGGCCTCCCTGTTTCCCCACACAGCAGCCCTGACGGTGGGCGATCGCCTGATAACTGTGGGCAACAAAGATGGTCAGCTCCGCCTGACGTTCACAGTGCCCCTGATTAACCATGCCTGCCAAATTCTCTTTCTCGTGACCGGTGCCAATAAACAAACTGCCCTGCGCCATATTTTTGCCGGCACGGGTGATCCCCATCTCTATCCAGCGCGGCTGATTACTGGCAATGCCCTTTGGTTTTTGGATGCGGCGGCGGCTGAGGGTGTGGTTGAAAACGCCTAGGCTGGGGGTCTGCCCCGTTCGTGAATGGCCTGAATAATTGCAGTATTGGCTTTCGGAAAGGGAAACTGCTCCAATTCCTCAGGGGTTACCCAACGGATGGCATCACAGCCCAACGGCTGAGGGGTGCCTGAAAGACAGTGGCAGTAGTAAACATGGAGCGTCACCCGAAAATGGGTGTAGGCATGATCAATGTCAATCAAATGCTCACCAACACTAATCTCAATGCCCAATTCCTCACGAATTTCGCGCTGAATACACTCCTGCACCGTCTCATTGGGTTCAATTTTGCCCCCCGGAAATTCCCATAGTCCCCCCAATAGACCTGTTGGTGGCCGGCGATCGATGAGAATCTGACCTGCCGCATTCCAAATCACCGCGACACCAATCTTTTTGTGGGGTAAGGGGGAACGGCTCATTTTGCGAGGAATCTCATGGGTTAACTGGTGGCGATGCGCCAAGCAATAGTCTTGCCAAGGACAAGCATGACACAGGGGTTGGCGGGGTGTACAGATCGTTGCCCCCAGATCCATCAGGGCTTGATTAAAATCGCGGGGAGATTGGGGACACAGCAGTTGTGCTGACCACTGCCAGAGTTGGGCTTCCGCTTGCTTGGGGGGGATCGTGAGTCCATAGAGACGGGCAAGCACCCGTTTGACATTGCCATCGAGAATCGGCTGGGGCTGATTAAAGGCAGCACTGAGGATCGCACCTGCGGTACTCCGACCAATTCCCGGTAATGCCAGCACGGCCTCGTAGGTGCAGGGAAATTGCCCCCCATGATCGGCCATGATCTGTTGAGCCGCGCGGTGTAAATGGCGCGCCCGTGCGTAGTAGCCCAATCCCTGCCACAGTTTCAGGACGGTTTCCAAATCGGCAATCGCTAAGTCGGCGATCGCGGGAAAGGTAGCTAGCCAACGCTGGTAGTAGGGAATCACCGTGGCCACTTGGGTTTGCTGGAGCATGATTTCTGAGACCCAGATGGCGTAGGGATCGCGAGTGTGCCGCCAAGGTAAATCCCGCCCCTGCTGCTGATACCACTGTAAAAGTGCAAAACGAAGGGCAGGTAGTGTGTACCCGCCCCCACTGTCCTGTACCGTTGGCATGGGTTATTTGCTGTCTTCCGCTTGGGCAGCCGCTTGGAGCGATCGCTCGAATTCAAGACGTTGCTCGGCACCGCGCAAGAAGTAACCACTCATCATTGCCGAAGCCAAGAGACGCCCAAGGTGCTCCCGATTCGTGGTAATGGAAACCTCAAACCCCTCCGGTGGCAAGTAGCCCAGCAGGTTACCAATGTGGCGTTCCATCACAATGGCCATTTCCGGCGACGCGGGACGGGACAGGCGAGCCACCACTTCTGCATCCAAACTTTGCAGATAGTTCCAGAGGGAATCAGCACTTTCTTGAAGATTGCGAGGGTTCATGGTTGGCTCCATAGAGTGTCCTCCCAAAAAGGTAGTCTGGCCAACAGGTCATCGTGCCTGTGATAGCCTAGATTTAATCTAGCAAGGGTGAATTTTAGGTGGGGGGTGGGAGAACCGATCTCCCAAGGTCTCATTTTCCGTCCCCGTTTTTATTATTATTTTTAGTTACTAAAAATAGGGTTGTTCTTGGTGAATCCGTATGACGGAACGTGATTTGTTTGACCTTGCACCCTACATTGATCATACCCAGCTTGACCCCTTGGCAACCACAGCAGAGATTGAACGTTGCTGTGCCGAAGCCGAACAATGGAAATTTGCCGCTGTCTGTGTCATGCCCGTATGGGTGAAGACGGCAGTGCAGCTTCTGCATCGCACACCCGTGAAAGTGTGTACCGTCATTGGCTTTCCCAGTGGTGCCCACACCAGTGCCACGAAACTCTATGAGGCGCAGGAGGCGGTTGACAGTGGTGCGACAGAGTTGGATGTGGTCATTAACTTGGGTTGGCTGAAGGAGGGAAACACCGAGGCCGTCTATCGCGATATTGCCCAAATCTGCGCGGAAACGGGGGTGACCGTCAAGGCCATTTTGGAAACCACGGTGCTGACAGAGGAAGAAAAACAACTGGCGGTGGATATTTGCTTGGATGCCGGAGTGGCCTTCCTGAAAACCAGTACGGGCTGGCGGGGTGGTGCCACGGTTGCGGACGTGCGTCTGCTCAAGCGCCTGAGTCGCGATCGCGTGGGCATTAAGGCCTCTGGCGGCATTCGTACTCGGGAGCAAGCCCTTGAACTCATTGATGCCGGTGCGACCCGCTTGGGCACCTCGCGTAGTCTCGACTTGATGCAGGTTTAGCTATTCACCTGTAATCGCAAGGGGACTCACCCACACGGGCGGACAACAACCGTAGGGGGTCACTTCAACCTCGGTGCCTAGGTGAAGGATATTTTTCAGCAGGCTGCGAATGTCTCCGGCCACGGTAGCTGCTTCAATGCTGATCGCTTCGCCGTTGCGCAGTAACCAACCGTCAAAGGGCAAGGAAAATGAGCCTTGCAGCGCTTTGACACCGGCGTGCAGGGCATGGAGTTCATCAATCCACACAAGGCCATCGGCGCGATCGCCCCCTTCACCCGCTGGGACATCGTAGAAGTGACCACTCACCGTCACCTTTGCCCCCAAGTTGGCATGACCTGTGGGCTGGGTTTGAAAGCGGCGAGCGGTGCCTGCACTGTGGTAAAGACCCGCGAGAATCCCCTGCTCAATCAAAGGGGTGCGGCGGGTGGGGGTGCCTTCGCCATCAAACAGGGGTTGACCGACATTTTCAGGGTGGCGAGCGTCATCATAGATGCTGAGCAGGGGGCTGGCGATCGCCTGATGCAGGGACTCTGGCGTTGAGAGGCTCTGGCGATCCAAAATGTTTTGGGCATTAAAGAGATTACTAAAGGCATTGAGCAAGCTGAGGAAGGCGGCGGGCGAAAAAAGAACGGGGTATTGACCCGAAGCAATGGGTTCATAGGCCAAGTGGCGAATGGTTTTGTCGGCCACCTCATCAATGCAGCCCGCAATATCTAAGTGCTCAAGGTCGGGACTCATGCGAATGGCACCCGCACTGCGGGGTTTGCGACCCGCCTCATCGGTTTTGCTGTAGAGATAGAGCGTGGTAGTGGTGGTGGTTTGCTGGCGATTGGCGCCCTCACTGTTGAGATAAAACCGTTCTAGCCGCCGCTGACTCAGGCCATTGTAGGGCACACTGGCGATCGCTGGGTGGCGTCCCAAGAGGTCTCGTTCCGCAGCAATCAGTTGATCCAAAAGGGTTTTGGCTGGGGCAAGGGGCACATCAGCCGTCGTTTGCGTTGTCTCCCCAAGGGGCGCTGTGGCCAAGGGGCTAAAGTCGGGAATGTCCTCAGTGACGCCAAAGGCACTGGCTTCTTTGGCCATTTCTAGGGCTGTTTCCAGACCGCGATCGTCCAGTTGGGTGGTGCTGGCCACCCCTAGGCGACCCGTTGAGTTCCACACCCGCACGGTAATGCCCGATCGCTGGGAGGCCTTCACCTGTTTGGGTTCCCCCTGCTGCACTTGGACACTCACCTCATCCACATGGGAGCCACCAAGGTCAAATTTCTCAATCCCAAGGCGGCGGGCGATCGTGGCGACCCGCTCGTGAAGGGTGGATGCAGGGGTCAAGGCTACCGTCATGGTGTTCGGTTCAATGAATTAACAAATCTTAAAACCATTCTAGCCCTATCCTCGGCGTGGTGGGCGATCGCCCTATTTTAGGAAAGAGCGATAGGAGCGGAGCAACTTGAACAGGAAACGACAGGTGATGATTCTTTTGGGCATCCTACTGGGGTGGGGGCTGTGGATATGCAGTGCAACGGCCATTCCCAAGGAATTGACGATGGGCACCTCTGCCGACTACAAACCCTTTGCCTTTTATGAAACAGCAGCAGGTAGCGAACAAATTGTTGGCTTCGATATTGATGTGGCCAAACACATTGCCGCTGAATTGGGGTTTGCCCTGCAAATCAAGGATATGGACTTTAATGGCCTCATCCCAGCATTGGGTGCCAAGCGGGTGGATTTTGTCCTTGCGGGAATGACTCCTACTCCTGAGCGGCGCCAAAACGTGGACTTTTCTGAACTTTACTATGAGGTGCACGACACGATTGTGACGCCCAAAGACCGCCCCCTCACCACCCTAGCTAACCTTGAGGGCAAAATCGTGGGGGTTCAGTTGGGCAGTACGCAACAGGAGTTAGCCAACCGCATTCCCCAAGCGCAAGTGCGGGTGTACAATCGCATTCCTGATTTAATTCAGGAGGTGAAAGCTGGCCGCGTAGATGCTGCCCTGATCGAAGAATCAGTTGCCCTAGGCTACATTCAAGCCTTTCCCGACCTGATGTTTACGGTGTTGCCCGAGAGCAGTGGCGGTTATGCCATTGCCTTTGCCAAGGGATCACCCCTAGTGGCACCCTTCAATCAAGTCATTCAGAAAATGAAAGCAGATGGCACCCTGACACGGCTGGCTCAAAAGTGGCTCACTGATAGCGACGCCCAACGCCCAAGTGGTTGGCAACAGATTGCTAGTTCAATTCCCTATATTTTGGGGGGGCTGCCCGTAACGCTGTCCTTTACGCTTGTCTCTGCAATTGGTGGCTTTCTTTGGGCGATCGTCCTTGTGCTGGCCAAAATTAGTAAACTTGCACCGCTGCGGTGGTTGGCCACAGCCTATACATCGGTTTTTCGCGGCACTCCCCTGATCTTGCAAATTGCCCTTGTCTATTTTGCGACTCCCCAACTGACGGGTTACAACATTCCAGCCTTCCAAGCGGGAGTCATTGCCTTTACGCTCAATTCAGGCGCCTATGTCTCTGAAACCCTACGGGGCGGTATTTTGGCAGTGGATCGGGGGCAGTGGGAGGCGGCTCAGTCCCTTGGTGTCAACTATTGGCTGATGATGCAGGACATTATCATGCCTCAGGCCCTCAGGAATATCTTGCCAGCCCTTGCCAATGAAGTCATTAACTTGCTCAAGGATTCGGCACTGGTTTCAACAATTGGGGCTGCGGATCTGCTGCGTCGTGCCAATGTGGTTGGGGCGGAAACCTATCTCTACTTTGAACCATTGATTTTCGTGGGTGCTCTCTACTATGGAATGGTGATGCTCTTAACCTTCGCCACCAGTCGTTTAGAACAAAGGATGAATCGCAGTGCTTCGGGTTGAAAATTTGCATAAATCGTATGGTCCACTCCCTGTGTTGCAGGGTTTGAGTACCGAGATTCATGCGGGGGAAGTCGTGGCGATTTTGGGACCGTCAGGCTCAGGCAAGTCAACCTTTTTGCGTTGTCTCAATCGACTCGAGGAACCCAGTCAAGGGCGAATTTTCTTTAACGGCATCAATATTCTCGACCCCAACGTAAATATCCGCCAGATTCGCCAGCGGTTGGTGATGGTGTTCCAGCATTTCAATTTGTTTCCCCACATGACGGTGCTGCAAAACCTCACCTATGCCCCGATCAAGGTACGCAAACTGAAGCCTGCTGTCGCTGAAGAACTGGCGATGACGCTCCTTGCACAGGTGGGACTGGCAGATAAGGCAAAGGTCTATCCCGCAACGCTCTCAGGGGGACAAAAACAACGGGTGGCGATCGCCCGCGCCTTAGCGATGGAACCAGAAATGGTGCTTTTTGATGAACCCACCTCTGCTCTTGATCCAGAAATGGTGAAAGAGGTGCTAGAGGTGATGCGATCGCTAGCAGAACAAGGGATGACGATGGCCATTGTTACCCACGAAATGGGCTTTGCCCGCCAAGTGGCCAGTCGAATTCTCTTTCTTGATCGAGGTGTTGTTGCTGAAGATGCGTCTCCTGAAGCCTTTTTTCGTCATCCCCAGAGCGATCGCGCCCGTCAATTTTTAGAGCGGATGCTCACCTGAGCAATGTTTGCCACTCGCCTAAATCTGGAATCTTGGTGAAGGTGCCATTTGTCGCTAAGATTTTTGGAGCACGTCAGTTACGGGAAAAAATTCATGGTGCAACCATCCCTAGGGATCGATGGTGACGGTGAATGGTTGGGGGGAAAATCGCCCCAGTGGTCTGAGCGCCGCGCCCGCCTTGAAGAATTAATTGTGACACTGCGGATTGCCGATGAATTAGCGGCTGGTAAATACTTGATTACCAGTGGTGAATTGGCAGAATTGATGGATGTGCACGCCAGTGCCGTCACCAGTCGCGGTGAAGAATGGACATGGCGCAATTGGCAGATCTCCCGCGTCCGCCGTGAGAGTAACCAAATTCTCTGGCAATTGGAACGTATTGATGTCGCCAAAGAGCAGTCCTCAGAATTGCCCCCGACGTAGTTTGTGAGCGAATCATGGATCTGGAATTTCCCCTTGAGTGTTTTGAGTACGATTTGAGTGCCACGGCTCTCGCCCATTTTCTCAATGCTGATCAGTTGGCCGTGGATACGGAAACCATGGGCTTGAATATCCCCCGCGATCGCTTGTGTTTAGTGCAGGTGTGTGACCCCGAGGGGCAAGTAGCCGTTGTCAAGATTGGTCGCGGCCAAACCGAAGCCCCCCACCTTCAGCAACTCCTAGAGCACCCCCGCATTACCAAAATCTTCCACTATGCCCGCTTTGATCTAGCTACCTTGCGCTACCACTTGGGGATTCGTGTTCATCCTGTTTTCTGCACCAAAATTGCCAGTAAGATTGCCCGCACCTATTCCCCCCGCCACGGCCTTAAGGATTTGGTCTTGGACCTGCTGGGGGTAGAAATTGATAAATCGGCGCAAAGCTCCGACTGGGGGAATGCCATGGCACTGCGGGAAGATCAACTGCGGTATGCGGCCAATGATGTGCGCTATCTGATTCCCCTGCGGCAGCAACTAACGGCGATGCTGAAACGGGAAGAACGCTTTGAGTTAGTGCAAACGGCACTGAGTTGCCTACCCGCGATCGTCGATCTGGATTTAGCGGGGTACACCCAAGTCTTTGAGCACGGCTAGAAACGGGTCAATGGTCGAAACAGAAGTTGGCTGGCGACGCTGACACCGCTCATTAAAGGCGCACGCATCGCAGTATTGCCGAATCTGGGCTGGGGGCACTTGGGGCAGATCCTGCCCTTGCTCATAGGCTTGCAACCATTGGCGCAGTTGGTGAAGGCACTGCTCTAGGGTGTGGTGGATTTGCTGGTGGATCGCCTCACTGTAGGGAAAGGTGTAGAAATTTGCCCCCTTTTCTCCTTGGGCAAACCAGTAGGTCATGGAAATCTGACTGGGGAGATAGGAGCTGGTGGCTGCCAGTAGATAACAGTAAAGGCGAGTCTGCCAATGGTGAATTAGGGTCGCTGGGGTGGGCGGGTGGGCATAGGTTTTCCAGTCGAGAATCTGCGCTTGCCCTTGGCCAAAAATCACGTAGTCATACACGCCCACAAGGGTAAATTCCTGCCAGCCCAGACTGCGGACATGCTCTGCTTCCCCTTGACCCTCAATCATGGGGGGTGGCATGGTTTGAAAGGCTGTAAACCAAGGTTGTAATTCGGGCTGCGCCTCAAGAATCGGGCGGATATCGAGTCCTTGAAAGTGCTGTTGCATCAGGCGGTGGAAGTCGCGACCCTGCTTTTGGGCAGTGGTTTCCGTTAGTTGTGTGGCCTCTGGCAGCATTAGGCTGTCAAGATAGCGATACTGATATTGCCGTGGACAGGTTTGCAGGGTGCGCAGATGGGCTTGGGAAAGTTGCATCGTCTAAATCCAACCCAATAGTGTCATGATGCCGTAGAGAATCCACAGCGTGGCAAGGGCGATCGCCCAATAGGGAGCGGCCCAAGATTGCTTTTCTTGCAGATCCGAAGCGTGCCACTCGCTCACTTCAACAAAGGGAACTGTCCCACGTCGAAACCAGCCGCGTACCACCAGCGATCGCCCCGCCAAGGTTTTGAGATAGGCTGGCTCAAGGATTGGCCAAATCGGCCCCCAAGCTCGATGGCAGCGCAGGGGAAACAAGCCCTGATCGGTCTCCAGCCAGAGGTGCTGTCCTAGGCCATTGCGCAAGCCCGTCACTGCCCGTAAATGCCCCTTGAGCTCCACAACGGGACTATCGAGGGGTAAAAGACGATGGAGAAGCTGAGCCAAGGTGTAGGTTTGGGGGGGTCGAGGCGGGTAGTAGGCATTCAAGCGTAAAAAGAGACCTAAGCCAAGGCCAATGGGAATGAAGCCCCGTGCCAAGGTTGACCCATCCGCCAACCACCAGAGAGGAAAGGCGATTGTCCCCGCCCGCAGGGCAAATTGACCAATGCCCATGAGGATGATTGTGATGATCACTCCCGCGATCGCCCCCCAGAAGGGTGCCAGTTGTTGCCAAGCTCGTTGACAGTGAGGGGAGGTAGTCGAGGGCAGCGACAGCAGGGGTTCCACTCGCCATTGCCGCGCATAGGTCATCAGCGCTTGCAGGCGCAGTCCAAGGGGTCGATGGGAGGAGGTCAAGCGAAACCAATAGCGCAGGGGATGGGCGGTATCCCAGCGGATCAACGTTGGCCAATCGAGGGGTTGATTGCCCCACAGGGCAGCTTGGGTTGGATTTAGAGGCAGGAGCAGGCGCAAAGATTCTAGGGGGGCACCGATTTCCCCTTGGGCACCCACGGTCGTTGCTGTGGCTTCCATGAGGCGCAACCAAGCCATCACAAGGGTATTGGGATTACCGATCAAGGCTGCCCCTTGGCGATCGCTATAGTACTGCCGCACTTGATTGCTCGAAAAGCAGAGCATCTCCAGCCCGCGAAAGAGGAGGTAACTCCCTTGACCCACCATGGCACAGAGGAGATAGAGGGTACCCCTAATGATCCATCGTCCCCAGTCGTTGCCATAGGGAGGTGCCAAGCGATCGCCCCAACGGCTAGACCAACAGTAAAGGTCATAGGGCAGTTGCAACAGCAGCACAAGGGGGGTGACTAGGGTATTCAGCCCCAGCCGCAGTTGGGCAATTTCACTGGCCATTAAAGCCAGCAGTTCCTCGCCAGAGAGCGATCGCAACAGACCTTCGCTGACAATAATGCGGCGCTGCCAGCGTCCATAGCTAAAAACGATCGGTGCTGCCGTCATCAAGCAGCCTATCTGGGGACGGGGTTGCCACCATGACCACGGCAAACGCCCCAAGAGCATCACCGTTTCAGGACTATACTCCTCAAGTTCTCCGAGACTCACGGGACGCAGACCATAACGGGCACGCAATCGCCACGACCACAGCCAACTGCCACCACTGAGCAGCCCCAGCCCCAAGCAGCCCAGCAAAAACCACGCCATCACCCCTTCCCAGCCCCGCAGGAGTGCCAGTTGATCATTGGCATCGCTGAGGAGACCCGCAATCAGCCTTTGGAGCAGCCCTTGCAGCAGCCAAGCAATCAGCAGCAGTGTTGCCCCCTGACTCAGCCAGAGATAAATGCGAGGCACCCGCCGTAGTTGGATGGGCGCATTGGCACCCGTTGCCGCAACAAACAGCAGATGGGGCGAAGTTGGTTCCTCATCGAGATAGCGTTCTAGCTCTGGTAGATGCTTTTGTGCCCAAGCCTGAATCGGCGGCAGGGGCGATCGCGCCAAGAGTTGACACAGATCAATGGCCTCTTGCCACTGGCGGGTGTGGGCATAGGCCTTAATCAGGTGCAGGTGAGCCTTTAGACCTTCGCGGCGTTGACCGTGGCTGGCAATAACTGCTTTGAAGGCGGCGATCGCCAGTTGATAATCGCCGCGATTAAAGGCCGCTAAACCCGCAACGTAGCGAGGATCTAAGCGAAAATCGGAGTCTGGATCGGGCATACTTGAGTATTCCCCAGATCAGGGTTGCTGGCTACCACCGAGGGCGTGGGCTTTCAAATCCTCTAGGGAGACATACTCAAGGGCACTGACATGGGTTGCTTCCAGAATCACTGGGGGAGCCACGCCGGCTTCAAGGGCTTCCCGCCAACGGGAGGCACACAGACACCAGCGATCGCCCGGTTTCAACCCCGGAAATTGATAGGCGGGTACCGGCGTCGAAAGATCATTGCCCCGCGAACGGGTAAACGTGAGGAATTCTGCGGTCATTTCAGCACAGACCACATGGGCACCAACATCCCCCGCCCCCGTCCGACAAAAACCATCGCGATAGAATCCTGTGAGTGGATTTTGACAGCAGCACTCTAAGGGTGTTCCCAACACATTCATTGCCGTCATCACCAATGCCCCCAAGTCATCAACCTAAGTCTAGCTATAGCATAGGAGTTTTCCCAATGTTGCTATAGCCAACTAACCAATCCTTCACGAATGAGGTAAACTAGGGGGCAGTGTAGCTACAAAAGTGTCTGACCTATGCCTAGCGTTGTTCCCCAAGAGCGGCAGCAGGTTATTCGCAAGCACTACCCCAACTACAAAGTCATTGTCCTCAACGATGACTTCAATACGTTTCAGCACGTGGCTGCCTGTTTGATGAAATACATTCCCAATATGACCAGCGATCGCGCGTGGGAATTGACGAATCAAGTCCATTACGAAGGCCAAGCCATTGTTTGGGTCGGTCCCCAAGAACAGGCGGAACTGTACCATGAGCAACTTTTGCGGGCGGGGCTGACAATGGCACCCCTTGAACCCGAATAAGGATTGCCCTTTGTAAAGCCTGTTATCACGGCTATTAAAAACTTTGAATACTGTTACCTTTCTTCATATGTCAGGATAAAAGGTAGTTTCAAAGATTGAGGAACTGCCTATGGCCGTCAGTACGCCCAAACGTCCACCGCGCTTAACGCTTCAGGTGTTGGACATTGCCCCTGAGACGACGGCAATTCGCTGCCTAGATTGGGATCGCGATCGCTTTGATATTGAGTTTGCCCTTGAAAATGGCACCACCTACAACTCCTTTCTGATCAAAGGGGAACAGATTGCCCTCGTAGATACGTCCCATGCCAAGTTTGGCGATCGCTACCTTGAGCAACTCTGGCAACTGGTGAACCCCAGTGACTTGAACTATCTCATCGTCAGCCATACCGAACCCGATCACAGTGGCCTCGTCAAGGACGTATTGGCAAAAGCCCCCCATGTGACCGTGGTGGCCTCGAAGGTGGCCTTGCAGTTTCTGGGGGATTTGATCCATCAGCCCTTTAGTCAGCGGCAGGTGAAAAATGGCGATCGCCTTGACTTGGGCAAAGGGCACGTTCTTGAATTTGTCATGGCACCCAATCTCCACTGGCCAGACACGATCCTCACATTTGATCACGGCACCCAGACCCTCTTTACCTGCGATGTTTTTGGTGCCCACTTCTGCAATGACGATCCCTTTGACACCGAGCCAGAACTATTAGAGCCAGATTTCAAGTTTTACTATGACTGTCTCATGGGACCCAATGCCCGCTCAGTCCTCTCCGCCTTCAAGCGCTTGGAACCCTTGCCCCCCGTGCAACTGGTTGCCACAGGTCATGGTCCACTGCTGCGCCATCATCTCCCTCAGTGGCTAGATTCCTACCGCAACTGGAGTCAAGAACAGGCCAAAGCAGCAACAACGGTGGCCATTTTCTACGCCGCCAACTATGGTTATGCCAATGCTCTCGCAGAGGCGATCGAACGGGGAGCCGCAAAAACGGGTGTGGTGGTTGAAAAAATGGATCTGCTCACCGCTGAACCCCAAGATATTCGCGAACTCACCGAGATTGCCGCTGGGGTGATTATCGGTACACCACCCACCACCGCCGTTGCTAAAACTGCCCTGAGTACGATTCGTGCGGCTGCCCATGCTAAACAGGCCATTGGGGTCTTTGAAAGTGGCGTGGCCGATGCTGAACCCGCCTATCCCCTGCTCAACCAGTTTCGGGATGCCGGTCTGACGCCCTCGTTTCCGGTGATTCGGGTAACAGCAACTCCCACCGATGCCCTCTTTCAAGAGGCGGAAGAAGCGGGTACCGACATGGGTCAATGGCTGTTGCGCGATCGCACCGTCAAGCAGATGAAGGCCTTGGATACCGACCTCGATAAAGCCCTTGGGCGACTGAGCGGTGGTCTCTACATCATCACCGCCCAAAAGGGTGCGATTAACAGTGCTATGTTGGCCTCTTGGGTGGCACAGGCCAGTACTGAACCCCTTGGCGTCTCGATTGCAGTGGCCAAGGATCGTGCCATTGAGTCCTTCCTACACGTCGGGGATACCTTTGTTCTCAACGTTCTTGAAGAGGAGAATTATCAGCCCCTGATGCGCCACTTCTTGAAACGCTTCCCACCGGGCGCCGATCGCTTTGCCCATGTGAAAACCTATCCTGCGAATAACGGCAGTCCGATTTTGGCCGATGCCCTTGCCTATATGGAATGCACAGTGGTCAGCCGTCTTGATGCCCACGATCACTGGATTGTCTATAGCACCGTTGACAGTGGCCGCGTCTCGAAACCCGATGGCATGACCGCCGTTCACCATCGCAAAGTGGGGAACCATTACTAAACTTGGGCACTCCCTACCCAAAGTGCGCTAGACTAGGTTTGCTGCGGACGTGGCGGAATTGGCAGACGCGCTAGATTTAGGTTCTAGTACCGCAAGGTGTGTGGGTTCAAGTCCCTCCGTCCGCATCTTAGCGATTAGCAATTGAGTGCAAAGTTTGCAGTTGGGAGCCAAGAAGGGATTGTCAACTAGCCTCCCTGAGGCTTTCTTCAAAATTCCTTGAATTCAAAATTTTAGAAGAATGGACACAACTGGACTCGAACCAGTGACCCCCACGATGTCAACGTGGTGCTCTAACCAACTGAGCTATGCGTCCTCGGAATTACTAATATACCATACATGCGGTTAGGTTTTGAGTAGTTTAACCGTCACATTTGTATAGGTGCGATCGCTCAAGGAGCGGGTGGCCACCCCTAAAATGATGGGTTCAGTCACCCCCGGTTCAGGGTGCGCAACGGTACGCGCAATCACCGTCAGGCGATCGCCCCCTCGGCCTAACCGTCCCAAGGAAAATAAATCATTCGCTGCCTGTACGAGCGTTGCCTCAAGGGTACTGCTCTCGATATCAGGGGGCACTGTGATCACGACTTGCGTTGCCCCATTGTCATAGACGAGGGTGTATTTGCCGGCACCGGGCACTGGGGAGTGCACAATCGGCACAATACTCAGGGCAAAGAGTCCCACCGTCACAACACCGAGAAACCCCGTAATACCAACAAAGCGAAAGCGCACACCCCAGCGAAAAACAAATGTGACTGCGGTTAAGCCAGCCATGACAAGGGTGGCAATGCCAGCCCAACGGCTATAGGTGGCAAAATCGGCGGGGGTCAGCACTACTCTTCCTCCTCATTACTGACAAAACCATTCACAGGGGCTTGATCCTGCTGCAACGCTGCCCGTAGGGTATGCCATGTCAATGTCGCACACTTAATTCGCACCGGGAACTGAGCCACCCCCTGCATGACATTGAGCTTGCGAAACTCGCGAGGGAATTCAAACTGCCCCTTCATCATCGCTTGGAACTGCTCCACCATTTGTAGGGCACGACTCACGGGTTGCCCCCGCAGGGCATCGGCCATTAAATCCGCTGAGGCCATGGCGATCGCACAGCCTTCCCCCTCAAACTGAATATCCTGAATGATCGTCTCCCCCTGCTCATTGGTGCCTAGGGCAACGGTTAAATCAATTGTGTCTCCACAGGAAGGGTTATGTCCCCGCTGCTGGCGATCCACGGGCTGGGTGCGGCCACGGTGGCGGGGTTTCTTGTAGTGCTCGAGAATGACTTGCTGGTAGAGGGTGCGGAGATTATCAAGAGACATTTAGAATACTCTATGCTCAGTGCATTTCCTCAAGGATTTTATAAACTATATTAACGGCCAAGGGCGGTGAGACTTTGCCAAAAAAGCGTCAAGGTGGTTGCTGTTCCCACGCCAAACATGAGAGAGCGACCAAGGGGAAAGTTGGCAATGTAGCAGATGCTGTACAAAAAGCGAGCCGCGACAAAACTGAGGCTGGCGATCGCCACCGTTGAATTATTCACCCCCGCAAAAAGGGTCAGCAACACTGCCGCCGCAAAGGGCATGAAGGTTTCAAAGCTATTTTCGTGTGCCCACACCGCCCGCTGCGCAAAGGGGGGCAGCTTCTCAAAGAGGGCACGGGGAGCTGCCATATCAAAGCCCGCCTGCAAGCGCCCCACCACAACGAAAATGTAGGGAAAATAGATCAGCAACGTTGCTGTCAACAAACTAGCGGCCAGTAGCCAAGGGATATTGCTCAACATGACCTAGACTCGCTCCAACACTGGCAGCGCACCACTGAGCACCCCATCGCAAGGGGGCAATTCCTCACAGAGGATTTCGCAAGAGTTATTGGGACTCTCAATCAACTTCACCTTATGCAGCGTCGCCCCCAACTGGCGAATCGGCTCCTGCAACAATTGGGCAATGTAAATGGCGATATTCTCTGCCGTCGGCACCACCGTCGCAAAATAGGGAATATCCTTATTCAAAAACGTGTGATCCAAAGGTTCAATCACCTGTTCCTTGAGAACCTCTTCGAGCTTGACCAAATCAACAATCATGCCCGTACGCGGATGAATCGCCCCCTTAACCGTAATCTCCACGTGGTAGTTGTGGCCATGGCCGTGGGGGCGGGCACACTTGCCATAGATGCGGCAGTTTTCTTCGTAGCTGAGATCCTCAAGGGCTAGGCGATGCGCCGCACTAAAGTGAGTACCAACAGAAAGATAGGCTTCCATAGGGTCTCCCGTGTAGTCCGCCCAAAGGCGGGGATGTTCAAACAGTTGAATGCGCACCAGGGGTAAATGGGGCGAGAGGCGATCCCAAATCACCCGTGCAATATGCTCAGTTGTCGGTAACGTGGCTTGAAACTCTGGCCACACCTCATTGAGATAGGAAAAATTCAGGGGTTCAATGACTTCACGGCGAATGATGTGCTTGACATCCGATAGGTTCAACACCATGCCAAAGTCATCAACAACGCCCCCCATCGAAACAAACAACTCATAGTTATGACCGTGGCCGGGAAAGCGACTATTGGCACCAAACCGAGCCAAATTCTCCGCTTCAGACCATTCTGGCAACCAGTAGCGATGACTGGCGGCAAACTCAGCACGGCGGTGAATAATACAATTCATGTCGGGTTATGAAGATTTGCAACAATTCAGCAATCTCCCCCTATCCTAACGGATTCTGGTTCTCCCAACCATTGGCTTTTTTGGCACATTTGCCTAAAGACCGCCAAGGATGAAAGGCTTTTGCCGTACTTGGCCAATCAGCCAGCGCAGACTGTGGTTACTGAGAATCGATAAAGGCCCCATGACCATCAGGGATTTCACCTCGGCACGGCTAATTTTAACCACCCCCCCCGGCTGCAGCATCGCCGTCGAGTGAGTGAGTTCCCGCAGGGTGGCATAGGCAAAGAGCAGCGGCAGTACGCAAAAGAGGCGAATCGGAATCGCCGCCTTGGGCACCGACAGCAAGTAGGCTTGGGCTTCATCGAGATCATGCCAAGCAAGGGCAATCAATTCCTTAATGGCAGCATGATTTTGCTCAAGATGTTCAGCACTGAGGATGGACTGATGACTACTGCCTTGGAGCATAAGAGATTCATTGGGGATATAGATCGAGTTTTCGTGCTCCGCATCCCAAGCAATATCCTTGAGAATGTTCACCGTTTGCAGCGCTTCACCAAAAGCAGCACAGCGCTTGAGCAGGACTTGGTATTCATCGGCACCAATACTGGGGGAATGCTCGTACCACAAATCCGTCAGGAGATAGCCAACGGTACCCGCGACGTAGTAACAGTACTCTTTATATTCATCGAGGGTTTGAATGCGAATGCCGTTGGGATAGAGGTTAATAAACTTTTTCATCCCGTGCACCATTTCGCTGACCCAGCGTTGGACGTGCTGTTGGGACGTGAGGGGCAAAGAACGGTAGAGGGCAAAAACGAGTCCCGTATTTTTCACCAGTTGGACATGGGCTGGCTCCCCCTGAACCCCCCGTGCGGTTTCACCATAGCTATTGGCTAGATCGGCACTGTCAAAACACTCCAGCAGGTGATCCAAGAGGGCTGTTTTTGCCGGGATACTGGCCACCGGATCATCCTCAACGGTATCGGCAATGCGACAGATGAGATAGGCCACAAGAACCGCCCGACCCAAATTTCCAGGAAGGAAGCGAATACTGAGGGCAAATGTGCGCGAGACTTGGGGGAGTATCTCTTGGCAAAAGCGCTCAGCATCCTTGACGGAAACTGGGTTCTCCAGCACCATTTGAATCATATGGGGGTTCACTCCTACACGCATTGATCGATAGTTGAGTCAATCCTCGACCGTTCCTCAGGCCAACGCTCTAGGGCAGTCAATTCACGATTCTCCAAAAGGGTCTCGCGATCGCAACCCAGCAGGGGACGACTTCCACAAACAAGGATTGAGCAAAATCTATAGTTATCATACTCATTTTTGTTTGTCTAGGTGGCCTGTGACAGTTGCCGAGATTGCCTGAGGTAGAATGGCGGATAGCTCACAATTTGCCAGAACAATAACATAGCTTCAACAATTAACAACGGTATCAGATTTGGCGGAAAATGCCTCTCGTCCACCATAGCGGACGCTTGAGTGTGACACTCTTTCCATTGGTCAGTTTCTAAATTGCCCGCGATCGGCCTATCCAAAAGTTAAGACGGCAGTCAGCTCGAAAATGTGTACTCCCAGCGTAGCGGTTGTGTCAACAGGGCAGCACAGCAACGTTCATCAACAATGACTCGATGCCTCATCCTTGTGCCCCAAGGGGCAGAATATCAAGCGGTACAACGGGGGCTACAGGCGTCCAAGGGGGTGATTATTCCGATCCGAGCAGGGGCAGCCGCAGTGACCACACCGGCGTTGATGAGTGCCCTTGAGGAATCGCCTGCCATGGTTCTCATCTTGGGGGTCTGTGGCGGCTTACGTCCTGATGATCGCGTTGGTGAAGTGGTGGTCTATACCACGTGTCAGGATGAAGCAGGGCAAACCTATTCTTTAGACCAGAGGTTATCGGCGAAATTGGCGCCTGCGTGGCGACGGGTGAAAGGCATCACCACAGCAAGAACCCTTTCTCAGGCTCAGGAAAAACAGAGCCTTGCGGCTCGCTGGGGGGTGGAGGTGGTGGATATGGAGGGGGTGCCACTCCTCAAGGCTTTAGCGGGAATTCCAGTCGTGATGGTGCGGGTGATCAGTGATGGTGGCGATCGCGACCTACCCGAATTGAGTCAAGCCTTTGATTCTCAAGGCAATTTGCGTCCGGGGCCACTGGCGATCGCAATGCTGCGCAACCCCCGTGCGGCGGCACATTTGATTCAAGGCAGCCTCAAAGCCCTCAAGGTGCTCGAAGGGATTGCCCCAGAGATTGTTCAGCAACTCACTCGCTAGGATAGAGTTGGCCAACGGGGAAAGACATGTGGCGGAGCTGATTGGTCAAATTTTGGGCGATCGCTATGAACTTCTGCGCGAACTGGGGTCTCATCCGGGGCGGCGCACCTATCTGGCGTTGGATCGGCGGCGCTATGAACAGGTGGTGCTGAAGCTGCTGCTCTTTGGTGGCGGCATGACATGGGACGACTTTAAGCTCTTTGAACGGGAAGCGGCGGTGCTGCAAACCTTGGATCATCCGGCCATTCCCCGCTATCTCGACTACTTTGAAATCAATACCCCTGATCTCAAGGGCTTTGCTCTGGTGCAAACCTACATTGAGGCAAAATCCCTCGCCACATGGCAAGCAGAAGGACGAGTGTTTAGCGAAGAGGATTTGCGGCTTTTGGCCGATCGCCTGCTGGATATTTTGATCTATCTCCATAGCCGTCAACCGCCGGTGATTCACCGCGATATTAAGCCGACGAATATTCTCTTGGGCGATCGCTCCGGTCATGATCTTGGCAAGGTCTATCTTGTGGATTTTGGGGCAGTACAAACCGCGATCGCAGGCCGCACCCGAACCGTGGTGGGTACCTACGGCTATATGCCCCCGGAACAATTCGGCGGTAAAACCTTGCCCGCCAGTGATCTCTACGCCTTGGGCATGACCCTCATCTACTTAGCAACCGGCACTCCCCCCGATGAACTGCCACAAAAGGAACTGCGGGTTCAATTTCAACCCTTGGTCTCCTTAAGTCCCCCCTTTATCCGCTGGCTCGAAAAGATGGTTGCCCCCGCCCTTGAGGAGCGATTTGACTCCGCGACTGCGGCTCGCCAAGCCCTCAAGCAACTGGACACGTCACCCGACAATGCCTCACTCATCACAAAAACGCCACCCTACGGCTCCCGCCTACAGGTGAGAGAAACGCCCCAAGGGCTACTGGTGCAAATTCCCCCGGTTGGATTTAATGTCAGTCTCTTCTTCCTGATTCCCTTTGCCGTGGCTTGGAATGGGTTTTTAGTGGTCTGGTACAGCCTAGCGATTAGTTCTGGCTTTTGGCTGATGGCTGTTTTTGCCACTGGTCATCTTGCTGTCGGTTTAGGTCTCATTGGTGGCATTCTTTACATGCTATTGGGATGGCAGGTGCTGATGGTCACCCGTAAGGATCTGCGCTTCTACGAACATATCCTGGGTTTCCGCTGGCGTCGTCCCAAAGTCCTGCCCCTTGAAGTGATTGAACAGATTGAATTTCAGCCCCAAGGCACCTACCGCGATCAGGGGGGCGATCGCCAAGAGCTAGCGAGCAAACTGGTGATTCGTGCCGGTAGCCAAGCGATCGAACTGACTGAAAATGCCCTTAGCGTGACCTCAAGAGATCTAGAATGGTTGGCCTACACCCTTGGCCGCTATCTGGGGCGACGGGTTATTCAAAAATCAAAATCATAGACATAAGTCTATAGGCTTTCCAAGCAAAATTTTATAATAAATTGTCTTTCTAGTCACAAACCATGAGAGCTTTCTTTGTTAAAAACTAAGGAAGGATCATTACTTGGTAGTGACCTACGGTACTAAGTTGCCAAAAAGCTTAACTTAATTTGTACTGAGTTATTCAAGTAAAAACTCAGTTTTGTTGTTCCTACATTGAGTTAACGAATCATGCTTATTAAGCCGAAAACAACCACAAAAATATTATCATTTTTATTGACAAGCCTTCTAGGATTTGCTCCTGCCGTCAGTGCTCAAAATGTAAGTTCTCGCCCTGCAAATACCCCTCATCCAATTTATCAGAAGGCTGAAAAAGAACTATCCCATGATTGGTACGTACTTTATCGTGTTACCGAGCGAATTGTTAGGGCAAATGGGTTGGAACAAAATCCATGGCGCATTGTTATTCTCCCAAAGTATGACATTAATGCCTTTGCAACTGAAGTAAATCTTGTCGCATTATATGCAGGTATTGTTGATCAATTGTCAGGAGACGCCTCAGCATTGGCTTGTTTAGTGGGTCATGAAATTGCCCATCACACTCACCGTCACATTGCCCTCAGTGAAGCTCAGCGACAGCAGCGCCTCAAGGAAATTGAAGCGGAGGCTGAAGCAGCAATCAAAGAGGAAATTCGCCGTGCCCAAGGAAAATTAACAACCAATGCAATCCTAGGCTCTATTTTTGGGGTGAATACTTCTGGATTTAGTCAGCGCACCATTGAAGTCTCTCGGCAACGGATTGAAGAGATTAAACGCCAAAAGAAAGAGCAGTTTGAGCGTGAAATTCTCGAAAGTAGTCGCAAGCAGGAATTTGAAGCAGATGCTACGGGTTATGTTTATGCTGTAACGGCTGGTTTCGAGCCAGAGGGTTGTTTGCGACTACTTCAAGTTTTAGCACGCCTACCGGGTTCTGAGTTTGATACTACTCATCCCAATGTTCCTGCTCGCATCAAAGCAATTGAGCAACTAATCGTCGAAAAACCAGCTCATAGTTTGCGGGCGCAGGGGCAAGCTCGCTTGCGGGCCTTGGAACCACTAACTTACAGCCGTTCACTCGACCAACAGTCATTGCGAGTTAATTCTCGCTTTGGCTCCTCACAGCAAGATTTGAAGCGTTTGTTTGGGCAATAGACTTTAGGTCATCTCCTTCAGATTCATCAAGGCGCTGCCGGTTAACCGACAGATTCGCCAGTCGGATAGGATTGTGGCACCGATGCGCTCATAGAATTGAATCGCGGGAGTATTCCAGTCCAAGACGCTCCACTCGATACGGCCATAGTCGCGATCGCTGGCTAGCCGGGCTAATGCCTTCAGGAGAGCAGTGCCCACCCCTTGACGCCGATAGGCAGGGAGGACAAACAAATCCTCTAGCCAAAGGCCGGGGCGCGTCAGGAATGTGGAGTAGGTGGTGAAAAACAGGGCGTAGCCAATCACTTCTGTGGGGGTATGGGCAAGGAGTACCTCGGCATAAGGGCGATCGCCAAACAAATGCTGCCGCAGCGCTTCCTCTGTACCCGTTACGGCGTGGCTAAGCTTTTCATAGGCCGCAAGCGCTTGGATCAGTTGGAAAATGATGGGAACATCCGCTGGGGTCGCTGGACGAATCGCAAAGGAGAAAGACACGCTGTCTTAACTAAATCGAGCGCAGCCAACCGGCACTCAGAGCAACGGTGAGCGCCATAAACAACACCGTCAATGTCCAAGTGGCACGGTTTAATGTGGTTTCTGCACTTTTGGTGCTGGTAAAGAGCTGGGCTTGACCGCCAATACCACCGAGGCCATCCCCCTTGGGACTGTGGAGCAAGACCAATACAATCAGGCCAACTGCTGAAAATGCCCACAGACCAATGGCAATTTTTTCAATCATCCTCAACCTCGCTGGCGATGCGAATCTATACAACTTGACCTTTTACTCATCTTACCGCAACCCTAGGAGCCGATGGCACAATACAAGATAGGCGTTTTGAACGTGCCCCATGAACCAGCAAAATCTGCTTCAGCAATTGCTTTTAATTGGTGTCGGCACCACCTCTCTTGTGGCCGAAAAGTTACGTCAAGTGAGCGACCAATGGGTGAAAGAGGGACGCCTCAATGCCGATCAGGCCAAGGCAATGGTGGATGAAGTCCTTGCCCACCTCAAAGAAGATGCCGCTTCCCTCGATGAAGCGGTGCAACGGCAAACGCGCCAGTTTTTAGAGAGCTTGGGGGTGCCACAACAGTCAGAAATTGATGAACTGCGGGGACGCATTGATCGCCTCGAACGGGAAGTTAGGGAGTTAAAAAATCGCTCATGGTAAGACAACTGGTGCATCGAGCCTACGGCTGGCTCCTGTGTGGTATTGTCCTAGTAGTGGTATGGTTGGTGGCCGCTCCGATCGCGATCGCCAGTGTGCCCTTGGAAGCGTCAACGGAGGCTGCGGGACTTATGGGGAATCCAAAGGTGGTGACCACCCCTTCAGGTTTGCAATACGAAGATATTGTTGTCGGCTCAGGGGCACAGCCTCAAGTGGGCGATCGGGTAACGGTGCACTACACAGGAATGCTCACCGATGGCCGCATTTTTGATAGCTCCCGCGATCGCGGTCAGCCCTTCCAATTCCAAATTGGTGTCGGTCAAGTCATCAAAGGCTGGGATGAAGGAGTTGGCTCGATGCACGTGGGGGGGCAGCGGCGGCTGATTATTCCCCCGAACTTAGGCTATGGTGCACGCGGTGCCGGTGGGGTCATTCCCCCCAATGCGACGCTGATTTTTGACGTTGAACTGTTGGGTGTGCAATAGGATTGAACTCGGCAAGGGATGCCCAAGGCCAAGGTACTGTACATCTGCCGCGAGTGTGGTGCCGAGTCGCTGCAATACTTTGGTCGCTGTCCCAACTGTGGTCAGTGGAATACCCTTGATGAGCAGGTGGTTACCCCTGTAGAGACCGCTGCTCGACGCACAACCCACCGCAAATCGACCACTCCCCAACCCCTCAGCGCCAAGGCCTTAGGAGAGATTAGCGAACAGACACAGAGCCGTTCTGCCTCTGGATTTACTGAGTTGGATCGGGTTTTGGGAGGGGGGATTGTGGTTGGCTCCCTCGTCTTGGTGGCCGGCGAACCGGGAATTGGCAAGTCCACGCTTTTGTTGCAGATGGCAGCCACCTTGGGGCAACAGCAGCGGGTGCTCTATGTCTGTGCAGAGGAATCAGCCCAACAGGTGAAATTGCGATCGCAACGACTGGGCATTGCTGCCCCCCCTTCCCTTTATCTATTGGCCGAGACGGATTTAGAGGTCATCTTGCAGGAACTTAGCCACCTGCAACCCCATCTAGCGATAATTGATAGCATCCAAGCGGTGTATCTGCCCCAACTGACGGCAGCTCCGGGATCTGTGTCTCAGGTACGCGAGGGCACCGCCGCCTTGATGCGCTTAGCCAAGCGGGAGCAGATGAGTCTGTTTATTGTGGGTCATGTAACAAAGGAGGGGGCGATCGCCGGTCCGAAGGTGCTGGAACATTTGGTGGATACCGTGCTCTACTTTGAGGGCGATCGCTTTGCCAGTCACCGCTTGGTGCGCGCCGTCAAAAACCGCTTTGGTGCCAGTCAAGAAATGGGTGTTTTTGAAATGGGGGCGCAGGGCTTAGCCGAGGTCAGCAATCCTTCCGCGCTGTTTTTGGGCGATCGCGAGCCAACCCCCGGTACTGCCACCATTGTTGCCTGTGAAGGTACCCGTCCTCTGGTGGTTGAGTTGCAAAGTTTAGTTAGCCCCACCAGTTATCCCTCGCCGCGCCGCACGGCCACAGGCATTGAGTACAATCGCTTTTTGCAAATTCTCGCCGTCCTCGAAAAACGCCTAGGGGTGCCCCTCTCAAAGTTAGATGCCTATGTGGCGTCCTCGGGGGGGCTGAATGTGGCGGAACCCGCTGCTGATCTGGGGGTGGCAGTGGCTGTTGTGGCGAGTTTTCGCGATCGCTGGGTGCACCCCCAAACCGTGATCATTGGTGAAGTGGGTTTAGGGGGACAGGTGCGAGCAGTCTCTCAATTGGAGCTACGGCTGCGGGAGGCGCTGAAGTTGGGATTTCGCCGTGCCATTGTTCCCGAAAGCCAAGCCTGCGCGATCGCGGGGCTAGAAATTTATCCTGTACGTCGTGTCACTGATGCCATTGTGGCTGCCCTTGCCCCCATGACCCCTGAGGAATCCCCCTGAAGGCTATCCTTGCGAGTCCAATTTATCCCTAACATGTCTGAGACAGATACCCCATTGGTGCAGCGGCAGTGCAAAGCCAGTTGTGACAAGATACACTTCCGCCATCAACGGACTCAATTGCTGACACAGTTCCCCTAGGCGATCGCGAAAACAGCGACCACTGGCATAGGCAGGAACGACTCCCCAGCCCACCTCTTCAGCCACAAAAATCAGTTGAGCGGCACACCCTTGCACACTCGCTAGGAATTCAGTAACGGTTTCTTGCCATTGATCTTGAGATTGATCTAGGCAATTGGCCACCCATGTTCCCAAGGAATCGACAAGGGCGCAATGATCAGGCGGCAGCTCACGCAGCAGGGCAGCCAGTTCGAGGGGGCACTCCCGTAACTCCCACTCAGGGGGGCGGCGAGCACGGTGCTGGTCAATCCGTTGCAACCATTCTGTATCCTCTGGGGGGGCGATCGCCGTCGCAATATAAATCACCGGTTGTTCGCTTTGGGCGGCAAAGGCTTCTGCCCATTCACTCTTGCCGCTGCGACTCGGACCGGTCACCAAGACATGATCAGGCATGATGAGACACTGTTGGCTAACTCAACTGTCGGGGATCAAGACGTTCTCCCAAGCCCTCACCAAGGAGCGACAGACCCACGACCAGCAGGGTCATGGCCAGTCCCGGAAAGAGCGTCGTCCACCAGATGCCCACCGACAACCCATCCAAGGCCTGTCGCAGATCCTGCCCCCATTCTGGTACCTGCGGCGGCAACCCTAAGCCCAAGAACCCCAATCCGGCCAAGGTCAGGATGGCATCGGCGGCATTGAGCGTAAAGAGCACGGGAATACTGGGAAGCACATTCACCAAAAGATAGCGTTGCAGAATGCGAGGGGTAGAGGCACCAAGGGCGCGGGCAGCTTCGATAAAGACCTCATTTTTCAGGCTCACCGTGTGGTTGCGCACAACCCGATAGTACTGGGGAATATAGGCGACACTAAGGGCGATCGCCGCATTGAGCACCCCCTTGCCGACCACAAAGGCCACCGTTACCGCCAGTAGTAGCCCCGGCAACGTGTAAATCGTATCCATAAAAAAGAGCAACCCGCGATCGAGCCAGCCCCCGCGGTAGCCACTCAACAATCCCAAGGGCACCCCCACCAGCAAGCTCAAAACCGTTGCCACCAAGACCACCTGCAAGGCCGCTTGGGCACCAAAGATCGTGCGGGAAAAGACATCATAGCCCAAGCGATTCGTACCAAACCAGTGCTGCGGTGAAGGCGGCGCGTGAATCGGAAAGTCAAGAAATTCTTGGGGATTGGCAATCCAACCGAGGGCTTGGCCAAGGGGAGCAAGAACCGCCAGCAGCAGAAAAGCTCCACAGATGACCGCTCCCACCAGCAATAACCGATCTGAGAGGCTGAATTTCTGCCAACGGTGGTAGAGCATCACCCTATCCCAAGAGACTGGCAAGCAAAGCCTTCTGGGCATGGAGACGATTTTCCGCCTGCTCCCAAACGCGAGACTGCGGCCCTTCAAGGACACTGGCCGTAATTTCCTCATCGCGGTGAGCCGGCAAGCAATGGAGAACGATCGCCCGTGGATCCGCAAGGGCTAGGAGTTGATCATTAATTTGGTAGGGCTGAAAAATGGGCTGGCGATCGCCTGCTTCTGCTTCCTGTCCCATACTCGCCCAGACATCCGTGTAAAGTGCATGGGCACCCTTAGCCGCTGCCTGCGGATCCGTGAGAACAGTCACTTCACTCTTGCCGCCACTCAATGCCTTGGCTTGCGCCACAATATCGGGCAAAGGCGCAAACTGCGGTGGAGAAGCCACACGAATATTCACCCCCAAGAGGGCACAGCCCAGGAGTAAAGAATGCGCCACATTATTGCCATCGCCAATGTAGCAGAGGGTCAGTCCCGCCAACGTGCCAAAGGATTCTCGTAGCGTCAGCAGATCCGCCAAAATCTGACAGGGATGCTCGCGATCGGTGAGGGCATTAATCACGGGTATCCGTGCATAGTCAGCAAACAGTTGCACTTCCGCCTGACCATAGGTACGAATTGCCACCGCATCCAAATAGCGATCCAATACCCGTGCTGTATCGGGCAACGGTTCACCGCGCCCCACCTGTGTGGATTGGGGATTTAGATCAATAACTTGGCCACCCAGTTGGTACATCGCCACCGTAAAGCTGACACGGGTACGGGTGGAAGCCTTCTGAAACAGCAGCCCCAAGACCTTGGGACACTGGGGAGCCACCTTGCCGATTTTCATCTGTGCTGCTAAATCCAGCAGATACTCCGCCTCTGCCCGTGAAAGGTCAGCGATGCTCAGCAAATCACGACCCCGCAGTGTTTCCATCACAAATCTCCCCACCAAAACTGGTATCCACTCATCGTAGCAACCTCAGAGGCCTTGCAAATGTACAAAGACAACCGTTTTCTCAAATGTGGGGAGCAAACTCCGAACCTGTCCAAACGTGACCTTCTCAGCGGTCTATCCTTCCGAGGCGCCCAAACGTGGTTCTGTCCCTGCAAGCAGGCGCTGAATATTACTCTGGTGTCGCCAAATCACAAAAGCCCCTGCAATCACGCTAAAGCCGATAAACGGCCACGACTGCGTAAAGAACCAAAACCAGAAGGGCAAAGAGATAGCAGCAGTGATTGAACTCAGGGAGACAATGCGGCTGGCGGCCAAGACCACGAGAAACACCCCAAAGGTGGCCAAAGCCGTGGGGGCATTGAGGGCAAGGAGCACCCCTAAACTCGTGGCAACGGATTTGCCGCCGCGCCAGCCCAACCAAATCGGCTTACTGTGAGCGAGAACCGCAATGAAGGCGATCGCCAGCAGCACAAATTCCAACCAATTGGCGGGTACTGTACTCCAAGATTGCCCCAAGACCCAACGTGCCAAAAGAACTGCCCCTAGTCCCTTGCCCACATCGACTAAAAACGTCACCAGTCCGGGGCCTTTGCCCACCACCCGCAGCACATTGGTCGCCCCCGTTGAACCAGAGCCATGCTCACGAATATCAATACCCCGCAGTGCTTTCCCCAAGAGGTAGCCCGTGGGAATCGAGCCAAGCAGGTAACTCATGAGCGCCAGTAGTCCAAGGATCAATGCAGTGGTCACGGGAGCCTCCAAGGGTGACTGAAACTACTCAAAGAAATCAGAACTACGGCTAGGACGCAACTGGGGTTCAGGGGCAAAGCCCAAGAGCAAGGGATATTGCAGCAGGGAAAGGCTGACTTGGGGTTGGGAATCATCTATGAGAATTAGAGGGATGTAGTCCTCCTGCTCGAGGCGATCGGCCCGAAAGGCCAAAGCATCCGCAGATTCAAAGAGGGCCACTCCCTGATCGGGGCCAAAATCTTGACGGTTAATCCCTAAGCAGTCCTGCAATCCGCGTCGCCAGTCCCCCAGCCGCTCAGGGGAATCAGCCAAAACCAAAACCCGCAACATATCGCCATAGAAGTCCCGTAGGATCGAAATGATTGCCGAGGCAACAAGGATATTTTGCAACCGACTGGGGAGCGATCGCAGGGCACCCCGTCCCCCGAGATCAAAGAACCAACTTTCTACTCGCTCAGCATGAACTTGCTCAAACGTGCGTCGCAACTGCCAAGGGGGGCCATAGTAGTTGGGGCTACTCCGATATTGCTCTAGCAAACGGCGAATCCGATCCGCTTCCTCCTGAAATCCCTCATCAAGAACTAACTTGGGGGGCGTTGTCGCTGTTTCTGCTGGGGCAGGGGCAGTTTCCGCTACAGCGGGCGGCGGGGGCAGCAATTCCATTTCCTCGACGGTGGCCGCCAACTCCTGCATACTCTTGACGAGAAACTCCTTGAACCCCTGCACTCGAATCGCGAGTTCTTGGGAGGCACCCACAAAATTGCGGCGTAGCTCCTGTTCAATGCGTTCCTTGCGCCGTTCTAGTTGCTCAATGGTGAGTTGCAGACTTTGTTGCCGCTCTTCAAGGGACTTGAGGCGATCGTGAACGAGACGATGAAACTCAGCATCAAGGGCTTGAATTTCAGCTTTGAGGGCATCCCGCTGAGCTTTCAGGGCAGTCAATTCCTCTGGGGTAGGTTCAGAGGCATCAGTCACCGTAGGGTCATCCGTCATTGCGAACCTTGGAAATAAAGGCTGTGCGTGGGCAGCGTTCTTGGAGGCATTGTACTAAAGTTTTGGCGTCAAACAGAATCGGCAGAAAGTGGATATTCTTGACCTCCCGAAAATAAAAGAGGACAGGAAATGCTGGCCAAAAGACCTCCCAGTGCTGCCATTGTTGATAGGGAAAGTGGCGAATCTGTTGGCTGCCGCGATAGACATCGAGAGCGGTTGCGGTAAACTCCAAGCGCAGCGTCGCCGCCTGCACCGCCAAAAATATCGCAAAGAGCGAAAGGGGCAAGCCCAACCACCAGCGCAGCCACCATAGGGGCAGACTCAACAGCAGTACGCCTAAAGGGACGGCAAATGAGGGTTGAAGGCGAACAGTGGCTAAGGAGGTTCCTTGCATGGTTTTACTCCTGAGGGGGCGTCGGTTCTTCTAATTGTGGCAAATCCTCTGGAGTGGCAGCAGTCTCGGGTTCAGTGACCTCAGGTGTAGTAGCCGCTGGGGTGGGTTCATCCACAGAAGGAGAGGGTTTGATTCGCGGGCTAACGAGGACAGAACGAGTGGGGCTTTCTGCTTTCTTGAAGGGATTCAGACGCTGCCAGAAGGGTTTTTGCGGTGCCGGTGTCTCTGTTTCTGCTTCAACCTTCACTGTCGGTTCTGGGGTTGACTCTGGGGCAACGGCTGGTTCCTCTACGGGTTCAGGGGTGGGTGACGCTTCCTCGACTTCTTCTGCGGGTGGTGTTGGTGCAGATTCCTGAGCAACGGGAGCTGCGGGTTCCTCAACAACAGGGCTTGGCTCTGGCGTGGGTTCGGGAGGCAGGTTGCTGGGTAGATCCGGACTGAGGCTGCTTTGGAGATTTTTTGCCGCCAGTTCTCCCCGCAGCAGGCGCGAGAGGACATCCTTGCCATTGGGTTGATAGGTCACGAGGCGGGTAATGGGATTGTAGGGAGAGGGGATACGCTGACCATTGCCATCAAGAAGTTCGAGCCGCACCCAGTTATCCCCCGGCTGGAGTCCGGTGAGATAGTAGGCCTGCCAGCGATCGACCGTGAAGGATTGACCATTGATCGTGCAGCGCACCTGCCACACCTTCTCATTGTTTAATTCCTGATCCAACGGCAGGTTGCTGAGATAAAAATCAAGGAGCACTGGTTCAGCGCCATAGGTACCGCTGGGCTGATTGTAGGTGAGCAGGGGAAGACTGGCAGATCGAGTGTCCTCATCTGCGGTGTAGAGATGAAAGGCGGTTTGAGCATAGGCAAGGGGATTTTTCAGGCTTTCACCCCACGGATACACGACAAAAGCACGCAGAAGGTGCGTTCCCGGCTCAAGGTTCGTAAATTCAATGGGGGTGCTCAGGTCATAGACACTGCGGCTGGGCAGATCATCGAGCACCACCTCCACATGGGGGCCTAACCCTGTGCGCTGATCCTGAAACAGGCGTAGCCCTTGGACACTTAGCTTGACGGTGACGTTGCGGCTTTGGAGGGTTTGGTTGGCTTCGGGGGTGAGAATTTTCAGCCGAGGTTCATAGCGATCGAACCAATCCTTCATATCCTCAATGGCCACAGGAGCCGCCACCTCTGCCAGTGAGCCACTGGATTTTGCCGCTGCGATGTCCCCCACTGACCACAGGAGAACGATGCTGAGAACGAAAGCGATCGCCCGTTGCCAACAGACCTGCCAACCCTTCATGCACACCTCAGATGGTTGTAGTACCAAGGACAATTTTCGCAGACGGGCTGCCCACTTCCGCAATCAATTCTAGAGGGTGTAGATGACATGGCCACTGCTAAATTCCCGCACTTCGCCATTGCTGAGGCGCACCTGCAATGTCCCGCGATCGCTAATTCCCACACCGATGCCCTGCCACCTTTGTGCTCCTTGAACAAGAGTGAGCGATCGCCCCCGCAGAAAATCTCGCTCCGCAGCTACCCCCGCCCCCTGTGCCCGTTGCCAGCACCAAAGGAGTTCAGCACGAATGGCCGCCAAGAGTTCCAAGTCTGTGGGGACCGCTTCACAAGGATCAAGAAGCCGATGAAGACTCATGGCTTGGGGAATGCCCATCGCCTCAACATCAACACAGCGGTTAAGTCCCACCCCCACCACCAGCCAAGGGGAACGGCTTTCACAGAGAATTCCCGCCAGTTTCTTGCCCTGAGCCATCACATCATTCGGCCACTTCAATTGCAGATGGCGTTCTACCGCTGGCCGCAGCCCACTCAACGCCCGCATCACTGCTATCCCGGCTTGGACACTGGGAGCAACGATCGCCGGTGACTGCGGCAGGATAAAAGAGGCCGTCAACACTCCCTTTGGGGACTGCCAAGTACGGTTGTACTGACCTCGCCCCCGTGTTTGTGCCTGAGTGTAGATAACTTGACCACCATAGAGCTGATCGGCGTAGTGCAATGCCCATGTATTCGTGCTCTCACAGGTCTCTAACCACACCAACCAAGGAAAATCCATGGCGATCGCCTACTTGGGTACTGAAACAGATGGCTCAATGAGTGCCCGCAACAGTTCTGGTTTCGGATGTGCCCCTACCCGTTCAAAAAACACCTGAAGGGTCTGATCTAGCCACTGCGCCAGTGCTGCATAGCCTTCGGGGAGTGTTGTGATTTTCGCAGCGACAAAATAGCGATCGCCCGTGTGGGGAGCCGGCACGAGAATATTCGCCGCTTGGCAGTTATTCAACGCAATTTCAGTTTGACTGCGACTAAGCTCCGTTGGCGCGGTTTTCTCAATCATGGTGGCC
The DNA here is from genome assembly GCF_054689355.1 of Thermosynechococcus sp. FA-CM-4201. Taxonomy (NCBI): domain Bacteria; kingdom Bacillati; phylum Cyanobacteriota; class Cyanophyceae; order Acaryochloridales; family Thermosynechococcaceae; genus Thermosynechococcus; species Thermosynechococcus sp. FA-CM-4201. Next base: position 829,127 of record NZ_CP079920.1, read on the forward strand.
AGTTCTTCTAGAGTCGCAGCGCAATCGCGATGATCAAGGAGCCATGCCAAAGTATGAGCCAAGGCTGTCGGTTGAGCGATCGCCACCCGTTCGTGACTGAGCAAAGCGCGATAGGTTGCCAGACTATGGAGGGGACGCTTTTCAAAATTGGCCATCACCACAGCACTGGGGGGAAGATGCTCCCGTAGACCAAGACGCAGTTGATTGGCACTGCCCTGACGATGAAAGACGCAGAAGATCGTGTTTTTGCAGACGTAGCGCAAGTATTCCGAGAACTTGACCATCCCCAATAGCAAAATGTCAAAGTTGGGCAGCAGGGCTTGCACCGCCCCTTGGACTTTACTAATGGGTAGCCCTTCCTCGCGCAGGAGTTTACCGCACTCTGGATCACGGCGGTACCAATCGAGAATCTCCCGCGTTTTGGCGATCGCCCCCTCAGCATGGCGAGCCAAGCTGACACTCAAATCCGCACACAAACGACGATTATCGGGATCTAAGGGAATGGCGGAGGGTGGGATGCTCGGGGGCGGAGTTTCAATGGGGGGAGCGGGACTGGCCACAGGTGGGCGGGGTTTTACGGTTGGATCAGGGATGTGGACAAAGGCATCACAAATGGCCTGAAAGCTCTTGCCAGCCGCATCTTCGTAGGCGCAGCCAATGACTGTTTTGCCGTACTGCCGTAACTTCTTGGCAAGGGAGCCAAAGCCACCATCGCCGGAGACAATCACAAACGTATCAAAGCGGTCATCCTGAAAAATCAAATCCACCACATCAATGGCCAACTGAATATCAGCAGCATTTTTGCGATTTTCGTAGGAAAAACCAAAGACCTGTACAGGCTCAATGCCCAATTGGTGCATTTCCCGGCGCAGTGACCCAAGGCGAGCATCACTCCAGTTGGCATAGGCACGTTGCAGCAGCACCCGCTCGATGGGGTAGGCTTGGCGAATATGGGCTTGGATGGCCGCGAGGGAAATTTTGGCCACATCTGCGGCTTTGATGTTGTAGCCTTTGATCAGGTTTTCAATGTCGTAGAAAATAGCGGTACGACGTGGGCCATTCCCAGAAGTTGGGGTTTCAAGGTGTTGCAGTCTTTCCTCTAAACGTTGGAGGAGGTCTTCGATCTGGGGGGTTAGGGAAGGACGTTGACGATCTTGCACCCAAGTGCCCACCAATGCCCCCACAGAACTGACCGCCACCACAGGAAGCGGTTCACGGGTAAGGGTGACGGCGAGGGAACCCGCCACAATCGCTCCTAAAGGAGGTATGCACCAGTTCTGCCATGCCATAACTTATTTTACGAATTCTTGGCAAACTCCCTCTCAAACGCGGGTTTCTTGCAACAGTGCCATCCCGCGATCGCAAATCGTTTTTGCATAGTCTGTCCAGCGGCCACTCCCCCAATAGCGAAAACAACTGGTTTGTGATGTCAGCACATAGAGGAGCGCTTCGCGGTAGGCAGGGCTTTGGGTCACTTGCGGATCAGCCGCCACCAAAGGATCATAGATGCGGTGAAACTCGGCACTCAAGCGTTCCATCGGTTGCAGAACGGTCTCATAGCCCTTGACCCAACTGAGGTGATTCGTCCAAGAGGCACCTTCCATGGAGAAGCGGGGATTGGTTTGCTCGAGGTGGGCGATCGCTGCCGCAACCCTTTCTGGCGTCATCGGGCTATCCCCTAAGGTCTGCCAGAGTAGATGTTGGTGCACCGCCTGACAGCGAGGAAATTGATCGCTAGTCACCCCCTGAGCCGCCAAGAGGGCAAGGTACTCACTGCCATTGAGACCCACCACCCCCGCCTGCGGATTCGCTTTTATCTCATGCCACACCGGCATAAAATCGCGGGGATATTCATTCATCATCACACCGCCGTTTTCACCATCGGCAATTTGACTCACACAGGGGGGACCGAGGGGAGCCTGCCAGTGAGTGGCCAGATGCTTAGCTTCGTGATAAGGCTGCATTTGCGCCACAAGTTTCGTATCCGAGCCTTGGGTTTTAATCAGCACCGTTATTTCCGCCACCTCTCCTTGGGAGTTGCGAGCCACAAGGACATTCGGTACATACTTGGCAGCGTAGGGTAGCGGCGCCCCATCCAACTGTTCGACACTGTGCTCCTGTACCAACAACCAACTGTATCCACAGCGTTTGAGGCAGGTCACCAAGGTAAAGAGCGTATCCGGATGGTTGGGCAAATGCATTTCTGGCAGTGAAAAGCCCTGTACCCGTTGCAGCGCCTCAACCCCAAAGAGGGCCACAAATTGATGCTGCCAAGCGCGAATATGCAACTCAATGTCAGCGATTGGAGTGGAGGGAATCACCGCATGTCCCCAGCAGGTGCCCAGCCATTCCACATAGGGAGCATAGGCATCGACGGTAATCCGCCGTAGGGCGTCCAGTACCTCCTCCTGTCCCATCTGCTCCAGACCCCAGAGGAGGTTGCCGGAGTAATCGAGCATAATCCGAGGTTGACAGCCCTCAGCCACCAACTGGGGAATCCAGTCTCCCATGCGCCGATAACACCAGAGAAATTGGGTCGCGTTGTGATTGTCCCCCTCATGGGGATGCATCAGCATATACTGCAAGTGACTGATGAGGCTGCCGCCCTCCCCCGCTGGAATGGTCGGCTGGTGCATATGGAGGGCACAGGCAAAGGCCGCGCGAATAGAGGAGAGCATTTGGGGGGGCAAGGGGGGGCAACGGGGCACTTCACTCAACGCCTGTTCCCAACCACTGAGGACAGGTTCTCCTTGAGGCGGACAGGTTGACCAAGGGAGGGTAGGGCGGGGCATGATTCAAGCTCGAAAAACTTGGGCGGGATCAAGACGCATCACTTTTTGAATCGCCAATAGGGAAGCACTGACACACATGGCCACGGTGGCACTAAAAACCGCTAGGGCGAGTTGGGGAGTAATAATAATTTGGATGGCACGGGCTTGCATCGTCCACATCCCCAGTCCCCAGCACAGGCCTAAACCGGGCAGATAACCCAGTACTGCCATCCACAGGGCTTGCTCAATAATAATGCGATACAAGTACCAGTCAGAAGCCCCCATTGCTTTGAGGGTGCCATACTCCTGTAGGCGATCGCTCACCGAGGAATAGAGAATCTGACTAACAATCACGACCCCTACAACCATGCCCACCCCTGCTCCCAGCCCCAAAATAAACCCCACACTGGTACTGGCCAACCAATAGCGCCGCGTCATTTCAGTCAGGGCGGCACGACTGAGCACTTGATAGTTGGGAAAGGCTGTCCGCAATCGCTCCTGTACCTTTGCTAAATCCTCTCCCGGCTTGGCTTTCACCATGACATAGGTGATGCGAGTACTGGGGGACACCAACGGCAGAAATTCGGGCACCGGCTCACTGGTATCAAACCGAGGGAAGTTCAAGTATAGGTTCGCCGTTTCCAACGAGGTAAAGACATAGGGGCTAGAGACAATGGATTTGACACCGCGCGTCCAGCCAATGACCGTCGCTGGGTAGTTATTCACGCGACCTTGCTCCCCTAGAGCCGTGAGGGAAAGGGCATTGAGGTCAATGCGATCCACAATGACACGGTAGGGTTCCTCTAGCTCCGTCAGGGCTGCACCAGCCACTGTCGTCAAAGGCAGCAAGGTTCCTGTCGGTTCAATACCCACCACTTGTACTGGATCGATCGCCTCTGTCTCTGAACGCCGCCACATCGCTGATTGGGTCAGGAGTGGTTCTGCGGCCGCAACCCCTTCCACTGCTTGGGCATCGAGGACAACTTGATACTCAATGGGCAATGTCAGGCCAAAATAACGCAGCTCGTTGGAGGCAATCCAGAAATCCGCTTGGCTTTTGTTCACCAAGAGAGTGGCGGAGCGACCAAACCCCTCAAGCAGTCCCGTTTGAATGGTAACGAGACTGACAGCAAACGTGATGCCCAGTTGCGCAACGAGAAAGCGACTAAAGTCTTCTAAAAGATTTTTGCGAGCAAGGGAGACCATTTCTCCATCTTAAGTTTTAGAGGAAGCGGTGTCTAGGCGTTTTCAAGCAGTTGGAGCAAAGAGGTTCGCGATGACCTTAAGAAGCCAACAAGAAATCCTTGGTTAAAAACTCGACTGGCACCTCTTGTTCTTGGGGCAAGTAAATGGCAACCTGAATCTGCATTTGGCAAAGATAACGACACATCAGTGGCCCGATTTCTTTCCAGTCTAGCCCGCCGAGACCACAGCCAAGGGCTGGCACAGCAAGAGATTGTATTCCTTCCGTTTGATAGTTCTCCACTAACCACTGCAAACCTTGCTCAATCCCTGTGATATCAGAAGATTGTTTCCAGTGAGTTTTAGTCGGAAAGAGTAAAAACCATTTGTTGGCATTTAAGTTGGGTAAGCTCAAAGGCTCATCAGCAAGATCACTGTCCAAGGAGGCTTCACGCTTATACAAATAGGGTTTACCCATTGTGAGTTGCTTTTTCTTGCAGACATCTTGATAAACAACATACATATCGGGAAATTGGTATTTCGCCCGCGACGCCAATCCCTTACCCATCACACCAACGGTATTGACACTGATTGTTAAGGTTTGCATTTGGGAGAAGAACATATCTCCATCTACCCAAGATAGATGGCTGGTAATTGCAGCACGTCGTCGAGGCTGGAAAAACATGTGGGGTTCAACCACGACTGCAACGGAATTCAACTGTCCTCGAATGCGTTCAGCACTCTCTTGACTGACAACATAGACAGAATGAATTTCAGTGGGGGGAACTGCTTCTGGAATGAGACATTCTGCCATGATTTTCCGTTTTGTACCGTCTTCAGTTTTCCACCAGTCATTATTGAGAATGCTCCAATAATCGCGATTGATGACTTGCAATCCAGTTTTAACATCGACTAGCTCAGTCAGGGAGTGAGCTGCATTCCCTAAAGCAATCAATGCTCCCTCAGTGTCTAGGACACGGGGTTTAATTCCTAAGATGACGACGTTATGTTTATTGGTTTCACTCAAGACTTTATAGAGCATCGGATTGCGGGCTTGAAAATAGAGGTTGGCATACTCCCATAGGCTCCGCCCCTTCGGCGTGAGGCGTTGCTGCCGCCGCGCAACAATTTCTGCGTTATAAATCGGTGTGGGGGAAAGACGACGCTCTATAACTTGTTGGTGGGAAAGAATGCCATGTTGGAAGATAGAGGGTAGGTTGTTGATATGGGTAATGTAATACAAACTTTTGATCTTGGGTTCCGACATTCTTAACCTCTAGATGGCTTTTGAGTTTGCTCTTGCACCCAATTCAAATAGGCAGGAGAACCAGCAATGATGGGTAGGGCAATGATCTCTGGGACTTCATAACTGTGCAATGCCAGCAGGCGATCGCGCACCTGCTCAAATAAAGCGATGCGAGTTTTAATGAGCAATTGCCATTCTGGATCGCGATGTACGGTTCCTTGCCAGCGGTATATTGATTGAATGGGCAGAATCTGCACACAGGCGGCGAGGTGCTCAGCCACGAGTTGTTCGGCCAAGGAGAGTGCTTCAGCTTCTGTGGCCGTGGTAACCATCACCACACAATACTCCGTTGCCGCTTCCAAGCTTGCTGTCCTCGCGTCACGATTTTGATTACGTTTTGATTACGTCGATCATAACTTGAATCAATTGTGCAGTGAATGTTGTTATTACTGGGATTGGGCTGTGGACAGCGCTTGGGGACACCGCGATCGCCACATGGCAGCGCTACTGTCAAGGAAAAACGGCACTCATCGCCACGCCTGAAGGACTGGTGGGTGCAATCACCTTGCCGATTGAGAAAATTATTGCAACGACGACGACTCAAGCGCTCAACGATGCAAAATTAACGGCTCCCCTAGGCGGTGCTGGAGTGGTGGTTGGCTCCAGTCGGGGCTTCCAAGCTCAGTGGGAAACGTGGTTGCGGCAGCCTTCCCTATCGCGAGAAACATGGTTACAAACCTTGCCAGCAACTGTCTCGCAGCAGGTGGCGCAAATTGCGGGCATTCAGGGGATAGTGCTCAACCCCACAGCGGCCTGTGCCACGGGAATGTGGGCGATCGCCCAAGGGGCACTGTTGATTGAGCAGGGTTATTGTGATCTGGTGTTGGCTGGGGGCGCTGAATCCGCTGTCTCCCCCTTGACCTTGGCAGGGTTTCGGCAGTTGGGGGTGTTGGCTCAGGCACGCGCGGCTCCCTTCGATCGCCAGCGGCAGGGATTTGGCTTAGCTGCCGGCGGTGCCATTGTCGTCCTAGAATCCGAGGCACGGGCGCGATCGCGAGGTATTGACCCCTATGCCCGAATTGCTGGGGTGGGTCTCAGTGCCGATGCCGAGCATATGGCTGCTCCCAGTGTCAACCAAACCGGTGCTCTCCTAGCTATCCAAAAGGCCTTGGCTCAGGCGGGGCTAACACCGCACCAGATCGACTGTATCCATAGTCACGGTACGGGCACACAGCGTAATGATGCCGCCGAAGCCACTTGGATTCAAACCCTTTTTGGTCAAGGGGTTGCGGTCACGAGTCACAAAGGTGCCCTTGGGCATACCCTAGGTGCTGCTGGCGCGATCGCGATCGCCCTGTCCTGTTTGTCATTGCGGGCACAGGAGATTCCCCCCTGTGTTGGCTGTGAGACTCCCGCCTTTGACCTCGACATTGTCCAACACAGCCGCACTGCCTCTTTAGGGCACATTCTCTGCTGTAGCTACGGCTTTGGTGGTCAGAATGCCGTGATCACTCTGGCACGTCCCTATCCCTAGGAGGCAGTCACCACCGTTGGTTGAGCAACCCCAAACTTTTGCATGATCGTTTTAGCCATTTGTGGGGGTGTGAGTCCTAAGTCCGCTTTTGATTCATCGGGACTAGCGTGCTCAACCAAGATATCCGGTACCCCCAAACGCAGCACAGGCACCAGAATATCCGCCTCTTGGAGTGCCTCGAGTACCGCCGAGCCAAAGCCGCCCATCAGGCAGCCTTCTTCTAAGGTGACCACGCGGCCAATTTGTTTCGCCAAAGGCAGAATCAACTCACTATCTAGCGGTTTGGCAAAGCGGGCATTGATCACTGCAGCACTCATGCCGTGTTCCTTGAGGATTTCCGCCACTTGCATCGCTGGATAGACCATTGAGCCGTAGGCCACCAAGAGAATATCTTCACCGGGGCGCAGGAGTTCCCCTTTGCCGATTTCGAGGGGTTCCCAGCCTTCCTCCATGAGGGCGACACCATAGCCATTGCCGCGGGGATAGCGCAGGGCGATCGGTCCATCGGTGTAGTTGATGCCCGTTACAATCATTCGTTGCAGTTCGGCCTCATCCTTGGGTGCCATCAGCACCATATTCGGTAAGCAGCGCAAATAGGCAATGTCGTACATCCCTTGGTGGGTGGGGCCATCAGCACCGACAATCCCCGCCCGATCCATGCAGAAGAAGACGGGTAGTTTTTGGATGCAGACATCGTGCACAATTTGGTCGTAGGCGCGCTGCAAGAAGGTGGAGTAAATCGCCGCTACGGGGCGCATTCCTTGGGTGGCCATACCAGCGGCCATCGTTACGGCGTGCTGCTCGGCAATCCCGACATCAATGTATTGGTTGGGCACCCGTTTTTGGAGAATATCTAGCCCTGTACCCGTGGCCATCGCCGCTGTAATGCCAACAATGCGCGGGTCGTTTTCCGCTAATTTGGTCAGGGTTTCGCCAAAAACTTTGGAGTAGCTGGGGGGCTTGGGTTTACTGGAGGGCTTGGCCTTACCAGTGACGAGATCAAAGGGGTTTTGCGCATGGTAGCCCACTTGATCCTTCTCGGCGATCGCGTAGCCTTTGCCCTTAACCGTTGCCACGTGAACCAAGACAGGACCGGGAATCGTATGGGCATGTTGGAATGTGGTAATGAGTTCTTCCAAATTGTGGCCATCCACCGGGCCAACGTAAGTAAAGCCCAATTCCTCAAAGACGGCGCCTACCTTAGGAACTGCAAGGCGTTTCATCCCCTCCTTGATGCGCTGCATCTCTGGGGTGAGGTTTTCACCAAAGAAGGGGATATGTTTGAACTGCTCTTCGAGGTTATCAGTAATAAATTGCACCTGCGGCGAGAGGCGGATTTTATTCAGATAGCGGGGAATCGCGCCCACATTGGGGGAAATGGACATCTCATTGTCGTTGAGCACCACCATTAGGTTGGTGTGGGGCAAGTGGCCGGCATGGTTAATCGCTTCTAGCGCCATCCCCCCAGTTAGGGCACCATCGCCAATAATGGCCACGACTTTGAACTTCTCTCCCTTGAGATCGCGGGCGATCGCCATCCCCAAGGCTGCCGAAATACTGGTGGAGGCATGACCGGCACCAAAGTGATCAAAGGGACTTTCGCGGAGGTTGAGATAGCCAGCAATTCCTCCTTTTTGCCGCAGGGTATGGAAGTTGTTGTAGCGACCCGTCAACATTTTGTGGGGGTAGGCTTGGTGCCCCACATCCCAAATCACGCGATCTTTGTCTAAGTCAAGGGTTTGGTACAGTGCGAGGGTGAGTTCGACAACCCCCAACCCTGGCCCAAGGTGTCCTCCCGTGGCCGCCACCGTTTCCAAATGTTTGTCGCGGATTTGGGCGGCAATTTGACTCAATTGGGCAATGGACAACCCATGCAACTGGTTAGGATGGGTGAGTTCACTTAAGTGCATAGAAACCCGACCTCGCAAGATACCTAGGAGCGATAGCCTACCGCTGACCACAGAAAAACTATCTGTTGACTGATTCTAGCAAAGTCCCCCGCCGAAGTTGGGCATTATTTCGCCCCTAGACGCGGTGAAAAGCCGCAATAATCCCGAAACAGTTGATCATAAATTTCTAACGCTGTTTCATAGAGTTCACTCAATTCACGAATTTCTTCCGTGGATTCATTGGTGTAATTTTCCACCAACCAAATCACCCATTGGTAAAATCGCTCCCGCCCCCATTGTTGCCAATAGTTGGCGAGAATTCCCCGCGCAAGGTCAGTTCCCAACCGTTTGGGGTAACCGTGGCTTGTGGCCAAGTCTTGGAGATCCCCTAGGAAGCGTTCGGTCATCGCACTGAGGTGACTCAGGGACATCTGAGCACATTGACAAGCCCGCTCAAAGGCGGCATTGGTCTCTAGGGAACTGGGCTTGACCGTTTCAGCCATCAAGCGACCATGACTATCTACCTCACGCTCGATAGCGCAGTAAGGAACTTTAGTGAGGGGATAGCCTTTACAGGCGAGATACACCCGAAAGTTTTTCTCTAAACGATCCACTTCCTCGGGACTGAGGTGGATGTCGAGTTCCAGCAGGAGTTGACCAAAGGTACGCTGATCAGTGGTGGTGGTGGTTTGGGAGTAGGTCATCGCGAAGTCCCTCACAGGTCGTCAAAAGATTATCCTGTGACGTTTTCTCCGTTATGCACTTCACCTGAGAACGCGCCCTACTGACCTTCCAACACCGTGTCCTCGAAAGTCATTAGTTCATCGCGGTGTCCCTCTAGGGTGACTTGGGTACCGATCGCATGGGGCTGCAAAGAGAGTTTGACGGTTTCGAGCCGCTGGGCACCTCGCCAGTAGAACCAAGGGGCAATGGGGGTCAGACCAATGAGGCCAAAGGCCAAGATGCCGCGATCAGGAAAGAGGACGGTCAACACAAGGGCGATCGCTGTAGCGCCAGAGACGGCAAGGCCAAAAAGCAATGCGGCCAAAAAGGGACTCGCGGCAACATGTCCCTGAAACGTCACTTCACTACCATCAGCACTGACGGTATGCAGGCGGTAGCCCCGCTGCTGAAAATACTGCTTGAGGCGGGGAGCAAGTTCAGCAATGGGCTGGGCAATGAGCCATTCTTTGGTTTCAATGCGTTCTTTGGTGGAGGCACGAATAAAAAACACAAATCCGACGGCCAAGAGGCTCGTGAGTAGGAGAGTGGAAGGATAAATTAAATCGCTGGACATGTTGAGGGGGTCTGAACGGATGCACTTGCTACCCTCATTGTCGAGGATTTATTGGGGTCTGCAAAGAGATATTGCACGGCGATCGCCCTTTGGGGTTCTGCGGAATACTAAACCCTAGCGATAGTGATTTTGCTGCTCCAAGATGCGGTTTCACACGTCTCCGCGCGATATTCGGGCACCCCGCTGCCGTCGGATGTGGTTACGCTCAGAAACGGCCTTTGCCCTGCTGCTGTTGACCAGTGACCTCGTGGGGTTGGTGTTGGCTTGGAAGTTGGGCTTACAACTCAATCGCTTCTATGCGCCGTTGCCCCCTGATTTGGCAGCGTGGTACTGGCTGGGATTGCCCAGTGTCTTTTGGCTCTTTGCCACTGGTCTGTTGTTTTTGATTGCTGTGAGTGGGCTGTATCACCCGCGCGGCCATTGGAAAAATTATCTGCGCCTTGCTAAGGTACTGAGCTTGGGCTATTTGTTGGCACTGGCGATCGCCTACTTCTATGATCCCAAGGTAGATTTACCTCGCTCACTGTTTTTTAGTGCTTGGGGTCTGAGTGTAGTCTTCGCCGTGATCTTGCGCTTGGCCGTGAGTCTGGCGTTCAAAATTTGCACCCTACGGCAACCGATTCGCGCTTTTCTAGTGGCACCTCCGGAGCGGCAGGAACATCTCAGCAACCTCCTAGAGCAACGCTCGAACTATAAGATTGTCGGCAGGGCGATCGCGACCATGGCCAATGAACCGGAAACCTTGACCAAGATTCTCAACTGTCAAGCCCAAGAGGTGATTGTAGAAGGCCTCCCCCCAGCCCATCTCGCTTCAGCACTCTATTGGCAATTGCGCCAACATGGCGTTGCCCTACGGTTGATCCCCTCCAGCTTGGAAATGCTTTACCGACGGGGCACCCCGGAAATTGTGGCGGCTTTGCCCACCCTGCGGGTAGATATGACGTATCTCAATGGTTGGGAGTATCGGCTGAAGCGCTATTTGGACGTGATTTTGGCACTCTTTGGCATCGTGGTGCTGGCCCCGCTCTTTATTGTGGTGGCGATCGCCATCAAACTCACCTCTCCGGGGCCTGTCTTTTTCCGCCAAGAGCGGGTAGGACTCCACGGCCAAGTCTTTCAGATGTGGAAATTTCGCACCATGCGAGCCGATGCCCCGCAACTCCAAGCGCAGTTGGAAGCACAAAATGAATCCGCCGATGGCATTCTCTTCAAGGTGAAAAACGACCCCCGCCGCACGCGCCTCGGCAGTTTCCTACGCAAGACCAGCATTGATGAACTGCCGCAACTGTTTAATGTCCTTTGGGGAGACATGAGCTTAGTGGGGCCGCGTCCGCTCCCCCTGCGGGATGTTGCCCGTTTTCATTCTTGGCACCATATTCGCCATCAGGTGATGCCGGGGATTACCGGACTGTGGCAAATTTCTGGCCGCTCTCAAATTGACAATTTTGATGAAGCCGCCCGCCTTGACCTTTACTACATCGATAACTGGTCTCTGAATCTGGATTTGGAAATTCTAGTGGAGACCGTGCGCATTGTGCTCTTTGGGAGTGGGGCGTATTAAGTGCGGTAACGATTGGCTGGCAAATAATTGTTCCACCTGTTGAGCCGAGAGGGGACGGGCAAAGAAATAACCTTGGCCATAGTTACAGCCGAGGGCTTGGAGCACACGATATTGTTGACGGGTTTCGATGCCCTCCGCCACGACCTTTAGCCGCAAAGAATGCGCCAGCATGAGAATCGTGTGCACAATTGTTGCCGAAGATTCCTCACTATTGAGGGCGGAAATAAACGTGCGATCAATTTTTAGTGTGTCAATGGGAAAGCGGTGTAAATAACTCAGGGAAGAATACCCCGTACCAAAATCGTCCATATACAGGCCAATGCCCATGGCACGAATTTCCTCAAGGGTGGCGATCGCGACCTCCTTGTTGTCAATCAGAATCCCCTCCGTCACCTCAAGGCGCAGTCGCTCAGCGGGAAATTCTGTTTCTGACAAAATTGATCTTAAGTTGAGCAGCAGATCCGCTTGCTGGAAATGACGACCGCTGAGATTGACACTAATGCTTAAACCGCGACTGCGGGGAAACACCTTTGACCAGCGTTGCATTTGCCGACAGGCCTCCGCCATCACCCACCAACTAATGGGTAGAATCAGACCCGTTTCTTCAGCCACACTCATGAACTCACCGGGGGAGACGATTCCCCGTTCGGGATGTTGCCAGCGCAGCAGCGTTTCAAAGCCGACAATATTGAGCGTTGATAGATCGACAATTGGTTGATAGTACACCAAAAATTCATCGCGCTCTGCTGCCCGGCGCAGATCCGTTTCAATTTGCATCAGGGCAATGCTCTGGGCACGCATTGTCATACTAAAGACTTCATAGCGAGCTTTACCCAAGGATTTGGCGCGGTACATGGCGGTATCCGCATCCCGCAATAAGTCCTCAGCCGTTTTGCTTTCCTCGCTGGGGAAGGCAATGCCAATACTGGCACTGGTAAAGACTTCATGCCCCTCAAGGAGAAAAGGACGGCTCAAGGCCACCAACACTCGTTCTGCCACTTCGATCGCTTGGGCGGGAGTCGTTAACTCCTCCAAGAGAATGGCAAATTCATCCCCCCCAAGGCGGGCGATCGTGTCCTCAGCGCGGGTACAGGCGGTCAGTCGCTGGCCAATGCCAATCAGGAGTTGATCCCCAGCTAAGTGCCCCAAGCTATCGTTGATCACCTTAAAGCGATCCACATCCAAAAACAGCACCGCAAAGAGGGAGTGGGGACGCCGCACGCGACGGGTAATGGCTTGACTGAGGCGATCCATAAAGAGCACCCGGTTGGGTAGCCCCGTCATTGCATCGTGGAGTGCATCGTGGAGAATTTGCTCCTGAATTAGGTGGTACTCCGTGACATCGGTCATCGAGCCGGCCATGCGATAGGGCTGCCCCTCTTCATTGCGCAGGGCTTTGCCCCGCGATCGCATCCAGCGGTAGCTGCCATCGGCGTGTTTAATGCGAAATTCACACTCAAAGTGGGGACGGGTACCGAGGAGATGTTCCTTCATGCTCTGGCGCAACCGCTCTAGGTCATCGGGGTGGACACGCCGCCACCATTCTTCGATGGTGGGTTGTAGGGTACCGGGGGTTTCGCCAATGAGTAGTTCCCAGCGGGGGGAATAATACATCGAGCGATCGCTAATGTGCCAATCCCAAAGGCCATCATTGGCACCCTCAGCCGCAAGGGCATAGCGTTCTTCACTAATGCGCAGGGCGAGTTCGGAACGTTTGCGCTCAGTAATATCGGTAATGTAGCAGCGAATTAATTGGCTCTCCCGCAGCAGATGGATTGTCACTTCGTAGGTGCGATCGCCAACGTTGATTTCCTCAACGGAAAATCGCTTTTCCTGCAACGACCAGCTTTGGAGGCGCGATAGCAGCGGATGTTGCACATCTGGTTCCCCGAGATCGGGAAATTCCTGAATCGCCGCTGGATTGAGGTAGGTGAGTTGCCCATTGGGAGCCAGTTCAATAATTGGATAGGGGCTTAGCTCTGGAAAAGAAGATAGTCGTAGCAGTTGCAGTTCCGTCAACTCGGACATCTGACTGCCGATGAAGGCGCCGCCAAAGGAAGCCACATCCTGATCTGAAATACTTGAGGCCTGTAGGGCACGGGTGTAGCGGTTGAACCCTGAATCAGAGATATTGGCGATCGCGTGGTAGCGGGCACGCACATCACCCCCAAAGACAATCAAATCCTTATGCTGGAGAATGTGGGATTGACAGGGCTTGCCATTGACCGTCAGACCATTGACACTGCGCTTCCCTTGCAAATCGCCATCAATCAGGCGAAAGAAAAAGTTACTACTGTTGGGATCCAACACCCGTAGCAAGACAGCATGCTGGCGGGAAATCATTGGCGACTTGAGAACAATCGTATTACTGGGATGTCGCCCAATCGTATAGGTGCTGGCTTCCAAGGGAATGGTACGCCGACCCTCTTGATCCTCAATAACGAGAAGATGGCGCCACTTCTTCGGCGGATCAGACTTCACATTAATCGCCTCGGCAAATTGTCATGAGGGAACGGTTTTCACTAGCAACTCCCCAATCAAACGGGTATTGATGAAGAGACTCATTTGCTATTCTAGGGGGTAAGATTTTATCCTGTTTACAGAAAATTTACTGGGTTGCAGTACAGTCTTTATCCTGACAATACTTAGAATAAGTTAAGCATTCCTTAATAGTGTAATGTAATTTTCATTGGTGACAGTCTTTTTCACATCAATGGAACACACTTAAAACCGTGAAAACTGCTCTGGGAGAGGATGACATCCCCCTGACATATCCCATCATTTAGAAAAGGGTTATATGTTGGCTTCATCCTATCGGATTATTTTTATTCTTTTTCTCTTGGTGGCTGTCTGGCTCCAAAGACGCCGTCCATTGGGGCGATCGCTTTGCCTTGGATTCCTAGCTGCTCTCCTGCTATGGTTGATCCCACCCCCTTTGGCGGCAGCCATGACCCCCAAGCACTACACTGAGCTGACATTTCCCCCCTTACCAGAGATTCAGGTACCGGCCTATCAACGTCGTCAGTTGGCCAATGGGATGGTGGTCTATCTCCTAGAGGATCACGAGTGGCCCTTGGTGCGAGGCACCTTAATTTTTCGGGCAGGTAGTCGTTGGGATCCGCCGGCTCAGGTGGGTTTGGCAGAAGTGAGTGGTGACCTGATTCGCACGGGTGGTACCCAAGGTCATCGTGCCGCTGAAATTGACCAATGGCTTGAGGATCGAGCAGCAGCCATTGAATCGGGTGTCGGCAAAAGTTTAGGGCGGATTAATTTCAACAGCCTCAAGGAACACAGTGAAGCGGTTTTGAGCCAACTGGCGGAGATGCTCCAAGCGCCAGCAGTAGAACCAGAGCGATTTGAACTGGCGATTCGGCGCCGACAGGGGATTATTCAACGCCGCGATGATCAACCCAATGCCCAAGCAGAACGGGAATTTTACAAGCTAATCTACGGTGCTGAGAGTCCCTATGCCCGCACCCAAGAGTTAGAGACCCTTGCCAAGATCACACCAGCGGATGTGCAGCAGTTTTACCGCAGGTACCTCGCTCCCGCCCGCTGTATTTTGGGCTTGGTGGGCGACTTTGATGCCTCGCAAATGGGCGATCGCCTTGAAGCCATTTTTGGCTCATGGCAGGATCCGCCGAACTTACCGCCCCTACCCCCTGTACCGAGGGTAACCGTGGATACCTCGCCCACAACAGTGGTAATTGAGCGCCCCCATCTCTCCCAGAGCTACATCTATACCGGCCAATTGGGGGGCACACTCAAAGACCCAGACGTGTTTAACCTCTATGTCCTCAATGGGGTTCTCAATGGCTTTGGCGGGCGCCTCTTCAATGAACTGCGATCGCGCCAAGGCTTGGCCTACAGTGTCTATGCCGCTTGGAGTCCGGAATTTGACTATCCGGGGGTATTTTATGGCGTCGGCCAAACGCAAACAGAAACCACGGCCAAGTTTCTCAGCGCCCTACGACGAGAAATTGAACGACTGCAACAGGAACCTGTGAGCACAGCGGAACTGAATTATGCCAAGGACAGTATTCTCAATTCCTTTGTTTTTAATTTTCGCGATCGCCTGCAAATTCTCAATCGTCTCCTGCGCTACGAATACTACGATTTGCCCAAGGATTTTATCTTCCGCTATCAGCAAGCGGTTAAAGCAGCAACGGCGGCGGATCTGCAACGGGTGGCACAAACCCGCTTAAAGCCAGAACAGTGGCGTACCCTGATTGTGGGCGATCGCATCTCTTGCTCCACAGCTCACTGCCAGTCCTGAATTCAGGCCACTACTATCGAAGATCATTTAGTACAGACAGAAACTGAAAGAACTGCACAGGTGTAGCGAAAAGTCGTAAAAGCAGAGCGCGCAATTGACTGAGTTAGAATCAAAATCCAAGAACGTGGAGGAAATTATGAAGCATCTGCGCTGGTGGTTCGTTACCCTTGTGAGTTTGTTTACTTTCTTGTCAGAGCTGGCGATCGCTGCCCCCACGAAATTAAACCCAGATCAACTGTCCCCAAGTTGTTCACCAAGCCTATCGGAATCTTGCATCACTGGTCTAGATGACCTCTCAGGTCTTACAGCAGCAGTGCTTGACTTCAGCGAAGAAGAAAGTGATTTAGCGGTTGCCCTCTTTGGCTGTGACTGTCCTCAGCATATTGCATGGGTGCGCCAAATGAAGCAATCGTGGTTAGAGTAGCAATGACTACCCTCAGTCATCCAAGACTTGTTCAACAAAAATTTGTGAGGTGATGTATGTCAGCTTTGCGTCTCGCTCTTTTAGTCAGCCCTACCTTTTTGGGATCCGTCCTGAGCTTGGTTGCATTGATTGCACCTGCCCATGCCCAACTCAGTACCCCTATTCCCGTGCCACCCCCAGAAACCAGTGAGTGTGTCACCAATCCCCACCAGAAGTTTCAACTGGTCTGTACTCGCCTAGGCGCTCAGGAAACGAAACTGCAAGCCAGCCGTGATAATGGTTCGCTGCCCCCTCCCGTACTGGAATTTACTGAGGAAGAAAGTAATACCGCGATCGCGCTATTTGGCTGTGATTGTCCCCTGTGTCTAAATGCCCTACGGCAAATGCGTGGCCAACCTCCCCTCAATCAACTGGGTTAATACTGGATACATAGGGAGTAGGATTCAAGCTATGAGCCGTTGGGTTAACCTGCTTGCCCTGCTCCCTAATACCATCCTCACGATTTTAGTCATCAGTATTGCCTTTCTGAGATTCTATGACCAGACCGACTTTACCCTCCTCGGATACCTTGCCCACCCCCGCATCTGGAGTAATCGACTCACCGTGGCAGCCCTCTTGGTGGCAATGGTTAATCTCGGCGTTGAGTGGAACCGTCGAAATCGAGAAACAGATCGCTTGGCACAAGCAGAGGCTCAAAGAATTGCGGAAGAGCAACGCCGAATTGCAGAAGAGCAACGAAGAATTATTGAGGAACAACGCCGAATTGCAGAAGCAGAACGAACGGCTCGCCGAGCTAGAATCGAAGCTGAACGCGATCTTGCACTCCTCAACTTTCTAGTTGACCCCTCGCCCCATAATCGAGAGGTACTGATGCAGGTAATTGCCCTACTGGCTCAGTATCGGGAGAGCCTTTAGGATGAAGGTATGAGCCGTTGGATTAACCTGCTTGCCCTGCTCCCTAATACCATCCTCACGATTTTAGTCATCAGTATTGCCTTTCTAAGATTTTATGACCAGACCGACTTTACCCTCCTCGGATACCTTGCCCACCCCCGCATCTGGAGCAACCGACTCACCGTGGCAGCCCTCTTGGTGGCAGTGGTTAATCTCGGCGTTGAGTGGAACCGTCGAAATCGAGAAACAGATCGCTTGGCACGAGCAGAGGCTCAAAGAATTGCAGAAGAGCAACGCCGAATTGCAGAAGCAGAACGAGCGGCTCGCCGAGCTAGAATCGAAGCTGAACGCGATCTTGCACTCCTCAACTTTCTAGTTGACCCCTCGCCCCATAATCGAGAGGTACTGATGCAGGTAATTGCCCTACTGGCTCAGTATCGGGAGAGCCTTTAGAATAGGGGAGTTCTGAACAATTAAGAACTTAGGTTCACTTCAATAATTTGTGGGCGATCTGCTGCCGTAGAAGTGGGAAAATTGACGACAACCCCCACAGGAATTTTGAGGGTCTCCATGTACTTCTTGACTTGCTTGACTTCCTTATCACCAATGTTCTGAACAGCCTTGAGTTCAACTACAATAACCGCTTGGCCATTGTCACGCACAATCAGATCGGGAATGGCCTCCCCGACAAAATAACCATGAAAGAAAATCGGTACCTTGCGTTGTTCTTCGTACTCAATTTGCCGCTCCCGCAGGGCAACCTCAAAAGCTTTTTGGTAGATGGCTTCGCTGAAACCACTGCCTAATTCTTGGAAGATGTCTTGGGCAATCTCCTGAATAAGCTGGAGCCAGTGTCTCATAGGGATGTAGCGTGCTGACGGTACCAAGTAATTGTACGTTCTAAGCCTTCTTTGAGGGGAATTTGGGCACGAAACCCAAAAGCTTCTTTTGCCTTAGTGGTGTCGAGGCAACGCCGGGGTTGACCATTGGGCTTATCGGTTTGCCATTCAATTTGCCCTTGAAAGTCCATCAGGTCGCAGATGAGTTCAACTAAGTTCTTAATGGTGATTTCTTCGCCTGTACCGAGGTTAATCGGATCCGGATGATCGTAGGCTTGGGTAGCCATGACAATGCCGCGAGCCGCATCCTCCACATAGAGAAATTCGCGGCTAGGACTGCCATCCCCCCACACGGGAATCACCCTCTCCCCCTGTTGCTGAGCAATGTAAACTTTGCGAATTAAAGCAGGAATCACATGGGAACTCAGGGGGTCAAAGTTATCCCCCGGCCCATAGAGATTCACGGGCAAGAGATAGATACCATTAAAGCCATACTGCTGCCGATAGGCTTGCAATTGCACGAGAAGGGCTTTTTTAGCAATGCCGTAGGGGGCGTTGGTTTCTTCGGGGTAGCCGTTCCAAAGATCGCTTTCTTTGAAGGGAACGGGGGTAAATTTGGGATAGGCACAAATCGTCCCCACACAGACGAATTTCTCGACGCCTGCGCGATAGGCACAGTCAATGAGTTGTGCCCCCATCATCAGGTTGTCATAAAAAAGTTCAGCGGGCTTGGCTTGATTGAGACCAATCCCCCCCACATGGGCGGCAAGGTGAATAACAATATCTTGGTTTTGAACGACAGCTTGGCAAGCAGATAGTTGGCGTAGGTCGTAGTCGCGCGATCGCACAACCGTAATCTGCTCAGGCACTGCCCCCGCGTTTTGCAATTGTGCCACCACTTGGCGTCCCAAAAATCCTGCTCCACCGGTGACGAGAATCCTTTTTTCACTGAGATCCATGACTAGTCTGCCTTACTGATAAACTGCCGCTGGGCAATGAGATCGAGTACGGTGTCAGAGGTGGTTTTGGGAGTTGTTCCTTGAATCCCCACGGCATGGAGATCCGCTTCCACCATCAAGGCCACCAGTTCAGGAAAGGTAACCGAGGGCTGCCAGCCCAAAACCGTTTTGGCTTTGGTGGGATCCCCCAAGAGTAAATCCACCTCTGTGGGACGCAAATAACGGGGGTCAAATTCCACATAGTCCTGCCAATTGAGACCCACATGACCAAAGGCCAGTTCTAAAAATTCCCGCACGGAGTGGGTTTCGCCTGTGGCCACCACATAGTCATCGGGTTGCTCCTGTTGCAGCATCAGCCACATGGCACGCACATAGTCCTTGGCGTAGCCCCAATCCCGCTTCGCTTCTAGATTCCCCAAATAGAGCTTGTTTTGCTGGCCAGCTACAATGCGGGCAACGGCACGGGTAATCTTGCGGGTCACGAATGTTTCACCGCGCCGAGGGGAGTTATGGATCCAACCTTGGCCAATACCAGCATGAAAGGTGCCAGAGGTGGTTGCCAAATCGAATACCCATCCTTCATGGGCGATCGCGTGGGCTTTAATGACTTCGTCCTTGGGTTTGCAGAGATGCTGTCCTGATTGGGTGGTCTGGGGACTGTTCAAATTCAACTTGTAGTAGGTGCGATCGCCCCGTTCTTCGAGGCAAAGGGTAATACGCTGCTCCAAGGTGGTGCTCACCAACCAATAGAGGCCTGCCGCCAATACGGGTGAAGCCGTGCAAAAGCCCTGAAATTCATAGGTACAAGGGGTACTGCGCAAACCATCCCCAGCGTTAAAGCCCTCAAGAAACGCCAAGCGAGCCGCATGATCAGCGTTGAGAATGCGTTGGGGAATCC
Organism: Thermosynechococcus sp. FA-CM-4201; assembly: GCF_054689355.1. NCBI lineage: Bacteria > Bacillati > Cyanobacteriota > Cyanophyceae > Acaryochloridales > Thermosynechococcaceae > Thermosynechococcus > Thermosynechococcus sp. FA-CM-4201. Next base: position 848,897 of record NZ_CP079920.1, read on the forward strand.
GCTTGTGACCCTCACGGGTATAGATTTGGGGGTAGAGGTAGCGGCCATAGTCGCAATTGCCATTAAGATGCAGTTGGGTCACAGGTTGACCGTTTGGGAAGCCACTCGCAGCGGTGTACTCACTGGTATATCCTGCGGCAACTTTTCGCCATGTGGCACTGACCCGCGCCAATAATTCTGGGTCTTGGTTGGCGACTTTTACTTTACCTTCAGGAGTAATATGCCCCTCTGCGACTAAAATCCCGAGGAGCCAAGCTTCGCTGGGGCTGACATCCACTTGCTCCGTAGCGGGGGGCAGATCAATAAGGGCAAGGCGATCGCCCACCTGTACCTGCTGTGTCTCCTTCGCACAGGGCGTTTCCCCATCGAGAACAAAAACTTGATGATCAGCAGTTGTTTCGTAGAGGGCTGCCCGCGCCATGATCCGATGAACGGTTTTATCACCGCCATTCCAAGTGGCCGTCATGCAGGTCACACTGGTCCAGCCTTGGGCATCCCAGACCTCAAAGCGATCCTCGGGTGCTAAGTCGGTCGTATAGCGTTTACCATGCTTGGGATCCGTGCGATGGGGAACAACATCGGCAATGGGCAGAATATCAATCAGTCCCCGCCGCCGCAGAATCACTGGTGTGGTGCCAGTCACACACTCGTGGTTGAAGAGAATCCCATTACAGGCAAAAAGGTTATAGGCCTCGCGATAATTCACCGTTTGCCAGTGGGCATAGACCTTGGCACAGGCATAGGGACTGCGGGGATAAAAGGGCGTTGTTTCCCGCTGCGGCACTTCCTGCACAAGGCCAAACATCTCCGAGGAACCTGCTTGGTAAAACTTCACCTGTTTGCCCGTGCGCTCTTGATATTCGCGAATTGCCTCTAGGAGTCGCAGCGTCCCCATGGCCACCGTTTCTGCAGTGTATTGCGGCGCATCAAAGCTTACCCGCACATGGGATTGCGCCCCCAGATTGTAAATTTCATCGGGCTGACTCAGCTCTAAAATCCGCCGTAGGGTACCGCCATCGGTGAGATCGCCATAGTGCAGGCGCAGGGCAGCCCCCTCTTGGTGGGGGTCAACGTAGATGTGGTCAATGCGATCGGTGTTAAACGTAGAAGTGCGGCGAATAATGCCATGAACTTCATAGCCCTTCTCTAGGAGTAGCTCACTCAGATAAGACCCATCTTGACCCGTGATGCCGGTAATTAATGCCCGCTTGCGATCGCCCATCCTTTATTGCCTTGATCCTAAACGTGTTTGTTCTGGATAGCCCACAGCCCGCTTTAATGCGGCTAGGGAGCGATTATAGTTCAAAATGGCGGCAAGAAGATTCCCTTGGGCTTGGGTCAAATTCGTTTCCGCATTGGTAACTTCCTGTTGCGTTCCCACCCCCGCTTGAAAACGCAGCCGAGCGAGGCGCAGCCCTTCAGTGGCTTGAGTAACCGCTGTTCGTGCGGTGGCAATATTTTTCTCATTGGCTCTGAGATTGGTGTAGGCTGTTTCCACCTCTAGGCGGATGGTGTTTTTCTGATTGGCATATTGTTCCTCAGCGGTTGCCGCAAGGGCTTCTTGGCGAGCCGCACTGGCACGGGCATTGCCGCCATCAAAGAGGGCTAGTTGCATTTGCAGCCCTACCCCATAGCCAAAGCGAGGGGCGAGATCATCGGTGACTTTGTCGAGCATATTGCCACTGGCAAAGAGACTCAGTTGGGGACGGGTAGCCGCCAAGGCCACCTGACGATTTTTCAGGGCAATCGTGCGCTGTAGCAGCCGCTGCTCTAGCTCAACACGGTTCTGATAGGCAAGGAGAATACTGTCCTCAAGGGAAAGTGACCATTCTTCAGCGGGTTCAACGCGGTCAGCGATCGCCACATCCACCGTCTGATTCACATTCAATCGCTGTGCCAACTGCCGCCGGGTGGTGATTTCCAAATTGCGCGCTTGGCTCAAGTTTTGCTGGGCATTGGCAAGGCTCACCTCTGCGGTCAACACATCTAAGAGCGTCCCAATCCCTGCTTGCTCAAAGGCCGTTGCATCCCGCAGGGTCACTTGGGCATTGGCTACTGCTGCTTCACCAATTTGCACCTGTACCTTGGCCTGTTGCGCCAAATAGTAATCACTGGTTACATCAAAGATCAGTTGTTGGAGTTGGCGTTGTACCTCTAGTTCACTGAAGCGCACTTGGTCGCGAGCTGCTGCAATGGCTGCCGATCGCCCGCCCCCCGCAAACAACGTATAGTTCATCACTAGGGCTGCATTCGACGTTGCCCCACTCGTCGCCCCAAAAAGATTGGTGAAAAAGTTCGTGAAGTTGAGTTGATTCACTGGTGCAAGGGTAATGGGAGTGAAGTTGGAGGGCGTAGCCGCCTGACTAGCACTATTTTGCAGTTGTTGCAGTTGCTGTTGCAGTTCTAGGTTTTGCTGATCCGAAAATGCCGTGAGTTGCGGACCTTGAAATCGTTGTTGCAGCCGCTGCACCTGAGTATTCAAAATACTGCTGGCGGCCAGTTGTTGAGCGAGAAGCTGTTGCTGCGCCTGTTGCTGTTGCTGCTGTTGTAAAGAGAGCTGCTGCTGAAAGTTGAGGGGCAGGTAGGCAGGCTGGCCACCGGGGGAGGTATTTTGGCCAATGCTAGCTTGAAACGCAAGGGTGGGATAAAGCTGTGCTTGCACCTGTCGCAGTTGTGCCCGTGCCCGTTGTAGTTGTAGCTCACTAATTTGTAGGCCAATGTTATTGCGAATGGCCACCTCAATCGCTTGCTCGAGGGTGAGGGGTTGATTGAGGTCAATGTTGACTGTCTCAGGAAGTGCTAGTCTATCGGGATTGGGGTTGAGAGGCGTGAGGGCATCCGACGTTTGGGAAGATGCCTGTGCCACTGGCGTCGTGGTGGGTGTAGCTTGAACGAGGCTAGGCAACGTCACAGGGGCGATCGCGAGGAGTCCCGACACCAGCATGTTTTTCGGATTCAGGGCCAGATCATTCAACATGAGAACTTAGACGTGCAACCTGCTCAACTTAGCCACGGTAGGACTTCGCCTAAGTACTGGTGAAGATTGCCAGCATACAGCCATGTGCTTCACTCCCACAACACACCCATTCTGCAAAACTCTAGCATGGATTCTCAATTGCGATCGCCCCCTAGAGCAACAGCCGCAGACCACGAGGATTGAAAAGGGGGAGAAAACTGATCTAGAATAAGGAACCCTCAAAAAGGAGAGGTGGCTGAGTGGTCGAAAGCGGCAGATTGCTAATCTGTTGATAGGCAGGTAACTCCTATCCGAGGGTTCGAATCCCTCCCTCTCCGTTAAAGAAAATATCATCAAACCAATAGCTGAAACTTATCCTTTGCTACCCCTCAGCAAAGCACGAACGGGTCAAGGGCAGGAGATAATAAGTTTACATCAACATCTTTGGGATAAGACGATGGCCAGCGACTTAGCAATGACGATTCTCCCCGGTATGACCGTGAAGGTGACCAATCCCAACGATACCTACTACCGATTTCAGGGGATTGTGCAGCGGATCACTGATGGTAAAGTGGCAGTGCTCTTTGAAGGCGGGAACTGGGATAAATTGGTTACTTTTCAGACCAGTGAGCTAGAGCCAGTCGTGACCACGCCTAAGGAAAAAGCGAAAGCGAAAAAGTAAACGATGGCGCAGCGATCGCCTCCCCTCCAGCCCTTTGCGGAAATTATCCAGACAGCAACGGATCACTGCATTGCCCAGTGCCACGAACCCGCTAGCCTCGATTTTCCCGTGGTGCCAGCTCTGGGCAGTTGGGTGCGGATTCCCGACGGCGATCGCGTCATTTATGGCGTTGTTGCCTATGTAGTGACGGCTCCCATTGACACGATTCACCGTGCCACCGCCTTGGGGCTATCCCTAGAGCAACTACGGCAAGAGCAGCCCCATATTTTTGCCATGCTGAAAACTGAGATCACAATCGCCATCACTGGCTTTCAGGAACAGGAACGCTTTTATCACCATTTGCCCCCCCGCCCACCCCAAATGCATCAGCAGGTCTATGGGTGTCCCGCTGAGGAAGTGATTGCCTTCAGTGGCACATTGACTTTTTTGCGAACACTGTTGACCCTGCGTTATGGTCCCGGCGATGCCTTGGTGGCGGCAACGCTGCGTTCCCTGTATCAACTCCACCAGCGCGATCGCCAGTGGCTGGTGCAGGCAGCTCAATACCTGAACCGACTCCTCAAGGATGACTACGATCGTCTGCGGGGCATTATCGAGCAGTTATGAGAGCGGGCAAAACAAAAGCGATCACAATCCCCAGCAAAACAATGATTTCTAGACCCAACAACAGTTGATTGGCAGGCTTGAGCCTACCGCCACGCCACCAGTTGCCGACCCGCCGATCCTCTGGGCGGATGGCAAAACTCACCATTGAAACCAAAAGTGACCGCCCCCCTGCCTTTGCCCCCAGAATCAAGTGAGACAGCAAACTCAGGAGCACCACGCTCCAAGCCCCTAAATGAGCCAAGTACCAGCCTCGATTTAGCTCACCTGTGGGCAACCACTCCTCTTTCATCATTCGCCCAGTGATGAGGGCAAACGTGACAGCCACCAGCATGAGGGTATTTGCCAACCGTTGCCAAGCGTGCCAATTCCCTTGGGAAAGTTGCGCCAAGGATTTCTTGTGCAACAGCCGGCGATCACCCCAATGAAAGCAGTAGAGCGCAAAGAAGGGAAACAGCAATAAAAGGACGAGGGCAATCGTCCCGTGGAGGCCTTGAATATCGGGAATCCTTGGTAGAGGGAGTGCTCCCCAGCGGCCATCGTAGGTGTTATAGACCCAAAACCCTGAGATGAGAGCGAGGAGTGCCAAAATCGCGATCGCCCCATGGGCAAGGCGCAGCAGAAGGGGTTGATAGGGAATAGATTTGGCCATCGTTATTGACGAGCGGGACGTAATTGCTTGACGAGGCGATCATACTGTTGAGTTTCCGCCCAATCAAGAATTTCCCGTGCCCGCAGAACAGGTAGAGGGTGGGTGAGTTGACTGGCTTGCAATTCCTTGAAAAGGTTGTACCAACCCCAATCCGCAGCCTCATATTCGCGGGCTTGGGCAATGAAGGCGTCGAGATTCAGGCGATCGCTCCACTGCGGCGAACCACCACAGAGTTTCATCAGCACCGAGGCCACAATACGCGGGTCTTGGGTCACCAACAATGCCGCGCGATCGCAGGTCAGTTCAGCACAGCGCAACCAATGCATCAATTGGGTTTGCAGTCCTTGCGCCAAGAGCAAGCCCCAAGGAGAGAGTTGACTAGTGGCAAAAAGCAGCAGGTTGGCGATCGTCAAATACACGCCATGCTCACACTTCAGATGTCCCAACTCGTGCGCCAGTACTGCCTGCAATTCCTTGGGTGTCAGCAATTCGACAAGGGAGGAGTGTAGTACGACAAAGGGCTGCTTGCCCCGCATGGCAAAGGTATAGGCATTGGGGACAGGATGCTGTTTCAGATACAGTTGGGGTGGCTCTAGGCCTAAAATACGGCAAGCCTCGATATGCAGCCCGTAAATGTCGGGAAGTTGCTGTTCACTGAGGCGCAGACTACTGCCAATGTTCTCAAGGTAAAAGGCCTGCTCTGCCACCGAACCTAGGAGCGATCGCACGAGAATATCTAACCCCGGCAGTTGTTGGAGTGCTTGGGTGGCCTCGCGATCGCGGGGATGACGAAACTGATCTGCCCTGAGGCTGGAATACGCTGAAACAGGCATGAAATCGTAATTTTTACTTTGACCCCTCTACTGCCAATTTTAGGGCATGGCACAGGTTTCTCGCATCCCTGCCAAAACGTTCGGGGGTGTTCGGCATGATCTCCGACCTGAGACCAAAAAAAGCTACGGCAAGTGCACCTATAGTTTGTCCTCAGGACATTACTGGATTGGGTGCCAACTCCTACCGTAGCCTTCTGCAATCAAGGGAGTTTTAGTTAGAAGGCGTCATCCTCCTCTTCATCCCCATAGTCATCGTCCTCGTCTGTAAGGTCGTCCTCCTCATCGTCAGCATCACTACTGGCGAATTCAAAATCGCGAGTCCGTCCAGTGATTTTTTCAATCACGTGGGGTGCCGTTTCATCGTCAATGAGGACATCCTCACCGAGGTCAGCGGTCACATTGACCGTCATTGAGGGGGGTTCAGGTTCAGGACTGACAACGTGGGTTTGACCCAAGCGATCTTCACCCTCTTCCCACTCTTCGTCGCCGTTGGTACTTTCCTCGTAGCTGTTGAAGCCGGTACCCGCTGGGATGAGACGGCCAATGATCACGTTTTCCTTGAGTCCCCGCAGCCAATCGGACTTGCCTTCAATGGCCGCTTCCGTGAGTACCCGTGTTGTCTCTTGGAAACTGGCGGCTGAAATGAAGCTATCGGTATTCAGTGAAGCCTTGGTAATCCCCAAGAGGACGGGGGTATATTGGGCAGGTGCACCACCGGTGAGTGCCATGGGTTCGTTGGCTTGCTCCGCTTGACGCAGACTCATGAGTTCACCGGAGAGAACGATTGTATCGCCCGCATCATCAATCCGCACCTTGGAGGTCATCTGGCGGACGACCACCTCAATGTGTTTATCGGCAATCTCAATACCTTGGGTGAGATAGACCGACTGCACCTCATTGACCAAGAAGGATTGCACCTTCTCAAGGCTAATTTGGGCGGCTTTGAGCAACCCTTGGGGTTTGTAGTACTCAAAGTAAATGGAGAGGATGTCGTGGGGATCCACAGGGCCATCGGTGAGGGGGTCAGCGAGATTCACCTTTTGACCATCCACCACCAAGGGGTTTTGACCCGGCAGGACAGGGTATTCCTGAATTGTGCCATCCTCTTCAATGACTTTGATATCTACGCTGTCATCACTGTTGTAGGTGACTTGACAGGTGCCGGGGCGTACCGCCAGCACGCATTTTTCTTTGGGATGGCGCGCTTCAAGGAGTTCTTCAATCCGAGGTAACCCCTGAATGATGTCACCCGTTTTCGCCCGCTCAAACACCAACAGGGCGAGGTTATCCCCCCGCTGCACAAGGTCACCGTCCTCAATTTGCAGCACCGCCCCGGGCGAGACAAGGTAGGGACGGGCTAAGCGCAGGATCACGTGGTCATCGGCCACCGCCATTACCGCTGCTGTTTCTGGGGCACTCACTCCCTTGGCCAGTTCATCGCCGGGACGCACGAGATCGCCAACTTTCACCGTGGGTTTAGCCCCGTTGGTCTCGATCCGCAGGCGATCGCTCTCAGTAACGACCAGAATGCGGCGAACCGATTCGCCACTGCGCAAGATCCCCTGCACCTCACCCGCCTGCTTGGCTTTGATGTCCGTGCGGGCAATCACGGCACCGGGGCCAATGTGATCGCCATCTTTGACCAAGAGGGAAGTAAACGTACTGCCTTGGGTTTGATCCGCAGCAATGTCACGGCGAATCACCAAGGATTCCAGAATCACCAGTTGGAGGCGCTGCGCTTCTGGATCCACCTCATCCGTCACAATTTCAATGTCAGCGGCCAGTTGTGGGGCTTCGCTGCCAATTTCAAGGACTAACTGCGTCCGCAGCAGATCAACGCCATCAACGGATTTAACTCGCTCATCGTGTTTGTAGGGCAACCGCTGTACGGCCCGCAGGCGAATGGACTGCCCTGAGCTATCACTGGAGTCTTGGCTGGGTACCGATGGCTCATCAGGCACGCTAAATTCTTGGACGGGGCGCAGCAGAATCGCTGGTCCTTCGGGGGTGTCCTCAAGATAATCCACTTGCGAAAGGGTTTCGACCACAAGGCCGGGGAGTACCTCTTCACCGGGACGCGCCAACACACCATGCTTCAGCCGCGCGGCTTCCGGATCATCCACAAGGTGCAGTTCGCCAGGCTTGATAATAATTTCCCGCAGGATGTCGTTTTTCTGGATGACTTCGACGACACCGCTGTTTTGACAGAAGATGTCCTTGACAACCTCAGTCCCCGCTTCGACGTATTGGTTGTCCTCTACCATCAGTAGGGAAATGTCTTTGTTCACCTCATGGGTTTCTTCGGGAATCCACAGGAGCGTCCCCCCCTTGAGGACTTCGTAACCCTGCTTGGCTTTGCCTTTTTTGGCTACTTCGATGTCGGCATATTTGAGGATACCGCCCGTCGTGGTGTGGTAGCGATCGTCAATGAGTTCAGCCACCACTTGACCATTGGCGACTTTCGTACCGGGGGCGGCTTTCAGGGAGAACCGCTGACCAGTGGCGGTTTCAATAATGTAATGCTCGCGTCCCTGCTGCGTTTCTTTGAGCACCTTGGCTTTATCGAGCATCACTGAGGCAGTAATAATTTCGACCTCGCGACCGCCTTTGCTGTCCTGTTGCTCAGGGAGACGCACGACACCGCCATGCTCGGTTTTCACCGTGGTTTCTGCAAGCACAGCCCCGGCTTCAATGCGATCGCCATTTTTCACCACCGGCTCAGCACCGGGGGGCAGATTATAGACTTCCCCAGACAGTACCCAAATCAACCCACCTTTGGGGGCAATGCGCGTTGTGGTGCCTTGGCGATCGCGCTTCTCCTCTGCCTCGAGGTTGACGAACTTCACTTGACCCGCCAAATCCGAGGCCACATCCTTGGTCACTTTCTCCGTGGACTTGCGGACACTGCGGGAGGCCTGCGCCACTTCCGCCAACAATTGACCCGCTTCAACGGTTTCACCCTCTGCCACCAGCACAATTGACCCTTGGGAGAGGTCAAATTCTTGGCTTTGCTGACCACCTTTGATCACAAGCTTGCCAGCGGTTTCGACAATAAAGGCATCATCGCCATGGCGGGTGCGGTAGGGACGTACCCGTAATTTCTTGCCGTACTCCACCGTGCCGCTAAAGGGAGCGCGTTCTTGGCGAGCCACTTCCCCCGTAAACACGCCCCCGGTGTGGAACGTGCGCATGGTCAACTGCGTACCGGGTTCACCAATGGATTGAGCCGCAATAATCCCTACGGCTTCCCCCATATCCACGAGTTGGGCATGGGCAAGGCTCCAGCCGTAGCAGAGACGACACACAGAGCCAGTGGCCTCGCAGGTGAGGGGCGATCGCACCACCACCTCTTCAATACCCGCATCAACAATTTTCTTCGCTAGATCCGCAGAGATGGCTTGATTTTTGGCCACCAGCACTTCGCCTGTTTTCGGATGGCAGACATCATTAAGCACCACCCGACCCAAAAGCCGATCCTCTAGCGCCAGTACCTTATCTCCCACCGTCATACTGCGCAGCGTGATGCCCCGCTCCGTTTCACAATCCTCTTCACGGATAATCACATCTTGGGAGACATCCACCAAGCGCCGGGTCAGGTAACCGGAGTCCGCCGTCCGCAGTGCCGTATCCACCAGTCCTTTACGCGCACCGTAGGAGGAGATAATGTACTCCGTCACCGTCAGCCCTTCGCGGAAGTTGGTTTTAATCGGCAGGTCAATGATTTCACCTTGGGGATTGGCCATCAACCCCCGCATTCCCACCAACTGGCGCACCTGCGAGAGATTCCCCCGTGCCCCCGAGAAGGCCATCATGTACACGGAGTTGAGGACATCGGTATTGCGGAAGTGCCGTACCACCTCGTTTTTCAGTTCCTCGTTGGTGGTGTTCCAAGTGTCAATCACCTTCTGGAAGCGTTCCACCTCCGTAATTTCACCCCGCGAGTAGCGCTCCTGAGCGGTTTTAATTTCCTTTTCGGCCGCTTCGAGGAGTTCCTGTTTTTTCGGAGGCACGAGCAGGTCATCAACACTGATGGAGACGCCGGCGCGGGTGGCATAGCGAAAGCCAAGGTCTTTGACTTTGTCGGCCATTTCCGCTGTGCGGGCGGTGCCAAAGTTGCTAAATGACCAAGCAATGAGGTTCCGCAAGCCTTTTTTGTCAATGATGCGGTTAAAGAAAACAGGCTTTTTCTCAGTCATGGTGTTGGGGTCTCCCAAATTAACTGGCTAGGGCTTCTTGAATCGTTTGGTTGTAGATGATGCGACCGGGGGTGGTGCGGATGTATTGGGAAATCAGTTGACCGTTGGCATCCTCCTTGACCCGCCGCAGGGGATACTCCAGCAAACGGGAACCATCTTCATAGGTCGTAATTTGGGGTTCACTGGTGTCGCCATCGTCCACCTCACCGTCGTAGCGCACCCAGACAAAGGCATGGAGCGGCAAGTGTCCCTGTTCGTAGGCCATGACCACGTCTTGGAAGTTGGCATAGTAGCGATCGCTATAATCCGGCAGCTTCGGATTTTCTGCCGTCAAGTAATAGCAGCCCAAAACCATATCTTGGCTGGGGGTAATAATCGGCTTGCCCGTGGCCGGCGACAGAATATTATTTGAGGCTAGCATCAGCATTCGCGCCTCCGCTTGAGCCTCAATCGAGAGGGGCACGTGCACCGCCATTTGGTCACCGTCAAAGTCCGCGTTGAAGGCGGGACACACCAAGGGGTGCAGTTGAATAGCACGCCCTTCCACCAGAATTGGCTCAAAGGCCTGAATCCCCAAACGGTGGAGTGTCGGCGCACGGTTGAGCAGCACCGGGTGACCCTCAATCACCTCCTCCAGCACATCCCAAATTTGGGGGTCATTGCGCTGGATCATCCGCTTCGCTGCCTTAATGTTGTTGACAATTTGTTGGCGAATCAAGCGGTGAATCACAAAGGGCTGGAAGAGTTCAATGGCCATTTCCCGAGGCAGGCCGCACTGGTGCATTTGCAGTTTTGGCCCCACCACAATCACTGAACGACCAGAGTAGTCCACCCGTTTTCCCAGCAGGTTTTGGCGGAAGCGACCCTGTTTCCCCTCAATAATGTCGGAAAGCGACTTCAGGGGACGGTTATTGGCGCCCACCACCGTACGACCGCGACGACCATTATCAATCAGGGCATCCACCGCCTCTTGAAGCATCCGCTTCTCATTGCGGACAATAATCTCGGGTGCGAGAATCTCTTGCAGGCGGGCAAGGCGGTTGTTGCGGTTAATAACGCGGCGGTACAGGTCATTAAGGTCAGAGGTAGCAAAGCGCCCGCCATCTAACTGCACCATTGGCCGCAGATCCGGTGGAATCACGGGAATCACCGTCAAGACCATCCATTCCGGCTTGGAACCCGTGGCAATAAAGTTATCAATGACCCGCAGCCGTTTGATCAGCTTGGCGCGTTTTTGCCCCTTGGAGTTGAGAATTTCCTGCCGCAGTTGGTCGGCCTCCGCTTGCAGATCTAAATCCTGAAGCAGGCGTTGAATGGCTTCAGCCCCAATGCCCACCTCAATGCCCTCGAGCTCTGAGTCTTCGCTGTAGATCTCTTCTTCAATCTCCTGCCACTGATCTTCGCTCAGGAGCTGCTTGTAGCTGAGGGCGGGGTGATTGCCCGGATCTAGCACTACATAGGAGTTGAAATAGACAATTTGCTCGACATCCCGCAGGGGCATATCGAGTAGGATCGCCATGTAGCTGGGAATCCCCTTGAGGTACCAGACATGGGTCACTGGGGCAGCCAACTTAATGTAGCCCATGCGATGGCGGCGCACCCGCGATTCGGTGACTTCAACGCCACAACGTTCGCAGACAATGCCACGATGGCGTACCCGCTTGTATTTACCGCAGTGGCACTCCCAATCCTTAGCAGGACCAAAAATCCGCTCGCAGAAGAGGCCGTCCATCTCCGGCTTGAGCGTGCGATAGTTAATGGTTTCTGGTTTGGTCACCTCGCCCACCACTTGACCGTTGGGGAGCGTGCGCTGCCCCCATTGGATGATGCGCTCCGGTGACGCGAGAGACACTTTTACATAATCAAAGCGTTGCTCGATTCTGGGCATAAACTCACAAATCCTTTGGCGGTGAATGGATCAAGGGGGCGATCGCCCCCAAACAAGCTGACTCAGTTCTGAGCGTTTAGAATGTCGTTGCCCCTTCTTTGTCGTCCGTGTCGTCGAGGGCACTGTAGTCAATTGTGGGTCGTGCCGGTGTACGGCGAGGGCTGACATCCACCATCAAATCCACCTCGGGGTCAGGTTTCATTTCGCCATCGTCATCAAAGCTGGGAATACTGGCCTTGCGCACGGAAATATCCAAGCACAGGGATTGCAGCTCCCGCATCAGCACCTTGAAGGACTCTGGCGTGCCCGGTCGTGGAATGGATTGCCCCTTAACAATGGCATTGAGGGCTTCATTGCGTCCTTGCATATCATCGGACTTGACCGTCAGCAACTCTTGGAGAATATAGGCGGCACCATAGGCCTCCAGTGCCCACACCTCCATTTCGCCAAAGCGCTGACCCCCTTGCTGGGCTTTACCACCGAGGGGCTGTTGGGTAACCAAGGAGTAGGGACCCGTGGAGCGGGCGTGGATCTTATCGTCCACCAAGTGCACCAGCTTCAGCATATAGGCCATGCCCACCGTCACGGGTCGGTCAAAGGGTTCACCGGTGCGGCCATCATAGACGACCATTTTGCCCGGATCCTCAGGATTAAAGACCCAATCTTGGCCTGTGACTTCTTTGGCCTCTTGCAGCTTGGCATGGACGGTTTCGCGGGATTTTTCCTTGCCGTGCATTTCATCAAAGGGGGTAATTTTGAAGCGACGACCAAGGCACTCCCCAGCCCAGCCCAACAAACACTCATAGACTTGCCCCACATTCATCCGTGAGGGCACCCCCAAGGGATTGAGGACAATATCCACGGGGCGACCATCGGGCAGGAAGGGCATATCCTCTACAGGGAGAATGCGGGAAATAATCCCCTTGTTGCCGTGGCGGCCAGCCATTTTATCTCCCACTTGGATTTTGCGCTTCTGGGCCACATAGACCCGCACCACCATATTGGCACCGGGGGGTAGCTCATCTCCCTGCTCACGGGTAAAGACGCGCACATCGACCACGCGACCTTTTTCACCATTGGGCACCCGCAGGGAGTTATCCCGCACATCCCGCGCTTTTTCACCAAAGATGGCACGCAGGAGTTTTTCTTCGGGGGGCTGATCCGATTCCCCTTTGGGGGTGACTTTACCGACAAGAATATCCCCCGCCTCTACAAAGGCACCGATGCGGATAATGCCGTTTTCATCCAACTGCCGCAGGGCATCTTCAGAGACGTTGGGCACTTCGCGGGTAATTTCCTCAGGACCTAGTTTAGTTTGCCGCGCCTCGATTTCGTACTTCTCAATGTGGATAGAGGTATAGACATCCTCTTGCACCAGCCGTTCACTGATCAGGATCGCGTCTTCGTAGTTGTAGCCCTCCCAAGGCATATAGGCGACAAGGATGTTTTGGCCAAGGGCGAGTTCACCCCCCTCAGTGGCGGAGCCATCGGCAATCACTTGCCCCGCTTGGACGCGATCGCCGACAAAGACAATCGGTCGCTGATTCAAGCAGGTATCTTGGTTGGAGCGCTGATACTTTTGCAGCGTGTAGGTCATCTCAGGGCCATTATCGGTTTTGACGCGAATTTGATTGGCATCCACATAGGTGACCACGCCATTGGTCTGGCTGAGAATCACCATCCCAGAGTCCCGTGCTGCCTGAGCCTCTAGGCCAGTACCCACCAAGGGACGGTGCGATCGCAACAGGGGGACTGCCTGCCGCTGCATGTTCGATCCCATCAGGGCACGGTTGGCGTCATCGTGCTCAAGGAAGGGAATCAGCGATGTGGCCACAGAGATAATCTGCACTGGCGAAACCGCCACGTAGTCCACCTGATCAGGGGTGGTGGTGGTGAAATCTTGACGATAGCGCACTGGCACCACATCCCCAAGGATGTAGCCGTTTTCATCGGTGGGCACATCCCCCGGCGCCACCCGCTTATCATCCTCTTCGTCAGCGGTCATATAAATAGGCGGCTGATCCCTCAGGACGCGACCATCTTTCACCGGATAGAAAGGCGTCTCAATAAAGCCATATTCATTGACGCGGGCATGGGTCGCCAAGGAGCCAATCAACCCAGCATTGGGGCCTTCAGGGGTTTCAATGGGGCAAATACGACCATAGTGGCTAGGGTGAATATCCCGCACCGCAAAGCCCGCCCGCTCCCGAGTCAGACCACCGGGGCCTAGGGCACTCAAGCGCCGTTTGTGGGTGAGTTCCGCGAGGGGGTTGGTCTGATCCATGAATTGGGAAAGCTGGCTAGAGCCAAAGAATTCCTTAATGGCCGCCACCAAGGGCTTCGGATTGACTAGCGAAGTGGGCGTCAAAGAATCCGTGTCAGACACGGTCATCCGCTCGCGAATAATGCGCTCTAGGCGATTGAGGCCAACGCGCACCTGGTTTTGCAGCAATTCACCAACAGAACGGACGCGGCGGTTGCCGAGGTGGTCAATGTCATCAATCGTTCCCAGATCAAACTCGAGGTTAATCAGATAATCAATGGCCGCAAGAATATCCTCGGGGGTGAGGATGCGCACCGAGTCGGGAATATTCAACTGCAACTTGCGGTTGAGCTTGTAGCGGCCCACCCGGCCAAGGTCGTAGCGTTTGGGATCAAAGAAGCGCGACTCCAGAAGCTGTTGTCCCCCTGAAACCGTGGGCGGCTCCCCTGGCCGCAGTTTTTTGTACAGTTCAATGAGGGCATCTTCCTCGGAGAATTTGCCTTCTTTTTCAACAGTTTTTTGGTAGTACTCGGGGTGACGCAGTCGCTCGAGGATTTCGCTATCGGTTAATCCTAAGGCTTTGAGGAGAACGTGGGCTGAGAGCTTACGGGTTTTGTCAATGCGTACCCAGAGCAGATCGTTTTTATCGGTTTCAAATTTCAGCCAAGCGCCGCGGTTGGGAATCAGGCTGGCATTGTAGGTACGGCGACCATTCTTGTCGGTTTCTGATTTGTAGTAAACGCCGGGACTGCGGACAATCTGGTTGACAATGACGCGCTCTGCACCATTGATAATAAATGTCCCGCGATCGGTCATCAGGGGCAGATCGCCGATGAACACATCTTGGTCAATGATATTGCCGTTTTCTTTGTTAATGAGGCGAGTCGGGACATACATTTGCATTGAGTAGGTGGCATCCCGCCGCTTGGCCTCATCTACGCTATACTTCGGCTCCTTGAGTCGGTAGTCCTTGGCCAAAAAGTGCAACTCAATTTTGCCGGTATAATCAGTAATGGGGGAGAAACTCTCTAGCTCTTCAATGAGTCCTTCTTCAAGAAACCATCGGAAGCTGGCCCGCTGAATCTCGACAAGGTCTGGCAAGGTAAAAGCGGGTGGCGTGTAAATCTGATTACTAGCCATGTATATCCTCTAGAGGGTATCGCTAAAACGCGGATCTTGCATCTTAAATGAAGAGGCGTCGCCCTGTCAAGCACACCAAAAGCTCCGCTTACGGCAAACACTGCCGCCGGAGACCTCTGGCAAGATGAAGCTGTTGGAAACGAGAAGAGTTGACAAGTGCCACTGCCGCGCTTGCAAGCCGCTACCTATGACCATAGCACAGAGTTCTTACAGTTAAGCGACAGTTCACTAATAGTTATGGGGTTTGCCGCAACTTCAATCCTGTTTGCAGGGTTTCCAGCACTAGGGGTAAATGCCCATCTCTGAGGGCTGGCCAGTGTAGCCACAATCCAGAGAAGTGCCTACTGCGAAAAATGCCGTGGTCATCGGGCGCTTGACGGCGGTAGCTGGTTCCTTCCTTGAGATACCAGTGAAAATCCTGCTCCGGTACCACCCAGACCAAGTATTCCTGAACGCCACAGCAACAATAAACCTCTAGTTTGTCGTGGAGGTCATAGGCGGCACTGCTACTGGCAATTTCGACAATCAGTTCAGGTGCCCCTTCAAGATAGTCATCCTCGCTGATACGGGAGGTGCCATTGACAAGGCGCAGCAGGGCATCGGGTTGCACCACTGTTTGGGCATCTAAGCGGACGGTGGCATTATCGAGCACCATGACGTTGACTGTTGCCACTTCAAAGGCCATCAACCAGCCCATGATCAGACTGTGGGGACGGCTGTGGGAATTCACCCGCACAGGGGAGGCCACGTACACGACTCCGTTAATCAGTTCCGCTTTTTTAATGTGGGGACATTGGGCATAGAGGCGCTCAAAGGCCTCGCGACTGAGGCGATCGCCACTCTCCAAAA
Source organism: Thermosynechococcus sp. FA-CM-4201 (assembly GCF_054689355.1). Taxonomy (NCBI): domain Bacteria; kingdom Bacillati; phylum Cyanobacteriota; class Cyanophyceae; order Acaryochloridales; family Thermosynechococcaceae; genus Thermosynechococcus; species Thermosynechococcus sp. FA-CM-4201. The sequence continues at coordinate 864,959 of NZ_CP079920.1, forward strand.
TGGGTACTGTTCGAGCTGCAAACATGATCAGCGGATTTGCCCTGCACTGCCTGCCCCTATTCTAGGCTAGGCGGAAATGCCAATCGTGGTTTCTGAGAGGCGGCCATCTTCCATGTGAATAATGCGATCGGCGACATCGAGAATACGGTTATCGTGGGTCACAATTAAAATAGTGCAGCCCTGTTCGCGAGCAAGGCTACGCATGATTTCCACCACATCGCGACCCGATTTTTTATCGAGGGCAGCCGTGGGTTCATCTGCTAGCACAATTTTGGGGTGTCCCACGAGAGCGCGGGCGATCGCCACCCGTTGCTTTTGCCCCCCCGACAGCTCATGGGGATAGTAGTCAAGGCGCTCTCCAAGGCCAACGGCACAGAGCATTGCTTCCACTCGTTCTCGGACTTCCTGTGGACTGAGGTGGGGTTGCAAATCCAGTGCCATCTGAACATTTTGGCGAGCCGTCAAGGCATGGAGCAGATTGTGCGCTTGGAAGATATAGCCCGTTTGCCGCCGAATTTGAATCTGCTGCTCTTTTGTGGCATTGCGTAGCTCCTGACCCAGCACCCGCAGACTGCCCTCTTGTGCCGATCGCAAGGCACCGATCAGGGTTAACAGTGTGGTTTTCCCTGACCCCGAAGGCCCCGTCATGATCACAATTTCACCCGCCTCAATGCGAGCGCAAAGATCAAAGAGAATTTGCTTGCGCAGTTGCCCCTGACCAAAGTAGTGATTGAGGCCTTGAATGTGGATCACTGGCTCCATAACACCATCCTAGAAAATATCGGCAGGATCAGCCGCTTGGATCCGCCGCATGGCGATCGCCCCCGAAAGGGTACACATCAGCACCGTGAGGGTAAAGACCAAGCTGGCTCGCTCTACTGTCATCCACACTGGCAGTGATGTGGCATCGGCAATCACGATATAGAGTAAAAACGAAACGATGAATCCAGGAATATAACCCATACAGGAAAGAATCAACGACTCCTGCATCACCACGCCATAGAAGAAGATATCGCGGTAGCCCATGGCCTTGAGGGTGGCATACTCCGCCAAGTGATCCGTGACATCGGTGTAGAGAATTTGATAGACAATCACCGAACCAACGATAAATCCCATTAGGGCACCGAGGGAGAAAATAAAGCCAATGGAGGTACTGTTTTCCCAGTAACTGCGCTCAAACTCAGCAAACTCCTCACGGGTCATCACCAGCACATCATTTCCGAGGGAAGCATTCATCCGCCGTGCCAGTGCTTTCGTATTTACCCCCGGCTGCACCCGTACTAGACCGACATCGATCAGCCCCGGATTACGTTCGGGGAAAAGGCGCAAAAAGTTCAAATCGCTCGTGAGCAAATTACCATCGGCACCAAAGTTGGCTCCCATGCGAAACAAGCCTGCTACGGTGATTTTGCGGCCAGAGACTTCGGTCGTGACCTCTTCCCCTTGGCGGTATAGCTCAGGAATCGGGCCAAACTCAGCGCGGGATTGGGCATCAAAAAGGACGTGATCCGCCAGCTTAATGGCATCCTGCCAGTGGGGGGTATCGGATACGGAAATGGACACCGCCATCGGATCCACGCCAATCACCATCAGTTGGCGAGTACTTTTGTTAATGGGATTGCGCCAGAGACCAAAACTCAGGTAGAGGGGAGAAACCGACTCAACCCCTTCAAAGCCCGCGGCTTGGTAAAGTCGCCGTCGGGGAAAGCTGCGCATGGCAATCAGCGCCGTGGATTGAGGGCTAATGAGGACAATATCGGTGTTTAAGCTCTCGTGGAAGCGCACTGCCGCCTTAAAGAGGGCATCGCGAAAGCCAAACTGCATCAGCATCAGCACGACTGCGAAGGCAATGCCAGCGATCGCCACCAAGAGGCGAATCCGCTCCCGAATCAGTTGCAGCCAAGCAAGGGGAATCGCAAAAATCATTGGTGCACCTCAACGGGGATCAATGGCCACTTCCACCTGCATATTGGTCAGCCCCGCCACTGGCTCACTGTTATCTAAACGAATTTTGACTTCCACAACCCGCGCATCGGTTTTGGCGGCTGGATCCGTATCAGTCACGTCATTCTTGGCCACCACCAGCCCCACTTGAGCCACACGGCCAGTAAGCGGCGCACTGAGGGCACTGCTGCGAATTTCAGCGGGCTGCCCCACACGAACCCGAGGCACATCGGTCTCATACACCTCAGCAACGGCATACATTTGGTCAGTATTCCCCAATTCAAGAATCCCCCGTTCATTGATGGTTTCGCCGGCTCTGGTGTGAATCCGCAGCACCCGACCATTGCGGGGGGCGCGAATAATGGTGCGCTCAAGGCGGGCTTCTGCCAGTTGCAGATTGCGCTCTGCTGAAAGGAGTTGCACTTGGGTTTGTACCCGTCTCAGATTCGCTTGGGCGGCGTCCACTTGGGCATTTGCTGTGGCCAGTTCTGTGCGGCGCTCTTCCTGCAAGCGAACGAGGTTGGCTTGGGCGTTGCGCAGTTCTTCCTGCAAGCTACGGACGCGGACAGTGCGATCGTCGAGATCCTGTTGCGACACTGCCCCATCGGCAAAGAGTTGGGCAAAGCGCTGATACTCCCGGTTAGCGGTCTCGAGTTCCGCTTGGATGCGTTGAATCGTGGCCTGCTGGGCTTGAATGGCGGCAATCGCCGGTTCATTGGCGCGATCGCGACGGCGCTCGGCTTCGGCAATTTGAGCAAGGGCTAAGCGGGTTTCGGCCTCATAGCGTAGGCGGGCTTCCTGCAACTGACTGGCAGCCAAATCCCGTTCGGCTTTGCGCTCTGGATAGGTATCTAAATAGGCAAGGGGTTGACCAGCAACCACGCGATCGCCTTCGCGCACTAACAACTGTCCCAATCGCTCTGTCATTGAGGGGGCACTCACCGCCACCACTTCCCCTTCCGGTTCCAGTCGGCCAAGGGCGGTAATGCGATCGCTGATGGGGTTGGCGAGGGCGGCTTGGATTTCTTGCTCTTCACTGGCGCGTTGAAGCTGCTGCCAGTAGTTAAAACTAATTGCCAAACTTCCCAATCCGATGGCGATCGCCCCCCCGATCAGCCATGGACGACCAATTTTACTGAGAAACGGCTGTCCCATCGGACGACCTCGTAAATAAATGCAGTGCAGTCAAGGCGAATAAGCATTACTTGATTTTAATATAGACTTCCAAGGTTATTAAGAAATGCTAAGGTCGCCGACCGCAGGATTGCCAAAGGGCTTGCCGTTCTGAGGGCAGAATCTCTCGCCATTGGCCGGGGGCAAGGTCACCCAATTGCAAGTTGGCGATCGCCACCCGTACCAAGCGCAGGGTGGGAAATCCTACCGCAGCCGTCATGCGGCGGACTTGGCGATTGCGACCTTCCTGTAGAGTCAAGCTCAGCCACTGGGTGGGGATATGGCGGCGATAGCGAATCGGGGGATCCCTTGGCGGCAAAGGCGGGTCTTGTTTGAGTATCTCGACACGAGCCGGTCGGGTGCGGTAGCCTTGGATCACTACCCCCGCCGCTAATTGAGTCAGGGCTGCTGTATCCGGTTCACCTTCCACCTGTACCCAGTAGGTGCGCGGATGGCCATAGCGGGGATCCGTCAAGCGGTGTTGCAACCAGCCATCATTGGTGAGCAGAACCAGCCCCTCACTGTCGTAGTCGAGGCGCCCAGCGGGATAAACATCGGGGATAGGAACGTAATCTTTGAGGGTCGATCGCCCCTCTTGATCTTGAAACTGACAGAGAACGCGATAAGGCTTGTACAGGAGAATGTAACGATGGTTCATGGTTAGGAAAAGTCTAACCGCGACGCCGTTTTACCTCAGTTTATGACCTAGTAAAGACTAGGGGGGAATGCTAACCGCAGACTTAGAAGTTTCTGGCTCGAAGACCAGTTTACTGCCGCCCACAGTGTTGATTCCCAAATGTTTTGCAATTGTAGATCACAAAACAATATTGGCAGTCACCAACGTCGCAGCCAAACTAAAGCTACTATAGCACATCTACTCTGGGGGCTGGCTTTAGATATCGAGGTTCTCGAGCGCCAACTGTGGGCCATAGGTCTCGATAAATTCGCGACGAGGTGCCACGCGATCGCCCATGAGGATCGTGAAAATGCGATCGGCCTCAGCGGCATCTTCAATTTCCACCCGTTTGAGAATGCGCGTTTCTGGGTTCATCGTCGTCTCCCACAACTGCTCAGGCATCATTTCCCCAAGACCCTTAAAGCGCTGGATCGTGTAGTTGGCATTTTCCGGGAAGGAAGCAATCTGTTGTTGCAGCTCGCGATCGCTATAGCAATAGAAGTGCTGTCGCCCGCGTTCAACCTTATACAGGGGTGGGCAGGCAATATAGACAAAGCCTTGGTTAATCAATTCCTGCTGATAGCGATAGAAAAAGGTCAGCAACAACGTGCGAATATGTGAGCCATCCACATCAGCGTCCGTATTGTGGGCACACAACCCACCGATACCACAAATAAAGTTCTCATCCCCCGCCACTGAGAAGTCATAGACATACTCACCCACGGGTGGAATTTCGGTAACTTGCGTCACCTCTAGTGCCATTAAGTCTTCACTAATAGGGGTAAAAGCCAGTGACCTGTGGTGGGGGGAAGCTAGATAGGCCTTCAGGGATTCACTGTGGGGATGACGCTGCCAAATGGGTCGAGCAGCTTCCAGTTGGGGTTTACCGCTCAGGGTGAGGCAATGCACTTCGTGGCGGGTTTGTACCCGTGAATTGGCAACGGCTTCTGGTTTTAGCGTTGTCCAGCTTGCTACCCAGCCCAACTGACCAAACAGGTAGAGGAGGCCATCTTTGAGGGTAGGAGAAGTGGTGGTCATAGAAATGTGGCTGCGGGCGATCGCCCCATCGCCGAGGAAATACCCCTCCAAAAAGGCCAACTGTAGCTCTGGTAACACTCGCCAAATGAGCGAAGGCAGGGACTTCTCATGGGCCTTGCCCGCCACTCCCAAGGCTTTAAGCAAGCGGGCTGCCAAGACACTGTGGAAGTAGAGCTTTTGCCCTTGACTGTCAGGATCTGCATAGCAGCGGGGAGACTCACCAAAGAGGGTTTCAATGGTACGGCAGAGTTCAGGGATGAAGGGTTGATCTTTTGCCCCTAGGCTCAGGCTCACCTGATGTTCACTCAAGCTTCCCTCGGCCACATACCAGCCCAAAAACCACAGTAACTGCCGACTGACCGCTAAATACCGATCAAAGGCTTTGTCATGGTGGGCGCGGGGTACGAGTTGCACATCCCCAGTGAGGTACGCCAGTTCCGCAAGGGTAAAGCTATTGAGGGGCTTATAACCACTGATTTGGCGGTACGGGGCATTTCGGCTGTCGTCACTTTGATTTTGAATACTCTCCAGCCGCGATGGTAGTGTTTGGTAGTGTAGTGGGTAATGCCACTGAATGGCCTCGAGGTAATTGAGGAAGTGTTTCAGGGTGGGCGTTGTTTGACCCCGTTCCCATTGGGAAATGGTGATGGCCTGTTTAACCCCCACTTGGGTAGCAACAGCCTGTTGACTGAGGCCTTGGGCTTGGCGGGCCTGCCGTAGGGTTTCCCACAAATGGGGATCATAGGCAACACGCGGTTCTTGCCATTCCGAGGGGCACTCGACCCGTGCCAGCAGTTGTTGGCCACAGAGGGCTTTGACACCTTCCCCCTTGAGATACAGCCCCTCCGTGAGACCCGCTTGGTAAAACAGGTGCAGCAGATCAATGCGCTCAACAATTGGGGGACGCGGTAAACGGCGACTGGCAACAAGGCGATCGCCCACTCGAATCTCATTCCCCTTTTTCAACTTGATCTGGCCGTCTTCATAGACATAGACACTGTGGGAGGCCGTCACCTTAATGGAGCGATGGTAGCGGGTTTGAATTGCATACATTGGCTCCTCATGGGAATGGCGAATCACTGCCTTCAGGGGTTGAAAGCGAGTCTGACCCGTCTTGGGATCAAAGGACATCACCTGATAGTGCTCAGCAATCCGCTGCCCCTCAATACACTGATCAATAAACTCGCCAATTTTGACCAATTCCACATGGCCGTAGGCATTCATGACAAGGGTGGGTTCATCCCCGGCCACACTCATAATAATGATGCGGTGATAGCGCAGCTTGGCAGGGTCAAATTCCTCACCCTTCACACCTAAACCAAGGGCAGTAATTAAGGACTGCACCTCATTATTCTTGTAGATTTTGGCATCATCAGTTTTTTCAATGTTGAGAATCTTGCCCCGCAGCGGCAAAATCGCTTGGAATCGGCGATCGCGCCCTTGTTTAGCACTCCCACCGGCAGAATCGCCTTCGACAATGAAAATTTCCGAGACAGCCGGATCCCGTGAACTGCAATCCGCCAATTTCCCCGGCAGCGTTGAAGACTCCAACACCGACTTGCGCCGTACCATTTCCCGTGCCCGCCGCGCCGCTTCAGCCGCATTAAAGGCTTGGATGGCTTTTTCCAAAATCGTGTCAGTGACCGTCGGATGAAAGTCAAGGTATTCCGTTAGGGCTTCGCCCACAATGGCATCCACAATGCCGCGTACTTCGGTATTGCCCAGCTTGGTTTTTGTTTGCCCTTCAAATTCGGGGTTGGGTACCTTGACAGAAATGATCGCGGTCAGACCTTCGCGAATGTTTTCGCCGGCAAGGTTGGCATCATTTTCCTTGAGTTTGTTGCGCTTGCGGCCAAGGGCATTGAGCGTCCGCGTCAGGACTGCCTTTAGCCCTTCCATGTGGGTACCGCCATCAATGGTGCGGATATTATTGGCAAAGCCTAGCAGGTTTTCACTGTAGGCATCGGCACACCACTGTAGGGCTGCTTCCACCTGCACATCGTTTTTTTCCCCCTGAATGTAGATGATCTCGGGGTGAAGGGGTTCCTTTTCCTGCACCATGTAGCGGACATATTCACGGATGCCGCCTTCATAGCAGTAGGTTTCACTGAGGGGGGGCGTAACGCGCAAATCTTTGAAATCAATGCGGATGCCGGCATTGAGGTAGGCCAGTTCCCGCAGCCGTGTCATCAGCACCTTGGCGTCAAATTCAATCGTTTCTGTGAAAATCTGGCGATCGGGAAAGAAGGTCACTGACGTACCCCGCCGTTCTTCAGTATCGGGGGTCTTTTCGAGGGGAGTAATGGGAACTCCCCGTTCATAGCGCTGATGATGGACAAAACCATTGCGCCACACCGTCACTTCTAACCATTCCGAGAGGGCGTTGACCACAGAGACACCAACCCCGTGCAACCCCCCTGAGACTTTGTAGCCGCCATCGCCAAATTTGCCCCCGGCGTGGAGCACCGTCATCACGGTTTCAACCCCAGAGACGCCTGTATCGGGGTGAATATCCGTCGGAATACCGCGCCCATTGTCGGTGACAGTGACGGAACCATCGGCATTAATCTGGACTAAAATAGTGGAGCAGTATCCCGCTAAGGCTTCATCAACGGAGTTGTCCACGACTTCATAGACCAAGTGGTGGAGTCCCTTGGGGCCAGTGCTGCCGATGTACATCCCCGGTCGTGTCCGCACGGGTTCAAGGCCTTTGAGCACCCGCAACTGGGCAGAGGAATACTCGGCGGTCATGGCAACTCCCTAACTGCTATAGAATCGAGGCAAATGCGTCTTCACTTGCCTAAATGTCAAATCTGACCTAAATTTTAGCACATAAGGGTTATAGGGGATTCTAGGAAATTTTCAGGCTGTATTTGAGTGGGGGATGCAGGGCTAATTGTTATTGGGGGGGCAACGGCCACAGGCAAAACGGCGCTGGCGATCGCCCTTGCCCAGCAATTGAATAGCGTGATTTTGAGTGCGGACTCCCGCCAAGTCTATCGGGGCTTTGATATTGGCACCGCCAAGCCCACCCCAGCCCAGCAACAGCAGGTGCCTCACCACCTCATTGATATTTGTGACCCCCGCGATACTTTGACCCTAGCGATTTACCAAGCCAAAGCCCAAGCCCTCATTGCCCACTACCACGCCCAAGGAATCACACCCCTCTTGGTGGGGGGGACAGGATTGTACATCCGCAGTATTACCCAAGGGCTAACGATGCCCCAAGTCCCACCGCAACCGCATCTACGGGCGCAGTTGATGGCGCTGGGTCAGCAGGAATGCTATCAATGGCTCCAAAAGGTGGATCCTGTGGCGGCGCAACGCATCCATGCCCGCGATCAGGTGCGTACCCTGCGAGCTTTGGAAGTCTATTACGTAACGGGGGTACCCCTCAGCCAGCAGCAGCGGCGCGAACCGCCTCCCTACCCGATTTGGTACTTTGCCCTGCCGGGGGGCGATCGCCAACAACAGCGGGCACGGATTGAAGAGCGCACCCACCAGATGCTAGCGATGGGATGGCTCGATGAAATTCGGCAACTGCAAGCGCAGTACGGTGATGAACTGCCCCTATTAGACACACTGGGCTATCGCGAAATGCGCCAATATCTGCGGGGAGAAGTCACACTCGCGGAGGCTATTGCCCTCACCGTGCAGCACACACAGCAATTTGCCAAACGACAGCGGACATGGTTTCGGGCAGAACCGGGGATTCATTGGCTCCAAGCCACCACCCTAGAGGAGCAACTAGCCGAGATTCAAGCACAACTGGGGATATAGCCCAGCACCACCTCAACAAAGCGGCGGATCAACTGATTGGCGTAGGGGGTGGGACGGGCTGTTTGCTTGAGTTTTTCCAGTTCCGCAGTGCCCAATTGATAGCGATCGCAATAACGGCTAATGCGGGCAATCAGGTCGCGATCGTCCACTTCGGGATGAAACTGAAAGCCATAGAAGGGCTTGCCCTCCAAGCGAAAGGCATGGTAGGGACACAACTCACTGTAGGCCAGTAAGGTCGCTCCCGCTGGCAGCGTCAAGGCACGCTCCTGATGTCCGGAAATGGCCAAAAAGGGATTGGGAAAGCCAGCAAACAATGGATCCGCAACCCCCGCTGGGGTGAGATACAAAGGGTAGGTGCCCATTTCCATGGCCTCGCGATCCACAATCACTTGACCGCCTAGAGCCTGCACTGCCAATTGAAAGCCAAAGCAGGAGGCCAACACGGGGATCTCCTGCTCAATACAGGCCAAAATTAAGTCCATTGCCGGCGGGACAAAGCGATAGATGTCTGGCTTAAGCACTGTGGCATCACTGGAGCCACCGATAAAAAGTGCATCAAAGCCTTGAATACAGTCGGGGCTAAAGTCAGCACACTCAAAGCCATTGAGCACTGTAAATTGCTCGGCGGCCAAAGCACTCAGGCGGATAAACTCCGCCAATTCCTCCTGCTGGGTGGTGCGATCGCCCCGTGCCTGAAGCAGTAGAATCCGTAGAGACTTCACCGTTCTCTAGCGTTTAGAAATCTCAATGGGCTGAGGGGTTGGTGGACGTTGGGTGTCCACGAAACTAAACACAAGGGACGTTTCAAAAAGTCCCACGATTTGCTTGAGGGTTGGCTGCATCCGCGTTTTGCCCGTCATGCCATAGGCCACAGCAAGGCCACAGGCGCCCTCAAGTTCATTGACCTCCTTGATCCAGTCGAGGAGCAGCGGACCACTTTCGGGGTCAAAGGTATCCAAAAGCCACAGATGATTGGCATTGGTTTGGGCAAGGAGCATGACTATTTGCTCGGGGCCTGAGAGGGGAAAGACCGTCAGATGGTGAATGCCGCCCTCCTCGGCAATTTTCGCGGCGAGCGCCTCTGCTGCGGCTTTTTTGGTTTGAATCGTCAACACAGGATAGCCCTCAAACGCCTCGGGAATCTCCCCCCGTTGATGGTAAGAGACGGCTGTTTGTAATTCCTGTAGCTCTTTCGGCGGAAACAACTTAAAGAGGATATAGGCTTCCCCCGGAATTGCTTCCGTATCAATGGGAATCTGGTGCTGTGATTCGCTCTCCTCAAGGTCACCATTGATTTCTGCCATCATCTCTGGCACGGTTGCCACTTGCACCTGATAACTAAGGGCAGAATGGCGGGGTGAAGGAATCTTGAACCTCAGCTCTAGTTCAGGGCACTCCTCCTTCTCAAACTGTTTCTTGGTCTTTTTCCAGAATTTGATCAGAGCCTCGATCGCCACATAGACCATTTCCGCTTCCTCAGGGGCGTAAAAGGGTCGCATTCCCTCCAAAGGATGGATGACACCTGGTTCAATGGTGTAAAGATGGCCCTTGAGGGCAAAAAAGAGATCGTTGCCTAAATCCTCTTCGTCAACCTCAGAAAAGTTCAAGAAGAGACAATCGTTGCGCAGAACCGTTTCCTCTAAGCGTTCATCATCGTCTTCGTCAATGTAGGGATATTCTTGATCAATCTGCTGCCAAAAGTTGCGTAGTGCCTCCTCCCCGCGGTAGAGCATCAGACCAAAGTCACGGTTGGCTCCTTGGGGGTTCACCAGTACCGCAAAAAGGGTGGGAGAGTCCCAAGCGTCGCAGTGGAGTTTAAGGGGGGTAAGACTGTCTAGGCGCCGCCAGATGTCCAGTTGAGCAAATTCCCTAATTTTCTGTTTGTAGAGAGAAACATATTCAGGGGGGAGTACCTCAACATCTTCATCATCACTGGTTACTTCTGCCGCAATGAATTCAAAAAATTCATCCAGCAGGGGAATGTGGGCTTGATACTCCACCTGAATATCGAGGGGAGCCACCACACCGCGCAGAAAAAATTGCAACTCGCGGTCATCAACGATGATGGTGTGGGGACGGCAGGGCTGAGCTTGGGGATGGCGGGGATATTCGATCGCCTGCACCAACAGCCGCATGAGTTGCTCTGGGGTGGGTGGAAACTGACCAACCTCCATGCTGCGTACCCCCTGATCCTTGGGATCGAGCCAAGCAGCACAAAAGACCTCGTCGTTCTCGCTGTCGAGACTGCGGCCGCCACCGACCCAAATGGCAGCAACTTGCGGTACATTCAACAGACGACGGATGGTCGCAGCGGGTAGGCTCACAGGGCGATCGCTCCCAATTCGATAACCTCTCCACTCTAGCAAATGACGCAAATGGGTCGCACTAAGTATTTGTTGGGGTTTGATCCGGGGCGGGACAAGTGTGGGTTAGCCCTTGCCTTTGGTCAAGAAGTGATCCGTTATGAAGTGGTGGCCAGCGATCGCGCGATCGCCCGTGTCCAGGAGTGGCATCAAGCCTACCCATTTGAACAGGTGATTATGGGCAATCAAACCACTTCCCGCCAGTGGCAGCAGCAACTGCAAGCGGCGTTGGCTGTAGAAATTATTCCAGTGGATGAGCGCAATAGCACCCTAGAGGCCCGCGATCGCTATTGGCAACTCTTTCCGCCCCAAGGTTGGCAGCGGCTGATTCCCAAGGGGTTGCGCCTGCCCCCCCGACCCATTGATGATATTGTCGCCATTGTCCTGTTGGAACGCTACTGTGGTTATCCCCTGCTGCTCAGTCAGAGGCAATAAACTTTATAATTGTCAGGTTATGGTACAGCACGGCAGCCGTGGAAAAAGGCACCCTCATTGAATTTCGGGTCAATAACCAGCGTCGCTTGGCGGTGATCGATCGTCCCGAAGGTAAGAAGCATTGGATTGCCATTGATCAGCATTTGCAAGCCCACACCATTCATCCGCGCCAACTGACCTTTACGGTGCCCGAGGAGCGGTTTCGTCCCCAAGAGATTCCCACATTTTGGCAACAGGTGCAGCCGCTCTTGGATGCCGACAGTTTAGAAGTGGCTTGGGAAATTATCCGCGAGGAAAACCGCGCCATTACGCCAGCGGATCTAGCGGAGCTACTTTTTTCGGAGCGATCGGCGGTGGCCTGCTATGCCGCCTACTATCTCCTCAGCGAGGATCGTTTCTACTTCAAGCTCAAGGGGGAAACCTACGAGGCTCGACCGGCTGCCCAAGTGGCAGAACTCAAACATCAAAGCGAGCGGGAAGCCCAACGCTTGGCGGAGGAAGTCAGCTTCCGTGAACATTTGACCCAAGCCCTGAAAGGGGAAACTGTGGCGTGGTCTGCCAGCGATCGCAAGCGCCTTGAGCAGTTAGAACGTTATGCTATAGCCATTGAACCCAGTGGCCAACACCAAGCAGCCATTGACCTCCTCAGTGAATTGAAGCGTCCCACCCAACCCTTGGGCGCCTTCCAACTGTTGGTGGATCTGGGTCTCTGGTCAGAGCACGAAAATCTGTTCCTGCGCCGTAGTCAAATTGACGTTGAATTCTCTGCCAAGGTACTTGCTGTGGCCCATGAACGCCTCACCTCACCCCCCACAGATATTGACGCTCCCCTGCGCCGCGATCTCACCCATCTCAAGGTCTATACCATTGACGACGAAAGTACCCAAGAAATTGACGATGGCCTCAGCCTCGAAGTCGTGGGCGATCGCCAAAAGCTGTGGATTCACATTGCCGATCCCACCCGCTGGGTGATGGTGGATGATGTCTTGGATCAGGAGGCTCGCCGCCGCGCCACAACGGTCTATCTACCGACGGGGATGATTCCCATGTTTCCGACAGAGTTGGCCACAGGGCCGATGAGTTTGGTGGCGGGACAAACCTGTTGTGCGCTGAGTTTTGGCATTCTGTTGGCTGAGAGTGGTGAGGTCTTGGAGTACGAAATTTGCCCCAGTTGGATTCGCCCCACCTATCGCCTGAGCTATGACGATGTGGACATGATTTTGGAGCAGGGGGTGACTGGGGAAGCGGATCTGCTGGCGATCGCCCAATGGGGACAGCGGCGCAGTGAGTGGCGACAACAACGGGGAGCGATTCGCATTAATATCCCTGAACCCAACATTAAAGTGGCTGGTGAAGAGGTGGAAATCTCGCCCCTCCATGACTCCCCCGCCCGCCAACTGGTGGCAGAAATGATGATTCTTGCTGGTGAAGTAGCCGCCCATTTTGGCGCCCGTGAGGGCATCCCTCTGCCCTTTCGCAGTCAATCACCGCCAGAACTGCCCTCAGAGGAGGAATTGTTGCAACTGCCCGCTGGAATGGTGCGTGACTGTGCCATTCGTCGTTGTATGCCCCGCAGTGAAATGAGTACCCAACCCAATCCCCATGCCAGTCTGGGTCTTGATGCCTACTGCCAAGTGACTTCCCCCATTCGTCGCTACACGGATCTGCTGGCGCACCGTCAAATTAAAGCCCACCTGCGCGGGGAAACCCCACCCCTAACCCCCGAGCAACTGAATGAAATTTTATTGGGGTTGGTATCTTCAGTTCAGGAGTCCTCCCTTGTGGAGCGGCAGACCAACCGCTATTGGTGCTTGGAGTACCTGCGGCGGCATCGCGAAGAGGTGTGGCGGGGCATTCTACTGCGTTGGTTGCGTTCTGAGGAGGGGCTGGGGCTGGTTTTACTGGAGGATTTGGGAGTAGAACTGGCAATGCGCTTTCAACGGCAGGCTAATTTAGGAGAGTGTGTGCTGGTGCGGGTGAGTCGTGTTGATCCCCGTAGTGATCAAATTTGGCTGGAGGAAGTGCCTGCTGAGACACCAATGCCCCCAGAAACCGTTGCATTATCCTGAAAGCATGAAAAAATGGCAGTGTATGCAGGGGTGTGGTGCCTGCTGTTACCTTGAGTTGAGCGATCGCTCAGAGGTGCCCACCATTCTCAATGCAGAGGAATTTGCCCTCTACCAATCCCTCATTGGTGCCGATGGCTGGTGTATTCACTTTGAACCCCTGAGCCGCCGCTGTCGTATATATGAGAATCGCCCCCGCTTTTGCCGCGTCACCCCAGAGGTTTTTGAGGACTTGTACGGCGTCATGCCCGAGGAACTCGATGAATTTGCCATTCAGTGCTGCTGTGAACACATTCGCGATCGCTACGGTGAGCGGAGTTTTGAACTGCTGCGCTATGAATATCTGGTGGAGCATAGCGTAGATCCCCCCCAAGAGGATTCCCCACCTTTTGACTGAGAAGATGCCCTCTATAATGACAACAGATGTGTTCAGCCAGAGCCGATGAGTGAGCAGCGAATGCGGGTGAACTTGGTCGAAGGCTCAGTAAGTTTTTGCTTTTCGGCGGCAGCCGCAGAGGCCCTACGGCAAGAGATTCAAGTCTTAATGGAACGGATGCGGGCGATCGCCAATGCCAAAGCCAGCGGTACTCCCCTGTCTCCCCAAGCGGCGATGGAATACCAGCACGTGGGTGAAGTCTTTTTTGAAGTATTTTGTAACCCGAATATCTGGGCTAACCCCTACGCCGCTAAAGTCCTCTTGACGGTACGCGATGACCGCATTCGCTTAACCACTGAAGCAGAGCTAAATCGTCTAGTGGAAGACCTCAACCAGTTTCTCGAAAGCGCTACCCCCTAGGGGGGCAATATCTGTTAGGTTGAGGATATGGTTACTCTTCCTAAAGCTGGCCGCTCTGGCCGTTTTCGTCGCCTGCTGGCCTATCTGCGTCCTCACCAAACAAAAATTTGGGGGGGCATTGCGGCGCTTTTCATTGTCAACCTCCTAGGGACTTATTTGCCACTGCTGATCGGCACTGCCGTTGATGAATTGCAGGCTAAGTTTGACTTTCAGCGGGTGGTGTTCTATGCCCTGCTGCTGATTGGCCTAGCCTCTCTGATGTGGCTGATTCGCATGGCTTCGCGCCTGTGGATCTTTGGGGCTGGGCGATTGGTGGAATTTGACCTCAAGCAACGGCTCTTTGAACATCTGCTGCGTTTAGAACCCAGTTACTTTGCGGAGAATACCCCTGGGGATCTCATTAGCCGTGCCACCAGTGATGTGGATAATATTCGCCGTTTGGTGGGTTTTGCCCTTTTGAGTGCGGCGAACACCCTGTTTGCCTACGGTATGACGCTGCCCGTGATGCTGGCAATTCATCCGGGGTTGAGCTTGGGGGCGATCGCCGTCTATCCAGCGGTTCTTTTTATTGTCCAAACCTTTAGCGATCGCCTGCGGGCAGAGCAGCTCGATGTGCAACAAAGCCTCTCGGAACTCAGCGATCTCATTCAAGAGGACATGAGTGGCATTGCCCTAATTAAAATCTATGGCCAAGAAGCCAATGAACAACGCCAATTTGACCAGTTAAATCAAGACTTACTCCGCAATAACTTGGTACTGGCCAAAACCCGCAACATTCTCTTTCCCCTCTTGGGGGGGATGGTCAGCTTTAGTTTGCTGATTTTACTGTGGTTTGGCAGCCGCATGATTGCAGCCAATACGATTCAGGTGGGGGATTTTATTGCCCTGCTGCTGTACATTGAGCGATTGATTTTCCCGACGGCATTATTGGGATTTACGATTACCACCTACCAACGGGGTGAAGTGAGCATTGACCGTATTGAAGCGATTTTGAGTGTCGAGCCGCGCATTGCCGATGCCCCGGATGCCCTTGCCCTCCCCCGCGATCGCGTTCAAGGACACCTGCGTTGTCAAGACTTGACCTTTACCTACCCCAATCGCAGCACCCCTGCCCTCAATCACCTTAGTTTTGAAATTCAAGCGGGGGAAATGGTGGCGATCGTCGGCCCGATTGGCTGTGGCAAATCCACCTTGGCCAGTGCCCTACCCCGACTCTTGGAGATTGCTCCGAATCAGATTTTCCTTGATGGCATTGACATTACGCGGCTGCGCCTTGCCGATCTGCGGGGGGCGATCGCCTACGTGCCCCAAGAAAGCTTTCTCTTTAGCACCACGATCAAAAACAACATCCGCTATGGCGAACCCGATGCCACGGAGCTAAAGGTGATTGCTGCCGCCAGCCAAGCCCAAATTCACCACGAAATTCTCAACTTTCCCAAGCAGTACGACACCCTTGTGGGCGAGCGGGGCATTACCCTCTCTGGGGGACAGCGCCAACGAACCGCCTTAGCCCGTGCCCTACTGGTGGATGCGCCGATTTTAGTCCTCGATGATGCGCTTGCCAGCGTTGATAACCAAACCGCTAGCCAAATTTTGCAAGCGCTGCGGCAGCAACAGCACACGCGCACGGTGCTCTTTATTTCCCATCAATTGTCGGCAGCGGCAACTTGCGATCGCATTCTGGTCATGGATGAAGGGCGCATTGTTCAACAGGGTACCCACAATGAACTGGTGGCAACCGAGGGACTCTATCAATCCCTTTGGGAGCAGTATCAACTGGAAAGCTCCCTCGGATAGGGGAGTTGCTTACTGCATTTCGTGCAAATGAAAGGGGCAACCCCTACGGCTACCCCCACTTAGTGTCGTCAATATGCTAGTAAGGATGAGAGGGAACTACTGCCCTGGGGTCTGCGGACTCGGAGATTCCGCTGGTGTTTGGTTATCGGTCGTACCACCGCCACCACCACAGGCAACCAGTGTTGTAGAAAAACCAACTAAAATTAAGCCTAGGGCGGCAAGTTTATAAAAAGATTTCATAGAACTCCTCACGGCAGATAATAGTTAAGGATTAAACAGTTCTTTTCTATCAAGTTTGCTGCGGGATTGGCAACTACCGGGCAACCATCTGCCATAGAGATTCTCCTCAAAAGTGCCACCACATCCTAGATAGCAACTATACCCCCTATGACGACTGAGCGATTACAAAAAGTCCTTGCCCATTGGGGAGTGGCCTCGCGACGCCATGCGGAAATACTCATTCGCAGTGGTCACGTCTTTGTCAATGGTCAGCGGGCACAATTGGGGGACAAAGTCGATCCAACGCGCGATCGCATTGAATACAAAGGAGAGTGCCTGAACCCACCCCACCCACCCCAACGGCTCTACCTGCTGCTCCATAAACCCAAGGGGGTTTTCTGTACTTGTCACGATCCCCAAGGTCGAACCACGGTTTTGGATCTATTGCCACGAATGTATCAGGGCGTGGGGGGGCTACATCCTGTGGGTCGTTTAGATGCTGACTCCAGTGGGGCGCTGCTGCTGACCAATGATGGGGCTTTCACCTACTATCTCAGTCATCCCCGCCATCACATCCCCAAAACCTACCGCGTTTGGGTGCAGGGACAGCCGCCAGAAAGGGTGTTACAAAGATGGCGACAAGGGGTTCCCTTGGACGGGGTAATGACGTTACCCGCGGTGGTTCAGTTCCTGCGCAGTGAGGGCGATCGCTCCCTCTTGGAAATCATCCTGCACGAAGGCCGCAACCGCCAGATTCGCCGTGTGGCCGATCAGCTTGGCTATCCTGTTGTTGCCTTGCAACGGATCGCGATCGGCCCGGTTCATCTCGGCAATCTTCGCCCCAGAGCCGTTCGTCCCCTCAGCCGCCGTGAATTGGCTGCCCTTGCTTATCCAGCCAACCGCGAAGGCTCAGCCTGAGCGCCAGTGACTTTCGGCGGAATATGCTGCACCGGATGATCCGGGTGGGTGGCTTCCCATTCAGCGAGAAATTCCTGCGTGTCTTTGACGGGGGGTAAGGGCAAGGAGCCACCGGGACCCGCCAAGGGGCGCAACCCATTCAACTCCGCTAAGATGGCTGTGCCGTTGTTAATGACCACTGCCAAAATCGGGTCAAGGGCAAAGAACACCCCCGACAGCAGCGCCCCAATATTGGGAATGGCAACGATTGCTGTATTTTGCCAGACAATCTCCATCGCCTGCTTGGCAATGCGAATGGCAAGGGTCAGTCCCCGCAGATCATCCTCCATCAGCACCACATCTGCGGTTTCACGGGCAATATCGGTTGCCCCAGCAAAGGAAATAGAGACATCGGCATAGGCAAGCGCCGCCGAGTCATTGATCCCATCCCCACAGAAAGCCACCACTTTACCGCTGTCATGAAGGGCACGCACCACCTCCACTTTCTTTTCTGGGAAGGCTTCGGCGTAGATATTGTTGGCAGCAATCCCTAAGTCTTTGGCCACCGCACGGGCAACGCGGCCAATATCGCCCGTCAGCATATGGGGAGTAATGCCCGCCCCCTTGAGTTCACGGATGACTTCAGGACTTTCATTGCGGATCGGGTCGCTGTAGAGAATCACCCCAATCAAACGCCCATCCCCAGCCACATAGACAATCGAAGCTCGCCCAGAATCGAGATCGGGAAAGCGTTCATTGAGATCAATCAGGCAAATGTTTTCCTGCTCCATCATGCGGCGGCTGCCCACCCGCAGATCCACACCCCGCACTTTTGTGGCCACACCGAGGCCAACGCGGTATTCCCAGTCTTCACAGTCAAAGAGGGGTTGCTGGGTTTCGCGGGCATGGCGGACAATGGCTTCAGCCACGGGGTGGGTAAGTCCCTGCTCAGCACTGGCGGCCATACTGAGGATGTCATCGGCGCTGAAGCGCGGATCCATGACTTTAATATCTGTCACGCCAGCATGACCTTGGGTGAGGGTGCCCGTTTTATCAAAAACAATCGTGTCAATTTGCGCCAGTTTTTCAATCGCCCGGCCACTGCGAATGAGCACGCCATGTTGGGCTGCATAGGTGAGCGCCGACAAAATCGTGGTGGGCACAGAGACCCGAATCCCCGTACCGAGGTCAAGGGTCAGCAGCGCGATCGCCCGATTCAAATCCCCAGAGAGTAACCCCACGCCTGCCCCAATGGCCAAGGTAGGCACCACCATCTGGTTAGCGACAGCAGCCGCATAGTTTTCAATGCGAGTGTCATGCACCGGTGCCGACTGCATTAAGCCGACAATCACGCCCGCACGGGTATTGTTACCCACCCGCTCCGCTAAGATCACCAATTGGCCATCCACCAGTAGGGTCGAAGCAAAAACCTCCATTCCCTCAGTGCGGGTTACCGGTACGGACTCCCCCGTGAGTTTGCACTGATCAATGAGGCCTGTACCCCGCAAAATAATGCCATCAACGGGAATTTGATCCCCCGGATAGACGACCACGCGATCGCCCTCCACGAGATCCTTGACTGCCACCTCCACCTCAACGCCGTCCCGTTCCACAAAGGCGGTTTTGCCCAGACAGTCGAGCAAATCAAGGTTCGCCCGCTCCGATCCCCGTGCCGTGAGGTCACGGATCACTTCCCCCCCCTCAATCAGACCCAGCATAAAGGAGGGGGCAAAATAGTGTCCTTGCATGGTGTGCAGGGAAATTGCCAACCCATCGAGGAAGTCAATCGTTAACTGTTTTTCCTCCTGAATCGCTTCCCATGCTCGCTGAAACACCGGCATTGCCCCAGCAATCACGACACTAGCAATCACATAGCCGGGAATCGGTACCCCCATCAGGGAGGCCACACTCAACCCCAAACCCAGAGCCGGTAAACCCAAGCGTTCCCAATAGTTAATTTCGTGAGCTTCTGCCGCAGGGGTGGCTTTTTCAGTGCTCAGGGCGGGAAGATCTGGATTGGCGGCCACTTGAATCGACTCAAAAATTTGCCCCTGAATCGTTGCTAGGGCTTCCCCAAAAAGTTTAGGGTTATATTCCACCACAAGGGAGCGGGCAGGGGGGTTAATGCGTGCCGTTGTTACTGCGGGTAAACTGCCCACAATGTAGAGCAGCCGTGCCCCATATTCTGCATCAAAGCCCAACCGAGGAATACGAATCCGAAAGCGCCCCCTAATCCAATGCACAACCTGATAGTGAACGGTCTCTGTGGTGATAGGACGGGCGGGTATCTCAGACTGCGGGGAACGACTTCGGGCAATAGTGGTCATGATGGATTCCTACGAATGGTTGGTCAAGTGAAACTGACTAACAGTCTCGGTAATCGTTACTCCCCCAATTGTGAATGATATACACCAAAGTTGAGTCAAATTAAACCAGTCTCAGACAAGAAAGGCAATGCAATACAGGGCACTTTAATAGCTTAGGTCATCCTTAAGCCATTTCAGTTTTATCGGGCATCTATCGTACAATCTAGCTGCATATTGAGGATAAGCAGATGATGGATACGGCGATCGCAACGATTCGTGCCCGCGAAATTCTCGACTCGCGGGGGCGCCCCACGGTAGAAGCAGAAGTCGAACTAGATTGTGGCATTGTTGGACTGGCGCAGGTTCCTAGTGGTGCCTCAACGGGGAGTTTTGAAGCCCATGAACTGCGGGACGGCGATCCCAAGCGCTACGGTGGCAAAGGCGTCCTCACAGCGGTGGAAAACATTGAAACCACGATTCTCAGTGCCCTTGTGGATCTCAACGCCCTTGATCAGACGGTGATTGACCAGTGCCTCTTGGAACTGGATGGCAGTGAGAACAAATCCAACCTCGGTGCCAATGCCATTCTTGCGGTTTCCCTTGCCACGGCTAAAGCAGCCGCCGAATATCTTGGTCAACCCCTCTACCGCTATCTGGGGGGGCCGCTGGCCAATGTGCTGCCTGTACCAATGATGAATGTCATTAACGGTGGTGCCCACGCCGCCAACAATATTGACTTCCAGGAATTCATGATCATGCCCATTGGTGCCCCTAGTTTTCGGGAGGGACTGCGCTGGGGGGCAGAGGTTTTTGCCGCTCTGAGTAAGGTGCTGGCGGATAAGGGGTTACTGACCGGTGTGGGGGATGAAGGCGGCTTTGCGCCTAACCTTGACTCCAACCAAGCGGCCTTGGATATTTTGCTGCAGGCGATTGAAACCGCAGGTTACACCCCCGGCACTGACGTTGCCCTTGCCCTCGATGTCGCCGCCAATGAATTTTATGAAGACGGCAAATATATGTTTGATAATGCCAGCCGCACTGGCCCTGAGTTAATCCGCTACTACGAAGAACTGGTGAGCAACTATCCCATTGTCTCGATTGAGGACGGATTGCAGGAGGAGGACTGGGACAACTGGGCACTCTTGACCGCAACCCTTGGCGGTCGCATTCAACTGGTGGGGGATGATCTGTTTGTTACCAATCCCAAGCGCTTGCAACGGGGGATTGACAATGGCGTAGCCAATGCCATCTTGATTAAACTCAATCAGATTGGCTCGCTAACCGAGACCCTGCAAACCATTGATCTGGCAACCCGCAAGGGCTACCGCTCAGTGATTAGCCACCGCTCTGGTGAAACCGAAGATACCACGATTGCCGATTTGGCCGTGGCCACCCGTGCGGGTCAAATTAAAACCGGTTCCCTCTGCCGCAGTGAACGGGTTGCCAAGTACAATCGCCTGTTGCGCATTGAAGCAGAATTAGGGGATCAGGCGGTCTACGCACCCACGGTGGGCTTGGGGCCGCGCTAGGTGATTCGTGCCCGCAAACGGTTTGGCCAGCATTGGCTGCGCAGCGAATCGGTTTTAGCCCAGATCATTGCAGCGGCTGAACTGCACGCGGGCGATCGCGTCTTGGAAATTGGTCCCGGTCGGGGTGCCCTCACTCGTCCTCTTCTAGCTAGCGGTGCTGAGGTAATTGCCGTTGAACTGGATCGAGATCTCTGTGGCCAATTGCAACGGCAGTTTGGCAGTGACCGGTTTCAGTTGATCGCAGGCGATATTTTGCGGCTGGACTTAGCGCCCTTGGGGTGCAACAAAGTGGTGGCCAATATCCCCTACAACATTACAGGACCCTTACTGGGGCATCTGCTTGGCAGTATTGCCCGACCGCGTCGCCCGGCCTTTGAGCGGTTGATTCTACTGGTGCAAAAAGAAATTGGCGATCGCCTGATGGCAACCCCCAGTAGCAAAGCCTACGGTGCCCTCTCCGTACGGGTGCAATTTCTGGCCACCTGTGAGAAGGTGTGTGCGGTGCCCCCCCGGGCCTTTCAGCCGCCACCTAAGGTGGATTCTGTGGTGATCTGTCTGCGTCCCCACGCGACACTGCCAAGGGTGCGATCGCCCCAATGGTTAGAAACGCTGCTGAAACAGGGGTTTGCCACTCGCCGTAAGATGCTGGCCAATGCCCTCAAGTCCCTTGTGGAACCCGATCAAGTGCGCCAAGCGCTGCTTCAGTTGGGGCGAGATGTCAATAGCCGCGCCGAAGCCCTCAGCCTCGAGGATTGGCTCGCCCTCAGTGAACTGCTACAGCAGCCCTACCAAGATCAACAAGACCCCCAACCCACCACAGGCCGCAGCACCAATGGTTGAGTAGAGTACGGCATTGCTGGTGTCTTGACTCAGGCTGTCTTCTGATTTTAGGGAGACAAAGAACTTTTGTCCCTTGGCGGTGGGACGCTCAATGCGCAGCGTACCCGTTTGATCACTGGCAGTACCCACCACCAACACCTGCCGATCCACTGGCGTGATCCATTCCTGATAGCGATAACCAATGGTATTGCCACTGCCAAAGGTGAGGCTGCCCACGTTGATCTGAAAGCTGCCAAAGCCAAGGCGGGCAGTGTTATTGGCGGGTCGAAATTCATCGAGGACTTGGATGGTTTCCATATCAGCCCCGCGGGGATCGACTTCAATCTCGCCGTAGCGATCGCGCACGCGGAAAGGAATGGTCTGGCTATTGCTGCTAATCGTGTCGGAGCGGCGTTCAGTGCGCCAGCGGGTGCGGCCTTCACTATCGGTTTCGCGCACCTGTTCTTCATACTCGCGGCTGACACACATGCGGTAATGGACGCAGGGCACCTGCTTTAACTCTGAGATCAGGGGCTGATCCACAACAATCTGACCCGAGACCTTCACATATTCCCGTAGGTTGCCACCGCCAATTTCCTGCGCCACCTGCTGTTGGAGCTGATGAAGATCCGCTGTGGTGGATGGCGTGGCTAGCTTGAGGCTACGGAGCTTCAGACGATAGTGGCGCTGCACAAAAAAGAGGACGATCGCCGCAATTAGCAAAAGGCCACCAAAAACGCCCATTGGAGACTCCGCAACAGTAGTGCCGCCAATCCCTAGTTTAGCGATGCGCAGTGCAGATGTTATGGGGCGATCGCCCGCCCTTCGGGGTCTTCAAGCACAAAGCCAGCATCGGCAATCATTTGCCAGTCTTGGTGGGGGGCTTGGCCGGGGGTCGTTAGATAATCGCCGACAAAAATGGAGTTGGCGGCATAGAGGCCAAGGGGTTGGAGCGATCGCAGATGCACTTCGCGGCCACCGGCAATGCGGATCTCTTGGCGCGGCAAAAGCAGACGAAACAGCACGAGAATGCGTAAACAGTGGCGCGGATTGAGGTTGTGCTGTTGGCCAAGGGGGGTCCCCGCAATGGGAATCAGAAAGTTCACCGGTACACTGGTCACCTGCCGCTGCCGCAGGGAAAGGGCAAGATCAATGACATCGTCATCGGATTCCCCCATACCCAAAATGCCGCCAGAGCAAGTTGTAATTCCAGCGGCTTGGATATTCGCTAGGGTCTGGTCGCGATCGCTAAAGGTGTGGGTGGTGCAAATTTCGCCGTGGAAGTTTTCCGAAGTATTTAGGTTGTGATTGACGCGATCGACGCCTGCTGCCGCCAGCCGGGCGGTTTGCTCAGCGGTGAGTAAGCCCAAGCAGGCACAGATTTTGAGGGGATAGCGCTCCTTAACCGCTCGAATAGCCGCAAGCACCTGCTCAAAGACCTTTTCATTGGGCGATCGCCCGGAAATAACCATGCAAAAGGTACCGGCCTTGAGTTGGGCCGCGCGATCGGCCGCGGCAAGAATTTTTTCCTGCGAGAGTAGGGGATACTTTTCAATCTCAGCCGTGGAGATTTTTGATTGTGAGCAGTAGTGGCAATCCTCTGGACAGAGACCACTTTGGGCATTGAGCAGATAGTGCAGCCGTACTCGATTCCCCCAGTAGTGGTAGCGCACCCGATAGGCCGCCGCCAATTGATTCAGAAGTTCGGTATCTGCGGCTTGTAACACCGCCCGCGCTTGATCGCGGCTGAGGCATTCATCGGCAAGGGCTAAATCGGCAAGCTGCTGCCAATCGGTCGTCAATACTGTGTTCATGGTTTTTTCTTAGCTACGGAGGGTCACGGCGTATTTTTCCACAAGGCTGTCGCGAATGCGCTGATGCAATTCATTCACCTCGGCCTCGGTGAGGGTACGATCGCTGGCGCGGTAGGTGAGGCGAAAGGCCAAACTGCGCTGCCCTTCAGGGACACCCGTGCCACTGTACTCATCAAAGACTTCGACACTCTCAAGGAGGGAGTCGCGCCCGCCTGCGGCTTTCCAAATGGTGCGGCTGAGTTCCGCCACAGTGAGATCCGCTGGCGCAAAGAAGGCGAGGTCGCGATCGCTGGCGGGATAGGTTGAAAAAGGTTGAAAGATGATCTGGCGATAGCGTTCCTCAAGACGGCTCAGGAGTACCTCTAGATCCAGTTCAAAGACATACACTGCCGCCGGCAGGTCGAGGGTCGCCGCATACTGCGGGTGTAACTGGCCAAAAATACCGAGCCGTTCCCCATTCAAACAAAGGGCTGCCGTCCGCCCCGGATGCAGGCGTTCTTCTTGGCGATCGCTCTGATATTCCACATGCAAACCAAATCGCTGAAAGACACTCTCAAGAATCCCCTTGGCTTCATACCAGGTGAGGGGTTGGGCTTGCTGTGAGCGGCGCACCCATTTACCCTGCCACGGATCGCCACCGATGATGCCCCCAAGGCGATCGCTTTCCCAGAGACCCTCTTCATCTTGACCAAAAACACGGCCAATTTCAAAACCATTGAGGGGCGGATTCCCCTGTTCTTGGTTGTAGCGGAAGGCCTGTACTAGACCCGTGATTAGATCCGTACGCAGCGACGAAAACTCCGCCACTAGCGGATTCACAACGGTGACTTGGTTGGGCTGACCACCTTTTACCCAAGAATAGTGCATCAATTCCGTCAGACCCGCTCCGCGAAAGGCCGCCCGTAGCTCCCGCAGTAGGGTGAGTTCCAGCGGTAGTGCTCCCAATTCCGATTGAGCGGGCAAGGTTTCCTCAAAGCGGTCGTAGCCGTAGAGCCGCGCAATTTCCTCAATGAGATCCACCTCGCGCTCAATGTCACGAAAGCGGTAGGGGGGCACTGTTACCGACCACACCACTAACTCGTCCTCAAAGGTTTCTTGACGGCTGAGGTGAAAGCCAAGGCGGCTGAGTAGCTCTTCAACGGTCTCTGCGTCCAAATAGGCGAGTTCCTCGCTCTCCGCTGCATCAGCAACCACGGCCCCCAAGAGCCGATGCACTTGTTCCAGTCGTAGGGTAAGGGTACGTTCGAGGGGCGGACGCTGATCCGCCAGTGTGGTGTAGGTTACTGTCCCTTGGGCCACCTCAGTCAATAGGGCGATCGCCTCAGCGGTGGCCGCCTCTAGTTCTGCGGGGTTTACCCCCCGTTCATAGCGAGCCGAAGCTTCCGTGCGTAATCCTTGGGCACGAGCTGATCGCCGAATCACTGGACTGGCAAAGAGTGCCGCCTCAAGGAAGACATTCTGCGTACCCTCATAAACCTCAGTTTCTTCGCCCCCCATGACCCCCGCAAGGGCAACGGGCACATCCCCGGCGGTAATCAGGAGATTGTCGGTACTCAGCACCCGCTGCTCACCATCGAGGGTTTTCAGGGTTTCCCCAGCCTTGGCAAAACGCACGCCGACACTCACTGGGGTTTGGGCAGCAACCCCTTGCAACCGATCCCAATCAAAGGCATGGAGGGGCTGGCCCCACTTCAGCAGGATGTAGTTGGTAATATCCACCACGTTATTGATGGCACGCAAACCCGCAGCCTCTAACCGTTGCTGGAGCCAAAGGGGCGAAGGGGCAATCTGGACATTGGTGATCAGTGTGCCACAGTAAGCAGGACAGGCCTGAGGGTCAGCGATCGCAAGCTGTACGGGAGCCTTGGTGCGAGACTTTTTGGGGGCGATCGCCTTGGGGGTGGGGAGCGTCAGGGAAGCACCAGTGAGTGCGGCCACTTCACGGGCAATGCCCACCATACTCAGGGCATCCGCACGGTTGGCGGTTGAGGTCAGGTGCAAAATCACATCATCCAAGCCAAGGAGAGGACGGACATCTTCGCCCACCGTCACCCCATCAACGAATGTGTGAATGCCCTCAGACTCTTTGGTTAGCCCCAATTCAGCAAGGGAGCAAATCATCCCCTCAGATTTCACCCCCCGCAGTTTTGCCGGTCGAATTTTCAGATCAATTTTGGCCAGATATGCCCCCGGTAGTGCCACGGGTACATACAAGCCTGCGGCGGCATTGGGTGCCCCACAGACAATCGTGCGCGGTTCCCCTTGACCCACATCCACTTGGCAGACCCGTAATTTTTGGGCATTGGGATGGGGTTCACAGGCCAAAATATGACCCACCACAACCCCTTCCGCCCATGTGCGCCGATCTTCAATTTCTTCGACTTCAAACCCCGCCATCGTCAGGCGATCGGCCAAAGTCGTCACATCGAGATCAACAGCCACTAATTCCCGTAGCCAGCGAAGGGAAACCCGCATGGAATCCTCAACAAAACGTCATACTTTGCCATTTTTCAGCCTACTCTCCTGTGATGGCATTACACAAGTCTAGAATTTTTAGGGATCCTTAGATCGAATGGGCAGTGGGCGGATTATGTATCCCTCTTTAGTGACTTTAGGTGGATGAAAAGACACGTTGTTGGTTCCACTGGTGCACAAGTGGACAAATAAAGGCATTCATCTGATGGGTGATTTGGGCAAAGCCAAACTGTAACGATGGCATCGGAAAGATCCCTAACCACCGCTTCAGCCCATTGAAGCAAATCAGGGGTTGGATCATCAGTCGCAGGTTGTTTAATAAGTTCTGCCACCCCCGTTGGTTATTCCACCAAGGCTGCTGGGTGAGCGTGCCGTCAAAGCTCACGACGCAAACCGTTGCTGTGGTGTTGAGGCCGAGGTCAACCGCCACCACATTTGTATCGGGTTGCCGCTGTTCAGGAGAACACTCAAAGGGAACCGACAAATGCCAACGTTTGCCATCGGTGACGCGTGAGGGAGACAACCTTTGGTTCGCTTCTACTCGATGCCGCTCCCCTCGGCGGGTGATGGCCACCGTCGTCCACACCCAATCCCTGCCCGTGAACACTTTGATTGCGACTTTGTCTTCTCCATGAAGTTTGTAGCACTGCCCTTTGTACAAGACGGGGTAGCAGACAGTATCACCGTTGAGGGTGGCGGCTTCGCATCACGGTGCGAGCAAGTACCTGATTGCCATTGCTGATAGCGAGTGACAAAACTCTTCACCTGACCGACGGCAAAGGCAATGGCAGCTCGACGGTAATAGCTGGGGAACTTGTAAAAGGTGCGGTCAATGGGGTAAGTGACTTGGGGACGGTGAGCGGTCGCGTGGCTCAGTCTCTCGACAGCAAAGATCACTTGCTGCGCACTCAAGTCGGCCAAAGTTGACCAGTGGGTAAACACAATGCCCATCAAGTGCCTGCACAAACGACGATAAACCTTCACCGTTTGAGTGAACCACTCGCGTTTTCGCTACATTGCTGCGCCTTAAACCCCACCTGCGACGCGAGGATGGGGGAGTGCAGGCTAAACATGTTCAAGCCTGACGCTGAAGGTAAATGCAGTGGCGCTGGGCATGGCTCAAGGGGGTCGTGAATGCCTGAATGTCTAACTGTTGACTGCGGTATCGCGGCAAGAGGGTCTCTAAATGCTGGCTATCCTCGTCGCTCCACTGGCCTCGGTACAGGACTAAAATGCCCCCCGATCGCAATAGGGGCAAGCCATAGGCACAACAACGAGCGACATCACCCACGGCTCGAATCAAGGCCAAATCATAGCGGCGCTCATGGTCTTCTGCCCGTCCCCATTGCGGGTGAATGTTGGCCAAACCAACGCTTGAAGGGAGAGACTGCAAAAACTTGACTTTCTTTTGGGTTGCTTCAAGGAGCGTCACTGACCAATCGGGGCGGGCGATCGCCACCGGTACCCCCGGAAAACCACCGCCACTACCAATATCAATGACCTGTTGAATTTTAGTTCCCCACGGCATTCCCGCAGCGGGCTGAAGCCATGGCAAAATCCCCCGCAACGAATCCCAGAGGTGCTTCTCCCAGAAATCAGGGACTGCCGTAATCCGCGTCAAGTTGATCCCTTGGTTGGCTGTGAGGATTGCCCCATAGAAGCGTTGGAACTGTTCCTGCTGTTGGGGTGTGGGTTGCCACTGGAGGGTCTCCTGCCAAGGGAATGGCTCAAGCAATAACGGGCTAGGACTCGCCATCACCACCACTGGGCAACTCTTTCTTTGCCGTTAGCACCTCCCATGCGGCTTTGAGTCGCTCCTCAAAATCCTTGACATGGCTAGAGACAGTATCAGCATTCGACTTCAGCTCCGCGATCGCTGTTTCAAGGGCTTTTTGCACATCCGCTGGTAGGGCTTTGAGTTGAGCAGTTGCAAAGCGTTGCAGAGCCGCAAGGAGAGCTTTTGCCGCTTCGGTGACCTCTTCTGGACTAACGGCTTCTGTTTCAGGTTCGGGAGTCGGGGACTCGGGTGGCGAAACTTGTTCTTCGGACATAGGGCAATACTCCCAAGTGAGTACTCAACAAGCTTAGCAATTATTTTGAGCACCCCAGAAAAGGGCTGTACCCCTACCTTAGCAAATGCCGTTTTGCCCCAACTCCCAAAAGATTAAAGTGAAACCCCGCCCGGTTGGGCAGGGAAGATGCAAGGCACTAGAAGCTAAAGGTTGTGCGCACCACGCCGAGGACGATTGGGGCATTGTTACTGTTGCTGTTGGGGTTGACTAAAGCAATGACCCCCGGTGTGATCGAGATGTTGGGCGAAATGGGAATGCGGTATAACCCCTCGATGTGGTAGGAGTTAAACGTTGCGCCGGGAGCACCCGCCACATTCCGAACGCTAATGGTTTGTGGGGGCTGACCGACAATCAAACCCAGAACATCGCCCTTACGCCAGATGTCCGGCACCCCAAAGGTGGCTGCCCAGTTCAAAACCTCCGCTTCTGCCCGAGGTCCTGTAAAGTTTTGCACTTGATAGACATTGGAGTAGCCGACCCAACCAGCAATATTGAACTTGGGAATCGGGCGATAGGTAAACTGAAAGCCAAAGTTATCAGCGGCTGCATTGGCATTACTCCCAATCGGGTTATCAGCAGATCCAATAAAACCATTGCTGCCTGTGCCGCCGGCAACACTCGTACCAAAGGAGCGCACATAGGTGAATCCGAGGGCTAAGTTCTTCACTGGTCGCCAATCTAATTGAGCCAAGGCTGCATAGGCGCCCCCAATCAAACCATTGGTATTCGGGGTATTGCGGTTGGGATTGTTGGCATTGGGCGCTTGATAGCCAAGATTGAGGACAAGGCTTGTGCCCTGCTCTTTGTTTTCAAGGAGCGTGTAACGCAGGGTCAGACCCGCACTGTTACCGCCACCAAAGCGATAGAGGGGGTTAAAGCGACCAAAGCGGCTAATGGCTCCCGTTTCATCGGACTGCAAGAGGGGGTTAAAGGTGAAGACATTCTTATCAAAGTTCCCTGCTGCGGCGTCAAAGGCAAGGAACAGGCGGTTGGTCAGAGGGGTACGGTAGTAGAGGTCATCAATGGCGAATTGGCCAGCCGTGTTGGTGTCGTAGCTGAGGCGTGCCATGTTGGTACCGGTAACGGTTCCGTAGTTAGGCATATTGGCCGCCTGGATGCGCACCCGCAGGACATCCTTGCCATAGAAGCTGGTGTCAAAGTTGAGCCGCGCGCGGTAGGTGGCAACGGGATTGTCTTCGATGGTTGGCCCGCGACCGGGAGCAGCAACGGCTTGGGTGCCCGTGAAGACATCCGACACACTAAAAATTGCGGAAGCGCGTAGTTTAGTGGTGGTGGCAAATTGGGTTGCCTCAAGATTGGCAACGCGGCCTTCCAGATTTGTCACCCGTCCTTTGATCACGGCTAATTCGCTACTAAATTCCTCCGCTAGGCGCTGCAGTGTGGCCAGATCTTCCTTGCTGGCAAAGCGATCGCTCATCACATCGAGGCAGGCATTCAAGGCCGCAGCAATTTCAAAACGTGTCGCTGCTCGGTTGCCGCGAAAGGTGCCATCGGGATAACCGGCAATACAGCCATATTTCTCCACCAGTGAGGCCAATGCTTGATAGGCCCAGTCCGTGGGGCGCACATCCGAGAGTTGATTCACTGAGGTCACTTGCGGCATTGTCCGCTGCATTCCCGAAGACGGCTCGGCGGCAGGGAGTCGGGGAGCTTGCGCCTCTAAGTCCGCCACCGCTGGCATTTGTGCCACTTGCAAGGGGGATTTTACTGAATGAGTGACTTGTTGCAACTCATCATCAAAAAACTCAAAAGAAGCCACATCACTCGTATGGGGTGTATTTTGCAATTGATTTGCAGCTAGTGCCGCTGACATTCCCCAAGCAGGAGCCAAAGCCAGCCCCAGCCAGACCGCGATCGATCTCGCCATTATTCACTCCTCAATCATGATCAAAGTATCTGCAAGCCTCGATTGATAGGATATTCAAGGGCAATCGGACGATCGCCCGCAGCACTTCTGAACAGGCAACCATCACCTGCCCCCTAGGAAAAGTTAGGAGTGGATTCGCAATAAGTTCATTGAGGCTGAACAGAGGAAAACGGTTTCTTTACTTTCTTTAGCTTGAACTACTTGCAAATAAAAGTCAACTACTTCTTGCGAATTTCTCTAAGCCAGTCCCAATGCTACTGCAAGCAAATCTTGATATGCTTTTTAGCAACTCCGTTGATCGCTGCTGTCATGTCCTACTCGCTCCGTGTTGCTGATCTGCCCGTCGGCGATCGCCCCCGTGAAAAGCTGCTCAGCCAAGGTGCCCGCTATCTAAGTTCCGCAGAACTGTTGGCGATTTTACTGGGCACGGGTCAAGGGGCTGGCAAACTCTCAGCCGTCGGCCTAGGACAATTCATCCTCAAACAGTTGGGGGAGCGCAGTGGTGACAGTAGCGATGCTGTGAGCGTTTTACGCGACATTACCCCAGAGGAATTGATGGCCATCCCCGGTGTTGGCCCCGCCAAAGCCACCACGATCCTAGCCGCAGTCGAATTGGGGAAGCGGGTCTTTCAGTCGCGGCCGGGGGAGCAAACGATCATTGATAATCCTGCGCTTGCTGCCGCTGTCCTCAGTACTGATCTGATGTGGCAACCGACGGAACGCTTTGCCGTTCTCTTGCTAGATGTGCGCCATCGCCTGTTGGGGTCTCATGTGATTACGGTGGGAACCGCTACAGAAACCCTTGCCCATCCCCGCGAAGTTTTCCGTGAAGCCGTGCGCCGCAATGCCAGCCGCCTGATCATTGCCCACAACCATCCCTCAGGCAATCTCTCTCCCAGTCAAGCGGATCTGGACTTAACCAAACAAATGCTACAAGCGGGACAGTTCATGGGGATTCCAGTGCTGGATCATTTGATTCTTGGCAATGGCGATTACCAAAGTCTGCGGGAGATCACCCCCCTCTGGCAAGACGTGCCCCAAGGCGATGGCAGTGCCTAATCCTCATCCGGTTCATTTTCCAGCAGCGCTTTTGCCTCTAGGAGTTGCTGCTTGTGGGCTTCACTGACAATCGGGTAGTGCAAGTTGAGACTCGCCAATTTTTGATAAATGAAGTGAGCCACCATGAGGCGGGCAAACCACTTGCGATTGGCGGGAATGATGTGCCACGGTGCCCATTCGGTACTGGTGTGGCGAAAGACATCGGCATAGGCTTCTCGATACTCATCCCAGTGGGCGCGATCGCGCACGTCATCAATGGAAAATTTCCAGTTTTTTTCCGGGCGACTAATGCGCTCCAAAAAGCGTTTTTTCTGCTCTGCTTTGGAGATATTCAGGAAAAACTTGAGGATGAGAATGCCATTGCGGGTTAAGTAACGTTCGTAGTGATTAATGTCCTCAAAGCGCTCTTTCCAGATGTGCTTGGTCTTGGTTTCGGGGGGAAGTTGCTGGCGATTGAGCAAATCGGGGTGTACCCGCACCACAAGAACTTCTTCGTAATAGGAGCGATTAAAAATACCAATACAGCCTCGCTCTGGTAATGCCCGATTCGCGCGCCACAAAAAGTCATGATCCAACTCCTCAGCACTCGGTGCCTTAAAGCTATAGACCTGACAGCCTTGGGGGTTGATGCCACTCATAACGTGTTTGATCGTGCTGTCTTTGCCCGCTGCATCCATCGCTTGGAAAATAATCAGCAGCGCATAGATATTCTGGGCATAGAGAACATCTTGATAGGCGGCTAGCTTCTTAATGCCCGCGGCAAGGAGTTCTTGGGCTTCGACTTTGCTTTTGAGGCCAGCGGTATCTGCAGGATCATAGTCCTTCCAGTGAAATTTCTCCCCCACGGGAACAATGTAGCGATCGGGGTTAATTTGGTCGAGAAAATCTTGGGGAATCATGATCAAGAGAGGTTGCGGCAGAACTGTATCCTAGCCTACATTCTCTCATTACAGAAAAATCGAAATATCCCCCTTTCGCCGCTATCTTTAACAAATTGTATAAGTCACAGGCAAAACAGAATTCTCTTTGTATGCTGTATCAGTAGGCGAGCGATCGCCCGCCATCGAATCATTTCCTGTCGTTTGCGTTTTGGACAGCCACCGTGGCTCCGATTAAACCTCACAAACTGGATCTCGATGCAAGTTACCCCTGCCCCTGTCGTCGCCAAGGGGAGTTGATGCCGATCGCCCTCACGGAAGCTTTTGGCTGTCGGCGCTGTCAGCAAATTTTTGTCGTCCGTCCTGATGGCTTTTCCATTGAGCAGTTGGCCACCACCTATCCCTACAAGCGAGCGTGGTATTGGACAGGATTGCAGTGGAATCAGTTGCAGCGGGGCTTCTCAGAAAGCTATTGGTATTTTGCGATTGGCCTGAGCTTCTTTTTATTGATGCCTATTCTCCTCTGGCTGCCCTTACTTCTACAATTGTCCTTAAAACCTGAAGGGCTGCTATGGATTATTGCCTCCCTGCTGATTGCACTGACGCCAGCATTTCTAGTCTGGATTGCCCTCTCCCGTCGTTGAATGCGCTGCGGCCATGTTGCCTGAGCCGCTAAGGGGGGCGCGAGTCGCCAGTACACACCTCAGCCAAGTGAGCTATGCCCTCCGTCAGGACGCGCTTCGGCGATTGATTGAGGAGCTAGCAACAGCAGAACCCCTCCTATTGGAGCAAAATACCCTTGATCTGGAATCCAGCCGCGATCTAGCAGTGTCTCAGATTGTTCTTGGCTGGCTACGGCTGACCCATGAGCGCCTGCACCGTATTCGCCAGTGGCTCGAGCACCTCTACCATGCCGCAGATCCATGGCAGCAACCATTACCGACGCGACCCGAGCGCTTTCAGTATGCCGTTCCCCTAGGGGTGGTGGCCTTGGTTTATGAAGGGCTACCCACTTTAAGCTTGATGCTGGCGGGCATGGCACTCAAGACAGGAAATGCCCTTGTGCTCTGGAGTGGTGAAAGTAGCCGCTATACTGCTGGGGCGATCGCCAGTCTCATCGAGGCCGCCCTCAGTAAAACCAGTCTGCCCCAAGCCGCCATTCAAACCCTCTCCTTGAGTCCAGCCAGTTGGCTTGCGGATCCCACCGCCGTTGATCTTGCCCTTGCCTATGGCCGCTCCCGCTTTGTGGCCGAGCAACGCGCTGCTGCTCGCTGTCCCTTGGTCTCTCTTTCCCTTGGGAATACCTATCTGGTTTGGGATGGTTCCGTCTCGCCAGAGAGTGTTCTCAACTGTATTCAGCACAGCCACCAAGCCAATCCCGATCGCGCCCTTGCCATTGAAAAGGTGATTGTGCTCAGTAATGTCAATCCCTCCCATCTGGCATTTGTGATCAATGAACTCACTCAAGCGGGCTACAAGCAGGGGGTGGATGAGCACTTACACCGCAACTATCCCGAAATTCCCCTCGTGGATGCCAGTGAGTGGCCGCTCCCCTATCTAGATCAACGCTTGGCGTGGCACTACGAAGAAGATTTAGCCGCCGCAGTGCATTGGATTCACCAGTATGGCAGCGCCGCCAGTGGGATTATGGCCAGCAGCTACGAAGACTGCCGTGCCTTTTATCAGCAGGTGCAAACCCCCCTTGTTTTTGTCAATCGTCCCCCCCAACTAGAGCGCTTAGATGCCTTGGCCATTGGTGCTGCTGCAAGGGGTTTCCAGCGGGGACTCTTTGGCCTTAGGCAGTTACTGAGCACGAAGCAGGTCTATCTCTAGGGAAGTTTTAGCTGGAACTGACAGGGAGAGGCGTGAGCCAATCGCCACTGCCATGGGTTTCCACTTCCGTCAGCCAGCGTTGGTAATCGGCGACAAGGTGTTGACTGAGGCGCTGTTTAATCGTTAACAGAACGCTCTTGAGTAAGCCATTGCCGGTGGCTTCAAGAATCGGGCGCGGTGTGAGATCCAAAGGCGGCGGAATATCTACCCCCACCTGCAAGTCAGCTAGACCAATCAAATCCGTGCCGTTTGCCGTTGCTTGGGGAGACAAGTAACCTTCGAGGGCGAGGTGAAAGCGGCGATTGATGTAGTCCACCCCACGAATTTCACAGCCAAGGGAGTGCAATTGTAAAGAGCCATCGCTATTAGCATGGACAGCCAGATCCACCGTGGGCTGCAAACTGACCATGAGAAAGTTCAGAGGACGCATCTTCAGGCGAAAGCGATCGCTCCCCAAAAATTCCACTCGGGTTGGATCGGTGAGGGCATAGACAAGCCGCTGGGGTTGGCGCAGGTAGTGCTGCAAGGGAGCCGTGGGTGTTTCAATACTGAGGCGGACAGATTGGCTGGCCTTAAATTCTAAGTACATAGCACACCTAGCGAACGTTGTTTCTAATGTAACGAATTATTACGAAGATCGGTAAACGGTAAACCGAACTCCCTAATCTGCCCAGCGAGTTTGCCGTCCCAGCCAAATGACCGGGATGAGACCGACGACCACCAAGGCCAAAGCACTTAAGGCGGCTTCGGGAAGTCGCTCATCAGAGGCAAAGCGGTAAACCTGTATTGCTAGGGTATCAAAGTTAAAGGGGCGAATGACCAATGTTGCAGGCAATTCCTTCATCACATCGACAAAGACCATCAGGGCAGCGGTAAAAAGGCCGGGCACCATCAGCGGGAAGTGAACCGTGCGCAGAATATTCCAAGGCGATCGCCCCAATGTCCGCGCCACCTCATCCAAGGACGGACGAATTTTCACTAGGCTGGCCTCCACACTGCCCAAGGAAACCGCCAAAAAGCGTACCAAGTAGGCGTAGATCAAGGCTGTGATCGTGCCACTGAGAATCAAGCCCACTTCCACGCCCCACAGGTGCTCAGTGAGATCATTAATGACGTTATCTAGCCACCCCAAGGGCATGAGAATCCCCACCGCAATCACTGTACCGGGAATGGCATAGCCCATCGCCGCAATCTGTGTTCCCCAACGCACCCAAACCGTTGGCAGCAAGCGATGCCCATAGGCCAGTAGCAGGGCAATACCCACCGCTAAAACCGCAGAGAGGGTGGCCAAAATCAGGCTGTGGCTGGCGTGTTCTAAAAATTCACGGCTGAGGTGCAGTTGTTGGTAACTGATGGCCAAGTAAAGGAGCAACCCGCCGGGGAGTAGAAGACCCAAGAACACCGGTAGGGCACAGACTAGCCAAGCCAAAGCCGCTCGCCAGCCTTTGAGCACGTAGGGAATGGGGCGATCGCCGCCGCGATTGTAATAGCGTGCCTTGCCCCGAGACCATTTCTCCACTAGCAGCAGGGCAAAAACAATCACCACTAAAACTGAGGCCAACTGCGCCGCCGCCACGCGATCGCCCATGCCAAACCAAGTGCGGTAAATGCCAACGGTGAAGGTATCGACACCAAAGTACTGCACAGTACCAAAATCATTGAGGGTTTCCATCAGGGCGAGACTGGTACCGGCAGCGATCGCTGGCCGAGCAAGGGGCAACGCCACCGTCCAAAAACTGCGCCAAGGCCCACAGCCAAGGGAACGACTGGCCTCTAAGCTACAGGTGGCCTGCTCCAAAAAGGCTACTCGCGCCAAGAGAAAGACATAGGGATAGAGAACGAGGGTGAGCATGGCGATCGCCCCGCCGAGGGAGCGGATATTGGGAAACCAATAATCACCGTAGCCCCAGCCCGTTAATTCCCGCAGCCATGCCTGAATCGGACCTTCAAAGGCAAAAAACTCCGTATAGGTGTAGGCCAAGACATAGGCCGGTGCCGCCAAAGGGGTCAACAGCAGCCATTGCCACCAGCGCACGCCCCAAAATTGACAGTTGGTAACCAGCCATGCTGTACTGACGCCAATGACCACGACGCCTATTCCCACCCCCACCATCAACCAGAGGGAGTTCAACAGGTAGTCGGGCAAAACCGTTGTGGCGAGATGCTGCCAAGTGTCACCCGTATGCACAAAGACTTGACTGAGAATGACAAGAATGGGCACGGCAATCACAAGGGCAATCAGCCACACCAGTAACTCCCAAGGTTTCAGGCGAACCCACCGAGGTAGGCTTAGGGATTTCGACACGGCACAACCTCCGAAAACAGGCACTCACTTCCTCAAAAAGACTCAAAGAATCGTCAAACTAAAATCTAGCCAGGGCGATCGCGTGATCATCGCACTCGTGGAAATGTAGTCCACCCCCGTCAAGGCCACTGCTCGCAAGGTTTCTAGGGTGATATTGCCAGAGGCCTCAATTTTAGTGTGGGGGGCTGCGGCGCGGATCATCGCCACGGCTTGGGTCATCTCTGGAATCGGCATATTGTCGAGCATGATCACCTCTACCCCCAAGGAGAGGGCTTCGCGCACCTGCTCTAGCGTCTCAGTTTCCACCTCAATGGCCAAGGGAAAGGGACTGGCTTGGCGGACTTGCTCAACCGCAGCCGTGATGCCCCCCGCTGCCACAATGTGGTTGTCCTTAATCATGATTGCATCGTCAAGGCCAAAGCGATGGTTGACACCGCCCCCCACCGCCACTGCATATTTTTCTAACAGGCGCAGTCCGGGCGTTGTTTTGCGGGTATCGACGAGTTGCGTCGGCAAGTCAGCAATTTGCTGGGCATAGGTATGGGTAAGGGTAGCAATCCCACTCAGGCGCATCAAGCAATTGAGAGCGAGCCGTTCACCCAAGAGCAAGGTTTCTAAGGGAGCTGCAATCCGAGCAACAATTGTCGGCGCCTCACAAAGGGTGCCCTCGGCCTGCTCGTAGGTAAACCCTACTGCTGCTGTCAGGCGTTGAAACACCCGCTCCACAATGGGCAGACCGGCAATGACTCCCTGACTTTTGAGACGGATATGGGCTTTGCCTTGGCGATCTTGGAGATGCAGGGCTTGGGTGGTGCGATCGCCCCGACCGATGTCCTCCTGTAACCATTGATCCAAGAGGGGATCCAAGACACACCACGGCGGCAAATAGGCAGATACCTTAGGACTCATTGGAGAGCGTCACCAATGCCTGTAACTTATCCCATGCCGCGCCACTGGCCAGAATCGCCTTTGCCCGATCCACCCCTTCCCACCAATCCTGAACGGCTGCTGCCACGTAGAGGGCTAAGGCGGCATTGAGCGCCACCACATCCTGCTGAGCCGTTGTGCCTTTGCCCTGCAGAACTTGCGTAAGAATTTCAGCATTGGTCTGGACATCTCCCCCAGCCAGATCCCGCAGGGGGGCACTCGCAAGTCCCAAGGCTTGGGGATCAAGGACTTCTTGGCGCAGCGACTCCTCAGGACTACTAAACATCACGAGATCGGTCATATTGCCGAGGGTAGCTTCATCCACCCCTTCGCGACCATAGAGGACAATGCCGCGTTGGCGTCCGAGACGTTGTAGGGCGCCGGCCATGGCTTCAAGATAGCGATCGCTAAAGACCCCAATCACCTGCCCTGTGGGATGGAGCGGGTTCACCAAAGGACCGAGGAGATTAAAGACGGTGCGAATTTTCAGGGTGCGGCGCAGGGAAGCCACGGCTTTCATGGCGGGATGCCAACCGGGGGCAAAGAGGAATGTGATCCCCACTTCCTTGAGCAAAAAGGCGGGATCGCTGTGGGCAAGATTGATCCCAAGGCACTCAAGGACATCCGCTGAACCGACGCGGCTAGAAACTGAACGATTGCCGTGCTTGGCCACTTTGACCCCCGCTGCTGCCACGACGAAGGCAACCGCTGTGGAGATATTAAAGGTACCGGCGCGATCGCCCCCAGTGCCGCAGGTATCAATGAGGGGTTCGGCTAAATTTAGGGGCGCACCGGCGGACTGAGCCAGCAATACATTGGCCATCCCCGTAAGTTCCTCAACCGTCAGCCCCTTGAACTGTAAGGCGGTGAGAATGGCACCGGAGAGGGCATCGGGAATTTCTGCTGCTAGCCATCCTTGCATTAACTGGGTGGCCTGCTCTTGCGTCAGGGCTTGGCGATCGAGGAGTTGTTGGAGCAGGTCAGACCACATTGAACCGTGTAGGCAGAGAATCGAGACTTAATTAGACTTAACTAGACTTAATTGAGTTGTTGCTGGCGCTGACGTGCCTGCCAATAGTGCATCGGTAAGCAAAGCAGCGAAGAGGTGGTGAGCAAAAAGGCCAAGAGTGCGGTGATTTTGCACATTTGACCTAAATCGGTGCCTTCTAATGGTACAGCGATTTGCAGACCCCGCGCACCACAATAGACGAGCCAATAGACAAAGATCATGCGCCAAAGGGTTTCACCATAGGCCTCTTGGGGGGAATACTCCCGTAGGGGACATTGTTTTTCCTCTTGATGAGCACTGTACAAGAGCCAGCTTAAGCCACTCAGGGCGGCGATCGCTGAAACAATTAAGATTCCCACTGACCAAGAAGCAGCCACTGTCATTGTCTTTTTGCACTCCCTATCATCAGCACATCGTTCCTCAGTCTAGGGGAGTCATTTGCAAGGGATGACAATTGCTAACAATTTGAAATTTTTACATCAACATAATTTACAAATGCTCTCTAGATTCAGGTGAGCCATCACGGTTTCTGTGAGTTGATCCAGTGCAGCAGTCCGTTGCTCGGCATAGTGGGGAATGGCTGTGGGTAGGGGGGGCAGTTGGCGGCGCGATCGCAACCCATTGAGCCAATGACGGCGCCAAGCACCATTTTCCAATAGCCCATGCAGATAGGTGCCCCAAAGCGTGCCCGCTGCATTAACAAGCCCGAGTTCTGAGGCAGCAAAAAGGGGTTGCCAACCGTTGAGATCACTTGTGTATTCACTTTGGCCTTGGTGAATTTCATAGCCCACGATCGGCTCAGAACAGGGGAAATACAGCGATTGGGTTTGTTGCTGTCGAGTACATTTAGTTACCCCCAATTGCGTGTGCAGCGGCATGAGTCCCAGTCCTTCATAGGTGCCGGGGCAGCCCTCTAATCCCAGCGGATCGCTAATGGTCTGACCCAAAATCTGCCAACCGCCGCAAATGCCGAGAATCGTTCCCCCTTGGGCAGCGTAGGCTTGTAGTTGCTCTGCCATCCCCGTTTGCCGTAGGACGTGGAGATCGGCAATCGTCGTTTTCGTCCCCGGCAGGATCACGGCATCGGGTTGCCCCAAGGGACGATGGGGGGGCAGAAACTCAAGGGAGACACTGGGTTCCGCCAATAGGGGATCAACATCGGTGAAGTTGGCAATACGCGGTAGTCGAATTACTGTAATTTTCAAGTCTCCCCCTTGGCGTTGGGGACGCGGATCCCATAGATCCAGGGAATCTTCAGCCGCGTAGTGGCGCTCGAGCCATGGAATCACCCCTAAAACCGGTACCCCCGTGGTCTCCTCTAGCCATTGCACACCACTGTCAAGGAGCGATCGCTGGCCACGAAATTTATTAATCACAATCCCCTGAATAAGCGATCGCTCGGCAGGGTCAAGAAGCATCAATGTCCCGACAATATGGGCAAACACCCCCCCTCGATCAATATCCGCCACAAGGATCGTCGGTGCCCCAAGATAGGTGGCCACCCGCATATTCGTGAGATCGCGGTGCTTGAGATTGACTTCCGCCGGTGACCCTGCGCCTTCACACACAATCCAATCAAAGCGTTGTTGCAGATCCGCCAATGCCTCGGTAATTGCCTGCCACCCCCGCTCAAAATAGTCCCGATAGTAGTCTGCCGCTTGGGTGACCCCCGCCACCTGCCCCTTGAGAATCACTTGAGAGGTCATGTTGCCTTGGGGCTTGAGGAGAATCGGATTCATCGCCACTTCAGGTTCTATCCCTGCCGCCCAGGCCTGCATTGCTTGGGCATAACCAATTTCACCGCCCTCACGGGTGACGTAGGCATTCAAGGCCATATTCTGTCCCTTAAAGGGAGTGACACGATAGCCCTGCTGCGCCAGCCAACGACAAATTACCGCTGTGAGGAGAGATTTACCTGCATGGGACGTGGTGCCCACTACCATCAGGGATTTAGCATTCAAAGTTGATTTGATCATCACCCAATTGCTCTAAAACATGAACGATCTGTGCCCGCAACAGCGGTACTTCTTGGGTAGCTGTTACCCAAACGATGTGCCAGTTCAAGGCAAAATATTCGTGCACAGCAATATTGCGAAACCCAACAACATCGCTCCATGGAATCTGGGGATGCTGTTCAGTAAATCGCCGCGGTAGTCGCGCACAAGCTTCACCAATGACGATCAACTTTTGCAATACAGCGCTCTGCCGTAACTCATCTTCCATAAAATCTGATGCTTTAACTCCCTTAAGAAAACGAGCAATGGCATCTGCAGCCTCTATCATGTCTAGTAGATAGAGACGCTCAGGCCGCATAGATCACCTGCTCTTCGCGGAGAATAGCATCACGAATAGCGGGCTTGAGGCCATTGCGAGGTACGAGATCAACCGGTCTTCGCAGCACTTCAGCTAGTTCCCTAGCGAGGCGATTCATTGTCAGAAAACCAACAGGGACATCTGGCGCAAACTCTACTAGGATATCCACATCACTGTCTGGCCCAAAATCCGCGCGCGTCACTGAACCAAAGAGAGAAAGTCGTGTGATTCGGTAGCGCTGGCAAAGTGCAATTAGCTCTGATTGGGGAATTGGGATAGCGATCGCCATGTCAATCTTGAGACAACTCTAAACGGTGCTTGCAGAAACTCACAGTTAGCTTAGCGATACTTCACTGCCTGCGGAACCTTTTCCAACAGTTCTGGGGTTAGGGATTGGGTCAGGTTTAGGCCATGGGTGGGCGAACTCAACGCCATCGCTGCCGCTGGTGTCAGCCATTGCCGTGCCTGTTCATCTCCGAGAAGGTGCAAGCGTAAAAAGGCTAAGCTCAATCCTCGCAGATAGGTGCGCGATCGCGGGGGCATGGCACCGACGAGTGCCTTGGGCACAGGCAAGACAGCTTCATTTTGACCAGCCTCACCAATTGTCGAAAAATGGGTCGCGTTGTCCATCAACACCAAGTAGCGATCGGGCGTCGTCAGCCACGTAAAGGGATAAATTTGCTCCTCGACCGCTGGGGCGATCGTATCGTCACTGGCAGCCACAAACATAACGGGAATTTTCAACTGACTCAAGGATTCAGGACTAAAGACAGCACTGGTAATCGGGTTAACAGCAATTACCGCTTGTACACGGGGATCCTGTAGGGAATAGACCTTTGGGGGTAATGCTTGCGCTTGGCATTGGAGCAGCAGTGACACATTAAACGAGTCGAGGACACTTCTGGTGCAATGTCGCCGCAGTTGTTGAAAATCCAACGGTGCCCCCGCGAGGGCGAGAGCCGTGTAGCCGCCAAAGGATTGACCAATCATTGCCACCCGCTCCAAGTTGAGCCGCCCTGCCCAAGGGTAGAGTTGCTCAGGAAATGCACCCAAACGATTGAGGACAAACGTGACATCAAGGGGGCGATCCAGAAATTCTTGAGCCGCCATCTTTGGACTGACATAGCCCATGGGAAACGACAGTACCTGACGGGTCGAGCTACCAACGTGCTCAAGGGCAATAACCGCAAAACCGTGGGAGGCCAGATGTTCACACAAATAGCGATAGCTGTAGCGGCTTGCCCCTAGTCCATGGGAAACAATGACCACTGGAACCCGCTGTCCCGCAGGAACAATGGGTAGATAGAGATCCGCTTCAATCGGGCGGGCATGTCCCGTCAACTGCAACCGCCGAGGCGATTCATCCACCGCTGTCCAAGGCATCTCTAGCCACCGCCAAGGCCCCGGTTGGAGCAGTAATTGCACACTGGCAGGGATAGATTCTGTCTGATTTGCGATCGCCTGTTGACGAACAACATCCAGAATTGTCTCTGTTTCGCGGA
The DNA here is from genome assembly GCF_054689355.1 of Thermosynechococcus sp. FA-CM-4201. Taxonomy (NCBI): domain Bacteria; kingdom Bacillati; phylum Cyanobacteriota; class Cyanophyceae; order Acaryochloridales; family Thermosynechococcaceae; genus Thermosynechococcus; species Thermosynechococcus sp. FA-CM-4201. The sequence goes on from NZ_CP079920.1 coordinate 906,872, forward strand.
TTGTGTGCTGGAAGTTTTTGAGAATCGCCAGTCCTTCCTTGAGGTCAAAGCGGATACTGGGGGAGGGGTAATGGCGCATCACACTCAACGCGGTGAGACCCTTGGGATCAGTGGCAGCGAGAATCAGCGCCGATCGCAGGGCAAGGGCATTTTCTTGGCGGCTTTGGGTTTCGAGGATCCGACCCGCTTGCACCATCAATTCTTGACCTAGGGGGGAGTACAGCAGTTGGGCAACAGCCACGGGGGACAATCGCAGCCGTTCTTGTAAGGCCAAGCGCAATTGCTGCTGATGCACAGGCGGCAATAACCGTAAATAGCTAGCGAGTTCTGGCGAGGCTTGGCCAGTGGTAGCAAAGCGTTCCAAATCAGCAATGGGGAGCGATCGCTCGAAGGGGCCATAGCGAAAAATAATCCGCTCTGCTGCCGTTGCCGACAGCCCCCTTGATCCCACCAAAAAGATGCTGAGACCCGCCACGACACTGAGGGGGGGCAAGAGAAACCACTTAAGGGAGAGAGTGTTCACAGCGAGGAGTCACGCAACACCACTAGATCAAGAAATTTAGAAAAGTAGTGGGAACAGCGCTCAGCGCAAAAATTCTATAGGTACTTTCCAGTATAGAGATAGCCCTTTGCTAATATGCCTGCTGCTGACATCATGCCCGCGCCACTTTGGAACTGCGAGGGTGCTGTCCTCGTCTCGAAAACTACTCAGGTTGTGAGCCAGCGCAATACCAGTACGTGATGGACATCATCACCATCTCGTTGGCACTATCACCCCGCAGCCCACACCAAACTCCTATGGTAGTAGTGTGGCAGGTAGGGAAATAACCAAAGATGAACGACCCCCTAACACGTCCCGCTACCGCTTTTCACTAAGGATATTGACCTATGAAACGCCCTCTTTTCACGTCACTGCGATATTTCGCTCCTTGGAGCTTGGCCGTACTCATCCTCAATGCGGGTCTGAGTTGGGCGGGATTTACGCCCCCCAGAAACCTATCCCGGCCGGGGAATCGTGAGGGGGCGGCCACCCGTGGTGTCTGTAAAGTGCAAACCGCAGCGAATGAGCCTGATCTAACGACACTGGTGCCAGCCAGTAACATTGGTTTGACGGCAGCCAATCGCCCCACGTTTTACTGGTATTTACCCGCCAATAATTACCAAGCTCTGGAGTTTGCCCTCTTTCAAAACCTTGCCGATGGGACGCAGGTGCAAATTTACAAGCAGCAGTTTCCGATGGCTAATCGCCCGCGCCTAGACAGTATGACGTTGGCGGGTGACGTACCGCCCCTACAGGAAGGGGTAGATTACCGCTGGACGGTGAGCCTCATCTGTAACCCCAGTGACCCTGATCCCTCACAAATTCGCTTTGTCGAAGGCTGGGTACAACGGGTCGCTCTGCCCGAGACCCTGGAAAAACAACTCCGCGAAGCCAGTCCGCTCCAACAATATGATCTGTTGGCTAGCAATGGTCTTTGGTATGATGCCCTCGATGCGTTGGTGAAACTGCGGCAAGAGCAGCCCAATGACACCAAAATTAACACTCTCTGGACAGAGTTAATGACCACCGAGGGCGTCGGTCTCAATCGGCTGAGCAATCTGGCGATCGCCCAACGGAGCCGAGGCAATTAGGACAATGCCGTGGGCGGGGGCAACTGTACCTTAGAAGCCAGTCCTAGCCCTTGGAGCGTGCGAATGACCCACCATGTGGGATCCACTTCCCACCAGTACCAGCCGGCTTTGGCGACGTGGGGATAGGCGTGGTGGTTGTTGTGCCAACCTTCACCATAGGTGAGGAGTGCCGCCCACCAGAGATTGCGGGAGTTATCCGGTGTGTCGAAGCGGCGGTAGCCCCATTTGTGGGTCACGGAGTTAATAAACCAAGTGCTGTGCCAGAGGAAGACCGCCCGCACAAACATTCCCCACAGCAGCCACGACCAACCCCCTAGGCCATAGAGCAGCAAGGCAAGGGGCACTTGCAGCAGCAAAAAGTAGCGATCGAGCCAGCGGTAAAAGGCATCTCGTGTCAAATCCGGGGCATAGCGGGCATACTCCTCAGCATCAAAAAATTGGCGGTGGGGATAGACCAACCAGAGCATATGGCTCCACCAAAAGCCCCGCCGCGCTGAGTAGGGATCTTTGACTTCATCTTCGGTGTGGGCATGGTGCAAGCGGTGACCGGCAACCCAAAAAATAGGACCGCCCTGCATGGCCAAGGCACCCAAAACAGCAATGATGTACTCCAACCACTGGGGCACTTGGAAACTGCGATGGCTCAAGAGGCGATGGTATCCCAAACAAATGCCGATACTGCCAAAGAGCCAGTGGAGAAAGATGGTGACAGCCAAGGCAGACCACGAGAAAAAGAAGAAGGCAACCCCGGCCAAGACATGGACAGCCGCGAGAAAGAGGACAAAACCCCAATTGAGGCGGGCAGTCTCCGGTTGCAATTCCAAGGATGATGACATAGGCACTCCTCAACACCGTTTATGAGTTTAGACGCGAGTTTAGATCTCGGGATTCTGGATCACCCCGAAAATAGGAGAGGCAATGTGGGACTAAATAGCCTTAGAAAATGTCCTACCAGATTTTTGTTGCAGGTAGGTATCAAAGACGGCAGCCACATTGCGGATGAGGAGTCGGCCTACGGGGGTGACCTCTAGGCGATCGCGCCCCAAGTGAATGAGGCCATCGGCAGCCAATTCCCGCAGCGCAGCTAACTCGGGGGCAAAGTGGGTATCAAAATCGAGATTAAACTGGCGGGCGATCGCTGCTTTGTCGAGGGTAAATTGGCACATCAGTTCCATGATGATCGTGCGGCGCAGCAAATCCTCACGGTGCAGTTGAATACCCCGTTCTGTGGCCAGTTGACCCGCCGCAACCTCACTAAAGTAGGTGGCTAAGTGTTTCTGATTTTGGGCATAGGCCTCCTGCAACATACTGATCGAGGTGAGGCCAAAGCCAATTAAATCTGCGGTGGGCAGTGTTGTATAGCCCTGAAAGTTGCGCTTCAGCGTCCCTGCCTCTTGGGCGATCGCCAACTCATCGGTGGGCTTGGCAAAGTGATCCATGCCGATGTACTGATAGCCCTGACAAGTCAGTGTTTCAATCACCCGCTGCAAAATGGCCAATTTGGTTGTGCCATCGGGGAGCGTTGTCGGGTCAATGCGTTTTTGAATCGGTTTGAGATTGGGCAAATAGGCAAAGTTAAAGACCGCAATGCGATCGGGGTCAAGGCGCAGCGTTTTGGCAATTGTGGCTTCAAAGGATTGGACGGTTTGATAGGGCAGGCCATAGATAAGGTCAATGTTGACACTCTCAAACTCGGCAGCGCGGATCCACTCCATCACTTGAAAGAGCCATGCTTCAGGCTGTACGCGATTCACCGCTAGTTGCACTTGGGGATCAAAGTCCTGCAGGCCAAAGCTGATGCGATTGAAGCCGAGATCCCGCAGGCGAAAGAGGTACTCACGGTTGATGTAGCGGGGATTCACCTCAATGGAAATTTCCGCATTGTTGGCAAATTCAAAGTGGTGAGTGAGCGTCCGCCACAGGGATTCCACTTGATCAATGGTGAGGTAGTTGGGGGTACCGCCGCCCCAATGCATTTGAATCACGGGACGAGTGCGATCCAGCCGTGCCGCCACTTGGGCAATTTCCTCCGCCAAGGCATCCAAGTAGGTTTTGGCGATCGTTTGGCTTTGGGTGACGATGACGTTGCAACCGCAAAAATAGCAGGCGGTCTGGCAAAAGGGAATATGCACGTAGAGGGAGAGAGGCAGGTACTCTTCGTTGCTCCGCAGTAGCTCCCGCTGGAAACAGTGGCTATCAAAATCGGCAGTAAATTCGGCAGCCGTGGGGTAACTCGTATAGCGGGGCAAGGGGCGATCGTATTTTTGCAGCAGTGCCCCATCAAATTGAATTGGCTGAACCACACTCATGGATGTTTGCAAGCTCCTAACAAGATCAACAGTGGGTCTTAGACAGCAACGGCTTCAGGACGCGGGTGCTCCCGCCGACTGGGCTGATTCTCAATCACCACGGACTGCCACATCTGATCGCCAATGGTGGCTTTTAACTCCGACTCAAGGGCATGCATCAGGTTGCAGTTGAGGGCAAAGGCAAAGTTCGCTTCCTTGACAATACGGGCGATCGCCTCCTCATCGAGGCCAAGACTATCTAAGGTTTCCCGATACCGCTGCTTAAAGGCTTTCTTGTCTTCCGGGGTTGGCAGTGCTGGAAACTCATAAAAAGCGGTGCCTTTGCCTTCGGGGAGCGCTAACTGGGAACGGACAATTTTACTCAGGGCTTGCCCGCCGGACAGATCCCCCATATAGCGGGTGTAGGAATGGGCAATGAGCAACAGAGGATCACTCTGGGCTAGATCATGGATACGACTGAGGTAAACGCGAGTAGCCGTGAGGGGGGTAATCTGATCGCGCCAATTGTCGCCGTAGTAGAAGGCCAAGTCTTCGGCCAGTTGGCCACTGCGGTTCAGTTCGGGGAAGTACATTGCCCGCAGGCGATCGCCCGTAGCACTGGCTAAGGCAGCTTCGAGAGTGGTGTAAACGAAGTAAAGGTTGGCCAAGAATTGGCGAAAAAGGCTAGGGGTAATCAACCCGCGCACAAAACATTTCATGAAGGCGGTGTGTTCAGCCAAGGTGTGAGCCTCAGCAGTTCCTTCCCGCAGCGCAAGGGAGAGTACTGTCATACCTGTAACTCCTGAAATCAGTTTTTGACAATCTTTTTTGGGACAAGTTCATCCTGCCAACGGAGAATGGCCGTGGGCTGAATAGGGGCAGAACGGCAAACTACCGGTGAGTATTACTTTTTGACCATATGGCTGTCAAGCGAAACTTCAAAAAACATTACAAAACTGCCTACTTTTGCAAAATCGTCAAGGCGGTTATTGACCGTCCTCAGGGATATAGTATAGTAAAACGGTATGACCTGCATAGGTTTAGTTCTATAGGAGTGAAAGGCTTATGGTGGCGATCGCCCCCAATCCCGATTCAGGCCAGAGCGTTAAAACCATTCGCGAAAACCTTTTAACCCCCCGTTTTTACACAACAGATTTTGAACACGCAGCAAAACTTGACCTCAGTCGCCAGCAGGAACAACTCGAAGCAATGTTGGCGGAAATGCGGGCAGACTATAACCGCCATCACTTTGTCCGCGATGACTCCTTCAAAGGCACATGGGACACCTTGGATGCCGAGACCCGCAAAGCCTTTATTGACTACCTTGAACGTTCCTGTGTCTCTGAGTTTTCAGGGTTTTTGCTCTTTAAGGAACTCTCGCGCAAGCTCAAGAATCGTAACCCCCTCTTGGCGGAAATCTTTCACCTGATGGCACGGGATGAAGCGCGGCACGCAGGGTTTCTCAACAAGGCAATGATGGATTTTGGCCATGCCATGGACTTGGGCTATCTCTCCAAGGCGCGCACCTACACGTTTTTCCCGCTACCGTGGGTACTCTACACCGTCTATCTATCGGAGAAAATTGGCTACTGGCGCTACATCATCATCTACCGTCACCTGGAAAAGCACCCCGAACATTCCTTCTATCCCCTCTTTAACTACTTTGAAAGTTGGTGCCAAGACGAAAACCGCCACGGCGATATTTTCAAGGCCTTGATCCACTCCCAACCCCAATTGATTCAAGGCTGGGGCGCCAAACTATGGATGCGCTTCTTCCTGCTGACGGTGTTTGCCACCCATACGCTGACGGTGCATGAGCGAGCCAAATTCTATGAAGCCCTTGGCCTCGATGCCACGGAATTCGATCGCGAGGTGATTGCCAAAACCAATGAAACAGCGGCGCGCACCTTCTCTGTGGTGCTCAATGTCGATCACCCTGAGTTTTATCCGCGTCTGCAACGCTGTGTTGAAATCAGCGAGAAACTCCAAGCCATTGAAGCCAGCAATCAACCGAAGTGGCTGAAGGCCTTGCGGAAGCTTCCTCACCAGTTGGCGATCGCGGGTCATCTCCTGCGCATTTATCTATTGCCCCCGGTCAATGCCCAACAGGAATGGGGCACCGTTCACTAAGACTAAAGCTCCTCTTGGCGAAAACGGTTGAGCAGTTCTACCAGCAACGCTTGGTTGGCCTTGGGAATCAGGCGATCGAGGGAAAGGGACTGCTGACCCCCGCCAAGAGGAACTGAAACCTCTTGCAAGATGCTAGTGACCTGCGCCGAACTGATCTCCCCCTGTTCCAAGAGGGGCAAAAATGCCTCCGCAAGGGGGGTTGCCAGCTTTGCATCGCCAAGATACAGGTGCCATTTAGCGACATCCATATAAATCTCACGGCCAATTTCCGCCGCAAGGCGTTCAATGAAGGGGGTACGACTCATTGAGGTCACCGATGTTTGATTCACTATATTTGTAGCAGTCAGGGGGGCGATCGCTAGAACCTGCCAAAACCCATGATTACTCATCTCCCCTGATTAAGGGCGATTGCTGAGCAGACCAATTATTAAATTTTATTGCAGATTCAACTTTCTTGCTGTACAGTGTCAACACTTTTTATCTTTTGTGCTAGCCTAGCCATCAGTACTCCCTGACTGCTGATGATATGGCCACGGCCATCCCCCACGGTATTCCCCAAGACATTGAGCCGCGTGAGACGCTAGTAGAAGACTTGCGCCAAGATGTCATTCATTTGCTGAAACAGGCCGTTGATATTGTTGAACGCTACAACAACCTCCATAAAACAACAGGCACAGAATTTTCAGGTACACTAGCGATTCGGCAAGCCCTCGCCAATGTTGAGGAAATTGCTCTTCGCATGGCCGTGGTCGCCCCCATGAAGGCAGGAAAGTCCACGATTATCAATGCGATCGTTGGTCAACCGCTGCTACCAGCCCGCAACACAGCGATGACTGCCATTGCAACTGAAATTATTTTAGATATAAACTACCCTGAACCTGTTCTCTTTGTTCCCCAAGAGACTCGCACTATACTTGAAGACACAGCAGAGCAAATCCGCCAAGAATGCCACCAGAATCGTGTCGAAGTTGAAGCTAGACTACGACAGCAGTATCCTCATCTTCTCAAAACATTGATCGATATCATCAGCAATTATACTTTGCTTGCTCCACAAACAACAGGTGTTGAAAATGTATGTACTAGCTTACAGATAATGAATGATTTGGTACGTTTAGCTAGCGAAATCGTTCCTCCTTATAACCCTGTAAAGTGGATGCGAGAGCTACCTCAGATTAGGGTGGCACCTTTTACTCTTGAGGGAGAGGTTATCAATGCGGGCTTAGGTAACCTTGTAATAATTGACACTCCACCCCCGAACGAAGTGGGAGAGAACTTAGGGATTAAGAATATTTTTGCTCAACAGATTCAGCGTAGTAGTCTGGCTTTAGTAGTACTGGATTTTACCCAACTCAACACTGAAGCGGCTAAAAGTGTGCAAGACACTGTTCAAGCAATTGCTGAGATTCGCAGTGATACTGAAAACGTCTATGCCCTTGTAAACAAAGTTGATCAACGACGCAGAGGGGATATGACTCCTGAAGAAGTGCGGGAGTTTGTACAGCGAACGTTCAATATTCCTAGCCCTCACGTTTTTGAGGTGTCTGCTCAACGTGCCTATTGTGCGGCTCGTTTTTTGAAGCAACCTAATTTAGGAGAAGACTGGCAGCGTCAGCCTGAAACTAGAGATTTAGCACAAGAAATTCTTGGAAACAACTGGGAAAGAGATTTAGAAGTAATTACCAGAGAAGAGTTAACTGCAAGAGCAAAGCAGCAGTGGTATCAACACTCAAATTTCTATTACTTTTATGTAAACACTATTCATGAATTAAGAAAAAATCCTATCCCAAGATTAATACAAGAGTCCCTGAAGACAATTTATGGTTTTATGAACCAGCTTTTACAGAGCATTGAACTAGAAAAGAAAAATTATCAATCAGATATTAATAGATACAAAAATAAAATCAACCAAATCGATGAAAGTATTGAGGAACTAAGCAAACTAATTGATATTGATAGCATTATTACTGCTCATCATACTTATCAACAGTTGTATAACAAATCATCTAAATTACGCTTCTCTATGTGGTTTTATTCATATTCAGTAGATCAAAATACTGTTTCTCAGACCATCAAAGATACCATCTATGATAAAGTAAATAAAATAAATAAACATATTGATAAAAAAATGTATAACTTCCTGAAAAAACTAAAGAATCAAATGAAAGAAGATTATGATTTTACATTTAGTTGTTCTATTTCTAGTGCTCCTACTAAAACTTTTAAATCTTTAGAAATTCCAAAAATCACACACTTATCGGAATTATCTACAAAGCTAGAAGAAACAGCAATGATAGTAAATCAATATTTGGAACAATATGCTAGGGCTAATTTACATCAGTATATCGATCATTTAAGTGATTGTAAAAAGAACTGTGAAAATAAAGTTTATCAATTTATAGAGTATTATAACTCACTTGATGAAATTGAAATAAATATTCGAAGTATTTTGCAGATGATGCCGATTTATTTAAGCCGATTAAAGTACTTTTTTGGAGTTTAGATTCTATGAATTACTCGGCCATTGAAGAGCGTATTCCTCTTGTGCATGATCAGCTACTGATTGATTTAGTCAATAGCATTCACACAAATCAATCTTTGATAGCCTATCGCGCTAATCGAGGTTTCTTTGGTAGGTTGCTGGATAGTTTAACAGGTCGTACTTATAAGCAAGACACCCTCCTTGCTCAAAACTTGACCCGAGGGCAGGAAGCATTGCTGAGCATCACTAATGAACTGGTTGAAAAGTTAGAATTTGCTGAATATGCCCTTATCACTACTCAGCACTCGTTATTAGAAACCCGTAAAGCTCTTGTAGCTACGCAAAACTCTCTTCTAGAAACGCGCAGAGATCTTGTAGCTACACAACGCTCCCTCCTAGAAACCCGCGAGGTGCTTAATCGCAACACCCAGTTATTGGTAAATTTAATTCAGGTGTGCGATCGCAAGTTTCAAGAGCAAGAGAAACGCATTGCTACCCTTGAACGGCGGGTGACGGCACGAGAAGATTTCGATCGTATTTTCTCCCTTTGGCGAAGTGGCCAAAGCTATCACGATCTCCCTTGGGCAGTTCAAATTCTGTTTTTAGCCCGCGAAATCTACAATAGCTCCATTGCCTACCTAGAATTAGAGCAACAGGCCACCTACTATCGTGACTTACTGGTAAATGAAATTTTGGCACACCAACGGCACTACCTACCCAAGCATTTCTTCAGTACCGCAACGCTGCTAGAAGCAACTTGGCAAGCAACAGCACCCGAGGATCAAGCCCTTGTTCACGACATCCTAGCAAGCTGCCGCTATTCAGAACCCTATCCCCTGCTACACACCCTAACAACGCTGTATGCTCAACAGCGGCCTGCCTTTTTTCCCCAGCACGCCCCCTATACCCTAGATGCCAAAGAAGTCATTCAGCGGATTGTTTATGAAACTGCCGCTGCAACGTTGCATTCCCTCCAGTCCCTGAAACCCAAGGAGTTATTATGCTGAGCCTCGCCGCTGGTTCAAAAGTTGGTTTAGTACTCACGGGTGGCGGTGCCAAAGGTGCCTACCAAGTGGGGGCATTGCGCTACCTTGCCGAAAAGGGGTTTGAACCCCACATCATTGCAGGTACGAGTATTGGTGCCCTAAACGGTGCCATCATTGCCAGTTATCCCCAGCAGTTGGCTCGGGGTGTGAGCAAGCTCGAGGAGATTTGGCGTGAGATTGGTGCCGCCAATATCATCTCCGCTAACCCCAACTGGCCGAGCATTCTCATCAGCTATGGCCTGCAATCTGCCTTGCCTGAATTTGGCGGATGGCTCAATGCTTTTCTGGAGATGACGGGCATCCTCCCCAAATGCCATTCCTTCTTTGACCCGCGCCCGATCGAAGAACTCGTGCGCTCCTATGTCAACTACAACCAACTGAAACGGGGTACGGAGCTTTGGGTGACAGTTTTTCCCTCATTGAAGATTCCGGGGTTGGGCTATGACCTGTTGATGGCACTAATTGATGGGTTTCGCGCTTGCACAGGGACAAAGGCCGATTGGCTACGGGCACAGGACATTAATGACCCAGAGACGTTGTTGAATTTGCTGTTGGCCAGTGCCGCGATTCCCTTAGCCTTTCCGCAGCGGCAGGTGAATGGTCAAACCTATGTGGATGGGGCACTTCAGGATAATGTGCCCTTGGGAGCGTTGGCGCAGCGGGGCTGTACCCATGCCATTGTTATTCACCTTGAGGATGGAGTGCCCTGGAATCGTTATGACTTTCCTGACTTGACGATCATCGAGATTCGACCACAAACCTTGCTCAATACTTCAAACACAGTTGTACTGGGGAGTCTAGAAAGCTTGCTCGATTTCCGGGGCGATCGCATTGCCGCTCTGCAAGCGCAGGGGTATGCCGATGCCAAGGCAGCCATTGAACCGATTTTCACCCTTGCGCAGAACCTGAGAACTCTTCGCCAAACCCATGAGGAGTTAAAGGCTTCTACGGCAGCACTCCTGAATCACAATGAATTAGAAGCTTCAACAGCGGCACTGCTCAATCACAACGAACTGAGGGACTCCACAGCGGCACTGCTGAATCATAAACTGCTCTGATTCCACAAAAACAATACCCCCCATGGCTCATCCACAGGGGGCAACCAAAGTGGTCGTTCAGCACCGACCTATGGATCGTAGGGTTTCTTGCCAGTGAACTTCAGTTGAGAGGGGTTGGGATTCTGGCCAATGGAGCGAGGTACACTGTTGACCGCTTCCCGCCCTTGGTTGACTTTCTCAGGGAAAACGCCATCCTTGGGATGGATCAATACTGTTTCGCCATCGGGGAAAATGCGATAGATTTTGTAGTCGTTAATTTTGCGGGGACGCAGTTGTTGGGCAGCGAGGGCAAGGCACTGCTCCTTACGGGCAAGGTAAACGAGATTTTCACCTTCACGCATAACAGCAGCCCCAGCCGTCGGCATTTCAAAAACTTGTTCTTTGGGGCTTGTCCAAGTGATGGCGTATTTCTCTTCGGTGTCCGCTGCGCTGAGGAGGCCGCCGGTGCTGCCACCATAGAGCGGAGGTTGCCCAGTGAGTGTTGTCATGCGTTCGATCCTCAATCTCTCACGTTTTTATCCTTAAGATCGGCTGGATACAACCCTTTTCTTGGATATGGGATACACAAAAGGGATGCAATCCTCTCCCATAGAGGCCTTCGCAGTTTTAAGCGTTTGCCATCCTTGGGAAAAGGGCTGTAGCCAGATTCAACGGCATCGTAGCATTGAAATCGCGGTGTTGATGCGAGTTGTGAGAAACTGTAACAGTTCCTTCAAAATAAGGAATTGTTGTTGAGCTGTTTGATCAGCATTCTGAATTATTTTCAATGATCACCCTTGAAAAACTTATGGCTAAAGGGCTAATTTGTTAAGATTATTGACAAAGTGCGACAAAAATATGTCCGCTCCTCCCAAGGGATTATTGAGCAATGCAATATCTCTACCTTCATGGATTTGCCTCGTCGCCGCGATCGAGTAAAGCTCAGTATTTTCGCGATCGCTTTGAGGAACTCGGTCAACCGCTACTCATTCCTGATCTCAATCAAGGGGATTTTTTTCACTTGACCCTGAGTCGCCAAATTGAACAGGTAGAAGCGCTGCTCGCCCCAGAGGAACCCGTCACATTGATTGGCTCCAGTTTTGGTAGCCTGACGGCTGCTTGGCTAGCCGAAAAGCATCCCCAAGTGGTGCAACTCTTTCTCCTTGCCCCTGCCTTTGAGTTTGCGATCCAGTGGCTGCCGCGTTTAGGCGATGCATACCGTCGCTGGCAAGAAACGGGCGTTTTAGAGGTCTATCACTACACCGAAGAACGCCTATTGCCCCTCAGCTATGGCTTTGCCAAGGATTTACTGGCCTATGACGATCGCCAGCTTCAGCGGCCTGTGCCCACCCTCATTTTCCATGGTCTTCAGGATGAGGTGATTCCCATCGAAGCCAGTCGTCGCTACTGTGCAGGCCGCCCTTGGGTAAGTCGGGTGGAATTGGACAGTGATCACGCCCTCAAGGAGGTACAGCCGGCCATTTGGGGCATGATGTATCCGATCATCTATCAGCAATTAACTTGAGAGGCTGAGTGAAGGGAGACAGCAGGAATTTCTGCTCGCACAGCGCGAAACATGCCAAAGCGGCACAGTCCCATGCCAAAGGCAATCCGCATTAGCAGGAATGTCGGCACTTCCCGCAAGGACTTCACTAGCCCTGGTAAACCAAAGCGAATCAGCCCCTCTGGCCGCACAATTCCCTGCCAAATCGAATCTAGCCACGAGGGGAGCGTTTCCTGTGTCCAGTCCGCAGTCATCACCTCTCCAGCCACTAAACCCGTTGCGGCAAGGGCTTCGGCAAAGCCTTCAATGCTGGCAAAGGCGGGGTGTGCCCATTGATCCAAGAGCTGCCGCATAATGAGCCGCTCCCAGATATTCAAGGGGTGCTGGCGATCGTCCCGCTGGTTCCAATCGGCAACCACAAGAATTCCCCCCGGCTTCAGAACACGGAGTAATTCCTTAGCAAACTGCTGTTTATCCGGCATGTGCGGGCCTGCCTCAATGGACCAAACCACGTCAAAGCTGGCATCTGGAAATGACAAGGCTAGAGCGTCATCCACCTGAAACTGCACATTGAGATCCGCAGGAGTGAGTTCCCGCGCCCGCCTTACCTGTTCAGGGCTAATCGTAATTCCCGTCACGTGAAAGCCATAGTCACGCGCCAGTATGCGACTGCTGCCGCCAATGCCACAGCCCACATCCAAAACCGTTCTCCCCGGCGGCAAGCGATCGAGACCTGCCCAACGCACCATTTCATGGACAAAATCTACCTTTGCTTGGCGAAAGTCTTTGGGACGGGGGGGCGAACCATAGTGGCCAAGGTGAATATGTTCACCCCAGTAAAATTCAAGAATGCCGTCATTGGTCCAGTCGTCATAGGACTCGGCGACAGAGCGGGCAGACTCGTACTTGCGGGGAAACAGTAGATAAAGCGCTAACCCCACGAGGACTAACGCACCAACAGTGATAACCAGTATGAGCAATAGATGAGACATGCAGTAGATTGGCTGGTGAAACCTTTCACTATAATGGCGAGGTTTTCAGCATTTTCACAAGGGAAAGAGCCACAGATGGATTTTCGTTCGTGGGAGATTGTACGCTGCTCAATACTATCTTGAAAAATTGGTGCAATCCTGCCTGCTAGTGCTGCCGGCACCCAATCCTCGTGAAAAAGGCTGTAACTTAATAATAAGAAACCTTAAAAATTCTGGAAGGAACTGCCTTGGCGGATGTGCCTGTGTTTGACCCAATTGAATCTGCGTTGGATGCCCTGCGGCGGGGTGAAGTCATTGTCGTGGTGGATGATGAGAATCGTGAGAATGAGGGGGATCTCATTGGTGCCGCTGAGCGTGTGACCCCCGCCATGATTAACTTTATGGCTGTTCATGCCCGGGGACTGATTTGCCTCGCCATGGAGGGCGATCGCCTCGATGAATTGGATTTGCCCTTAATGGTAACAACAAATACCGATAGTAATCAAACCGCTTTTACGGTGAGTGTTGATGCCGGTGCCCGTTGGGGCGTGACCACAGGCATTTCCGCCGAAGACCGTGCCCGCACCATTCAAGCCCTTATTGACCCCACCACCCAGCCTCAAGATTTACGTCGCCCCGGCCATGTCTTTCCCCTGCGATCGCGCCCTGGGGGGGTTCTGAAGCGAGCCGGTCATACCGAAGCCGCCGTGGATCTAACGCGGTTGGCAGGTCTCTATCCAGCGGGGGTGATCTGTGAGATTCAAAATCCCGACGGCACCATGTCGCGGCTGCCCCAACTCATTGAATATGCCCGCACCCACCAACTGAAAATTATTAGCATTGCCGACTTAATTAGCTATCGTCTCCAGCATGAGCGTTTTGTCCGCCGCGAAGCTGTGGCCAAGCTACCGACGGAGTTCGGCGAATTTCAAATCTATGGCTATCGCAATTCCCTTGATCAATCGGAGCACGTCGCCATTGTCAAAGGGGATCCCGCCACATTTAGCGAGCACCCCGTACTAGTGCGCGTTCATTCTGAATGTTTGACAGGCGATGCCCTAGGTTCCCTGCGCTGCGATTGTCGGATGCAACTGCAAGCGGCTCTGAAAATGATTAACGCAGCAGGACGTGGTGTGGTGGTTTATCTGCGCCAAGAGGGTCGTGGCATTGGGCTAGTGAACAAGCTGCGTGCCTACTCGCTGCAAGATTTGGGAATGGACACGGTAGAGGCCAATGAGCACCTCGGCTTCCCAGCGGATTTGCGCAACTACGGCGTCGGCGCCCAAATGCTCAATGACTTGGGAGTGAAGCAGATTCGCCTGATTACCAATAATCCCCGCAAAATTGCTGGCCTCAAGGGCTATGGCCTCGAAGTGGTGGATCGGGTGCCCCTGTTGATTGAAGCGACTCCCTACAACACCCCTTATTTGACAACCAAAGCGGAGAAACTGGGGCATCTGCTGCTGCAAACTTACCTGATTACGGTGGCCTTTCGCTGGCAGGAGTCGCAATTAAATGCGGGCGATCGCTATGAGCGGTTGGAAAAACTACGTCATCTGGCCGCAGGCGTCCATTTGCTAGTGCGCGAAGAAGCTCGCCCCGTTGCTCAGGCCATCTTTGGGCATCCTGACCTGATTGTTCACTTTGGCTTTGATCAACCCCATGTGGCCGATCGCCAGTGGTATCAGCAGCCGGAACACCCCTATGTGCTTGCGGTGCAAACCCTGCTGCGCCAATTTTGCCAATGGCCAACCCTGAAGGGATTTGAGTTTCTTGTGGCCACCGGCAGCGATCCGATGCTCAACCTACCGATGGATCTCGATCGCCAAGCCTACACCCAACAGCCCCCCAGTGAGTGGCAGCCTCATCTGATCTATTCATGGTCAGCAGTGGAAAATTAAGATTTATTAGAAGAAAATTTATTTTTGCGATCAACATCTGAGAAAATTGCATAGAGACATACAGGATTAAGCACAGATGGATTGGCAAGTGGCTTGGAAAAACGGCATTCGCTATCTTTTGCTGGCACTACTCGCTAGTACGTTGTGGGTCACCCCCGTCTGGGCAACTAGCGCGATCGATATCCCTTTTCCGGGAACAGCGGCTGGTGTCGTTGATGAAGGCAATGTGCTCAGTGCCGTCACCCAAGGCAGCGTCGGGCGATCGCTCCAAGACCTCGCCGAGGCAACGGGCATCAATGTTCATGTGGTTACACTGCACCGCCTCGACTATGGTGAAACCCCCCAGAGCTTTGTGGATGACCTCTTTAACCAGTGGTTTCCCGATCCTGAGTCCCAAGCCAATCAAGTCATCATTGCCCTCGATACCGTTACCAATGGTACAGCCATTCATTATGGCGACGCCGTGGCCGAACGCTTGAATCCTGAAACTGCCGAAAGTATTGTCCAAGAAACGATGCGGGTGCCCCTACGGGATGGCAACTACAATCAATCAGTCCTTGACACCGTCGATCGCCTTGCGAAAGTCCTCAAAGGCGAACCCGATCCAGGGCCTCCTGTGGTACGCGAAGTGGTTGTCGAGAAAACCTACAAGAGCAAAGAGGAAACCGACGATCGCTCCGCCACAATTATCGTGGTTGCCCTGCTAATCGCCGCTACAGTGATCCCAATGGTGACATACTTTATGTATCAAGGATCATCGTAGCCAAGCTCCCCTTCCATTTATGAAAATCTATACCTACCACACACCAGAGCGTGTACCAGCCGACTGGCAACCCGACTGTGCCATTGCTGTTGATGTCCTGCGGGCAACCACCACGATCGCCACTGCCCTTGCCGCTGGCGCAGAAGCCGTTCAAGTCTTTAGTGATTTGGCAGAGTTAGAACAAGTCAGTCAGCAGTGGCCGGCAGCCAAGCGGATTCGCGTCGGTGAACGGGGTGGGAAAAAAGTTGCTGGCTTTGACATGGGGAATTCTCCTGCTGAATGCTTGCCAGAGCGGGTGAAGGGATGTCGCCTCTTTATGAGCACTACCAATGGCACCCGTTCCCTTGAGCGAATTCAAGCCAGTCCTCTCGTTCTTGCTGCCGCCCTTGTCAATCGTGCTGCCGTTGCCGAGTTTGTCCAAAAACATCAACCGGAAACCATCTGGATTGTTGGTTCCGGCTGGGAAGGCAGCTATTCCCTCGAAGATACCGTCTGTGCCGGGGCGCTGATTCATCACCTCTGGGGTCAGCAGGATGCCCCCCTCGAAGCCCTTGCGGGTAATGACGAAACCATTGCGGCTACTGCTTTGTACCGCTACTACCAAGATGATCTATTGACCCTCTTTCACCATTCCAGCCACGGGCAGCGCTTGCTCAACCTTGGCAATGAAGCCGATCTCAAATACTGTGCCCAAGTGGATATTTTGGCAATTGTGCCGTGGCAGGTTTCCCCCAAGCTCTTGACTAAGGCCTAGGGCACCACATCCCCACCCAAAGCAAAAAGCCCAACCAGACATTTTCATTGAAGTAACGACCATAGGTCTGAATGGGGAGCGTTGTGGTTTGGGTATCACGACGTTCGTGGGTATAGATTTGCAGGGATTGGCGCAGCCAAAAGTAGGTGGTCACGGCCAAAGCTAGCCAAAATCGCCAAGTGAGTCCCGCACTCCAGCCAACAATGATCAGGAACACCACCGTCAGCCCATAAAATAGCGCGATCGCCAAGGGTGCATAGGCACCGAAAAATAAAGCACTGGAATTTACCCCCAGGCGGCGATCGTCGGGGCGATCGGGCATGGCATACACCGTATCAAAGGCTAATGTCCACATCACCACTGCCGCCCACAACCACGCGGTGGTCAAGGTTAAACGTCCCTGTACCGCTGCCCAAGGAATGAGTACAGCAAACCCCCAAGCCACTGCCAAGACCAGTTGCGGAATGGGAAAGACTCGCTTCGCCAAGGGATAGAGGAGAATTACCGGCACTGCGGCCACCGCCAGCCAATACCCCAAGGGAGTGAGGTAAAACGTCAATCCCCAAGCACAGAGGAAAGCAATCACCATCAAGCCCAAGGCCACACTGAGGGAGAGGCGGCGACTGGCTAGGGGGCGGTTTTGAGTCCGCTGCACATGGGGGTCAATATTGCGATCCCAGCAGTCATTGACAATGCAGCCCGCCGCACTGGTGGCGATCGCCCCCACTGTGATAATGAGGAGCAACTGCAACGACGGCAAGCCCTCACTGGCCAACGTCAACGACCACAGCGCAGGAATGAGGAGAATCAAACGACCCGCAGGCTTATGCCAGCGCAACAGTTGGGCGATCGCCATCCAAGTTGGCACTGAGGTTCTCGAAACTTGAGAATTCACCACACCGCTCCCACCGTGAATGCCACTACACTTAAAAATCTTAACTTTTCAGGCGGTTTTGGGACGTTGCCGCCCCATTTGCCCTAGGCTTCCAGTAGCCAGCCTGTACTCCGTCTGTTCGCTCTTTATGGCCAGAAAACCCTTTCACTTTTTCCGTAGTGCCCCCCCGCCAGACCCCACACCCCCCGCCGAGGAAGAAGATAACTATCTTGAAGATTACTTCTTTGATGAACCCGGAGCCATGCCGGGTACCCTCAGTATTGAGGCCGATGCGCCACCACCAACTATCATTCTCATTGACTATCAGCCAGATCAGGCCAGCCGTCGCATTTTAGAAACACCTGAAGAATGTGGCCCCTACCTCAGCAGTCCCTCCGTCAGTTGGATAGATGTTCAAGGGATTGGTGATGAAGACGTGATGCGGCGACTCGGCCAAGTTTTTCACCTGCACCCCATTGTCCTTGAAGACATTGTCAACGTTCCGCAGCGCCCCAAAGTTGAAGACCATGACGATTACATGGTGCTGATTACCCGCATGGTCACCCCCAAAGAAAATGAACACGGCTTTTATACCGAACAGGTGAGCTTCGTCCTAGGGCAACATTTTCTGCTCACTGTCCAAGAAGAACCCGAACGGGACTGTTTTGACATGGTGCGGCAGCGGATTCGGACGAGCCGTGGCATTATTCGCCGCTACGGCCCCGATTATCTGGGCTATGCCCTCCTTGATGCCATTATTGATGGTTTCTATCCTGTGCTGGAGAACTATGGCGAACGCATTGAAGAGCTAGAGGATGCTGTGGTCACCCGTCCCAGTCGCGCCATTCTCGAAGAAGTCCACCAAGTGCGCCGCGAATTACTGGCGCTGCGCCGTGCCATTTGGCCGCAACGGGATGCCATCAATGCCATGATTCGAGATCCCAGCCCTCTTCTTTCTGAGGAAGTGCGCATCTACCTACGAGATTGCTATGACCATGCCATTCAGGTACTAGATATGGTGGAAACCTACCGTGAACTGGCGGCCAGTTCCTCTCCTTGGAATATGCCGGAACTCGAGTGGTATTGGGGCTATCCGGCCTGCTGGGCGGTCATGCTTACCGTGGCGGGCAGTTTATTTTTCTTTTTCTGGCGCAAGGGCTGGTTCAAAAGCACCACCAGCTTAGACCCCCTAGAGACTGAACGCTAGTTCCCGCAAGGGTATAGAAACTTGCCCCTTGTCCATTGCGTCAAATTGGCTTAGGGTGGGAAAGCAAAGGGAGTACTTGATATGTAAAAATACTCACTTACAGCCCCTTTCACAAGGATGGCACACGCTCAAAACCGTGAAAGCCGCTATGGGCAAGGATTACATCCCCCTTATGTATTCCATATTTAAGAAAAGGGCTGTACTTAATGCATAAGTTTTGGTGTGAGTTAGGTACTACATTGCGATCGCCACCCCTCTCCACAACTAAGAGACTGAATTTGGAGAGTTGATCTACTGCAATAGAGCATTCATTTAGGAGACTGTATGAAAAGATTGGCACACTTGGGTGTTTTGGCAGGGTTAGTGAGTAGCCTGTGGCTCGCACCCACCATCAGCCGCTATGACATTGCCACTGCCTTGCCCGAAGAACAAGTGCTGCGGATCCTCAACAATGTGCCCGTTTTTATGATCACCAATGATAAGGGGGAGCCGCTGACCTTTGAGATGCCCAATCCCCAAGATCAAAGCAAGAAAATTCAAGTTTTTACCTTCTTTGTTAGTCAGCAGGATGCCCAAACGGCCCTGAACACGATTAAAACCCAGCAGCCGGATGTGGGTCGCGTGGCTCGGGTCTCGGCAGCCGCCCTCAGTGGAGCGGTGAAAATTGCCCTCGAAAGCCAAAAGAACCCTGCCATTGGTGTGGACATTATCCCCTCCAGACCGCAACTGGAAGCAGCGGTGAATCTGCTCAAACAAAGTGGCGATCTAGTCGAGCGCGATGGCAGAATTCTGACCAAGGATGGTAGGCCGTTTATGGGCGGTACCCCTCTCTTTTTCCTAGCAGATAGCAAAACAGGCAACCCCATCGCCGTAGAAGCACAACTACGCGAAAACGGCCAGACCCGCACCCAGCGGTTTATCCCCTTTTACTTTGACAAAACCCAACTCCAACGGGAAGTGGATCAAGCCCGCCAGCAGCGTCCTGAACTGGCCAAGGATACGGGGATTCGCGTCGTCATGCTGGATAATTTGGTGGCAACCATGTTGAGTACCAACGATCCCGTGGCGGGTCAAATTCAATTGGTACAAACCCCTGAGGCGATTCAGTTTGCCGTGCAACAGAGCGGTGGCAATAATGCTCAGCGACCGAATCAACAGGGGAGTGGAACGAACCGCTAAGACACACCCATGCCCTGGCGACGCCTGCTAACGGGAATTTTGATCCTTGGCTTTCTGTGGGGATGTGCTCTTCCTCAAGTGCGAGCAGAGGAGCGCCTGTTTCTGAATGTCGGGGTGGAATTTCGTGGTGAAGTCCAACTACCCGTCGGCAGCCAGTGGCAGAATACCGAGGTGGGGGGGCTGTCGGGTTTGACCTACGATCCGCGTCAACAACAGTTCTATGCCATTAGTGACGATCGCCAGCAACCTCGGTTTTACACCCTCGAAATCACTCCCGAAACTATTACCCCCAAGGGCGTGACCTTTCTGCGGCAGCCTAATGGTGAGGTGTATCCGCCCAACACTGCCGACACTGAGGGGATTGCGCTGACGCCTGAGGGGCAGTTTGTCATTAGCAGCGAAGGGGTAACGGCTACGGCTAGCCCCCCTTGGATCAAAGAGTTTGAGCGCGCGAATGGACGAACCAGTGTAGCTCTCCCTATTCCCAAGTACTATCTCCCCAATGGCCAGCAGGGCATTCGCAATAATCTTGGTTTTGAGGCACTGACGCTTTCGCCGGCGGGCGATCGCCTGTTTGTCGGCGTTGAATCGGCCCTTGCCCAAGATGTCCGCCCCAATATCCCCATTTACTGCCGCCTGCTCCATTACCTGCGGGGGGATGTTGCCCCTGTGTTGCTGGCGGAGCATCTCTATCCCTTGGATCCCTCAGAGGCAGTGTTTAACGGCCTCGTGGAGCTACTCGCCCTTGACAATGGTGGTCATTTTCTGAGCTTGGAGCGCAGCTATAGTCCGGGGGTGGGGCATGGCATCAAGCTCTTTGAAGTGTCCCTAGCAGGGGCGACAGATACCCTTGGCATGGCCACGTTACCGGTTGATCTACGCACCATCCGCCCTGTGCAGAAACGTCTGATTTTGGATTTCAAGACGCTGGGGATTCCCCTCACCAATTTAGAGGGAATGAGTTTGGGGCCCCCCTTGGCCGATGGGGCGCGATCGCTCTACATCATTGGCGATAACAACTTTGATGGCAAAACGCCGACCCAAGTCCTGATTTTTGCCTTGACCGCGAAACCTTAGGCCTCAACCGTCAAGAGTCCCAACTGAGCCAGCAGGCGATCGCCATCCACGTGCTCCTGCATCATTTGTTCGACGCATTTGACTTTGGCGATTTCATGGAGGCGCACCTGACCAAAGGCACGATCCACAATTTCCACGGCTGTCAGGGTGTCTAAGTCCACTGAGAGGATGGGAATTTCCAACTCTTCGGCACGGGCAAGAATCGCAGGGGAAGGCGGCAAATGCCCCGTGAGGATCAGACAGTGGGTGGAAGTCTCCAAGGCCGCCCATTGAATATCGGTGCGATCGCCCCCGGTAATCACCGCCATATTGTTCGCTTTACGGAAATACTTCAGGGCAGCACTGACGTTCATTGCCCCAATGGTAAGTTCTTCTACCAGCAAATCCAAGCGATCCGGACGGCACAAAACTTCGGCATTTAACTGGCGTACCAATTCCTTGACACTGACACTGCGCAGCAACTGACTACGGGGCAACATACCAAAAACTGGAATTTGGTGTGCCTCGAGATATTGACGAATGGCAGGCAAGGGTTGGGCTTCGGGTTGGGGAATATCGTTGATGATCACCCCCAATAGGCGATCGCCCAATTCCGACTTGGCGAGGAGGAGCGATTCCACCACCAAGGGGGACTCATAGCGCACCACCAGTAAAATGGGTGCATCCAACACTGCTGCCATCTGAGCTAACCCCAAATCAAACAGCCGCCCCTCTGCCAATGTGGCTGGCCCTTCAAGGAGCACCAAGTCTTCACTGTTGATATTGTGATAGGCGGCTAGGGCTTGGCGATAATCCTGCTGATCTGTGCCCATGAGCCGTGCCTTGATGGCTTCTGGCGTCAGCGTGAGTAATGTTGGTCGCACATTCTCTAGGTTGAGGGTTTTCTGTAAAAAACTGACATCAGCTTCGGTTTCTTCGCTGTCGGTAGCGGGTTGGTATGTGCCCAAGGGCTTACCATAGGCAATGCGCAGATGGCGATCGCGACAGAGCTTGGCCAAGCCTAAAACCGTTGCGGATTTGCCGCTGTAGGGCACAATTGAACCAATCAATAAATGCTTTGCCACCGTTTAGTTACTCCTCCCGCAACCCCAACCCTAAACACGCTATCCTTAGTCAAGCCGTAACAGCTTACGATAAAACGCTTTAGAAAAATCGGCAATACGATGTTTTTTATAGTTAATAATTACATCAATGAGATGATCCACCAGTTCAAACGTGGTGATAGACATTTCGTACTGTAGATCAGGAGAGTTATCAAAGGTCACCGTACAACGGGATAAATCCGCTGGCAAATTGGCGATCGTCCATGTGGCAACAAAATCAACATTGTTACCGCCTTCAATCCCCCGTTGTCCCTCCAACTTCCCCAGACGGTAGAGGGCAATGCCCAAGGGCAGCAGTGGACGTTTCTCAGCACGCATGTAGGGGGCAAAGATATTCACTTCCCGGGCGTTGGCAGGCTGAAGCTGATCGAGGGCGGTCATGCAAGAATCCTTGTGTATTCAGTCTCACCGAGTGCTGAGGTCTATTCTACAGTTAGAGCAGGTAGCACGGGAGTCTTAGCTCTAGTAGCGCATTTGGGTTTGGTAACATATAGTTAACATAACTAACGAGCACTGCCTATGGTTTTTGATCCCGGAAACGCTAATTTCTACCAGTCTTCTACGGATGATGGGCAGCCCAATCTGCTCCTGAAGTACCTGCAAAGCCAATCGCCAGAAGTTTTGAACCGTATTGCCCGTTCCGTCAGTCCAGAAATTCGCCAAATTATCAGCCAAAATGTCCAAGGTCTCGTGGGCGGCCTTCCCTCCGAGGATTTTAATGTCCAAATTGCCACCGATCGCGATAACCTTGCGGGGTTATTGGCCTCAGCCATGATGACGGGGTATTTTCTGCGCCAGATGGAGCAGCGCATGGAACTGGAAATGAGCCTCGGCGATCTACCGATGCCCTAGGTTCTCCCAACATAACTTGATGTGAGTCTTGCTTGTGTCTGATCCTTGGCAACAGTTTAAGGCACTGCCTTGGCGATCGCTGGTGCCCACAGGTCTTCTCGTTGCCCTGCTTGCAGCGCTGTTTGATACCGGGCTTTACTATATTGCTGGTGCTGTTGCATCTGTCCGCGAGGCGTTGATCATCCTGCTTCAGCCTCCTTTGGGTCTCTTAGTCCGCCTTGGTCTGAGTATTGGTCTTGGGATGGTGGCAGTGATCTCTTTGGAGGTGTGGTTTAACCCAGCGCCTATCTATAGCGGCACCCTCTGGGCGTTATTTCTGTGTGTCCTAATGGCCAGTGTGTTCTTGAGCTTTTTGGGCGGCACCTTGGGACTGCGGCCGCTATTTTTTCCGCTCACAGAGGTGTTCTTGATTGGCACAGCCGTGGGGATTTTCTGGCAAGGTCGTCGCTACTGGCGGTATTAATTCGCTTCCTCAAGACGAGACGCGGGGAGCTTCGGAACGACGGCACTAATCTCAGGATTGAAGGTGGCATCAAAGGCATCGGCTCCCTGAAACAAATACCACACGGCCTCAATCACACAGGCAATGCGAGCAATGCTACCCAGAGAACCGTAGGGCACCGTCGAAAAGAGTAGCCCCAGCATGAGGTAAACGCCACCCCACAGGGGTTGACGCAAATAAAACTTATGGAGTCCGGGGAGAAAGATGCCGGCCAAGGCTAAGAGAATGGCGATCGCGCGATTACGGTAGCCCATCATGTGAAACCATACATGACTCTAGAATGCGATATTTAGTTAATCTTTAGCAAAACGCAACCTTGAGGAGTCTGGATTGCCACAACCACTATCTGTTGCTGTCTTTATTTGCCTAGAATGGCAACCCAATGCCGGGGGACACGTCAAATGTTGGGAACGTTTTGCGGAAGCTGCCAGCCACTACCCAGACCGCGTTGACCTGACCATTTACTTCCTTAGTGCAAAACAGCAAACCCTAGAGGTAGCAGCTAATGTTCGCTACCAATTGCTACCGCCCCAGTTCAGCACGCACTCACTGGAAATTATGCGCCAAGGGGCAGGCATGACCGATGTGGCTCCCTTTCACTGGGCATTGCGCCGTTATTTACCCCAACATCAAGTGTTTCACATGACGGATACCTTTAGCTTTGCTCAAACGGTGCGCCGCTTTTGTCGCCAGCAGCATCGTCCTCTGCTCAGTTCAATTCACACGGATTTGCCCTTATTGACCCGCACCTATTCGCGGGAAATTATTTGGCGCATGAGTGGCCGCAGTTGGGGGCGGGAGTTTTGGCGCTGGCTATGGCTGGAGAAATTACAAGTGGATCAGTGGTTTGGTTACCGAGCCGAACGTAAATTAGCAGGCTTTATGCGTGCGAGCGATCGCGTACTGGTCTCGCGGCAGCAGGATGCCGATTGGCTGCTCACGTTTTTGCCCCCTGAGCGGGTGGCGTGGTTTCAGCGCGGCATCGATCGCGATCGCTTTCATCCGCGATTTCGCAATCCCCAATGGCTACGGGAGGAGTACCACCTGCCAGAGGTGCCAATCCTGCTTTTTGTCGGTCGGGTGGATGCCAGTAAAAATGTGCTCCTGTTGGCGCAGGCGGCTCAAGTGTTAGCCAATCAGGGAAAGGCGTTCCATGTGTTGATTGTCGGCGAAGGGGCGCAGGCTGCCCTTGTCAAAGACCTTTTGGGCGATCGCGTCACCCTCACAGGCAAGGTACCCCAAGAAAAATTAGGGGCAATCTATGCCAGCAGTGATCTATTCGTCTTTCCCTCAGAGTCGGAAACAGGTCCCAATGTGGTGGTGGAAGCACGGGCAGCGGGATTACCCGTCGTCATTTCTGGATTTGATGGTGGACGTAGATATGTGCAAAGTTCAGGGGAGGACGGGGTAGTGGTTTACAGTCGCGACCCCCAAGATTGGGCCGCCGCCATCACCCCACTGTTAGACGATGCCCACTATCGCCAGCGGATGGGGGCACAGGCACACCAGATCACCCAAGCAACGTGCCCCACCTGGCAGGGCGCCTTTGAGCAGAGCATTTTATGCCAATGGGAAGCGGTTGCCCAAGCCTACGGCTGGCCTCAAAAAGCCTGATCCTCTAGGAGAGCCTCTAACATCAAGGCCATATGCGTCCAGTGGGTTCCCCCCTGACAAAAGACAATATAGGGTGGACGCAAAGGGCCATCGGCAGAGAGTTCCGACGTGCTGCCGTCAATAAAGGTGCCCCCAGCCATCACCAAATCATCGGCATAGCCGGGCATGGGTGCGGGGACGGGATCAAGATAGGAACCCACGGGGGAGTAACGTTGCAACGTGCGGCAAAAGGCAATCAGCTTTTCAGGACTGCCCAATTGGATGGCTTGAATGACATCGCGGCGGGGGGCGAGGGGGGCGGGGTTGACAGAATAGCCGAGTTGGTCAAAGACATAGGCTAAGAGATGGGCGCACTTGAGGGCTTCGCCGACCATTTGCGGTGCTAAGAACAGCCCTTGAAAGAGCAGACGATGTTGATCAAATGTGGCACCCCCTTCGTGGCCAATCCCCGGTGCGGTGAGGCGATAACTGGCCTGCTCAATGAGATCAGCGCGTCCTGCTAGGTAACCCCCTGCTGTGGCGATCGTGCCGCCGGGATTTTTAATCAGGGAACCCGCAATCAAATCGGCGCCAACATGGGGCGGTTCTTGGGTCTCGACAAATTCGCCGTAGCAATTGTCCACAAAACAAACCACATCGGGATTCTGCCCCTTGATCAGTTGGATCATCTTGCCAATGTCCTCAAGGCTGAGGCTCGGGCGCCATGTATAGCCACAGGAGCGTTGAATGAGCACCATGCGGGTTTGGGGTTGGACACAGGTGGCGATCGCCCCCCAATCCGGTTCGCCCGTACTCAGGAGGGGAATCTCGCGATAGTGAATGCCGAAGTCCTTGAGGGAGCCTTGGCCGTGACCCCGCAGGCCAATCACCTCTTCTAGGGTGTCGTAGGGAGCACCCGCAAGGGAAATCAATTCATCACCGGGGCGGAGCACACCAAATAGCGCAGTGGCGATCGCGTGGGTACCAGAGACAAATTGCACCCGCACTAAAGCCGCCTCAGCTCCCATCACCTGCGCAAAAACGCGATCAAGCACCTCACGCCCTAAGTCCCCATGACCATAGCCCGTCATGCTACTGAAGTGATGCACCCCCAGCCGCTGCTGACGAAACGCCCCTAGAACCCGATCCAAATTTTCCTTAACGCGGCCATCAATTTCCGCAAAGGTGGTTGCAAGTGCCCCTTGGGCAGCAGTCAAAAGTGGATTTGTCACGCTCAGAGAAGAAATCAGCTATTCATATATAATTAATCAAAAACCTGCAAAGGAATCACAACTAACTATAAATCCTCGCCGAAAAACTCATTATAGCTATTCCAACTAAGAATGAGATATTATTCGGCACAATAACTGCAAATCACCTCACCAATAGAACTATTTGACCTTGCATACATCTGCACTCGCTTCAATGCACTAAAGTCGTTCTCAATCACATTCAAATCGGGAGAGTAAAAATAACACCTCATGACCCGCTGCTTTGACTGCTTCCTGAATCGCCCCTTTCGGGTGAATCGGCGCATGATCCATCCGAGAGTCAAACCCCATCTCATCGATATACACCACCGTTTCCTCGCCGTGACTCTCTACCCATGTGTCGAGCTGCTGTTGATACGCTTGGCGCTCTTCTTCACACCGTTCTTGGTAACGCATCTGTTTTTTTTTCGGGTGATGCCCATCTGGTCGAGGGCGTAACTAATGGTGGAAACTTGGACGCCAAATCGCTGGGCGCGGTCGATTAAACGGTCATCGGGATGGGCAGCAACATCGGCTGCTAAGGCCGCCCAATCCAGTTTCCAAGGACGACGAGGGACAACCGTGGGGGCTAAGTCCTCTCGCTTCAGCCAGCGATGGATGGTAGCGCGACTGACCTGAAAGATTTGAGTCGCTTCACTGATTTTGCCGCCTTGCTTGATATAGGAGACAACCCGCTCTCGTAAGTCCAAGCTATAGCTCATATTCTTGAGTAACATTCATGACTCTTTGAGTATAGCCTATCCCTCTTGAAAATATTTCACTTCCTTTCGAAATAGCTATAGCTTTTTCATCGGGGGATGCTTCCAACACTTCAGCCTGACTTTACAGACCAACTGTTAAAAACTCTGCAAGAAAGCTCTGTTGCGACTCTTTTCTAAAAAGATGGATCACTCCAAGGAATTTCTAATATCTTGACGATTTCTTGACAATTCTCCCCTACCTTGAAGGCTGGCTCTACAACAGAGCATCAAAGTCACGTTCAACGGAGTTAAAACAACGATGGAAAAGTTAATCAAGGCCACCCTTACCTTGGGCTTACTCTCAGCAGTGGCAACCACTAGTGCAGCAATGGCTGCTCCCTTAAGCCCTCTGTCCCAAATGCCAAGTAACTCAAAACCCACTCAGGGTACTATGACTGCCCAACACACAAAGCCAACCAATGATCACTCAATCCAAACCCAAAAAAATAAAACTAAAACCAAAGAAACCAAAAAGCACCACACTCAATCTCCTCTAAAACCAATGACAAACACAACTAGTAAGTAAGGTCGTCCTAACTCATTGCTCCTCACAGGGGAATCGAGGGTTCTCTCCCTCGCCCCCTTTTGCTAGCATCCGAACCTGAAATAATCTAGTAGGCGATCGCTAGAATCTGCCCGTACCCAGCCAACAACAACATCCGAGAGTGCACTCCAGCTAGGATAGATGATGACTTAAGAAAATTCGACAAATATGGAAACGTCTCTAGCCAATTTTCAATAGAAAAGCAAATAAATGTCAAGAACTTGTTAATACAGTCATTTTCTAAAATCTAGATCATACAAAGCAAATGCAAGTCTCTTCTATAGAAGCTTTTACAGTTTTGAGCATATTCTATGTATGCGAAAAGAGTTATATCTAAACTTAAGTTAATTTCCAAGGGGTGAATAGTCTTGACGATTTCTTGACAATAGCATCTTACCTTGAAGATAGCTCCTTAAAGGGGCTGTCGAATTTACTGGAGATAAGAGTGATGAAGACCTTCACTAGAACAGTACTTGCTTTGGGACTACTTGGAACTGTCGCTATTGGTGGCAGTGCAATGGCACTGAAAACGCAGCGTCACATTAGCTATGCTGTGGCAGCGCAAACAGATCAAAAGGGTGGGTATGATGAGAGCGATCGCTACGAAGCGAACAATACGGCTGAGGAAATGCAAGAGGAAGCCCAATACCGTAGCCTTGCTAAAATTAGCCCCCAACAAGCTCAACAAATTGCAGAAGTGGCTCAAGGCCGAAAGGCAATACGGGTTGCCCTAGGGGCAGAAAACGGTAGCTTGGTGTACGAAGTGCGCTTTCCCAATGCTGAGGTCAAGGTGGATGCCGGTAATGGGCGTATCCTCAAAACGGAGCTAGCGGGTCAAGAGGAAAATGACCTCCATGAAGCTCCCTTGGGTGGCAGTATCCAAGTGCCCAATCCTGATCGTCTATAGCAATAATGGTAACCATCCTTATTTTACTGAAATAGCTGTCTAGGGTAGATTAACAGGCATAAATATCTACCCTAATTTTTTGCCTTAAGGATGGGTTTGTGGTGAAAAGAGTATAGCAACTTCAAGGGGGATGCCAATCCATTAGGAACATGTTTCATGGGTGACTTGAGTTAGAGTGGCCGCTGCTTCCTCACGAATGACTCGGGCAGGATGATCCAATAACATTTGCAAGGCTGTGGTTTTCTCAGGAGAGTCAGGTAGCTTTCTTAAGGATCGGACGATTTCCATAGCTTGCCAAACGTCAATGGAGTAGGTTAAAGCACATTCGGCAAGGGGAATGGCCGCTTTTGGATTACCGCGATTGCCAAGGGTAATAATTGAACCCATGCGGGCTTCGGAGTTGGGATGCTTCAGGGCATTGATCAGTCGATCTTCATAGGAGGGATGCTCCTGTTCCCACTGGTGAATATCAACACCACATACAGGACAGATTGAGTCGTCCGCAGCAATCTCCGCAAAACATGCTGGACAAAAATAGGCGTGATCCATCATAAACTTCGCAAGGGGGCTACCACTATAGCGTAGCTGAGTGGTACGGGGAATTGCGGGTCTGTCCTTACTGGAACTACTGCTTGGGACAAAGACTCGATTGGTTGCATCGCGCTCGCTGCTTCATTGATCGATGCTCTTTGGTCTCTCAACCCATCGGTGAGATTCCTGAATGTCCAAGAGGCCTATCAACTATGCCGAACATACGACTTAATCGGAGTGGAAGACCTAAACATCCGAGGGCTGGCTAGGAGCAAGCTGGCGAAATCAATCTTGGATGCGGCCTTGGGTCAGTTCCTCACGATTCTGGAAGCAGTAGCAGTCAAATGCGGCGTCTGGATGGTGAAGGTCAACCCGCAAGGCACATCACAAGAGTGTGCAAACTGTGGCGCAATGGTTCCCAAGACTCTGGCCGATAGAGAGCATCGCTGTGCCTGTGGGCTGAATACCACAAGAGACCACAACTCGGCGAGAGTGATTCTGAAACGTGCCTTACACGCCGTGGGACTCGCGGTGTCTGCCTGTGGAGGCTTAGGGGTTCCCCAGCCTGTGAAGCAGGAAATTCCAATAGCGATGTTGGAAGCCTTCACGATACCTTTAGGTTAGTGAAGGAGAATGTCACTGATTTCTGCTCCGATCGCCACACTCATCGCAAAATCTGCGCCCACATTTAAGGGTCGGCGATCGCCACCATAGAAACCATCTTGTGTCCTAAAACGAACTGTCATGGTGATGCTCACGGCAATACACCCAAGTGGCTGGCTCATTTAGATAGTGTTCCTTTTTCCAAATCGGTAGGCGGTGTTTGATCTCGTCAATGATATAAGCGGCTCCAGCAAAGGCTTGTTGGCGATGAGGCGCCGTCACCCCTACCCACACAGCAACCTCGCCAAGAGTGAGCGTTCCATAGCGATGGCTGGCGATCGCCCCCAGCAAGTCAAATTTCTCAATGGCTTCTCCTAGAATCTGCTCCCCTTCTTTGAGAGCCAAGGCGGGATAGACCTCGTATTCTAGGGCAGTGACGATCTTGCCGTGGTTGTGATTGCGCACCCAACCTTCAAAGCTAACAAAGGCACCGGCCCTCAAGTTGGCAAGGGGCTGCCACAACTGGGCTGGCTCTAGGGGAGCATTGGTTAGAGAGAACTGCTTGATCACCATCGCTTAGTTAACCCCCCGCAACAGGGGGAATAAAGACGACCTTATCTCCCGCTCGTAGGGGTTGATCCAGTGTCACAAACGTATCATTAGCCGCCACCTTAATATGGGTGAGATCAAGGGTAAAGCCGTACTGACTCTTTAGCTCTTGGTATAGCTCGCCATAGGTTTGGGCGGTGGTCACTCGCTCCTCCTGTTCCCGTTGGCTTTGCTCCCGCAACTGGGCAAAGTAGCGCAGGTAAATTGTTTTAGGGGCGTCGGACATGGTGTAGGGCTTCAAGATAGTCTTCAGGGGTGTTGATATTGGCAGTAATGGTCGGCTGGGGTGGGGCAATCCGCTGGCAGGGCGATCGCTGGAGAATTTTCACAGGGCAGTAGATCCCTTCTGCATAGGCGGCCTCAAACACTGGCAGAGCTTGGGGGGTATAAATGGCACACAGCGGCTCTGGGAAACCCTCTTGGGGATGGTGATAGCAGGTGGCCACCACATCTTCGCGGTAATGGTGCAACAGGGGCGCAAGGGTTTCTGTGGTCAAATAGGGCAAGTCACAGGCCACCACTAACCAGTTCACTTGGGGATAAGCACGTAAAGCTGTTAAGATGCCGGCAATGGGGCCAATCTGAGGCAGGGTATCGGGGAGCGTTGGCAAATCGGCAAGGGGAGTCCCCTGCCATTGGTTGGGTTGCGCTGAGAGAAAGACCTGTTCGCAGGATTCACTCAACAAATTGTAGAGGTACTGGGCATGGGGTTCGCCGTAGTAGTCTAGCAGGGCTTTGGCCTGACCCATGCGCTGACTCTGGCCGCCGGTGAGCACAAGGCCGTAGAGGGGATATTGGCCGAGGGTTTTCTTGCCGCCACTTTTTGCCAGTAGGCGCACCTCGCGAATCACAATATGGGGGCTGAGGGCTTTGGCCATGTCGTAGATTGTGAGGGCTGCGATCGCCACCCCATGCAGGCTTTCCATTTCCACCCCGGTGCGATCGCGGGTTTTGACCTCACAGCGCAGGCGAATTCGTAGGCCACTCTCTAGGGACTCGATATCCGTCTCAAAGCGACAACTGGTAATCGGCAGCGAATGGCAAAAGGGAATCGCTTCAGCGGTGCGTTTTACCGCCATTGTGCCAGCAATAATCGCTGTTTGCACCACAGGCCCTTTCTTGAGAAAGAGATCTCCCCCTTGCACATAGGCCTGAAAGACTGGCGGCAGTTCAATGAGGGCTTCTGC
Source organism: Thermosynechococcus sp. FA-CM-4201 (assembly GCF_054689355.1). Taxonomy (NCBI): domain Bacteria; kingdom Bacillati; phylum Cyanobacteriota; class Cyanophyceae; order Acaryochloridales; family Thermosynechococcaceae; genus Thermosynechococcus; species Thermosynechococcus sp. FA-CM-4201. Next base: position 938,156 of record NZ_CP079920.1, read on the forward strand.
CACCGCACGGCGATCGCTCACGGCCTTCTCGCTAATATCCACCATCTGGGGTTGTTGGTTCTCATTGATGTGGGAGAGCATCCTCCTAGCCTCCGATCTGGTGCATCGCATGGTGAACTTCTGCTGCGCGCAGGCTGGGTTTCATGCCCAACACTTGCTCATAGGCAGCATACCGTTCCCTTTGACTTAAGCCCCGCAGGGACACCCCCGCCTCCTTAAACAGGCACGCCCGCAGGACACCATCCGCAGACAAGCGCCAACGGGCGCAGTGGCCACAAAAGGGTTGCGATTCTGAAGCAATAAAACCAATTCGCCCGCCACAGGCCGTCTCAAAGTTAAACGAGGTGGAATCTAGAGGACGTGGCACAGGTTGCAGATCATAGTGTTGGCGCAAGCGCTCAATCATTGTGGCGGCACTCACAAAGCGATCGCTCCCTAGGTGGCAAGCATAGCCAATGCGCATCAGCTCCAAAAAGCGCACCTCGATCCCTAACCCCTTGGCATACTCCACCATTGGTACCAGTTCGTGATCATTGACACCCGCCATAACCACCATATTCAGCTTCACTTGAAACCCTTGATGAACCGCAGTGGCCACCGCCGCCTTCACTGCTTCTAAGTGGTGGCCATGACTAATGGCGGCAAAGGTTTCGGGGTCGAGGCTATCCAGACTGATATTCAAACGCCGTACCCCATAGTGTGCCAAGAGGGGCAAAAAGGGCAGCAAGCGAATCCCATTCGTGGTTAAGCTTAGCTCTGGTACCCCCACTGCCACCAAGGCCGCGACAATCTCAGCAAACTCAGCTCGTAGGAGCGGTTCACCCCCCGTTAGGCGCACCGCCTCAATCCCCAGTGCCACTAGTTCAGCCACAATCGTGGCATACTCTGTGGGGCTTAAATAGGTCTGGGGGGGCATAAAGGCGGCAGCCACGGGCATACAGTAGGTACAGCGCAAATTACAGCGATCGGTGACCGACAGGCGCAACTTGCGAATGTGTCGCCCTTGGGTATCCAGCAAACGTTGGCTAGGGATAGCTGTGGTGACAACCATCCGCCCTAACTCCATGGAAAATAGCGATAGCACTCCCCAGCGGCAAATATCCCTTGCGAGGCGGGTAGTTCCAAGAAGCCATCACTGTCAGCCAAGGCCAAAAAATCACCAGAGTTTTGCATCGGACGGGGGTGAGCAATCAGTTCAGCGGTTTTCGTGGTTTCTAGTTTAACGGGTAAAAAGTAGGTTAAGGGCTTCTCAAAAGAGAAGGGAGTGGCTAAGCGGGCATAGAGGGGTGGCATGTCCAAAATATAGCGGTGTAAACACACCAAACTGGAGACGGGGTTCCCCGGTAAGCCAAACACTGCCGTTTGCTGCCTGTGATCCACCCCAAACCAGAGGGGTTTTCCGGGGCGCTGAGCGACACCGTGGATGTATTGCTGCACGCCATGATCGCGCCACAGTTGGGGTAAGTAATCAAACTTGCCCTTGGAAACGCCGCCGCAATAAATCAGGAGATCGTACGCTTGGCTCGCTTGGCAATAGTGGGTTGCCAGTTGTACTGGATCATCAGGTAAATGGGTGATGCTGACGTGGCTGTACCCTTGGTGCTTGAGGGCGGCCATTAGGGCGTAGGCATTGGAGAGGCGCAGTTGATGGGGTTGAGGTACGTGGTCTGGGGGAATCAGTTCATTGCCGGTGGCAACAATCTGAGTGCGGGGGGTGCGCTGCACACAAACTTCAGTCTGCCCCACAGAGGCAAGAATGCCCCAAGCCGGACTGTGGAGAGGGGTACCTGCCGCCAGCACCCGTTGACCTGCCGAGGCATCACTGCCACAGCGGTGGACAAATTGATAGGGCGACCACGGTTCGGGGTGGCGGATATGGGCAATGCCGTCCCGAATTTCCAGAGCCTCATAGGGAATGACCAGATCGCAGCCTTGGGGCAACGTGGCACCCGTCATCACTTCCAAGCAGGCTTGTGGATCCGTCAACGTGGGTGGGGCTTCACCAGCAGGGACAACCCCCAGAATCGGGAAGGCACGCTGACCGGACTCATAGGCGGCCCATCGCAGGGCAATACCATCCATCATGATGCGGTCAATGGGCGGATAGGGGCGATCGCTGGTAATGGCTGCCGCCAGTCGGCTGTACCGAGGCTCAGTCAAGGAGATGCTCTCTGTGCCCCAATCGGGCAAATGCTGCTGAATCAGGTCAACGGCTGTTTCAACGGAAATCATTTTCTAGACAGGATTAACTGCGAAATAGGCGGCAGTAGAGGGTTTCGTGCTGCATACTGGCGAGGGCTAAGCCCAAGGTACAGCTTTCTAAATCATTGTCAGTCACATTCAGACTCTGCTGCACGGTTTGCTGAATTTGGGGCTGAAGTTGGCGCAGGAGCACTTGACCCGCTGTCTGACCAAGGGGAATCAGTTTCACCGCTGCATTGATCAGGGTGGTGACCCAACTGTGGAGATAGCCTAGCAGTGCCGTTTCTAGGGGAATGTCGGCAAGGGCAGCGGTAATGCAAAAGGCAACACTGACATTCCAGGGGTAGGGCTGACCAGTCTGAAGTTCTGGGGGTAGGCGATCGAGGGCAGCGACGAGGTTGATCAATGCTGTTCCCATTTGCCAATTTTGGGCACGCAGTTCGGCGCTTTCGCGGGCAGCCGAGAGCCACGCATTCCACTGGTGAACGGCATCAAAATCACCCTTGGCGATCGCCCCATAGACCCGCCCCATCACTGCTGTTTCCAAGTGGGCACTGCCAAAGGTCAGTTCAAAGGTGAGCCAGTCCTGTACCGCTGCGGCTGAGGTGATCTTGCCTTGGGCAATCAGGGTCTCCAAGCCCTCGGAATAGTTAAAGCCGCCAATGGGCAAAGCGGGACTCACCCACTGCAACAAGGTTAACAGCGCTGAATCAGTGAGCATGGTAGGCACCGCGTTCGGGACAAAAGGGAGCGACTTCAAACGTCACTGTTAAGCCCCGCTGTTCCAGCATGGTTTGCAACACGGAATCTGCCCCCAAGCGAAGATAATCGGTGTGAATTTCCAAGGGGACATGGCGATTCCCAAGGTGGTAGGCCGCCTGTAGAAGGTCAAGGGGAGTGGTAGCCATCACCTTTAGCGTGGGTTCGGGTTTGGCATGAACCGTGACGACCACTGTGCCGTCCTCGTCTTGAAGGCGATCGCCCGGCTGCAAGGTAATCCCGCGCGGCAACTTCAGATAGAGGGATTCCCCCTCATCACTGTGGCAATGGAGACGACTGCGACAGCGTTCCTCTGCGGTCAATGAGAGGTGCAACTGACGGGCATTTTCCAATGTTGTAGGGCAAAGTTGCGTCAGCGTGAACATCAAACCAGCGTCAACTCGACAATTTTATCAAAGCGGAATGTTTTCACCAGTTGCTGAAGGCCTGCAATCAAGGCGGCTTCTTCGGGTGGGATTTCAGCAATCAGTTCGCGAATGCGCTTGGCATTGAGCTTTTTGGCGGCTTCTTGGAGTTCGGTAATCCAAGGGCGGGGCATCACCATTAGGGCGGCTGGATCCAGCACCTGAGGACGAGGGGCACTCGCGGCGGCCAAAGCATCCTCGTAGGCATACTCTAGGTTTAACTGGGCGGCAAGTCGTTCAAAAATCGTTTGCGGACGGAAAGGCTTGGCAATGTAGTCATCACAACCGAGATTCAGCAGTTCCTCTTTATCCTGCTCAAAGCTACTGGCGGTCACCGCAAGAATTTTCGGGGGGCAAACCGCTTCGCCGCGTCGCAGGCGATCGCCCACTTCTTTTTTGATCTGTCGCGTTGCCGTTTTGCCATCCATCACGGGCATGCGAATATCCATAAGAATTGCATGGGGCTGCCATTCTCGCCAGATCTGCACCGCCTCTTGACCATTGCCCGCTTCTCGACAGCGAAAGCCCACCGGTTCTAGGAGTTGCGTGAGCAGTTGGCGATTTTCGGGAATATCATCCACCACCAGAATGCGAACTTCTGAGGCGGGCGATCGCAGGCCAACAACAGTCTGTGCCTTTTCCTCCTGTAACGCTTGGGGATCGCCAAGGCCAATGTTGATCTCGAAGTAAAAGTGACTTCCCTGCCCCTTGGTGCTGCGCACCTGAATATCACCCCCCATCAATTGCACAAACTGGCGACTAATGGCCAACCCCAGCCCAGTGCCTTCACTGACTTTTTTACTGCTATCGGTTTGGACAAAGGGCTGAAAGAGCATTTTCAACTCTGCCGGGGTCATGCCAATACCCGTGTCGCTGACTTCAAAGGCGAGTCGTGGGGGGTCTTGGGCTTTATAGCTGACCTTGAGGGAAACGCCCCCCTCTTTGGTGAATTTAATGCCATTGCCCAAGAGGTTCACCAATACTTGGCGCAGCTTCATTTCATCGGTGGTTACCGCCACCGGCAGATTGGCGGGCAAATCAAAGACCAGACGCAACCCTTTAGCTTCAGCTCGCACCTTGAGCATTTCTTCGAGGGTTTGCAGCATGCGCCGCAGATCAAAGGTGGTTTCCTGAAGCGTGATGCGCCCAGCTTCAATTTTGGCCATGTCAAGGACATCGTTAATCAAACCCAAAAGGTGTTCACCGCTGCGGTTGATCTTTTCAAGGGTTTGCCGATGCTGCGGTGCAAGGGTGCGATCGCTAAGCAAAATTTGACTAAAGCCGAGAATGGCATTGAGGGGAGTGCGCAGTTCATGGCTCATATTGGCAAGGAAAATACTTTTGGCTTTGTTGGCGGCCTCCGCTGCTTCCTTCGCCTTGAGCAGCTCCCGCTCCGCTTGATGGCGTTGATGGGCGGCAAGGGCGATCGTCACAATATCGGCGACATTGGAGACAAAACTGCGTTCCTCCACCAGCCAAACCCGATGCTCGCCAATACTCTCAACACAGATGACCCCCAATAATTGGCCATTGAAGATGATTGGCGCATCAATGCGAGAATACACCCGTTGGAGTTTGGCATAGTCCCGCAGTTCGTGAGTGCGCGGATCCGTGAGTAAATCATTGACGACGAGGGGTTCTCCGGTGCGCAGCAGTTTCAAGTACTCCGGATAGGGGGGTTGGGTGAGGTAGGTGGGTTGGGCATGGCTATTGGCAGCAGGGTCGTACTGCACAACACACTTGAGGCGATCGCCTTGGAGTTCCCATGCCGAAGCCCGCTGGACGCGCAGTGTTGTCGCGGTTACCTGAATAATCTCCTGCAAGGCCATGCGAAAGTGCCCCTGCTGCACATGGGGAGATTGGCTGAGTTGCACAAGAGCCACATTGTGGTCATGGAGCACCCGTTCTTTTTCGAGCAGTTGTTGATTGGCCGCCTCAAGGGCAGCAGTACGGTGGGTCACTTCTTCTTCAAGGCGTTGATTAAAGCGATGCAGTTCACCAAAACTCTCTTGGAGTTGCCCCGCCATATCGAGAAAGGTTCGCCCCAAGTTCCCCACTTCATCTTGGCTGTGGGTGTCCACATCCCCTTCAATCGCCAGATCTCCCACGGCAATTTTGTGGGCTGCCGCATCCAACTTCTGAATTGGGCGCACCATGTAGCCCGTGACTCCCCACGTCACCAGACTAATCAGACAGAAAGAGACGACGAGAATGAGCAGCCCCGCCCGTGTTTCTTCGTGGATAAAGGCCAAGAGGGTGGCTTCATTGAGGCGAATCGCCAGACTCCAGCCCGCTTGGGAAATCGGCGTGTAAAAGACCCATTGCCGCTCATTGGAAGTCCAATCCCGCATCCACAGATGGCCACTTTGGCCGCTGACCATGGCTCTGCCCAAGGCCTCAAGATCACTGCGATTTTCTTCTTTGGCAATGTAGAAAATGGACTGGCCAATGAACTGAGGATCGCCGTGAAAGATAATCCGTCCCTTGCGATCTAAAACAAAAAATTGCTCCTCCTTCAGGCCTTGAATGTTGATTTGTCTTTGCAGCGTTTCCAGCGCCACATCCACTGTGGCCACCCCGCGCACTTTCCCCTGCCGACGAAAGGGAACGGCATAGGTCACCATCCAGACATCCCCTGCCCCCTGATCAAAGTAGGGATCACTCCAGCGGGATTGGCCCGTGCGGATTGCTTCGCTATACCAGTCCCATCGGGGTTGCGTGTAGTCGTAGATGCGGCCAGTGTCTTTTTGTACCAATGTGCCGTTGTTTTTATAAACGTAGGGGGCAAAGAGCCGTTTGCGAGGGGAAAAGCTATAGGGGGTAAAGGCGATCGCCACGCCATAGGCCAGATGATTCATTTCCACATTGCGGCGCAGAAATGAATACAATTCCTGTTCACTGGCCATCGGGAAGGTCTCTAGGGCATGGGCACTGGCCGTTGCCAACTCCGCCATCTGCTCTAGGTTGTCATCAAATTGGGTGGCATAGAGCGACACCATGGCCTGCTGCCATTCTTCATAATCAGTGGTACTGCGGCGAATCACCCGCCCGCGAATGTAGAAGAATAGGCCTGTGTAGATGACAACAATCGGCAGGAGCGTCCCCAGCAAGAGCTTATGGCGAAAGGATAGCTTGCTCAGCATGGCGATCGCCCTCCCTAGGCTTTCCCCTTAATTTTAGGCTGCCTAAAACGGCGAATCCTTTAGGAAAGGGGACTGAGCACTTTGCTGTCGCTGTCAGTGGCCACTTCACCCACCACTTCCGGAGTATTGGCTTCCGAAGGCGGCACCACCTGCCAGAAGAGGGGTAAATAGCGCTCCCACTGCTCCAGAATCATCGCGGCTTTGGCACTCCCCGTGCGCTCGTGGTGGGCAGTAATCAGTTGCTTGAGTTGGGCGGCGCCAATACTAGAGGTGACCCGCTGAAGTTTGACAATTTCGGGGTTGACCTTGGCGGGGAAGTTACCGGCTTCATCCAAGATGTAGGCCAAGCCACCGGTCATACCGGCACCCACATTGCGACCCGTGGTGCCCAAGACCACAACCACCCCACCGGTCATGTATTCGCAGCAGTGATCCCCTGTGCCTTCGACAACGGCAGCGGCTTTGGAGTTGCGAACAGCAAATCGCTCACCGGCACGGCCATTCGCAAAGAGGAACCCACCCGTGGCGCCATAGAGGCAGGTATTGCCAATAATGACGTTGTCCGCAGCCGCATAGGGGGCATTGGCGGGGGGCTTGATAATGATTTCACCGCCGTGCATGCCTTTGCCGACATAGTCATTGGCTTCGCCTGTCAGGTTGAGGATCATCCCCGGCAGGTTGAAGGCGCCAAAGCTCTGGCCAGCGCTGCCTCGGAAGTTGAGGGTAATCTGACCTTCAAAACCCGTGTTGCCATACTTTTTAGCAATGGCACCGGCAATGCGTGCCCCGACGGTGCGATCGGTGTTGACAATGGGCAGCTCTAGTTCAACGGTTTGCTGCTTCTCAATGGCGGCTTGCACCTCTGGGCGTGCCAAAATTTCATCATCGAGAACAGCCCCGTTACTGTGCACTGTTTCGTGCTGCAACCACTGGCGATCGCTGCGCGTATCCGGCAGCTTCGTCAGGCAAGCCAGATTCAGGGGGGCAGTTTTCGTTAGGGTGACATCCTGGCGAGGCACCAGCAGATCGGCGCGACCAATGATCTCATTGAGGGTGCGGTAGCCCAGTTTGGCGAGAATCGAGCGCACCTCTTCGGCAATAAAGAGGAAGAAGTTCACCACATGCTCAGGGATGCCGGGGAAACGCTTGCGCAGTTCCTCTTTTTGAGTGGCCACGCCCACAGGACAGTTATTGGTGTGGCAGATGCGCGCCATGATACAGCCCTCGGCAATCATTGCCACCGAGCCAAAGCCAAATTCCTCGGCACCCATCAGTGCCCCCATGACCACATCCCAGCCACACTTGAGGCCACCATCCACCCGCAGAATCACGCGATCGCGCAGTTGATTTTCCAAAAGAACGCGGTGCACCTCCGTCAGCCCCAATTCCCACGGACTGCCCGCATGCTTAATCGAACTCAGGGGCGAAGCACCGGTGCCACCATCGTGACCGGAAATTTGAATCACATCGGCGTTGGCTTTTGCCACCCCAGCAGCAATCGTACCAATACCAATTTCCGCCACTAGTTTCACGGAGACTTGGGCTTGGGGATTAATCTGGTGCAGGTCAAAGATCAGTTGCGCCAAATCCTCAATGGAGTAAATGTCGTGGTGGGGCGGCGGCGAAATGAGGGACACGCCCGGCTTGGAGCGCCGCAGCATGGCAATGTAGGGGCTGACTTTGGTGCCCGGCAGTTGACCACCTTCCCCCGGTTTCGCGCCCTGGGCAATCTTGATTTCAATTTGCTGGGCATTGATCAGGTACTCGGGGGTGACCCCAAAGCGACCAGAGGCCACCTGTTTAATGGCGGAACTGGCGGTATCACCGTTGCGCAAGCCCCGCAGATGGGGAAATTGGGGAGAGTGTCCCTCAGCGTCGACATCCGTGAGCACTTGGAAGCGAATCGGATCTTCGCCCCCCTCGCCAGAGTTGGATTTACCGCCAAGACGGTTCATGGCGATCGCCAGCACCTCATGGGCTTCCCGCGAGAGGGCACCCAAGGACATCCCCCCTGTGCAGAAGCGTTTGACAATTTCGCTGGCGGGTTCAACCTCCTCGAGGGGAATACTGGGGCGATCGCTCTGGAAGTCCAGCAGATCCCGCAGTGCTGTGGGTACCCGCTCCGTGAGTTGACGGCGATAGACCTCGTAATGGTCGTAGCTATTGCTGCTCACGGCCTTGTGGAGTGCCTTGGCCATCTCCGGATTATTCATGTGGTACTCGCCACCGGGACGGAATTGGACAAAGCCAAAGTTCTCCAGTTTCTTGGCGGTGAGTTCGGGGAAGGCCTTGTGGTGAAAAGCAATGGTTTCTTGGGCCAAGTCTTGGAGCGTCAGACCCCCCACCCGCGACGTAGTGCCAATGAAGGCCTTGTTGAGCAGGTCATCGCCAATGCCAATGGCCTCAAAAATTTGGGCACCGCGATAGCTAGCAATCAGAGAAATCCCCATCTTGGAAAGGATTTTCAGGAGTCCCTCCTCAACGGCTTTGCGATAGTTGGCCTGCACCTGTTGCAGTGTCAGTTGTGGTAGTTTGCCCTTGGCCATCAGGCTTTGGGTGCGATCGCTATGCCACCACTGGCGAATCGTTTCCCATGTCAGGTAGGGACACACTGCCCCAGCGCCATAGCCAATCAGGCAGGCAAAGTGATGGGTACTCCAGCATTGGGCTGTTTCCACCACAAGGGAGACACGACGGCGAATGCCCTGGGCAATCAAATGGTGGTGCACTGCCCCCACCGCCAATAGGGGTGGAATATAGGACGTGTCGGCATCCAAAAGATGGGGTTCGCCAGCAACGTTGTGGCGATCGCTCAGCACCAGGATTTCGGCGCCTCCTTTGACGGCAGCGGCAGCCTGTTCACAAAGGCGATTTACGGCGGCCTCAAGCCCCGCCGGCCCTTGGGCGATCGCAAACTGCGTCGAAAGGCGGGTCGTGCCAAAGGGTGCTCTGAGAATCTCCTCTAGCTCCGCTTCGTTGATGAGGGGTGAATTCAGTTGCAGCAGGCGGGCATCTTCTGGGCTTTCAATGAGCAGATTCCCCCGCTTACCCAAGCGAGTCACCAGCGACATCACCAGTTTTTCCCGCAGCGGATCAATGGCAGGATTGGTGACTTGGGCAAAGCGCTGCTTGAAGTAGTCGTAGAGCAGGTGGGGTTGCTGCGACAGCACCGCCAAGGGAATGTCGTCCCCCATGCAGAAGGTGGGTTCCTTGCCGTCCTTGGCCATGGCCTCAATGATCATTTCCACATCTTCGGCACTAAAGCCAAAGGCCATTTGCTGTTGCAGGCAGGTTTGGCTTTCGAGGGTGGGGGTTTCGCCGTAGGGTTGAGGCGCAAGTTCTTGGCGATAGGTTTTCAGCCATTCGCCGTAGGGCTGCTGCTGCGCCACCCGCTGTTTGATTTCCCAGTTAGTGAGGAGTTCTTGGTGCTCCAAGTCAACGGCAATCATCTGCCCGGGGCCAAGGCGGCCTTTTTCAATCACCGTTGCTTCATCAATTTGAATGCTGCCTGCCTCGGAAGAGACAATCACGAGATCATCATTGGTGAGGGTGTAACGGGCGGGGCGTAGGCCATTGCGATCGAGGGTGGCGCCAACAATTTTGCCATCGGAAAAGGCCACCAAGGCAGGACCATCCCACGCCTCTTGAATGCCACTGTAGTATTCGTAAAAGTCCACCACCTCTGGGTGATCCGCTAAATCGGGCTGATTTTGATAGGCCTCCGGAACCAGCATCATCATTGCCTGCAAGGGCTGTCGTCCCGATTGCACCAGCAGTTCAAGGACATTGTCGAGGTTGGCGGAGTCGCTGTTTTCGGCATTGACAATCGGCATGAGATCCGCAAAGGCTTCGCCCCAATAGGGATGGCTGAGTTGGGTTGCCCGTGCCCGCATCCAGTTGATATTCCCCAAGAGGGTATTGATTTCGCCATTGTGCCCCAGCATCCGCATTGGTTGAGCCAAGGGCCACTTGGGCATGGTGTTGGTACTAAAGCGACGGTGATAGAGGGCAAAGGGGGTGATGTAGTTGGGGTTGCGCAGATCATCATAAAACTGAGCCAGCACCACCGATCGCACCATGCCCTTATAGACAATTGTGCGGGTCGAGAAGGAGCAAATATAAAAATCCTGTCGCCAGTCCGCTTTCGTCTGGGCGATCGCCCGCTCAATGCGCTTGCGGGTCAAATAGAGCTGCCGCTCCAGTTCATCGCCACTGGCTTTGCTCGAAGCCACAAAAAGTTGCTCAATCTGGGGCTGATTTTGTTTGGCCTGCACCCCCAACACACTGGGGTTCACGGGCACCGGTCGCCAGCCCAATAGGCGCAGTTCATTTTCACTGAGAACTTTTTCCACAATGGCTTTGGCCGCTGCTGTTGCCGCCCCCTGGGGCAAAAAGATCATCGCCACCCCAATTCGCTGGCGGGGAATGCCAAACTCCGGCAACAACTCCCACGGAATTGCCGTCATGATGCCAGCCCCATCCCCAGAGTCGCGATCGGCACTACAGCCCCCCCGGTGTTCAAGGCAGGTCAATCCCTCAAGGGCTTGGGTCAAGATGCGGTGACTGGCCACCCCCTTGCGATGGGCAACAAAACCCACACCACAGGCATCTCGCTCGGCCACAAGCCAAGGCTGTCCATGGTAACCAACTTGATGCACGGGGGAAGAAAAGGTGGATTGTTGCATGGGTCTGAAAGCGTTCAATCGACTGAGGGATGAAAACGTTGTCTTGGCAACAGCAACCTGCTCTAGGGACTGAAAAACGCCACGACTCGAAAGGGGGAGCCAAGGCGACAGTATAGAGATTAGAGAGTGCTGGTGATGGAGCAACGTATAGGGTCTCTCGCTATTATAGGGGTTTCTCTTGGATCCAGAAACGTCAAAGCAAGAGATTGTTAAGGTTTGGCCATAGGAGCCAGTAAACCAGCGATCGCTGAGGCTGACTTGAGGGCTAGAACGCCGCAGCAGAGAGGGGTTAAGGTTGGCGTTTAGGCGGGCGTGATATCATTAAATTTTCCAACTGAACAACAAGGCTTCCAGATTAATTGCTTGGTAAAACACGCCCATGAGCTTTGCTGCTGATTCTTCTCGGATCATTCCCACTGAGTTGCGGGACGAAATTTCGCGCTCATACCTTGAATATGCCATGAGCGTCATTGTTGGGCGTGCCCTTCCCGATGCCCGCGATGGTCTCAAACCGGTACACCGCCGCATTCTCTATGCCATGCACGAGTTGGGGCTGACCAGCGATCGCCCCTTCCGCAAATGTGCCCGTGTGGTGGGGGAAGTGCTAGGGAAATATCACCCCCACGGCGATTCAGCGGTCTATGATGCCCTGGTGCGAATGGCTCAGGACTTTTCCATGCGTCACCCCTTGATTGATGGCCATGGCAACTTTGGCTCCATTGACAATGATCCGCCGGCAGCGATGCGCTACACCGAGTGTCGGCTGCAAGCCCTAGCCACAGAAGCCCTGTTGCAGGACATCGAGCAGGAAACCGTTGACTTTGTTGATAACTTTGATGGCTCGCAGCAGGAACCCCTAGTTTTACCGGCGCGGATTCCCCAGTTACTGCTCAATGGCACCTCCGGCATTGCTGTGGGGATGGCGACGAATATCCCACCCCATAACTTGGGAGAACTGGTGGATGGGCTGGTGGCCTTAATTCATAACCCCCAGATCAGCGATCGCGAGCTAATGCGCTACATTCCGGGGCCTGATTTTCCCACTGGCGGGCATATCCTCGGCCAAGGGGGGATTGAAGAGGCCTACACCACCGGTCGCGGTTCGATTACACTGCGGGCAGTGGCCACGATTGAAACCCTTGAAGCACCGGGTCGCCAACCTCGCGAAGCGATTATTGTGACGGAGTTGCCCTACCAAACCAACAAGGCAGCACTGATGGAAAAAATTGCCGAGTTGGTCAACGAGAAAAAAATTGAGGGCATTGCCGATCTGCGGGACGAAAGCGATCGCGACGGCATTCGGGTGGTGATTGAGCTAAAGCGGGATGCCTACCCACGGGTGGTGCTCAACAACCTCTACAAGCAAACGCCGCTACAGGTGAATTTTGGCGCCAATATGCTGGCGATCGTCAACGGCGAGCCGCAACTGCTGACCCTCAAGCGCAGTTTAGAGGTGTTCCTTAGTTTCCGCGAAGAGGCGATCGCCCGCCGTACCCGCTATGCCCTGCGCAAGGCTGAAGAACGGGATCACCTGCTCCAAGGGTTGCTGGTGGCGCTGGCCAATCTCGATGCCGTGATTCAACTCATTCGCAGTGCCAGTGACACGACCCTTGCGCGTCAGCAATTGATGCAGACCTATGCCCTCAGTGAAGCCCAAGCTGATGCCATTTTGCAGATGCAACTGCGGCGCCTCACGGCCTTAGAGGCGGAAAAAATTGAGCGGGAGCACGCAGACCTCCAGCGGCAAATCGCCGATTACCGCGATATTTTGGCCAATCGGCAGCGGGTACTGGAGATTATTGAAAAAGAAGTCACAGAACTCAAGGCCAAGTTTGCCACGCCGCGGCGATCGCTGATTGTGCAAGCGGATGGGGAGATTAGCGACACCGATTTAATTGCCAACGATAAATCCGTTATTCTCGTTACCCAGCAGGGCTACATCAAGCGCATGCCCGTGGATACCTTTGAAGCCCAAAGTCGCGATGGACGGGGACGCAAAGGGGCAGAGATTAAAGAGGATGATGCCGTTGAGCACTTCTTTAGCTGTAATGATCACGATCGCATTCTTTTCTTTAGCGATCGCGGTTTAGTCTATGCCTTGCCCGCCTACCAAATTCCCAGTGGTTCCCGCCAAGCCCGCGGCACCCCCATTGTCCAACTGTTGCCCATTCCCCGCGAGGAAAAAATTACCTCCGTCATTGCGGTGCAAGAGTTTAGTGAAGATGAGTATCTGGTGATGCTCACCCGCAAGGGCTTCATTAAGAAAACGGCACTGGCGGCCTTTAGTAATATCCGCACCAATGGCCTGATTGCCATTTCCCTTGAAGAGGGGGATCAACTGCGGTGGGTGCGGCGTACCCGCGAAGAGGACACGATTATCATCGGCTCGCGGCAGGGCATGGCCATTCATTTTCGCGCCAGTCATGATCAACTGCGCCCCCTTGGCCGCGCCACGCGGGGGGTCAAATCCATGAGCCTGCGGCCGGGGGATGAACTGGTGGGGATGGATATTCTGCCGGCGGCGATCGCTAACCGTTTTGCCACCACCCCTGAGGATGACAGTGCCGAGATTGAAGACACTGAGGAGACGGTAGCTCACAGTGAAGGCCCTTGGGTACTGGTAATTACGACCAATGGCTACGGCAAGCGGGTACCTGTGCAACAGTTTCGGCTACAAAACCGCGCCGGCATGGGCATTACCGCCACCAAGTTCAAAGCCAAAAGTAACGAGGATCAACTGGCTGCCCTGCGGATTGTCAATGCTGAGGATGAATTGATGATTGTTACCAGTCGCGGCATCATTATTCGCCAAAAGGTGATGGATATTTCCTCACAGTCGCGATCGGCCACGGGCGTCCGTCTGCAACGCCTAGATGAGGATGATGTAATTGTCACGGCAGCCGTCTTGCCCCCCGGTAGCATGGAGGCCGAGGAAGATTGAGCACCACCGCCTTTCTCACGGGTGCCAGTGGCTTTGTCGGTACCCATGTGGCTCAGGTTCTTGCAGAAAGGGGGTATCGCGTCCGTGCCCTTGTGCGGCAACCGCAGCAGGCAGCCCACCTCAAGGCGTGGGGTGTGGAGTTGGTGCAAGGGGATCTGCGCACCAATGACCTCGTTGCCCCGATGCAGGGGTGCCAAGTTCTCTTCCATGTTGCAGCCCACTACAGTCTGTGGCGGCGCGATCGCCCCCTCCTCTATGCCGTTAATGTGGAGGGCACCCGTCGCATCTTAGCTGCTGCCCGTGAGGCTGGCATTGAGCGCACCATTTACACCAGTTCCGTGGCCGCCATTGGTGTGGATCCCAGTGGCCAACCCACCACCGAAGCCTACCAAAGCCCCCCCGAAAAGCTGATTAGCGAGTACAAGCGCTCCAAGTACTGGGCAGAGCAGGTGGCTCACGAGGCGATCCGCCAAGGGCAAGATATTGTGATTGTCAATCCCAGTACCCCCATTGGCGCTTGGGATGCGAAGCCCACCCCCACTGGCGAGATGATCCTGCGCTTTTTACGGCGACAGATGCCCTTTTACGTCAACACGGGGTTGAACCTGATCCATGTGCGGGATGTGGCGATCGGTCATCTCTTGGCCTTGGAAAAAGGCAAAACCGGTGAACGCTACATCCTCGGTCACCAAAACCTAACGCTGGCGGACATTCTAGAACGGTTAGCTGCGATCACTGGGCTGCCGCGCCCCTTGGGTGAAATTCCCGTGGTGATTCCCCTCGTGGTGGCTTGGTTCGATGAAGTGGTGCTGGGGGCTTTGGGCAAACCACCCGCGATTCCCGTGGATGGGGTGCGAATGGCACAGCAAAAAATGTTTTACGATGCGCGCAAAGCCGTGGCCGAATTGGGCTTGCCCCAGACGCCGATTGATGAGGCGCTCCGAGACGCCGTGACTTGGTACCGCGAACGGGGGTACTGCCCCTAGGGTTTGCGATATAGTGAGGAATGGAAATTATGAAGTTTAGTTAAGAGCTATGTTGGTTGCGCCCTTTGCCTCTCAGTTACCCTTTGTGGAAGAGACGCTGCACAGTGGTTATCAAGCCTTGCAATGGGGCAAAAACATTTTTGCGATCGCCCACAAAACCCTGAGTGCCCGTCTTTTGAATACTCTCTTTCCGACCGAAGAGCGGACGCAACCCCTTAGCCCTGAGTTGCAAGCATGGCTCAAGGAACGTTATGAAGCCCTACTCCAGCAGGATTGGCAGGATGCGGCGGCTGGCTTGTATCCCCCCACACTCCTTTTTGACGCCCCTTGGGAAGAGTTTTTGCGCTTTTATCCAGTGCTGTGGCTAGATTTGCCGCAGATGTGGCAGCGGGCGCGATCGCGTCAATTTCAGGAGTTTGCCAAAGACGTGCGCCTTGAGGACTATCCGCAGTATTATCGCCAAAACTTCCACTACCAAACTGATGGCTACCTCAGTGAAACCTCCGCCAACCTCTACGATGTTCAAGTGGAACTGCTCTTTGGCGGTACGGCAGATGCGATGCGGCGGCGCGTGATTGCTCCCGTTGCCCAACATTTCGCCACTCATCCTCCTACGCCACCTGTACGCATTCTCGATGTCGCCTGTGGCACCGGTCGCACGCTGAAACAACTGCGCTATGGCTTTCCAGAAGCGGCACTCTTTGGTATTGATCTGTCGCCCACCTATTTGCGCAAGGCCAACTCGCTTCTCGCTACCCAGACCGGGGATTTGCCACAACTGATTCAAGGGAATGCCGAGACCCTGCCCTACGTGGACAACTACTTTAGTGCCATCACCTGTGTCTTTCTCTTCCATGAACTGCCCGCCCCAGTGCGCCAAAACGTGATCAATGAATGCGCCCGCGTTCTCCAGCCGGGGGGCGTCTTTGTCATCTGTGACTCGATTCAAGCTTTGGATTCCCCAGAGCAGCGCCCGATGATGGAAAACTTTGCCAACCTTTTCCACGAACCCTTTTACCGCAACTACATCGAAGATGATCTCAACATCCGCTTAGAAAAAGCGGGTCTGGTGGTCAAAGAGGTGCAGCACCACTTTATGAGTAAGTATTGGGTGGCCGTTAAGGCTTCTTAGCCAAACGGTGCCAGTCCGCTACGCTTTGTAACAGTTCCTGCCTGCTACGATAGGGGGTTGTTAGGCTGGAGGCACTACCTCAAAGCATCCTTTCCCTGTTGCAGTCTGGAGGATCGATCTATGGATGGGCTGGCATGGCAAGCGGAGTTTGTCTCTGGCTTGGCGGAAATTGATCAGGAACATCAGGCACTGCTGGAGATGTTGCAGCAGTTACACTCAGCGATCGCCGACGGGGCAACCTTTTCGCAAGTGAAGCCGCGATTACTAGAGTGTGCCAGCGAAACGGAACGCCACTTCCAGCACGAAGAGACCCTGATGGCTGCTGCCAATCATCCCCTCTATCTCTCCCACCGTGCGGCTCACCAAAATCTGCTACGGGATTTGAGTGGGGTGCTTGAGGAGGTGCAGAGTCATCCCGAAAAGCTGACACCAGAGACCATTGAGGCGATTGGTGCCCTAGTAGTGCGCCATATTCGCGAAGAAGATCTGCCAATGCTCTACCTGCTCACCCATCCCGCGGAGCTAGCGCAGCAACAAGCGGCTGAATTAACGGCTGAAAATGCGTTTTAGATCCCCGTGCTAACTGCTGGTTTTGCGATGTTGGATTGCCGTTAAGCCACTAGTTTGCAGCAACTCACCACTCTCGACCACGGCGTAGATGAGCCAGTGGTTGCCACAGTTCATGCGGGACTCTACCGTACATTCTAAATAGGCAAGGGCATCGAGCAAAATGGGGGCACCACTCTCAGCGCTTTTGAGGCCAAGGGTGGCTAATTGTTGCTCACCAAGGCGTTGCGCCTGCTGAAATTGACGAACGAGGGGACTGCCTTCCTTGAGGATATTCAAGACAAAGCAATCGCCCACCAAGCAGAGGCTTTCTGCCCATTCCTGCGGCAAGGACACTGTGATACCGGGGGGATTAAACGAAGCTTGGGAGACCGACGACACCAAAATAGCCGCCGCTTGGGTAAGGTGAAAACACCCTTCCGGTAGGGTGGTCAGAACACACAGGGAACCCACGACCCGGTTCATGGCTTGTTCGGTGCGATCCACCTGTGCTTCCACGAGACTGGGGGGGCGGACAGTGCGGCTCTTGCGCAGTTTCTTCAGGGCTTGGGCAAACTCGTTGGCAGCAATTTGGCATTTTTCAAGATCACTGGCCGTGGGGGTAAACTTCACCCGCAGCGTTTCAAAGCCAAGGGTATAACCAGCATCAAGCAGCTTTTGCTCAATGTCATCAATGGCCTCGCCACTCCAACCATAGGAGCCAAAGACCCCCGCCAGCTTGGTTTGGCTGCCCTCCGCCAAGATAAACCCCAAGGCGGTCTGCACCTGTGTCGGCATGTGTCCCCCTAGGGTGGGCGAGCCAATAATAAAGCCGTCGCTACTGTGGATCAGGGCTTGCATTTCCGCTGGGGGTGTCGTTTCACAGTTAACGGCCTCCACTTGAACGCCGGCTGCGGTTAAGGCTTGGGCGATCGCATTGGCTAGAATTGCCGTATTGCCATAGGCAGAGGCATAGAAAAGCGCCACCTTGGTGTCCTGTTCCGTTTGGGCTTGGCACCAGTCGCGGTAGTCCTGAAAGAGGCGGCTACGGCTAAACTTCACAATCGGGCCGTGGGCAGGGGCATAGAGGCGCGGTGGCGGTGTCAGTTCTGCCAAGCGATCCAAAATGCTTTCCACTTGGCGGGTTTGTGCCGCATGCAAACATTCAAAGTAGTAGGCACGATCCTCATCGAGTTTTTTCCACTGCTCATCGTAGAGGCTATCGCCACAGACATGGGCACCAAAGAGCTTATCTGTGAACACAATTTGATTCTGAGGATCAACGGTAATCAAGCCATCGGGCCAGCGGGGCGTAGCAGCAGCAATAAATTCCAGTTGGCGATCGCCTCCTAACTCTAGGGGTGTTTCCGCACGAGGGATCCAGAGATTCAATTGCTCGCCAAGGGTAGAGCGCAATGTTACTGCCCCTGCCTTAGAGCAGACGATAATAATCTGGGGCGCTTTTTCCAGCAAAACCTTGACGGTCGCCAGACGGTTGGAGTTGACATGACTGAGAATCAGGTACCGCAGTTGACTCAGATTAATGTGCTGCTGGAGTTCTTGCAAATAAATCTGGGTAAAGGATTCCCCCGGCGGATCTAGAAGTGTGGGCTGGGGGGCTTGGATGAGGTAGGAATTGGAGGTAGTTCCCTGTTGGCGGCCATACTCCACTTCAAACTTCAGCCGATCCCAAGTGCGCGATCGCAAGACCAAAACCCCAGGCGCAATTTCTGCGACTTGCACATCACGGGGACGAGTTTCCGTGAGCATTGGACACCTCCTGAAGACCTATCTGCGGTACTGTTATCGAAAATATCGAAATAGCACTGCCACTATAACGTAGTTTAATAGCCTAGGGAATTATGAGTAAAAACTTTTATTTTTGATTATTATTCTTTCATTTGCTCATTTTTCAAATAATAAAATTATTAGGTTATTAGGATTCAAGAAATCGGTTAACACTCGAAAACCTTAATACTTCCTAATCTTATCAAATCAAAAGATTCAGTGTTATTATTTTTGATCTTTGTTTTTATATTTCTTTTATAAGCATAATCAATAGATATAGCCCTTTTCCAAAATATGGAATACATCAAAAAAATATGGAATACATCAAAAGTATGCACTCCTCTCCCACCTTCGCCGTTTTGAGTGTATGTTGGGCTGTAGTTTGAACCACTGCATAGATGTAGAGTTTCGCTATTAGCGGTGAGGACAGTTCTGCAATTGCGCCAGCAAAACAACGATGCGATCCAAACCAGCACGGAGTTGAGCCGTGGCCTCCCCCCCTTGATTGACCACAAGGCTAAAGATAAGGGGGCGATCCTGCACGGGTTCCACATAGCCAGCTAGGGCAACGACGCCCCGCAGTGTCCCGGTTTTAGCCCAAACGCGATCTTGAGCTGCTGTATTGCGAAAGCGCTGACGTAACGTCCCTGATCGCCCAGCAAGGGGGAGCGATCGCCGCCACAGCGAGGCATGATCCGTGCGCGCCATCTGTTGCAACAGCGTCACCAATCCATTGGGTGTTAGCCAATTTTGCCGTGAGAGTCCAGAACCATCCACCAACACCGCCCCTTGTACTCCGATTCGCTGTAGGTAGCGTTGGCGATAGCCGGGCTGTGCTGCCTCCAGAGCCGCAAGGAGCATTTCTGCATAGAAGTTGTCACTCTCTTGGAGAATTGGCAAGATCAACGCCCCTAGGGAAGCTGAGGCATGGCGCACCAACACATCGGGTAATGGCTCTGCTGTCTCCACAAGGCGAATTTGCTGCACTTGAATACCGGCTTGGGCAAAGGCACGCTGCACCTGCTGCTGAAGATAGGGGATCGGCTCACTGAGGGGAATGCGCATTTCTGCTGGCTCACTGCCCCCATGGAGTTGACCCCGCACAATGATTTGCTGGCCGCGCACCTCACTTTCGAGAAATTCCGGCTCAGAGGGAGCCACGGTGCGGGTCTCATTCACTACCCGAAAATGAGTCTGCGGCTGCCGTAGTATCAAGGGTTGCCCCAACTGTTGTGGTATGACCTCTAGGTTCAGGGCATTTTGATTGAGACTAAAGCGCGTCACTACGGCTGCATAACCCATCGTCAGGTCTTCGATCGCCCATGTGGGTTCGATCGTTACGGGTGTAACACCGCCGATTTCCAAGATTGGAATCTGGCGAATCCCCTGCTGAGCAAGACCGGTGGCCATTTGTTGCAGGTCTTGGCTGCTAAAACTGGGGTCAAAACTGCCCTGAAGGCGCAGCGTTGTTCGGTCGGGCGATCGCGCACTGAGGGTGGTCTCAAAGGAATGATTGGCTCCCCAATAGTCTAGGGCGGCGGCCACTGTTGTTAGCTTGACATTCGAGGCCACCAAAAAGAGCTTTTCCCCTTGGTAGTCGTAGAGAAGATCCCCCGTGGTTAAGTCCCGCACCACCATGCCCCACTGACCCCGTTGCCATTGGGGATTTTGAATTTCCTGTTGCAGGGCACGAGCCAAGTCTTGGCGGCAGAGACCAAAGGCGGCAGGTGCAATCAGCAGGACAATCAGACTAGCAGGGGGCAGAAGCCATCGAAGCCATGCCATGAAGTGCTAAATCCTTGACATAGACGCGATCGCAGCGCTGCGTTTCCACACCTGTCGCCGGCTGATAGCCCGCCTTTTCGTACAAATGGACGGCCGTAGTCATAATCGAGGCCGTTTCAATCCAGATTTTGCGGTAGCCGGCCGCTGCAATGGCTGCCTCCAGATGGTGCAAGAGAAACGTCCCTAGGCCTTGGCCGCGCACGCGGGGATGGAGATACATTTTGCGAATTTCGACAGCAGCTTCGCCCCGCTGAATGGGATAGAAGGCGATCGTGCCAACGACTTCCGAGGCCTGCTCCACCACCCAAAATTGTCCGCCCCGGCGGTGGTAGTAATCTTCAACGTGAACCACATCGGCATCGGCGCCTTCGGGTTGCCAAGAAAGGCCAAACTCACTGAGGACATTGGCAATGAGGTGCATGACCGCTGCCCGATCGCGATCGCACCAATGGCGCACCCCACAATCCCCATAGTGAAGAAAAAATGCACTCAAGGACGGCTGCCTCCCATAAAATTACAGTCCTTTTCCCAGAGAGAGAACACGCACAAAAGCATCGAAAGCGCTGTGCCCCCAAAAGAACTGTACTGCCACTCTAACGATTCAGCGTGAGGCTCGCAAGATCATTTTGCTACTGTTTTTATCTTTGTTTCATCTTTGCTGCTTTGCTGCCGCCGCCGCTCTCCTAATCGCCAACTTAGTATAGGAAAAGATGCTGGACAAACGGACGATGCAAGACTTTGGCGTTGTGATTGTTGGTGGTGGCCTAGCAGGCTGTCGTGCTGCTTTGGAAATTTGCCGCCTTGCCCCGGAGATCCCGATTGCCCTTGTGGCCAAAACTCATCCCATTCGTTCCCATTCCGTTGCCGCCCAAGGGGGCATTGCCGCTACGCTGAAAAATGTGGACAGCGAAGACTCTTGGGAAAGCCATGCCTTTGACACCGTCAAGGGGTCAGACTTTCTGGCGGATCAGGATGCCGTCGCCATTCTTGCCCAAGAAGCGCCCGATGTAGTGATTGACCTTGAGCATTTGGGAGTGCTCTTCTCTCGCTTGCCCGATGGCCGCATTGCCCAACGTCCCTTTGGTGGTCACACGCACCAGCGCACCTGCTATGCAGCCGACAAAACTGGTCATGCCATTCTCCACGAACTCTACTGCAATCTCCTGAAATACAATGTCACCTTTTTTAGTGAGTGGTATGTGCTGCGGCTAATTGTCGAGGATCAGCAGGCCAAGGGGGTCGTCGCTTACCACATTGAAACCGGTCAACTGGACATTCTGCGGGCACCCGCCATTCTTTTTGCCACAGGGGGCTATGGTCGCGTCTTTAATACCACTTCCAATGATTTTGCCTCCACTGGGGATGGCTTAGCGATGACGGCACGGGCAGGCTTGCCCCTTGAGGATATGGAGTTTGTGCAATTTCACCCAACGGGGTTGTATCCAGCGGGGGTTTTGATTTCTGAGGCGGTGCGCGGTGAAGGGGCTTATCTACTCAATGCCGAGGGGGAACGCTTTATGGCACGCTATGCTCCCAGTCGCATGGAACTGGCTCCCCGTGATATTACCTCGCGGGCGATCGCCATCGAAATTCGCGAAGGGCGGGGCATCCACAGTGACGGTTCTGCCGGTGGGCCTTTTGTCTATCTCGATGTCCGCCACTTGGGTCGCGAAACCATCATGAGTCGCATTCCCTTCTGTTGGGAGGAAGCCCATCGCTTGGCGGGGGTGGATGCGGTGGTGGAGCCGATTCCTGTCCGTCCGACGGTACACTACTCAATGGGGGGCATTCCCGTCAATGTCAATGGTCAGGTGCGTGCCAATGCTACGCAGATGGTGAGCGGCTTCTATGCTGCCGGCGAATGTGCCTGTGTCTCGGTGCATGGTGCCAACCGCTTGGGCAGTAATTCTCTCTTAGAGTGCGTGGTCTATGGCCGCCGCACGGGTGCCGCGATCGCCAAGGATTTACCGAGTCTGCCCCGCCCCCAATTTGACCCCCAGCCCTACCTGCAAGCAGCGGAGCAACAAATTCAACACCTCTTTGACCAAGCCGGGGATCTACGCATTGCCCAACTGCGGCAGCAAGTACAAGATTGCATGACCCAATACTGTGGCGTGTTTCGCACGGCTGACTTAATGCAGCAGGGGCTAGCGGAATTGCAACGGCTCAAGGCGGCCTATGGCCGGATTCGCCTCGACGATCGCCAGCGCTATTGGAATACAGAGCTGGTTGAGGCTCTTGAACTGGCCAACCTACTGATCGTTGCTGAGGTGATTCTCAGTAGTGCCCTTGCCCGCCAAGAGAGTCGTGGTGCCCACTTCCGTGAGGACTACCCTCAGCGGGATGATGTCAACTTCCTACGCCACACCCTAGCCACCTACCACAGCGACGGCATTAAAATTGACTATCTACCCGTCACCATCACCATGTTTCCCCCCCAGGAGCGCAAGTATTAAAGCCATGCGACGGTTACCTGCGACCCCTGCCCTCAACCGTTTTATTATTGGCATCACCCTCTTTGTCCTGATTATGTTGGTGGCGGTGGTGGGCTACACCAGCTTTGGCTGGAACTGGCTCGATGCCCTCTACATGTACGTGATCACCGTCTTTGGCATTGGCTACAGTGAAGTGCGACCGCTGATTACGCCAGCGCAACGCTTCTTTAACATGATGATCATTGTGGCCGGCAGTGCCGCAACCGTCTATACCATCGGTGCCGTGGTGCAACTGTTTACCGAAGGGGAGATTAAACGCCTACTCGATATTCAACGGGCGAGCCGCGACATCAACAAACTCAACCGCCATGTCATTGTCTGTGGCTTTGGCCGCATTGGTCAGGTGATGGCCCAAGAATTATCGGCATTAAAAACCCCCTTTGTGATTTTGGATGTCAATGAACAGCGCATTGATCTAGCGATACAGTTGGGCTATTTGGCCTATTTGGGGAGTGCGGCGGAGGAAGAAACGCTGCGCGTGGTGGGCATTGATCGGGCGATCGCCCTAGCGACAGTGCTGCCCAATGATACGATCAATGTCTTTATTACGCTGACAGCGCGATCCATGAATCCGAGCCTGCTGATTGTGGCACGGGCGAATTTAGCCACCACGGAATCGAAGCTGCGCATGGCAGGGGCAGATCACATCGTCTTGCCAACAAAAATTGGCGCCAGTCAAATGACCAACCTCATTCGGCGGCCACGCATTGACTTCCTCGAACAAACGGGCGATCGCGAGACCCTCAACGACCTCTTGAGCAACATTGATGCTCGCCTTGAGGAACTGGAGATTACCGCCGATTACCCTTACGTGGGTACGCGCTTGACAGGACTTGAGGTACGTGGCCAAGGGGCATTTATTATTGTTGGCTTGCGCAAAAGTGATGGCCAATTATTCCCAACCCGCGCCAATCCCCTTGTGGAAGTGGGCGATACATTGATTTTATTGGGTCATGCCCAAGATGCCCCCAAGCTCATTCGCAAATATACGTCCCGCTCCCGCCACTCCCAATGACAACTCCCGCTCATCTTGCTGACCTCAAGGATCACGTCATCATTTGCGGCTATGGCTCCCTTGGTCGCACCCTAGCGATGAACTTGGCCGCTGCCCAAATCCCCTTTGTTGTAATTGACAACCAGCGGCAGCGACTACGGCTTGCCCAACAGTCAGGGCACCTTTTCTATCGCGGTGACGATCTCATGGATGAAAATGAACTCTTGGCGGTGGGGGTGGATCGCGCTCGTACTGTGGTGGCGGTTTTGGCCGATGATGCCAGTAATGTCTTTATTACCTTGATTGCCCGTCGCCTCAATCCCAACTTGCAAATCTTGGCCTATGGTGAATTGCCAGCCACAGAGTCCAAACTGCGTTTTGCTGGAGCTGATCATGTGGTCTTGCCCTCGAGTATCAGTGCCCAACGCATGGTGCAGCTCATTACTCGCCCGACAGTGTTGGATTTTCTTGAGGAAAAGGATGAGCGCAGTCACCTGATTGAGCTACTCAGCCAACTCGATCTTCAGATTGAGGAGTTTACGCTGCCCTTGGAGTCCTCGCTGGTGGGGTTAGCGATCGCCGATGTGGAAGCAAAAGGCCGAGGCCGCTTTATTATTGTCGCTATCCGCCATCAGAATGGTGCCTTGGTGACCCATCCCCCCTTAACCTTGCCCCTAGCACCGGGAGACACCCTGATTGCCCTTGGCCGAGCAGCGGAAATTAAAACCTTCTTTCGCCAATATGCCCACCGCCAGCCAATTCGCTATCGCGGCCTAGGAAGTTAGCCCTTCAGACCAGCACCAGTTTGGGAGGGAATGATATACCGCTGCAAGAAAATAAACACAATGAACACGGGCACAATTGAAATTACGGAGCCAGCGGCAATGAGTCGCCAATCCAAGGAAAACGTCCCCGCCAAGGTGACCACGCCAATGGGCAGGGTATAAAGCTCTGGCTGATCCAAGACCAACAGGGGCCAGAGAAAATCACTCCAAGCGCCAATAAACACAAAAATGCCAAGGGTAACGAGGGCAGGGCGAATGGCCGGCAGCATCACAAACCACCACAGCCCCAGTTCTGAGCAGCCATCGAGGCGAGCCGCTTCCTCTAGTTCCTTGGGCACCGCCATAAAGGCCTGTCGCAACAGAAAGATCCCAAAAGCGGAGGCCAAACTTGGCAGCATAATTCCCAGATAGCTATTCCGCAGCCCCAACTGCACCGCCAAAATAAACAGGGGAATCATGATGATTTGAAAGGGAATCATGATCGTCGCCAAAATGGCCGTAAAGATCACCTCACGCCCGCGAAAGGACAGCCGTGCCAAGGGATAGGCGGCCAAGGCAGAGGTCAGGAGATTGCAGGCCACCGTTAAGACCGCCACTAGCGCACTGTTGAACAGGTACTGGCCAAAGGGATTCGTTTGCCAAACCGTGACAAAGTTCGCCCAGGTTGGTTCGGCGGGCAGCCAGCGGGGTGGAAAGGCAAAAATATCTTCATTGGCAGACTTGAAGGCCGTACTGGTGAGCCAGACCAAAGGCAGCAGCATGGCGATCGCGATCGCCACCAACAGCAGGTATATCCAGCCTCGCCGTAGGGTCATCGCCGTGTCCAAAGATTGGTAAACATCATCAACAGGCCACCAATGACAATGGCGATCGCAAGGCCGCCAGCAATCCAGTCTAGGGTTGTCGTTTCCATCAGCAATTTCCGTACTTTTAGACACTGCGCAAGGCAACAATCGGATCCAGCCGCGCTGCCCGTTGAGCCGGAACCACCCCAAAGAAGAGGCCAATACTGCCCGAAACGCCCACAGCAAGAGCCACAGCAACGGGAGCAACTCCAGCCTCTAGGGGAGTGAGCATTACCACCAGCATCACACCGCCCACACCGACGCCGGTACCAATTAGGCCACCGAGGGCCGACAGGATCATCGCCTCAATCATAAACTGTGCCAGTATATCCCGCTGCGTGGCACCAATGGCCTTGCGCAGACCAATTTCTTGGGTACGCTCCGTCACGGATACCAGCATAATGTTCATAATGCCAATCCCCCCCACCAGCAGCGAAATGCCCGCGATCGCCGCCAACATCAAGGTCAGGGCATTGCTAATGTTGCCAATAATTTGCAAGGCTTCCTTTTGAGTTTGAATGGTAAAGTCATCCTCATCAACAATTTGATGCCGCAGCCGCAGGAGGTTAGTAATCTGAAACTTGGCCGCATCAATGCTCTGCTCATCGCGAGCCGACACTGAAATAAAGGTTAGGGAAATCCCATAGGGGGAACGCTGCCCGACAATACGGGAAGACATCGTTGTAATCGGAATATAGGCCGCCTCATCCTGATTGTTGCCAAGGAACGCGCCCTTTTCGGCCATGACGCCAATCACCTCAAAGGAAAGATTCTTAATCCGCACCTGCTGACCCACAGGATTTTCATTGATAAAGAGCTTCTTCGCCAAATCCGAGCCTAAAATCACGACGCGACGATGCCGTTCCACATCCTTATCGGAGATAAAGCGCCCCTGCGCCACTGTAAAACTGCGCACTGAGGGAAAGGTGGGGGTGGTTCCGACAATCAGCACATTCGTGTTGCGTCCTCGATAGGTGACCCGTTGTTGCACTTGGATTTGCGGCGCCACTTCCTTCACCGTGGGTACTTGGGTGGCGATCGCCTTGGCATCCTCAAGGACAAGGGTTTGCGGCACATTAAACGTGCGGTTACGGGCTTGGGGCGTCCCCGGCACAATAAAAAGCGTATTCGGACCGAGGGATTCAAACTGACTGGCGGCATAGCGCTGTGCCCCCTGACCCACGCCGACCATAGCAATCACCGCTGCATTGCCAATAATAATCCCCAGCATCGTTAGCCCACTGCGGAGCCGATTGGCCTTAAGGGTAGCGATCGCCATGCGCACACTTTCAGCAATGTCCATGATCCTGCGCCGAAAACACCTGTTTTTAATCTAACTTGAGAGGCTCCTTCCCCTCAGGTTCAGGATTGCGGTAGGGGAATACTTTTGCCGTTGTAGAGATTCATGGCCGCCTCAACCCCAGACTGAATACTTAACTCAATCGCATCCACAGCAAGGTCAAGCACAGCCGGTAAAATCGCCAGTTCGGCGGCTGAAAAATGTCCCAAAACAAAGGGCACAGCATTGCGTGGCCCGGTTTGTTGCTTCAGGCGATCGCCAAAGGCAATGCCCACCTTCAGGCGGGGAAACTCTTGGGAATGGCAATATTGAATAATTGATTTAATCCCGTTGTGTCCCCCCGTTGAGCCACTCAGGCGCAAGCGCACCCGCCCCAGGGGCAAATCGGCATCATCATAGACCACAAGGGTTCGCTCAAGGGGCAGCTTATAAAAATTCAACAGGGCGTGGAGAGATTGCCCCGAACTATTCATATAGGTAGTGGGCTTGAGGAGGCGCACCTTTTGACCATGAATCAGAGCTTCTCCTACCTCTCCCAAGAAACGCCGCTGCGGGGTCAACTGTACCCTATACCGCTCGGCAAGGGCGTCGAGGACACGAAAGCCAATATTGTGGCGCGTTGTAGCGTACTCTATCCCCGGATTTCCAAGGCCGACAATCACACAGGGCTGGAGTGCCATGCCACCTAAGCGGAGGGTTCCCGAGGTGATTCAGACTCTGTCTTGGCCTGCTGTTCCTGCTCGAGGGCAGCGGTCTGCCGCTTCATTTCATCTTGGAATTCGCGGGAGGCTTCCTCAAAGGCACGCTTTGTTTTGCCAAGGCTGCGGCCAATTTCCGGCAGCTTTTTCGGGCCAAAGATGAGCAGTGCCACCACCAAAATGACGATGAGTTCCGGCAGACCGATCCCAAAAACGTTCATGGATTATCCCAGTGCTTTCCAACTCACGTTAACACCATCGAGGATCAGTGTCGAGTTGTAGATTTGCAGAATGATCAGCAAAAAGACCAAAAATAGCCCCATAAAGACCGCCATCAAGGGAGTGGTACCCCAGCCGGGGGCGACTTTACCGTATTCAGAGTTCAAGGGGCGCAGAATATCCCCGAGCCAAGTCCGTCGTGCCATAAATCCCTTTTTTGAACGAAATGAACAGCGTTTTAATGTTTCGTAATATTATAGAAGCATATCTTGCTCCCATTTAGTACGCTTCTATGGAACCTGCAACAGTTCTTAGCATTGCTCTCGCTGCCGTCTGCATTGGCGTCACTGGCTACTCCATCTATCTTTCCTTTGGCCCCCCCTCGAAGGAGCTAGCGGATCCCTTCGACGATCACGAGGACTAAAATCACAATCCCTCGACGGGAACTCCCAAAAAGCTGGCGATTGTTGCTCCCTGCGTCTCCAGTTCGGCCAAGGGCAGCGGTGCACCCACGCGAGTCAGGGGGACTTCACCTCGGCCTTTAATCTTCAGGTAGAGGGCACGCTTGGGGTTGAGTCCCTCTTTAATGACAATTTTCACAGCTTGAACATCGCTAATCGGGCAACTGACCTCAATTTGGCGGTTCTTACCGGGGAAGCCCCAGCGAAAAATGCGCACAAAGCCCGTTTCTTTGTTGAACTCATTGAAGCCACCGCCAATGTCCCAGGCGATCGCCAGCCACAGATATGTTGCCAACAGCAGCGCCGCCACTCCATAAAAGCCAATGGCAATGCCTTGGGGAATAAAGACCAAATCAATTGGGTTACCAATGGGCAGTAGGTTGCGGTGCAAATAGCTAGAGAGACCAGCCAAAAAGAAGCCCAAGCCACCAATGGAGACCGCTGTTGCCCAAAAGTAGTTACTAGGGCGACGGGAACCCAGCACCGTATAGCGCAGAACCGACTCTTGACGCGGGGATGGCTCAGTTACAGGGGAGTTCGTCATAGCTTGCGTTGCCAAAGTTAAAGCACTTTACATATTAAGAGAAATTGGGGGTATTCCTAAAGAAAGAATGTCTCTGCCCCACAATGCTCTGCATAAAAGCTAGGCTAGAACTACTCTTGGGTGGCTAATTCTACCTGTAGAGTAGGGAAGTCCGAAACAGCGTTTTTCTTGCAATCCATACAATATAAATAGTTAAAAAGTGTAAAAAGGGGTCAAAGGGTCAGCTATGCAACCATCCAATCCAAATCAATTTACCGAAAAAGCATGGGCCGCGATCGCCCGCACGCCGGATCTAGCCAAGCAGGCACAGCATCAGAATCTCGAAAGTGAACACCTGATGAAATCGCTGCTCGAGCAAGAGGGTCTGGCCACACAAATTTTCCAAAAAGCTGGCTGTTCGGTGCAGCGCATTCGGGATCTCACCGATGAGTTTATTAACCGTCAGCCGAAAATCAGTAATCCCAGTGGCGTCTATCTGGGACAGAGCCTTGACAAGCTCCTTGATCGCGCCGAAGAGGCACGCAAACAGTTTGGCGATGAGTTTATCTCGATTGAGCACTTGGTATTGGCCTTTGCCCACGACGATCGCTTTGGTAAAAAACTCTTTCAGGACATTGGCCTTACGGAAAAAGTGCTGCGGGAAACGATTCAGCAGATTCGTGGCTCTCAAAAAGTGACGGATCAAAACCCAGAGGGCAAATATGCGGCACTAGAAAAATATGGCCGTGATCTGACGCTCTTGGCTCGGCAAGGGAAACTGGATCCCGTCATTGGCCGTGATGATGAAATTCGCCGCGTGATTCAGATTCTCTCCCGCCGTACCAAAAATAACCCGGTGCTCATTGGTGAACCCGGCGTTGGTAAAACCGCCATTGCTGAAGGCTTGGCACAGCGGATTGTGGCGGGGGATGTGCCTGATTCCCTGCGCGATCGCCAGTTGATTGCTCTCGACATGGGTGCCTTGATTGCCGGTGCCAAGTATCGCGGTGAATTTGAAGAGCGCCTCAAAGCTGTTCTCAAGGAAGTGACAGACTCCAACGGCCAAATCATCCTCTTTATTGATGAAATCCACACCGTCGTTGGGGCCGGGGCTACCCAAGGGGCGATGGATGCCGGCAACCTGCTCAAACCAATGTTGGCACGGGGCGAACTGCGCTGTATTGGTGCCACTACCCTCGATGAGTACCGCAAATACATTGAAAAGGATGCAGCCTTAGAGCGGCGCTTCCAGCAGGTCTATGTGGATCAGCCCAGCGTTGAAGACACGATCTCGATTTTGCGCGGTCTCAAGGAACGCTATGAGATCCACCACGGTGTCAAAATTTCCGATACCGCCTTGGTGGCAGCGGCTACGCTTTCAGCCCGCTACATTAGCGATCGCTTCTTGCCCGACAAAGCGATTGACCTTGTGGATGAAGCGGCAGCCAGATTAAAAATGGAAATCACCTCGAAACCCGAGGAATTGGATGAGATTGACCGCAAAATCCTGCAATTGGAGATGGAGCGGCTCTCGCTGCAAAAAGAAACCTCGGCAGCCTCGCGCGATCGCCTTGAGAAACTCGAAAAAGAGCTAGCCGACCTCAAGGAGGAGCAAAGCCGCCTCAATGCCCAGTGGCAAGCAGAAAAAGAAGTCATTGACCGTCTCCAAGCCATCAAAGAGGACATCGAAAAAGTCAACATCGAGATCCAGCAAGCGGAACGCAACTATGACCTCAACCGGGCTGCCGAACTCAAATACGGCAAGCTCACAGAACTCCACAAAAAACTGGCGGAAGCTGAAGCCAAACTGCGGGAGATTCAAGTAGGCGGGCGATCGCTCCTGCGAGATGAAGTGACTGAGGCCGACATTGCCGAAATCATCTCGAAGTGGACAGGCATCCCCGTGAGCAAACTGGTGGAGTCGGAAGCCCAAAAACTGCTGCACCTCGAAGAAGAGTTGCACAAACGGGTTGTGGGTCAAGATGAGGCGGTCACCGCAGTGGCGGAAGCCATTCAGCGCTCCCGTGCCGGGCTAGCGGATCCCAATCGTCCCATTGCCAGCTTCATCTTCCTTGGGCCAACGGGTGTCGGTAAAACAGAATTGGCCAAAGCCTTGGCGGCCTTCATGTTCGACACCGAAGAGGCGATGGTGCGGATTGATATGTCCGAGTACATGGAGAAACACGCCGTATCGCGGTTGATTGGGGCGCCCCCCGGTTATGTGGGCTATGACGAAGGTGGTCAACTCACGGAAGCCATTCGCCGCCGTCCCTATGCCGTGGTTCTCTTCGATGAGATCGAGAAAGCCCATCCCGATGTTTTCAACGTGTTCCTGCAAATTCTCGATGATGGCCGCGTCACGGATGCCCAAGGGCGGACGGTGGACTTCAAGAACACGATCATCATCATGACCAGCAATATTGGTTCCCAGTACATTCTCGATGTGGCCGGCGATGACAGTCGCTACACGGAAATGTACAACCGTGTCATGGAGGCGATGCGTGCCCACTTCCGACCCGAATTTCTCAACCGCGTGGATGAATTTATCATCTTCCACAGCCTGCGCAAGGATCAATTGCGGCAAATTGTTCAATTGCAGGTGCAGCGGTTGCAGCAACGCCTGAGCGATCGCCACATTACCTTGTCCCTCACTGAGAAGGCGATCGACTTCTTGGCCGAAGTGGGTTACGACCCCGTCTATGGTGCTCGCCCGCTGAAACGCGCCATCCAGAAACAACTGGAAACCCCCATTGCCAAAGCTATCCTGCGGGGCGACTTCTTTGATGGCGATACGATTCTGGTGGATGTGGGCGACAACGAACGCCTCAGCTTCCAGCGCCAAGCGGAACTGGTAACCGTTTAGGGGCAACTGAGACCGATTCAAGAGGGTTGGGTTGGGGCTTTCCCCTCAGCCCTCTTTTTTTAACCCATTCTGAACAGCCACAACCTGCCTCAGTAGCCTCGGTCAAACAGCGTAATCTTGGCCAACAGTCCCGCCACCATCAAAAAGAGGGCCACTAGCAGTGCCCAGAGGCGATTTTCCGTTGAACCTTGGCGCTTCCCTAAGTCCACTAACTGCTCACGATTGGTTTGTACTTCCAAGCGCACTGCCTCAATTTTGGCTTCTATGGTGTTGAATTTCTCGTCAATCGTGTTAAATTTCTCGTCAAATTTTGCTTCCAGCGTGTTTAGTTTCTCTTCAAACTTGGCCTCTAGGGTGTTGAATTTTTCTCCAAATCTGACTTCTATAGCATTCAATTTTTCATCTACTATCTGGAACTTTTGATCAATCGTATTGAATTTCTCGCGGATTTCGGCGTGACCGACTTTCACCTCAAGGGTGAGTTCCGCCAGTTGGGACTGCATGGCCTTCATGGTCTCGAGGACTTCTGCGAATTGAGATTGGGTGACGGGTTCACTCATGGGTGGAGTTCAAGGGGACTTAAGTTCATTCTAGAGTGACCCAGCAATTTCCGTTTTTAACGTCTCCATAAATGCCGAATAATTTTGGTGGTTGGCTGGGAAGCCGAGTTCTAGCCAAGTCTGGGGTAACGTGTCTGCAATAAACTGGCGTGCTTCAGTACCATTGTCAGGCTGGCGATCGCCCCACTCCATATCAATAATATGGCCACCCCAAGTTAGCTCAGATTCCGTATAGAAAACCAAAATTTCTTGAGGACGTAATGCCCCATGCCGCCACGATCGCCAAAATGTCCTGAGCAGTTCTCCCACCGCCATGCCCAAATCCCCCGATTCCGTTTGGGTGGCAATGTTATCCCCCATCGCTTTTAGGTAATGGTAGAGGGTTGCTCCCCCCAGTTCCTCGTGCATGACATAACTGTTGTTTTGCAGGCCAATCTCTGTGATGATTTTTGGGCCTAGGCCTGCGGCAGCCAAAGCCACTTGACACTCATACTCATGGCGCAAGTCATAATGTCCCTCTTTGCGCAGCCACTGCTGGACACCATCAATTTTAGTGAGGGTAGAACGCCGAGCTGAGCCAAAGGTTTCACGACGGGTTAAGCGACAGGTCACTTTGTTGTAGAGGTTGCGGGCAACAAACATGGCAGCAGCTCCTAGGAGACTAAATTTCACGGCTGAGGCTATCCAGCAGCTCATCAATCAGGGTCTGACCCAATTCCCATGTAACCGCTCGGTAGTAGTCCTCAATGCACTCAATGAGAAAGGCTTCCTCCTCTTCCCGTGAACAGAGCCGCAGATGTTGAAACTCTGGATGTGCCTGCCGAAATTCACGGCGCCCTGTTTCTGTATCTTGAAATGTGGTCGTAAAGTCGATCAAAAACGGCTGTACGGTTGCCAGTGAGAACACAATATTGCCTGTATGAAGATCACCATGGATGTAGCCTGCATGCCAAAATTCGTAGAGGAGCTTTCCCATCTGTGCACCAATGTGTCTCGCTTGGTCACAGGTGCCGTAGCCTGAACTTAGCCCCAAAAGAATGTCCCGCAGAGCAATGCCATCATCAATCAATTGGATCAGCATATAGCCATTTTCCAAAAAGGGTTCGACGGCGGGTGCCATGCCCAGTTCTGCTAACTCCAAACTCATTGCTAGCTCCCACTCAAGGGAAATGCCACTTAAGCAAATGCGCTTGACCCACGTTTGACCCGTTTCCTCATTGCGGAATGTATCTAGTTCTGCGGTGTTGCCTTTGTCGAGCCGCTCAGCCACAGTTTGCGTATCGAGAAATTCTGTTAAGGTCAGGGATTGAGCCATGGAGATGTTTCCTGATGCATTTAGATCA
Organism: Thermosynechococcus sp. FA-CM-4201; assembly: GCF_054689355.1. Taxonomy (NCBI): domain Bacteria; kingdom Bacillati; phylum Cyanobacteriota; class Cyanophyceae; order Acaryochloridales; family Thermosynechococcaceae; genus Thermosynechococcus; species Thermosynechococcus sp. FA-CM-4201. The sequence continues at coordinate 971,634 of NZ_CP079920.1, forward strand.
CAGCCGATCGCCCGCCTCTAGGATTTTCTCCAGCTCGTCTGCTACCTGTAGAACCACGCGGATGCTAGTGTAAAGAGCTTCGGCATCACAATCAGCAGCAATTTTGTTACAAAAAACAGCAGCATATTTGTTACCATTAGAGCGCAATTCCCAAGCACCAATTTTCGTGTTGGCATTTTCAATTAACAGATAGTTGGCCACCTCTTGGTCGAGATAGCCGTCGGAGATATAGCCAATCGACCAGACATCGCGAATTTCATAGCTGCCCAGTTGTTGGGTCTGCGAGTCAATAAAGGCCTGTTGCGATCGCCCATTGCCCAAATCAAAGACGACACGGTAATCGCCATCCTCATCCACTTGGTAGCGAATTCCCAAGTGATCTAAGAGACGACCAACGCGGACATCTGCTTGGGCTCGCCGCTGACCAAACATACCTATAAACTCCTAGTGGTCAGTGTAATTTGAATTACAGGCTATCGTATCAGATTCTTATGCTTACAGCAGCAGTTTCATGAATGTTCATATATGCGACAAGCGCGGGAGCGTGGTATCGTGACTAAGTAGCTAAAAATTCCCAATCTACGCGGGGTTGCCCGCTCACCCAACTCAGTTAAGGGGCTGCCATGCTATCAAAGGGCTTTGAGGTTGAACTCTACACGGGTAAACCCACGGGCGAGATTGTGGGACTGTCGGATCGAATCGTGAGGGACTTGCCGGGGTTTGTGCGCGAACCCGATAGCCGCAATGTCGAATTCACAACGCCCCCTGTGTATCTCTATGATCAAGCCCTCTGTGACTTGCTGCGTCCTCGCTTTCGGCTGCGGGCGTATCTGAAATCTTTGGGGGATTTAACCCTTGTCCCCGGCAGCACCCTGAGCCTAGGGGATAGTCAACACTTTTATCGCTCTGACCCCCAGAACCCCTACCACACCTACATTGAGCAAACCTATGGCACGCGGGTTGTCACCGCCAGTGTCCACATCAACATTGGCCTGCGGGATCCAGAAGAGTTGATCCGTGCCTGTCGGCTGGTGCGTGTGGAGGCACCTCTGTTTCTAGCGCTGAGTGCTGCTTCGCCGTTTCTCGATGGCAAGGTAACGGGCTATCACTCCACCCGTTGGGCAATCTTTCCCAAAACACCACCCCAAGTGCCCCTCTTTACCAGCCATGCCCACTTCATTGAGTGGACAGAAACACAACTGCAACTGGGCACAATGCAAAATGTGCGGCATCTCTGGAGTGCAGTGCGTCCTAATGGCGATCGCCGACCCTATGATCTGAATCGTCTTGAACTGCGAATTTGTGATTTAGTTACGGATCCCATTGCCCTACTGGCGATTACCGCTCTTTTGGAGGCGCGACTCCTACAATTGCTCGACACTCCTGATCTTGACCCACTCCGCTGGGGTGATGGTGAGATGCTGGCACAACTAGCCGATGAAAACGAGCAGCTTGCTGCAAAAAATAGCCTAGAGGCCGTGTTGACCCATTGGCGCGATCGCCGACAACTAACGGCAGCCGCTTGGATAGCAGAACTCTATGAAGAAGTCTGGCCGATCGCCAAAGCACAGGGCTTTAGCTGCTTTCTGGCACCGATTAAGAAAATCCTGCGACAGGGGAATACTGCCCGGCAATGGCTGGCTCAATATGCAGCGGGGCAATCCATCCCTGAGATTATGGCTGCCGCCGTAGAGGAAATGGCCGCTAGCGAACAGGAATTTGCGGATCAACTCTGTCAACCAGTGGCGGCAGTGCGGGGCTAGGCATGGCGCATTTGTTCATTAGCACGGGGGAAGTCTCCGGGGATTTGCAGGGTGCCCTATTAGTCAAGGCACTCTATCGCTTGGCGGTAGAGCGGGGGATTCCCTTAGAAATTTCTGCCCTTGGGGGCGATCGCATGGCTGCTGCGGGGGCAAAGCTGCTCTTTAATACTGGGGGAATTGGCTCCGTGGGGCTACTAGAAGCCCTGCCATTGATCAAACCGACGATCGTGCTGCAACTCAAGGCACGTCGCTATCTACGGCAGCACCCGCCCGATCTGGTGGTTTTGATTGACTACATTGGCGGCAATGTGGCTATGGGGCGATTTATTCGCAAGCACTTTTCTGTGCCGATGGTTTACTATATTGCCCCCCAAGAGTGGGTCTGGTCCCATAGCCTCAAGGCGACTCGTCAAATTGTTGCCCTCAGCGATCGCCTGCTTGCCATTTTTCCAGAAGAAGCCACCTATTACCGTCGTCATGGTGCCAATGTCGTTTGGGTAGGGCATCCCCTCTTGGATCGCATTGCTGCGGCTCCCAGTCGTGAAGTCGCCCGTCAAAGTTTGGGCATAGCTGCCGATGAGCTAGCGATCGCCCTGTTGCCTCTATCTCGCAAACAGGAAATCAAATCCCTCTTGCCACTGATTTTAGGGGCTGCCACAAATATTGCCAAAGCCTATCCTGAAGCCCGCTTTTGGTTACCCCTGTCTCTGCGGCAGTATCGTCCAGCCATTGAAGCAGTCCTCAAACAGTATCCAATTCGCGTCACCCTTGCGGAAGACTCCCTACAAGTTCTGGCGGCAGCGGATCTGGCGATCGCCAAGTCGGGCACCGTCAATTTAGAAACAGCCCTTTTGAACGTGCCCCAAGTCGTGATCTATCGTGTCCATCCCCTCAGTTTGTGGCTCTATCAGCGCTTCCTGAAGTTTGATCTCAAATTTGTCTCCCCCCCCAATTTACTCGTAAATAGAGAAATTGTCCCTGAACTCCTTCAAGAACGAGCCACCGTTGCCAACATTACCGCCGCTGCCCTTGAGTTGCTCGATCAGCCTGAGAAGCGCCTCGCGATGCAGGCAGGCTATGCGGAAATGCGAGCTGCCATGGGTACCCCCGGTGTGGTCGATCGCGCCGCCACAGAGATTTTAGATCTGCTGATTAACAAAAAGTAGGATAACTGTCCTTCTCAAACACTTAACTCAGCATTCAGCCTAAAACTCTGCAACGAGGAAACTAATTGCCGTAAACGCTCACTGACCTCTAAGTTAATTTCTAGGGATTTAAGGCTATTGGGAACTTCAGACAGTAGCGCAGGATTACCTTGCAGCCACTCATTGAGAGCAACACCTGCCCATGTCCCTTCCATGTCTCTAAATTGATCAACGAGACCTTTTAGCTCCTGAATGCAATAGGATTCAAATCCCGCAGCATCAAATATGGCTGAAAGCAGAAACTCCTTGAAGGCTTTTATATCACAAAGAACTTCAAAAGTAACTACCTCTTCAGGGGATTGTGGCTCGCAAGCAAGGGGTTGAAAGTCTTCTAACGTAGTGGGCTGCGAAACGCCCAAAACCTCTCGTCTCAATCCAGAATCAAACAGCAGCTTTGAGCCATACCTGACATAACGCCTTAAAACTTGAAAGGCAGGTTCCTTGCCATTGTAGTAATTATCAACTATCTCAACATCTACTCCCAGATTCTTAACGACTTCATTGCGAGTATCACTATTAACAGGCCCACGAATAATAGCCTCTGCCACAGGTCTAGCAAATCTCAGAAATAAAACACTTAAACTATTTTCTAGCTTAAATGCAAAAAGATTGCCAGAGCTACCAATCAACCGATCATGCACCAAAGAACTTCCCCAAAGAAGCGATGTCATATAATCAATAAGACTAGTAGCTTCATCCTGTAGTTCTTGAGCCAGTTGACTAGCAATAGAAGCCAAAGCTTTACTGACATCGATATATAAAGCTTCTCGCCATCTAAAATTTGCATTAACCCGATCAAAAACTGGATTAGAGTTAGCCGCAAAAATCACTTCCTTTTTCTGCTGTGCTCTTTCAATCAGAGCATTCATTTCAGACTCAACAAGTTCATAGTAACGTTGCTTAAATTTTTGAATACTACTTGGACTTGGCACCGAACTATTCGCATCACGACTGACAACAGATGTATTGAAATAGGTTTGGAGATCAGCTTTGACTTGCTCCCATTTCTTATGCCACCACTCAGTAAAGAGAATGCGCTGTCTTTCTTCTTGAACACGTTGTGCATCCTCAGGATTTTCAGGATATTTTTCCTTGACTAGAGCAGCAATTTTCTCTGAAGTTTCTATGATCTTAGTGATAATTGCATCACACCTTCTTTTTAGAACATTGACACGCTCAAAATTAATGTAATCAAAGACCTTTTGCTTAATTTCAGGGATTCCTGTTGCCTCATTGAGGGACTCATGACTATCAGTAGAGAACCCAAGTAGCTCAAATCTATTTTTTAGTGAAATAGGATCACCAACTTCAAGCTCTGTCTGCTTTTCAGCTAGTCCGTTTAAGACTAAATATGCTCCCGCCGATCCCGAAACAATACGATTGGTAGGTAATTTTGCTCGTAATAGCCAATCTTGGGAAGCTTCTCTAATATGTTGTTTTAAGGCTTCAGGACTAGCAAATGAATCAATTCGACTTAAAAAAACAAACAGCTTATCAGCAACAGCAACATTAACATCGCCAAGTTCTGTAAACTGAATAATTTCTAACTCTCTTTCTCGCAAATTAGTAAATCGCTGCACTAATATCACAGCATCACAATCGGAGAGCATTTTACGTGCTTCTTCAACGTGCATTGCCAAGCCCGAATCAAGGCCTGGAACATCATAGAAAACAATCCCTTCGGCTTGAGCTAGCTTGCTGGTATATAGGCGTGCTTCTTGAACCGCATGGGCATAATGCTCGTCTGCCACATATTTTCTGAGATGTTCTTTAATATCTTCTAAGCGAGTGAAAGGAATTGTCAGACTGCCTTCTTGTCTAACTTGAGATAAAGTGTCTTCATACTGCTGAATAATCCGCAGATCTTCAGTTGCATTAGCTTGTTTCAGATTTTCAAGAAGCTGGAAAAATTGCTCATCGGTTTTTGCTTGAACTTCTAGGCGTTGCTCTGTATCACTAACAACTGAGTAGATTTGAGTTGTCGTAAATGTGCATCTAGCTCCTTTTGCTGGCAGTAGATCACACTCTAGCCAAGCATTAATAAATGTGCTTTTACCAGCTTTCTCTAAACCTACCACAGCAATACGAAACTCACGCTTTTTCAGTCGTTGTAGTTGACGGCGTGCTGGCTCAGCTTCCTGTATCAGAATTTCCTTGAGGGTGCTCGGAACTTCAGCTTGGGGTAGAGTAGCCAAGCTAATTGCATAACGACTCACAGCTAGAGCATCAGTTAGACGAGACTCATAATAGGATGATGCTGATTTCCAATCCATTCTAGAAGCTATCCTTATGCGCGAATAAACTCTTCAACACCGTTAAGATTATCTAAGCAGCTAAGGTAAGCAATAGTATATTTAGAACTGGCATTCAAATTTCCATATATTGCGAACTTGGGGGATTTGCCAATAATTTCTTTACCGTCAGATACCTTTATTCTTAAGTATGTGTCATTCACACTATCTTTTAAAATTGGTTTATTTGATATAGACAATTTTTTCTCTAAATTATCTACAAGCTCATCTCTGATTACCCTATAGTATGAAGCACCCTCTATATATTTTTTCACTTCATCAACAGAAATAATCTGGCCTACTGTCAAATTTGCAACATCCCTAGCATATACGATCAAGCATATAGATGCAGGAATTTGTGAAACTTTAGTTTCAGATGGAACTATCGAACGTTCATCTTTTACCCTTGCTTTCTCTTTCAAATTACTATCTTTTTTGATTTTTTTATTTATGATTCCACTTCTATACAGTATTACTATGAGCAGAGCAACAAGAATAATAAGTGATATTTTCATCTCAGGAGTACTAATCTTAGTTACTAAATTATTAAAATTGTTTTTTATTCCCGACATTAAATCTTCCATTAGCTTTTCTATAGAGAAGCTTGGAACTTCGATCATAGGAACAGAAAAGCTAGGAAAATTAATATTGGGAATTTTAATACCAATAATATCAAAAAAAATCATAACTAGGTGAAATATAAATTGAACAGAAAAAAGACAATCTTCATCCAGTTGACGAGATTCGTTAATATCATATATTTCACATATCTCCTTATGTACAGCAAGAGTATCACCACCAATACTCCTCTCATTATTTAAACTATCAATAATTTTTTGAAGAGCAGTATACAAAAACCCACTCTCAACCCGCTTATATTCCTCGCTTGCTTGTATTTCTTGGACTAGGTTAGCTATGTCTTGTACATCCATAAAAATTATGAAATACTTAACTTTGCTCAAGTATAGTCTATTTGAGAGTACCTTAGCTCGGAAAATTGTTTGGCCAACTCTTGACCTTTGCTATGAATAGGCTCCCATATATGCTTTTGTCTTTGATAATCTAGAGTAAGTTCCTGATGAGCTTTATCTAGCCTTTTCTGATAGCGATCTTTAATACTAGTTATAAATTCAGACACGTTATCATTAAAGATTTTCATTTGTTCTAAAAACCAATCTAAAATTTGATCAATGAGTTCTCCTTCAGTTGCTTTCTTGGCTTGCAAAAGCCAACCAGATAGTAACTCTTCAATAGGTGGAACCTGAGCATTATCACTCGTTCGTTGCTCATACCTAACTTTATAATTAGTTATTTCTATGAGCCAAAGAAAAAACCAAGGACGCCTCTTTACTTCTTCTTTAACTTCTGCGTCCCATATGCCTTGCGTGATAGCAAAGCCCGCTTCAAAAGTAATATTAAACTTAAGGCTATGATTTACCCTAGCCAGTTGAGACTCGGACAGCTTAACGGCCATATTTGGTGCAATTTTAGCTGAGCCATTTTCTATATATTGCAACTGAAGCCTAGATAACTGATATACGGCCTCATATACTCTGTTGAGTTCTTGGGTGAGTACATCACTTAAAACATCTTCCATAACGATACTTAGGTGTTCAGACAGTAAATTTAACCTCTCATTTAACTCGTTAAGATTACGCTTCTCAATATCAGACTTTGCAACTATGGACATTCCATTTTTAGCATTTGAACCAGTATATTTTAAATCAATTAGTTTTCTGATATCATTTTCTAGTAAACTTAGCCTTTGGGATTTTACTTTTTTTAAATATGTGTTTGATAGATCTATTGATCCATCTTGAATTGATTTGGCTACAGCTCCTAAAACTTGCTCCACAGCAAATGCCAGCTCGCGTCTCCACCCGTAAATTGGCTGTAGCTTCTCACCTAAACTTGAATAAGGCTCTGTATTTTGAAGTTGCTGAACGGTATTTTCAAGCTGAAGAATGGGATCGGCATCAGTCTTGTTTGCTCGATATGCAATAAAATTTGATTTAGCCTTCTCAAAAGGATCGCGAAGCTTATGATCAGCATATTCCAAGAACTGCCGCAACTGGTTCGCTATTCTCTCAATATTCTCACATTCGCGTTGATATTTTTCTGCTGAACTGTTCAAAATCGCTGAGGTCGTTTGTGTTACCCATTCTACAATCTTGTTTCCAGCGGTCTCTTTAAATCTAGCAATAATTTGAGGAATAACTAGTTCTGGAAAATGCTGATTGATGTGCTCTATTAAGCTTCTCTCAAAGTCAATAGCATAGGAGTTTTGCCAAAGCTGTTCGGCAACACGCTCCCGATCTCGATGAGACCACTTTGCAGGCTGACGAGGAAGATCATCTAAAACTTCATTTCCAATTAAAGATGAGCAAAACTGATCGGCTTTCCGACAAGCGGCTATTTGTTGCTCACCTTCTTGAGATTGAATCAGGATAGAGAGTAGAGCAGGACGTGAACTCAGTTTAACTACATTTAATTGTTCAATTTCTTTGGTGTACTCCTGTAGATGCTCTTTCAATTTGGCTTTAATACTTTTTATAGTTTCTTCTGTGAACCTTGCTTCTGATTCATGGGGATTTTTGTCTTCTTGAAAAACGTCAATTCGGTTCAGAACAAACAACATCCTAGATGGGGAACCACCTAAATCTTTGACTTGACTAACAACCTCTTGCAGTAAATTAGAAACTTTTTGCTTATCTGTTTCCGCAGAGTTGTAGGTGACAATGCAAAGCGCTTCGCGACACTGACGAATAACACTCGCATTTCCTTCATCACCCACATGGGCTAAGCCGGGCAAGTCAAGAATCTGGAATTTTGCTTCCCGCGGCAATTTGAGTGGGTTTTCTCTGAGAAACCTGATGGGGTAACGAATTATCGCTTGTGGGCAGGCAATATTCGGATTGGTTTCCTTATGATCCAGATACCCCCGCATCGCTTTTTCTAGGTAGTAATATATTTGACTGTCGCTAATGTGATGCCACTCACCACAATCCCACGTTGCACCATGGGTTTTCTTTATTTCCAAACTTTTGGTATCACTATACTCAATTATAACTGAGCCAGCACTCATTTCACTGACAGCCACAGGAACAATCTCAGCACCGCATAACAAATTGACAAGGGTGCTTTTCCCGCTACTAGTCGTCCCTGTTGTTGCTAGGGTCAATACTGGATGATTTAGCTCATAGACTAATTTTTCTAATGCTTTTTCTAGATGGAAATTCAGCTCTAAAATTTCGGGTTGATATGTGTCAGGCAAATACTGAGAAATTTCGTCGCAAAAGTCTTTCCACAAGTTGGCTAAAAACCGAGCCTTGGTCTCAACTTTTTCAAAAACTTGATATAACTCGATACTCATAAAGAGCAATTCACAGTTTTCACTTTTAATGATTCTAAACGTTGTTTTTGAGATTGGATGTCAATTTATATTAACTTATGTAAATTTTTCTTAAAAAGTAAGCGGCCACCTGAGTATTCTCTGGCCGCCTATATGAGTTTGAGTTAGAGGATGAGAGGCTCTACTGTTGTGGTTTCATGGGGCGATTGCCCTGACGGCGTTGCTGCATTTGGGTGGCCAAGGCTTGCCGTTGTTGCGGTGTGAGGATGCCCCGCATGGCCAGCATGCTTTCAAAGCGGAGAGAAGCGAGTTGGTTTTCCAGTTGGCGCACCTGTTGGTGCTTGCTACGGATTTGATCCTCCGAGGCATTGCCACTCATCATCTGCCGCAGTTCTTCCTTGGCGGTGCGCAGTTGGTTGCGAGTTTGCTCCATTTGGCCTTGGTATTGTTGCTGCACGGCTTGCAAACGTTGCCGCTGCTCAGGGGTGAGATTGAGGTTGTCCAGATTGGCTCCCCAGCGAGGTCCGCCATAACCGGGGTCAGCAAAGGTCGGGGGAGCGATCGCCACTAGGGGGCTGAGGCTACCACATACAAGAAGTGCGGCCAAAGATTTTTTCAACATAGCTGTGTTCTCCTTTGTCAAAAATTTAACAAGAGAAAGTTAGATCAAACTAGTCAAAGACTGCGGGTTCGGCATCGTGGAACATTGCTTGCCAATTGCTCGTGATGAAGCTTTCCACCGAGTCTGGGGAAGTTTGTTGGGCCACTTGGTTTGAGGGTTTGAGGAACCACACACTCGTCGCGGTGGCGATCGCGCCAGCTCCCAAAAGAGACACGACCTGCCAGCGTCGCTTACTCAGTTGATGTTGATGCAAAGCGGCTTGGACAATGCGCTGCTCCAGATGAGGATGGGGTGGCGGGGGTGTTCCCGCATAGGTCTGCAAAAACTTAACCAAATTCGTATCCTCCGCAGGTGGGGGTTCACGTTTCATAGGCTGACTCCGGCTTCGGTAAAGTAAGTCCGCAATGTGCCTCGGGCACGAAAGAGACGGGATTTCACTGTACCCACGGGAATGCGCAGAATTTCAGCAATTTCCTTTTGGGGCAAGCCTTGGAGATCATGCATGACCAAAACACTGCGATACTCTAAGGGCAATGTGGCTAAACCGCGCTCGACCAAATCTTCGTAGTGCAATTGCCGTAGATCCAGTCCAGGGGTGAGTGCCTCGCTTTGAGACAGGTATTGTTGCTGTCGCGATTTGCGCGTTGCCAATTGACGGCGATAGTCGCAAGCCACATTCCAAGCAATCCGGTAGAGCCATGTCGAAAACTTTGCCTCATGTTTGAGACCCTTGAGCCCCTTCCATGCCCGCAAGAAAACCTCCTGCACCAAATCATCAAGGGCAACTGCACCGCACAACTGAAACAGGAGCGATCGCACCCGTTGCTGATGCCGTTGATAGAGTTCCCGAAACCCATTGGGATGTCCGGAAAGGCACTGCTCAATAATCCGCCGATCGGGATCGATCACTTGGGGTCGGGTCACGATATCCGTTGATGCCGTTGCCGCTGATAGGGGTAAAGATACACTCATGCGAGGTATCACTCCATTAACGTAATCGTCTCTTTAGACGCGGTATCAAAAACAGTGGTTCAAGACCCTTGGCACCACGGTTCGCTAGAATCTGGGAAACAATTGCGGCTACCGGCTGGACTATACTAAACGTCGGATGCTCTGACAGGGAACTGATCGTGAATATCGCTGAAATTTTTAACCGTGGTGGCTTGGCCATGTGGCCACTACTGATTCTCTCGATCTTAACCTTAGGCACCATTTTTGAGCGGCTTTGGTTTTGGAGCATTGTTTTCCGAGGAGAGACGAAACTGGCCGAGCAGATTCTGGATGCCGCTCGCCACGATTGGCAAGAAGCCATTGAATTAGCAGCAAATGCCTGTGACCAACCCATTGGTCGCTTCCTCTATACCCCTTTACAACTGATTGACACCAACCCAGAAATCTTTCGCCTAGCCCTAGAAGCTGCGGCTGATGAGGAACTGAGTGCGATGCGGCGGGGAGAAAAGGTCTTAGAGGCAACGATTACGATGGCACCTCTACTGGGTTTGTTGGGAACGGTGTTAGGTCTGATTAGTGCCCTCAGTTCTATTCGCTTGGGGGATATTGGCACACCCGCAACCATGGGCGTGGGTCTCGGGATTAGTGAGGCCTTAATTAGTACCGCCTCTGGCTTGGTGGTGGCGATCATTGCCCTTGCCTTTCAGCGGCTCTTTCAAGCGTTTCTCTTGCAGCAGGCACAAATTTTTCGCCGCACTGGCAATGAATTAGAACTCACCTATCGCCAAGCATGGCTAGAGCAGCGGATCAAAGGGGAACCTGAAAAAACACTGTTCTAACTCAAAGTCTATTTTTACACTTGAATTACCCTGAACTCCAAAATCCTACGGGTAGGGTGAACGAAAATCGTTATAATCGCTGTTGATATTTCATGAGCGAGGCATCATGCGCGTTTACGTGTTGCTCTACAACCCGGGGACTGAAAATGAGGGCATTCATTCTCTGCAACTGGGCGATCGCAACCTGATTCTGATGTTTGAAAGCGAAGACGATGCCAGTCGCTATGCCATGCTTTTAGAGGCACAGGATTTTCATCCCCCCAGCGTTGTCCCCATTGATGCCAAGGAAATCGAAGAATTCTGCGAATCCTCAGGCTACACCTGTCACTTGGTGCCCGAAGGATTTGTGCCGACCAACGATGCTGAGCGTCTCTTCTTGGCGCCCCCTGAACGTAATGTCGAAGAAACCGACTGGGAACTAGAAAATCGCGTGCCCCCCGCTGCTGAGAGTGAGTTCTCCGAAAGTGAGCTGAATCAGTTGCGCCAACAATTTGAAAAGCTGCTGTAGATGGTGCGGGTCTGTGCCTGTCTAATTGTCAAAAATGAGGCCGCCTATTTGGCACGCTGTCTGGGCAGTGTTCAGCCTTGGGTAGATGAGATCGTTGTGGTCGATACGGGGTCAACGGATGAAACGATCGCGATCGCCCGCCAGTTTACAGAGCGCATCTTTACCTTCCCTTGGCAGGATGATTTTGCTGCCGCCCGCAATTACTCCCTAGAACAGGCCACCGGCGATTGGATTTTAGTGATTGATGCCGATGAGGTGCTTGTGACCTTGCAGGAGCCACCTGTGCCCCTCGGACAACAACTAGAGGGCAGCACCCTCACTGCCTACCAACTCCTACGGCGGGAAATCGGCACGGGGCAGCAATTTTCTGACTTTGCCATTGTGCGACTCTTTCGCAACCTGCCGACACTGCGCTATCAGGGACGCTTCCATGAGCAGTTGGTTTCCACAGCCGCAGAACCGCTGACCATTGGTACTCTGGAAACGCTGCGCATTGACCACTATGGCTATCAACCCGCACAAATTCAAGCCAAGATGCGCGATCGCAACATCCCGATTTTGGAACGCATCCGTGCCAGTGAAGGTCTGCCTTTGAATCTCCTCTTTGCCTTAGCGGATATGTACCACGCTGTGAATAACCCCACGGCTGCGGATGACTGCTACCAAGAACTTTTTGAGCGGCTCTTGCCCCATCTCCTCACCGGCCAACTGCCTGAGAATGCTCCCGGGGCACTGCCCGAAATTCTGAATCAACTGGGGCGGCGTCTGCTGGCTATGGGGGATCACGAAACATTGCAACTCCTATGTCAGCAAAGTCTGGTGTGGTTTCCCGCCTATCCTCCCCTCAATGATTTGGCCGGACGCTGGCTGATGGCTTTGGGATTTCCTTTGGGAGCAACGGCCTACTTTGAGTATTGCCTTGAACTGGGGCGTACCAATGGCTACAGCAAACAGATGATTTTTCCCTTGGGCTATGTGCGGGAGATTGCAGCCGAACAATTGGGGCGTGCCTATGAAGCCTTGGGCGATCGCGAGCGAGCAGCGGCGGCCTTTGCCCAAGCAACAGCTTTTCGCCAAGAAAAGGGCAATCACCAATAAAAAACAAAAAAGTGCCGCTGTTAGCAACGGCACCGCAGTGTGGGTTTCGGTGATCCAACCTTAGGCAAATTGCTGCCACTCTTCTTCCAGCAGACTAATGAGGTCTTCGTTGCCCTGACTCCGAGCCACTTGCAGCCGCCGCTCAAGAGTTTTCAGAATCGCATGGCGATGGGCTTCGGCCAAGGAGTCGCGCTTACGCTGGGGAAGTACCGCAGGGGTAGCACTCGTCGTCGGAGCGGTTGTGGTAACTGGTGTACCGTTGGTTTGGTAGGTCACCCCCCGCCAGCAGAGGACATGATTGGGTTGAGGAACGGGTTCAGCCGCTTTGTGTCCTACCCATTGCGCTCCCCGATAGAGACCCTTGGCACCCGATTCCACAAGGGGAATGTGCTGGTCAGAAGTTTCGTATTTAACGCCGCGATAGATTAGTTGCATAATTAAATCAAGGCTCCTAGGTGAATACTATTGACTCGTTATCAAGCTTTAGGTGGTCTGCGTTAGGAAACAACTTGCTCCTAACTTTCTGTATTCTATTATACGATTTTTCGATCTTCATTGGGTAGAAGCTGGTTTTTGTAATAAATCTTTAGCCCTCCTACAGTCCTTTTATGAACGTGTTGTCACTCCCTGCCAATGCCAGTCACCTCCTAAGGACGTTGCGTCCGGGTCAACGGGAAATCAGTGCATGGCAAGGGGGTCTCTTGGCGGTGTCGGCAGTGCCCGGAGCGGGCAAATCCCATGGCATGGCCGTAGGAGCAGCGATCGCTATCGCTCGGGAAAAGCTCCATCAACAGCGGCAACTGGTAGTCGTCACCTACAGTCGTTCGGCGGCGGCCAATATCAAGGTGCGGATTCGCCAGTACCTGCGGGAGATGGGGTTACCCCGCAATGGTTTTAGTGTGCAGACGCTCCACAGTTTGGCCTTGAAAATTGCTACCAGTCACCCCACAGCGGGTCTGCGTTGGAGTGGTGAGAATTTAATGAGTGAGCATGAGCAGCGACGCCTGTGTGTCACCTGTGTTAAGGAATGGGCGCGATCGCACCCCAATGTCCTCGAGCAACTGATCCAAGGCTGCGATACCAGTCCCCTGAGTGACGTTGAACACGATGGTCGCAGAAGTGCGCTTTTGACTGACATCTTGGTGAAGTTGGCACAAACTGTTATTAGCAGTGCCCGCAGTATGGCTTTGACGCCCCATGATCTGCGGCAGTTGTCCCAGCAGTTGCGCTCCCAAAGTACAGCCGCAGCAGAACCCTACCCTTTTTTAGAGATTGGTGCCGACCTTTTGGCACTCTACCAGCACCATCTGGCACAGCGGGAGCAAATTGACTACGATGAGATGATTTTGGCAGCGGTACAACTCCTAGAGGGCGATCGCCAGTGCCGCCAAGAATGGCAACAGCGGGTCTATGCCGTCTTTGAGGATGAGGCGCAGGACTCGACCCCCTTGCAATCGCGGTTACTTCGACTTCTCGCCGAGGACAACACCACAGGGCAAGTGAATTTTGTGCGGGTGGGGGATCCCAATCAAGCGATTAACTCCACATTTACAGCGGCGGATCCTCTCTTTTTTAATGAATTCTGTGACGAATGTGCCCAGCAGCAGGCCTTCTATGAAATGACCCAAGCGGGGCGATCGACCCCATTGGTGATTCGATCAGCCAACTTTTTAGTGAACTGGGTCAATCATGACCTCAAAGGCCAAGAACTCCCCTTTCGATCCCAAGCAATTCAGCCTGTCTCACCGACAGATCCGCAACCGGGGGCGAACCCAGACCCTTGGGGAGAAGGGGTAGAAATTGCTCGACCAGCAACTATTTTTGAGACTGTGCGCAAGTTAGCAGCCCGCATTTCTCAGGTCTTAGCAGAGCATCCTGAGGCCTCAATCGCGGTGCTGGTACGTACCAACCGCCAAGGGGAATTTGTCGCGGATCTGTTGCGATCGCCCGCTAGCTTCAACATCGATACCGACCTTGCCGATCAGGGGATTCCGATTCTCGATGTATCGGGCATCGAACGGCGATCGCAGGTGCCCAAGGAATTACTGGACATTCTTTATTTTCTCCACTGTCCCTATTCTCCCGAAGCGGTCAAAGCAGCCCTGACGGTTCTTCAGGAGCGCAAACGCATTGCTGTCCCAAATTTGGATCGCTTAGCCGCCCAGCCAGAGGTGTTTCTCTACCCTGGTCCTTTAGACCCCCCTGCCGAGGAACCCGTGCTCAAGGCACGGCACTACTGTCAACGTCTCCTCAAAGCCCGCCTAGAGCTGTCTCTATTTCCTTTGATCACGTACTGCGCTCAGGAATTGGGCTATGATGCCGCTGAGTTGGCCACCAGCGATCGCCTGATCTGCCACTTGGCACAGCAGGAACCAACGCAACTGTGGGAGCGTATCCATCCCCGTTGGCAGGAGTTGGTGGCAGCAGATCGCTTTGACGCTGTTGAGATGGAAGACCTCCATAGCCGCTTAGTGCGATCCGGGCAGGTGACGATTATGACGATGCATCGCGCCAAGGGTCTGGATTGGGATGCCGTTTTTGTTCCCTTTTTAGAGGCAAGAACTCTCCCCGGTGAGAGCTGGGTGGCGGCCAATGCCAAGTTCCTCAGTCCAGAGGTGGATTTTACAGACGTGGTGCGATCGCAACTGCGTGCCTATGGCCATCAGCAACCTCTTCCTGACTGGCAAACCGCCTATCAAAAAGCCAAAGAGGCCAAAGTTGCCGAAGAATATCGCCTGCTTTACGTGGCCATGACCCGTGCTAAGCGTTTACTGTGGCTCGCCGCCGCCCACCAAGCCCCCTTTAACTGGCAGAACTTTGATTGGCGAGAGTCTTATCAACTCCAAGACAGTCCCCCTTGTCCTTTCTTACCTGCCTTAGAGCAGAAGCTCAAGCAATATGCCAAGGCTACTCGCGGCGATCGCTAAGACTATCGCGCCCCGGTAAGCGTTCCATGGCTGCCAAGACAGCCCGTTCTGCTGCCAGAATATCCCGCTCCGCGCCCCCCAAAAAGAGGCGGCCAAAACTGCCCACGGCTGAAATCTGCAAGATATTAATGAGTGCTGCCTTTTCAGCTTCATTGGCGGCCAGTGCGGCATAGGCGGCAGGTTCCACTTCAAACACATAGAGGGTTTGCCCCGCCAAAATCATATTCCCCCGCCGCGAGCGGTTAATGAGTTGGGTGTGGTGGGCATCAATATTGCGAATCACCTGACTCGAAATCACCCGTGGCCGCAAGCAATCCTGTACTCGAGCGCCAATGGCATCTAAAATTGCTTGCCCTGCTGCGCGTACTTCCCCTTGATTGCCCGAATGCACCTCCAATAGTCCGTAGAGTCGCTCGATAAACAAAACTCCCGGCCGTACCACCGCAGACTTCAGGGCAATGTCCAACAGGCGATTGACATCAATCCCCGGTGAAATCTCCACCCAAAGGGAGCAATCCCCCGGCAGAGGCAAAAACCCCTGTGCCACGGTTCCCAAGTAGGCCGCGTGTTGCGGTTGAATCGAGTCGAGATAGACATAACTGCGCAGATCAACGCCCAAGGTGGTGGATTCCTAACGCGCCAGTACCCATGATCGCTGAAAATGCCCTAGGACAATAGCCATTGAAGGCGTGGATCCGTAAAGTCCTCAATGCAGACCTCTGCCCCTGCGGCTTGCAGTGCCGTTTCCGATTGCGTTGTTAATACTCCCCAGCAGAGCATCCCTGCCCGCACCGCTGCTATCACCCCCGCCACGGCATCCTCAAAGACAAGACAGTGCTGCGGCAATACTTGCAACCGCTCCGCCACGAGGAGATAGCATTCTGGATCGGGCTTGCCCCGCTGCACATCCTGCTCCATCACCACCGTATCGAAAAAGTTGCCCACCCCCTCGCAGGAGAGCACCAATGCCACATTGGCAGCACAGGCCGAGGTGCCTAAGCCCAAGCGATAGCCTTTTTCCTTAGCACTTTTGAGAAAGGGCAATAGCCCCGGCAACAGTTCCAAATTGGGTGCCAGCAGTTCCCGAAACACGGCTTCTTTGCCCGCGCCCCAACGTTCAACTTCCGCTTCAGTCACCGATCGCCCTAGAAGTTCTGGTAGGAGTTCGGCATTGCGTTTGCCCCCCATTTGCCGCAATTGTTCCAAGTTAATCTGCTGCCGCAGTTCAGGGGTGCGATCGACATAGACGCGCCAAGCTTCAAGGTGGTAGGGCATGGTATGGCAGATGACCCCATCCATATCGAAAATCAGGGCACGCTGCGAGGGTTCAACGGCAAGAAACTGGGAAAAATTAGCCATTGGCGAGAAATTTGGGCGTCAGCAAGTGTAGTCTATCGTCTTTTGAGCCTAAAGAGGCTGACCCATCGATCAATCGAATTTTGCCGCAGGCTAGCCCACAAAATCTCAATTAAAATACGGGCAACCACACCTGCAAAAAAATGAGTCAACATCTACAGTATGAGTACAGCCCTTGATCTAAGCTATAGGGTACGTCAAGAGACGTTGATCCTGTTTGCGAGTGGATTTGACGGTTCTGAGTCTGTTCCATCTTTTGGGCAAGGGGCTGTAAATTGGCATACAAAAACACGCCAAAGTGGACGTGTTAAGATGAGTGTTACCAGCACGCAGGAGCCATTAGGGGAAGGGTCATGTTTGAACGGTTTACAGAAAAAGCCATTAAAGTCATCATGCTGGCACAGGAAGAGGCTCGCCGCCTCGGCCACAACTTTGTCGGTACCGAACAAATTCTCCTCGGACTGATTGGTGAAGGCACCGGTGTGGCTGCGAAGGTGCTACGTTCCATGGGCGTGAACCTCAAGGATGCCCGCATTGAAGTGGAAAAAATTATTGGCCGTGGGTCTGGTTTTGTCGCGGTGGAGATTCCCTTTACCCCCCGTGCCAAGCGAGTGTTGGAACTCTCCCTCGAAGAAGCCCGCCAACTGGGACACAACTATATTGGTACTGAGCACCTTCTCTTGGGGTTGATTCGCGAAGGAGAAGGCGTAGCGGCACGGGTTCTGGAAAATCTCGGCGTTGACCTCTCGAAAGTGCGCACCCAAGTGATTCGCATGCTGGGTGAAACCGCAGAAGTGGCCGCTGGTGCCAGCCAAGGGCGTACCAAAACACCGACGCTGGACGAATTTGGCGCCAACCTCACCCAGATGGCCATTGATGGCAAGCTAGATCCCGTGGTGGGTCGGCAAAAAGAAATTGAGCGGGTGATTCAAATCCTTGGCCGCCGCACCAAAAATAACCCCGTGCTGATCGGTGAACCGGGGGTAGGTAAAACCGCCATTGCTGAAGGCCTTGCCCAACGCATTGCCAATAAAGATGTCCCCGATATTCTGGAAGACAAGCGGGTGGTTACCCTCGATATTGGCCTCTTGGTGGCGGGCACCAAGTACCGCGGTGAGTTTGAAGAGCGGCTGAAGAAGATCATGGATGAGATCCGCCAAGCCGGTAACGTGATCTTAGTGATTGACGAGGTACACACGTTAATTGGCGCTGGGGCTGCTGAGGGTGCCATTGATGCGGCAAATATTCTCAAACCCGCCTTGGCTCGTGGTGAGTTGCAGTGCATTGGTGCCACCACGTTGGATGAGTACCGCAAACACATTGAGCGGGATGCTGCTTTAGAGCGCCGCTTCCAACCGGTGATGGTGGGTGAACCCTCCGTTGAGGAAACTATTGAGATCCTCTACGGCCTGCGGGAACGCTACGAGAAGCACCACAAGCTGAAAATTTCCGATGAAGCCCTTGAGGCGGCAGCGAAGCTGTCTGATCGCTACATTAGCGATCGCTATTTGCCCGACAAGGCCATTGACCTGATTGACGAAGCGGGCTCACGGGTGCGCCTGATTAACTCGCAACTACCCCCTGCGGCTAAGGAACTGGATCGCGAATTGCGGCAAGTGCTCAAAGAAAAAGACGATGCCGTGCGTGCCCAAAACTTTGACAAAGCGGGTGAATTGCGCGATCGCGAGATGGAACTGAAAGCGCAAATCCGTGCCATTGCCCAGCAGAAAAAATCCGAAAGCGCCAATGGTGAAGAGGAAACCCCCGTCGTCACCGAAGAGGACATTGCCCACATTGTTGCCTCTTGGACGGGCGTGCCTGTCAGCAAGCTCACCGAAAGCGAGTCGGAAAAACTGCTGCACATGGAGGAGACCCTGCACCAGCGGGTCATTGGCCAAGATGAAGCGGTGAAAGCCATCTCCCGCGCCATTCGCCGTGCCCGTGTCGGTCTGAAAAATCCCAACCGTCCCATTGCTAGCTTTATCTTCTCTGGGCCAACCGGTGTGGGTAAAACCGAGCTAACGAAAGCCTTGGCCGCCTACTTCTTTGGCTCTGAAGAGGCGATGATCCGCTTGGATATGTCTGAGTACATGGAGCGGCATACCGTCTCCAAGCTCATTGGTTCGCCCCCCGGTTATGTCGGCTACAATGAGGGCGGTCAACTCACCGAGGCCGTGCGGCGGCGTCCCTACACGGTGGTGCTCTTTGATGAAATCGAGAAAGCCCATCCCGATGTCTTTAACCTGCTGCTGCAAATCCTTGAGGATGGTCGCCTCACTGACTCCAAGGGGCGTACCGTTGACTTCAAGAACACCCTCTTGATCATGACCTCGAACATTGGCTCGAAGGTGATTGAGAAAGGCGCTGGCGGTCTTGGCTTTGAGTTTGGCACTGAGGATGCTGCCGAATCGCAATACAATCGCATTCGCTCCTTGGTGAATGAGGAACTGAAGCAATACTTCCGCCCCGAATTCCTCAACCGTCTGGATGAGATCATTGTCTTCCGTCAATTGACGAAGGACGAGGTCAAGCAAATTGCCGACATTCTCCTCAAGGAAGTGTTCTCGCGCCTGACGGAAAAAGGTATTACCTTGGAGGTGACCGAACGCTTCAAGGAACGGCTCATTGATGAGGGCTACAACCCCAGCTATGGGGCACGGCCACTGCGTCGGGCAATTATGCGCCTCTTAGAGGACACTTTGGCTGAGGAAATGCTCTCTGGCCGCATTCGCGAAGGGGATACTGCCCTCATTGATGTGGATGAATCGGGTCAGGTGAAGATCCAAGCTCAACCTCGGCGTGAGCTATTGCCCCAAGCGGTTGAGTAGGGTATCGACTTCCTATGCCAGACACACCGGCAGAGGTTTATGGGGACTCTCTCAGCTCCCGAGCGCTGGATCACGACTGGCGGACTATTTATCCCTTGGGTGCTTACCAAATCCACGGTCTGGCATGGGTCGATCCCCAAGCCCTGTGGCTACGTCAATTGCCCCGTTTACCCTTTTGCCAAGCAACCCTTGGCGCCAGTTTTTTGGCCTTGGATCGGGTGCGGGGCTTTATTTTGCTCATCAATGGCGAAAACGACCACAGTGAGATTCTCAATCCCTACGATCTAGAGCCATTTCTCGATGCCGATGGCCTCTGTCTCCATCGCGAAACCCTCTGGTTTTGTCGGGACACATGGCTCTATCGCTGTCATCTTCCTGACTGGCAGGTAGAAAAGGTGCTGGAGTGCCGCTATCCCATTTACGGTGTGGCGGTGGATGACACAGGCATCTATGTGGCCTGTCAAAAATCGGGTTACATCCACTGTTTTGATCAGACAGGTCGAGAGCAGTATCGCCTCAGTGCCCCGGGCATTGGCTGTGAAAATTTAGCCCTTAAGGATGGCTATCTGTGGGTGAGCGATCGCCTAGAGCAATCCATCTATTGTCTCGATCGCCAGAGTGGTCGTGTGGAATGGGTGGCCTTGACTCCCTTTGCCCAGCCAACGGCGTTTACCTTTGATGCGACCGGGCGATTGTGGGTGGCCTATGGCGGTGAAGAACCCTATCTGCGGGATAACCCCAACAACCGCGAAGCTCCCCTCGAAATTGATCACCGCGATATTTGCCTGATTCATCCCCTGCTCTATCAGACCCACAAAGAGCAGCATTACACGGTCTCCAATGGCTATCTGATTGAGATGGCCTACGTGGAGGAAATGTCTCCCCTTGATGCGCTGCACCTAGATAACCTAGAGTGGCGAATTGCGCTGCCCGCCAATTCCCTGCGCCAAAAATTGCTGCGGGTTGAACCCGTGGGTACCCCCTTTCGCTTAGAAACCGTGGGGGATCAGCAGGTGGCGGTGTTTGATTTTCCTGAAGTGCGTCCCTACGAAGCCCGCCTTTTTGGCTGGCGTGCTTGGCTAGAAGTGAGAGGGATTAAGTACCATCTCAGCTTTGACGACATTGATGAGACGCTACCGCTGCCGTCAGAATTTGCAGCACAGTATCTGGTGGATAACGATGAGTTGGCGATGGATCAACCCATTGTTCAGGAGGCGGCACGGGAAGCTGTGGGCACAGAGACCAATATCCTGCGCAAGATGCTCAAGATTCGTAACTATGTGTACGATCGCCTGAGCTATGCGATGCGACCCACGATTGAAACCCCCGATTTGGTTTTGAAACGGGGAACGGGATCCTGTGGTGAGTATGTGGGGGTGCTCCTTGCCTTGGCGCGATTAAATGGCATTGCCTGCCGTACGGTGGGTCGCTACAAATGTCCCCCCCATCCCCAAAAGCGCGGCATTCCCCTCCAGCCCACCTATAACCATGTTTGGTTGGAGTTTTATGTGCCGGGGGTGGGTTGGTTACCCATGGAGTCCAATCCCGATGATGTGGTAGAGCGCGGCCCCTATCCAACGCGGTTCTTTATGGCACTGCCTTGGTACCACGTGGAAGCGGGTAAAGGGATTCGTTTTGAGAGCACGAATTATCGCGATCGCGGGCTACGCCTTGGAGATTTAGCCCTCAACCATGTGCGCTTTACCATTCATGGTGAGCTGCCCCCAGTTGCCTAAACAGTTCTAAGGCAAGAGCACTCGCAGTAATCCCAAAGGAGCCGGCTGCCAATCGCCGCGCCAATCCAAAAGCTGTACTAACACCAAGTAGCCAATTCCCAATAACAGAGAAATGGCACCGGTGACGATCGCTACCCATTTGCCCGATGACCGTTGAGACACCCTGAGCCTCCTATTCATTCTTGAGTCGTAATACCGCCATAAAGGCCTCTTGGGGGACATCCACCCGCCCGATCGCCTTCATCCGTTTTTTACCCGCTTTTTGTTTTTCGAGGAGCTTGCGTTTACGGGTCACGTCACCGCCGTAGCACTTGGCCAAGACATCTTTGCGTAAGGCGGGAATACTTTCACTGGCAATCACCCGTGAACCAATGGCCGCTTGAATGGGAATTTTGAACTGGTGGCGGGGGATCAAATCCTTGAGTTTGCTGACAAGGGCACGTCCCACATAGTAGGCCTTATCGCGGTGGACAATGGCTGCCAAGGAATCTACAGGGTCGTTATTGATCAGGATATCCAGTTTCACCAGATCATTGGGACGGTAGCCAATCAGGTGGTATTCCATACTGGCATAGCCCCGCGATCGCGACTTCATTTCATCGAAAAAGTCCGTCACAATTTCCGCCAAGGGCATTTCATAGACCAATGTAGTGCGCCCTTGGGTGAGGTAGCGCATATCCTTAAAGATGCCCCGCCGCGACTGCGCCAATTCCATCAGCGTTCCCACATAGGTTTCGGGGGTAATCATTTCCAGTTGCACGTAGGGTTCCTCAATTTTTTCGCGGTATTGGGGTTCCGGCAGCAGGCTGGGGTTATCAATCGTCAGCACTTCCCCTTTGATGGTGGTGACGCGATAGACCACCGAAGGGGCGGTAATGATTAAGTCCAGATTGTATTCCCGCTCTAGCCGCTCTTGGATAATTTCCATGTGCAGCAGCCCCAAAAAGCCACAGCGGAACCCAAAACCCATGGCACTGGAGGTTTCCGGCTCGTAGTGGAGCGAAGCATCATTGAGCTTCAATTTTTCAAGGGCTTCCCGCAGATCCTCAAACTGATCGGCATCGGTGGGAAAGAGACCACAAAAGACCATCGGTTTGGCCTCGGTGTAACCCGGAAGAGGTTCCTTGGCTGGGTTTTGTGCCAATGTAATCGTGTCGCCGACACGGGCATCACCAACGGCTTTAATGGCGGCGGCGAGGTAGCCCACTTCCCCGGCATGCAGACTGTCCACGGGTTTTTGGTTAGGTGCGAGAACGCCTAATTCATCAATTTCGTACTCTTTGCCAGAGGCCATCAAGCGAATGCGATCGCCCTTGCGAACCACACCATCCATGACCCGAAAATAGACAATCACCCCTCGGTAGGCATCGTAGTAGCTATCAAAAATCAATGCCCGCAGGGGTTGATCTACCGTATCGCGGGGGGGTGGCACCAAATGCACAATGGATTCCAGAATTTCCTCAATGCCAATCCCTTCCTTGGCAGACGCTAGAACCGCTTGCGAGCAGTCGAGGCCAATAATCTCTTCAATTTCTGCCGTCACGCGATCTGGCTCGGCGCCGGGAAGATCAATTTTGTTGAGAACCGGAATAATCTCTAGATTATGCTCCAATGCCAGATAGACATTTGCCAGTGTTTGCGCTTCTACCCCTTGCGAGGCATCCACAACGAGGAGTGCCCCTTCACAGGCGGCTAGCGATCGCGACACCTCATAGGAAAAATCCACGTGGCCAGGGGTGTCAATCAAATTCAAAATATACGTTTCGCCATCGCGACTGGTGTAGGTCATGCGGGCAGCTTGCAGCTTAATCGTAATCCCCCGCTCCCGCTCCAGTTCCATATTGTCGAGAAACTGTTCCTTCATTTCACGGGGATCCACCGTGCCCGTAAATTGCAGCAGGCGATCGGCAAGGGTCGATTTGCCGTGATCAATGTGGGCAATGATCGAGAAATTGCGAATGTGGGAAACGGGGACGTCGGTCATACCAGCGAGGGCAACCTTAACAAAATGAAAAACTCCTTTCTTGATTCTAAGCGTCCCTGTCCTATTGTGCTGAGAATTCGGTGGTAGGATAGAAATTAACTGCCGGGATGTAGCGCAGCTTGGTAGCGCATCTGCTTTGGGAGCAGAGGGTCGCAGGTTCAAATCCTGTCATCCCGATTCGGAACCGTCAACCTCAAACGATTGTTGCCCATACAATCCTGCGGTAGATTAACCTCAGGCCTTTTGGATACGTATTCATTGATGTTGACAGTTCCACGGACAATTTGCCTTGGATTTTTGGCGGTGATTACGGTGGGAACGCTGCTCCTGTGCCTGCCTTGGTCCACCAGTAATGGGCATTGGAATCCCTTGGTCATTGCCCTATTTACAGCCACGTCGGCGGTCTGTGTGACCGGTCACATCATTGTTGATACAGCCACCCATTTTTCCCCCTTTGGCCAACTGGTGATTCTCTTGCTCATCCAAGTCGGCGGTCTGGGGTACATGACGGCCACCACATTTTTGATTATTTTGCTAGGACGCAAGTTTAACCTGCGGCAAAAGATAGCGGTACAGCAAGCTTTGGATCGGCGGGGCATACAGGGGGCACGGCAATTGGTGCGCTCGATTTTGGGCTTGACTTTTCTCTTTGAATTGACGGGTGCCTTTTTGCTCTGGCTGATTTTTCGCCAAGACTTTAGTGATCCACAGGCAGTGTGGCTTGCGGTGTTTCACAGTATTAGTGCTTGGAATAATGCTGGGTTTAGTCTCTTTAGCGATAACTTGATGGGGTATCAAACCTCCGTGCCCTTGAATTTGGTGATTTCGCTACTAATTATTTTTGGTGGCATTGGCTATGAGGTGATCTTTGAGTTTTATCTTTGGCTGCGGGAGCATCTGCGCCACTGGGGTAAACCCGCCTACTTAATCCGCAAGGCCAGCCAGATGACGTTTAGCCTCAATTTCAAAATTGTGACGAGTACGACAGCGATTCTCCTCATCTTGGGAACGGTGATGCTCTTCCTGACGGAGATGCGATCGCCAGAACGATTTGGTCTTTTTTCCTTTGATCAGAAGCTCCTCTTGGCGTGGTTTCAGTCAGTGACAGCGCGGACGGCGGGCTTTAATACCGTCAACATTGGTGAATTCAATAATGGCGGGCTATTTATTATGATTGCCCTGATGTTTATTGGTGGTAGCCCCGGTGGCACCGCAGGGGGCATTAAAACAACCACGTTGCGAATTTTGGCAGGGATTACCAAGTCGGCTCTGCAAGGCAAGGAGGTGGTGCTGCTCTACCGCCGTCAGGTGCCCCCCTCGCTGATCATGAAAGCCGTCGCTGTGGCCTTTGGCTCAATGTTTACGGTGCTGGTTTCCACCACCCTCATCGCGATCGCTGACCCCGAAGAGAATTTCATCAATATTCTCTTTGAAACCGTTTCCGCCTTTGCTACCGTTGGTCTTTCCACCGGTATTACCAGTGGGCTAACCGTCTTTTCCAAGTTGGTCTTGATTGTAACGATGTATGCTGGACGGGTGGGTATCCTGCTGCTGATGGCGGCAATTATCGGTGACCCCCAGCCTTCGAGCGTCCAATATCCTGAGGAAAACCTGCTAGTGGGTTAGGGGGCGGCGTACTCGGCAATGGCGGCAGCCATCTCTTGGGTACCCACGGGTTCTTTGCCCGGCGCAGCCAAATCGTAGGTGACAAAGCGCCCCTCACCAATGACTTTTTCAACAGCCGCTTGCAGACGCCGTGCCGCTTCCATTTCACCAAGGTGTTGCAGCATCAACACTCCAGAGAGAATCAATGCCGTGGGATTAGCTTTATTTTGGCCGGCATATTTGGGCGCTGAACCATGAATTGCCTCAAAAACGGCATATTCATCGCCAATATTGGCGCCGGGAGCCACCCCAAGGCCGCCAATCATCCCTGCACAAAGGTCTGAAAGAATATCGCCGTAGAGGTTTGGCATCACCATCACATCGTAGAGTTCGGGCTTCTGCATCAACTGCATGCACATGTTATCGACGATGCGATCTTCAAAGGCAATGTCGGGGTAACGGGTGGCAATTTCGCGGGCACGTTCAAGGAAGAGGCCATCGGTAAATTTCATGATATTGGCCTTGTGAACGGCTGTCACTTTCTTGCGATCGTTGGCCTTGGCATATTTGAAGGCAAACTCAATGATGCGATCGCTCCCCAGCACAGAAATGGGCTTGACACCAATGGCTGCATCTTCGCGAATCGGCTTACCCGATAGATCACTCAAAAAGGCACGGGCTTTGGCCGCTTCGGGACTGGTGTATTCAAACTCAATCCCGGCGTAGAGGTCTTCGGTATTCTCGCGAACAATGACGAGGTCAATGTTTTGAAAATAGCTTTTCACCCCCACAATGGATTTAGCCGGCCGTAGGTTCGCATAGAGATTGAGCCGCTTGCGGATCTCGACATTCACAGAACGAAAGCCGGTACCCACGGGGGTGGTAATCGGGCCTTTGATGGCAGTTTTCGTGCTTTTGATCGCATCGAGAACGTGTTCGGGCAAGGGGGTACCGTAGCGTTCCATCATGTCCACGCCGGCATCCACCACCACCCAGTCAATTTTGACGCCCGTGGCATCAATGGCAGTGCGAGTTGCAGCGGCAACTTCAGGACCAATACCGTCGCCGCGAATTAAGGTAACAGCGTGGGACACGAGTTCTCTCTCCCTATGCAGAACTGAAAGACAAAGGTATTAGGAGGGTATGATGCAGCTAAATGAGCTTCACCGTACGTAGCGTGTGAAACAAAATCGTCGCCAAGGCGATCGCGCCCGCAACAATCACAAAGTACAAAACAATTCCCATCATCTTTCTCCTCAACGGGTAGTGATTGACCTCGGGATTCAGAATACCCTAGGCTGTGCCTACAAAACTAACATCACTAAAGCGTTTTTGTGCCTCGCTGACGGGACGATTTTTGCCTTCCTCTTGCCAGTAGTTAATGATTTCGGTGGCACGGTTGAGGAGTTCAATCCGCTCGGCTTCCGTAATCCAAGATTTCTTCTCTAACTCCGCCTTCAGGAGTTCCCAAGCATCGGTGCGCGGCCAAAAGAAGTAGGAGGTGAGGGGGCTTGTCCCTTTGCCAACAATTTGATCAACAGCGATCGCCACGTCTTTTTCTAACCAAAGCACTCTCAGGGTAAAGCGGGACAATTCTAACCTCCTAAAACTCGTTTTTCACAAAAGGCCATCCTTTATAATAACCAATCAGGCCAACTGCATACAAGTTTCTGGAGAACTACCGTTGAGTCCCCCCTGTGCCTGTGTCTTTTTTGATATTGATGGGGTAATTCGCGATGTGAGTCGTTCCTATCGCCGTGCCCTAGCGGATACCGTCGAGCATTTTACGGGGGGTGCCTATCGTCCGAGTCAAAAGGAAATTGACGACCTCAAGGCGGAAGGCTGCTGGAATAACGACTGGGAAGGGTCGCGTGAACTCATCTACCGCTACTTTGAACGCCAAGGGAAACCCCGCTCCCAAGTGCCCTTGGACTATGAACGCCTAGTGATCTTTTTTGAGGAGCGCTATAGCGGCCAAAATTGGTGCGGTTATATTCAAGATGAGCCGTTGCTGGTGGATATTGCCTATTTTCAGGCTCTTGATCAGGCACAGATCCGCTGGGGGTTTGTCAGTGGTGCCACGCGGGACTCGGCAGAATATGTTCTGAAACACCGCTTGGGTCTGGATCAGCCCCTTTTGATCGCCATGGAGGATGCCCCCGGCAAACCCGACCCCACAGGACTCCGCATGGCCTACCGTCAAGCCACAGCTCAAGAAACCATTCCTACCTTTTATGTGGGGGATACAGTGGCGGATATGCAGACCGTTGTCAATGCCCGCAAGGAACAAGCAACAACGCCGTGGATTGCTTTAGGGGTGATTCCGCCCCATGTCAAGCCCGAAGATCGGCAACCCTATGGCGATCGCCTGCGCGCAGCGGGAGCCAGTGCAGTTTTTGAGCACACGCGCGACATTACCCCAGCGGTGGTGGCAGCGTTCTTAGGGCAATTGGCTGCCCACGACTCAAACTGCGGGCAATAAGATCGCAGCGTTCATTGCCGACATCGCCACTATGGCCGCGCACATGGTGCCACTGGACTAAGGGATCATTGAGGGCATCTAACTCCTGCCACAGGTCTTGGTTGAGAACGGGCTTTTTAGCGGCTGTTTTCCAGCCCCGCCGTTTCCAGTTGTGGATCCACTCCGTAATTCCCTTGAGGACATATTCGCTGTCGGTGTAAAGGGCGATCGCGCTCCCCGGAGCCAGTTGGCGCCATGCCTTGAGAGCTTCAATGGCCGCCTGCAATTCCATGCGATTATTTGTGGTCGCGGGGTGATGTCCTCCCAGTTCCTGCACAGAGCCATCGGCAAAGTAAATGACCACGCCCCAGCCCCCCGGTCCCGGATTGCCTTCGCAGGCACCATCGGTATAGATGGCACGAATATGGGTCATGAGTTTCTATACTCTTCAAAGGTTGCAAATAAAAAAGGGTGGCCAGAAGACCACCCCCGAAACAAATGGATACCAAAGACTACTTGATGCTGACTTTGGCGCCGGCTTCCTCGAGTTCTTTCTTGGCAGCTTCGGCGTCTTCTTTGGTGGCACCTTCTTTCACGGGTTTGGGCGTGGATTCCACCACTTCCTTGGCTTCCTTCAGACCCAAGCCGGTCAAAGAGCGCACCACTTTGAGCACCGCAATCTTCTTGTCGGCGGGGACTTCTTCGAGAATGACATCGAAGGCGGTTTTCTCTTCGACTTCTTCTGCGGGAGCGGCACCACCACCACCACCATTAGGAGCAGCCATCATCATGCCACCGACCGGCGCAGCGGCACTGACACCAAAGGCCTCTTCAATTTGCTTGACCAGCTCAGCGGCTTCCAGCAGGGTCAAGGATTTCAACTTTTCGAGAATTTCATCGGTTGCAGCAGACATTGTAAACTCCTATCGTTTCAAGGTTAGAAAACAAGAACAGGTGGCTTCCCAAGGGAAACCGAGAACAGGATCGATCTATTCCGCACCTTTGTCGGCGATCGCCTGTGTTGCCCGCGCCAAGGAAGCAGGAACCTCCTTGATGCCAATGGCAATCTTCGCTGTGACGGCATTGAGGGTACCAGCAATCTGCGCCATGAGTTGTTCTTTCGAAGGCAGATCACCAATGGCCTTCACTTGCGCTTCGTCAAGGGCCCGTCCCTCCATGACCCCACCGCGTAGGGTGGTTTTTTTCGTGGCCTTTTGGAATTCTTGGTAGGCCTTGATCGTGCCGCCAATGTCATCCTTGACCAAGAGGAACGCCGAAGGTCCCTTGAGGAATTGGGTCATGGGTTGCCAAGTGTCACTTTCTTTGACCGCCAATTCCATCAGCGTATTTTTAGTGACCTTGCAACTGGCATTGCACTTGCGCAAGCGTTGCCGCAAATCCTTCATCTCAGCATCGGTGAGACCTTGGTAGTCAATCACCAGTGCCATTTGTGACTCGCTCAGGCGTTCCTTTAGCTCCGCCACAATTTCTTTTTTGTTTGCTAGCGTGCGTCCCACGCGCATCACCTCCTGTAGTCAGTGAAAGAAAAACCCCAGCAGTGGTGCCGGGGCGATCGCCCAATCCCAACGGATGGACTTCGCAAACCTCGGCAGGAAGATTATGTCTGAGCCAGACCCCTGCGGTCTTCGGTTTCAGTCTTGAGTTGTCCAGTATTGGGCAATAGGCAAGTCCTCCTTAGGCGGCTTCGGCCAGTTTTAGCTCCCGCAGGGCGTTGATGTCCACTTGAATGCTCGGCCCCATGGTGGCGGCCACATAGACACTGCGCCAGTAGCGACCCTTGGCACCACTCGGGCGGTTGCGGTCAATACTCTCTTGCAGTGCCTTGAGGTTGATGAGCAAGTCTTCGGCGCTGAAGCTGGCTTTGCCAAAGAGCACATGGACAATCCCAGTGCGATCGGCACGGAATTCCACTTTCCCTGCTTTGAACTCCTGAATGGCTTGGGGCAAGTCAAAGGTTACCGTACCAGCTTTGGGGGATGGCATTAGCCCCCGCGGACCCAGAATCCGACCCACTTTGGCCACTTGGGGCATCATATCGGGGGTGGCAATGAGGAGATCAAAGTCCATCCGCCCCTTTTGAATTTCGTCAATGAGTTCCTCTGAACCCACGACATCGGCACCGGCGGCACTGGCTTCGGTCACTTTTTCACCCCGGGCAATGACCGCCACGCGAATGGTTTGACCGGTGCCTTTGGGAAGCGCCACGGTGGTTCGCAATTGTTGGTCGGTATATTTGGGATCAATGCCCAAGCGGATATGGGCTTCTGCCGATTCAGGAAATTTGGCTGTGGCCGTTTCCTTCAGCAGTTGCAAGGCCTCGAGGGGCGCGTAGGGACGATCCTCCACCTTGGCATAGAGTTCGCGCAGTCGTCGCGAGAGTTTACGCATCAGAATTTACCTCCACGGGGTACGAACGAAACGAAGTTTCTCCCCCAACACAACAAAGGACTCAACAGGAACACACTTAAGAAAGCTTTAGTCAGTAATGGTCACGCCCATATTGCGAGCCGTGCCTTCGATAATCCGCATGGCCGCTTCAATATCGTTGGCATTGAGATCCGGCATTTTCTTCTCAGCAATTTCCCGCAGTTGGGCACGGGTGATGCTGCCCACTTTTTTCTTGTTGGGTTCGCCGGAGCCTTTTTCAATGCCCGCAGCTTTTTGAATCAGCACGGAAGCAGGCGGCGTTTTCAGAACAAAGGTGAAACTGCGATCCTCATAGACCGAAATTTCAACGGGCACCACCATCCCCACTTGATCGGCGGTGCGAGCATTGTACTCTTTGCAGAACATCATGATGTTCACACCGTGCTGACCAAGGGCCGGACCAATGGGGGGAGCAGGGTTGGCTTTACCCGCTTGAATGGCAAGTTTAATAACTGCGACGACCTTTTTCGCCATAGTGAGTTAGCGTCCTAATCTACTTTTTCCACTTGAGTCACTTCGAGTTCGACCGGGGTTTCGCGGCCAAAAATCGAGAGTAATGCTTTCAGTTTGCTGCGCTCAGCACTGACTTCAATCACCTCTCCCTCAAAGTCCTTAAAGGGACCATTGAGAACTTTGATCTTATCACCACTGTTGAGATCAATGCGGTGAACGGGTTCTTGTTCTTGGGCTTTGCGGAAGATGCGATCCACTTCGGCCGGACTCAGGGGCATGGGCTTGACGTGACCGCGGCCGCGGCCTGTACTGCGGCGTTGCTCAGCACCAACAAAGTTAATCACATTGGGGGTGTTTTTAATCACCTGCCAAGCTTCGTCATCAATTTGCCATTCACCGGTTTCGGGGGACTGCTGTGCCCGCACTTGGACAAGAACATAACCGGGAAAAACTTTTTCCTCAATGGTTTGCCGCGAGCCATCTTTTTTGATTTTGATGACGGGAGTTTGGGGAATTTCAATGCGAAAGATGCGATCGGCCACATCCAGCGTATGGAGCCGCTGCTCGATGGTGCTTTTCACTTTTTTTTCGCAGCCAGAGGCCACTTGCACGGCATACCAAAACCGTTTGACCTTACCCGCTTGATCCCCTTCGGCCACTTCAACGGTGTCGTCAAGAGGATCGCTCAGATCAGAATGATCAGTAAATTCACTCACCATAGGCGCGTACTCGTAGAAATCTTTGGCTGTCTAGAAAATCAGTGTGGCCAGCCAACGAAAGAGTTCATCCACTAGGTAGATGACCGCAGCCGAAAGGGAAACGATGAGAATGACTGCCGCAGATTCGCCAATCAGACGCTGGCGATCGGGCCACACCACTTTGCTGAGTTCTTCCTTGGTTTCACGGAAAAACTCGGATAGATTAAAGCCACTAGTGGGCTTTTCGCCTTCGGTACTCTTGGTCACGGCGGCACTCCTTAGGGCGGGGGCAGCCCGTTGCTACCCGTTTAATTCAGCGCGATTTATTATCATAGCAGGTTTCTTCTTTTTAGGAAATCCCGATGTTTGATTGCCTGCGATCGCGTACCCTCACAACGGCCATGGGCGAGGTGGCCTACGTTACCAATGATCTCAGCAAGGTTAACCCTGCTCGGCCGCCTCTATTTTTTTGGCATGGCTTTGGCGGTGGCTCGAGCCGCTATGAGTGGTCGGCGGTTTATCCGGCCTTTGCAGCCGAGTATCCTCTTTTTGCGTTGGATTTGCCCGGTTGGGGTGCCTCTGAGCATCGCGATCAACCCTATACGGTGGTGGCTTATGTGGATCACTTGCTAGAGTGCCTTGGTCAATTGACGGCAGAACCAGCGGTGGTAATCACGTCGTCACTGACGGCAGCCTTTGCCATTCAAGGGGCGATCGCCCACCCCCAACGCTTCCGTGGCCTGATTCTCACCTGCCCAACAGGGTTGAGTGATTTTGGTCAAGATTACCGCCAGACTCCCCTTGCCCAGATTGCCCGCCAGCCCTATGTGGATATCGCCTTTTATCGCCTCGGCGTGGCCAATGCCCTGAGTGTGCAGTCCTTTATGGCCAATCAACAGTTTGCCCGACCTAGCCGCATCAGCCCGGAAATGGTTGCCACCTATACCGAAGTGGCGCAGTCGGCAGGGGCAGAATTTGCCGCACTGGCCTTTGTGCGGGGTGATCTCTGCTGCGACCTCAGTCGCTTCTTGCCCCATTTGACGGTGCCGACCTACATCGTTTGGGGAGAACAGGCAAAACTCCCCCCTGTGGCCGTGGGTCAACGCTTGGCACAGTTAAACCCCGAAGCGATTCGTGCCTTTGATGTGATGCCAGAGGTGGGACTGACGCCGCAGTTGGAGTGCCCTGCCGTGATGATTGGCTGGATTGATCGCTACCTTGGCCAGTTGCTGGCTTCCCCTTGAGGCGATCTAACGCTGGGCATTGGCAGTGGCGGGTAGGGTTGTGCCATAGACACGGGGGCGATCGCCCTGGGCCAATTGCGTGCTGCCTTGAGTATCCACTGCCCAAATTGTGGCTTTGGGGTTCCCCATGGTTTGGGTTTGAAAGAGCACCCGTTGCGGATCCGTTGTGCTCCAGCCCAAGAGGGTGGCAAAGTCGTATTCATCAGCGGTGGGATAAACCGTGGCCACATGACCCACCCCCGCCTGCCAAATCCACGCGCCATCGCTAATTAAATCGGTGGCAAACAAGCCGCCAAGCTGCCGCACCAAGAGACGATTGCCTGTTTCTGACCAGCCAACTGGAACTAGTACTGCAATCAGACCTTGGCCTTGGGGCACCTCTGCCAAAAATTCAGGCGGCATTTCCTTGAGGCTTTCAATGCGCTGCCGGCTGCCGCTCTGGCGATCGCGAATTTCAAGAACGCTCACCAATTGTTGCCGTTGCGCCTCGGGATCAGCCGTAAAGTAGAGGGTGGCCTGTGCGACATAGCGGCCATCGGGAGAGACATATTGGGGCGTCTGCTGAGTGAAGCGGAGGGATTTCTTGGCTTTGAGGGCAGCGGCGTGGCCGTCGTCAATCCATTTCCAAGGGAGCGGGAAGGGACTCTGGAGGGGATCCGCCACAACGGTTTCTACGGGTTGATCGGGGGCAGGGGGGCGCTGGGATTGGGCAAGTGTCACTGGGGCGATCGCGAGGGCTGTCAGTATCCCACAGACTGAGGAGATCAAAAAGCCCCGCCACGGCTCAAATCGGGTTACCATGAGGTCACTCCTCTGAAATAACGTTTGCTTATTTTATTGACAGTTTGGTTAAACGAATGACGACGGCTCCTCACACCTCTAGCATAGCAATTGGCCTAGGCCGATCGCAGGAAAATTAACGAAGTTTTATGCTCCTGACAGAATTAGTCAAAAAATCTCGTGACTATTTGCATTCATTGGCAGTCATTGAGATTCATGCCCAGTGGTTTCCCCTCAGCTCCCCCTCGTTCAAAGAGGCCGGGACGACCCCCTATGCCGTGAATGCTAAAGGTCATCTCGCGTGGCCCAAGGGGCGGCACTCCCTCTGGTTGGGGCAGCGCATCACGGTACCTGCGACGGTTCAAGGCTATAGTGTGGTGGGTTTAACTCTACGCCTTGATCTCACGTGGTGGGCGGATCAGGCAACGGTGTATGTCAATGGTCAGGCGGTGCATCAGGGGGATTTGTTTGATCATTCGGTGAGTCTGTGCTTAGGGGAGGCGGTGACCCCCGGCCAAACGTGGGAGGTGGTGTTGCATCTTGTGAGTCCCGGCCACGATGACGGTGCGTTGGTAAGATCAGGCCTGCGGTTTGAATCGCCAACGGGAGTGGATCCCGACTTTATTGCCACTGAGTTGGACATTTTGGCGATCTTTGGTGAAACCCTCAACCTGCAACCCCTTGAACCCCTGCTGAAGGAAGTTTTAGAGAGCCAAGGACAGCGCCCCATCTTAGATCCGCTGCTGGCGGAGATCCACGAGAAAATGCAGGCGATCGCCACCCCTTTACGGGACTTCACAATACACCTGTGCGGCCATGCCCATTTGGACTTGGCGTGGCTCTGGCCGATCGCGGAAACGTGGCAAGTGGCACAGTCCACTTTTAGATCCGTATTGCAGCTTAAGGAACGCTATCCCGAACTCACCTTTACCCATTCCACCCCCGCCCTCTATGCCTATTTGCAGATCCATGCCCCAGAACTTTTTGGGCGGATTCAGGAAGCCGTGGCAGCGGGTTGGTGGGATGTGGCGGCAGGCCTTTGGGTCGAACCGGAACTCAATCTCATTCATGCTGAGTCCATTGCCCGTCAGATTCTCTATGGGCAGCAGTACGTGCAGCAGGCCTTTGGTGACATTAGCCCGATTGCGTGGTTGCCCGATACCTTTGGCTTTCCGGAACGGCTCCCCAGTTTCTTGGCTCAGGGGGGCATTCGCTACTTTGTCACCCAAAAATTGCGCTGGAATGACACCACGCACTTTCCCCACGGTTGGTTTGTCTGGCGGGATGTGGCGGGGGCAGAGGTGAATGCCCTGATGTCGGCGCCCATTGGCGAAGGGATTGATGCAGTGAAAATGGCTGCCTACGCCCAAGAGTGGTGGCAACAAACGGGATCGCGGCGCAGTCTCTGGCTCCCCGGTGTCGGCGATCATGGCGGTGGACCAACAGCAGACATGTTGGCACGGGTGCGACGCTGGCAACACCTCGGTGGCATTGGCCCACAGTGGCAATGGACAACGGTGCGGCAGTATTTAGATCAACTTGCCCAAGAAACACCGCCAACCACGCAGTGGCAAGGCGAATTGTATTTAGAATTCCATCGCGGTTGCTACACCAGTCATGGCGATCAAAAGGCTGCCCACGATCGCGCCCAACAACAACTGCAAGAGGCGGAACGCTGGTGTGCCCTCGCGGCAATCACAACGTCTTTTTCCTACCCCAGAGAAGAACTCAAAGCCTGTTGGCAACAACTTCTCTTTAACCAGTTTCATGATATTCTTCCCGGCTCCTCGATTCCAGAGGTTTATGCCGAGGTGAACCCAACATGGCAGCAACTGCTGACAACCACAGAAACGTTACTGGGGGCGGCGCAAACGGCTCTGTGTGCGTCTATAGACTACGGCGAACCCCCCGTGGCAGGGGCAATTCCTGTGGTCATTTTCAATAGTGGGGTGGGCGATCGCGCCGGAGTTGTCCACATTGACTTGGCGCAGCTACCGCAGGCGATTCCCTCTTGGCGGGTTTATTGTCCACGGGGCGACTACGATTTACCAGCGCAGTTGAATGCTCCCCAAGGTTGCCTGACGTTTCGTACCCCTGAGGTGCCGGGAATTGGCTACACGCTGCTGTGGCTCTGCCCGCGATCGCGCCCTGATACCTTACCAACCCCCCCCTTGGGCTATGTCTTGGAAAATAACTATCTCCACGTTGAAATTGATCCAGCAACAGGGGAAATCACCAATCTGTATGACAAGTTGAATCATCGTCCCTGCTTGGGCGATCGCGGTAATCAACTGCAATTTTTCCGTGATCAGGGGCAATACTGGGATGCTTGGAACATTGACCCCAACTATGGGCAGCACCGACTGACGGGGGCGACCCTAGAGGCCATTGAATGGGTGACGTGGCATCAATTGGAGCAGCGACTACGGGTCAGGTGGCGCTTTCAGTCCTCGCAGATTCAGCAGGAGTATGTGTTGCAGTATCAAACCCCGTGGCTGCGCATTGATACGGTAATTGACTGGCAGGAGGAACATATTCTCCTCAAGGCGGCTTTTCCCTTGGCAATCAGTGCTGAACAGATCACCTGTGAAACTCCCGGCGGCGTTACGCTGCGCCCGACACTTCCCAATCCCCACCTCAGCGACCATGAGCAAACAAAATGGGAGGTGCCCTTTCTAACGTGGGTGGATTTGAGTACGCCAGAGTATGGGGTGAGTCTTTTCAGCGACTGCAAGCATGGCCTTGATGCCCAAGCGAATCAACTGCGATTGACCCTGTTGCGATCGCCCACATGGCCAGATGCCAATAGCGATCGCGGTCAGCACCGCTTCAGCTATGGTGTGTTTCCCCATAGTGGCTCGTGGCAAGGGGCCGGTGTCCCGCAGCAGGCGGCTCAGTTTAATCAACCCCTGAGGGGAAGAATTACCCCCACCCATCCATCGGGAGCATTACCGCCCCACGCTCAGCTTCTCCATTGGTCGGATGCCCGCATTGAATGCCTTGCCCTCAAACAAGCAGAGGATAGACAGGGTTGGCAATTGCGAGTAGCAGAAGTATCTGGAGAAGGGGGCACCTTGGAACTGCACTCAACGCTGATCCCATGGCAGATCAAAGCACCGCAAACACTCTTAGAGACGCCCGCAGGGGATGCAAACGCAGTGACCCTCAGCCCATGGCAAATTCAAACTTTCCGACTACACCCCTAGAAGGGTACCTCATCTAGGTTAATATCTTCGGGTTCGGGGGGTGGGGGTGCCACCTTTGGTGTGACAGGTGCGGTGGCTGTGGGTGTGGCCATTGGGGTGGCTGCGGGCTGGGCGGGATGATCCACAATGTTGCCCTCAACGGTGTAGAAGCGGCTCACTACTAATTCGGCGCGTTTTTCTTTGAAGCCTTCGGGGCGGTCAATGGTGTCCATTTTTAGCCGACCTTCGAGGATCAGGCGATCGCCCACTTTGCATTCTGCCTGCATTTTTTGCCCTAAATTGCCCCAAGCCACTGTCCGCAAACTCATGGGTGGCTCTTCACTGCGCAGGCTGGCAAACTGCACCACCATTGTCGCCACCGCCATCTGATTTTCTTGGGTGTAGCGCAGTTCTGGCGCTTGAATCACTTCTGCAAAGAGGACGCAACTATTCATCCGATGGGCTTCCAACAGGTCGTGTTCTTTCCAGTATAGTCCCAACGGCTGCCGCGACAAGGCCACAGGATCAATACAGGGCGACTCTGGGGTTCTCCTTAGCACAGACGGCTGTAGCCAATTTTATCTTCCTATACTACCATATAGTTAATTAAATAAATTTGCAGAGGATACGGTCATGGCACGGGTGGTTGTCCTTGGGGCGGGCATTGGCGGATTGCCCACAGCCTACGAATTGCGACATCGTTTGGGCGATCGCCATCAAGTGGTGTTGGTCTCCGATGTGGATCGCTTTACATTTATTCCGGGGTTGGTGGCAGTTGCCCTGGGACACAATTCCCTCGAACGTCTGCAAGTGCCCTTAAAGACCGTGAGCCAGCGCCATGGGTTGCAATGGGTGCAAGGCAAAGTCCAGCAGATTGACCCTAAAGCCAAGAAGGTTTACTTACCTGAGCACACCCTTAACTACGACTATTTAGTGATTGCCACAGGGGCAGAACTTGCCCTCGATCTGATTCCCGGCCTTGGCATCCATAGTCATTCGGTGTGTAGCCCCGCCCACGCAGTTGCCGCCCATCGAGCATGGCAAGAGTTTCTCAAGGATCCAAGGGACTTAGTTGTGGGTGCGGCACCGGGAGCCAGTTGTTTAGGGCCTGCCTATGAATTTCTGTTTTTGGCGGAACATGCCCTGCGGCGCCATGGGTTGCGCGATCGCGTCAAGATTACGTTTATTACCCCTGAACCCTACATCGGCCATCTGGGGATTGGCGGCTTGGCCAACAGCGATCAACTCACCCTAGACCTGATTGCGCAGCGGGGCATTGAAACCATCACTAATGCCGAGATCAGCGCCATTGAGCCGCATCGGATTTTATTGCGGGATGGGCAGGTGATTCCCTTTGGCTACAGCATGATTTTGCCACCTTTTCGCGGGCCAGCCTTTGTACGCGCCTCTGGTCTTGGCAATGAAAAGGGATTTTTGCCCCTGCTGCCCACGCTTCAGCACCCCGACTATCCTGAAATCTATGGGGTCGGCATCAGTGTTCACCTGCCGCCGATAGAAGTTACCCCTGTACCTATGGGCTTGCCCAAGACGGGTCAAATGACCGAGGAGATGGCGATCGCTGCGAGCCACAACATTGCCGTTGCCCTTGGGGAATTAGCGGCTGAGCCTGTGGTGCCGACACTGGATGCCCTCTGTTTTGCTGACTTTGGTGATACGGGTATAGCCTATATTGCCGCTCCTGTGATTCCTGAGACCCTTGGGCAGAAGCGCCGCTTGGCCTACGCCATTCAAGGATTGTGGGTGAGTTGGGTCAAGGCTGTCTTTGAGCGCTACTTCCTGCTGAAAATGAGATGGGGTCTAAGTGTTCCTTGGTTTGAACAGTGGGGACTGCGGCTCTTCTTTGGCCTCTCCCTTGTGCGTTCCCTGCAACCCACCGTGTTCCCAGAACAGCAACCAACCATGAAAGTTTGATAGATAAACATTGACAAAATTCCATAAAGGAGCAATTTCTATGGTGCGCATCTTTCTCATGGGGCTATTGATGGTATCCCTATGGCTCCACGGTTCCCCGGCCACGTTGGCCAGTGTGAATCCCGATGAACTGGGGAAAGCCGTAACCGCCATTGAACAACTGGATCAAATGCGCATTGGTCTTGCCTCTACCCTAGAGGGCAGTACTACCGAACCCACCCTTGACACCTTTAAGGCCGTCTGTGCCCCCGTGGGCAAGAAAGCCAAGGAAATTGCTGCCGCCAATGGCTGGCAAGTGCGTCAGGTGGCCCTCAAGTATCGCAACCCCAACCATGCCCCGCGCACAGCGCTGGAAGTGCAAGCCCTCAATCGCTTTGATAACAATCGTCAACTCCAAGCCTTTTGGCAAACCGATAATGAAGGGGTGCACTACTTCCGTCGCATTGATGTCCAAGCCAGTTGCCTTGCCTGTCATGGGGCGAAAAATCGCCGTCCTGCCTTTATTCAAGAAAAATATCCCAGCGATCGCGCCTATGACTTCCGCGTTGGCGATCTGCGGGGCATGTACGCTGTGACCATTCCGCAAATTCAACAGGCACTCCAAACCTCACCCTAGGGAGGAACTTCGATGAAACGTTGGCAGCGTTTTTTGCTTGTGATCCTGCTGGTCATTCCCCTGTGGCTGGCGGTATCCCCCAGTAGTCCTGCCATGATTCGCACGATTGAAGAGGCTCCCAATCAAGTGGTGGTGCAGTCGCGGCATCAATTGCGCGATAATCGTGGCTTCACGTGGCAGGTGATTCTTTTTTCCCGTCGTGACCAGTTGCAGTTGCGCTTGGTGGGGTTTCCCGAGCAGTACCACTTTCGCCATCCCGATCCCTTGGTGCTGATCACGTCGAGCGGTCAAACCCTGACAGCCATAGATGACTTTCCCAAGGCAGACAGCGTTGCCAATGTGGGACAGTTTGACCTGTTGCCCCTCGCCTCGCAATTGCCCAAGAGTGAATCCTTGGTACTGCGTCCGCCCCTAGAGGAGCAGGGGATTGAGATTGCTGTGCCCGCCGCTGTGGTGATTGAGTGGCACGCTCTCATTGAGGGAGCCTAAGAACGGGGGCTGATGGGCGTGGGTGTTCCGAGGGCAAGGAGCAGGGCTTGGGCTTTGCTCAGGGATTCTTGCCATTCCCGCTGTGGATCACTGTCGGCTACGATACCGGCGCCCACCTGTCCCCAAGTTGTCTGGCGATCGCCCGCCACCAAGAGGGTGCGAATGAGGATATTCAAGTCTAGATGCCCCCGCTGATCCCAGTAGCCACAGGAACCGTAGAACAAATTGCGGGGAAAGGGTTCAAGAGCCGCCAAAATCTCCATGCAGCGCACCTTGGGACAGCCCGTAATCGTGCCACCGGGAAAGAGGGCACGGATCACATCCACAGGGGACAACCCCGACTGCAATTTGCCGCGAACATTGCTCACCAAGTGAATCACATGACTGTAGTACTCCAGCGTTAGGAGTTCATCCACCACCACACTGCCCCACTGGCACACTCGCCCCAAGTCATTGCGCTCTAAATCCACGAGCATGATGTGCTCTGCCTGTTCCTTGGTATTTCTAAGCAGTTCCTCGGCCTGGGCGCGATCGCCCGCTGGGGTTTGGCCGCGCGGACGGGTACCGGCAATGGGTCGCGTTTGCACCCTATCTCCCTGAACTTGCACCAAGCGTTCCGGTGAGCAACTGACAATGTAACCCCAAGGAGTCTGCCAAAAACTGGCAAAGGGAGAGGGGTTAATTTGCTGAAGCCGCAGGTATTGTTGCCAAGGATCAACACGCCCGTAATGGCAAAAGCGTGCCGACAGATTGGCCTGAAAAATATCCCCGGCGCGAATATGGCCGAGAATCTGCTGCACCGCCGCTTGGTAGGTATCGGGTTGCCAGCCAGCGGCTAATTCAATGCTGCCGGGGCGATCGGGCACCCAGAGAGATGCCTCAGGGGGTGTTTCCGCAAGCGCTTCTTGCAGCGCCGCCAGTTGACTAGGGGTCGAAGCCGCCAAGTAGAGGAGATCTTCCTGATGATCCAAGACGGCAAAGGCTGCGGGTTCATACCAAAAAGCCACTGGAAAAGGGAGAGGATCCGGTTTGAGAGGGGGGAGGGCTTCAATTTCCCACGCCAACTCATACCCCAACCATCCTAACCAACCACCAGTAAAGGGCAGATGGCGCACCGCTTCGGGAACCGCTTCACATTGAGGAAACCTTTGTAGGGTCGGCAGCACTTGACCTAGGGAGAGTGGCCACTGGCGATCGCCGCGGGGGGAGCCCGCACAAATGGAATAGCGAGCTTGGGGGGTGGGGGCTTGGGCTGGACTTTCGAGGAGGACGGCAATCGGCTCCGCCAAAAATAACTGCTGAAAGACGGCGCGACCCGTACGACCCCGCAGCGGCAAACAGCACCATAGCCACGGCTGACAGGGCAATATCAATGGTGTGTCACCCCCAACCAACCCAAACGAACCAGCCAAAATAGTCCCATCCCCCCGAGAGCCAGCCAATCTCGCCGCTGCAATCGCAGATGGTGCCAAGGATTATCGTAGGTTCCCGGTTCTTGGAAGCCCCGCACCTGCATCGCACAGGCCACCTGTTCTGCCCGCAGGAGTAAATTGTCCAACAGCCGTACCGCTAAGGTGAGCCACAGCTTGATACTGCCCTTAATGCCCACCAGTCGCCAATTGATGGCACGAGTCCGCACTGAGCGGCTCAGGTTTTGCACCTCTTCCAAGACCAAGGGAATAAACCGCAGCGACAGCGTCAAGGTCAGGGCAATTTCGGCCACCGGCAGCTTAAAGCGTTTCAGGGGCTGCATTAGATTTTCCAAGCCAGCGGTGACTTCCTCAGGGGCAGTGGTGAGCAAAAACAGATGCGTACTGTAGAGGAGCGTAAACAGCAGGGTACTCAGTCGTAACCCCAAATCCAGCGATCGCTGGGAGACTTGCAGATGAATCGGAAACTGACCCACTTGGGTATGAAACTGCCACAGGATATAACTGTAACTTGTGGGCGGAACTGTCGCTGCCAAAGGGCGGCGGGGTTGATAGGTGACAGCCATCCCATCGGGCATCAAAGCCGTGATCACCAGAATTAAACTACCCACCAAGAGGAGCCACAGCAGTTGCCGCCGCCACACCCGCGCGGGAATTCCCCCTAGGAGGGTCAGGAGAATTAAACTGACCACTAGCCCCAACCGCCAAGTGACATCCGCCAAAATGGGTGCCAACAGAAACGTCATCAACCATGCCAGCTTGACCCGTGGATCAAGGCGATGCAGCCAAGTCACAGGTTGTTCAAGGTATAGCCCCAAAGGGAGCGATCGCAACAGATCCATGGAAAATAATTAGTTCTTCTCCAGTTCCCGCCGCAGGGCTTCCAACTCTGGATCGTAGGCAGGGGTGCTGCTGGGTGACAGTTGCGGATTCGCCAATTCTGCCTTCAGCCGTGCCAAATCATCATCCACACTGCCGGCTTCGAGGGCGGCAAACTTGGCTTCGAGGGTATCGCTATTGAGTTCAGCCACGGCTTGGGAGCGAGCCTCCATTTCTTGAACCCGTTCCTCCATGCGCTCAAAGGCGGCCATGGGGGCATTGGTGTTGATGCTGCTAAAGGTTTGTTGCAGTTGCTCTGAGGCCTTGGCTGCCCGTGCCCTTGCCACCAGCATTTCTTTACGGGTTCTCGCTTCAGCAATCTTGCTTTCAAGCTGCTGCATTTGTTTTTTGAGGGCTTCCACTTGGGTCACGGACTGCTCCAGTTGCCCCTTGAGTGCCATAGCTGCATTCAGTGCTGTTTTTTTGCGACTCAAGGCCTCAAGCGCTAGTTGCTCATCCCCATGTTGCAGGGCAATTTTGGCACGGCGCTCCCACTCAGCCGCCTGCTGTTGATTTTGGTTGAACTGTTGCTCTAACCGCTTCTGGGAGGCGATCGCTTGGGCGACGGCTTGCCGCAGGGTCACCAGATTGTCCTGCATTTCAATCATGGTCTGCTCGAGGATTTTTTCGGGATCTTCGGCAGCACCCACCAGCGCATTGAGCCAACTGCGAACCACACGGCTGACGCGATCAAACAGTCCCACAGCGTTATCTCCCTATTGGTTCCTTATCTATAGCAGTATGCCACTTTCTTCAGGCTCTTTGGCCACGAGTCCAAAAAACGGTTGCTGCCCTAGGCTTGGGCTATAGTACAATCATTGGAATACCCATGATGTTTTAGTTAATGTCTGCTTCTTCGGGGCGACCTTCAGACTCCTTTGATAAACACGGTTTTCTCAGTCGCTATGCCCCAGGCATTATTAATCAAAATAGAGCCCATCAAATGCTGGCAGACTATGCCAAAGGGCGGCGTGACTTTCGGCGACTGGATTTGCGCGGTATCACCCTAGAAAACGTCAATTTAGCAGGGGCAGATCTCAGTGGCTCGGATTTAAGCAATGCCACACTGACCAATGTGGATTTGACTGATGCCAAGCTGATTGAAGTTAAGCTGATCAATGCCAAACTCACGGATGTGCAACTGCGCCAAGCCAACCTAAGTCGCGCTAACTTACGGGGTGCGACACTCACACGCACCACCCTAGCGACGGCAACCCTGCGGGGCACAGTCCTGCCCAATGCCCGCTTGTCCGATTAGCTAAAGCGGGTTCAAAAAAGTTTGCAGCCGTTGCCAAAAGCGCTCCGTCTCTGCTGGTGTGCCAATGGTGACTCGAATCCCGCCGGCGATCGCCCGTACAAGGGTCCCCTGACTCCTCAAGGCATCACATAGGGGCTGGGTGTATTGCGGTTCCTGCAAACGGAAAAAGAGGAAATTGGCCACACTCGGCCATACCCGCAGTTGGGGGGACGCCTGAAGCCGTTGATAGAGGCGCTCCCGCTCCGCTAGCACCGTGGGAATCTCTGCGAGCAATGCCGGCCGATGGTCAAGGGCAACTTGCGCCGCCACTTGGGAAAACGTAGGTAGGTTATAGGGCAGACGAACCTTTTCTAAAACTGCAATCACCTCTGCATTGCCAATGGCGTAGCCCACCCGATGAGCCGCGAGTCGAAAGGCCTTGGAAAAGGTGCGCAGAATCAGCCAGTTGGGATGGGTTGCCAAGTCGCCCACCAGTGTCTTGCCCGAAAATTCAAAATAGGCCTCATCAATCACCACTAAAATGTCCTCAGGAAGCTGCCGTAGCCAGTCCACCTCCGCTGCGGTTAGGGGGTTCCCCGTTGGGGAGTTGGGTTGCAGCATAAAGAGAACGCGCACGGGGGGATCCGCTTGGGCAATGAGGGTATTGGCTTCAGCAATTTGCACGGCAAAGGTGTCAGGATCGCGGGGCGATCGCTGGACGGGAATCCCTAGGGTTTGGGCGAGGATCCCGTATATGGAAAATGTCGGCTCGGCCACTAGGATAGAACCGTAGCCCCCGATCGCAGTGGCCAGTAAAATCGAGCGAATAAGCTCATCGGAGCCGTTGCCAACCGCAATTTGGTGTGGGGAGATTTCAGTTGGGCTGTGTTCACTGACATAGTGGGCGATCGCCTGCCGCAGCGGCCAATGGTGACTGTCGGGATAGCGATGACTGGCGAGGGTGCTGACGTACTGTTGAGCTAACGCCTCCTTAAGGGCAGTGGGCAAATCCCACGGAAACTCATTGGTATCGAGGTAATCCAGTTCTAGCGGTAGGGAGTCGCTCGTGGGGGTGGAGTAGGCGCGGAGGTTGCTCAGTTCTGGACGAAGAAACGTCGCCATGCCAAGACGGTATAAAGGGATTCAACTATAATAGCACTGAGCTTTTTGCCCTAATTTGCTGCCAGCCCTGACACTCAATCTTCATCTTTTGATTACGTAGAGGCGAATGTTCCTATGGCGCGTACCGACTTCAAAGATTACTACGAAATCCTCGGGGTCAGCAAAAATGCCACGGATGCCGAAATTCGGCAAGCCTTTCGCCGCCTTGCTCGCAAGTATCACCCCGACTTAAATCCGGGGGACAAAGAGGCAGAAGCTCGTTTCAAGGAAATTAACGAAGCCCACGAAGTGCTCTCGGACCCGGAAAAGCGACGCAAATACGATCAATTTGGTCAGTATTGGCAACAGGCCAGTGCAGCGGGGGCGGGGGGCTTTAATGTCAATGTGGGCGACTTTGGCGCTGATTTTGGCCAGTTTGCCAACTTTGAAGACTTTATTAATGAATTGCTAGGGCGATTTGCCACCGGCACGACCACAGGGCGTACCCGCACTTGGAGCAGCGCTGGTTTCGATCCATCGCCATTTGGGAGTACCGATATTGATCTAGAGGTACAAATTAGCTTCCAAGAGGCCTTTCAGGGCTGCCAGAAATCATTCAAAATTGGCGATGAACAGGTGACCGTCACGATTCCCGCTGGTATTAAGCCGGGGACGAAGTTGCGGCTGCGGGGCAAAGGTCAATATAACCCCTACACCCAACAGCGGGGGGATTTGTATCTCACGGTACAGGTGGCGCCCCATCCCCTTTTCCGCTTTGAAGAGGATCAACTGGTGATTGATTTGCCGATCACGCCGGATGAA
Organism: Thermosynechococcus sp. FA-CM-4201; assembly: GCF_054689355.1. Lineage (NCBI taxonomy): Bacteria > Bacillati > Cyanobacteriota > Cyanophyceae > Acaryochloridales > Thermosynechococcaceae > Thermosynechococcus > Thermosynechococcus sp. FA-CM-4201. The sequence goes on from NZ_CP079920.1 coordinate 1,016,474, forward strand.
GCGGCTTTGGGTGCCCAAGTTACGGTGCCGACGCCCTCGGGGAATGTGGTTTTGAATGTGCCTGCGGGCACGCGATCCGGGCAATCTCTGCGGCTGCGGGGCAAAGGGTGGCGCAGTAGTAGCGGCATTGCTGGCGATCTCCTTGCTAAGGTACAAATTGTGCCCCCCAAATCCCTGAGTGCCCAAGAAAAAGAACTCTACGAAAAATTGCGATCGTTCCGCACCTTTAATCCTCGCGCCCATTGGCCAGTCTAAGCTACGGAAATTGTCGCGATTTGACGGCTTGGCAGTAGCTCTCAAGGGCGGCGATCGCCTGAGTGCCCAAGTCGGCATACACTTTGGCAAAGGGGGGCACCTGTGGACTCAAGCCCAAAACATCTGCCGTCACCAGCACCTGACCATCACAGTGGGGGCCAGCCCCAATCCCAATCGTCGGAATCTCCAGCTTGGCCGTAATCTGCTGTGCCAAATCCGCAGGAATATGCTCCAAAATGATGCCAAAGGCACCTGCTTCGGCTAGGGCAAGGGCATCCCCTAGAATCGCTTCTGCCCCTTGGGGAGTATTCCCCTGTTGTCGCCAGCCCCCCAATTGATGTACCTGTTGGGGCAACAGACCCACATGACCCAGCACCGGAATTCCAGCCTCAACAAGGCGCCGTGTGGCTGCCTGAACCACAGGTGAAGCACCTTCCATTTTCACTGCCTGTACGTCCGCTTCTTTGATTAAACGCCCCGCCGATCGCAGGGCCTGCTCTGGGCTTTCTTGGTAGCTTAAAAAGGGCAGATCACACACGAGGAAACTGTGGCTGACCCCTCGACGCACCGCCTGCGCATGGTGAATCATCTGGTCGAGGGTCACAGGCAACGTGGTTTGATAGCCAAGGGCAACCATACCAAGGGAATCCCCCACAAGGATCACATCCACGCCCGCCGCATCCAATAGCCGTGCCCACAGATAATCCCAAGCCGTGAGCATTGTAATCGGCTCTCCCTGCTGTTTTTTTTGCTGGAGTTGGGGTAATGTGACGGGGCGACGCACCATAGCCATGTCCACAAGCTTCGTATCCCCATCCTCTAAAGGAACGGTGAAAACGTCAATTTAGCCACAGGGTAGAGAGTCTAGTGATATGATTGGGGCGCGATGTTAGCCATAATACGCATGTCTTTGCCTGCCTTTGTCGAAGCCCTATTAACCCCTGCTGCCTACCCCCATGCAGTCACCACGCCGATTCAATTGCTGCAAACGCATATTTCCTATGTGTTTCTGACGGGGGACTATGCCTACAAGGTGAAAAAGCCGGCGGATTTTGGGTTTTTGAACTTTACAACCCTAGAAAAGCGGCTATTTTACTGTCAGGAGGAGTTACGGCTGAATCGCCGCTTGGCGCCAGATCTCTACTTGGCGGTGGTGCCCATTGTGGCGGTGGGCGATCGCTATTATGTGGCGGATCCCCAAGACCTACCGGCGGGGGCTGCGGTGATTGACTATGCTGTGCAAATGCGGCAATTTGATCAGTCGCAACTGTTTTCTCACCTCTTTGCTGCCAACCAAGTCACCCCGAACCTAATTGAATCCCTCGGCAAAGAACTGGCTCACTTTCACCGCACGGCTGCCACTAGTCCCCACATTAGTGAATTTGGCTCCCCGCGAGCGATCGCCCAAGTGATTAACAATTGCCATGCCTTGGCGGCCCAGTTTGTTGGTCGCTGTCAATCCCCAGAGCAGTATGCAGCGATTCAAACCTTTACCGATGACTTTTTGACGCGGCATCAGGAGTGGTTTGTGCAGCGGCAAGCCGGGGGCAAAATTCGCGAGTGCCATGGCGATCTGCACCTGAATAATATCTGTCTCTACAATGGCAGGGTGCAAATTTTTGACTGTATTGAGTTCAACGAAGAATTTCGCAATATTGATGGCATCTATGACGCCGCCTTTTTGCTGATGGATCTGGAGTTTCGCGGGCGCGGTGACTTGGCCAATCTTTTCCTCAACACCTACTTGGAATGGAGTGGTGACTATGAGGGGGCAGTGCTCTTGCCGCTGTACCTCTGTGTCAGGGCCTATATTCGCGGCAATGTGAACTCCTTGGCCCTCAATGATCCCGCCATTAGCGAGGCCGAAAAGGCACAGATTCAAGCCACGGCTGCGGCCTACTATGAGGCGGCCTATCGCTACACCCAACCGCGCCAAGCCAAGCTCTATGTCATGTGTGGTCTCTCCGGGGCAGGCAAAAGTACACGGGGGCGGGGTCTGGCTCAAGGGGAGCAGGCCATTCAAATCCGCTCCGATGCTGTGCGCAAACACTTAGCGGGCTTACCCCTCGATCGCCGCAGTACGGATTTTCCAGAGGTGGCTCTCTACTCCGAGGCCATGACCCAAAAAACCTATGATCAGCTCTTGGCCTATGCGGAATTGTTGCTGCGTCAAGGCCAAACGGTGATTTTGGATGCGAAGTACGATCGCGTAGCGCTGCGCCAACCAGTGATTGCCCTCGCAGAGAAACTGCACGTGCCCCTAGAGATTCATTTCTGTAGTGCACCCCCGGAGGAATTGCGCCGTCGCCTGAGCGATCGCCAAGGGGATATTGCCGAGGCCACGCCCGATCTCATTACTGCCCAAGTGGCCAGTTTTGAATCCTTTTTGCCTGAGGAGGAACCCTACGTTCGCCATGTATGTGACTAGGTCGAGCGCGACTGATAATAGGAACAGTGCAATAGGACGGGTCTGATGTATCACATTGGTTTACTAGGGTTGGGCACTGTCGGTGGCGGTGTGGCGCAAATTTTGGCGGATCCAGCGGGGCGCCATCCACTGCTCAAGGAACTGGCGATCGCCCAAGTGGGGGTACGGGATATCCATAAACCCCGCGCCATTGCCCTTGATCCGCAACTGTTGACAACAGATTTAGAAAGTATTGTCACTAACCCAGCCATTGACATTGTGGTGGAAGTGCTCGGTGGCATTGAACCAGCGCGATCGCTCATCCTCAAGGCCATTGCCCACGGCAAGCACATTGTCACCGCCAACAAGGCTGTCATTGCCCGTCATGGTGCCGAAATTTTTGATGCCGCCAATGCCCAAGGGGTCTATGTGATGCTCGAAGCTGCCGTGGCTGGTGGGATTCCCGTCATTCAAGCCCTGAAACAGAGCCTAGGTGCCAATCGTATCCACAGTGTCAGCGGCATTCTCAATGGCACCACCAACTACATCCTGACCCGCATGCAGCAGGAGCAAGGGGATTTTGCCCCTATCCTTGCCGATGCCCAACGCCTAGGGTATGCCGAGGCGGATCCCAGTGCTGACATTGAGGGATGGGATGCAGCGGATAAAATTGCTATTCTTGCCAGCCTTGCCTTTGGCGGACGGATTCGCCGCGAGGAAGTGTATTGCGAGGGCATTAGTGGCATCACTGCAGCCGATATTGCCTATGCCGAAAAGCTCGGATTTCGCATTAAGCTGCTGGCGATCGCTCGCCAACTGAGGGGTCAGCCCCTAGAGGTGCGCGTTCATCCGACGCTCGTGCCCCTCGAGCACCCCCTTGCCGGCGTCAATGGCGTCTTTAATGCCATTCTCCTAGAGGCAGAGCCTTTGGGACAGGTGATGTTTTATGGTCCCGGTGCCGGTGCAGGGGCAACCGCCAGTGCCGTCGTGGCGGATTTAATCAACATTGCCGCCCTTCTGCCCCAAGGACGTGCCAGCCATCCCTTGCTCACCTGCCAGCACGATCAGTTTATGCCGCTGCTACCAATGGCGGAGGTGGATAGTCGTTTCTATGCCCGTGTCCATGCTCAAGATCATCCGGGAGTTCTAGGGAAACTGGGTACCTGTTTTGGCAACCACAATGTCAGCTTGGAATCCCTTGTGCAAATTGGCAGCCACAATGAACTAGCAGAAATTGTCATTGTCACCCACCATGTGCGTGAAGGGGAGTTTCGCCAAGCCATGGCAGAGATTGCCCAAATGGCCGATATTGCAGCCGTGCCCTCGATTTTGCGCGTCCTAGGCACCTCCTAGGGGTTGGGCTTGATCCCTGTTTTCCGCTCCAAAATTTCCTTAACCACGAGCGTCACAAGCGCTAGCAAACCAAGGATCACCGCTGCTGCGTAGGCTGACTCTGTGTTGTAGTTTTTGTAGGCGTCTTCGACAAAGAGGGGCAGAGTTTGCGTCAAGCCCGCCACATTGCCAGAGACGACTGCCACAGCACCGAACTCCCCCATCGCCCGCGCATTGGTCAACAAGACCCCATAGAGCAGCCCCCAGCGGATATTGGGCAGGGTGACTCGCCAAAAGGTTTGCCACTCATTGGCGCCAAGGGTTTTTGCGGCTTCCTCCTGCTCGGTGCCGATTTCTTCCAGTACAGGGATGACTTCGCGCGCCACAAAGGGCAAACTCACAAAGGCTGTTGCCAGCACCATCCCCGGAAAAGAGAAAATAACGCGAATATCTAAAGCTTGCAGCCAGCCCCCGAACCAGCCATTGCGGCCATAGACCAGTACCAGCATCAGTCCGGCAACCACGGGGGAGATGGAAAAAGGTAAGTCAATAATGCTGAGCAAGAGGGTGCGTCCCGGAAAGCGATGGCGGGCGATCGCCCAAGCAGCACAGAGGCCAAAGACCGTATTTAAGGGCACCACCACTAAGGCAAGGGCAAACGTCAGCCACACCGCATGGAGAAAATCCGGCTCCAGCAAATTTTCCAGAAAGGGCATGACTCCCTTGTGAAAGGCTTGGAAAAGGACATTGGCCGCCGGCAGCAAAAGCACAAGGGCTAAGTAGGCGATGGCAACGACAATCAAAAGGGCATGCAGCCACGGCTTTTCTTGGGTGGGTGAGGGTTTAACGCTCCGCATAGCGCCGCCCCCACGCTTGCAGCAGATTAATCAGAAATAAAATCGCCAAGGACACCAAGAGCATCACCGTACCAATAATGGTTGCTGCCTCATAGTCATACTGCTCTAAGCTCTGAAACACCAGCACCGAGGCAATCAAGTCCCGAAAAGGGGTGTTGGAGGAAATAATCACAACTGAGCCAAATTCCCCCACTGCCCGTGAGAAGCCTAGGGCAACGCCTGTGAGAATAGCGGGCATCAAAGGTGGCAAAATGACTCGCCAAAAGGTCTGCCCATGGGTGGCGCCCAGCGACCATGCTGCCTCCTCCACATCCTTTTCCATTTCCGTGAGGACGGGCTGCACCGTGCGAATCACGAAGGGCAAGGAAATAAAGAGCATCGCCACCGCCACTCCCCAGCGGCTAAAGGCAATTCTGATGCCGAAGGGCGCCAAGAGGCTACCAATCCAGCCATTTTCGCTATAGACCGTTGCGAGGGTGAGACCCGCTACCGCCGTCGGCAGGGCAAACGGTAGATCCACGACAGCATCAAAGAAGCGCTTCCCCGGAAAGGAATAGCGCACCAGCACCCAAGCAATCAGGGTACCAAAGACGCCATTGATCAGCGCTGCAATGAGGGCAGTGACAAACGTGACTTCATAGGCCGAGAGGGCGATCGCCCGCGTTGCCACCTGCCAAAAATGGAGCGGCCCAGCACTACTGGCACGGCTCAGGAGGGCAGCAATGGGCACAGCCAGCATCACGAGTAAGTAAAAGACCGTGATTCTCCAAACCCAAGGAAACTGCCAGCGCTGTTTCTGAGGAGAGAGTGACGGCGAAATGGGGTGGGTAGCGGTCATCAAGCTTGATTCTCCTGCTGAATTTGATCAAACAGGGCGCCATTCGCGAAAAATTGGGCTTGCACCTTCTCCCAGCCCCCTAAATCTGCCACGGTAAAGAGGGTGGGCACGGGTGGAAACGTCTGCTGATGGGCAGCAAGGACTGTGGCATCTACGGGTCGAAAACCATACTGGGCAAAGATCTCCTGAGCTTGGGGAGTATAGAGAAAGTCAATATAGGCCTGTGCCACCTCCCGTGTGCCATGTTTATCCACGTATTGATCCACAAGGGCGATCGGGTTTTCAATCAGGATATTCACAGGAGGCAGGGTATAGGAAAGGGTCTTGCCCTTTTGACGCGCCAAGATCACTTCATTTTCATAGTTGATCAGGGCATCCCCCTGTCCCTGTTTCAAAAAGGCATCGGTGGCTTCACGGCCATCGCGGGGTAGAGCGGCTACATGGCGAAAGGCTTCAGTCACAAACTGCCGCGCCTGATCAAACGTTCCCCCTGTTTCCGTGACCGATCCCCACAGCGCAAGGAAGTTCCAGCGAGCCGCGCCAGAGGTTTTGGGATCGGCAGTCACAAACGTCACTCCCTCACGAGTGAGATCCTGCCATGTTTGCAGATTTTTCGGGTTGCCGTCACGGGTAATCAGGGCACAGACAGAAGTGGTAACAATGCTGTTGTGGGGGGCTTGGCTAGCCCAATCGGGGTGAATTAACCCTGCCTTGACAATGCGATCGACATCCAAACCAAGGGACAAGTGGACAATATCGGCTTCTAGGCCATCAATTACCGCCCGTGACTGACTGCCCGAGGGACCATAGCTCGTCCGGAAGCGCACTTTTTGTTGATGTTCCTGTTCCCATTGAGCAGCAAACAGGGGCATAATAGCCTCGTGCGCTTTTTTAGTGACCGAGAACGAAGAAAGGGTTAGATTCACCTGAGCAGGGCGACCATCGGGCAGAGTAGCCTGAAATTGACAAGCAGCGGTGAGACCACTGAGACCAACCGCTAGTAAGAACAAGCTCAACCAAACCCTAAAACGCCGCCAATTGACCATTCTGCCATCAATCTACGATAAATCGGTCGGAATACCGATGTGTAAATCCATCTTAGCAGAAGGGGCGGCGATTCTGACTGGAATTCTTAAAACGTGATCAGCACCCCACTAGGATTGGCGGGAATCACATACTGCGGTTGATTGCGATGGGACTTTTTGCGGTGATGGCGCGATCGCGGGGAGGCTGGCGGAACACTAACCACTCCTGGCTGTACCACATACACGGGTTGCGTTTGCGGGGTGGGCACCACATAGACGGGTTGGCTGGGGGGACTCGGCACCACATACACCGGCGGACGGGAACCACCAAGATTCACGTTGACATTCAGTTGAGCTGCCGCTGGATCCGCAAAGGAAAGGACAGCCAAACCAGTCAAAGACGATAGGCCAACGACTTGGAGTGTTTTTAACATCGTCAACTCCTCCACAGAAAAAGCGTACTGCGGGGTCTGACGCTTAATTTATAGGGAGGGTTCCGATCACATCTGCGACCCAATAAAAAGGGGGGAGAGCTTCCCCCCCATGGGATTAACGTTGCTTACTCAACTCCCTCAATTTTGTCCTCGACCTCTTGATAGAGTTGCCGCAGCAGTTCCAGATTGGCTTCACTGGTCTCCCAGTAGCCGCGTCCGTGGAGTTCGAGGAAAGTGCTGACCATTTTGCGGAAGGAGTGGGGGTTGGTATTCAGAAGCCGCTGCCGCATCTGCTCATCGAGAATAAACGTGGCATTCGCCTCCTCATAAACCCAGTTATCCACAGCCCCTGCCGTCGCCGACCAGCCCATCGTGTTCACGAGCCGCTTCGAGATCTCGCGCACCCCTTCGTAGCCGTGGGAGAGCATTCCTTCATACCACTTGGGATTTAGGAGCTTGGTACGGCTGTCGAGGCGAACGGTTTCCGAGAGGGTACGCACTTGGGCATTGGCTGTGGTGGTATCGGCAATATAGGCCTTGGGTTGTTTGCCATCGCCGCGCAGTGCCCCCACCAGCTTGGTCGGATCCGAGTCAAAGTAGTGGCTGACATCCGTGAGGCTGATTTCTGAGGAGTCAAGGTTTTGGAATGTCACATCCACCGTTTTGAGAGCGGTTTCAAAGAGTTCCCGCGCCTGCTGCATTGTCCCTGGAGAATCCGCCGAGAAGGCAAAGGACTTACGGGAGAGATACATATCCTGAAGTTCCGACTCCTGTTCCCAAGAACTATTTTCCACCGCTAGGTTGACATTGGCCGCGTAGGAGCCGGAGGCATTGGTGAAGACCCGTGTGGCCGCTTGGCGCAGGTCAATCCCCAATTCTGAGGCCTGTTGCAGTGCGTGCTTGCGGATAAAGTTTAGCTCAAGGGGTTCATCGGCTTCGGCAGCCATCTTGATGGCACGGTCAATGAGCGCCATCTGGTTGATAAAGAGATCGCGGAAGACCCCAGAACAGTTGACGACAACATCAATGCGTGGCCGCCCCAGCTCTTCTAGGGGGATGAGTTCCACTTTGTTGACCCGTCCCAAGGAATCGGGTAAAGGACGTGCCCCCACTAGCCAGAGCACTTGGGCAAGGGACTCGCCATAGGTTTTGATATTGTCTGTGCCCCAGAGCACCATGGCGATGGTTTCTGGCCATTGGTTGTTGTTTTCCGCTTTTTGCCGCGCTAGAAGGCGATCGACCACGACTTTGGCAGACTGCACAGCAGCGGCAGTGGGAATGGCTTGGGGATCCAAGGCGTGGATATTTTTGCCCGTCGGCAACACCTCAGGATTGCGGATTGGATCGCCACCGGGGCCGGGGAGAATGTACTCGCCTTCAAGGGCTTGCAGCAGTGCCCCCAGTTCATTGTCGGCAACAATCTGCTGCAAACAGAATTCGAGGTATTCCATGAGGGGCTTGAGGGCAGCGGCATCCACTTGGGTATAGCCGGCACCATGGAGAGATTCAATCCACGGCTCTTTACGCCCCATGTTAAAGAAGTTCAGCTTCGAGACCCGCGACACACGACCATCGGCATCGGCTTGGGCTTGGACGAGGGCACTGACGGCAGCACGGGTCGCCTCGTTAATCTGGCGCAGCAGTTCAACATCTGCCAGTACCCCGCGATCGCTATTTTGATAAATGTCGTCAATGTCCCGCCCTAGGCTTTCGGCAATGAGCCGGGGCAAGCTCTTAATACCGTCCTCAGAGCGATCCAAGCTGGCAATATTCACCAATGTGGCCACCGCTTCTTCCGTTGTCGGTGGTTTGCCAATCACGTGCAGGCCACAGGGCAAGAGGCGGCTTTCAATCTCCATTAGCTTGATATAGACCTTGCCCACGAGGGTATCGCGCTCCTCGGCACTGAGATCTGCCGCGTCCTTATCAGGGAGAGCCACATCCTGATCAAGATTCACCATGCGGCACTTGTCCATGATCGTGTTGACAATCTGAACCCCCCGACCGCTGTCTTTCAGGGTTTGGTAGGAACCAATCAGATCACTGAGTTCCCGTAGCCCTTTGTAGAGACCGGCATTTTCTGCCGGCGGGGTAAGGTAGCTAATGGTGTTGGCATAGCTGCGGCGCTTGGCAATGGTGGCTTCGGAGGGGTTATTGGCGGCATAGTAGTAGAGGTTGGGAATACAGCCAATGAGATTATCGGGGTAGCAATCCCCAGACATGCCCATCTGTTTACCCGGCATGAACTCCAAGGAGCCGTGGGTGCCAAAGTGGAGCACCGCATCCGCCTGCCAAATGTGGTTGAGGAACGTGTAATAGGCAGCAAAGCCGTGGTGAGGACTGGCGGAGCGAGAAAAGAGCAGCCGCATTGGATCCCCTTCGTAGCCAAAGGTGGGCTGCACACCAATAAAGACGTTGCCGTAGGTTTTGCCGTAGATGAGCAGGTTTTGGCCGTCACTGTTGAGATGCCCCGGCGGTTTGCCCCAGTTTTCTTCAAGGCGCTTGGCGTAGGGGGTGAGGCGCTCGTATTCCGGCACGCTCATGCGGTAGGCAATGTTGAGTTCAGGACTCCCCACTTGGGCACGGGCATCGTGGAGGATTTCCTGCATCAGGGCTTCGGCGCTCTCTGGCATGTCCTGCACGTCATAGCCGTTGTTTTTCAGGGCTTCCATGACTTTGTAGATGGAGCCAAAGACATCCAAGTAGGCAGCCGTACCGACGTTGCCTTTATCCGGCGGGAAGCTAAAGATGGTGATGGCGACTTTCTTTTGCACCTTGGGTTTGCGGCGCAGATTCGCCCACTTCAGTGCCCGCTGCACAATCATTTCGACGCGGTCTTGGAGGGCGATCGCCTTACCGGTCATGCCATCGCGACCGGAAAGAATAATTGGCTCAATGGCACCATCCAGTTCCGGTAGAGCAATTTGCAGCGCCACTTGAATCGGGTGCAGCCCCAGATCACTGTCTTCCCATTCCTCGGTGGTTTGAAACACTAAGGGCAGTGCCACCATGTAGGGACGGTTGAGTTTTTTCAGTGCCGCCACAGCTTTGGGATGATCCTGCTTGGCAGGGCCTCCCACAAGGGCAAATCCCGTGAGAGAGACAACGGTGTCAACAATGGGTTTTTCAGGGTTGACAGGATCATAGAAAAATTTTTCCAGCGGCGTCGAAAAGTCCAGTCCGCCAGAGAAGACGGGAATCACCCGCGCCCCTTGGGATTCGAACTCTTGCACAATGGCGACATAGTGGGCGTCATCACCGGTGACAAGGTGGGTACGCTGCAACAGCAGGCCAATGGTAGGCACAAGGGGATCCTTCAGATCAGCGCCAATATCACGGCGACTATTGAACCAGTTGAGGTACTCCTTGAGATCCTCAAACATTTGTGGTGCAAGGGGGTGCCAAATACCGGTATCGGGGTAGGTGACCGGTTCTTGGTAGCTGAGGTTGCTGTTTGGCTGACCTTTGAAGACGTAGCGATCGGCCAGCATCAGCAGGAAGTTTTGTAGATTCTCGGGTGACCCCCCCAGCCAGTACTGGAAGCTGAGCATAAAGTTGCGGGCATCCTGGGCTTTGTCAATGGGGAGGTACTTCAGGACTTGGGGCAGGGTTCGCAGGAGTTTGAGCATGGCATCTTGGAAGCCGGCGCCGGATTTCTCCTTGCGCTTCTTCATGAAGTTGGCAATGACGCTCTTGGATTGGCCAATTTGAGCCAAGGAAAAGCTGCCCATTTTGTTGAGGCGCATCACCTGCGGCAAGGAGGGGAAGACAACCGCGACATCAAGGCGATCGCGATAGGGCTGAACCGCCTCGACCACCTTATCGGCTAAGTCCTCAATAAAAATGAGGGAGGCGATAAACACATTCGCCCGCGCCACGTCTTCACAGAAGGCGGCATAGTTTTCGGGATTGCGCAGTTCCTCAAGGAGATAGCCACTGATTTCAATGGCCACCTGTGGATGGGTGTCGTTAATGCTGCGAACCGCTGCCGACAGCGCGCTCTGGTATTGGGCTTCAAGTACCACATACACCACTCGCAACAGCGATCGCCCATTTAACGCCGCTGGCGCGATATGCCGAATCGTGGACTTGACGTGGGTGAACATGCGTTCAAACTCCTTGTAACGATCGAGACCAAACCCCAAGTGGGATATACGCCCCTTTGCTAAAACGATGGAGGACATAGAGGAGGTACTATCCCGCACTGGCTTTCACAGTGCTGTGGGTCTTCCATCCTTGTAAGAAGGGCTGTACCTCTTGTGGTTGTAGCAGAAAATCAAGCTGTGGAGCGACTTTGCGCCCCTGTGGTAACAAATTGCAAAGTTTTGCTACCTAAGTATTAAAACTTATTACAGGACTTGACTGATGGGAAGTCAGTGGCACCAGACAACCGTTTTCCAATCGCCACGTGCGATCGCTAATCTCCCGCAATTCCGTGGCCTCATGGGTAACCACAAGTAGGCTCCAGTGTTCCTTGAGGCGGCGCAGCACCTGTACCAATTGGCGGCGCATTGACCAATCCAGACCCGCAGTGGGTTCATCGAGCAAGAGCAAGTAGGGTTGACGCACCAGTTGCACAGCAAGCGCGAGGCGACGCTGCTGACCACCACTCAAAGATTCAGGGCGGGTATGCAAGGGCAAGTGATCGAGGCCCACATCGGCAAGGGCGCGGTAAAAGTTTTCGTAGGGAATTTCGGGATGGCCAAAGCGCAGCTCTTCGAGAATGGTGCTGCCACAGAAGTAGCGATCTGGGAACTGAAAGACCAATCCGGCCAACTGTTGTAAATGATCCGGTGTGAGAACCTGATCCTGCCATCGAATGATTCCCCGACTGGGGGTGGCCAAGCCCGCTAAAATCTCTAGTAGGGTAGTTTTGCCGGATCCACTGGGTCCGATAATTAATCCCAGTTCAGCCATACCCAAGTCTAAGTTAATGTCCCGCAAAATGGGCTGAGGGGTGGCGGCGGGGTGGTAGCTGAGATGGTGAACCGAAAACAAGATGCAGACTCCGGAGGTAATGACCGTGAAAGCACGCCAATTGCGCCTGTGGCAACGCTTTGCTCTCTATCTTAGTGGAGCGATCGCCCCCTGGGTACTGAGTACCGCTGCCCTGGCTGGGGATCCTTTCCGCACTGGCTCGCAGGCACGACCAATTTCGGATCAAACGGAAGCCGTCTTTGTTGCCCTCTTTCGCGATGGTAACTATGTCAAAGGTAAAGAGTTACTGCCTGCGGCCCTAGGGCGCGATCGCCAAGAACCCCTCACCCTGACCTTGGCTGCTGCCATTGCCTATCTCAACGAAGACTGGGCAGGGTACAAACGCTATGCTGAGGAAACTCTCCGCGCTGCCCAGGCCCTCACGAGTCGCGATCCCCTGCGGGGAAATCTCTACCAAGCCGTGGGACATTTCCTGATCGCCGGCTATGAAATTTCCGATGCCGGATCGGGGCCTGTGGCCGGTGCGCCGGCTGCTCTGTTGCGGGTACAGCGGGTTCTCGATCATGTGGGGCGAGCCGAAGCTGTCAATCCTCGTGATCCGGAATTAAATCTTATCCGTGGCTTTATGGAGTGGGGCATTGCTAGTAATGTCGGCTTTGTCAGCATGGATCGAGCGATTCAAACCCTGCAAACCTACGCCGCTCCCAATTACTTGAGTTATCGAGGCTTGGCCTTGGCCTATCGCGATCGCAAGCAATGGCCGCAAGCCTTAAACGCCGTTGATCAAGCCTTGGCACTTGCCCCCAACAATCCAGAACTCCTTTATCTGAAAGCGCAAATTTTAGCCGCCAGTGGCAACCGATCGCAGGCACAGCAATACTTCCAGCAAGCCATCGCGAAACAAAATCAATTACCACGAGGCATTCGCGAGGAGATTCAACAGTTTAGCCGCCGCATTTTGCCTCAGGGCTAGGGTAAGAGATTCCTTGGGTTTCTAACACTTATCGGAGGGTGTTTCCCCTTTGGGAAAAAGGCTGTACCGCTCCTGTGCGACGATAAATATAAGCAGCCAAAAATCTGGAAAACTTCCCTCGCCCGATGATTGATGAACTATTGGAACTCTCGCCCAACTGGGGACTGGATACCCTGTTGTTACTTGTGGTGTTGTTGGCACTGGAAGCAGTTCTCTCAGCGGATAATGCGATCGCCCTAGCGGCCTTGGTACGAGGCATCGAAGATTTAGATGAGCAGCGGCGAGCACTCAATCTGGGACTTGCCATTTCCTATGTTTTTCGGATTGGGCTAATCCTCACAGCGACGTGGGTATTGAAATTCTGGCAGTTTGAGTTGGCGGGGGCACTCTATCTGCTGTGGTTATCGGCAAAGTACTTTTTCTTTACGACCGAGCCAGAACATGAACACGAGCGGGTGATTCGTTCTTTTTGGCAGGCAGTCCCTCTGCTGGCCTTAGCGGATTTGGCCTTTTCCCTCGATAGCGTGACAACAGCGATCGCCCTCTCGGATGAGCGTTGGCTGGTATTACTCGGCGGCACGATTGGCGTGATCATGCTGCGCTTTATGGCGGAGCTATTTATCCGCTGGCTCAAAGAATTTCCTCGGCTTGAGGATGCGGGCTATTTCACAGTGACGCTGGTGGGTCTGCGGCTGCTCATTCGCGTGATTAATCCGCAACTGGTACCCTCGGACTGGGTGATGATTAGCCTAATTGCCCTTTGCTTTACGTGGGGCTTTTCCAAGCGGGAGGTGGAGGAGCCAGACACCCCCCCAACCCTTCCCAAATCAACCCATGAGCCTACATCTCATACACCCAAGAGGTGAAGGCCGGCTCCCAAGGCACCAGTTCCTGTGTTTGGAACCAGAGATTGATTTCCCGCTCGGCATTTTCGGGACTGTCGGAGCCGTGAATTACATTCCGTCCCACATCGACGGCAAAGTCGCCCCGTAGCGTTCCCGGTTCAGCATTGAGGGGGTTAGTGGCACCAATCAGTTTGCGGGCATTGGCAATCACCCCCCGTCCTTCCCAGACCATGGCCACCACTGGGCCAGAGGTAATGAAATTCACTAGCCCCGGAAAAAAGGGCTTGTCTTTGTGTTCGCCGTAGTGCTGCTCTGCCAATTCGCGGCTGACTCGCATCAGTTTGAGGCCGACCAGTGTGTAGCCTTTTTGTTCAAATCGTTGGATAATCGTCCCCACTAGCCCACGCTGAACGCCATCGGGCTTAATGGCTAGAAATGTCCGTTCCACGCAGTATGTCCTCTGCTCGATCTACAGGATTGATTTTACGGTTTTCGGGGGTCGGATGCCGCTACCGCTGTACCAAGTTGATGCCTTTACCCAAGAACCCTTCCGGGGCAACCCGGCGGCTGTCTGTGTCCTAGGGACGTTTTTTGACGATGCAACCTTGGGGGCGATCGCCCGCGAAATGAATCTTTCGGAAACGGCTTTTGTCGTACCGCTGGCCAGTGGCTTTCACCTGCGTTGGTTTACCCCTGTGGCGGAAGTGGATCTCTGTGGTCATGCCACCCTCGCAACGGCCCATGTCCTCTGGCAGCATCAGGGGGTGGTGGGGGATCTCGAATTTCACACCCGCAGTGGTCTCCTGCGTGCACAGCGCCTTGGGGATTGGATTGCCCTTGATTTTCCGCAGCAGCCCGTAACCCCCCTTGTGGATCAGCAGGTGCAAGCCTCAATCATTGCAGCACTCGGGACAACGCCTGTGTTTATGGGGCAAGCGGGGAGTGATCTGCTGGTGGAACTGGCCGATGCCGATGCGGTAGCACAGTTGAAACCTGATTTTGACCAAATTGCCCGCCTGCCCTGCCGAGGACTCATTGTGACCGCCCGTGGCGAGAAATATGACATGATCTCCCGCTTTTTTGCCCCCCAATTGGGCATCCCCGAGGATCCCGTCACTGGCTCTGCCCACTGTAGCCTCTATTCCTACTGGCAACCCAAGCTGGGTCAACAGGAACTCATCGCCTATCAAGCCTCCGCCCGGGGCGGCGTGATTAAAATGCAACCCCAAGGGGGCGATCGCCTGCGGCTATTGGGTCAGGCGGTTACGATTTTTGCTGGGGAACTCCTGCTTTAGAATTCAATCCCCGGCTGTGCCTTAACGCCCTGCTCCCGAAAGGGATGCTTGACGAGGGTCATTTCCGTCACCAGATCTGCGGCGTCAATCAGGGCTGGGGGAGCACCGCGCCCGGTGAGAATCACATGGGTCATTTCTGGCTTGCGGGCCAGTCCCTCGAGCACCTGTGCCACAGTTAAGTAGTCCAGCTTGAGGGCGACGTTAATTTCATCGAGCAGTACCAAGCGGTACTCGGGGTTGGTGATGTAGCTGAGGGAAAGTTCCCAAGCGGCTTGGGCACAGGCGATATCCCGCTGGCGGTCTTGGGTTTCCCATGTAAAGCCCTCCCCCATTGCATGGAAGGCCAGTTGGTCTGACCAATGACTAAGAACCGCTTTTTCCGCTGGTTCCCACGCCCCCTTGATGAATTGAATAATCGCCACTCGGTAGCCATGCCCCAAGGAACGCAGCACCATACCCAAGGCCGCCGTGGTTTTGCCCTTACCGTTGCCCGTATGGACAATAATGAGACCTTTTTCACGGGTGCGCTCCGCGAGGCGTTGGGCCTGCACGGCTTTGCGCTGTTGCATTTTTTGGCGATGCTGTTCGTCAGTGAGCATGGGCTAGCTGGCAAGGTACTCGTGAATATCGCCGCGGCGTTTGCGGAGTTTGCTGAGGGCTTCCCGCTCAATTTGCCGTACCCGCTCGCGACTGATGTTGAGCAGTTCGCCCACTTTGGCAAGGGTGAGGGGCTGGCCATTCTCTAGGCCAAAGCGTAGGGAGAGCACATGGCGTTGCTGTGGGGTGAGATCCGCCATCAGCCGTTCAAGGTCACTGCGCAACGAGGATTGAGCGGCAAACTCCTCCGGCGAAATGGAAGGATCCTCGAGCAATTCCCCCAACTCCGTATCCTGATTATCGCCGACACGGACATCAAGGGAGAGGGGCTGCCGCGCCCGTTCAAGATATTCCCGCACTTGGGCAGGAGTCAATTCCAGTTCTGCCGCCAGTTCATTAATCGTGGCAGCACGACCAAGACGCTGGGATAATTGTCGCTGGGCTTTTTTGATTTTGTTCAGCTTTTCGGTGATGTGGATGGGCAGACGGATCGTGCGCCCTTTTTCAGCGATCGCCCGTGTAATGGCTTGGCGAATCCACCAGTAGGCATAGGTGGAGAACCGATATCCCTTGGTGGGGTCAAATTTTTCTACCCCCCGCTGCATCCCGATTGTGCCTTCTTGAATCAGATCAAGCAAATCCACATTGCGCTTGATGTATTTTTTGGCAACTGAAACCACCAGCCGCAGGTTGGCCTCCACCATTTTGCGTTTGGCGCGCTCACCATTTTCGATAATGGTCTCTAATTCTGCTTCACTGATGTTGGCGGCGGCGGCCCATTCAGCACGGGTGGGTTCACGGTTGAGTTCTGCCGCGAGCTTTTCGCGAATCTCGTTCATGGCGGCAAGCTGCTGCACCTGTTTGCCGTAGATCACTTCCTGTTCGTGGGTGAGCAATGGCACACGGCCAATCTCCCGTAGGTAAGTGCGCACTAAATCTTTTGAAGTATCCATAGTCCCTATCGCTCGTTCTCAAGGTTGACAGCAGTGATTCGTCCAAGGCCTAGGAATATCGTTTTCTCTATAGGATGGGCGATCGCCCCTGCTAAAGATCGCGGCCAAGCCAACGGTGCTTTAACAGCGTTTGCGTAGATACGTTACATATATTAAGAATCTTAACATTTCTAAATCTGTTCATCGGAATACTAACACTGACCTTTGGCGGTTCTTAATCTTTTTTTTATATTTGCCCCATTGACAGTTCTCTATGAATTTTGAAAATACAGACGGAGTTAATAAATCTTTGGTTCACGCTCCAGCCCTACTGAAGAGTTATCCATTCTCGCGGCTAGGGGTATGCAGTTGCGTCTTAGGAATGAGACGTATTGTCTTGGAGCAGGGATTTAATTTGTGCTAACAACTGCCCCAGTTTCCCCTCCTCAAAAAGGGCATTGATCAAGGCCAGCCCACTGGTGGATAGGAGCAGTTTATTGAGATCAGCGGTGGCGCCTCCATTGGCAAAGGTATAAATTTTGGCATCGCCAATCACCCCCGGTTGGGGGGCAAGGGCTTGGAGAACTTGCGGCAGTTGCGGTGCCAGTTCTGGCCAGAGGGCTGTAATCACTTGAGCTGTCAAGTTAGCGTTGCTAATCACATTCTTGGCCGCGAGCATGGCCTCCATGCCTTCAGCTTCAGCAAGGGCTTTATCGCGGTTGGCCGCAGCAAGGGTGCGAATCGCTTCCGCTTCCAGTTCCGCTGCCTGTTGGGCAATTTCCGCTTGCCGCCGCCGCCGAAAGGCATCAATTTCCACCACGTTTTGCTCTAGCACCCGTTTTTCAGCCGCTTCCCGTTCTGCGGCAATGATGGCTAGGTTTTTCTGGCGATCGGCTTTTTCGACTTCGATGGCGGTGGTGACCGCAGATTCTGCCCGTGCCCGCTCTGCTTCGGCAATCAGACTTTCTTTTTTCTTGGTGGCAACGGCGATCGCCACATCCTCTTGGGCAAGGCGCGCTTGACGCTCGGATTCCGCAATGGCCACCTGCGCTTGTAAACGGTTGGCCTCCACCTGCTGCTGGCGACTGATCTCGGCGATTTCTGCCTCCTGTTGTTGCTGGGCTTGGGTCACCTTCAGGAGTTTATTTTTTTCCTCCAGTTCAATGCTGGCCTCAATTTCCTTCTGTTGGATGGCGAGTCTTTTGCGGATTTCTTCTTCCTCTACCGCTTGGGCTTGGAGCAACTTTGCCCGCTGAATCGCGGCTGCCTCTGCTGCTTTGGCCTCCTCAATTTCCCTTTCCCGCTGCGCTTTCAGGGCTTCCACCTTCAGGCGTTGGCTCAACAGTGCCGCTTCTTTTTCCTCTTCAATTTGCAGGGAGCGTTTTTGGGCATCCAGTTCCTTCTGTTCGATCGCCACCCGGGTTGAGAGTTCGACTTCCCGCTTTTGCTGAATCGAGCGCTGAATCGTCTCTGTGCGCAGCCGCACCCCCTGAGCATCAAAAAAGTTGTTTTCGTCGTAGGTGTCGCTTTCTTGGACTTCTGAGATGGCAATGTTGTTGAGGGTGAGTCCGACTTTTTGCAGATCCTGCTGCATCAGGTTGAGGACCTCTTGGGCAAACCCCAGTTTGTCGGAGTCAATTTCAGCAAGGGACTTGTGTTTTGCGGCTGCGCGAATGGCATCGTCTGCCCGTTTTTCGAGGGCATTCTTGATGTCTTCGGGGGTAATGCGGTTATTTTGGGAGAGGCGAGCGGCAGCAGTGAGGACATCCTCTTCGGTGGCATTAATGCAGACATAAAAGGTAACCCGCATATCAGCCCGCAGATAATCTTGGGTACGCACCGCCAATTTGCCAGTTCGCTCTACGTCAATCGAAATCTCCCGCAGCGGTACCCGTGTCAACTCATGGAACCCCGGTAGGGCAATGCAGCCACCATTGAGAATGACTGTTTTTTTCTTAACAAAAATCCCCCCCGTGCGCACAAAGGCTTCGTTGTTGGGGGTAATAACATAGACGCGGGTGTAGGCCCAAATGCTCAGGAGCAGCAGAATCACAATGCCGGCAATGACACCGGGAAAAAAGAGCAGCCCACCCAGATTGCCCATGATGATGGGGGGAGACTCCGCCAGTACCATGGCTTTGGTTTGGGTGCGGGGGGGTGCTGGCAATTCTGGTGTCGGTAATGCCTGCAAAAATGTCAGCCAGTAAAGCATAGAACTGCCCCCTCAGCGTTAATTTCAGTGTGGCATTTTGGGGGCGATCGCCCGCTATTTTTAAGGGTTCTTTAATTCGCTGGAGCCACTTCAGTGGTTGAGGCCACGGCGGCATCTTTGCGCTTTTTCTTCTCTGTCACTGTCACCGGTCGCATTTCAATATGGTTGAGCAGTGTTGTCACAAAGGCAAAGAGCAAAAAGGGCAAGGTTAAGACCAAAATTAGCCCCCCGACCAGAAACGCCTGCACGGGATTGTTGTAGAGGGTGAGGGACGCAGCCAAACCAATAAAGATTACAATCAGCCAAACAATGACTTGGCCATAAATATCCCCGAAGGTGAGGGTGCAGACGAAACGGTATTTTTGTAAGCCGTTTTGTAGTTCATTGGCCATAGGGGCTATCCTCGCGGCGTATGCTGAACAGTTCCAGTTAAAAAATCAGCTTTTGGCTAGGGGGGTAAAACTGAGGTGGCGTGACAGGGTTTACAAGTACAGAGAAACGAAGGTACCTGAATTTTAGAAAACCTGCCCCCAAGATTAAAGCCCTTGCAACAAATGTACAAACTTTGGTTAGAAAAAGCAGGCAAGGGGAGTGGACAGCGCTTTTCCACAATTGGGATACAGCAAACCAGCCCCTCTGATCGTGGCTTTCAGCAACTGGTGTGTCTTCTCTCGGTGTGAAAAGGGCTGTAATATGACAGATTGTATCAAAACTGCACCGATCGCCCCCGAAGCACTCTATGGGTACGTTTTACCGTTTGACCACCACGGCGGGTTTACAGGCTGCCCTTGGCACATTATCTCCCGCAACCACCCTTGGTTTTGTGCCGACAATGGGGGCACTGCATGGGGGTCATGCTGCCTTGATCCAGCGGGCACGGCAAGAGTGTGATGTGGTTGTTGTCAGTATTTTTGTCAACCCGCTTCAGTTTGGCCCCCAAGAGGATTTGGAGCGCTATCCCCGTGCCCTTGAGGCTGATACGGCACTTTGTCAGCAGTTAGGGGTGGATCTGCTTTTTGTACCCAGTGTGGCTGAACTGTATCCAGCGGGGATGGAAAGTCTCACGATCGTTGAGCCGCCACGGGAGCTAACGGAACGCCTCTGTGGGCGATCGCGCCCCGGCCATTTTCGCGGGGTAGCGACAATTGTGCTGAAGCTCTTACATCTGGTGCAGCCCGATCGCGCCTATTTTGGTCAAAAGGATGCCCAGCAGTTAGCGATGATTCGCCGCTGTGTCGCAGATTTGAATCTAGACGTGGAGATCATTGGCTGCCCCATTGTCCGCGATGCCGATGGTCTTGCCCTGAGTTCCCGCAATCAATACCTCAGTGCCAGCGATCGCGCCACGGCCTTAGCCCTAAGCCAGAGCCTGGAGATAGCGACTGCTGCTTTTCGGCAGGGCTGCTTTGCCGCCAGCGATCTCTTGGAGCAGGTTCACAACCATCTGCGCCAGTTTCCGCAGTTGCGCCTCGACTATGCCGAGTTGGTGCATCCCCAGACCCTTGTGCCCTTGGAACGCATTGAGACCGTGGGGCTACTGGCGATCGCGGGTTGGGTGGGGCAAACGCGCCTCATTGACAATTGCCTATTGGATCGCCGCCTGCCGATTCTGGCCGTGGATGGCCCTGCCGGCGCGGGGAAGTCAACCGTGACGCGACTAGCGGCGCAAGCCCTAGGGTTGCAGTACCTTGACACTGGTGCCATGTATCGAGCGGTAACTTGGTGGTGCTTGCAAAATCACATTGATCTCAGGGATGAGCCAGCGGTCGTTGAGGCGATCGCCCATTGTCAGTTGCGTCTTGAGAGCAGCGATCCCGGTCAACCGACGCGGGTATGGATTAACGATCGCGAGGTCAGCCAAGCGATTCGTTCCCTCGAGGTGACGCAGCGAGTATCCCAAATTGCCGCCCTGCGGGGTGTGCGACGACTCATGGTACAACAACAGCGGGCGATCGGAGCCAATGGGGGCATTGCTGCCGAAGGTCGTGATATTGGCACCCATGTCTTTCCCGAGGCGGGCTTGAAAATTTTCCTAACGGCCTCGCCCGAAGAGCGTGCCCAGCGCCGCTGGCAGGAATTACAACAGCAGGGGCAATGCGACCTCTCCTACGAGGAATTGCTGGCTCAGATTACCGCTCGCGACACAGCGGATCAGCAACGCACCTACGCCCCCTTTCGCAAAGCTGCCGATGCCATAGAAGTCTGTACCGACAACTTGGGGATCGATGAGGTGGTGAGTAAAATTGTCCATCTCTACCGCAGTCGCTTTCCTCAACCTTGATGAGCAAGCGAGATTTCCCGTAGAGTAACAAAGGATAGTCTGGATCAACTCTATGGATCGCAATCCCCTCGAACTTGCACAACAACTCTACTACACTGGTATTGGGGCGGCGGCGGCTGCCATTGAATCCCTACAGGATGAGGCCAAGCGCCAAGAATACCTGACGCAACTGCGGGTGGATGCCCGTCAACTGGCCACCGTCTGTGCTGAGAAAGGCCGCCTCACCGAAGCGCAAGCACGGGAACTGATTCAAGCCTTTATTGCCCAACAGCAGCAATCCTCTTCGACCCCTGAGCCTGCTCCGCGGGAGAGTGCTGACTTGGCCGCAGATCTTCAAACGCTTCTGGAAACGCTGCGAGCCATTCGCCAAGACCTACAGCAGGATTCTCAGGCACCCACATCCTAGGATTTGGGCATGATTGGGAAGTAGGTGCCCTGAATGATTGCTCTTTAGTCGTTGTCCCAGCACTCACGACCGATCAGGTCGCCAATGCGATCGCGCAGCATAAAATCACAGCGCTCTAGCTCTGCCTCAATGAGGGGCCACTCCCGAACGGGCACAAACTGGCAGAGGGTGTAAATGGGCTGCTGCCGACTCACCACACCTTTGGCCACCAGTCGTCGTGCTTCATCTTTGACGAGTTCGATGGAGTATTGAAGGGATTGAACCATAACATCCTCGTTTGGCTGAAGAGACCCTAAGATTCAGAATTGGCAAAGTGTAGTATCCAATACTGAACTATTTTAATTTTTGCCCTAGGGAGCTACCTGCCATAATAACAAATGTTTCCTAAGTCAGGGGGTTCTGACCAAAAAATCCTACTACTGGTGGAAGTAGGCGGTGCCAAAGTTCCCCTCAAAGCGCAATATCAATCCGCATCCGTCCGCTGACGAAGGGCATGCTTTATCCTAGAAGTGAATGCTAAACAAAATCTTAAAGACTGCCCCATGGCTTTCCATCTTCCCCAATTGAGCTGCCAACTGCGTCCAGAGGTGGCTGCCCTGCAACCCGAACTTGTGCAGTGGCGACGCTATTTGCACCAGCGACCGGAATTGGGCTTTCAGGAACACCTGACGGCGGCCTTTGTGAGTGAGAAACTGCGGCAATGGGGCATTCAGCATCGCACCGGCATTGCGGAAACGGGAATTGTGGCCGTGATTCCGGGATCGCGACCGGGACCGGTGCTAGCGATTCGCGCCGATATGGATGCGCTGCCGGTGCACGAGGAAAACGATAAGCCCTACCGCTCTCTCCATGAGGGGAAAATGCACGCCTGCGGGCACGATGGTCACACAGCGATCGCCCTTGGGACTGCGAAATACCTTGCTGAGCACCGCGATTTTGCGGGTACGGTCAAAATCATCTTTCAACCAGCGGAAGAAGGTCCCGGTGGGGCTAAACCCATGATTGAAGCCGGTGTGCTCGATGCCCCGAAAGTGGATGGCATTATTGGCCTGCACCTCTGGAATTTTCTGCCCGTTGGTACGGTGGGGGTGCGGAGTGGGCCGTTGATGGCGGCGGCGGAATTCTTTGAGTGTGAAGTGCACGGCAAGGGGGGACACGCGGCTTTACCCCAATTTACGGTGGATACGGTTCTCGTTGTTGCTCAAATCATTACGGCCTTGCACACCATTGTCTCGCGCAACGTGGATCCCCTAGAAACGGCAGTGATCTCCGTGGGGGCAGTGCATGCAGGCACCGCCAAGAACGTGATTGCTGATACCGCGACATTCCGGGGAACAGTGCGATACTTCAAGCCAGAGTTGGGGGACTGGCTACCCCAGCGCATTGAGCAGGTGATTGCGGGTATCTGCCAGAGTCATGGTGCCACCTATCGCTTTCACTACGAGCGGATGTATCCCCCCACTGTCAACGATGCCAAGATGGCGAAATTAGTGCGCTCTGTTGCTGAATCCGTGGTTGAGGTGCCGGCTGGGGTCACGTCCCATTGTCAAACGATGGCGGCGGAAGATATGTCGTTTTTTCTGAAAGCTGTTCCGGGCTGCTACTTCTTTTTGGGGTCAGCCAATGGCACACTGGGGTTAGATTTCCCCCACCACCATCCCCGCTTTGACTTTGACGAAACCGTTTTAAGTATTGGGGTTGAGCTGTTTATCCGCTGTGTGGAGAAATACTGTGGTCTAGTGGAGACATAAATTTCCTATGTCCCTCACGGTACTCATTGCTGACGACGATGCCGGCATCCGCCTGTCGGTGAGTCGCTTTTTGGAATCCGAAGGGTACTGTTGCCTGACGGCGGGAGATGGTGCCCAGGCCCTCGAAATGATCCATCGCTATCAGCCTCACCTGCTGATTACGGATATTGCCATGCCGAATATGAATGGCTATGAGTTGGTGCGGCAGGTGCGCCAGCATCCCTCGTTACGCTTACTGCCAGTGATTTACCTAACAGCACGCACAGAATTAGAGGAGCGGATTCGTGCCTATCGCACCGGGGGCGATGTCTATCTCTCCAAGCCCTTTGACCTCAATGAGTTGGCAGCGGTGGTGCGTAACCTGCTGGATCGGGCACAACTGGTACAAATGGAGTGGCAGCAGCGACAGCAGCCCTTCTCAACTCCGAAAACTCAGCAGATTACGATTGATCTGACGCAGCGGGAAAAAGAGGTTTTGGCTTTGCTGGTGGCGGGACTCTCCAATGCCCAGATTGGCGATCGCCTGCACTTGAGTGCCCGCACGATTGAAAAGCACGTCAGTAGCCTCTTTCAAAAAACAGCGGTTCACAATCGGGCTGAGCTGGTGCGACTGGCCATTGAACAGGGGTTGGTGGAGCGACAAACCAGTTCCCAAGCTTGAGTCATAGCTGTTACCGTCAAGGAAGAGTGTTGAGGAACTAAAACCCGATGCAACGGATTCCCCCTGCCCCCGGCCAAGAATCGGTTTGGGACTATCCCCGTCCGCCCCGTGTTGAACCCACCTCAAAACACCTGCGGGTGGTCTTTAATGGTGTGGTGATTGCTGACACCCAGCGGGGAAAGCGAGTTCTGGAAACCAGTCATCCGCCGGTGTATTACTTTCCGCCAGAGGATGTGCAGGCGCAGTATCTGGTGCCCTCGGCACGGCAAACCTTTTGCGAGTGGAAAGGACAAGGCGCCTACTACCACGTCAAAGTGGGCGATCGCCAAGCCAATAATGCAGCCTGGTACTATCCCAAACCCACCGCCGCCTTTGCACCGATCCGCAACTACATTGCCTTCTATGCCGCCTTGATGGATGAATGCACCGTGGATGGTGTGGTGGTGATTCCGCAACCGGGGGGCTTCTATGGCGGCTGGATTACTCCGGACATTGTTGGCCCGTTTAAGGGGGCACCGGGCACTTGGGGCTGGTAAGTGTTTCTCAAATCACTGCATCTGCGCCACTTTCGCAACTACAGCGAGCAATCGGTGACCTTTGCTGCGCCGAAAACCATCGTCGTTGGGGACAATGCCCAAGGCAAGTCCAATTTGCTCGAGGCGGTGGAGTGGCTGGCCACACTGCAATCCCATCGCACCCATCGCGATCGCGACTTGATTCAGCAGGGACAAGAGAGTGCCCAAATTGAAGCCACCCTTGAGCGCCAAGGCGTCCCCCTTGATCTGGCGGTGAGTTTGCGCCCCCTGTCAGGGCGTGTCCTACGGGTCAATGGCTGTACCGTTAAGCGCACAGCGGAATTTCTGGGGCAACTCAATGCGGTGGAGTTTTCCTGCTTGGATTTGGAACTGGTGCGGGGCACACCGGCCATTCGCCGCAACTGGTTGGATCGGATTTTGGTGCAGTTGGAACCCCTCTATAGCCAACTGCTGCAAACCTACCAAAAAGCCCTGCGCCAACGGAATGCTCTCCTCAAACAGGCAGGCAGCCAAGGATGGGATGAAGCCCTCTGGCAAGCATGGAATCAGCAATTGGTGATCAATGGCACCCGTATTATCCGCCGCCGACAGCGCCTCATTGAACGCTTGGCCCCCTTGGCACAGGATTGGCATCGCGTGTTGAGTGGCGATCGTGAGACACTCACCTTGACTTATGAGAGCCATGTGCCCCTTGGCGATGGCACCTCTGAAGCGATTGTGGCTGCCTTTAATGAGGCCTTGACCGCTCGCCGCGCCATTGAACTGCTGCAAAAAACCAGTCTCGTAGGACCACACCGTGATGATGTTGGTTTTTGCCTCAATGGGCAAAGTGCCCGTCAATTTGCGTCCCAAGGACAGCAGCGCACGCTAGTATTGGCGCTGAAACTGGCGGAACTGGCTCTTGTGGAAAGTGTGGTGGGTGATACTCCCCTTTTGCTGTTGGATGATGTCCTCGCCGAATTGGATTTGCAGCGGCAGGGAATTTTATTAGAGGTGATGGGCGATCGCTACCAAACGCTGATTACCACCACCCACCTTGCCCCCTTTGCCACCCCTTGGCGGCAACAAGCACAAATTCTTAAGGTGACGGCGGGGACGATCGCAAGCGTGCCTGACACTGCTGCTCAAACCAGCGACTAATCTGGGGAATAGTTAGCTGAGCAATGGGCACCCCCTCACTTTCAGCAATTTGCCGCAGTTGCTTGAGGGCACTGATCAGAATTTGGCCATACCACGTCATGAAGCCCCCTTGGCGTTGCTCCTCTGCTTGCAACTGGGGATCGGCAGCAACCAGTTCATAGACTTGGGCTTCTGTCAGGTCTTCGAGGGGGGTCACCTCTGTCTTGGCTCGCAGATAGCGTTGGGCATACACCGCGACCCGAATTGCAAAGCGATCGGCTGCCGGCAAGAGCAGTTGATCAATCTCTTGACACTCACTGACGGTAAGCAGATCCTCAGGATTCATGAACGGCCTAGGCCAGTCCCGCGGGGGTCGGTGCTGCTGTGGATTCTTGGATATTAATCACGTTGGGCGTAAAGAGAAAGACACCATCGCCAAGGCGCGACTGATGGCCATTGATGGCATAGGTACTACCAGCGGCAAAATCAGAAATGCGCTGTGCCTCGGTGACATCGAGGTGCTCTAGGTTGAGAATCACTGCCTTGTCAGCCCGCAGCGCTTGAACGATCAGGGTCGTATCACTGAGGGACTGCGGCTTGATCACCACTACTTCATAGCCACTACTCAAGGAATGACCAAAGGCAGTCAGTTCACTCATGACAACTCCCCCCTGGGAACATAGCAACAGTACCTACGATTCAATAATGACATTAGACTTCATCCTGTTATACCGACTACATCAAAATTTATGCAAATTTCAGCCTGACAGTCTTAGCACCAATGAATTCTTGAGCATGCATAGCTCTTTCTAATATCTGTTGCAGCCCCCACTGGGCATATTCAAGTCACCCGTTGCGCACTAGAATAGGCGCACTTAGGTTTAGGTAGTGTCTCAATGATCAAAAGTAGCCAAGCGAAGCGATATGGCTCCCTTGGGGCGATCGCCCTTCTGACCGCGTATCTCGTGGTCGCGAGTCCTAACCCCGCCTTGGCAATGCACATTAGCGAGGGGTTTTTGCCCCTTGGCTGGGCAGTGGGCTGGTGGCTGGTTTTTTTACCCTTTTTGGCATGGGGACTATGGGCACTGCGACAACAGATCAAACAGCAACCAGAGTCAACCCTGCTGATTGCCTTAGCCGGTGCCTATGCCTTTGTCCTCTCCTCGTTGAAGATTCCTTCCGTTACGGGTAGCTCTTCCCATCCGATGGGGATTGCCTTGGGGGCCGTTCTCTTTCGGCCACCGCTCATGGCAGTGCTGGGGACATTGGTGCTACTCTTTCAAGCCCTGCTCCTTGCCCATGGCGGCCTGACCACCCTAGGCGCTAATGGCTTTTCCATGGCGGTGGTGGGACCTTGGTTGGCTGGGTTGACCTATTGGGGGGTGTCCCGTGCCACGGCTAAGCCAGCGATCGCGATTTTTAGTGCTGCCCTGATCAGTAACTTGGCCACCTACTCCGTGACCTCTTTACAATTGGCATTGGCCTTTCCCGATAGTCTGGGTGGGGTGGCGACGGCTTTTGCCAAGTTTGCGGCGCTCTTTGCCGTGACGCAGATTCCTCTTGCTATCAGTGAAGGGTTACTCACGGTGTTGGTGTGGAACTGGTTGACCACGTACTGCACAGCAGAATTGCAAACCTTAAAACTCTTGCCTGGAGCGGAATCAAATGAATAAAAAAACAGTAGCGTTCCTATTGGGCGGCGCAATTCTCTTAAGTACACTTCCCCTACTGCTGATTAAGGGTGACTTTGAAGGCGCCGATGCCCAAGCCGAAGCGTTAATTAGTGAGGTGGCGCCAGACTTTGAACCTTGGGCAGAGCCATTGTTTGAACCCCCCAGCGCCGAAGTCGAGTCACTGCTTTTTGCCCTTCAAGCAGCCTTGGGTGCAGGGGTCATGGGGTTTATCTTGGGTCAGTACCGCGAACGTCATCGCCAAAAGGCAGCCGCCGCCGCAAAATCGCAACAGTCCTGAGCGGTCAATGCACCATCACCTCGATACCTATGCCTACAGCAATGGTCTGCGGCATCTGCACCCTGAACAAAAGCTGATTTTCGCGATCGCCAGCCTGTTATTTACCTTTTTTGCTCGCCCCCTTGTCCAGAGCTTGCTTTGGCTGTGGCTGAGTCTATGGATTCTTGGCTATGCGCGCATTCCATGGCGGGTTTATTTCACCCTCTTAGCCACAGTCGCTGCCTTTTGGCTGGTGAGTTTGCCGGGGTTAGTGGTGCAAATCATCCCGACGGAGACTTTACGGGCTTCAGGGCAAGTGGTTCTCAGTGACATCTCCCTCATGGGCTGGTCGCTTTTTATCAGTGCCGAGAAGTTGCACCAAGGCTTAACCCTAGGATTGCGGACAATGGTTGCCAGCACCTGTTTACTATTGATTTTATTGACGACTCCCTTTCCAGCCCTGTTGAGTGTGGCTGAGCGCTGGCGGGTTCCCCACTTCATCCTCGATATTCTGATGTTGATGTACCGCTATATTTTCACCCTTCTAGAAACCGCCTTCACCCTGCAATTGGCGCAGCGGGCACGGGGCGGCTATCAACGGCGATCGCGCTGGCTCTTTAGTGTCAGCCTGTTGGCGGCTCAACTCCTGCGGCAGTCTCTCTACCGCTATGAACAGGTGAACCTTGCGCTGCTCAGTCGTGGCTTTCAGGGGCAGTTTCGGGTATTGCGCCCCCAGTCCTATGCCTATTCGCAACGGTATGGCCTTGAAATCGTCATTGGTGGCGGTGCCCTCATTCTGCTGAATGCAATCGCCTGAGATGTCTGTGCCGCTACTCGAGTTTCATCAAGTTGGCTTTCGCTATCCCAATACCACGACCCCTGTGCTGCAAGACTGCTCCTTTACCCTAGAGGCGGGACAGAAAGTTGCCCTTTTGGGGCTGAATGGCTCGGGCAAATCAACGCTCTTTTATCTGGCAGCGGCTCTCTATCGGCGCGATCGCGGTGAAATTTATTGGCAAGGGCAACGGCTCCTCTATCAACCCGAACGACTGCGGCAGTGGCGGCAACGCATTGGCTTGGCCTTTCAAGACCCGGAACAGCAATTGGTGGCAGCCACCGTGGCGGAGGACATCTCCTATGGACTGTGCAACTTAGACCTACCCAGCGCCGAAATTGAAGCACGCTTGTCCCAAACCCTAGAGGAATTTGATTTAGTGGATCTTGCCGATCGCCCCCTGCATCATCTCAGTTTGGGGCAAAAACGGCGGGTGGCACTGGCTGGGGTAATGGCCTTAGCGCCGACCCTATTACTGCTCGATGAACCCACCACCTATCTGGACTATCAGCAGCGGCAGCAACTGGCGCAAGCCCTAGAGAACATTCACCAGCAGGGAACCACGATTATGATTGCCACCCATGATCTTGATTTTGCCTATGGCTGGGCAGACTGGATTATGGTGCTGGTCAATGGTCAGGTCACCGTGAGCGATCGCGCTTCCCACGTCTTTGGGCAGTGGCCGACCCTTGCTCCTGAACTGGGAACGCCTACCCTACTGCACCTGTGGCAACAATTTCCGCCCTTTTGGCGTCGCCAGCGACCCTTGCCCCGTACCGCCCTAGCCTTGAGTCAAGAATTGGCCGCCCTCTTTCAGGAATTCCAAAGGAGCGATCGCCCCTAAACACCAAAGTGCCGATGTTCAGGACTCAGGTGAAAATGATAAGCTAGGCGATGGATAGGATATCCAACTGTTCACTAATTACCAGCGTATTATTTGCGGCATCAGGCAGAACCTCTATGGCCACAATTATGGTTGTTGATGACAGCCCCACCCTGCGGGCAATGATTGTTGAACTGATGAAAGAGCAACGCTACGACGTTGTTGAGGCCGAGGATGGTGTCGAAGCCCAAGAAAAGATCAAGGCTCAATGCCCTGATTTGGTGATTCTGGACGTGGTGATGCCGCGCATGAATGGCTATGAACTGTGCCGCTGGATTAAGGGCGAAGCCGCCTCTCAAAGTGTGCCCGTGATCATGTGCACCACCAAAAGCGAAGAATTTGATATTCACTGGGGTAAAAAGCAGGGGGTAGATGCCTACATCACCAAACCCTTTGATCCCGCAGAACTCATTGCCACCGTCAAACGGCTCTTGGGATAGCTCTAAATCCAAGAGGGCAACCACATCCGCCGAAAAAAGCCTTGGGGCGTCAGGGGTAATCCTAAATACAGGGGGAGCCAGTAAAGAAAGCCCCCAACAACCACCCCTAAGACGGCAATGCGTGCCCAGCGTGCCCATGCTCCCCAAGCGTGGCTGGCTTCCCAGACCAAGGCCAAGGCCATAAAGCTATAGAGAGCAGCGGGGAGGTAATGATAGATAAAAACACAGCGGCTCACCAGTACCCAAGGCAGCAGATTGGCAGCATAGTTTAAGAGCACAAAACGGCCTGCAATTGTGGTCAATCGAAGGGGGACAAGAGCCAACGTGGCCAAGGTGCCCAGCCACAGCAGGGGGGGATTAAAGAGGGCATAGACAGCATAAACCCACTGCGTATCTGCCATTGGTAAGGGGGGGCCAATAACGGGCACCAGTTCACTGAGGGTTTGCACCCGCTGAAAAAAGTAGCTCATGGGGCGCAGCAACAGCGGCCAAGACCACCACGGGGAGCAGTAGGGATGGGCAGTACTGGCAACACTGCGGTGAAAGTTAAACATTTGGCGATGGAGGTCAAGTAGGCTCTGGTGGGGATGAAACTGAAGATGGGGTAGCCAGAGCAGGGTATAAACCACAAAGGCGACAAGGGGGAGTAGCAGGCACATCTGCCACCACTGGTAGGTGGTCTTCCAGTCAGCAGGCAGCGGCAACCTCTGCTGGAGAAGCCAGAAAAGCCCTACCCCCAACAGAAATCCCAACCCACTCCACTTCACCGCCACACAGGCACCAAGGGCAATGCCTGCGGCCATCAGCCAGAGCGATCGCCCCCTTCCCTGGTAGCGCAACCCCCACAGCCAGAGAATCTGTGCCACCACCCCAAAAAGCACAAGGGAGATATTAATCAGGGCATAGCGGGACTCCACCAAAAAGAGGCCATCAAGGGCAACAAAGAGTCCCGACAACAGTGCCACGGGCGATCGCCGTGTCAGGAGATAGGCCAACACCGCCACCGCCACGGGAATCAGCGATCCCATCAGGGCATTCAACCAGCGATAGCCCCAAGGGTGAAAGCCGCCCCCCAGCCAAATGCTCAGGGCAATCAGGTATTTTCCCAAAGGCGGATGGGCATCAAAGAAAGGGACACCGGCGAGATAGTTGCGGCCAAAGCGGGCAAAATAGACCTCATCAAATACCAGCGTGGGAAAGCGAGTCAGCCCCCAAAAGCGGGTGGCAAGGGCAAAAAGCCACAGCAGCAGTAGCCCCAAGGGCATCCTAAGCCGCTCCCTGCAACTCCGCTGTCCGCACCGCAATCCGTTGGCTGCGATCGCCCCGTTGAACGGTCAGGTTGAGAACTTGCCCCACAGCAGCACTATCAACAATCCCCTGCAATTGATCGGCACTGGTAATCGGTTCCCCATCCACGGCGGTAATCACATCCCCCCAGCGCAGACCGGCTTTTGCCGCCGGCGTATTGGGCAACACTTGCAGGACAAGGACACCATTGACCTCGGGCAGAATCACTGGCGAGTTGGGGTTAGCATTGTTTTCCTTGGCCATTGCCGGTGTGAAGGTGGTCATTTGGATGCCAATGTAGGCGTGTTGAATTTTCTCACCGCGAATCAGGCGCTCTTGCAGGGCTTTGGCCTTATTGATGGGAATGGCAAAGCCAATCCCCATGGCATCGGCACGAATGGCAGTGTTAATGCCAATCACTTCCCCCTCTTCATTGAGCAAAGGCCCCCCAGAGTTGCCGGGGTTGATGGCTGCGTCCGTTTGAATAAAATCAAGGCGCTTATCGGGGATGCCCACTTGGGCGCTGGAGCGGTGCAGCGTACTGACAATGCCCAATGTTACGGTGTTATCAAGGCCAAGGGGATTCCCGACGGCGATCGCCCAATCCCCCACTTTCACGTCACTGGAATCACCGAGGGGCGCAGTGGGCAATGGTTCGGTGACCCCTTTGAGTTTGACAATCGCTAGATCAGATACCTCATCCACGCCACGCACTTCTCCCTCAAAGACCCGGCCATCCTTGAGGCGCACCGTCACCGTATCTGCTTGGCTCACCACATGGGCGTTGGTCATGACAATACCACTGGGATCAATGATGAACCCCGACCCCTGACCCCGCAGCCGATCCTCTTGGGGGGGCAAGGCTAAACCGGGGAAAAATTGGCGAAAGAAGGGATCACTCAAGAGGGGATCCGCTGGGCGCACAATCGTGCGTTCGGTATCAATGCGAACAACCGCATCGCCAACCCGCTCCACTGCGGCTGCCACAAAACTATGGTGAGCCGCTGCTGCCCACACTGGTGTCCCGCTACTCAGGCACCAAACCAAGGCAAGGCCAAGGCAGAATTTGAGGGTCTGCTGAAGCAAATGGGCAAGGCGTTTCATCATGGGTGGCCTAAAGCGCAACAGAATTCAATTCCGATTGTATCGAACTACACTAGAGCCGTTGAGTCGTTTTTCACCCATGGCAAGCCCAATTTCAGAGCAGCATCGCTGGTGGATTCTTATCGGTAGTACTGATGTTTACGATTGATGTGACTCTCCGTACGTCCTAAAGGGACGGCGGCTTCTCAATGCTGTTAAACACTGAGCTACATCGGGTATGGGCGTGAAACCTCAACCCAATGGGGGGAGCCATAACCCCAACTACTGGGACTGACCTGAGACCCAGATACTTTCTGCGAAGATTTATCGCACCCACGCCGTCCCTGTGGAATTGAAATCCGCAAGCGCAGGAATACTCTCGCCCTGATGGTTTGTGGCGTTTTCCACAGGCAGGGCAAGTTTGAGTGGTATACGCCTCATTTTGCAGAACGATTTTCATGCCCGCTCGATGACATTTGTACTCAAGCATCTGGCGGGTTTGTCCTGACGGCATTTGGTGGATCGTTTGATTCGCCTTTTTGCCGTAGTTGGCTGACTTGTGAATATCGCAAATGTCGCCAATTACAACGGTTTGCACGTTTCTAGTTTTGAACGTGGAAACAAGTTTCGTACTTTATTATAGCACATTACTATTTATAAACAAAACCATCATTTCTAAGTAGCTGAAGGCAGAAAGCGCCTAACTGCTTAGGTTAAAACCGTAGCAGCTTGCGGCGGGCTAAAGCCCATTCTTGTCACAATTGTAAAGGTACTTCAGTTTAGGGGCAGTATGCTGCGGATTGGCATCGTCGGGCTGGGACTGATTGGTGGTTCACTGGGCATTGATCTGCGGGCAAAGGGGCACTATGTGGTTGGGCTGAGTCGGCGCCCAGAAACCTGCGAGCGGGCGATCGCCAAGGGTGCCATTGACTGGGGCAGTACGGAGCCAGAAATTTTGCGTGCCCTTGATCTGGTGTTTCTTTGTCCCCCCATTGGCAGCATCCTCAGTGTCGCCTTGGAGATTACCCCCTATCTCAGTCCAGAAACCGTGCTGACAGATGTGGGATCCGTCAAGGGAGAAATTGTCCCTGCCCTTGAAAAACTCTGGCCCCGCTATGTCGGTGGTCACCCGATGGCCGGTACCGCAGAATCCGGCATTGAGGCGGCGCAAGCCCATCTCTTTGAGAATGCCCCCTATGTTCTCACCCCAACCCTTTACACTGAGAGTGCGGCCATTGACTGTGTGGCGGGCGTGGTCAATGATCTCGGCGCCAAGCTACTCTATGCCACCCCCGCGGATCACGATCGCGCCGTTGCTTGGATTTCCCACCTTCCCGTCTTGGTGAGTGCAGCACTGATTCTTGCCAATGCCCAAGAAGCCAATGAGCCAATTCGGAAGCTTGCCCAGCAGTTGGCTAGCTCCGGCTTTCGCGATACCAGCCGTGTTGGCGGCGGCAATCCAGAGTTGGGACGGATGATGGCGGAATATAACCGCGCGGCGTTGCGCCACTGCCTGATCCACTACCGTGCCACCCTTGATGATCTGATTCGCCAAGTGGAGCAGGAGGACTGGGAGCGGCTGCAAACCACCCTAGAACAGGCGCAAGCCTACCGCGAGCAGGTCTATCCCTCAGGGACGCCGCCGGTAGTTTAGGCGACGCACAATCCAGTAACTGGCAGACAAGGCCAAGATGGCGATCGCCAGCCCCAAGAGCTTCGCCACCGTTTCCGGTTGACCAATATCCAGAATGATAATTTTGCGGGCAATGGCAATCAGAGAGGTGACAATGACCAATTCAACGATTTGCGACGAGACGTGGGTTTTCAGGTAGGCGGTGATATTTTCAAGAATCTCGAGAGCCACCAGCACATTGAGAAAGAGGCCGAAGATTTTCACCAGTTCAAGGCTAAACTGCCCTAAAGGGGGTGAGAATAGCTCCACGGTCAAAATCCGCCCCAAATCAATAATGGCGACGATGACCACCAGCAGCATCCCGATCGCCAGCACGCGGGTTGCGATCCCCTCAATCTGACTGAGCAACTGCAAAAACCGCTGATTGTCCTGAAGTAGAAGAATGACCTCTTGCCAAAAGAGAATCAAAGGCCGTAGCCAGCGTCGCATCCCTAGACCTCAGCCAGAAGAACAAGGGGAGTGTAGGCCACTGGTTCCACCAAACGAGTGTTGAGGCCGAGCCGCTGAAACGACACTTGCAGTTCCTCAAGGGTGCCTTTGACCGAGAGCAGTCGCGGTAGCCATCCCTGAAGGCGGAGGGTACCATTGCCAGCGGTGGTGATCATCACCTTGGGCTGAAGCCATTGCCCCAATTCCAATGCCGTTTTGCCCCCCTTGAGAATCGCACCCACCACGGGTAAACAGACATCCAACAGCGGTGTAATCACCACATCCACCTTGCCGTAGGTGCGCAGCCACGGATCATGACAGCCGTGGGGTTCATAGTACAGACTTTGAGCGCCCCAGCGCAGAACATAACCATTTTCCTGTTGACTAGGACCGATACTGGCGCCCTTGGTGGCTTGGATCATGAGATCGCGGTACGTGTAGGTTTGGTGGGGGCTAAGGGAAATCACTGTGTCAAAGCCAAGGCTCTGGGCAACTTTGGCGGCACTGGGGGAGGCAATGACCGGTAGGGCGCGATCGCAGGTGCGGAGGGTTGGTTCATGGCAGTGATCTGGTAGCCCTTGGGAGAGCAAAATGACATCCACATCGGTCGGCATGGCACAGGGGCGCGATCGCTCCGCCTGAAACAGCCAAGGCGTGTTGCCAAAAGTCAGTGCCCCCACAAACCACGGATCAACCAAAATCCGCGTATGACCCAACTCCCACAACCAAGTATTGCTCTCCAACCACGTTAACTGCATTGCCCCGCTCCTACAGCAACCGCGCCAAGATATTGTAAATCAGTAAAAAAATGTTGCCCATCACCATGCAACCCAACCCCACTAAACCACAAATGAGCAGCGCTGTCACACCCCCTAAACCCGCTTGCAAGAGGGGGACAAAAAAGAGAACTGCCCCCGAAATGACCGCAATGATCAACTGCTCCCAATGTTCAATCCAGCGTTTGTACTGCAAAAACACCAAAAAGGCAAATAGAGCGCCAATTAACCCTGCACTCACACCAACGGGCAACTGCCAAGCCGTCATCAAACTAAAAATCATCAGCCCCAAGGCGGTCATTTCAAAGCCCGTAAAACCAGCACCAATGAGAATTTTCAATGCCGGTAAGGGGGGTGCAGGCTGGCGGGGCGGTTTTGCTCTCGGACGTGGTGTGCTGGTGGGTGGCGTCACCGGTGCAGGTGAAGGCGGGGGTGCCGGTTGTGACACTACGGGTGGTGGGGAAGGGGCTGGCGTTACTGGTTGTGGCGGTGGGGGCGGTGCTGGGGCGGGGGTAGGGGAAGCATTTAAGTCCGCTAAGACCTCTGCCGCTGATTGGTAGCGATCGCTAGGCGCAGGTTGTAGCATGCGATCTAGAATGGCTCGCAGTTGTGGACTGACTTGGGCATAGGGATGCCAATGCCAGCGGTTGTTATAGGCATCGAACAGCTCACTAAGATTTTTGCCCGTTAGCAGCGCAATACAGGTTACTGCCAATGCATAGAGATCTGAATTGGGATAGACCCGTTCCCCCCGTGCTTGTTCCGGTGGCGCATAGTATTGGGTATAAATACCCGTAAAGTGTCCTTGCTGTCCCCCCGCTTGGGAAATCTGCTTCACCGCACCAAAATCCAGTAGGTAGAGCCG
This sequence comes from Thermosynechococcus sp. FA-CM-4201, assembly GCF_054689355.1. NCBI lineage: Bacteria > Bacillati > Cyanobacteriota > Cyanophyceae > Acaryochloridales > Thermosynechococcaceae > Thermosynechococcus > Thermosynechococcus sp. FA-CM-4201. The sequence goes on from NZ_CP079920.1 coordinate 1,052,409, forward strand.
CCCTTGGCCGGGAAACTTTGTCTTGCTGGGGTGCTGGCGCATAATATTCGAGAGCTTAATATCACGGTGGATCGAGCCGTGGTCATGGACGTACTGCAACACGGGTAGGAGTTCCCGCAGCACCTGCCGCACCTCTTCCTCACTAAAGCATCCCTTTTGAGCCAGTTCATCTTCGAGGGTTTCGCCGTCAATATATTCCTGTACCAAGTAGAAATACTGCTCTACCCCTTGCCCATCCACACTGGGGACTTCTTCTGCAAAAAATGCTAGTAAATCCGGAATCTGCGCATGCTGCCCTAGTTGATCGAGAACTTCACCCTCTCGCTCAAAGAGTTCCAGTGCCTTTTGCCGGCTCTGGGGATCGGACATCATCGGCATCAACTGCTTGATCACGCACTCGCGCCGACCGGGGGTATCCAAATCCCGTGCTAGATAGGCCGCCCCAAAGCCCCCACGCCCTAAAAGCCGCTCTGCAACGTATCGTCCCCGTAGAATCAAGGGCATCCCACAGGCCGTACAAAATCGCTCCGCCACGCGACTGTAGCGTTTGTTGGGGGTGTCTAGGTCTGGAACATCGTTTTGGGGACAACGACAGTAGGGACGGGTGCAATAGACAAGCATGGCAGGGGTGGCGCGATCGTTTCCTTGATCATCATAGTGCCGTCATGGCAGGCAAGGCTGAGCCAAAGACCCAATACTTTTTGGGCGCACACTGAGTAAAGCTGATGGTCGGACTCGAACCGACGACCTACTGATTACAAGTCAGTTGCTCTACCAACTGAGCTACACCAGCACTATTCCTTAGTGTACTACGCTTTGGCAGCAGCAGGAACCCTGAGCATCTGCAAGTGAAACTGAAAATCATTATCTTGTCCCCTTCATTGCGAACTACAACGAGCATCCGCAAAGCCGAGGAAAATAAGCTAAATTCTGATTACAGCCCTGCTCTAAAAGATGGAAGACTAACTGGCTCTCACTGTTGTGAACCTGTTCCATCCATGGGAAAAGGGTTGTAGTTTGCTGTGGCAGTTGCACGCCTGTGATTATCCTGCACCTGTTAGACCCTTGGAAACGTACCCCGATCAAAACATGGCGTTTCCCGATTAAAACGACCATTCGTATTGGTCGTGCCGCAGACAATGATGTGATTCTCAATGATATTCTCATTAGTCGCTATCACGCTGAACTGTGTTGCTATCGGGATCCAGAAAATCTCGGGCGTTGGTATCTCAAAAGTTTGGGGGCGATCGGGACGTTTGTTGACGGTCGCCTTGTTGATGAGAGCAAACTTGCCAGTGGCAGCCTCATTCAGCTAGGACCCACAGGCCCAATTCTTGAATTCCATGAGCAAACCTTTCGCCGCAGTGCGCCCACCCTCAGTGAGTGTACCCATGCCGGTAATATGCCGGGGAATCTGTTTTGCATTCACTGTGGTCAACCCCTCAATGTGCAGCGCACCGTACGCAACTATCACATCCTGCGTCTTTTAGGGCATGGCGGGATTGGCACAACCTACTTGGCCTGTGAAGCGCAACCCGCGGGGGGATGGCCTGGCAAGGTACCGGAGGTGCGGGTTCTCAAGGAACTGCGGTCTGATATGGAGGACAATGAGAAGGCACAGGAACTCTTTGAACGGGAAGCGCGCATCCTACAACTCCTTGACCATGCAGGGATTCCCCGCTTTTATGACTTTTTTGTCGAAGATGGCAAAAGCTATTTGGTCATGGAACTCATTCATGGCATTGACCTAGAGCGCTGGGTACTCCGCAATGGCACGGTGCCGATTCCTCAGGCGGTGCATTGGATGATTCAAACCTGCGGAGTCTTGGACTATCTGCACAATCAGGATCCACCCGTGATTCATCGGGATCTCAAACCCAGTAACCTACTGGTGCGATCGCGCGATAACCAAATCGTTTTGATTGACTTTGGGGCGGTCAAAGAACTGGGGCATTCCCCCAGTGGCACCCGCATTGCTGTGGAGGGCTACAGTGCCCCGGAACAGATGATGGGCAAACCCACCATTCAGTCGGATCTGTTTGCAGTGGGCGGAACCCTAACCTTTCTACTGTTGGGGGATAGTCCGATTCGTTTCTATCACCACCGTGATGGCTTTCATCGCCTTGATGTTTCGGATCGCCCCGAGATTCCCGACCCCTTGAAACAGGTGTTGCACCGCGCTACGGCTCCTCTGTTGCCCGATCGCTACCCTTCCGCGATCGCCCTAGCTAAAGCCCTCAAGGAAGCCCTTGCGGCACTGCCCCAAGAATCCTCGGAAGTTTAACGTGGTCGCCAATTCCTTTGACGACTCCCCGACCTAAAGCTACGGGGATTTAGGAGATATAGCCGTTCCAATCAAGAATGAGATACTGTCCAGCACAATAATTGCGAATCACCTCATCAATAGAACTGTTTGACCCTGCATACATCCGCGCTCGCTTCAGCGCACTCAAGTCGTGCTCAATCACGTTCAAGTCAGGAGAGTATTTCGATAAAAATAACACCTCGTGACCCGCCGCTTTGACCGCTTCCTGAATCGCCCCTTTCGGATGAATTGGTGCATTATCCATCATCAACAACGAACGTTTCTCTAACGCCGGCAAACAGTATTGACTCAGCCAGCTCACAAACCCTAACCCATTCAAATATCCTGAAAACAGCATTGGGGCTATGAAGTCTTTCTGGTGTCTGTACCGTCCTGCGACTAAACTCTCTCTTTTCTTACGCTTCCCCGCTCGCTCTCCATAAATCCGTTGGCCTCGTGCTGACCCCCCATACTCACACTCCACTCGAGAGTCAAACCCCGTCTCATCGATGTACACCACCGCTTCCTCCCCATGGCTCTCTACCCATGTGTCGAGCTGCTGTTGATACGCTTGGCGCTCTTCTTCACACCGTTCTTGGTAACGCATCTGTTTTTTTTTCGGGTGATGCCCATCTGGTGGAGGGCGTAACTAATGGTGGAAACTTGGACGCCAAATCGCTGGGCGCGGTCAATTAAACGGTCATCGGGATGGGCAGCAACATCCGCTGCTAAGGCCGCCCAATCCAGTTTCCAAGGACGACGAGGCACAACCGTGGGGGCTAAGTCGTCTCGCTTCAGCCAGCGATGGATGGTGGCGCGGCTCACCTGAAAGATTTGAGTCGCTTCACTGATTTTGCCGCCTTGCTTGATATAGGAGACAACCCGCTCTCGTAAGTCCAAGCTATAGCTCATATTCTTGAGTAACATTCATGACTCTTTGAGTATAGCCTATCCCTCTTGAAAATATCTCACTCCCTTTCGAAATAGCTATAAAACTGCTTGGGCAATGATTCAAAGTGTCTTTCGCCTGCATCCCCTTGCCGAAAGTCGCTAGACCATTCTTGAATTTTTGCTTCCAGTGTTCTGTATAGGTTTAGTTTTGCTAAAGCATTGGGTACACTAGAGATAAGTTCCCTAGGTAAATTACCACCATGCTGAAAAATCGCATCTATCCAATTCTTTCCAAGCCAAAGCGGCCATGCTTTTTAGCCTACAGGTGCGCTCCAATTATTGTAGGCAGTCAAAAATTTTGCTGATAACTAGTCTTGCATTTAGAAGCGTTGCTATTACTCAAATCAATTAACGCGACTTCTACATCCAAGGCTCATTGATCAAAGCATTAAAAATAGTTGAAATCTAAAGAGTTGCTCACCCGATCGCAATTTTGAGGTCGTGGTGTTGTTCAACTCTGAGTGAGTACAGGATGTAGAGCTTCATCCCAACTCAGTGTGTTCCCATGAAGCTACTTGAAACTAACAAGCTATCCCCTAGGGTTTCTCAGTCATCGAGGCCGCCTACACCACGGGCACCTGCGCGATCGCGACGTATTAGCCCTGATCTTTGGCTTTTACTGTTGGGCGGTGGCGCATTTCTGGCCGTCCTGCTCAGCCAACTGGATTGGCAAAACTTGCTACCCAACTTAGTCGGTCTTTGGTACAAGGGGAAGGCACTGTTGCGGGCTGAGGGAACGACGCTTCAAGCCCTCCTATTGCCCACACTGGTCTGGATTGCCATTACGTTTTTTCTGAAGGAGATTTCCCCCAAGCCCAATTTCTGGTCACGCCTGATTGTTAGTTTGGGGTTGACCCTGTTGGCTTTGCGGTATATTCTCTGGCGTTTTTTTAACAGCCTCAACTTGGATGATCCCCTCAATGGCGCGATTTCGGTTCTTTTATTCATCGCTGAACTGTTGACTTTAACGAACACGATTTGCTTTTTTGCCCTGTGTATCTTTTCTAAAGACCGCAGCCCCGAGGCCGATCGCCTGAGCCAAGCCGTGATTCGCGGGGAGTATTTGCCTTGGGTGGATGTGATCTTACCCACCTACAACGAAGATGTGGAGATTCTGCGCCGCTCAGTCATTGCCTGCCAAGCGATGGATTACCCCCACAAGCGCATTTATCTGCTTGATGATACCCGTCGGCCAGCGGTGCGTGCCCTTGCTGCAGAACTGGGGTGTGAATATCGCGATCGCCCCGATAACCGCCATGCCAAAGCCGGCAACATTAACCATGCCCTCCCCACCCTCACAGGCGAACTGATAGCAGTCTTTGACGCTGATTTTGTTCCCAGCCGCAACTTCCTGACTCGTACTGTCGGCTTCTTCCAAGACCCCAAAACCGCCATGGTGCAGACGCCACAGCACTTTTTCAACGAAGACCCCATTACCGTCAACCTTGGCCTTGAGGGTATTCTCAACAACGAGCAGACTCTTTTCTTTCGCTTTATCCAACCCAGTCGCGACTTCTTTGATGCCGTGATTTGCTGTGGGACGTGCTTTGTCATTCGCCGCAGTGCCCTCGATGAGATTGGCGGCATCCCCACCGACAGCATTACTGAAGATTACTTGACCTCCATGTACCTCCAAGGGCGCGGCTATCGGGTGAAGTACCTCAATGAAGCCCTCTCTGCGGGCATGTCCCCGGAAACGATTGGCGCCTACATTAACCAGCGGCTGCGCTGGGGACAAGGAACGCTACAGATGCTCTTTTTGAAGGCCAATTTCTTGACAATTCCCAACCTGAACCTGATGCAGCGGTTCTACCATAGCTTGGGGGTGCTCTATTGGCTGCTCTCGATTCCCCGCGTGATTTTTCTCTTGGCACCTCTCGCCTTTTTGCTCTTTGGGCTGGCGCCGCTGCGGGCCACGATTAACGAGATTCTCTACTTTTACCTACCCTACTACCTTGGCAATGTGATGGCTTTTTCGTGGCTGACCGAAGGCCGCCGCTCTGCGTTTTGGTCAGATGTTTACGAAACGATTATTGCCCTGCCAATGGCGATCACGGTGATACGGACATTTATTAGTCCCAAGGGCAAGCCCTTCAAAGTAACACCAAAAGGCATTGTTGATCCCCACCACATCAATATCAACTGGCCATTGATTCGCCCCCTGATCATCATTGCCGTACTTTCGATTAGTGGCTTAATTTGGCGCAGTTCCCCTTTGCAGGATACACTGGTCAACCCCGATAGCCTTCTGATCAATATGGTTTGGTCGGCCTACAATTTGGCAATCCTACTGGTGTGCGTCCTTGTGGCCATTGATGTGCCTCAGCGGCGGCATCCGCGATTTTGTCGTCGGGAACCCTGTGAACTCATTATCGGGGGCGATCGCTATCCGAGGAAAACGCTGAATCTATCAGAGGAAGGGGTCTGTATTCGCCTCACGGCTCCCACCCATCTCCATTTTGGTGAAGGATTGGGTGAACTGCGGTTTACGGAGCCTAGCCCCCTTATCCACCTGACGTTGCCGATTCAAGTCCGCTGGTCACGCCCCTGTTCCAGCCAAGACATCGAAATGGGGGTGCAGTTCCTAGCCTTTTCACTACCAAAGCGGCGTCGTTTCTTTCGCTATCTCTACTGCCAACCGGGTCAATGGGATGAGGTGCGGGTTCCCGAAATTAAAACCGCTTGGGCAATGATTCAGAGTGTCTTTCGCCTGCATCCCCTTGCCGAGAGCCGCTAACCATTGAGAAGGGTGAGGAGATTTTGAATTGCCATACTAGTGGCACGAATGGCTGCATGGATATTGGCATTTTTCGGTTCGACTTGCAGCAGATAGGCCAAGCTAGATTGGAGATACGTCAGCGCCATCTGAATATTGGGATCAATGTGCTGATAGACTTGGGGCGGGTAGGGCTGGCCATAACTGGGATGGGGATAGCCGACGGAGTGCTCGTAGTTCGCCGCTGGATACCCTTGGGAATAATCATAGTTGGGATGGGGATAACCCACAGAATGCTCGTAGTTGGCCGCTGGATAGCCTTGGGAATAATCATAGTTGGGGTGGGGATAGCCCACGGAATGCTCGTAGTTGGCCGCTGGATACCCTTGCGAATAATCATAGTTGGGATGGGGATAACCCACAGAATGCTCGTAGTTGGCCGCTGGATAGCCTTGGGTGGCTTCAACTGGTTGTGCAGGCTCAGAGGGCGTTGAAACTGTTGCTGCAACCGCAGGTACTGGTGGCGCTGAAGGTAAAATGACGGCGTGATCTTCTTCCTCCTCTGGTTCGCCAGCAGGGGGGACAATTGGCGTTGATGGGGTGCCACTGGTCTTGGCCGCCATAATTTCTGTGGCCTCGAGGATTTGGGTGGGGGCGCTGTCAATGTCTCCCATGCGTTCTCCCCGTTTGTAGGCACTGATCTGACTGGGACTCTCGGCGGTGTCTTTTTCCTCTTTTTTCAGCCACACCAGAAAGTCAGAGGCACTGTAGGTGGCTTCCCCGCCCAAGGTACGAATGGCAACAAAGCCATTGGCCGCATTGACGCTTTGAATGGGATACCAGGTGCCGCGATAGAGAATCATCGCATCCATACCGAGGGAGTTGCCCCCTGTCAGAGCACCGCGTCGCTTACCCCGTGCCCAGCGATCTTTCCACAGCACTCCCGCTTCGGTGTATTGGATCACATAACCTTCCGGAACAGTGCGATGTTCGTAACGTAAAAATCCGGGCGTTTGAGCCACGCCGACTTGGAAGATCTCATAATCCACCATTACCTCTTGAATCAGAGGCCGATAGGGTGAGGCATCTCGTACTTCAATGGCAAGGGTAGGGGCATCTGTTTTCACCCGAGCAACGATGCCATCTTTGTAGGAAATTAACTGAACTTCATCAAAGGTTGTTTCTACGCGCAGGTGCCGATTCGAGAGCATTCGCGAATTTTTCTGAATTAAGTCTTTAATAAATTGGTCTATTAATTCGCGATCGCCCATAGTTTTTGCTTTGAATCACGGCAAGAAGGCTGCCAGCCACTGGGCCTAGGGGAGATGCCCCCTTGTTTTCATTATATTCCCTGTGAATTTCTTTCTATGGGAAGCATTGTCTAATGCAACTTTGCGACGCTAGGCTCGTTCTTGCATAGTGGCCACAGGTTGGCTTAGGAACACTATTGGCGTTAGCTTAGACCAAAAAGCCTGCTGCCAACAACCGTGAATCTACGGATGAAAGGTTTGGAAATACTCCCGCAGCCGCTGCAAGGCCTGACCCCGATGACTGACCTGTTGCTTTTCAATGGGACTCATCTCGGCAAAGGTACGCTGCTGGCTGGGCACCCAAAAGACAGGATCGTAACCAAACCCCCCCTGACCGCGGGGCGCCGTTAAAATCTCGCCTGCACACCGTCCTTCGGTCGTAACGGCAATCGTGCCATCGGGACGCGCGAGAGCAATGACACAAATAAATTCAGCGGCGCGATCGCTGACACCGGCCATTTCCCGTAATAGGCGCTCAATGCGCTCAGCATCCGTCGCACCATAGCGAGCCGAATAAATCCCCGGTGCCCCCTCAAGGGCATGAACTGCTAGCCCCGAATCGTCGGCGATCGCCCACTCTCCCATTTGCTTGGCGGCAGTAGCGGCCTTCAAACAGGCGTTACCCACAAAGGAATCCGCAGTTTCAGCAATCTCAATCGTGGCTGGCAGGGGCAGCAACTCCCCAATCCACGGCTGTAACCAACCTTGAAACTCTTTGACTTTACCGGCATTGTGACTGGCTAAAACCGCTTGGGCGAGAATGGGCATTTCCTAAGGACGACGCTGCAACTGAATATGATCTTGCCGCAAACTGACATCAAAGTGCTGGAGAAAATCCTGCCCCAAGAGGCCAATGGTCATTTCAGGCCCAGCGACAGCAACGGGCACTTGTTTACGATGAAAACCGCCAACGCTGATGGATTGGACATAGACGACTGGTAGCACCACTTGACCATTGGCGGTATGAAACACGCGATTATCCACCACTTGAGCGGGGGTAATGCCTAAAGCGCGTGCCATCGATCGCGTAATCACTGTCATACTGGCGCCTGAATCCACCAGCATCTCAAACCGCAGTCGTTGATTAAATGTTACTGGGATAACGGGAATCCCCCCTTGCCGCCGCAGGATGGGTACGATGCCACTGGGTTGGGTGATTACTGTTGCCATGGGCGGAGCAGGGGTTCGGGGCAGTTGTTGCAGCCGCACCAATTCTTGACGATAGCTAGCAAGGGCTTGCGCCTGTTGGGGATGGGCACGAATGACCTGATCGAGAATTTGCACCGCTGTTGCCCAGTCTTGGTTGGCGATCGCCCGATAAAAACTTTCTGGCAGTGCCACCGACGGCACCCCCTTGGCCGGGGTAATCAGGAATATCATCCCCACTAGCGTTGCCAGTGGCCAATATCCGCATTTTGGGGTCATGATTTTTTTCGTACCCTAGGATCAATAGTAGCGAGATAACTGCTGCCTATTCCAGACTGCCAATGAGCACGCAACCTTCGCCGCAACTGAGTCCTGAAGACTATTTGGAATGGGAAGCCCAAAGTGGCCTTAAGCACGAATACAGCAACGGCCAAGTATCTGCAATGGCAGGAGCCAGTGATGCCCACGTCACCCTAGCCTTGAATTTGGCTACTCTCCTACGACCTACTGTGCGGCAACGGGGGTGTCGTCTGTACCTCTCAGATATGAAAGTGCGGCTTGAGCAGCGAAATTGCTTTTACTATCCTGATTTGTTGGTGACCTGTGACCCACGGGATCAGCAAACACCACTGTATAAATCCTTCCCCTGCTTGGTGATTGAGGTGCTTTCTCCCTCAACAGAGGCCTTTGATCGCGGCGATAAATTCATTGACTACCAAAGCCTTGAGAGCCTCGAGGAATATGTACTTGTCAATACCCGCCAACAGCGATTGGAGAGCTTTCGTCGCAGTGCCTCGGGGTTGTGGGTTTGGCAGGCCTACTCCCCCCCAGAAGATTGGGTTGAACTCAAGAGCATTGGCTGGCAAGGCCACTTATCGGACATTTATGAGGATGTCACCCTAGAGCCATAATCTCAATCAAAAGTTGGTGTGAATCGCCTCCATGGGACACGCGGCAACACATTGCTCACAGACAATGCAACGGGAGCGGGTAAATTGGAGTTGAAAGGTCTCTGGATGCAGCGTCAGCGCCTGAGTGGGGCATACCCCTGTACAGAGGCCACAGTGGACACAGGCCTGCTCATCAATCACAATTTCACGGCTGGCGAGGGAAACCTCAATATTCTGCTGCCGCAACCATTCTAGGGCGGCCTCCATTTGATCAATGTCCCCAGCCAATTCTAGAACCAGTTTGCCCACTTGGTTAGGTGCCACTTGGGCGCGAATGATATTGGCAGCAATGTTAAAGTCCTTGGCCAAGCGATAAGTGACGGGCATTTGAATCGTCCGTCGGGGGAATGTCAATGTGACTCGCTTTTTCACTAGTCGAAATGTTTAAACCGCAAGTATTTTTACTCTAACTAGGATTGGGAATCGGTGCTGACAATCTCACCGAGGCGTTCAATCTGCAAGGGGGTGTTGGGAAAGTCGGCTTGGGTTAAACGGCGAATCAGTTGCACACTGGCAAAGTTTTGATCAATGTGGGGAATCCCCTTGGCATCTAGGCGTACAGGAATGACTTTTCCTTGAAGGAAGCGGCCAGAACCGTCGAGTTCGACATCGAGAATCAGCGACTTGCCAAGGGTACCGTGGCTGCTCAAGGTCTGATAGCCGACAAAGTTCCCTAAGGAATAGGCAATGAGGCGACCTTTGTACAATTCAAGGGCACGGGGGACATGGGGACCATGACCTAAGATTAAATCGGCACCATTGTCAATCATGGTGCGGGCAAACTGAACCACGTTGCCGCGGTCTTCGCCATAGAAGTACTCGGTGCGATCGCGGGTGTGAATTTGATCGCTGCCTTCGGCGCCACCGTGGAAACTGACAACCACAATATCAGCGTTTTGCTTGGCCTTCTGTACAAGAGCGGCACCGGCCTTGAGGTCTTGAATGCGATTTTGGCCGTAGTAGGTGGCAAAGCCAATAAATGCGGTTTTCAGGCCATTGGCTTCGAGGTAGGTAATTTGATTGAGATCACCAATGGCGGTCATGCCAGCGGCGTTGATGTGGCGAATCGTATCGCGAAATCCCTGCTCATTAAAGTCGTAGCTGTGGTTGTTGGCAATGTTGAGGACATTGAAACCGGCTTGGCGCAACACCTGTGCATAACTGGGCGGGGAGCGAAAGGCAAAACTGCGACCACTACTGGTGTTTTTGAAGGGATGGGGATAATCGGTAAGGGTACTTTCGTAATTGCCAAAGAGGAAATCTGCCCCCTGAAGATAGGGTTTCACTTGGGCAAAGAGCTTTTGCGGATCCGCAGGCAAGCGGTTACTCGGAAAATTGGTGCCAAGGACAATATCGCCAACGGCCTTAATCCGCAAACGGCGATCGCTCGGGGCGGGTGGGGGGGGCACAAGGGGAACGTCCGGTTCAGGGGTTGTAATGGCTGGACTGGGTTCCGCACTCGGCGGGGCATCGACACTAAGTTGATTTTGTAGGGTGAGGGCAACAGCACCCGTGCCCGCGATCGCCAGTAAACTGAGGGCAAAAGCACTAACCGCCTGATGGGATGGGGTAGTGGCAGGTGTTGCTGGATTTGGGCTTGCTTGAGCAGACGGCGCTGCTGGTAAGGTCTCCTGTAAGTCAACGGTCTGTGTCCATTCTGGCCATTCTTCGCCAAGGAGCCGAGCATGGAGCCGTACACGTAGAACCCCTTGGGGCGCCAGTTGCTTGAGGCCTCGGCAAACAAACTGAACGCAGACTTGGGGGGGGAGCGATCGCGCCGCTTCAAACATAATTTGTAAACAGTCACCCCGTCGCCGGACGAGGGCACGCACCCCCTTAGCCTGAAGCGTGCGGTTCATCAAATGGGCAATGGCCTCTGCTTGACCCTGCCGTGCCTGCTGCCAAATCAAATCAAGGGAAGCGGTCATGATCAAGGAACCCTCAGGCGATCGCGAGCAAACCTGTGGTTATTCTATGGGAAGTCACCAATCTTGAAAGTTAGTGTCAGGCCAATTTGACAAACGTCACGCAGAGGTTTCTTGGGTATGCAAGGCTCGCAACAGATCATGACGGCTAATAATGCCGACCAATTCCCCTTGGGCATTCAAGACCGGCAGGCGACTAATGTGGTGATTCACCATGAGGCGAGCCGCTTCGGAAATGGGTGCATCGACGTTAATCGTGTGGGGGTTGGGGGTCATGACATCTTGCACCTGCTGGCCGAGGGTTTTCTTGAGGTGTTGATGAAAGGATTCTGGAGACTCAAAGTAAATGATGCTGCCTAGGAACGTAATGTACAACGGCGGCTCTAGAGGCGCTTCGCGCACAATCAGGTCAGCTTCAGACACCAAGCCCACCAATTTGCCTTGGTCATCCACGACGGGGAGGCCGCGCACCTGTTTTTCTTCCATAAGGCGAACTGCCTCAGAAATCGGGGCATCGGCACGAATGGTAAAGGGGTTGGGGGTCATGTAGTCACGGACAAGAGCGGTCATAGTTAACCTAGAGAATGAGAGGACAGATGGAGGGGATGGTAGTCGCCGTGCATTGCCAGATCGGGACGGAGGCTCTGGGCATGGCGCAGGTAGGCATGGTAAATCGGTTGATCGGGGTTGGGGGTGTTGAAGTAAATCAAGCAGCGGATACAGCGGGGTAAGCCTCCCTCCACATGCATTTGTTGGACATCAAGGAGAGGAATGTTGCGCCAATGGGGGCATTCACGGGCGATCGCTGCCGGAAAGATCTGATCGAGGTCACGGGTAACAGAGAAGGTAACACTAATCACTTCCGAGAAATCGAGGGCATTGCGCCGCTCAATCTCGCCGAGGAGTTCCAAAACCGCCTCACGGATTGCTGGAATTGAATTTTCAGTGGCGGTAGTTGCTCCACGAATTGCTCGGACGCGCCAGCCCACAGTGTGCTCCTCCATCAAGACATCCGCAAGGGTACTGTATCCAGCTTAGGGGCGATAGAGCCATAGGGGAAGTCCATTGGTGGCCATTTCAAATTCCAACCAGTCGAGACCCGCTTGCCACGGAAAGGGGAATCGTTCCTGCTGACGCGGAAACAGCCGAGCCAAGGGCGACTTGGGTTCTTCGATGGTTTGCACCTTGGTTTTGTCGGGGTCAAGTCCAGCCAGTTCCGCCAACCAGCGCCGGGCATCCTCCTCGGTTCCTAAGCGATCCACGAGTCCGAGAGCTAGGGCCTGTTCACCAGTAAAAACACGGCCATCGGCAAAACTGCGCACAGTTTCGACATCGAGGTTACGGCCTTCGGCCACGGTTTGGACAAATTGGTGATAGCTGGTGTCAATGAGGTCTTGGAGAATGCGGATTTCTTCCTCAGTAAGGTCGCGATCGAACGCAAGAATGTCCTTGTAGGGGCCAGACTTGATCACCTTGAATGAGACCCCCACCTTGTCGAGGAGCCGTTGCAAATTGTTGCCCCGCAGGATGACGCCAATACTGCCCGTAATGGTGCCGGGGTTGGCCATGATGTGCTGTGCCCCCATACCGATATAAACCCCACCAGAGGCAGAGATATTGCCAAAACTGGCAACGATTTTCATTTTCGACTGCAAACGCTTGAGGGCTGCATAGATTTCTTGGGAATCCCCGACGGTCCCGCCGGGACTATCAATGCGCACCAGTAGTGCCGGGTAGCCCCGTTCTTCAATGGTTTTCAGGGCTTTGAGGACACGACGGCGAGTACCCCCAGCGATCGCCCCCGTAATTTCGAGGCGGGCAATTTGACGATGGTAACCACGGGATAAGGGCCAAGGCATAGGCAGCAATCAGTTCAGCAAATCATAACAATTGACTCGGATTTCTAATCTAGCAAGGTTCTAGGAGGCAGAGGGCGGTGCTTGCTTCACCATTGCGGCTGAGAGTCCCTCGCTACCGTTGCCGATATACCACAGAGCTGCTGCGGCTTCGGCGTGGGTGACGGGTTTTTGGGGCTGGAGCAAGAGGGTTTCTCCCCAAACGCGGCGAATGTTCGCGAGATCCCCCGCGAGATAGTCAGCGGCCACGGCATTGATAGCAGGGGGAGCAATCCGTTGACTGTCCTTGAAGCCCCATGTTTGCTGAATGCGGTCAATCGTGCTGGGACTCAGCCGCCCCTGTTGATCGAGGGGCACTTTCCACTGCAACAGCGTTTCGCGGGTGAGGGGAGCGTTGGGGCGAAAGAGGGTACTGGTATCGCCGGTGAGGGGGCTGGGCAAAAATCCTGCCATCGCCAGTCCCTGAATATAGGGAAAGTCGGGATGATCGCGGGGGACATCTTGGAAAATAGGCGTGTCGTTGCGGCTGCCCAAGCGGATTTGGCGTGCGGGGCGATCGGCATAAAAGCGATTGTAGGTGGTCACCAGCCAACGCACAAACTGAGCGCGACTAATGGGGGCATTGGGTTGCAAGCGATCGCCCGTGGTGCTGAGAACCCCCAGTTCTGCCAAATCACGAATGGCGGGCTGGAGGGGAGCGGGGGCTTGATCGAGATCGGTAAAGGCTTGGGGTGCCGTGGGGTTGGGTTGGGGAGGCGGTGTGGCCGTGGTGCTATTGGTGGGTGTGTAGGCCACGGTGAAGGTTGTCAGGTTATTTTCGGGCACCGTGTTGATGGTGACGCTCACTTCCAGTTCAGCACTGCGCCCCTTGAGGGTGATCGCATTGTCGGCTACCTGCTGCTCCACCAATTGCCAGCCCGACTGTTGAAATTGTTGGCTATAGAATTGCTGAATGGCGATCGCTGGTGCAGGTGCTTGCCAGCGGGTTGCCGTGGTTTGGGGTGCCCCTGCTTGCGGCTGAGTGGCTACAAGCATCGCATTAGGAAACCGTAAATTCTCTGGCAGTGTTGTCGTCGGCTCTGGAGTGGGTGCCGCTGTGGGAGGATTCCCTGCCCATTGATCAGCATTGGGATCGGCAGCAAATAAATTTTGTAGCCCACTGCCCTCACAACTGCTGAGAAGCAGGGCACTCAGGAATAAAATCCATCCCCATTGGCGCGATCGCTTCAACGTTCTTCGACCCTCAGCTTGCTACCGTTTCACTCAGCACGGATTTCAACCGCCATAGAAGAAAAGTCTGCCCCAACTCTAGAGGCAGCGGTGTCACCCCCTCAATACAGGACTGTACCCAGCCCTCTCCCCACGACCATTCTTGCCAGCCCTCAATGGCCTGCCGCAGCACTAGAACCAGTCGCTCTGCTGTGAGCAGTTCTACGCGGTGTTCCAGTTTTAACCACAGGAATTCACTGGTGAAGGTATCCCCCACTTGCAGGCGATCGCCCGTCACCTGAATCTGTAGCGGCCACAACCACTGCCGTAACTGTGCTGGCTGCGTCAAATAATCCCGCAGTTGGTCTGCGGTGGCCGGCACCTCAATGCGTAAATGGCTTGATTGAAATGTTCCCAGCATCGCTTTCCCTAAGAGGATAGATACGTGTAGCTGCGCAAACTCCGCTCATAGTTTTCCAGTAGGTGCTGCGCTTCCGCCAATGTAATTTGCTGTTCCGCAAGGGCAGCCTCGGCACGGCGGCGGATTTTCTCAAGGAGGGCATCACATTGGTACTGCACATAACCGAGGACTTCTTGCATTGTATCGCCCCGCACCAAATGCTCAATTTCGTAGCCCTTGGGGGTTAGACGGATATGGACGGCATTCGTATCCCCAAAGAGATTGTGGAGATTGCCCATGATCTCTTGGTAGGCACCGTTGAGAAAAAGGCCAAGGTAGTAGGGTTCGCCGGGGCGAAAGGGATGGAGTTCCAAAACTGATTTCACATCCCGCAGGTCAATGAACTGGTCAATTTTGCCGTCGCTGTCGCAGGTGAGATCCGCAAGGATGCCCCGTTCTGTCGGTTCTTCATCAAGGCGGTGGATTGGCATGATCGGAAACAGTTGATCGATCGCCCAGCTATCGGGCACCGACTGAAACACCGATAGATTGATGTAGTAAATTGAAGCCATGATTTTCTCGAGGTCTTCGAGATCGTCGGGCACATATTCCTGCTGGCGAGCAATGTCGAGGATCTTGGCACAACAGGCCCAAAAGAGACTCTCTGCCCGTGCCCGCTCCGGCAAACTCAAGTAGCCAAAGTTAAAGAGACTGATCGCTTCCCCCTTAAATTGCAGGGCGTCGTTGTAGGCCTCTTGGTAGTTGTTCTCATCAATTGTTTGGTAGGTGTCGTAGAGGTTGCGGATAATCAGGTGCTCCTCTTCCGTGGCGGGTTCGGGGGTAATTTTGGGCACTTCACTGACCCCCAAGACATTGAAAATCAATACCGATTGATGGGAAGCAATGGCACGGCCACTCTCACTAATGAGGATGGGATCGGGAATGCCCCGCTGCCGACAGGCGTCCTTAATACCAGCCACGACATCACTGGCATAGTTTTGCATACTGTAGTTTTTCGAGGCATGGAAGTTGGTTTTCGAGCCGTCGTAGTCCACCCCCAAGCCGCCGCCCACATCGAGGTACTGCATATTGGCACCGAGGCGCACCAGCTCGCCATAAATTTGCCCCGCCTCGCGAATGGCATCCTTGATGACGCTAATGGCAGAGATTTGCGAGCCAATGTGAAAGTGCAACAGTTGCAGGGAGTTGAGCATTCCTGCTTCCCGCAGTTGTTCAACCGCTGTTAAAATCTCTGGCACGGTGAGACCAAACTTGGCGCGATCGCCAGCGGAGGTGCCCCAGCGCCCCACCCCTTGGGTACTGAGTTTTGCCCGCACACCCACAATTGGCTCAATGCCCAAGGCCTGACTGACAGCAATCACTTCCGCTACTTCTTCGGGCTGCTCAAGGACAATGATCGGGGTGTGGCCAAGGCGACGCGCCAGAATAGCCGTTTCAATGTAGCCGCGATCCTTATAGCCATTGCAGATCAGCAGTGCCCCCGGCGTATTGAGCATGGCCAAGGCAATCAGCAATTCCGGTTTTGATCCTGCCTCTAGGCCAAACTGATGGGACTGGCCAAAGCGCACAAGGGCTTCAATGATGTGGCGTTGTTGATTGCACTTGACGGGAAAGACCCCCTTGTAGGCTCCCTGATAGCCATAGCGGGCAATGGCGCGGGCAAAGCAAGCATTCAGTCGCTCAATGCGATCCTCAAGAATATCGGAAAACCGCAGCAGCAGGGGGAGGCCAATGTTGCGCTGTTGGAGCGCCTGCACCAGTTCATAGAGATCCAATGACCCACCGCGATCGCCCTTGGGAGAGACGGTGACATGACCCGCAGCATTAATCCCAAAGTAGGGTTCGCCCCAGCCCTGAATGCGGTAGAGCTGCTCGCTGTCCTCAATTGTCCAATTGCTGGTTTTCGTAACGGTCAATGCCATCGTGGGTGACACAGCAGCCATAGTGCGCTCCCAAATAAAACCCTGCTGATCCTAACTTGTTTTGGCCAGTGGCACCAATGCAATTGCTGTCGGCTTTTCGGAAGCGTTCGGCTGGCATGGTAGCATTAGGGATCGCTTCCCCTACCGTTGACCGCCATGGCCTTTACGAAAATTTTGATTGCCAATCGTGGCGAAATTGCACTGCGGATTCTACGCACCTGTGAGGAATTGGGCATTGCAACGGTTGCCGTCTATTCCACCGTAGATCGCCATGCCCTGCACGTGCAATTGGCCGATGAGGCGGTGTGCATTGGCGAAGCCCCCAGTAGCCGCAGCTATCTCAATATTCCCAACATTATTGCTGCTGCCCTCACCCGCCATGTTTCGGCGATTCACCCTGGCTATGGCTTTTTAGCGGAAAATGCCCGCTTTGCCGAGATCTGCGCCGACCACAAGATTACCTTTATTGGGCCGAGTCCCGCTGCCATGCGTGCTATGGGGGATAAATCCACCGCCAAAGCGACGATGCAACAGGTGGGGGTGCCGACGATTCCCGGCAGTGATGGACTGGTGCAGGATGAGGAAACTGCCCGGGCGATCGCCCGCAAAATTGGCTATCCTCTGATGATTAAAGCTACGGCTGGGGGGGGTGGCCGGGGGATGCGCTTAGTGCGCTCTGCCGAAGATTTAGGACGGGCCCTTAGTGCCGCCCAAGGGGAAGCGGAAGCGGCCTTCGGCAATGCCGGCGTCTATCTGGAGCGGTTTATTGAAAATCCCCGCCACATTGAGTTCCAGATTCTGGCGGATAGTTATGGCAATGTCATTCACCTTGGGGAGCGCGATTGCTCTGTACAGCGGCGTCACCAAAAGCTCCTTGAGGAGGCGCCTAGCCCTGCCCTCACCCCAGAACTGCGTGCCAAGATGGGAGCTGCCGCTGTCACTGCTGCCAAAGCCATTAACTACGTCGGTGCTGGCACCATTGAGTTTCTCCTTGACGGCCAAGACAACTTTTACTTTATGGAAATGAATACCCGCATTCAGGTGGAGCACACCGTCACGGAAATGATTACGGGGCTGGATCTGATTGCCGAGCAAATTCGCATTGCCCAAGGGGAACCCCTCAGCTTGACCCAAGAGCAGGTTGAGTTGCGCGGACACGCGATCGAGTGCCGCATTAATGCCGAAGACCCAGAGCGCAATTTCCGTCCCCATCCCGGTCGCATTAGCGGCTACTTGCCCCCCGGTGGCCCTGGAGTGCGCATGGACTCCCATGTTTATACTGACTATGAAATCCCCCCCTACTATGATTCGCTGATTGGTAAGTTGGTCGTGTGGGGGAGCGATCGCCCCGCTGCCATTGCCCGCATGAAGCGTGCCCTAAGAGAATGTGCAATTATGGGGGTGCCGACCACCATTCCCTTTCATCAGCAGGTGATGGATACACCGGAGTTCCGCAGCGGCATTGTCTATACCAACTTTGTCGATAAGCTCATGACCACATTGGGCTGGAACGTTTAATGCTTGGGCAAAGGAAACTACTGATTGCAGCGAGTGGTACCGGCGGGCATCTCTTTCCGGCACTAGCAGTGGCAGAAGAGTTACCTGAATATGAGATCCATTGGTTGGGGGTGCGCGATCGCCTAGAACAGCAATTGATTCCGCCCCATTACCCTCTGCATACAATCAACTTTGGTGGCGTCCAAGGCAAGACCCCCTGGGCAAGGCTGCGCCCCCTCTGGCAATTTTGGGGGGCTTTTTGGCAAACGCGCCAGTTGTTAAAACAGGGACACTTCCAAGGGGTGTTTACCACTGGTGGTTACATTGCAGCGCCCGCCATTTTAGCGGCTCGCAGTTTGGGGCGTGTCGCCCTGCTCCATGAATCCAACGCCCTACCGGGTAAAGTCACCCGCTGGCTGGCACCTTGGTGTACGCTGGTTGCCTTGGGTACCCCCGCGAGTTTGGCCTACCTCAAATCCAAACGGCTGAACCTACGGGTGACGGGCACCCCGGTGCGTCCCGATATTCTCAACCCCGGCGACTTGGAGTTGCCGATTCCCAAAGATGCGCCCCTGATTCTGGTGATGGGGGGGAGTCAAGGGGCAGTGGCCATCAATCGCCTTGTACGGGAAACGGTTCACCGCTGGCTCGATGCGGGGGCTTGGGTGGTGCATCTCACGGGCAACAATGATCCCGATGCCCAAAGTGTTCAGCATCCCCACTACCTCGTCTTTCCCTTCTTTGAACCCATGGGACCTCTGCTCCACCGCGCGGATATTGTCATTAGTCGAGCTGGCGCTAGTGCCTTGGCGGAACTGACCCTCACAGGAACCCCGGCGCTGTTGATTCCCTACCCCTATGCTGCTGAAGATCACCAAACAGTGAACGCTGAAGTGCTGGTGAGTGCCGGTGCTGCTGAAATGATCCCGCAATCGGC
Source organism: Thermosynechococcus sp. FA-CM-4201 (assembly GCF_054689355.1). Taxonomy (NCBI): domain Bacteria; kingdom Bacillati; phylum Cyanobacteriota; class Cyanophyceae; order Acaryochloridales; family Thermosynechococcaceae; genus Thermosynechococcus; species Thermosynechococcus sp. FA-CM-4201. The sequence continues at coordinate 1,071,554 of NZ_CP079920.1, forward strand.
ATTGACGGGCGATCGCCTCGGACGGATCATTTTAGAATGGCTAGGGCACCCGCAAAAATTACACGCCATGGCAGAGAATGCCCGCCAATTGGCCATGCCCAACAGCAGTCAGCAGGTCGCTGATCTCATTCGTATGCTGATTCCCGCCCCCTAGGAAACGCGCTATGCCCATCCGTCTGCTTTTTGTTTGTCTTGGTAATATCTGTCGCTCCCCTGCCGCCGAAGGGATCATGCAAGACCTGATCAAAAAGGCCGGCCTAGAGCATGAGATTCAGTGTGATTCCGCTGGCACCAGCAACTTCCACGTTGGCGATCCACCGGATGCCCGTATGGTGATGACGGCACGGCAACGGGGACTGCACTTGACCCATCGCGCCCGCCAATTTCATGCTGCTGACTTTGAGGAATTTGACCTAATTTTGGCGATGGATCGCGAAAACTACTACGATATTTTGCGCCTTGACCCCGAAGGGAAATACCGCGATAAAGTGCGGTTAATGTGCGATTTTTGCCGTCACCACGACGCGAAGGAAGTGCCCGACCCCTACTACGGCGGTCGTCAGGGGTTTGAGAAGGTGTTGGATCTGCTCACCGATGCCTGTGAGGGCCTTTTGGAGTATCTCAAGGCTCACTATCCCCAACTACAGGAGCAGCGCTGATGGACTACCGCAGTGCCGGTGTAGATGTGGCCGCTGGCCGTGCTTTTGTGGAGCAGATTCGCCCTTTGGTGCAGCGAACCCAACGACCGGAAGTGGTGGGGCGACTGGGGGGCTTTGCTGGGCTGTGTCAAATTCCCAAGGGCTATCGTCAACCCCTTTTGGTTTCAGGAACTGATGGCGTAGGTACGAAGCTAAAACTGGCTCAAGCCCTCGATCGCCACGATACTGTTGGCATTGATCTGGTGGCCATGTGCGTCAACGATGTCCTCACCTGCGGTGCTGAGCCGCTCTTTTTCTTGGACTACATTGCCTGTGGTCGTCTGGCGCCAGAAATTATGACCGCTGTGGTAGCGGGTATTGCCCAAGGGTGTGAAGCAGCCGGTTGTGCCCTCTTGGGGGGGGAGACAGCGGAAATGCCGGGATTCTATGCCGAAGGGGTCTATGACCTTGCGGGGTTCTGTGTTGGTGTCGTTGAGCAGGATCAGGTGCTGGATGGCACCCAAGTGCAGGTGGGGGATGTGGTCTTGGGATTGGCCAGTTCTGGGCTGCACAGCAATGGCTTTAGTTTGGTGCGTAAAATTGTCAGCGATCGCCAGCTCAGTTGGCAGGATACCCCCCTTGGTCCCCCTTCCCTTGGGGAGCTGTGCTTAGAACCAACCCGCCTCTACGTCCAACCCATTCGTGCGGCTTTAGGTCAAGGGATTCCCATCCACGGCATGGCGCATATTACGGGCGGTGGGTTGCCGGAAAATTTGCCCCGCTGTTTGGGCGAAGGGCGATCGGCTCAACTAGATCCAGACGCTTGGCCTATCCCGCCTCTGTTTCACTGGCTGGGGGAGATGGGGGACGTCAGCTTGGCCGAACTCTTTAACACCTTCAATATGGGCATTGGGTACACCGTGGTTTTACCCGCGTCAGCGGTTGCCGCGGCGCAGGCCTGCTTTGCTGAGTGGGGAATTGAGAGCTGGCCGATTGGCACCGTTGTTGCCGGCAGCGGTGAGGTATTGGGGTTACCGACTGTCTAATTGATGCACATTTGCCATCCAGCGTTTGGCTCCCGCCTAGAATAAAGGTGCTGGGTGCTATCACGAACGGTTGCGAAAAATGACGGCTCCTCTCCTCACCCTTGAAAGTGGCGATCGCCTCACCCGCGAGGAATTTGAGTACCGCTATGGCCGCTCTCCCCACATTAAGAAGGCGGAACTGATTAACGGAGTGGTATTTGTGGCCTCACCAATTCGGGTTAGAAACCACGCCCAGCCCCATAGCAACATTCTTGGCTGGCTCTTTCACTACAGTATTGAATTTAAGGGCTTCATGGTTTGCGATAACGCCACAGTCCGGCTTGATACCCAAAATGAAGTCCAACCCGACGTGCTATTACGCCTTGAGGAATCGGCGGGGGGTCAGTCGCGCATTAGTGCCGATGACTACATTGAAGGGGCACCAGAGTTAGTGATTGAAATTGCCTCTAGCAGTGCCGCCTACGATCTCCACGACAAGAAAGACCTCTATTGTCGTTTTGGCGTCAAGGAATATCTGGTGTGGGTGGTCTCAGAACAGGCCTTCTACTGGTATCACCGCGAGCAAGGGAGCTACGTTCAACAACAGCCCGATCGCGAGGGAGTACTTCGCAGTCAGGAATTTGCCGGCCTCTGGCTCAATTTGCCTGCCCTTTTGCAAGGGGATATGAAAAGCGTGATGCTCACATTACAACAGGGGCTAGCTTCCCCTGAATGCCAACGGTTTACTGAAGCCCGGAAGCGGCAATCATAATAAATCCAGCGTTGAGGCTACGAAATGACTCAATTAGTCAATGTCATCCCCCTTGAAAGTGGCGATCGCCTCACCCGCGAGGAATTTGAGTACCGCTATGGCCGCTCTCCCCACATTAAAAAAGCTGAACTGATCAATGGAGTCGTCTTTGTGGCTTCACCTGTCCGCTACCGCCTGCATGGTGTGCCCCATAGTCAAATGATGGTTTGGGCAGGCAATTATTGCATCGCTATTCCCCACCTGTTGATGGCTGGTAATGCCACGGTCAGGCTCGATGACAGGAATGAAGTCCAGCCCGATATTATCTTGCGCCTTGAGGAATCTGCCGGGGGGCAGTCGCGCATTAGTGCTGATGACTACATTGAAGGAGCACCAGAGTTAGTGATTGAAATTGCCTCTAGCAGTGCCGCCTACGATCTCCATGACAAGAAAGACCTCCATTGTCGTTTTGGCGTCAAGGAATATCTGGTGTGGGTGGTCTCAGAACAGGCCTTCTACTGGTATCACCGCGAGCAGGGGAGCTACGTTCAACAACAGCCCGATCGCGAGGGAGTGCTGCGTAGTCAGGAATTTGCTGGCCTCTGGCTGAACTTGCCTGCCCTTTTACAAGGGGATATGCAAAGGGTGATGCTGACATTGCAGCAGGGGTTGGCCACAACAAGCAATCCATCGTTCACTCAGGGATAGATCAATGCAGGAGCAAACCCTTGAAATGATTCTCGCCGTGATTCGCCGCTATCCAACGGTAAAAAAGGTTGTGCTCTTTGGGTCGCGGGCAAGGGGGGATGCCCAGCGGGGGTCTGATATTGATCTGGCGATCGCTGCTCCTGATATGGACTTTGACGAATATCTACGCCTGCGGCGTGAACTGGCCGAGCTAAACATTCCCTATATGGTGGACTTACTGAAGCTGGAGTACATTTCTGACCAAGCGCTACAGGAAAACATCCGTAACGAAGGGCAAATTTTGTATCAGGCAGAATCCTTGGAGAAACCAGAGGAATTGTAGTCATGGGCAATTCCTGAACTCGGTGTTGCCTTGGGTGGTCTGCAAGCGTGGCAAGGCGGTTGTCAAGGAGACAGCAGCGGGCACCTCTCAAGAGTGTCCTGACTGTGGCGAAGCAGTCCGCAAAACGCTATCAACCCGTTGGCATGAGTGTCCCTGTGGCTGTTCAATGCCTAGGGATATTGCCGCTGCATTCGTGGTGCGGAATCGATTTATCGGCGGTGGGGCGTACCGTCTTGAAAACGCCCCTGGAGAGGTTCTGGCGGGGATGACTTTCGGGTCATCTAGTCAAGATTCTGTGAACGGGGAATCTCCTGCTATACGCCTAGCGTTAGCGGGATGAGCGTCAAAGGACTATTGGATTAGAGCAGACCACGATAGCGAATAAACGTCAGTACTGCTGCCCACGACCCCAAGGCCACTTTCAGGGCAATGAGGATATTCAGCCAAGGAATCCAGCCACCACTGAGGAGTGTGCCAAACCGACCCGCAGGCAAAGCCACCCCTATTAACAGGCTGGCACCGCAGAGAATGAAAACAATCACGGAGATTTTTTCCCATGTGGCGGCATGGAAGCGACGATAAATGCTCTCTAGCCATTCTGGGGCTGAGGTAATGGCCACAAGACCGATCGCCGTCCCGCCAGCAACACCAGCCGCAAATCCACCCCCCGGACTCAGGTGCCCCCGCAAGGCCAACTCAATACACACGAGGGAGCAAATGGTGGCGCCAAATCTTGCCAACACAATCGAAGGTTGATCATTAAAGCGGCTAACGTGGCCAAGGGGTTTTTCATTGCTGAGCAAATACTGTGCCCCCATAATGGCAAGGGTGAATACCACCACTTCAAAAATGGTGTCATACAGGCGATTGCGCAAAATCACGGCGGTAACGGCATTGGGAATACCACTCTGGTTAACAAGGGTTTCGACAATGGGAATCGTTGGTACCGCAGGTAGGGTGGGGATCATCAGCATTTTCACCAGCAGTAGCACTGCCGCAATGCCATAGAGCCAAATCATGTCGCTGACTCCTCTTCACTGGGCAAGGGGTAATACACGAGTTCTGTAAGACTGGTGAGGTGGGGCTTGAGGATGGTGTAAAGGCGCGCTACACGGGTCATCGTTAATAATTGAGTGGTTTCTTCAGCGCATAGGGCGTGGATCTCGCGATCGCGGAGCGCTATTTTAAGTTGCTCAAACGTGGGATAAATGATTAATTCAACGCGCAAATGATAGGGGGCAACAGCTTCACGAATGGCTTCCAGTAAGTGATCCAAGCTATCAGTGGAGAGTGCCGAAGCTAAGATGCCCAATCGCAGCACCAAGGAAGAGCGTACTGCAACGGCGTAGAGCATAATTGAGAGCATCGTGCCCACAAGGGCTTCGGTCAACGCCACATCAGCAGCACCGAGAATGGCATAGAGGAGAGCCGCCACCGCACCAATAATGCCGCGAATTACAAGGGCGTGGTAGGGATTCTCCTGAAACACCAGCATTAGGGCCGTTAGGGGCAGGAGTGCAGTGACAGCAATGAGCCAGCTATCCATCAGTGTCCTCCCCTTGGGAGCAGTAGGCCAAAACGTAGCCCAGAATGGTGTTCCAGAGGGCAAGGGAGATCAATGCCAAGACTAGAAGCGGCCACTCGCGGGGAATGCGCAGCAAGACGCCGATCATGATCGCCATCGAACCTAAGGTATCGGAGATTGACAAAAAATGCAGTTTATAGAGGGGCGATCGCCGACCCACCAGCGGCCATGTTCCCCACAGCCAAAGAAAGAGACCAAAACTAATACAGGCATAACTGATCCACTGTAAAATCACTGACCCCCTCCCTAAAGATTGGCTACATCCCGTAGTCGCCGCAGAATCTGCGCCAGGAGCATCAGGGCACCATTACCCACACTAAGGATGATCACCCCCACAATGCCAATCATCCAATCATCCCGCTGCACTGACACCAGCAAGATCATAATGGCTGCCTTTGTGGCAATACTGGCAAAGGCCAACATCTTCGACCAGATGTGCTCCCCCTTCCAAGCCGCATAGAGGGGAATGCCCAGAATCAGCAGCATGATGACTAAAAAGGCCGTCATTTTTCCGGTCTGCGCTCCACTAGTTGATGCACTTCAAACCAGCCCTCCTCGTCGTAGTGCAGCACGATCGTCTTGGGGGTGAAGGTAATCGTAAAAATATCCAGAAAAATCAGACCGGGGGCACGAGTAGGATCAACGGGTTGACGGACGATCGCTTCATGACGATGGGGACGCACCATCATTTCAATAGCCTCAATATAGGCACGGGGAACAGCCATCGCCACTTTTCCTAGGGTACTCAGCCACTGCCGCAGTGTTGCCATACCCCCTCGCCCTTGGGGCAGCAGGAGCGAAACCAGAATCCCGATCGCCAGATTGACCAAGCCAAAGTCCGCCGTCAGCAGCAGCCAAATCGTCAGGCGCAGGGCAAAGTTCAAATAATTCATAGGGCTAACCCCACCAAGCCAAGTAAGAGTAACAGCATCACCCCTAGAAGGTGCTCTAGACGTTCCCAAGCCCCTCGCCAAGCGGATTCCCAGCGGGAGACCCCCAAGGCCACTAGACCACACCCTACCAAGGGCGGCAAAAAGGCGCGTAGCAAACTCATGCCACCACTGTAGGCTTCCATGTAGCCGGCATTGGCCAGAAATAGCCCACCCAAGAGCACCATGGTGGCGGCACTATAGCCCACGGGCATAAGAGTCTTGCTAGGATAGCGGGGCAAAAAGAGGAATTTGCTGTAAATTGTGGCGGTCAAAAAGCCAGCACCATAGAGGAGTCCCTGCTGCCACGGATCAAGGTAACTCAGGGTCAAGGCCTTAGCGGCGAATCCAGCAAGAAAAGGCACACCGACAATGCCATAACCGGCAATCATCAGGGCGATCGCCACTGGGCGCGGCAGACCCTCTTGGCGCAATTCACTAAGACGATAGTGGCACAGTTCCCCCACACTCAAAAAAAGACTGGCCTTGGCTAAGCCGTGCATCAGGGCATACAAACCCGCCGCCGGGGGGGCAATGATCACCCATCCTAGTTGGCCAAGGGTACTAAAGCTGAGCATCCGTCGTACATCATCGGCCACCAAGGCAAATATTGGGCCAAAAAAGATCGAGGCGAGGGCAAACAGCCGCACAATATCGGCAATGTCGCTATAGAGCAGACTGACGCGCGCAAGGCTAAACACCCCAGCATTTTCGACAATACCGGCTAGGAGAGCAGCAACCACAGGGGCAGCAACGACGTTGGTTTGGGGCAACCAAAGCCCACTAATGAAAATGGCGCCCTTGGCTAACAATGCCATCAAAATCAGTGCCACAGCCTCTGGCGGTGCCTGCATCAGGGCACTAAAGGCAAAACTATGGTTTGTCTGATAGACAAGCGCCACCCCCATTAGATAAAAGAGCATGGCCACGTTGCTCACCATCAGATAGCGCAGGCCAATCCAGAGGGGGCGATCGCTACGGGGATAGGCAATCAACAAAAAGACCACAATCCCCAGCACCTCAATATTGACGTAGAGACTGAGGAAATCCGCTGAAATAAAGACCGTGTTGGCACAGCCGTGGAGCAGACACAGCAGCACATAAAAGAATGCCTTATGACCTTCCTGCCATGTATGTAACAGCGCTGCCAAAATCACGAGGGCATTGGTGACAATAAAGTAGCCACTGAGGGGGTCAATGCTCAGGGAAATGCCAAAGCTATCGAGCAGGACAAAGGCAGTGTTGACTTGGTTGATGGTAATGCCTAAGCCGACACAGAGGGAAATAAGCGCGATCGCCAGCGTCAGACCCCGCGCCAAGGGGGGCAATAGGTAAAGCGTTAAACCCGCCACAAAGGGCAACAAAATCCAAGCGATCGCCAGCTCCGTCATTGCCACTTCCTACAGATACTTTTGATCAATTTCTGGCGTTTCCAAAGTCGGGTTATCCCGCGCTAGCTTCATTGCCGCCACCAGCATCAGCGTTTGAATCGAAAGGCCAATCACGATCGCGGTCAAAATCACGGCTTGGGGTACGGGGTCGGCATAGGCAGTATCAAAGGCTCCGCCACGGGCAATGGGCGTGACCAGACCACTGTGGGTGGCAATGACCACAAACAAAGCCACTACCCCGGTGCTCATAACATCCATCGTCACAATCTTCATTAGCAGGTTTTTCTTGACGATCGTTGCTAGAAACCCGACGAGGATAGTGACAAAAACACTGGCTTCCAAGAAAATCATGAGACCCCACCCGCAGACACCTTGGTATTTAAAACAAACTGTAACATTCTGCTTTGCCGTTACACCTTGCCTGTTGCCATAGAACTGCACCGCCGCAACCAACGGTAAGAAACCTTAAGCACGTCAACCCCCATCTTAACTTTATTCAGATCAATATCAATTCTCTATAGAATAGATTTTTGTCAATAGCAGTGCCATAAACTTTATAATTTAGAAAAATGCTTAACAATTTGCAACATTTAGCAAATAGGTATATATTCTTATTCAGATACTTGAACAGATTACTGGACTCGTCCCTTGGGGGGTTGTCTGATGAATGTCCAATTTCCTTGGCTGACTGTACTGACACTGCTGCCTTTAGTGGCAGCCTTTTTCATTCCCGTGTTGCCCGACCGTGAGGGGAAGACAGTCCGCTGGTATGCCCTAGCGATCGCACTCCTCGAATTTGGCCTCTCGGCAATGGTTTTCTGGCAGCACTACGATGCCCAATCCGCCCAGATCCAAATGGTGGAAACCGTGCCTTGGCTCCCGCAAATCGGCCTGAACTGGTCCCTAGCGGTTGATGGCCTTGCCGTCCCCCTGATTTTGCTGACGGGTCTGGTAAACACAGTGGCAATCTTTGCGGCTTGGCAAGTAAAGCAGAAGCCGCGTTTATTTTATTTCCTGATGTTGGCGCTCTACAGTGCCCAAATTGGCGTCTTTGCCGCCCAAGACCTCATTCTTTTCTTCCTAATTTGGGAATTGGAACTGGTGCCCGTCTATCTGCTGATCTCCATCTGGGGCGGTGCCAAACGCCAATACGCCGCTACAAAATTCATCCTCTACACTGCCGTTGGTTCCCTCTTTATCCTGATTGCTGGCCTAGCGATGGCCTTCTATGGCGGTGACTTTACCCTCAACATGGCGGCCTTGGGTCTCAAGGACTATCCCTTGGCTCTCGAACTCTTGGCCTATGGTGGCTTCCTGATTGCCTTTGGTGTCAAACTGCCGATTTTCCCACTGCACACTTGGTTGCCCGATGCCCACGGTGAAGCCTCTGCCCCCGTTTCAATGGTGTTGGCGGGAGTGCTCTTGAAAATGGGGGGCTATGGCCTAATTCGCTTCAACCTGCAAATGCTGCCGGATGCCCACATCTACTTGGCCCCTGTTCTGATTGCCCTTGGGGTCGTGAATATTGTCTATGGTGCTCTAACCGCCTTTGGCCAAGAAAACCTGAAGCGGCGGCTGGCCTACTCCTCGATTTCCCACATGGGCTTTGTGCTGCTGGGCATTGGTGCCCTCAATGGCATTGGGCTCAATGGGGCGATGCTGCAAATGCTCTCCCACGGTTTGATTGCGGCTGCCCTCTTCTTCTTGGCCGGGGTGACCTACGATCGCACCCACACATTGGCCATGGAAAAAATGAGCGGTATTGCCCAATCCATGCCGAAAACCTTTGCCCTGTTTACCGCTGGCTCGATGGCCTCGCTGGCGCTGCCCGGCATGAGTGGCTTTGTCAGTGAACTCACGGTCTTCTTGGGCTTGACCAACAGTGATGCCTACTCCACCACCTTCAAAGTAGGGATGATTTTCCTTGCGGCTGTGGGGGTGATTATCACGCCTGTCTATCTGCTCTCGATGGTGCGCCGTGTCTTTACGGGCAAACAAGCGGGCGATATGTTTGACAAACTGCTGTTGGACATCAATCCCCGTGAAACCTTCATTGCCCTGTCCCTCTTGGTGCCGATTATTGCCGTGGGGATGTATCCCAAGCTGGCCACCCAAACCTACGATGTGACCACGACGGCGATCGCCAGCCATGTCCACGCGGCTCTGCCGGCAGTAGCGCAGCACCATCTGCCCCTCTATGCCCAACTGACCCAATCCGCCCCCAGCCTAGTCAGTGAAGCAACCGTTGCCGACAGTACCCTCTAGGGGGTGAGGGGTGGGGATGCAGCTTCTGGCAGTTCAGGGCATTCATTGCTAGAGTGGAGTAACGGCATTCCTGCCCTTGGGCAGATTGCATAAACTCAATACGGTGATTCAATAAAGGCTCTATGAGTAATCTCGAGAAACAAATTGAACAAGCCCGCGAGGAAGCCCACAAAATCTGTGACACCGAAGGGGCAACCTCTGGACAGTGTGCCGCTGCTTGGGATGCCCTTGAGGAACTGCAAGCGGAAGCTGCCCACCAACGCGCTGAGCAGCAAGATCACAAAACCTCCTTCCAGCAGTACTGTGATGACAACCCTGATGCTGCTGAGTGCCGCATTTACGACGACTAAGGGTTGAGGGCGTGGGTCGCTGGCAACAGTTGTGGGATCAATTTGCCGCAGCGACGGGTCAGCGGCTCCATGAGGGTAAAGCCCTTGCAGTGGGGGGCGGCAGTATCAACACCACCTATGTGTGGCAACATCCAGAGCAAACCCTCTTTGTGAAATTCAATCGCCCTGAACGGCAGGCCATGTTTGCTGCCGAAGCCAATGCCCTGCGGGCGATCGCCAAGGTTCAAGCGATTCGCGTTCCCCTTCCCCTGCTATGGGGGGTGGTTGAGGACGCGAGTTTTTTAGTGTTGGAATACTTGCCCCTCACCAGTTCTGGAGATTGGTGGCAGATGGGGGTAGAGCTGGCACAGTTGCACCTCAAGGGTACGGGCGATCGCTATGGCTGGTCGGAAAATAACACCATTGGTGCCACTCCTCAAATCAACCCTTGGTCAGACAACTGGGGGGAGTTTTTCCGTGATGCGCGCCTGCGTTATCAGTTTGATCTGGCTCGCCGTCGGGGTGGACACTTTCCCAAGGCGGAGAAGCTCCTAGCAGCCATTCCAGAACTCCTGAACCATGAACCAACCCCTACCCTAGTGCACGGCGATCTCTGGTCGGGAAATGCTGCCTTTTGTCGCACGGGGGAACCGGTGATTTTTGACCCCGCCAGTTACTATGGCGATCGCGAGGTGGACTTGGCGATGAGTGAACTCTTTGGTGGCTTTCCTGCGGCCTTTTATGAGGGCTACAACGCCACCTATCCCCTAGGGGCTGGCTATGGGCAACGGAAAACCATCTACAACCTGTACCACATCCTCAATCACTTCAATCTTTTTGGCGGTAGTTATGGCACTCAAGCCCAGTACATGATTGAGCAGATCCTTTAACCGTAAGCTGCCCCGTGGAACAGAACGTTTGCCAAAGCACTCTAAGATCAAAGTGACCACTCACCTCACATGGCTGTAGTATCGTGGAGTGCATGGCTTCAATTTTTGAGTGTTTGCGAGATTCCTTCCTATGTCCGATGGCAAAGTGCCACCCACAAATGCTTCTACCCCTGAATCAGTGACAGCCAAGACCCAAAAGGCCACAGAACCTTGGTGGCTGGAGATGGCCAAAACCCTAGGACTAGCGGCTGTTCTTGCCATTGGTATTCGGACATTTGTGGCCGAGGCACGCTATATCCCCACCGGCTCGATGGAAGAAACCCTGCTGATTAACGATCGCCTGATTATTGAAAAAGTCAGCTACTATTTCCATGCCCCCCATCGGGGCGACATTATTGTGTTTAATCCAACCCCCACGCTTCAGCAGGCGGGCTTTCGCGATGCCTTTATCAAACGGGTGGTGGGCTTGCCGGGCGATCGCGTCGAACTGCGCGAAGGGCGGGTCTATGTCAATAATCAGCCCCTACCCGAACCCTATCTTGCCCCCTCAACCTTTACATCCGTAGATACCTGTGCCGGCATCCAGCCCTATCTGGCTCAACCCCAAGTCATTCCTGCCAACAGTTACTTGGTTTTGGGGGATAACCGCAATAATAGCTTTGATGGTCGCTGCTGGGGAGTGGTACCGCGCAATTACATTATTGGCCGTGCGGCGATTCGCTTTTGGCCCCCCGATCGCTGGGGGTTGATTACGGATCCCAAGGAACCGCAACAGTGAGGCAAACCCTGCGCACCGAGGTACTCGTGGTGGGTGGTGGCACAGGGGGGGTGGCTGCTGCCTTAACGGCGTCTCGCGCGGGTGCGCAAACGGTGCTGGTCAGTGAAACGCCGTGGCTAGGGGGCATGCTCACGAGTGCTGGGGTGGCTGCGCCGGATGGCAATGAACTGATGGCGTGGCAAACAGGGCTGTGGGGCGAGTTTCTGCGGGCGATCGCCCAACGACAGCCGGGGGGGCTAGATCATGCTTGGGTGAGTTTCTTTACCTTTGAGCCAAAGGTCGCTGCTGATCTGTTTGCCGAGTGGGTCAAGACAACCCCGAACCTGACGTGGATTGTTGGTGAGCTTCCCCAAGCGGTTTTGCGCCACGGCGATCGCATCCTCGGCGTGGAATTGACCACCCTCACCATCCATGCCCAAATCACCATTGACGCCACAGAACTCGGCGATCTCCTTGCCTTGGGAGACATCCCCCATCGTTGGGGGTGGGAGTGGCAGGCAGAAACCCAAGAACCCTCAGCACCCCCAGCACCCACCGCCTTGACTCAAACCTATCCCGTTCAAGCCCCCACATGGATTGTCGTTTTACAGGACTATGGTGAGGGTGCCACTGCCCCGGAGATTCCCCCTTCCCCCCTTTGGGATGAGCACAAGTTTAACGGTGCTTGGGCAGGCTACGACCCGCTGCACTTTCTCAACTATGGCCGCCTGCCGGGGAACCGCTTTATGCTCAACTGGCCGCAGCAGGGGAATGACTATGGGGTGGGTCTGGAACGGCTGATTGGCTCTGCCCAAGAGCGGCAGGCCTTTTGCCAAGAGGCACGCTGGCACGCCCAGGATTTTGCCTGCTACATCCAACGCCACTTTGGTCGCCGCTATGGTCTAGCGGAAGAGACGTTTCCCCAACTCCCTGGCCAACTGGGGGGCGGTGCCTATGCGCTCCATCCCTACTACCGTGAAAGCCGGCGCCTGATTGGTCTCACCACGATTCACGAGCAGGATCTTCTCCCCAGTGCTCCACCGCCCGTTGATGCCCAAGGTCACTACACGGGCATTGCCATTGGCAACTATCCCAACGATCACCACTATCCGGGGATGGAACTTCCCCTTGTCCCTAAGTCCATCCGTTGGGGCGGTCGTTGGACGGGGACGCCCTTTGTGGTGCCCTATACGTCGCTGATTCCCCAGAGGATAGAGGGCTTTCTAGTCGCAGAAAAAAATATCTCCGTGACCCATATTGCCAATGGTGCCACCCGCTTGCAACCGCTAGTGATGGGTATTGGCCAGGGGGCAGGGTGGTTAGCCGCCACAGCCATTCGCCAAGGGAAATCGCTGCACGAACTGGTGGGCAGCCTTGATCTGAAGCCCCTGATTCAGGAGTGCCGACAGGCAATTTTTCCCTTCTTTAATCTGCCGCCGCAACATCCAGAGTGGGCAGCTTGGCAGCTCCAGACCTTAAGCACCTTTGATCCGACAGTGCCCCTACCGCCAGAAGTGGCGATCGCCCAGCCCACACCCATGACCGTGAGTGCCGGAATGCAAACTGTCACGGGCGAATTTGTAAAACTGGGAGAGCAGGCCTATCAACTGCGCACCGATCAACAGTCTTGGCCCTTGGTGACGCTCCACCCCACTGTGAACGATCGCCTGCAAGCCTATAGCAATGGGCAACGGATCACAGTGACGGGCTTTATCAACCCCTATGCTCCTTGGATGCGGGTGGCGCACGTGGCCTAAGTGTCGCAGCTTAGCTCCCCAAGGCGTTGGTTAAAGCGCAGATTCTCGCTGTAGTCCACAGGGACATCAATGATGGTGGGGACATCCTGTGCCAAGGCGGTTTTCAGCGTGGGGATAAAGTCAGCGGTGTCCTCAATGCGATAGCCTTTGAGTCCCATGCTTTCGGCCAACTTAACAAAGTCAGGGTTACCAAAGTGGACATAGGCAGATTCACCAAAGTAGCGCTGCTGCTTCCACTCGATGAGGCCATAGCCGCCGTCATTAAAGATGATGGTTGTGAAGTTCGTGCCCATGCGCAGGGCAGTTTCCAGTTCTTGGAAATTCATCATGAAGCCACCATCCCCCGTGACTGCCACCACATGCCGCTGCGGATAGACCAATTTCGCCGCCATTGCCCCCGGTACCGCAATCCCCATTGCCGCAAAGCCATTGGAAATGATGCAGGTGTTGGGGCGATCGCAATGGTAGTGGCGGGCAATCCACATCTTGTGGGCACCGACATCAGAAATCACAATGTCCTCTGGCCCCATCACTTGGCGCAGGTCATAGATAAGCTTTTGCGGCTTGACGGGAAAACTCTCATCCTGGGCATATTGGCAATAGTCCGCCACAATGTCCTGCCGCAGTTGCACGGCATAGGGGGTGGGCTTGTCTTGGCGATCGGCCCGCTTGAGAATTTCATAGAGGGAGTCAGAAATATCCCCCACGACCTCAACAACAGGGATGTAGCTGCTGTCAATTTCCGCATGGGTGGCCGCAATATGAATAATGGGCAAGCGGCCATCGGGGTTCCAGCTTTTCGGGGAGTACTCAATCAAGTCATAGCCAACGGCAATCACTAAGTCAGCATGATCAAAGCCGCAGCTAATGTAATCCCGCTGTTGGAGTCCCACCGTCCACAGGGCAAGGGAGTGCTGATAGGGAATGACCCCTTTACCCATGAAGGTATTGGCCACAGGGATATTCAGCTTTTCGGCAAAGTGGGTGAGGGCAGCGGCAGCATGGGCACGAATGGCGCCATTTCCCACCAGGATCAGGGGGTTCTCAGCAGCATTGATCAGTTCAGCGGCCTTGAGAATGCTCTGGAACGAGGCATAGGTTTTTTCGGGGGGGCTAGGCTTGAGGGGATAGCCCTCAGCTTCCATGGCGGCAATGTTCTCGGGCACATCAATGTGAACCGCCCCCGGCTTTTCATTTTGGGCAATCTTAAAGGCCTTGCGGACAATTTCCGGTGTAATGCTGGGGCGGACGATCTGGGCATTCCATTTGGTAACCGGGCTAAACATGGCCACCAAGTCCAGATATTGGTGGGACTCGATGTGCATCCGATCCGTCCCCACTTGTCCTGTAATGGCCACAAGAGGAGCGCCATCGAGGTTGGCATCGGCAACACCGGTCATTAAGTTCGTGGCACCGGGGCCAAGGGTCGAGAGACACACCCCCGCTTTACCGGTGAGGCGACCATAGACATCGGCCATAAAGGCCGCCCCCTGTTCGTGGCGGGTGGTAATAAATTGAATGGGGGAGCGACGCAGCGCTTGCAGGACATCGAGATTTTCTTCCCCCGGCAGACCAAAAATATATTCAACGCCTTCATTTTCAAGGCATTTCACGAGTAATTCGGCGGTATTCATAGGATGGGCGATCGCGGGCACTACCTTCTATCGTAGTTCTGCTTTCTTTGCCCAATCCTTAAATGTTGGCAAACGCTGACGAAATTTATGCTGCGGCCAGATCGGAGATCACCTTGGCCAGATCAATGTCCTTTTGGGTAATCCCGCCAGCATCATGGGTGGTAAGGCAGACCGTGACCCGATTCCAAGAAATGGATAAATCAGGGTGATGCCCGGCCTGCTCAGCGGGATCTACCAGACGATTGACAAAGGCAATGGAGCCTAGGAAGTCTTTGAAGGTAAAGGTTTGCTCAAGGCGATCGCCCGCCAATTTCCAGCCGGGTAGGCTAGCTAGCTGTGCCTCAATATCCGCTGGGGATAATCGCTCTGCCATGGTTTTGCCTCAACCCTATTAGCTCTAGGGTAGCAGAGCCAATTTACCAACTGGACTTGACAACCCCCGGCAGTAACCCTTGGTGTGCCATTTCCCGCAGGGCGTTGCGGCAGAGGCCAAAATCGCGATAGTAACCACGAGGACGACCCGTCAACCAGCAGCGATTCCGCAGCCGTGAAGGGGCACTATTGCGGGGCAACTGTTGCAATTGACGATGGATGCTCATGATCTCTTCTTGGGTTTCGGCACTGGCCAGTTGAGCCTTGAGTTCTTGGCGTTTGCTGGCGTATTTAGCAACGAGCCGTTGCCGCTTTTTTTCCCGTTCGATCATGCTTTTTTTGGCCATGGGGGTGTGTTTGTCCTCGATAATGATGAATTTGGTATCCTATATCCTATCAAAGAGCGATTTGCTGCTGCAACTGTTGATCCTTGCGGGGTGTTTCTGTGCCCTTACATCTGTACAACACGCTGTCTCGCCGCCTTGAACCCTTCTCGCCCCTGCACCCAGAGCGGGTGACGATCTATGCCTGTGGTGTCACGGTGTATGACTATTGCCATTTGGGGCACGCCCGTTCCTATGTGGCTTGGGATGTGCTGCGCCGCTATCTCACGTTCTTGGGCTACGCGGTGCACTATGTGCAGAATTTTACTGATGTTGATGACAAAATTCTTCGCCGTGCCCATGAAAACGGTGAAACCATGGCGACGGTCAGCGATCGCTACATTGCCGCCTACCACGAGGACATGGCGGCCTTGAATATCCTGCCGGCCACTGCTTATCCCCGCGCGACAGAGGTGATTCCAGAAATTATTCACCTCATTCAAGGGCTACTGGATCGCGGCTATGCCTATGTGGCCGGTGGGGATGTTTACTATGCCGTGGCGCAATTTCCCAGCTATGGCAAGCTCTCCGGGCGCCAGCTTGAGCAACTCATGGCCGGTGCCAGTGGCCGCGTTGAGGAAGAGGAGGAGCAGCGCAAACGCCATCCCCTTGATTTTGCCCTCTGGAAAGCGGCGAAGCCCGAGGAAATGGGTGTCTATGACCCGTGGGAAGCCCCTTGGGGTAAAGGGCGCCCCGGCTGGCACATTGAATGCTCGGCAATGGTGCGACAAGCCTTTGGGGCAACGGTGGATATCCACTGCGGCGGCATGGATTTAATTTTCCCCCACCACGAGAATGAAATTGCCCAATCGGAGGCGGTGACGCAACAGCCCCTAGCCCGATTTTGGCTCCACAATGGCTTTGTCACCGTCAACACTGAGAAAATGTCCAAGTCCTTGGGGAATTTCACAACCATTCGTGACCTGCTGACTCAGGGGGTGGATGCCATGGCCTTGCGCCTGTTGGTTTTGCAGGCTCAGTACCGCAAACCCTTGGACTTTACGCCAGAAGCACTAAGCGCCGCTGCCAAGGGCTGGCAAACCCTCGCGGAAGCCCTGCGCATGCATCAGCAGATTCCCCTGCCCCCCACGGCTCCAGAAGCGGTAAAAAGCCACCCCAGTACTCAAGCCTTTTGTCAAGCGATGGATGAGGACTTGAACACCGCCGCTGCCCTCGCCGTGGTCTTTGAACTGGCGAAAACCCTGAATCGTGAGCAGCACCGCTATCTCCATGGGGGAGACTTGGGGCGATCGCCCGCTGAGGTGAGTCGCGATTGGCACACCTTGGTTGCCCTTGCGCAAGTCTTGGGTCTAGAGGCCAAAGAGGCGCCAAAAACTTCGCCAACGATGGGACTCACCGATGAGGAGATTCAAAACCTGATTGCCGCTCGCACTGCTGCCCGCCAAGCCAAAAACTATGCCGAGAGCGATCGCCTGCGGGATCTCCTTTTGGCTCAAGGGGTCAAACTCGTGGATCAAAAGGACGGCACCACCCATTGGTTTCGCGTGCCCGCTAGCTCAACCCCCTAACTGTGGAGAACACTATGCACGATTCCCTTGCTGACCTGCGTCAGGAACTCTTGGCGCTTCTGTGCCGCGATGCCTACCGTGCCGGCGAGTTTATCCTTTCCTCTGGCCAAAAAAGCCACTACTACATCAACTGCAAACCCGTGACCCTATCGGCGCGGGGTGCTTACCTGGTGGGACGGCTCTTCTTAGCGCAGTTAGCCCCTGAAGTGGTGGCGGTGGCGGGTCTCACCCTTGGGGCGGATCCCTTAGTGGTGGCAGTGAGCGTGCTCTCCAATGTGCAGGGGCAGGATCGGGCGGCGCTGATTGTGCGCAAGGAAGCCAAAGGCCACGGCACGATGAGCTTTATTGAAGGTCCCCCCTTGCCCCAAGGGGCGGTGATCACAGTGCTTGAGGATGTGATCACGACGGGGGGATCTGCCCTCAAGGCGGTGCTGCGGCTCCAAGAGGCAGGCTATGTCGTGAATGAGGTTCTGGCCATTGTCGATCGCCAAGCAGGCGGGGAAGCTGCCTTTGCCGCTCAAGGGATCCCCCTGCGATCGCTCTTTCGGATTAGCGACCTTGAAGCCCACCTCAATTCGGTCTAAATCCCCAACCGCTGGTAAATTTCCTCGAGGTGCTTGAGGTGATGTTCAGGGTTAAAGCAGGCCTCGAGTTCCTCTGGTGTCAGGTAGCGCTGAATTTCTGGATCCCCTTTGAGGTTGGCCGCAAAATCGCCATTGGGTTGATTCCACGCGGCGTGGGCGTGTTTTTGCACCAAGGCATAGGCGGCTTCGCGACTCAGCCCCTTCTCCACCAGCGCCAAGAGCACCCGCTGACTAAAGATGACACCGCCGTAGCAGTTCATATTGCGGCGCATATTCTCGGGGTAGATTTGTAGCGTCTGCACTAAGTCGGTCATTTCCACCAGCATAAAGTGGCTGAGAATCGAGCTATCGGGCAAAATCACCCGTTCTACCGCACTGTGGGAAATATCCCGTTCATGCCAGAGGGCAACATTTTCCAGGGCCGCCAAGGCATTGCCCCGCAGCACCCGCGCTAGACCGGTCAGCCGTTCGGAACGAATGGGATTGCGTTTGTGGGGCATGGCAGAGGAGCCTTTTTGTCCCTTCGAGAAGAATTCCTCGACTTCCAGAACATCGGTGCGCTGAAGATTGCGAATCTCAACGGCAAAGCGCTCGAGGCTGGCTCCCAAGAGGGCAAGGGTTTGGGCATAGTCGGCATGGCGATCGCGGGAAATCACCTGCGTCGAAGCGGTATCGGGTTGCAGTCCTAGTTTTTGGCAGGCGATCGCCTCTACACGTGGATCCACATTGGCATAGGTGCCCACTGCCCCAGAAATTTTGCCCACGGCCACGGTGCGCTGCAATTGACACAGGCGATCGCGATGGCGCAGCAGCTCCGCCAACCAACCAGCCAGCTTAAAGCCAAACGTAATTGGCTCGGCATGAATTCCATGACTGCGTCCCACCATCACCGTATAGCGATGTTCTTGGGCGCGGTGACGCACCGCCTGAATGAGATGCTCCAACTGCTCTTGGATCAGGCTGAGACTGGCCACCAATTGCAGGGCTAAACCGGTGTCAAGGACATCGGAGCTGGTCAAGCCAAGGTGAATATAGCGCCCGGCATCGCCAACATTCTCGTTGACATTGGTGAGGAAGGCAATGACATCGTGCTTTACCTCTGCTTCAATTTCCAGCACCCGTTGGGGGTCAAACTTGGCCTTGGCTTTGATTTCAGCGACGGCGTCGGCAGGAATATGCCCCAGTTCGGCTTGGGCTTCGCAGACCGCAATCTCAACATCGAGCCATGTTTTGAATTTGTAGGCATCCGTCCAGAGATTCCCCATCGGGGCAAGGGTATAGCGTTCGATCATGGGCGTGTGTTTATCTAGAGTGATCAAAAACTGCAAGCTAATCGAAGGGCGATCGCCTATTTGCGTTCGGGATGGTACACAGTCTCCGCCGTGGCAAAGCCATTGAGGCGATAGATGAGTTGGTAAAGACGGCTGTAGTCCCGCTGGTTAAAGTGCAAGATCAATCGCGGCAGGTGGAGCGTGTGGGTCAAGGCAGGGCGGTTAATGGGTTGCTCATCTTCCACTTCCCGAGGCAAGGGTTCTGCGCGTTCAATCTGCCCCGACACAAGAATGTCTTGAAAATCGCGATTGAGTTCTGCCAAGGCGGCATCACTAATGTCTTGGTTCAACCGCAGCACCAAGCGATCGCCCACATAGCGGCTAGAGTGATAGACACGATAAAAGCCACTCAGATAGGCTAAGCCTTCCTCAACACTGGTGCAGATGCGGTAGAGTTCCTGATCTTCACCGTTAATCAGTCCCTTGGCTGCCAATTCTTCACGAATAAACCGATCCCAGTGTTGCCAGTAGGTACCCCCGGGCACATCCATCAAAACCAATGGCTTAGGGGGGGCTTTGCCCGTTTGGCAGAGGGTCAAGCATTCAAAGGCTTCATCTTGGGTGCCAAAGCCACCGGGAAAGACGGCAATGGCATCGGTTTCCTTGAGCAAAAAGAGCTTGCGCGTAAAGAAGTACTTAAAGTGAATCAGGCGCGGATCCCCTTCAATGTAGGGATTAGCACCCTGCTCAAAGGGGAGTTCAATGTTCAGGCCAAAGGACTTGTTGGGGCCTGCCCCTTTGTTGCCGGCTTCCATGATGCCCCCCCCGGCACCGGTGATAATCATAAACCCCGTGGCACTCGCCGCCTGAGCAAAGCGCACCGCCATTTCATAGACTGGCGCGGTGGAGGGGGTGCGAGCGGAGCCAAAGATCGAAATTTTGCGAGTATGGCGATAGGGGGCAAAGACCCGCAGGGCTTGGTGCATATCCCGCAGGCAGGAACGCAGAATCTTCCAATCTAGTCGTTCCAGTTCCTCATCGGCAATATCCAGAAAAAGTTGCAGGGCTTGGTAAATCACGTCGCCGTGGGGCACACTATCCAAGCGACGAATTAACTGTTCAAGGTCTTGCTGTAGGCTACTTAAAGCGACTCGCGAAAGGGTCATGGCACCCTAAAAACGTTAGCACCCTATTTTATCAGGCAGCGGGATCACCTGATGCAGTGGGTAGGCTGAGGGTAAAGGTGGTAATGCCCGCTTCACTGTCGGCGCTAATTTCACCCTGCAATTGCTCCACGAGTTTTTGGGTGAGGGCAAGGCCTAAGCCCGTTCCCCCCTGTTGCCACGGATCGGCATTGGGAATGCGATAAAACTTTTCAAAGATGCGCGGTAGCTCCTCACTGGGAATCTCTGAGGGATTACTCACTTGAATTTGCAGGCGATCGCCCCCGATGGGATCAAAACGGACAACAATCTGTGCACCAGCAGGGCTGTACTTACAGGCATTGTTGAGTAACTCTGCCAAGATGCGGGCTAAGGCATGGCGGTTGGAGAGGAGGGGCGGCAACGTGGGGGGGCGCAAAATCTCAAGGGATTGCTGCCGCTGTTGCATGCGGTTGCGAAAGGGTTCAAGCACCGAGGGCAGCCAACTGTCGAGATCAATCACCTCTTGTTGAATTTGGCTGCGCCCTGCCTCTAGGCGTTGCAGATCCAGCAAATCATTGATCAATTCCGTTTCGCGGTTGCACTCATTGGTGAGAATGTCGAGGTAGCGTTTCTGGCGATCGTCGGTGGCAAATTGCTTCAGCATATAGATGGCCATTTTCATATTCGCCATGGGGGTACGCAACTCATGGGAAACGGTGCTCAAGAAATCATCCTTAATCGCATTGAGCCGCTCTAGCTCCTGCATTTTCTGTTCCAGTTCGGCAGTACGGGCGCGCACTTGTCGCTCTAAATCGGCATTGAGTTCTTGCACCTGCTGGTAAAGCTGCGCTTGGTGAATGGCGAGGGCACACTGATCGGCAATGGTTTTGACAAGGCTTAAATCTTCTGGCGTCCAAGACTTGGGCAGGGTTTGTTGCCAAAGCTGGCGATCGCTCGCCAAAACGGAGGTTGCCTCACTGGGTTCCCACTCACAATCGAGGAGCGTAATTTGCCCAAGGAGTTGGCCGAGGTAAATCAGCGGGGTGATCACCAAAGCGTTGACGTTGAAGGTTCTGAGATCCGTTTGCAGCGGCTCCGGTAAATCCGTACAACTAGCCGCCAAGACCACCTGCTCACCGTTGCTGAGGGCGGGTTCAAAGAGGGCGATCGCCTGCTGGTTCAGCGCAATCAAATAGTTGGGTAAGCTGACAAATTGAGGACGGCTGGCATAGGTAGGGCTATTGGGAGCATGGGTTTGGGTAATCAGACAGAGGGTTGATCCCAAGGCTTCTAGGAGTAAATCAGCCGTAATTTGCAGGACTTCCGCTGCCACCATGGTGGTGCGCATGGCTTGAATGATGCGGTTAATGATGGCCTCACGGCGGGCTTGGTTGCGCAGTTGTTCCTCGGCTCGCTTGCGATCGGTGACATCCATGACATAACTGCGGATCAGCTCACTTTCATAGATGTAGTGAATTGATTGCTCGTAGATGCGCCCTTGGTACTCCACCTCCCGCACATGGACTTTTTCTTGGGTTTGCTTCATGTAGCGTGCTAGTTCCGGCAATCCCAACAGCAGAGGATGAGTCAACTTCTGTTGCTGTAGATCCCGAAACTGCATCACTGCCGCTGGATTGAGATATGTCACCCTCCCTTCTAAATCCACTTCCAAAATTGGGTTGGGCGTCAGCTCCGGATAGGAGGCCAAGCGCACTAAGGCCGCTTCACTAAAATTCTCGATATTACCTTCATTGAGGGGGACAAGCGTTGCAAAGGGATTGGTGCTTTTGGAGAGAAAGCCTAAGACATCGGTACTGCGGCAAAAATCCTGAAACTCCGTATCCGTCATGTTGGTTAAGGTCAAGTAGCGGGCACGCACATCGCCGCCAAAGACAATCATGTCGCCGCCACGCAAATCATGGGCAACAATCCGCTGGCCATTGACCAGAGTGCCATTCGTACTGCGCTTGCCCTGCAAATCACCATCAATGAGGCGAAAAAGATGGCTATTGGTTTCAGGACTGGTCACCCGTAACAAAATCGCGTGCTGCCGTGAGACCATCTTCGAGTGGAGCACAATTGAATTCGTTGGATCGCGACCGATGGAATAGGTGGCTGCCTCTAGCAAAATGGGTCGCCGCCCCTCACTATCTTCGAGGACTAACAGGTGGCGGACTGCCTGCCGCTCATGGCTCACCGTTGCCTCCTTGCCTAGGACGGCTGGGCACCCTGACGAAAGGATACTGGCGTCGCTGTCGCCTTCCAAGTGGGGTCTTTGACAGGTAGGGTGGTATATTGGCGCACCAAGGCACGGAACTCATCACCGTCAATGGTTTCCTTCTCAAGGAGCAGCTCCACTAGCTTATCAATGGCCACCCGATGCTCGCGGATGAGTTTGCGGGCAATCTCGTAGCAGTGCATAACAATCTCACGCACTTGGTGGTCAATTTGCACGGCCACGGCTTCAGAATATTCAGCGCGGGGCATGAGATCGCGACCCAAAAAGACCTCGTTGCCCGGCGTTTCAAGGGCTAAGTGTCCCAAATCCGACATACCGTAACGGGTCACCATTTCCCGCGCCAGATTGGCTACCGCTCGCAAGTCGCTACTGGCACCCACGGTGACTTCAGCATCGCCAAAGATTTCTACTTCGGCAGCGCGCCCCCCCAATAGAATCGTGATCTCGTCGAGGAGCCATGCGCGGGTATAGAGGCCACTATCCACCCGCTCTTCATCAAAGATCTGCTGGGCAAAGCCGCCAACGCCCCCAGAGCGGGGAATAATGGTCACTTTATTGAGGGGATCCGCGTGTTTCAAGAGCGTCATCAGTAGAGCATGACCCACTTCGTGGTAGGCAATCAGCCACTTTTTCTTACTGTCGAGGAGAGGCGTGAGCGTCATGCCAATCGTCACGCGATCAATGGCATCGTCAATTTCGGCATTCGTAATGGCAGGTTTGCGACGCCGGGCAGTGAGAATCGCGGCTTCATTGAGGAGGTTGGCCAGTTCGGCACCCGAAAAGCCGGGGGTACGGCGGGCGATCGCCTCTAGGGACACCTCGGGGGCAATTTTCTTGTCCCGCGCATGGACTTGGAGAATTTGCAGGCGTCCCTTGTAGCTGGGCAAATCAACGGTAATTTGGCGGTCAAAGCGGCCCGGACGCAGTAGGGCAGCATCCAAAACATCGGGGCGGTTCGTTGCCGCAATGACAATAATGCCCGTGTTACCCTCAAAGCCATCCATTTCCGTCAGGAGTTGGTTGAGGGTTTGCTCGCGCTCATCATTGCCACCGCCAATGCCGGCACCCCGTTGGCGACCGACGGCATCAATTTCATCAATAAACACCAGACAAGGGGCGTTTTCTTTGGCCTTTCTGAAGAGATCCCGTACACGGGAAGCACCGACGCCCACAAACATTTCCACAAATTCAGAACCAGAAATGGAAAAGAAGGGCACCCCGGCTTCACCGGCGATCGCCTTGGCAAGGAGTGTTTTCCCCGTTCCTGGTGGCCCAATCAGCAGCACCCCCTTGGGAATACGGGCACCAATAGAGGTAAATTTCTCTGAATTCTTGAGAAAGGTCACGACTTCCTGAAGCTCTTCTTTGGCCTCTTCAATCCCGGCCACATCGCCAAAGGTCACCCCCGTTTGTGCCTCCATTTGAAAGCGGGCACGGGATTTGCCAAAGTTGAGAATCTGCCCAGGGCCGCCGGGGGCATTACTCGCCCGCCGCAAAATCATCAGGAATAAAATCAGCAGAAAGAAGCCCAGCATCAAGTTAGAAATGACGCCAACCACTGCCCCATCACTGCTCGAGGGCACCACCCGCACCGTCGTGTCATAGCGGGTACTTACTTGGCGCAGCAGTTCGACAAGTTCAGGATTGCGATCAAAGAGCCGTACCTCTTGAGGCGGAGATTGTTCGGGTTGATCTTTGCGGCGAAACTTGGCTAGCCCTTGTTCCTGATAGAGTTCAACAGAGCTGACTTCACCCGCTTTGAGGGCATTGAGAAATTGACTGTAGGAAACGGTGTTGTTATTGCTCGACTGCGCTAGACCAATGTTAGTGGGAGCTAACGAGAGACCCACGACCAAAGCCAGTTGACTCAGCCGTTGGGAAAGGCGTTGAGCGTATTTCATCGGCACCCGTTTCCGCAATTCAGTTCTAATTTCCAGTTTAACAGCGATTTTTTAGTTCCCTAGCGCCACGGATCAGCCACAGCCAAGAATCACCGCCCTAAATATAAAATAGGACAGCATTCTCTTTAGAACGCCCATGGGACTGATTGTACAAAAGTATGGCGGCACGTCCGTCGGTAGTGTCGAGCGCATTCAAGCGGTAGCCCGCAGGGTCAAGGCGACTGTGGCAGCGGGACATCAGGTAGTGGTGGTGGTCTCGGCCATGGGCAAAACCACGGATAGCTTGGTGCAACTGGCCTATGCCATTAGCGATCGCCCCAGTCAGCGGGAAATGGATATGCTGCTTTCGACGGGGGAGCAGGTCTCGATCGCCCTGTTGACGATGGCGCTCCATGCCTTGGGGGAACCCGCCATTTCCCTCACCGGTGCCCAAGTAGGGATTGTTACCGAACCGGCCCACACCCGTGCCCGCATTCTCCACATTGAGACCCAGCGCCTCGAACGGCACCTCAAAGAAGGACAAGTGGTGGTTGTGGCGGGTTTTCAGGGGATTACTGCTGCTGCGGATTTTGAAGTCACTACCCTTGGGCGCGGCGGTTCCGATACCTCGGCTGTGGCCTTGGCGGCGGCTTTGCGGGCGGATTGCTGTGAAATTTACACCGATGTCCCCGGCATTTTGACGACTGATCCGCGACTGGTGCCCAATGCCCAACTCATGAGCGAGATTACCTGTGACGAAATGCTGGAGTTGGCGAGCCTAGGGGCAAAGGTCTTGCACCCCCGCGCGGTGGAAATTGCCCGCAACTATGGCGTGGATTTGGTGGTGCGCTCCAGTTGGACAGATGATCCCGGTACTCGCGTCATTGCACCGTCGCGGCCACCCCGTCCCGTGGAAAATCTTGAACTGGGCAAGCCGGTGGATGGTGTGGCACTGGACACGGATCAGGCGAAGGTGGCACTGCTGCGGGTGGCCGATCGCCCCGGCGTTGCGGCACAGCTTTTTGGCGAACTGGCACGGCAAAACCTGGATGTGGATTTGATTATCCAATCCATTCACGAAGGGCAAACGAACGATATTGCCTTCACGGTGCAAAAGAGCGTTCTTAAACAAGCCGAGGCTGTTGCTGTCGCCTTTTATCCCCGCTTGAATCCACGGGTTGAAGAAACGGATGTGCTCGTGGATGCCGACATTGCCAAGGTGAGTATCACAGGTGCAGGGATGATTGGCCGACCGGGGGTGGCGGCTCAGATGTTTTCGGCCTTGGCGGCAGCGGGTATTAACCTACAAATGATTTCCACGTCTGAAGTAAATGTCAGTTGTACAGTGGCCGCAGCGGATGCAGGTCGAGCGATCGCCGTCCTTTCCCAAACCTTTGATGTGGAAGCCGCCACCACTGCCCCCCAAGAAACCCCCGATGCCCCACCGGTGCGGGGTGTTGCCCTTGATCCCAAGCAGGCGCGGATTGCGATTCGCGATGTGCCTGATCGCCCCGGTATGGCGGCGGCAATTTTCCAGACCCTTGCGGACGCCGCCATTAGCGTGGACATGATTATCCAATCCCAGCGATCGCGCTCCCTCGGGGGTGTGATGACCCGCGATATTGCCTTTACGGTGGCCTCTGCCGATGCCGAGCGAGCCACGGAACTGCTCAAAGGGGTTCAGACCCAATTGGGCTACGGCGACATCCTCGTAGATACGGCGATCGCCAAAGTGAGTATTGTCGGTGTGGGGATGATCCACCGTCCGGGGATTGCGGCGCAAATGTTTGCGGCTCTTGCCCGTGAAAACATCAACATTCAAATGATTGCTACCTCGGAAATTCGCGTGAGTTGTGTGGTGGCAGAATCCGAGGGGGTGCGGGCGCTGCGGGCGGTGCATACGGCCTTTGGTCTCGATGGTGAGGCTCCCGTCGTCATTCCCGATGTCGGTAAATAGGCCGCCCCATTGGCAAATCGCCCTTGTGCTCGGCGTGGGCGTGTTGGCGGTTTCTACGGCTGCTGTGCTGGTGCGCTGGGGCGTTGCTGGCTTAGCCACTGATTCCCTAGGCATGACCGTGGGGTTGAGTATTTTCTTGGCCAGTGGTCGCCTGAGTCTGGCGGCCCTCTTGTTGATCCCGCAACTTTACACGTGGCCGTGGCTAGACCTGACTCGCCAAAATCTGCGTTGGGCACTGGCTGCTGGGGTTGCCCTTGCGGCGCACTTTAGCCTCTGGTTTACCTCACTGAACTACACCTCGGTGGCAGCCTCAACAACGCTGGTGACCACAACCCCGATCTGGTCGGCACTCGTGGGGTACCTTTGGCAGCGACAAACCCTTAAACCCCGTGCTTGGGTGGGCATGGCGATCGCGCTTGGTGGCAGTGCCCTGATTGGAACCGGAGAACCGACCAGTGCTGTGGCAAGGAACCCCCTGCTGGGAAATGCGCTGGCGATCGCTGCGGCCTGGGCGGTCAGTGCCTACTTTATTTGTGGTCAAGCGGCTCAAAAGGCGGGTCTTGCAATTCACCACTACGCCCTTGTTGCCTATGCCACTGCTGCTCTGGTGCTTCTCCCTCTGCCGCCCCTCCTTGGCTTTGCCTACACAGGTTGGCCGCTAAAGCTCTATGGCGCTATTCTCCTGCTAGCGCTGATTCCGCAGTTGGTGGGGCACACCAGTCTCAATTGGGGCGTGCGTTGGCTCTCCCCCACATGGGTCACCCTTCTAGTGTTGGCAGAACCGATTGCTGCGAGTTTCTTTGCCCTGCTCCTCTTTGGTGAGGTGCCCACAACGGCAGTAATCACGGGGGGCAGTCTGGTGCTGGTGGGTTTAAGCGTAGCACTGTGGCCGAGTCCCTAGGGGGGTTTCGGCGATCGCCGCCGCTGTTTGAGGGTATCCAAAGCATCCCCCAAGGCGGTAATGAGTCCCTCACGGGTACGGGCATGATTTTGCCGCTCTTCCTCTAGGGCACGCCGTAGCCGTTCATTTTCCAAGAGGGCTTCAATCAGTTGTGCCTGAAGTTCAGCAACAGAGGTTTCACTGCGCACGCGGGCTTCAATCCGTGCCCGTTCATCCGCCCATTCGGGGGCTTCGGGATCCACAGGCGGTGGGGGCGGTTCAGGAACCAGTGACGGCAGTTCATTTGCTCGCGCCTGCGCCCGTTGCAGTTGCTCTTGCAGACGTTGAAGCTGTTCCTGAAAATCTGCCACAGTGAATAAGGCACAGTTAGGAATTCTAGGGCTATTTTGATACGAGTATCCTCAGAAAACAAGGGTCAAGATATATTCGTGAGTAGCGAGGCACTCCAAGCATGGTGGCACTGGGCAGAGGCGATGATTCCAGCCCCTGAGCGCGAGAGTGGCCTACGGGAGTTAAAACAATTTCTCAGTGCCTTCACACAGTTGAGTCCCCTTGATATTACACTGCGCCGACTTCCACCCCAGATTCCTCTGAAACTGCCCCTTGCAGACCTCCAAGCGCGCTGGCAACGCCGCTGGCAAGAGCGAGTCCCGCTGCAATATCTCATTGGTACGGTTCATTGGCATGATCTGGAATTAGTCGTCACCCCCAGTGTGTTGATTCCCCGGCCAGAAACAGAGGAACTCCTAGAAGTGGTGGCAGCAACGGTACCCCCTTGGCAGCAACAGGGGCATTGGCTGGATTTGGGTACGGGGAGCGGAGCGATCGCCATTGGCTTGGCGCGGTTATTTGCGGCAGCGCTCGTTCATGCCGTGGATTGTAGCCCTGAGGCTCTCGAAGTCGCGCAAATGAATATTCAAAAGTACGCTTTGGGCGATCGCGTGCGCTGCTATGTTGGCAATTGGTTTGACCCCCTGACCCATCTCCAAGGGCAGGTGCAGGGCATTGTCAGTAATCCCCCCTATATTCCCACCAGCCTAGTGGCTACCCTTCAGCCTGAAGTGCAGTACCATGAACCCTCCCTTGCCCTCGATGGTGGTGCGGATGGCTTGCAGGCAATTCGCCAGATTGTTGAGACGGCGCCAGAGTATCTTCAGCCCCAAGGCTGGCTCTTTATCGAATTGATGGCAACCCAAGGGGAAGCAGTGGCGGCGCTAGCAGTGGCCAGCCAAGCCTATGAACGGGTGGAGATTCTCCACGATCTCAGTGGCCACGATCGCTTTTTGCTCGCTCAAGCAGTTTAGCCGCGATCCCAACGCCAGAGGGCAACCATCAGGGCAACCACTCCGATTTGTAATGCCAGATTCCACACCAAATCATCACCTGCCGTGCCCGCTAATCCCTTGAGGCCAAGGATAAAGGCACCCATGAGGCCAGAAGCAGCAAAAACGGCATAGAAAACGCGGCGTAGTCCCCGATAGGGAGCGGCTGCCTCGGCTCGCAGGCGATCGCGCAGGCTTGATTGAGTCACTTCCGCCGGTTGCTGGGGGTCGTTAACAGCCATCTTGATTTTCCCGTTACCTGAAAATATCCTACGTCCCTAGAATAGGGAACGGTGTGCATTAATGACGGTCTAAGGCCGTAGGCCAAAAAAGATGTGAGGAGTTTGATATGCATTGGCAGCGAATCAGTCTAGCACTAGCGATCGCCTTGGGTAGCACGGTTGCAATTCCCCAACTCAGTCAACCCTCCCAAAATACTGGTGCAGGGACACTCCGCTGGAGCGATGCTTCCTTTCCTGTGGAAAATTTCCAAGGCTATACCTCTCCCTTTGGCTACCGGCGATCGCCCACGGGGGAACCCACGACCGAATTTCACAATGGCCTTGATTTTGCCGCTCCCCAAGGAAGCTATATCCGCAATTGGTGGGCTGGGCAGGTGATTGAAGTTTCCGATCACACCGCCTGTGGCACGCTGGTACGGATTCAATCGGGGGCTTGGGAACATGTTTACTGCCACATGATGGGGCGGGTTGAGCAGACCCCCCAAGGACGAGCCATGGTCGATCGCGCCGGTGGCATTTTCATCCTAGAGGGGCAGCGGGTACCTACGGGGGCACGTATTGGTCGAGTGGGCATGACAGGGCGCACCACCGGACCTCACCTTCACTGGACGCTCCGCCACCGAGGGCAACTGGTCAACCCTGCTGTGGTTCTACAGGCCATGTATGGTAGCCAAGCCCAACGGTAACCTTCAGCAGAGATTAGACTATTCTTTTGGTTTACTCCAGTGACGCTGATGAGCCTCGAAACGCATTTTTTTGCGCATCATTTGCACATTCCGATTATCCAAATCTGCTTTGAGATTCTGAAGTGCAGCTAATTCTTGAGCAATCTCTGGAGACTCATGCCCATGGAGATCAACGGCCATCAAGCAACTAATGCGATGAGTTAAAATTTCATTGACACGTTCTAGGTTGCCCTGATCAGCGTAAGCAATGGCTTCTTCGCGGGCAGCAGCAGAGTCAAGTAGTAAAACTTGTTCTTGAACTTGAGGATTTTCAGGCAATGTTTCCCACTGCGTCTGAGGTACTGCATCAAGACACAAAGCTTCTGTCAAAGCTTGTGGGACTGAGGCGGTGTCCAACCACTCGAGGGTTGCGTTCAACAGGGGGGCAGAGGGTGTTGTCGTGATTGCCGGCACCCGCAGCCGCACAACAAGGCTCAGGGGCATTCCCATAACTAAATTAGATAGCTTGTAGGCTCCTGTCTCTGTTTGAGGCAGCCGATTCAGCATTCGACTGATGGACACTGCGCCTTGGGGACGGATGGACAACGTGACACTGCGACCAATAGTCGTCATCAACCCCTGCAATTCATTCTGAAAAATCGTTGGTAGCTGCTCTGGAGTTTCAATGTGATAGAAGTTACCATCACCACTGCTGGCCATCGCTGCTAACAGGTCTTCATCATAGTCGGCACCAATTCCCAGCGTCGTGGTACTCACTCCTTGGCTTGCATATTGGTGGACATTTTGGGCGATACGATCTGGGTTTGTTTCACCAACGTTAGCTAGTCCATCGGATAGAAGTAAAACCCGATTCAGGCGTTGAGCCTCATAGTAGCTTTTCACCTGTTCCGCACCAGTGACCCAGCCTTGATGCAGAGCTGTGGAACCGCGACTTTGGATCGTGCGAATGCGACTGAGGAGATAAGGTTTATCAAGAACGGGTGTATTGGGTACTAAGGTATCAATTGCATTGTCAAAGATGGTGATACTCACGCGATCGCTAGGCAAGAGTTCTTGCACAACAAAACTAGCGGCTTCACGGGCATAGGCAATCTTTTGCCCTGACATGGAACCGGAGCGATCAATAACCAAGCCAAGATTCAGTGGAGGGCGGTGAGTAGGGCGATCGCAGGTCGGAGGTGTAATTTTAACCAAAACATCAAGGCTAACCTCCTTGTCACTACAGACCGCTGGTCGAAGGGGAATAAACTCAAGAGTTGGTTTTGCCATAAGACTTCCTCTGGATAACCAGTGCACTTATAGGGTTATCCAGTGCCCAAAAAGCAACTATGCAAGTTATCCCTGAACAACTTAATGTAAAGTTTTATAACTTTAACGGGACTGACGGGGCTCGAACCCGCAACTTCCGCCGTGACAGGGCGGTGCTCTAACCGATTGAACTACAGTCCCAATTTTTGAGCGATTTTTAGACTATCAGGAAAATCATGGCCTTGTCAACTGGTTAAATTTGCCTTGCAGGGCGATCGCAGACTGTTGTTTTTCGTTGCCTTTGGCGAGAACGTTGCCTGTTGACAGCAATGGGCTTTAGCCCGCCGCAAGCGGCTACGGTTTTAACCTAAGCAGTTAGGCGCTTTCTGGCTTCAGCCACTCAAGGAGTTTAATTTTTCGATAGAGCCGCTGATGAAGAAGCACTGAGCTACAATGGCAAGACAAAAGCTACTTATCGCCCAATGAGCTATACCGTCCGCAAGTTAAAGATTGGCAACAGCGAACAAATGCAAACGCTTTCCCGTGCAGCGGGCGAGTTGTATTCACAGACGGTTGTCAGTTTTTGGCGAACGGTTCGTAAGAAAGGCATCTGGCTTAAATCATCTTCTTTAATGCGTTGGTTGCCCAACGACCCTGAAAATCAGCTCCACGCCCATTCTGCGGATGCAGTTGTCCAAAGCTTCTTTACTTCCCTCAAGTCTTGGCGCGAGAGACGCCAATCAGACCCAGACGCACGTCCGCCCCGCAGACGCAGGCGGTTTTATAGGGTGCAGTGGAAATCATCGGCTATCAAAGTAAAAAATGGCAAGCTATACTTGTCTAACGGACGGGACAACGAACCATTAGTCATTGATTGGGCATGGGATGTTCCTAAGATGGTTGAAATGGGCTGGGACGGCGAGCAGTATGAACTGAGGGCGATTTACCAAGACGAACCTGTTGCACCTATCGAGGAAGGCGCCGTAGTAGGCGTAGATTTAGGCGAAATCCACCTTGCAGTTGTCCATGATGGCGAACAGACTTTTATCCTCAATGGGCGATTGTTACGTTCTAAGCGTCGTTATCAAAACAAGCTCAAAGGCAAGCTGTCTTCGCTAATTGATACCAAAAAGCCCGGTTCAAAGCGCCGTAAACGGCTAATTAAATCAAAACGCAGACAACTTTCAAAGCTAAACCATCAGATCAAAGATATTCTGCATAAGCAGACCAGCAAACTTGTTTCCACGTTCAAAGCTAGAAACGTGCAAACCGTTGTAATTGGGGACATTCGCGATATTCGCAAGTCAGCCAAGTACAGCAAAAAGGCGAATCAAAAAATCCACCAAATGCCGTCAGGACAAACCCGCCAGATGCTGGAGTACAAATGTCATCGAGCGGGCATGAAAACCGTTCTGCAAAATGAAGCGTACACGACTCAAACTTGTCCTGCCTGTGGAAAACGCCACAAACCATCAGGGCGAGAGTATCGCTGCGCTTGCGGATTTCAATTCCACAGGGACGGCGTGGGTGCGATAAATCTTCGCAGAAAGTATCTGGGTCTCATGGCAGTCCCAGTAGTTGGGGTCATGGCTCCCCCCATTGGGTTAAGGTTTTATGCTCATACCCGATGTAGCTCAGTGTTTAACAGCATTGAGAAGCCGCCGTCCCTTTAGGGCGTGCGGAGAGTCACTGATAAACTTGGTAATCTCCTGAAGATTAATTTCAAAAATATGGCCTATCTTTTGGGAGTGCATCTGTGAAGGTCGTTGTCGTTGGCAGTGGTGGTCGAGAGCACGCGATCGCCTGGAAATTACTCGATTCTCCTCGCGTGACACAGGTCTATTGTCTCCCCGGTAATGGGGGCACAGCCTGCCTAGAGCGGTGTGAGAATGTGGCCATTGCAGCCACCGACCTCACGGGCATTGGTGAATTTGCCAAAGAGAATAACGTTGATTTAGTGGTTGTCGGGCCAGAGGTTCCCCTTGCCGCTGGCTTAAGCGATCGCCTGCAAGCACTAAAGATTCCTGTCTTTGGCCCTAGCCAAGCAGGGGCACAAATTGAAGCCAGTAAAGCTTGGGCAAAGGCGCTCATGGAGGCGGCTCAGATTCCTACGGCCAAGGCGGCAGTGTTTGACAACTATGAGGCGGCCGCTCGTTATGTCCAAGCCCAAGGGGCACCCATTGTTATTAAGGCCGATGGTTTAGCGGCGGGTAAAGGAGTGACGGTAGCGGCCACAGAAGCGGAGGCGATCGCTGCCCTTGAGCGGATTTTTGGGGGTGAATTTGGCGCCGCTGGTCAACAGGTGGTCATTGAATCAGTACTAGAGGGGCAAGAGGTCTCCGTACTCGCTGTTACGGATGGCAAAACCATTCTGCCGCTGCTGCCCGCCCAAGACCATAAGCGCGTTGGCGAAGGGGATGCAGGTCCGAATACGGGGGGAATGGGGGTCTATGCCCCTGTCCCTTGGGTGACACCAGAGTTAATGCAACGGATTCAACAGACGATTCTTGAACCTGCCCTAGGGGCGTTGCAGGATCGGGGAATCCACTACTGTGGGGTGCTCTATGCTGGTCTGATGGTGACGCCCACAGGGGATCCCTACGTGGTGGAATTTAACTGTCGCTTTGGTGATCCCGAAACCCAAGTGGTTCTCCCTCTCTTGGAAACCCCTCTGATTGAGGTGCTCTTGGCCTGTGTCGAGGGACGCTTAGCCAGTTTGGGAGCGTTACAATGGCGCAATGAGGTGGCTCTATCGGTCGTGATGGCGGCGGGGGGCTATCCGGGGAGTTACCGCAAGGGGGATGTGATTCAGGGCATTCCCGCAGCGATCGCCCAAGGGGTGCTCGTTTTCCATGCTGGAACGCGCTGGCAGGACGGGCAATGGTACACCAATGGCGGTCGCGTATTGAACATTACCGCTTTAGCTCCTGATTTTGCCACGGCTCAAGCCAAGGCCTATGCGGGTGTCAGCGCCATTGAATTTGCCGACTGCTACTATCGTCGTGACATTGGCTACCGTATTCTGGAATCATCGGCTCACAAAGGTAAATACCGTCCATGACCCTTCTCCCCCCAAAAACTAACCCATTACGCTGTCTAACCGGTGCGCTGATTGCTGGCACGCTGGGGATTCTCCTCTATCGGTTAACAGGGGCGATCGCCTACGTCTTTGCCACTCACGCAGTGAGCTACCACAATCAACTGGTTTATAGCTTGGCCGTGGCCGTGCGCACCCTTGTGGTGGGCCTGTGTACCCTCGCAACGGGGGTCTTTAGCATTATTGCCGTGGGTCTTGTCGCTCTGACGCTGCAACTCCTTTGGGAACGCTGGGTACAACGGGAGCAGGCTTAACCGTCACTGATTTTGCCATCTTCGATTTTGGTGATGCGATCGGCAATGGCTGTAATCCGTGGATCATGGGTAACAATCAACACTGTGCAGCCGTTTTGTTTTGCCAGCTTGTAGAGAATTTTGATCACCTGTTGGCCATTTTGGGAATCAAGGGAAGCCGTCGGTTCATCGGCAAAAATGATCTTCGGCTCACCCGCTAGGGCACGGGCAATGGCCACCCGCTGTTTCTGACCCCCAGAAAGATTTGCCGGCACAAACTCAAGGCGATCGCCCAAACCAACGGCCTTAAGAAGCGCTGCTGCTTGTTCCTTGGCTTTTTGACCTTTAATGCCCTTAAGATTGAGGGCAATTTCAACGTTTTCCAGTGCGGTCAAAGCGGGGAAAAGATTAAAACTCTGAAAGACAAAGCCAATATTTTGCAGGCGAAATTTTGCCAGTGCAGCCTTGGACAGTTGCGTAATCTCTTGGCCTAAGACAACCACTTGGCCACTAGTGGGGGCAAGAATGCCGGCCAAAATCGAGAGCAGGGTGGTTTTCCCCGACCCCGAAGGTCCCATCAGCAGATGAATATGACCGCGCTGGATTTGCAGGTTAATTCCCTGAAGAACAGGCGTCTCGTGATGGCCAGAACGATAAACTTTAGTCAGATTAGTGGTGGCGATCGCCAGCCCAGTCGTTGTCACAGTGGCAAGTCTCATCAGTCATTGATTAGCCGAATTAGCCACTGGTGGCACTAGCAAAGCGGATTTTCAGGTAGTCCGCCTCCATCTTCGCGCCCACCGGTTGCAGCGCTGCTAATCCTTGGGGTAGCACCATATTACGACGATGGTTGCCAATGCGAATATTCAACTCATCCGCCGTCTTGTTCAGTTCAATTTTTTCCTTGGGTACCCCCGGTAGATAGAGTTCAAGGCTGTACTGGCCATCACTGGGCACCACCCGAATCGTTTGCTCTTGGTAATAGACCTGAGCTGGATCTTCATCAGCGTAGAGGGTCTCCTTCAGGCGGTGCAGTGCCGCTAAACCACAGAGTTCCTCAGCAAACAGGGGCACTTCCTTGATGGGCAGGGGGCGAAAATTGTCGTGAATCTCTTGGCGATACTGTTGCTGGGTTTCTTTCCAGCGGGCAAAGAAGGGATCATGCACGGTCTCTGGCAGAATGCGGTTGGCCACCACTAAATCCGTCG
Organism: Thermosynechococcus sp. FA-CM-4201; assembly: GCF_054689355.1. NCBI lineage: Bacteria > Bacillati > Cyanobacteriota > Cyanophyceae > Acaryochloridales > Thermosynechococcaceae > Thermosynechococcus > Thermosynechococcus sp. FA-CM-4201. The sequence goes on from NZ_CP079920.1 coordinate 1,106,832, forward strand.
CCACATTGTAAAGGCTGAGATAGGCATGGGCACGAAGGGATTCCTTGATCACCATCTTTTCGGGATTGGTCACCAAGCGCACTGAGGTCTGCGTGTTGTCGGTGAGGACTTTTTCAAGGGCTTCAATCTGCTCATAGAATTCATAGGGGGCATCCATGACCTCTTGATCAGGCAAAGAGAACCCCACCAAGGGCTTGAAAATTGGCTCCACAATTGGTCGCAAGGCCACGGACATCCGCTGCAAAGGTTTATAGAAGCGGCGCATATACCAGCCGCTCACCTCGGGTAGGCTCAACAGCCGCAGTGCTGTACCGGTGGGGGCAGAGTCAATAATCAGGACATCGTATTGGCCTTCGTCATAGTGGCGTTTCATCCGCACAAGGGCAAAAATTTCATCCATCCCCGGCAAAATCGCCAATTCCTCAGCTTGAACGCCCTCTAGCCCCCGCGCCTGCAAGACTTGGGTAATGTAGCGCTTGACGGCTCCCCAGTTGTCCTCCAATTCCATGAGGGCATCGAGTTCGGCTCCCCAGAGATTTTCGGCGACGGGCACAGGGACATGCCCCAATTCGAGGTCAAAACTATCGGCAAGGGAGTGGGCGGGATCGGTGCTCAGCACCAACGTTTTGTACCCCAACTCAGCACAGCGTAACCCCGTTGCTGCCGCCACTGAGGTTTTACCAACGCCACCTTTGCCAGTCATTAAAATTACGCGCATGGGAAGGCTCTGCCCTAAACACGATTGCTTAAAATATCTTAACCCTTGAGCTTGTCCTCAGGGGGGGCGATCGCTCGCAATCAATGGAAATAAAATCATTAAGAAAAATAAATAAATACAACTACTTATTTAGCTTTACTAACAATAATTTAGGCCTCTCCCCGATCCCTTGGGGCAAATATTAAGTTAATGCTTAAGCCCTTGCAGTTTATAACTGTTTTCAAGGGTTTGTAACTGGTAATATATTTTGGACTTATCACGACTATGACCACAACTCTCCAACGTCGCGAAAGCGCGAATTTGTGGGAGCGGTTTTGTAACTGGGTGACCAGCACCGATAACCGCCTCTATGTGGGCTGGTTTGGTGTGATCATGATCCCCACCCTGCTGGCCGCAACCATCTGCTTTGTGATTGCTTTTATCGCTGCGCCCCCTGTGGACATCGATGGCATCCGTGAGCCTGTGTCTGGTTCTTTGCTCTATGGCAACAACATCATCACGGGTGCAGTTGTCCCCTCTAGCAACGCCATTGGCTTGCACTTCTACCCCATTTGGGAAGCTGCTTCCCTCGATGAGTGGCTCTACAACGGTGGCCCTTACCAACTGATCATCTTCCACTTCCTGTTGGGTGCCTCCTGCTACATGGGTCGCCAGTGGGAACTCAGCTACCGCCTCGGTATGCGGCCTTGGATTTGCGTGGCCTACTCTGCCCCCTTGGCCTCTGCCTTTGCGGTCTTCTTGATCTATCCCATTGGTCAAGGCAGCTTCTCTGACGGGATGCCCCTCGGTATCTCTGGTACCTTCAACTTCATGATTGTGTTCCAAGCTGAGCACAACATCCTCATGCACCCCTTCCACCAGTTGGGTGTGGCGGGTGTCTTTGGTGGCGCTCTGTTCTCCGCCATGCACGGTTCTCTGGTGACCTCCAGCTTGATCCGTGAAACCACCGAAACCGAATCCACCAACTACGGCTACAAGTTCGGTCAAGAGGAAGAAACCTACAACATCGTGGCTGCCCACGGTTACTTTGGCCGTCTGATCTTCCAATACGCCAGCTTCAACAACAGCCGTGCGCTGCACTTCTTCCTCGCCGCTTGGCCGGTGGTCGGGGTTTGGTTCACCGCTCTGGGTATCAGCACGATGGCCTTCAACCTCAATGGCTTTAACTTCAACCACTCGGTCATTGATGCCAAGGGCAACGTGATCAACACTTGGGCTGACATCATCAACCGTGCCAACTTGGGTATGGAAGTGATGCACGAGCGCAATGCTCACAACTTCCCCCTCGACTTGGCCAACGCTGAGTCTGCTCCTGTGGCCATGATTGCTCCGAGCATCAACGGCTAAGTAACGCTCATCTGCTGAACTTTGACACAGCCGCTCCTGCATCGAGGGGCGGTTTTTTATTGCTTAAACAGAGGGATTGAACAGGCTCAACAGAGTAAAAGCCCAAATATCAGAGACGCTAGCATCCACGCAACGTCAATCCAAAAGATTGATAAAAATCAATAGATAGATAAAGGTCTTTTGATTCTATAAAAGCTGACCTCAAACCTCTTGCCACTCAGAAATATAACCATATAATCAATAAACAAGAGCTTGCAGCGTTCATTGCTGCTGCTTAAGTTCTGTTGTTATTCATGGATTCATAACGACTATGACTACAGTTCTGCAACGTCGTCAGACAGCGAATCTGTGGGAGCGTTTTTGCGATTGGATTACCAGCACAGAAAACCGCCTTTATATTGGCTGGTTTGGGGTGATCATGATCCCGACGCTCCTTGCCGCAACGATTTGCTTTGTGATTGCCTTTATTGCGGCGCCCCCCGTGGATATTGATGGCATCCGTGAGCCTGTCTCCGGCTCTTTGCTCTATGGCAACAACATCATTACAGCGGCAGTGGTGCCTTCCTCTAATGCCATTGGGCTACACCTCTACCCCATCTGGGATGCCGCTTCCCTTGATGAGTGGCTCTACAATGGTGGCCCTTACCAACTGATTGTTTTCCACTTCCTGATCGGCATTTTCTGCTACATGGGTCGGGAGTGGGAACTCAGCTACCGCCTCGGGATGCGGCCTTGGATTCCTGTGGCCTTCTCGGCTCCCGTGGCAGCGGCAACGGCTGTGCTGTTGATCTACCCCATTGGTCAAGGCAGCTTTTCCGATGGCCTGATGCTGGGCATCTCTGGTACCTTCAACTTCATGATTGTGTTCCAAGCTGAGCACAACATTCTCATGCACCCCTTCCACATGCTGGGTGTGGCCGGTGTCTTTGGCGGTGCCCTGTTTGCCGCTATGCACGGTTCTCTGGTGACCTCTAGCCTGATCCGGGAAACCACTGAAACCGAATCCACCAATTATGGCTACAAGTTTGGTCAAGAGGAAGAAACCTACAACATCGTGGCGGCTCACGGTTACTTTGGTCGGCTGATCTTCCAATACGCCAGCTTCAACAACAGCCGCTCGCTGCACTTCTTCCTCGCTGCTTGGCCAGTGGTGGGTATCTGGTTTGCTGCCCTTGGCATTAGCACGATGGCCTTCAACCTCAATGGCTTCAACTTCAACCACTCCGTTGTGGATGCGCAAGGGAATGTGATCAATACCTGGGCCGACATCATCAACCGCGCCAACATTGGTATTGAGGTGATGCACGAACGCAATGCCCACAACTTCCCCCTCGACTTGGCAAGCGGTGAATCGGCTCCTGTGGCGATGATTGCCCCAAGCATTGAAGCCTAAACAGGTCGCTCCTAAACCTCTCTAGTGATAAGTCCAAATATGGCTCCCCACAGGGGGGCTTTTTTTATGGTGATTATTGGGCGGGGAGTTGATACTGATCCACAATTTTTTTGGCAAAGGCAGGCACGTGAGCGGCGAGTTTTTGGGGATGGTTGCGCCGCACATAGAGATAGTTGCGGGTGAAGTGGGAGTCAATGGAAAAGCGGGCATATTCAAGCCCTTTGGGGCCAATACGCTCAATCACGAGGCCGACTAGTTTCGCCGCCCACATCGGGAGCGTGACGCCTTTATCGTAGGCAGGAATGCTTTGTTGCACGGCAGCGTGGCGATCGCCGGCACTCGTGACGGGTTGCGTTTCCAATTGATCGCGCACAAGATCGAGCATTTCTTGGCCAAGCTCATTGCGCACCACCAGCCACTGCCAACCAAAGGGAGCGCCCATGTAGCCCACGACCAGATCGGCAAGGCCATTCACGTAGTCAAAGCAACTCATGCACGAGGGGGCAAAGACATCTTTGAGTTGATTCGTTTTGAGGCCAAAGAAGGGTACGGTTTCGGTGGAGCCGTCGCTGTGCTTGAAATGTACGCGAAAGTCCTGCATGAACTCGTAGTAAATCACGGTTTCGGGCGATCGGCTGGTGGTTTCAAGGAATTTTTGCAGACCTGCACGGGTGACGTTGTCCACGCAGGGAGTGCCCAGGACGTAGAGCTTTTCAAGACCCAGTTTGTCCTGTACCGCACGCAGGGCTTGAATTTGGCAGCCGACACCAATCACCAACAGCCGTTTCAGGCCAGATTGCGCCACCTGCTCCAGCACCGAAAGATTGGGAGATAGGGTGGGTTTATTGACGCGAGCAGCCAGAATCTCTTCGCGAGTGCGGGCAATCACGGGCTTGGGGGTAAAGCGATCGCTCTCGCTATTTTGAACGCAGACAACGCCCTCCACCCGTCCCGACTCCAACATGGCAATGGCAATACTGCTGACAATCCCCGTCCACTGCGCCCCTGCAATGGGTTCGGTTTTGCGAGCCGCCATCATCTGCTGGTGAACGCCAAAGTAGCACTCGTCCCAATTATCAAGATCACGGGCACGGCCATGACTTTGCTGCTCGAGCGTCTCAAACTGCTGATTAAGGAAGGCGCAGGCCTCCTTGACGTAGTGGATATAGTAGGTGTCGCAGAGGCCACACTCACTGCACAGTGCCTTGGCGGGGCGGGGGCTACCGGGCTTGAGGGCACGGGCTTTTTGATGGGCGGCAGTCATGGGCACTTACTTCAGGAGTGAACGGGCGTGATCGCAAATTGCTTTGGCGGTGAGGCCATTGTAGGCCATGAGTTCGGCGGGGCTAGCCGTCGTTTCTCCCCGTTGCCAAGCCAACACATCGCGGGGACAGGTGGCACGCAAAAGAATTGGCTCCAGTAACGCCGCAGGCCCGCCCGTGATTCCCAAAAGGGCATCGCCGCCAAAGAGCCGCTGGAACGTGGCCTCATCGGCAAAGCCACCATCGGGTTCAGCACAGGTTTGCCAAGCAACATCGCTGGGGCGGTACAGTCGCCGCGGATTGATCACCGAGACAAGCCGCACCCGATAACCAAGCTGCTCTAACTGGGGCAGGGCATTATATACCGGTTGCAAAATCATGTCCCCCAGCACCGCCAGTACCAATGTGGCACGACCGGCGGCAGACTCGTAGAGGGTTACTGCACCATCATCAAGGGCCTGTTCGGTTTGGGCAAAGGTGGTGCGCACCGGTAGGGGAGTTTTACTGGCAAAGATGGCAATTCCCTTGTTTTGCGCCGTCAGTGCCCAGCGATAGCACACTTGAATACTGTTGGCATCGGGGGGAAAGAGGGCAAAGACATTGCCATTGCGCAACAGGGCAGCATAGTAGGCTTCAATTTCTGGGCGTTGGTGCGTCCAACCATTGCGCCCTTGCTCAAGGGCTCCCGCAGTATAAAGGGTCACTGTGGCGGGTGTGGGGCGACGGAGTTCGGCCATGGCTTGGGTGACCGTTTGCCAAATGGGAAGGCCGTTAATGGCAAAGGATTCGTAGGAGCACCAAAGGCTGCGGCTCCCCATCAAGCACAACCCTGCCGCCAGCCCCGCACAGGCATCCTCGCTCAGGGGTTCATAGACTTGGCCATTGGGGACTTGGTTGTAGAGGGGATCCGTTGTCGGGTGAATGATCTTCAGGGCTTGGTTGATGTTGCCAATCCCAGAGGCCTCATTGCCATCGGCATTCGTGACGAGGTAACGGCGATCGCGCTGCCCCACTTCAGCCACCATCCGCCCCATGGCTGTGGTTGCCACCTTGTTTTCTCCCAATTCATAGGCCTCAAGGGCAATCTCACCGAGCGAGGGTAAGTCCAAGACCTGCTCAGTCACCACCACCTCTGCCGCAGGCCCGCCGGCCGCAGCAACACAGTTTTGGCGCACCAGTTCCCAAGCAGCGGGGGAAAGGGCACGGGCTTTCAGGGCATTGACAATATCAGGGTTGTCGAGGGTGTGCTGGGCATAGAGATTGTGGGATTTTGCCCCTTTGGCATGAACGCCGGCGCCCTTGAGTTGTTTGAGGATAAAGACCGTTAACTTACCAGAGAGGGCCGATCGCGCCGCCTCCTGCACCCCCTTGAGCACCGCCTGCATGAAGGCCAATCGCTGACCAAAGGAAAAGAGCGTGCTATCCACGTAATCGCCCTCTTGGCCGCTGTCGTCAAAGTCCTTGGCATCCACCAGCACCACCTCTTGGAAGCCATTGCCGTGCCAGTAGGCCATCATTTCCGGATTGGTTTTGCGGGAGACCATGCTGTGGTGCTCTTGGCTAAAGCCATTCCAGACGAGGACGGGCAGAAAGTTGGTGACCTCTGGGAAAGCGGTGTGGAAGTGGGCCATACTGCTCATGACGTAGGGTTCCCCCAGACCGCCATCGCCTAAGGTGAAGGGAAAGAGGGTCTGGCGGTGTAACCAAGCAGCGGCCATGGCAAAGTGCTGTCCCTGTCCGAGGGGACCGGCGGGGGCTAGAATCCCCGGAATATAACCAGAGAGGTGACCCAAAAGGCCATGTTTTTCGCGGAAGCGATCGCGCAGGTCTTGAACCGTATAAATACCCATCTTTTCTAGGGAGCGATCCAAGAACATGGCGGCATAGAAGCCGGGGGCGTGGTGCCCTACTTCTGTGATGATATTTTTGTGCCCCAGCATGACTAGGGCGGCATAGGCTTCCGCTTGGCTGGCAAAACCGCCGGGGTGACCTGAGGCCTTACTGCCGGTCATCTGTAAAATCAAATAGCGCAGGGCATCGGCATAGAGGAGCGTTTGATAGGCGGCCTCGGGGGTGTCTAAGTCTGTGAGGGCACTCTGTTGGGCATTGAGGAGCGGGCTTTGACCATACCGTTGCCAATCTGGCCAATCGTCGCCAAAATACTGGATTCCTTCACAGAAACTGGGCACCGAAGTTACCGCTGTCATAGACCCTGACCCAACTGTTGACTGCACGCTTAGTCTCCTATCTTACAGGGGTGGGGGGGCGCTCTCACGGCGGCTGGGGTAGGGAATCTCCCTGAAATGCAGGCATTGCGATGGATTCTGGCCATAGATTGATTTTTCTTGGGGAACGGGATTAAGAATGACGTTGGTGATAGCGGGCGATCGCAGTGGTGTCGGCAAAACAACGGTGGCTTTGGCCTTGAATGCAGCCTTAACGGCACGGGGGCAGCGCGTCCAAACCTTTAAGGTGGGGCCTGACTACATTGATCCGCTGTTTCACACCACGATTAGTGGTCGCCCCTGCCGTAACCTCGATGCGGTGCTCACCAGTGCTGACTATATCCGTGCCTGCGTCGGCTATCACAGTCAGGGGATGGATGCGGTACTTATTGAGGGGGTGATGGGGCTATTTGATGGCCGCGGGGGGAGCCATGAGGGCAGTACAGCACACATTGCCCAGCTCTTGCAGGCTCCCATCCTACTGGTTTTGGATGTGCAAAAACAGGCGGCTTCGGTGGCGGCCTTGGTCTATGGCTTCTGCCACTATGATCCCTCTCTCCAGATTGCCGGCGTGGTCTTCAATCGCGTCGCCAGCGATCGCCATCGGCAAATGTTAGAAGCTGCCCTTGCCCCCCTTGGGGTGCCCATTCTCGGCGTCATCTATCGCGATCAGGCCTTGGCACTCCCCAGTCGCCACCTCGGCTTAGTGCCGCCCCACGAATCACGGGAATTTCAGCACCTCGGCGATCGCCTTGCCCATTTGGGAAACACCTGTTTTGACTGGGAGCGACTCCTGCCACTCCTTGCCCCTGCCCCCAGCCCCGCAGCGCCCCCTTTTAGCGTTTCCCCTCTGACTCAAGTCACCCTTGGCATTGCCCAAGATGCTGCCTTCCACTTTTACTACGCTGACACCCTTGATCTGCTCCAAGCCTTGGGAGCAACGTTAATTCCGGTCTCGCCCTTGCGGGATACCCACTTGCCCACCGGTCTGCAGGGTTTGATCTTGGGGGGTGGCTTTCCAGAGGTGTTTGCCCCAGAGTTAGCGGCGAATCACTCGTTTCTTGAGTCCCTGCGGCAGGCCATTCAAGGGGGCTTAGCCCTCTATGCCGAGTGTGGTGGCCTGATGTACCTCAGCCAAGGCATCCAAACCTTTGAGGGACACGACTACCCTTTGGTGGGATACTTACCGACGGTTGCCCACATGGCTAAAAAACTCACCCTCGGCTATCGCCAAGCCACGGCTTTACAAACAACGGTGTGTCTGCAAGCAGGAGAGAGGGTTCAAGGCCATGAATTTCACTATTCCTGTTTGAGTGTGCCGCCGCCAACGCCGCTGTGGCAATTGGACGGTCAAGCAGAGGGCTGGGGCAATTCTCAAATCCACGCCAGTTATCTCCATCTCCATTGGGGCGGCCATCCACAGTGGGCGATTCGCTTTCTGCAGCAGGCAGCCAAGGTTGGATAATGCGACTCACGGCAACGTAATTTTTGAAGGTATTTTTTTAGGGGGGTGTTGGGGACGGTCAATGCCAAAGCAATACCGCTACGGGCTATACCTTTGCCTTGGGCTGCTAGTGATGCTAGGCGTGACTTTGGCGGCTTGGGCAACGGCGCCCTCCCAGAACTTGGAGTATTGGCAGCGGGTGATCCAACAACATCAGCAGCACCAGCAGGCGGTGGGTCAGCAGCGTCAACAACTGGAACGCCTTGAGGCAGCAGCGAGCGATCGCCTTGAGAGTTTGGAAACCAATGTGGACACGACAACGCAGCAGTTAATGGCGGCCAGCGATCGCCTGCAAGCAGCGGAAAAACTGCTCAAAGATCTCAAGGAACAGCAACAAACCCTCAGCCAGCGCTACGAAGCCAGTGTGGCCGTGATTAGCGATCGCCTGCGGCGGCTCCAACGCTACCGTGAGATTCCCCAGTGGGCAATGGTCTTTGAGGCGGAAACCCTTAATGATTGGTTTGAGCAGCAGGGGCGTCTGCGTCAGGTCTATGAGCGCGATCGCCAGCACTTGGCCACCTTGGTTCGCGATCGCGAGCGACTTCAGCAGCAGGAGCGACAAATTCAAGTGCAACAGCGCTTCATTCAAGCCCTACGCCAACAACTGCAACAGCAACAGGCCATTTATGAGCGCGAAGCTGCCAACCAACGGCAACTCATTGCTCGCCTACGGAGCGATCGCCAAGCCCTTGCCTCCATTGAAGCCCAACTCGCCCGTGATAGTGCCGCCATTCAGCAACTCATTAGCCAACGCCTCGGCTATGTCCCTAGGGGCGCCCCACCCCTTCCCCGCAGTGGCCGTCTTGCCTACCCGATTCAAGCACCGCTGACCAGTCCCTTTGGTTGGCGGATTCACCCAATTTTAGGTACACGGCGGTTCCATGCGGGTGTGGACTTTGGCGCGGATTTTGGCACCCTCATCTTTGCTGCTGAAGCGGGCACCGTGATCTTTGCCGGTTGGTCAGGGGGCTACGGCCAAACTGTGATTCTCGATCATGGCGGCGGCATGACGACCCTCTATGCCCATGCCCAGCGATTGCTCGTACGGGAAGGCCAATTTGTGCAACAGGGACAGCCCATTGCTGAGGTTGGCTCGACGGGACTCTCAACAGGCCCCCACCTCCACTTTGAAGTGCGCCTCAATGGCGAACCCAGCGATCCCTTGGCCTATCTCTAGGGTTGCCAAAAAACGCCAATGGCATTATTGACCCGTGTTGTGGTCACCGAATGGCGATCCACCAAGACCCCACCAATGTAGAGAGCCGTGGAACTGCCACCATCCAGATTGACGGCATTGATCAAGCCCAACTGGCGGACAATTTGTGCCCATTCGGCGAGGGTTGGCCCCATACCCCCAATACGGTTGTGGGTGGTGACCCAGACAATGCTGCCATCACTGCGATTACCCATGGCACTGCGGGGGGCTGCCTGCGCATCCAAACCCGCTCCAAATTGCTCCAGCGCGGCATTCAAGACCACTCGCCCCTGATCCACCAGTAGAGGACCGGCACCGACAATATTGGGCATGCTATTGAAGGCAGCGGGCACAGCCGTGGTTTCCAGTTGCACGGAAGCTCCCGGTGGGAAGTTTGCCAAGGCGGAATTAAAGTTGCGTGCCACCAGTAGGAAGCCATCTGCGGGAATAGGCACCGCTTGATTGTTATTGATCGGTTGCTGCCCCACCACCTGCTGATTGCGCACCGTGATGACCACTTCACTGCCCGTTTTCCCTTGGTAACTTGCACCCCAACTGGGGGTATAGAGGGCAAGACCGCCTTGGACATAGCCAGAATTGAACGTGACAATGGGCACCGTACCGGCGGGCGTCCTCACCCGCTGCTGCAAACTCAGGCGACCGACAATCATCTGGCCGCGATCGTCCCAGCCAATGGCACCGCGATTGAGAATCGGGCCTGAGAGCCAGTTGCCCTCACTGCGAATTGCCCCCAAGGGAGCTTGGCGATCGCGATTAAAGAACCCAGCATTAATAGCAGCGGCGGCTTGCCAGCGTTGAGCCAGTTCGGGCAGTGTTGCTAGGCCCACCAAGGTTGTGGGGGTCATGCCGAGGGGACGCAGACGCAGCCCCGGCTGTTGGGGATTGATGATCAGCAGATCCACAGGAAACTGACGACCGCCGAGGGTAACGGTTTGCTGTTGCCAACGTAGCCCCGGTGCCCATTGAATCGTCCGCGGTGGCGGCGCATCACTACGGAAATCAATCACTAGACGCGGTGGATTGAGCAGCATTGAGGCCACGGGGCGAGCCGTGCCGGGAATTTGTGTTTCCAGAACGGTGCGATTGGGGGTAGCCGTAATTTTGACGTTGGGAATCGTGGCCAACTGTCCCGTCGCTTCAATGGTCAGGCTCAGATCGCGGGGGGTGAGACCAGTGCGGCTAAAGGTGAGCCGATTCACTTGCCAAGGGGTAGGGCGATCCAATTCAAAGACCCAGCGATCGCCCCAAGGTTGTCGTCCCTGCCGCCAACTGAGAATCCGTGCCGCGGGAGTACTGATCTGGAGCGTATTGCCTTGGGGTTGCACCTGCCACTGATATTGCTCAATCCACGGTGTGATGTCCAAGTAGCGATACATGCCGTTGGGGCTAAAGCGTACCGCCAAGGGGCTAAATTGCGCCTGAAACCACGCCACTGGTTGCTGAAACGGATCCGTGGTATCCCCAAGGAGCACCCCCAGGCGATTGGCAAGGCCACCATCGCTAATCCCTGTGCGCAGTTGATTTTGGTTATCGCGCCACTGCTGCCAAGCCACGGGGTAGTCGCGGCCATTTAAGTTCAGGCGATCGCCCTGAATCTCCTGAGGTAACGCGATATTGGTGCTGGAGCTAGCGATCGCAAGTGCAATGCCACTGCCAACAACCCGAGAAGCCGATCTTGCCAACACGCTCAACGCCACACCATGCCTACTGAAACTCTGCCAGTATAGTTGACCCTGTGGCGCTACAGATTGCTCCAGAGCACCGAGGATCAATTTTGGGCAACTCGGCTAGGCCTGATCTGAGGACGAGGACACTTCCTCTGGGGGCGGTGCCACTTGGGGCTGGAACTGGAAGAGGGAATACACAACATTGCGGCGAATCATCACCATCATGTCCAAGAACAATTCATAGCCCTCCCGTTTGTACTCCACCAAGGGATCCTCTTGGCCATAGCCCCGTAGGCCGACCGACTCCCGCAGGGCATCCATCTGTTGTAGGTGCTCCCGCCACAGCAGGTCAATCTGTTGCAGGATAAAGAACCGCTCCGCTTGCCGCATCAGACCCGTTTGAATGCGCTCAATTTCTGCTTCTTTTTGCTCGTAGGCGGTGCGCACTTGCTCATGCAAAAAGGCCTGCATCTCCGGTACGCTGAGATGGGCTAGATGCTCAGGGCGCAGATCCGACAGCAAATAGACAAATTCCTGCACCTTGGCCACCAAGCCCTCCAAATCCCATTCCTCTGGCGGCAGATCGGGATTGACATAGGCGGCAATAATGTCATCCATGGTTTTTTCGGCGTACTCCAGCACCCGATCCTTGAGGTCTTCCCCTTCCAGCACCCGCCGCCGCTCAGCATAGATGGCACGCCGCTGGTTATTCATCACCTCGTCGTATTCAAAGACCTGCTTGCGGATGTCGTAGTAGTAGGTTTCCACCTTGCGCTGGGCATTTTCTAAGCTGCGGGTGAGGAGTCCCGATTCAATGGGCATATCTTCGTCAACGCGCAGGGCATTCATGATACTGGCGACGCGATCGCCCCCGAAAATGCGCAGCAGGTTATCTTCCAAGCTCAGGAAAAAGCGTGTGGATCCGGGGTCGCCTTGGCGTCCGGCCCGTCCCCGCAACTGGTTATCAATCCGCCGCGATTCATGGCGTTCTGTGCCAATCACATGCAAGCCACCGAGGGCCACCACTTCTTCATGTTCCTTCTTGGTGACCACCTCATATTCTTCGCGGATACGGTTAAAGGCATCCCGCAGGGCTTGAATCACAGGGTCTTGGGTCGGTGCTTTCTCCGAGGCGATCGCCAGCATGTCCTCCGCCTGCAACTCCGGCAAACTGCGTTCACCATAGGTCTTGACCGCCACATCCACCGCATGGCGCAGCAGCTTTTCCGCATCCTTACTAATTTCGCAGGGGAAGAGTCCCGGCGAGGCCTTCCAGTTTTTCTGCGCCGCCTGACTAAAGCCTTGGCCACCGCCGCGATCCATTTTCAGCCCCAACAGCATCATCGGGTCATCACTGGGGGGCATGACAATGCGAGGCATAAAGTATTCCCGCACCTTGAGGCGTGCCATGTAGTCGGCATTTCCCCCCAAGATAATGTCGGTGCCTCGGCCGGCCATGTTGGTTGAGATTGTCACTGCGCCCTTGCGGCCCGCTTGGGCAATGATCTCCGACTCCCGTTCCACATTTTCGGGTTTGGCATTCAGCAGGTTATGGGGAATTTCCAACTCCCGCAGCAGTTGGGACAATAGCTCCGACTTTTCAACACTGGTGGTACCCACGAGCACTGGGCGACCCGTAGCGTGAATCTCGGCACATTCAGAGGCCACGGCCAGCCATTTACCCCGCTCGGTTTTATAGACCACATCGGGAAAGTCCCGCCGCTGACTGGGGCGATTGGTGGGCACCACCGTCACTTCTAGCTTGTAGATTTTCTCGAACTCTGCCTCCTCGGTCTTAGCTGTCCCCGTCATCCCCGCCAACTTCGGATAGAGCAAAAAGAGATTTTGGTAGGTAATTGTGGCGAGGGTTTGCGACTCATTTTGAATGTCGAGGCCTTCTTTGGCTTCGATCGCCTGATGCAGGCCATCACTCCAGCGGCGACCCACCATGACCCGTCCCGTGAATTCATCCACAATCACCACTTCACCATTGCGGACAATGTAGTTCACATCCCGCTGGAAGAGTTCCTTGGCCTTGATAGCATTAAAGATATAGTGTGCCCAAGGGTCTTGGGGGTCATAGAGATCGCTGACCCCCAGCAGTTTCTCCGCCTCGATAAACCCCTCATCGGTCATCAGCACATTGCGGGCTTTTTCATCCACCTCATAGTGCTCGTCCTTTTTCAGAAGACGGGCAACCTCAGCCGCCTTGAGGTACTTCTCGGTGGGACGCTCCACTTGACCTGAAATAATCAGGGGGGTGCGGGCTTCGTCAATCAGTACCGAATCCACCTCGTCAATGATGCAGTAGTTGAAGGGACGCTGCACCACTTCGGCCATGGATGTGGCCATATTGTCCCGCAGGTAGTCAAAGCCAATTTCGCTGTTGGTGGCATAGGTGATATCGCAGGCATAGCTTTTCTGCCGCTCTTGGGGAGCCATGTGCTGCTGAATCAGCCCGACCGTCAGACCCAAAAAGCGATGCACCTGCCCCATCCATTCCGCATCCCGCCGTGCCAGATAGTCGTTGACCGTAACAATGTGCACTCCTTTGCCCGTTAGGGCATTGAGGTAGGCCGGCAGCGTGGCCACGAGGGTTTTCCCTTCCCCCGTTTTCATTTCGGCAATCTGGCCATCGTGGAGAATCATGCCACCGATGAGCTGGACATCAAAGTGGCGCATCCCCAGTACCCGTCGTGAGGCTTCGCGCACCACGGCAAAGGCCTCGGGCAGTAAATCATCGAGGGTCTCGCCATTGTCGAGTCGCTGCCGAAACTCAGCCGTTTTCGCCTGTAGCTCACTATCGCTTAGGGGCTGAATTTGCTCCTCCAGCAGGTTGATCTCGACCACAAGGGGTTGATACTTTTTAACCTTGCGCTGATTGGGATCGCCAAATAGGGCTTTCAGCATGCGACGGGCACCATGGATACAAAGCTATACATTTTAATCGTATAGCAACTGCAAGTTCCTCGCTGCCTAGACGTATTGGCTGATGTCCTCTTGGCAGACATCGCTGAGGTAGGTGAGGGCACGAAAACGCAGCATCACGACCTCCTCATAAAAGGGATTGAGTTTACACAGGGGGGGAATGGTGATGACTGGCCGACCGAAGAGGGAGAGGGTGCGGGCAAAGGGGCATTGGGCTGGAATCAGGCGGCAAATGCGGTGGGCGATCGCTGGCGTTGTGATCGGATAAGTCATTAACCACTGACGGATTTTGGTCATTAAAGAAGTAGGTGTGCGTTGGGCAAGGAGTTGATTCATGGGGCTGTCCTCACAATTGCGCATACCCTCACGGTAAAAGATAATCTAGGCAAATAGCAACACGGTTTTGATATAAAAAATCTTTATTAATAATAAGCATTGCTAAACTTGCAGCCGCTTCAGGTGAGGAATCGCCGTCCTTCAGCTCAGCAGAGTGCTAAACTGTTCAGCAACTCAAACTCTAATGAAGTTTTGTCTAGAAATTTTTCAATTGCTTGCATAAACTCATTTACTGCTTTTGCCCATTCATCTTGGCCTTGCTTGAATTCGTTAAGGAAGATACCCAATGCGTCCACTGGTTGCTAACTACTACCTGACCTACCGCTGTAACGCCCGCTGCCACTTTTGCGACATTTGGGCACTGGAACCGGGTAAAGAAGCTGACTTTAGCGCTATCCAAACCAATCTCCGCGATTTGAAACGTTTGGGGGTGAAATATGTGGACTTTACGGGGGGTGAACCGCTGCTGCGTGCCGATGCCCCAGCCATCTACCGTGAAGCCAAGCGTCTCGGTTTCATTACCAGCATGACGACAAACACGATTCTCTATCCCCGCCGTGCCAAGGAAATTCAGGGCTTGGTGGATTTCTTGAACTTCTCCCTCGATGGGCCTGATGCGGCCACCCATGATCAGTCGCGGGGTGTGAAAATTTTTGACACGCTGGTGGAGTCCGTCAAAATTGCCCTTGAGCTTGGCGAATATCCGGTGCTAAATCACACCGTCACTGCTCAAAATTATGAACGCATTGGTGAGGTAGCCGAATTTGCCCAGAGTCTGGGGGTACGGGTTTGGTTGAACCCCGCTTTTACTGCCCATGAAAACTACAACGACAAGAAGAACCCCACCCCTGAAATTGCCGACCACATTGAACAAAATGCGAAGAAGTATAACAATGTTGGTTACAATAAGGCAGCATTAGCCCTCATCCGTGCGGGGGGAAACAATACCCAAAATCCCCGTTGCAAGGCGGTGGATGCAGTCATTGCCATTTCCCCCAATGATGAGTTGCTGCTACCGTGCTACCACTTTGCGCAGAAGGGAGTCCCCATCAATGGTCGCCTGTACGAACTGTACAAGTCCTCCGAGGTGGTAGAGGAGTATCGCCGCTCCCAAGGCCGACTCTCCGTCTGCGAAGGCTGCACAGTGTGGTGTTATCTCATTCCCAGCTTCTTTAAGGGAGTGGATAAGTACTGGTTTCTCAATCAGGTGACCTATGCCGGAGAATTCCTGGCCCGAAAACAGTTTCTACAACGAAGCCGATCCCCTCGACGAACTCCTGTCGGAGTGGGTTGATGCCCCAGAGAGTCCTCCATTACAACCGCGTTCTGAGGGTCGCCGTCGCAAGGCTTTCCTAGCGCTCTCTCTGATTTGGGGGAGCACGATCGCCCTGCATCTCATTGTGGGTGGCATTTGGCTGATCTATGCCCTAACGCTGCTGATGAGTTTGCAAACGCTGCGCTACTGGCGAGCCAAGCCGCAAACGTTACCTGCTTTAGGGGCCACAGAAAGTGTGCAGCCGATGGTGTCTTTGGTGGTGGCGGCGAAAAATGAAGAAGCGGTGATTGGTCGCCTCGTGAAAAACCTTTGCCGCTTGGATTATCCCCACTACGAGGTGTGGATTATTGATGACAACAGTAGCGATCGCACCCCCGATATTTTGAACGAACTACAAAAGCAGTATCCTCACCTCAAGGTGCTGCGGCGGCTGCCGGGGGCGGGGGGCGGCAAATCCGGTGCCCTGAATCAGGTGTTGCCCCTGACCCGCGGAGACATTATTGGTGTCTTTGATGCTGATGCCACGGTACCCCAAGATCTCCTGCAAGAGGTGGTCAACCGCTTTCAAGTAGCCAGTGTCGGCGCGGTGCAAGTGCGCAAAGCGATTAGTAATGCCGAGATTAACTTACTAACCCAAGGCCAAGCCGCAGAAATGATCCTTGATGCCTACTATCAACAGCAGCGGGTGGCCTGTGGCGGCATGGGAGAACTGCGGGGCAATGGCCAATTTGTGCGGCGACAAGCCCTAGAGCGCTGCGGCGGTTGGAATGAAGAAACCATTACTGACGATCTGGATCTCAGTTTGAAGCTGCATCTCCACGGTTGGCAGATTGACGTGCTGATGAATCCAGCGGTAGAGGAAGAGGGCGTGACTACACTCCTGGCACTGTGGCACCAACGCAATCGCTGGGGTGAGGGGGGCTACCAAAGCTATCTCGACTACTGGCAACCCTTGCTGCGCAATCGCCTCGGCTGGCAAAAAAGCTGGGATGTGCTCTGCTGGTTTTTGATCAAATATGCCATTCCTACGGCCACAATTCCCGACTTGCTGATGGCCGTGCTGCGCCATCGTAGCCCGCTGCTGGTGCCCCTGACGACACTGAGCTTTACGATTTCGATGGTGGGGATGTTGCGGGGTATTCCGCAGGCACAATCGGTGAGCATTTGGCAACTCTTTTGGCAGAGTTTGCGGGGAACCCTCTATATGCTCCATTGGCTACCAGTCGTGAGTACGACGACACTCCGCATGGCAGTACGGGCGAAGCGCCTCAAGTGGGTGAAAACTGTGCACCACGGCGTCTAAACCTAAACATTGGCCCAAAAAAGATCAGTGCGGGGACAACCTTGAGCTAGGCTAGGGGCAGAGTTTTGACTGGTTCTGCCATGTCTCGCAATAGCAACCTGCTGCCCTTGCTGGTGTCTCTTGTGCTTACCTGTGGTCTATTGGGGGTGGGGGCAGTGCTCGTGATTCGGTTACTGGGCAATCAAAATCCCCTCGAACAGGTGACTGAAAACTTGGGGGTACCCCAGAGTACGCCAGAGATGGCGGCTGCCAATTTCAGCGATGTCAGCAATGTTCCCAGTGGCACGTTTCAATACGGGGGCAGTACGACCTGGGCACCGATTCGCCGCGATGTGGATCCCCTGATTCAAGCAGCTTGGCCGAATTTTCGTCTGCGCTACACGGATCCACCCACCGGTACACCGGGGTCGGGCAGTGGCATTCGCATGTTAATGAATCATCAACTGGCCTTTGCCCAGTCTTCGCGCCCCCTCAATGAGCAGGAGCGGCAGCAGGCGCAGAGTCAAGGGCTGAAATTGCTGGAACTACCGGTGGCGATCGATGGCATCGCGATCGCCGTTAATCCCAACCTCCAGATTCCCGGTCTCACGGTGCAACAAGTGGTTGATATTTACACGGGCAAAGTGAGCAACTGGAGCCAAGTGGGCGGTCCAAATCTAGCCATTACCCCCTTTTCACGGCGGCTGGAAGATGGCGGAACGGTGGAGTTTTTTGTCCAAGATGTCTTGGGGAACCAACCATTCAGTCCCAAGGTGGTGATGGTGCGGGATACCACAGATGCCCTACGGCGGGTGGGGGCGACCCCCGGCGGCATTTACTATGCCTCGGCACCAGAAATTGTTGGTCAGTGCAGTGTGCGACCCTTGCCCTTGGGGCGGCAACCTAATCAGTACGTTCCTCCCTATCAGGAACCCTATGTGGATCCTGCCCAATGTCCACAGCGGCGGAATACGCTGAACTATCGTGCCTTTCAGGATGGCAGTTACCCCATGACCCGTCGCCTGTTTGTGATTGCCAAGGATGAGAATAGCCCGGATGCCCAAGCCGGTCGCGCCTATGCAGCACTGTTATTGACGGATCAGGGACAAACCGCTATTGAAAAAGCGGGGTATGTTCGCTTGCGTTAGGGGGGTGTGATGTTTGATAAGCCCTTGAATCGAACCTATGAACGGATCATGGTGGCGATCGCCAGCCTGAATTTCCTCTTGGTGCTGTTTGACCTCACTTACATTCCGCTGCGGGATTTTTGGCTATTGGGTAAGGTGCGCATTCCTCTAATTCAGCGGGTCATTTATTTGCCTCAGCCCTTCCCAATCACTCCCTTGTACGATCCCATCAAGGGCATCGAACCCCACCGCGCCACCCAAGCATATATTGAAACCGTTGCTAAGCTGCGGCAGACGATTACTGAACAGGGGGTAGATGCCCCAGCCACTCAAGAGTTACTGGCTCAGTTGCGCCAACAAAGTTCAACGATGGTGGACACCGACCCCTTTGCATTGGCCAATAAGACGGGCACCCTCGAACGCATTAAGAACCTGATGCGGCTGAAGGTCTTTGGCCGTCGCGATGCCTCCTCAAAACAATCCTTCGAGCGATTTTGGAGTCCAGAGTATATCAACGAACAGAACTGGCAGACCAACCTTGCTTGGTTTGAGCAGCAAATTATCCCCCTGATGGCCACGAACTACTGGCGGCGCTACGGTGAGGATGGCAACTTCATTGATCACTTTGATGCCATTGATATTCCCTTTAATCTCCTCTTTTTGGTGGAATTCTTGGGACGCACGTTTTGGCTGAGTCGGCAATATCGCGGTGCCCGCTGGCGGGATGCGATGTTCTGGCGCTGGTACGATGTGCTGCTCTTTTTCCCCTTTTGGTGGCTGGCACCCACTTGGGCATGGCTGCGGATTATCCCGGTCACGATTCGCCTTGATCAAGCGGATATTATTTGCCTTGATAGTCTTGAACGGCAGGCCTCTCAGGGCTTAGTGGCAGCGATCGCCACCGATATTTCTGAAGTGGTTGTCCTGCAAGTGCTCACACAACTACAAAAAGCAATCCGTCGCGGCCAATTTAGTCGCTGGCTACCGCGTGTCTCTGGTGTCCAAGGGAGCAAGAAGACCCTCAATGACATTGATGAACTGGGGGAACTGGCGGCCTTGGTTGGACAGGTGGTCATTTACCGCGTGGTACCGCAATTGCGACCAGAAGTAGAACGCTTAGTGGCCTACAGTGTGGATCAGGTGCTGCGGCAAGCGCCCCCCTATCGGCGGCTATTGGAGATTCCATCCCTTGAGGCTTTACCCCTGCACTGGCGCCAGTCCCTTGCCAAGGAGATTAGCGATCGCCTCTTTCTGCTATTGGAGCAAGCCAGCAAAAACCAAGGCAATCCACCCCGCGAGGGGGCATTACTAGTGAGTCAACTGGCGCAAAAATTTGGCCAAACCCTCAGTGCCGAACTCCAAGAGGAACAGGTGGGCAAGGTGATTCAAGACCTGTTGGTGATGTGGCTAGAGGAAATCAAAATTAATTTTGTGCGGCAGACCCACATTGAAGGCATTGAAACGGTTTTGGATGAAACCCGTGCCCTGCAGGAAAGCTTGGAACAGGGGCAACTCAAAAAACCTTAGGCTATTCAAGGGGTTGGAGCAGCCAGAGAGCCGTGTAGGTGGTGTCATTGGGGGTCGGTTGGATGAGGAGAAAGTGCAGACCTTGAGTGGAGCGCAGGCGATCGCGAAAGAGTTCTCCTGCTTGGGCAATCTCGGCATTCTCAAATGTCAAAAAGACCCAGCGATCGCGCAAGCCACTGTGCAACACCACCCCGCAGGGCCGCCCCGGCACAAACTCCAAGCGATAGGGCACCTGCTCTTGGAACCACCGCGCTAGCTTCAGGGACTTGCGACCACCGTAGAGAATAATGCCCGGAATCAGCGTATCGGAAGCCAAGCCTAAAGACGCCGGTAACATCGCCATTTCAAAGGCCAGAATCCGCAACGGATATTGCATGAGTTGTTCCAAGTCGGGGGGGGTAATTGCTGCAAATTGCCACGAGTCTCCCCAAATATCCTCCGGCAGCGGCAATGGCGGCGGCTGCTCGATCGCCAATGGATCATAGGCTTCACCTGTGTAGGTTTTCAGGCTTTGGTATTCCTGAGTGCGTTGACGCAGGTAGTGCTTCAGAGCCGGCGTGCGGCGGGTGGCTTCGAGGGGAAGGTTGAGTTCTTGGCAAGCCACTTCCACGAGGCCTAAACTCTGGGGACGAAAGACCTGTACCCGCTGCGGTAAGGGCTGCCCACAACTTTTGAACTCTGTAGCCAGCCATGAACTGCTCACGAGGGGTTCTGGGCAAAAAGCTGTGTAGTAAAAATTTTCTTCAGGGTCACAAATCACCAGTTCCCACAGATCAAGACCACTGGGGGTACGCAACGGCCGACGGTAAAGGTCAACTTGCCAACAGGACATCGACGGAATGAATGAGCAAAAAGAGGTGACAGCCCTTTTCAGAAGCACCCCGCACGATCGCCCAGTTTGGCCGATAAACCCTAAAACGAATCCCTAGGCTGAGGCATCGATCTGAAGAAAGGCTGTATTTTGCTATTGTGCCTCTTTTTTTTCTGATTTGTTAGCCTATTTTCATCTGCATTTCTTGACCATACCTAGGCCACAACTTTGCCACGAAAGACGAGGTAATTATAGAGGTTATAAGCCAACATAATTGGGATTAAGAAAGCGACGAAAATCAGCATAAAGACTTGGGCACTGGGAGAGGCTGAAGCTTCGTAAATTGTGACGCTGGGGGGAATAATATTCGGGAAAATGACAAAGCCCAAGCCAATAAATGACATCAGAAAAAGCAAAAACGTCCACACCAAGGGCATGACTTCTTCGCGCTTTTGTAAACTACGCAGCAATAGAAAAATCAGCAAGATACCCAAAGCAGGAATTGCCGCAAAAATATAGAACAGCGGTGGCTGAAACAGTTGGGCACGCAGGTGCTCATGGAAGATGGGGGCGCTAATGGTAATCAACACAGCCCCGATAAACGTTGTCCAAGCTGCAATCGTCGCCGTGCGGTAGTGGGTTTGCTGCAACTCACCCGTGGTTTTGTAAATCAGATAGGTTGACCCAATCAGCACATAGCCCTGAATCAGCGTCAGTGCCACCAACACCGAGTGCCACGTCAGCCAATCCCACATGCCGCCCGCAAAGTGACCTGCGGCATCTACTTTGATGCCCTCAAAAACGGTGCCCACCGCAAAGCCCTGTCCCAAGGCGGCCAAGAAACTGCCAATGCCAAAGGCAAGGTTCCACACCCGTTTATTATTGGCATTCTCACGAAACTCGAAGGACACTGCCCGCAAAATCAGCCCCACCACCATAATCACTGCGGGTAGGTAAAGGGCATTGAGGATTGTGGCATAGGCCAAGGGAAAAGCACCAAATAGCGATCCACCCATCAGCACCAACCACGTCTCATTGGCATCCCAAACATTGCCAAGGCTGGTCATGAGGATATTGCGGCGCCGTTCATCGCTACTGGTGAGGGAGAGAATGCCAATGCCAAGGTCAAAGCCATCCAGCAAAATGTAGAGAAACAGGAAAAGACCGAGGATAAAAAACCACACCTGAGGTAGAAAGTGCTCTAAGGGGGCAAGGGGATTCGGTTCCATGGCTATTTCCTTATTGCTGAGTCTCTAGGGGACGGCGATCGGGTTGGTGTTCTGCCAGTTTGATGCGGATTTCCAGTTCTTCCGCATTGGCTTGGCCGGGCACTGGCAAAGCAACGTTGGGACCTTTTTGAATAATGCGACTACCAAAGAAAAGAGCCGCAAAGAAGAAAATCGTGTAGAGGGCAACCAAGCCACTGAGGGAAAAGAGCACCAATTGGGGGGGTAAATCGGAAGCGGCTTCAGCCGTCCGCAACTGACCATAGACAATCCACGGTTGACGCCCGACACAGCGCACAATCCAGCCCGCTTCGACGGCAAGGTATCCCAAGGGGCCTGCAAAAATCCAGCCCCACCAGAGCCACTTGTAATGGCGTAGGCGATCGCCCTCGAGACCGGTGCGCCACCAGACAAAAATCGTGACCATCGCTAGAGCCGCGAGGTACAGACCAATGGCCACCATCAGGCGAAAGGAATAGTAAATCAGGCCAATCAAATGGGGGCGATCGCTGGGTGCCCACTCCTTCAAGCCCAGAATCGGGGTGTCTAGCTTGGGCTTCAGTTCCAGTAGATAGCTCAGCAGGCCGGGAATTTTCACTTCCAAGGTATTTGCTTGGGCTGCCTCATTGGGTAAGGCAATCACACTCCAGTCCGCAGGCGTACCCGCTGGCACCGTTTCCCACAGGGCTTCCATGGCGGCTAATTTGGCGGGTTGGTAGTGATAGACCTGCTCAGCACTCAGGTGGCCGACAAACACCTGTAGGGGAGCAATCACCAAGGCCATGACCAACACCACCTTCAGGGATTTGGTGAAGAAATTGGGCAGGCGGTTTTGCAGCAAATACCAAGCACTGATGCCACCAATGACAAAAAGCGACGTTTCGAGGGTGGCAAAGAACATGTGGGCAAAGCTCTTGACCATGAAGGGGTTGGCGATCGCTTGGAAGTAGTCCTGAACGCGGAACTTCCCCTCAACAAAGACGCCCCCCGCCGGGGTCTGAAGCCATGAGTTGGCCGAGAGAATCCAGAAGGTGGAGAGGTTGGCACCAAAGGCAACACAGATGGTGGAAATCCAGTGCATCACTGGCGGTACCCGTTGCCAGCCAAAAATCATAATGCCCAAGAAGCTGGCTTCCAGCATGAAGGCCATGGTGCCCTCAAAGCCCAAAACGGTGCCAAAGAAATCCCCGACGGATTCCGAGAAGGGCGCCCAGTTCAGACCAAACTGAAAGGCCATCGGCAACCCCGAAGCCACGCCAATCCCGAAGTTGAGGATGTACAGCTTTGACCAAAAGCGCGCATGGTGATAGTAGGTCAGGTTCTTGGTTTTCAGCCACAGCCCCTCAATGACCACAAGGTAAATACTCATGCCCGTCGTCAAGACCGGCCAGAGCATATGGAAAATGGCCGTGAGGGCAAACTGCCAACGGGAGAGAACAACGGTATCGAGGCTATCCAGTGTCATAAGACCACCTAGGGGTTGACCTGCCTTACTTTTAGCAACCCCTTTTTGGCTTCGACAAGGCAAATCGGCAACCGCCGCAAAAATTTCAGCTTTGCTTAAGACTCTGGTATGGGCACTGAGCAACTACACACCAGATGGCGATCGCCATAGGCATTGTCAATGCGGGCTACCGCTGGCCAGAATTTGTACTCCCGCAGCCAAGGGGCAGGGTAGGCGGCCACTTGCCGTGAATAGGGGTACGGCCATGGATCGGTGGCCAGTATCAGGGCTGGATGGGGGGCATTTTTCAGGGGGTTTTGCTGGCGATCGCTGACGCCGGCCTCAATCTCAGCAATTTCGGCACGAATGGCAATCATCGCCTCACAGAAGCGATCCAATTCCGCCTTGGTTTCACTTTCTGTCGGTTCAATCATCAGCGTTCCCGCGACAGGCCAAGAGACGGTGGGAGCATGGAAGCCGTAGTCCATCAGCCGCTTGGCAATATCTTCCACCTCAATCCCCGCCGATTTTTTCAGGGGACGCAGATCAAGAATGCACTCGTGGGCCACCAAACCGTGGGCGCCTTTGTAGAGAACGGGATAGTAGGGTTCAAGGCGTTTGGCGATGTAGTTGGCATTGAGGATGGCGATCGCCGTGGCTCGCGTCAACCCCACTCCCCCCATCAGGGTGATGTACATCCACGAAATCGGCAAAATACTGGCACTGCCCCAAGGGGCTGCGGTCACAGGGCCAATTTCTGATCCTTGGGGAGTCACCTGCGTTGTTGGTAAGAAGGGCGCCAAGTGGGCTTTCACCCCGATGGGGCCAACACCGGGTCCGCCACCGCCATGGGGAATGCAGAAGGTTTTGTGGAGATTCAAATGGCAGACATCGGCACCAAAGTCCCCCGGACGGCACAGCCCCACTTGGGCATTCATATTGGCACCATCCATATAGACTTGACCGCCGTAGCGATGGATGATTTCGCAGATGTGGCGAATTTCCGTTTCAAACACCCCATGGGTCGAGGGATAGGTAATCATCAACGCCCCTAGGCGATCGCCATAGGTTTCCGCCTTGGCCGCCAGATCCGCCACATCAATATTGCCTTGGGCATCGCAATTCACCGCCACCACTTGCATCCCAGCCATGACGGCACTGGCGGGGTTGGTACCATGGGCAGAGGTGGGAATCAAACAGACATTGCGCTGGCTTTCGCCTCGGCTGTGGTGGTATTGGCGAATCACCAAGAGTCCCGCATACTCCCCTTGGGAGCCAGCATTGGGTTGTAGGGAAATGGCATCAAAGCCTGTAATCTCCGCTAGCATCGCCGACAGGTCTTGAAAGAGCTGCTGATAGCCTTGGGCTTGCTCAGCCGGGGCAAAGGGGTGCAGTTGATTGAATTCTGGCCAACTGATCGGCAGCATTTCAGCAGTGGCATTGAGCTTCATTGTGCAGGAGCCAAGGGGAATCATCGAGGTGGTGAGGGAGAGATCCTTGGCCTGAAGGCGGTGAATGTAGCGCAGTAGGGCGTGTTCGCTGTGGTACTCCTGAAAGACCGGGTGTTGCAGGTAGGCAGATTGGCGTTTCAGGGTTGGCGGCAGGCGATCGCCCGCGTCCACTTCCACAGGGCTTGCGCCAAAGAGCGCCAGTAAATCCGCCACATCTTTCTCAGTGGTGGTCTCATCGAGGCTGATGCCGACACTGCCATCGTCAAAGTAGCGCAGGTTGATTTGTGCCGCCGCCGCCCGCTCCTTGAGCACCTGTACTGGCAGGTTCCCCAAGCCTATACGCAGGGTGTCAAAAAATTCAGAATGGTAGAGTGGATAGCCCGCTGCTACTAAGCCTGCTGCTAGGGTCACTGCCCGTTGATGGATGCGCTCAGCAATTTGCCGCAGCCCCGTGGCTCCGTGATAGACGGCGTACATACTGGCAACAACTGCGAGGAGAACTTGAGCCGTGCAGATGTTACTGGTGGCCTTTTCGCGACGGATGTGCTGCTCACGGGTTTGCAGGGCAAGGCGCAATGCTTTTTGACCGAGAGCATCGTGGGAAACCCCCACTAGTCGGCCGGGTAATTGCCGCTTAAATTCTTCACGGGTGGCAAAGAAGGCGGCATGGGGGCCGCCATAGCCCAAGGGCACACCAAAACGCTGGGAACTGCCGACGGCAATATCTGCCCCCAATTCTCCCGGCGGTGTCAGCAGTGTCAAGGCCAGCAAATCGGTGGCCACCGTCACCAAGAGTCCCCGTTCATGGGCAGCGGCAATCAGGGCTTCGGGCGATCGCACCGCACCATCAGTAGCGGGATATTGCAAGAGCAGGCAAAAGGCATTCTCCCAAGGCAATTCACTGGCGATCGGGTCAATGGGCACAATCTCAATGCCAAGGGGCAGGGCACGGGTGCGCAGAACGGCAAAGGTTTGGGGATGGCAATCCTGCGCCACCAAGAAGCGGTTGGCTCCCTTTTGACGGCAGGCATTTAAGCTCAGGGTCATGGCTTCAGCGGCAGCCGTCGCCTCATCGAGGAGCGAGGCATTAGCAATGGGTAGTCCCGTTAGATCGCTAACAAGGGTTTGAAAGTTAAGCAGCGCTTCGAGGCGTCCTTGGGCAATTTCCGCTTGGTAGGGGGTGTACTGGGTGTACCAGCCGGGGTTTTCCAGAATGTTGCGCTGAATCACTGCCGGCGTAATGCAGTTGTAATAGCCCATGCCGATGTAACTGCGCCAAACTTGGTTTTGCTGGGCAAGGATACGTAATTTCTGCAGGGCTGCCGTTTCACTAAGACCCTCACCTAGAGCGAGGGGGCGTTGCAAGCGAATTTCTGGGGGAATGACAGCATTGATCAGCTCCTTGAGGCTGCCATACCCCAACAGGCTCAACATTTGCGGTAGATCGGCGGGGGTAATGCCAATGTGCCGCGCCACAAATTCGGCATCAGTTTCTAGGTTGATCTCCAGTTGGGGCAGTGAACTGACCATCGCTATCACACTCGTGTTGCAAATCGTTCATATATCTTAATTGTTTGGGCAGGGTTTGCGGGCATGGAGAACCTGTAAACTGCGCCCGAGGTGGTAGGTCTGCCGCTCGATAGTAAAGCCCTGTAACCGTAGCTGCTCCGCTAAGTCCGTTTGCAGCAGTTGCCAAGCGGTTTCCGTTTCAAAGAGCCAGAAAAAGAGGGCTATCCCCGGCCAAAAGAGGGGCACTTGGGGACGATGAAAATCAATCAGGGCAAACCAGCCACCGGGTTTGAGAACCCGCCACACTTCCGCCACAATGGCACGCAGTTGCTCCGAGGTCATTTCGTGGAGCGCCATGCTCGTGTGTACCAGATCAAAGGTGGCATCAGCAAAGGGCATCTGCTCCGCAAAGGCTTCTACATAGGTGGCTTGGGGCACCCGCTCGCGGGCACGGGCGATCGCCTTCGGGGAAGCATCTAGTCCCGTGACCTGATCAAAGTTCTGAGTTAAGGCTTGCGTCACAATGCCGTGGGCACAGCAGAGATCCAACACCACAGCACTACGGGGTAAGTCCAAATCTTGCCAAGCAAGGCGATGCAGGCGATCGCTCCCCCCGACGGTGATTGCGGCGAGGGCACTGATGGTGTCGTAGAGCCACGGATATTGATAGCTCCAGGTGCGTAAAATGGTTGCCACAGTGCTGGACAAGCCTTGAATTTTGCAGGATTTGAAGTGATTGAGTGTCAGTGTACCGCCTTTTTGGCAACGATTCCTTGGGAAAGGACTGTTATAGTCTTAATGTGGTAGCGAGAATCCGTAATTGTAACGGTGTCGGGAGTGAGCATGGGTCAACAATCCATCTGCCAACAAAGCAGTCTGCTGCTAGGGAGCCTTGTGGGGGTCTTGATCACCATGAGCGGCGGGGCGATCGCCCAATCCAACCCGACGGCCACCGATCTCCTGCCCTTCAATCCCAATCCCGATCCCCTCTATCTCCCCAGTCGTTCCGATCAAGTGAAAATTGATTTGGATCGCCCCATTACCCTCAACGAAGCGATTGAACTGGCGCGGCGGAATAATCGCCAACTGCAAATCATTGAGGCACAACTGCAACAAAGTCGGGCGGTTCTGCGCCAAGCGGAGGCGGCTCTCTATCCCAGTATTTCCTTGCAATTGGGGATTAGTCGTACCGATTCAGCGGCGATTCGCCTGCAAAATGCCCAACTACCACCCCCCTTGCGGCTCAACACCACGAGCAATACTTGGACCAGTACGGTGCAACTGGGCTACAACATTTTCACCTCTGGCCAACGGGATGGCAGTATCAAAGCAGCACAGGAACAGGTGCGCAATGCCGAACTGGATCTTCAGCGGGAATTTGAACAACTGCGGCAGGATGTCACCAATGCCTACTACAACATTCAACAGGCGGAAGCGCTGGTGCGGATTGGGGAAGCAGCGGTACAAAACTCCCAAATCAGCTTACGGGATGCGATCGCCCGCGAACGGGCTGGCTTAGGCACCCAATTTGATGTCCTCACCGCACAGGTACAATTGGCCAATAACCAACAGCAACTCGTGCAAGCCCAAAGCCAACTGCAAACGGCTCAACGCCAACTGGCACAGGTGCTCAGTCTCAATGACAAGGCCAATGTGCGCGCCGCTGACCCAATTCGGGTGGTTGGGGAATGGAAACTTTCCCTTGAGGAGAGCATTGCCCTCGCCTTTCGCAACCGCGTGGAACTAGAACAACAACTGACGCAACGGAATGCAGCCCTTCAGCAACGACGGGTGGCTTTGGGCAATCTCGGCCCACAGTTGGTGGCCGGCGGAAGTTTTAACACCCTAGATAGCCTCACAGATGGTGCAGCACCCCGTTGGGGATATACCGTTGGCGGTCAAATGAACCTGACCCTCTTTGATGGCGGGGTCTCCCGTGCCAGTGCCGCTCAGCAGGAAAGCGCTGCCGCGATCGCTGAAGCCCAGTATGCCGCCTTTCGCAACTTGATTCGCTTCCAAGTGGAGCAGGCCTACTACACCCTCAAATCCAGCCAAGAAAATATCCGCACCAATGAAGTGGCGGTGCGCCAAGCCACGGAGGGACTCCGCCTTGCCCGTCTGCGCTTCCAAGCAGGGATTGGCACCCAAGCGGAGGTGAGCAATGCAGAAACGGCTCTGATTCAAGCCCAGAGCAACCTGTTGAGTTCTACCATTGACTACAACCGAGCGATCGCTGCCCTGCAACGCTTTGTGAGTGGTTTACCTCTGAGTCCCCAAGGGACTGCAACGCCTTGATGTTTGGTTTTTTGAATCTGAATAAACCCGCTGGCTGCACCTCTCACGACTGCATTAACGAACTGCGAAAGCGGCTGCGGCTCAAGCGTATTGGTCATGGTGGCACATTAGATCCGATGGCCACAGGGGTGCTGCCGATCGCCCTTGGTTCAGCGACGCGACTCCTTCCCTATTTAAGCGATCGCAAGGCCTATATTGGCACGGTACGCTTTGGCATCACCACGACCACGGATGACATTACGGGGGAGATTTGCCAAGAACAAGCTGCCAGTCACCTCACCCTCGAGGCCATTGAGGAACAGCTCCCGCAATTCATTGGCGAGATTGAGCAATATCCCCCAGCCTACAGTGCGATTCAGGTGGATGGCCAGCGGCTCTATGCCCGTGCCCGGGCGGGTGAAGTCGTGAGCGTGCCGCCGCGTATCGTGACTGTGTACCGTATCGAGGTGTTGCATTGGCAACCGAGCCATCAGCCGGAACTCACACTGCGCATTACCTGTGGCGGTGGCACCTATATTCGCGCCCTTGCCCGCGATTTGGGCGCAGCACTGGGGGTAGGGGGAACGCTGGCGGCACTGCAACGGATTGAAAGTGGTGGCCTGAGCATTGAGGAAAGCCATGCCCTAGAAAGCATTTCGCCAGAGTATTTACCACTGCGCCCGCCCCAAGAGGTTCTCTCGCATCTGCCATGGCTTGAACTCAATGAAGTCCAACTCAACGACTGGTACCATGGCCGCACCGTGATTGGTGAGGGGCTACCGCCGGCGGCGAGTTTCGTGGGCGTCACCTTTGCCGCTACCTGTGTGGGGATTGGGGTGAGTGGGGGCGATCGCCTGCATCCCAAGGTGGTTCTCAAGGCATAACAGTATCTTGCGAAACATTTTTCTAGTGCTAGCTTAGGAAAAAGAAGCAATCAGCAGGTGAAGGAATGGGGGTTCGTTGGCTGCAACGTCTCATTTGTTGTTTGGTGGTCTTGGTGGGGGTCTGGGGCATTTTCCCCACTGACTCCGCGATCGCCCTGACGGAGGAACAAAAACTCTTTAATGAGGCATGGCGCATTGTTAACCAAGCCTATGTGGATCCTTCCTTTAATGGCCAAAACTGGTGGCTGGTGCGCGAAAAGGCACTGAAACGTCCCCTACCCAATCGCGAGGCGACCTACGAGGCCATTCAAACCATGTTGGCGAGTTTAGAGGATCCCTTTACACGGCTGCTGCGCCCCGCCCAATTTCGTAGCCTGCAAACCACCACGGCTGGGGAACTCACGGGTGTCGGCTTGCAAATTAGCACTGACCCTGAAACTGGTGTTCTCGAAGTAATTGCTCCCATTGATGGCTCTCCTGCTGCCGCAGCGGGTATTCAACCCCGCGATCGCATTCTTGCCATTGATGGTGTCTCCACCAACCAGCTCAGCCTCGATGAAGCCGCCGAACGAATGCGGGGAGCCGCTGGTTCCGCTGTGCATCTGTTGTTACAACGGGGCAGTGAAGCCCCCCAAGAAATCACCCTGAAACGGGGACACATTGAGATTAATCCGGTTATGGCTGAGGTTCGCCAAGTGCAGGGGCACACCGTTGGCTATATTCGCCTTGGTCAATTTAGTGCGATGGCCGCCACAGAAATGCGCAAAGCCATTCAAATGCTAGAGCAACAGGGAGCAGAGGAGTACATCCTTGATCTGCGCAATAATCCGGGGGGACTGTTGCAGGCGGGGGTGGAAATTGCCCAATTGTGGCTGGATTCGGGGGTCATTGTCTATACGGTTGATCGCCAAGGGATCATTGATAGCCTCAATGCCAGCGGCGGTGCCCTCACTCATGATCCGCTCGTCGTCCTTGTGAATGGCGGAACAGCCAGTGCCAGTGAGATTTTGGCCGGTGCCCTGCAAGATCATGGCCGTGCTCGCCTGGTGGGCGATCGCACCTTTGGTAAAGGCTCGATTCAGTCCCTCTTTAACCTCAGTGATGGCTCTGGCCTTGCGGTCACCATTGCCCACTACGAAACCCCCAATCACCACAACATCAACAAAGTGGGCATTGAGCCAGATCGGCGGGTTCTCGATGCTCCCGAGAGTCTTATGGCTATGGGTACAGCAGCAGATCCCCAATATCTGGCGGCTCTAGAGCTGCTCCACAGTCCGGTTCAAGTCGCCACTAACGCAGTGTGACAAACTCCTCCGCCGTTGAGGGATGAATGGCCATCGTGGCATCAAAGTCCTTCTTGGTGGCACCCATTTTGAGGGCGATCGCGATCCCTTGAATAATTTCAGCCGCATTATCCCCCACCATGTGGGCACCCAGCACCCACTCCGTATTTTTCTCCACCACCAATTTGACGATCACCTTTTCATCTCGACCTGTGAGGCTGTGGTACATCGGGCGAAAGGCTGCACGGTAGATTTTCACATTCTCTTCCCCTAATTTCGCCTTGGCCTGAGCCTCCGACAGCCCCACCGAAGCCGCCTCCGGCTGGGAAAACACCGCTGAGGGAATATTCTCATAGCTCAAGGTGCGTGGTAGATTACCAAATTGCGTATCGGCAAAGGCGCGTCCTTCGGCAATGGCTACGGGGGTGAGGTTGACGCGGTTAGTGCAGTCCCCCACAGCAAAAATATGTTCTTGATTGGTGCGGTAGTATTCATCCACAGCAATGGCGACAATTCCTTGACTATTGGCAGTAAGATGCACCCCCGCCTGATCAAGACCTAGCCCCTGCAAGTTGGGTGCACGCCCCACGGCACACAGCACCGTATCAACTTTGGTTTCACAGGCTTGTCCCTGCTGTTCGTAACGAATGCGGATATTGCCCTTCTTGGTGAGCTTCAAGCCCGTAATGTGGCACTGGGGACGGACATCAATGCCGTGGCGAAGCATCCCCTGATAGACCCCATCTTGAATGTCTTGATCAAACCCCCGCAGTGGGCGATCGCCCCGCAGAAAGTGGATCACCTCCGTGCCTAGCCCCTGCATAATGCCGGCAAACTCAACACTAATGTAGCCGCCCCCAAGAATAGCCATGCGCTTTGGCTGCTTGGGCAACAAAAACATCTCCCGCGAGGTAATGCTGTGTTCAATGCCCGGCACATTGGGCTTAATCGCTTCGCCCCCGACGGCAATCAAAATTTTCGCCGCTGTCACTCGCCGCTGAACCTGTCCTTGGCGATCCACGAGTTCTAGGGTATGGGGGTCAGCAAAGCGGGCAAAAAAGGGCAGCAGTTCGACTCCGGCTTTGGCAAGGTAGCTAATGTGCAATTCACTGAGGCGATTCACCTCTTGGTTCACTGCTTGAATCAGTCGCTCCCAGTTCAACTTTGCTTCAACGGGGCGCCAGCCATAGCCGACAGCGTCTTCAAAGAGGTGGCTAAACTTGGAGCCGTAGACCATGAGCTTTTTGGGGACACAACCCCGAATGACACAGGTACCACCGACTTTATCCCCTTCGGCAATGGCCACCCTAGCACCGTAGGAAGCTGCCCGCTTTGAGGCTGCCAAGCCACCGGAGCCGGCACCAATCACAAATAGGTCATAGTCGTAGCTCATCCTCGCTCCCCAAAACCTAGCCTCAGTCTAGCGAAATCTGGATCGGGTTACATGAAGGCTTGGCGATGAATGGCTTGGAGGGCTTGGTATTCAGCGATTTTGCCAAGGCGGCGCAGCGATCGCAACCGCTGTTCAATGAGCATTCGCGCATCGGTGCGACTAATGGACTCAAACTCCATCCCCCCCGGCCGTTGGCTAACGATGAAGAACAGCCGCTGTGCATACAACGTGGTAAAGAGTTGCCGATGCTCATCAATAGGGCAGACCCCATAAAGCAAGCCAAAGGTGGGGTGATTGAGATACTGCTCAGCGGTCATCGAGGGTTTCATTAGTGGAGAGAACCTACCTCGGAAAGGGATCGTGACAGGTCAACACGGCAAGGGTGGCTTGTGAGGGGCAAACACAGGAGAAAACCGCAGGGGACGGCTAAAATAAGTAAAACATTTGACTGAAAACTTTTCAGATTATACTAAACCCTTTCCTCCTCTTATGACGCGCTCCCTTCCCCCCTTTTGGCCCAGTGTGTTTCACCGCTGCGGTGTGATCTTTTTTGGCACGCTGACCTTTTTTTTCACACTGGGGGTGGTGGGCTTCAGTGCCACGATCTTCTTTGCCCTCCTCGGGGTCTTGTTGGCACCTGCCAGTGAAACCAGTCCCTACGAGCACGTCAGCGGCAAGGAGAGCAGTCGCGATCGCATTCTCAGAATCGACATTACTGGGCCAATTCTCGGCAGCCCGCAAAGCGAAGAAGATAGCTTCTTTGCGCCCCTTGTCGGCGTCACCTACGGCTATGAAGTGCAGCGGCAGTTGGCAGAGGCCGCTAAGGACGAAACGATTAAGGCCGTCTTTGTCAATATCAGCACTCCCGGCGGCACGATTTTTGGCTCCCAGGCGATCGCCGAAGGCATTAGGAGCTACCGCGCAGCCACCCAAAAACCAGTCTATGCTTTTATTGAGGGCATTTCTGCCTCTGGTGGCGTTTGGGCAATGGTGACAGCGGATCGGATCTACGCTGATCACGGCAGCATGATTGGCAGTATTGGCATTCTCGGCCCTAGTGTTTTCTACTACGATCGCCCCACCAGTCTCGATAATGGCCTATTGATGGGAGGCGTTACTGCCAACAGTATCGAAGAACGGACACTGAGCGCCGGTCGGAGCAAAGATATTGGCAACCCCTTCCGTCGCCTCACCCCCCAAGAAATTGAGGTCTTCCAAGCCGGCCTTGAGCAGGAGTACAGCAAGTTTATTAATCATGTGGCGCAGGCACGGGGCATTGATCCTAACGTCATTCGCAACGAAATGGGCGCGATGATTTTTAGTAACGAGCAGGCGCAGAGCTATCGCCTCATTGATGGTACCCGCAGCCGTCCAGAAACCCTCAGTGCCCTTGCCAGTGCCGCTAATCTCAAGGAGGGAGAATATGCCATCGTGCGTTTTCGGCGCGATCGCTCCCCTTTGATCAATCAACTCTTGGGTGTTCAGTCACCTCCCCCAGCACCAGAAACCCAGCAGGTGTGGAAACAAGAGCAACTTTGTGCCCTCAGCCAATTGCGTGCCCTTGCCTACTATGGTTCCCTCTCTTGCCACCGTCAGTAATGCGTTTCGATATTATTACCCTCTTTCCAGAGTTCTTTGCCTCCCCCCTCAGCAGTGGCTTAATGGCCAAAGCTTTGGCACGGGGGATTGCTGAGGTCGTCCTGACGAATCCGCGTGACTTTAGTACCGATAAGCACCAGCGGGTGGATGATGAACCCTACGGGGGCGGTGTGGGTATGGTGATGAAGCCTGAACCCCTCTTTGCTGCCGTGGAATCGCTGCCCTCTTTGCCCCGCCGTGAAGTGATCTATGTCACCCCCCAAGGGCAACCCCTGACCCAACAGCACCTCTGGCATTGGTCACAGGAGCGAGATCAACTGGTGATTCTCTGTGGTCACTATGAGGGAGTGGATGAGCGGGTCGTCGAGCATTTAGTGACCCAAGAAATCTCCATTGGCGATTTTGTCCTGACCTGTGGTGAAATTCCTGCCCTTGTGATTCTCAATGGTGTGCTGCGACTCCTGCCGGGCACCGTAGGCAAAGCTGCCTCACTCCACCAAGATAGCTTTGAAGATGGCTTGCTGGATTATCCCCACTACACTCGACCCGCAGAATTTCGGGGGTGGACCGTACCACCCGTCTTGCTCTCTGGTCACCATGGGGAAATTGCGGCGTGGCGGCGGGCACAACAGATCGAACGCACTCGTGAACGGCGCCCAGATTTATATGCTCGATGGTTAACTGCGCAACAAAAGCCCTATGAGGATCAGCATCTAAACTAGAGAATACTCCCCCTTTTTTATGGGATACCGTCTTTTCGGCATTTTGAGTGTATTTTACATATGTGACAAAGGCCGTAAGTTGCAACAAATCAATCTAGTTGTGCTACTTTCAAAAAGAATTCTCCTCTCTAAGTTCCCCTAAATTCTGCTCGAGAGAAGTTTTAATCATACTCGGGGTACTCATCTTTATATTATTTTTATGGATAGTCCCTCACTGCCTTCCTCCGCCCTCTATTCTTCTAGCTTGGTGCTCTGTGCAGAGACCCTATTGCAACTGCTGCGAACCCGGCTTGGCAGTGATGTTGAGCATTATCTAGCGGAAGTTTTTTCAGCACTGCCCATTGGCGTTGCTCTGTATGATCCAACGGGGCAAATTGTTTATATCAATCCCTATGGCAGAGCTATCTTAGGAGTGAGTGATCCCACGCAAACCGCATTGCAAATTTGTGCAGATCTACAGATTTTTCATTGCTATAGCGATCGCCCCTACCCCAAGGAGGAGTTGCCTGGCATACAAGCCCTCAAAGGGATGGCTATTTGTTCCACTGAGATAGATGTCCAGTATGGCGATCGCCGTATCACTATCGAAAGCTATGCCAGCCCAATTTTTGACACTGACGGCAACATCCAATTCAGTATTGCCACATTTCAGGATATTAGCGATCGCAAACGCTATGAAATCGAGCAGCAGATAATCAAAAATCATTGGCAAGAGCAAGCGACTCGTTACTATGACATGGTGCAAAGTCAGACGGATTTCGTTTTGCGCTCCCGTGCTGACACCACCATCACATTTGCCAATGAGGCCTTTTGTTGCCTCTTTAACCGTTCTGCTCCAGAAGTCATTGGTCACCCTTGGTCAGAATTTGTTCTTCCTAAAGATTTACCCCCATTGCTGGAGAAAGTTGCTCAACTGAGTCCCCGTGCTCCCTCCTTTGCCAATGAAAATCGCCTGTATCATCCCCAGCAAGGGTTTCGTTGGACACAATGGATTAATGTGGGAATTTTTGATGATCAAGGTAACCTACAGGAAATCCAATCCGTTGGCCGCGATATTACTGCCCTCAAAGAACAGTTACTGCGGGAGCAAGCTCTCAATCGCGTCATTCAGGCGATTCGCAACTCCCTTGATCTCGACACGATCTTTGAGACGGCGGTGCGAGAAGTGGCGCAACTGGGGCTGGGGTTTGATGCCTTTGTCGTCAAGTATTTACCCGAGGAGGCGGTGTGGCGGCATGTAGCAGAGTATCACCATGATCCCAACTTTCCCTCCCTGACTAATGTTGCCATTCCCGATCGCGATAACCCCTTTGCGGAGCGCCTGAAGGCCGGTGAAGTTGTCGCCATTGCTGACTCTAGCCAAATTACTGATCCCGTCAATCAACAAATTACCGCTGCGTTTCCGGGAGCTTGGTTGCTGATTCCTCTGCTGGTGGAAGATCGCATCTGGGGCAGCTTAACTCTCTTTGCCTCTCAACAGTGCCATGAATGGTCCGCAGCAGAAATTTCCCTTGCTCGAGCTATCTCCACGCAACTGGAGGTGGCCATCTACCAGGCCACACTCTATCAGCGGGCACAGCAGGAACTGGCTGAACGCCGTCGTATTGAAGTTGCTCTGCGGGAAAGTGAAGAATGCTTTCGCCTCACCGCAACCAATGTCCCCGGTGCCATTTTCCGCTACATCCAACATCCCGATGGCCGCAATCAGGTGTTTTACCTCAATCCCATGTGCGAGCAGCTTTGGGGGGTGCCTGCTGAGGTTGCCGCTGAAGATAGTTCCGTCCTCTGGAATATGGTGCATCCTGAAGATCGGCAGGCCATGTGGGAGTCGGTGCTGGTTTCAGCCCGAACGTTACAACCGTGGTTTTGGCAATGGCGTATTTGCTATCCCAATGGTGACATCCGCTGGCTCGAGGGTGCGGGTCAGCCCGAACAACTGGCCAATGGCGCTGTCATGTGGTACACCCTCATCCTCGATGTTACTGAGCGGTATCTGGCGGAGGCGCGCCTCAAGGAACAACAGGCGCAGTTAGACTTGGCGGTGCGGGCTTCCAACATCGGTTTCTATTTTTGTGATCTGCGCACCGGTACCTCCTATGCCTCCCCGACGTACAAAGACCAGTTGGGCTATCCCCCCACCGCTGAAGAGGCTAGCCCCAAGGATTGGGAAGCACGACTGCACCCGGAGGATCGCGATCGCGCCATTGCGGCCTTCCAGCAGTTTTTGCAAGGGGAGACAGAGTACGCCATTGACTTTCGCTTGCGTCATCGCGATGGCAGCTACCGCTGGTTTCACAGTAATGCGGTATTGATTCGGGATGAGCACGGTCAGCCCTGCAAAGTGGTGGGTACCCACATTGACATTACAGAGCGCAAGCTAGCAGAGATCGCCCTGCGGCAGAGTGAAGAGCGCTACCGACTGCTGGCGGAAAATATCAACGATATTATTGGTCTCCACGATCGCGAGGGTATTTGTTTGTATGTCAGCCCCTCCTGTGAGACCTTGTTGGGCTGCCGTGCCGAGACACTGATTGGCCAGCATTTTACAGAAATCTGTCATCCCCAAGAGCGATCGCGGGTGAAGCAGGAACTGCAACAGATGATTCGGCAGCAGAAGTTTTGGCCCATCACCTATCGGGTTTGCACCGTTAAGGGGGATGTCCTCTGGCTAGAAACGTTGGTGAAACCTCGCTACGACAGTGAGGGGCAGTTGCAGAAATTGCAGACCACCTCCCGCGATGTCACCAGTCGGGTACAGGTGCAGATGCAGCTTCACCACGAAGCCTACCACGATTCATTGACAGGGTTGCCCAACCGCCTCTACTTCATGGAGCAGTTGGAAACGGCGATTACCCAAGCTCGGATGAATCCTAAGTTTCACTATGCGGTGCTATTTTTAGATTTGGATCGCTTCAAGATTATTAACGATAGCTTGGGACATGCAGTGGGCGATCGCGTTCTTGTCGCCTTTGCCAATCGGCTGCGCCGTTGCATTGACAATCGCTATACACTGGCTCGCTTTGGCGGTGATGAGTTCGTGATTCTGGCAACGGAAATTTCCGAGATTCAGGGGGCGATCGCCCTATGTGAGCAAATGCTGAATTGTCTCCAGCGACCCCTGATAGTGGATGCGCGGCAAATTGTGATGAGTGGCAGCATTGGCGTCGTTTTTGCCCAAAACGAGTATCAGCAGGGGCTAGAAGTCCTACGGGATGCCGATATTGCCATGTATCAAGCCAAAGCCCAGCAAAAGGGAGGTTATGTTGTCTTCAATCAGCAGATGTATGAACAGGTTCTGGATCGCCTCCACCTTGAGCATGATCTGCGCGATGCCCTAGAGCACCATCAACTACGGCTGCTGTATCAGCCCTTTTTCAATCTGCAAAATCAACAGCTGGCGGGCATGGAGGCTTTGGTGCGCTGGCAGCATCCCGAACGGGGTCTCATATCACCGGCGCAGTTTATTCCCATTGCTGAGGATACGGGGTTAATTGTTGCTCTGGATCAGTGGGTACTAGAGCATGCCTGCGAGCAATTCTGGCACTGGCAACAGCAGTATGCAGCGGCGTCAGATCTCGTTCTCAGTGTCAATGTCTCTGCCAAAACCCTGAAGCATCCCAGTTTCCTCAATCATGTGGATCGGGTGCGCCAAAAGTATCCCCTCGCCAAGGGGCAACTGGTGCTCGAACTCACCGAAAGCATGGGGCTGGAATTGGGAAATGAGATGATGAATCTCTTGCAAGCCTTGGGCGATCGCAAGATTGACATTAGTATTGACGACTTTGGCACCGGTTACTCCTGCCTCAGTTATCTTCACAGCCTGCCCATCCAACACCTGAAGGTGGATCGCTCCTTTGTCAGTCAACTGGAGCAAAATGCACGCAATTTTCAAATTACGCAGATGATCTTGCTCCTGACCCACCAGTTGGGCTATCGTGCCATTGCTGAGGGCATTGAAACCCATGAGCAACTGCAAACCCTACAGCAACTCGGCTGTGACTATGGCCAAGGGTATCTCTTTGCTCGTCCTATGCCCCCTCAAGATCTCGAATCTCTCTTGAGTTCCGAACTACAATAGCTCCATGGCTGTTTTACATGGGACGTGGCTGGCAACGCCAACGCCACAATTTTTTCTTTGGGCAGAAGAATGGCGATCGCTGGCTCAGGCAACCACGCCTTGGGCGTCAACGATGGTGCCTGCTTATCCCTATGCGGCTCCTCTGAAGCTGTCCCTTGTTAAGGCGAGTCCCAGTTTTACCTATGCGGCTTTACCCGCGCAAGTGCAGGGCAATGAACTGGTGCCACCCCCCCTAGCAGAAGTCAAGGGGGAACCGCTATTTCTCTGGCAGGTGCCGGGCGGGTCAATTCCTGCCTCAGAAGTTTTAGAGCAACTGCATCAACTGAGTCTTCACGGCCAAGACAGTGGCGGCATTGGCGATGATCTGCGCTATTGGTTCCACGTGAGTCGCTGGTTGCTGGATTTAATTGTGCGTGGTCAATACTTGCCGACACCAGAGGGCTGGCGGATTCTGCTCACCCACGGCGGCGATCGCGATCGCTTTCGCCAATTTAGCCAACGGATGCCCCATCTGTGTCGCTGTTATCAAGGGGATGCCACGGCTCTGCGGTTTCCGCCCCATGCCACCGATCTATTGGCGGATTTTCTGCACCACACCTTGCAGGGTTATCTCCACACTGCCCTTGCCGCCCTAGACTTACCCAAAGTGGGCTTGGCCAAGGAGCATAGTCACTGGCTGACTTTCCTAAAAACAGGGCAAGCAACGGAACTGCCGCCTTCTTTTGTGGAACGGCTCCAGCGTTGGCAAGAACCCTACCGCGAGCAGTTGGATCTGCGCCCCCAATGGCGACTGGCACTGCAATTGGTGCCCCCAGATACGGCTGAGGGTGACTGGCGCTTGGCCTTTGGCTTACAAACTGAGGGCGAAACGGAAACGATGCTGGCGGCGGCAGAGATTTGGCAATGTACGCAAGAGTCCCTCCT
Source organism: Thermosynechococcus sp. FA-CM-4201 (assembly GCF_054689355.1). Taxonomy (NCBI): domain Bacteria; kingdom Bacillati; phylum Cyanobacteriota; class Cyanophyceae; order Acaryochloridales; family Thermosynechococcaceae; genus Thermosynechococcus; species Thermosynechococcus sp. FA-CM-4201. The sequence continues at coordinate 1,146,238 of NZ_CP079920.1, forward strand.
CTATCACGGGCAAGTGCTCTGGCAGCCCCAAGAAACCCTGCTGCGGGGACTCGGCTTGGCTTCACGGATTTATCGTCCCCTCGATCGCAGTCTCCAAGAACCCTCCCCTGTGGGTCTGACGCTGCAAACCACGGAAGTTTATGCCTTCTTGCAAAGTGCCATTCCGCCCCTTGAGCAGCAGGGGGTTGCGATTATTTTGCCACCCAGTTTGCGCCGCAACAGCACCCAGCATCGTTTGGGTCTGAGGATGATTGCCACATTGCCGCCCACGGCCACCAGCGGCTTGAGTATTGAGAGCTTGATGCAGTTTCAGTGGCAATTACAGTTGGGGCAGCATCCCCTCTCGGAAGCGGATTTTGAGCAACTGCGCCGCCAAGAGTCTCCCCTTGTTTATCTCAATGGTGAGTGGGTGCTGCTGCGTCCCCAAGAGGTCAAGGCCGCTCAAGAGTTTCTCCAGTCTCCCCAAAAGACCCAACTTTCCCTTGCGGATACGCTGCGCATTGCCACCGGGGATACGGTGACGGTAGCCAAGTTACCGATTCTGGGTTTAGACGCCAATGATGCCCTTCAGGCACTACTCGATGGCCTCACAGGCAAACAAACCCTTGATCCAGTGCCGACACCGCAGGAATTTTGTGGTGAACTGCGTCCCTACCAAGCACGGGGGGTAGCGTGGCTAAGTTTCTTGGAACGCTGGCGGTTGGGGGCTTGCTTGGCCGATGATATGGGCTTAGGGAAAACAATTCAACTGTTGGCCTTTTTGCTCCACCTCAAGGAAGCAGGACGTGCCTACCGACCGACCCTATTGATCTGTCCTACCTCGGTACTGGGCAACTGGCTACGGGAGTGCCAAAAATTTGCACCGACATTGCGTCCCTATGTCCACCATGGGAGCGATCGCCCCAAGGGCAAGGCATTTCTGAAAAAAGTTGAAACCCACGATCTGATTCTCACCAGTTATGCCCTCTTGCAGCGCGATCGCACCACCTTGCAACAAGTGTCATGGCAGCATCTGGTCCTCGATGAAGCCCAAAACATCAAAAATGCCAACACCCAGCAGTCCCAAGCCGCACGGGAACTCCCCGCCCAGTTTCGCATTGCCCTGACGGGAACCCCCCTAGAAAATCGGCTCCTTGAACTCTGGTCGATTATGGACTTTCTGCATCCGGGGTACTTGGGCCATCGCACCTACTTTCAGCACCGCTATGTCCGTCCCATTGAACGCTATGGCGACACCACCTCCCTCAACGCCCTGCGTACCTATGTTCAGCCCTTCATTCTGCGCCGCCTGAAAACTGACCGCAGCATTATCCAAGACCTGCCCGAAAAACAGGAGATGCTGGTCTATTGCGGTCTCACCCTAGAGCAGATGCAGCTTTACACTGCGGTGGTGGAAGACTCCCTTGCGGCCATTGAAAATAGTGAAGGTATCCAGCGGCGGGGCAATATCTTGGCTACGCTGACCAAGCTGAAGCAAATCTGTAACCATCCCGCCCAGTATCTCAAGCAGGAAGACTATGCCCCCGATCGCTCGGGTAAATTGCAACGCCTCATCGAAATGCTGCAAGAGCTTCAGGAAGTGGGCGATCGCGCCCTTGTCTTTACCCAATTTGCCGAATTTGGCACCCACCTGAAAACCTATCTCGAAAAGGCGCTACAGCAGGAGATCTTTTTCCTGTCAGGACGCACTCCCAAAGCCCAGCGGGAATTGATGGTGGAACGCTTTCAGCACGATCCTGAGGCACCCACGGTCTTTATTCTTTCCCTAAAAGCGGGGGGCGTGGGCCTCAATCTCACCCGTGCCAATCATGTCTTTCACTACGATCGCTGGTGGAACCCTGCCGTTGAAAATCAGGCCAGCGATCGCGCCTTCCGCATTGGCCAAGCCCGCAATGTCCAAATCCATAAATTTGTCTGCACCGGCACCCTCGAAGAGAAGATCCACGAGCAAATCGAACAGAAAAAAGCCCTCGCGGAAATGATTGTTGGCAGCGGCGAACACTGGCTAACCGAACTCAACCTCGACCAACTGCGGCAACTGCTGACACTGGATCAAGAGCGAGTCATGACGCTCTAGGCCATTGCCCACTCAGAGGTGTGCTCACCCCGCAAAAGACGAATTTGGGCGATCGCAAAAATGGTGGGAATAATGCGCGCATAGTTGGTGGAAATGGCGCGCCAACCCAAGTCAGCAATAAACCAGACCCATAGGGCGGTACTGGCAAAGGCCAAGACACTACGCCCCACCGCAAACCGAGCGGCTCCCATCGCTGCTCCTCGGGACACCAAGGGGGTAATTGAGAGCTTATAGCCCGCGAAATGAATCGCAAACTGCCGTGCCACCTGCTGCACCACCATTGAGCGGACAACGGAACTAATGGCGATCGCTGCGCCGCCCTCTAGGATCAGGCGTACAGTTTCCATAGAAATGGGGTGGCCGTTGCGCAGTTCGGGCAAGCTATCTTGGATTTGGGCAGCCAAGACCTTGCGATCCTCATCCCCCAGCTTTTTCCACATCCGCTGCAACACATTTAAGAAGATTTCCATTTCTAGTTGTGGCACTGTCCAACTGGGGGAAAACTTGATTTTCAGATAGCGACAGACCCGCATCAATGTTTGCCGATAGCTGATTTGCTGCGCTTTACCCTTGAGTACCGTCAGACCATCTGCCGCCAAAAAGCGAAACCGCTCCTCAATGTCATCGAGCCATGCTTGGCGATCCTGCGCTTGGACGGCAATGGGATCCGGCGTTGTTAGATAGTCCAAGGGGTTGAGCCGACGACGAAACAGAATTTCTGTTAGGTCTTGCAACTCCTCCTCCGTTGCCAATTCCAGCGCAGCCCGTAGCTCGTTCATGGGGTTCTCGCTCCAGCAGCAGCACAATTGAACACGATGATTCTTCACCCCTGATTATAGGGATTCAGGCTGAAATTGTGGTACAGCCTTTGCATAGGCATGGAACACGCGCAACTATCCCAGAAAAGCGCGGTTCGGACAGTACAATACAAAAGAGTAGCAGGCTGGCGAAAAAAAAACCTATGGATTTACTAACCCTAGAAGGTTGGCTCGATAATACGGCCTTTGCGGTGCTTTTGATCACCATGTTGCTCTACTGGTGTGGGGCAGCGTTTCCCCAATGGCCTGTTCTCACGGCGGCGGGTCGCACGGGGATGGCGATCGCCAATCTCTGTATTACGGGCCTGCTGGCGGCGCGTTGGATTGAGGGGGGCTACTTTCCCATCAGCAATCTCTACGAATCCCTCTTTTTCCTGTGCTGGGGTTTGACAGCCATGCACTTTGTCGCCGAGTCCATCAGTGGCCAGCGCCTTGTGGGGGTTGTTACCGCACCCGTTGCCATGGGAATTACGGCTTTTGCGGCCCTCTCACTCCCTTCGGAAATGCAACAGTCAGCACCTCTAGTGCCTGCTTTGAAGTCCAACTGGTTAATGATGCACGTCAGTGTGATGATGCTCAGCTATGCCACCTTGATGGTGGGGTCACTACTGGCGATCGCCTTTCTTGTGGTCACATGGGGCAAACCCGTCAGCCTCAAGGGCAGCTCCGTGGGCACAGGCAGCTTCCGCAGTCGCACGCCCGAACCTTCCTTAGAATCCTCGACTGGGGGCGGCGGTACCACGGTACTCACCCAACCCACCCTACAATTGAGTTTGCAACGCCTCACCTTGGCTGAGACCCTCGATAACTTGAGCTACCGCATGATTGGTCTGGGCTTTCCGCTGCTGACCATTGGGATTATCTCTGGTGCGGTCTGGGCAAATGAGGCTTGGGGAGCGCCTTGGAGTTGGGATCCCAAAGAAACTTGGGCACTGATTGTCTGGCTGGTGTATGCCGCTTATCTCCATGCCCGCATTACCCGCGATTGGCAGGGACGCAAGCCCGCGATTCTCGCTACCGTTGGTTTTGGGGTGGTCTGGGTCTGTTATTTAGGGGTGAACCTCCTGGGGAAAGGCCTACACTCCTACGGTTGGTTCTTCTAGCGGGTTATTGCAAGTGTGGGGCATCTACCACGCCCGCCTGCATACCACCTTAAAAACTCAGCAATGGCTCCCTGTGGGGTCACGCATCCTCATTGCTCTATCGGGCGGGCAAGACTCCGTCTGTTTAACGCGCCTGCTACTGGATCTACAGCCCCACTGGCAGTGGTTTTTGGTGGCTGTCCACTGTGATCACTGCTGGCGTGCAGATAGCGCGGCCAATGCACATTTTGTCCAAGCGCTAGCGCAGCAATGGCACCTGCCCTGTGAAGTGGTGAGGGCGCCGCCGATGCCGAAAACTGAAGCCGCAGCCCGTTCATGGCGCTACCAAGTCTTTGAGACCGTAGCCAAGGCGTTGGATTGCACCCATGTGGTGACAGCCCACACCCAGAGCGATCGCGCCGAAAGTCTCCTACTGCATCTATTGCGCGGCACCAGCCCCGATGGTCTAGCCACCCTCTTACCCAGCCGTGCTTTGGGTGCGATTCAGTTGGTACGCCCGCTCCTAGGGATGACGCGAGCGGAAACGGCTGCTTTTTGCCAAACCTACGGATTAGCCGTCTGGCAGGATGAAACGAACCACCATCTCAACTATCGCCGCAATCGGCTGCGTTTGGAGTTAATTCCCTATCTCCAACAGCACTTTAATCCGAATCTGGAAGAGGTGCTTGCCCAAACGGCTGAACTGCTGGCCAGCGATCGCGCCTATTTCGAGGCTGAGGTGGATCGGCTTGCCCCCACCGTGATCCGCGAGCATCCCCCTGCCTTGGATCGGCTGCGCCTACGGGAATTGCCCCTTGCGCTGCAACGTCGCTTGATCCAGCGATTTCTCCATCAGCACCTGAAACGGGGTGTAGATTTTAGCGTCATTGAAGCGGTGCGTCTCCTGATCGCGGCAGGCAATGGCAGCCAAACTTCAACACTGCCAGGGGGCTACCACCTGCGGGTTTGTGGTCAATGGATTGAACAAGTTTAGCCTGCACTCCCCCATCCTCGCGTCGCAGGTGGGGTTTAAGGCGCAGCAATCCAACGGCTGAACAGCGCGAGTGGTTCACTCAAACGGTGAAGGTTTATCGTTGCTTTTGACACTCCCGCCGAATAGATTCGGGGGATTCTTACGCAGTTCACAAAGTGTGAGCTTCATTTTGCCAAATAGGCCGTACTTCCCATCGGACCAAGGTACCGGCAAAGATAGGGGGAAAAGACTTCATAAATCAGCGTAATCGGACGGCGATCGTGCCAAAAGAGGTAATGGCGTCCCCAAAAAGGCCCCGCTTCGCCAAAGGCTGCCGCCAAGGTTTCAGAGTGCCCGAGATACACCGCCTGAATATCGCGATAAAGCTCCACCTTGCGCTGGGCGAGGTTTGTCCAAATCGGCATGGCACGATTTTGCAAATACTCATCCACATGGGCGGCTTCCCACCAGGAGGTGGCATAGGCCAAACGTTGACCTGAAGCGGTGCGTAACCACACTTGACGCCGCAGCCGAGGGCCGGGAATCAGTTGCAGTTGGGCCGGGGCGCGATCGCTGGCATGACCGATGGCGGACATATCAATCACATCCACTTCCGTGGTTTCGCCCGTCAGCAGTTGCAAGTGGCGGGTGGGGGAGCCATCTCCGAGAATCAGGATTTGCCACGCCGGCGCTAAAAGATCATGGGGCAATCCTTGGGCGATCGCCGCCGCATCCCCCTGCCAAATGGGATCAAGGGCATACCAAGGGGTTGAGCAGGTGGAGGGCAACAGCGAAACAGTCAAGGACGTGACACACTGCTTAACAAAACTTCGTTAATTGTAGCAAGGATTTTATCGGTCCTTCAGGATGGCACGAAAGACCCAGACCTAGAGTACAGTCGTAGTGAGCAGCAATCTTGGGGCAATCTCTATGGCAACCACCGCAGCATCTACCCTTGAACTGACACCGGAACAAACGGCCATTTGGATTAAGGGTCTCTTGAGCATTGCCGGCGCCGATGGTCATTTTGATCCCGAAGAGAAGCAACTGATTGCCAGCCTGATTCGCGAGGAAATTGCCCCAGAAATTGATCTTGAACATTTTGCCCCAGTCACCAATGAAGAACTGGTGGCTACCTTTGGTGGCGATCGCGCCCTTGCCGAGAATTTCCTGCGCACAGCCGTGATGGTGGCGCTTGCCAATGGCATTTACTCCCAATCGGAGGATGCTGAACTGCAACGCTTCTGCAACGCCTTGGGAGTGGAAATTGATGCCCTGGAGTCCCTGAAACATACCCTTGATGGTCAGCACGACAGCAATGAACAAACCCTGCGCCTCTTGGATCCCGTGCGCCATTGGCTCGATGGTTTAGAGGTCAAAGATGCCAAGGTGGCTCGCTTCCTCTGCCGCCTGATTCCCCCCCAATGCCCCTTTGAGCGCGACATTACCCTCTTTGGCCGCAAGATTGTCCATATTCCCCCCCTCTGCAAACTCAATCCCCTTTATGATCAATTAGTGGGGTTGCGCTTCCGCTCGCTCACCTATTTGGCTGACGAGTGTGGTGAAGATATTACCCCCTACTGTTAGATGCTGCTGACCCGTTTAGATGCCAAACCCAACCAAACCGAAGATTGCCTTTGCCCACCTTGGCTGTGATAAGAACCGCGTAGATACGGAGCACATGATTGGTCTCCTTGCGGCAGCGGGCTATGGGGTGGGTACCGATGAAACCGAAGCTGACTACGTCATTGTCAATACCTGTAGCTTTATTCAAGCCGCCCGTGAAGAGTCGGTGCGCACACTGGTGGAACTGGCAGAAGCCAATAAGAAAATTGTGATCACAGGCTGTTTGGCGCAGCACTTTCAAGGGGAACTCTTGGCGGCGCTTCCTGAGGCGGTGGCCGTCGTTGGCAGTGGTGATTACCAGCACATTGTTGAGGTGATTGAGCGGGTAGAAACGGGTGAGCGGGTGCAGCAAATTAGTGCCGTGCCCACCTACATTGCCGATGAAACTGTTCCTCGCTACCGCACCACACCAGAACCGGTGGCCTATCTGCGGATTGCTGAGGGCTGTGACTATCGCTGTGCCTTTTGTATCATTCCCCATCTGCGGGGCAACCAGCGATCGCGCTCCATTGAATCCATTGTCAGCGAAGCCCAGCAGTTAGCCGCTGAGGGCGTCCAAGAAATCATCATTGTTTCCCAAATTACGACCAACTACGGCCTAGATCGTTATGGCCAACCCCAACTGGCAGCCCTGATTCGCGCCCTTGGCGACGTGGATGTGCCTTGGATTCGCTTGCACTACGCCTATCCCACGGGGCTGACGCCTGAGGTGATTGCAGCGATGCGGGAAACCCCCAACATCTTGCCCTATCTTGATTTGCCGTTGCAACATTCCCATCCTGAGGTTCTGCGGGCGATGAATCGGCCTTGGCAAGCGGGGGTGAACGATCGCCTGATTGAGCGACTGCGGCAGGATCTACCCGAAGCAGTGATGCGCACGACCTTTATTGTCGGTTTTCCGGGGGAAACCGAGAGCCAGTTTGAGCATCTTTGCCAGTTTGTGCTGCGCCATGAATTTGACCATGTGGGGGTGTTTACCTACTCCGCTGAGGAAGGCACTGCCGCCTATGATCTGCCCGATCAGATTCCAGAGGACATCAAAATGGCGCGGCGCGATCGCCTGATGCAACTGCAACAACCCATTGCCCAGCGCAAAAATGCCGCTGAAGTGGGCAAAACTGTGCCTGTGCTCATTGAGCAGGAAAACCCGCAAACTGGGGAACTGATTGGGCGATCGCCCCGCTTTGCCCCGGATGTCGATGGCGTGGTTTATGTCAAGGGAGCCGCCACCTTGGGCACGATTGTCCCCGTAGAAATCACCGCTGCTGATATTTACGATCTGTACGGCATCATCCCCGCCTAAGTTCGGTTTTACCCCTAGGCGAATCGGAAACGTTGGGGCTATGGTCAAGGCAGTTGGGGACGTTGCATCGGCTGCTATGGGACGCTCGCATTCCACCATTGATCGGTATGATACCCGTGCCGGCGATCGCTTTTGGCAGTGGCAAGCGGGGGTTGCTGCCTTAGAAAGATTATTGGCAGTGATGCATCCCATTGAGGGCTTTTTAGTCTGCTTCCCCAGCCTGATTCTTCAAGATTGTCCCCTAAAAACTTATGTTCTCATGCCCCAAGGGCGATCGCTGCCCTACCTGCCCCCCACAGACGCCAATCCTGCTTTGCCGGCAATGACCCTTCTGCCCGCAGTTCAAGAGGGGATGAGTCCCTTTTGCCTACTGCTGAGTCCAGAGGTCAATCTTTTGCTGATCTATCAAGGGGAGCGCGGACTGCACTTTTCCTTTGCTCCTGAAGAAATTCACGCCTTTTGGCAGCAATTGCGGCAGCAACTTCCCTTGGCCGATCTCCACCCCATTGATCAGTGGCTGGCCAGCGTCGAGATGGTGCCCCCCAGCTATCGTTTGGTGAGTCAGTTTGGTCAATGGCTGCTGGACTATAGTCAACCGGCGACCCCGCCCCTGACTGTAACTTCTACCCCCATGGCTGCGGACATTAGCCTGCTTCAAGCCCTCTCCCACGAGGTGCGCACTCCCCTTACCACCATCAATACCTTTATCCAATTGCTACAACAGCAAGAGAATTTACCCCAGCGCACGTACCAGTATCTGCAAAAGATTGGTCAAGAGATTCAGGATCAAATCACCCGCTTTAATCTCCTGAGTGATGCCGCCGAAATCTTCACCAGTCCTAGCCCCAAACCCCCCCTTGCCTTTGGGCAGACCCACTTGACGGAACTCTTCACGACCAACTTGGCTCGCTGGCAAAAACAGGCGGCCCGTCGTCAAGTCAAATTGGTTCTCGAGTATCCGCCCAATTTACCCCTTGTTCTCAGTGATCCAACGTCTTTAGATCAGGTCTTGACCGGGTTAGTGGAATACTATAGCCAGACCCTTGCCCCAGAGAGTGAACTGCAATTGGTGGTGCAGCGGGCAGGGCAGCACGTGAAGCTAGAATTGCGATCGCCCCAGTACAAACACCGCAGCGATCTGGCCGCCTTGGGGCACCTGCTCCTGTGGCATCCCGCGACCGGGCAACTCAGTCTCAACTTTCAGGCGGCAAAACTCTTAATCGAAGCAGTTGGTGCCAAGGTGATTCAACGGCGCGATCGCCAAGCGGGAGAAATTCTCACCCTTTATTTGCCCATTGCCGAAGAGAGTGGCTGACAGCGAGGGCAATAGTGACTGGAGCGTCCTGCCAAGCGTAGCCGTTCAATCGTTGTGCCACAGACGCGGCAGGGTTCCCCCTTACGACCATAGACCCATGCTTGGCCCCCATAGCGACCATTCACCCCCGCCGGAGTGACAAAGCTACGAATTGTGGTACCACCCGCTGCAATCGCTTCCCTCAGCACTTGGCGAATGACCTGATGGAGGTGAGCGATCTGCTCAATCGCTAGGGTGTAGGTGGGTAGAGCGGGGTGCAGACCACTCAAGAAAAGACTTTCATCGGCATAGATATTCCCCATGCCGGCAACAACGGTTTGATCCAAGAGCGCCGTTTTCACCGCGCGACGATAATGCACCAACCGCTCCGCCAAGAACCAAACTGTAAAGGCCTCACTCAGGGGTTCCGGTGCCAATCTGTCCAGGGCGGGAATCGCCTTTTCTGGGCGGCAGTGTGCAGGAATCCACCAACAGCGACCAAACGTCCGTTGATCCACAAAGCGAAGTTCCGCCCCCGTTGCGAAAAACCAGCGCACACGGGTATGGGGACAGGGGGGCTGGGGAGTTGTCAGCCACAACAACTGGCCACTCATGCGCAGATGGATCACGAGGCGACTGCCGTCATTGAGGGCGGCCAAAAGGTACTTGCCCCGCCGGTGCCACTGTTGGATGGAGCGATCGCGCAGGTGATCAATAAACGCCTGCGGCTCTTCAGGAAGCGCAATAGAACGGGCTAGAAGCACCTCGACCCCAACAATGGGTTGCCCAAGGGTGACCACCTCTAGCCCACGACGTACCGTTTCAACTTCGGGTAATTCCGGCACAGCCTCAGAAACTATTTACCTTTTTTGGGCGGAGCCACTTCTTGCACTTCGTGCAGCGCAAAGTTATTGGTGTTCACACCGCTGGCACTGCCGCTGTAGCCGGTGTAATTGACTTTGTCGAAGCGCACAATCACAGGATACTTGACGCCGGGGGTTTGATCCACAGAGGCGACGGTGCCCACTTCGTTGTACCAGTAGGATTCAGGGCGGAGAATCTTGACTTTAGAACCACGTTGCACCATGAGTTATCGTCCTAAAAATTTCTCAACGGCTAGAGTTAAGCCTACTATGACTACTACGGCTTGTTACGCTCGCTCCACAAAATTTCACAGAGCACCGCATCTCTGGAACTCAGCCAAGGGCAGTGATGGGTTTGTCCCGTTACGAATCTCTATGAAAAAAGGCTGTATACTAGCGGGGAACTCCTTTCCATCATCCCGTTATGGCCAACCCTGTCGAAGTGATTAAGCTGTCTGGGGTCTTTGGTGGCCCCCAAGCTCAGGAATTTCGTCAAACCATTAGTGAGCTGGTTCAAGGGGGGACTCAAGCCCTATTGCTGGATTGTGGTGATGTCACCTTCATTGACAGTTCTGGCTTGGGTGCTCTTGTTGTTGCCCTCAAAACAGTCCGTGCAGGTGGAGGACAGCTTTACCTATGCAATATTCCCAAGCAGATGATGATGCTCTTTGAACTCACGAGCATGGATAAGGTCTTTCAAATCCTCAAAGATGAGGAAGAGTTCTTTTCATTAAATCTCCCTTCCCAAAAGGCAAAGGACTAGCTTCCCCTGCTGCGATCGGCGAGCCACTTATCTGGCGACCAGTTGTGACCCGACAGCACTAGCCAATTGTTCGAGCATCGTTACTGTTGTCCCAAAGTCCACGCAGGGATCGGTAATACTCTGGCCATAGACCAACTGCGAGAGATCCTTGGGAATCGGTTGATTACCCGCCTTGAGATGGCTCTCGATCATGACACCCGCCAGATAACGGGAGCCTTGCTGTACCTGCTGGGCAAGATTTTCACACACTAGCACTTGGCGCTGGGCATCTTTGGCAGCGTTGGCATGGCTACAATCCACCATCAGCCGCGGGGTGAGTCCCTTACGCTCTAGGAGTGCAGCCGCCATTTCAATGTGGGCAGCAGAATAGTTGGGGCCCTCTTTGCCACCGCGCAGTACAAGATGGGTATCGGGATTCCCAGTGGTGGCAACAATACTGGCACGGCCTTCAGCATTAATTCCCAGAAAATGGTGCGACTGCTGTGCCGCGATCATGGCATTAATTGCCGAATCTAAGTGACCATCGGTACCGTTTTTGAAGCCGACGGGCATCGAGAGACCCGACGCCATTTGACGGTGGGTTTGGCTTTCCGTCGTACGAGCACCAATGGCCGTCCAACTCACAACGTCAGCAATGTACTGGGGAATGATTGGATCGAGCAATTCTGTCGCGGCGGGCATCCCCAAGTTGGCCAAATCCAGCAGTAGCTTCCGTGCAAGGCGTAGCCCAGTGTTGATGTCATAGCTACCATCCAGGTGCGGATCGTTGATCAATCCTTTCCAGCCTACAGAGGTGCGTGGTTTTTCAAAATAAACCCGCATGACGATCTCAAGACTATCCCGCAGGCGATCGCGCACCCGCGCCAACTTTTCCCCATATTCCAAGGCCGCCTTGACATCGTGAATTGAACAAGGCCCCACAATGACCAGCAGTCGGCGATCGCGCCCCTTGAAAATGTCACGAATGCGATCGCGGGTGGTGGCCACAAGGGTGGCTTGGGATTCGGTCAGCGGTAAATCCGCCAGCAGGGTCGCAGGCGTCAACAAGGGTCGCGTCTCAACAACGTGAAGATCAAACGTTTGCGGCATGGATCAGCAATCAGCACTTCTTTCATCATAACGCTCTAGCTGCGATCCGCGCGCCACAGTAGGGCGATCGCCACCACCAAGCCAATGCCATGGGGCAACCACGCCGCCGCAAGGGGGGAGAGTGTGCCAATCGTCCCCAGCGCCCCAAGAAAAAACGTGAGCACGTACTGACCAAACACCACCGCCACACTAATGCCAAATCCCTGCCGCCCCCGCCGTTGGGAGGGACTGAGGCCAAACCCCACCCCTAAAAGGGCAAAGACCACAGCCAAAAAGGGCTGAGCATGGGATTGAGCCAAGTGAACCTTGAGGGCACGCACCAGTTCTGGCTCTTGATCGGGATCGAGACGTTGCAGCGCACGGCGTGCTTGGGTGATCGAGAGTTCATCCACATCTGTTAGCCGCAGTTGTTGAGATTGGGCCGGCCGAGGCAAGCGGATCTCCTGTTGGTCAAATTGCAAGAGATTACGGCTGACCCCCGTGTGGCTAATCAAATAGGCCACCCCCTGCGAGAGTAACCAGCGACTCTCACGCACATTCCACTCAGCAGATTCAGCGCTAATGACCTGAGTCACCTGCGGTTGCGAAAAGTCCAAAACCGTAATCCCCTGAATGCGGCTGCCATCAAAGCGATGCCCATAATACAGTCGCCGCACATCTCCGTGGCGATCGTACTCAGGGTAGAAAATATCGGTGCCTGAGCCGAGGGTACGCTCCTGTTGTAGCAACTCCCGCATGAGTTTTTGCGATTCATACTTGGCGATCGGTACGGCGATTTCATTGAGCGCAAGGGTCAACCCACTCACAAACAACGCAAAAACCACCACAGGGACGAGGACACGGCGCAGACAAATGCCTACACTGCGCAGCGCCATCCACTCCCCCTCTTCCGAGAGCCGACTCATCGCCCCCACAACCGCAAGCAGCACGGCCATCGGAAACACCAAGACCAAGACGGTCGGCAGTTGATAGCCAATCAATTGCAGCAAAATCGTCAGGGGCAGTTGAGCATCGGCAATTTGTCGCACTAGATCAAAAATCGTGCCGACGGTCAGCGCCAAAGTAGTAAAGATTGTTACGCCAAAAACAAACCCCGGTAGCAGTAGCGAGAGAAGATACTGATCTAACTTGGGGACAGTCGGCAGCCAGATCCGCCGCAGTGGTCTGAGCATACCTAGAAACGAAAATCCTCACCGAGGTAGTATTGCCGCACTTTGGCATCCTGTGCCAATTCCCAGTTGTTCCCTGCGGCTAAAATCTGCCCTTCCCGTAAAATGTAGGCACGGTCAATAATTTCCAGCGTTTCCCGCACATTGTGATCGGTAATGAGAATGCCCATTTGGCGATCGCGCAGCTTGGCAATCATGTCCTGTAGGTCATGCACGGCAATGGGATCCACGCCCGCAAAGGGTTCATCGAGCAGTAAAAAACTGGGTCCTTGGGTCCCTGCGGCCAAGGCACGGGCTAATTCGGTGCGCCGCCGTTCTCCCCCTGAGACTCGCCGACCAAGGGTATGGGCAATGTGGGTCAAGCGAAATTCTGTTAGGAGTTGATCCAAGCGATCGCGCCATTGCCGCCGCGGCACACCCGTTTCCTCTAAGACCAAGAGAATATTTTCAGCAACCGTCAACTGGCGAAAGATACTCGGTTCTTGGGGCAGATAGCCAATGCCCCGCCGTGCCCGCTGATGCAAGGGAGCTTGGGTAATATCCTCATCATCCAGCCATACCCGCCCATAGTCCGGTCGTTCAATCCCCGTGGCCATGTAAAAGGTTGTCGTTTTCCCTGCACCATTGGGTCCCAGCAGACCCACCACTTCTCCCCGTGCCACCGAGAGACTGACGTGATCCACCACCCAACGACTGCCATACCGTTTACATACCCCCTCTAGGCGAAGCGTGGTCGGTAGCGCAAACCGCCCGTTAGGGCTGCACAGGTGTAAGAATTTGTTGGTTAGGGTCATCGGGGATCATTAAAATAGATTCGACTTGGCGGCTGGGGGCAGGCAGAGCGACAAATTTTGCTTCCTCAATAAGATACGTGATGGTGTCAGCCCGCAGACTGTTCCCCTGTTGCAAAACATACACATTCCCACTGAGGACAATGCGCCCCTCACGGCTAAAGTATTGTGCCTGAGCCGCCGTGGCCTGAATTTGGCGGGCGGGATAACGCAGTTGCACATTGCCCCGTGCCGTGATCACTCCTGTGACGGCATTCGCCTGCTGCACATCAGCCAAGATGGTGAGGGCTTGGGAGGGCGTTTCTTGGGAGTCCGCCGGCTGCCAGAAGAGGGGAGCGATTGCTAACCCTACCCCCAGTGTACCCAGCGCCAAAAGGCGGGATGGCCATCGGGAACAAGATTGCAACATTTCCTTAAATTCTCCGCCACAATGTCTTTATCCTAGTGGATCAGGGAAAATTTCCGCATCATGCCCGTTTACTTCTACTGGGGGGAGGATCAATTCCGACTCGAGCAGGCCGTGAAAGACCTACGGCAACAAGTGGTCGATCCCCTGTGGGAAAGTTTTAACTTCGAGAAATTTGCTGGGGAGGATGCTGAGGCCGTTCAAGCTGCATTGGCGCAGGTGATGACGCCCCCCTTTGGCGCGGGCGATCGCTTGGTGTGGCTGGTGAATACGACGCTGGGTCAACGCTGTAGTGCGGAACTACTCGCAGATTTAGAACTCACCCTGCCGCAAATTCCCCCGAACTGTCATTTACTCCTGACCAGTAGCCAAAAGCCCGACAGCCGCAGTAAAGCCGTCAAGCTGCTGCAACAGTATGGCAACATTCAGGAATTTAGTCCGATTGCCGCTTGGAAAACCGCTGAGATTGAACAGCAGATCCGTGAGGCGGCTCAACGCTATCAAGTCCGCCTGCCCCCAGAAGGAATACAACTTCTTGCTGAAGCTGTGGGCAATGACAGCCGCCAACTCCACAATGAATTAGAAAAATTGGCCTTGTTTGCGGGCGATCGCCCCCTTAGCGCTGAAGACATCACCACCCTTGTTCATGCCACCCAACAAAGTAGCCTCACCCTTGCCAGTACCCTACTGCGCGGAGACACAGCCACTGCCCTCAGCCAACTGGAGGACTTGCTACTACAAAATGAACCCCCCTTGCGCCTTTTGGCCACCCTGACGAAACAATTTCGCACGTGGTTGTGGGTCAAGTTGCTCAGCCATGAGCGCGACAATCAACGCATTGCCAAACTCGCCGAAGTGGGCAATCCGAAACGGGTCTATTTCCTGCAAAAAGAAGTGAACGCTGTTGCTTTGCCGGCCCTTCAAGCCTGTTTGCAGATTCTCTTAGCCACGGAGTATCAACTCAAGCTAGGGGCTGAGCCAGTGGCGACCCTACGCCAAGGGATGATTCAGCTTTCCTTGGCCTGCTCACGGCGTTCTTGGGGCGATCGCTCTGGCGGCGGTGACAATTGACTCGGGGGCAACCGCGAGGGTTTGCGACTGGGACGATTCCACGTTTGCCATGCGGCTTTGACCCCGGCAAAGACACTACGGGTGGTCACTTTCGCTTCTTGAACTTGGCGTTTTGCTGCGGCAATCCCTTGATCCACCTGCTTGACCACATTGCCCGCACTTTCTACCCCTTGGCTAATGTCATCGGTGAGATCGCTAATCTCTAGACCCGTCAAGCGAATGGCTTCTAGGGTGGGTGGCAGTTCACGCCCCAAGGTATCAAAGAGCTTTTCCGCACTGCGCGCCGCCCGTGCCAATTCCATAAATGCCGGAATGGCAGCAACCAGAACGGCTGCCAAGCATACGGCCACTAATACCAGTGACACCGCCAACCAAAAAATTGGTTCTGTCACGTCGGTTCGTCCACTGAGTCCTGCGGGGGATGTGTCCCGATACTATCACGACTTCCCTAGGGGCAACAGTTACGGGAGTGACGCCCAAGGCAAACCCCCACTTGAAAATTTAGGCAAGAGCCGTAACATTCACGGCCAAAACTAAGCGCAGCTAGCAAGTTTGCTACAATTGCTGTGCAACCCTTGGTTGCCGTTCCGTGCGAGGAATCATCAATGTCTTTACGCCAGCCATTGCTCTGGGGATATGCCACAGTCGTTATTTCTTTGCTCAGTTTAGGGGCGCATGCTGCTCCTTTGCCGAAATGGATGGAGCGCCTCAACCTGACACCCCAGCAAGCCCAGCAGATGCAGGCGATCGACGGACGGTATAAGCAAAAAGTGCAGGAACAACAGGCGGCTTTGAATACGGCTGAAGAACAACTAGAGAAACTGCTGGTGGCGGGTGCCCCCACGGCTCAACTCCAACAACAATTTGACTTGGTGATGAGCTTACGGGAGATGCTGCAACGAACACGTTTTGCGGCTGCTTTAGAAGTCCAGCAAGTTCTCACCCCTGCTCAGCGCCAACAACTGGCGGCTATGAATCGCCAACGCTTAGTGAATTTAAGAAATTATTTTCAACAGGGAGCAACAAAACCCTAGTTCCTAATGCGTTGAATATTCTGTTGAATATCTTGATCGTTGTACTGATTGTTTAGGACTATTTGCCGTGGGCACTGAATCCCATTCCCATTCTTCCCCTTCTCTGCATTCCCATCCCCATCATCACAGTGAGGAATCGCTGCGGGCGATCGTTAATCGACTCTCGCGCATTGAAGGGCACGTGCGTGGTATTAAAACAATGGTGCAGGATAGTCGGCCTTGCCCAGAGGTACTGATTCAAATTGCCGCAGTGCGGGGAGCCTTGGATCGGGTGGCACGGCTGATTCTCGATGAGCATTTGAATGAATGTGTGACTCGTGCTGCTCAAGAGGGACGCATTGATCAGGAACTCGCCGAACTCAAGGCTGCCCTTGATCATTTTTTGGGATAATGATTTGGGATAGTGTAAGCAATGCCAATGCCTGCTGTTGTTGTCATCAATGGGGTACTGGGAATCATCCTCGCCATTTTTACCCTGATTTTTCTGGTGCGGATTGTCCTCACGTGGTACCCCCAGATCAACCTCACCCAAGGGCCATTGAAAGTGATTTACTGGCTTTCAGAGCCTGTGCTGGCACCCACTCGCCGCGTCGTGCCGCCCCTTGGGGGAGTGGATATTAGTCCCATTATCTGGGTGGGCATTGTCACGCTCCTACGGGAATTGCTCGTGGGGCAGCAGGGACTGTTGTTCATCTTGTTTCCACCAGCCTAGTGGGGACAGCAACGATCCTCAGCCCGAAGCCATTTCTCAAGTGGGCAGGGGGCAAGTCGCAATTGTTGAGCCAAATGGCGCCCTATTTACCCCATCAATGTCGCTGTTATGCTGAGCCGTTTTGTGGCAGTGCAGCGCTCTATTGGTATCTTTTTGGCCAAGCCCAGCGAGGGCAGTTTCAGTTTCAGCAGGCGCGGTTGAGCGATCGCAACCCTGAACTAATGAATTGCTACCAAATTGTGCGCGATCGCGTGGAGGACTTAATTCAAGAACTCACGGCATATCGCCAACAGCACAGCGAAGCTTTTTACTACCACATTCGTAGCTTAGATCAGCAGCAACTTGATCCCCTGACGCGAGCGGCTCGCTTGATCTATCTGAACAAAACCTGTTTTAACGGCCTCTATCGTGTTAATCGTGCCGGGCAGTTCAACGTTCCCATGGGTCGTTATCGCAACCCCCAGATTTTTGATCCAGAAGCTCTGCGCCAAGCAAGCATTGCTCTGCAAAACGTGACATTGAGTGTGGCGGATTTTCAAGAGGTCTTAACTTGGGCAACGGCGGGGGATTTTATCTACTTTGATCCACCTTACTATCCTCTTTCTAAAACAGCCAGCTTCACCAGTTACACCGATCAGCCCTTTGGTGAGGCAGAACAGATTGCCTTAGCCAACGTTGTCGATGAGTTGGCTCAACGGGGATGCTACGTCATGCTTAGCAATGCTTGGGTTGAACCGATGCTGCACCTGTATCGATCTTGGCGCTGCATTGAACTCAAGGCCAGCCGTGTCATCAACTCCAATCGTCATAAACGCGGTAAGATTAGTGAGCTGCTGGTTGTTACCTATGGCTATACCCGAAAAAAAACAGATGCGTTACCAAGAACGGTGTGAGGCAGAGTGACAAGCATATCAACAGTAGCTCGACACATGGGTAAAGAGCCATGGGGAGGAAACGGTGGTGTATATCGGTGTATATCGATGAGACGGGGTTTGACTCTCGGATGGATCATGCACCGATTCACCTGAAAGGAGAAATTCAGGCAGTGGTCAAAGCGGCGGGTCACGAGGTGTTATTTTTACCGAAATACTCTCCTGATTTGAATGTGATTGAGCACGATTTCAGTGCGCTGAAGCGAGCGCGGATGTATGCAGGGTCAAACAGTTCTATTGATGAAGTGACTTGCAGTTATTGTGCCGAATAATATCTCATTCTTAATTGGAATAGCTATAGCTCATGTTCTTGAGTAACATTCATGACTCTTTGAGTATAGCCTATCCCTCTTGAAAATATCTCACTCCCTTTCGAAATAGCTATAGTTGTTCTAGACGTTGCACCCCTTTTATCTATGCCATATCTTAGCAAAGAGCTGTATTCCAGAAAGCTTTACCCAAATGAGATGCTAACTTCATCCCAGCGGCCTGATG
Organism: Thermosynechococcus sp. FA-CM-4201; assembly: GCF_054689355.1. Taxonomy (NCBI): domain Bacteria; kingdom Bacillati; phylum Cyanobacteriota; class Cyanophyceae; order Acaryochloridales; family Thermosynechococcaceae; genus Thermosynechococcus; species Thermosynechococcus sp. FA-CM-4201. The sequence goes on from NZ_CP079920.1 coordinate 1,164,736, forward strand.
GCGCAATTGCCTTCAGCTCATCCGCAGACTTAAATTTTTTACCTTTTTGAATCTGATGGATGATTTTTTCAGCTTCTTCAACTTTTAAGCCTAGAACACGCTTGGCAAGATTCTCAGCTTTTTTACAGCGATTGATCGACACAGGCGAATTAAATTTTGTTTTCTTAGAGACACGCTGCTCCAATTCAGCAACGTTTGTTTTGAATTCATGCAATTCCTGAGCAATTTTCTCGAGTTTATCTATAATCGGCTTAATTTGGTCATTTAAGCTCTTTTGAAATTCATTAAATAATTTCATAAATGATTGGGAAGCTCCATCAACCAAGTTGCTTCTCTTTGAATTTACTTTCAAAATAGATTTAAGTCTTTCTTGGAAGGTTAGAACTTCTTCATCTTCAAGCTCAATTCTCGATGCCCATAGTTGATTGATACCCAATTCACGGGCAAATTCAACTACCTCCTTGCCGAAGACAACTTCATACGCTGTGTCGCCTTCTGGGGTGGTGACTGGACGAATAATGAGGGGGATGAGGTTGGTTTTATATTTATCCAAGTCCTCACGGATCAGTTGTGGTGAAGCAGAGAATAAGTCCTTGGGGTAGGTCTCTGGGATTGTCAGATAATCAATATGAATCTGACCCTGATGTGTTGGATGTAAACCGAGGTGCTTCGAGATTTGATTGGAGTGACTCATACTCTATGATGCCTGACTAGAAAGATAGCGAGCTAAATTTTCAAATGAATTCGTTAAATCATCAATGGATTCTTTATCTGATCGATCTAATTCTTCATAAAATTTTCTACTGAATATCGGTTGCTGCGACTCTGTGGCTCGCAACATCACAACTCGGTGTGCAATCCATGTTGATTCGGGTAGAATTTGCACTGTCTGTCTTCCATTGGCTGCTTTTTCAAGAATATTCGACAACTTCTCTTTCATCTCATAGTTAGCTGCCGATGTTGTACGATTATACATACTCACAGCGATTCCAAGGGGTCGAGGCGGAGTTTCCATGGCATCCCTCATGGCCTCAAGGCGGGCTAAAACGTACTCTATTGCCCGTATAGGATAGGGGGCAAACTGCGTCGGTATCAGTACCCCATCAGACGCCATCAAAGCAATGGCATTGACTTTACCAAAGGCGGGTGGTGGATCAATCAGCACAATGTCATAGCCATGATTTTTGAGTTTTCGTTGTAATACCCGATCAATATCAATGGTGCTGATGAGTGCGGGTTCCTTATCAGCTAGGCGAATGTGGGCGGGAACAATGTCAAGGTGCAGGTTCCCCCAAGCTCTTTGATAAACTACATCTTCTAGACCCACCCTTGGCTCTAGCAATAGGTCAGCAATATCCTTCTTGCCTTGCTCTTCTACATCTTTGAGGGGGTTAATGCCGACGCCAATGGTTAAGTTAGACTGTGGGTCAATATCAATCAGGAGAACTCGCTTGCCCATCGTGGCAAAGGCGGCACCAAGATTAAGGGTTAGCGTTGTTTTGCCAACGCCCCCCTTATGATTGAAGACAGTAATGATCATGGGTGACTCCTTAGAAGTGGTTGAGGAGATAGAAAAACTCTTTGCAAGTGCCTTTTCAAAATAATGATAGACTTTGAGCCTTTGCTGGGTTAAGGCAGTCACTAGAGCAGCGGCTGCGGAGCGGTGTAAAATTTTAGTCAGTTTCTGAATGGTTTGTTTATCGAGGATACCTGAAGCACACGTCACCTGCTGAAGTGGTTCTCTAAGGGGATTTTGATACAAAAGGTGGTATTCTCGGCCATTGGTAAGTAAGCCAAAAACAGCCTGAGCTGCTTCCATGTAGTATCTCAACTGCTGGCCACCTGTCAGGCGGGACTGCGCTGGGGTTTTGACCTCAATGATCAGATAGTTCAGGGGGCGATCGCCCGCCATCGCTAAGGTCACCAAAAAATCAGGGTAGCCATTTCCAATCCGAGGTTTGGCTTGATACTCAGAAGACTGATAGCCCCACTGCTTGAGTAACGGTAGGATAATTTTCTGTTCCGTATTTGCTTCATTAGCCATGGAAAGCCGCTATGCAGGGAGCACGCTTAGGAATACATTCAACAAAATTATCGTTGACAAAAATAAGCAATTCAATCTGTTAACAAATCTTTGCAATATGATAAGTGCATGGTAATTCTACCTTTAGAAAGGAGCTGTCGCACAATAGCAATAGATGCTTGAGGTGAAGCAGATGCCCTCTCTACGTTATCTGGATGCTTTGGAGTATGCGGCTGTTCTGCATCGTGAACAAACGCGCAAGGGATCAAATGTGCCCTATATTTCCCACTTGGTTGCAGTATCAATGATCGCCCTTGAGTATGGTGCCGATGAGGATGTGGCGATCGCCAGCTTGCTCCATGATGCCGTTGAAGATCAAGGGGGACTGCCGACCCTAGAGGCTATTCGTGAGCGTTATGGCGATCGCGTTGCTGCAATTGTTCGCACCTGTTCTGATTCAGTGGCCAATACCCTAGAAGGAGATGCAAAACTGCCTTGGGCAACTCGCAAACTGGCTTATATCAAACACCTCCAACAGGGTACCGCTGCCGATCGCGACACTCAACTGGTCTCCGCCAGTGATAAATTGCACAACCTACTGTGCATTCTCAGAGATTATGGCAACATTGGTGGTGATCTTTGGGCGCGTTTTCGGGCGGGTCGAGAGGGGGTTCTCTGGTACTACCGGGAGTTGATTGCTGCCTTTGAGCGTGCTCATCTTATTCCTCTAGGTTTGTTAGAGCAGTTGCAACACACCTACCAAGAACTGACCCGTGCCGTCGCAAGTCGGGAGGGCTTTGTTCTGCCGTCTAGTTATGTGCCTATGGTATAGGCCAAGGGTGTTGCTTCCCTAGAGTCTCCGCTGGAGTAGTATCATGAAAGCAATTTCAAGCCCACTGGCGTCACCAAGTTAGGAGCATCAATCAATGGATGGCTTTTGGGAAAATGTCCTGCGCTACCAACGGTATTTTGTCACGGTTCTATTGGGCGTAGTGTGGAATGTCGTTGAGCCATTGGTGCCTCTTTTTAAGCGTCCGCTGAGCGCGATCGCCCTTATTGGCCTCATGGTGGGACTCCTCACATTTGTGGCACTGACGTTACGCGCAATGTTGGGTTTAACCGCTGCATAAGGTGGTACGATGGCCTCTTCCTTGCCCATCAAGGCACAGATTGACCTGATTTTGCTGAGTCTCGAAGCCTTGGCTCATGTGGGTTCGGCAGAGGTACTGGCATTGGCAGAAGCCATGGGGTTTGAGGCCTATTTGCCCGATCGCGTCGGGTTATGGCGACTGCGGCAATCGAGTCCCCTGCGGCGGGGTCGCAATGGGCGACGTAAATTGGATGTGGATGAAGCCCGTGCCTTGGCCTTGATCTGTACCCGCTTAGCGCAGCAACACCAGCAAACCATCCGCACCGCCATTGAACGCTGGCAACAGCAGATGAGTCAAGGTCGCCCGCCCCACTTAGATCCCATTCTTGGGGATTACATTGACCGCTTCACGAGTTTGTATCAAGAGCGAATGGCCGACAACAGCAGCGATGGTAGTGAATTGGCACAACTGGCCTTAGATTTACTCGTGGATTTGCTCTTTTACAGTACGCCCCAAGGGGCACGTCGCCTTTGGATCACCCTGCTAGAACGCACTACTCCCGCGCCCCCTTCGCTATCGTTGGTGGAACCTGAACCAATACCTGCACCAGCCCCTGAATTGCCCACCCTGTTTCCCCATTCCGATGTCTAATGAGTACCACCCTCAGCTACTCTCAACCCACCTGCCAACTGGATGTTGCTGCTGAATTTTTGCCCTTCAGTCAGAAGCTGCGCCGGGCGCCGGTGCGATCGCTCCACTTTACACTGGCTGTCGGAGAAAAACTCTGCTTTGAGGGCAACGATCGCCAGCTCTATCAACTAAAAACGCTGGTCAACGAGTATATTGAGGCTTTCCTGAGCCATCACCAAACACCGACAGAAGTCACCGCAGAGGGCTTTGTCCTGCGATCGCGATCGCCCCTCGAACATGAACTCCGTCTACCCGATGGGCGGGTAATTCTTCTGCAACTAACAGAACTATACGATTTGGTGACCGTTCTTGATGACTGGTCTGCCGTCATGGAGCCGTTGCCAGAACTGGTGGAGCGCGCCCAATCAACCGTTGCTCAAATCCCAATCTGGGCCAAAAGTGCAGCGGTGGCCGTGGGTGTGGTTGCTGCCTTCACCCTTGTCACCCAGCGCTGGCTGATACCTCCCGCTTCGATGGTCGTCACTTCCCCTGAGGCCACCCGTGAGGAACCTAACTTTCCTCCCCTAGTGATTCCACCCCCTTTGCCAGAATTGCCAGAATCCCCAGAAACCCCACAACTCGCTCCCCTACCTAGCCCGCCGCCGGCTGCTCCTGAAACGTCTACCCTTGTGCCACTGCCCGCGCCGCCAGAAATGCCGCCCCCAGCGATCGTGCCTGCTCCACCCCCGCCCCCTGTTGCCGAAGAGGCACCTCCCCCTCAACCCCCTGATCAAAATAACGTGGTAGTGCAAGTTCCCACTGACCGCGCGCCGGCCGGTATTGAACCTGCCCCAATGATCATTCCCCCAGCCGAAACCACCCCCGTCCCTGCAACCACCCTGCGGGAGGTGAAAACCTATTTTCAAGACCGTTGGCGTCCGCCGGCTAGTTTAGACACGAGTTTGGAATACCGCATTGTGCTCAACCCCGATGGCACCCTTGCTCAAGCTCTACCCCTCAATGGTGCAGCAGTTCGCTTTATTGATCGCACGCCCATTCCACTGCGGGAGAGTCCTCTAGCGAGTCCCTTTGGGGGCGATCGCCCAATTTTACTGCGGTTAGTCTTGATGCCCTCTGGAAGTGTGCAAGTGTTTGGTGAAAATTGATGTTCTATGAGGCACTTGAAGAGACGGCGGGGGTAATCGTCGCAATTTCCTGCAAGCGTTTCTTGACTTCGGCGGCATTGGGATAGCGTTCCCGAGGATCGGGGTGGGTCAAGCAGTTAATTAAATCCACCATTAGCGGATCCAAATGGGGAATGTCCTCGGCATAGAGACGATACTCACGGGTGCCCCAGCGGAAATAGGTCTCCGGTTCATAGCCCGTAAGCAAGTACACCATCGTTGCCCCCAAGGCAAATAGATCTGAAGCGGGTTCGGGTTTTCCCTCCTGCTGTTCTGGCGCCGAATAGCCCACGGTACCAATGAATGTTCCAGATTCAGAGGTTAAGACAGATGCTTTCCCCCAGCCCACGAGCACGAGTTCTGTTGTTTCCCGTTTGACGTAGGGATGAATAAGATTGGAGGGACGAATGTGTAAATGCAACACAGGGGGGTCTTGCTGGTGCAGCACCTCAAGCAATTCACATACAGGAATCAGCCAACGACTGACCTCAATCACGTTCATTGGCCCTTGATCCTGAACCCGCTCTTTTAGGGATTGGCCATAGATCATTTCTGAGACCAAGTAGGAATCGCTACCGCACTGAAAGGCTTCCCAAAACTGGGGTAAGACCGGATGTTCGATTTTGCACAATTGCCGCGCTTGGCGCTGAAAGGCACGGATTTCGTCGCGTGACGCCGCAAGACTATGTCCCTTAATCACTGCCGTTAAGCCACTGCGCCAGCCCAAATAAATGTTGCTTTGACCAAGGGCACGAATAATCTGGTAGTTGCCGAGAGTTTTCCAGACCCGCAGAGGCACACCACAGTCAATGCAAAAAACATCGTTCTCTTGGGCATGGTTGTGCTGGCAGTCGGGGGGAGCACGCCACTCACTGAGTAAATGAACTGGCAGTTGGCCTGTCACCGCAAACTCAGCCTCTTCATCCTCTTGGGCGGTGACACTGCTACTGCTGGAGGTGGGGGTGCTTTCTTCAGCACGGGACGTGGGTTCGGCGGCTGTACCGATAGCTTCTTCTTCTCCTGAATAGGTGCCCTTCTCAACATCCACCAAGCGACCTTCAGGCACCGTTTCCATGCGGGCATTGGGAGTGGCGGGACGCTGATCAGAACCGAGGCGAATTTGAATATTGGGTCCAGAGCGTGCCAAACGCAGGATGCCGCCATCCATTAAGGTTGCCTGCTGAATGCGTTTGCCATCCAAATAGGTGCCGTTGGTGCCAAGATTGACCACTTCCCATTGCAAGCCATTACGACGGAGTTCCACATGGTGACGCGACACCACCGCGCTATAGAGCACGACGTGATTATCGACTGCTCGGCCAATACGGATGACATTTTCATTCTCAAAGGTCCAGCTTTGGACTGGGGTGGCTTGAACGGGATGGAGTAATGTCAATGTAATCACGTTGTCTAACCGCCTCTTCGTACCTGAATACACTCTAAAGAACTAGGAGATGCGTTCATAGATAAAAGTGACTAAATCTCCCTTGCCTAAGGCAATGCGATCGCCCGATTGCAGGCGGTGACGATTGCCCGGATAAAGGGGAGTATTGTTAATGTAAGTTCCATTGGCACTGCCCACATCTTCAATATAGTGGGCATTCCCCTCAATCCGCAGATCCGCGTGGATGCGAGAGACAATTTCTGAGTTAGGAAAGCCAGCCACATCAATATCGGGGGGAATCCGATCATTCGGCTTGCCAATATGAATGACGGGACGCCCTGTGGGAATTTGTAGTTCTGTGCGAGTTTGCACATGAATCAGCTTGGCTTCAATGGTGGCAATCTCAACGGAGAAGACATGAGCCGGTGGTGGGGGCGGCGGGGGTAGCGTTGTTAGACGGCCTTGATGGGCAACGACTTCCACGGTTGGTGCAGCACTTGCTGTGTGTTGCCTCACCTCTGGCATTGGGGGTGCGCTGACGGCAAGGCGACGCAGATTGAAACCACATTGGCCACAAAAACTAGCGTCTGGTTGAACTGGGGCACCACAATTTGGACAAGGAGTCATACTGGGCATGGGCGAAAAGCACGCTTCACATTGAACAGCACCAACGGGATTGGGGTGAAAACACTCGGAACAGATAATCATAGAAATGATGCCCTATTCCACTGCCGATCCAACCAACCTAAGATTAAGGTACCCATCGTTTATCTCTACTTCCCAGAGTAAAGCTAAAAAAGCTAGTTGTCTCTATATTGAGGTTAGCTTTTACACCCCAATTCTATACGGGTTCATTGCCAAACTGCTGCTCAGTGAGAATTATTAGAAACGACCACTGACATAATCGCGGGTTAAGGGATGCTGTGGCCTTTGAAAAAGTAAGCGCGTGGGGGCGTACTCAATCAGTTGTCCCACTGTCTGTCCCTGAGGGGTGGTTTGCAGGGCTAAAAAGGCTGTCCAGTCAGAAATCCGCGCTGCTTGTCGTAGGTGATGGGTTGCCATGATCAGGGTGTAGGTTTGTTTGAGGTGGCACAGACACTCCTCCATGCGGCGGGTCGCAGCAGTATCAAGCCCCATGCAGGGGTCATCCAGTAACAGAATCTCCGGTTGCAGGGCGATCGCCCGCGCTAGACAAAGGCGTTGTTGCTGTTCTAAAGACAGGTGAAGTGCCGGCTCGCCTAAATGATTCTTCAAAGTTTGCCACAGATTCACCTGTTCCAAGGCAGATTGCACAAGGGCATCGAGATCCCCTTGATAGCCATGCACCCGAGCACCAAAGGCGACATTCTCATAAATTGATTTTGGAAAGAGACTTGGTCTGCTGAAAATCATCGGCATACGACAACGCAGTTGCGATGCATGCCACTCCTTGAGGGCGTGCTGCCGATAGTGAATTTCTCCAGTCATGTGGAGATTCGGAAAAAGTTCAATAAAGCGGTTCAAACAGCTTAACAGTAAGCTCTTACCAGACCCAGAGGCACCGATCAAGGTCACTAGTTGTCGCGGCTGAATCGTGAGGCTGACATCGCTGAGCAGCAGTTGATTGCGGTCAAACACGCTCAGTTGGCGTACCTCAAGGAGGGTATTTTGACCAACAGCAATAGGGTCAACAGCAGTCATCGGCAGGACTTGGGCAGAGGCGTCACTCCCACTCTAAACAGTAATGTTGGCCTACAGCGTTAGCGTTCCTGAAGCTCTTCCGAGGAGGGGACGGCCGGTGCTGGCAATGGCTCAGGCAGACTGCGGTGGGTGGTACGCTCAAAGCCATGCAGAATCACATAAAAACAGGGAATGAGAAAGAGGGTAAGCAGTGTTGCCACAGCCAAACCAGAAAACACGACAATGCCAAGGGGCTGCAAAAATTCTGAGCCTTCGCCTAGCCCTAATGCCAAGGGGAACATCCCCACCACCGTTGTAATCGTGGTCATCATAATCGGGCGCAGACGGGCGGGGGCAGCTTTGCGAATGGCTTGGCTACGGCTACAGCCTTCCTGTCGGTAAATCTCATTCGCCAACTCCACCATGATGATGGCATTGTTGACAACAATCCCCACGAGCAAAATGGCACCGACAATGACCGTGGCGCCAATGGCCGTCCGTGTCAGGTACAAGCCCCAAATTCCACCGGCCAAGGCCAAGGGAATGGTAAACATAATCACTAGGGGGTCAAGCAGCGAGTTGTACTGTACCGCCATAACCACAAACACGAGAAAGGCCGCCAAACTGCCTAAGACCACTAAGGCCTGTTGCAATTGCTGATTGGTTTGAGCTGCCGTACTTGGCATCAGGGACACCCCTGGCGGAAACTCCAGATCGTTGAGAATGTCATTCACCTGAGCAAGGGCAGCACTGAGACTGGCACCTTCAACAAGATTGCCCGCTAGCACAAAGACCTGCTGCTGGTTAATACGCCGAATTTCGCCGGGGGCTTGACTGGGTTCAAGACGAGCGACATCCCCAAGGCGGAGGGGACGGTTATTGGCAGTAAAAAGGGGAATCGCTGTCAGGTCAGCGGGCGTTTGAATGCTTTCACTGTCGAGTTGGACACGAATATCCACTAGGCGATCGCCCCGTTGCAGGCGGGTGGGCACAAACCCCTCCAAGGCGGTTTGAATCGTCTGACCAAGGTTGAGGGTATTCAGCCCCAGTTCACTGACGCGCTCCCAATCCGGCAGAATTTCAATTTCTGGTTGGCGAGGATCGGCATCGGGACGAAAGCGCACCAAAGTGGCCTTTTCATCAAGAACTTGGAGGACTTGGCGACCAAAGCGGTTGAGGGTCTGCTCATCACTGCCCCGCAGCATCACATCGACATCAGCACCGCGTACAGGTGAGTTGGTGAGAATAATCCCCCGCACTTGGCCAGGAGTCAGGCGCAGCCGCACCCCCACAAGGTTGAGTTGATCAAGGGCTTTTGTCGCTTCTGTAATGTAGCGATCCACATCAACCCCACGCCGCAGAATGATGTTGCTATTGGCTCGCAGGGGATTGGCAATCGTATTCGTGCCAAAGAGGGCACCGCCAGTGGTAGTAAAGACCGCCTCTGTGCCCGGTTGTGCCATCAGCACCTGATCCACTGCCTCCATGACACGGCGACTGGTGGGCAAGGGGGTTCCCGGTGGAAAAATGGCTATGAGGTTGACTTGACCCGTATTAATGCGCGGCAGCAGTTCTTGGGGAATTTGCTGAGCCAAAAGCCAACTTCCTCCCCCTAGAAGGGCGATCGCCAGCCCAACCACCAGCCAGCGTGCCCGTAGCACTTGCCCCAAGGCCCATTCATAGCGCCCCGTCAGCCAGAGAAACTTTTCATTAAAAAGGCGAATAAAGGCCACTTGTCGTAGACGATTTTGCACCCGCACCCCCAAAAGGCGGGAGACCAAGGCCGGCACGACCGTGAGTGCCACCAGCAGCGATGCGGCAACAGCAAAACTAATCGTTAGAATCAACTCATTAAAGAGCAGTGCAACCAAGCCCCCCAGCAACAAAAAAGGCAAAATAGCGACCAAGTTAGTGAGGGTAGAGGCCAAAAGCGCTGATTCAATGCCTTGGCTACGCCGTTTCACCTCCTCAAGGTACTGTTCTTGGCTCATGTGGTGGGGGTCAATATCCGCTAAGGTTTCTAACATCACAATGGCGTTATCCACAACGATGCCAACCCCAAGCGCGAGTCCACCCAAGCTAAACACATTGAGGGAGAAGTTAAATAGCCCCATCAGCAACATCGCTGCCATCGTTGACAGGGGAATGGCCAGCAAAATAATCAGGGTTTGCCGCACCGAGCCAAGGAACAGCAGCACAGCGATCGCCGCCAACAGAGTTCCCGTCAGGCCTGCGGTGATCACATTGTTCAGAGAGTTGCGGATATAAACCGATTCATCAAGGACAGGAATGATCTGCGCATCGGGGGGCACGAGATTGGCTGCCTGTAGCTCTGCTAAGCGGCGCTTGATACCATCGGCCACTTCCACCGTATTGGCTTCCGGCTGCTTAAGAATACTGACTTTAACGGCAGGTTGGCCATTGAGCGTCACAAATACCCGTTGCTCGGCACTACCATCTACGACTTGCGCCACATCCCGCAGATAGACCCGCTGACCATTGGCGCCTGTCAGCACCACATCCTCAATTTCACTGGCATTACGAAACCGTCCCACCGTGCGGGTAAGGGGTTCTGCTGTTTGGCCGCGAATGCGTCCGCCAGAGACATCTTGGTTGCGATCGCTGAGCGCCATTAAAATTTGGTTCAACCCTACCCCTGTGGCCTGCAATCGGTTCAAATCCACCAGAATTCGTACTTCTTCGGTCGTCCCCCCAGAGACATCTACGCCTGCCACACCGGGGACAATACTGAGTTCGCGATCCAAATCCTCATCGGCAAAGACCCGTAACTGGCGGCCACTGAGGGTTTCTGAGGTCAGTGCAAACTCATAGACCGGCAATTGCGACGGATCAAACTTAAAGAGGCGCGGCGACTCAATAATATCGGGCAAGGTACTGCGGGCACGGTTAAAGGCAGCAGTGGCCTCATTTAAGGCTTGATCAACATCGCCACCGGGTTCAAAAAATAAATCAATACTGACTTGACCTTCACGGGTTTGGGAATAGACCTGCACTACTCCCTCCGTGCGACTCAGGGCTTCCTCAAGGGGCTTGGTCACCTCCTCAACAGCAACACTAGGCACCACCCCTGGAATATCCAGCCGTACCCCAATGCGCGGGTAGGTAATCCCCGGCAGCAGATCCACTTGCAGACGAAAAAGGATAAAGACCGCCAAAACAATCACTGTGAGGGTCAGCATCAGGGTGCCGATGTGACGGGTCACCGCCAAGCCGCTAAAACTAAACCGTGGGGAGGTCATATCAGTTCAACTGGTGTAAACGTCATCCCTTAGACACCGCTACTCTAACAAATCGTTTCTGAGCTTTCATCAGCGTAATTTTCTTCCTGAAACATTTCTCAGGCCTGCCGATTGGACAGTTGACTCTTAGAAAAGTGAACGAGCAATGAAGCATCGAGTACGATTTGACATACTCCCGCGCCTAAAGGCGGAGGATTCTCTACACTTCAACGGCGCGATCGCACCTCGATGTAGGTTTTAACGTCGGGCGATACCCCATCCCGACGACCTCGATGATCTTCAAGGCATTGAGATCGCGGCAGTGAGTCGTAAAACAGTTCTCACAGGTAATCGTGCGCACTGCCAAATCCAACTTACCCCAGCGATAGCCACAACAGGAGCAAACCTGACTCGTCGCTTCCCAGCGGTTGATGATGCGCAATTGCCGCTCGTACTTCTCTGCTTTCCCCTCACCAGATTTATGTCTGGAAGCCCCATACTTTAGTACGGAGAGGAAAGACAGACACGACTTTAGTCGTTGCCACAGACAATATAATCTAATGATAGACTGTTATCCATGGAACAGACCCTAACAGTCGTTTGCAAGCTTCAGCCCACTCCTGAACAGTCTCTCAAAATCGAGTGATTCTTGAAAGCGTTTGCAGATGCTTGTAACTTTGCCAACAAAACCGTTCAGCCGACCGTAACGAATAAGATCACCATTCAAAACAGGGTTTATCAGGAACTTCGTTCTCGGTTTGGGTTAAGCGCTAATCAAGCGGTTCGGGTTTGTGCCAGAGTCGGAGCCAACCGCAAGACCGCCAAGCTGAAAGGTAAAGCGGTTCAAGAATTCAAGCCAACTTCGGCAGATTTTGATGCTCGCATCTTTACCTTCAAGGAAAAAGATGGGGCGGTGAGCCTGACGCTGTTGGAGGGTCGAGAGACCATTCAGCTTGATATGGGTGATTATCAAAAGAACAGGTTGAGAGGGCGAAGGCCAACATCGGCTCAGTTATGCAAACATCGGGATGGCTTCTACTATATCCACATCCAAATCACCGAAGAGGTTCCTGAACCTTCTGAACCGAGCACCGTCATTGGCGTGGACTTGGGGCGACGAGAGATTGCTAAAACCAGTACAGGTGGAGGTTGGGATGGGAATCAGTTAAACGAACGTCGAGATAAATTTCATCGAGTGAGAGCGTCGATTCAAAAACGAGCCTCGCAGGGCACAAGAAGTTCGCGGCGGTCTTGCCGAAAACTTTTGAAACGGCTGGCGGGTAAAGAACAACGCTTTCAACAGTGGCTCAACCATTCGATCAGTGCGGCGATTGTCCGTGAAGCGAAAGCGCTCAATGCGGTGATCGCGATAGAGGACTTGACGGGAATTCGCGAGCGCCTGAATCAGCAACCCCGAAGCAAAACCGAACGCAGACGCTCCAATAGCTGGTCGTTCTATCAGTTGCGGCAGTTTATTGAGTACAAATGTCTGCGAGAAGGCGTGAAGTGGGTGACGGTCAATCCAGCGTATACCAGCCAAACTTGCCATCGATGCCTGCATATTCATCCTGATCCTTGTCGGTCCTATCGAAATGGCAAACAGTTTGCTTGTGGTCATTGTGGCTGGGTTGGTGATGCTGATCTGAATGGTGCCTCTGTCATTGCCTTATTGGGCGAGTCCGTAACGCTCGCTGGAAGTTCAGGCTATTTGGCTTGTCCAATGGCCTAGGGCTACTGAAAGCCCCCGACTTTAGTCGGTGGGAAGTTTACATAAAGTGCGAAATTCAAAGGCAGTCGTTCCAGTGTCGCTGTAGCAGCTCTAGCCACATCAGCATGATGGCCTCTTGTTCTCTGCTTGGTTGGATGCGGTACTCGTAGGTTAGAATCATGCTGTCGATTATTATCTGAGTCTTAAGGAGAGAACCGCAATTCCCCGTGCCCCTAAGCTACCCTATAGTGGCAGTACCCTTGCGGAGTTTATGATGGAACCGCCCAGCCTGATCTATGAGCAGGCCTACTGGCAACAGGGCTATTGTCGCGTTGTTGGTGTGGATGAAGTGGGTCGGGGTTGTTTGGCAGGGCCAGTGGTGGCAGCAGCCGTAATCTTGCCGGTGGACTGTGTTCCCCTTCTAGAGGTGCGGGATTCCAAGCAGTTGAGTGCCCGCCAGCGATCACGCCTCTTTGCACAGATTTGTAACCAAGCGATCGCCATTGGCATTGGTAGTGCCAGTGTGGCAGAAATTGATCAGGTGAATATTCTGCAAGCCACCTATCGAGCGATGACGCGTGCCCTAGCGCGAGTTGCCCCTTGGGATCATGCCCTGATTGATGGCAAACTAACAAAAACAGCGCCCTTTGAAAAGGTAACGGCCATTATTGGGGGCGATCGCCACAGCTATAGTATTGCCTGTGCCTCCATTATTGCCAAAGTGCGACGCGATCGCTTCATGGCACGCTTAGCTCGGCGTTATCCCCAGTATGGCTGGGAACGCAATGTGGGCTACGGCACCCCCCAACACCGCCAAGCCCTTGACCAGTATGGCCTTACCCCCTGGCATCGGCGATCGTTCTTGAAATCCTTGCTTGATCGCAACTCACGGTCCTGAGCATCCGCTATCCATAGGAAGGCGGTTCTAAAAGCAACGGTAGGATGAAGAAGTCTCAAGCTTGAGATAGCCAATTATGAATGAACACCTCGATCGAATTACCATTAATCCTCAAGTTTGCTTAGTTGACATACTCCCGCGCCTAAAGGCGGAGGATTCTCTACACTTCAACGGCGCGATCGCACCTCGATGTAGGTTTTAACGTCGGGCGATACCCCATCCCGACGACCTCGATGATCTTCAAGGCATTGAGATCGCGGCAGTGAGTCGTAAAACAGTTCTCACAGGTAATCGTGCGCACTGCCAAATCCAACTTACCCCAGCGATAGCCACAACAGGAGCAAACCTGACTCGTCGCTTCCCAGCGGTTGATGATGCGCAATTGCCGCTCGTACTTCTCTGCTTTCCCCTCACCAGATTTATGTCTGGAAGCCCCATACTTTAGTACGGAGAGGAAAGACAGACACGACTTTAGTCGTTGCCACAGACAATATAATCTAATGATAGACTGTTATCCATGGAACAGACCCTAACAGTCGTTTGCAAGCTTCAGCCCACTCCTGAACAGTCTCTCAAAATCGAGTGATTCTTGAAAGCGTTTGCAGATGCTTGTAACTTTGCCAACAAAACCGTTCAGCCGACCGTAACGAATAAGATCACCATTCAAAACAGGGTTTATCAGGAACTTCGTTCTCGGTTTGGGTTAAGCGCTAATCAAGCGGTTCGGGTTTGTGCCAGAGTCGGAGCCAACCGCAAGACCGCCAAGCTGAAAGGTAAAGCGGTTCAAGAATTCAAGCCAACTTCGGCAGATTTTGATGCTCGCATCTTTACCTTCAAGGAAAAAGATGGGGCGGTGAGCCTGACGCTGTTGGAGGGTCGAGAGACCATTCAGCTTGATATGGGTGATTATCAAAAGAACAGGTTGAGAGGGCGAAGGCCAACATCGGCTCAGTTATGCAAACATCGGGATGGCTTCTACTATATCCACATCCAAATCACCGAAGAGGTTCCTGAACCTTCTGAACCGAGCACCGTCATTGGCGTGGACTTGGGGCGACGAGAGATTGCTAAAACCAGTACAGGTGGAGGTTGGGATGGGAATCAGTTAAACGAACGTCGAGATAAATTTCATCGAGTGAGAGCGTCGATTCAAAAACGAGCCTCGCAGGGCACAAGAAGTTCGCGGCGGTCTTGCCGAAAACTTTTGAAACGGCTGGCGGGTAAAGAACAACGCTTTCAACAGTGGCTCAACCATTCGATCAGTGCGGCGATTGTCCGTGAAGCGAAAGCGCTCAATGCGGTGATCGCGATAGAGGACTTGACGGGAATTCGCGAGCGCCTGAATCAGCAACCCCGAAGCAAAACCGAACGCAGACGCTCCAATAGCTGGTCGTTCTATCAGTTGCGGCAGTTTATTGAGTACAAATGTCTGCGAGAAGGCGTGAAGTGGGTGACGGTCAATCCAGCGTATACCAGCCAAACTTGCCATCGATGCCTGCATATTCATCCTGATCCTTGTCGGTCCTATCGAAATGGCAAACAGTTTGCTTGTGGTCATTGTGGCTAGGTTGGTGATGCTGATCTGAATGGTGCCTCTGTGATTGCCTTATTGGGCGAGTCCGTAATGCTCGCTGGAAGTTCAGGCTATTTGGCTTGCCCAATGGCCTAGGGCTACTGAAAGCCCCCGACTCTAGTCGGTGGGAAGTTTACTGCGCAACGTAAAGAGTGACTCTCCGCACGCCTTAAAGGGACGACGACTTCTCAGTGTTGTTACACACTGAGCTACATTGGGTTTAACCCAATGGGGGGAGCCATAACCCCAACTATTGGGACTTCCATGAGACCCAGATACTTTTGTTTATAGTTTGCACGTCTCTAGTTCTGAACGTGGAAACAGCTCAACTCTAGCATACTATAAACTCAGAAAGCGCCTAACTGCTTAGGTTAAAACCGTAGCAGCTTGCGGCGGGCTAAAGCCCATTCTTGTCATGAAAACACTGGCGCCAGACCTTGACTTTTTCTACTAAGTAACTCTATAGTCATATAAGACTATACGATTAAGCAGGTTATGAAGCGATCGTTGAGGGGCAAGCCCAGTCAGTGGGCAATGATTTGGCTATTTTTTCTGATTGCGATCGGTGGTCTGTGGTATTCGTGGCTGGGGTACCTCATGCTGGCCATGATGCTGGGTATTCCTGCCCTGGCCTATTTTCGTAGCCGCTATTGGTGTGGCAACCTCTGCCCGCGTGGCGCGTTCCTAGACATTGTGCTTTATCACTTTAGTCCCCACCGTCCCTATCCCAAACTCTTCAAAAAACAAAGTTTTCGCTGGGCTGTGTTTAGCTTCATCATGACGGTTTTTGCGATTCGCATGACGTTGGCATGGGGCAACTGGGTGGCGGTGGGGGGTCTATTTGTCAATATGTGCGTCGTCACGTCCATTGTTGCCATTCTTTTAGGGGTGATCTTTAATCAGCGGGCGTGGTGCGCGATTTGCCCGATGGGCACACTCCAAGAATCCTTGGGGAAACTGGGAAGTGGCCAGACGAAGGCGAAAAAAGCCAGTGCTAAAGCCACAAAATTGTTGCCCCCTGTGGAGTGAGCACGCGATCGCTAGAATTTAAGATATCCAGCAACAGCGGCAACCAAGGTGAATAAACTGCAAGAGTGGGGCTTCAGCAAAGACTGGTGGCGCAACCAGCGGGGAGAACTTTGGGTCATTGGCCAAACGGTGTTCAGTGTCGGTTTTATTTTGCTACCAGTGGTACGAGTGGTTAGTCTGCCCTTTACCGTGCGCCTAGGATTGACCCTTGGCTTGGGGCTGATTGGCCTTGGCCTAGGCATTGCTGGCTTGTTTCACCTAGGGAACAACTTGACGCCTCTACCCCATCCCAAAGAAGACAGTCAGTTAGTGACCACGGGGGTTTATGGTTGGGTGCGCCATCCGATCTATAGCAGCGTCATCTTTTTGGCCTTGGCCTATGGCGTATGGCAAATGAGCCTTTCCCACGGGCTGGGGGCGATCGCCCTTTTCATTTTCTTTGACCGCAAGGCCGCTCAAGAGGAACAGTGGCTATCGGCCAAGTTTAAGGACTACCCGACCTATCGGCAGACAGTGAAAAAACTGATTCCTCTTCTCTACTAATTTTTGTCCTTTTGCTGGAAGACAACTTGCCGCAGACTGGATACAGGGCAGTTGAAAATTCTCACCACCGCCCCCTTGCGGAAGTTCTGATGGATGTTGTCCTTTGTCATCAAATTGCTGATTTTGACACCCTTGGGGCAGCCGTTGGTCTGACGCGCCTTTATCCCGGGACGAAAATTGTCTTGACTGGGGGGACCCATCCCAAGGTGGGGGAGTTTTTGGCCTACCATCGCGATGAATACCCTCTCATTGAAGCAAGAGCCGTTGATCCTAGCCAATTACGGCAGATTTGGGTGGTGGATACGCAGTGGCGCCGCCAATTGGGGCAAGCAGCAGGATGGCTGGATCAACCCCAAGTCCAAATTGGCCTGTACGATCACCATTTGGAGATGACGGGGGATATTGTCCCGCAGCAGCAATGGCTAGAACCCGTGGGGGCAACCAGCACCATTATTTGCGAACAGTTGCAGACCGCAGAGATTCGCCTGACGCCCACAGAAGCAACGGTTCTCGCTTTGGGGATTCATGCGGATACGGGTTCTTTGACCTTTGAGCAAACCACAGTGCGGGATGTGCAAGCTTTGGCATGGCTGTTGAGCCAAGGGGCCAATCAGCGAGCGATCGCCACCTATTCCGAGGCTGGCTTGAGTGCAGACCTGCAACCCTATTTGCAGCAGGCGTGGGCCAATCTCCAGCAAGTGGTTTATCAGGGCTATCGGCTAGGCTGGGTACTGCTGCACACAGCGGAGTATCTCCCCGGCCTCTCGCGGTTAATCACCCAATTGGCGGATCTCAGTGAATGCGATGCCATTCTCCTTGGCCACTACTATCGCCAACATCATCTCGCCATTATTGCCCGCAGCCAAATTCCCAATGTCAATGTTGCCCATTTACTGGCTCCCCTTGGCGGGGGTGGCCATGCCCAAGCCGCCGCAGTAACGATGACCACAGACCAACCAGAGGCGGTGCTCAAAGAGGTATTTACAGCGCTCCAAGCACAGATTCCCCATCCACCAACAGCAGCAGAACTCATGTCCTCACCCGTGCGAACCGTACGCCCAGAAACCCCCATTGCCGATGCCCACCGCGTCTTACTGCGCTATGGCCACTCTGGTCTGTCGGTCGTGAGTGCTGAAGGGGAACTTCAGGGGATTATTTCACGGCGAGATTTGGATGTAGCGCTGCACCACGGCTTTGCCCATGCCCCAGTCAAAGGATACATGAAAGCACCAGTGCGCACCGTTTCCCCGACAACGCCACTGCCAGAGATTCAAGCCCTAATGGTGCAGTACGATATTGGGCGATTACCGGTGGTGAATGAGCAAGGTGATCTGGTCGGAATTGTCACCCGTACCGATGTGCTGCGCCACCTCTATGCCCTCAGCCGCGAAACAGAAACGGTCTGCCCCTTGCCAACCCTCAATCTTTACGAGGCACTGCAACAACGACTGCCGGAGCAACTCTGGGCGCTACTGCAACGGGCGGCAGCGATCGCCAAGGAACGCGGCTGGCAACTGTACCTTGTGGGCGGCGCCGTGCGGGATCTGCTGCTGGCGATCGCCCAAGGGAATCACCATTTACCGACACGGGAGTTTGATTTGGTGGTGGATGGGGTGCAACAGGAAGAAGCGGCCGGCGTGCATTTGGCACAAGCGCTCCATGACCTCTACCCCGAGACCGATTTACAGATCTACGGTCAGTTTCAAACCGCTGCACTGCATTGGCCGAAGGCCTCGCCCTTGGCGGGGTTTGCTGTGGATATTGCCACCGCCCGCAGTGAGTTTTATCCCTATCCGGCCGCCCATCCGGAAGTGGCTGCTAGTTCGATTCGCCAAGATCTCTACCGCCGCGACTTTACCATCAATGCCCTCGCTATGCGCCTGACGCCACCGCGCCACGGGGAGGTTCTGGACTTCTTTGGCGGACGGGAGGATTTGCAGCGGCGACTGATTCGGGTGCTCCACCCCAATAGTTTTATTGAAGACCCGACGCGGATTTTTCGAGCCGTGCGTTTTGCCGTGCGCCTTGGCTTTGACCTAGAGCCGCAAACCCGCCAGTACATTGAATATGCCCTGACCAGCGGTGTCTTTGCCACCCGCGATCGCCCCACTTCAAAACGGCCTTCCCTACAAAGTCGGCTGCGCAATGAACTGCGCCACATCCTCGAACTGCCCCTTGCGCCAACTGAATCCTTTGGCGGTGAGCGTGCCTTGACGTTACTAGCGGAGTTGGGTGCCCTTGAGTGTTTGGATCGCCAAGTCACCTTTGATCAGGCGGCCAAGGTGCGTTTGAAATTGGTTTGGGAGTGGTGGCCAGAAGTTCCTGAGCGGCGGGAGTGGCAAACCTTTCCCCTGTGGGAGCTAGAACTCTTGGCTTTGATTGTGACTGTCCCCACTGCAGGGGCGATCGCCCGTCAACTGCAACTGGGGGAGCACATCGGTGAGTGGCTCGACACTTTTCCTCAGTTCCAAGAGGAATGGCAGACATTACGGCAGAGCGAGCAACAGCGCAGTCGCTACTGTGAATTTTTAGAGCGTCACCCCCTACCCGTCATTGTGCTTTTGGCCGCAGTGCAGCAGGCGCAGGGTAGCGAAGCCGATTTAGCGGATGTCGCCCTATTGCGGGAGTACCTCTGGCATTGGCGATTGCAAAAGCCGCCCTTAAATGGCCATGATCTGCAACAGTTGGGCTATCCTCGCGGGCCGCAGTTACGGCAAATTCTCCTTGCCCTGCGATCGGCGATGCTCGATGGCCTTGTTAGCGATCGCCCCAGTGCCATTGCCTACGTCGCAGCCCATTTCCCCAACCCATGAGTTGGTTTCGCCCTGTCATTGGTCAGCCAACCGCTGTGCAACTCTTGACCCATGCCCTCGATCGCCAGCGACTCGCCCCCGCCTATCTCTTTGTTGGACCTGAGGGGGTAGGCCGTGCCCTCACTGCCCGCTGTTTTCTGCAAGCGATTCTCAATGAGGCCAGCGATCTTAGCAACCACCCCGATGTCCTCTGGATTGAACCCACCTACAGTGTCCAAGGGACGCTCTACACCCGTCGCCAACTCCTCGCCGCTGAGAAGGAGATTCCCCGCAGTGCCCCCCAGATTCGTCTAGAGCAAATTCGCCACCTCAGCCGTCACCTCAGCCAACCGCCGATGCGTGCGCCGCGATCGCTAGTGGTTTTGAGTCATGCCGAAACGATGAACGAAGCCGCCGCCAATGCCCTGCTAAAAACCCTCGAAGAACCGGGGCGTGCCACGTTGATTCTCATTGCCCCCAGTCCATCAGCGCTCTTGAATACGATCGTTTCCCGCTGTCAGAAAATTCCCTTCTATCCCCTGAATCGTTACGATGTCGAACAGGTATTGAAACAGGTGGCGCCCCCTGACTTTTGGCCTCAGATCACTCCTGCCCTTTTGGAGTTGGGGGCTGGGTCTCCGGGAGCGATTCTGCAAGCGTGGCAAACATGGCAAGAGATTCCTGAGGCGTTTCGCCACCTCGGTGAACAGTTGAATGCCCCCCTACCTCTGCAAACTGCTTTGGAATTGGCACGGGACATCACTCAAGCCCTCGATGTGGAACGGCAGCTTTGGCTCCTCAGTCTAATGCAGCAACAACTTTGGCAGGGGGGAGAATTCCCGCGGTGTGTTGTCCTGCTTCAGGAATTGGAGCGTGCCCGCCAATATTTACAGCAGTACGTTCAGCCTCGCCTCGTCTGGGAGGTGTTACTGATGCAGTTGAGGACAGTGTGATAGGCTATCGGCAGCAGTTGGGAAGATGATTAGACAGATGATGGCGAAGCAACAATGGCTGGGGGCGATCGCGATCGCGGTGCTCTTGGGGGGATGCCAGTCGGCAATGAGTCGCTTAGAATCACCGGCAGTCGCGCGACCAGAAAGTGAAGGGGTCGCTGCCGATGTGGCGGTGGCACGCTTAGCACAATTAGACGCTGGTACAACCCTCACAGGTACCACTCGCCCCTACCGTGAAGTGATGGTGCGATCGCAGGTGGAAGGTCAAGTGATTCGCCTTGGCGTGGATGTGGGCGATCGCGTGCAATCGGGGCAATTGTTGGCGGAGGTGGATCCCGTTGTCCTCAAAAATGCCGTCTTTGAAGCAGAGGCAGAACTGGCTGCCCGCCGCAATGAGGTGATCCAAGCCCAAGCCGCTGTCAATCGTGCCCGTACGGCTGTCGAAGAAGCCCGTCTGACTCTCCAACAGGCAGAAAGTGATGCTCGCCGCCTTGAAACCCTGCTGCGGGATGGCGCCGTCTCAGCGCAAGCAGCGGAACAGGCACGGACAACGGCGCAAACGGCACGGCAGGTACTGCGGTCTCGGGAAGCAGAGGTGGTGACGGCTCAACAGGGGGTGGCCGTTGCCCAAGGTCGAGTCCAAGCCCAAACCGCCTTTGTCCAACAGGCACGGGCACGGTTGAATCAAGCCCTCCTGCGATCGCCCCTCAATGGCGTGGTGCTAGAGCGACTGACAGAAGTGGGCAACCTACTGCAACCGGGGGGAGAAGTTCTCCGCCTTGGCGATCTTCGTCAACTCAAAGTTGTTGTGGAGGTCTCGGAACGGGAATTAGCGAGATTAGCTCCCGGCCAAGGAGCAACGGTGACGTTTGATGCCGTGCCCAACCGCACCTATGAAGGACGGATTACGCGAATTTCACCTGCCGCCGCCGATGCCCGTCTGATTCCTGTGGAAGTCGTGATTGACAATGCCGATGAACGCTTGGGCAGTGGTTTACTGGCACGGGTCGCTTTCCAAGGAGCGAATGCGCCGCGCTTGATGATTCCCCAATCCGCCCTCAGTGGTTTTGAGGAGGGGCAACTATCCTCACGGCAAGGTAGCGTTTTTGTGGTGGTTGGCGATCGCGTGCAGGAGCGGCAGGTCACCCTTGGTCAACGGCGGGAGGGCAAAGTGGAAATCCTGAGTGGCTTGAATGCCGGCGATCGCTATGTTGTCCGTTCGGGTCGCCCTCTGCGGGACGGGGATAAAATTCGCCCCAGCATCCTCTCGGAAGGTTAATTCAGGTTTATTGGTGCACGATCGTTTCGTAGGGCTGCCACGAGTGCAGTGCCCGTAGTTGCGGTGTTTTCTTTTGCTGATGGGCTTCCATGCGGGCAAGGACATCATCGAGGATATCCACTGCTAACCCCACATAAGAGCCTTTGTTGAGCATGACACACTCCGCTCGCTCCGCCATCGCAGCATCCGTGATTTCTGCACGAGAGGGCACGCCTTTTTTCACTAAGTTTTCAAGGACTTGGGTCGCCCAAACCACGGGCACATGGGCGGCTTCACAGAGCCAGAGGATTTCCTCCTGCATTTCCGCCAAGCGTTGGTAGCCAATTTCAACCGCGAGATCGCCCCGCGCAATCATGACGCCAAAGGGTTGCCGACCCGCCGCTTGAATGATCATTTCTGGCAGTGCCCGAATTGCTTTCGGGGTCTCAATTTTGGCAATGATGCCCATCTGGTCGGCGCGATCGCCACAACAATGCTCCAGTTCCCGTTGCAGTAGGGCAATGTCCTCGGCGGACTGAACGTAGGAGTAGCCAATGATGTCGGCATGGCAGCAAGCAAAGGCTAGATGCTCGCGATCGCTCTCGGTCAGTGGACACAGGCGCAAATCACTGTCGGGGAAGTTCAAGCCCTTGGCTACTTTCAGCCGCTGCCCTTCCTTGCAGTGGGTAATGGTGAGTTCTACCCCTTGGGCATCTTTGCTGACAATGCGACCGCCAATGTGGCCATCGTCAATCCAAACCCGCTGACCCACTTCTAATTGGGGCAAAATTTCTGGCAAGGAGCAGGTGAATTGCGGTATCTCTGCGCCCTCAGGGCAAATTTCCGTTGTCAGCCGCAGGCGATCGCCGCTGTGGACGCGCACCGTTTCCGGCAAAATATCGGCAATGCGGGGTTTTGGCCCCCCCAAGTCCATCAGAATTTTGCAGGGTTGACCGGTGATGTGGCTTGCCGCTTGCAGGTGCTCAATCATCGCTTCCCAAGTGGCGGGGTCATCGTGGGCACAGTTGATGCGGGCACAGTTCATCCCCTTGCGCAGGAGCGTAATACTCCATTGCGGATCAGTGGCCGCTTGGGTAGGGAGCGTCACCATAATGCGCACATGGCGCTTGCCACGAATCGGGCCAAAGAGTTCTTCCGTCTGGCGGCGCAGTTGGCGATCGCCCGCAAAAAAGGCATCTAAGGGTGGGCGGGGGGGCAGTGACTCATGGGTATGGCACAGGGCGCCGAGGGTATTGATCACCGCATCCAAGTTGGGGAGCACCCGCGACTCAATCCGTCCTAAGGACGATAACCCCCAAGGCATCAAGGCCATTTGAATGGCTCGTAGATCCCGCCAGCGCAAGGCCAAATAGTAGGCAAGATTGCGCGCACTAGGTATAAATTCGGATCGCTTAATTTTTGATTGCCACTGTTGAAAACGGGCTTCCCCCTCTTTGGTAATTTCCTGCCGCAGTTCTAACAGGCTATGGAGCAAGGCAATGGGTGAAACGGGTACCGTTGGTGCCTCCAGCAACATGACCGCCTCCTAGATGGTTTTTAAGGGATTTCATGATTGGGTTTAACTCATGGCAAAGCAAGATTTCATAGGGGTTTGAGGGAAATTTAATGATTGTTGAAAACGATGAATTGATGGCTTAACAATACCCCTCACTGCAAAACATAAATAAACACTTCTTTACATCAACGGGCTGCAACGAACAGGTGTGTAGGAACCGTAGTGCTTTCTGACACAACTCTATCTATCTTTCAGTATATCTGCTCACCTCTTTCGGGAATCTTAATTTTCTCCCAAGCAAAAGGATTAAGAGTTACTACAAGCGTTCCAAACCGATTTCCCAGTTCTGTTATGTTCTCAGTAGAGATGTTGATTGTCTTGCCCTTACCAGTGCCCCTATGGATCGTCATCCTTCGTTGCAATTACTCAAATACTCCTATCAGTCCGCAGTGGCCTGGTGCCAAGAACACGGCTGGACAGATCTCTTTATTGAGCAGTACCAGTATTGGGCATTTCCGCCGGGGGGAGTGATGCCCCTACCCTTGCCCACTGAGGGGCTGCAATTCATTGAACTGCCGGTGGCCCTCTCGCCGCAGCAACGCCGCCTACAGATGTTGGCACTGGCGATCGCCCTAGTCACCACGGGCCTGAGTGGCTGGTTTCAGTCTTTGTTGCCACTAGTCATCGGCTTTAGCTGCTGTGCCCTTTTGATTGCCGCCCAGGAACCCTAGGGGGGATTCCTGATACACTGGAAAGCTGGCCTGCACGCTAGCACACGTCCTTGATTGGCTCATCTTCGACCATAGAACACCCCCCTGTCTTGGTGAGTGGGACTCAGTTCTACAGTCCTGGCTATTCCTTTAGCTATGAAGTGGTCGGTGCCTGTTGTCGCCTGTTTGACCGCGAGCAGTTGCCTTGGCCCTGTTGTCGCATTGCGTGGCGCAGCAAAGAACCCAGTTGGCGACGCATTGGCCGACGGCTTGTCCTCGATAGTGCCACAAAACGGCATCCCAGCTATTGGGTACGCCACATTGAAACGGGGGCCATGATGGTGATTACGCTCTATTGGGTGGAGCTAACCCCTCGCGATCGCCAGTGGTGGTATGGCAAGGCTTAAACTTATTGCGAAGAAATTGCAAAAACACTCATGTGGTTTTAGAATATGTCTCAGCTTGAATTTAGGAGAGATTCTCAACTATGCAGAAAGTAGGTCGCCGTGTATTGCTTGGCATGGGCGCGGGAGCCACGGCTTATGTTGCCCACCACCTCTGGAATCAACGCTCTGAATCCAGCAATGCCCAACAGCGACAGGCTGGGGGTGTGATCAATGTCTACTCAGCACGGCACTACGATACTGATAGAGACCTTTACAATGGTTTTACGCAGCAGACAGGGATTCGCGTCAACATTATTGAAGCTGAAGCCGATGCCCTGATTGAGCGAATTCGTAGTGAAGGCAGCCGTAGTCCTGCTGATGTATTAATTACTGTAGACGCTGGTCGGCTCTGGCGAGCACAGCAGGCAGGTATTTTACAACCCATTCAGTCAAGGGTACTCAATAGCGTTGTGCCAGCAAACCTACGGGAGCCTCAAGGACACTGGTTTGGCCTCTCGCGGCGGGTGCGTGTCCTGATTTACGATAAATCCAAGGTGAATCCCAACCAACTCTCCACCTACGAGGATCTGGCTAATCCCAAGTGGCGGCGGCAGATTCTCAGTCGCAGTTCCAGCAATATCTACAATCAGTCTCTAACGGGGTCCTTGCTGGCCATTCATGGTGCCCAAAAAACCGAACAATGGGCGAGAGGACTAGCCCAAAACTTTGCTCGTCCCCCAGAGGGAAATGATACCGCCCAAATTCGTGCCTGTGCAGCGGGTGTTGGCAGCATTGCAATTGCAAATCACTACTATCTAGCACGGTTGATTGCCTCAGATAAAGCAGAAGATCGTGCAGTTGCTGAGAAAGTGGGCTTGTTTTTCCCCAATCAGCGCGATCGCGGTGCCCACGTGAATATCTGTGGCGGTGGTGTGGTGGCCGGTGCCCCCAATCGTCAGGCGGCAATTCGCTTTTTGGAGTATCTGGTGAGTCCCAAGGCGCAGGAGATGTTTGCGATGGCCAACTTTGAATATCCAGTGCGCTCCGGGGTTCCCTTGCATCCGATTGTGCAGCGGTTTGGCAATTTCCGAGGGCAAAATGTCAATGCAGCAGTTTTTGGCCGCAACAATGCCGAGGCTCTGCGGATTATGGATCGGGCTGGGTGGCGCTAAGGTTCTAAAATGAGCGATCGCCCCCGTTGATCGTTCCTGTGTCTTGCCCCCTCAGTGCCTACACAATTCTTCTGGCTGCTGCCCTCCTTGACTTTGGCCTTGGGGATCCGTGGGGCTGGCCACATCCGGTGCGCTGGATGGGAGCGTATATTCAATTCGTCAGTAACGGGTTCAACTATGGCCAAGGCTGGCCAGTTTGGGGACAGCGGTTGGGGGGGGCGCTGCTGACACTGACCTTAACCGTAGGTTCTGCCCTCATTAGTTGGGGGGTGGTGGCACTGGGGATGACGATCTCGCCCCTCCTCGGTTGGGGGATTGCAGTCGTGGGCACCGCCAGTGGCTTTGCGGGTCGTAGTCTGCGGGATGCAGCGGTAGAGGTATTGGCACCTTTGGCAGTTGGCAATCTTGAGGGGGCACGCCAATCCTTGGCCAAGTATGTGGGTCGTGAGACTGCCCACTTAGAGACGCCTGAGATTCTGCGGGCGGTTCTGGAAACCGTGAGTGAAAATACCACCGATGGCATGATGGCACCGCTGTTTTATGGAGCGATCGCCACCCTTGTCGTTCCTCACTTCACCCCCTTGCCCCTCGTCATGGCCTACAAAGCGGCCAGCACCTTGGACTCAATGATTGGCTACCGCGAGCCACCCTACACCCACTGGGGATGGTTTGCTGCCAAAACCGATGATGTACTCACATGGTTGCCCTGTCGGTTGCTCGTCTTGCTGGTTGCCCTTTGCTCCGGGCAGTGGCAGCGCGTGTGGCAGTGGTGTTGCCGGGATGCCCCCAAGGATCCCAGTCCCAATTCCGGTTGGAGTGAGTGTGCCTATGCAGCCGCTTTGGGGGTACGTCTGGGGGGCACGAATACCTATCGCGGCACGGTGAAAGTGAAACCCTTTTTAGGGGAGCCACTGCACCCCATTGATCAAGGTACGATTATTGCGGCTCTGTGGCTCAGTCGTTCCCTCTACCTGATCACCCTTACAGCCACAGGCGGCATCGTCTTGGTGTGGCATAAAGTGTTTTCGATTTAGCAGTTCATCTTGGCCAGAATCGTTTAGAGTAGATGGATTAAGAAATAAAATTTAGCAACATTGGCCGTGGTTCAGCCCTCTCCTCTGCAAGATCAGACACTGGCCGCTTCCTCCCTCTCCATGGGCGATCGCCTCTTGGAGATTCTTTTTAACTACAGTGCCCAAGGGCTACTACTGATTGGCGTTTCCCCCACCCGCCCACCCGAATATCAAGTCATTAGCGCCAATAGCCTTGGCCAGCAACTTTTGGGGAATCACCTCTCCGTGGCTTCACTCCTTCAGGATGGAGCATTGCTCACATTCTTTGACCAGTGTTGGCACCAGCAAATGCCCCTGCAAGGTTGCCATCGGGGACTCTGTTTCACCATGGTTCCCCTCAGGGAGCCAACATCAACAGCGGGGTTCATTGTTACCTTTCTCCAGCATGAGCCAAGCCATAGCCCCCTCGCCGAAAATCCCCAGCGCCTCACCCAATTGGTGGATCAACTGTTGGGGTTTATCTTTTCCTGTGAGAGTACACCACCGTGGCGCTTGACGTACCTGAGTCAGGGCTGTTATGGCGTAACGGGCTATACGCCTAGGGAATTTTATAGCCGTGGTGACCAAGGCTGGAATCAACTCACCTATCCTCAAGACTTGCCCCTTGTCACAGAGACCCTACAGCAGGCGATCGCCCATGCCAGCCCCTACGACATCGAATACCGCATTCTGCACCGCGATGGTCACCCCCGCTGGGTACGGGAACAGGGCATTCCCGTTCTGAATAGCCAAGGCCAAGTGATTGCCATTGATGGGGTGATTACCGACATTACCGCGTGGAAGGAGTTGCACGAAGCCCTCGATCAGCCGATTATTCACCTCAACGAAAGCTTGGGCAATGACTTTTGCCGTGATTTAGTCCTTTATCTGAGTCAGCGATTAGGCATTGATTATGTTTTTATTGGTGAACTCAGTGGCCGCCAGCAGGATTGGGTGACGACGCTTGCCCTGAGTTATCGTGGTGAACTCCAACCCCCCTTAAGCTATGCCCTTGCCGATACCCCCTGCGCCTCAGTTCTAACAGCCGATACCTGTTTTTACAACCACGGTGTGGCGCGCCTTTTTCCCAAGGATGAGATGCTCAGAGACTTGCAGATTGAGGCCTATATTGGCGTGCCTTTGCGAAATTCCAAAGGGGAAACCCTTGGCATTATTGCTCTCATGCATTCGCAACCCCTTGAACGGATTGCCGTCATTGAAAGTCTGCTGAAAATCTGTGCCGTGCGGGTGACTGCTGAACTAGAGCGGATTCGCGCTGAACGGGCACAGCAAGAGCGGCAAGCTCAACTAGATCAGCAACTGCGCTATGAACGCCTGATTAGTACCGTCGCCAGTGAGTTTATCAACCTGCCCCTGACGGAGATTCCCCAAGCCATCCACAAGGTTCTAGGTCTCTTGGGAGAAATGATGGAGGCCGACCGGGTTTATCTCTTTGAGCCTGATGATAGCGAGGGCACTACGTTGTCCAACACCTATGAATGGTGCCTACCGGGGATCGAGCCACAACAGGAAAATTTGCAGGGGGTGCCCGAAAGGGAATTTCCCCTCTTTTTTGAGGCGCTCAAAACCCAAGGCTGGGTACTATGGCCGGCTATTGAAGCGTTACCGACCGATGCCCCCGATCGCCAAGGGATGGAGGCACAAAAAATTCAATCTCTATTGTCAGTTGCCCTCAAACGCGGTTCACAACTGATTGGCTTCTTGGGCATAGACTTTGTGCGGCAGCCCCAACCCCACCTAGAGAACTTTCTACCCCTGCTACAGGTGATGGGGCAGGTGTTCACCAATGTGCTGGAGCGCCAAGAGATCGAGCGATCGCTCCGCCTTGCCGAGAGCCAGTACCGCAGTATTTTTGAAAACGCCACAGAGGGCATCTTTCAATCCAGTCCCAATGGCCATTACCTCAAGGTCAACCCCGCCTTGGCTCGCATCTACGGTTATGATTCCCCAGCGGAGCTACAAGCCCAGATCACTGACATTGCCGGTCAGCTCTATGTCAATCCGCGTCGCCGCGAAGAGTTTATCCAAGCCCTCACCGCCACTGGTACTGTTACCGACTTTGAATCGCAGGTCTATCGCAAAGATGGCCAAATCATTTGGATTTCCGAAAATGCCCGCGCCGTCTATGACGATAAAGGGCGACTTGCCTACTTTGAAGGCACCGTTGTGGACATTACCGATCGCAAGCTCTCAGAAAATACGATCCATTACCAAGCCTTCCATGACCTGCTCACTGGGCTGCCCAATCGTGCCCTGTTTGACGATCGCCTCCCCATGGCCTTGGCTGAAGCTCGCCGACAACAACAGCGGGTAGGGGTAATGTTTTTAGATCTCGATCGCTTCAAAGTCATTAACGACACCCTTGGCCATGCCGTCGGGGATCAGCTATTGCAGCAGGTAGCAGAACGCCTCGTCCACTGTTTGCGGGAAACCGATACCGTAGCGCGCTGGGGCGGTGACGAATTCACTGTGCTGTTGCCCATGGTTCACCACCCCGATGATTTGGCCATTGTGGCTGAACGCATTCTCTACGCCCTCAAGCCCGAGTTCATTCTCGATGGCCACCATCTCCACATTACGACCAGTATTGGCATTGCCGTCTATCCCGATCACGGTCAATCTGCCGATGTCTTACTGCGCAATGCGGACACTGCCCTTTATCGCGCCAAGGAAACAGGCCGCAACACGTATCAGTTCTACACTAATAGTCTCAATGCCCTTGCCCCGGAACTCCTGCGCCTTGAAAACGATCTCCATGCGGCTCTTGAACGCGGCGAACTCTCGATTTACTATCAGCCCCAACTAGATCTCACCAGAGGCAAAATTCACGCCATTGAAGCATTACTGCGCTGGCACCATCCTCGGCAGGGCTTGCTCTATCCCAAACACTTTATTGATATTGCTGAAGAGAATGGTCTGATCCTTGCCATTGGCCGCTGGGTTCTCCAACAGGCCTGTCACGACTGCCAAGCATGGCAACACCAAGGATTAGCTGGCGTAGGAGTAGCGGTAAACCTGTCGGCACGGCAGTTTTTGCACATGAATCTTGTCGAAGAAGTCAGCCAGTGCCTGCGGGACGCCCACCTTGCTCCCGAATTACTCACCTTGGAAATTACAGAAACCACAGCCATCCATCACGTCCAACGGACGCAGTTAATCCTTCAAGAGTTGCGTACCCTTGGGGTGGGGATTACGCTGGATGATTTTGGCACTGGTTATGCTTCATTGAACTATTTGAAACAATTCCCGATTACGGGGCTAAAAATTGATCGCTCGTTTATCACTGACATTCAAGGCGATCGCCAAGACCAAGCAATTGTCAAAGCCATTATTGACTTAGCCAACGGTTTAGAGATTTCCACCGTCGCGGAAGGTGTAGAAACTTGGGGGCAAGGGCAACTCCTCCAACACCTTGGCTGTAAAGCCATTCAAGGCTACCTGCTCACAGAGCCACTCCCCTATTCCCAAGTGATCCACTGGTCGATTCCCTCATTCAACGGCTTCAACAGTCACCGCCCTTGGTGATGAGCATCATCGGTTGCGGGTGAGAAATGCCACGGCTGTTCTTAGTCAGCCCACCTAAGATAAGAGTATTCACCCCATAGGGGCTAGACAAAACTGTTCTCTCCATTCACACAAACGACACCCCAATGCTGTATCAAAAAGGTTTACTCCTCGCCTGCCTCGCCGTTGCCCTCAGCCCCGCTGTAAGCCGTGCTGTACCTCTAGCTTCCACCCAGACCGTGCAATTGCAACCCCCAAGTAACGTACAGGTACGCCCTACGATTATCGGCAAGATCAATAAATCTCCTTCTATCTCCTGCAATGAGATTGTGATTAATGCCACACTGCATCCTCCTGGCGGCTTTCCAGTGGGGGGTGCCACCGCTACTTTGTCCCCTGCGGGTAGCAATGGTTGCACTTACAAAATTACCGTGCCGCCTGAGCTACTCGGTAAGAAGGTTCATCTTTGGGGAACGTTCAAGAGTCCTTCACCCCTGTTGTCAATTCAACCCGTGGGCTGGCAAAGTCCCATCTCTCTGCCTCAGCAGTTGGGGATTTCCCAGAGTTATGACTTTGTTGCTAAGGAAACCGTGATTCACTAAGCCTAAATCAGGAATTCTGAGAGCGCCACTAGGACTGACTGGTTTCTAGCCAATCGAAGATGCGGTCAAGCTGCTCAAGGCTCACCAAGCCATACTGCCAGAGAACAACGGGCAACAGATTCACTTGCTCATCGCAGTGCTTGAGGCCGAAGTCAATGGCAGCGGTGGGCAGTGCCATCTCCCGCTGTAGGAAGTCAATGAGTCGTGTCCAACGTGGCGTTTTCATGATTCCTATAACTACCACACCTTACCCTCTATCCTAGGGATTAATCTGAGAAAATGCAACATTTCGTTACAAAACCACAGAAAATGAAATAATCAGTCTGCTACTGGGTATGATGCCTGCTATTTTCGGGGACACTCTCGCCAGAGACTTCCCCCACCAGAGGGAATTTATAGGGGGGACTGCCGAATCATTGGTCTTGGGAAAAACACCTAAGTAAAGATACTCAACCGTAGCTCGTTATACTAAAGTCTGATGGGTGTTGTTCAAGCTCAGCCTAGAGGGAACAGCAGCCGAGTCAGTTGTTTTACGGATGTGTTCATGACCCAAGCCACCGTTGCCAAACCCCCCATTGCCTGGCCTACGGCGACCTTTATTATTTTTGTGCACCTCGGTGCTCTTCTTGCGTTTTTACCCGGCATGTTTAGCTGGAAGGCAGTCCTGCTGGCGCTTGTACTTCACTGGTTGACTGCTGGCATTGGTATTACCCTTGGTTGGCACCGCCTCGTTACCCATCGCAGCTTCCAAGTGCCCAAGTGGTTAGAGTATTTCTTGGTCTTTTGCGGCACACTCTCAATGCAGGGGGGGCCGATTTGGTGGGTTGGGCTGCACCGCCATCACCATCTGTACTCCGATCAACCCAATGATCACCACGATTCCCGTAAGGGCTTTTGGTGGAGCCATATTGAATGGATGTTTCGTGAGGTGCCAGCGGAAGCAGAGATTCCTCGTTTCACCAAAGATATTGCGGATGATCCGGTGTATCAGTTTCTTGACAAGTACTTTCTGCCGATTCAGGTGGTCTTGGCCATTGTTCTTTACCTCTGGGGCGGCTGGCCGTTTGTGGTTTGGGGAATTTTTGTGCGCCTTGTAACGGTCTATCACACCACTTGGCTGGTCAATAGTGCCACCCATGCCTTTGGCTATCGCACGTTTGAAACCACGGATCACTCAACCAATTGCTGGTGGGTCGCCCTGTTAACCTTTGGCGAGGGTTGGCATAACAATCACCATGCGTATCAGTACTCGGCACGCCACGGTTTGCAGTGGTGGGAACTGGATCTGACGTGGCTCACGATTCGCTGCTTGCAATTGCTGGGTTTGGCTACGAAGGTGCGTTTGGTAGAAGCACCAGCAGCCTCTTCCCAAGACTAGAGCGCAATGCGGGTTCTCATTCTCGGTTGCGGTTATACCGGAACGTGGTTGGCGCGATCGCTCCAGGCCCAAGGCATTGATGTGGTCATTACCAACCGTCGGGGAGAGCCGCCGCCAGAACTCAGCACTGTTCCCTGTTTTGCCTTTACATGGGAGCAGCAAGGGGAGCAAGTTCCCTTAGCACCGGCTGCCCTTGAGGGGGTAACCCACATCCTCAATAGTATTCCTCCCGATCGCCAAGGGGAGGATGCGGTTGCGCTGGCACTGTTGCCGCAGTTAGAGAAACTGAATCTGCACTGGTTTGGCTACCTTTCGACAACAGGGGTCTATGGCGATCGCCAAGGGGGCTGGGTAGATGAAACCACACCCGTCAATCCCCAAAATTTGCGTTCACAACACCGCGTCAGAATTGAGCAAACCTTTCTCAACTCCAATCTGCCCACCCATATCTTTCGACTCCCCGGCATCTATGGCCCCGGAGAAGGACGCAATCCCATTGCTCGTATTCTCAAGGGTGATGTCCAACTCATTGATAAACCGGGGCACTACTTTTGCCGTATTCATGTGGCGGATATTGTCCAAACCCTTGAGCGATCGCTGGCACAACCCACGCCGCAGGAAATTTATAACCTCAGTGATGATCAACCCTCAGAGTCGCTTCCTGTTCTACTCGAGGCCTATCGTCTGTTGGGTCGCCCAGCCCCACCAGCCATCCCTTTAGAGGCAGCCAATCTGAGTCCAATGGCCCAGTCCTTTTGGCGCGAATCCCGCCGAGTCCGCAATGACAAAATCAAGCGAGTTTTAGGCGTTCAGCTCCGCTATCCTTCCTACCGCGAGGGCTTAGTAGCGATCGCCCGCGAATTAGGTCTTTGAGACGGCCTGCCATCCCCTTTGAGAGATGGTTACCTTATAACACCTAGGGATTTGGTCGCCGTCGCTGGAGAAACTCAGGAATGTCCAACTTCGGCTTGGCTTCAACTTCTGGTTGTGGTGCGGGCGCTTCAGGGGGGGGAGATGCCGTCGTTAGGGGGCGGTTCGTTAGGGGTGTCGTTTTGGTTGTGGCACGGGTACGGCTAATGGGTTCACCACTAAAGCCAGTAGCGATAACGGTGACTTGAACTTCCCCTTGCATTTGGGGATCAATCACCGCACCGAAAATGATATTCGCGTTGGCATCGGCCACATTGTAGATCACCTCGGCAGCGGCATTGACCTCATGGAGGGTGAGATCTGTGCCTCCCGTAATGTTAAAGACAACCCCCTTGGCACCCTCAATCGACCCCTCCAGTAGGGGCGAAGAAATTGCACTGACAGCGGCTTCCGTAGCTCGTGACTTGCCAGAGGCAATACCAATGCCCATCATGGCAGAACCGGCATCAGCCATCACCGAACGAATATCGGCGAAATCGACGTTAATCAGCCCTGGCAGATTAATAATGTCGGAAATCCCCTGAACCCCTTGGCGCAGCACATCATCGGCCACTCGAAACGCATCCTGAACCGATGTTTGCTCCGAAATCACTGAGAGAATCTTGTCATTGGGGATCACGATGAGGGTGTCAACACGACTTTGCAGGGCTTCGATCCCTTCATCCGCTTGGCTAGCTCGACGACGACCCTCAAAGGTAAAGGGACGGGTTACGACTGCAACAGTTAGGGCGCCCTGTTCCTTGGCCACTTCAGCCACAATTGGGGCAGCGCCAGTGCCAGTACCGCCACCCATGCCACAGGTAATGAAAATCAAATCGGCATCCTTGAGCGCCGCCGCAAGGTCTTCGCGGGATTCTTCAGCCGCTTTTTGACCAATGGCGGGGTTGCCACCGGCGCCGAGACCACGGGTGAGTTTTTGGCCAATTTGCAGGCAGCGGTGGGCCTGGGATTGGGCGATCGCCTGCGCATCAGTATTGACGCACCAAAATTCAACACCCGCCACATTACTGGCAATCATGCGGTTGACTGCATTGCCACCGCCACCGCCGACACCAATCACTTTGATGCGCGCTGCTGAAGTTTCCACCAAGCTGTCATAACTCCTTAACACATCGGTTGGTGCGCCATGGCCATTGTCGCCAGATGCAATGCCTACCTCTCCCGGAACAAAGGAGGCGGGGACTTCAGAGGGAACAGGTTCCGTAGGCCACTGTTGATCTGACTCCATAACGCAACTGTCTTCACCCATGATAAATATGGGGCAACTATATCATGAACTCTAGCAAAGGCATCGGCAACACCCCACAAAATAATCCTTAAACCTAACTCAGGGGAGAGCGGGCTTTGGCCAACAGACCGTGCTTGGGGGCAAAAATCATCGCCAGCAAAAAAATCACTGTTTGCAAAACAACAATACAACCACCCGTTGACGCATCGAGATAGTAACTGATGTAGGTTCCCAATAAACTGCCAAGGCCACCCACGGCTAGGGCAATCAGTACCATGAGGCCAAAGCGATCGCTCAGCAAATAGGCCGTTGCTCCGGGTGTAATTAGCATCGCCACCACGAGAATAATGCCCACAGTTTGCAGGGCAGCCACAGTGGTTAGGGATAGCAGCGCCAAAAGAAGATAGTACAGCAGCGTCGTATTCAGGCCAATGGTGCGGGCATGGGTCGGGTCAAAGCAAAAGAGGATCAAATCCCGATGCAGTAGGGCGATCGTGATCAGTGTCATGAGGCTAACAATCACTGTTTGCCAGAGGTCGCGATCGCTAATCCCCAAGACATTCCCAAAGAGAATATGCATCAGGTCAACACTACTGGCCGTTTTCGAGAGCAGCACCAACCCCAAGGCAAAAAAGCCGGTAAACACCAAGCCAATAACCGTATCCTCCTTCACCCGGGTCTGCTGCTGAATAAAACCAATCAGGGTCACGGCCATCAGACCAAAGACAAAAGCCCCCAAGGCAAAGGGCAGCCCCAGCCAATAGGCCAAGACCACACCGGGCAATACCGCATGGGACACCGCATCCCCCATCAGTGCCCAGCCCTTCAGGGTCAAAAAACAAGACAATACCGCACACACACAGCCCACAAGGGTACTTACCCCCAGCGCCTTGACCATAAATGCGTGTTGCAGTGGCTCCAATAGCCAAGTGATCATCATTTGTCCTCTATGCCTGAAAAGTATGATAAGGTGCTGCCAGTACAGTCGGAGTGCGGTTCTCGTGGATAGCATCCTTTTGCTGAACCCTTGGTGGATAGGTATTTTGCTCAATACCTTCCTTGGGGCGATCGCCCTCCTTACGCGGCAAAAATTACTCACTTCAGCAGGTCTGTTCCATGCGTGGCTCCTCGGCGTACTGATTTGGGGCACCTTAGGCTGGCAGGGTTATCTGATTGTCATGGTCTATTTCCTTGTCGGTTCAGCCGTCACCCGCATCGGCATGGCCGAAAAAGAGGCCGCAGGCATTGCTGAAAAACGCTCTGGAGCACGCGGACCCGAGAATGTCTGGGGATCAGCTTTTACAGGCACCGTCTGTGCATTCCTTGCTCTCCTATTGCCCCAATGGCGGGAGTTATTTTTGGTGGGGTTTGTGGCCAGTTTTAGCACCAAGCTCTCAGATACCTGTGCTAGTGAAGTGGGCAAAGCCTATGGCCAGCGCACCTTTCTCATCACCACATTACAACCGGTGCCCCGGGGAACAGAGGGAGCGGTGAGCTTAGAGGGAACACTGGCGGGTCTGGTTGGTGCGACTGTGATTGCTGTGCTAGGCTGGAGTGTGGGCTTGATGGGGGCGATCGCCATCCCCATTTGTATTCTTGCTGCTTTCCTAGCCAACCTTGTGGAGAGTCTGGTGGGAGCCACCCTTCAGGAACGCTACACTTGGCTGAGTAATGAAATTGTTAACGGCATCAACACAACTGTGGGGGCTTTGGTAGCAATCGGAATGATGCTCCTATTCAAAAGCAAATCGCTATAGAATTTTTGCCCTATCCTTTTATAGGAATATTCTAGGAAGCTTATGGTTCTAAATATTAAGGATAATCTTGATGACAAATATAAGCTTGATTATGCAAAACAACAAAACATAGAAAATATAATTATTACTAGTATTTCTGCATGGCCTCATCTAGAAATAGCTTGTGAAATTGCATTAAGCTATAACAAAGCAGGAAATAACATAGCTCTAGTCTTTATTCACGATTGCATGCCAGATCAGGGCTATTTCCCTTATTTAAGTCATCCAATTATATCCTTGCCCATTAAGTTGTACTATTGGAATCGTGTCAAGTATCTATTTGAAGTTCTAAATAGCAAGAATGTAAATAAGACTTTTTGGGATACTCCCGATTGGACAAAAGTCGATCTTTTATGGCAAAGGCTCAAAGAACAATTAGACAAGTGTATAAACTTAGAGGAAATATCTCGAGTAAAATTAGATGAAAATATAAATATTGGTCTAGGTGTTGCTAGCTCATATTGTTCAAGGTTTAGTGATCCAAATCCTGATTTGAAACACAGCTATTGGATTGAAGCATACTTTAAATCAGCAATATCTATGTACCTATCTACAGATAAAGTAATTAATTTATTTCAACCCAAAAATGTAATAATTTTTAATGGTAGAACGGCTTATACAAGACCAGTTGTGGAGATATGTCAAAAATATGGTGTACAAGTCTTATACTATGAGTTTGGAGCGACTCTTAACCATTACTATATATCGCCATATTCTCCTCATGACCTTAGGGCAACAAGGTTGCAGATTAAGCAACTCTGGCAATCTAACAAGAGTGACCAAAAAATAACTATAGCCAAGTCATTCTTTCTGAGAAAGTCTAAAGGAGAAGATATTGGCAACTTTTATTCATTTGTACAACGTCAGAAGAAAAACCTGATTCCCAAGAAATGTAAAACTTACAGGTGGACGTATTACAGCTCTAGTGATGATGAGCTTTTCTTTGTCGATCCTTCTTTCATAAATTACTCTATTTTTAAATCTCAATCTGAAGCCATTGAGTGGCTAATTCAGTATGTTGATAATTTAGATGATGTTGAACTTGTGATTCGTGTTCATCCTCATAAAGATAAAAAAAGTAAACGGTTAAGAGATTATTGGAATAATCTTCAAGGAAAGAATCTTGTAGTAGTAAAGAGTAACTCTCCAGTTGATTCCTATGAGTTGGCCAGAACTTCTGATTTAGTCATTACCTATGCTTCTACAATGGGAATAGAAGCAGCCTATTTAGGTAAGCCAGTTATTCTTATAGGAGATGCAGCATATAAGGGGCTTGACTGCGTCTATGAACCTTCGAATGTAGAAGAGCTTAAGAGTTACTTATCTCTTAAGGAATTGACGCCCAAGCCAGTTGAAAATACACTACCTTTTGGTTACTTTTGTTTGAATCATTATACGACTCAAGGAACTCTTCGCAGTTATGAGATTACTACAGCAGTAGACAAAATTTTAATCTTAATCAAGAAAGCTGAAAAGATACTGAGAAATTATCAAAAGCTACCTATTCTTAGGTGGATTAATTAACAAAATTAATGCCCAATATGTTCTTGGGCTATATTTTTTGCAAATCAAATTGCGGTGTGAAACACAGTTGCTGTAACCCATAATAATCAAAAGCAGCGTTGTTTGATTAAACTTTAATGTCAGATTTCTGGAGTGATCATGTTTTTTAGTGTCGTAATTCCTACCTATAATCGCTTGCCCATTCTAGAAAAGTGTGTTCGGGCGATCGCCCATCAAAGGTGGAATCCAGACTTAGGCATTGAGGGCTATGAGGTCATTATTGTTGACGATGGCTCAACAGACAACACCATCGAGTGGCTTGAGGCACATCGTGAAGCGTTTCCCTGTGTCCGCTGGCTTCAACAGGAACATCTCGGCCCTGCGGCGGCTCGTAACTTGGGGCTTCAGGTGGCTCAGGGGGATTGGATTATTTTTATTGATAGTGATTTGGTGGTGACGGAAACGTTTTTAGAAGCCCATGGAAAGTGCTTAACTCAAGAAAAAGAACGTCTTGGCATCGAGGATATTGCTCAGGTTCCTGCTTTTTCCTATGGTCGTGTGATTAATACCTGTAATTTTGAAGACCCAACCTCAGAACCCTATAAGATCATTGATTTTTCAGCCGCCTATTTTGCAACGGGAAACGTGGCGATCGCCCGCCATTGGCTGGAAAAAGCCGGCCTATTTGATACCCAGTTTCAACTGTATGGTTGGGAAGATTTAGAACTAGGCGTGCGTCTCAAGAAATTAGGTTTACGATTACTGAAGTGCCCCGAAGCCGTTGGTTACCACTGGCATCCCCCCTTTTCCCTCAGTCAAGTGCCCACCCTGATCCAGAAAGAGATTGAAAGGGGGAGAATGGGAGTTTTGTTCTATAAAAAGCATCCCATTTGGGAAGTGAAGCTCATGATTCAAATGACGCCCTTTCACTATTTCCTTTGGGCCATCCTATCCCTCGGCGGCATTCTCAATGAAAAAACACTGGCACCCCTGTTACAATGGCTGATTAACATCGGTCGCCCCCAAGATGCCTTGGAAGTGGCTCGCATCTTTTTGAACTGGTATAATGTGCGGGCAGTCTATGCAGCCTATCAAGAGCAAACGCCGCAGCAGCAGCATTGAGCTTTCGTGGGAGTTATGTTAACCCTGTCTCCAGAGCTAAAAGCCCGTTTGGCAACGCCATTGCAGATTGGCTCTGTTACGGTCAATAGTCGGGTCTTGCAGTCCCCGTTGGCTGGGGTAACCGATTTGGTGTTTCGGCGATTGGTGCGCCGTTATGCCCCAGACTCAATGATGTACACGGAGATGGTCAGTGCTTCCGGGTTGCACTATCTGAAAACATTGCCCCGAATTATGGAAGTGGATGCCAATGAGCACCCCATCAGTATTCAGCTTTTTGACTGTCGCCCTGATTTTCTAGCGGAAGCAGCGATAAAGGCGGTGGCTGAAGGGGCGGATACGGTGGATATCAACATGGGCTGCCCGGTGAATAAAATCACGAAGAATGGCGGTGGTTCTTCGCTCCTGCGGGATGTGCAAACGGCAGCAACAATTGTGCGTACGGTCTCAAAGGCGGTGCCTGTGCCGGTGACGGTGAAAACCCGCATTGGCTGGAGCGATCAGGAGATTAATATCCTTGACTTTGCCAAGGCGATGGAAGATGCTGGCGCGGCAATGATTACGGTTCATGGGCGGACCCGTGCCCAAGGCTTTAATGGCCCAGCCCGCTGGGAGTGGATTGCGCGGGTGAAGGAGCGCCTCAGTATTCCGGTGATTGCCAATGGCGATATTTTCTCGGTGGAAGCGGCAGTGCGCTGCTTGGAGCAAACCGGCGCAGATGGTGTGATGTGCTCGCGGGGAACGATGGGTTATCCCTTCTTGGTGGGGGAAATTGATCACTTTTTGAAAACCGGAGAATTGCGGCCTGCACCAACGGTGGTTGAGCGTCTGCACTGTGCGCGGGATCATCTCATTGCCCTCTGGGAATACAAGGGGGAACGGGGGATTCGCCAAGCACGTAAGCATTTGACGTGGTACGCCAAGGGCTTTGCCGATGCCGCAGAACTGCGTAGTGAATTGTGTCGCATTGAAACCCTAGAGGCTGGTTTAGCTCTGCTGGATGCAGCCATTGAGCGCTTGCAAATGGCCTCAGCAACCGAGGCGATCGCGGCCTAAACAAGTCAATTACCCCACCCCCAAGGGGATGGGGCTTGGAACAGCCGGGTTCCGACTAAGAATTGACTAGCCCATTGAGCCGAATCCTGCCACGCACTTCCGAATGCTTCCCTAGTTCGGATTATCTGCAAGCCTCCCGGTTAGAGGCGTTGGGAAAGCCAAGCCATGTTGGATGCGGTGGGCGAAGGGACAAACAACTCGAAAGAGGATTATCTCGTATGATTAGAGTTCCAGTTCTATCGTCTGACGGAAAACCGTTAATGCCAACCAAGCCGAGTAGAGCAAGACGCTGGATTCGAGACGGGTTGGCAGTGGGCAAGTGGTCCGATTTGGGCGTGTTCTATGTTCAACTCAATCATCAACCTGCTGGGGAAAAAACTCAGCCCATCGTCGTTGGTGTTGACCCCGGAAAACGGTATTCCGGTGTTGGGGGGCAATCCCCCAAGGCTACCCTGTTTTTGGCTCATCTAATTCTGCCATTCCAAACGGTTAAAGACCGAATGGAGCAACGCCGCAGCATGCGACGAGGACGCAGAGGACGGAGGATTAACCGTAAGGTTGCCTACTCCGAACGCGCTCATAGGCAGAAACGATTCGACAACCGCAGACAGAATAAGCTGCCTCCCAGTATTCGGGCTAATCGACAGCTTGAATTGCGAGTAGTGACTGAGCTATGCCGTCTATTCCCAGTCAGCAAGATTGTTTACGAATACGTAAAGGCAAGGGGGTCAAAATCTTTCTCTCCTGTCATGGTCGGACAGCGAGTGATGCTGGGATGGTTGTCAAAACTGGCTCCGGTTGAAACTCAATTGGGTTACGAAACCGCTAATCTCAGAACTCAGTTGGGGCTAGTCAAGTCGAAAGACAAGTCAGCACAAACGCCAGAGAGCCATGCTGTTGATGGGTTGGCTCTAGCGTGTTCAGCGTTCATCCAATACGAATCGTTTCACACCGCCAATACCCACGGCCATATCTGGACAGGTTCGGTTCAGCTAACTCCATCGGTTTTCCGGGTGATTCGCAGACCGCCAATTTCTCGCAGACAGCTACATCTGATGGTTCCAGCAAAAGGCAACGTACGCCGTAAATATGGCGGTACAACGACACGGCATGGCGTCAGGAAGGGCGATGTTGTTCGTGCTGAAATGGCGGGTCGGGTTTGTATCGGTCGGGTGAGTGGCGATACCCAAAAGCAGATTTCTGTCAGCGATGCGAACTGGAAACGCTTAGGTCAGTTTACTGCCTCCAAAGTTCAGCTTCTTGCTAGAGCTAACGGATTAGTGGTAAGCCGACAATCTATTGCTTGCTTTGGGGGCATTAAAGCACCTATCCCTCCCCACGCACAAGGCGATGGGGTTTCCCGGTGAAATCGATGAAAAAAAGATTTGTGTTGCGCAACAATTCCGCAAAAATTTCGTAAAAAAAGCCCCTAGACCCCACGGGTTATAATGAAAGTGTAGGTGTGAGCAGGCCGAAAAAGAGTGATAAGGCTTGGCCTACAAAAGGTTCATTTGCATTTCTCGTTTGATCGCAATCTCTTAATCTCTTGCGTATTTTCTAGCATTGGCAGTTAGCAGGTTCTTGCTGGTTTGAGGCGATCGCTATGGGTGAAAGGCGATCGCGAGAAATTGCTGCACACTTGATGAGGAACATTGATTATGAACTGTACACGCTACACAGAATTGCCCGAAGCGGCATGGCAAGAATTTACGGGTGGTGATTGGGTCGATCGCATTGATGTGCGCGACTTTATTCAACGCAACTATACCCCCTACACAGGGGATGCCTCCTTTCTAACAGGCGCCAGCGATCGCACCCAACAACTATGGGCAAAAGTGCGCGACCTGATGGCACTGGAGCGAGAAAAAGGCGTCCTTGATGCCGATACCAGTGTCCCCTCTTCGATTACAGCCCACGCCCCGGGCTACATTGATCGCGAGCTGGAGCAAATCGTTGGCCTGCAAACCGATAAGCCCCTGAAACGGGCGATTATGCCCTTTGGTGGCATTCGCGTTGTTGAAACCTCCCTCAAGGCCTACGGCTACGAGTTGGATCCGCGCACGAAGGAAATCTTCACTAAATATCGCAAAACCCACAACGATGGCGTCTTTGATGCCTACACCCCCGAAATGCGCCGCTGCCGTAAATCGGGGATCATTACGGGACTGCCGGATGCCTACGGTCGGGGTCGGATTATTGGTGACTATCGCCGCGTGGCTCTCTATGGCGTGGATCGCTTGATTGCCGATAAACAGGCACAGCAGGCTTCCCTAGAACTGGATGTCATGGATGAAGAAACCATCCGCCTGCGGGAAGAACTCTCAGAGCAAATCAAAGCCCTCAATGAACTCAAGGAAATGGCCGCCAGCTATGGCTTTGATATTTCGCGGCCAGCGGCCAACGGCAAAGAGGCGATTCAGTGGCTCTATTTTGGCTACCTTGCGGCTGTCAAAGAACAAAACGGTGCCGCCATGTCCCTTGGGCGGGTCTCCACCTTCCTCGACATTTACTTTGAACGGGATTTGCGCAACGGCACAGCCACAGAAGCCGAGATCCAAGAATGGATTGACCACTTTGTGATGAAACTGCGGATGGTGCGCTTCCTGCGGACGCCAGAATACAATGAACTCTTCTCTGGCGATCCCACGTGGGTCACGGAATCCATCGGTGGTATGGGTCTCGATGGTCGCCCATTGGTGACGAAAACCAGCTTCCGCATTTTGAATACGCTCTATACCCTTGGGCCTGCCCCCGAACCCAACTTGACGGTGCTGTGGTCGGAAAACTTGCCAGAGGCCTTCAAACGCTTCTGCGCCCAAGTTTCCATTGACACCAGTTCGATCCAATACGAAAACGACGACTTGATGCGTCCCTATTGGGGCGATGACTACGCGATCGCCTGCTGCGTCTCGGCCATGCGGGTCGGCAAACAAATGCAATTCTTTGGGGCACGGGTGAACCTAGCCAAAGCCCTGCTCTACGCGATCAACGGTGGTCGGGATGAAGTCTCTGGGCAGCAAGTGGCACCCATGTTTGCGCCAATTACGGGCGACACGCTGAAGTGGGAAGAAGTGCTGCCGCGCTTTGAACAGATGATGGCTTGGTTGGCGAAGGTGTATGTGAATACCCTCAACGTCATCCACTACATGCACGATAAGTACTGCTATGAGCGGCTGGAGATGGCACTCCACGATCGCGATGTCTTCCGCACGATGGCCTGTGGTGTGGCGGGTCTATCGGTGGTGGCGGATGCCCTCTCGGCCATTAAGTACGCCGAGGTGAAAGTGATCCGCAATGCCGAAGGGTTGGCGGTGGACTACGAGATCAAGGGTGACTTTCCGAAGTACGGCAACAACGACGATCGCGTGGATAGCCTCGCGGTGTGGCTGGTGGAAACCTTCATGAATGAAATCCGCAAACACAAAACCTACCGCAATGCCGTGCCCACGCAGTCGATTCTGACGATTACTTCCAACGTCGTCTATGGCAAGAAAACCGGCAGTACCCCCGATGGCCGCAAAGCGGGTGAACCCTTTGCACCGGGCGCCAACCCCATGCACGGTCGGGATACGAAAGGGGCGATCGCCTCACTGGCATCCGTGGCCAAGTTGCCCTATGTCCATGCCCAAGATGGCATCTCCAACACGTTCTCCATCGTGCCCAGTGCCCTTGGCAAGACACGGGAAGATCAAATCAGCAACTTGGTGAATATGCTCGATGGCTACATCCACGATCAGGGCTTCCACATCAACGTCAACGTGCTCAACCGCGAAATGTTGCTGGATGCCATGGATCACCCTGAACTGTACCCGCAACTCACCATCCGGGTATCGGGGTATGCGGTGAACTTTGTCAAACTCACCCGCGAACAACAGTTGGATGTGATTAACCGCACCTTCCATGAACGCTTTTAGGCTCTTTAGGCGAACTACCGCTTAAATGAACGTCGCGTCCTCTACCTCGGTTGCTCTGGCGATCGGGGTAGATTTTTTCTATGTTGGTAACGTATGGCATGCAACTGCATTGATTCATCTCGTCAATCGTCCTTTCTTCTATGGTCATGCTGCGGGCGATCGCGCCTGTTTGCTACTCCATGGCTTGGGGGGCGGGGCCTATGAACTGCAACTTTTAGGAGAGGTGCTCTACGAAGGGGGGTGGACCGTTCAGGGCATCCTCTATCCGGGGCACGATCGCCCCAGTGCCCAAATGCCC
Organism: Thermosynechococcus sp. FA-CM-4201; assembly: GCF_054689355.1. Taxonomy (NCBI): domain Bacteria; kingdom Bacillati; phylum Cyanobacteriota; class Cyanophyceae; order Acaryochloridales; family Thermosynechococcaceae; genus Thermosynechococcus; species Thermosynechococcus sp. FA-CM-4201. Next base: position 1,208,885 of record NZ_CP079920.1, read on the forward strand.
GCCTCGACATGGCCGCAGTGGTATGAGGCCGTCGTCAGTGCCTTTCAGGCCTTGCGAGAGAGCTACTCAACGGTTGCGGTGATTGGCTTTTCCACAGGGGGGACGCTAGCCCTTCATCTTGCCCGTCACTATGCCGTTGATGCCCTAGTGCTCCTTGCCCCTTTTTTACGGATTTATCGGCCTTGGTTTTCGCCCGTGGCGCCAGAGCGGCTGGTGCAGTCCCTTGGCCAGTGGATTCCTTGGTTGCCGCGGCGGACGCTACCGATTCGCGATCGCCCTCTACGCCAAGCAGCAGAAGCTGCCTGCTTTTTCAAAAGTTTTAATCTCCAAGCGGTGCGTAGTGCCCTTGACCTGATTGCCCAAGTGGAGTCGGAACTGCCGCTGATCACAACGCCAACATTGATTCTCCAAAGTCACGCCGACACCACCGTTGACCCCCAAGGGGCACAGAGGATTTATGAACACCTGGGCAGCCCCCAAAAGGAATTGCACTGGCTTCAGGAATCGGATCACTTGCTCCCCCTTGATGTCGAGCGAGAGCAGGTATTCGCCAAGGTGGTCGCCTTTTTGGGAAGATAGTTGCAGTTGGTTACTTGCCCTGCCATGGAAACATTGGATCTACGGGGAACGCCCTGTCCTTTGAACTTTGTGCGCACAAAACTGCGACTGCAACAGTTGCCCCCCCAGCAGCCCCTTGAGGTGTGGTTGGATGCGGGGGAACCCATTGAGCAGGTGCCCGATAGTTTGCGGATGGCGGGCTACGATATCCTCGGGATTGAGCCACGGCAGGACTATTTTGCCCTTCAGGTGCAGCGTCCGGCATGAGTGAACTGGTGGGCTTGGTGCGGGCTGTTCAGGCCAATTACTACCGTGTCCGCCTGCGGGAAGCCGCCAATGGCATTGAGGAGCTACTGTGTGTGCGCCGCGCCCGCCTCAAGAAGATGGGGCAACAGGTGTGTGTGGGGGATTGGGTGGTGGTGAGCCATCCCGACTGGCAAGGACACCGCGGCGCGATCGCTGAGATTTTACCCCGCCGCAATCAATTGCCACGCCCGGCGATCGCCAATGTCGATCAGATTTTGCTCCTTTTTGCCTTGGCCGACCCCCCTGCCGATGTCCATCAAATTAGCCGCTTTCTCTTGACCGCCGAGGGTCTGAAGGTGGAGATTCGCGTGCTTTTCACCAAAGCGGATTTAGTTTCGCCCCAAGAGCAACAGCAGTGGCGCGATCGCCTGCATCAATGGGGCTATCACTGCCATGTCCTCAGTCTCACCCAAGGAAGCGATTGGCAACATCTGCACCCCCACCTCGCCGATAAGATTACAGTTGTCTGTGGCCCGTCGGGTGTGGGCAAAAGTAGCTTGATCCGCCATCTGACCCCTCGGGAAGATATTCGCGTTGGCGCGGTCTCGGATCACTGGCACCGGGGGCGGCACACCACTCGCCATGTGGAACTGTTTCCCCTACCAGCGGGGGGCTGGATTGCCGATACACCGGGCTTTAATCAGCCGGAACTGCCCCCAGACCCCCAGCAATTGGCAGCAGCGTTTCCAGAGATTCGCCAACGGCTGAGCAAGGAGCGGTGCCTCTTTGATAACTGTCGCCACGATCAGGAGCCGGGCTGCTGTGTACGCGGTGATTGGGAGCGCTATCCCCTCTACATTGAGTATTTGCATGAGCTAGAAACAATGGCCAGTGCAGAGCCATCCTTAGGGAAGGCGCCCCCAGTCAAGGCCAAGAGTGACCGCCAAGGGCAGCAGCGCCTTGAACCCCTCTTGGATCCGAAAAAATATCGCCGCCGATCGCGACGGCAGCAACATCAGCACCTCAATCCTATGGCTGAAGAAGTCCTCGATAGCGAACTGTAATCACTATGCCCCCTGTGTTAACCCTGATCCTGTTGAGTGTAACGGCGCTTTCCCTTGTGATCTGGCTGGTTTTGCTGCTGTTTTGGGGACAGTTTTGGCGCACGGATCAGCGGCTACAGGGGGGAGACCTCAGGACTTGGCCAAGGGTAGTGGTTGTCATTCCAGCCCGTAATGAGGCGGCGGTCATTGCTACCAGTGTGCGATCGCTCCTAGAACAGGACTATGCAGGCACCCTACACCTAATTTTGGTGGATGATCAAAGTGACGATGGCACAGGAGACATCGCTCGCCAAACGGCGCTGGAACTGGGCAAGGGCGATCGCCTGACGGTGATTGAAGGCACACCGCTCCCCCCCGGCTGGTCAGGTAAGCTCTGGGCACTGTCCCAAGGTATTGAGGCCGCCCGTGCGTTTGATCCCGATTACTTGCTGCTCACGGATGCCGATATTGCCCACGATCGCCAAAATTTGCGGCAATTGGTTGCCCATGCCCGTCAGCAACAGTGTGCCCTTGTCTCGCTGATGGTGAAACTGCGCTGCCAGAGTATCTGGGAAAAATTGCTCATTCCCGCCTTTGTCTTTTTCTTTGCCAAGCTCTATCCCTTCCGCTGGGTCAACGATCCACAGCGGGCAACGGCAGCGGCCGCCGGCGGTTGTATTTTGATTGATCCTGTGGCGCTGGACAAGATAGGTGGCATTGCCTGTATTCGCGATGCCCTGATTGATGATTGTTCTTTGGCCGCCGCTGTCAAGCAAGCCGGCTATCGCATTTGGTTGGGGCTGACACCGACCACCGTGAGTCTGCGTGCCTACAATACGCTCGGCAGTATTTGGCAGATGGTGGCTCGCACCGCCTATACGCAGTTGTCCTATTCGCCCCTCTTGCTGCTGGGAACCGTGATTGGCATGACCCTAGTGTATTTGTGGGCGCCCCTTGCCCTTGCTATCGGTCTGATCGGTCACTCGCTGCCCTTAGCCGTCATGGCGGGACTCACTTGGGGCTTGATGGCGATCGCCTACGGGCCAACGGTGCGTTTCTATGGCCTCAATCGGGCTTGGGCACTGACACTGCCCGTGATTGCTTTCCTCTATACGCTGATGACACTGGATTCGGCGCGGCGCCACTGGCAAGGTCGGGGGGGGGCTTGGAAAGGACGGGTTTATCCGCGCAAGTCATAGATCGGGCGATAGGCCATCACAATCAGGGTGTCACTGGGGTCAAGGCTCTGAAAGTCTGTGGGACGCGGGTTGAGCAATACCTGTTGATTTTGGCGGCGAATCCCCACAAGGAGCAGTGGATTGTCGGGGTGGTGGCTGCTGTACTCACTCACCCAAGCACTCAGGGCAGGAAATGAGAGGCCATAGAGGGTGGCGGGATAGTACCCCGGCTCAATAAAGTAAAACTCATTGGTGTGGTCAGAGTAGGTCAGGAGTTGGCGATAGACCTCGGACATTTGGCGAAAGAGGGCACTTTGGGCAAGGATGCCGGAACTATACTCCTGACTAGAAATCACTTCATCGACCCCTGCTTCCTTGAGGTGGCGCTGGCGATCGCTATTCACCAACTCGGCCACCACATGAATATCCTGCTCTTGGCCGGGGGTTTTCTCTAGGTGCTTCACCGCAAGGGCAATGAGGGCATTTTTTTCATCGGGGGCTTCCATATCGGCATCGGCAAGCAGAATGATCGCCTTGGCCTTAGGGGCATTGAGCCGTTCGAGGGTACCGTGATGGGTGGGATCCCCCTGCACGACAAAAACATCAGCGCGCTCTTGGAATTCAAGGTCGAGTTTAATCGGTTCCGCACACAACAGGACAATATCGCGGGGATGGTGGCGGTTGGCCTCAATGAGTTGCCGCAGTACAAGGGGAGCCTTGGCATTCCAATTGCAGACAATAATGTGGTTGCTAAAGGATTTCATGGGCAGCGTTTGGGCAAGGGCTTGGGTGACAAAGTAGGAAGAAAACTTGCCAATCAGGGCACCGAAGGCAAAGGTGCCAAAGAGCAGTAGCAGCAGTTGCAGGACTTGCCCCGGCAGGGTGCGCGGGCGATCGGGATACTCCCCCACCAAGGTAATCACTGCATTACTGAGGGTCTCCCAAGCTCGGCTCGGCGACTGAAGTGCCTCTTCGCTCCAGAGAAAAGCCACAATTAACAGCACCAGAATCGCGATCGCCCCTAGGGTAAGGAAGCGTTGAAGCCGCTCGTGCATTGGTTGGCGAGGGAAACATCACGTCTATTCTAAGATTCCGCCCCCTTGTAGAGTCTTCCAGATTCCAGTATCCTGACTGCTATACAGCCCTTTGGAACAGAATGGAACACCCACAAAACAGCCAAGACTACTCAAGGACGGCATCTCATTCCCTGGGCGATATGGCAGAGGAGCGATTTATTCATCATCATGGAAACAACATCGGCAGTAAAGGAGCAGTCTCTTGAATAAGTCTGACCACCGACGATGCCGACTGAGAATGTATATCTGGGGTTGCCCCTAGAAGAATAGCTGCAATGTCTGCCGCTGCCTTAGAAATTTTACTTGTGCTGCTGCTCATCATCGCCAATGGCATTTTTGCTGGTGCTGAAATCGCAGTGGTCTCTGCACGCAAAGTCCGCCTCGAGCAACTGGCAAAACGGGGTCAACGCAAGGCGAAGGCAGCCCTAAAACTCGCCAACTCACCGAATAATTTTCTCTCGGCTGTACAAATTGGGATTACCCTGATTGGGATTCTCAGTGGTGCTGTGGGGGGTGCCACCCTTGCCCAGCGCTTACAGGCTGCCCTCAGTCCCGTGCCGTGGTTGGGTCAATATAGCCAGCCTTTGAGTATTGCTCTTGTGGTGACAGGGATTACATACCTTTCCTTGGTGATTGGTGAACTGGTGCCCAAGCGGATTGCCATGACGTACCCCGAGGCGATCGCCTGCAATATTGCCAAACCCATGACATGGCTGACGAAATTAGCCGCCCCGATTGTGCATTTACTCAGCGTCTCCACAGATACCATCCTGCAAGTATTGGGCATTGCCACCATTGCTGACCAAACAGTTACAGAGGATGAAATCAAAGTCCTGATTGAGCAGGGGGCACAGGCGGGTCTCTTTGAGGTGGCGGAGCAGGACATGGTGGCACGGATTTTCAACTTGGGCGATCGCCCGATTCAGTCGATCATGACCCCCCGCACCGATATCGTTTGGCTGGATATTGAATCTTCCCTTGAAGAAATGGAAGCGGAAATTCTGGCCAGTTCCCATTCGCGGTTTCCCGTGGCTGAAGAAACCATCGATCACTGCTTGGGAATTATTTCAGCCAAGGACTTTTTGGCTGCCCGTCTCACCCAGCAAGAGATTGACCTGCGCCAGCTTTTGCAACCAGCACTCTTTGTTCCCGAAGGCCTACCGGCGCTTGATGTTCTTGAACTCTTTCGCCAGTCGAGTCAACACATTGCCCTGATTACTGATGAATACGGGGGCATCGAAGGGCTGGTGACGCTCAATGATCTCACGGAGGCGATTATTGGCACGCTGCGCCATGATGAGGGGGAGGAACCGCAAATTATTCAGCGGGAGGATGGCTCTTGGCTGCTGGATGGGCTGCTTTCTACCTATGAACTCAAGGAATTGCTGCGGCGGGAAAGCTTACCTGAGGAGGACACGGCCAACTACCACACCCTTGGCGGGTTAATTATTACGCTGTTTGGGCGCATTCCCCAGTCGGGAGATTACATTGAAACCGATGGCCTGCGCTTTGAGGTGGTGGATATGGATGGCAACCGCGTTGATAAGGTGCTGGTGACCGAACTAGTGAGCGATGATGCCCTCGCCGATGAGAGCAATCCCAAGGACAAGGATTAACGACGGCGCAAATCGGCTACCGTGCGTTGCAGCGATCGCCAGCGTTGTTGTCGCAGTTGATTCAGGGCGCGCTTCAGGGGCGGCAAGGGGGGCTGATCACCACCATAGCGCCAAGCCACATAGGCCTGTGTCAGAGTTTCAATGGCACGTTGACTGACGGCATCAAGACGGCCAGAGGTTTGCAGCGATCGCGCATATTCCCAAGGGGTTTGATTGGGTCGCTTTGGTAATCCCTGCTGGGCAAGACCATCGAGCATTTGTACATAGAGGCGGGCGATCGGCGGCAATTTTTGCAGGCGTTGACGATATCGCCACGTCTGGAGAGCATACCACAAGCCCCAGACAACAATGACGCCACCAAAGAGAATCAAAATCCCTTGGACAATGCCCCCCAGCCCTTGGCTAAACAGATCAAAGAATTTTTGCAAAGCGGTTTCGAGGGTAGCAAAGACGGTGCCAAAGAATCCCGTCACTGGGGTCGGCAACCATCCCGTGACCCACTGCCAAAACTGCTGGAGGACGCTAAAGGTCTGATCCACCTCTAGGGTGGCTGGATAGAGATCGTGCCCCGGAATCGGATCAAAGAGAAACCAGCCCAAATTGGGAAAGTAGGCTTCCGTCAGGGCATAGGCATCGGTATTGCGAACCACGTACAAGCCCGTAAAGGGGTTAAATTCTCCCGTTCCTAAACCGGTGACCAAGCGGCTGGGAATGCCAATACTGCGCAGCAGCAGCGTCAACGCCGTGGAAAAGTGATCGGGATAGCCCCCCCGCCACTCAAACAGAAAGGCTGCGACCAAGTCTTGATCTTTGCCTAGTTCGGGAATGTCGGTTTTCAGGGCATAGGATTGCTTCAGGGCTTGGGTGAGGTAGAGGGCTTGCTCGTAGGGTTCGGGAATCGAGCGATCGGCCTTGGCAAGAAGGTCTTTGGCCAGCGCTTGCAGCCGTGGTTTCAAGTCAGGGGGCACTTCAAGGTAGGACTGATAGCCCAAGGTGTGATTTAATTTTGGCGCTCTGCGCAACAGGGAGCGATCGCGCACGGGCACTTGGGAAATCACGGAATAGGTCAGCCCCTCGGGCAAGGGCACTGGCGCACGCAGACCACCATCGGGATCGCGGGCAATTTCGCGGGTGGGAAAATAGAGTTCGCGGGGTTCGTAGAGATGGGGAATGAGATTACTAAACTCAGAAACGATGGTGTAGGTCTGAATCACTTCCCGTGTTGGCATTTGGGAGAGTTGTTGCGGCAGCAGATAGCGAAAACTCCAAGGCGAACGCCGCAGCACTTCTGCCTCATCGTTGCGACTAATGCGCCAACCCCGCCCCGTATATTGATCAAAGGCAAGGACGCGCCAAAAGCCGGGGGCTTGCGATCGCACCCGCATTAACTCCTTGGGGGTCATGATCCCGCCAAAGGTCTGATCAATCTCGGAGCCAAAGCCATAGTAAAAGTTCGGGTCGAAGGTTTGATTGGCCAGTTCCTCGCCGACACCGCCACCACCACGGCCACTGACATAGCCCGGATTGATCACTCGGGTTTGGTCAAACTCCCCTTCCACTTGAATTTCGGCACTGACAGGCAAGGTGCGAATCTGATAGCCGGGGAAGCGCGGCAGCAGCACAAAGACCACCATCCCCAAGCCAAGAATCAGGGCAAAGAGGCCGACCCATTGCCGCCAAGGCAAGCGCAGGGATTTCAGGGTGGTGGAGAGTAGGCCAAGGCGCGAGCGGTAGTCAAGGACGAGTACGGGTAGGGCGATCGCCAGAAAGATCACAAGAAACAGGCCAAAAGTCATGGTTTGACTGAGGGTGGCCGCCACACTAATTAAAATCAGGGCAATCACCATCGAGTAGCCCAAATCTTTGCGGCGGGGCAAGTCAAAGCTATGGAGCACTTGCAGTTGGATCAAGAGTTCTGTCAGCAGAATCCGTGAATCTTGGTTGAGGGTGGCCAATCGCCCCAAAAAAATCGCCAATGCCGTCAACATCCCAACGGCGATCGCCAGCTTTGCCACAACATTTCTTTGCCGCCGTGCCCACCAACTCCAACTAAAGCCCGCAATAGAGAGAGGAACCGCCCAGAGACTATTGGCAGTATCCGCCGCCACATCGGTTGCCACCAAGCCAACAATGACCATGCCCAAGACCCCTAGGCGCAGCAGCAGGGAATCCTCAACATCTTTGGCGGGAGCCAACATGGGGGAATTAGCAATGGGTTGCAACCAAGACTGAAACATCGGACAGCAGCGGCAAACAGTGCCCTGATCCTAACAAATCTCTTCCCAAGAACAGGTGAATCCCTTGCTCGGAGTGTTGGGGGCGATCGCTCGCTAGCGATGATTTGTATAAGCAAACTCTAATAATTGTGATATTTCTTAATGATAAATTTCTTTTGTCTAGGTGTGCTATAGTGATGCCTAACGTTGGTAGCTTCACCTGCTAATTCATAGTTTGAGAGGTGCAAGAGCACTTATGGATCCTGAAGAACTCATCCGCAAAGCTGAAGAACACGCACGCACCAAAAGTAATTCAAGTAGTATTGAAGCAAAAGATGATTCAAAAAAACACAGCTCACCTATAGGCCGCTCACCAAATAACGATCCTATCATTGAAGCTAAAAAGCAAGCTGCTAAAGACGCCTGTTTAACCCTTGTAAAACGTTGTACAGACCTTCTAATTAGTACTGGAGAATCTCGTGAACTTGCTCCTGATAAGTTGATCAGTGATGCTGCAACTTTGTCTTTTTTACCAAATGCGGTTACTGAGCAAATTAATAGCCTTGCAACAAAAATCAGTTTTATTATCCATGATGTTGCAGAGCAAATTGAGAATGAAAATTACAAAAACTGGCAAGAAGCTGTTGAAGGTTTGTCAGCAATGCCGCGAGAGAGACGTGAACAGCTTGAGGGACTTGTTGAGGGCGAGAAGCAAATCAACATTTCTGTTCAATCTTTAGGAATTACAGTGGAAGTATTTTCGTTTGTCAACAAGCAAATACTTGGTGAACTAGAAAGTGCAGAGATAGCAGGTGATAAAGAAAAGCAAAAAAAACTTATAGTTTATAATGGAGTTTTAGTTCATGAACTTGCTAAGGCTATTATAAAGTATCTAGATCAGTTCAAAGTTTATGGCCTAGATAAAATTCGTGAAGTCGATAAATCAATTCGTGAACGTATTCAGAAAATTAACAGTCAAATTGCCGACTTAGAACGGTTAGCGAATAAGCCAGCGATTGATCCAGTAACGGCTGAAACCTATAAATCTCAAATTCGTAATAGTCGAGAAATAGTTGAGCGCATGTTAGCAGCATGGCAAGAGTATAAAGACAAAACCGATCAAGCCTCTTCTCAAGCAATTAAAGCCTGTGGCGATCTTAGAACTCGCCTAGAAGCTAAAAAATCATCTGCGGCCTTGCAAATTTGCTTGCTTGATGTAGCTTTGATGATTGGTACAATGCGTGAAACATTTCAAGAATTTGAAAAAATCACTACAGAAGTTGAAGGTCTTGAATTAGCAGTACTTACACCTGAACGAGTGACATCACTATTCCTTCAGTGACACTACTATTCCTTCAAGGAGGCTACTAATGGTCTAGATCTCTGTGCTAGATATGAAGAAAAGAGTCTATAACGCTGATGCTGAGTCTTTCTGACCTGAAGGAAAAGCTGCAAAAGATACAGGAGCAGGTTCGCGAGCAGTGGCGATCGTGGCAGGAGTCAGTTCGCTTGCGGTGGTTGTTGCTGCGGGTCGTGGCCAGCCGTTGGTTGAAGGATCTACAAGCCCAGCTTGAAGGCCGGGGCGATCGCCCCCTTTGGGGAGTCCTCTATCAGCGGCTTGCGGCATGGCTCAAAAACCAGCCCTTAACAGCACAAATCTACACTGAAGAGGAACTTAAATCACTTTTGGGTCTCTCTCTTCCCCCCGAGCTAAAAGACTATGTGCAGAAAAGCCTCAAAGACCTCTACTACCAGCGTTTTCTCAATGACGTGAAAAATATCTAATCTAAATGTGGGCTTGATGCTCCTGTGATCAGCATTGAATCATCTCAACAGGAGCAAATTCCTATTGCTTAGCCGCCAGCGATCGCCGGAATGATGCTGACTTCGTCGCCATCCTTGAGGGGCGTTTCAATGCCATTGAGGAAGCGAATATCCTCATTGTTGACGTAGAAATTGACGAATCGCCGCAGTTGGCCACTTTCATCACAGAGGCGCCCTTTAATGCCGGGGCAGTCCTGCTCTAACTTTTCGAGAAGCTCAGCGATCGATTGGGCTTGGCACTCCACCGTTGCTTGATCGCGGGTGAGCTTTTGCAAGGGAGTGGGAATCAAAACAGTAACAGCCATAGACCTCTACAAACCATCCATAAATTTCAACACAGCGTCGGCAAAACCGACTAGACCAATACCGGTTGCCAATCCAACCGTTCGAGGGTGCGCGATCGCTCCAAGGCACGCTCAAAGCTGGCCAACTTGGGTTCAATCGTCAGGGGTTGACCAATGTCGTTTTGCACTGCCTCTTGGGTTTTTAAGCCATTGCCCGTGATATAGACCACCGTCACCTCTTCGGGGTCAATTTTGCCCGATTCCACCAACTTTTTGAGAACGGCAATTGTGGTACCGCCAGCGGTTTCCGTGAAAATACCTTCCGTTTCCGCCAGCAGCTTAATGCCTGCCACAATTTCTTCATCGGTGGCCGCCGCGATCGCCCCATTGGTTTTGCGGGCAATGTCGAGGGCATAGACCCCATCGGCGGGGTTACCAATGGCAATGGACTTAGCAATGGTGTTGGGTTTCACGGGTGCCACAAAATCCCGCCCCTCAGCATAGGCTTGGGCAATGGGGGAGCAGCCCACCGCTTGGGCACCACTACAGCGCACGGGTTTATCAGCCACCAGACCCACTTCCACAAATTCGCGGAAGCCTTTGTAAATTTTCGTGAACAGAGAGCCAGAAGCCAAGGGAGCCACAATGTGGTCAGGAAGCTGCCAGCCCAACTGTTCAATCACCTCATAACCGAGCGTCTTTGACCCTTCCGAATAGTAGGGGCGCAAATTGATATTGACAAACCCCCACCCGTGGGTATTCGCCACTTCCGAGCACAGGCGATTCACTTGGTCGTAGTTGCCCTCAACGGCCATCACCGTTGGCCCATAGATGAGTGTCCCCAAGACCTTACCCGCTTCCAGATCTGCTGGAATAAAGACACAGCAATCTAGCCCCGCATGAGCCGCGATCGCCGCCGTTGAATTCGCCAAATTGCCGGTACTGGCACAGGAGACTGTCGTAAAACCCAATTCCCGCGCCCGCGTCAACGCCACCGATACCACCCGATCCTTAAAGCTGAGGGTGGGCATATTCACGGCATCGTTTTTGATGTACAGATGCTTGAGTCCGAGCCGCCGAGCCAGCCGCTGGGCTTTGACGAGGGGAGTCATCCCTGTGCCCACATCAATGGGGTTGGCCGATGTCACAGGCAAAAAGGGACGGTAGCGCCAAATGGATTTCGGCCCCGCTTCAATTGTGCTGCGCGTTACGGCTGCCGCCAATTGGCTCAGATCGTACTTTACCTCTAGGGGGCCAAAGCAGTATTCGCAGACATGAATGGCTTGGGGTTCGTACTCTGCACCACACTCTTTGCATTTGAGGTGGGTAAAGTAGGCGGTTTCGGTGGTAGAGGTCAACGTTGCGGTCATGGGTCTCAGACTGCCTCAGACAAGTTGTTGACCATCCTAGCAGGGGGCGATCGCCCTGTCAAACATATCCGACTATTTTTATCGGGATTTGAATGACTGCAAAAATTCTCCCTGCGCCCCTTGGGGATACAGGGCTAGTCATTGGTTGGCGTTAACTTGCAGCTTTTTCAGACTTCAGCGAATGGGGGTATGCACCGTCACCAGCTTTGTGCCATCGGGAAATGTTGCCTCGACTTGTACTTCTGTGAGCATTTCTGGCACCCCCTCCATGACATCGTCACGCCTGAGCAGCGTTGTGCCATAGTTCATCAAATCAGCAACCGTGCGCCCCTCCCGCGCCCCTTCCAAAATGGCAGCGGAAATATAGGCCACCGCTTCGGGATAATTGAGCTTGAGACCCCGTGCTTTACGACGTTCGGCCACAAGAGCGGCGGTAAAAATCAGGAGCTTGTCTTTTTCTTGGGGGGACAGTTGCATCGTTCCTCAGGCTAAACACTCAACTTTGGCCTCTATCTTAACTTGTGGCTTTGGTGCCCAGAAAATCAATGAGCGATAAAGTCAAACTGCGACAACACTACCTTGAATGGCGGCAGCAATTGAGCGATCGCGAGTGGCAAGATCGCAGTCAGCGCATTTGTCAGCACTTGCTTAATCATCCCCAGTTTCAACAGGCAACCACGGTGTTGACCTATGTGCCCCATCGCCGCGAACCCGATTTGCGCTTTCTCTGGTCACTCCCGAAACAGTGGGGCTTGCCCCGTGTCGTGGGTCAGGATTTGCGGTGGCATTGTTTTAATGGCAACCAAGACACTCTCCAGCAAGGACGCTATGGCATTTGGCAACCATCCCCCGAAGCGCCCCCGATTGATCCAGCGGGTGTTGATCTTTGCTTGGTGCCTGCCGTTGCCTGCGATCGCCAAGGGTACCGTCTCGGCTATGGAGCGGGTTTTTTCGATCGCCTCTTTGCCCACCCCGATTGGCAGCACGTGTGTCGCTGGGGAATTGTCTTTGAGTCAGCGGTTCTAGCAGAATTGCCCCGTGATCCGTGGGATCAGCCACTGCAAGCGATCTGCACCGAATCAGGCCTCTTGGAAATCAGCTAAAGCCCTAGTTTTGCCAACACCGGCTGCGTTGAAACCACGTGTTTTCTTAAACCCAGTTCCTCTGGACTCAGGCCAAGGGCTAGACCCACCAGTTGCGGCAAATGGAGAATCGGCAAATTGAGGGCAACTCCCACCTGCTGGGCAATCTCTGGTTGACGGGCATCGAGATTCAGGTGACACAGGGGGCAGGGGGTGACAATGCAATCCGCCCCACTGGCGATCGCGCTCTGGAGTCGGTGTGCCGCCATGGCAAAACTGGCCGCCGTTGCATAGCTAGAAATGGGCCAACCACAGCACTGGGTGCGTCCCTCATATTCCACGGGGGTGGCGCCTACTGCCTCAAACACCTGTTCCATTGAGGTGGGGTGAATCGGGTGATCAAAGGGCAGCCTCTCTTGGGCACGCAGCAGATAGCAGCCATAAAAGGCAGCGCAGCGAAGTCCGCTGAGGGGACGACGGACGCGATCGCGCAACTCGTCAATGCCCACATCGCCGACAATCGCCCAGAGCAAATGCTTAACTTCTGTGGTGCCTTGGTAGGGAGCGCAGCCCTGTTGGGTCAACACTTGGTTAATTTCTGCCACATACGCCGGGCGATCGCGCTGAAAGGTTTTGAGGCGTTCATCCACATGGCCAATCACCCCCTGACAGGTGCTGCAATGGGTCAACAGGGGCAAAGCCAACTGTTCTGCAAGGGCAATGTTGCGGGCATTGACGGTATCTTCCAGTAGCCACGAATTTTCCTTAAACGTGCCTGAGCCACAACAACTGGCCTCCTTCAGTTCCACCAGCTCGATATTCAACAGGGGGGCGATCGCCCGCGTTGAGAGGTCTAATTCCCGGCAGGCGCCTTGAGCCACACAACCGGGATAGTAGGCATAGCGTAAAGCAGACATACAACCTGAAAAGCCTGAAATCTGCCCCTAGTCTAGCCAATCCTCAGGTTGACTCGTGTGGCCTACTGCTCAGGTATAATCCTAAGATTTAGAAACCCGTCCTTGTTTTTTCGTCAAAAGTCCGTGTTACTATAAGCCAATTTCTTGCAGTTCTTTCAACAACCCATGCCATAGGAGTGCTATCTTGCGTTACTTATTTAGTTCGGAGTCCGTCACTGAAGGCCACCCCGATAAGATTTGCGACCAAATTGCCGATGCCATTCTGGATGCGCTGCTCACCCAAGACCCCCAGAGTCGCGTTGCTGCTGAGGTCGTCGTCAATACGGGTCTGGTGCTGATTACTGGAGAAATTACCACCAAAGCACAGGTCAACTACGTCAACCTAGCCCGGCAGAAAATCCGTGAAATTGGCTACACCGATGCCGAAAATGGCTTTGCCGCCAATAGCTGTGCCGTTATCGTTGCCCTTGATGAGCAATCCCCGGATATTGCCCGAGGGGTGGACACCGCCCAAGAAGCACGGGAACGCCTCAGTGATGCCGAATTGGATCGCGTTGGGGCGGGTGATCAGGGCATTATGTTTGGCTATGCCTGCAACGAAACCCCTGAGTATATGCCCCTGCCCATTAGTTTGGCTCACCGCATGGCGCGTCGCTTGGCCGCTGTCCGCAAAACCGGTCAACTGCCTTACCTGCGTCCCGATGGCAAAACCCAAGTCACCGTCATCTATGAGGATGGCCAGCCCGTGGGCATTGATACCATCCTGATTTCCACCCAACATACGGCCACCATTGGTGACATCAGCGACGAAGCCGCCGTCCAAGAAAAGATTAAAGCCGATCTATGGGAAGCCGTCGTTAACCCTGTCTTTGCGGATCTAGCAATTAAACCCGATGACAAGACCCGCTTTCTCGTCAATCCCACGGGCAAATTTGTCATTGGTGGTCCTCAGGGGGATTCGGGACTCACGGGACGTAAACTCGTCGTTGATACCTACGGTGGCTATGCCCGTCACGGGGGCGGTGCCTTTTCTGGGAAAGATCCCACTAAGGTTGATCGCAGTGCCGCCTACATGGCCCGTTACATTGCCAAGAACATTGTGGCCGCAGGCCTAGCCGACAAATGCGAGTTACAGATTAGCTATGCCATTGGCGTTGCTCGCCCCATGAGCCTCTTTGTGGATACCTTTGGCACGGGTAAACTCGCCCCAGAGCAACTGCTGGAGTTGATTACAACCCACTTTGATCTGCGCCCCGCTGCCATTATCCAAACCTTTGGCCTGCGCCACTTGCCCCAAGATCGCGGTGGTCGCTTCTACCAAGATGTGGCTGCCTACGGTCACTTTGGGCGTCATGACCTCAACCTACCTTGGGAAAAACTCGATAAAGTCGCCGATCTGCAAGCCGCTGCCGCTCAGTTTCTAAGCGCAGTCTAGGAACATATGGGGGGAATTTTTCCCCCTTCGCTTATTGGGTGACTCGTTGTAGGCAGGTTTGTGCTGTGTTGGTGAGCATCTGGCGCACTTCGGGAGTGACATTGGTCTGCACATTTTCACCGATCGCCTGAAACTCGGCCAAGGTCAGCGAGGATTGCAGTTCATTGATCACACAGGTACAGTAGGCATTGCCGTATTGCGCCATCTGCGGCACCTGTTGTTGCAGAGCAGTGGTACATTCACTGGTAAATCGGGAAACCACTTCTGGGGGATAGGGAGCAGCGATCGCCCCCCCGCCGAGGGACACTGCACTTAAAACCGCCAAGGTGATGGATGATTTGTTGAGTAAAGACATTCTTTTTATCCCTCGTGTATCCAAGTTTCATGCCCATGCTTTTAGTGACTTCTCCAGTCTAGGCAGGTTCCAGAGAATGTGCCACTTTGGGCGATCGCCACAAAGCACAGATTTACATTCCTAGGGGCAAACGTTAGACTAAAGGATTGGACTATCACAATACCGTTCACCCTAGCCCTATGACCCTATACAACCCCTCTTTGTACGAAGAACCGATTTCCCAAAAGAACTTAACCGCTGTGGGCCGTTCGGATCGCTCCATTTTGGAATGGTTACAGCAAACGGGTCGATTAATTGCCCGTGATGCCAATGAGGCAGACCCGATCCTCGATAGCACCCTCGATGATATGGGTGAAATTGAGGAATTTGTTGGTGACTCCTTGGGCGATTACGACGAAGAAGATGACCTAGGGCTTGAGGAGTAGGGCACAGATCCCCCTATTATCGGAGTGATGTGCTAGAGCTACCCCCATGCCCTCCACCAAAACCACGGCTGCCATTGAACCCCGTTGGCTGACAGGACAGCGACTTTTTGGCCTTCTCGCTATTGGTCTGCTCATTGCTAGCATTGCCTACGATACCGGCGCAAACCATTGGCAACAACCGTTGCAAACCTTGACCCTGCCTTGGTTACTGAGTTTTGTCATCGTTGCGGTTTTAGGCATGGCCGTGGTGCCCCTGTTGCGGCGGTTGAAAACCGGGCAGATTATTCGCGAAGATGGCCCGCAATCTCACCTGCAAAAATCGGGCACACCGACGATGGGGGGAATCTTTTTTGTGCCGACGGGGTTAGGTCTGGCGCTCCTGTGGACGGGGTTCGCGCAGGGGAAAGTATCGGCTGCGGTGGGGGCGATCGCCCTGTTGGTGCTTTGGTATGCTGCCATTGGCTGGTGGGACGACTGGCAAGTTCTGCGGCGCAAATCCAACAAAGGGTTATCGGCTCGACTGCGGCTCCTCCTTGAGGGCATTGGGGCGGCTCTTTTTTGTGCTTGGCTGGTGGGGAGTGATCCAACGGCAACGGTAGTGACCGCGCCTTGGGGGTGGGTTTGGCCTTTAGGGATGGCGTTTATTCCCTTGGCGATTTTTGTGCCGATGGCGGAAGGGAATGCCCTCAATCTTACTGATGGTCTCGATGGTCTTGCCGGGGGCACGGCGGCGATCGCCCTCCTCGCTTTAGGCATTATTCTGACCGCCCATCCCGATTTGCAAATTCTGGCAGTGGTGATGAGTGGTGCCTGCCTCGGCTTCCTCTGGCACAATCACCATCCGGCGCGGGTGTTTATGGGGGATACAGGTTCACTAGCCCTTGGGGCACTCCTTGCGGGCATTGGCTTAGCGAGTCATCACCTCTGGGAACTGTTGATTGTCAGTGGTCTTTTCTTTGTGGAGTCCCTCTCCGTCATTGCCCAAGTACTCTACTACAAGGCAACCAAAGGCCCTGACGGTGTGGGCAAGCGGCTGCTGCGGATGGCACCTCTGCACCATCACTTTGAGTTGGGGGGCTGGTCAGAACTGCGGGTGGTGAGTACGTTCTATGGGGTGGTTGCCCTCTTGGGACTGCTCTGTGGCCTCCTGCAAGGGTTGACCTAATCCGATGGGAGAAGAGCAATGAAAGCAGCAGTGCTCTACGGCCAAGAAGATGTGCGCATTGAAACCGTCGCTGATCCGACGCCGGGGCCGGGGGAAGTGGTGATTCGTGTTCAGGCCGCCACCACCTGTGGTACGGATTTGAAGGTATGGCGGCGCGGTGGTCATGCACGGATGCTAACGCCACCGATTCTCTTTGGCCATGAAGCGGCTGGGGAAATTGTTGCTCTCGGAGCAGGCGTGACCCGTTGGCAGGTGGGCGATCGCGTGGTGGCCAATAATTCTGCCCCCTGTGGCCAGTGTTTTTACTGTCAGCGGCAGGCCTTTTCCCTCTGTCCCCATCTGGAGTTTAACAATGGCACATTTGCCGAGTACCTAAAAATTCCCGCCAGCATTGTCCGCCAGAATCTACTGCCTATTCCGGAGTCCCTCTCCTTTGCCTTGGCAGCGCTTACCGAACCCCTCGCCTGTGTTCTGCATGGTGTTGCCCGCTCTGGCTTTGACCCCGCAATGGTTGCGACGTGGCCGAGTCCACCGCAAATTGTGGTGCTGGGGGATGGTGCCATTGGCCTGATGTTTATGGGGGTTTTGGCACAACAGGGAGCACGAGTCCTCGCCTTTGGTGGTTCCGATCAGCGGCTGGCGATCGCCCGCACCTTTGGGGCAGAGCAAACGGTCAATCATCACCAGTGCAGCGATATTCCCACGGTGGTTAAAGAGTGGACGCAAGGACGCGGTGCCGATATTGTCATTGAAGCCACGGGGGTTCCTGAAGTTTGGGAAACGGCGATCGCCTGTGGTCGCCCCGGTGCCACGATTAACCTCTTTGGTGGCTGCCCCCGCGAAACTTCAATCCGCGTTGATACTGAGCGCCTGCACTACGAGGAACTCACCCTCAAGGGGGTCTTTCACAACACACCCACATTTGTCCGCCAAGCCTTGCAACTGATTGCCAGCGGCACACTGCCCTTCGAGAAACTGATTAGTGGCCAAGCCCCCCTCACGGAGATTGAAAATGTCCTGCAAGCAATGAAGGCGCGCCAAGTCATTAAAGTAGCGCTGCACCCCTAGCTAGTCCCGCAGGAGCAAATAATACAACTGCCCCGGCGTATTGATCAGACCCGCCCGCGCTTTGGCCACCTCCCCCGTGCCCATGAAAATATCCACACGCCCCGGCCCGCGAATGGCACTGCCGGTATCCTGATCCAAGACAAAACGGCTGACGGGGGTTTGCTGCCATTGGCCTTGGGCTTTGAGGGGAATTTTCGTGTTGATCACCGCCAAGGCACCCGGGGGCATCAAGGACTTATCGGTGGCGATCGAACGCTCTGGAATCACCGGAGTTGAGAGACTGCCCGTGGGGGGACGCCCTTGAGTGTGTTCAAAAAAGACAAAGCTGGCATTGCGAGGTAAATAGCGATCTAGCTCAGCAGGGTTGGCCTCAAAGTAAGCCATGAGGCGCGGTAGCGTCAGTTCCTCACGGGCAATTTTGCCATCGCGAATCAGTTCTTGGCCAATACTGGTGTAGGGGTGGTTGGTTTTACCGGCATAGCCGACGGTAAAGCGGCGACCATCGGGCAGTTGCAGTTCAGCCGACCCTTGGACGTGCACCAGAAAGGCCTCTAGGCGATCGCGCAAATAGACCAGTTCCAGACCCCGCAAAGGCCCCTTGCGCCACTGCTGACCATCCGCCCCTTCCAGTTCCAAGCGGGTTGGGTGCGGCTCTTGCCACTGCTCAAAATTGGGGGGGCGACGAAACAGAGGATAGCGGTATTCTGCGGTGGGCACTAAGCTGGCACGATACGTCGGTGCATAATAGCCCGTGAAATCCACTCGCCCTTGGCCATCGGTGCCAATGGATTGATAAAAGACAAATTCACGTTTGACAGATGCTTGTAGTTCTGCCGCAGAGCGACGGGTTTGTACCAGATGGCGAAAGCGTTCGAGGGAGCGGATCACTCGCTGATGGAGATTGGGTCCAAGGGCGGCGCCGGGTTGACCGGGAGCAGTGTAGGCGGCGTAGTCGCGGCGCGCTTTATCGGTGCGCAGGTAACGCAAACTATGATCAATCGCTTGCAGCAGTCGTGCGCGTTCACTGGGGGATTGCCAGAGAGCCGTATCTAGGGCAACCGTTGGGGGTAGTTGGCTTTGGCGCGTCAAGGGAGCAACCGTTGGTGCTGTAGCGATCGCGCTCGTTGCGAGGATCACGACCCCCTGAACCCATCCTGCGAATAAACCCGCCATAGACGTTAGGCAAACCGATCCACACTAGAGGCAAACACGGGTTCTACCCGAATGGCAAAGACTTTCGAGGGGCGCACCACCATGTATTCCCCTTGAATGTTTTTAATGGGAACGGAGATAAAGTCGTTGGAATCTGCTTTGGCCACTAACTCGTTGCTGTACCACTTCTGGAAGTCTTGAATGGTGGGGAAGCGCACCTCCTCACGGTGACCGCCATCCAGAAATAAATGCACCGCAAATTCAGAAGGGGTTCTGGGCATAGGCGCGATCGCTCATCCTTATCATGCACATTATCCCCCTATTATCGCCGCAATCGGTGGCTTCAGGTACTAGGGACCGCCAGTGAGGGGACGGGGGGCGCGATCGTAGTACTGGGCTGTCATGGCGGGGTTGAGAGCGCGAGCACGCTCATAGTCCCGTTGCGCCAATTCCACATTGCCACTATCGAAGTGAGCCATGCCGCGACTATAGTAGGCAGCAACAAATTGGGGATCCCGCGCTAGGGCAGCATCAAAGTCTGCAATCGCCGCTGTGTAGTTTTGCAGAGCAAGATAGGCCATGCCCCGGTTGTAGTAGGCAGCAATAAACTGTGGATCGTTGCGCAGCGCAGTGGTAAAGTCCGCGATCGCCCGCTGCATATCCCCTTGGTCATAGTAGGCTAGGCCGCGAGCAAAGTAGTAGTCCGCACTGGGGTTGAGTCTGATTGCTTGGCTAAAGGCCTCTATGGCAGCGGCCAGATCACCCGTACCTTGGTGCATTAACCCTACGTTGTAGTAATCCTCGGCACTGCGGGGCACAAGGCGTTGCAGTTCCTGAAGTTCAGGGGGGGTGAGGGTGGCGATCGCCATCGGCTGTGCCACAGCAGCACTGCTGAGACCAACAAAAGCAGCTAAAACTGTCAAAGCACTGAAGAGTTGTTGGCGCATCGTCGGCCTCCTTTCGGCATCGCTCAGCCTTACTTCGATCCTAAAAGAAAATGAAGAAATCGCCCAGCAAACGATAACAGTTGTAATAAATCGCTGGCTCCGACCCTTTTCTTGGCTGCACACCACAATTTAGCTTGGTAGCTCCGTCACTTTAGTGCGGGGCGGAAAAGCCCTACAACGACTTTTAGTCGTGGGAGTATGTCAGAATATGGAGAGACCTAAATTCGGTGAAAAACCCGAACGGTGACCGCTCGGACTGTGAACACCACCACTGGCGAAATTTTAGCGGCCACTGAAGGACGGGGAACCGCAGAGAAAAAGACTGGTAGTGCCAGTGTTTTGGGAACGGGGGCAAGCAGTTTTGGTGAGGCGGCTGATCCGCTACTATCGGCAGCGGCTGAGCAAGCAGTGAACCAACTGGTCGAGGGGATTATTCGGCAAGAACCTGCCTTGGCTGCCCTTGCACCAGTGCTTCCTAATGTTGTGGCTGTGGTGGCCGATGTCTCCGCAGGGCGAGTGATCTTGAATAAGGGAAGTAGAGACGGCTTGCGGCCGGGGATGTTCTTCTCGATTGAACGGGTGATCAAGGAGATTAAAGATCCAACGACAGGTAGAATGTTGCGCCTCGATACCCAGCCCATCGGTCGAATTCAAATTACAGAAGTGGACGATGTTTCTGCGGTTGGTCGCGTTTTGAGTGGTCAAGGTCTCAAGGTTGGCGATCGCGCAAAACCTGTATCAAATTAGCCACCAACCCTGAAGTAGCATTAAGAACAGGGGGTTGCAATCCACTCAGGAAGAGGCTATATCGATACTCCTCTTGCTTTCAGGAAGTAGAATCAAACGATATACAATGAAGCGAAGAGCAATCTGAGGCAGTCGGCCATGAGTCTAAACGTGGTTCATCTAGTGGGTCGTGTCGGCAGTGATCCCGACGTGCGCTATTTTGAGTCGGGGAGTGTGAAGTGTCGGCTGACGTTGGCAGTAAATCGCCCCAGCAAGGATGATCAACCCGATTGGTTTAACCTAGAAATTTGGGGCAAAACGGCTCAGGTGGCTGCTGATTATGTGCGCAAAGGGACGCTTTTGGGTATTAAGGGCAGTCTGAAGTTCGATCGCTGGCAAGACCGCAACACGGGGGTCGAGCGCTCCTCGCCGGTCATTCTCGTTGAGCGCATGGATATCCTCAGTTCCAAGCGAGATACGGATCCGAGTGCCGTGCCAGCGGGCTATGTGCCAGAAATGTAGGGATACAATCAGGTTACCCGTGCGTCCAATACCATTGTCCCCATAGCTGCTGCCATGCCCAATCCTGCCCGAGATTTTTGGCAGTCCATGACTCAGACCGTTACCCAAGCGGTGCAAACGGTACACTCCCGCTTTGATTGGCAACAGGTCTCCCTGCGGGAAAATGCTCGCACGCCCGAACTATGGGTCGAGTTCAAAGGTCAACGCCAAGTCTTTCCCTTGGTTGGCGATCGCTACATTCTTGGCCGCAGTCAGAGTCGTGCCGATATTCTTATTGATGCGGAGATTGTCAGTGGCACCCATGCCCGCCTAAAACGGCTCACCCCCACAGGCGTCTTTCAAATCCAAGACTTAGACTCCACCAACGGCATCTATCGCAAACGGCGGCGCCTGCAAACGAGTGAACTGCACCACGGCGATGTGATTACCCTTGGCCCTCCTGAGGTCAAAGGTGCCGTTACCCTCCGCTTCCACAATCCACCCCCCCCTTGGGTTCGTGTTCTCAGCTACAGCATTTGGGGGGCGATCGGCATCAGTGGCCTTGTAATGGGATTACTGACTGCCGAAGCTAGCAAAGTGGCGGTGCGTCCCCTGCCTCCGATTGAGCAAGGGCCGATTATTCTCCTCGATCGCCAAGGGGAACTGATCAATCCAGTGGAAGATCGCCCCCACCGCGAACTGCAACGGCTCAATGAGTTTTCCCCTTACTTAGTCCATGGGGTCTTGGCCTCTGAGGATGTGCGCTACTACTGGCACTTTGGCGTTGATCCTCTGGGCATGGCGCGAGCGGTAGTGACCAATTTATTAACCCGCCAAACACGGGAAGGAGCAAGTACCCTATCCCAGCAGTTGGCACGTACCCTCTTTCGTTCCCATGTGGGGATGGATGAGAGCCTCGGCCGCAAGTGGCGGGAAATGGCGGTTGCCCTGAATTTGGAATTTTTCTACAGCAAAGATGAGTTGCTCTTGGCCTACCTCAACCGTGTCTATTTGGGCATGGGAAATCGCGGCTTTGAAGATGCAGCTCAATTCTACTTTGATAAACCCGCCAAAGACCTGACCCTCAGTGAGGCTGCTACACTGGTGGGGATTCTGCCCGCCCCCAACCGTTTTAATCCTGTGCGCGACTACGATGCTGCCGTGGATTATCGCAATCGTGTCATTTTGCGCATGGTGCAGCAGGGCTACATCAGCAAAGAAGAGGGCGATCGCGCCCGCCGCTCCCGCATTGAAATTAGTCCCAAGGCGCGGGAATTGCTCACCTCCCAGCGTTTTCCCTACTACACGGATCATGTCTATCAGGAACTGGCCCAACTCCTCGGCGAAGACCTTGCTCAAGAGGGCAACCTGATTGTGGAAACCGGCCTAGACCCCCGTTGGCAAGAACAGGCTGAATTGAGTCTGCGCAATTTCGTTAGCACCACCGGCAGCAACTATGACGTCAGTCAAGGGGCATTGATTACCCTCCAGCCTAGTAGTGGTTTGATTCTGGCTCTGGTGGGGGGGGTGGACTATCAAAAAAGCCAGTTTAATCGGGCTACGCTTGCGCTGCGCCAACCCGGCTCGACCTTCAAGGTGTTTGTCTATACCGAAGCCCTCTTGAAAGGCCACACGGCTGGTGAAACCTTTTCCTGTGCTCCCGTCTTCTGGAAAGGGCAACAATTCGATGGCTGTCGTGGGGGGGGTGGTGCGATGGATTTGGCCACAGCATTAGCCCTTTCCGAAAATCCGATTGCTTTGCGCCTCGCCCAAAGCGTTGGTTTAGAAGCCACGATTCAATTGGCAAGAGCAATGGGCATTGTCAGTCCGCTGCAAGCGGTGCCCGGCCTTGTTCTCGGTCAAAGTGAGGTCACTCTCCTTGAAATCAGTGGTGCCTTTGCCGTCCTCGCCAATGAGGGACAGCGCATTCCGCCCCATGCCATTGTTTCAGTACGCGATGGCGGTGATTGTAAAAGTGCAAACGACTGGCAGACCTGTCGCCTGATCTATGCCGCCAGTGATGAAACGCCCCAACGGGTTCTCGACCCCGCGATCGCCAATGAAATGACGCATCTACTCACCGCTGTTGTGAGTCGGGGAACGGGTCGTGCCGCCGCCATTGGCCGTCCAGTCGCGGGTAAGACCGGCACTACGAATGATGGTCGGGATCTTTGGTTTATTGGCTATGTACCCACTGCCGATGTTCTCACGGGTATTTGGCTCGGCAATGACGATAATAGCCCTACTCAAGGCAGCAGTGGTCTAGCTGCCGCCCTCTGGGGTGAGTATATGGCGCGTGCCCTAGATTAGTTTTCCTTCGGGAAAAAGCGCACCACTTCAGCCGCTACCTTCACAGCAGTCCCAATGGGTAAATCCACAGCAAGGGGCTGGCGGGCATGGAGTTCTTTGCCACAGGGCAGTTGAATGCAGTAGCGATACTCGCGACCAAGAAACTGGCGATCGCGAATCACAAAGCAACTGGTGGCTTCAGTGTCTGGCTGCAACTGGAGATCCTCTTCGCGGATCATCACTTCCCCTTCTCCTTTGGGCAGGGTTTCCAGCAGGGGAAAGACACCAACATCCGTGCGCACCTGAGACCCTTCGGCACAGGCCGGCAAAAAGTTGGCTTGGGTAATGAAGCCCGCCACAAACCGCGAGGCTGGCTGGCAATAAATGTCTTGGGGGGTACCCACCTGCTCAATCTTGCCTTGGCGCATCACCGCTAGGCGATCCGAGAGACTCAGGGCTTCCTCCTGATCATGGGTCACAAATATCGCCGTTGTCCCTGTGCCCTTGAGAATGGTGCGTAATTCCTCCCGCAGTTGCAGGCGCACTTGGGCATCGAGATTACTCAGGGGTTCATCAAGGAGAATCACCGCTGGTTGGGGGGCGATCGCCCGCGCCAAGGCCACCCGCTGTTGTTGCCCACCGGACAATTCATGGGGATAGCGCTTTTGCATTCCCTCTAGGTGCACCAAGGCTAAAACTGCTGCTACCCGCTCCTGAATTTGCTGCTTGCTCAGGCGTTGTTGTTGCAACCCAAAGGCAATATTCTCGGCCACCGTCAAGTGGGGAAAAAGGGCAAAGTCCTGAAACACCATGCCCAAAGACCGTTGCTCAGGGGGCACAAAGACATTTGCCGCTGCCACACAGCGATCGCCCACCCAAATTTCCCCAGCATCTGGCGTGTCCAGACCGGCGATTAAGCGCAGTAGCGTTGTCTTGCCGCAACCCGAAGGCCCCAACAGCCCGAGAATTTCCCCCTCATGGACACAGAGGCTCACATCGCGAATCGCAGCAAAGCGGCCAAAGGATTTACGTAAGTGCTCAACCTGGACGGCTGTTTTAAGCGTTGGCATCAGGGAAAGTGTGCTCATGATCACCCAGAAAGCGAACCGTCTGCAACCAGTAAAGCTAAGGAGCACCCACTGCATTAGGAATTATTTGCAGTAATTGGCGCTCCTCATATTCTGGCACAAAAGTTCTCGCTTGTTGCAGAGATTTTGCAATTGCTGCGATCGCTTCCTAGATTGCCACCCGCATCTAGCTGGCATTGAGAATTCGCTGCACAATTTGCAGACCTGTTACCGCCTGCCAACCAAAGAGGATCACCAGAAACAGATTCAGGGTCATGTGTAGGGCACGAGCGGCCTCACTTCCCTTTTGCATAAAGGGGGTCAAGCTGGCAGAAATCGCAATCAATGCCGTCATCGCTAGCCCGACAATCAAGTGCGGTCCGACAAAGAGCTTGCCATTATTGATGTAGGTGACGGCCATGCCGCCAATCGTACCCATGACCATCAAAGCCAATAGGATAGCGCCCACTTGGTGGTGTTTGATATTGACCTTGGATTGGATCAGTGCTTTCTTTTCCTCGCCGCTGAGGGAGCGTAGGCGACGGGTTTGAATCCCTAAATACATGGCATAGAGCGTGAGCGCAAAAAGAATCCACATCAGCACCGGGTGGGCAAAGGTAATCACCGGCTTAAGAGGCTCAGGAATTTCAATCATTGTTTTCGTGAACAGAACTCGGCAGGCAAAGCATTCATCGAAAGTTTGCTTTTCATATCGTAATACAGCCCTTTTCTAAAATATGGCCTACACCAAGGGGGCGCGAGGCTCTCGCAATTTTGACTGCTGCCAGCGCGTTCCATCCCCGTGAAGAGGGCTGTAGGGTTTCCCTATCTGTTCTAAAGATGACAAAACGTTAGACTGAGAGCAGGACATTTCCTTCGGTGTGTCAATCCTTGGGAACACAATTTATGATGAAAACTTTTTGGCAACGTCTCAAATCTGTGACAGCAATTGTGGCAGTGGCGGTATTGATTGCCCATCTTGTCCTTGACAGTGGTGCCGCATGGGCAGCCCGCAGTGGTGGACGTGTCGGGGGTGGCTCCTTTAGTCGTCCGGCGCCCACCCGTTCCTACCGTGCCCCCCGCAGTGATTACGGCGGCTATGCGCAGCCCGTTCCTGTTTATGGCGGTGGTTTTGGCTTTCCCTTCCTGATTCCCTTCTTTGGTTTTGGGGGTGGCTTTGGCGGCCTATTCACGATCATCATGATTGGTGTACTGGCCAATATCTTGATCTCCACCTTCCGCAACTTCCGCAACAGCGGCGATGACTCAGAGATCTACCAAGACAACCCCGTGGTCTCGCTGCATACGCTGCATGTGGGACTCCTCGCCCAAGCTCGCGAACTCCAAGAGGAACTGAATCAACTGGCGCTCACCGCCGATACCCAAAGTCCCGAAGGTCTGACCAAAGTGCTGCAAGAGGCAACCCTTGCCCTGCTGCGCCATCCCCAGTACTGGGTCTATGCCCACGCCAGCAGCCAAGAAACGAAACTGCTGCAAGCGGAAACGGCCTTTAACCAACTGGCCCTTGCGGAGCGCAGCAAACTCAGTGCGGAAACCCTCTCTAACTACCGCCGTGAGATTAAGCAGACGGCGATCGCCCCTGTGGTGAGCAATGATGTGGGTGAATACATTGTCGTAACTTTGGTGGTGGCTGCCACTGGCCGCTTGAAATTGCCCGCAGTGAACAACGACCTCGAGCTACGGCAAGTGTTGCAACAGTTGGGGGGCATTGGTAGCGATCGCCTACTGGCGGTGGAATTGCTCTGGCAACCTCAAGCCATTGGTGACACCCTCACTGCCGATGAGTTGCTGATGGCCTATCCACAACTGAAGCACCTCTAACCCCCCTAGGCCCCCTGAGCGGCTAAATGTACGGCGCCCCGTAATCCCACCTCTGGATTCGTAATCACTGCAACGTACAACTGCTCTAGCAGGGGGCGAAACCGTCCCTTATTCACAAACCCTTGCAGAAACGTGCCATCGGTCATTTTGGGTAGAATTTTCGGGGCAATCCCCCCGGCAATCAGCACCCCGCCCAAGGGCAAACTTTTCAGGGCAAGGTTGCCAGCCTCCGCCCCATAGGCATCCACAAACATCCGCAAGGCTTCCGCACACAGGGGATCCCCCTCAAGACCATATTGACTGATCACGGCAGCGCGATCCTCTACCTCTGCCATGGCTGCTGCAACCCCTGCTGATTCGGCAGCAAAGTGGACACTCTTGAGATAGTCGTAAATCGCCACTAGCCCTGCACCAGAAACCACCCGCTCCACAGAAACTCGCTCGTAGGTTTGCCAGAGATAGCGCAATAGACCTATTTCCTGTTCATTGCGGGGGGGAAAATCGGTGTGACCGCCCTCCAGGGGCATCACTTGGTAGCGATCGCCCTGCCAAATCATTAGTGCTTCCCCTAATCCAGTCCCTGCTCCCAGTAGGGCAATAGGCGCTTGGGGACGCCGCGGCCGCTCCTGAAGGACCACAAAATCCGTCGGCGGCAACACCAATGCACCATAGGCCACGGCTGCAAAATCATTCAGCAACGTCACACAAGGGATCTGCAATGCCCTCTCTAATTCGGCACCACTGACCCGCCAGTCCAAATTGGTGACCTGAGCCACTTGGTCAATCACAGGGCCTGGAATCCCCAGACAAGCCCGCTGTGGATGGGTAGGACTCTCCTTGAGGAACGTTTGCAAAAGAGCTGTCAAGTCAGGGAAATCACGGCTGGCGTATTTAGCCCTGTGGAGCAAATGCCAATCACTGCCCACCACATCCCACAACTCGACGAGCGTTTTTGTGCCACCCACATCGGCGCCGAGTACAACGGTCATTGCCCACCCCTTGCTAACTGACGCTATGGGCTAACACTCGCTGCATGACAAGAGCGTAGGCATCCTCGATCGCCCCCAAATCTTGGCGAAAACGATCTTTATCGAGAATGCGCTTTTCAGGATCACTTTCATCTTGATTCCAGAGGCGGCAACTGTCGGGACTAATTTCATCCGCCAAGAGAATCTCCCCTGTTGGACTGCGGCCAAACTCTAGCTTAAAGTCCACTAAGGTAATGCCACACTCCGCAAAAAAGCGACTGAGATGGGTATTGACGGCCAAGGCCATTTCCCTGATCTGAGCGACTTCCTCATCCGTGGCAATCTGCAATAGGCGCAGGCGATCGCCCGTGAGTAGCGGATCACCGAGATCATCATTCTTGAGGTAAAACTCCACCAAGGGGGGATTGAGGTCTAATCCCAAGGGCAATCCCGTCTGCCGACAAAGGCTTCCCGCTGCCCGATTGCGCACCACCACCTCAAGGGGAATAATCTCTACTCGCCGAATGTGCATCTTGTTTGGCGCCACTTGGGCAATAAAATGGTTGGGGATGCCCTGAGCCGCCAGATACTGAAACAAATGGCTGGCGATCGCGCAGTTCATCACTCCCTTGTTTTGGATCGAGCCGCGCTTCTGAGCATTAAAGGCGGTGGCATCATCCTTGAACTCCGCCAGCAAGATGTCTGGATCCGCTGTGGCATAAATAATCTTTGCCTTGCCTTCGTACAAGGGAGAGAACTGAGTCATAAAAAAGAGGTGCGTCTAAAAGCCAGATCTAGCCTACCAAAGGCAGTCCCCCAATCTACAGCAGCTTGCTATAGGATAATCCCAATGACTAAACCCCTCTTCGGCAAATTGGCATAGACTGACGGCAGGAGATAGATAGCGATGCCTCACCTCAGTGATCAACAGGCAGAAAAACTGGCAGAAATTGGTGCCTTCCTCCGCGACAAGCGACTCGAACTGGGTCTGAGCCTTGAGGAGTTGGCCGCCAAAACCTTGGTGCGCCAGTCAATCCTTGCAGCCATTGAAAATGCCAGCCTAGAGGAGTTGCCCGAACCCGTCTATACCCAAGGATTTATTCGCCGTTTTGCCGATGCCCTTGGCCTGGATGGCAAAAGTATTGCCGCCAATTTTCCAACAGTGGCCGATCCTGTGGAGCGCCCCGATAAACCCAGTGTTCCCAAGGGTGGCATAGGTTGGCAGTTGCGCCCAATTCACCTCTACCTGATGTACTTTGCCCTTGTGGCAGCGGCAGTGGCTGGGTTGGCCTATCTCTTTCGTCCCCAAGCCCAAAGCATCACCGATTTAACCCCCGCACCGACCCCTACCGCGTCCCCCAGCCCCACACCCACCCCGACAGCAGCGGCAACACCGACGCCCAGCCCCACGCCCCCTGAAACGCTTGAGGTCAAGTTGTCTCTCTCCGATGCCTCATGGCTCGAGGTGGAAGCCGATGGTCGAGTCGTCTATGCCGGTATTTTGGAGTCGGGAACAGAGCGCAGTTGGCAAGCCAAGGAACGTTTAATTGTCCGCACGGGGAATGCTGGCGCTGTCAAGGTGAGTGTCAATAATGGTCCGTCCCAACCCATGGGGCAACTGGGAGAAGTGACAGAAAAAGAATTTCTTGCTAGTCAGGCCACTTCAGAGAGAGCAACCACGTCAACAGCACCTGAGCGTACCGTTTCCAACTAGGTCACCCTCAATGGATGCAGCAGCTACCTATCAAGTGGGGGGCAGTTTACCCACCACATCGGCAGTCTATGTCCGACGGCAAGCGGATGCGGATCTGTTGGCTGCCCTCACCGCCGGCGAGTTTTGCTATATTCTCAATTCACGGCAAATGGGCAAATCCAGCTTGCGGGTGCAAGTCACACAGCAATTGATGACAATGGGGTACCGCTGTGCTGCCCTCGACATTACCAAAATTGGCAGCCAAAATATTCAACCCGAGCAGTGGTATGCCAGCTTTGTGGGTGCCCTCATTCAGGGATTTCAGTTAACCGATGTGGTCTCCTTGCGCTCTTGGTGGCGCGATCGCCAGCTTGTGTCACCCATTCAGCGCCTCAGCGACTTTGTAGAAACAGTGCTGCTTGCCCACACCCGTGAACCCCTTGTGATTTTCATTGATGAAATTGATAGTTTGCTGAGTCTGCCCTTTTCCACCGATGATTTTTTTGCGTGGATTCGTGCTTGTTACAACCAACGGGCGGAGTGTCCCGAATATCAGCGCTTAACCTTTGCCCTCTTTGGCGTGGCCACCCCCGATCAACTGATTCAAGATAAGCAGCGCACCCCCTTTAACATTGGCTGTGCCATTGATTTACAGGGATTTACCCTTGCGGAAGCCACCCCCCTACTCAAGGGCATTGCCCATCTCAGCGACAACCCCGATCAGCTCTTGGCGGAAATTCTCAACTGGACGGGTGGCCAACCCTTCTTGACCCAAAAACTCTGTCGCCTGCTGCAACACCACGGGTCATTCATGCCAGCGGCAACGCTCTCCCAGCAGTTAGCGCAGTTTGTCCAAGAGCATATCCTTCAGGATTGGGAGCGGCAAGATGAACCCGAACACCTGAAGACGATTCGCAATCGCCTGCTGGCCGATGAACAGCGCATTGGTCGTCTCTTGGGTCTCTATCAGCGCGTTTTAGAAACGGGGGGCATTCCCCTTGATGGCAGTAGTGAGCAGCGTGCCCTAGCTTTGACGGGATTGGTGTGCCAGCGCCAAGGCAAGTTGCAGGTGTTTAACCCCATCTATGCCCACGTTTTTGATGCCCAGTGGGTTGAGCAACAGTTGGCACAACTGCGCCCCTACAGTGAGGAATTCCAAGCATGGTTGCGCTCTGGGGGAAGTGATAGCTCCCGGCTCCTGCGGGGACAAGCCCTTGAGGAAGCGTTGATCTGGGCCAGTGGCAAAAGTCTCAGTGATCTGGATTATCAGTACCTCTCTGCTAGTCAAGAGGCAAACCAAAAGGCAATTCAAGATACTCTCTTCCTCGAGCGCCAAGAAAAAGAAGCCATCAGCGCTGCCAATCGAATTCTGGAAGCAGCTCGCCGCAAAGCCAGTCGTCTCACTCAGCGGGCCCTCATGGCGCTGGGCATTGTTTCTGTGATTTCCTTAGGGGTAGCCGCGATTTTGGCCAAAACCCACGCCGATTTGCAGGCCAGCCAAGAAAGTTTAGCCCTTGAGCAAACCAGTAACGATCTCCTAGAGCAGTTTCAAAGCCAAGAGTTACCCGCTCTGTTGGCAGGAATTCAGGCAGGACGTGACCTAAAACGATTGGTGGGCGATCGCCCCCTGAGTCAATACCCCACCACGCGCCCCCTCTTTGTGCTCAATTTTTTCCTCGATCACATTCAAGCCCGCAACCAATGGCAGAGTGACAATACCCCCCTGATGGCGGCCTTTTTGACGGCCGATGGCCAGCAGTTCAGCATTAGTGAAAGCGGCCTTGTGGAATTTTGGCGAGTGAACGGCGAGCGACTGAGTGCCCAGTCTTTGGAGATGGGCAATGTTAAACTGGCGCGGATCAACCCTGAGGGCGATCGCGTAGGTCTGCTCAATGACAAGGGCGAAATTTCTCTGTGGCGTGTCGAGCTGCAAAAACTGGTCTTTGAGCGGCGTTTGCCTGCCTTACCGATCAACAACTTTCGCTTTAGTCCAGAGGGGCAGGAGTTGACGGCCACCACCACTACAGGGGATATGCTGCGTTGGAGCCTTGAGGGGGAATTACTGGCCACTATTCCTACCCCTAGCCGGAGTATCAATAGCTTGAGTTATGCCATCAGGGGCGATCGCTTGGCCACTGCCGATGAAGAAGGCTGGATTCGGGTTTGGTCCCGTCAGGGGGAACTGCTCCAAGCATGGCAAGTCCAAGCCGATTTTCCCGTTCCCCAAACCAGTTTGACCTATCTCAGCAATGGCCAACTGGCGACGGTGGGCAAGGATGGCACCCTCCGCCTTTGGAACACCAAGGGGCAACAAATCAATCAATGGCGTGTGAGTGCCGCCCCCGTCTATTTTGTGGGCACGTCTCCTGTGGGCTATCGCCTACTGACCCTGAGCACAGATAACACCATGCGTCTGTGGCAGCCAACGGGTGAACTGATTGCTGAGTTGGGGAGTCATGAACGCCTGATCAATACCGTCAGCTTTAATCCAACGGGGTCTGTCCTTCTCAGTAGCGATCGCGGCGGGCAAATGACGCTGTGGTACCTCGATCATCACCGCACAGAACACTGGCTTGCCGATCAAGAAAGTATTTGGACAGTGGCCTTAGATCCCCAAGCAGCCACAGTGGTCACGGGGGGCAAAGATGGTCGCGTCAAGTACTGGCGGCGGGATGGTACGCTCCTTGCCACAACCCCAGTTCTCGATCCTCAAGGCATCAACCAAGTGCTCTTTAGTCCTAGTGGCCAACGGGTGGCGATCGCCACCAAAGGGGGAAAATTGGTGATCTGGAACCTTGCGGATCGCTCCCAGCAAATCTGGCAACTGCCCATCGAAGCCCCCCTCTACACTGTGTCTATGGATGCCCAACGACGGTACTTGGCGGCAGGGGATGAAAAAGGCACCATTTATCTCGTTGACCTCCAGCGGCCAGAGAACATCCAAAAGCGCAAAAGTGAGGGAGAAATTTGGAGCCTCAGCTTCCATCCGACACTCCCCCTCCTCGCGAGTACGGGGTCTGCGGGCACAATTGAGGTCTGGAATTTTGAGGGCGATCGCCTTGCCTATCGCTTGAATCCAGATGCAGGATGGCTGGCCAGCCTTGAATTTAGTGCCAATGGCCAATTCCTTGCAGCGGCTGGCGAAAGTGGCTCCGTCTATTTGTGGTCAATTCACGGCAAAAATGCCCCCAGCCCTCCCCGTGTCTTTCGTGCTCACCAGCGGAGTATTGTCAGTCTCGGTCTTAGCCCCGATGGTGAAATGATTGCCACCGCCTCCCCCGATCGCAGTGTGCGGGTTTGGAACCAAAGAGGCCAGCTCATTACACTCATTGATCGCATTTCCGCTATTCCCTATAGCGTTGACGTGAGTGGCCAAGACGAACTCTATGTGGCGATCGGTACCGAGGATGACGAGGTCTTGATTAGCCCGCTGGCCACCCTAGGACAGTTATTAGCCAGCGCCTGTGACTGGCTCAAGGACTACCGTCAACAAAATCCCGCTGTTGCCCAAGCCTGTCCCTAAACACTCGCAAGGGAAGCAAGGGGGTTCGGGACTTCCTCGCTGGTGAATTGCCCCATTAGCACATACTCCAAGCGCAGCTTCAGCCACTGGATAAATTGCTGGTTGGTGGAGATAATGGCTGCGGCGGGCTGTGGACAACGCGCCTTCTGTTCAGCAAACTGGGGTTGCTCTAAAAAGGCAGGCTCTGGCACCAGCCAAAAATCAATCTCTTTACCTTGCTCCCGATAATGACGCTGTCGCTCGCGAAACACTTCCTCAAGGGGTTCTTCCTCAGTCAAAAACTTTTTGCTTGCGAGAATGTAATAGTACGTCGCCATAGGGATCTATGCAAAACCACAACATATTCTATACAGTCCTCAGCTTACCATAGGGGGAACCCCTGCCTCCATAACGCTCCAGTTCTGAAGTTTTCTGAACTTTCTGGTCGGAGCGATCGCTCCACCTAGCCTATGCACCGCGACTCCCTCTTTTACCAACTGTTTGCCCAGTTACCCCAAACCCTCTTTGACCTCTTGGGTATAGACACGCCTCAGGGGTATCGTTTTGACTCAGTCGAGTTGAAGCAAACTGCCTTTCGCATTGATGGCGTCTTCGTGCCCCCTGACCCCTCGGGAACGGTCTATTTCTGTGAAGTTCAGTTCCAGCGGGACAACACCTTCTACCAACGTTTCTTTTCCGAGATTTTTCTCTATCTACGGTTACACGACGGTACCTTCTCTGACTGGCAAGCCGTGGTCATTTATCCTGATCGCCAAACTGAACAAGAGTCTTTTGAGCCGTATCAATTGTTAGTGAATAGCGATCGCCTGCGTCGGGTCTATTTGAATGAACTCGGTTCACTTGAGGCCTTGCCATTGAGCCTAGCCCTCATGCAGCTCACAGTGCTACCCGAAGCAGACATGCCGACAGCAGCGCGGATGCTGGCAGAGCGCACTCGCATAGAGGCAGTGCCAAGGCCAGAAGTCATAATGGAGTTGATCACAACCATTGTGCTCTACAAGTTCACCACGCTGAGTCGCGAGGAGGTGCTGCGCATGTTGGGGTTTACCACTGAGGAACTGAAGCGGACGCGATTTTATCAAGAAGTGTATGCTGAGGCACGAGAAGAAGGAAAACAAGAAGGACGACAGCAAGGATTACAACAAGGACTACAGCAAGGATTACAACAAGGACTACAGCAAGGACTACAACAAGGACTACAACAAGGACTACAACAAGGACTACAACAAGGACTACAACAAGGCGAAGCAGCCGTTGTCCTACGGCAGTTAAGGCGGCGGTTTGGCAGTGTGCCCAGTGACCTTGAAGAACGGATTCGTCAGCTCTCTCCCGATCAAATCGAAGCACTGGCAGAAGCACTTCTAGACTTCACTGATCTAGGGGAAGTGTCTGCGTGGCTAAATCGCTCTTCCTAGCCCATGCACCGCGACTCCCTCTTTTATCAACTGTTTGCCCAGCTACCCCAAACCCTCTTTGACCTCTTGGGCATAGACACACCTCAAGGGTATCGTTTTGACTCAGTGGAGCTGAAGCAAACCGCCTTTCGCATTGATGGCGTCTTCGTGCCCCCTGACCCCTCAGGAACCGTCTATTTCTGTGAAGTTCAGTTCCAACGGGACAATACCTTCTACCAACGCTTCTTTTCCGAAATCTTTCTCTACCTACGGTTGCATGATGGTACCTTCTCTGACTGGCAAGCTGTGGTCATTTATCCCGATCGCCAAGCAGAACAAGAGTCTTTTGAGCCGTATCAATTGTTAGTGAATAGCGATCGCCTGCGTCGGGTCTATTTGAATGAACTCGGTTCACTTGAGGTCTTGCCATTGAGCCTAGCCCTAATGCAGCTCACAGTGCTACCCGAAGCAGACATGCCGACAGCAGCGCGGATGCTGGCAGAGCGCACTCGCATAGAGGCAGTGCCAAGGCCAGAAGTCATAATGGAGTTGATCACAACCATTGTGCTCTACAAGTTCACCACGCTGAGTCGCGAGGAGGTGCTGCGCATGTTGGGGTTTACCACTGAGGAACTGAAGCGGACGCGATTTTATCAAGAAGTGTATGCTGAGGCACGAGAAGAAGGAAAACAAGAAGGACGACAGGAAGGCTTGCAACAGGGACTACAGCAAGGATTACAACAAGGACTACAACAAGGCGAAGCAGCCGTTGTCCTACGGCAGTTAAGGCGGCGGTTTGGCAGTGTGCCCAGTGACCTTGAAGAACGCATTCGTCAGCTCTCTCCCGATCAAATCGAAGTTCTAGCAGAAGCACTCCTAGACTTTACTGACCTAGGGGAAGTGTTTGCGTGGCTAAATCGCTCCACCTAGCCCATGCACCATAAATCGTTTTTGATCTTCTGGCAATAAGTATTATTGCTGGCCGCAACAATCCGAAAAATTGTCTGGAGCCTGAAATTTTTTACTAAGGAAAAACCATACTAACTATTAGCCCATCTCCAAGCTCTGTAACTAATGGCAGGTTGCCGCTCCTCTGCCTTGACTAGGTACCCCTATGAAAAAGAATGACCGACGCTTTGGCCTCTCGAAACGGCAGTATCGCAAGCTAATGCGGACGATTCGGCATTTGTTTCACCAGTTGCGCCTCTGGTTGCAACGACGGCTCAGTCCAGTTCTGCGTCGCCGACAAGTGAGGTTTGGCCGCGCTGGCTTCGTACTGCCCACAGCAGTGATTGTCCTCGTGGTGATCACACTGACAGTAGGGGCGCTCATGTTGCGGACGCTGAATCGTACAAATGAAGTTGGTATCCAGCGACAAACGCTAACAATAAATGCAGCCAATCCTGCTGTTGATCGGGCTAAAGCTAAACTGGCTTATTTATTTAATCCTCCACAGGATGCTCCCTTTTCTTTCCCAAGTGGCACCCCGGGAGAAGGTTGGTTAGAAGAGCGATTAGCAGAATCAGTATTTGATCTTCCAGATGAGCAACGGATTGATATTAATGGTGATAACACCCCAGACAATGCATGGGTATTTCGCTCACCCAATAATTCCAATCAAATAATTGCGTACTCGATTCTTGTGAGACGACCAACGGATGATCAAATTAATGACTCCGATAGCAATAAAGCACAAAACTTACTTACACGTAATCGTCCTGCACTTTTTGATACGACGAATCCTTGTTTAGAATCGAGAGGAGAAGCGGCTCGAGAAGGTGCGGCTGGATGGGATGACTTTACCTCTGAATATCGTAAAAATTTTCAAGTGAATGCTGTAGTTTATGAAGTGCTGTAGTTTATGAAGATAGAAATGGCCGTCCCTTCATTGAATCTTTGGAACTCATTCAACAGCGCCGCCGAAATCGACCAAACAAGTGGGCAGCATGGTTCCGCAATGATCTTGAAATTTTTCCGGGTCCTGATTTTCGCTGGAATGGTGCTATGCACACTGAAGGCAGTATTATTATGGGTGGTGCAAGTAATAGACTGCAAAGCTACCTGATAAGTTCGACTAATTCTTGTTACTATACTCCTGAGGCTTCAGAAATCACTACGGCAGAAAATGAAGAATTTCAGGGTCAATTTGTATCAGGCACTTTACGAGACAATAATACCAATGGATCTGTTATCATTCACTCCTATGTTAAAGATGCTGCGCCAGTGACATCAGGTGATAGTGACACTGGTTCGAATGTTGTATTTGATTCAAGAAGAGATTCTATCAAGGATGGTGTGAATCCATCTGATATTGCCTTAAACCCCATTGAAATTGTTGTTTATGACAAAAGTGTAGCCCGAGGTAATGATCCAACAAATCGTAGTCATCGTGATCCTAATTGGCAAAATCAATACTATGCCAGAAATGAGGGTAATAAACCACCCCGCATAACTAACAAAAATCAAATTACTCCCTATGTAGATGATACTTATCGTGCTGATGATCGCTATGGACCCAAGCCAACCTATAGATATACCTCTCAGCAAGCCGAAGAATATGGCGGATCGGTACCCAATCCAATTGCAGTTCCATCTAGGATTGGTGATAAGATTACTGACACAGCACTTCAACCTTATCTTACAAATAATTGGGGGCCTTCTGCTCTGCTTGGGCTTGATGGTTATTGGGAGCGGCGGGCACGCCAAGAGGGGTTGCGGATTATTGTTGGGGAACGTCTTGAACTTGGTAAACCTTTAGATCCCGCAGCCGGCAACACCGCCAACAATAACCGTCGTAATGAGTTTTACCAACACCGTACGCTACGGGATAACCTTGCGGCCGTACAAGCTACAGCCGTTTATCACTACAAGGCAGAGGGGACAACAATTAACGCTTCAATTCCTGATCCCTTGACCAATCGCTATTCAGGGCAAAATGATAGCGGCTACCAACCCATTGCCTGTCTTGCCACAACCCACCACCACGGTACGCCCCAAACTGCCCTGCGCAGCATTATGTTCAACCAGTACAGCGGCATTCAAGGCTTGCCCGGTGGTTTCCAATTCTTTGATTTCTTTACAGGGCGCGGCACAGATGGCTGGGAATTTACTCCCCCAAGTTTTAATGCTCCAGCGATGCAGTCAGCGATGCAAAACCTTGTCGCCTATGCTGGTGATGGCGTGGATGGTGCCTTTCCACCAAAACAGGAAACAGGGGGTACCCTGATTCACCCCAACCCAGTCACCACCCGTGCCGGGAACTTCTCGAACCTTGCCCGCGCTCTCTCGCCACAAGGGAACAATAGCCTAGCGGATCAAAGCGCAAGGCATACCGCAGGCTGTATGTTGGGGATGCTGGCGCACAGT
Organism: Thermosynechococcus sp. FA-CM-4201; assembly: GCF_054689355.1. Taxonomy (NCBI): domain Bacteria; kingdom Bacillati; phylum Cyanobacteriota; class Cyanophyceae; order Acaryochloridales; family Thermosynechococcaceae; genus Thermosynechococcus; species Thermosynechococcus sp. FA-CM-4201. Next base: position 1,246,211 of record NZ_CP079920.1, read on the forward strand.
GTGAATACATTAGAAACAGTTAACTATAGCAGTTTGTCTCAGCTTACTAGCCTGAACAATGCGCTACTAAGTCTTACAGACAATGATAATTCCAATGGTGAAGTTAGAGTCCAAGCAAACGGTTCTGACGCAGGACGCATTCAAGTGAATCGCCGCAATAATAATAACCCCCTCTCTTATCGGGGTGGTTACTTGGATGCCAATGCTTATATCACTGCTCTAATTGATCAGAACAGTTGGGGGTTACGCCCACTCCAAGAAAACCCTACGAACACTAATGATCAACTAGCACGCTTAGCACGACTCATTGCTCTAAAAGAGCAAGTGAAATATGACCTAAATCCTCAAGCCTATGCGTGCAGCATTCCTGACAACAACAACACACGCTATCTACGGGATGCATTTTGCTTGGGCGACAAACGGCGTGGTTTTGTCATTGGTCAACAGTGGTTAATCCCGAATAATCAGGAGAGAACACTACAGGTAGAAGATGCCCCAAGCTATAACTTTGATTTACGTCCTTCAGACATTGGTCAAGATGTCTATGTTGCAGGGGTTGGCCGATTAAGACTGGTGCAATACGAGGCTCTAGATGCTAATGGCACAGTTCAACTTAATATCTCTAATCCTGTCAAGATCATCAGTGTGACCCTTCGCAACACTACGGGTTCAGATGTTACGGTACCCGTGGGTGCCTCAGCATCATTTGTCTTAGGGACGGTTGCTAATCCTACCGTGGCATTTCCCAATAACCCAACCCGCAATTCAACAACAGTGACGAATTTGCGAACCAATCAAGTCTTTTCTGTGGGTGACATCATTGAAATTCGCACCCCTGATAGTAGCCAGCGTCGAGAAGGGCGATTTATTGTTACCAGTTTTATTCCGGGCAGCAGTGGCCAGCCCAATAGCATGAACTTAGTTTATCTTGGTCACACTGAGCGCAGTGGTGGTGGTAGTACTAATATTCCTACGAATTCTCTAATTGTTGGTGTCTTCAATACAGCCATCAAATATCCTGCCCTGCGGGCGATCTTCAACCCACTAGGGGGGACGGCTGTAACCCCGAGTGCTATTGCGGCAACCCCACGTGCCAATACAACTGATTTCCTTACTCCCACTGAGGCTGCCAATGGTATTTTGCTCAACAATATCCGCTTCCCAAACCGCCTGAATCAAATCATTGACTTTGATGGCAATGCCCGCAATGTCGCTTTCCTCGATAACACCCTCTTTAATGGCCGTGAAGAGATGGCTGTGCGGGAGATGGATATTGACCTCGACCTGCTGCGGCGGAGTCCCATTGGTGGCGATACTTGGTTACCAATGGGGGGTATTGTCTATGCCTTCCGTGAAGATGCAGTACGTGAAGATGGCATTGCTCGACCAGCCGTTTCGGGTCAAAACTGGATGAATACAAACCCATCTAGCCCCCATGACCCAACCTTGAGGGAGAATGGTATCTCCACAAAGCCCGTAGATTTCTTCCCAGATCCCATGCGGCGTCCCTATGGCTTCCGTCTGTGGAATGGTACTCGACTGGATCGAGCTGGACTACCACCTGAAAAAAACAAACTAGGGATGACATTCATTAGCGATAATCCTGTTTATGTTCAAGGTGAATTTAACTGGCACAGTACAAACGGAACAACGAATGAAAGTAACCGAATTGAAGAATTTACTCAAAAACTTCCTGGTTCTTTCAATGTGACTCAGTTTTATAGTAACCGTACAACGCGGGATACTCGTTTTGCTGTACCAGCAACAGATACTTGGCGAGCAACAGAGATCCTAGCTGACGCTATTACCCTTACCTCTAGTAATTTCTGTAATGGTTCAGCTAATGATTACTTTGCTGAAGCTTATCGCAATGCGATTCAACAATTGGCAGCCACTTCTCCAGAGAACCTAGCTACAAACTACACACAGCTTACTGTTAACAACAACACTTATGCATCCCAAAGCTCAACGGTTAGTAATGCTGGTGGAGTTATCTATCCAACATGCCAAGACAGTGCATCGTTAGTTCCTTCATTTCTGAATGCTAACCGACCAAGTGCTGAGTTGCCTAACGACAGCGCTATTTGGCTTCGCGAAAATCCATTTGATCCGAGTTCACCTATTTATGTAGATCGTAATGGTACGTCATGGCTGCTCAATTACCAGACGGGTGAACGGATAGACAGGAATGGTAATCCACTCACGAGTTATCCAACAGGGAACACAGGTCAAGCGAATAATCCCTATAATGCTTACTTCACATTTACAAGTGGTCGCTCTCGCAATCGTGCTGTAGAAACTCGCATGAATCTGATCATCGTCAGTGGTACTGTTCCATCACGTCCTAATCAATCCTATGGAGGATTACATAACTTCCCCCGATTCATAGAGGATTGGGGAGGAGTGAACCTCTGGATTCATGGTTCCTTGATGCAATTGAACTTCTCAACCCAAGGTAATGCCCCCTTTGATCAGGATCAGTGGGAAATCTCTCCTTCATCAGATGCAGCGTGCCGCAATGTGAATACTGCTTTTAATTGTGGGGCACCAACAGGAGAAGTTATTCAATACTATAGTCCTCCCAACCGTCTCTGGGGATACGATGTCGGTATCTTACAAGTGCGTGAAACACCGATTGCTGAGCGCTTTGCCCAAGAACAGCTTCAGCCGAGTGAGTTTTATAAGGAGTTACCCGCTAATGATCCCTATGTCTGCCAACTTCGACGTGCTCAACGGCCTGCTGCATGGGGAGGAGGCCAAATTGACCCAACGGCTACAGCAGAATCTTGCTGATATAATATATTACTGAGGAAAAAACGATGAATACTCGACGGCTTTTTCTAAATTCATCCTTGGAACAGGGATTGACTTTAGTAGAATGTGTTATCGCCATTCTAGTGGTTAATCTGGCTTTGATAATGCTCACTGCACCCTTAGTGATGGTGACAGCAACACGTTTACAAAATGATCGGATTAACCAAGCTTCACAGCTTGCACGAAGTGAGATTGATAGATTACGCTTGATGCTGGAAAGTGGCGCTACTTTACCTCCAGTGAGTACTATAACTGCGACGATACAAAATCCAACACTACTAGATAATCAACCTCCGCCGAATTCCGTTGTTACATGTCCAGCTTCGACTAATCTACCATCTTCAGCTACTGAGTCTTGCCTTAGAATCATGGGTAACCGGCAGTATGCTGTTCAAATATATAGGGGAGCATCTACTTCATCAAACCATGCCTATCCCGTTCAAGTGAGAGTTTATGACGCAGGTATCATTAATAACTCCGAGGCACTTGGAACAGCTCCTTTAACTGCTGCAATGACTAACTCAATAAGCATTGAACAACCTTTAGTTGTTTTAACAGCTATTATCACCAAAGACGATTCAACAGATAACCAAGTATTTAGTACTTTAGGCAGTAGTAATTAACTTTTTGTATTTTTTGTATCCTGTTTGCGAGTAATTTATTATGAATAGGAAATATGCTCTCTCTCGAATTCATTTCTTGTCCCGACAAGCGAAGAACGGATTCACACTAGTAGAAATTTTAGTTTCATTGATAGTTGCTTCGATAATTATTGTATCTCTTGGTTCTCTATTAATCGAGATGCTACGTGTAGAGTCACGGGAATCTTCCTTAAATCAAATACGTCAAGATCTACAAGCATCGATTGAATATATTACTAGTGACCTTGAGCAAGCTTACTATGTATTTACAGCAAATGACCTAGCTAATCCTAATAAAAGAGATCCTTTAGATCAATTTCAAACAAGTGATATTCTCACGTCATTTGGCTCAGTAACATTACAGCCAATATTGGCAATGGTAAAACTTGAACCTATTTCTAGGGAAATTATTAGCAATAGTTTTAATAATTGTTCTCCTTCTGACACACTTTGCAACCAAATCTATAACACTCGGTCAGTACCGTTACTAGTTGTTTATTATCTGGATGATAACCCTAATTCAAAGTGGCCAGGTAAGGCTCGTCTGCGTCGCTACCAGCGGACTGTAAATGGTTTAATTTCCAGTATGAATAGCTCTACTGATCAGTTGCCACCAGTTGTGATGGATTTTATTGATCAGAATTGGAGCAGCTTACCAGCTACGCCTGTACCCTGCGAACCGGGATTTCAACGTACACCTAGTACAGGTTCCAATAGTTTCTATGCCTGTGTTAGCACAGCAAGTTCTACTGGAATTAATGCTACTACACTTGTTTACTTGCGCGCTAATCCCGAAGGACTGCCAGGGATTAATTCAAGCGATATAGCTAATCGCCCTGTGATGACAACAACGGTCAGAAGTCGTTCTATTGTCGTTCAGACCTCTGGAAGTGGAGGCTGACCACTAAATTAGTTTAAAGGAATCTGTCTTATGATTTGCTTGTCAAACAAGTCTGTACCCAAAAGTAGGAAAAACTATGGCTTTAGCATGGTTGAAGTCTTGGTTGTCATTGTTCTGATTGGGGTGGTCATTGGCATTGGCACAATGAGCATTTTCCCTTTGTTGCAACGGCAACGGGTGCGGGCAGCAACGAATAATGCCCGGAATGCTTTGCGCCTTGCCCAAGCCGCCGCGAAAAAGGAAAACTTGCCTTGGGTGGTCGCTTTTCGCAATACAGATACGGGTGTGCAGTGGACAATGAACCGCACCACAACCCCTCGCAATCAATGGACGTGGCAACCCCTGATTGAAGATGATGAGCAAGTGGTGATGGTGATGTGGGGGACAGACTTTAATAGTCCTGTCACTAGCTCTGGGGGGCAAATGTTGGAGTGCTGGCAAGATGCAGCACGGGACAGCAATCAGTGTGAACTGGCCTTTGATCATCAGGGTCGGGTGATTACGCCGGTGACCCCTCGGCGGATTTCCTTTAGCATCTATGCCTATGAATATGACTATTTGCGCTGTGTGCGGATTTCAACGGTGTTGGGTGCGATGCGGACTGAGGAGGGAGATGTTTGTACCCAATACATGGAATAGATCGAACTCGCTAACCTAGAAGTAGAAGGCCGTAACCAATATCCACCAAGGATTAGCTCCTATGACTCACCCCATCATTCGCCTGAAATTGCTCTTTACGCTCAATGAACAACTGGAGCGGCGCCGCCAACTGAATCGCAATAGCGGGTTGTCGTTACCAGAGGTACTGGCGGTGATTGTGATTATCGGGGTGATTGCTTTGATTGCCTTGCCTTCATTGCTCAATCAGCGCACCAAGGCGCAACTGGCCAGTGCCAAATCCACAATCGGTGCGATTAACCGTGCGCAGGAAGCCTACCGCGTGCGCCATAAGATTTTTGCGACTAAGCTATCTTTGCTGAAAATCTACGACACCAGTGGCGGTGGTTATAAAATTGAGGGCTACCATCCCCTTGTCCTCAGCTATGACCAAATTAAGAGTCAAACAACCAATGCAGTGCTCTATGGCGGTGGCAATCCGTGGTATGTGTCAGTGCATGCTCAGGCCATTGATCCAGCCGGTAGAGGTGTCTCTGGCTGTGTCTGGGCAAAACCTGGTGATCTTGGGGTAACCACCGCTTCCGTAAAGGAAGGGACGACGGCGGCACCCCCCGGTGATTGCTGGGCGGAAGTACCGCAAGGTTCTGGTGAGCCAGTGAAGTTTTACTCAATTCAGACAACGGAGTAATTTTAGGGGGTTAGAATTTCTACAAGAATTCGCAGCAGGTCTTCTAAGTCGGCGGGTACGCGGTAGAGATTCAAGTCTTGAGTCACGGTACGGCTCTGGCGATCGAACTGCCCAAACTGCCAAATGTTACCCGTTGAAATCGCGCCTTGGAGAAGGGGTTGCTCTGACTCAATCCATTGATCTAAGGCGATAAGTTCTATCGCTAGTTGGACAAAGCCGCGTTCTAAGTCCTCATTTTTGGCTTCAATGACTAGAAAGAATTGTCCGTTTTGCAGCAGGTAGTCTAGGGAGCCTTTGAGTTGGTTATTGACGACAATGGGATACTCAACGTTGAGGGTTGCTTGGGTGTAGTGAAGGACATCCATCAAGACGGGTGCAATTAGAAATTCCCGTCGGGCGATTTCAGTGGTGAGGCTGAGGCGAGGCAGGCTTTCTTCAATGCGGTTTTTGAGATCCGTCAGGCGATCAAGGGTGCCAGTATAGCGAGGTAGGCTTAGGGAGCGGCGCTGTAGAGTGACGTTGAAGTACGCCAAAATATCCTGGGGCGCAAAGTTGAGTTTGAAGTAATCGGCAAAGGTATAGGAGCGATCGCCCTGAATAATAGGTGCTTTAGGCACAATGTTGCATCTCCTCTGAGCGCAGGTTATCTCGCCTATGTTTTACAAGAGGGCTGGCCGTCTTGGTCGAAAATAGCGCAGGCGCAGGGCATTCATCACTACGGAGAAGGAGCTAAAGGCCATCGCTGCACCGGCCACCATGGGATTGAGGAGCCAGCCACTCAAGGGGTAAAGGATACCAGCGGCAATGGGAATGCCAGCCACATTATAGATGAAGGCAAAAAAGAGATTTTGGCGAATATTTTGGATCGTGGCACGGCTGAGTTGTAGGGCAGTGACAATGCCCTGAAGATGTCCAGAAATGAGCGTGATGTCACTGCTGGCGATCGCCACATCGGTACCCGTGCCCAAGGCAATCCCCACATCTGCTTGAGCGAGAGCCGGGGCATCATTAATGCCATCCCCCACCATGGCCACGCACTTCCCTTGACGTTGAAGTTCAGCAATGATCGCCGCCTTTTGATCGGGGCGGACACTGGCAACGTAATGCTCAATTCCCACTTGCTGAGCAATGGCCGCAGCCGTGACGGCATGATCACCCGTCAGCAGAATCACCTCTAATCCCATGCGCTTGAGGGCAGCCACTACCGCCGGGGCTTCAGGTTTGAGCGTGTCGGCAATGGCCATGAGACCCCTCACTTTCCCCGCCACGGCAATCCAGACGACGGTTTTTCCCTCTTGGGCAAGGCGTTGGGCTTGGGGCTGCCAAGGGGTGATGTCAATGCCGTGGGTTTCTAGAAAGGCTGGAGTACCGATGAGTACCCATTGATCTTCAACAATGCCTTGTACCCCTTGACCAATCGTGGCCACAAAATCGCGAACCGTTTGCGGCGATATCCCCTGCCCTTGGGCATACTCGACCACAGCGGCAGCAAGGGGATGTTCCGAGTGCCATTCCACACTGGCGGCAAGGCGCAAAAGGGTTGTGGCATCCTCCTGAGTATAAAAATCTGTAACGCTGGGATGGCCTTGGGTCAGGGTTCCGGTTTTGTCGAGGACAAGGGTCTGAAGACGGTGGGCCAGTTGTAGACTGCGGGCATCTTTAATCAGAATGCCATACTCCGCTGCTTTGCCCGTGCCCACCATGATTGAAGTGGGGGTCGCCAAGCCAAGGGCACAGGGACAGGCAATGATTAGGACGCCAATGGTCGTCAATAGGGCAAGGGTGGGGTTGCGGCCAACAGTGAGCCACAGCAGACCCGTCAGGAGAGCGATCGCCAGCACCGTCGGTACAAACCAAGCCGTGATCCGATCCGCCAGTTTTTGAATGGGGGCTTTTGAGGCCTGCGCCTGCTGCACCAGTTGAATCATTTGTGCTAAGAAGGTTTGCTGCCCCACCCGCGTGGCACGCATTTGCAGGCTGCCCGTTTGATTAAGGGTGGCACCAATGACTTCATCCCCCTCGCGCTTTTCCACTGGCAGGCTCTCGCCGGTCACCATCGATTCATCCACCGTCGAAGCCCCGGCCACAATCTCACCATCCACGGGAATTTTTTCCCCCGGACGCACCAGCAATAGATCCCCCACTTGCACTTCAATCAGGGGCACCTCCACTGCTTCGCCGTTACGAATCACCCGTGCTGTTTTCGGTTGCAGGGCGAGGAGTTTGCGAATGGCGGCAGCAGTTTCCCGTTTGGCGCGACTTTCGAGAAAGCGTCCCAAGAGAATCAGGGTAATGACAACGGCTGAGACTTCGTAATAGACCTCTGGCGTGTGTTCATGGAAGGCTTGGGGAAAGAGCGTCACAAAAAGAGAATAGAAAAAGGCAACACTGGTGCCCAAGGCCACTAGGGTGTCCATCGTGGCTGTGCGATAGCGCAGTGCCCGCCAAGCCCCTGCGTAAAAGGATTCACCACTCCAAAACTGAATTGGCGCCGTCAGCAGTAGTTGTACCCAAGGATGGTGCAGCCATGCGGGGATCCAAGGGAGATGCCAGCCTGTCATCATGGGTAGATTCCCCAGCAGCAGTAGTAGGGTGGCGCCACCGGCAAAGAGGAGTCGGCGTTTGAGACGGTGCAGTTCAGCCCGATAGGCAAATTCTTCGGCGGCGGTGTCGGTTACCAAGCCTTCTTCAGGGAGTCGCTCTGCGTGATAGCCGGCTTTGGCGATCGCCCCTTGCAGATCGGACCATGTGACGCGCTGCGGATCGTAGGTGACAGTGGCTTGGGCAGCAGCAAAATGAATTTCACACTCCACCACCCCCGCCAGCGATCGCAGGGCGGTTTCAACGACATTGGCGCAAGCAGCACAACGCATCCCCTGCACCTTGAACGTGAGGCGGGTCATCATGACCTTCCCCTAAAGCACTCCCTATTGATCCTGAAGTCTCCAGTCAACTAGAGAGTCAAGGGGCTAAACTTCCACTTCTGTGGTTTGGCTTTGGGGTGCCAATTCGCGGGCGATCGCCACCAATTCCTGCTCAAAGGCCAACTGTGCCCGATTTGTGCGTCCACCAACGTAGAGGAGATCGTTTTCCTGAAGCCCCCACACCTGCGAGTGGGACACATAGCTCATGATTACCCCCGCCATCAACAGGGCAAAGCCCGCATAAAACAGGGGAATCCCCGGATCTGCTTTAATTTGCAGCCCCGTACTGCCCACCAGTTCGACCAACGTCAGTGTCACACCGTTAATCTCTGTACTCATGCCTGTGCGCAAGCTGGTGAGAAACTCCCCCTTAGGGCTGTAGATCAGTACTGTACCTTGCAGATCCCGTGCAATCAGGGAAATCCCCTCCGAGAGATCGGGTTTCGTGGGCAGCCATGTGCCCCAGAGGCGACCTTTCCCTGCGGTGTCGAGTTGTGCCATTGGCAGTTGCAGCACGGGACTGTTGTTGAGGCGAAAGCGAATGGCGGCAATACTCCAGTCCGCCTGATAGAGGGTGACTCCGCCATATTTCAAGGGCTGGTTGACATGAATCGTGCCCCGCTTCACCTCCTGACCGTCGGCATCCAGCACTGACAGATCCGAGTAGAACTGGTCAATGTCACCGGCAGCGGTGTAGTCTATCCAAAAGCGATTCACTTTAACTGACCAGTGCTGGGGGATCCGCGCTAGTGGCCCCGCCTGAACAATGTGCTGAAGATGAAAGGTGTCACCACTGGGAATCAGTTCTTGCGCCATAAAGCCCGTGAGCGCCCCCAAAATCCCCCCCAGCAAAATTAGGATCATACTGGCATGAACCACAATCGGGCCAATGCGACCGACAATGCCTTTGCGGGCATAGAGTTGATTATCGGTTTGCCAGACGCGGTAGCCCTTTGCGCTCAGGGCAGTGGCTAAGTCCTTGAGGGAGCCTTGGGGAATCGTGGTGCTGAGGGCAAGCTTTGTGAATTGACGCGGTTCTTGGTAGTACTGCCAGCGTTGGGCGGTGGTTAGGGCGGGCACCTGACGACTGAAGGTACAGGCAATCAAACTGGCACCAAAGAGCACCAAAAGGCTGAGATACCAAGGGGTGCGATACACATGATCCAACCCCAGTGCCAGCAGAACCCGCCAACTGAGAAAACCAAACAGGGCGGGGTCTTCGGGATAATTGGCTTGATAGAAGCTGAGGGATTGCCCCTGCTCAATCACGGTGCCGGCAATACTGGCGATCGCAATCACCAGCAACAGGAGAATTGCTAAGCGCAGATCTCCAAGGAGAGCAAGAACACGGCGAAACACAGGGGCATCCATAGAGTTGTTTTAGAGTGGCCAATTGACCCAGTCTTGGGGCTTCAAAAATGTGGTGTAGAGTTCTGCTTCACGGCTGTTGGGTTCCGGTGTATAGCCATATTCCCAGCGGACAAGGGGCGGCAAGGACATCAAAATAGACTCGGTGCGGCCATTGGTTTGCAGGCCGAAGATTGTGCCGCGGTCATAGACAAGGTTGAATTCCACATAGCGCCCGCGCCGATAGAGCTGAAATTGCCGCTCGCGATCGCCATACTCGAGGTGACGCCGCCGTTCCACAATCGGTAGGTAGGCCTCAAGAAAAGCTTGGCCACAGCTTTGAATAAAGGCAAACAGGTCTTCCCACGAACGACTGCCCACAGAACCCACCTTTTGGCTATAGCGAGCCGCCTCGCCCTCGGGATGAGGCCCCCGGTACAGTTCGCGATCGCTGCCATCTTGGTAGTCAAAGAAAATGCCGCCCACGCCTCGGGTTTCGCCGCGATGCTTGAGGTAAAAGTATTCATCACACCAGCGTTTGAAGACGGGGTAGTACTCGCTGTGGTGGCGATCGCAGGCAGCCTTATGCACCTGATGGAAGTATTTGGCATCCTCGGCAAAGGGGTAGTAGGGGGTCAAATCCGCCCCACCGCCAAACCACCACACCGGCCCGGCTTCAAAGTAGCGGTAGTTCAAATGCACTGTGGGCACATAGGGATTGCGGGGATGGAGCACCATTGAGGTACCCGTGGCATAGAAGCCATGACCCGCTGCCTCTGGCCGCTGAGCCAAGATTGAGGGCGGCAACTGCTCCCCCCACACCTCCGAGAAATTAACGCCCCCCTGCTCCAGAAGCTGGCCATTTTTCATCACCCGCGAGCAACCGCCCCCCCCTTCGGGACGTTGCCAACTGTCCTCTTGAAACTGGGCACCGCCATCGGCAGCCTCTAACCCTTGACAAATCTGATCCTGTAGCTCCTTAAGAAACGTGGCCACCCGTTGGCGCGAGTCACTGGGCACAGCAGTGGTAGCAGAAGTTGCAACAGTCATAGTAAGTATCGAAATCCTAATAAACGGTCTTCAGTGTCAAAAGTCGCTTGCAAGCGCGTCTAGGCTTTATTGTACTGTTCTGCCAGCACCTGAGCGAACTTGGCAGCAAGGGCAGCCACCCACTGTTCATCCTGCTGGGTATAGCTGCGGGGGGCATTGGTGCCGAGAATCATTACCGTTTGCTCATCCACGGGTTGGCAGATCACCCCTTGGGTATTGGGGGGCAAATAGTCAAATTCAATGCGTCCGGGGTAAAGGGCTAAATTCACTAAATAGATGGGGCGTTGGGTTTGCAGTGCTCGCTGGACAATGGCACCCGTGGCCGTCATTGGTTTCGGCCCAAGAATACCGCGCCGCAAGAGGGGGCGATCGCCCCGCCAAATGACAATGGACTTTGTGGGCGTATTCGTCAGCAAGGTATAGGAGAGCCACGCCAGCTCTGTTTTCAGGGCAGCATCCAGATCATCGGCCAGTTCAAATCCCTCTTCCCCTTCAAGGATCACCGCTTCCGGGGGACGGGGTTGCACCCGCTGCCAAATCAGCGTCGTCAAAATCAAGACCGCTGCAAGAATCACCCCCACGACATCGGCGCGTGCTTGGGAAGGGGTCAGCATGGGGGTCAAGAGGCGATTGATGAGGAGAAGTGTGCCCCCCAGAACCCCTGTTGCAAGGGGTAAATAGCGTAGAACTTGGTCATTCATCTAGAATTTTGAAAAATTTTCCAGTAGCAACGTAGCTATCTATTATTCCCCAATGCCAATAATCTCACAGTGGTAGGAGTGAATGGAGCAATGAAAGGACAAGGGTTCCTAAAAGCTAGCCAGCGATCGCTTGCGGTTTTTGGATTGGTGAGTTTGAGTCTTTTGGGTTCTCTCCCCTTTGCCCTTGCTAGCGCCCCCCCAACAACGGTCACTGCTCCCCTACGCCTAGAAATCAGCCTATCGCGGCGCCAATTGACCCTCTATCAAGGACAAACTCCCCTGCGCCGGTATCCAGTGGCCGTAGGTCGTCCGGGGTGGGAAACCCCCACAGGTCAATTTCAAGTTCGGGAGATGATTCGCGATCCCGCTTGGAAAAATCCCTTTACCGGAGCAGTGATTGCCGGTGGACATCCCCGCAACCCCTTGGGGCGGCGTTGGATTGGCTTTTGGAGTGATGGCACCAATTGGGTGGGGCTGCACGGTACCCCCAATCCTGATTCCATTGGTCATGCGGTTTCCCACGGTTGCGTGCGTATGTACAACCGCGACATTGAGGAGCTTTTTGAGAAAGTGCAACCGGGTGTGCCTGTGATTGTGGTGCGCTAGAAAGGGGTGACGAGGGCAGCGCCAAAAAAGACGACGGCGATCGCATCCACTAGACCATGCAGGAAAACGCCCGCCCAGAGGCGCTGGGTACAAGCAAAGGTTAGGCAGTAAAAGAGCGAGGCCAAAGTTGCCATGACGATATACACTGCTCGGTAGGCCATGGGGGGCAGTTGAATATCAGCATTTGGCTCATTGCCTACATGGAGAATGCCAAAAAGCAGCGAACAAATGAGAATGGCACCCCAAGCAATGACCACCGGCCGCTGGCGATCGCCCCCATAGTGCTGCAACAGATCCCGCACGAAAATCATCAAACCACTGCGAAAGAGCACCTCCTCAAAAATCCCCACCCGCATTGCAAAGAGCGCCACATAGACAAACACCTCCAGCGGCGAGGGGGTCAAGTTGAATTCCGCCAAGGGCAAAAAGCCCAATAGACTCCCCAAGGGCACCATGGTCACCAAGGCCGCCAAGAACATTCCCGCCAATAAACGGGCATCGCGCCAACGGGGTTCAAAGCTATAGCCAAAGTGCGATCGCCCCAACCCACTGCCAAACATGATCACAAGAATAAACAGTTGCAGCGCCACAAAAGGGCCAAAGCGAAAGTAGGGCGTCGAGAACCAGTAGAGGCTAAAAAGTGAGACCGCAATTAGGGGAATGTCCCGCCATCCCAATCCCGTGGGGGTCGTCCGTGGGGGGTGTCGCCGCTGCCCATCGCCCCAAGCACAGAGGAGTAGGTAAATGGGCGTAATGATGAATCCTTCCGTGTATTCCTTGGGGAAGGCTGGCGAAATTAGCCCACTGTGGCTGAGTAATAGATAGAGGGCTGCTCCACTGATCCAAGCCCACAACACTGGTGTCGGTGTGGTTTGCTGCCGCAAGAGGAAAGGGACGCGCACCATTGCCCAGACGCCCACGAGAAAGACCAGCAAATTCAGCGCCGGCTGATCGGCAAAGATCAAGTTCGTCAGAATCGGATGCCAACGAAAGCGGTTTGCCTCGGGAAGGGCTAAGCTAATGGCAATATACAGTGCCAAACTTAGGAGTAACCGTCTCTGCCAGCGTTGAGCCACCTTATCAAAATCCCGCTGGCCACTTGCCCACCACAGCACTGGAAAACCGCCAATCATCACGACGGCGGCAGCCTCCACCAAACTTTCGAGCCACGGCCAAGGGGTTGCGGACAAATAGTGCAGGTAAAGCAGTTGTGCCAAAAACCACAGCCCACAGGCAGCGATCGCCATCTGTTGCTCACGGTTCGCAGAAAACCGGGGTGAATGGAGAAAGGCTTGGGGTGCTCTGGCTAGCCACTGACTGACCGTATGTTTAGGCTGACTTGTTTGCTTGGGAGTCGGCATTCTAGAACCATCGCGATCGCAACTGCGGGCATAGCGTTATAATCAAGGCTTATTCCCAGCCCGTGGGAATTTCTTGAGACGCCTCGTTAATGTTGATTTTTGCGTATTCCGCAACCGCATTTTGCCATGACCACCCCCACCCTTGATCGTGATCGGCTGAGCCAACAACTCAAAGATTTAGAAGCCCAAGCCTTGCAGGCGATCGCCGCAGCTAGCACCCTCGATACCCTAGAGCAATTGCGCGTTGCCTACTTGGGCAAAAAAGGCGAACTCTCACAAATTCTCGCCCTCATGGGCAAATTGCCCGCTAGCGATCGCCCCACCATCGGCACCCTCGCCAACACCCTCAAGGAAAAGCTGCTCCAAGAACTAGAAGCCCGCCGCACAACCCTGCAAGCCGAAAAAATTGCTGCTCAACTGGCGGCTGAAAGCCTTGATGTAACCATGCCGGGCGTCTATCGTCCCCAAGGGCACATTCATCCCCTCAATAGCACCATTGACCGCATCCTCGATATTTTTGTGGGTCTCGGCTATACCGTTGCCAATGGCCCCGAAATGGAAAGCGACTACTACAACTTTGAGGCGCTGAATACACCCGCAGATCACCCGGCTCGCGATATGCAGGATACCTTTTACCTGCCCGATGGCAATCTCCTGCGCACCCACACATCCTCGGTGCAGATTCGCCACATGGAACTCAATGATCCCCCCATTCGCATCGTTGCCCCCGGCCGCTGTTACCGGCGGGATACGGAGGATGCCACCCACGCGGCTGTGTTCCATCAGATTGAGATTTTGGCAGTGGATGAGGGGCTGACCTTTACAGACCTCAAGGGCACCGTCACCACGTTTCTGGCGGAACTCTTTGGTGATGTTCCCATTCGTTTCCGTGCCAGCTATTTCCCCTTTACCGAACCCTCGGCGGAGGTGGATGTGCAGTGGCAGGGACGCTGGTTAGAGGTGATGGGCTGTGGCATGGTGGATCCTGCCGTTCTCAAAAATGTCGGCTACGATCCAGAGGTCTATACGGGCTTTGCTGCTGGGTTTGGAGTAGAGCGGTTTGCTATGGTGCTGCATCAAATTGATGATATTCGCCGCTTTTACACCAGCGATCTGCGCTTTCTGCGGCAGTTTTAGGAGGATAGAGCCTTGGCTGAACCCCGTCTGCTCGCTGTGCTTAACGGTAAGGGAGGCGTTGGTAAAACCACAACGGCAATCAATCTAGCAGCCACCTATGCCGAGCAGTACAAAGTGTTGTTGGTGGATACGGATCCCCAAGCCTCGGCGACGTGGTGGTTTCAGCGCAGTGGCCAATCCATGGGCTTCGATCTGGCGCAGGAGGTCAACCCAAAACTCCTCAGCAATGTGCGCAAGCTCTCTGGCTATGATTTGATTGTTGTCGATACGCCGCCGGCCTTAGCCTCCAGTGCCCTAGCAGCGGTGGTACCGATCGCCGACTATCTGGTGCTGCCCACCCCCCCCGCCCCCATTGACCTTGCCGCCCTCATTGAAACAGTGAAGCAAGTGGTGCAACCGTCTAAAGTTCCTCACCGCGTCCTGCTGACCCGCGTTGATCCCCGCTGTGTCAATGAAGCCCTCGAAGCCCAAAATACGCTCTTGCAGTTGGGGGTGGCGGCCTGTCATTCCTTTATTCGCGCTTACAAAGCCCATGAACGGGCAGCTCTCGATGGGGTTCCCATTACCCAATGGAAGGGCAAACAGGCGAAGGAAGCTCAAGCGGATTACCGTCGCGTGGCTGAAGAGTTACAACGGGACTGGCGATAGGGGCGATCGCCCCAAGGGTATCCGTATCGAAAGTAACCAAAGAACCAAACGCAAATCGGTACTCTAAAATTTAGATCTGGACATAAAACGGCTTTCCCTAACATCCTCTGTGTTTGTGAATTGAGGTCAAAACAGCGTGGACACAACCGTACTCAGCCAATACCGTCAGCAAACCCAAGAACGTGCTGCCTTGGGAATCCCCCCCTTGCCCCTGACGGCGGCAGAAACCTCGGCGGTCTGTGATCTACTGCAACACCCCCCAGCGGGAGAGGAGGAATACCTACTGCACCTGATTCGCGATCGTGTGCCCCCCGGTGTGGATGAAGCGGCCTACATTAAAGCGGGCTTTTTGACAGCGATCGCCAAGGGAGAACTCACCAGTCCCCTCATCACCCCCGTTGCAGCGGTGGAACTCCTAGGAACAATGCTGGGGGGCTACAACGTTCAATCCCTCATTGAGCTGCTGCGTCATGAAAACCCAGAACTTGCCCGTGCGGCGGCCACTGCCCTCAGCCATACCCTCTTGGTCTATGATGCCTTTCACGATGTCCAAGACCTGATGCACCAAGGGAACACCTACGCCCGTCAAGTGATGGAGTCTTGGGCTAATGGGGACTGGTTTACCTGCCGTGAACCCCTTCCAGAAGCGATTACCGTCACTGTCTTCAAAGTGGCGGGTGAAACCAACACCGATGATCTTTCCCCTGCCCCCCATGCCACTACTCGCCCCGATATTCCGCTGCACGCCACGGTGATGCTGGAAAGCCGTTTGCCGGGGGCACTGCAAATCATTGCCGAACTCAAGCAAAAGGGCTACCCCCTTGCCTATGTCGGTGATGTTGTCGGCACTGGTTCCTCCCGCAAGTCCGCCACCAACTCTGTGATTTGGCACATTGGTCGCGACATTCCCTACGTCCCCAATAAGCGCACAGGGGGCGTCTGTCTCGGTGGCAAAATTGCGCCCATTTTTTTCAACACCATGGAGGACTCTGGTGCGCTGCCCATTGAGTGCGACGTCACCCAAATGAATATGGGGGATGTGATCACGATCTACCCCTACCGAGGCGAAATCACCAATGAAGCGGGAGAGGTGATTAGTCGCTTTACGCTCAAGCCCGATACCCTCTTGGATGAAGTGCGGGCGGGGGGTCGCATTCCCCTTCTCATTGGCCGTACCCTCACCGACAAAGCGCGAGCTGCCCTTGGCCTAGAACCCAGTCCCCTCTTTACTCGTCCCAAGCCCCCCGTCGAGAGCAGTAAGGGCTATACCTTGGCGCAAAAGATTGTTGGTAAAGCCTGTGGTCTCCCCGGCGTCCGCCCCGGCACTTACTGTGAACCCGTGATGACAACAGTTGGCTCGCAGGATACGACAGGCCCAATGACCCGCGATGAACTCAAGGAGCTGGCCTGCCTTGGCTTTGGTGCGGATTTGGTATTGCAAAGTTTCTGCCATACGGCGGCCTATCCCAAGCCCGTTGACATCAAAACCCACAAAGAACTGCCGGACTTTATTACCTCGCGAGGGGGCGTCTCACTGCGACCAGGGGATGGCATTATTCACTCTTGGCTCAACCGCATGCTGCTGCCCGATACCGTGGGCACGGGGGGCGATTCCCATACCCGTTTTCCCTTGGGCATTTCGTTTCCAGCAGGTTCTGGTTTGGTCGCCTTTGCAGCGGCCTTGGGGGTGATGCCTTTGGATATGCCGGAGTCGGTGCTCGTGCGCTTCAAAGGTTCGTTGCGGCCGGGGGTGACGCTGCGGGACATTGTCAATGCTATTCCCTACGTGGCCATTCAACAGGGTAAGCTCACCGTTGCCAAGGAGAATAAAAAGAATGTTTTCTCCGGACGGATCATGGAAATGGAGGGGCTGCCGGACTTGCAACTGGAGCAGGCCTTTGAACTGACCGATGCCACAGCGGAGCGATCGGCAGCAGGGTGCACGATTAAACTGAGTGAAGAAACGGTGGCAACATACCTGCGATCGAATGTAGCTCTCCTGAAAAACATGGTGGCTCGGGGCTATGGCGATGCGCGTACAATTCTGCGGCGGGTGAAAAAGATGGAGGCATGGCTGGCCAATCCCAGTCTTCTCTCTGCGGATGCGGATGCCGAGTATGCCGATGTGATTGAGGTCGATCTCGATCAGATCAAGGAACCCCTTGTGGCTGCCCCCAATGACCCCGACAACATCAAAACCCTCTCAGAATGTGCTGGCGATCCGGTGCAGGAGGTCTTTATTGGCTCCTGTATGACTAATATTGGCCACTACCGTGCCGCTGCCAAGGTGCTGGAAGGGGAGGGAGCGGTGAAGGTTCGCCTCTGGATTGCACCCCCCACCCGTATGGATGAGCAGCAGTTGCGCGAAGAGGGCTACTACGGTATTTTTGCCGCTGCTGGGGCACGCATGGAGATGCCGGGCTGCTCCCTGTGCATGGGCAACCAAGCCCGCGTTGCTGATAACACCACAGTTTTCTCCACTTCCACACGGAACTTTAATAACCGCATGGGCAAAGGGGCACGGGTCTATCTCGGTTCTGCAGAGCTAGCAGCAGTCTGTGCCCTACTGGGGCGCATTCCCACCCGCGAAGAGTACCTAGAGATTGTGACGCGGAAAATTGATCCCTTTGCAGCGGATCTCTATCGCTACCTCTACTTTGACCAAATTCCCGACTACGAAAACCAAGGCCGCCTCATTTCCAAAGAAGAGGAAGCGAAGCTACTAGCCAGTATTGGCGGCTAGCCGTTGATCTCAACCCAATGGGAGAAAGCAATACCCGCTTCCACAAACAAAAACCCGAGAATGGGCGTACTCAGCCAATACAGCCACGCAATGCGGGGGTAGCCTTCACGGCGCAGGTTCGATACCTCGAGGGTAAATGTGGAAAAGGTGGTCAAAGATCCCAAAAAACCGATGGTGATGCCATAGCTGAGCCACAGCGGTGCCCCCCAACGCGCTAAAACATGGCTCAAAAAGCCCATAAGAAAGGCACCCATGAGATTCACGCTCAGAGTACCGAAGACGAGGGTGCCAAAGCGGCGATCGCTCCATAAACCGACGTAGTAGCGTGTCAAAGCGCCGGGCACAGCCCCAATGGCGATCGCCAACAGTCCTTCAGGTGAGATCATCCCACTTCTCCCAATAGGCTAACCCCCGCAGCATGAGGCGGCTGCCCAACTCCAAGGCCAGCAATCCCAACCCCGTACTGCCGAGCCAGTAAAAACCCTCGACTGCCGCATCTCTGATCCCCAAGAGCTTGTCGTTATCCAACTCGTAGGATGAAAAGGTTGTGTAGGAACCAATAAATCCCGTTGTCAATAGCAAGCGCAAATCGGGGTGCAGTACAAACGTGCGGGCAAAGGCAAGGGGAGCAATCACCCCCAGCAAAAAACAGCCAGTGACATTCACGATCAACGTCGCAAAGGGCACATTACCGGCAAGATAGGGTTCCAAATAGGCCTCCAGTAAGAAGCGACTCAAGGCACCGGGGATGGCTCCAAGACTAACGGCCAACGCAGGGCGCAACCGAGGATGAATCGAGATCACGAGCGTGGCTCCTCCACAATCAACACGGGTCGAGTTGAGGTCTCAAGAATACTCTGACACACAGACCCCATGAGGACACGCTTGAGACCCTTTTGACCATGTTTGCCAAGAATGATTTCCGTCACGTTGTACAGGGCAGCGGTATCCAAAATGGCTTCGGTAATCGGGCCAGCGGTCACAATGAAACGATAGCGAATGTCGGCGAGGTACTGCTTAATTTGACCTTCGAGTGTGGCCACTGCCTTGGGGTCGGGTACGTCCTGCACATGGAGCACAATCACTTCCGCATCGGCACGCCGTGCTAATTCCGCCGTCTTTTGGAGAACATAGGGGGTGACACTCGAAACATCCACTGGTGCTAAGAGAACAACCCGTGGTTGCAGCAGGACTTTGGTGGGATCCACCTCGCCCTTTTGCAGGAGTTTTGGCGCAAACGTGGGAATCGCCCATGCCCCCAAGGGAGCCGTAATCAGGATCGAGAGGACCGCGATCGCCAGCATCGTTTCACCCCCCGCCACCCCAGCGGATAAGGGCAAAGCACCAATCGCCGCTTGCACCGTTGCCTTTGCGGAATTCCCCGGCAGCAAAAAGAGACGTTCTGAGAGGGTCCAATTACTGCCAAGGGTGGAAAGATACCAACCGATGCCGCGCCCAATCAAGGTACCCACCGCTAAAATCACCAAACCCACACCGAGGGAACTTTGCAACACCCCCAACTGGACACTAGCTCCCAACAGCACAAAGAGAAAAATCTCTGCCACCTGCCACAGCACATCAAACCCCCCCCGCAATTGCCGCGCTAGGGGCGCATCCATCTCAATCAAGAAGAACCCTGCACTCATCACCGCAAGGTAGCCGGAAAACAAGGGCAGGCGATCGGCCAAGCCCACCGCCCCTAAGGCCACTGCTGCTGCCACAAGCGTTGTTTGTACCCGATTTTGACTCCAGTTTTGCTTGACCAACAAAAAGACCAGCGCCCATGCCAAGCCATAACCCACGATCAAGCCACCACCAATTTCAAGGAGTGCCTGCACACTCACCCCCAAGGCGGGCGGTAAAGCCCCTAGGAATCCTCCCTCATGCTCAGACCCCATCAGCAGACTAAAAAGCAGCAGCACCACCACATCGGAAATGGCACTGCCCGACAGAATCGCATCACTAATGCCTTTATCCACGCCCCAGCCCAAACTTTTTAGCCGTAGCATGCCCGGCACAATGACCGCCGGGGACTCTGGTGCCACAATCGCCCCCAACAATAGCCCTTGGCGCAAATCAAATCCCAGTAGCAGCATGGCCACCCCGGCCACAACGACCATTTCACACAGTGCGGGTAATACACCGAGGCGTAGCGCCACCGTGCCCTGTTGTGCCAACTTCTGGCGATCCAAGCCTAGTCCCGCCTTCATCAAAATCACCATTACTGCAACAGCCCGAAAGGTGGGGGCTGCCGTTAGGACATCGGTTTGCAACAGATTCAAGGCCGCAGGCCCAAGGACAATCCCCACGAGAATCATACCGATCAAGGCGGGTGCCCCCAGTCGCCGTGCCAACTGACCCGCAAAGAATCCCAGCAGGAGAATGAGGGCAAGGGTTTCTAGAATGGCTGACATTGCTGCAAACCTCACTGTGACACCGAACCCTACCCTATCGGATCATCAGGTCGATTTCCAATCCTTGGCGTCCCTAGCGATCGCTGCAAATCCCTTATATGCTCTATAGTGCTTGGTTATTGGCGGAGCATAGGCAAGATGACATATTGCTTGGGAATCCTCACCACGTCGGGTCTGGTGATGGCGGCAGACTCTCGCACCAATGCGGGGGTGGACTATATCTCCACCTATCAAAAACTCTTTGATTTTTCGGTGCCGGGGGAGCGGGTGATTGTCATTTGTACCGCTGGTAACCTTTCAATTACTCAGGAAGTCCTCACACTCATTCGCCGTGATCTCAAGGGTCAGTTGGAGCACAGTCTCAACTCGTTGCCGAATATGTACGAGGTAGCCCGCTATGTCGGTAGTAAGCTGCGGGAGGTCACCGATAGTCATCGCCCTTGGTTGGCCAAAGATAACATTGACTACCAATGCACATTTCTGGTGGGGGGGCAGATTCGCGGCGAGGAACCCTACCTCTACCTCATCTACAGTCAGGGCAACTTTCTGCAAGCGACCCCCGAAACTCCCTTTCTCCAGATTGGTGAAACAAAATATGGCAAGCCAATTTTAGACCGCACGTTGCGCTTCGATACGCCGGTAGATGCGGCGGCAAAGTATGCGCTGCTTTCCCTTGATTCAACAATGAAATCCAATATCTCCGTTGGCCCCCCCCTTGACCTGATCATGTACCGCACCGATAGCTTTGAGATCTGTCACCGCGCCGAATTTGTCTTGGGTGATCCTTTTTTGGTAAAGGTGCGGCAGTTCTGGGAGGCCTCCCTGCGGCGAGCTTTTGAGGAAATGCCCGACATTGAATGGAATCGGCGTCAACCCTCCCCCACTTCCTCAATGGTGCTACCAACACCGGAAACCCTTGTTGGAGAGTAGAAAAAGCCAACTATGACATCTCTTTCGTTAGCGCAGCAAGTAGCAGCTCTCGGCATTGATCACATTCAGCGGCATCTATTCCTGTGTGCCGATCAAACCAAACCCCTGTGCTGTGACAAGGCAGTGGGTTTAGAAGCATGGGAGTATTTGAAAAAACGCCTCAAGGAATTGGGTTTGGATCAACCGCGCCCAGAGGGCTGTATTTTTCGCACAAAGGCCAATTGCCTACGGGTGTGCCAACAGGGGCCGATTTTAGTGGTCTATCCCGATGGCGTCTGGTATCACTCGGCAACGCCAGCCGTTATTGAGCGGGTGATTCAGGAGCATGTGCTGAGGGGGCAGATTGTCCAAGAGTATCTACTGGCGTCACCACTGCCCGAAAGAGTAGGCGATCGCCCCACCAATAGCCCGCATGGGTAATGCGCACAGGGGTCCCTTCCTCTAGGGGCACGCGATCGCTCTGGTGCTGGTGCGGATCAAAGGGAACACACGTCCCCACCTCACCAATCAACCGAATCCCCCACTGCTCTAGGAGTTGAAACACGGGCTTCACAAGGGGCAAAATCCGCTGGGCGGGTGCGGTGGGGTTTTGGCTAGCGGCATAGGCGGCAGTGGGCCAGAAACGCAGAAACGGCTCCAGAATCTGAAGGGCTTGGTGTTGGAGCGCCGCCTCAGCAGCCAATTCGCCATAGAGCGACTGAAACAACTCCAAGGGAGTCAGCCCCAGAACTTGGGCAAGGTGTTCGAGGGTTTCTAGGCGCAGTCGGTGTAGGTCGCCAGACCAAATGGCATTGGCTTGCTGTCGGGTAAATCCTTTACGACGCAGTTGACTCTTGCGGGTAATGCCGGCCATCGCAAGGCGGGCTTGCAGACGCTGGCTCATGGTTCTAGGCGCTGCCCCGTGTTCTGATCAAAAAAGTGAAGATGCTGCGGATCAGGGCGCACATACAGGCGATCGCCCCGCTGAATCGGCTGTTGCCCGGGCAAGCGCACCCGCAACGTTTCTCCTGTCGCAGTGAGGTGAACGGCTAGCCCCGTTTCATGGCCAAGGGCTTCCACCAGATCCACTTCAACGGGCAGCGTATTCTCTGCATCAGCCGTTGCCAGCACGAAATGCTCAGGACGAATCCCCAACCATGCTTTGGATACCGAGGGTAAGGGCTGGCTCAGGGACATCTGCCAATTGTGGTACTGAATCTTCCCTTGGTTGAGGGTCACGGCTAAAAAGTTCATCGGTGGTGAGCCAATAAACTCGGCGACAAAGCGATTGGCAGGGCGTTGATACAGGTCGAGGGGGGTGGCAATTTGCTGGATTTGACCTTGGTGCAGCACCACAATGCGATCGCCCATGGTCATCGCTTCCGTTTGATCATGGGTCACATAAATGGTTGTGATGCCCAATTGCTGCTGAAGTTGGACAATTTGTGTGCGGGTTTCGGTGCGCAGCTTGGCATCTAGGTTAGAAAGGGGTTCATCCATCAAAAAGACTTGGGGATTGCGTGCCATGGCTCGTCCGAGGGCCACCCGCTGCTTCTGACCACCCGACAGTTGTTTGGGATAGCGATAGAGCAAGTGACCAATTTGCAGCATCTCCGCAATCTGCATCACCCGCTGGTGAATCATGCGTTCGCGGGGAAAAGACAGTTGCATCCCCTTGGGGAGCGATCGCGTCCAGCGCGTTAAAGTGGCCTCAATGGGGGCGGGTAACAGGCCATTCATTTGCGAGTTGCGGCGCAGCCCAAAGGCCAAGTTGTCATAGACTGTGAGATGGGGATAGAGGGCATAGCTTTGAAAGACCATGGCAATGTCCCGCGCTTTGGGCGGTAAGCCATTGACGACGCGATCGCCCACCCAAATGGTGCCCGTGGTTGGTTCATCCAAACCCGCAATCAGCCGCAGCAGGGTACTCTTGCCACACCCCGAAGGCCCCACCAGCACCAAAAACTCGCCCGCACCGACCCTCAGATCAATCCCTTGCAGCACCGTGACATCATGCCCGCGCTGGGGGTCGCGATAGACCTTGGTCAGTTGTTCAAGGCGTACACCGGTCACGATCGCTATCCTAGAGGGACTAATTGGCTAGAATCCCACACTGAGGCGAATCTGACAAGATGCCTAGGCAAGGTGCAGATGCAGTACCGAACGGGGCGCACGGCGGACTCGTGCCCGAATCGTTGGCAGTCCGAGGCGTTGACAGGCTTCGTAGCGGTGGCATCCCGAAAAGCCATAGTATTGCCCTTCAACCTCAAGGACATCAATGGGTTCCTGCTGGCCAATTTCCGCAATGGAGGCCATCAACGCTGCGACTTTGGCAGGATCCGTTTGCCGAATCAGGGGACGACGAATCGCATTGAGGGGCAAATCAATAACTCGCATGGACTTATCCGAACTCATTATGACTTTATTTTAGCAGGCAATCCCCAATCGGCAACAAAACTGCCTTGAATAACTGCCTAACTTTGCAGTAAGACAATAGGGGTCGGCTTTTAGCCGTTAGTTGTGGAGTTTACATAGGTTTTTTATGGGTTTGCAACGTCGTCGCTTCCTCACCCTTGCCGCCGCTGGTATGGGGGCAGCACTTTTTCCTCAAGGATTACAGCTTCTCTATCAACGGGCAGCCCAAGGTGAACCGCTGACCACACGCGGATTTGGTCCTTTGGTCAAGGATCCCAATGGCCTGTTGGATTTACCGGCAGGCTTTCAATATCGGGTGTTCTCGAAGCTGGGCGATCGCCTGAGTGATGGTACCCCCGTCCCGACACTCCATGATGGCATGGCCGCCTTCCCCGGCCCCGATGGCACGACCATCCTTGTACGCAACCATGAGATGTATCCGGGGCTACCCCGTGCCTTTCAGGGGGTGGTGGCTCCCAAGGACCGGATGTATGACCCCATTGCCCCCGGCGGCACCACTACACTCGTGGTGAGCAAAGATCGGCAACTCCTCAAGCATTACGTTTCTTTGGCGGGCACCTCGCGCAATTGTGGTGGCGGCAAAACCCTTTGGGGCAGTTGGATTAGCTGCGAAGAAACGATTTCCACGCCCGAACATCCCGCCAACCGAGGCCCGGTACAAAAACGCCACGGCTACAACTTTGAAGTACCGATCAGTGCTCAAGGACCCGTGACGCCCGTTCCCCTCAAGGCGATGGGGCGCTTTCAACATGAGGCGATCGCCATTGATCCGAAAACGAATATCGTCTATCAAACCGAGGATCGCGGCGATAGTCTCTTTTATCGCTTTATTCCCAAGGAACCCACCAACCTTGCCGCTGGCGGCCAACTCCAAGCCCTGAAAATCAAACGCTACCCGAAAATCAACACTGGTCAAGACTTTCCCCTACGCAAGCCCTTCGAGGTGGAATGGGTGAATATCACGCAGCCTGACCCGCCCCTCGACACCGTGCGTTATGAGGGCTACGACAAAGGGGCCGCCCAATTTGTACGCGGCGAAGGCCTTTGCTACCACAATGGCGAATTTTACTTTGCAGCCACCAGTGGTGGTGAAAAGCGGCTAGGCCAAATCTGGCGATACCGCCCCGGTCGCACCGCAGCAGATGGTGGCACGATTGAGCTGTTTGTCGAGTCCCCCGGCAAAGAGGTTCTTGACTATCCCGATAACTTGACGATGGCCCCTTGGGGAGACCTGATTTGCTGCGAAGATGGCGACGATGCCATTAATCGCCTGATTGGTATCACCCCCCAAGGAGAGCTATACACCTTTGCTCGCAATGCCCTCAATGATCAAGAACTGGCGGGGGTTTGCTTCTCACCCGACGGCCAAACCATGTTTGTCAATCTCTACCATCCGGGGATGACCTTTGCCATTTGGGGGCCGTGGGATCGGCGGGGCTAATGCCCAAAGCAAAAGGGAGCCAAGGATGACCTGACTCCCTCGTTATTTTCCTACTGACTCAACTCAACAGTTCAACCCAGTGTCATTGCTGCCTTAGCTCAGCGCCACATGGGAGCGATCGTAGGTGGCACCAAAGACGGGGTTCACTTTCCCTTGAATTTGGTTCCAGTAATGGGCTGCCGTCACCGGCATGCCGATCGCTTCTGCCACCCGGGCAAGGAGGGTTTGTTCACGGCTTTTAATCATCACATGATGTGCGATCGCCAAGGAGCGAGCCATTTCGTTAACCGTTGCTGTCATGGGCACAGAGGCCACGTTATCGGCCAAGCGAGCAGCGGGAACACCAGCGGGCTGTTTACCTTTTTGATACTTGACGCCACGATAGGTCATGATTTTTAAGGATTCTTCTGGTGGATTCGTTGCAGCAGCCACACGATAGGTGCTACCGCGATACTTGGCCACGACATCCGTTGCTTGGGTGTTGATCGCTGGAGGAACGTAGTTGTATTGAACGCCGCGATAAGTAAGAGTAGTCATAGTTTTCGCCCCATTTTTATTACAAGGTGGACTGGTTGAGGCGCGTTCCTTCGGGATCTGTTTCCCTACTTCCGTCCCTCGCGAAGGTACAACGCTGACAATTAAACTCGGTCTGAAAAGCGTTTACTGATGTCCTGCGAGAGATGAACGATTCATTTCTGTATCTAATTTAACAATTTCTCGACCTTAAAGCAAGCCGTTCATAGAAATTTACAATACTCAGGTCACTACTCCCCTAGGGATGTCATGGGCTAAGACAACAAAAAAGGCCAACCCAGAGGATTGACCCAATTAGATGATTTTTGAACGTTTATTGAGGAGTGGTTTTAGCCCTCGGCTAGGGGATAGACACTCACGCGCTTGCGGTTTTTGCCATAGCGCTCAAAGGTGACCACACCGGCGATCGTTGCAAAAAGAGTATCGTCACTGCCACGACCGACATTGACGCCGGGGTGAAACTTCGTACCCCGCTGCCGCACAAGAATGTGACCGGCCTTGACCACTTCACCGCCAAAGCGCTTGACACCTAGACGTTGGGCATTGGAGTCACGACCGTTGCGGGTACTACCTGTTCCTTTCTTGTGTGCCATGTTAACCTCCTAGGGATTCACCGTTGAGACGAATCTCGTTGATCATAATGCGGGTCAGTTCTTGGCGATGGCCTTGTTTTTTGCGAGTTTTCTTTTTCGGACGCATTTTATAGACAATCACCTTGGGGCCGCGACGATGCTCCATCACCGTACCCGAGACAACCGCACCACTAACGTAGGGTTGACCCACGTGGACTTGGCTATCGGTTTGCACCAGCAACACCCGTTCTAGATCAATTGTGCCCTCTGGCTCGACGGGGAGCCGCTCCACATCGTAAAAGCGCCCGGCTTCAACGCGCAGTTGCTTGCCACCAGTCTCAATGATTGCGTATGCCATAGAAACTAAAAAACTCCTTGCCGTGCAGGTGAGGGGATGCGTGCCTCTTGGAAAACCTGTTCCGTGCAAACTCAACAATTTTCCATCATAAAATTTATCCCCTGTGGCTGTCAAACCCCTAGCCAACCCAAGGCAGACTGCCGGTTGAACATTTGCTCAGTTCGGGGCGCTCATCGAGGGAGATGTCCTTAAACATGTCGGGATAATAGAAAACGATCAAGGTAGTCCCAACACCAATGACATCTTCATGGTGCAGGAGGGTACTGTGCTGAATTGGCAGGCCATTGAGGAACGTGCCATTGCGGCTGTGGTAATCACTAATGAAATAGAGGGGCTGCCCCTTAAAGAGAAAGGCGTTGATGACGGCATGCACCCGCGAGACGTAGGTATCTTTGAGGAGAATACTGCAATCGAGTTGGCGACCAATCGTCCACTGGCGATCGGGACTGAGAATGACTTCCCGTTTCGGCAAACCACGTTCGCGAATGATCAGCCATGCTTTGGGGTAGGTTGGTGCTGGCATCCTTGGTCTCCCCTCTTAACGGGATGACCTTAGCCTAGATCGCCTAGATGACAAATGTTGCCCCATCCCCTTGAGCCGCTTGCCAACTGCGGGCATCAAAGTATAAATCCTCAAGGGAGATACTGGCCAAGGCATCCTGAAGTTTTTGGTGGAGTCGCTGCCAGAGACTCAAGGTCACCCAATCCGCTGTGCCATCTTCCGGTTGAGGGGGGTGCAAAAACAGGGGGGTCGGCGATTCACCAACGGCAGTAAGGATATCCCGCAGGGAAATAGCGGCTGGGGGACGGGCCAGTTGATAGCCGCCATAAACACCTCGCAGCGATCGCACCAAGCCAGCCCGCCGCAATTCAATCAAGAGTTTTTCCAGATAGGGGGCAGGAATCTTTTGCCGCTCAGCAATGGCGCGCACGGAGGCAGGCCCATAGTTGGGTAACAAACTCAAGTCCAATAGAGCCTTAATACTGTAGTGGCCACGGGTGGTGAGGGTCACGCTGCTTTGCCAACGGTGGTAATGTACAGAACCGCTTCTTGCGGGGGAATACCCAACAGATCGTTGACCTGATCATCAAAGAAACCGCCGATGCCACTCACCCCTAGCCCCAAAGCGGTGGCCGCCAAATTGATCCGCTGTCCGAGGTGGCCAGCATCCATGTGGAGATAGCGATAAGCCCGTTCTCCATAGCGAGCGATCGCCCGCTCCAGATTGGCGGTATGGAAAATCACCACTGCGGCATCGCGACCGAGGTCTTGATTGAGACAGAGGAAATGCAACTGTTCCTGAAAGTTCTTGAAGCGAATCTGGCGTAACTCATGCTCGGCCACAGCATAGTAGTAGCACCCCTCTTCCAGATCCCTGACCCGCGTCACGGCAATAAAGGTTTCCACCAGTGTCGGGTCAAAGAAACTGGGGGCTTCGTCTAGGCCTTGATCGCGGTAGTCCTGAGGATGGTAGGCAAAGGTGAGCAGGGCAGCCAGTTGATCCACCTCAATCCCTTGGCCACTGTACTGACGAGTCGAGCGCCGCTGGAGAATGGTTTGCTGGAGAGCGGCTAGATTGGTTTCCCAGTGAATGATGGTTTTGCTGAGACTGACGCGCAGCCCAAAGGGGAAGTTGTACTTACTAGCGGGGGGGTCAGTCGGCTCTTGGGCACTGAGGTTGGGATCAGTGGTCTCCTCGACTTTGGCCATGCCGTAGATAATGTCACTATTGGTGAGGGCACTGGCACGATGATAAGCCTTCAGTAGCTCGCCACTGGCGATCGCCCCATAGTCATAGCAGGTGGCAGAGGCCAACACCGCGGGGAACGTGGACAAGTTTTCACCCACTTCGAGTAAATTGGCAAGGGCAACCACCGCCAACACCCCCTCTTGTTCTGGATCAAGGTAAAGCAGTTCATTCATTTGGGCATCCACAAAACCACCAATGAAGTGAGCGCGAAAGTCATTGATATTGGCGGCCAGTTCCACATTCCCTAAGAGGTGCCCAATGTCGAGGCAAATACGGCGATAGGCGCGATCGCCATAACGCCAAGCGGAACGATAAAAAACGGCTGTCACGATCAGGGCAATGTGCGTCCTTTCTAGCGCGGGATGCCAAAGACAAGCGGCCTGTAGGGCTGACCAAGAATAGCTTTGCCACACCTGCACAAGGGCATGGTCTTTCACTTGGTAGTTGTAAATGCCAGCGGGAATGGCGGTGTCGTTGCGAGTGAGGAGATAGATTTCCGCTGGATATAGCCCCCCGGCAGAGGGTGCTGCCCGCATATAAAAGGGCTGATCGGGATAGGGAACCACCCCAGTAATGCCATAGGTACAGTACAACAACCGCGAGAGTCGCTGCCAGTGGGGGTGGGCTGCCCCCTGCTCAGGTTCTAAAAAGGGCTTGAGGGAGAAAGACTGACCAAAAGGATAGGTTTTGAAGGGACTGGGCTGACG
Organism: Thermosynechococcus sp. FA-CM-4201; assembly: GCF_054689355.1. Classification (NCBI taxonomy): domain Bacteria; kingdom Bacillati; phylum Cyanobacteriota; class Cyanophyceae; order Acaryochloridales; family Thermosynechococcaceae; genus Thermosynechococcus; species Thermosynechococcus sp. FA-CM-4201. The sequence goes on from NZ_CP079920.1 coordinate 1,275,512, forward strand.
ACTAAAATCCAGCGGTGCTGCCTGTTGGGCTAAGGTCTCAGGGGCGTACTTGGTGCGTTCGTGGTAATGCTGTGCCAAGGAAAGCGGTTGAAACCCCATTGTGGTGCCTCACCAAGTTAAGAAACCATTAAATAAACTGAACTTCTTCAATAAATCCCCCTACAGTCAAAAAGGTTTAGGTAGAAATACTTAGTCACGGTACAACGCTCTCTATACCATTATGGCCAAATTCAGCAATGAGGAACTATTGGCAGCCTATGCAGCGGGGGAACGGGATTTTCGGGGCAGCGATCTGACGGGTCTGAGCCTTTTTGACACCAATCTCAGCGATGCCGATTTTAGTGACAGTGATCTGGAGAATGCCTATCTGCCCTATTGCCAGTTGAATCGAATTCAAGCGACTGCCACTAATCTACGCCACAGTGAATTGGGGGATGCTCAGTTGTATCAAGCAAATCTTGCGGCAGCGGATCTCGAAGGAGCCAACCTTGTCCGCACCAATCTACGGTCGGCCAATTTAGAACGGGCAAACCTGCAAGGTGCGAATCTTCAGGGGGCGGATCTGCGCTATGCCAATTTGCGACAAGCGAATCTCCAAGGGGCAAATCTGCAACAGGCCAATTTAGAGCAGGCAGATTTAACGGCAGCACAGGTACAGCGGTGTAATTTTTTTCGGGCAACGGGTGTTGATCTATCGGCTGCGGTGTGCGATCGCACCACAGTTTATCCCGATGGCTATTTTTACCCCTGACTCAGGGTGATTAGGGTAACTGGATTAAGGGGATGGAGGCGGTGGCCTTGACCCAAGGGAACGGAGCGGCTGAGTTGCACGTGGAGCACTTGTGGGCTGATTTGCTGGGTCTGACACCAGTGGAGAACTTGGCCTTGGTGTTCGAGAGTGGCGATCGCCAGCACCACCCGGCCGCCCGCTTGCAAGTGCGACCAGCAATAGTCAAGATTGGCCAGTAACTGGGCACCACTGCCGCCAATAAACACGCGATCTGGTTGCGGCAAGTCACTGAGGCTCTGGGGGGCTGCCCCTTGGATTGGGATGAGGTTGGTCAAACCAAAGGCCTTGCGGTTGCGCTCAATCAATTGAAAGCCAATAGCTGTTTTCTCGATCGCGTAAATGGTGGCTTGGGGGGCAAGGCGGGCGATTTCCACGGCGACACTGCCGGTGCCAGCACCCACATCCCAAACGGTTTCAACAGTGCTGGTGAGGGCAAGTTCCGCTAGAGCCAGTACCCGCACTTCCCGCTTCGTCATCAAGCTGGGGCGATCGCCAAAGGTAAAAAATTGATCATCCCCTAAGCCAAGAACGGGCTGTTCCCGAGGGGGCAGGCGCTGGGGTTGACGCAGGAGCACTACCAAATTCAAGGGATGTACTGGCGGCAGTTCCGTTACTGGTTGGGCCAAGTCCCACGGCAGAATGGCTTCCTCTTCGCTACCTAGAGCCTGACACACCCACGCCCGATAGGACACAGGCAGGTGCAATGCTTGGTATAAGCGGCTAATGGCAGCAATATTGGCCTCGCCATCGGTATAGATGGCAATTTTCTCCACCCCCCGCTGCAACAGCGGCACCAACCCAGCTAAATCGCGACCATGGGCACTGTAGATCACGGCGTCCTGCCAAGGGAGCTTGAGCCGACTAAAGGCCAATTGCACCGCACTGAGGTGGGGATGAAACGTCAACTGATCGGGAGTAAAGACTTCAAGAAGCCAGCGTCCCAGCCCGTAAAACAGGGGATCACCACTGGTGAGGATTACCACTTGGGGGTCGGGGGTTGTTGCCAAGTGGGTTTGAATCGCCTTGAGGGTGGCATGAAAGTCTCGTAGAGACAAGCGGGGGGCGTCTCCGTGGGGAATCAACTGAAGATGGCGATCGCTCCCCACCAAGAGCGTCGCTGTGCGAATCATGCCCTGAACTGTTTCCCCCAACCCTGCCAGCCCCTCTAGGCCAATGCCGACCACATGAATCGGGGTCACGCTGACTCCTCGCTATCGGCCAACTCCAGCAGGGCATTCACAATTGCTGCCGCCACCGGCGATCCCCCCTTGCGACCGGCAACCCGAATTTGGGGCACGGGCAGTTGGGCAAGAGCCGCTTTTGACTCCACGACATTGACAAAGCCAACGGGGACACCAATGACGCCCGCTGGCGGCACACGGGTTTGTTGCAGGCGATCGCACAGGGCAAGGAGTGCCGTTGGCGCATTCCCAACCACAAACAGGCCATAGGGCCACTGTTGCCACGCGCGGATCATCCCTGCTTCGCTGCGGGTTTGACCGGGGGCGGTGTGGCTGCCATCGTCGAGGGCGGTAATAATCGGATTCTGGAAGGTACGGCTGACCATGGTTTGAATGCCGACACTGACCATGGCCACATCGGTAATAATCGGCACACCTGAGCGCAGGGCTTGTGTGATGTGGGTGATCGCCCCCGGCGAAATCTCTAGGAGGTTCTTAAACTCAAAATCCGCCGTGCTATGGATAATCCGTCGCAAAATCGCATAGCTTGGGGCATCAAAATGGTGAGCGCCGATCTCGCGATCGATGATGGCAAAACTGGCTTGGGCAATTGGATGCAGCAGAGACACAGGACTTCTGATAGGATAGTAGAACTGCTTAAACTAGGAGAGATGGCCGAGTGGTCGAAGGCGCAGCACTGGAAATGCTGTGTGGGGCAACTCACCGAGGGTTCGAATCCCTCTCTCTCCGTCCTATTGTTATCTTGCCACTACAGGGGGTATCCTTTGCTGCAACCAAGGGAGAGGTGGCTGCCCTAGAATAGAGAACATAGAGAATACTCCCAACGCAGTTAGGGGTTCTTAGGTGCTTCATTTCTAACCCCCTTGAGGATTCTTTACTATGCGTTTCTCCTCAATCCCTTTGATGCTCATTGCCAGCACGCTGACTGCTGTCCCTGCCTTTGCTGATTCCGCTGCCATTGGCACGATTCAAGTGAGTCCCGACTTGCGATCGGCACTGCAATCGGCCCCCGATCCTGCGGCAACCCCCAATGCCGTCCAACCTGCAAGCAATATGGCAGAGATTGAAAACAGCCTAGAGATTTCCCCTGTGCCTACTCGCCCCGATCCAAAGGTGTACAGGCAGTTTGAGGAACCCCGCAATAATCGCGGTCTTGGCTTCAAAGTGGGCATTTAGGGGTTCAGGGCAGCACGTTTGGCCGCGTGCAGTTGGCCATTGTGTTGATCGAGAAGGGCTTGAGCGGCAAGGGCATCCAGTCCTGTCCAGTGCATCAGCAGGGCACGTTTCACTTGGTAGCCACTGCGTTCGAGGAGATCTGCTGCCGCTGCGCGATCAATCCCCGTGAGATCCGTGAGAATCCGCAGGGCACGATCTAGGAGCTTACGATTGGTGACGGCCACATCCACCATGCGGTTGCCATACACCTTGCCCAACTGCACCATCACCCCCGTGGAAATGATATTCAGTGCCATTTTTGTGGCGGTACCGGCCTTCAAACGGGTCGATCCAGCAAGAAGTTCAGGCCCTACCAGTAGGCGAATGTCAATGTCGGCAGCCCGCTGTACCTGATCCGAAGGAACGCAGGCCATAAAGACCGTAAGTGCCCCGACTGCTTGCGCTGCATCGAGGGCGCCATGAACGTAGGGAGTGGTTCCGCCGGCGGTAATACCAATCACCACATCTTGAGCCGTAATCTGGCGATCGCGCACCACAGCGGCGCCATCTTCGTAGCGATCCTCAAGGCCTTCGGAACTGCGCACAAGGGCGGCGTCACCGCCAGCGAGAATGCCTTGAACCCAATGGGGGGGCGTACAAAAGGTGGGTGGACATTCCGCAGCATCCAAAACCCCCAAGCGACCACTGGTGCCGGCACCAACATAAAAGAGTCGTCCCCCTTGGCGGAGGCGGGCTGCTGTGGCGGTAATGGTTTGGGCTAAGGCCTCGCGGGCTTGGGCGATCGCCCGCAGCGTTTGGGCATCTTCCTGATTAAAAAGATCAACCAGTTCCAAGGGGGTGAGCTGATCGAGATTTTGGCTGGCGGGATGGATCTGCTCCGTCAACAGATGACCACGACTAGGGAGTTCTTGGAGATCTGTCATGGCCGCGCCGAAATTTCTGCCATTTCAATCACGGTGCCATCGTAGTCCTTGACAAGGAAATTGAGGGGGCGATCGCTCCGCATTTTGTAGCGCAACTGCCGCCGTTGAATCCGCAGCAACAGGAGTTCGAGGCACTCACGGTCAAAGCAGACATGGCGCTGACGATTGCGTTCCCCCTTGCTAGCACCACTAATCACATGTAGTTGGGTATTTTTCTTAAGTTGGTACCACAGACCATCACTGGGGCTGGGGCGCTTGGGGCTGCTGTAGCTCAAGGCCGAGGGCACATAGAGCGGATCCATCGAAGCGACGCCAAGGGTTTGCTCATAGTTGTAGTAGTAGTGCAGCGGCACATCGGCGATCGGCAAATGCAACTCCTGCTCATAGAACTGCCGCGCGTGCTCTAGATCCGAGACCATGATCGTATAGACCTTGGGGGCACTGGACAAAAAGAGCCACATCGCCCCTGCGTAGCCCATCAGCAGCATGATCATGATCCCTTGGGTGGAGAATACCCCATCCCAGAGACCATCCAACCAAGCAAACAAAGGAGGAGTCAACAACATGCCAATGTTCTAAGGAACGTTCCTTTCATTCTAGAGACTATCGTAGTCAACAGACCCAGCAATGGTTTATTCATTGATAAAAATATATTCTTGACGTTGCTGAGACTGGAATCGGCTGTAGGGGTGGGGGGCTAGGTTATAATCCCTTAATCTGTAAATAATGTTCTCTTAAACACGAGTTTCCTCTAGAACTGTTGTTGTGAGCTATGCCCCTCAGCGCATTTCGCCAGACCAGTATTTACCAAAAGACAACACCCCAACCCTCTGCAACATTCCAAGTTGGACTTATTTGCGTTTGTTGCTGCTTCTTAGGCATTTGTTTCCTAGTGTTCAGTGGACTTGGCCAACAGTGGGATATTGGTTTGTCCGAGATTGTCCGAACCGTTTTACCGCCTGAGTTTGCTCCTGTTGCAAAGTTGTCCTATTTTTCGGGCAATGCCCCCGTTGCTGGCAGTTTAGTGTTTATTTCCCTCGTGGTTTTAGGGAAATATCGCCGCTGGCGGGAGATGAAGGCGATCGCGTTCTCGACGCTGTTCATCCTGATTCTCATTGATCGGGTGCTCAAACCGTTCTTTAATGTTGCTCGACCCGATAATCCACTGGTATTGCACCTGAGCGGGCATAGTTTTCCCAGTGGCCATGCAGCAGGGAATCTTTTACTGTACTTCCTCTGGAGCTATTTCCTCTCTACGAAGCGGCCAACCTTGAGAGGATTGAGCTATGGAGTCGCGATCGCCCTGATGATTCTGATGGGCATTAGCTCTGTCTATGTGGGTGCCCACTGGGTGAGTGATGTGCTAGCAGGCTACTGTGTTGGCTATGCCATTTACTCAGTGACGGTGCGATACCTCGAACGCTCCTAGGTCTTTGATTCTTTGCTGGGAGCGGCTAGCCTATTCGTCTGCAAAGATGTAGTCGTAGAGTTCTTCGGGCTTAGGCTCAGGACTTTCCTCAGCAAAGGTGACCGCATCATCAACAACCGCCTGTACTTTTTGCTCAATGGCACGCAGGTCTTCGCTAGTGGCCAGTTCTTGTTCCACGAGGTAGGCACCCAGCTTTTTGATCGGATCGCGCTTTAGCCAAAATTCTTTCTCTTCTTTGGAGCGCAGTTCATCGGGATCCGCAAGGGAGTGCCCCCGGAAACGGTAGGTCAAAGCTTCAATCAGGGTGGGGCCTTCACCGGCACGGGCTCGGGCGATCGCTGCCTCAGCCACGGTACGCACCGCCAGCACATCCATGCCATCGACTTCTTCACCCACCATGCCAAAGACCTTGGCTTTCTTGTAGATTTCTGTTTCCGAACTGGCACGCTCATGGGCCATGCCGATCGCCCACTTGTTATTTTCCACGACGAACAAAATGGGTAATTTCCAGAGTGCCGCCATATTCAAGCACTCAAAGAACTGGCCATTATTGCTGGCACCATCGCCAAAGAAGCAAGCGGTGACCTGATCGGCCTTGGCATCCCCCATCACCTGACGGCGGTACATCGTCTGAAAGGCTGCCCCCGTTGCCACTGGAATCCCCTCAGCGACAAAGGCAAAGCCCCCCAAGAGATTATGCTTGGCAGAAAAAAGGTGCATTGAGCCGCCCCGGCCTTTACTACACCCCGTTGCCTTGCCAAAGAGTTCCGCCATCACTTCACGGGCAGGAACCCCGGCACTCAGGGCATGCACGTGATCGCGATAGGTACTGCACACGTAATCATCGGGACGCATGGCTTTGATCACGCCTGTAGAGACAGCCTCTTGACCGTTATAGAGGTGGACAAAGCCAAACATCCGCCCTCGGTAGTACATTTCAGCACACTTATCTTCAAAGGTGCGCCCCAGTACCATATCTTCATAGAGCATTAACCCCTGCTCACGGGTAATCGTGGTTTGGGGAATGGACAAAGAGGGCAGACTACGCTCTTGAACCATAGCAGGCAGTGATCAACCTAGGGTAAACGCCGTACCAACAGGGCAAGCCGCCGCTGGCATCACACTATTGTACTCAAATTACAGCCCTTTTCTTAAATATGGGAGTGACAAGGGGATGCCAGCCTTTGCTAATCAAAGTAAATGAGTATTCCTGCCCCCTGCTGGTTTGCTAAAAAGTCCCTTGACGCTCATCCCGCTAACGCTAGGCGTATAGCAGGAGATTCCCCGTTCACAGAGTCTTGACTAGATGCCCCGAAGGACACCCCCGCCAGAACCTCTCCAGGGGCATTTTCAAGACCGTGCGCCCCACGGCCTAAGAACCGATTTCGCAGTACCAATGCAGCGGCAATATCTCGTGGCAAAGAACATCCGCAGGGACACTCATGCCAACGGGTTGATAGCATTTTGCGGACTGCCTCACCACAGTCAGGACACTCTTGAGAGGTGCCCGCTGCTTTCTCCTTGACAACCGCCTTGCCACGCTTGCAGGCCACCCAAGGCAACACCGAGTTCAGGAATTGCCCATGACCCGCATCTAGCATGTGCTTGCCCAGAGTCCCACGACTGAGGCCAATCAGATTCAAATCCTCAACCACAATCACATCAGCCCCGTCGCAAAGCTGGTGGGCAACCTTGAAGTGAAAGTCCCTGCGGGTGCGGGCAATCTGTTCATGCAGCTTCGCCACCTTCCGTTGAACCTTCTTCCAGTTGGCTGACCCAATCTGTTTTCGCTTCAGTCTGCGTTGCAGCAATTGAAGCTTGCGTTGCATCTCTACGAAAAACCTAGGCCGCTCTAGTTGAAGCCCATCCGAGGTGGAGAGAAAGTATTCCAAGCCAACATCGACGCCAACCACATGACCCCCTAATGAAGGCTCTGGGATGGCAATATCAGCCTGAAACGTCAGCAGCAGGTAATAGCCAGAGGCGCGTTTGAGCACCCTCGCTTGCTTAGCGGTAAACCCCTCTGGGTAAGGCCGAGACTGACGAATAGCCACCCAGCCCAGACTCGGTAACTTGACTCGTCCGGGTGCCAATGGTTGCTTGCCGAGCTGGGGGAAAACGTATGACCGCATCTGGCCAGGTTTCTTGAACCGTGGAAACCCGGCTCCCAACTTCTGCCGCCGCTCAAACGCTTGATCTAGCCGCTTCAAGACTTGCTGCACTGCTTGGGCGTTAACTGACACTAAATCAGGGTTGGTCTGCCTTGCTTGAGTCAATCGTTGGCACTGCACGTTGAAGTTGGGATAGGGGGCATCCGCTGGGATAATGTACTCGCTACGCACAGAGCAGGCATTGACTGGACATTTGCGCGAAGCAATCCAGTCTTTGCGCTCCCTCAGCGCATCATTCCAAACTCGGCGACACACTTCTAGATCGTGGTCGATCTGCTTGGCCTGCTGCTAGGTTAGTTTGAGTTTGTACTCGTACGTCAGGGTGATCATGAGTGGATTATAGCTATTAGTCGCACCCGATTTTTGGGCTAGCTCAATCTATCCAGCAACAAGCTGAGATTGAGTGACTGCTCCCTCTGGTTGCCTATCACCGCTTCGCACGGCCTACGGCCTACACCACCACCTAACTGCTTTGCGGTATAGGCAGAGCACTGCGGCGAATTTTGGTAGAAAGTTCAGGGTACCCCTCGGATGGTTTAGCGCCGCTTTTCAAACTTTCTTCACTGAGGAGGGATGTTTGCTGAACTGATTAGGGTTTACCATCAATTTCGATGTACTTGACATTCACCTGTCCCGGACGCAAAGCAAAAGGATTCTGCCAATTGCCAGCGGGGCTTGGATAGGTCTTTTCAGGATAGGAAAGCAAATCGCCGTACACTGCCTTCAATTCAATGGGCACACCTGCTGGAACATTAGTCATCTTGAAGGTACATTGCCCATCCTTCGCACCAACACTAGGACCCACAGCGGATACCTTAATTGGGGGTAAATTCTGGGGTTTAGCGACGACTTCGATGGCTGAGCAGGCCGCAGGTGCAACATTACCCATTTGATCGCCAAAAAAGATACGGCCTTGCAGCGTTGCTGTGGGTAGAGCCAAAGCTCCGCTAGTTTGGGCGAGTGTCCCAGTGAGCAGTAGCAAGGTGGAAAGAGATAAGCGTTTCATGATGTGGCTCACGCTCCAGAGAAGGGTTGATGATTCAATCTTGGCGGAGCCTAGGAAGAATCCCAGTGAAGGCGATCACAGGATGGATGAGAACCTCAGCACAAAACATGAAGCTCACACCACCTGCTGACGCGAGGATCGGAGAGGGCAGGCTAAACATGTTCAAATTTAGGCATCAGTGTCCCTTGGTGTAGGGAGTGTTTCTTGGTGAACGTAGCGTGCCCCGGCAAACACCTCACGGGTGGTGCGGCTATACCAATTGCGAAATGAGGGTCGCTTGAGAATGGGGCGCGTCCAGTGACTACCGCCCTTAAGGACAAAATGCTCGCCATCAAAGTAGGGCGCAGAATACCCCCGGTAGGGATAGCTCTGGAACCCCGGATAGGGGGCAAAGGGACTCTGAGTCCACTCCCAAACGTAGCCCTGATTCAAGAGTCCCTGCTGAGCAGCAATTTCCCATTCCCGTTCACTGGGGAGACGTTTGCCTTGGAAATGGCCGTAGGCTTCCGCTTCGTAGAAACTGAGTCCCCACATCGGTAAGTCTAGGTTCTCAGGAATCGGGTAAAACGGTGAGGTAATTTCCTCTGCTGCTCGCCATTCCCAACCACTGCTGGACCACCATTCCCGCCGCTGATAGCCACCTGCTTCAACAAAGGCAAGAAATTCCCGCCACGTCAGCGGTGCCGCATCAATCGTAAAAGGAAGCAGCTCTACACTCTGGACTGGCTGCTCGTTATCAAGGGCTAAGAGGTCTTCACTGCCAATGACATACCCCCCAGCGGGAATCCGTTGGTGATCCTGTGGCAGCGATAGGTTAGGGGGTAACGTGGTGAAAATCCCCTGCATCGCCAACACCATTTGCATCGTTTCACTATGTTGGGCTTCATGCTGCAAAATCCACCACCAGAGACGGAGTTCCCGTTGCCACTGCTCGTCGCTAAGGCTGTAGAGGCGATCGCCCGTGCGTTGGCGAATCCCTGCGAGGTAGTCGAGTAATTCATTGCGCGGTGGTAAGTATTGTCGTTCCACCTTGGGTCGGCCATCGGCGGCATACCAATAGCGATCGCGATCGCTAACCCCTGAGGATTCCGGCAAGAGCCAAAAAGCTTCTGTGTAGCCAATGTGTCCCAAATGCCATCCCACGGGACTATAGAGGGGATGGGGCTGAGCACAAAGGACGGCCTCGCTCAACTCAGCCACGACTTGGAGTGTAAATTGCCGCTGGTTCTGAAAGGCTTGCCAAAAAGCTCCCCGATCAAAGGGATTAAAAGGCACTGATATCTCAGAAGGCGTAAATTTCTGGTTCACTCTGCAAACTCATCAACAGCAGTTTATTTTCCGGTAAAGGATACCACTCCGTTTGATGATCTACAGGCTCTGAGGTGAGTTGAATTTTCTCGGCATCCTGACTCCAGTAGAGGGTGGGGGGGGGTGTGCCCCGCGAACAGCGGGTGGCGAGAATATAGACACCATCAGTAAGAATCATGGCGGCACTGACACTGGTACGCGCTGCCTGGGCTAGGGAAAAAACAATTTGCAGCGTTTGCCGCAGAACCATCACGGGTGACAATTGCGGATTCAACACCAATTCATTGCAAAAGAGGGCAAAGAGGTGCTCAGAATCCGTCGAGCCTTCAACAATGTTGTAACAAATATCCGACAGGCGATCGCGCATGGGGCGGTAGAGGGTTTGGCGAAAGTTCTCGATAAAGCCATTGTGCACCCCCAGCCAGCGTCCCCAGCGAAAGGGCTGTGTATTCGTCATCTGCACGGGTTGACCCGGTGTTGCACTGCGGACATTGGCCAAGAAACAGGCAGATTCAATGTAGCGGCTTAAATGCTCAGTAAAGTTAACATCATGCCACATGGGCATTGTTTGCCGATAGAGAAAGGGTGGCACATCTTGACGGACTGCATACCAGCCCACCCCAAAGCCATCGGCATTTAAGAGTCCCGCCGTCATTTCGCGGGGTTGATAACTTTGCACCAACAGGGAATGGGGAGCATCCACCAAGGCATGGGCAAGGGACGTTTTGCGCCCCATATAGGCATAAAGACGACACATAGGTTAACATGCAAATTTGATAAAAATACCCTACCCCCGATTCTAACTTTCAGCAAAGGATTTTTCCGGCAGCTATATCCAGTTTGAGGGCTGGCAGTAAAGCTTGCTAGAGTGTAGAGAAAAAAGGTGATCTGTCAATCAATGAACCCAACGGATTCCCTAGAGGATGATTTTCCCGACGTAGAAGCCATTGTGCCCCCTGAGCAGTCCCAAGCCTTAGGGCGATCTCAAATTCAGCGCACCCTTGTCATTACGGAAACGGCCTTCCTTGCCAGTACCGCTGCCCTGCTGTGGGTGATTAACTTTTATTTGCCCATTGGTCCGGTCTTGCGCCTGTTTTTTCCAATTCCCATCGCCCTCGTTTATTTACGCTGGAACCGCCGCGCCGCTTGGATGGCAGCCATTGTCAGTGCATTGCTCCTTTCTGTGTTGATGGGGCCACCCCGTAGTCTGCAATTTCTCTTGCCCCACGGCATTATGGGGGTCATTTTTGGTGGCTGTTGGGCCAAAAAAGAAGACTGGGGACGTTCCATCTTCAGTGGCGCAGTGATTGGCACCGCAGGATTTTTCTTTCAGATTAGTCTTGTGTCGATTCTGCTCGGGGAAAACCTCTGGATTTACTTCAATCAGCAGGTCACGAATTTTATTGATTGGGTACTGGTCAATCTGAATTTGCTCCTAGAGCCAACGGTGACCCTGATCCAAGTTGTGGCACTGCTACTTGTCTTTTTCCAGTCCACGGTGTATGCCTTAGTGGTGCATATTTTGGCCTGGACACTGCTGGAGCGATTGGGCAATCCAATTCCGGATCCGCCCCCATGGCTGCGCACGATCCTTGAAGACCCCCGCTAGATCCTTTCGAGACAGCGGCGCTGATAGAGGGCTTGGGGGGTAGCACTGCCGGTACAAAACAGCACGGTTTTCAATTCCTCAAGGATAAAGTCAATGCGCTGCGCAAGTGTCTCCTCTGATTGATGGGCGGCCTGCAAAAAGGGTCGCGCTAAACCCGCCAGACTGGCACCAAGGGCAAGGGCTTTGGCGACATCAATGCCATTTTTGAGACCGCCGGAGGCAATCAAGGGCGTCTCTGGGAGGGCAGTATGAATTTGCTCAAGGCACTGAGCCGTAGGAATACCCCATTCGGCAAAGGCCTCTCCGAGATACTGTTGACGGGCATCTTGGGCACGCGCCGCTTCCACTTTTGCCCAGGAGGTGCCCCCTGCCCCCGCCACATCAATCGCCGCCACCCCCACATCCACCAGTTGCTTGGCCACATCAGCGCTGATACCATTGCCCACTTCCTTCACAATCACAGGCACGGGTAGGGCCCGACAAAGAACGCCAATTTTGGTTAGCAGTCCCTTGAAGTTGCGATCGCCCCCGGTTTGGACCGCCTCTTGCAGCGGATTGAGGTGCAAAATCAGGGCATTCGCCTCTAGGAGATCGATAATCTTTTGGCATTCATTGACGCCACAGCCATAGTTCAACTGCACCGCGCCAAGATTGGCCAAGAGCGGGATAGTGGGTGCCTCTTGACGAATGGCAAACGTGGTCGCCACCTCTGGATGCTCCAGCAAGACCCGTTGGGAACCGACGCCCATGGCAATTCCCTTGTGCTGCGCCACCCGGGCTAAGCGGCGATTGATGTCTCCCGCTTGGGGTGTGCCACCGGTCATGGAGGAAATCAGCAGGGGGGCAGCGAGTCGCCAGCCCAAAAACTCGACGGTCAGATCAATCTCGGCAAAGTCCAGCTCGGGCAGGGCACAATGGCGAAAGCGATACTTCTCGAAAGCGGTGGTGATTTCTTGATTACTGACATCACCTTGAATACAAAGCTCGAGGTGCTCGGCCTTGCGCTGCTCAATGGGACTGCTCACCACTCGTGTTCCTAAAGTTAGGCTGCACCAACATTATAGGAGGCAGCTCAGGGAGCATCCCTATCGGCATTAACGGAAAACCGTCGGCACTCTCAAACCCGCCGCCAACAATTTGAGGCCATTGGCTGCTGCATCGCGGTAACGCAACTGACCGCAGAGAATTTGCCCCATCCGTTGTAGGGCGCTGGGACGTTTGATGGCCACTTCATAGGCTATGTGGGGCATCTGATAAAAAAGGGTGGCTAGACGTTTTGCCCAGACCATATCCGCTCCCCACGCCTGCTGGACTTGACGGGAATAGTCCGCGAGAGCCTCTGGCTCACCATTAAGGGCGCGATCGATGGCTTGGGCAGCCAACATCCCGGTCAACAGCGAGGGACGAATGCCTTCGGCGGTAAATGGATCAACGATACAGGCAGCTTCGCCAGCAAGTAGGGCATTTTGGGTATGCAGGCGCTGGTGCCGCTGCCAACAGTAGAGGGGGTGACCATAGACCTTGACTTGACTGAAATCAACGCCAAAGGTTTCAGCATACGCTGCCCCGATCGCCCGAAGATTTTGCTTGCGCTCTAGGGAAAAGGTGCCCACGCCAATCGAGTAGCCATCCCGTTTAGGAAAGTTCCAAATGTAGCCATTGTGAACGCGACCAAAGTCAAAGTGGGCTGCCCTCAGGGAATGATTGGGCATGGCTGCTTCAACCTCAATGGCTGCTCCTATCCGCTGCTGACGATGTTGGAATCCCAACCACTTGGCCATTGAACCTTTGGCACCATCACAGCCAATGAGATACTGTGCTGTGAAATCCCCCTTGGGGGTATGCACCTGCCAGCGATCGCCCCCCCATGTTAGACCTGTAACGGGAGTTTGAGCCGCTACCTGCGCCCCCTGTTTCTGCGCCTGTTGAATCAGAAAATAATCAAACACATCGCGGCGCACCATCCATACTGCTTGCTCTGGCGGCAGTTCCAGCACTTGCGCTTCTCCCCCCTGCCATGTACAGACCATTTGCGTCAGCTTCAGCGAGATGGCAGGACGAAAGTCAAAGTCAAACCAAGCTTGCACTTGCGGCGACACACCACCGCCACAGGGCTTGTAGCGGGGCAAGCTTTCCTTTTCCAGAACCAACACCTGACGGCCTCGCTTGGCTAAGTGATAGGCAGCCGCCCCACCCGCAGGGCCTGAACCAACCACAATACAGTCGTACACCACAGGGTCACTCCTCAGTTGCGCTGCGCAGATGCTCAAAAAATAACAAAAATCACCTACGAGAAGCTGATCTGACTGGATTCGTAGTCGGGGGGTTCGACGTGGATGACAATGCGAGCAGGTCCATAGCGGTCTTGCAGCAGGGCTTCAATTTGCTCCGTAATGTCATGGGCCGTGGGAATATCTTCCGCCTCGACAATTAAGTGCATCTCAATAAACACTTGCCGTCCCACCATCCCCCGCGAGCTAATGTCATGGCAATTAACCACACCGGGCACGGTCATCACTAGCTCATGGATAGCTTCAGGGGCGATCGCCATCTCATCCACCAGCCAAGGAATGTTACTTTTGAGGACTTCCCAAGCACTCCAAAACACAAGGGCAGCGACGGGAAATGCTAGCACCACATCCAACCAATCCCAATTGAAGGTCCATACCCCAATCAACCCTAAAAGGACAATAATGGTTGTCCAGACATCGCTCAGGGTATGCTTGGCGTCGGCAATGAGGACGGAATTATTCAGCTTGTGCCCCATGTGGTGTTCATAGAGGGTAAGGCCGATATTCATGCCAAGAACGAGGATCACAATCCACAGTTCTGCCCCTGTAATCGTCACGGCACTGCTTTGATGCAGCAGGCGCTCAACTGCACTTTGTAAAATCTCAAAGCACACCATGCCCAAAAAGGCAGCAATCCCCAATGCACCGAGGGCTTCAAACTTTTGGTGACCGTAGGGATGGTCGCGATCGGGATGGGGGTTAGCCCACTGCATGGCCACTAAGCCCAAGATGCTGCTACCGGCATCGGTCAAGCTATGCAGGGCATCGGCCTGTAAACTGAGGGAGTGACTGAGAACCCCAACAACCGCTTTAACAACGGTCAGTGTGACATTGACCCCTAGCGCCAAGAACAATACCCGCTGGGCTTGTCGGCGGTGGTCGGCCACGGTGATCACCTAACTGAGTGAAGTTAAGGATTAGCTGTCTGGGGGGGACGCGCTGATTGGGTGTTGCGTCGCTCTGCGAGGATGCGTTCATTGAGAACCGCGAGCGCCCGTGTAAATTGAGGATCGCGATCGGTGGCAATGTCATCGCGCGTGAGTTGCTCCCGCTGCTGCTCCGTGAGGGTGACTTCAATATCGGGTTCAATGCCCTTCTTGTTAATATCGCGACCACTGGGGGTAAAGTATTTGGCGATCGTCACCGCAATCCCTGCCCCTTCTCCCACGGGCTGGACGGACTGCACCAAGCCTTTGCCAAAGGTGCGCGTTCCCACCAATACGGCACGGCCATTATCCTGTAGGGCACCTGCGAGGATTTCGCTGGCACTGGCCGACCCACCATCAATGAGAACCACAAGGGGTTTATTGGTCAAGAAGCCGCGACCGGCGCGTAAGCGCTCTGCTTCCCCTTGGCGATTGACCGTAGAGACAATATCGCCCTGCGGTAGGAACATGCGGGCAATTTCAGCACTGGCAAAGAGTAGGCCGCCCGGATTGGAGCGTAAATCCAAAACATAGCCTTCAACGCCTTGCTTTTCTAACTCACGGATGGCGGCGCGCATTTCTGCGGCTGCATTGGAGCTAAAGGTGACAAGGCGAATATAGCCGACAGGGCCTTGGGGAGTTTGGCGTAGGCTGAAGCGAACGGGATGAATTTCAATGCGGGCACGGGTGATCTCATAGTTCAAGATTTGATCGCCCCGCTGGATGGTGAGGCGCACTTTTGTATTCACAGGGCCACGGATCATGCTGACGGCTTGGTTAAGGTCCATGCCCTTGGTGGATTTGCCGTCAATTTTCAGGATCACATCCTTGGCCATTAGACCCATCTCAGCGGCGGGACTGCCTTCAATGGGGGAAACCACCGTGATTTCTTTGGTTTTTTCGTCTTGGGTAATGGTGATGCCTACCCCTGTGAGTTCACCAGAGGTTTCAATTTGCATGGAGCGAAACTGCTCCGGATCCATAAAGCGGGTGTAGGGATCATTGAGCTTCTCGAGCATTTCCCGTGCCGCTTTGTAAGCATCCTCGGGTTTGGTGTAGTTCCGCGAGAGAAATTCCCGCCGCACGGCACGCCAGTCATTGCCATTGAAGGTGGCATCTACGTATTCACGGTCAATGACCTGCCAGACTTCATCCACCAGTTCCTTAGGACTTTGGCGAAAACCTGCTAGGCTACGGGACCAGTGCAGACCCGCACCCGTGACAGCAACCAATGCCGTCATGACCACTGTCGTACTGACAACGAGCGTGCGGTGTGTGATTCCCATATGATTCGTCCTAAATTTTCGATCCTTTAGCCTACGCCCAATCTAGCACAAAGACTTGCCTTGGCCGTTGGCGATCGCAAGCTAAGTTTTCCGACGCTCAGCAGGCTGAAAAAGTGCCTAGACGCCCAGTTGCTGGCGAATGCAGTAGTTCACACTTTCATCGAGAACCCGCTGTGCCTGTTGTTGGCGAGGAGACTGCGGTTGGCCGCCATTGGGATCAAGGGTTTGAAAGTCGGCGTAGCTCACCCGCTGTTGAATGTAGTTGATGGAGCACTGACAAATGTTACTCATCATTGAACGGGGGACAAGGGGCGCCGATCGCCGGCCACGCTCGATGCAGGTATCCATAAAACTATTCACGGCTACTTGGGGGTAGGGTTGGGGAATGGCACGTGCTGGCAGCGTTAGGCTAGTGGCTAAGCCGCTACTAATTAAGATTAAAGAGAATAACTTCATAAGTAATAGGCGCTTACGCTAAAACATCCTTGTCATACCCTAGGACGCCCGTTTTCATGCGAAAAGTTTCAGTCAGTAAAGGCGCTATCGTAGGCCGCATTGGATCCCACGAGCATTGAGCCAATCCCCGAATCGGTAAAAATTTCCAGTAACAGGGCGTGGGGCACCCGGCCATCAATAATGTGCGCTGCTTTCACCCCTTGAGCGAGCGATCGCACGCAACAGGTGACTTTAGGAATCATTCCCCCAGAGACAACCCCCTCTTTAATCAGTTGCCGCGCTTCGGCAATATCAAGGCGATAAATGAGGGTACTCGGGTCGCGATAATCCCGTAAAATGCCCGCGGTATCCGTCAGTAAAATTAGCTTCTCAGCCCCCAAGGCCGCTGCAATCTCGCCAGCAACTGTATCGGCATTGATGTTGTAGGCTTGGCCGGTATCATCGGCAGCCACACTGGAGATGACAGGAATATACCCCTTCTCCACTAGCGCCGTAATCACGCGGGTATCCACCCCCTGCACTTCACCGACAAAGCCAATGCTATCTTCCCCTTGGGCACGGGCACGAATCAGGTTGCCATCTTTGCCGCACAGCCCCACCGCTTTACCGCCCGCCTGATTGATCAGGGTGACAATTTCCTTGTTGACACGACCCACCAAGACCATCTCGACCACATCCATTGTTGCGGCATCGGTGACGCGCAGCCCATTTTTGAATTGGGGTTCGATGTTGAGCTTGCCCAGCCAAGTGTTGATCTCTGGGCCACCGCCATGAACCACGACAAGGCGAATCCCCACATAGGAGAGAAAGACAATATCGCGAATCACGGAATCTTTGAGCTGCTCTTCCTTCATGGCGGCACCGCCGTATTTAACGACAAAGGTGCGCCCGGCAAAGGCTTGGAGATAGGGCAGGGCTTCACTGAGAACACGAACGCGATCGCTATCGCTGAGCATAGAAGTCTCTCTCGTCAGTCTAAAAACCTAAACAGGGGTCAATGGGGGGCTTGGCAGAGGGGGGTTCCTTCTCAGCGGCGATCGCCAGACGGGCAGCCAACACTGCCGCATAATCGCGAATCAGCGACCAAATCAGCGGCGCCAGCCATCCCCGCAACATCACTGAGCAGGAAATCTGACTCCCACAAACCGTTGATTCTAAACGATAGGTTACCCGTTCCTCTACCCCCGGCAAGACCAAAATGCGAATACTCAACAGTTTCCCCGGTGATACCCGTTCGACAAAAATCTGAATCGGCCACGGAATCCAACGGGTCATGGCCTGGAAAATAAACCCCGGCTTGGGGACAAGTCCGTAGGGCACATTCGTGCGCAAAATCAAGGGATGCCACGATACATCGGCCAAATTCACCACTTTGCGCCAGATCAAATCCACCGATGCAGAGCTAAGGGCTTGATAGGTGCCTGCCAACGGCCAACTGTAGGTCATTTGCTGTTTTTTCTTTTGTTGACGACGGCGATCGGCCACAGTCTCGTTACCCTGCTATTCCTGACGATTTGGACACCACGAAAGAATAAATAATCGTCTGAACCCTTTATTGATCCAAGAGCCTTATCTATATTAGAACGGAATTTTCCGAGCAGGAGTTTCGTAACCCTCTGTAACGATTATTTTTCTAAGCGCACGGCATACCACTGAAGGTAGCCACCATTGGGTAATTGCAGTTCACAACCCGTTGTCATGAGGTAGTGGGCACGACTTTCCACATCGGGCAAAGCAAGTAGATCCGGCGTTAGGGAAACCTCGGTTCCTGTTAGATACTCCACCAGCTTGGCCTGTAGCTCCATGGGCGTGAGAAAGGTCTCATCGCTGGCACTGGATTCGAGGACAACGTACATTTCTTCAGTGAACATGGCTCATGTGGCTAGGTTTGATGACGATTGATATTTTTCGATCTCTTTAGCGGGTTTTGCGCCTCTTACTGGGCTGGCAGGGCAAACATCTGTACAGCATAGACCTCGCCCCGTGCTGCATTCAAAGCAATGCCAAAGCCAAAACGGGTAAATTCAGGCCGCAGGATATTTTGGCGGTGCCCCTCACTATACATCCAGCCTTTTTGGAAACGCTCAATCAGTTTGTAGTTGAGCACCAAGCCGGGGGTGCCCTTCTGCTCCATGATATTTTCACCGACGCCGCCGCGTCCCCCCAAGGCAATAAAGCGATCCATTGGCGATTGCCCCTCGGGGTTGGTGTGGCTAAAGTATTGGCGTTTGAGCATATCCTCGGCATGGCGTTGTGCTGCCTCTGTCAGTAACTCATCGGCAACAAGGGGTGGCAGTCCATTGAGCTGGCGATCGCGATTCACCAATTGCAGGGCAAAAGCCTGTATTTCCGCAAGGGAGCGTTTTGGCTGAGCAGCAATGACATCCACCTGTGGCGCACCAATTTGCCAGTCTTGCCCGCCTTGACCGTTGTTGAGGTAAAAATACTCCTTGGCCGCTGCAAGGGCAATGCCGAGCATTAAGGTGACGTACAAGAAGACCTGTAGGCGTTGTTGATTGAGGCGGCGGCCAGCCATGGCTGAGAAGCTTGTTGATCTATTGCCAGTGTATGCGAGCAAGTGCGGAATCCCCTACATTTTCTGCCATTGCCCTGAGCTTATTTTCCACAGTATTGTGAACAATGGCTTGAAGTCTGCCAAGTTTGCAGTCCCTCAATCATTACCTCCAAGTTACTAAAGGATAGCCACCCATGGCAAAATTAGTCGCATTTCATGAAGAGTCCCGGCGATCGCTCGAACGCGGAATTAATGCCCTTGCCGATGCCGTGAAAATTACCCTTGGCCCCAAAGGCCGCAACGTGGTGCTTGAGAAAAAGTATGGTGCACCGCAAATTGTCAACGATGGTGTGACGATCGCCAAGGAAATCGAACTGGAAGATGCCTACGAAAATACCGGCGCCCAACTGATTCGGGAAGTGGCCGCCAAAACCAATGATGTTGTCGGCGATGGCACAACCACTGCCACCCTCCTTGCCCAAGCGCTGATCCGTGAAGGCCTGAAAAACGTCGCTGCCGGCGCCAACCCCATTGCCCTCAAACGCGGCATGGAAAAAGCAATTAAAACAATTGTTGAGGGCATTGCCGAAGTGGCCAAACCCGTTGAAGGGGACATGATTGCCCAAGTGGCGAGTGTCTCAGCCGGTAATGACCCCGAAGTGGGAGCCATGATTGGTGAAGCCATGGCCAAAGTCGGCAAAGATGGCGTGATCACCATTGAAGAATCAAAATCCCTGAATACAGAAATGGAAATTGTCGAGGGGATGCAGTTTGATCGCGGTTACATCTCCCCCTACTTTGTCACCGATCCAGAGCGGATGATTGTCCAACTCAACAATGCCTATCTGCTCCTGACGGACAAGAAAATTACCAGCATCCAAGACCTGATTCCCACCTTAGAAAGAGTGGCTCGCAGTGGTCGTCCCCTCGTGATCATTGCTGAAGATGTGGAAGGCGAGGCCCTCGCCACACTGGTGGTGAATAAACTGCGGGGCGTCCTCAATGTTGTTGCTGTCAAAGCCCCGGCCTTTGGCGAACGGCGTAAAGCGATGCTGCAAGACATTGCCATTCTCACGGGCGGTCAAGTCATTTCTGAGGAAGTGGGACTGACCCTAGATGATGTGGAAATCACCATGCTAGGAGAAGCCGCCTCCGTCACCGTGACCAAAGACACCACCACCCTTGTGTCAGAGAAAGGCAATAAAGCCGATATTCAAAAGCGCGTCGAGCAGCTCAAGAAACAGTTGGCCGAGACCGACTCCGAATACGATAAAGAAAAGCTGCAAGAACGCATTGCCAAGCTGGTGGGCGGCGTAGCGGTGATCAAAGTGGGGGCTGCCACCGAAACGGAATTGAAGGATCGCAAACTCCGCCTCGAAGATGCCCTCAATGCCACCAAAGCGGCAGTGGCTGAAGGGATTGTGCCTGGTGGTGGTGTGACCTTGCTTCACTTAGCTAGTCGCATTGATGCCCTGCTGCCTAGCCTCAGTCCCGAAGAACAGACGGGTGCGCGCATTGTTGCCAGTGCCTTAGCAGCACCAGTGGCTCAAATTGCTGACAATGCTGGTGTCGAAGGAGCCGTGGTCGTGGAGAATGTCCGTGCCGGCGACTTCAACTATGGCTTTAATGCCGCAACCGGCACCTATGAAGACCTCGTCAGTGCGGGTATTATTGACCCCGCCAAAGTGGTACGCTCTGCCCTGCAAAATGCCGGTTCGATCGCCGGCATGGTACTGACCACGGAAGCCCTTGTGGTCGAAAAACCGGAACCGAAACCCGCAGCTCCTGCGGATGGCGGCATGGGGGGCATGGGCGGCATGATGTAGGCTCACTGCCCGAATAGTTGGCTATTTTCTCTCCTCTCTAACTGGGGGGAGAGTTTTTTATTGGTGGCTAAAATTGCAGGGCGTTTTGTGTCACTTGGGCGATCGCCTGATCGGTGGCCTTGGGCAGATGGTAATACTTGCCCCCCGCTTGCCGTGCCAATTCCTTGCCCATGCCGGTCGAGACAAACTTATTCTCGGTATCAATCACCAAGAGCTTTAGACCCAAGGCTTGAATTTTAGCGGCAATTTCCAGCACTTCCGCTTTGACATCGGGCTTGGTCTCCGGCGGAATGGTTTCCCCAAGGGAGCGGCTTAGGGGGATATTGCCCCGACCGTCGGTAATGGCCACAATCATCACTTGACCAATTTCACCACTTTGGCGGGCATTCAAGCCCACTCGCACCGCTTGGGTCAGGCCGTGGGCAAGGGGAGAGCCACCCCCACAGGGCAGGGTTTCAAGGCGTCGCCGTGCCGCTTCAATGGATCGGGTAGGGGGTAGGAGCACCTCCGCCTGCTCGCCCCGAAAGGGAATCAGCGCCACCATATCGCGGTTTTGATAGGCTTGGGTCAATAGGCGTAAAACAGCTCCCTTGGCGGAATTCATGCGGTTCAGTGCCATTGAGCCAGAGGCATCGACCACAAAAATAATCAAAGCACCCGCTTTACGTACCAGACGTTTAATTCGCAGATCACTGTTTTCAACAATGACGCGGCGTTGGGGTTGGCGTAGGCGACGGGATTTTTGGTAGGGAGCGGCGCTGCGCAGGGTGGCATCCACAGCAATTCGACCGCCTCGGCCACGGGGCAAAATCGGGCGGATATAGCGACCGCGATCTTGGGAGTAAATCAGGCTGCGACTCCCCGATTTCCCTTGGCGTTGGGTCAGTTGGGCAAAGTAGAGCACCGACTCATCCAAGACCGTGCCATCGGCCTCAAAAACAAATTCCTCAGGAATGGGTGGCGTCTCCTGCTGCTCTTCCGGTGGCGTCTCTGGCTCATCGGGTTCTTCTTCGGGGTCAGACTGCTGATTCTCTGGCGGGGGCGGCGGCGGTGGGGGCGGTTGATCCGGCGGCGGTTCCAGTTGAGTGGCTCGCGGCACAATCACCAGTTCAACAGCGCGGCGTAGATCTTCGGCATTGACTTCGCTGCGGCCATTCAGGGCAGCATGGGCTTTGGCCACCCGCACTGCAAAGAGTTCTGCTCGATGGCCTTGAACACCACCCCGTAGGGCTTCGGTGACGAGATAGGCAATTTGCTGCCGTTGAATTTTCACTTCTTTGAGCCATTCCCGCGCCAGAATAATTTGGGTGCGCAGATCCTCTAGCTCAGCATCGTATTGCTGCAAAAAAGCTTGGGGCGAATCAGCAAATTGAGTGGCATGATCCACCGCTGCAACCCGCTCATCTAAACCGAGAACCGTATCCGCCGATAGGGCGATCGCAAACCGATCCAGCAGATGGGGTGGCACTTCCCCCTCATCGGGGTTAAACGTGGCAATTAAAAGCGGACGACAGGGGTGATCCAGGCTAATCCCCTCCCGTTCAATTTGGTTGCGGCCAGCACTGAGCACTGCCATCAGCACATTGGCCAATTGCTCATCCAAGAGATTGATTTCATCCACATAGAGCACCCCGCGGTGGGCTGCCGCCAATAGGCCGGGCTGAAAGACCGCTTCGCCCCGCTGCACCGATTGACTTACATCCACGGCTCCCAAGAGGCGATCCTCGGTGACCCCTAGGGGAATTTGCACAAAGGGGGCTGGAATGACTTTCGTGGTCAACGCGACATCGGGATGGCTTTGGCGCCAAGCTTGCAAGCGGCTATCCCAGTCTTGGGGGCGTTCCGGGTCGGGGTTGGCAATGATCGGTACGGGGATCTCCCCCTGATCAATGACTTCAATCGGGGGCAATAGGGCATGAATACCTCGCGCAAGGACGGATTTGGCAGTCCCCCGCCGCCCCGCAATGATCACCCCGCCCAAACCGGGATCAACGGCGGCCAACAGCAGTGCCAGTTTAATAGCCTCTTGGCCAATGATGGCAGTGATGGGAAAGGGGGCGATCGCGAGCGTCATTGAATCCCTGTTGAAGGTAAACAGCAGTCGTCATCATCTATCTTACCGAGGGTGGAAACCCTTTCCCGCCTCCTTGGCTAGACTGGAGTTAAAAGCCATGGGGAAGCCTACTAATGAAATCCTTTGGGCAGACAATTGCTGCTGTGACCCTGTTAATCCTGACACCGCTGGCGGCATTGGCTCGTCCCCTCTCCTGTCGCTCCTATGAGAGTACCTTTGTGGCCACGGAGACTCGCAGTTATTGGGTGAATATCTGTGGGGGCGATCGCCCCGCCTACTATATGGCGCGACACAAGCAGGATCCCCGCCTATCGATTCGGTTGCCCCTGCGGGATTGGAGTCCTCAAGGGTACTATTTTGAGGCGGTCAATGGCGAGTACACGTATCTATTGACCAAAACCCCCCGCGGGATGTTCTTGACCGTGAATCGTGGTACCCATGAGCTGCTGCGGGAACCTGTTTTGGAGCCGTGGTAAGCAAAGGAGCCAAATTGGTTAAAATGAGTTCTTGTTAGCTGAGGCCGCCCTATGGCAGAAGAGATTTTCAATACTGCGGTGATTACGTTTACGCTGGTTCTGGTTGGTTTAGGCGCAGGCTACCTGCTGTTGCGCTTGACCCCCGACGATTAGCCACCCAATGCCCCTAGCCGGCAAAGAGCACCAGCCACAGGGGCAATAAAAGAATTAAGGCAAAAAGACTAGTCAAAATTAAGCTGGCGGCAAAGGCGCGATCTAAGTGATACACATCCGCCAAGATCAGCGTCATAAAGGCCGGGGGCATTCCTGCTTGCAGTACCATTCCTAGGCGCGGCGGCCCTGTGACCCCGATCAGGGTTAAGCCTATTCCCAGCAGCAGTGGCACCAACAGCATCTTGATGGTCAGACAGGGAATTATCCGCTGCCACTGGAGCTTGAGGGGGGCTTCCCCAAGGCAGATCCCCATATAGATAAGGCCAGCAATCACCATTAACCATGCCAAGGTCAGAAGTCCCTGTTGGGCGATCGCCGGTAGGGGATGTTGTCGCAGCAGCAGTCCGATGCCGACACACCAGAGGGTTGGATTACGGCCAATGTGCCACAGCAGTTTTGAGATGGAAATTGAGCGATCGCCTTCGACATACCGTAGGTAATCGCCAAAACTCGCCGCCACGCCAATGCCAGCACTATAGGAAATGAGAAGCGTCCCCATCAGATCAAAAAACAACGCCCAGCTAAAGTGATCCTGCCCCAGCAGTCGCCAAGTGATGGGAAAGCCAATAAAACCTGTATTGCCCACCATGGTCGCCAAGAGAAAACTGCCCTGCTCCTGCCGCGTGTGAGCGGGATATTGCTGTAACCACAGCCATGCCAAGCTGACGCCGATCCCCATCCCTAGCCAGGCCAATAGAGGAGCCAACGTACTGTGACCTGTAATCGTGGTGGTGACAATAAAACTAAATGCCGTGAGGGGCGTCCCCACCCAGAATAACCCTTGCGCTAGCCAAGCCCCCGTCGTTGGTGGCAAAAAGCGGCTGCTGCCATAGCCAATGCCCATGCACAGAAAGATTAAGCCGTAGAGTTCAGCGAGGGTCGGCAGTAGGGTAAGGAGAACTTTCACGGGAAAAAGACGCCCCTTGGGACAGGAATTCTGGCTTGACTTTGGCCAAAAAGACCAGCAGTGAAGCCGTGACCACTCCTTCCAACATAGCAAGGGGCAAATGGGCAATCCCAAGGGCAGCGATCGCTAGCCATTCCCGCTGTTGATCCAAGGTTGCTGGCAGGCTCAAGAGAATCACTGCGCCAAATAAGAAAACGGCCAACAGCACAGCCCCCGCCCCAAGGAGAAACCCGAGGAGCGATCGCCCCCTTGGCGGACAGCGATGCCACACTCCCCGAAAAATAGCCGCCGCCAGCAGCGCTGGTATCCCCATGATTAGGGCATTCAGGCCTAGGGTGGTCAAGCCGCCATGACCAAACATCACCGCCTGCAAAAATAACCCCACAACCACCGCAATCATTGCCCCTTCCGCCAACACTGCCCCTAGACTGCCGAGAAACATCAGGTGAACACTGCTGGGGGGCACTGGGATATAGACTGCCGAGGCGGTAAAAAAAGCGGCGGTTAATAGGGCTAATCGCGGGACGATCGCCAGCGGATCCACCGTTGCCCGCTGCAAACGGCGGCAAGACCACCACAGAAGACCACCCGTACCGGCGTAACCCAGTCCACACCATAGGGGCGGCACTAAACCATCGGGGATGTGCATGACTACGACTCCACTGGCAGCCGCCGTCGTGACCAAGCAAAGCAAGCCGTGCCAATGGCACCCCACAGCACTGCCAAAACCATGACTGTGATTTGTGCGGGAGTGTATTGACTCAGGGAAACCGTCCTTGGCGGTTCGGGAACGGCGGTAAGAGCAACTTCAGCCGTTGCTTGGGCATGGGTCGCCACTGGAATCGTGAGTAGGCCGCCATGTCCCCCTTGGCGTACCTGCACCTGCCACTGTCCAGGGCGATCGGGAACAAACTGAAATTCCCCTTGGGCATTGGTCGTACCACTGATGACGGCTTCTTGGGGGCGATCGGGAGCAAAGACCTGTACCGTGGCCTCAGCCATTGGTTGACCACTCTCGTATTGCGCTGTAACACGAATGACCTGCTGTGGTTGGTAGCGCAAATCTACCCCATGGGCAAGCACCTTGGGAACCAGTAGTCCTAGGGTGACGACAGTTGCTAAAACAGTTTTCATAGAGCAATCTCCCGACAGTGACCTTCACCCACATGCCCCAGACTACTCAGGGCTTTACGTAGTGTTTCAAAGTCTTGGGGGCTGAGTTTTTGCTGTAATCCTGTCCAATCAACCGTGACGCCCTCAGGGGTGGCGATCGCCGCAAAAGGGGCAAAGCCCAGTGCATCTCGATTGATCTCAGCGGTTGCCGGTTCAGCCCCATCACCAAAAAGATGGTCAAAATGCAAGGTGATCTCCACATCAGCAGCGCTATTGGCTGCCACAATGCCCTTGCGCTGATCGCCAATGTAGTCGCCACAAACAAAGGCCAAGGGCTGATCCAACGTAATGTCAAAGGGCACCCTGACATCACCCCGCTGCGCTGTGCCCACCAGTTGTAAACTGGGTGCGAGGGTCTGCCACTGCAGCGCATTGAAGTGCCCCACCGCCGCCGCCGCACTGCCCACAAGGGGACGCTGATCACTCACCAAATCCAGCGTCATGGGATCGCTAAACACAACACTCACTTCACTTGCGGGGCGATCGCCTGCCTCAGGATCGAAGGGGGGATTGGTTTGATAGGCAGTCACCGTGCCCAACGTCAAATAGACATGGTCAAACTGGAGCTGCCAGCCATCTTTGGTTGTCCATCCCGTTTGCAAGCGCTCTTCACCATTGGCATAGAGTTGGAGAGTGCCCTTTTGCGAGGTGGGGGCACAACTGGCCAGTAGCACTGTACTGAAAATCGTGACTATCCCTAAACGTCGGTACAGATTCATTCCTTTGATTACGCCCGATCACGCCGAAAAAAGCCACAGAAAGAGCACCCCTGTAGCCAGTGGCAAAAGCAATAAAGACACTCTTCCTACCTTAGAAGGCGCGGCAGCGGTTCTACAATGCACGGGAGGGGGATGGCGTGGCGGTATAGTGTCTTTACAGAACGGAACGTGATGGAGCGAAAAATGAAACGGGTTTGGGGCTGGTTAGGACTTATCCTACTGCTGTGGGGACTGTGGACAGCGCCGAGTTGGGCGGGGTTACAAGACGATCGCTACGATGGGAACATCTTTGCTCTTTATGCTGGCAATGGCTCCTTAGTGCCACCGAAGGTCACCCTAGAGAAATCGCGTCAGAGCGATCGCGCCACATTGCTGCTGTTTTATGTGAACGATAGCCGCGACTGCAAGCAGTTTGCCTCAACCATCTCCCAATTGCAGGGGTACTATGGTCGCGTCACCGATTTCATTGCCATTGATGTCGATGCCTTACCCTTTGGGGCGCAGTTTTCCGCCAATGAAGCGGGCTACTACTACAAAGGCCGAGTGCCGCAAACCCTGATTTTCGATCGCCAAGGCCAATTGCGGCAGGAATTTATCGGTGTGGTGCCCTTTGAAACCCTCGATGACACGTTTCGGGAAATCTTTGATCTGCTCCCGCGATCGCAATCTCTGGAACTGCGGCCGCGTCCTGTGAATGAAATCAATGTGGAACTGGTGCCCCCGACACCTGTCAAAGGGAAGAAGCTGGCCAACGAAACGGTAGAGTAATAGTGAGCTTTGCAGCGAGGTACAAGATGGAGTTACCCACACTACAGGAACGTCTAGCAGTGGTTTTGGCGAAGCGGGAGAGCCTCAAAAAGCTCTTGGAACTGCCCGGCAATGGCACCCTCACCATTGACATTGAATCCGCCCTCGCGGAACTGGATGAATTGATTAGCGACTTCAAGCGCACGTTTCCAGACCTCGACATTCCTGCCTAGGAGGTTCACGATGGTGGAGATTACCAGTCGTTGGGTCAAGGTGGTCAATGGCGATCTGCTAATTGATGCCTACTTAGCCGAGCCTGTTGCCCCCGGCCGTTATCCGGCAGTGATTGTCTTTCAGGAAATTTTTGGCGTCAATGCCCATATTCGCGATGTGACCGAACGCATTGCCCGCGAAGGCTATGTGGCGATCGCCCCCGCCATTTACCAACGCTTTGCCCCCGGCTTTGAAACGGGCTACACCGCTGCTGATATTGATTTGGGGCGGCAGTACAAAAACCAAACCAAAGCCGAGGAACTCCTCAGTGATACCCAAGCCACCATTGCCTATCTGCGCGGCCTCGAAAATGTCGATGGCGATGCCATTGGTACGATTGGCTTTTGCTTTGGCGGTCATGTGGCCTATCTAGTGGCTCAGTTACCGGACATTAAAGCCACGGCCTCATTTTATGGCGCTGGGATTACAACCATGACCCCCGGCGGTGGCCTACCCACCATTGAAATCACACCGAAAATTCGCGGCACGCTCTATGCCTTCTTTGGCGATCGCGACCAAAGTATTCCCATGGAGCAGGTGAAGCAAATTGAAACGGCGCTGCGCCACCACGGCATTCGCCACCACATCTTCATCTATCCAGCAGATCATGGCTTCTTCTGCGATCAACGGGATAGTTACGATGCAGCAGCCGCACGGGATGCGTGGGAACAGGTCAAAGAACTCTTCAACACCGTCCTACGTCAGCAACAGTGAGCCTCATAGCCCTTTTCATGACGATGCAGCATGCTTAACACTGGGAAAGCCACCGTCAGAGAGGTGCAAAGCTCCTTGATGTACGTTGTATTTCAGAAAAGAGCTATATTTTGGAGAAATCTTAATTTGACCCTGTTTCACCTGAATGGGTTCATAGCAAGGGACTATAGTAAAAGTAGAACTGTGTTCCCCATTGCCTAAACAATGCCAAAGGCAGTTGCCAAGCTTTAAGATTCTTTTAAGTCATCTTCTTTATCCCCGCTGTTGCTGTCTATGACTACTCCTGCCCACAAAGTCCTGCTGAAGCAGGGATCCCTTGTTCTCAAGCAGTGTAAAAAAGCCCTTCTTGAACGAGATATGGCTGTGCTTCAGCAGCAGGCACGCATTTTACAAGTTGCAGCAGTGGCATCCCGGCAAACGCTGATTGAGGCGGAAGCGCGGCTCTTGGAGCAGGCAGCCCAGCAAAATCAACCCCGGCGAGCAGCGGAAATTCTGATGAAAATTAAAGAATGCTTGGTTGCCCTAGCGGGGGATCAGCGTGACTTTGACAGCCTGCCAGGCGTGGCAGCAGAAACTGAGGCACCTGCGAAAAAGCCCCCCTTTATCCAGCGTCCCCATGATGACAGCTACACGAAACGCTTGGGGAACTATCTGGTTGAGGCAGAATTGGTGACACCCGCACAAATTGAAGTCGCCTTAGCCGATCAGCGAGCAACAGGGGCAAGACTCGGCGATATTTTGGTCGCACGGGGATGGTTGCGCAAGGGCACGATTGAGTTCATTATGGAGCGCGTCGTCTTACCCGAGCGCCGTCGTCAGGAGGCAGAAACCCCCTCTTCGCCATCAACCTCTCCAGCGGCTCAATCGCCCCGCACACCCCCCGCTGGTGGTATTTCAGTGAATGACCGGGCAACCTTCATTGATAGCGGCTATTGAGGTTCTCTGTTAAGGACGTACCCTGTGGCGATCGCGTATTCTCCGAAGGTCTTGGAACGGGGCGATCGCGCCCTGCGCTGTAGTCCCTTTTTGCCCCCCTTGTTTCAGACAATGCAGCAGCGGAGTGTGGCACTCCTAGAAATTGTGGGCGAAGCGGGTCTCAAATCTGGATTCACGCGATCGCCTTTGCCTGTGCTCCTAGCAGAAGCAGAGTTGGACTGGTTGATCCGCGTCGGTTTACTGCGCCGCGAAGTGGATGGCCAAGGCCTCACCGATCGCTATCGCCTCACTCCCTTGGGGCAACAGTTAATTCAACGTTATAGTCAACCCACATGGTCGGCCTCTTGGGGCGATCGCTGGCGCAATCAACTCAGTCGCTGGTGGGGAATGTAACGGTTCTGTAACGACCTGTAACGCATCGGTGATTTTCGCTACCATGCTTTATGAGTGCCGTTAGCAAGAGCGAGACGCAGCTTTTTATGGTTAATACCGTCGCCAAACCAGAGTTTGAAGAACTGCGGCCGGGCATTAAAGCTCCCGCCAAGGAAACCATCCTCACGCCCCGCTTCTACACCACTGACTTTGAAGCGATGGCCAATATGGACATTACTGAAAACAAAGCAGAACTTCAGGCCATCCTTGAGGAATTCCGCTGCGACTACAACCGCCACCACTTTGTGCGGGATGAAGAATTTGAACAGTCTTGGGATCATATTGATGGCGAAACCCGCCAGTTATTTATTGAATTTTTGGAGCGCTCCTGCACAGCGGAATTTTCTGGCTTTCTCCTCTACAAAGAACTCAGCCGCAAGCTGAAGGATCGCAACCCTCTACTGGCGGAGTGCTTTGCCCTCATGTCTCGCGATGAAGCCCGCCACGCAGGGTTCCTCAACAAAGCCATGTCCGACTTCAACCTATCGTTGGATCTCGGCTTTTTGACGCAGCACCGCAGCTACACCTACTTCGAACCGGAATTCATCTTCTACGCCACCTACCTCTCCGAGAAAATTGGTTACTGGCGCTACATTACGATCTATCGCCATCTGGAAAAACACCCCGAACATCGCATCTACCCCATCTTCCGCTTCTTTGAAAACTGGTGCCAAGACGAAAACCGCCATGGTGACTTCTTTGATGCCGTCATGCGTGCCCAACCGCAAATGCTGGATCGTCCGCGCACCTTCTGGCAAAAGATTAAGGAAATTCCCCTGTCCCTCTCTGGCAAGAAATGGGCACGCTACTTCATGGTCTGCTGGCTGCCGCCGAAACTGTGGTGCCGCTTCTTCCTGCTGTCGGTCTTTGCCACAATGTACCTCAACGATTTGCAGCGGGCGAAGTTCTATGCCGCCATTGGCTTGGATGCCCGTGAGTATGATCGCGAGGTGATTGCCAAAACCAATGAAACTGCAGGCCGTGTTTTCCCGGTGATTCTTGATGTCGATCATCCAGAGTTTTATCAGCGGCTAGAGCGGTGTGTCGAAAACAACGCCAAGCTGACAGAAATTAGCAAGCAAAATGGCGGATTCCTCAAGAAACTTCCCTTCTATCTCTCGAACGTGTGGCAAATGATCAAGTTATTCTTGATCCCGGCCAAGGAACCGACACCGGCGGCGGTGCGTTAATTTCCTCTGCGGCTTAAAAATATAGTGATCTCCATGGGTTGCGTCTGCGGACGTAACCTTTTTTTCATTTTTCCTACAATTGATGTCCGTATTATTACGGAGTGTTGCGGGAGTATGAAAAGAATCTAAAAGCACTTTTGACCACCGGGGATCGCTAAAACTGACTCTCTAGGCTGCTTTGCCCCTGTGATCGCTGCAAAAGTCGCTGAGGGGAATTTCATAGGATGGAAGGTAGAGAGCCTAAAGATTTTACTTCGGAGTTGATCCCCGCGATGGACAGCCCAATTGTCACTCCCACAACTTGCCGCTTTTGCCGCTTCTATTATTCCGAAGGGCGGCGGGGTGGTACCTGCGAAAAATTGAATGTGCCGGTACGGGGGTTTTGGCGGGCCTGTCCCTTGGCGGCAGCCATCCCTAGCCGTGAACATCAGCCAGCGATCGCGACAAGCCCATCCACCACGGCTAGCCCCTTGAGTGCGTTCGTATTTTTCTCTGAGGATGATCCCGAAGCCATTGAGTGACCTCAGCAAGGGTGGGTTGACCAGCGATCGCCCCCCGTTTTGTTGTCACTAGCGCCCCCACCACCGTGGCAAATTCTAGACAAGCAGCCTGCCATTGGGGGTCACGGTAGGTTTCCGAGCTGCCCTGCAATAATTGGGCAATCCAACCCGCAACAAAGCCATCGCCGGCACCGGTGGTATCCACTACGGGCATGGCGGGTGGTTGTAATTCCCCTTGATTTCCGTGCCAGCAGTAGCGAATAGCTTGATCCCCATCAGTAATGACCACGGCATGGTCAGGTGCCATCCCCCAAAGGGCACGATAGACAACTTGGGGATCACTGTCAGAGAAAAATAATTCCGCCTCTTCCTTGGCCAGTTTCAGAAAATGCGCCTGTGCCAGAAAAGAACGAATGCGTTCAGGAGCAGCGCTCGCATCCGGCCAAAAGATTGGTCGCCAGTTGGCATCAATAAGAATAAAGGCACCGTTTTGCCGCAGTTGCTGTACCAGATGTTCAATCGTGGTGGCGGTGGGTTCACTGGCTAGTCCGAGGGTGCCGGTAACGAAAAATCGTGCCCCAGTTAGGAATGATGGCGAGACTTGCTGGCCATAGAACTGCATATCAGCAAAGACAGAAGTTCCCGCTGGCGCAAATCCCACAAACTGGCGATCGCCCCCCAGCAGTTGAACACGCACTTGCCGCGTCGGTACCCCAGCCACCCGCTCGATCGCTTCGATATTGACGCCCAAGGCAGCTAATTCAGTACAGGCTTGCTCCCCCAAGGCATCGTCCCCCACAGCTCCCAAAAAGGCGGCACTCACCCCCAACTTCACCAAACCACAGGCCACATTGGCCGGGGCACCGCCAAGAAAACACTGCGGGGGATCAGGGGGCACTTCTAAACAGTCAAAGAGGACTTCGCCAGCACAGAGGACAGTGGGTTGGGACATCGCTAATGATTCGCTATAGGGCAATTTAGTTTTTTCTATTGATCCCTAGCCTAGCGATCGCTAGGGGAGTGTGTCAAAATGGTAGCGATTCCAAGATCGAGGGACACTGCAACCGTGTTTGTTCTCAGTGGTTACGAGTATTTTCTCGGCTTTTTGATTATCTGTGGTCTGGTACCCGTACTGGCTTTAGCTGCCTCTGCGCTATTGCGTCCTAAATCGGGGCGGATGATCCGCTTAACGACCTACGAATCGGGGATGGAACCCATTGGTGGCGCGTGGATTCAGTTCAATGTGCGCTACTACATGTTTGCCCTCGTCTTTGTCATTTTCGATGTGGAGACGGTTTTTTTATATCCTTGGGCGGTGGCCTTCCATCAGTTGGGCTTACTGGCTTTTATCGAAGCCTTGATTTTCATTGCCATTCTGATCGTGGCTCTGGTGTATGCGTGGCGCAAACGTGCCCTTGAATGGTCTTGAGTGAGTGGATAGCAGTTTAGGTTGGAGCAGCGAACATGAGTGACACCCCCGAAGCCCCCATTGTTGAAGCTGGCCCTGTGTGCCGCCTCTTACAGTCTCAAAACCTGAGTGTGGAATCCCTCGGTACCGATGCCTCTGGCGTAGAAATCATCAAAGTTGATCGCGATCGCCTGCTGGCGGTGTGCCAAGCCCTCTATGCCGATGGCTTTAACTATTTGCAGTGCCAAGCCGCCTATGATTCAGGCCCTGGCCAAGACTTGGTGAGCACATACCACCTGATCAAGCTCAGTGATAATGCCGATCGCCCCCCAGAGGTGCGGATTAAGGTCTTTGTCCCCCGCGATGATGCCCGTGTGCCCTCGGTCTATTGGATTTGGAAAACCGCTGACTGGCAAGAGCGCGAATCCTACGATATGTTTGGCATTGTCTATGAGGGGCACCCAAATTTGAAGCGCATCCTCATGCCCGAGGATTGGGTGGGCTGGCCGCTGCGTAAAGACTACATCACCCCTGACTTCTACGAGTTGCAGGAAGCCTACTAAGCTCCCTTGGTTCCCACTGATGCTGCCTATTGGTACAGTTGGTCACAGGTACCCGGCCTTGGCCCGGTGTTGCTCAAACGCCTCTGGCAGCACTTTGGGGACTTGCAAACTGCTTGGGAAGCGTCCCTAGAAACCTTAGGAAAAGTAGAGGGCATTGGTGCCAAACTCCAAGGGGCGATCGCCCACCATCGTCAGCAGTGCCAACCCCTCGCCCTCTACGAGCACCACTGTCAGCAAAATCCCCACCATTGGGTGCTGAGTGACCCCCAGTATCCACCCCTGCTGCGGGAAATTCCCGATCCGCCGCCCTTGCTCTACTATGGTGGGACTCGCATTTTAGAACTCCTGAGTCAACTCACACCAACCGTTGCCATTGTTGGTACCCGTGATCCTTCAGAATATGCGCAGCGTTGGGCGCACAAGCTGGGGCATGCCCTTGCTCAAGCTGGGTTTATTGTTGTTTCCGGCATGGCCGCAGGCATTGATGGCGCGGCGCATCGCGGCTGTCTAGAAGCTGGCGGTGCCACACTGGCTGTCTTAGCCACGGGGGTGGATATGATCTACCCACCGGAAAATCGTTCGCTTTATTACCAGATTCGTGAACGCGGAGGATTCTTGAGCGAGTACCCTAGGGGGGTGGGTGCCGATCGCCCCCAATTTCCCCGCCGCAACCGCATCATTGCTGGCCTGTGCCGTGCGGTGATTATTGCCGAGGCTCCCTACAAATCGGGTGCCCTAATCACTGCTCGCTATGCTGCTGAGTATGGTCGCGATGTCTATGTCCTGCCGGGGCATCTCGATAACCACCGTGCCAAGGGTGCCCTAAGTCTGGTGAATCAAGGGGCACAGATTATCTTGGGAGAAGAAGCTCTCCTCGAACAATTGGGGCATACACCCCCCCTTGATCCAAAACTCTTCTCAGCCCCACCCCCAACGCTATCGCCCCCCCAGCAACAGATTCTCGAGGCGATTCAACAACTGAGCCAAGGCGGCAATAGTGTTGCCTTTGATGACATTGTGCAACGGGTACCCTTGGAAACAGGGGTGGTGATGGCAGAACTGATGCACTTGGAGCTAGCGGGTTGGGTGGAGCAGCAGCCGGGGAATCGCTATCGCAAAACTAGCCGTTAAAACCTTTAGCTTGGAGGCTGAAATGACAAACTCCCAAAACCTACAACATCCTCGCGAGGCCCAAGATCGGTTAGTCCTCGAGCGCCTGCGGCAAGAGGGCATCAGTGACTACAACCTAGCGGAGTTGGGACGATTGCTGATTCGCTACGATGGCTTTCCGGGTGCCGAAACGAATAAGAAGTTAATGGCAGAGCTGCTAGAAAAATGGCAACTCACTGAGGAAGAACTTTTTGAGCGTACCCGTGCCATTCACGCTCGCGGCGGCGTTTACAAGGTGGGCAGCAATAAACGGGAGGACTGGACTTAGATTTCTATGCCGTACAGGCGATCAAGGGTACGAAAGTCCTTTTCAGCTTCTTGCCAAAGGAGTCGGTTATCCGGATCGGCCTTCAGCGCACGATGCAGGTACTCCCGTGCCGCTTGGGGCTGGCGATCGCGAATGAGTTGCCGCGCCCAGCACTGATAGGTGACAGCTTGCCACTGGCGTACTTCGGCATCTTGGGGCAGCCGACTGGCCAACCCTTCCACAAGGGATAGGGCACGTTGATAGCAGCGATATTTGAGAAATTCCTGAAGTTGGCGATAGCTGGCGTGCTTTAGTTCAATCTCAAAGGCTGAGAGAGGTGGCGGTGTCTGCGGCGGGGGAGATTGGGGTTCTGATTTAACAGGGGTAGGCCGAAAGGTGGGCAGTACTCGCACTAATTTTTCATAGGCCTGTTGGAGGAGAATAAACTTCTCATGGGCAGTGCGATCGCCGGGGTTGACATCGGGATGATAGCGTCGCGCTAGCCGTCGGTAGGCGGATTTCACTTGGGCTAAGGACGCCCCTTGTGGCAACTCCAGAATGCGATAGCACTCTTCTAAATTCATTCCCCAGGGCACAACATGACATCTGCTTTGCATTGTCGGATGTTCACTTCGGTTCTGCAACCAATGTCCTACGCTGGAATCAAGTCAAACATGCGGAGTAGCCCCAGCGTGGAGTCAGCGCACATTTTAGGGACACGGATTGATGTCACCACCTACAGCCAAGCCTGTGATCTTATAGCTGAATGGATAAGTCAAGGTAAGGGGGGCTATGTGGTGGCGGCCAATGTCCATGTGGTCATGACAGGGGTGTGGCGATCGCCCTTCCAACGGGTGGTGAATAGTGCCCAACTGGTGACTTCTGACGGTATGCCCTTGGTGTGGGGCTTACGGCTCTTGGGCTTTCCTCAGGCGGAGCGGGTCTATGGTCCTGATTTGATGCTGGCCTTGTGCGATCGCGCCCAAGAGGAAGGCTGGCGTATTTTCCTCTATGGCAGTGAACCCCTCGTCTTAGAGCGGCTGCAACGGAATCTACAAGAGCGCTTTCCCAATATCCAGTTCGTGGGTGCCCAGGCGCCCCCCTTTCGTCCCTTGACCCCTGAGGAGGAGGCCGGCGATCGCCAGCGCATTCTTGAGAGCGGTGCTGATCTGGTCTTTGTCAGCCTTGGCTGTCCGAAGCAGGAGGAGTGGATGGCTCGCCAAAGCCCTTTTCTGCCCATTGTCTTGGTGGGTGTGGGAGCGGCCTTTAATTTTCACAGTGGCGTTGTGGCGCAAGCGCCTCGCTGGATGATGGCGATCGGTCTGGAGTGGCTTTTTCGACTCCTGCAAGAACCTCGCCGCCTCTGGCAACGCTATCTGATAAACAACCCCGCCTTTGTTGTGCTTTTTGCGGCTCAACTCCTGCGTCACTGGTTAGGCCGACGGCAAGCCAAGAGAGTGTCCTAGGGTTTGCAGGGGAGAGCGTCCCACCTGTTGCTGTGCCCACTGAAGGCTTTGCTGCAATCGAGCCACCAAAGGCAGAGATTTGGCTTGGGGAGCGGTCTCAAAGTAATGAATCAAACTCAATCCACTCAAGCGCAAGACATAGGCTGCCGTTGCCCCCTGTAAACAACTCCCTGCCAAATAGGTGAGGGAATTGCCCTTGAGCCACTGCCCTAGGGATTGGGTACCCAGTTCCACAGCCCCCAACTGCACCATTAGCCGCAATAGCTCCTTGGCAAGGGGTTCGGCATCCGCCAAGCGAAAGGAGCGTTGGTAGATTTGCCCTAGGTCCCACGTGAGGCGCACCAATAGCCCCCCGGCCATAACAAGATCTAAAAGCGGGAGAGGATTCACTGCCGTTGCCGCTGCCGCTAGCCATTGGTAGCGTTCAATGATCGGGGTGGCTCGTTCTTGGCGATACTGATTGAGGGCGGCTTGCGCTTGTTGATGGAGGTGTTGGGCACGGCGATAGGTGCCGGCTAAGACTAGATTTGCTCGCTGTTGAGTGAGACAGTGCAGCACTGCGGAGGTGAGGGCTTGGGGATGGTGGGGTGTAAAGGGAATGAGTTGGTCTTGCCCCATCTGGAGTTGTTGCAGTTGCTGCTGTAAATGTACTGCCACGCGATCGCAAAGCGCATCCTTCGGGCGATCGCTCTCCTGCGTCATTTCTGGACACCAGACCACCAGAACGTGATAATGGCCTGCCTGCAACACTCGCAGCATCTCAAACTCACTGGCGGTGAGGGCACCCGTTACGGTCAAAAGCACTAAGTCTGCTTGGGGCACTGTTGCCAAGGTTTGCTGCTGAAGCGTACAGCTATCAAGGGGTAGGGTAGCGACGGCATCGTACACCCGATTGAGAGCATAGGCCGATTGCCCAAGAACACACACCTCAACCGTTGGGCTATCTAACCGCTGTTGGAGTTGGCTGTGGGTTGATTGTAGGGAGGCTTGACGCTCTATGGGAAGTTCCTGCAAAAGGCTCCGCGTGTCTGCCAGTTGCTTTTCCAGTAATTGAGGATGCAGGGAAGGTTGAGAGGGAACCACGTTTGGCGCAGCGGGCGATCGCCGCCAGTACCAATAGCCCAATCCTAGACCGAGAATCAGTAGCCATCCCCACGGATGGTCATTCACCCAGCCACTCAACAACAAGAGAATGATGGCGGCAGCAACAGCCATGTCCTTTACCCCAAGCAAATCCTCTGTTTGTTAGCTTACCTTGACTGGTGAGCAGCACTCAAATTCCCAAGGCTCGAGGAAATGCAGCCTGAATTTTCTGTCCACTTTTCAAAAATGCAAGCACCTCTGGACTCAAATATTCTCTGGATTGCAGCATATTCAAAACTAG
This sequence comes from Thermosynechococcus sp. FA-CM-4201, assembly GCF_054689355.1. Lineage (NCBI taxonomy): Bacteria > Bacillati > Cyanobacteriota > Cyanophyceae > Acaryochloridales > Thermosynechococcaceae > Thermosynechococcus > Thermosynechococcus sp. FA-CM-4201. Next base: position 1,313,018 of record NZ_CP079920.1, read on the forward strand.
CCTCTTGACTTGGTTTGAAGGTTTTTGTTAGATTTAAAGGTGCTTGAAAATCTCTGAACCTATTCCCCCAAGCGGGATTGACAACTGAATACTGAGCTAGGCTAAAAATTTTACAGCCGATAAAAAATGAAGTGCCTGAGGTGCTTGAAAACGGGCTGTGCTAAGCTAGTCCTAGAGTCAATTCTAGGGCACCGCTGTGCCTCTACCTCTGATGCCGTAAGGCGTTGAGCACCCAGTGGGGGAGCAACCACAGCGATTGCGGGGCGAGTGTGCCTCTACCTCTGATGCCGTAAGGCGTTGAGCACCCAGTGCCCCAAAAAGGGAGTGCTCCAAAAGGGAGTGTGCCTCTACCTCTGATGCCGTAAGGCGTTGAGCACAGTACAGTACAAACAACTGACTTGTAATCAGTAGGTCGTCGGTTGTGCCTCTACCTGCGACACCATAAGGCGTTAAGTAAGCCATTCCTAATAGGCGCGACCTAAGGGGGGTGTCCAAGGGGTCTCAGGTGTTGTGACTACCGACAGGAGGCTGCCAATGCCTTCAATTTCGACACGCACGCGATCGCCCACCTGTAATGCACCAATTCCTGCGGGTGTCCCCGTCAATACCACATCCCCCGGCAGCAGCGTCATCACATAGCTAATGAAACTCACCAACTTGGCGGGTGAGAAAACCATTTGATCAATCGTTGCTGATTGGACGGGTTGCGCTGCCTCATTGATAAAGGTTTGCAACCGCGCATCGCTAGGAACCTCTCGCACAATCCAAGGACCTAGGGGGCAAAATGTGTCAAACCCCTTAGCCCGTGTCCATTGCTGCTCCCGCTGCTGAAGATCTCGAGCCGTGACATCGTTGGCGATCGTGTAGCCCCAGATATGCTCAAGAGCTTCATTTTCAGGGCAGGCACGGGTGCGACGACCAATGACCACCGCCAATTCCCCCTCATAGTCCACCCGCTTCACTTGGGGCGGATACCAAATGGGACAGCCGGGGGCTTGAACCGTTGTCGGCGGTTTCAGAAAAATCAATGGCTCAGGGGGCACACTGTCGCCCATTTCCGCAGCGTGCTTCACGTAGTTGCGTCCGACAGCAACAATTTTTGAGGGGGAGCAGGGAGCCAGTAGTTGATAGCTATCGGGACTAAGGACTTGGTTCGTGGGTTGGCCGTGGAGCCACGGTGCCGCATCCCAAATCATCACTTCGCGATTGAGTTGCAGTGTGCCGTAATAAATCTGCCCCCCCGTGGTCTGCACCCGCACAAACCGTTCCACCATAGTGAATTAGTCCCCTTTTCTCCTTGCCAAGAATGGCAAACTGCGGTGCTAGAATTATAAAGCCTTGCTTTTTGCATCCGTCAAAAGGCCATTTGTCCAAAGGGAGTTGACCTTAATGATTACACGGAACTACGAAACGCTTTATATTATTCGTCCTGATGTGGGGGAAGAACAACTGGAACAAACCATTAGCCAATTTCGCACTTTTTTAGAAGAACAGGGTGCGACAAAGCTTAAGGTGCAAAATCGCGGTAAGCGTCGGTTTGCCTACCCGATCAAGAAACTGCGGGAGGGCTACTACATTCTGATGACCTATACCGCTGCTGGGACGGCGATCGCCCCCCTTGAACGCGCCATGCGCCTCAACGAAAACATTCTCCGCTTCATGACGATTGTCCTTGAAGAAGAGAGCGACACCGAAGAAGCCGCAGATGAAAATCCTGTTCTTGCCCGTGCCTAAGACAGCACACTGATCCAAATTCACTTGAAAGGGGGGCATCATGGCACCATCTCCCGGTTCTTGGCAGTGCGATGGCGTACCTAAAAACGGTAAATCCTACCCCAATGCCAGTGGTGCCCACTCCCCCTATGAAAACTTTGGCCCTGACTGTAACATCTGTGGCCTACCCCGCGAGGCCATGAATCCTGCCAGTGGTAATAGTGCTGCTGGGGCGGGAAAGTCGAAACTACCGCTCATTGCTGCTGCCCTTGGGGTGGTTCTATTACTCGCGGGTGGTATTGGTTTCCTCGGCTATCGAATCTTGATTGCCAACCGCAACGGCAATACTTCACCCCCGACGGTAGGGACCACCAGTGGCAACCAACTGGTGAGCAAAACCACTACCCGCAACACAGCACACATTAGCCAAGGAGAGCGCATCCTCATCAGTGAACCCAATCCACAGCGAGCAGCCCTGAAGCAGGAAGCCGCCCTTGCTTTTGATCAGGGAGATTGGGCACAGGCGATCGCCAAATATCAAGAACTGGTTACCCTCGATCCCAATGATCCAGAGGCGCGCATTTATCTCAACAATGCCCGTGCCCGCCAAGCTGGCAACCCGATGACGATGGCCACCGTTGTTCCCATTGGTACTAGCCCCGATACTGCCAAGGAAATTCTGCGGGGGGTAGCTCAGTACCAAGAGCGCTTTAATGCCAATAGCCCCAGTCGTGCCCTTGAAGTCGCCATTGTCAATGAAAACAGCCCCAATGGTGTGACCAGTTTGGCCGAAGATTTGATCAACAGTTCAATCCAAGGGGTATTGGGTCATGGCACCGATGCCAATAGTCGTGCCGCTCTACAGGTCTATGAACAAGCGGGAATAGCTGCGCTTTCTCCCTTAACAACGAATGTCACCCCCCAAGGCAACGGTACAGTACAGGTACAGACGCTATCCCTGAATGAAAAGGGGCAACAACTCCTCAATACCTACCTTGACAATGCTGCCAATACCCTCGCCCAAGCCGCAGCGAAAAAAGTCCCTAATACCAAAGTGGCTGTTCTCTACAACAGCGATAGCCCCTACAGTGATGAACTGAAAACTAAATTAGTCGCTGCTCTGCCTCGGTTTGGTGCTCAAGTGGTGCAACAGATGGATGTGGCCGCCCCCGGATTTAATGCCAATACAGCAATGATCACAGCACAGCAAGCGGGAGCCAATGTGGTGATGTTGGCCATGAGTCGCGCACGGGTAAATGATGCCGTTGCCCTTGCTATTGCCAATCAAACCCAAACCACCCCCGTTCAGTTGTTTGGTAGTGATCAACTCTACAGCCCCGATTTATTGATCAAGGGGGATAGCGCCATCAATGGCATGATTCTGGCGGTGCCTTGGAGTACCAACCCCAATGATCCCTTTGCTCAGCAGGCTGCACAAGCATGGCGGGGTCAGATTAGTTGGCGCACCACTACCGCCTACGATGCAACTCAAGCCCTTGCCCAAGCGATGGTTCAAGGGGGCGATCGCGCCAGCACCCAACAACTGCTCCGCCAAGGGGTACAAATTCAGGGGCAAACCGCCAGTGGTACCTTTGATCGCGTACCTCTCGTCCAAGCAGCACCGGGCCCCAATGGCCCTAAAGGCTCCAACTACCAGTTCAACCCCCTCGGTGGCATCTAAAGCCGGCCAACTAATGCTAAGCTATTGCCGATTGGTGTTTTAGGAATCTCCATGACTGCAAAAATTGGCATTATTGGCGGTAGTGGTCTCTACAAGATGGATGCCCTCACCGATGTCGAAGAGGTACGTCTGACTACGCCCTTTGGTGATCCGTCCGATGCCTTTATTTGCGGCAAGATTGCTGGGGCTCCAGTCGTCTTTTTGGCACGCCATGGCCGCGATCACCATCTACTGCCGACGGAGATTCCCTTTCGTGCCAACATCTATGGCTTCAAATCCCTTGGGGTCGAGTACCTGCTTTCTGCGTCTGCGGTGGGTTCCCTCCAAGAACAGGTGAAACCCCTTGATATGGTGGTGCCCGATCAGTTTATTGACCGTACCCGTAACCGCATTTCCACATTCTTTGGTAATGGCATTGTGGCGCACATTGGCTTTGCCGATCCAGTGTGTCCTGCCCTTGCTGGCGTTCTCGCGGATGCGATCGCCGATCTCAACCTGCCCGATGTCACCCTTCACCGCCAAGGTACCTATGTGTGTATGGAAGGCCCTGCTTTCTCGACGCTGGCAGAGTCCAACCTGTACCGCTCGTGGGGCGGCACCGTAATTGGCATGACGAATCTACCGGAGGCCAAACTCGCTCGTGAAGCGGAGATTGCCTATGCAACGCTGGCGCTCGTTACGGATTACGACTGCTGGCACCCCGAGCATGACTCAGTCACAGTGGAGATGATTATTGGCAACTTGCAGCGCAATGTCAAAAATGCCCAAGCGATTATCTGTGAAACCGTCAAACGCCTCCATGAGAATCCACCAGCCTCTAAAGCCCACCGTGCCTTAAAGAATGCCATTCTCACTCCCCTTGACAAGGTACCCGCAGCCACCAAGGAGAAGCTTCATCTGCTCTTGGCCAAATATCTCTAACTCATAGACTCTGCGGTATTCTGATCGCCATTGAAACTGATCGGGTCACACAGTTGCGGGTAGGTCGTCTTGGGACTGAGGCAGCGACAGCGGTTGAGGGCAGCGGCAAGGGCTTCAATTTTAATCGGTTTACTGATGTAGTCATCCATCCCCGCCGCAAAGCAGCGCTCGCGATCGCCGGCTAGGGCATTCGCCGTCATGGCAATAATCCAAGGGCGCTGGCTAGGAGGCCATTGGGCACAAATGCGTTCGGTGGTCTCGAGGCCATCCATCTTTGGCATTTGCACATCCATCAGCACAACATCGTAGGGGCGCTGTTGCAGTGCTTCAAGCACCTCGAGGCCATTGGCTGCTACATCGGCACGGTAGCCCATCCGTTTGAGAATATGCAGTGCCACCTTCTGATTAACGGCATTGTCCTCAGCAAGGAGGATGCGTAGCGGGAAGCGACTGCCCAAGTTGGGGTCAATGCCTGTTTTTGTCAGGGCAGGCTGAGTTGCGGATTCACTGCTGAGGGTCTTAATGAGGGTTTGCCGTAGGATGAGGGGGCGAATGGGTTTGGGGACGTGGGCTGTGATCAATTCCTTGCGGCTAGCAGTTTCTAGCCAACTCAGGGGCGTGAGTAAGATAATTGGCTGTTGCCTGAAGTGCGGCTCTGATTGCAACCGTTCTGCCAACTGAAGCCCGGTCATCTCGGGCATATTCAAATCAATCACCGCCAAATCCCACTGGGGAGCGGCCTCTAGAACCAGTTGGGGATTGCCATACCCAATAGGCACCATCCCCCAGTTTTGCAGTAATGTGCAGAGATTCTCACGGCTGGCGGCATTGTCATCAACAACGAGGACACGCTTGCCCTCCAACGCCGGATGAACCGTTGGCGGTACATAGGTTTTTTGACCGTCAGCGAGGATTGTAAAGGTGAAGGTCGTGCCTTGACCCTCCACACTCTCAACGGACATATCACCGCCCATTAACTCACAGAGGCGTTTGCTAATGACTAGCCCTAGGCCTGTACCGCCATACTCGCGCGTCGTAGAGGCATCCACTTGGCTAAAGGGCTTGAAGAGCCGATCCAAGCGATCGCTGGGAATACCAATGCCCGTATCCTGAACTTGAAATTGGAGAAAATCCTTGCCCTCGCGCTTGACCACACTTACATGGACGACGACTTGGCCTTCATGGGTAAACTTAATGCCATTGCCCACGAGGTTCACGAGGATCTGCCGCAGCCGTGTCACGTCCCCTTTGATTTGGGCAGGGGTTTCGGGGGTACAGGTGTAAAGTAGCTCTAACTCCTTCTCCTCGGCTTTGCTGGCCAATAGGCTCAGGACATCCTCCACGCACTCGCGCACATCAAAGGGCTGCTGCTCCAGTACCAACTTGCCCGATTCAATTTTCGAGAAGTCAAGAATGTCGTTAATAATTGTTAGGAGTGCTTCACCGGCTTGGTGCAGGGTTTGCAAAAAGTCCCGTTGCTGCTCATTGAGGGGCGTATCTAAGAGCAAATTCGTAAAGCCCAAAACCGCATTCATCGGGGTGCGGATTTCATGGCTCATGGTGGCCAAAAATTCACTCTTGGCACGGTTGGCCAGTTCTGCTTGCAGGCGGGCTTGTTCGAGTTCTTGGTTTTGCTGAGCCAATAATTGTCGCTGCTGCTGTTCATGGCGCAAGAGTTCCGCTTGGGCGATCGCAATGCCTACTTGAGCCGCTACTGCTTCAAGGAGTTCAATTTCGTCAGGGGTCCACTGCCGCTGGCGATCGCACTGGTGCAGGCCAATAATGCCGTTGGGCACTCCCTTATAGGACGTACGAATGGCTAGCATTGACTTAATTTCAAACTGGCGGCACAGTTTCTCTGCACTAGCAAGCAGGGGATCCTGCGTCACATCGTGGGAAACAACGGCGGCATCGCTACCTAAGACTTGGAGGGCGTGGGGGTTATTTTCCACAGGCACATTGATCCCCTTCATCGATGCGTAGCCCGGTTGCAGATATTCGGCCACATCAGGAATACGCGGCGGTGGCCCCGGCTCGTAGCGGTGAATCAAACAGCGACTAACCCCAAAGGCCTGACCAATTTGGGTCACAGTGGTTTCAAAGACCGTTTCCGTATCGAGACTTTGGCGAATCTGTTCGGTAATTTGATTCAGGAGCAATGCCCGCTGCATTTGCTGTTGCAGTTGCTGACGTTGGCGGGTTTCCTGTTCAAGGAGTTGTACTTGGGCAAGGCCAATCCCCACCTGTGCCGCCACACTCTTGAGCAAACTTTTAATCGCCTCCGTCCACCGCCGCTGGCGATCGCACTGGTGCAAAATGAGTAAACCATTGGCTTGATTGCGATAAGCCGTGCGCACAATCACCGCAGATTTCACACTCAGGGCTTCGCAGTACTCATGCAGCGCAACGAGGCGGTTATCAGTCGTGACATCATCGCAGCTAAATACTTCATCAGAGGCAAAGACCGATTCCAAAAATGAGCCACGTATCTGTGCCAAATTAAGGTCACACTCATTGACGGAGGGCACCCCCGGCGCACAATACTCTGCCACCAATTCCATCGGCGAAGGGGCATTCTCCTGATAGACAAATAAGAGGCAACGACTGACATTCAGGGTTGCTCCCACCTGCTGCACTGCTGTACGACAGATGTGTTCCCGCTCGATTTGCTGGCGAATTTCCTCAGTAATGCGATTGAGCAGGAGCGTGCGCTTTACCTGCTGCTGTAAAAACAGTTGTGCCCGTTGCCGTTCGGTGACATCACTTTGAATGCCAATGTAGTGGGTAATTTCCCCAAATTCGTTATAAATCGGGGAGATGGCAAGTTCATTCCAAAAAGGTTGGCCGTTTTTGCGGTAGTTGCGCAGCACCACCCGGCAAGATTGACCTTTTTTAATTGCATTACGAATGGCTTCAGCCCCCGGTTGATGGCGATCGCGCCCCTGCAAAAAGCGGCAATTTTTGCCAATGACCTCCGTTGCGCGGTATCCCGTCATCCGCTCAAAGGCAGGGTTGACATAGATAATTGGATTATCGGGTTGGCGGTAGTCGGTAATCACAATGCCATTGGTGCTGGCAATGATCGCTCGCTCCCGCAGTCGCAGCTCCGCCTCAATTTGCTTCTTGTCAGTAATATCAATTGCTAACTCCAAAAAGCCAATCAGTTGCTCTTGGCTATCATGAATCGGGGTGACTGACAGGGACACAGGAAAGCGAGAGCCATCGCGCCGTACAAATGTCCACTCCTGCTCATCCGCCAAACCCCGCCGCGCCCGGGCCACAAGAGTCTCAAACCCCGCAGGAATGGGTTCTCCCAATTGGGCACTGAGAATCTGAGCATAACGCTCCACCTCTTGAGGATCATGGAAACGTTCTGGCGTTGCTTTACCCACCAGTTCTGAGGCAGGATATCCCAGCCATTCCTCAGCGGCTCGATTCATCAACGTGATGATGCCATCGGTACGGGTGGCAATAATGGCGTGATTACTACTATTGAAGACCGCCTCTTGGAGGCTGCTCATCTGCTGGATGTAGGCCAGTTGTTGCTGGGTGACCTCTAAGTGATGGCGGATTTCCAGTTCACTAATGACTTGGCGAGCAAGGGTGCGCAGGGTTTGCTGTTGAACGGGGTTTAGCTCACGCGGCTGGTAGTCCACCACGCACAGGGTACCAATGCCATAGCCATCCGGAGTAATCAAGGGCATCCCCGCATAGAAGCGGATATAGGGCGGTCCGGTAACAACGGGATTATCGGCAAAGCGGGGATCCAGCCGAGCATCCGGCACCACCACCAGTTCGGGCTGCAGGATCACATGGGCACAAAAGGCAATATTCCGTGGGGTCTCACAGGCATCTAGCCCCACCTTGGACTTAAACCACTGCCGCTGGCGATCGATGAGACTAATCAGGGCAATGGGGGTTTCGCAAATTGCCGCCGCTAAATTCGTAATTTCATCAAAGATTGGTTCCGGAGGCGTATCTAAGACTCGATACTGCTCAAGGGCACGTTGCCGTTCCGGTTCATTTGCTGGCAATGGGGCAGCAGGCATAGCCCAAGTGTACCGCCTTTTTGTAGGAGCAAGTCTTTCATCATTATATGAATTGCACTGGTTCTAGAGAGGATCCCCTAGGGGATGCAGAATAAAACATCTCTCTTTGCAGGACTTGGAGGGCAGTCACAGAACAAAAAAAGGATGTAGAACCTAGGCCTACACCCTTCATCAATCGTTATTTTCAGACTGTGGCAATTTTAGCCTGCCCAACCCTTGGCAGCTTGATCGAGCACGTAGGCAGCCACATCTTGAATTTGTTCATCGGTGAGACGACCCGCAAAAGCGGGCATGGCATTTTTGCCGTGCTGCACTTGGTAGATAATGGCATCCTCAGAGTACATGCCAAATTGTTCAAGGGCTTCTTTTTTCAGGGTTTTGTTGGCCATCACCACATTGCCGCCCCCCATGTGACAGGCTGCACAGTTGCCGCTAAAGACTTTGGCACCATTGGCTAAATCTGCTGCCAAGGCTGCAGGGGTGAGGCTGACAAACAGAGCGATCGCGATCGCGCAAACAGAAATGAATAGCTTTTTCAACGGAGTTCTCCTTTCATGGAATGCGTCAGGGTATGGATAAAGCCCCAAAAATCAAGGGGTGCAAGGTTCACCAAAGGTCAGTGTAGCAAAGTTCCCAACCTAGGGGGCACTGTCCGGAAAGCTTTCTACGCCCCAACCGGGCGCTACGGCTGCCGCTCGCAAAATAAAGGCAGCTAAGGTCTCAAGCTGTTCCGTGGTTAACCAGTCCTCACTCACGCGGCGGCAAGAATAACTCTCTTCGCTGCCATCGTAGGATCTCGGCGATCGCTGGAAAGCAACGAGGTTGGCGATCGTATCCCGTGGCGGCGTTGCCCCCTTGAGATCCTTCAGAGAAAGTGACACCAAAGGATTGGGTAACGTACTGCCACCGACATGACAGTTTTTGCAGTTTTCCTCAAAGAGCCGCTTGCCACGGGTCAGATCCGCTGCGGTGAAGGTTTTGGTCTCACCGCGATCATTGAGGGGCAATTCTACGCTGTCCGTTACTTTGAGGTATTGGATCACATAGTTATCTACCCCGGCGGCTGCCAGTGCCGTTGCCGGCGCGATCGCCCAGCCTAGCAGCAGAATCAAGAGACCACCGCAAAGCCAGCCGAGAGACCGTTGCCAAAAGTGAGGTTGGTACATGGGTGTTGGGAAAATCCTTGTTACGAGTCATTAGTAATAAACTTTGCCACCGCCCCATTTATCCCCCAAGATTTTGGGTTCGACGAGAATATGGCCGGCGATCGCCACCAAATCTTTCTCCGTCAGGTTGCGCATTTTCGGGAAAATGTCGGCACTGCGCAGACTGGGGTGCACCTCAGCAATTTCTTGCTCACCATCGTAGGTGGTGGGGTTCTTCATATAGTCCACCAAACCTTCAATGTTATCCCGTGGCGGCGTGGCTAGGGCGAGGGTTTCCGTGCGCAAATCCAAGCTGGGGTTTGTTTTGGTAATCCCCCCCACATGGCAAGAGGCACAGGCATACTGGAAGAGGCGCTTACCCTCTAGGTATTGTTTTTCGGTCAGCGTAATCGTTTTGCCCTCGCTGTTGAGGGGGACAGTCAGGACTTCAGGGGTCAGTTCGGCGGCCAGTGCTGTGCCCGTGGTGAGTTGCCAGAGGCAGAGGCAGAGAGCGACCGCAAGCCAAACGCATTTTTTTAACATAGTTCTCCCAATAAGCAGGTCTTACGATTGCGGTGTGTCTGGTTGATCGTTGGCGGGTGCAGGGGTCGTCAAGGCCAAAATAATTGCTTTGGCATCTTCAAGGGGCAAGCGCGTCTGCGGACTGGTATAGCGAATACCCAAGCGATCGCACCATGCACAGACCGTTTCGACCGACACGCCGTAGTCCGCTGCCAGATCCGCGATCGCAATGTCCACAAATCCCATGCTGCCACTCCCCGCTTGGGATCAACGACCAAGTATCATTATCATGCCATTGCGCGGCTTCTTTACCAAAAAGCGTCCCCTGCGCAAAGAGAAGTGCCACCACAGCGTACACTGTTGGTGTGGCCGTTCAGATGGAGTTTTCAATGAAACGAGTCCTGGCGATTATCCTTGGGGGCGGTGCCGGAACACGTCTCTATCCCTTGACCAAGCGTCGCGCCAAGCCTGCGGTTCCCCTTGCTGGAAAATATCGCCTCATTGATATTCCTGTGAGCAATTGCATCAACTCCGAAATTAATAACATTTACGTCCTGACCCAGTTCAACTCGGCCTCCCTCAACCGTCATATTGCCCGTACCTATACCTTCCCCGGCCTGACGGGTGGCTTTGTCGAAGTCCTAGCAGCCCAACAAACCCCAGAAAATCCCAACTGGTTTCAGGGCACTGCCGATGCGGTGCGTCAATACCTGTGGCTGTTGGCCGATTGGGACGTGGATGAATACCTGATTCTTTCAGGCGATCACCTCTACCGCATGGACTATCGCCTGTTTGTGCAGCGTCATCGCGAAACGGGCGCCGATATTACCCTCTCCGTGTTGCCCGTTGATGAGAAGGCCGCCTCTGGCTTTGGCTTGATCAAGGTAGATGGCACAGGCCGAGTCGTTGACTTCCGTGAAAAACCCACGGGGGATACCCTACGGGATATGCGGGTGGACACAACCCGCTATGGCCTCAGTGCCGAGGAAGCCCATCGCAAGCCCTACATTGCCTCAATGGGAATTTATGTCTTTAAGCGGCAAGTTCTCATTGATCTACTGCAACAGATGGCCGATGCCACGGACTTTGGCAAGGAAATCATTCCCGCTGCGGCGCGTTCTCATCTTGTCCAAACCTACGTCTTTAATGGCTACTGGGAAGATATTGGGACGATTGGATCCTTCTACGAAGCCAACCTTGCCCTCACCCAACAACCCCAACCACCCTTTAGCTTCTACGACGAAAACGCCCCCATCTACACCCGTCCCCGCTATTTGCCCCCTAGTAAGATTCTCAGTTCCACCATCACCGAGTCGATCATTAGCGAGGGCTGCATTCTGAAGGAATGCCAAGTGCACCATTCCGTGTTGGGGGTGCGATCGCGGGTGGAATCCGGGTGTGTCATTGACCATTCCCTTTTGATGGGAGCCGACTACTACCAAGACTCCGCGCAACGCCACCAACTGGCTCTGCAACATAAAATCCCCATCGGCATTGGTGCCAACAGTGTGATTCGCGGCGCAATAGTCGATAAAAATGCCTGCATTGGTCACGATGTCAAAATCATCAACAAAGACCATGTCGAAGAATCCAACCGTGAGGATCAGGGATTCTATATCCGCAGCGGGGTCGTGGTGATTATCAAAAATGCCGTGATCCCCGATGGCACCGTTATCTAAGCCATAAGCAAATTTGAATTGGCAAGCGGGGAAAACCTGTGTAGCATATCAAAAGAACAGCCCTTTTCAGAGATGGAACAGGCTTAAAACCGCGAAAGCCAGTATGGGAGTAAATTGCCCTCCCTTCATGTATCCCAGATTTTAGAAAAGGGCTGTAAAGTAAGCGTCCAACCCTCTAGCGGAACTGCCATCTATGCCCACGATAGAGACTCGCACAGAACCCATGGTCATCAACATGGGGCCGCACCATCCCTCAATGCACGGGGTTTTGCGGTTAATGGTGACCCTTGATGGCGAAGATGTGATTGACTGCGAGCCGGTCATTGGCTACCTCCATCGCGGCATGGAGAAAATTGCCGAGAACCGCACCAACATTATGTTTATCCCCTACGTGAGCCGTTGGGACTACGCCGCAGGGATGTTTAACGAAGCGGTCACCGTCAACGCTCCCGAAAAATTAGCCGGTATTCCCGTGCCCAAGCGTGCCAGCTATATCCGCGTGATCATGCTGGAGCTGAACCGTATTGCCAATCACCTGCTGTGGTTAGGCCCCTTCTTGGCGGATGTCGGTGCCCAGACGCCCTTTTTCTACATCTTCCGCGAGCGGGAATACATCTACGATCTCTTTGAAGCCGCCACAGGCATGCGCTTCATCAACAACAACTACTTCCGCATGGGGGGAGTGGCCGCTGACCTCACCTATGGCTGGGTAACCAAGTGTCGTGATTTTTGCGATTACTTCCTGCCCAAAGTGGATGAGTATGAGCGCCTGATCACCAACAACCCCATCTTTGTGCGGCGCTTACAGGGGGTGGGCAAAATTAGCCGTGAGGATGCCATCAACTGGGGGCTATCGGGGCCGATGCTCCGCGCCTCCGGCGTGAAGTGGGATCTGCGCAAGGTGGATCACTACGAGTGCTATGACGACTTTGACTGGGATGTACCTGTGGCCACCGAAGGCGATTGCCTTGCCCGCTACATTGTCCGTATTCAGGAAATGCGCGAATCGGTGAAGATCATTCGCCAAGCCTTGGATGGTCTGCCCGGTGGCCCTTACGAAAACCTCGAAGCCAAGCGGATGCTCGAGGGTGCCAAGTCAGAGTGGAATGGCTTTGACTATCAGTACATTGGCAAGAAGCTGGCTCCCACCTTCAAAATTCCCAAAGGCGAGCACTATGTGCGGGTCGAATCGGGGAAAGGGGAGCTAGGGATTTACCTGATTGGCGATGATAATGTCTTCCCTTGGCGCTGGAAGATTCGTCCACCGGATTTCAATAACCTGCAAGTGCTGCCCCAGTTGCTGAAGGGGATGAAAGTGGCGGATATTGTTGCTATCCTTGGCAGTATCGATGTGATTATGGGATCTGTCGATCGCTAGGCAACTGTTGAGCCACCAGCGAGGGAGCCATGGCTGTTCAATTACCGTTCCTCACCTCCACTAACTTCAGTGGCCTCTTTAATGAGCGGTTCTGGCAAAATGCGTGGCCACTGCCGCCCCAAAATCAACTGAAGCGGGGTGCGCTGGTTCCAGATGTGGAGTTACCCGGCGTAGGGTTGAGTTCGCCCGTGCGCCTTTCAAACGTGTGGAAAGAGCAGCCACTCCTGCTGGTGTTTACCCGTATCTTCACCGAGCACCAATACTGCCCCCTCTGCTATCCCTATCTCAAGGCCTTGAATGAAAACTATGAAACCTTTCAAAGCAAGGGAGTGGCGGTTCTTGTGGTCACCAGTACCGATGCCCAGCAAAGTGAAAAGGTCAAGGCGGATATGGACTTAAAGATGCCCTTGCTCTATGACCCCAGTTGCCAAGTCTTTCGCAAATACCGCACGGGTCAAGCCTTGGGAGCACCGCTACCGGCGCAGTTTCTCATTGATCAGGAAGGCAAGCTGCGCTACAAGCATCTCTTCTCGTTTTTAGAACCCAATGCTCCCCTAGAGCGCTTGTTTCAGGAGATTGATGCCCTAGCCCACGGGGCAACGGCGGCTACAGCAGCCTAGGGGCGATCGAAACTCGCTAGGATAGAAGGTATCTCTTTGGGGCTGTAGCTCAGTCGGATAGAGCGAGCGCCTCCTAAGCGCTAGGCCGTGCGTTCAAATCGCACCAGTCCCGTTATTGCCCTTACAATAAAAAGCAAATCTTTGTAACGTCAGTGTTGCATCTGTGACAGAGCGATCGCCAGCGAATGCCCTTCTAAAGGAACTTCAAGGCACGATTGATGACCTTGAGGACTACCAAAGCGCCCGTAGCTACGAAGCGGCCAAGAGTGCCCTTGAAAAATTACTGTTCGAGTGCAAAGCCACTGGCAGCGAAAAAGCCTCCCTCGCCCGCGCGATCGCTGACCTCGAAGAAATGCTCGACAAGCTCCACTATGGTGTCGTGCAAATTGCCGTCTTTGGCATGGTGGGGCGGGGAAAGTCCTCCCTGCTCAATGCGCTGCTAGGGGAACCCTACTTTGCCACTGGACCCATTCATGGCGTGACTCAAGAGGAAGCCAGTGCCCTCTGGCAAATTTCGGAAGCGCAGCGTGGCAATCCCATCCGCCTCATTGATACACCGGGGTTGGACGAAGTTAATGGCGCCGCGCGGGAGCAACTGGCACGGGAAGTAGCAGCCCAAGCGGATTTGATTCTCTTTGTCATTGCTGGCGACTTGACCCGTCTTGAATACCAAGCCCTCAGTGAGTTACGGCAGGCAGGGAAGCCCATGATTTTGGTCTTCAACAAAGTGGATCAGTATCCAGAGGCAGATCGCGAGGCCATCTATGCCAAAATCCGTGATGAGCGCGTCAAAGAACTCCTCTCCCCTGAAGAAATTGTCATGGTAGCGGCAGCGCCCCTTGTCCCCCAAGTGAGTCGCGATCGCCAAGGACGAGTACAGGTAAAAATGACCGTCGGTGCCCCCCAAGTGGAACCCCTCAAACGGAAAATCTTGGAGGTGCTAGAGCGCGAAGGCAAAGCCCTGATTGCCCTCAATTCAATGCTCTTTGCCAATAAAGTGAGTGAAGAGTTAGCCCGCTACAAGCTGGAACTGCGGGATCAGGAGGCCAACCAACTGATTTGGAAAGGGGCAGTGACCAAGGCGCTGGCGATCGCCCTCAACCCCGTCACCGTGCTCGATATGGTCAGCAGTGCTGTCATTGACTTGACGACAATTCAACTGCTCTCGCGCCTCTACGACATTGAACTCACAGAAGCAGGCGCCAAGGAACTGCTCCAAACCATTGCCATTGCCATGGGCAGCATTAGTTTAGGGGAATTTGCCGTCAATTTGGGACTGAGTTCCCTCAAGGGACTGTTGGGATTAGCTACGCCCATGAGTGGTGGCATTGCCCTTGGCCCTTACCTCTCAGTCGCCATGACCCAAGCGGGGATTGCTGGCGTTTCCTCCTATACGATGGGGCAAGTGGCCAAAACCTATTTTGCCAACGGTGCAGGCTGGGGTGCTGCGGGGCCTAAAACCGTTGTCCAGCAAATCCTCAGTCAACTAGATCAGCGCCATATCCTCAATCGGCTTAAAACAGAAATTCAGGCTCATTTGGATTTAGCTTAGTCTAGGGCGTGTCATCGGATAGATTGACCATCGGGGCAGTGTTTTGCTGAGGTAACATGAGGTCAGCATTCATCAGGAGTCCATCATGCATCGGTACGCCCTGCGAGATGACCAATGGGAAAGAATCAAAGACTTGTTGCCAGGATGTGAGGAGCATGTGGGCAGTACTGCTAAAGATAATCGACTGTTTGTCGACGCCGTGTTGTATCGCTATCGTGCGGGCATCCCGTGGCCAGCTTTACCAGAACGCTTTGGCGACTTCCGAGTCATCCATACCCGCCATACTCGATGCTCAAAAACAGGGGTTTGGGAGCGGGTCTTCAACGTTTTAGCTGAAGATGCGGATAATGAATACGCCATGATTGATGCCACCCTCGTACGGGCGCATCAGCACAGTGCTGGAGTTGCCCACAAAAACAAGAAGACGGCTGCCTTGTAGACCAAGCGATTGGGCGCAGTAAAGGTGGGTTGAGTACAAAGATTCATGCGCTGTGTGATGCCTTAGGTCATCCGACGGGGTTTTATCTGAGTGGAGACCAAGTCCACGAGTTAGCGGGAGCAGATGTGCTGCTGGAGCTTGTTCAAGAAGGACAAGCATTACTGGCGGACAAAGCTTATGATGCAGATGAGCGGGTGCTAAGAGGGCTAGCGGAGAAAGGGTGCGAGGCTGTCATTCCGCCCAAGTCTTGTCGTAAACAGCGTCGTGGTTATGACAAAGAACTGTACAAAGCTCGGCACTTGATTGAGAATTTTTTTGCCAAGCTCAAGCAGTATCGAGGGATTGCCACACGTTACGATAAGACAGCGCGAAACTTTTTAGGTGCGATATATCTCGCTGCCGCTGTTATCTGGCTTAACTGATGACACACCCTAGATCGTCGTCGATCTGCTTGGCCTGCTGCTGGGTTAGTTTTAGCCTGTACTCGTACGTCAGGGTGAGCATGAGTGGATTATAGCTATTAGTCGCGCCCGATTTTCGGTGCTAGCTCAATCTATCCAGCAACAATCTGAGATTGAGTGACTGCTCCCTCTGGTCGCCTATCACCGCTTCGCACGGCCTACGGCCTACACCTCCACCTAACCACTTTGCAGTATAGGCGGAGCACTGCGGCGAATTTTGGTAGAGGGTCTATAGGGTCTCCCAGAGATTAACACGGGGGAGTGGGGGGTACAGAGTCGTTGTGGGGATCGGGTACAGGGTCATAGCCACCGGCAGCAAAGGGGTGGCAGCGCAAAATACGACGAATGGCCAAATAGGTGCCCTTGACTGCCCCAAATCGGGCGATCGCCTCAACCGCATAGGCAGAACAAGTGGGCGTATAACGACAGGTGGGCAAAAATAAGGGCGAAATCCAACGCTGATAAGCGCGAATCAAAAAGATCAGTGCTTTGCTTAGCCAGTTGTCCACAGCCTTTGCCCACAAGGTATCCCAATTATAAGCAGGTTAATGGGGGCGAAACAGATGGTGATGTTCTGGGCTATAGAGGCAGGAGCGCAATGAGCCATGGCCTTGATGTTGTACTGCTAGTGCTGGACTGATCAGGTAAAGGGTGGTGCGCGTCAAGCGCTGCTGCTGACTAAATGATGCCATTTCAGTCAAGGGAACCAGCCACAACTGCTCATCGGGCCATCCTAGGCGGTAGCCCACAGCAACTGGGGTTTCGGGCGGGTAGTGCTGAAGCAGGTCTCGCTGAGCACGGTGGACACAATTCGCACTGAGATAGAGGCAGAGGCTGGCTTTATGGGCGGCTAGACTGGCCAATTCTTCTGTTGGTGGCACTCGTGTACGGCCACTGGCACGGGTGAGGATAATTGTCTGTACCAATTCGGGTAGGGTGAGTTCAGCATTGAGGCGGGCAGCGGCCAATTGATAGGCACTAATGCCGGGGACAACTTCAACGGTAATGCCTGCTGCCGCGAGGCGGGCAATCTGCTCGTGAATGGCGCTGTAGAGGCTGGGATCTCCCGATTGCAACCGCACCACTTTTTGACCCGCCTGTACTGCTTCAACCATGAGCGGAATGATCTCTTCGAGGGTCATTGCGGCTGTGGGAATACAGGTGGCACTCGGCGGCGCAAACTGCAAAATCCCCGTCGGCACCAAGGAATCGGCATAGAGAATCACATCGGCCTCTTGAATGAGCCGTTGCCCCTTGAGGGTGAGTAATTCTGGATCACCAGGGCCAGCACCCACAAAGTAAACCCCGGCAGCAGTCTTGCTTTCTACCATGAGACTCTACCTGACTATCCGCTTTTTAAGCGTAACTTTTGGAGGGGACAGGATTGTGTCAGGATCAAAACAGGTCAATTTCAGAGGCAGAGAATCATGAGTGGCAAACGCATTCTGATGCTCGTGGGTGACTATGTTGAAGACTACGAGGTGATGGTGCCCTTCCAAGCCTTGCAAATGGTGGGTCACACAGTGCATGCGGTCTGTCCCGATAAAGTTGCTGGCGATAGCGTTCGCACCGCCGTCCACGATTTTGAGGGGGATCAAACCTACAGTGAAAAACGGGGGCACAATTTTACGCTCAATGCCACTTTTGCGGAAATTGACCCCAGTACCTATGATGCCTTGGTGGTACCGGGGGGACGTGCCCCAGAGTATTTGCGCCTTAATCCACGGGTACTGGAAATCACGAAGCACTTCGGCGAGAGCCAAAAACCGATTGCAGCGATTTGTCACGGTCTCCAACTGCTGGCGGCAGCGGGTGTCTTGGCTGGTAAAACCTGTACGGCCTATCCGGCCTGTGGTCCTGAGGTCGTGAGTGCGGGCGGCAACTTTACCAGTGTGGCGGTGGATGCAGTCGTGGTGGATGGCAATCTGGTCACAGCCCCGGCTTGGCCGGCTCATCCGCAGTGGTTAGCGGCATTTTTAGAGCTTTTGGGAACGACAATTAGTCATCGGCCTTTGGCAACGGTATAGGATGGCGCCGGCATGGCGATCGCCCTCAGCCAAATTGCCCAATATCTCCAACGGCACCAACTGAACTATCGGTTGAATGCCCCCAACCACCAAATTATTACGGGCGTCAACGGCGATCACCTTGAGCGATTTATCGTCGTCATTGAGTTAGACGAGGGGGGCGAGTTTTTTAAGCTCTATGCCCCCAATCTCTTGCCGGGGATTAAAACCCACCGCTTTCGTGATGCCATTTTGCAAACCCTACTGTGCATTTCGTGGCAGACAAAAATGTTGCAGTGGGAGTACGACCCCAACGCGGGTGAAGTGCGTGCCATGATTGAATTCCCCATTGAGGATAGCACCCTCACCGAACGGCAGTTTTTTCGCTGCTTGGGGGCACTCGTGGAAATCGTTGACAATACAGTACCTCGGCTGCGGCAGTTGGTTCAAGAAGAACCGCCCGCTCTAGATACAGATTTGGCCATGGGCGAACGTCTGCTGCTGACGATTCAGGAAGAGGCACCGGGGCTATTGGATCTCATTGCCCAAGCCCTTGAAGCCCGTCGTCAACGGGGTCAGATCAATTTAGATTTGGGTTAGACGTCGGGGGGGCTTGGCGTGCGTAGAAGCGGCCATGTTTGACTTCAATCAATCCCTGACACTTCTCACAACTAAAGCGCCACAGCTTACCCACCGGAATTTTTAGTGGCTGATGACAATGGGGACACTCACCACTCCATACTTCCTCATCCCCAAGCATCCACATACTGCCCACGACCATCGGCAGACCAATAATCGTTCCTAATCCCGTGGCACAAAAGCCTAGCCCCATCACCATGCCAGCGATACCTGCCACCTTTGCCTGATCATCGCGGGGCACTTTTTCAATGGTTGGAGTGGTGTAAATCTCGGATTCAGAGGGGGTCTGTGGGGGTTCTGTGGTGGTTTCAGGGGGAGGCGTCTTGTCTGCCTTCACTTGCGGTGTAGGCTCGGCCTCTAACCAAGGATCCCGTAGGGGCGGATAGTTGGCGGGTTCTTGGTCTTGAGGAAAGGCAGCAGATTCTGAAGGGGCTGGGGGGGCAGTGGGCAACGTGTCTGAGACGACCCAAGGATCCTCAACCACAGGGGCAGCGTCTGGGGCGATCGCTCCCTCAGGCGAGGATTCAGCTTCAGTGGTCATCTCGGGGGGTATCGCGGTTGGTGGGCTAATCTCAGCCTCTAGGGCTTCTAGGGCGGCAGTGTCCTCAGTCGTCGGTTCAGGGAAGTCGTATGCCTCAAGGGTCGGTTGCTCTAGGGTGGCTTCAGAGAGTTCGGGTATCTCAGCAACACTTGCTTGGGCTTCTGGTGGTGTAATGCTCTCTTCTACGGACTCAGGGGCTTCTGCGGGTGGTTCAGCAGTGACTGCGAGCACTGGTAATTCTTCTGAAAACCCATCCAGGGTGTCGGATTCAATGGGTTCTTCTTGGCGGGGGGGCGATTCTTCCCAGTCAATATTGGGTTCTGGGGAGGGTGGGTTGGGGTCAAAGGCAGCCGCTAAATCTGCCAAACTGATGTCCTCGTCAGGGTCAATATCTGGAATTTCATCTAGGAAACTCCCTTGCGGCTCACTGATGGGTTCTGCCCCTGTCCCATCCTCAGCGACTTGCTCTAGGGGAGGCGCTACATCGCCATATTCAGGTGTGCTCTCTACTGGACTGGGTTGTTCCTTCTCTTGGGGCGATCGCGCCACGGCATCCTGACTGTCAGATGTGGCAGGTGCCTCGGAGGTCATAAAAGCGGACATCAAATCCAGCAGCGTTGGTTCAGGGGGTGCAGTTTCCGTGGCCCATGGATCTGCGATCGCTGGCGGCGGGGGTTGAACGGCAGGCATGACTTGTAATGCAAAATGGCTTTCCCACAGGGGAACGCCCAACACCCGTGACTCAATGAAAACCCGTTGAATCTCCGGCAAGTGCAATTTTTCTAAGGCGGTGCGGATCAGGGTGACGGCTGCCCCTTGATTGAGCATTTTTTCTGAATGCAGCGTAATCATTAGCTCCTCGGCCTGACGCACCACAGTAGCCTTGACCCGCTTTGGCAGGAGGACAGCATTCAACAGCGTACCAATAGCACGGGGGTCGCCCTGCCGCGCAATATCGAGCAAACGGGAATCACTCATAAACCAATGAATGGAATGGAACGGGGTGCCGCTAGTTCTAGCCTACTGCGATTTCAAGAGAGTGAGAGGCAGTTGGGGGCGATCGCTCCACTATCCTACCTAATCAAAGGGTAGGCTAATCTATACCCTAGGCTTAGAGCTGTTGAGAAGCTTGGAAAAAATCCCTTCGGCATCAAGGACGTCCATACCATTTTCTGAAGCGGCGGCTATAGGATCCTTGATTTGTGCGTTACCCTTTCGGTGTAACTTACCTTTTCGGGGATTTCAGTGGGGCTATGCGGGGGATTGAATAGCCCGAACTACTCTTAGTTTAGCTAAGGGATGGCTAAATGACAACTCCCTAAAGGGTGTAAATTGTTACAAACAATTACAAGCACCCACTAGACTGGGAAAAAGATGTTCACAAGTTTCAGCAGGGCATGACAGCGGCAACACGCTCCACGGATTGGCAACTTTTGCAACGACTGATTCCTTACCTCAAGCCCTATCGCTGGGGACTGGTGGGAAGTGGCTTGCTTTTGATTCCCTTGGCGGCAGCAGCAGCATTGCAACCAATCATCATTGGTCAGGCGATCGCCTTCCTCAAGGGAGAAGAGAGTACCTATAGCTTTTTGAAAGCCTTGACCCTAACCCAAGGGATTGATCTCCTGAGCATTGCACTGCTGATTACCGTGGTGCTGCGTTTTGGGGTGCAGGCAGTGCAGGGGTACTGGATTCAAAAAATTGGCCAAAACATTACTGCCGATATTCGCCATGATTTATTTGACCACGTGCTCCGCTTATCGTCGCGCTTTTTTGACCGCACTCCCGTCGGTAAGCTGATTACTCGCTTGACCAGTGATGTGGATGCTCTGGGGGATGTGTTTGCCACTGGCGCCGTGGGGGTTCTCAGCGATGTCTTCTCAATGCTGGTGGTCATCCTGACGATGTTTTTCATTGACCGCCTGCTGGCAACGCTGCTGCTAGCCTTGGTACTGCCGATCACCGCTCTGATTATCTATTTTCAACATCGCTACCGCGTGGCCAACTACAAATCCCGCGAGGAGCTGTCGCTACTGAATGCCGATCTGCAGGAAAACATCGTTGGCATTACGGTGGTGCAATTGTTTCGCCGTGAGGCCTTTAATAGCCAACTGTTTCGGCGGCGCAATCAACGCTACATCAAAGAGGTGGATCGGACGATTTTCTACGATTCCGCAGTATCAGCAACGTTGGAGTGGATTGCCTTTGTGGCGATCGCGGGGGTTCTCTGGCTCGGCGGTGCCTTGGTGGAGCAGCGCACGATTGACTTTGGCACCTTGGCCACGTTTATCCTCTTTTCGCAGCGCGTCTTTGATCCATTGCGGCAGTTGGCGGAGAAATTTACCACGGTGCAAGCGGGTTTAACCGCCATTGAGCGCATCCATGATCTGCTCTCAGAACCCATTGAAATTCAGGATCCCGATCGCACCTTTTTGCGTTTACCCAAGGCAGAAAATACAGCCGCTGCCGTTGAGTTTCGCGATGTCTGGCTGGCCTACAAAGACGATGACTATGTCCTCAAGCAACTTTCCTTTCAGATCCATGCGGGCGAGAAGGTGGCGATTGTTGGCCCCACCGGTGCAGGCAAAAGTTCGATTATTCGCTTGCTCTGTCGCCTCTATGATCCAACGCGCGGTGAAGTGCTCGTTAGTGGTCGCAATGTCCGCGACTTTACCCAAGCAGAACTGCGGCAGCACATTGGCGTGATTTTGCAGGATAGCTTTCTCTTTTCGGGGGATGTGAAAAGCAACATTGCCCTTGGCGACAATTACACCCTTGCCGACATTCAGCGGGTGGCCGCCGAAATGAACATTGCTGACTTTATTGAGCAGTTGCCCCAAGGCTATGACACTCCCCTACGGCAACGGGGCACGAACCTCTCGGCGGGGCAGCGACAACTTTTGGCCTTTGCGCGGGTGGCGATTCGCAATCCAGAAATCCTTGTCCTTGATGAGGCAACCGCCAATTTAGATGTGGGCACAGAGGTGATGATTCAGGAGGCCTTAAACCGCCTCTTGGTGAATCGAACCGCCATTATTATTGCCCACCGCCTTGCCACAATCCGCCATGTGGATCGCATTTTTGTGCTCAAACGGGGACAACTGGTGGAGCAGGGAACCCACAGTGAACTCTTGGCTCGCAATGGGGTATATGCCCATCTCTACCGCTTGCAGGCACTCGCCGAAGAAGCAGCCCCTAAGCACGATGCCTCGCCCCTTGCCTAATCCACAATAGCAGTGGCAGCCCCAGCAGTTGCAGCACCACCGACACCAAGACCAACAGCCCCAAGGAGCGATCGTAGAGCACGCCCATGAGCAAACTTCCTAGAAACCACGCTAAGCCATAGCCCGTGCTGAAGATGCCGTAGGCCGACCCCCGCCGTTCTGGGGGGACGAGGTTGGCGACGATCGCCCGCACAATGGATTCTTGGGCACCCATGCCAATGCCCCACAGCACCATGCCCCAAATCACCGCAGAACTGAGGAAAACCAAGGGGGCAAAGCCCACCGACAGCACAACCGCAAGGATCAAGGCCATAATGCCAATGCGATCCAGTAAGTACCCAAAGAGCAGGGCGGCCACCGCATCAACCCCCATTGCCAAGGCATAGAGCAGCGGAATTTGACTCGTTTGCAGACTATCCCCCTGCTGTAAATGAAAGGCAATCAAGGGGAAATCCACATAGCCAGCGCCCAGAAAGGCCACCGCTAAGAGGTAAATCCAAAACAGCGTTGGTAGTCTTTTGGTATCCAGATCCTGAACCACTGTTTCAAAGTCCCGTGGCTCTGGGTACCGCCGCTGCGTCACCAACAAAACGACCAGTCCGATCAGGGCAGGGATGGCGAGGACGGCAAAACTCCATTGATAGTGCTGAGTGAGGGCAAAGACGCCAGCCACCATCAGCGGCCCAACAACGGCACCAATTTGATCCATCGCCTCATGGAGACCAAAGCCAAAGCCACGACCCACTTGGCTAGCACCGTAGGAGAGCAAAACATCGCGGGGGGGTGTACGAATCGCTTTGCCCGTGCGCTCAGCAATCATGAATCCCGCTAGGACTTCCCAACGATGGGCCAAGGCCATGAGGGGCACAGCCAAGGTATTGATGGCGTAACCCAAGGTGGTAATGCGCCAATAGGCACGGGTGCGATCGCTCACATAGCCAATCACAAGGCGCAGACCATAGCCAATGAATTCCCCCAAGCCCGCCACGAGGCCGACAACGGTACCACTGGCCCCCAATACTCCTAAATAGACCCCCGTGAGACTGCGTGCGCCTTCGTAGGTGGCATCGGCACAAAGGGAGACTACCCCCAGTAGGATGACAAAACTCAGGGCTGACCCCTTTTGTAATACCATCGGTAAACTCCTTTAGGAATGTCCACAGTATATTGTTTGGAGAACCGTTAACGGGCGATCGCGATGGCGGATGCACTCAGCGCAGCTAGCCCCTTAGTCATTTGGACAAGTCTGGGGTTCATCTGTGGCCGTTGGTTGCCGGCAGTGATTCCCCAATGGTTGGGACGCGGCCTCTATTGGGTCGGGGTGCCCATTCAAATTTTTGCCTTGGTGCGGCAGACCAACTTCGCGGGGTTAATTTGGTTGGCACCGGTGCTGGCCTTTGTGGCGCTCATTGTCGGCTATACCCTTGCCCAAGGCCTCTACCATTGGCAGAAACGCTACTTTCAACCGCAATGGCTGCAATACACCCCCCCCTTCCTGACGAGTACAGTTCCCGAAGGAGAAAGTCGCCGCTTTCAGGGGAGCTATCTGATTGCCAGCATTCTCGGCAACACGGGCTTTGTTGGCTTGGGGGTCGCGATTCCTCTTCTGAGTGCCACGGCATTGCCCTGGGCGGCCTTCTATGCCATTACCCAAAATGCCCTCGGTACCTACGGCTTGGGTTCATTCCTTGGTCAGTACTACGGTAAGGGCAATGATCAACCTTGGTGGCGAGCCTTGGCGGTGATTCCAACCGTGCCGACCCTTTGGGCATCAATGGCGGGCTTTGCAACCCATGATCTTTCTTTTCCCGACGCGATTGAGAGCTTGTGTGAGATAGATATTCACCTAGTGATTCCCTTTGCCTTTGTCCTCACCGGCATTCGCCTCAGTCGGCTCCCCGGCTGGCAGAGCTTTCGCATGGGGGTGCTGCCTATGTTGGTGAAAACGCTGTTGCTGCCATTGACGATGATGGCGATCGCCTATGGTTTGGGCCTACGGGGCGATACGTTGCTGGCGATCGCGATTATGACGGGTACGCCCACCGCCTTTGCGGCCTTAATTTTGGCAGAAGAATACGAACTGAATACCGAACTTCCACCGGCAGTAATCGCCCTGAGTACCCTCAGCTTTGTGGTGGTGTTACCGCTGTGGGTGTTCCTCTGCCGCCAAGTTTTAACATAACGCTAACGACTGCTATCGTTTGCCAAGAACGGTGGCACACTGAAAATACCTGATCCATTCCTAGCCCTCTCACGAGTCTCTCTATGACGAATCCCCAAAGTCCTCCTCCGCCACCGCCGCGTGTTCCCAATTCACCCCCGATGCCGCCGCCGCGGCCGCCAATGGGTGGGGGTGTTCCACCGATGCCTCCCCAACCGGGAATGGCGCCTCCCCGTCCTGCTGCCCCCCCACCACCTCCCCAAGGGATGCCCCCACAGCCCGGCATGCCGCCTCGACCCATGCCACCGCAACCGGGGATGCCCCCACGACCAATGCCGCCGCAGCCGGGAATGCCCCAACAGGGGGTACCGACCCAACCAATGCCGACACCGGCCGCGCGAATCTCTGGCCCCACGATGGAACAACTGGTGCGGGAGGCCTTTGAGCACGGCTATTCCGATATTCATGTTGGGGTTGGCGAAGCGCCGCGCTTTCGCGATCGCGGACGTTTAGAGATTACCAACTATCCCGTTACTGATGAGGAAACTTTTAACTACTGGCTGAATGAACTGCTGACCCCCCAACAAATTGAGCAGTTTCGCACCCACCTTGAATACGATGGTGCCTATCAGTACGAAGGGCTATGCCGTGTGCGGATCAACATCTTTGTCGCCTTAAAAGGCCCCGCCATGGTGCTGCGCTTGATTCCCGTGAAGATTCTGACCCTAGAGCAGTTGAATTTACCACCGGTCTTCAAGGATCTCTGCCACTACCACAAGGGTCTGATTCTGGTGACAGGGCCAACGGGTTCCGGGAAATCCACCACCCTTGCGGCAATGGTGGACTATATCAACACCGAAATGCCGAAGCACATTATCTCCATTGAAGACCCGATTGAGTTTGTCCACCAAAGTCGCCGTGCCCTGATCCGGCAGCGGGAAGTGGGTATCCATACGCTGAAGTTTGACAATGCCCTGAAGGCGTCGTTGCGGGAAGACCCCGATATTATTCTGATCGGGGAGATGCGCGATCGCGAGACAGTGAATACAGCCCTAAAAGCAGCGCAAACGGGTCACTTGGTTTTTGGTACGTTGCATACCAACAGTGCCGTGAAAACGATTGAGCGGATCCTCAACCTCTACAACCCCGATGAACAGGGGCCGATGCGGATGCAGGTCGCAGAATCGCTGGTGGCGGTCATTGCCCAAGCCCTTGTGCGCACGACGGATGGTAAGCGGGCGGCCATTCACGAGATCATGATCAACACCGATGCCATCAAGGACTACATTTTGCGGGGTGATGTGGAGGAAATTGAGGCGATTATTCCGCAGTGTACCTACGACGGCATGTGCACGATGAACCAATGCCTCTACGAACTCTATGAGGCGGGGCGCATTGACGAGGAAACCGCCATCGAAAACTCCCCCAAACCCAACGAAATGGCGCAAATTCTACGGGGTCGTGTCTAGGGCAATGGTTGGCCTCAAGCCTGTCTTATACAAGGGGTTGGCGCTCTTTACACCGGGGGAGGATGTGGTCTTTTGCCGTGACCCCTCCAAGCAGGGACAGTGGCACCGATCGCTCTGTCAAGCCCTGCAACAACTGTTGGATTTGGAAGAGCCGCCCCTTTTCCTATCCCCCTGCTACACAGCAGCGGTGGATTACTGGTTTGATGAGGAGCAGCAATGCCTGCGAGTGGCGGCGGAGGTCTATCCCTTGGCATGGCCCCATCGTCCCCTACTGAATGCCCTCTTTGCCCCTGCGCATCAGCCCACCTTGCCGTGGCAGTTGGTACAGGATCCGCAGCATCCCTGTGATGTCCAAGCCCTAGAGGCCTACCGCAGCAGCTTTCCCCAACTGTGGGAGCATCACCAACTGATCTATGATTTGCAGGAAGCCACCCCCCTGAGCAGTTTTGTGCCACGTCCTTCGGAGCCCGATCGCTATGTCTTTCGCCTCTATGTGCGTGGAGAAACCCACGCCGCTGAGGTTGCCCTCAAAAACCTCCATGATTTGCTGAGTCGCTCCCTCAAGGTGCCCTATACGCTCAAAGTGGTGGATGTCACTAAGCAACCCGATCTGGCGGAGGAGGATCAAGTCCAAGCCACGCCAACATTGGTGCGGGTCTATCCCCAGCCAGTGCGCCGCCTTGTGGGACACTTGGATAATCGCGATCGCCTGCAACGTTTGCTAAGCCCTTAGACCGATGACCGATTCTGCTCAAGACCTGCTCGCTGCTGCTGCTGTGGAGCGAATGGCGGGAACTCGTGATGCCTATGTGCCCTATCTGCGCCAAGTCTTTGCCGATGTGGTGGGGGAGGATGACGCTGTCAGTGAAACCCGTGGTGGCTTAGCCGCAGCCCAAGAGCGTCTGGCCAAGATACAGCCTGTACGGTATGGCAAGAGTCGCAACTTTTTGACGGGTGCGGTAACAGGGCTTTCGGCCTATTTGCGCCACGGGGTGATCAGTTTGGCGGCGGTGCGCGATCGCCTGTACGAAGTAGTGTCTCACCCCCATCAAGCGGAAGCCCTACTCCAACAACTGGCGTGGCGAGACTATTGGCAGCGCCTCTATGCCCGTTGGGGCGATCGCCTGTGGCAGGACATCGAACCCTATAAAACGGGTTGGCAAGCAACCGATTATCAAGCCGACTTACCCCCCGCCCTCATCGCAGCAGAAACAGGGCTGGCCTGTATGGATGCCTTTAGTGACGACCTACAACGAACGGGCTACTTGCATAACCATGCGCGGCTATGGTTGGCGGCCTATGTGGTGCATTGGTGTCGGGTGCGCTGGCAGGCGGGAGCTGCTTGGTTTTTGCAGCATCTCCTCGATGGCGATCCGGCGAGTAATAACCTCTCGTGGCAGTGGGTGGCCAGTACCTTTAGCCACAAGCCCTACTTTTTTAACCGCCAAAACCTTGAACGCTATAGCGATGGCAAATACTGTCGCCAGTGTCCCATGGGCGATCGCTGTCCCTTTGATGCCACCTACGAGGAATTGGCAGCCCGTCTGTTTCCCCACAAGGAATAGGGTTATTGGGGAGTCGGCTTCACGGTTTTGCGCAGAATCAAACAGTTGCCCGTATTGCCCACGCGCTGATAGTCCAATTCATCCATGATGGTTGCCAAGAGGCGTAGACCGCGTCCCCCTTCGGCATCGAGGGCAATTTGGCTGGACAGTGTTGCCAGTTTGGCCATTAGATCAAAGGGATCCCCTTGATCCCAGATGCGCAATTCAATCACAGTGTCTGCAAGGGAGAGATCAATGCGAATGGGGGTATCGCTGGCGCGATCGCGATGGGCATGGCGCACAGCATTGGTAAACCCCTCGGCAAGGGCGAGTTCCAACTTCAACCACTCTTCGATGGGCAGCGTCGTGGGGCGATATTGATTGAACCATGCCAAGAGAGCCTCCAGTTGGGTTAGGTCACTGGTTAGGGTTAGGGAAACCGTGGTGAAGGGAGGCGTCATAGGCGGAGTTGTCCTTGATGAGGTTGAATCAGTCCAAGGGCGTCGGGTACCAACGTCGCAAAGACCGCTGCCCGACTGGCCACCAAGGGTCGCTGTGCCCACCAGATATGAAGTGTAGAAATGTGGCCGTGGCGAATGGACTTTTCCCGTGCCGAGGCCTCCGAGATGGGTTGCAGGGGCAGACGGGATTCAATGAGGCGACGCGGATGAGACATGCAGCAGCCAAAGGAGGATTATTTCAATTTTCTCTCTTTTGCTATTGTTTCTTATCTTTAAGCTTTGCTGCGAGTGCGAGAAAACACCCTGAGCAACGACAGCTGACATAACCCCTTGGGAAAGAACCGCGTGCCGAGGATAATCAGCAACCCATAGAGCATCAGACGCCCATCGCGGAAAAAAGTGGCCACTGCCACTGGCAAATAGGGTTGATCGGCAAGTCCCCGCAGGAGTTCGGGTAAGGCTGTAAAGAGCATACCGCCAGCGATCGCCCCCACAAACGTCCGATTGCCCCCCACCAGCACTGCCGTCAGTGCCAACACCCCCGTATCAAACGTGCCCTGACGGGGATTCCAAGTATTCAAAAGATGAGCCGCCAAAACTCCCGCCACCCCCGCTAGAATCGCCCCCAAGACAAAGCCCAAAACCTTGTAGCGAGTGGTATCAATGCCGAGGGTCTGTGCCACCAATTCATCGGCACGAATGGCCTGCATCGCCTTGCCCGCACGGGTCTGTTCCAAACGACCGATGGCGATCGCCACAATAATCAGCAAGGGCAGCGTCAGCCACAAATAGCCCAAGGGCGTACTAAAGGGTTGGGGAATGCCAAAGATGCCGATCGCCCCCCCAGTGACCTCCAGATTGAGTGCCAACACCCGCAGCACCTCAGAAAAAGCGATCGTCGCAATGGCAAAATAAATGCCCCGCAACCGCAGCACGGGCACGCCCAAGCCCCAGCCCACCAGACCACAGACAAGAGCCGCCAACACCATTTCCCCCAGCACCAAGGGGACAGGATAGGGGTTCAGCCCCGCAAAAACACGGGTGGAGAGCAATGCAGCAATATAGCCCCCCATGGCATAAAAGGCTGGACTCGCAAGGGAGAGTTGACCACTCATCAGGGGCAAATAGAGCGACAAGGCCAACATCGCCCCCAAAGTCATCGAAACAATCAGGAAATCGTAGGTGCCAAGCCAACCCGCCATAGCTAGCGCTAGAGATCCACCGCACAGGCCGGCACGCTTCCCTCCACAAGCTGCTGCAACTCGGCAATAATCGCTGCTTCGAGGGTCTTATCCCCCAAGCGAATCGTCAGACGCGACAGCCGCAGTGAAGCCGTAATCCGACCGCTAGGAAGATCTAACCACACCAACTGTTGAAACTGGCGACAGCGACCGCCATAGCGTTGGGCAAGGGTGGCGAGTTCCTCGCTGGTGGGCGATCGCCCCAGATCGACATCAACCACCCATGTACCGCCACATTCCCGCCGTTTAGAAAGTTGAATTGGCATCCTTTAGAACTGACCTATAGGCGTTGGGCATAGAATTCACACCAGGAATCGCCCTTCTCCCGCGCCCTCACCTCTGCCCCTTGGAACACGCCACCCCGCTGAAAGAGACGATTGTAAAAGGCCTCATCCAAAACGGGCTTCTGTTGAATGCGTCCGTTATAGACAATGTTCATCATGGCAGGCACCGCCCCTTGGGCAAAATAGCAGGCCGGTTGGGCAGCATGGGGATAGGAAGCCAAGAAGTAGTTGGTTTCGTAGTTGCCATCAATGGCCACCCGACAGGATTCATTCCTGACCACCTCTAGGGCTTGCCAACGCCCCCACCCCAAACTACTAGCAACGGCATACCCCCCGTGAATCCAATCGGTATCGGTTTTCAACATGGGGCCAACCACCGCTTCCCACTCCAAAGATTCCATGATATTGCCAAAGGTGTAAAAGACACAAACATGACCCGATTCACGAATCAAAGCCTGCCCCACCTCTAAAAGTTGCGGATCCACCTTTTGTAGCTCATCAAGGAAACGGTACTGAATGCGGTTGTAGTAGTTGGCAGGCATCCGC
Organism: Thermosynechococcus sp. FA-CM-4201; assembly: GCF_054689355.1. Taxonomy (NCBI): domain Bacteria; kingdom Bacillati; phylum Cyanobacteriota; class Cyanophyceae; order Acaryochloridales; family Thermosynechococcaceae; genus Thermosynechococcus; species Thermosynechococcus sp. FA-CM-4201. The sequence continues at coordinate 1,343,294 of NZ_CP079920.1, forward strand.
GTCAGCAGCACATTAAACGCCCGAATTTGGCCATTCACATCCCCTTCGAGGGGCAGTCCCCAGAGGGCTTCATTCACCGCATCGTAGTCCACACTCGTTTCTGCTTTCGGCAGTGGGACAGGTTGATCAATGAGCTTGCCCATTTGTGGACTGGGTGTTAGAGAGCGGCGCACTGGTGCTTTGGTCACATGGATCATGCAGTGATCCTGCCGCGTCACCGCCATACAACTGGTTTCTTCAGCCACATAGGTGCCCAATACTGCAAAGGTAGCATCTAAGGCTGCGGCCACATAACCTACGGCTAAGTGATCAATGGGTTTCGTGCGGCTCACCTGCTCACCATACTTCCCGAGCCAGCCCTCGGCATAGTGGGAGTGGGTCAATTCCACCTCACCCCCTTGTTCTGTCACCTCAAAGTTGAGTCGGCCAAAGCCCAAAAAGCTAAAAATTTGCGCAGCGGTGGCAAGGCGTTCCACTGGCGTTTGCACTCCCAACGTATTAAAGGCATTGGCGAGCAAGCTATAGAAAATCTCTTGGGCTGAGGTCTGCAAGATACTGACCCCATCAATCCAGTCGGGATCTTCAATGGTTTGCTGGAGAAATAGATTGTAGTGGTGGCAGTGGAAAATCACTGGTTCGTTAAAAAAAGCCACCAGCTTCCGGGGGCGATCGATGCGGAGATGCTCAAACATGGGTACAAATCTTTTCTTGAGTTTCTGATTAGGGACGATTCAACAACATTAGGGAAGCGCAACGGGGAGGCGTTCCACGCCCAAAATATCGGCCACACCCTTATAGAGAATGCGCACTTCCCGCTCATCCAATTGGCCTTTTTCCAACCGCTCGCGGTGCAAGCCGGTTTTCAATGACAGCCGCAGCGTCACAAAGTTGGGATCCGGGGCATAGCGACGGGCATAGCTGAGCAGCAGTTGAGCGACGGAGGTGGTGTTGTCCTGCACGGAGGGCAGCAGTGGTTTGCCATCTGCCAAAATTGCCTTAATGCGCTCAAAGACCAACTTCAGGTTCGTGCTACCCTTGGTGAGAAATAGGACAAAGTAGGGGGTTTTGCTGAAGGCTTTGATCACCAGTCGCACCTCTGCCGAACCCGCTAGCAAATAGTCTGCCTCCGAGGCGGGATCCACCACCTGACACACGCGATTATTGGCCCGCAGCAAATCGCTGGCATAGGCTCCCAAAGAACTCAGGGAGGCATTTTCAAGGTGAGTGCCACTGTAGTTAATTTCGGCAATGGTTGCCCCATCGGTCATGCGGCCAATTAACACGGCTAACACGCCCGGGACTCCGGCAATATGTTGCTCTAAAACACTATTGAGCGTGCGCACCAACATTTAGGTTCTCCTAGGGAAGATTAAACTTTGACTAATCGTAAATTTTATAGAAGTTATCAATGCTTGCTCATCCGTAGAATTTCTGATACGGTGATAGTTTTATTAAAAATTAACATTTGTATTCTTGAATACGATTTTCTAGCCTAGTCCCTCTAGGAGCGAGCCATGGCCACAACAACAGAACTGCCGATTCCCGACTTCTTTGATCCTGCGAAAGTCCCTCAGGTGTGGCGTGTCCCCTACCAAGAACGAGCAGCGCAAGCTCGCCAATGGGCACAGCAGTACGAGATTCCGCCGGCGAGTAACGATCCGCAGCGCATGATCCTCCTGCTCATTGATGTCCAAAATACGTTTTGCCTGCCAGAGTTTGAGCTATTTGTCCACGGTGCCGTTGCGGATAATCAACGCCTCTGCCGCTTTATCTATACCCACCTTGCCCACATTAGCGAGATTATCGTTACCCTCGATACCCACACCGCCAGTCAAATTTTCCATCCCCTCTTTTGGCTGGATGCTACTGGGGAACCGCCGCCCCCCCTAACCACGATTACCGTTGAGGATGTTGAGCGTGGGCGCTGGCAACCCAATCCCCATCTGCTGACCGCCCTCGGCATGACTGATCAAGAGAGTTTGCAGGCCTATGTCCGGCACTATGTTGCCCAGTTAGCCGCCAAAGGTAAATTTCCGCTGACGATTTGGCCTTACCACTCGATGCTGGGGGGAATTGGTCATGCGCTGGTGTCTGCTGTGGAGGAGGCCTGTTTCTTTCACACCGTGGCGCGACAGCAGCAAACCCGCATCGAACTCAAGGGGAGCCATCCTCTGACGGAAAATTACTCGGTGCTGCGTCCAGAAGTCAGCCATGACCCCCAAGGGCGTCCTTTAGTACCGGTAAATCGGGCTTTGATTGAGCATCTGCTGGCGGGCGATCGCCTGATCATTGCCGGTCAAGCCAAAAGTCACTGTGTTGCTTGGACGGTGGCCGACCTGCTCAGTGAAATTCAACAGCGAGATCCCCAACTCGCGCAACGAGTCTATCTCCTTGAGGATTGTATGTCCCCTGTGGTGGTGCCGGGGGTCGTGGACTTTAGCGAAACTGCCAATGCAACCTTTGCCGAGTTTGCTGCTGCCGGCATGCACCGGATCACCACTAGCAGTGCTCCTTGGAATCTTTAGTTGATCTTAAAGACTCACCACTTCTGAAAAGAGACGGTTTAGGATCAGGGCTAGATGCATCCTCACTAGGGAGGGGCAATGACTGACTACGCAGCCCATGAACAGGCCCTCGATCGCGATTGTTTGACCCTATCTCGCCACGTTCTCCAGCAACTCCAAAGCTTTGACGCCGCTGCCCAAGACCTCAGTGCCCTGATGAATCGCATTGCCCTTGCTGGCAAGCTCATTGCCCGCCGCTTGAGTCGAGCGGGTCTGATGGAAGGGGTACTGGGCTTTACGGGAGGTGTGAATATCCAAGGCGAAGATGTCAAAAAAATGGATGTCTATGCCAATGAAGTTTTTATTGCGGCCTTCAAGCAGAGTGGCTTAGTGTGTCGCCTCGCCTCCGAGGAAATGGAGAAGCCCTACTACATTCCAGAAAATTGCCCCATTGGTCGCTATACCCTCCTCTACGACCCCCTCGATGGTTCCTCCAATGTGGATATTAACCTGAATGTGGGCTCCATTTTTGCGATTCGCCAGCAGGAGGGCACTGATCTAGACGGCACCGCTGCTGATCTCCTGCAAGATGGCCACAAGCAAATTGCCGCTGGCTACATTCTCTATGGCCCTAGTACGATGCTGGTTTATTCGATGGGCAAGGGTACCCATGTCTTTGTCCTTGACCCCAGCCTCGGCGAGTTTATTCTGGCGATCGAGAACCTGCAAATTCCCGCCAGTGGTCCCATCTATAGCGTCAACGAAGGCAACTTCTGGGCATGGGAAGAATCCATCCGTAACTATGTCCGCCATGTCCATCGCCAGCCCGGCTACAGTGCCCGCTACAGTGGTGCCCTTGTCGGCGATATTCACCGCATTCTCATGCAGGGGGGCGTCTTTCTCTATCCGGGCACCCAAAAAAATCCGGCGGGTAAGTTGCGTCTACTCTACGAAGCGGCACCGATCGCCTTCCTCGTGGAACAAGCCGGTGGCAAAGCCAGTACGGGAACCCAACCCCTCCTTGATGTCGTGCCCGATCATCTGCACATGCGCACACCGCTGATTATTGGCAGCCCTGAGAACGTTGCCCTTGTGGAATCCTTTATTCAGCCAACCCCTGCCAACGCAACCGTGACACAGATGTAACCTATGGTAACCCTATTTGAAAATCCCCTGCGGGTCGGATTACGCCAAGAGCGCACCCCAGAACCACTCATTCTGGTGATTTTTGGCGCCAGTGGAGATCTCACCCAGCGCAAGCTCATTCCCGCCATTTATCAACTGAAACTGGAACGTCGTCTGCCCCCGGAACTCACGATTGTTGGTGTGGCGCGCCGCGACTGGAGTGATGACTATTTTCGAGAGCATCTGCGCCAAGGGGTCGAGGAATTTGGTGGCGGCATTCAGGCGGAACCCCTGTGGCAGGAATTTGCCCAAGGCCTGTTTTACTGCTCTGGCAATATGGATGATCCCGCCGCCTACACCAAGCTGAAAACACTGCTGGCTGAGCTGGATGAAAAACGCCAAACTCGCGGCAATCGCGTCTTTTACCTTGCGGTCTCACCGAACTTTTTCGTTGAAGCGATTCAACAACTAGGGGCAGCCGCTCTATTGAGTGATCCCCAAAAGCACCGTCTCGTCATTGAAAAACCCTTTGGCCGCGATCTCACCTCTGCCCAAGCCCTCAATGAGGTGGTGCAGTCGGTGTGCAAAGAGGAGCAGGTTTACCGTATTGACCACTACCTCGGCAAAGAAACCGTTCAAAACCTGATGGTGTTTCGCTTTGCCAATGCCATTTTTGAACCCCTCTGGAACCGCCAGTACGTGGATCATGTGCAGATTACTGTTGCTGAAACCGTCGGGGTCGAAGATCGCGCGGGCTACTATGAAACTTCAGGCGCCCTGCGGGACATGGTGCAAAACCACATCCTTCAGTTATTGGCCTTGACCGCCATGGAACCCCCTAATGCCCTCGATGCCGATAGTCTGCGCAACGAAAAGGTGAAGGTGCTCCAAGCCACCCGTTTAGCGGATCTGGATAATCTCGATGCCTGTGCTGTGCGCGGCCAATACCGAGCGGGCTGGATGAAGGGCAAGCCTGTGGTGGGCTACCGCGAAGAGCCGGGGGTGAGTCCCACCTCCACTACGCCCACCTATGTGGCACTCAAACTAGTGATTGATAACTGGCGCTGGCAGGGGGTGCCCTTTTATTTGCGCACCGGTAAACGCTTGGCGAAAAAAGTGACGGAAATCTCGATTCAGTTTCGCGATGTGCCCCTACTGATTTTCCAGTCGGCCGCCCGCCAAACCAACCCCAATATTCTCACAATGCGTATCCAGCCGAATGAGGGGATTGCCCTGCGCTTTGAGGCAAAGATGCCCGGTGCAGATCTGCGCACGCGCACGGTGGAAATGGACTTTAGCTACGGCTCCTCCTTTGGGATGGCAACGGCGGATGCCTATGCGCGGCTCTTGCTGGACTGCATGCTCGGGGATCAAACGCTGTTTACACGGGCGGATGAGGTGGAAGCTGCTTGGCGGGTGGTGATGCCGGTGCTTAGTGCTTGGGATGCCCCTACGGATCCAGACACAATTCCCACCTATGAAGCGGGGACATGGGATCCCGATGCCGCAGAAGCGATGATTAATGCCGATGGTCGGCGGTGGCGGCGACTATGATCTTTGCCCATCATGGGAAGAGATGGGAATAAAGGCCGAACTTCATTCACAGATAGGTACCTAGGTATGGCAACTGAATCAACTCCCCTCGTAGCGCTCCAAGATCCCGTGGATGTCTCGTTGGATGATATTGAGCAAAGTTTGCGGCAAATTTGGCTCAGCCATGGCGGGGATGGTACGGCGCCAGCAGCAGTGCGGGCAACCACCTTTACCCTCGTTGTCTATGAGGCGGATGATACCCAACAATTGCTAGCGGCCTTGGGCTACTACACAGGCCCCATTGATGGCATTCTTGGCCCCCGAATGCAGTCGGCGATTCGTGCTGCTGAAAAGAATCACAACTTGCCCTTGACGGGTCGAGTCACGCCCCAACTACGGCAGGCGTTGCAGGCAGAATATGCTCAGGGAACCCCTCGGAGCGATCGCTATGCGGTGGATATGCGCGGTAGTGGCATTGCTGACGCGATCGCCAGTCAAAATCCCTGTCGGGTGATTGCCCTGTGTCCTACCCTTGGCGAAGATACGGGAATTACTGCTCAGGTGGCGGCCTACTGCCCGATCAACAAAAAGATGCGCAGTTCCCTCGTTTGCTGTGAATACATTACCCTCAAGGGCACCCATAGCGCCTTCCAGCGGGTGGAACCCCTGTTGCAGTCTTTGATTATTCGTGAACTCCCCCGCTTTCTGTGGTGGAAGGGGGACTTGTTCAATAACTTTGAGTTGTTTCAAACCCTGGCGCCCCAATTTAGCCGGGTGATTGTGGATTCCAGTGAATTTCTCGATCCGCTGCGGGGCTTGCGGGCGATCGCGCCTTTGCTGGAACAGAACCTCCCCCTCGCGGATTTGAACTGGCGCCGTCTGGGGGCATGGCAAGAACTGGCCGCCGAAGCCTTTGATCCGCCGGAACGCCGTTTGGCCATTAAGGAAATTGATCAGGTGGTCATTGACTACGAAAAGGGCAATCCCGCTCAAGCTTTAATGTACCTTGGCTGGTTAGCCTCCCGGCTTCAGTGGCAGCCGCGACAGATCCGCCACGAGTGCGGTGACTATGATGTCTATCACGTGGAACTGGTGGCCTCCGATCAACGGTTGATTAAGGCAGAATTAGCCGGCATTCCCACGGGTGATGCTGGCCTCGTGCTGGGGGATTTGATTGACCTCAAACTCACCTCCTCCAATCTCCAAGCCGATTGCTGTACAATCATTTGCTCAGAAACCCGTGGCTGTATGCGCATGGAAGCCGGGGGCAGTGCTCAGATGTGCCGTACTTATCATGTGTCTCCCCTGAGTGATCTCACGGCTGAGGTGCTCCTAAGTCAGGAACTTCAGCGCTGGGGACAGGACTTCCTCTACAATGAGAGTTTTACCGTTGTATCTCAGATGCTGGCCTTGATGCCCTAGCATTAGGGATGTATGACCGAAGATTTTCGCCTTGTCATTGACCTCAGTGTGGTACTGGGGGCAGCGGCGGTAGGGGGTGTGTTAGCGGCTTTGCTGCGACAACCGATCCTGCTGGGCTACCTTTTGGCGGGTATGTTGGTGGGGCCAACGGGCTTGGGACTCCTCAAGGAAGTACCCCAAGTGGAAGGTTTGGCACAACTGGGGGTGGCCTTTTTGCTCTTTGCTCTCGGGGTGAGCTTCTCCCTCGGTGAAATTCGCAAAGTTCAAGGGGTTAGCTTGGGGGGCAGTGCCCTGCAAATTCTCCTGACCATTGCAGTGACAACGCTCATTTCCGTTGGGGTTGGCTGGGTGGGTTCCCCCAATCAGGGGATTTTCCTCGGTGCTGTCCTCTCCCTCTCTTCAACGGCAGTGGTGCTGCGCAGCCTGATGGATCGCAATGAGCTGGAGTCGATCCAAGGGCAAATTATGCTGGGCATCTTGGTGGTGCAGGATCTAGCGGTGGGCTTGATGATTGCCGTCTTACCTGCCCTGAACAAACCCCCAGAGGAGTTGGGACTTGCCCTCGGCCAAGCCGTATTGACCATTGCTTTGATTGCCGTGGGGGCGATCGCCGCTGGGATGTGGTTACTGCCCCCTCTGCTACGGCTACTGGCGAAAACAGAAAGTCGTGAGCTTTTCCTTTTAGGCGTCGTTGCCCTTTGTTTGGGAATTGCCCTGCTGACCCAGTATTTGGGGCTTTCGATTGAGATTGGTGCCTTTATTGCGGGTCTGATGATCTCCGAGGTGGAGTATGCCGATCAAACCCTCGATTACGTGGAATCGATCCGCGATGTCTTTACCACGCTCTTCTTCGCTTCCATTGGTATGCTCATTGATCCAGTGTTTCTCTGGCAGCACTTGGATCGCATTATTGAACTGGTGAGTCTAGTGATTCTGGGTAAATTCCTGATCACCACCCCCATTGTCAAGCTCTTTGGTTATTCGTGGAAAACGTCGTTACTGGCGGGGATTGGGCTGGCTCAGATTGGGGAATTTTCCTTTGTGCTGCTGACGGCAGGGCGGGGCTTGGGGTTGGTGTCCCAACAGGTTTATCTGCTCACCCTCGGCACGACAGCAGTGACGTTGCTGGTGACGCCCTTTTTGTTAAAGCTGGTGCCCGTGCTGTTGGAACTGCCCCTACTGCGCCGTATCCTCAAGGAAGATGAAATCCTCGACATAGATTTAACGGGGTTGCCGCAGCGGAACCATGTGATTGTCTGTGGCTATGGTCGCGTCGGCAAGAGTGTGGTGAAACTCCTCCAAAAACAAAATTATCCCGTGTTGGTGATTGAGCAAAGTGAAACGGTCATTAACGAAGTGCGCGATGCCCAACTGCCCTACATTTACGGCAATGCTGCCAGTACCACCATTCTGGCCAAAGCAGGCGTCGATCAAGCCCTTGGTATGGCGATCGCTCTCTCGGATAGTATGAGTACTCGCCTCTGTCTCAAGCGGGCCCTAGAGTTTGCCCCGGAATTGGATGTCATTGTGCGCGCCAATAGCGATCGCGACATTGAGTTGCTTTATCAACTGGGAGCACGGGAGGTGGTGCAACCCGAGTTTGAAGCCAGTCTGGAGTTGGCCGCTCATCTATTCTTTACGCTAGGCATGGGTGAGCGCCACATTCAGCAGCAGGTACAACAGGTGCGCGACAGCCACTACGCTAATTTGCGAGGCGATACCCCCCCTGAGGGAACAGCCCGTCTCCTGCGGCAAGCGGCTCAGGATATGAATAGTCGCTGGGTGACCGTCCCTGAGGATTCTCCCATTCGGGGCATGAGTCTTGCGGAAATTCAACTGCGCCAGTTGACGGGGGTGACTCTGTTAGCGATTGTCCGTGCCGATGGTACTGAGGTGGATTATCCCAGTGGTGAAACCTGTCTGCAGGGGGGCGATCGCCTCCTGATTGTGGGTCAGCCGGCAGAGTTTGAAGCTTGTGAAGCCCTGATCAATGGCCGTGTCAGTGTGCCCCAAGGAGAAACCTTGTTTCTTTGGATCATGTTGCCCAAAGAGATTGGCGAACAACATCGCACCATTGCCGATCTGCATCTGCCCGAGACCGTCACCATCCGTGCCCTGCGGCGAGAGGGAACGCTGCTATTGGAACCCAAGGAGGACTGTCCCTTAATGGCGGGCGATCGCCTCCTCCTCACTGGCCCTATGGTTGCCCTGCAGCGCATTGGCGATCAACTGCAAGCGAGATCTACTCCACTGCCACCGTGAGCACACAGTAGCCAGCACCGTGGGGATACTGATATTCCTTGACTATGATGGCTGGAAAACTTACCCCAACGCGCCCCAAATCATCTTCTATTCAGCCTCAACAGCACTGCCGATCCCATTTACCAAACTTAAGAAAGTCTATTATTAGCCAAATTAGCTTTAGCTTTTGTTAACAAGAATCATCTCCTAGTATAATCTTATACGAAGAATTATTCCTCCTCTAACAGAGGATATACAAGAAGTCATGCTACTAAATCAATCTTTATCGAGAGGAATTGAGAAAACGATCAGGGCTATTCGACTGTTTCTGATTGCACCCGCAAGAAACCCAATTACAAAACTTGAGTCTTACCTATATTTGCCCTACATAGAAAAGAATGCAAACATACTTCAGTTTGACCGGGATATTAATAACGTAGATATCCCTATGAGAATTTGCTATCACCTAGTTCCGGAAGAATTTTCACAAAATTCACTCTACGGTATATCCAAAACAATCAAGCAGTACGCTGGTATTGAGCCTAAAAAGAAGCTGCTGGCGCCTATTGAACATGGTTGCTATCTAGATGATTCCGGAGCACCTGACGATGATCCCTTTGCAAGGGCAATTATTACATTCAGTGAGTTTAGGAAAGAAGTTATTTCAAAGTATACGGAGAGGAAAGTACTACCTATAGGGCCATATATACATTACGCAGAGTTAATCGATATTGAAACACTAAAGGATTACAAGAAAAAACTTGGAAAAACGCTACTATTTTTTCCTGCACACTCAACCCATCTAATTAAAACTTCATTCAATCATTTACAGGCTATCGAATGGCTTAAAAGAGTATCAAAGGAGCATCAGTTTGAATCAGTACTTATTTGCTTTTACTGGAAAGATTGCCGTCCTGAAATTGTAGAACTCTACCTCAATGCAGGTTTTCACTGCACAACAGCAGGTCACATTTACGATTGGAATTTTCTGAATCGTCTTAAATCAATCATCTGGTTGTCAGATGTCACTGCTTCTAACGCTATTGGTACTCACATTGGGTACTGTATTTACATGAATAGACCCCACTGGCTATTTGAACAACAGATAACCTGTACAGCAGATGTTCTGATCAACATTCCCTTGAAAATCAGGGTAGAGAATGGCATAAAATCTTATCAAGAAAGAAAAACATATCAATCAATTTCATCACATTTAACGAATTTATTTCGCGATATCTCACTGAGTGTTACACATGATCAGTATGAAGCCTGTAACTATTTTTGGGGATTTAACTGTATCAAGACAACAGAAGAAATGAAAAGAGAATTGACTCCATTAATTGAATAAAATTGAGTAACCCCGATAGCGACAAACCACTCATTGAGCATCCTCGAAGACAACTGTTGCTTGGGGTAGCCATTCTAAAACAGCGTCATCGACAACATGGCGGTGGATCGTTTGCTCCACAGGCACTTGAGCGTAACCATAGACCTTGGCGGCGGCAGCCGTTGTCAACCATCTATTCCACTGCCACCGTGAGCACGCAGTAGCCAACGCAACTGATAAACATATCGTGCGGTCGTTGCCACTTCTTGAGCAAATTGTTCGCTTTCCAGAACCCCCAAAGTAATGCCAATCACGGGGATCAACTCGCCACTCAATTCTTCACTCAAGGTCACTAATGCGCGACTCAACACCGCCTCTACCGTGTTGTCGGTAAAGACTTCAAAGGCACTGTCCTCCAAAAGGCCGGCGATCGCGCCCCGTTCACTTTCCTCAGAAGGATGCAGCAAACTCAACAATAGATGCTGACGTTCCTTGGCAGTGCCGGCAAAAGTGATCCCCAACGTGCCCCAGATGATGTGCTGTTCAACTGTAGTCTCACTGCCAAAGCCATAGCACAAGCCCACCTCTTGAATGGTTTTGAGACCCAACAGCAAAGTAAACCCCACATCCACCAGTTCGCCTAGAAAGTCAAAGGGAGCAGTGATCAGAGCTTCTACAGCAGCTTTGGTCAAGGCCACAGCGGCAACGCTGGCTTGCAGGCGATCGCAGACCTCTAGGGGTTGATTTTGAAGATCCTGCCAGTGATCGACTGGTATCCGAGTGCTAACCAGTCGTTGTTTCAGGTGTTGCCAAGTGTGATCGCTATTGGTTAGCAGGCGATCGCCCGCCTTACGCAGAATGGCTAGGTGTTCAGGGGACAACATCCGACTGACTTGACGCTCGACTGTGGCATTGACTGATTGCACCGCCTGTTGCAGAGGGGTCGTTTCCTCCCGCAGCCAAGCACTAATTTTTCTAATTTGTTGCCGCTCGTAATCCGTCAGAGCAATATTGCGGGTCATCGTGGCCACACCCGGGGATAACAAACCGTAAGATGAGAACCTTGCTCCTGCCGCAGTAATTGCCAAGCCGCCACAAACCAACGCCGTAACTCCGCCATGGAGTGACCGCGATAGCGACAAACCACTCCACGAATCAGGGCACTGACCCCCATCTCCCCCTGCATCTGCGTTGCTAAATCCCGCAGCCGTTGTATCTGTTCGCTGCTCACTTCCCTACCAACCCACGCCAATGTCCCCATGAGGGGAGACCCCTGCAAGGCATTCATGGCTGTCAGCATCGTTGTTGTACCCTCAATCCGCTGGCGATCGATCCACAGGGGTACCCCCCCCTGCCACACCTCCGTATGGGAACGCCAATAGCCACGATTAAAGGCTTCACCGCGAGCCGTGCGGCCAAAGCGGGTCATCTCCCAAAGGCCTACCTGTGCTTGAGGGGCAAGGTCAATGCGCAGGCGTTGGTGAAATTGGGCACCCTCAAAGACAATGGTTTCTTGGGGTAGCCATTCTAAAATAGCATCATCGGCAACATGGCAGTGGATGGTTTGTTCCACAGGGATTTGGGCACGACCATAGACCTTGGCGGCGGCAGCCGTTGTCAATAGGGCACGACACTGGGGTTCAAGGGTAATCTTTTGGTGCAGGCGATCGCCCCCCACATAGCCCCCCGCCGTATGCAGGATCACACTGTGGCAAATCGGCTTGCCCTCGGGATAAAACGATCGTTGCAGCTTCAGGGGTGCCGAGGCATAAGCCCGCACTGGAATGGTTTGCCCCTGCCGCCAAGCATAGACTAACGCCAATTCGCCCAACCAACTGGCCATGATGTCTTAATTACCAATCCAATTTCAAACTGTCGTTCAACACTTCTGAGTATCTATATCTGAATCAGTTCTTCTGTATCGAAAGCATCCCTACCTCTAACAGCGTAACGCTCAATAGCTTCTATTGCTCGTAGAATATCTTTGAGTCTTTCTTCTGTTTTTCTCATAGAACAATAGCTTCATGCAAAACTTGCGCTTTCAGGCATTCCTTGAGCATATCAACTGTTACGACATCTACTTTACAGCCCAATAGATTTTCAAGATCAATCACTAGCCCCGACGGAAACCAAGGCGATATTTTATTGAGATCGTAATCAACCAAAAAATCAATATCGCTATTTTCATCTGCCTCACCCCTTGCCACCGAGCCGAAAATCTTAACATTTTTAGCTCCGTGTTTTTCAGCGACAGCCAGAATCTCCGATCGTTTCTGTCGGAGTAGGTCTAAACTAGGTTTTACTTTTAGGTCTCTCACCCTACATTACCTCCGCCAATTTTCCCTTGATGAAAACCCCATGAGCTGATACCATCAACAGACTGTAATACCAATTCAAATAGCCCTAAGTAGAAGCTGGGTAATGAACAGCTCACTCATTAGACAATCGAACACTCTGCTTTCCATTTGCCTTGAAGACCGACTTATTCGGTTCAGTCTTACAAAGAGCTGGTGTTAGCCCCCCACCGCCGTTAGGGATTGCCGCTGCTGTTGCACCTGGAGATAGACCAAAAGGGCATTGATATCTGCCGGATTCACCCCACCAATACGGCTGGCTTGACCAATGGTGAGGGGGCGGATCGCACTGAGTTTTTCCCGTGCTTCCATTGAAAGGGTGGGGATGGCAAAGTAATCCAAATCCGCAGGGAGCGGACGCTGTTCTTGGCGGGCAATCTGCTCAATTTCCCGTTGCTGCCGTTCAATGTAACCTGCGTACTTAATGGCAATTTCAACCGCCTCTTTCTCTTGGGGGGTCAAGTCTGGATTGCCAAGGCCATGGCGATCTAATAGGTCGTAGTGTACCCCCGATCGCCGCAGCAACTCATCAAGGGCAATGGCACTCTTAATCGCTTGCCCCGTCGCGGCCACAATCGCTTCGCCCACGGGTTCATGGGCTTTAATGCGCGTGGTTTGCAGGCGTTGGGTCTCAGCCGCAAGGCGCTGTTGCTTTGCTTGAAACACCTGCCACTGGGCTTCACTCACCAAGCCAATCTCGTACCCCAAGGGGGTGAGCCGCTGGTCAGCATTGTCCGATCGCAACACCAAGCGATATTCCGAGCGGCTGGTGAGCATACGATAGGGTTCCCGCAGTTCCTTCGTGCACAGATCATCAATCAGGGTGCCGAGGTAGCTCTCTTGGCGCGGGAAGGTGATCATCGGTTTCCCTTGAACAAAGCGAGCGGCATTGATCCCGGCCACAATCCCTTGGGCGGCCGCTTCCTCATAGCCGGTGGTGCCATTGATTTGCCCAGCACAAAACAGTCCCTGAATCTTTTTCGTCATCAGGGTGGGAAAGCACTGGGTTGCCGGCAAGTAGTCGTATTCCACCGCATAGGCCGGACGCAGCATGATGCAGTTTTCTAGCCCCGGCAGCGTGCGTAACAGTTGTAGTTGCAGTGGTTCCGGTAGCCCCGTGGAAAAGCCTTGGATATAGAGTTCTGGGGTATCACGGCCTTCGGGTTCAATGAAAATTTGATGGCTTTCTTTATCAGCAAAGCGGACAATTTTATCCTCAATGCTGGGGCAGTAACGGGGGCCTTTGGCATCCACCCAACCACCATAGACCGGCGTCAGGTGCAAATTCTCGCGAATGAGTTGGTGGGTCGCAGCGGTGGTGCGGGTCAAGTAGCAGTTCATTTGGGGTCTTTCCACCCATGCGGTGGGGTCAAAGCTAAACCAGCGCACCTGCTCATCCGGGGGTTGCGGTTCCATCTTGCTGTAGTCCACCGATCGCCGATCCACCCGTGCGGGCGTTCCTGTTTTCAGGCGATCCACCTCAAAGCCGAGCCGCGCTAAGGTTTGCGAGAGTCCCTCGGCGGCAAATTCGCCAGCCCGACCAGCGGGCATGGATTTATTCCCCACCCAAATGCGACCCCCGAGGAAGGTTCCCGTTGTCAGGATCACTGCTTGACAGCGAAAGGCGACGCCAAAGTAGGTTTCAACCCCAATCACCGTGTCATTGGCATCGAGGACTAAATCCGTGACCATGCCTTCGCGCACGAGCAAGTTGGGCTGATTTTCCACCACCTGTTTCATCACGGCGCTGTATTCGCGCTTATCGGTTTGCGCTCGCAATGCCCAGACCGCTGGCCCCCGTGAGGCATTCAGGAGCCGTTTTTGCAGATAGGTGCGATCGGTCACACGCCCAATTTCGCCCCCCAGGGCATCCACTTCGTGCACCAGTTGCGATTTTGCAGGGCCACCCACGGCAGGATTACAGGGCTGCCAAGCAATTTTATCGAGGTTGAGGGTCAGCAAGAGGGTACGACAGCCCAACCGTGCCGTTGCCAAGGCCGCTTCACAGCCGGCGTGACCGGCACCGACAACAATGACATCAAATTCATCCTGAAATGCAGGCAGCGTTGACATGGCGATTGCACCCTAGGCTAGCGATGGCTTAAAAGAACGTGGCGCTACTGGAGAACCCCGATAAGAGTTGGACAATAAATTGCAAGAGGAAGAAGGCAATAATCGGCGAGAAGTCAAGGCCACCGATGGGGGGAATCAGACCACGAAAGATATTCAGGTAGGGATCCGTTAACTGACTGAGAATCGAAAAGGGCGGATTGTACCAGTTGATATTGGGAAACCACGACAGCAGTACGCGAATCAGCAGCACAATTAAGTAGATCTGCAAAAAGTTCGCAATCCCCATCAATAGAATGGGCAATACAGGTGCCTCGGTCATTGGTCTTCCCCTTGCAAATTCAAGTGCATCCCTTATTGTACCAATGCTGGCAAGAAGCTAGCCCCAGCCGTCATTCTCCCTCGCTAGACTAGGAAATAGAAGTTTCTGCATTGATTCCCATAAAGTTATCGCTCTGCCCCTGCATAGGGGAGCGATCGCCAAAGGATAAAGAGATAGAGGCCTGTCCGACAGCGGCTTTGACTGTTTTGGGCGGGTTCCATCCTTGGGAAAAGGGCTGTATTCTGGATTGCGGCGTTTTTATTGACATTCAACTGAAGTTCAGGGGTTCAATATGTTACAGATGTCGGCCACGGGTCATACACTGGTGGGCACCTATGCCCTAATTGGATTTACCATCTCTGGCCTATCGTTTTTACGGGCTTGGGTACAGCGGCAGTACAAGGGTTCTGTCCAACGTTTGAAGGAAGAGTGCGATCGCCTGCACAAGATTGTCAGCGAGCAAGCCCAGCGCATTGAAGGGCTAAAGGAACTGGTCAGCCGTAGTGAACAGGAGCGCGATCGCCAGCGCCAAGAAATTGAGCAACTGCGCTCAGAGGTAGAACGGCTGCAAAACCGCTGTCAAGAGCTAGAAGACCAACACCAACAACTACACACTCAAGTGAGTGACTATCGCCAGCAGGTGGCGGAGTTGACGAATGCCCTCAACAATAGCCAAGCGGAAAACGAAGCCCTACGGGACAATTGCGATCGCTATCGCCAAGAGCTAGAAACCGCCTACCAGCGCAGTAGCAGCCTCGAAGAAGAATATGCCAGTCAAACGGCGACATTGACCGCTTCTCTCACCACGATTGAAGCCACCTGTCGCGAAAAAGAGGCAGAACTAGCGGCTTGCCATGCCACAGTCAGCGATCGCGATCGTGAAATTGACGAGCTACATCATGAGATTGCAGATCTCAACCAAGAAGTCGAACAGCTTCAGCAAACCGTTGAACACCTACAAACCCAGAAGAAAGGGGGGAATATCTACTCTCAATGGCTGACATGGCTCAGCAGCACCGTGGCGATCGCGGCGCTAGTACTCAACCTTGGGCCTTGGAGTCCCCTGTGGACAGCCATCTATTCTCACCTGCCGATGTTTTCCTAGAGATTGAAATCATTTAGTGATACTAGGGGGCATAAAACTGCCCCTTTTTTATTTGCGGGTTAAAATAAACTAAGCTAAACATAGGGATTTGACAGCTTTTCTATAGCAAATGGAATCAGATTAGAAAGAGGATAAATAAACGAATCTTCTGTAAAATTTATTTCCTTGGCGATAAGAGACCGATCAAAGAACTTCAACATTCCGCATTGCTGAGGATGATTAATTTCGTTATAAAAGTTTGTTGTTGCAAAGCAAATAATCGGAACTACTGATGATTGATAGGAGATATTATATTTTTCGCATAATTCAGGGCTGTGTAGAG
This sequence comes from Thermosynechococcus sp. FA-CM-4201, assembly GCF_054689355.1. NCBI lineage: Bacteria > Bacillati > Cyanobacteriota > Cyanophyceae > Acaryochloridales > Thermosynechococcaceae > Thermosynechococcus > Thermosynechococcus sp. FA-CM-4201. The sequence continues at coordinate 1,359,619 of NZ_CP079920.1, forward strand.
CAACTTCCATTAGGAGTTTCCACTTATAAGTTTGAGCCGCCCTTTCCCTTAAGGATGTTTTAAGAGACAAAATAATATAGCTTTCTGGTGCATGCTTTTGCTTAATATTAGTATTTGCATAAATCACAATATCCATATCTGGTTTTTGCACTGCATTTTGGATATTGATATTAATTAATTGTCTGAGATTTGGAATACTTGATGGCTGAGATGTTATGAACATCCAGTCAGGTATGTTTTTGCAACACTTGTTAACAATAAAGATGTAAATTAAGGCATTTGAAAAAGCATTGCCAGCAATGCTCTTTATTGCTTGACCTTGATGCTCTATTTCCCCCTGTTGAACTTTTTGATCTAAAAGTGTTTCCACATCAGTCTGGGAAGCTCGTATTATGTCGTGTAACTGGTTAAGTACTAATAGCCATGCTTCTTTAATGTTCTTCTGGCTAGCAACCCATTGATTAATTCTCTTAACAATAGGCTTCATGTAATACTTATTGCCTGAACATATCTTTGCTAAAACTTTCTTTTCCTACTTGCTTAAAACTTTGAATGACATAACTAAAAGAGCGTAAGCTGCCTAGTTTGTTTTAATAGCTTTCCTTGCTTTAGAGATTTTAATATTTCATCAGCAATGACTTTCACCAGCGGTACTACGACTGAATTGCCAAACTGCTGGTATGCCCTTGTATCACTAACCACAATCTTGAAAGAGTTGGGAAACCCCATTAAGCGGGCACATTCCCTTGGCGTCAGGCGACGCGGATTGTTGTTTTCTTGGGGAATGAGAATTTCCGAGCCATCTTTGTAATACCTTGCACTTAATGTTCGGGTTACTCCCTCTAAATCAACTAGACCATAGCCAAATCCATTACCACGCGCACGGTGCTTTTCAGCATAGCTTTGCAAATACTGCCACAGATGATTACTCAACGTATATTTAGCATCTACTGACGGTTCCAAAATATCCCTAACTCTATGTTGCTGAATTAGCACCTGAGGAAATGTAAACTCAAGGGGTTCTCTAAAACCCACAATAAAAATCCTTTCCCGATGCTGAGGCACAAAGTGAACAGCATTGATGACTTGGTAATAGGTGTAGTATCCCAAATCATTTAGAATTTCTTGAATCCTTTGAAAGGTTCTACCGCGATCGTGGCTTTGAAGATTTTTGACATTTTCTAGCAAAAAAGCTCTAGGGCGTTTATCGTTGATGATCCTCGCAATTTCAAAAAATAGATTGCCTTGAGTCGGGTGCTGAAAACCATGATTAATTCCTAGGGCATTGTGCTTGCTGACACCCGCAATGCTAAAGGGCTGACAGGGAAACCCTGCAAGTAAGATGTCATGGTCGGGAATCTTCTCTGAAGCGATTTGGGTAATATCTCCTGCTGGCACTTCGCCAAAGTTTGCTTCGTAGGTTATCTGGGCAAACTTGTTCCACTCTGAGCTAAAAACACAGCAACCACCCGCTTGGCTAAAACCGAGCCGCATGCCACCGATGCCAGCAAATAGGTCAATGAAGGTTGGCTGCCCCATAGAAAATTGGAGTAAGCGTAGTCTTTTTCATTCTATGGCCTAGGTATTGGCACTTAACCATGTGATGGCTTCCCGTAGCCATGCCTCTAGATCGCTATTCTTGGCGAGGGTGCTCGTTTGGCCGACGGCAGTAAGGGCGGCTTCAATCTCGCGATCGCTATAGCCCAAGGCCAAGAGAGTTAACTCCAGTTCTTCACGAATCGCTTCCGTGGGCAGGCCAGCGGGAGCCGTTGTTAACCCCGTTTCCTGTCGCCAAGCACTCAGGGCGGCTTTCAGTTCCAAGGCAATGCGCTCAGCGGTTTTATTGCCCACTCCGGGGGCGCGGCTGAGACGACGGGTATTGCCACTCACAATTGCTTGGACGAGTTCTGGCAAGGGCAGTGTATCCAGCAGCGATAGCGCCATCTGTGGCCCAACCCCATTGACACGGATCAAACACAAAAAGAGATCCCGCTCTGCTGCCGAGGCAAAGCCATAGAGGAGCATCTGATCTTCGCGGACACTGAGATGGGTAAAAATCTGCACCACCTCAGCACTCGGCGGGTATTGCCGCAACAGATGGGATGTGACCAGTAAGCGATAGCCGACCCCATTCACGTCTAGAATCAGGGCCGAGCGATGGCCACCCTCCGATTGATGGCCGACAACAGTTCCTCTGAGGTAGGCAAACACAGTCTGTTTCTGCTCGCAGATGGTTGCAAAGGGGGCAGCCAAGCCGATGATGAGATTCGAACTCACGACCGCTCGATTACGAATCGAGTGCTCTACCACTGAGCTACATCGGCATTCAAAGCATTATATATGCTAGCACGATCGCCCCTAGGACGGGCAGGACAATAGGAAAATTTTTGCGATCGCGCGCTTGTGTGCATTTGCCCCAAGGGTTACAATAGACGATTGTGTTAATTAACGAGTTAAGAAAATCACTTGGCAAACGTCGTCGTTGTTGGTGCCCAGTGGGGCGATGAAGGCAAGGGTAAAATCACCGATCTCCTGAGCAAGTCTGCCGATGTGGTAGTCCGCTATCAGGGCGGTGTCAACGCAGGTCACACGATTGTCGTCAAGGACCAGACCCTGAAATTGCACCTGATTCCGTCAGGGATTCTCTACCCCGATACCCAGTGCATCATTGGGGCGGGAACGGTGGTGGATCCTAAGGTGCTCCTTGAGGAACTCGAGCAACTGGAACAGTTGGGGGTGAGCACGGAGAATCTGCTGATTGCAGAAACAGCCCATGTGACGATGCCCTACCATCGCCAGTTGGATATTGCTGCCGAAGAACGGCGTGGCTCGCGGCGCATTGGTACCACAGGACGGGGCATTGGCCCTACCTATGCCGATAAATCGGAGCGCACGGGAATCCGCATGCTGGATCTGCTGGATGCTGAGCAGTTGGCGGCCAAGCTGGAGTGGGCGATCGCCCAAAAGAATTTGATCCTCGAAAAGCTCTACGGACTGGCTCCCCTTGAACCCCAGCCAATTATTGAAGAGTACTGTGCCTACGGTGAGCGCCTGCGATCGCACATTGTCGATGGTTCCCTCGTGCTCGATGATGCCATCCGCCGGCGGCGCAACATTCTCTTTGAAGGTGCCCAAGGTACCCTCTTAGACCTTGACCATGGGACCTATCCCTACGTCACCTCCTCAAACCCTGTGGCCGGGGGTGCCTGTGTCGGGGCGGGGATTGGTCCGACGATGATTGACCGCGTGATTGGTGTGGCCAAAGCCTATACGACGCGGGTCGGCGAAGGGCCTTTTCCAACGGAACTGCTGGATGAAGTGGGAGAACTCCTAGGCGATCGCGGTGCTGAATTTGGTACCACAACTGGACGCCGCCGCCGCTGTGGTTGGTTTGATGCCGTGATTGGCCGTTATGCTGTGCGCATCAATGGTCTCGATTGCTTGGCAATTACGAAGCTCGATGTCCTCGATGAGCTGCCAGAGATCAAAGTCTGTGTCGCCTACGATATTGACGGTGAACGCTGCGAACACTTCCCTAGCAATGCCCTCAAATTTGCCCGCTGTCGTCCCATCTATGAAACCCTGCCGGGGTGGCAGCAATCCACCAGTCATTGCCGCTCCCTTGATGATCTGCCCAAGGCGGCATTGAACTATCTCAAGTTTTTGGCTGAAATTATGTCTGTGCCCATCGCCATTGTCTCGTTGGGGGCAGAGCGCAGCCAAACCATCATTGTTGAGGATCCGATCCATGGTCCGAAACGGGCACTCCTCAAGGATGATGGCACCCAAGTCCATCCCGTTTTATCTTAATTGGAGTTGCAGCAATGTCTCGTTCCTTAGCTATTGAGGGGCAACTACGCCCTGCCGATGCCAAACCCAATGCCCTACGCCGTGAGGGCAAAACCCCTGCCGTCCTCTACGGCCCGACGATTGAGTCTTCGATTTCCTTGGTGGTGGATACCCATGCTGCCGAATTTTTGGTGCGGGATGCCCGTCCCCAGAAAACCCCGATCCAGCTTTCGATCCCCGATCTGCCGTGGCAGGGAACAGTGGTGCTCCAAGAGGTGCAAGCCCACCCCGCTAAGGATACCCTCTATCACCTCTCCTTTTTAGCCAAAGCTGAAAACTAGGCGGCAAGGGGGAATTTGCTATAGTGGGGATATGTTAAGTGATTGTTAACAATGCCAGCCACGCTACTTCGTTCTGCGGATCTTGCCCACCTTAACTATTCCCCCGAAGGCGATCGCTTTGATGGCTCTTGGGAGTCTCCCCTCGCTACGCTCCTTGGCCTTGGGCGGGCGGCTGGCGCTGATTTTGTCGAGATTTTCCTTGAGCGCAATCATTACCTCAGTACCCTTGTTGAGGACGATCGCCTGACGAGTGTTTCCCCTCGCTTGAGCTTAGGGGCCGGTATTCGCGTTTTTCGCGGTACCAGTGATTGCTATGTGAGCACCAATGACCTCAGCTTCAAGGGGTTGCGGGCGGCTCTCGAAAAGGCTCTGGGCTTAATGGGGTTGCTCTTGCCCAGTCCCCAAGCCTATGTGCCTGAAATCCACCTTGAATTGCTGCGGGACTATGCCCAAGGCCGCAAGGAAGGCTGGCTGGCCACCTGTAGTTCTATTGCTGAAGTGGCCGATATTTTGCTGGCGGGGAGCGATCGCCTGCGTCAGAAAACCCAACATCTACAATCCCGCCGCCTTAGTTATTTTCGTGATTGGCAAGAGGTGATGGTGGCCGCCAGTGATGGCACCTTTGGTCGCGATATTCGCCTTACCCAGTCAGCCGTGGCCTCTGTTCTCTGTGCTGATGGTGAACACCGCGCTTCCATTGGTGAGCGCAATGGCGATACCAGTAATCCCGACTTTTTGCGCCAGTGGGACTACACCACGTTGGCCGATACCGTTGCCGAAGCGGCAGGCAAAATGCTCTATGCCGACTATGTAGAATCGGGCACTTATCCGGTGATCATGGCCAACCAATTTGGCGGGGTGATCTTCCATGAAGCCTGTGGTCACCTCTTGGAAACCACTCAAATTGAGCGGGGCACGACCCCCTTTGCTGATAAAAAAGGCGAAAAAATTGCCCATGAAAACTTGACCGCTTGGGATGAGGGCATGACCAGCGGTGCCTTTGGCAGTATTGATATGGACGATGAGGGGATGCCAACGCAGCGCACATTGCTGATTGAAAATGGCATCCTCAAGAATTTCCTGAGCGATCGCGCGGGTTCGATGCGCACAGGGCACCCTCGCACGGGCAGTGGCCGCCGCCAAAGTTATACCTATGCCGCCGCTTCGCGGATGCGCAATACCTACATTGCCCCCGGTGAATACAGTGTTGAGGACTTGATGGCCTCCATTGATCGCGGCATTTACTGCAAACGCATGGGGGGCGGCAGTGTCGGTGCCACAGGCCAATTTAACTTTGCCGTTGAGGAAGCCTACTGGATTGAAAATGGCCAGATCAAACACCCCCTCAAGGGAGCCACACTGATTGGCGAAGCCAAGGAAATCATGCAGCGCATTTCAATGTCTGCCAACGATCTCGCCCTTGCCCCTGGTTTCTGTGGCTCGATTAGCGGTAGTATCTACGTCACCGTTGGTCAACCCCACATCAAAGTCGATGCCATTACCGTCGGTGGCCGCTAAACTGATTACCTGCGGTTATGGGTTTGAGTAGAAATGCCTAAAGATTTTATATGTGAATTTTTGTGACTCTCGCTACATTATCATGGAAGAAGAAGGGGAGCTAAGGCAGTGCAGCTTTTTGATCGCCCTCACCGCTTTGTGTGCGCCTTAACTTCTCTTCTGAGACAAAAACATTGGACTGAATGACCAGTAATTCGCTGGTCTTTTTTTTGGCATTTTCTTTGATTTTTGCGGCTCCCTTGGTTAGGCAGCAGTGGGAGTTTTCACTTGAGCCAGTAGTTCGTGGAGTTCTTCACCCTCAATCACTTCTTTTTCCAAGAGTTTTTGGGCGATCGCTTCGAGAAGGTCACGGTTCTCCTTCAGAATACTGAGCGCCTGCTGGTGAGCTGACTCGACAATTTCTTTGACTTCGCGATCGATGGCTTGAGCGGTTTCCTCACTGACTGCCCGTAGCATCATGCCATTGTTCGTCAAAAAGCTCGCCTGTTGTTGCTCAAAGGCAAGGGGGCCAAGGACTTTGCTCATACCGTAGCTGCGCACCATCCGCTCTGCCAAATCTGTTGCCCGTTGCAGATCATTAGCGGCCCCAGTTGTGATCGTACCAAAGACAATCTCCTCTGCCGATCGCCCCCCCAGCAACGTGGCAATTTGGGCACGCAGTTCTTGCTCATCAAGCAGGAAGCGATCCTCCGTCGGCAACTGCAATGTGTAACCAAGGGCCGCCATGCCACGGGGCACAATCGAGATTTTCTCTACCCGACCACTGCCCGGCAGCGCACACCCGACAAGGGCATGACCGACTTCATGGTAGGCGACAATTTTCTTCTCTTTGTCGTTGAGGACACGGCTTTTTTTCTCCAGACCCGCCACAATGCGTTCAATGGCTTCGGCAAAGTCCTGCTGCGTCACCACTTCCCGTTGATTGCGCGCCGCCAGTAGGGCTGCTTCATTGACTAGGTTGGCCAAGTCTGCGCCAGCAAACCCCGGTGTACGGGCAGCGATCGCGTGCAGATCGACTTCAGGAGCCAGTTTCACCTTTTTGGCATGAATTTTCAAAATTGCCTCGCGACCACTCAAATCGGGGCGATCGACCAACACTTGGCGGTCAAAGCGTCCAGGGCGTAGCAATGCCGGATCAAGGGTTTCTGGGCGGTTCGTTGCAGCTAGGACAATCACCGTTGCCCCCGTGGCATCAAAGCCATCCATTTCTGTAAGCAGTTGGTTCAGGGTTTGCTCCCGCTCATCGTTCCCGCCATAAAAGCCGGCACTGGAACGGGACTTACCAATGGCATCTAACTCATCAATAAAGACAATACAAGGGGCTTGCTTTTTCGCCTGCTCAAAGAGATCCCGTACGCGAGCAGACCCGACACCCACAAATAGCTCGACAAACTCCGAACCCGAAATGGAGAAGAAGGGCACATTGGCTTCGCCAGCAACGGCTTTGGCCAGCAGGGTTTTCCCTGTTCCCGGTGGCCCCACCAGCAGCACCCCCTTGGGAATGCGGGCACCAATTTGGATATAGCGTTGGGGATTTTTCAGAAAATCAACAATTTCGACCAGTTCCGCCTTAGCTTCCTCAACCCCGGCCACATCATCAAAGCGAATGCCCGTGTTCGCACCCTCGACATACACCTTAGCGCGGCTTTTGCTGATGGAGAGAACCCCCTGAGGACCACCGCCCGCTTGGCGACTGGCAAAAAATTGAAAGATGAGCACAAACACAATCGGCGGAATGACCCAGCCAAGGACATTCAACAACCAACTATTGCGCGGTGGGGGGGCAGCGGCAAACTCCACACCTTTTTCCTGTAGAAGTTTCGGCAGCTCTAGGTCAAAGATCGGCGTTGTCGCTAGTACTTGCGGCGGTTTATCTTCCTCTGGCTTTAATTGGTAGAGAATTTCATTTTGGCTGACATAGGCACGCGCTACTTTCCCCTCTTGCACCTGATGGATAAACATACTGTAGGGAACCTGAGGTGGACGGGGGGCAAAAAGTTGGGGGAAAAGTAGGTTTAATAGGAGAAATCCCAACCCCACGAAAAGAAGTAGATTACCAATCCAGCGATTACGGGGTACTTCGGGCGGGTTCTTGATGGCCATAGGTTTAGATTCCCCAGAGTTCACCTACCGATCATGGTGACACTTGGAAGGGACACAGGGCAAGGGTAAGAAGCTTAACCTTTGGTCACTCAACCCCGAAGCTCGTCTAGCAATGCCCGACGCTACAGTGAGGAAGCGGGCAAGCCTTTGATAAAATATCAACAGAATTCCTCTCTTTTGCATCGTAGAATGATTGATTTAAGTACACTCAAACGCGATTTTTCTTTGTTGCGCGATCGCCTGGGTCATACCCAGGACTATCTTTGACCCAGCGGCCTTAAACGCCAAGATTCACGACCTTGAGCACACCGCCGCTCAGCCCGACTTCTGGAATGATCAAGCGATCGCCCAAGTCACGCTCCAACAATTGACCGAAGCCAAAGACACCCTCAACCAACTTCAGCAGTGGCAAAAAACCATTGAACACGTGGAAACGGCACTGGAACTGCTGGAGCTAGAGCCGGATGAAGGGCTGGTGACAGAGGCGACCACGCTGCTCAAGGAGTTAGACGCCCAGTTGAGTCGCTGGGAACTGGAACAACTCCTCAGTGGCCCCTACGACAAAAACAACGCTATTCTCACGATCAATGCTGGTGCTGGCGGGACGGATGCTCAGGATTGGGCAGAAATGTTGCTGCGAATGTACACCCGCTGGGCGGAGCGCCACGGTTACCAAACCCATCTAGCCGAGCTATCGGAGGGAGAGGAAGCAGGCATTAAGTCAGCCACCCTAGAAATTCGGGGGCGCTATGCCTACGGTTATCTGCGCTCTGAAAAGGGCACCCATCGCCTTGTGCGCATTTCTCCCTTTAATGCCAATGGCAAACGGCAAACCAGCTTTGCCGGCGTGGATGTGATGCCAGAACTGGATCAATCCGTTACGGTTGAGATTCCGGAAAGCGATTTGGAGATTACCACTTCCCGCAGTGGTGGCAAGGGGGGACAAAACGTCAACAAGGTGGAAACGGCAGTGCGTATTGTCCATAAACCAACGGGCTTGGCCGTCCGCTGTACGCAGGAGCGATCGCAACTACAAAACAAGGAAAAAGCCCTTGCCATTCTCAAGGCGAAGCTATTAGTCATTGCCCAAGAGCAAAAGGCTAAAGAAATTGCCGATATTCGCGGTGATGCCGTTGAGGCAGCTTGGGGCAACCAAATTCGCAACTATGTCTTCCATCCCTATCAACTGGTCAAAGACCTGCGCACTGAGGTGGAAACGACAGTCATTCAAGAGGTGATGGATGGCGACCTTGATCCCTTTATCCAAGCCTACCTGCGGCAGCAAACGGAGCAGGCCAGTTAAACAAAAACTCCCCCTAGGGGGAGCAATTGCCGTTCAGCAAATCAGGGAAAGAACCTAAATCTCGACCACGCCCCCTGCAGCCTGCAAGCGAGCACGGGCACGACGAAAGGCTTGGGTGGCTTGAATTTTGGCCTGTTTAGATTCCCCCTGTTCAGCTTTAGCGAGGGCAGCCTGTGCTTCCGCAAATTCGGCCTTGGCTTTTTCGAGGTCAATTGTGTCCCCGCGCTCCGCACCGTTGACGAGGATCGTCACTTCGTTGTTTTCAACTTCGGCAAAGCCCCCCATGAGGGCGATCGCCACCCATTCGCGGTCTTGGCGCACCCGCATCACGCCCGTTTCCAAGGCGGTTAAGAGGGGGGCATGATTTGAGAGAATACCCAATTGCCCCGTTGTGCTGGGCAAAATCACTTCTTCAGCGGGGGCATCCCAAACGGTTTTATCGGGTGCAATTACCCGGACGGTCATCACCATAACGCTTCCCTTGCCACTCAATGATCAAAGGGCGGGTTGCCCCACCCTGTATCGACACCTGTGAAACCTAGGCTTTGAGTTTTTCAGCCTTCGCTTTGGCTTCTTCAATATTGCCCACCATGTAGAAGGCTTGTTCGGGCAGATCATCCAGCTCACCGCTGAGGATCATCTGGAAGCCTTTGATGGTTTCTTCGAGGGTGACGTATTTGCCGGGGGCACCGGTGAACACTTCCGCCACAAAGAAGGGCTGAGACAGGAAGCGCTCAATTTTGCGTGCCCGCGCCACTGTCAGGCGGTCTTCCTCAGAGAGTTCATCGAGACCCAAAATGGCGATAATGTCCTGAAGCTCTTTGTAGCGCTGGAGGGTGGCTTGAACCGCCCGTGCCGTTTGATAGTGCTCCTGACCCACAATGTCCGGCTGCAACATGTTGGAGGTGGAGCCAAGGGGATCCACAGCGGGGTAAATCCCTTTTGCGGCTAGACCACGGGAGAGCACCGTTGTCCCATCCAAGTGGGCAAAGGTTGTGGCCGGAGCAGGGTCAGTCAAGTCGTCCGCAGGTACATAGACCGCTTGAATCGAAGTAATCGAACCTTCGGTGGTCGAGGTAATCCGCTCTTGCAGGGCACCCACATCGGTACCGAGGGTGGGCTGGTATCCCACCGCAGAGGGCATCCGACCCAGTAGCGCCGACACCTCAGAACCGGCTTGCACAAAGCGGAAGATGTTATCAATAAACAGCAGCACATCCTGCTTGTTGACATCGCGGAAGTATTCGGCCATCGTCAGCCCCGACAGACCGACGCGCATCCGTGCTCCGGGGGGTTCGTTCATTTGACCGTACACAAGGGCGATTTTGGATTTGCTGGGATCGTTTTTGTCGATCACGCCCGATTCAATCATTTCGTTGTAGAGGTCATTGCCTTCGCGGGTCCGTTCGCCCACGCCAGCAAACACCGACACCCCACCGTGTTGGGTCGCAATGTTGTTGATCAGTTCCATCATGATCACGGTCTTGCCGACGCCCGCACCGCCAAAGAGGCCGATTTTACCGCCACGGCGATAGGGGGTGAGCAGGTCAATCACCTTGATGCCCGTTTCAAACACCGAGGGCTTGGTTTCCAGTTGCGTAAAGCTGGGAGCAGGACGGTGAATGGGTAGGGTTTCAGTGGCACTGACAGCACCTTTTTCGTCCACGGGTTCACCCAGCACGTTGAAGATGCGACCAAGGGTGGCTGTCCCTACGGGTACGCTGATGGGGGCACCGGTATCTACGGCTTCCATCCCCCGCACTAAGCCATCGGTGCTGCTCATGGCAACGGCACGGACGCGGTTATCGCCAAGGAGTTGTTGCACTTCGCAGGTTACAGCCACGTCTAAGCCGGCCTCGTTTTTGCCTTGAATTCGCAGGGCGTTGTAAATGGAGGGCATTTTGCCGCTGGGAAATTCAATGTCAACGACAGGGCCAATGACCTGAGTAATAAAGCCTACATTGGTTCGTTCTGCTGATATGACCATGGACGTTTGCCTACTGTCTAGGTAAATTCATTTGCGTTTTTTCAGAGGGCGATCGCTCCCCAAGGGGCACAACGATCGAGACTGAAAGTGGAATGCAGCTTTTGGTGCAAGCGCACCACAATACAACGTACCACTAATGCAGCCTTTTTCTATCGGATTCAGTGGGATCCTGTGGGAGAGCAGATTTGAGGTCTTATTGACCCCGCTCAGTTGCTGCGAAAAAGGCGGCAGGGCAGGAATTAGCCGACGACTTCAATTTCGTCCTCAAAAAACCAAGTGCTGGAGCGATCGTCAAAGGTGACAATGACGCCAACTCCACTGCCATCGGTCATCTTAAAACCAGTAATTTGACCCACTTGGCCGAGTTTTTGAATGATGTCTTGGGCGACGCGATCGCGAATTCGACAGACGCGCACTTTTTGCCCCACGTCCATAGCAACTCCCAAACTTTGTATAATCCTTGAAAATCGTACCAAGAAACCGTCACATTCACACGGATTTGTCCTATGGGTCGTCTGCGGGTTGGGCTATTGTTTGGAGGTCGCTCACGGGAGCATGAAGTTTCGGTGGTGTCGGCGGCAGCGATCGCCCAAGCCTTTGCCGAGGGCGACAATCGCGATCGCTATGACGTGATTCCGATCTACATCCAAAAAGATGGCCGCTGGCGCTCCACAGACCATGTCGGCATCCCCGAGGGCACAGCACCAGAGGACTCCCTATGGCAGTTTCCTGCGGTTGCTGAAACCATTGATGTTTGGTTCCCAATACTCCACGGCCCCAATGGCGAAGATGGTACGATGCAAGGCCTACTGCAACTCATGCAACGCCCCTACGTGGGTTCGGGGGTGGCCGCCTCAGCCATTGGGATGGACAAAATTCTCATGAAAACGGTTTTTGGGGCTGTGGGCTTACCCCAAGTGCGCTACGTCGCCCTTCAGTGCAGTGATCTATGGTCGGATCCCTGTCGTTACAACCATTTGTGCGATCGCATTGAAACCGAATTGGGCTATCCCTGCTTTGTCAAACCCGCCAACCTTGGCTCCTCGGTGGGCATCTCCAAGGCCAAAAATCGCCAACAACTCACAACTGCCCTTGAGGCCGCTGCCGAACTGGATCGTCGCATTATTGTAGAAGCGGGTGTGGTTGCCCGTGAGCTAGAGTGCGCGGTGCTCGGCAATGATAAACCCCAAGCCTCGGTGGTGGGGGAGATTACCTACAGCAGTGAGTTCTATGACTACGAAACCAAATACACCGATGGCCGCGCTCAACTCCATATTCCTGCGCAGATTCCCCCAGCCGTGAGTGAGCAGATCCGCACAATGTCCCTACAGGCCTTTCAAGCCCTTGATGCCGCTGGTCTTGCCCGCTTTGATTTTTTCTATGTACCCAGCACTGGCGAAGTGCTAATTAACGAAGTAAATACGCTGCCGGGGTTTACTGCCCTAAGTATGTACCCGCAACTGTGGGCGGCGAGTGGTGTGCCCTTTCCGGAATTAGTCCATCGCTTGGTGCAATTGGCGCTCGAGCGGCACGGGTAGGGATTCACGATTGAATCAATAGGCAACACTTACAGCCCTTGGAGAAAGGCGAGGCGTGCCTGTGACCGTTGATCTTGGGGATCGTGGCGCACAATGTCTTGATAGTGAGCGATCGCCCCCTTGGTATTTCCCAATTGCTCCTCTAGCCAAGCCAGATTCCGACGGTGATTCAGTTCTGCGGGTGCCAAGTGGACGAGCTTCAGAAGGATTTCCCGCGCTTCTGCCAGTTGATTCGCCAAATATAGGGCTAAAGCCAACTTTGCATAGAGTTTGGGGCTATTGGGGGACTTGGAGATCGCCTGCTTCAGCTTGACTGTGGCCTGAACGAGCTGTTGCCGTTGCTCAGGAGACAGAATTAAGCGCAAGTGCGAAATTGACCAGAGCAGAGTCCCTTCCTGTAACGTCACGGGAGGCCGTGGGGGAGCCGCGATACCCGCATTGAGGAGTTTCTGAATCCGTTTGAGTAACTCCTGAGGAGCAACGGGCTTTGTAATGTAGTCCACAGCACCCACGCCACGGGCACGAATCCGATGGACAGGATCATCCTTAGCCGTCAGCATGACAATTGGCACGCCCTCTAGTTGAGGCGATCGCCGCAGTTGGCGGCAAATATCGTAACCATCCATCCCCGGCAAATTCAAATCCAACAGAATCAGGTGGGGAGGATTGGCAATTAAGGAGGGTAGCGCCGCTGTAGGGTTCATAAATGTCAACACCTCATAGCCAGAGGTTTCCAGAATGAGAGAAACTTGCCGCTGTACTGTGTGGCTGTCATCAATACAGGCAATAACCGGGCGTGGGGCACCCGCTGGCGTTTGAGTCATCATGGCCTCCCCTTCTAAAAAAATAATTTCTTATCCGCAAAAAATTAAATGGTTATTAACCCTAAGATGGTAGGGTGTCATGTGCTACACAGGCAAGGGTAATTTTTCGTATTTTCACTTCCTCCTATCTGGTGATTTCTGCGACCTCTATTCCTCAGAATGCCCAAAAGGAACCTCAAAGGATACAGAGACAGGGCAAACGCTGGCAAGGGTCTGACGGTATATTGGATTCAGACTGCCAGCCCCAATTTTTGGTAACGATGAGGAAACTTGTGTTCATGGTCAGTGAGCAACAGCAATGGTAAGTTCTGGTCCCAAGCCCCGTCCAGAAGGGTTTGCTGCTCTGATGCGGAACAAGAATTTCCTCAAGTTATGGGGCGGTCAAATCATCTCCCAACTGGCGGACAAAATTTTTCTTGTCCTCCTAATTACACTGGCGGTTTCCTACGATGCCAGCTATGAACTGCCCGGCTCTAAGGCCTCAGCCGTAATGATTGCCAATACGCTACCAGCAGTCTTCTTTGGTTCAACGGCGGGCACGTTTGTGGATCGCTACCCCAAGCGGGAGCTAATGAGCATTACCAATATTCTGCGCGGGCTACTGGTCTTTGCCCTGATCTTTATTCCGAAGCGGTTTACGCTGCTGCTCCTGATTGCCTTTTCTGAGTCCATCCTCACGCAATTCTTTGCCCCGGCAGAACAGGCGGCGATTCCCCTGCTAGTGAAGGAGGAAAATCTCCTCTCGGCGAATGCCCTCTTTATCACAACAATGATGGGGTCACTCGTCGTGGGGTTTGCCATCGGCGAGCCATTGCTGAGTGGTGCTGTGGCTCTAGGGGGTGTCTATGCCCGTGAAGTTGTTGTTGGTGCGCTGTACGTCATGGCGGGGTTGGTTTTAGCCTCGATTCGCTACCGAGAAGCGGTTCATGAGCGCGATCGCCACCTGAATGTTTGGCAGGACTTGCAGGAGGGGTTTCACTACGTGCGCAAAAATCGCCTCTTGGGCAATGCCATGCTCCAGTTGACCATTCTCTATTGTGTCTTTGCTGCCTTGACGGTGTTGGCAGTCAGTTTAGCTCAGGAAATTGGCCTGCGTCCCAATCAGTTTGGCTTTCTCTTGGCCGCCGCAGGGTTGGGGTTAATTTTAGGGGCAGGGGTTTTGGGCCAATGGGGGGAAAAATTACATCATCGACCCCTGCCTTTGATTGGCTTTTTGGTGATGGCAGCCGTCTTACTGGTCTTTGCCTTTGTGCATTATCTGTGGGTGGGTCTGGGCTTGAGTATTTTGCTGGGAATGGGGGCATCTTTAATTGGTATTCCCATGCAGACCCTGATTCAGATTCGGACGCCGGCAGCAATGCGTGGCAAAGTTTTTGGCTTCCAAAATAACATTGTCAATATTGCCCTCAGTGTGCCCTTGGCGATCGCGGGGATTCTTTCGGACTTCCTTGGCCTGACAGTGGTCATGGCGGGGATGGGGGGCGTGGTAGCGATCGCGGGGATTTGGGCGTGGCGGAATACACGAGCCGTTCTTGAGGATGCGATTTAGGAGACAGGAATGCCCCTACTACACTTGAGTACTTGGCCAGAGGTCGAAGCCTATCTCAACACTTCCAAGGGGATGATTATTCCCATTGGCTCCACGGAGCAGCACGGCCCTATGGGCTTAATTGGTACCGATGCCCTCTGTGCCCAATCAATCGCGAAAAGGGTTGGAGAAATTACCCACGCTCTTGTTGCCCCGACAATTTCCGTGGGCATGGCCTTACACCATACGGCTTTCCCCGGCACCATTAGTTTGCGTCCTAGTACCTTGATTCTCGTCATTCGCGACTATTTGGTGAGCTTGGTACGGGCAGGCTTTCAACGCTTCTTTTTCATTAATGGTCATGGCGGCAATATCGCGACAGTGAAGGCGGCCTTTGCTGAGACCTATGCCGTTTTGGCAGATCTGCAAATTCCTGAGGCGGATCAGGTGCGCTGTGAGTTGGCCAACTGGTTTATGTGTCGTTCAGTGATGCAACTGGCACGGGAATTGTATGGCGATCGCGAGGGTTCCCATGCCACCCCCAGTGAAGTCGCGGTGACCCAATTTCTCTATCCAGAGGCCATTAAGCGCGTGCCCCTCAATCCCGAAGTCAATACTAGTCATGCCATCTACAGTGCCGCAGATTTTCGCCGCCGCTATCCCGATGGTCGTATGGGGGCAGATTCCAGTTTGGCCACCCCTGAGCATGGACAGCAATTTTATGAGCGAGCTGTTCAGGAGCTGAGCGATCGCTACCGTCAATTTCTGCAAGCCGACTAAATGACTGTCTCTCTCCCATCTCAAACGTGGCATTGGCACGGCTACCCGATTCTCTATCGGCATCAAGGGACTCAGGGCACCCCCCTACTTCTCATTCACGGCTTTGGTGCCTCTAGCTTGCATTGGCGCAAAAACATCCCTGCCCTTGCGGCTCACCATCAAGTCTATGCCATTGATTTACTGGGCTTTGGTGGCTCCGCTAAACCTGCTCCCTCAGTCATCTCCTACACCTTTGAGACGTGGGCAACCTTGGTTCTAGACTTTTGCTGTGAGGTCATTGGTCAGCCCACTGTTTTAATTGGCAACTCCATTGGCTGTGTGGTCGCTTTACAGGCCGCTGTGTTCCAGCCCGCGTGGGTCAGTCAATTGATCCTGCTCAACTGCTCTTTGCGTCAGCTCCACGATCGCAAGCGATCGCAACTCCCTTGGTACCGCCGTTGGGGAACCAGTCTACTCCAGCAACTTTTGGGGAATCGCACCCTTGGCACCTACTTTTTCCGCCAAATTGCCCAACCCCGTACTGTGCGCCGCATTCTCCAGCAAGCCTATGCCAACACTGCCGCCGTCACCGATGAACTGGTCGAGATATTACTCACCCCTGCCCAAGATCCAGGGGCTGCTGATGTCTTTCTAGCCTTTGTCCGTTATTCCCAAGGCCCCTTACCCGAAGACCTGCTACCACAAATCACCTGCCCCACCTATTTCCTGTGGGGAGCCGCCGACCCTTGGGAACCCATTGATGAAGGGCAGAAGCTAGCTGAGTTTCCCTGTGTGCAGGAATTTGTCGCCTTGCCAGCGGTTGGCCATTGCCCCCAAGATGAAGCATCTGAGCAGGTGAATGCCCATATTTTGAAATCGCTAGGAAAGATTTCCGTCAGCAGCTAGGATGTTCTCTGAAATCGTGTTATACTGGTAAAGCTTAACGGGGCGTAGCGCAGCTTGGTAGCGCACCACTTTGGGGTAGTGGGGGTCGTGGGTTCAAATCCCGCCGCTCCGATTTAAATCTCAAGCAACTCAAATAGTTGATCTTGGAAAGTATCTCGGGAGAATTTCGACAATACATGATCTCTAGCAGCTTTACCCATTTGTTGAGCTAGATGAGGATTACTGCACAGGTAAATCATTGCATCTGCACAGGCATCTACATCATCGATTGGTATTAGAATTCCTGTGCGGCCATCCTCAATAATTTCCTCAGGACCCCCACAGCGAGTTGCAATAACTGGTAATCCACAGGCAGAAGCTTCTAAGACTGTCATTGAAAATGATTCAGAGCGAGATAGATTTAGTGCGGCATACTTCCCATGCAAAACTTGCTGAGGATTGGTAATAAAAGGTCCAAATAGTACACTCTGAGAAACACCTAAAGATGCAGCTAAGTTTTTTAATGATTGGTGAAAGTCCTGATTCTTTTTCAGACCCATGTCACTCCCGTAAAACTCTACCTTAGCATGAGGAAATTTTTTAATAACTTGTGCCAGAGCTTGCACTGCAATTTCTTGGCCTTTACCAAGAATATAGTTACCTATAAAAACAAAAGTAAAATTAACATCATTAGAATGATATAAGTCTATAGAATAGTCTCTCTGAGGTTCACTATGAATTTCATTTTCAAAATCAGGACTAATGCATTCATATAATACATGAGCTGTAAGTAGCATGGGTAATTTGAGCTTTTGCCTAATATAGTTTGAGACAGCAACGACTTTATCAGAAGATTGCTGAACTACCCATAACCAGAAATTACTAATTTTTCCATAGTTATCAGGGTTAATTCTAATCCAAGTTATAATTTTTCCATTAAATCCACATAAACGCATAATTGCTCCCTGCATAATATAGAAATCATTTACTAAAAGAGTTTTAGATCTATTAATTTTCATATAATGAAATAGCATCAAAGAAGAGATAATTAATGTAGGGAAATATAAGATTAAAGAAACTAGAGAGCGATTCAGTTTAGGAAAAGGTAAATATAATAATTTAGTGAAACCCAGCCTTGAACAAGACTGAACATTAGAGTGCTTAGGTAGTACCAAAAACACTTGAGCTTTTTCTTTTAAGACATAGGAAATATTTGATGCACTCATGAGGGCACCAGTAAAATCAGAGGAATGATCAATAAGGAATATAGTAGGCTTATTATGATTTTTGTCTTTAAGAGAATTATTCATCTTATCACCTCTTAAGCTCCGCAATCTGCTCCTTTGACCATAGACAAACATAGCGTGGAAAATCGTAAGCAACTCGGAAATCAGGTATCCTTTCTATAGGTTTTGGTAAAGAAAATGGTTCCTTCTCGAGATCTAGAAATCGAAATCCACCATATCCAACATCCAAATTCTTGTGCATTAGGTAAGATCGATGACTTGTGATTAAAGCAAAGGGTATATCCGAATCAAGAAAATTTTCTAACGCATTATAAATTGCAGAAAAGGGTAAATGAAAAAAACAATCACGGCAGTGCCAGACATCTGCTGCTGGAAATAGATCTTTCGTTATATCAAAGACATCTAATGATAAGTATGGATAGTTTTCTTTATTTCTTTTAATAACTTCTTCAGAAATATCACCACCATGATATTGTTTAATAGTTCCATCATTGATCAAAATACTCATCCAATTTAAATCACCACATGGAGCATCAAAAAAATTTTCTAAATTGTATTTATTGATTATTTTTCTTAATCTTTTAATATAGGGATAGACAAAATTAAGCTCACTGCCAACACCACTATATGTTTCAGATGATTTCCAGTAATTAGTACGATAAATTTCATTAAACACTTCACTTGCTGACTCACTTTTAAGTGCTATAGGGTTTTCGAAGGATCGAGGAAAAGGATTAATTCCAAAAGGTCGGACAATGCGATTAATTACTCGCTTTATGAAAAGAAACTGCTCTTTGCTATTTTCCATATGAACAACTCCTTAGAATTAATACTGCTCTTCAATTAAAGAGTTAATAAGCCTTACCCACTCTAATCCTGTTTTTTTGATGTCAAATTTTGACGCAATTAAATAGGATTCATCTATATTTCGTCTGATTGCAGGACACTTTAAATGTCGAAGAAGTTCTTTAGTCCACATATCCAAGGCTAAAGGTGTTACTGGAAGAGGCATTAATGTGCCATATGCAACAGCTTGAGGTTCTTTGACGGGATATTTAGTAAGTTTTTTCAAATCTGACTCGGTCGCCAAGATTGACCTAGCACCCCAATGGTAATCAGATGCAACAATGGGGATGCCTGTTACTAGTGCTTCTATCAATGCATTACCTAGACCCTCATGTAGTGAAGGCATTAAAAATACATTTCCTAACCGAAAATGTCTTACTGGGTTTGATCGATATCCCGCCAAAAAAACGTTTGCACTTGGATCACCAGTTGTCGTTATAGATAAGCCGATTTTTTCACATCTTTCAACAATAGTCTTTTTAAGAGGTCCATCGCCAATTATAAGAAATCGAGCATCTGGATAAGTTTTACATATATTAGAGAAGACTGGTAGCAAAAGATCAATACCTTTTCCTTTATCTAAACGGCCGCAGTAAATAGCTGTAGATTTGCTGCAAAATTTAGCAATATCTTCATCAGGCTCTGAATCTGTTTGAGATATCAGATCGTCTAAATCTATCCCACCTTCTATAGATATAACTTTTGAAATAATTTTTCTCCCGCCAATTTGAGTAATTTCTTGTCTGTAGTCAACTGAAGCAGCAACAATCTTGTCAACACGCGTATAGATAAAAGGATCTAGTACTCTTAACCACAGAAACTTTTGCCATCGAGTGATTCCCGTATGGTATAATTTTGAACCACGTTCAGAGATAATTGTTTTAGATATACTTCCTGATAAAGCATTTAGTAAGTTTGTGCCTGAAAGAAAACTAATTGTTACATCATAACTAGATTTTATATTCTTCAATTCTTGAAGCATCTGCCACCAGCGTAGTAATTTACTAGGTAAGTTTGGATTTGGTTCTCCTTGATTGTGTAAGAAAATAATTGGTAGTTCAATATCTAAATTAATATTTGTGTAACTTTGATCACCATAACTAAGAGACATCAATCCAATAGTAACTTGGTAGTAGTTTGAGAGGAATTTCGCCAATCGAAGAAATGAGCTTTCCGCTCCACCATAGCCTAATTGAGGAATAATCATTAGGACACGAGGATTGCTATTGATATTCATAGTTCAATATAGGAACGAATTTGACTAAGGGCATCTTGACAAATTCTATGATTTTGTAGAACTTCACTTTCGATAGCTGCTGGTGAAATTGCTCTTACTTCTTCAATATAATTCACCAGTTTCTCTGGTTGAATATCTAGTGGAGCAATACGAGTCGCATTCGGAAGCATTGAATGAATAGTAGCTAGCTTTGGTTCAATTTCTAGTATGACAGATGGACGACCAAGACAAGCACCACAAATTGCTCCATGTGCTCTTGCAGTTAGAAAAAGATTTTGTTCAGAAAGCATATTAGCAAAGTCAGAAATCGTCATTTTGTCTGGCTGCCAAGTGATTTGTGGAAAATTTCTCAAGAACTTTAGTGTGCCTTCATCTGTTGATTTGTCAAAGGATATCAAAGTCAAGTCGTAGTTTTCTGATAGCAAGTTTAGACTCAGCACAATTCTTTTTGCGAAATGATCACCAGAACCCACTGGCCAGTCTCTTAGAATAACACCAATCTTCGGTCGGCCACTCCTTTTAGGCTGCCTTGCTAGCAGTAAGTCACTAGGACACCAATAATTCCAAAGAAAGGCAATATCCGATCCTAAAATCACTGGTGGGTAGATTGCTAAGCATTTAAGATTACTTTGGCTTTGCTGATCACGTAACCAAAGTAATTTAAAATCAGCAAGTACAGGTAGTGCTTCAAGTAGTTTGGGAGAGCCAAAAGAAAATGTACCCACACCCAATCCAATGCCAATGCGTGTTTCTGCTGACATACGCGGACGGTTAGCAACTTGACGTATCCATTTTTCACATTTCACAAAAGTAGTACTGCCAGCCGAAAGTAGAATAGTATTTATTATTTTTCGGAATATTGAGTATTCTGCAAAGTCAAAAAACGTTCCGCCGCCACCATGTACAATCAAACGGTGCTGATCTCGATTGCCAAATGGTATAAATCCAATGTCTTCTTCAGTCAAACGGCTAACATAAGGAATTGGCTGAGCCAAGCGCATAGATATTTTTACTTTTGGTAATAGCTCACGAATAATACGATGTGTTACAACCATTAAAATATCATCACCAAAGTTACCTCTGCCGTAGTATCCCAATAAGACTACATCATCTTTTTTCATACTAAACCTTTGATAACGCTAGTAATTTATTTTCGATTGACTTGGTTACATGAACTGGATCTAGTTCCATTGGTGGCGGTGGCAAGCTGATCTGAAGTTTATTTCGATCTTCTAATAAAGTAAATAGAAAGTTTGTTATACCACTAACATCGTCAGGTTCAAATGCCCACCCATAACCACGATGACAGTAATAGCTTGTTACACTTTTCTCTGGTGTGAGTGCTAGTATTGGTTTTTGAACAGCCAGATAGTCGACAATCTTAGACAGTAAATTATGACGGTGGAGAGGCATTGACTCTTTAGGCTCAATACATAATAGTATATCTGCATTAATTTGATACTGAATAGCTTCCTTGAATGAAACAGAACCATGACAAATACACACAGGGCTGGAGGAAATTTTAAGAAATAGCTCCTTTGACATATTACCAATAAATTCAACAGACAATTTTTTGTCTAGGTCTGGCATCATAGCACCTAATTTTTCTATAGCAGCTAATAACCCATCCGGATTCCGATCGCCATACAAGCTACCAGTATGTATAATGCGTATCTTTTTTTGAAATGTTTGATCTGGATTAGGCTTGAGTAAGGTATTATTATACCAATCAACTGGCATCATATTTGGAGTGACGCTAATCACAGCAGCTCGATTTGAATATTTTGCTCGATAATAATTTGCTTGACCCTCTGTAGTCAAAGTAATAAGGTCGGCATCTGCAAAGCAATATGATTCATAGGCTTGATCAAGAGCACGCTGCTTACCTTTAAGACACCTGTAGGGACTATCAACCCATGGATCACTCAAATGCATTAACCATGGACGTTTTAACATTATCTTTAATTGCCGCGCCAAGAGGGCAGCAGAGTATGGTCCTGAGCGAGAATAAATAACATTTGGACTCTCTTCAAGCTGCTGAATGATATATTGGGTAAACCAAAGAAGCCAGAACTCAGTATCTGGAACGTGGTACCATGCTAGTCGTGAATTAGTTAGAATACGGTGCATCAGCCTATGGACTGGTAAAGTTGGGGTAATAACTTGAAGCCCAGATCGCTCCATAGTGAGAGTAGAGTCTTCCCGCGCCCAACCTGAAGTCACTGGGGTTGTGACTAGTGTTACCCGAATTGAGGGATTCAGCAACTTCAATAGACGCCCAACTTGAATAGCTTCTGGGCTATTTTTGGGGGGAGCAGAAGGAGCAATAAGTAATATGTGGATTGACATCGTGTACCTTAAGGTATATAGTGTACTAACTATTATGGCATCTATATTCTCTTTTATACTCCAAATTGTCAAAGGAATAATGAGCAATTTATCAAATTTAAAAGTATGACTACCTTAGTGCCTGCCATGCATAGAGTGACATGAAAATATTATTTCTCACACGATACTCATATGGCGGTGCTAGTAGCCGCTATCGTTTTTTTCAATACATTAATTACTTACAAAAAAGGGGGTTTAGCTGTGAAGTACTACCCTTACTTAATCAAGAATACCTTCACTACCTTTATACTGGAGATTACCGTAAATATATTCATGCCCTAAAAGGTATATTTAACCGCTTAATTAAGCTATTGAGACTTAATCATTACAACTTAGTTATCCTTGAAAAGGAAATATTTCCTTATATGCCTTTCTTTATCGAGAATTATTTTATTCCGAATATCCCGATTGTTGTCGATTATGATGATGCTATTTTCCATCAATATGATCAGCACAAAAATAAAATTATTAAATCCTTACTCTCTAGCAAGATCGCCTCTATCATGAATCTGGCCACCTTAGTAACTGCTGGAAATAACTATATTGCTGAGTATGCCCGCAATGCAGGTGCGAGATGGGTTGAGGTCTTACCCACTGTTGTTGATCTTTCTAAATATACCTTTGCTGAAAATAAAATCAACGCAGAGCTGTCTCCCCTCAAAATTGTCTGGATTGGTACGCCCAAAACCCAAAAGTATTTACTTCAGATTACTCCAGTACTGACTCGTTTATCTCAAATTTATAAAATCCAGTTAATTGCGATCGGTACCCGTGATCTTTACTTGCCAAACACTGAAGTTATTTCTATTCCATGGTCAGAAGAAACAGAAGCTCAAGACATTGCTCAGTGCGATATTGGCATTATGCCCCTACCTGATGAGCCTTGGGAGCGCGGTAAGTGTGGCCTCAAATTGATTCAGTATATGGCCTGCGGGTTGCCTGTTGTTGCTTCTCCTGTCGGAGTCAATCTTGATATTGTTCAGCAGGGTGTCCATGGCTTTTTGGCTTCTACAGATGAAGACTGGGCAACTGCCCTTGAAACTTTAATTCAAAATCCTGACTTGCGCACTAAGATGGGCGTTGCGGGACGTCACCGAGTTGAGCAGCACTACGCTCTGCAAGTGACAGCACCCAAATTTGCTCATCTGTTAGAGTCTGTAGTAGCCAAAGCTCAAGGAGTTCTCTAAGGCTTATGTGTGGCCTAGTTGGTTTTCTCAATGCTGCCTTTTCAGGTGACTGGGCAGCAACTATCCGCAAGATGAATACCACCCTCTCCCATCGCGGCCCTGATGATGAGGGAGTCTGGATAGATGAGTCGGCAGGTATCGCCCTAGGCCACCGTCGTTTAGCGATTCTTGATCTTTCCCCCGCAGGACATCAGCCGATGGTTTCTGCGTGTGGCCGTTATGTCCTCGTCTTTAACGGTGAAATTTATAATCACCTTGAACTGCGTCAGGAATTAACAGCCCTTGGCGCAGCCCCCCCTTGGCGCGGACATTCTGATACTGAGACGCTACTGGCGGCTTTTAGCCATTGGGGCGTGGCCACAACCCTAGAAAAGCTCGTCGGCATGTTTGCCCTTGCCCTTTGGGATCGCGAAAATCGGCTATTAACCTTGGCACGCGATCGCATTGGTGAAAAGCCCCTCTACTACGGTTGGGTGAATGGAGCATTGGTGTTCGCCTCAGAACTCAAAGCGATTCGGGCTTACCCAGCCTTTGCTAACTTGATTAATCGCGATGCCTTAGCCTTGTATTTTCGCTACAGTTGGATTCCTGCTCCCTACAGCATCTACGAACATATCTGGAAGTTACCAGCAGGTACTTATCTCCAATGGTCTGCTGAAGCCCTCAGCCCGAATACTCAAGGCAGACCCCAACCCTATTGGTCATTGGAAAGCGTTATTGCTAAAGGAATTGCCCAGCCTTTTCAAGGGACAGAGGACGAAGCAGCAACTGAATTAGAGCATCTTTTGCGCCAAAGCCTCAAAGGGCAGCTTTTAGCGGATGTTCCCCTAGGCGCCTTTTTGTCCGGGGGTGTCGATTCCTCAACGGTTGTGGCTTTGATGCAAAGCCTCTCCTCTCAACCCGTAAAAACATTTACCATTGGCTTTTATGAAGATGCCTATAACGAAGCCCAACATGCTAAAGCAGTTGCCCAACACTTGGGTACCGATCACACTGAATATTACCTCACGGGTCAAGAGGCGCGAGATGTCATTCCCAAACTTACCCACCTTTACGACGAACCCTTTGCCGACTCTTCACAAATTCCGACCCATCTTGTCTCCATGATTGCGCGGCAACACGTCACAGTTGCTTTGTCCGGTGATGGAGGGGATGAATTATTTGGGGGTTATAACCGTCACTTTTTAGCACCTATATTGTGGAATAGAATACAAACCATTCCACTCTATGTCCGCTTGCTGTTAAAAAATTTCTTAAGTCTTCTGACCATTGGGCGATTGAATCAATTAATAGCTGACTTTAATCAGCTTTTGCCCAAGCATCTACGATATAGCGCAGTGGACGAAAAACTTGAAAAAATCAGAAAACTTATATCCACAGACTCGCGTCAATCCATGTACGTCTCTATTCTGTCACAGTTTAATACTCCCTACAGTTTAGTCATTGGCGCGCATGAATTAACTTCACTCCTTAACTTTCCGCTAGGTCAGTTAACAGAACTTCCCTTTGAATCCTATATCATGGCACTTGACCTTTTAATCTATCTCCCCAATGACATTCTTGTAAAAGTCGATCGCGCCGCTATGGGAGTGAGTCTTGAGACCCGTATCCCTTTTCTAGATCATCGAATTGTTGAGTTTGCTTGGACACTCCCACTTGAGATGAAAATCAGACAGCAGCAGGGTAAGCAAGTGCTACGTAAACTTTTGTATCGCTATGTCCCCCCCACTTTAATTGAACGACCTAAAATGGGGTTTGGAATTCCCCTATCTCAGTGGTTGCGTTCTGAACTGCGAGACTGGGGAGCAACTTTGTTGAATCCAACCCGTCTTCAGCAGGAGGGCTACCTACAACCTGACCTTGTTTGGCAATACTGGCAGGAACATCAAATAGGGAAACGTAACTGGGCAGGGCAACTATGGGAGGCATTAATATTTCAGTCATGGTTAGAGCGCAGTTTCTGAATATCTAGCACTAGCATATGTTTCCCTATTTCTTTGTTTTCTTACTCACACTAATACCATCGGTTATAGAAATGCCGAAGTGGTATTGGCTATTTCTTTTTAGTATTTATGTTACTTTTATTGGTCTGAGATTTGAAGTTGGTGGAGACTGGTTTCAGTATATAAACATATTAGAAGCTTCTAGATATCAGCCATGGATAGGCTTTGAAGCATTGCTTGGTGACCCTGCATATCACTGGATTAATAAGATTGCTGCCACTCTTAATCAAGAAATTTATTTTGTAAACTTATGTGTTGCACTGATTTACACAAGCTGCTTATTTACTTTTTGTCAAAAACTAAAAAATCCTTACTTAGGCTTAACGGTTGCTTTTCCATACTTAACGACTGTTGTAGCAATGGGCTATACTCGTCAAGCAGGAGCGATCGCTCTGGAGCTACTAGCACTAATGGCATTAGAATCCAATAAAAAAATAAGTTCAATCCTGTTTTTTATTTTGGCATTACTGTTTCATAAAACAGCAATATTTCTAATATTAGTACCGATATTAATATTTTTGTTTGATGCATTGAAAACAGGAAAAATAGTTAATATTTTATTTATATCAGTATTATTGTTGATAGCTCTATCTGGTGCAATTGCGATTACTAGCATCAGTGATAAGTTTTTAGTTCACTATATCGGAGCAGGAATGTCATCTTCAGGTGCTTTAGTTCGACTATCCATGAATCTCTTGCCTGCAACTATTTTCTTGATTGAATACTATACAGGGCATAACTTCTTTAGAACTTCTTCAAAAGTTTATCTTGCTTTATCTTGGCTAGTTATTTTTTCTTTTGGACTCTTGTTTACAGGTTCTTCAACTTCTGCCGATCGCCTTGCACTCTACTTAATACCTATTCAAATCTATGTTCTAGGAAATCTGCCCTACCTCTTTCTCACCCAAGGTCGAGAAATATTTTATCGATGGCTGCTTCTAGTACTTGGTTACAGTTTTTTAGTATTATGGGTGTGGCTGCAATTTGCAGATCATGCTTTTGCGTGGTTACCCTATCGCATGTATCCTTTTATTTAAGATGGAAATCAAAGATCACTATAGAATACCCAAGCTAGACGGCTTATCATTGATATTGCTTTGCAACAGTGCTCAGATGTTAATTAATTTCAGAAGAGATTTGATTTTAGAGTTGATTCATACAGGTGCTGAGGTTCATTGTTTAGCTCCAGATTATACAGAAGCAGAAATTTCAAAGTTAAGTGAAATGGGTGCTATATGTCATCATTTTTACCTTGTTCGTAATGGTACTAATCCTTGGCAAGATATTAAATCTCTCTTCTCTATCATTAGAACAATAAAACGAATTAATGCTGATAGTCTCTTAGCTATTAGCTCGAAGCCAATTATTTGGGGATTACTAGCCTCGAGATTTATTGATATAAAATTTCGCTCTGCATTGTTCACGGGCTTGGGTTATGCATTTACTCCTGACCATCAATTAAAACCAAAAAAATTGAAGAGTGTTCTCGTTTCTTTGTACAGGATATGTTTACCTATTGCGGATAAAATTGTCTTTCAAAATAAAGATGACTGTCATGAAATTACTCAAGCGTGCAACCTAGCTCCTTGTAAAACTCTAATCATTAAAGGAACAGGTGTTAATCTTAGAGAATGGTCGTATTGTGAGCCTTTTTTTAGTCCATTAACATTTACTTTAGTTGCAAGATTACTCATTGAAAAGGGAGTATTAGAGTTTTTACAGGCATCTAAACACTTAAAAGCTCTTTATCCCCAAGTTCGATTTTGGTTAATTGGTGGATTGGATACCAATCCGGGGAGCTTATCTGAAGCAAAAATTAAGGAATTTACCGAGCTTGGTATAGTTGAGTGGTTTGGCTTTGCTAATATCAAAGAGTATCTACCCAGTACTAGCGTGTTTGTCTTACCTTCCTACCGTGAGGGCGTTCCCCGCAGTACGCAAGAAGCAATGGCTATGGGTCGACCAGTGATTACTACGGATGTACCAGGCTGCCGTGAAACGGTTATTGACGGCTATAATGGTTATCTTATTCCGCCTCGGGATGTGAATGCTTTGATAACTGCAATGCAGAAATTTATTGAACAGCCCAGTTTGATTCCTTCAATGGGCTATCATAGCTATCAAATGGCCGTGGAGTTATTTGATGTCAAAAAAATTAATGCTCAATACCTCAAATTGCTCAGTTCATGTTAGTCTTATTAAGATATTGCAACTCTTTTCAAAAAAGTGAAAGACACCGAAATTCATGAAAGTGAGTGCATGATGCTTGATTTTTCTGATACTTTTAAGATTGCTGTGATTGGCTTAGGTTATGTTGGTCTTCCTTTGGCCGTTGAATTTGGGAAGAAGTACTACACTATTGGTTATGATGTTAATGACCAACGTATCGCTGAACTTAAGCAGGGATATGACAGAACAGGAGAAGTCAGCAAAGCTGATTTGCAATCGTGTTCCTTGCTAATGTACACAACATGTCTCGAAGATTTAAGAAAATGTAACATTTTTATTATTTCTGTCCCTACTCCAATAGATTATTACAAAGTTCCAGATCTGGAACCTTTAAGAAAAGCTTCCAAGAGTGTTGGTCAAGTTTTATCACCTCAGTCTATAGTTATCTATGAATCTACTGTTTATCCGGGTGTGACAGAAGAAGTTTGCGTTCCCATCCTTGAGCAAGAATCCAAACTAAAATTTAATCAAGATTTCTTTGTTGGTTATAGCCCTGAACGAATTAATCCAGGAGATCATAATCATCGTTTAACCACAATTAAAAAAGTTACCTCTGGTTCAACGCCTGAGGTGGCTGAATTAGTTGATCGTTTATATGCATCCATTATCCCAGCAGGAACGCATAAAGCAAGCTCGATTAGAGTGGCTGAGGCAGCAAAAGTAATTGAGAATATTCAACGAGATATTAATATTGCTTTTGTGAATGAGCTATCTATCATTTTTCAATTATTAGATATTGATACAGAGGAAGTATTAGCTGCTGCAAGCACAAAATGGAATTTTTTACCTTTTCGTCCAGGTTTAGTTGGTGGTCACTGTATTGGGGTTGATCCCTATTACTTAACTTATAAGGCAGTAGCCTACAACTATCACCCTGAACTGATTCTAGCTGGTCGCCGCATCAACGATAACATGGGCTTTTATGTAGCGGCGCAGTTTTTGAAATTATTAGTCAAAAAGGGAATTGATTTGCCCAATGCTCGTGTTCTTGTCATGGGACTAACCTTTAAGGAAAATTGCCCCGATTTACGTAACACACGTGTCGTTGACATTATCAAAGAGCTGCAAAGCTACGGTCTAGAGGTTGATATTTACGATCCTTGGGTAGATCGCCAACAGGCCAAGAGGGAATATGGAATTTCCCTGATTGAAGAATTATCTGAACAGTGGGATGGAATCATTATTGCTGTTGCCCACGAGCAGTTCCAGAAAATGGGTAGTACTGGCATTCGCAGTCTCTTGAAAACACCGGGGGTTCTTTATGATGTGAAGTGGGTATTATCGAAGGAAGATGTGGACGGTCGCCTTTAGCCGCTTTTTATCATTTGAGGAATCAAGATGGATATTTTGGTGACGGGTGTTGCTGGGTTTATTGGCAATGCAGTAGTACTAGAACTACTGAAGCGGGGCGATCGCGTGATTGGTCTCGATAATCTCAACGACTATTACGATGTCAACCTCAAGAAAGCTCGCCTTGAACGCCTCAACCCTTTCACGGCAAGTGAGCAATTTGTATTTAGAAAAATCGACCTTGTAGATCGCGCAGGGGTGA
The DNA here is from genome assembly GCF_054689355.1 of Thermosynechococcus sp. FA-CM-4201. Classification (NCBI taxonomy): domain Bacteria; kingdom Bacillati; phylum Cyanobacteriota; class Cyanophyceae; order Acaryochloridales; family Thermosynechococcaceae; genus Thermosynechococcus; species Thermosynechococcus sp. FA-CM-4201. The sequence continues at coordinate 1,388,883 of NZ_CP079920.1, forward strand.
ACCAACTCTTTACAGACTTTGCCCCACAACGGGTGATCCACTTAGCCGCCCAAGCAGGTGTACGGTACTCGATTGAGAATCCCTTAGTCTATATCGACAGTAATATTGTCGGCTTTATCCACATTTTAGAAGCCTGTCGCCACCATCAGGTAGAACATCTCGTCTATGCCAGCACCTCAAGCGTCTATGGTGCCAATAAAAAACTACCTTTTTCAGTTCACGATAATGTTGATCACCCCTTAAGTCTCTATGCAGCCACCAAGAAAGCCAATGAACTGATGGCGCATACCTACAGTTACCTTTATGGACTTGCCACCACTGGACTGCGCTTTTTTACCGTTTATGGCCCTTGGGGGCGCCCCGACATGGCGCTATTTAAGTTTACCAAAGCCATTTTGAATAACGAGCCGCTTCCTGTCTTTAACTATGGCAAGCATCGCCGCGACTTTACCTACATTGATGATATTGTGGAGGGAATTCTGCGTGTACTTGATCGGCCTGCTGTGCCTAATCCACATTGGAACGGAGAGGATCCTGACCCGGCAACCAGCTTAGCACCTTGGCGCGTTTATAATATTGGTGCGCACCGACCCGTTGAACTCCTACGCTATATTGAACTGCTAGAAACCTATCTCGGGAAAAAGGCACAGTTGAATCTCTTACCTTTGCAACCGGGTGATGTACCTGATACCTATGCCGATGTCGTTGCTCTCAAAGAGGAGACAGGATATGAACCAACAACACCCGTGGAAGTAGGTGTACAAAAATTTGTGGAGTGGTATCTGACCTTCTATAAACTGTAGTTAAAGCTTAGGCTAAATTAGGAAAGCTTTATGTCACTTAGAAACAGTTATAAAAATGCTAGCCTACCTGAACAAGAACAATTAGCTCGTCATCTGACAGATACACAGGATAGTATCTTAACTCCAGTTACAGTCGACAGAGTGACTTTAGGTGATTTGTTGGCTGGGATCAAGCGTCGCTGGCTTGCTGCTACTTTATTTGGTGCAATCGTAGCTGCTGGGTATTTGAGTTACTATTATTTATTCATCAGAAATTATCAATATTCTATTTCATTGCAAGTAGAACCCATTCAACCTGTAGGCGGTCGCTCAGGAACATCACCAGCCCTACTTAGTAGCCTCGCTCAATCAATGGGTACTATACCAATTCCTTCTGGTAGCCTTTCAGGGGATACTTCTACCCTCATTAGAATTCTTAATAGTGATATTGTCCTAAAACCAATTTATGAAAGATTTTTAGAAAAGTCTAATTTGAATCCTGAAAATTTTAGCTATCAATCCTTTCGTAATAGTATTCAAATCACAGTACCATCTGATTCTCGTTTATTTGGTAATACTTCTGGTGCTAAAGTAGTTGATATAGAGTTTACTTCAAGAGATCAGAAAAGTATCCAACTAGCCCTTGAAATCATCTCATCAGAACTCAAGAATTTTAATGAATCAGAAAAACAACGGCAAATTTATGAAAATCTTCGCTATGTTAATCAGGAAATTCAGAAAACTTTTGCTCAGCTAGATGAGCTAGTGGTTCAGCTCAATCAATTTCGCAATGAGAATAGAGTTTTCCGCCCTGAGTCATTAGATTCGTCTGTAACTACAAGTGTAAGTGATATTGATGTACAACGCTCAGAGCTGAGTCGTCTAATGACAGCAATCAATAACAATACAGTCAGTATTGATGCAACCCGCCAAAAGCTTGCATCTTTAAGGTCTCAGCTAGGCGTTACTCCCTCAGAGGGTCTTGCACTGACAGATCTGAGTAGCTCACCAATTTATACTACCTTGCTGACTAGTCTTGGAGAAACTGAAAAGCAGCTATCTGAAGCTCTCAGTCATTTCCAGCCTGATTCACCAGTAGTACAAAGCTTGGAAGAACAGCGACGCTTGCTTGTAAATCAGCTCACCCAAGAAGTACAACAAACATACCAGCGCTATCAAGTACCTGACCCTAATCTTGGAATCCCTACTCAAAGCTTACTGACGACAAACCTGTTATCTGAATATATCAATGCAACGGTTGAACTTCAGTCTTTGGAAAGGGTCAATACAGAACTAAGAAATCAAATTGCTGCTGTAACTTCTGAAATTAATCGCATTAGTGGAGTTTCAGCTCCCTATCGTAAGATTGAGCAACGTATAGCAGCGGCACAGCAATCACTCCAGCTTCTACTTCAGACGCGGCAGTCGCTACAACTACAAATTGCGCAACAGGATTTTACATGGCGGGTACTATCTGATATTGACGATACAGAGCAATATAAAGTAACGATGCGGTTATCAATGGCGTTAGCGATCGCTTTGATTTTGGGAACTGTCTCTGGAGTCGTCTTAGCATTGATTTTAGATTTGATGGATTCTCGCTTCTTGGAGGTTGAACAAGTTCGGCAAAACACTCGACTTCCAATTGTTGGACAAATCCCCTTAGCAAGTGAGTTTGATCAGTGTTCGTTTACACGTTTAGAAACTCCCCTTACCCTCTGGGGACTTCAGCATCATCTTGCAGGGGCAACACCTGCGTTTAAGGAAAGCTTTTATTTTCTTCTGAGTCATTTAGAACAACTCGGTCTTCAGCGAACGCTAGCGGTAACATCTGCTCGAGCAGGGGAAGGGCGAACAACAATCGCAGCCTATTTAGCGCTTGCCGCTGCGACTATTGGCAAGCGAGTTCTCCTAGTAGATGCAAATCTGCGTCAGCCCGGGCTGCATCAAGTTTTTGGGATTGCAAACACGTCTGGTCTCGCTGAGCTATTGACAGGAACTCTTCCTCTACCTAACTGGTTTAGTCTTTTTGAAGCCCACTCTGAAAAACTTTGGGTGCTGACGGCAGGGCAACCACAGCAAGAGCCGATGAGTCTGTTGAGTTCGCCGCAATGGCATTCGTTTTTTGCCTCTACCCAAGCTGCCTTTGATTTGGTGATTATTGATACGGCACCGATGGCAGAGTGTGCAGAAACCAATCGCCTTGTGGCCAGTGTCGATCAAGCGCTCTTTGTGGTGCGTTTAGGCAAAACAAAACGGGATGCCTTTGCTAAGGCACTGAAGGAATATGATTTGGGGTTAAAGGATAAGGCGATTGGTATTGTCGTTAATGGGGTGGGTGCACCTAAGCAAGGTCAAGTAGAAGGCTTACCCATACCATCTGCTCCTGTGCCCCAGTCAGCAGCAGTGAGCTAGGGTACGTTACGCGATCGCCCACGAAAATGAAGACCAACGAAGGGCGTCGTCGGCAACAGGCCAGCAAAAATCCGCAGAATCATCAGCAGATGGGCAAAGAAGGTCAGCCCGACCCAAAAAAGGGGAAACCAATGGGCGCGCGGATCACTGCTGAGGGGTGGAAAGATGCGATAGCCCAGCCAAATTAAGGCGGGTGGTAGGGTGACCAGTAAAATCGCCAGCATAATGGCGGTATAGGTGAGGCTCACAGGTGGTGTATTTAGCGATCGCCAGTTGGTACCGGTCCATTGCCAGCGAAATGTCATGGCACTATCTTCGAGCCGCGCCGTTTGATGGCCAAAATCTAAGCTGAGAATATGGCGGCAAAAGTTACAGGCATAGGTATCCATCAGTACCATCGGCGCAATTTGCCCGTGGCGGCAGACGGGGCATAGATAGACCCCATTGGCTTCCAAGGGCTTAGCAGTGGACTCCGACATACCTAAGCTTGGGGGTGTAACGCCCGTTGTTCAAGACCCCGATAAAGGCGGTTGAGGGCATTCATATAGGCTTGGGCAGAAGCGACAATAATATCGGTGTTGGCGGCATGGCCGGAGTAAATGCGATCTTCGTGCTGTAGGCGAATCGTCACCTCACCAATCGCATCAATGCCGGCGGTCACCGATTGCACCGAGTATTCAATGAGGCGATTGGGAATCTGCACCACGCGGTTAATGGCGCGATACACCGCATCCACAGGTCCTGTGCCAATGGCTGCATCCGTCAGTTCTTCGCCGCTGGGGGTACGCACGGTTACCGTGGCTGTTGGCCGGGCATGATCACCACAGGAGACTTGGACAAATTCCAGTTGATAGCCCCGCAGATCAATCCCTTGGGTTTCATCCTTGGCGATCGCCTCAAGATCCCAGTCGGTAATTTCTTTTTTCTTGTCGGCGAGATCCTTGAAGCGCAAAAAGGCTTTATTCAGTTCCGTTTCACTGAGTTCAAAGCCCAATTCCCGCAGGCGGGTGGCAAAGGCATTGCGGCCAGAGAGTTTGCCCAAGACAATTTGGTTATCGGCAAGGCCAATGAGTTGGGCATCCATGATTTCATAGGTTTGCTTGTGCTTGAGGACGCCATCTTGGTGAATCCCCGATTGATGGGCAAAGGCATTAGCACCCACGATCGCCTTGTTGGGTTGGATCAGCATCCCCGTTAGGTTTGAGACCAAGCGGGAGGTTTTGTAAATTTCACGGGTGTTGATATTCGTCAGGGGGGCTTCCGATTCCGGTGGACGCCCTAGGAAGGGATTGAAGTACTGCCGCCGCACATAGAGAGCCATCACCAATTCCTCAAGGGCGGCATTCCCCGCACGCTCACCAATGCCATTAATCGTACACTCCAGTTGCCGTGCCCCATTTTTCACTGCTTCGAGGAAGTTGGCCACAGCCAAGCCCAAATCATTGTGACCATGAACGGAAATCACGGCGCGATCGATATTAGGCACATTTTCCTTAATCCCTTTGATCAGGGCACCAAATTCGGCGGGGGTGGTGTACCCCACGGTGTCGGGAATGTTAATCGTTGTTGCACCGGCGTCAATCACCCGCTCCAAAACTTGATAGAGAAACTCAGGATCCGAACGCCCAGCATCCTCAGGAGAAAACTCAACATCATCCACAAAGGTCTTGGCATAGGCCACCATTTCTGGGGCAATTTCCAGTACCTCAGCGCGGGTTTTCTTCAGCTTGTACTCGAGGTGAATATCCGAGGTGGCAATAAAGGTGTGAATGCGGGGATAGTAGGCGGGTTTGAGGGCTTTTGCGGCGGCTTCGATATCTTGGCGGGTGGCACGAGCCAAGCCACAGATCACAGGCCCTGTTTCGGTGCCCACGGTTTCAGCAATTCGCTGTACGGCTTCAAAGTCACCGGGACTTGCAAAGGGAAAACCCGCCTCAATAATATCCACCCCCAGTCGAGCCAGTTGACGGGCGATCGTGAGTTTTTCATCCACATTCAGCGAAGCACCCGGCGACTGTTCACCGTCCCGCAGTGTGGTATCAAAAATCAACACCCGATCAACGGTCTGGGGAGGATATTTAATGCGCATAGACAAGCCCCATTCAAGCTTGAGAAAGAGTAGCAATTATTTCTACTCTAACATTTTCGCTGGGAAGCAATGTCTAGGGAACTTGCCAAATGCGTTGGTGATAACTGGGCAAGTGATCCAAGTCCACGGTTGATCCATGGTGATGGTGGTGATGGTGATGACCCCCGTGATCATGGCTGTGGGAGTGGTGCTCATGCTCATGATGAGGGTGGTGATGATGGCTCTGGCCTACTACCAAACGGAATTTACAGGCTTCGCAGTTCATGGCCACCTGCCCCGTATGGGTTTCAATTTCCCGCTGCCGCGTGAGATAAAACAGTTGCGGATGCAAGCCAATTTCCGGCAGGTTCACGTATTCAACACTGGGATAGGCGGCTTGGGCTTCTGCGGTGAGGGTATAGATTTTCTTGACTAGTGCCCCTGTAAACATGAAGTGGGGCAGGACAATGACGCGGCGGGGCTGATGAAGATTCGCGCGCACAAACCCTTCGGGTAGGCGGGGATGGGTAATGCCAATAAAGCACACCTCAACGGTTTTGTAGCCACTGCCTTCCCAGAGCATGCGGGCTAGCTTAAAGACATCACCATTGGCATCGGGATCACTGGAGCCGCGTCCCACCACTAGGAGAACCGTTTCTTCGCGGCCAATGCCTTGGGGATTAAATTCTGGTGAGTCCAAGAGTTCAAGGCGCGATCGCCAGAGGGTTAAAATTTCGGGGGCAATGCCATAGTGGCGGCCATAGTGGTAGCGCAACTGCGGAAAAGCACGCCGCGCCCGATCCAACTCATTTGTAACGTCAAACTTATTGTGGCGAGCGGCAAAGAGCAAAATTGGCAGCACCGACAAATCGGTATGGCCTGCGGCAGCACACTGGCTGAGCACCTCAAAAATTGAGGGTTCCGTTAACTCCAGAAAACAGGGAAAAACAGGCCGACAGGGATCAAGTTGATAATAGGCTTGGGCAAAGTCCAAAAATGCTTGGCGACCTTCCGGATCGCGCGTCCCATGACCGACGAGTAAAAGCGGTCGAGATTGGGGGAGAGGGGGTAAATCGAGACTAAAACCGAGGGGATTGAGAATGGAATCGTTGAGCGTAACAACCACGTTGAAACTCCATGCCCGTGCGACGCAGGCAAATAGAGTGAACCACAGCAAGTAGGCATTCTGGCTGAGGGGGATTCCCCATCACAGTTGCGGCACAGCACCAGACTTGCACTGGATTTTCCCTACAGGCTGCTCTTCACAGTGAACGTTGCCAATTGTAACGAGATTCTCAGACCCCTGTCTATGCGGGGGGTGGGCACATTAGGGACTTATAGCGCCGCAGCATCGAGAACGCCAATGGTCTGGTTGTAGATGGCTTGGGCTTCTTCGGGGGTGTTGCCAATACTGACGAGTCCCAGCTTACCAAATTCCGAAAGTGCCCCCATGAGGTGAAAGACAGTGCCCGTTTCCGTGCTGGAGTCAAAGTGGAGATGGTAGCGGGCAATCATATCCAAGAGATCATTGGGCAGGAGGCCGCGATAGTGGGGTTGGCAGAGGTTATCGGAGGCAATGTAATACTTGGGACGGCGGTGCTTGCTGTAAAACAGTCCAGAGGCTAGCTCATAGTGGCCATCAGTGAGGAATTTTAAGGTCATGAAGGGGTGTGTGGTACCGCCCTTGCGCAGGTTAATTTCAATGGCGTAAAGCTCCCACCCTTCTGTGGTCTGGGTTGCAACAACGTCCACACCAAAACAGCCGATCACCCCCTGCTGTGCCAAGTACGTCCCTACCTTTTGCCCCAATTCTTGGAGTTGTTGGCGATAGTCGGCCTGGGCGGGAAATTCACAGCCAATGAAAATTTGACCCGTGGGGGCATTGAGTAACTGTTCATGGGTCGAGACAATTTCAACACTGCCTTTGGGGGTAATACAGCCTTGGACACTGGGCGATCGCTTGACTGTCCCTTCAACAAAGGCTTCGACAATCCCCCCCAGCTCCATAAACCGCTGCCGATAGGAGACCCAAGTTTCATTGGGAGCCTGAAAGACCATCTCCTCTAGGCTATTTTCAATCCGCTGTAGATGATCCGGGGTGTGTGGGCTGCCAAGGGGGCGCAGTGGGCGCAGATCGAGAAGAGCATTGCCTTCCCCAGAAAAGGCCTCATTGAGTTTCACCACCACCCGTTGCAGTTCAGGACATTTTTCTTGGAGGTGAGCGATCGCCCGCACCAATTCCGGCACACCCTGCAAAAAACCACTGCCCATCGGATGGGGGATGCCTGCGGCTGCAAAGAGTTCCCGACTGCCCGCCTTGGTTCCCCAGTAGAGGAGATCGGGATCCGTCGAGTAGAGGGGAATGCCTAAGCGTACCGCCAGTTCCCGCTCCAAAGGGGTGGAGTTAAAACACACCATGTAGGCTTGGTTGGGACGCAGGGCTTGACGAATGCGCTCCAAGAGGCGAGGCCGCTCTAAAATTTTGGCAGTCAGGGGTTTATCGGAGCGATCGTAGGTGGCCAGCAAGAGCAGGCGATCGCGGGCATGGGAACTGGGCACTCCTGGCAACAAATCCAAATAGTAATCCACAATACTGGGGTGCAGCGGCTGTGATGTCACGTAGATCATGCGAGTACGCGGATTCCGCAACTGGATCAGCGTATAAAGTTGCCGTTCCTCGTAGTGGGTGTAGCCCGTGATCTTGCCTAGCTCCGGTTGGGGAAAGCTCAGGGAAGGCACCACCACAATATCGCGCTCAATGCCGCCGGGGCCTTTGGGCAGTTCAGGAATAAAAGTTTCTGTCCCGTCCCAGCACTCCAAGAGGCGCGTTTGCAGTTGGCGGAACTCCTCAGCGATCGACATCCATTCATTCCCAACCTATTTTCCCCAGTTTGACGCTCATCCCGCTAACGCTATGCCTGATGGCAGGCTTACGCCAACGCGTATAGCAGGAGATTCCCCGTTCACAGAGTCTTGACTGGATGACCCGAAAGTCATCCCCGCCAGAACCTCTCCAGGGGCATTTTCAAGACGGTGCGCCCCACCGCCAATGAATCGATTCCGCAACACGAATGCAGCAGCAATATCCCTAGGCATTGAACACCCGCAGGGACACTCATGCCAACGGGTGACCAAGGCTTTGCGGACTGCTTCGCCACAGTTGGGACACTCTTGAGAGGTGCCCGCTGCTTTCTCCTTGATAACCGCCTTGCCACGCTTGCAGGCCACCCAAGGCAACACCGCGTTCAGGAATTGCCCATGACCCGCATCCAGCATGTGCTTGCCCAGAGTCCCACGACTGAGGCCAATCAGATTCAAATCCTCAACCACAATCACGTCAGCGGAATCGCAAAGCTGGTGGGCAACCTTGAAGTGAAAGTCCCTGCGGGTGCGGGCAATCTGTTCATGCAGCTTCGCCACCTTCCGTTGAATCTTCTTCCAGTTGGCTGACCCAACTTTTTTTCGCTTGAGTCTGCGTTGCAGCAATTGAAGCTTGCGTTGCATCTCTACGAAAAACCTAGGCCGCTCTAGTTGAAGCCCATCCGAGGTGGAGAGAAAGTATTCCAAGCCAACATCGACGCCAACCACGTGACCCCCTAATGAAGGCTCTGGGATGGCAATATCAGCCTGAAACGTCAGCAGCAGGTAATAACCAGAGGCGCGTTTGAGCACCCTCGCTTGCTTAGCGGTAAACCCCTCTGGGTAAGGCCGAGACTGACGAATAGCCACCCAGCCCAGACTCGGTAACTTGACTCGTCCGGGTGCCAATGGTTGCTTGCCGAGTTGGGGGAAAACGTATGACCGCATCTGACCCGGCTTTTTGAACCGTGGGAACCCGGCTCCCAACTTCTGCCGCCGCTCAAACGCTTGATCTAGTCGCTTCAAGACTTGCTGCAATGCTTGGGCGTTAACCGACACTAAATCAGGGTTGGTCTGCCTTGCTTGAGTCAATCGTTGGCACTGCACGTTGAAGTTGGGATAGGGGACATCCGCTGGGATAATGTACTCGCTACGCACAGAGCAGGCATTGACTGGACACTTGCGCGAAGCAATCCAGTCTTTGCGCTCCCTCAGCGCATCATTCCAAACTCGGCGACACACTTCTAGATCGTGGTCGATCTGCTTGGCCTGTTGCTTAGTTAGTTTGAGTTTGTACTCGTACGTCAGGGTGATCATGAGTGGATTATAGCTATTAGTCGCACTCGATTTTTGGGCTAGCTCAATCTATCCAGCAACAAGCTGAGATTGAGTGACTGCCGCCGCTTCGCACGGCCTACGGCCTACACCACCACCTAACCGCTTTGCAGTATAGGCGGAGCACTGCGGCGTTTTTTGGTAGATTGCTATAGGCTTGCCAAAGAAGTTGCCAAGGCTCTTGGTCACTGCGGCTCCAAAGAGAGGTGGGATAGATGTGGGCGGCAGCCATTGCCTCTGGGTCAAAACGTTGTGCTAGGGTCGTTTCAGTGACCGATTGCAGGGCTTGATGCCAAGCATTCACCTGATGGCGATCAAGGAAGCGGGGCGCACTGTCCACCCTGTCTTCAGTGGTCATTTCTGTTCCCCCTTTGAGGAGATAGCACCAAGGTTCGTCACCCCCATCGGCAGTGCCGGTGAATAACCAATGCAGACCGTGCCATGCAGTTTCTAGGATGCAACTGGGCAAGTCTCCTTCCTCTGCGGCTGCGATCAGCGCTTCAAGGTCTGCTGGCGGCTCATTGTCAGGAATGGCGATTAAAATTACAGCAATACTCATTCAGAAGTCCCCAGTAAACTTGAGCGAGGTAATCAGCAACTAACTTCCCAGAAGGAAAGCAACGAGGAACAAGCCATAGAGCAGCCCAAACTTCAGGGCATTGAGAACTTCGCCAAAGAGCGTCTGCCGCAGTTTCCAGCGATCGCTATAGAACAGTGCACTAATCACTTCAGCAATGATCGCCACGATGCTCGAGGCCACAATATCTAAGTAGCCCAGTTGACCCGCACTCGAGGAAATGGCTAAGCCCAAGAACACCCCAAAGAGAAAGGCAATACTCAGTGTTGCTAGCCGTCGCCACGGATTTTTTAACTGCTCCTGAATCCCGGCGCCTAAACGATCAAGCAGAGTATTAAGACGGGTTTGCTGCATATACTCAGGACGGGAAAAGGTTGCTAGAGTGGGCAGAGAGTGAATGCTTGCCAGTATATGTTAAGTCGTGTTGCCGATGCGGTCTATTGGTTAAATCGCTACATTGAGCGGGCAGAGAATATTGCTCGTTTTGTTGATGTCAACTTGAACATGCTACTGGATCTGCCCACCAGTCTTTCAAGTCAATGGGATCCCCTAGTGCTCACAACGGGGGATTTGCCCTTTTTTCAGGAGCACTACGGCACGGCCACGGCTGAAAATGTGATTCAGTTCCTCACCTTTGACACCACCTATCCCAACTCGATCATCTCCTGTCTGCGGGCGGCACGGGAGAATGCCACATCCATTCGCGAGGTGATTTCCTCAGAAATGTGGCAGCAGGTGAATGCCTTCTACACAATGGTGCGCGAGGCAGCTAAAGACCCGGATCAATTGGAGATTGCCAGCTTTTTGGAGCAAGTGAAACAGGCTAGTCACCTCTTTGCTGGCGTCATGGATAGTACGATGAGCCACAATGAAGCGTGGCACTTTGGTCAAATGGGGCGGCTACTGGAGCGAGCTGATAAGACCTCGCGGATTCTCGATGTGAAATACTATCTGCTGTTGCCCTCAGTGGAAGATGTGGGCACGCCCATTGATGAATTGGGCTGGATTGCACTCCTCAAGTCCGCCAGTGCCTATGAAATGTATCGTAAACGGGGTTCGCATCGCATTACACCCGCAGGGGTCGCAGAGTTTTTGATTCTCGATGCCGAGTTTCCGCGCGCCATTCGCTTTTGTCTGTTGCAGGTGGAAAAATCCCTCTACAAAATTACGGGGACGCCCTTGGGGAGTTGGCACCAGCCGGTGGAACGCCAACTGGGACGCCTGCGATCGCAACTGGACTATTTGACGATTGATGAAATTATTGGCCAAGGCATGCACGAGTTCCTCGATCACTTGCAGCAGCAAATGAATGAGGTGGATACGCAAATTTTTCAAACGTTCTTTACGCTAGAGCCTGTGAAAGCCCGCTAGCGTGACAATTCAGTTGGAGCTAAGTTAGCTCTATTAGCCAAGGGCGATTGCTCCCCTGATCGTTTACGATCCCCTACAGAATTAGAGGATTGCCTAGGGTTGACGGTGGGCTTGATGCTGCTTGAGGTATTGGCGCCCATTTTGAATCACCGCTAGCATTTCCTTGAATTGGCGCTCCATTTCCGCAAGGGTGCGATCGGCATAGGCATCGGCTTCCTGTTGCCGTTCCTGACATTCATGGCGGGTCACTTGGCGCAGATGGGCTAGTTCTTTTTCTGTGTTTTGCCGTAGCAGATTGATCTCCTCGATCGCGCGCTGGCGCATAAACTCCACCTCTTGCTGCACCTGCTGGCGAATTTTCTGGGCTTCGAGTTCTGCCTGCTGACGAATCCGCAGTTCATCGGCAATTTGGGCAGCGCGTTGCTCTGCGGCACGGATAATTTCTTGGGCGCGGTGTTGGGCTTGTTTAATGATCTCATCCCGCTGATTGAGAATCCGCTGTGCCGTCTTCAATGATTCGGGGATTGCCTGTTCAATGCGGGTAAGCTGGTTTAGAATCTGCTCTTCATCAATGAGTTTGCGGCCGGTCAGCGGGATCTTCGTCCCTTCGAGAATCAGGAGTTCTTCCAGCGTTTCCAATTGTTGCAGGAGTTGCAGCGGTACGGAAGGGACATCAAGGGCTTCGTTTACTCCAGTGGTCGTTGAGATGGGATCGGCGTTTGAGTAAAGCATGCTTCTAAATCCTTTGCAACAGTGGCTGGTACTAGATGACGAACATTACCGCCAAATCGGGCAATTTCTTTTACTAAGCTACTACTTAAGAAACTATACTCATTGGACGTGGTGAGGAACACGGTCTCAATCTCTGGCCAGAGGCTTTTATTGGTGTGGGACATCTGAAGCTCGTATTCAAAGTCCGACAGCACCCGCAGCCCCCGCAGAAGAACCGTTGCCTGTTGCGATCGCGCGTACTCAACCGTCAGGCCATCAAAGGTATCTACCCGCACATTTTTTAAGTGAACGGTAGCCGCCTGTACTTGTTTAATCCGTTGGCTGACGCTAAAGAGGGCTTTTTTCTGGGGGTTGTGGGCGATCGCCACAATCACTTCACTAAAGAGACGAGCACCCCGTTCAATAATATCCAAGTGCCCTAGGGTAATGGGATCAAAACTTCCGGGATAAACAGCAAGCATAGGCAGCTCAATGATGAGGTCAGAGGTTAAACAGCATCAAGGGTAAGACAATCATCGCTGATTTCTCGGAACAGCGCATGGCATCGCTGGATCGGCAGACTAGCCGCGATCGCTCCAAAAATTTTCTGACTGTATCTTTGCTGATCAACCCTACAACCAAGGGGTATGAATGATCCCCGTCCGTGTACAGAAATGGGATCGCTGCGATCAATAAAAATCAGTGTAAAGAGTTGTAATCAGAAGATAAAAAAATCAAATCATTATTACAGCCTTATTGACAGCAGTTGTAGCCTTGGCTACCAAATATAGGCTCAATATGAACTATTGTGAACGGTTTCTTAAATTTTGCAGTGTCACGTAGCGGCTATGTTACAGGACGGTGACGCAAAAACTATTTGTATCAATCAATACTTGACGATCTCAGATCTCAGCATTTATAACAGAAACATGTTTCATCCAACGCAGTTAGAGTTCTCTTTTAACTTAAATACCGTAAATTTACTTGTAAACCTGAAGTGATGGGTGTTTCCCTGATGATGATGATTAGTTTTTTGAATAACTATTTGGTTATATTAATTCGCTTCCCTAGTTCCTGCGTTTGTTAAACAAGTATTAAGTATTCATCATTGACTTCACTTCTTGCACATCTGAAAGTACGTGCATGTCACGTGCCTCTCCGCCTTTTGCTACTATCTCCCGTCCTGAATGTGAGGGTTCCCGCTATGAATATTTCTCCAGTCACTCGCTACTATGTGCGGCGCTTACTGGCAGAGCATCCCGCAATTCAGTCCTATGTTGCCCGTGACACACACCCACTAGGCATTGAGGAAGAATACCTAGAGCGTTACATCAATTTAGATCATTTAACCTATCCACAACTGAATCAATTAGAATTTCTCATTGAGTTACATCAGAAAATAAAAGTTAACGAGCCACATCAAACCCACCAGCTTCAACAGATTGAGCAGAAAATTTTTGACCTCATTGGTATTGAACTTCCTGTCTCCCACAATGCTTTAGCAGATTTGATGTCGTTCTTTAGTCAGGTTGCGGAAACCCAAGAGCAGATCCCTGTGCCTACCGTAAACCATGAATCGACAAACCTTGCGGATTACTACGAATACTGTCGGCGAATTACGGAAGTGACCGTACGCTACCTTGGCAAGATGATTGTCACGAACTACTGGTTATTAACGCGACCCCGTGAAAGCTGGCTAGCAAAAATTCAAGTGGAGCAGTTCCACAATCGGAATTTCACGCCCCACGATCAACTTTTAACCAATTATGAAGTCGAAACCTTGCAGCGGTGGATCCATGATTTCATTCGGCATTGCTGTCGTGTCCTGCCCACTCTACCGCGCCTTCTTTTGGCGGCAGGGGTTCCTTCCCACCTGCTCTACGATCTTGTTCGTTAACGGCTAGGTTATTCCCGAAACGGGCTTCCTTTCAGGGAAGTCGAGTCAATGAAAACTTAAACGGCTCCAAGAGGGTTTGCAGCACGGCAGGCAACTTCTCGGCTAGCTCTTGGGAATCGCTATAGATGAGGCGCTGGCGACTGGGAACTTCAATGGGAAGAGGTGCTCGCTGGCTGGGGTGCTCCTGCTGAATGACAAGGATTTGATTGCGGCGTTTACTGGCAAGGGCGTAGCCAAGTTCTAGGGCAATCATCGTGGGCAACTGGCCATTCTCAACTGCTGTGCCATCGGCAATAAACAGCAGCGAGCGACGCAATTGGGTAATCACCGGACTCTCCAGACGCAGAGGAGCGGTGGCTGAGCGTGGGCTTTCGACCAGTTCCAAGGGGAAGCGACTGGGGGTAGTTGTCACAAATGCTTTGAGGGCGGTGCGAATCTCGTCGCTACTGGGGTTATCGGCGGCACTGAAAAAGAGGGTTGGTTCCAAGTAACTCAGGCGATCGCTCTTGATGAAGTAGATTTCATGACTGAGAACATCAATGTTGGCGATCGTATAGCTGCCGCTCCCCTCAATGTAAAATTCCACCGTTTCCCCAAGGCGATAGCGTTGAAACCACTCCGAACGCTGCACCGTTTCTAAGTCATCGAGAAAATCTGCCCGCAATGCTGTTTTCAGCAAGCTACTTTTGTTGAGCCGTAGATCGTGGGGGCGTTGCTCGATGTGTTCGAGGGGTTCATACTGCGGTAGGTACCATGCCCGCAGCGCAATAATCGCCATTAAAACATTCCACGCAGATACTGCCAATAATAGTAAACCATGAGTAGATTGGGTTCTACAGGAGTAGGAGAGATGCAATGACAGCAAAATTATTGCTGGTGGATGATGAACCGGGGGTGCGCGAGGCGGTAACGGCCTATTTAGAGGACAGTGGCTTTGAAGTAACAGCAGTCGCCAATGGTCAAGCGGCTCTAGAGTACCTAGAAACCAATGTGCCCGACCTGATTATTACGGATATTATGATGCCGCAGATGGATGGCTACGCCTTTTTGGAAACGGTGCGCCAACAGCCGCATCTCAACCATATTCCCGTTATCTTTCTCACAGCGCGGGGCATGAAGCGCGATCGCATTCAAGGCTATGATGCTGGCTGTGATGCCTACCTAGCCAAACCCTTTGACCCCGATGAACTGGTGGCCATTATTAAAAATCTGCTACGGCGCCAAGCGGCTGCTCGCGATGAGGCAGAACCTAATCTGGCCAATCTAGCCCAACAAATTGCCGAACTGCGGGCAATGCTCGTTCAACAGGGCAAACGCAATCCCACGGCTCCCCCGATTCAACTGGACCTCACCCCCCGCGAAGCCAGTGTGCTGCAACTGGTGGTCAAGGGTCTGATGAATAAGGAAATTGCCAGCCAACTGAATACCAGTGTTCGCAATATTGAAAAGTACGTCAGTCGCCTCTTTGTGAAAACAGGTACCAGTAGTCGCACAGAACTGGTGCGCTTTGCCCTTGAACATGGCTTGGCTGATTAGGTTAGAGAGGGGGATCATTTTGCCAGAACCAGTCGGCAATGCGGGGTTTCGCTTTTTCCGTTGCTGTGGGATTGAGCAGGATAATTGCTTGGCGGAGGTTGGGGGAGAGCCGTCGCTGTACCCGCTGGGGAATGCCATCGCCAAAATAAACATGACCCCGCCCTGTCAAGACCACAATCAGGCGATCGGGATGCCGCTGATGATGCTTGGCAATGACCTTGGCCATCGTTTCATCCCAAAGCACTTGGGCTTGGTAAAAGAAGTCAAAATTCATACTGTGGCTCACCCCCTGATGGGCAGCAATAAAAATCTCCTTCAGGCGATCGCGATAGGCGGTGTTGCTCAAGTCAATATCTGCTAGGGGCGGAATATAGCGAAAATCGTCTTCCCCTAAGCTCTCTAGGCCTTGGCGTGCCACTTGGCGGGTGACTTCGGTGGGTGTATTCAGGGCAATCAGGGGAATTTGCTGCTCCTTGGCAAAGCGAAAAATCGGTGCATACAGCGACCAAGGGAAGCCCCAGCGCTGGGCATATTGGGTTTGCTCCAGCAGTTCCATCTCGGTAATTTCACCGGCAATGTAGGCATCGAGGGCGGCCTGAAAGGGACGCTGAATCATTTCAAGGGCGATCGCTAGGGGGCGACCCCGCCGCTGCAACTCCTGCAAAATTCGCAGTTGTGCCTGATGATCGGCCACGCTATCGTGGGTCTCACCCAAATAGAGGATGTGCTTTTGCTGCCAGTCGGCATAGGCTCTTTGCAGGGGGACTGATTCACTGCCCCGCCAGACCTGCTGCGCTTTCACACTGTGGGTTCCCGCAAAAAACAGCGCGATCGCTAGAGTGAGGGCTAAGGACTGCCAAGTATGGGACGATCGCCACTGGCGCAACCGCTGTCCAAGGGGGGATGCCAAACGATAAAATATCTGCCAAGATCGAGATAGAGTCGTTGACGGTATGGTGACGACAATTATCTTCTGCGCGTTCCCCATTGGGTTCAACCCTGTTATCCAACGCTGAAACAACTATGCAATCTCCCTATCCACTTGAACTCAGTGACCCCCCCGCCAGTGACGTCGGTTCCACTCATCCTGAACTGAATGGTAACGCACTGGTGAAATCGGAGACGACCTCTACAGAATTGGCGAAGGCGGAAGTTCGCTTGAGTGACCCCCGTGCCGAAGCCCTGCGGCAAATGTTGGAACGCCATCGCGGTACGCGGCAGTTGATTATTCTCCAAGATTTTCCTGACCCCGATGCCCTCTCTTCGGCATGGACCTATAAGCTCATTGCTGAACAGTTTGAGATTCAGTGCGATATTGCCTACGCCGGTGCCCTGAGCCATCAGGAAAACATTACCCTAGTGCGGCTGACGGGGATGCCCCTTGTGCGCTGGGCGGTGCAAGGTACGAAAAATAAAGATCAGCGGGATTGTACCTGTTACCAAGGCTACGTCCTGATTGACAACCAAGGCACCACCAGTCAATTGCTGCCCATGGTGCAGGAGGCTGGCCTGCCCGCGATCGCCATCATTGATCACCACAGTCTCCAAGAAGCCATTCAAGCCGAGTTTACAGACATTCGACCCACGACCCGCGCCACGGCTACCATCTTTACCCAATACCTGCAAGCGGGGCTACTCACCCTTGACAGTAGCAACCCAATTCACGTCAAATGTGCTACGGCTCTGATGCATGGCCTGCGCTCCGACACTGATTGCCTCAAACAAGCTAAAGAAGAGGACTTTCTCGCAGCCGCCTTCCTGAGTCGTTTTATTGATTATCAACTGCTGAACACCATTTTGCAGTCCCACCGCTCGAAGCAGGTGATGGATGTGATCGAGCGATCGCTGAAAAACCGCTCCATTCACAACAATTTTTCAATTTCTGGCGTGGGCTATATCCGCTACGAAGACCGCGATGCCATTCCCCAAGCGGCAGATTTCCTTGTTACCGAAGAGAATGTCCACACTGCCGTTGTCTATGGCCTTGTCCACGACGAAGATGAAGAGGTAGAACTGATTATCGGTTCGCTGCGCACGACAAAAATTACCCTTGACCCCGACGAATTTATCAAAGAGGCCTTTGGTAAGGATCGCCAAGGACGCTTCTTTGGTGGTGGTCGCTCCCAAGCCGGCGGTTTTGAAATTCCCGTGGGCTTCTTGTCGGGTCTCAATGAGAATCCAGAATACGCTAAACTCAAGTGGAGCGTTTACGATACGCAGATTAAGCAGAAGCTCCTCCACCTCGTTAATCCGAAGAACAATGTCCTCCACGGTACGGAGTAAGGCACTGTTCGCAGTAATCCAGTTTTAGGTCTTTATGACGGAGCTAACAGTCTTTTTTTTCCGCCACGGAATCGCGGTCGAACGGGAAGTGTTTGAAGGCAGTGATAGCGATCGCCCCCTGACGGCCAAAGGCGAAAAGAAAACCCAGCAGATTGCGCGGCGGTTACTCGATTTAGGCATTGAGGCAGAACTGATTCTCTCCTCACCCCTCGTGCGGGCACGACAAACGGCAGAAATTCTCCTTGAAGTGGGGGTTGCCCCCGATCTGATGATTTCTGACCTGCTGGCGCCGAGTGGCAGCTTGCAAGAATGGCTCCATTGGCTCAGCCAGTGGCGTCAAGACCATGAGGGTGCCCTTATGGCTGTCGGTCATGAACCCAATCTCAGTCACTGGACTGAACTGCTCACCTGTGGCAAAGCCTTGGGACACATCCAACTCAAGAAGGCGGGCATTATTGGCCTGAAGATTCCAGAAATCGATCCCCTTGGTAATAGTCAACTCTTTTGGCTGACGCCTCCCAAGTTTTTGCTCAATGGCAGTGGCCTTGCCTGACTACAAGCGTCTATTCCGATGCTTCGCCACTGCTCTCCCTAAAGCGACAAAATAGAAATACAGCCTGCCACAGGATAGAATCGTGAACTCTGAGTCGGAAATTACGGAGCATTTACCGCCCGATGTTCTCAGTTGGCTGTATGCCTATCAGCGGGAACATCAATTTACTAGCCTTGAAGCGGCAATTGTTGACATTGTTTGCAAGTTTTATATTCAAGCGGAGCATTTGCCTGAACGGGTGGCAGATCTAGAGCGACGGGTCAATGCCCTCAGCCGTGAAGTAATTCATCTGCGTCAACAACTGCCCGAAAACTACGATCGCCTACGGGAACAGTTGGCAGCGGTACGCCTGAGTCATTCGGGCATTCTCCACAATTTGCGCGATCGCGTGGAGGCCTTAGAGTCCGAGGTGTTTCCCGGTCGCCCTAGCGCTGCTGACGTAGAGGCTGATAGCTGAGGAGTTCTTCCAAGGTTGCCAGCAAATCCACTTTCACAAACGTGATTTGATCCTCAGCATTGAGGCCAAATTGCCAAGCGACATTGACGCTAAAGAGGGGCAGTTTAGCTTTACCCACAAGGCGGTAGCGACGTTCTGTGCCCTCTGTGCTCAGTCGTTCTCCTTGCAGGGGTTCTGCTCGCATACCCACGGCTTCAAGGTGGAGATAATGGGCGATCGCCTCTTGGCCAATCACCGGATCCTCAAAGGGCGGATAGAGAACTCCCGCCTCAGCAAACAGGGCAGCCACATCTTCGTAGCGTTCATCATTGAGGGCAGCAAAATAGGCGATCAGCGTTGGTTCATCAATGCCGAGAATGGGACTCCCTTGAACAAGATGGGTCATGTTTTCGGTTCCTCAGTAGTTTCAATCCAGACAAAAAAAGGGAGCGAGCTGCCCCCTTGCGTAACCCATGGCATCTTAATTACAGGGCAAGTGGATCCACACCCATGGCGACCACTGCATTCCGCAGGACGGTAATTTGTTGACCAAAGTCAAGGGCTTTGATGGCTGCAAACACGCGATCAGCATCGCGGCTAAGGGTATAACCGGGGGGCACCGGTACCACAAACCCCTGTTTCATTAGTTCTGCCAGTTGATACCAGAAGGCGAGCTTGGTGTTGGGGCTAAAGACACCGTAGGCACGGGTGAGAGGGGTGTCCACGTTGGCCACCAAGTCGCGCATGAATTGAAGTTGATCATCAAAACTGAGTGCTTTGACCTGATTGAGCAGCCCTTCCGCTAGTTGTAGGCGAGCCGTACCGGGGGCGGCGGCTGTAATCGAACGACCCGTTTCGGTGTAGATGAACCACAGAAGTCCTAGTTTGTCATCCACACTCAGGCAGTTGAAAAGAGTGGTGACCTCTTGAACGGCTGTGGCCAGTGTTGAGGGAGTGAAACGAGTATCGGTGGTATAGGTCATACAGCTTCAGAGATGTTGAACGTCTAGCGTGTTGCTATGCTTATCTCTGCCTCCTAGTCAACAGTATGTTACATATCTTCATGGAAATCAACATAAATTCATAAATACTATCAATAAATCTATCTTATGATTCATTTGAATAGACTGGAATAAATCTATTATAGACGCAGCCCCGTAGTGTTCCTATTTAGGCAAGGAAAAAGATGTTTGGGACACCAATAGAGAGTTTTTGCAAATGTTAAGATGGCTTCTGTTTTGGCGAGAACAAGCCTGTGGCTCGACCGACTCTCTACGTGGCAATCACCAATCATGGCTTTGGTCATGTGGCGCGGACAACGGCGCTCGTGAATGCCATTCGCCGCCAAGTGCCTGATCTCTTGCCACTGATCGTGACGGCAGCTCCCTACTGGTTGTTGCAGGCGAATCTGGAGGGGGAGTTTATTCATCGTCCCCGTGCCCTTGATCTGGGGGTCGTGCAAGCCGATAGTCTGCACATGGATTTGGCAGCAACCCGTGCCAAGCTCTTGGAACTTCAGGCGGCAGCCCCTGAGTTGATCCGCGCCGAGGCAGAGTTTATTCAGCAAAATCGGGCACTGCTCGTTCTAGCGGATATTCCCCCTTTAGCAGTGGCGATCGCCCATGCAGCGGGGGTGCCCTGTTGGATGGTCAGTAATTTTGGCTGGGATTTTATCTATCGCTCCTTTGGCGATGACTTTAGCGAGATTGCGGATTGGGTGAGTGATCTTTATAGTGGGTGCGATCGCTTGTTTCAACTGCCCTTTGCTGAACCCCTCAATGCCTTTCCCCACAAAGAACCCGTGGGACTGACGGGAGCCGAACCGCGTTTTGAACCAGAGGAGTTGCGGCAGCGCCTTGGCCTTGCTAACCCTCGCGATCGCACGGTTTTGCTGACCTTTGGTGGGTTGAGTTTGCAAGCCATTCCCTATGAAGCCATCAAGGACTTTCCCGATTGGCAGTTTCTCACCTTTGATGGGGCTGCACCCGAGGATATGCCAAACTTACTGAAGCTCTGTGGCCGTCAACTGCGCCCAGTAGATGTGATGCCCCTCTGTGGTCGAGTCGTGTCTAAGCCCGGCTATGGCACCTATGCAGAGGCCTGTCGCTTGGGGGTACCGGTGGCAACAATTCGTCGTGATGATTTTGCTGAAGGCCCCGTTTTGGTGGCGGGATTACAGGCGCACCACTGCCATCAAATCCTCAGCCATGAAGAGTTTTTTGGCGGCCACTGGCACTTTTTGCACGCAGAACCCCAGCCGCCCCAAGACCCCACCCCCTTGGATCTCAATGGGAATTCTACGATCGCCACCGCTGTTGCCTATTATTTGAATAACTGCTCATCACAATAGCCGTGGGTATCTTTGGATGGCGAACCGCCTCGCTGCTAAAAAAGGCTTGGCAACTGTATCAACAACAGCACTGGAGCGGAGCACAACAGTGCGCCCGCCAAGTTATTGAAGAGACCCCGCAGCCAGAAGCCTATTACCTATTGGGGTTAATTGCTGAACAACTGGCACAGCCCCTTGAGGCACAGACAGCCTATGAGCAGGCGATCGCCCTTGATCCGTGGCATGCCCCTTCCCATTATCGCTTGGCGGTTGTTCTCCATGATTTGCTGCAGCAACCGGCGGCTGCGCTACTCCACTACCAACGCGCCCTTGAAGTCAAGCCAGAGTGGGTGGAAGCCCATAGCAACCTAGGGAATGCCTATCTGGACTTAGGAGACACTGAACGCGCGATCGCCTGCTACCAAAAAGCCCTATCCTTGAATCCCGACTTGCCCACAACGCTGTATAACTTAGGACTCTGCCTACACGCCCAAGGCAAACTCACAGAAGCGAGTGCTTGCTATGAACAGTCACTGTACCTTGAACCGGGTCAAGCCGATGTCCACAACAATCTGGGCAGTGTCTATCTTGAACTGAAAAATTATGAGGCAGCGACTCGCCAGTTTCAGGCCGCCTTGAGTGCTAATCCAGAACTGTTGGCAGCCCACTACAATCTGGGGTACGCTTTGCATCTACAGGGTAACCTCGCGGCGGCGCGCGATCGCTATCAAGAGGTCTTGCTGCGGGAAAATAAACATCAACAGGCACTCCTGCAACTAGGGCAAATTTGCCTCAGCGAAGCGGACTTTAGCGGAGCGATCAGTTACTACCAACGCTGTCTGAGTCTTGACCCCCTCAATAGTGCGGCCCATGCCGGGTTGGCCACAGCACTTCTGGAAACAGGGGATCCCCAAGCTGCCCTCCACCACTTTCGCCAAGCGGTTGCCTTAGACCCCGATGCAGTGGATGTGCGCCTCAACTTTGCCCTTGTGCTGCTGCTGCTAGGACATTTCCCAGAGGGATGGGAAGAGTATGAATGGCGCTGGCAGCAACCCACTGGAGGATTACGCACCTATCCGCAACCCCGTTGGCAAGGTCAATCCCTAGAGGGGAAAACCCTCTTTGTCTATAGTGAGCAGGGGCTAGGGGATTGCATTCAGTTTGTGCGCTTACTGCCCTCAATGGCGCGGCGTGCCCAAAGGGTGATTTTTGCCGCTTACCCACCCTTGGTGCGTCTTTGTCAAACGCTGCCGGGGATTGAAGTGATGAGCACCGAGGAAACGCCTCCGCCCTTTGATTACCATACCCCCTTGCTGAGTCTGCCGCGCTACTTGGGCATTGATAAAGACCACTTTCCCAAGTTCAAACCCTATTTCCCTTTGCCCGCCCACCCACCCCACAGCATCTTTAATGTCTCTAAACCTCGGATGGGTCTGGTTTGGGCTAGCCATAGTCAAACACGCACGACGGCTCAGCGATCCTGTCCCCTTGAGTATTTCCTACCTTTGCTGCGGGAATTTGACGTGCAATGGTATAGCCTGCAAAAGGAGCGATCGCCAAGGGAGGCGGAACAACTACGGCAGGTGGGGGTGATTGACTGCCAGCCCTATATGGGGGATTTTCTGGATACGGCGTTTTTGATCCAGCAGTTGGATGCCGTGGTAACAGTTGATACGGCTGTGGCACACTTGGCAGGTGCCCTAGGGAAGCCCCTGTGGATCCTGTTGCCCTTTGTGGCAGATTGGCGGTGGCTCTGGCAGCGATCGCGATCGCCTTGGTATCCTTCGGCGCAGTTAATTCGCCAGCCCCAGCGGGGTGATTGGCAAGGGGCGATCGCCCAATTGCGGACTGCGCTTCAATCACACTATCGGACACTCAGCAATGGGATACCCAATTGAGCAGAAATTAGTGATTGCGGTGGCCTCCAGTGCCCTCTTTGATTTGGGGGAAGCGGATGATGTCTTTCGCAATGAGGGTACCGAAAAGTACCGCCAATTTCAGCGGGAAAGAAAATACGATGTCTTGCCGAAGGGGGTGGCGTTTCCCTTTATTCGCCGCTTCTTGAATCTCAACCGTGCCTATCCAGAACAAGAACCCGTGGAGGTCGTGCTCCTTTCGAGAAACGATCCCGATACAGGTCAGCGGGTTTTCTATTCAATTCAGCACTACGGTCTGAACATTACCCGCGCTGCATTTTTGGGCGGCAAATCCCCCCATCCCTACATTCCTGCCTTTAATGTGTCTCTGTTTCTTTCGGCAAATGCAACGGATGTGCAGCAGGCGATCGAGGCTGGGTATCCAGCGGGCATGGTGATTCGATCGCCCATCACCGATCACGAAGACGATGCTGAGTTGCGGATTGCCTTTGACTTTGATGGTGTGCTAGCGGATGATGAAGCGGAAGCCGTCTTTCGCCAAGGGGATCTCGAGCAATTTCAAGCCCATGAACTGCAAAAGGCCAACATTCCCCACAATCCAGGGCCATTGAGTGATCTTTTTAAGAAACTGGCAGCCTTTCAACAGTTGGAAATGGCAAAAGAGCAGCAGGATGCCCGCTATCAGCGGCTGTTACGGATTGCGATTGTAACGGCACGCAATATCCTTGCTAGTGAACGGGTGGTGACCACCCTCAATAGTTGGGGCGTCATGCCTGATGAAACCTTTTTCCTTGGCGGCATGGAGAAAGTACGGGTTCTCAAGCAACTCAAGCCGCATATCTTCTTTGATGATCAACTGACCCATCTAGAATCAGCAGCGGGTTCGATTCCCTCAGTGCATGTCCCCTTTGGTGTGCGCAACTATGGGCAGACCTGACGCCCATTCATCTGCACAACGGAAACATCTAGCTCGCGATCATCAAGCTCAAGTTTGCCACTGGCAGTAACAACGCTGCCCACCCTAAGAACGCCATTGCGCAGGGCAGGTTTGCAGGCATCGGGTAGATCGAGCTTGTAGCGTTGGTTATTGGCCTCAATTAAGACTTCATCATCATCAACAACCGCCGTAATTCGACCCGTAAGCGTGGCGGGCACCTCCTTACCAGCACGGCTGGCGATCGCTCCTGTGATCAACATTGCTGCCACCATTAATGCCAATACCAACCAACGCAATCGCATGGCACAAATCCTCAAATATAATCTTTCTCAATAATCTGACGAGCGATCGCCCCCGGAGGTTCAAAATATCACAAAATAAATCAGCAAAGTCAGCCCAAAATACGCACAAAAAAAGGTCAGTGTTGCTGCCACCGACCCTTGAATAGATGAGAATTGAGTCAAGCTTCTAGGAGTTCATTCCTCATTAGCGGGGAACAACGACAGGACTGACTTGAACCCCCCAAGAACCTAGCGTACCCACATTACACCCCCCCTGACGCCCGATCGCCCCAATTTGAATCGTGTGATTCCCCTGTTGCCAGTTGCCACCAATAGGCAAAAAGGCTGAACGGTTGGGGCCAAGGAACTCTGTTTCGACCCGCTGTCCCTGACGATTGGTGGTGAAATATTTCACTTCCGAGCAGTGGGTAGCAGGCGCAGTAACTTGGAGGGCGTAATCAAAGTTCGGGCTTTCAGAGTTGAAGTTATAACGAGCAGTTTGATCGCAAATTTGACCACCACCATTGCAGTTAACGATAATTGGTGGATTCGCTTGCGCTGCTGTAGTAGCAACCACAACACCTGAAACCACAATACTGCTTAGTGTGACCAACCGACGGGTAAAAGATTGGAGAGACATTCGAGGCTCCTGTAGGAGTGAATACTCCGATTATTAATGGCAACCCTGTCGCCGCCTAAGGCCTCAATCACCGATGGGTTGAGAGATTGATCACAGGAACGTGGCTCTTGCTGCCTCGTGGGGAATGAAGGCAAAAACTCCTAGCCCATTTCACGCACACGGGGCTGGCCATCCACAATCTCACCAATCAGGATCACATCGGCCACGTTGACAAAAAGGCCATTCTCGACGACGCCGGGGATGTTGTTAATTGTTTTCTCTAGGTCGGCGGGGTTAGAAATGTCATCAAATTTGACATCAAGGACAAGGTTGCCTTGATCCGTGACCACGGGGCCATCTTTTTTCACCCCCATGCGCAATTCGGGCTGCCCCCCAAGAGCTTTCAGGGCACGAGTGACGGGAGCCACGGCAAAGGGTAACACTTCCACGGGCACAGGGAAGGTGGAACCCAATTTCTGCACCAGTTTGCTGCTGTCCACCACCACCAAGAACTGATCCGCAAGGGAGTCAACAATTTTTTCACGGGTATGAGCCGCCCCACCCCCCTTGATCAGGTTTTTGGCGGGATCCACTTCATCGGCACCGTCAATGGCGATGTCTAATTTCTCCACATCATCGAGGGTGACTAGGGGAATGCCGTACTTTTTGGCGAGGACAGAGGCTTGAAACGAGGTGGGCACACCAGCGATGTTGCTCAGTTCTCCGTTGCGCAGGCGATCGCCCAAAAATTGGATGACAAAAGCCGTCGTTGACCCAGTGCCCAAGCCGACAATCATTCCAGACTGCACGCGATCGGCAGCAGCTTTGGCAACGGCCTGCTTCATTTGCTTGACTGCATCATCACTCATGGGCGGATTCCCTCATTTTTTCCAAAAGCACAATACCACAGCGGCAGCCCTTTACAGCCCTTTTCAGAGAGTCGGAACCTAGCCCTCAGGCTGCCAGTCCTTGGAAATGAGTTGCAGGTGACGTTGCAAACAACGATAATGCTAATGATTTAAGTGAGGGTGTCTCAGGGATGGCGATCGCGCGCACAAGGAAAAAATGGCAGTGGTTCTCCCTCGTCGGCGTGGCTGCAACATTTTGGGGACAGACGGGACTTGCTGCCGAGCAAATTAGCCTTGTTTATCCGCCCTTCGGCACATTCAACATTCAAGTCAATGACCTTGCCACATTTGCCAAAACGGGGAATACCAGTCCGGAACTCAGGTTTTTGATTCAATTGCTCCCTAGTGACCAAGAGCCCAACCTGCGGGAAGGCCTAACCACCCGCATGGACTTAGAACCCACCACCGTCAGCCAGTTTGTCAAAAGTCCTATTGGTCAAAGCTTTTTAGAGCGTATCGGCCAAGTCATTCGTGCAGACAATGATGTCAATGGTGGCCAAGCCCTTGGGGAAGCCCTGAAAACCGCTGCCAGTTCCCCCTCAGGTATTACCCTGCTCTCAGTACTACAGGCCTTTCCCGGCAAGAGTGTTAAAGTCAATGGTGAGTTGGGTCTGAAGGCAGTGGGAGCCTTTACCCGTGCCGTAAATCAAGAACAACGAGCACAAAACTTTATCGAACGCTTGGCGCAACTCCAACCAAGAACGCCCCTGCCCGCCAGTAGCCTCAATCCTGCCCAAAAAGGATCCTTCCAGTGGCAAAAGCAAAAAATTGAATTTACCAATCCCAATCGCACCACAGGCCCCATTCCCGCAGATCTCTATGTCCCCACAGGAATCACGGCGCCGGCACCTCTAATTGTCATTTCCCACGGTTTAGCCTCAGACCGCACGACATTTGCCTACTTGGCGGAGCACCTAGCCAGTTATGGTCTAGCGGTTTTAGCAGTCACTCACCCCGGTTCCGATGCCAGTCGGGTCAGTAGTTTTCTCTCAGGGGCACCCCTCGACTACGAGAATTTGCCGAAGGACTGGGCGCAGCGGCCCTTGGATTTGAAGTTTGGGGTGGATGCCGTGGCCGCTTTGGTTCAGAAAAACCCTGCCCTGAAGATTGACACCAACAATGTTGGCCTCTTTGGTCACTCCATGGGGGGCTTTACCGTACTGGCAGCAGCAGGGGGTACCGTTGACTGGAATGCTGTGAAACAACGCTGTCTGGCAGCCGCGAGTGATCTCTTTATCTTTAATATCTCAGTGCCTCTGCAATGTCGTAGTCTCGGTCTTGCCGATGTGCCCTCTACACTGGCGGATCCACGGGTCAAAGCTGTGATTGCTGTCAATCCAGTGAGTAGTATCCTCATTGGTGAACGGGGCATGGCCAATATCAAGGTACCTACACTCATTGTTTCCAGTAGCAAGGATGTCTTTGCGCCACCGCTAGAGGAGCAGATCTGGCCCTTTACATGGTTGCAGGCGCAGCCCAAGTATCTTGCCATGCTCGTGCCCGGTACCCATTTCTCGGCAGTAGGCGTCAACGAAGCGGGGGTGTTGCCGGTACCCGATGATCTCATTGGTCCGAATCCTCAATTGGCGCAGCCCTTTTTCAAGGGGGTGGGTGCAGCCTTCTTTGGTGTCTTTAATCAACAAAATGCGCAGTTGCGTCCCTTCTTGAGTCAAACGTTTGTTAGCCAAGTGGCACAGCCAACCTTTCAAGCCTATTGGGTCGATCGCATTAATCCGCAGCAGTTGCAGGAGGTGCTAGCAGGGCGCATTGGCACTCAACCACGAAGATAAAGTGCCCCAGAAATCAGTGTGAGAGCGATCGCCCCCCCATAAACAATCAGTATTCCCCCCTGCCAACTAGGAGGTAAGGGGGCTAGAAGCAACGCCACGGCCATCATCTGGCTAACGGTTTTGGCTTTGCCCCAAAGGTTTGCCCCCTGAATTTGCGATTGCTGAACCCGCCAACTGGCAATTCCCAGTTCCCGAAAGAGGATCAACGCCACTGACCATGCAGGCACCTCTCCCCATTCAATGCACAGGAGCAGGGGTGCAAGAATTAGCAACTTATCCACGAGAGGATCAAGCACTTTGCCCAAATCCGTCACTTGATTGAAACGGCGGGCAATGTAGCCATCCAGCCAATCCGTGAGGGCTGCCACCAAAAATAAACCCACTCCCCACCAGCGATAGACCGCTCCATCATTGAAGGAGAGCAAGCCTAGGATCACTGGCACGATCAACAGGCGAGCAAGGGTAATCGTAGTGGCGAGGTTCACAGGCATGGCACTCACGCAAAAGAAAACCCCCTCAGGGAGAGGGAGTTCATTGTCTTTGATCGCTGTCAGTGCTTAGTACAACTGGAGCGACTTCAACTGCTTATCGAACATGTGGATAGTATCCACAAAGCGCGCTGTCTTCGACTGGGTGGAAATGACCAGAGATTGGGTACGGGCACCCCCCCTGAAGAAACGCACCCCTTTCATGAGCATACCGGGGGTGATGCCACAGGCAGCAAAGAGAACCGTTTCCCCAGAGGCCAATTCCTCAGCTTCATAGACTTTATCGGGATCGGTGATGCCCGCTTTTTTCAGTTCTTCGAGGTTGCCTTCACGGGTGCGATTGGCCCATTCCTTGGTCATGACCACAGCGGGATCATAGACCAGTTGCCCTTGGAAGTGCCCCCCCAAGGCGCGCATGGCAGCAGCAGAAATCACCCCTTCAGGCGCAGCGCCAATGCCCATAAGCGCATGAATGTTGGTACCAGAGAAAGCACAGGAGAGAGCAGCGGAGACATCACCATCGGAGATCAGTTGGACGCGGGCACCCGCATCGCGAATTTCTTGAATCAAGTCATTGTGGCGATCGCGCTTCATCACCACCACCACCAGTTCATCAATGGCGCGGTCAAGGCATTCCGAGAGAATTTTTAGGTTTTCTGTTGCCGAGTTGCGAATATCCACTTTACCCTTAGCAGCAGGGGGCGCCGCCAACTTCTTCATATAAAAGTCGGGAGCTGCAAACAACCCCCCTTTTTCAGAAATGGCCAGCACTGCCATTGATCCAGGTTGGCCGTAGGCGCAGAGATTGGTCCCTTCACAGGGGTCAACGGCAATGTCAATTTCAATGAGTTCTTCGGGGTTACAGTATTGGGCAGCATCGGGACGGGTACAAATGCCCACTTCTTCGCCAATGTAGAGCATTGGGGCTTCATCCCGTTCCCCTTCACCAATCACAATGCGACCGCGCATATGGATTTGATTCATGCGGTTGCGCATGGCATCCACGGCCACCTGATCCGCCATGTTTTTGTCACCTTTGCCCATCCACCGCGCTGAGGCGATCGCCGCCTGCTCGACAACTTCAATAATCTCTAAGCCGATGACGTTATCCACACAACCCTCCTAACTGCACAAGTTGGTCCCGCAGAGGTTTCCTATCTGAGCTTACAGAACTTTGGTACGCAGAAAATAATTTCTCGCTGCAAATTATTTGCCCTCAGCCGTAGCTGCATTGCCAAGCCTAAGCGCTCTCTTGTTGTTAACGCTTCCCCGCAAGGTCTAAGGTGTAGTCAAAAAGAGCAGTTGCTCTGTGGGCAGATGATCTAAGTAATAGCCATCCTGTGCCAACACAATCAATAGATGCAGACCACAATCGGGATGCAGGTGCAGATCTGCCCAAGGAATGGCTACCTCTAGGCAGATGCCCAAGGCATAGCGGGCATGGCTGGGTCGCTCTTCCCACTGGTAGTTGGCGATCGCCTCCTTGAAGGTCATCTGTTGTTTTTCAAAGTCAATCACCAGTTGATGGTGGTACAGGTAGTTGAGGGGGGCTGCGTCGGGGCAATCTCGCAGGTCAGAGAGGGGACTATTGTACGTCACCATGTTGGGGTAGTACCAACAAAAGTGCAGGGCACTGATGTCATTCCCAAAGGGCTGTTTTTGGCTAGGGGCATCAAGACGGAGATAGATATTGAGGTGATCCACCCCATACCAGAGGCGATTGATCAGGGTTTGGCGGTGCATCGTCCCGCGGCTGCCACCCATTTGAATCCGTCCGGCAAAGTTCCAGTCCTGCTCATCACCGCGCCCATCAATCTCAGGGTGAATAAAGCCTTGGGGTGGATAGGTATCCTTGGCTTCGTGGACTTCTAAGGGATCGTTGAGAACCTCAGGAATTGGCTCCCCCAATGCCGTGTAGAGCGCCATCAAATGCTCACGGAAAAGCTGATCAAACATGGCATCGTGGTTCGAGGAGTGGCCTTCACCAAACCACCAAAACCAGTCAGAGCCTTCAGCCGCCAAAAGGGCTTGCCATGCCGCTGGATTGTTTGTTTCTGTCGCTTCGGGGTGGCGTTCAAGGGTTTGGCGGGCAGCCGCTAAATAGTCCCAAGCTTTGTTTTTGACCGGATCGCCAATCCACGTACAGAAATTGCCATCAATCCAAGAGCCACTGTGGAGAGCAGAACCCGAAATCACCGCACGCGGCGGATAGTGTTGCAGATACTCCGCCACAGAAACACAGGCAAAGTGCTCGCTCTCGCTCAGGCCTTGGTAGAGCTTTTCTAAGAAGGGCAGGCCGTCGCGGGGATAGTACTCCCAGCAGTTTTCACCATCGAGGGCAATGGTCACAAGCCATGGTTGCTGTAAACTAGACTGGCCAGTTCCTTCATGGGCAATGAGTTGCTGGCGAATGCCCTCAAGCTGCTTGAGCAGATCCGCTGCCGCTGCTTCCGGTGCCATGGCACTGTAGGTAAAGCCAATCAAATCCGAGAGGCGATGATCACGAAAGACAATGTTGAGATCCCCTTTGGTCGTGGTCAGGCGATAGGGCTGGTAAAGAACATTGGCCTGTTGGACAACCCCTGCTTCGTTGCGGTGAAAATAGGTTCCCGTTGTCCAGCCCAAGATTGCTTCATCGGAGCAAATCCACTCAAACCCTTGCTCGACAATTGGTTCAAGAATGGCTGGACTCACGGATTGCTCTGAGGGCCACAGTCCGCGGGGCGATCGCCCAAAGAATTGTTCATAAAGAACTCGCGCCCGCCGCAAATGCCGAGGGACATCTTCGGGATATTGAAACCGCTGTTGGGGCAGGGCAATATTGGGAACGGCTACTTTTGCGGCATCGGTATCCACCAAGAGGGGCAAAATCGGGTGAGTATAGGGGGTTGTGGTGACTTCAATTTGACCCGCCTCTTGAAGGGCGCGATGCTGGGGAATGATTTGGCCAAGAATGTCCCGCTGTTTGGCAATGATCCGCTGGCGATCGCTCAGGCTAAAATCCCGCCCTTGGGACAACCATTGGGCAATCTCTGGCTCCTCCCAATACAGAGGATCAATCCACGCTAAATTGTGCCACGCCAACAAATCGCCATAATCTTGGGGCTGCCAATTTTGCCAACACCATGTTTTGCCGTGAGTTTGCCGCTGCTCGTAGAGTTCCCGATAGCGGGGATGGGGGTCAATCATCGTGCGGTGGTGGGCATCAAAGAAATGCTCAATGATAAACCAGCGCTGTTGATCCGTGAGTTGCTCGACTGGCGTCAGTGTCGCTGTCAGGTAGGGATCAAGGGCCGTACCGTTGATATAGTCCTGAATTTGCAGCAACAGTGAGGGGACAAGGTTGACGGTTTGCTTGAGGCGGGGATATTTGGCAAGGATCAAGATCAGATCTAAGTAATCCTTGGTGCCGTGGAGCCGTACCCAAGGGAGCAAGTATTGACCGGTACGACAACTTTTGTAGAGGGGTTGGTGCTGGTGCCAAATGAAGGCAATGTGCAAGGGATACGCCACAACAAACTTGCCCCCAGTACTTAGGACTCTTTCTCTAGTATTTCAGGGGAGTCTCTTCCACCACCACTTTGTTACGTAAGATGTCAAAAGCAGTAAAAATCTTAATATAGCCCTTTTCTAAGGTATGGGTTACACCAAGGATTTAAGGATTTTACACAAAACCAACGATGTTCTCTCCGCTGAGCTAATTGCTGATATTCTCAGTGTCACAAGCAGGTGGCTCACTGGTTGACGACAAACTACCGTTTGATTTTTCTGGCGACGTTTGAGACTGCCGACATGGTGGCCAAGGCGGGTCGGAAATTCGGTAGCAGAACTGCACGAGCGATGCTGACATGGGCGCATTATCGGTTTAAGCAGTTTCTGAAGTTCCAAGCACAAAAGCGTGGCGTCATCGTGGCTGAGGTTTCTAAGGCCTATACCAGCACAACCTGCACTCGTGGCGGTCATAGTTGATAGGCCTCCTTGTAGTGAAAATCTTTTCTTTGCCTCTTGATGCGCAAATGCAGCATCAGGAAATAGCCAACGCTGCCACGCCTTCTCTAACCTGAGTAAGTTCTGTTGTTGTACCTTGTGATAAATCTGTTTGTACTCAGGAAACAGTTCTTTCGTCTGTTTCAGTTGTGCGGCTTGAGAGTAGTAGGTTGGACATTCAGGAATCTCACCGATGGGCTGAGAGACCAAAGAGCATCGAACAATGAAGCAGCGAGTGCGATGCAACCAATCGAGTCTTTGTCCCAAGCAATAGTTCCAGTGTTGCCGTAGCAGCACAGCTTCTTGGTCGTTGTTAGGTTGGATGCGGTACTCGTAGGTGAGAATCATGCTGTCGATTATAGTCTGAATCTCAAGGACAGACCCGCAATTCCCCGTACCGCTCAGCTACGCTATAGTGGCAGTTCCCTTGCGAAGTTTATGATGGATCAGATTTCATGGACTTGGCCTCCAAAGAGTTATTGGGTTTGCAGTTGCGATAGACCCGCCCCCGGATAGTAGGTGCCTAAAATTTGCAGGTGGTTGTAGCCGCGCTTGCCCAGTTCATAGGCACCCGTCTGACTCATGCCACGCCCGCCAAACACATCCCGCACAATGTCGTCGGTTGCCGCATACATCGAAACCATCACTCGTCCACTTTTGGTGAGAACAATGCCCCGGGTGGCTTGGACTGCCGCTTGAGTGGTGTTCCACTCGGTTTCAATCCCACGATACACCTGCCAACGCTCATCGTTCCCCAGATCAAAAAAGCGGCTAGCGGGTTGAAACATTTGGGCAAGGGCATAGGAACGGGCGGCGATCGCTTGGGCTTTGAGGGTCTCCATTGGCCAGTCGGGATAGACCTCTGAACCTACGACACTGACGAGGTATTGTTCCAAGTCCACTTGATTGACGGCTGTAACCGTGTTTCCTTGAGCAATGAGGCGGACGACACCGCGATACCATTTCCCGCCAACAAACGTCAGTTGATTGCTAGGGCGAATCCAGAGGGAGGGGGCAAGGGGTTGGCCATTCCAGAGCAAAAAGCCATCCCGAGCTGTAACCACAACCCCTTGGGAAGGGGCAAGCTGCGTCATTACTTGCTGTTGATCATTGGTGACGGCGGTGGCTACGGCGGTACCAACGGTCAGTTGATTTTGATCGCGGGCGATCGCCACCCGCACTTGAGGGGCAGGGCCTTGGCTCGGAGGCACGGGTTGCAGGGCAGGAGGGGGCACTGTGGGCAACATTGCCTTGGCGTGGGTAGAGGTAGCCGCTGGTGGTTGGGGGGCTTTATTGGGGACAGTGGCCAGTAGGGGATCGCGGCCATCCAAAATCGGCCGGGGCAGAGGTCGTTCAAGTTTAACTGGGTCAGGTAAAGGCATTGGTTCTGAGAGAGCCATCGGTGTCGGGGATAGGCTCCGCAAAAACCAGAACCCTAGGCCCGCACTAGCGATCGTGGCCATTGTAAAGGAAATGAGCAAGGGTGAGTGTCCTCGCTTTGTCCCTTGGAACAGAACCCAGCCCATTCAGGTGTCATCTCCACTCGCACCTTGCCTATTGTATAGGGGAGTACGGAAGTTGCCATGCAAATTTGCTGGTTTAGGGCAGAGAGGAAGCTGCTACCTGCTGTAGCCATTGCTCCACCCTATCCCCATAAACAGCTAAGCTATACTCCTGTTCCGCCTGCTGCCGACAGGCCGCCCGATCAATTTGATCAATTTTGCCAATGGCGGCAATTAAGGCCTCGACAGAATCCGGGGTA
Organism: Thermosynechococcus sp. FA-CM-4201; assembly: GCF_054689355.1. Lineage (NCBI taxonomy): Bacteria > Bacillati > Cyanobacteriota > Cyanophyceae > Acaryochloridales > Thermosynechococcaceae > Thermosynechococcus > Thermosynechococcus sp. FA-CM-4201. The sequence goes on from NZ_CP079920.1 coordinate 1,422,684, forward strand.
ATGAGAAACCCAGTTTGACCATCACGGACAATTTCACTCGGCCCACCGCGATCGTAGGCAATGACAGGAACGCCACAGGCGAGGCTCTCAATGACCACATTGCCAAAGGCTTCAATCCAGCGGGAGGTGAGCAGGAGGGCACGACACCGCCGCAACCGTGCCTGCATTTCCCGAGTCGGGAAAAATCCCAAATATTCAATCGGGGCATCGGGGTAGTCGGCTTGGATGCGCTGCCAATAGTCTATATCTTGCAGTTGCCCCATGATTTTCAAAGGGGTGCGGGTGACATTAACGGCGGCAACAGCATCTTCGAGTCCTTTTTCGGGAGCAATGCGCCCCAGCCAGCACAGGGCATCCTCTGGCTCTGCACAAAACTCATAGAGCGACAGATCAAGACCACTGCCCAAACACACACAGCGATCGCCAAAGGGGAAGGTGGCCGCTTGGGTGCGGGTATAGACACTAATGGTTCCCGGATAGTCATCAATGACACGGGCGATCGCCTGATCCATGACATCGGAAACCGAAGCCATACTCACCAGATGCCCCACAGGACGGCTGAGAAAAGGCGTCAGGTAAAAGGGGAGCCAGTCGTAGGCAAAGTTGACAATGACATCAAATTGATCCTGAAGCTGCCGCACCCGTGCCCACATATTGGCTAACACACTATTGGGCGGCAGTGTAATCGGTTGATCGCGGGTTTGATGCTGCGCTGGCACTTGAAGGGCGCCCGCTACTGGTTCAATGGTTGCCGCCACTGACAAGTGGGAACCTTCGGGGGCAAGGATATGAATAGTGTGCTGGCGATCGCCCAAGGCCTGAGCCATATTGAGGATCGTCAATTCAACACCGCCCCCTTTACCTGTACCCAGAGGGCCAACCGAAGTGGAAACAAAAAGCAGCTTCAGAGGTCAACTCCTAGCGCAGGGCCTCAGCACCCGCTACCACTTCCAGAATCTCTTGGGTAATGGCAGCTTGACGCGCTTTGTTGTAGGAGAGGGTGAGGGTTCCAATCAGCGCTTGAGCATTATCGCTGGCGTTATTCATTGCCGTCATCCGCGCTGCCAATTCCGAGGCGGCGGCCTCTTGCAGTGCCCGTAGCAACTGGTTATTCAAGTAGAGAGGCAACAGGGCATCGAGAATTTGCACCGGATCCTGCTCAAAAATCATGTCAGGGGGTAGAGCAGGCAACGTCGAGGTGACTTTCTCGCGGTTGACTTCCAAATGGGAGCCACGGGTTGTCAGGCGGAAAATTTCATCATCGGCGGTTTCTAGCCCTTGGGGATCGAGGGGGAGCAGGGTTTGGACAACGGGCTTTGAACTAATCAGGGAGACAAACTTGGTGTAGATGAGTTCCACCCGATCCACCGTTTCCGAAAGAAAGAGGGAGAGCAGTTCACTGGCAATTTGACCCGCTTCACTGGCGGAGGGGATTTGCTCTAGGCCAGAATACACCGCATCAATGGGATAATCACGGCGCTGGAAGTATTGGGCTGCCTTGCGACCAACAATCACCAGAATATACTTGACGCCCTCGGCTTCGAGTTCTTGGGTACGCTCCTTGGCACGGCGAATAACGTTGGCATTGTAACCACCGCACAGCCCGCGATCGCCCGTCACCACCAGCAGCGCCACCGTCTTCACAGGACGCTTGGCCAATAGCGGTAAATTGGCATCCTCAAAGCGCAGTCGGGTTTGCAAGCCATAGAGCACCTGAGCCAAGCGATCGGCAAAGGGACGGCTCGCCATGACTTGTTCTTGGGCACGGCGAACTTTTGCTGCCGCCACGAGGCGCATAGCTTCGGTAATTTTGCGGGTATCTTTAATCGTTTTGATGCGATCGCGAATAGCTTTGAGATTGGGCACGGTAATCTAAACTCCTAAGCAAAGCGTCCCTGCCCTAAGATTTTAGCCCAGAGGGGGATCGCCTAAGCAGTCTTTTCACTTGACCCACCCCTACCAACCAGCGTTGTGATCACAGGCACGGCCAAAGCAGCGACAGGGGGAATGATGCGGCCAATGGGCTGCGGGAGATTTAAGCTGACACTCAAGGCAGAAACCACCGTTGCCGCAATGCCACTGATCCAAAGCACGGTGTCACGCCGCCGCCGTTGTCGCTTCAGGCGGTAATTTTCCTGGGCAGCAAGGGTGAGTTCAGTGGGGACAACGGTTGAGGATTGGTTGCGCAGCACCTCTAAATCATGTTGCAGGCCGTGCAGTTCATTTTGCGCTTGGGCAAGTTCCTCTTGCAGGCGATCGCGCTCCCTTTCCACTTGGGTGAGTTGCCGCGTTATCTCCGCCAGTTGTTGGGCAAAGCCGGCGTCTGGGGGATTGCCGAGAAGGGCGGTATCCTCTAAAGGAGCGGGTGGTGAAGCAGCCAAGAGGGTTTGCAGTTGTTGTTCGAGAGCGGTTTTTTCTGTTTGCAGTGAGGCCAGTTGATCTTGAAGTTCTTGAATTTGTGAGACTTGGGATTGCAGGGTTGCCACTTGACTTTGCAGTTCCTGAATCTGGGAGGCTTGCAGTTGCAGCGTTGCCAGTTGCTGCTGAAGTTCGTCTTGCTGAATGAGAGCCTGTGCCAGTTCCTGTTCAAGATTTTGCCGCAGGCCGCTCAAGGTGGCGTTTTCTTCACGGAGGCGGGCAATTTCCGCTTCAAGGGGGGCTGCTTCTACCGCTGGCGTCCCTAATTCTTTCATCTTGGCCAAGAGGGCTTCATGCTGCTGCTGAAGGCGGGCAAGGTCTTGGCTCAGTTGATCTCGCTGCTGTTGAACGTTGTTCAGTTCTGCGGTGAGCTGGCTAATTTGCTCCTGTAGGGCTTGGTTTTGGGCGATCGCCCGCTGTTCTGCGGTCAGGGTGAGCGACTCCAATTCAGCGGTCAGGGAATTGAGATCAATGTCTTGTGCGGGAGGCTCGTCCAACTCACCCAAATCACTGATGATGTTTTCTAGGAGGTCGTCGGGTTGGTTGCTAGGGGGTTCTGGACTGGCCATGATCCTGATACCTGCGCGAGTGCTAAGAATTGCTCCAATTATAGCGATCGCCGTCCCTATCCTCTAGGCTAGAAGGCGTCTGTCAGTTCTCGAACTAACCGGCATGCTCAAACGCGAACTGGGACTGTGGGGCGCTATTTTAACGGGTCTAGGCTCAATGATTGGTACGGGGCTGTTTGTCAGTTTAGGCATTGCCACCGACCTCGCCGGCCCTTGGGTATTGATCGCCCTGATCCTAGCAGCAGCGATCGCGCTGTGTAATGGCCTCAGTAGTGCCCAATTGGCCGCTTCCCATCCTGTGAGTGGGGGTACCTACGAGTATGGGTATCGCTATCTTTCTCCCCCTTTCGGCTTTACAGCGGGGTGGATGTTTTTACTGGCCAAATCGGCTTCCGCAGCCACTGCCGCCCTTGGGTCTATGGCTTATCTTTTCCAATGGCTTGGCCTAGAGGACAACAGCGGGCGCTGGCAAGTCATGGCTGCTCTGGGGCTACTGGCAGTCTTGACCTGTGTGGTGCTTTTGGGCATCCGGAGATCGGCGCAAGTGAATCTGGGGATTCTGCTTGTCACATTCGCGAGCTTGTTGCTCTTTGTGGGCATTGGCCACGTCCAACCGCAGGGAGGGTCACTTTGGCCAGCAGCATCGCAACCACTCTCGCTCAAGAATCTTCTCCAAGCAACGGCACTGCTCTTTGTCGCTTATGCAGGCTATGCCCGTATTGTTGTGCTAGCGGAGGAGGTCAAAACCCCTCGGCGAACCATTCCCCGCGCCATTGTGCTCACCATTGCCATTGTTCTGCTGCTGTACCTGAGTGTCACTTTCGTTGTCCTCGGCAGTCATGCTTCAGCGAACCGCACCACTGTTGCCTCCCTAGAGGTTGTGGCCAGTACCTTTGGCGTGCCTTGGCTGCCCCCTCTCATTGCTTTGGGGGCGATCGCGGCCATGGTGGGGATTTTGCTCAATCTGTTGCTCGGCCTCTCCCGTGTGGTGTTGGCAATGGCGCGACGGCGAGATTTACCGGCAAGTTTGGCTCAGATTCCAGCCCAAGGAAAACAACCTGTTGCTGCCATTCTTGCTGTCAGTGGCGGGATTGCCCTCTTGATCCTGATTGGCAATGTAAAAACTACGTGGTCTTTTAGTGCCTTTAGCGTCCTGATTTACTACGCCATTACCAACCTCGCCACACTGCAACTGAAGGAGCCACAATTTCCCCGCTGGCTTGCGGTTGCCGGTTTAATCGGCTGTCTAGGGCTGGCCTTTTGGGTCGAAGGCCAAGTGTGGCTATCGGGGTGGGGTCTCATTCTTCTTGGACTTGCTTGGCACTACTGGGTACGGAGGGCAAAGGCCGTTTGAAAGTCTTGCCGGGTCATCGGTTGCGTCACTTCTAGCCCCTCACCCCCCAAGACGCGCAGGGGTTCACCCCCAATGGAAATCCAAACTGGCGCATTGGGATCACTTACTGTTGCTGTGTACAGTAGCTGTCCTAGGCGCGCTTGCATCGAAGCACTTCCCCCACCTTTGGTAAACTCTGGGGAGAGATCCACATGGATGCCATCGGCTTTGACTTCTACACGATTGACACGGGTATTTTCCGGAATGCTGGTGGTGACATCTTGATTGGCAGGACCCGCCAAAAGCCGCTCCAAGCGAGATTGAATAAAGAGTTCTGGCCGTGTTGCTGGGGTAGTGATCCGTACCGTAGAGGGCACTAAAACGAGGGTGTCCCCTTCATTTTTAACCCAAAAGATTTGAGTTTCCTGCTGCTGGGCAACTTCCGCCGGATTAGGAACCGGATCTCCCTGCCGGGGGGGACTCAAGGTTAGCCATGCCGCTGTACCAGCCGAGGCAAGGCCAATAACCGCCAGCACAATCAAGGTGGGGCGGGAGCGGGTGACTTTTGCTACCATCACGATCTCTCCTTGGCGGGATGCACCTGCCTTTACCTTAGACGCTATGATTCAAGGGTAAAGTTCCAGTGCCTGTGGCGTTAGGGGCAGTTGCCCACTGCTTAAACTAGAGGATAGTTCTCCCTTTAGATCAAGTTTAAGTCATGGTGCAAACGACTCCCCGTGCAGCAGAACTGGCCACTGCCCTCCTTGATGCGGTTAGGATTGCTCCCCAAGATTGGCATCGCCTCAAGGGAAATCGCCGTGCTCGTGCCCTCGAACAAGCGGCTGCCGCTCTGGTCTATCTCCTTAAGGAAAATGATGCTGAGGCATTGGCGCATCTCCAACAGGCAGTGGGTTGGCTCGATCGCTCCATTAGTGCGCCGCCTTGCCCTACGCACCACCATTAGCGGTGCCAGCGTCGCCACTGGGAAACCACCAGATCGCTTGTGACATGGAGCAGTGCCGATAGCTCTAGGCCAAGGGCGATCGCAACTCCCCAGCGCCAGTCGATTCCCTGCCAACGATGTAGCCATTCCTGCACAAGGGAAAGGTGTCCTGTGAATGCGGCAACTCCGGCCACAAGACCCAGTCCTAACCCCAACCAAAAGCTGAGATAGAGCAACCGAATCACCGTGCCCACCACTGGGCCATGGGTCCAAAAGGAGCGATGGTGAAAGGCTTTTTGGTAGGGTAGCCATATTCCCCGCAGCCAGCCCCAACGGTAGTAGGGCAAGGAGGGGGTATCGAGGTCTGGACTGAGGAGAAAGCCGCCAATACCAAAACTACTGCTGGCAATCGCCCCCCATATCCAGTCACGGGTGAGGGCACTGGCGGTGAAGCCCACAAGGGGCATGCCGATCCAAGTGAGGCGATCGTGGGTACGGCCACTGGGCATTGAGGATTCCGCAGACATTTCCTAGGGCAAAGCTACGGCAAAACAGGCTGGATCATGCAATGGGAGAACTCATTGGCTCCAGTGTGCGTCTAAGTGGACTTGAACCAAGCTGAAATTTGAATCTGATGAAGGGCGATCGCGCAAAACTAAATCGCAGGGTGTGCCAGTTCACAGACCTGTCCCCGATCAATTATGCTGAGCACGTTTGAGCGAGCGGCTTGGCTAGCCAACTTGGCAGTGTGTTGTGCATCGCTGGTGGAGGAAGCGTGAATGGATCAACCGTGGCGTTCTTGGCAATTTCGAGCTGTGGTGAGTTTGCTATGGGCACCCGCTACTGCACTGGTCATGGCTCAGCCTGCCTCAGCCGGCCGCCTACAATTGTGGCGACTCAACCCCGCCACCAATCAACTGGAAATTCGCACGGAACGCGCTGTTCAGCCCCGTGCTGAATTGGTCTATAACCCGACCCGTCTTGTCATTGACTTGCCGGGCGTGGTTCTCGGTAGCCCTCAGATTACGCAAAACTACAGTGGTGCCATTCGCCAAGTGCGGGTTGCCCAGTTTGACCCCCAAACCACGCGGATTGTGGTGGAATATGCGGCTGGTTTTACAATTGATCCGCAGCAGGTGCGCTTTCGGGGAGTCACAGCTAATAACTGGTTGGTGCAACTGCCCACACCCCAGCAGCAAACAGTTTCGTTACCGCCGCCGCCCCCACCGTCTCCTCCCGTAACGCCCACAGGGCCGCTGCAAGTGCGAAGTTGGCGGGCAGATGCCACGGGTTTTCTGGTGCTAGCCGATCGCCCCCTGCCCGAAGGAAGCTATACCCTTCGCCGCCCTCGGCGCGATCGCATTGAAATTCTCCTCAGCAATAGTGAACTCATTCGCAACTTTAGTCCTCGGCGGTTGGAACTGCGCCGCTTTGGTCGGGATCGTGTCCGGGCAGAGGTACGGACTCAGAGCAATCGCCAAGTCCAAATTACCCTCGACATTGACCCCCAAGATGCCGATTGGCAAGTGACGCCCCGTAATGATGGCTTTGTGATTGTGCCTTCAACTACGGCCATTACACCCCCACCTCCGCCACCGTCCCAACGCCCTAGTGTGATTCCTGCGGCCAGTGCTCAAACTCCCCTCACAACGATCCAGCGCGTTGATCTGGGGGGACGCGAGTTGCTGATTCAGGGCGATCGCACCGTTTTCTATAACGTGGGCTGGGAAGGCAATCGCTATCGCATTCGCCTACGGCAAGCACAGTTGGACAGCAATCTGCGCGAACCCCGCCTTGTCACTGGTAGTCCCCTCAGCAATATTGAATTTCGCCAAGAGGATAATCAAACCGTTTCTATTCTCCTGACGCCAGCACCGAACTTTCGTATCCTTGGGCCTCGCCCCCTCTCTGCGGAAGCCTTTGTGGTGCAAATCCAAGGAGCGAATGACTCGCCTACGAGTGCCCCAACACCCATTGATACCCCCCCCACGGCAACCACCCAGCCCCCCAGTCAGCCCGTCCCCCGCGGCCGGTTTGTGGTGGTCATTGATCCCGGGCATGGTGGACGCGATCCCGGTGCCATTGGTATTGGCGGCATTCGTGAAAAGGATATTGTTCTCGATATCAGCCTGCAAGTTTCCCAATTTTTGCAACAGCAGGGTGTGCAGGTGATTATGACCCGCACCACAGACATTGACTTAGACTTGGCTCCTCGGGTCGCCATTGCGGAACGGGCACGGGCAAATGCCTTTGTGAGTATTCACGCCAATGCCATTAGTCTGGCTCGCCCCGATGTCAATGGTTTAGAAACCTACTTTGCCCCCGGACGCTCAAGTCGTTTGGCATCCGCCATTCACAATAGTATTCTCAGTTCCTTGAACATTCGCGATCGCGGGGTACGATCCGCGCGATTCTACGTCATCCGCAATACGTCAATGGATTCTGCCCTTGTCGAGACAGGGTTTGTCACGGGCGCAGAGGATGCTGCCAACTTCCAGAATCCTGCTTGGCGGACGCAAATGGCACGGGCGATCGCCCAAGGCATTCTCAACTTTTTACAGGGACGATAATGGAGCTGACGGGAGTCGAACCCGTGTCCGCCCTAGCTATTCATCGACTGCTCATTCACAGGCTTAGCCTTTCTGACCCTCAGGCGGGAACTGCTCCTTATCCCGAACAGTAGGATGCTCTGGTAGAGTCTTTGCTAAACAGCCCACCAGAGAGAACTGCCTAGCGCATCCGTTGGGGTTAACCCGCTGCCCTTAACGGAGTCAGACAACGAGTGCTCGAACCTGTTTAGAGGTCTTAGGCTACCGCAGCAGCTTTACGAGCGAAAGGAACGATGTTGTTCGCAGTTACTTTTGGTTTGGACTCTGGATTAACGAGAGATAGCCCACTCTCGACCTGTATCACAGCCCAACTTTCACTAGGACGTCGAAGCCGTTTCAGCCCCTTGTGTAGAGCTACCCCTAAGCTAGCGCATTTTTTTGGAGTTGACAACAGGTCGTTATTCGAGCGATCGCCGGCCAATGGTTCGCGGTTTAGGACGGGGTGCTGGGCCTGCCATCGCCACCATGCGATCCAACTGTTTATGTTGGGCAAAATACTCTTGCCATAGGGCAGGGGCATCCAGTGTGTCACCCCCATGGGTCGTCAAGCGTTGCCGCACCCGACAGAGGACAGGGGTATTCACACAGGCACCCGCAATAATCACTTGCCCCTTACTCAGGGCAGGCAGTTCTTTGAGCAAATCTCGACCCGCCGCCTCTACGCCATGTTTGAGGCTCTCTTGATCCACGGGGTTGACAATCCGTAGCATAAACTGGCTCATGCATTGGGAGAGCACATCGCTATCGAGTTTGCCGGGACGCTGGGTAATCAGTCCCACCCCAAGTCCAAATTTACGGCCCTCACTGAGAATCGTGCGCAGCACCCGCTTACATTGCGAGGGTTCATGGGCAGGGGCAAAGCGATGTGCCTCCTCAATCAAAATAAAGACTGGGTAGGGTAAGTATTGCTCATCCCCTTCAGAAACGCGGTCTTTTTGGGTATTCATGCGGGCATGGTTGGTTTGGCGCAAAATTGCTGTGGCAATGACCTGCTGCTCCTCAAGGGGAATCTCATTCATTTGCAGAATCGTCACTTGGCCGGGGGTAAATAAGTCCTGCGGTGGCAGGTGCTCATAGGCATGGAAATAGTCAGAGCGCTGCATTTTTTCCAACTTCCAAGCCAAAGCATCAGCAGAGGAACCCTGCTTGACATTGCCCTCTTCATCTTCAACACGATCCACAGCATAGACCGCTGCAATCAAGTCCTGCGTACTCCAACGGCCATTGGGATAGAGGCGGCGCACTTCATCGTGGGCTTTTTTGAGAATGGCCTGCTGGCGATCGCTCATCTGGGGAAGCAGCGTCAGAATATCGTGAAACTCTAGGGAAGAAACCCGAATTTTCACCTGCTCGGGCGTAATAATTTTCACCTGAGGTTGATAGCCATCCTCCCCCTGAAAGGCTTCATGTCCCCTCAGTTGCGCCAGCGTGTGGTATTCACCGTGGGGGTCGAGGATCAGCACTGCGGCTCGATTTTTCGGCGACAGCAACTCCTCCACCAAAACCCCTGCTGTATAGGATTTCCCTGACCCTGTGCCGGCAAGGATGGCCACATGGGTACTCACCAGTTCCTTCACATCGAGGGCAATGGGAACGGCCCCCTCCTCGCGCAACAACAGCGACCCAATATGAGCCGCCCCCGGCACCTCTGGCTGTTTTTTGTTGAGAACCCGCCGCAGTAGTTTATCTTCCGCTAAATAGACCTTGGCACCGGGCAGGGGCAGCCGCCGCAGATTATTAAAGCCAAAGACCTCATGAAATTCCCCCATCACTTCTACAGTCATCTCGTAGAGTTCCGCCGGTTCACAGGTAAAACCAATCAGGGCAGCCACCGCACCGGGATTCAGTTCGTGATCAGCAAACATCCGATCCGGTAGATGCTCTATCAGACGGCAGCCAGTAATCTTGCCCAAGACTTGATGAACAGCAGCAGCATGGGAGTTCGAGGTCCCACTTGGGGAATGGCTCAACTCGTAATAGACAAATTCACCCATTCGCACGGGCTGGGCATCAGCCGTAATAAAGACGTACTCGCTACCGCTATCTCCGGGGCCTTTGACAATGCCGACAATGTGACGCGAGGAATGATGACTATTCATGGCACAGGACGGGTTCCCCAACCAAAGTTGTAGTGTGGTTAACCCCAATCCTACGCGATTTTCTGGTCAAGGGTTGTAAGGTGCCTATTCCTCAAGCACTGGCGGTGGCCCACTGGGAGCAGGAATCAAAAAGGCAACAATGGCACCCAAGGCAAAACCAGCGACATTGCGCAGAACGGGTAGCCATTCTTGGGTACGCACCAGAACAGGGCCAAGGCCAAAGGCAAAGAAAAGCATCCCCCACAGCGGCGAAAAGAGGAGAATCCACTTCCAAGCGACTTTTTGATCTGCACGGCGGGGGCGAGCCACAAAGCCCAAAATGATGCCGCCAAAGATGGAGGTGGCAAGGGTGAGAATCCATTGCTCTTGGGGTAATCCCGGTACGGCACGGCATCCGCCTTGGGAGAGGCAGGTTTCAATGGCATGAAGTGATTGCAGGATGGCCTGATCTTCGCCGTTGTCGCGGACAAAGTATTGATTGCCAAAGCGGGTTTGCAACTCAACCCAAAAAGTGCGCTGGAGGACGCGGTAGGCGGTGTCACCAACATTGAAGTTCAAAAGATTGCCGCCGCGCGTATCGGCCACCAGCAGAATACTGCGATCGTCTAGGTCCCAAAAGTCCCGCACCGCTAAGCCGGGGGTGCGATCGTACTGGGTGAGGACGCGCAATTTCCAGCCCGTCTGTGCTTCAAATTCTGCCAGTTCGCTGTCAAGGCGTTCCTTTTGAACGGGTGTCAGAATCTGCGCTAAATCAACGACATTGGTTGGCTCCGCGGGCAACAACTCTGGATTGTTGAAGCTATGGGCAGGGGCGATCGCGCCCAACCAGCAGCAGCTCACAAGCACCATCACTAAACCAATTTGGCGAAACCAGCGCCGGACTTGTTGAAGCATCGTAATAAAAATTTACAAATAGGGCATCTTTTTTAATTATCTTAAGGGTATGCTGCGAAACATTGCAATCAGCCCCAGCGTCTTCTCAGACAATATGCAGCTTTTGTTAAACTCACCCTATCCTGAGAATCCCATTGCTATACTGCAAGCCTAAAAGTTTTGTTGTCCCTGTCTCATTAGTCACTCCTCACCTGCGATGCCCTACTCTCCTCAACTGCTGCAATACCTTGAACAGGAACTGGCACTGCCACCAGAGAGTATTGCGATGGCTTTGCGTCAATGGCAACAGCAGCGCGGATCTTTGCCGATCATTCTTTGGCAGTACGGATTGATTACACTGGAGCAGTTGGATCGGATTTTTGAGTGGCTCGATCAAACGCGGGGCGATCGCTCTTCCCACATTTCTCCCTAGGACTCGTGACTAGTCTCCTGCCATTCAGCCAGCTTTTGCTGTGCAATTTGTCGCACATTAGGGCTAGGATGAGCTATCTTTTGCTCTCACAACAGCCAAGGCCTTTTCAAAAACCTCGTTTGGACAGCTAGGATGTTCCAGTAAGCCAAAGACAATTTCCTCAAGATGGTTACTTTTTAGATGGGGATGAGAGCCAATTTGTTTGAGAGCAATGGGAGGTGTCATTGGATTTTTGACCAATGCTAGCAAAACTTTTAGATTCCAGTGATGAGACAACTCAATCAGGCGATCGCCATCAGTTTGCGGATTACTGGCTAACCGAATCAAATCGGCACAAATATCTTTTTGGGAAAGGGCGGCAATAACTTCTATTGACTCGTGACGGCTTAAAGTCTCTATCGCTTCCTCAGGTAAATCAGGACGGTTCGCTAAGGCAACGTGGACACTATGACTTGAATCATTGAGTAGTTGCATCAGTAGTTCACGAGGTAAATTAGGGTTTGAGGCAAGCCAGGCTCTGACATTGAACATAACTTGCTCTGTACCCTCAGATCCGTAATCTCGCATTATTTCAACCATGGACTGAATGGGTAAATTGGGGTTTTCCGCAGCCGCGCAACGGACGCTGTCTATAGGGTCATGGATCAGCTCCTCCAGTAAAAAAATAGGACAATTAGGATTTTTAGCAATTCCTTTCCTTAACCCAGAGCAACAGCGATCCTTATCTTGTGCCCACTGACACAGAAGTTCTACGGGGATATCGGTTCGAGCACCAATGGTCTCTTGGATCCTAGAGCTTAGACTGCGGATGCGATTTGGGGGGGAAAAAATACCATAGCTTTTGTTATCGATGTAATTGAGGCGATCTGCAACGATTTCTTTTGAGAAGTTTAACAAATGGTTAAGCACACTCAAAGGAGTTTCAGGCGCTGCTGCCACCTCCTTCAGGGTAAACCACAATGTCCTCAGATCATCCAAATTACCACTGTGCCTTTCTCGATCAGGAACAAGAAACCAAGCCCAATCAGCCGTTTTGGGATTCAGAAGTAATGCTCTCAGTGCAGATAGAGAGAGGTCTTTTAAGTCTGGATCAAGATGCCACAAAATTTCAAGAACAGGATTGGCAAAAACCTCTTCAGGAAAGTGCTCAGCCAAAGGTAGTAGAATCTCTTTGGGGGTTTGTGGATTACTCGCCAGTGCTCGTAAAATCTCAGGCTTGCCTTTCTCAACAAGTCGTTCAATCAGGGAAATCGGAATCGCCGGATTTTGTGCGACCAAGACGGCCAAAGCATCATTTCTCATGGCCAATGCCCATAATTGCTCCGCTGGAGTTTTCGGATCAAGGGCGATCGCCTGCCACTCAGAACAATCTTTTTGAAAGCTATCTGCCATTCTATCTAGCGCCCTTTTGATAAATAACATTATTAAATGATAACAAAAGATTCTAAATAAGACGAATCACTTCACCCCAAGGAAAGTCTGCCGTGTCCAAGCCGCCCGGACACACGACCCACAGGACTGGCAACGGCGGCGGTTCCTCAGGGAAATTACCATAGCCATCGGTGAGGTAAACACAAACACCATCGGTCATCCCATCCCAGCGCTCCGCTACCTTTGTGAAAAATGGACAGAAATCTGTACCACCGCCCCCTTGAGGCTTGGGAATTTGGCTCGCTGTATCTAGCTCGTAGGGGCCGTAAATATCAGCATCTGCATAGTAAAGTTCCACTTTAATGTGGGGGTAAGCCGCCAAAATCCCTGTGACTTCTCCTAAAAACTGGGCAATGAGGTCATCGCTTACCGAACCACTCGTATCAACAGCCACATACACCAAGACGGATTCACCAATGAGGGTTTCAATGTACAAGTTGTGATAGACAAACCGGCGATCGAATCCCTGAAAATCTGTTGGTGTGTGCACCAAGTAGCGCCATAGTTGTGTCCGCCAATCGACCTGCCCACGACGCAAGTCACGGCAGTATCGTTCAATACCCGCTGGAAGTGTTCCTCGCTGTTTACTCAGTTCAGCAATACAGATTGCCTGTTGGAGTGCCTGCCGCCAAAAAGCTTCTATTTCATGCAGCCATTCCTGATCGAGCACTCCACTGTGCTCATGCCCATTGCCGTCACCCTCACCGCCATTGACGGGCTTAGCATCGGGCAATCCTTCCTCCAGTAAGTCCCGTTGTTCGGCGGGTAAGTCATTTTTTATTCTTTGTGAACCATTTGAACTCTTGGCCTTTCCCCGTTTCTTTGTCTTTCCCCGTTTCTGTAGGCAGGCGTACACCTCCTCAACATCAAATCGCTCCAAGTCTGGATCAATCAAACTCCCCGGCAGTAATTCTAAGTGCTCTTGATTGCGAATCATGCCATTGACCACGATGTCGGCAGCGATATTCCAAAGGGTTTGATCTCGTGTACCGCGCCGCACTGCATGGAGCAAAGCCATGTGTAAAACTTCATGGATAATGACTGCATCCTGCTGCTTTCGAGGCAAGCTTACAAATACCTCAGGATTGAGATACAGGGACTTACCATTCGTGGCTGCAATGGGCACTGAATCAGTGAAATAAGCCTGTGCAAATAAGGCCAGTGTGCCGAAGAAAGGATTGTGCATCTGTAGCCGAGTCATGGCATAACTGTAGGCTTTGTCAGCAGTCATCTGTGTTTTCATGACAAGTCTTCTATTAATCAATGGTGAATTGAAAAATCCCTACAGCGTAGTCATGATGATTGTCTTAAACTCCTGTAGGTACTTTTGTAGTCCTGACGTAGGCCGTTGTTTGAGTAACACGACCAAGCGACCCATCAATTGTTTATGCTCGATTTGTCGCAACATATCCACCGCATAGAGACGCACCCACTCGGCTGGAGCTTTCTTTTCCATCCAGTCAAAGGCATTGAGAGCTTCTTCAGCGGTTTTCAGGCGTACCGTCAGACCAATGGTCACGGCATAGCGCAGTGAGGGTTCTTGAGGAAAAGGAATCGAGGCGCCTTGACCTATCAGAATCGCCTCTAGATCAGGTAAGGATTCGTAGATTTTGACATAGGCATTGAATTCTGCGGCAACCCCCTCGCCAACCGCAGGGGCGATACTCAAGCCAGCCTGATACAGGCGATTGGCCATAAACCAAGAACGCGGAGAAGGCCAAGCGGATGCTGTTGGGCGAAATTTGTGGAGCAATTCTGGACGAAACGATAGAAAAGCAAGCAAGTATTCATGCAGCCCTTGCTGCAATCCATAGGCTTTGAAACTATCAAAGTTCACCTCCACTTCAAGGTGGATAAAGCGATTCGCTAGGGGCGCAGGCATTTCATACACAGCCGCACGATCTTCCTTGCGGTTACCCGCTGCCCAAATGTACCAGCCTTGGGGCACACGGTAGCTCCCCACCTGCCGATCCAAAATCAACTGTTGGGCTACCCCTTGTAGGGCAGGGGGCGCCATATTCAACTCATCCAGAAACAAGATACCTTTACCGTCACGGGGCAAAAACTCCGGTGGATACCAGACAGAAATCCCCTCTGTTTTCTCGTGGGAGGACTTAGGTAATGCCACAGGCAAGCCTCGTAAATCCGTTGGTGCCAGTTGGCTCAAGCGTAGATCAATAAAATCTAAGCCGTACTTCTGGGCGGTTTGCGCCACAATACTCGACTTACCAATTCCGGGGGGGCCCCAAATCATGAGGCTCATGTCTTCCAATTGATGCTGAACCAATGAGTTCAAAAACTGTTCTAATTCGGCGGGTGTCATGCCAAAAACCTCACATCTGCAGAATTGGGCTGTCGGTATTGAGGGAGAGAAGGACTTGAGCGATCTGGCTCGCTGTTCAACCGCTTCAATAAATTATCCATCTGTGTTGAGTAAAGTATGCACAGGAACAGAGTCCGCCGCACACAGCAAAGCCTCCCCCACCGTAAGTCCAGAAAGTCATTGATCAAGAATTCCTCTCTACTGCTTTCGATCTAGACATGTTTGTAGGTTCCAGCGCACTGCATTACGGACATCCCTATTCCCATCCTTCGCAAGGGTTTCGAGGGCAGAGGGGGGAGTCTTCGGGTTCCCCGCTACTGCTGCGCGGACATCCCAATCCTCATCCTCAGCAAGGGTTTCGAGGAGTTCAGGAGGAATCGTTGTTGCCTCAGCCGCCTGCTGTCTCACTTCCCAGTTTTGACGCTGGACTGCAACTGTCAATGCCCAAGTCGGCGGCTCTGTAAGCTTTAATATTCGTATTAAGGTTTCATCACTGATGCTCTGTAGTTCGCTGTCTTGGAGCACAAGGAGTTCCATCACAGGATTGCGAGCTACTGCCCCCGGAAATTTCTCAGCCAGTTCATAGAGGGTAACTGGAGGGGTCTGGGGATTCATCGCCACTTTACGGCGGACATTGGCCTCTGGGTGTTGTGCTAAAGTTTTCAGGAGAGCATGGGATGCACTGAGGTTCTGGGCCAGAGCTTCTGCTAACGGTTTATTGCCTTGAGCTTCCGATAGCCAAGCCTCTAGAACATCAGCAGGGGTATTGCCATTGGCAGCAACCGCAAGGCGGACATTTTCATCTCGATCATTAGCCAACATCTGTAAAATCTCTGCTGGCGTGGCAGCCAACTGTGCTACACACTGGCGCACTTTGGGGTCAGGATGCTGTGCCGCAACCATAATCATGTCGGTATCAGGCTGGTCAGTGGCCGTGAGTTGGTTAATAATGCGCCGAGAACTCATACAGTATCTTTGCTCTCATTTCTTAAAATTACTGCTTGATGTCTAGGGATCAACACTGTAGGTCAATACTTTTCATGAAAAATAGTAATAAAGCTGCGGCCTTGGGAGATTAAAAATTTCACTAGATTTTATTCATGAATGGTAATTCTGTCAAGATTCCCATAATTACGAGGCAGGGTAAACGCATACTAGAAAAGTAAGCCAATCGTCAGCCTGTCAAGCAGCAAATTCCGATAGCGATGTTGGAAGCTTTCACTATACTCTTAGGTTAGTGAAGGAGAAGGTCACCCATGAACAGCCCCTCTTCGTCCCTCGACCGCTTCCTTCTGGCTCAAGCAGAGACCTACGAGACCGCGCTTTCAGAGCTACGGCGAGGACAGAAACAAGGTCACTGGATGTGGTACATCCTACCTCAGCTTCGCGGTCTAGGCAGGAGCGCCATGTCCTACGAGTATGGAATCGCTGACCTCACCGAAGCTCGGGCTTACATTCAACACCCAATCCTTAGACCCCGCCTCCGAGAGTGTGTCGCTGCAATCTGCTCGCACAAGACACGGTCGGCTGCCGCCATACTTGGGGAAATTGACGCTTTGAAGTTCAGGTCTTGCCTCACCCTCTTCGCCGCCGTCGATGAGGAGGATCAACTGTTTCAACAAGCCTTGAGTCAGTTCTTTGCTGGCCAGCCCGATCCAAAGACCCTCCAACTTCTCGCAGTCAACCGCAATGAAGCCTAGCCCCAACGTTATTTTTTGAGTGGTTCGATCAAACGCGGAGCGATCATTTCTTAAAAGTTTTGTGATTTACAAATTAAGTTTTTCCACAGCCTTGAAAATACGTAGTGATAGCCGTTATAATAAAAAGCGCAGTCAAGAGATCTGACCCTTTCGGATCGTGGAAGCTAGGTCTTCCCTTGACTGAATCTTTATTTAATTTTGTAAACTGCGTACGCTCGGGTGTATTTACTCTACGCCGATGAGTCTGGTTCAGTCTGCGACTCTAATCAAAAGTATTTTGTTTTAGCTGGCTTCTGTGTATTTGAGCGGCAAGGATACTGGATCGCAAAGCAGCTTGATGAAATTGCAGAGAGGTTTGATCCTGCTGACCCAGTAGCAATTGAGTTACATGGCAGCCCAATGTTTGGTGGTAGGGGAAGATGGAGACTATATTCCAAAGAGAAACGACATCAGGCAATAAAAGATAGCTTAGAGATTTTTGTCAAGTCCCATCCTAGTAATCGATTGTTTGCTAGCGTCATTAAAAAATCTTTGGTATCTCCTCAGGATCCGGTAGAGCTTGCATTTGAGCAACTAGCAAGTAGATTTGACAGGTATTTGGTAAGGCTTCACAATAATCGAAGAGATACGCAAAGAGGAATCATTATTTTTGACAAATCCACTTATGAGACTACCATTCAATCCCTAGCAACTGACTTTAGAACAATTGGATACACTTGGGGAGTAATTAGAAACTTTTCAGAAGTTCCTCTCTTTTTGGATTCAAAAGCATCAAGATTAATTCAACTTGCTGATTTAATCGCCTATGCTGTCTTTAGGCGTTTTGAGAAAGATGATCATTCTTTTTTTTCTATCATCGAGTCCAGATTTGATTCAGAAGGAGGTGTTGTCCACGGTTTACATATTTTGGAATAAACCGTAATAGTTTTCTTGTGTCTAACTAAATTTTTGACAATAAGCCTCGGTGACGGAGCAGGGGTTCGGTGATCGGTTCACGGCCTCGGAAGGCTTTGAAAATTTCCATGGGGGGTTGGCTGCCGCCAAGGGCAAGCACGGTTTCGCGATAGCGTCGCCCCATTTCAGCAATGGCTTGCTCGTTGTCTAGGCCTGCTTCCTCAAAGGCGGCAAAGGCATCGGCACTGAGAACTTCTGCCCACAGATAGCTGTAGTAACCCGCCGCATACCCCCCAGCAAAAATGTGGCCAAAGCTACAGAGAAAGGCATCCTCGGGCAGGGGGGGCAAAATGGTTGTTGTCTGCGCTAGGCGATCGCGCACCTGTTGGGGAGTTTCTCCTTGCCCCGGTCGATAGCGATGGTGCAGTTCTAAATCCAACAAACTAAAGTGCAACTGCCGCAATAGGGCACTGCCTGCGCGATAGGTACGGGCAGCAACCAGTTTTTCGTAGTAGTGTTCTGGCAGCGGTTCCCCGGTTTCATAGTGGCGTGCCATGCCAAAAAGGGTCGGGCGGTGGTAGCACCAGTTTTCCATAAATTGACTGGGGAGTTCGACGGCATCCCACTCGACATTGTTGATGCCCGCTGCCCCCGCTTCATCCACCCGCGTCAGCATGTGGTGCAAACCATGCCCAAACTCATGGAAGAGGGTTTCCACTTCACTAAAGGTCATCAGGCTGGGCTTGCCATCCACGGGCGGCGTTTGATTGCAGACTAAGTAGGCAACGGGTAAACGGGTCCGCCATTCCCCCTGAATGCGATATTTGGCACGGCCAAGGCAATCGTCCATCCAAGCGCCGCCGCGTTTTTCGGCAGGACGGCTGTAGGGGTCAAGGTAAAAGTGGGCGATCGTCAGATGATTTTCATCGAGGATAGCAAAAAAGCGCACATCGGGATGCCAAACGGGGGCTTGCCCGTCTGCTGGCACCACCGTCACCCCAAAGAGCCGCTTCACTAGGCCAAACAGCCCCTCAAGGACTTGGGGAAGAGGAAAGTAGGGACGCAGTTCCTCATCGTTGAAGTCAAAGCGGGCTTCCCGCTGCCGTTCGGCCCAATAGGGAATATCCCAGTGCTGCAGATCGTTGGCTTCGGGTGCCCCTTGGGCAGCAGCAAAGGCTTTCAGTTCTTCCAGTTCTCGCGCGGCAGCACTGTAGCTGACTTGACGCAGTTCCTCGAGGAGTTTTTCCACACTGGCGACGCTATCGGCCATTTTGCTGGCAAGGCTCAGTTCAGCATAGGTGTTGAATCCCAAAAGCTGTGCCTCTTCGACCCGCAGGGCAAGGATGCGCTCAAGAATGGGGCGGTTATCCCACTCACCACTGCTGGCCCGGGAAATGTAGGCGCGATAGACCTGCTCCCGCAAATCCCGCCGTTGGCTGTGCTGCATAAAGGGGCCAAAGCTGGGGAAGTCGAGGGTAATGTGCCATGGCCCTGTTTCGGGGGTGGCGGTCTCAATGCCATCTTGGCGAGCGGTTTGGGCAGCCAGCGCCAGTAGGCTGGGGGGAAGTCCAGCCACTTCATCGGGTTGGGTGAGCTTGAGGCGAAAGGCCTTGGTGGCATCCAAAAGGTTGTTGGAAAACTGGGTAGATAACTCCGCCAATTCCAGTTGAATGGCGTTGAAGCGCTCTTTGGCGGCTCCTGTCAAACTGACGCCACTGTGTTCGGCGTTGCGAATGGCGGCCTCAACAATGCGTTTGCGCGCGGGGGGATAGCTCTGAAAGTCTGGACTGGCAGCTAGTGCCTTAAAGCCTTCATAGAGGGGACGCGATTGCCCCAAACGGGTATAGAACTCCACCACTTGGGGTTGCACGGCTTCGTAGGCTTGACGCAGTTCAGGACTGTTTTTGACGCCCGTGAGATGGCTGACAATGCCCCAGGTCCAACCGAGGCGATCGCTCAGACGTTCGAGGGGTTCCACTAGCCCTTCCCACGTGGGGGTGAAGGATTGCTCGAGGGTCTCTAATTCTTGGGTGAGTTCCTGCAACAGTTGGCGCACGGCTGGCTCAACATGGCTCACCTGAATCTGATCAAAGGGGGGAAAACCATCGCCCCGCAAGAGGGGATTATCGGTGTGAGGGGAAGTCGCGATAACCATCGGTGTCCTACTAACTGCGATTCGATTGCTGACGCGCTTGGGCGATCGCCTGCTTTAACTGTGCTAATGCCAATTCTAACCGCGCTTCGGGGGCAACGGGAATCAACCCCTGAGCAGTCATCTCATGAATTTCAAAGTGCAGGTGCGGCCCTGTGGAGTTGCCCGTACTGCCGACTAGGCCAATAACATCTCCCTGCTTCACCCATTGACCAGGATTGACAAAAAGCTGTGAGAGGTGGGCATAGAGAGTTTGGTGCTGTTCGGGCGGGTGTTGCAAAATTACGGTGAGGCCATAGCCCCCCAGCCAGTTCGACTCAACCACGCGGCCATCAAAAACTGCCAGCACGGGTGTCCCTTGAGGAGCGCCCAAATCAGTTCCCGAATGGAAGCGGCGATCGCCAAAAATGGGATGGATGCGCCAGCCAAAGGTTGAGGTAATGGGCACTGGAAACGGCAAGGGAAAGAGCATTTGGCCATTGTTGACCCTTAGCCAACGCAAGGGGTTGGGGCCTAGAAAGGGCTGGCGTACATAGGCCGGCGCAGCCGTTTGGGCAGATGGCACAAAATTTCTTGGGTTTGCAGCCACCACGGGGCGATGGGAAGCTAGGGCGGAAGGTGATGTAGCCGTGGGGGTCACTGCGGGTTGTGGAGCACCTTGGGCTTGGCAAAGGTTGTGGGGAATGCCCTCGCTAACGATCGCCTGACAGCCGGTGGATCGTTCTTGGATCACCACGGGGATAGAGCGAGCAGGCTTCAGGTTTTCGAGGGGTTCGCTGCCGGGGGGTGGATCCACGGGTTCTGTGGAGAAAACCAGAGGCTCACTCTCCACCGGTTGAACAGGATTCACAAGGATCGGTGCAGTCGCTTCTGGTTCAGCAGGAATCGTTTCGGCAACACTTTGGCGAGTCCCCAAAGCGGTGGTCAAGAGACCCATTGTCAGCCCAAGGGCAATGACGCGCTGCTCGATCATGGTTCACCCCATCACACGCATTCCTTCAAATTCTAGGCGTAACCTTGGGGAATGACAATCTTCTGAACCGCAAGGAGCTAGCGATCGCGAATTTTCATATAGGTCTGAATCACTTTGAGCACCATCGGACCCGCCACGGAACCACCGCCGCCACCAGAGTTTTCCGCAAAGGCGACGACCACAATTTCAGGCTTGTCCGCAGGGGCATAGGCACCAAACCAAGTGTGGTGAGGACGGGGGGGGTCTTCGCCGGTACCACTTTTGCCGGCGATTGCCACCTCAGGCACATTTAATGCCGCACCGGTACCACTGGTCACCACCTGGCGTAAGCCTTGGCGCAGCACCTGCACCGTAGAGGGTTTCAAATTCAATGACTGTCGCCAGCGATCGGGATTTTGAGAAGCAATCAAGTGCGGCCGCACTTTGTAGCCCCCATTCGCAGGTACCGCAAACATGACCGCCGCTTGCACTGGACTCACCTGCAATGCCCCTTGGCCAATGGACGTGATCAATGAGTCACCGTCGTACCAACCTTCACCAAAGGTTTCCTGTTTCCACTTGGGGTCAGGGACAAAGCCAGCCGCTTCGCCGGGCAAGTCAATGCCAGTCTTAGACCCCATGCCAAAGCGCCGTGCCCACTCAATGAGGGTCTCAGGACCAATACGGCGCGCCACTTGGCCAAAAAAGGTGTTGCTACTCCACGCCATCGCACCGGCAAAGCCAAGGGGGCCAAAGCCTGCCCGGTTCCAATCATGGAAGGCAAAGCCACCCGTGTAAAGAGCCGGATAGGTCATCAGTACCGTATCAGGGCTGAACTTCCCAGACTCCAGACCCGCCACCGTCGTCACGATTTTGAACGTACTCGCGGGAGGGAACCCTTGCAGGGCACGGTTGACAAAGGGAAATTGCCGCCGTTGTAGCTCGTCCCATTGCGCTTGGGTCATGCGGCGGGCAAACCAATTGGGGTCAAAGGCAGGATAACTGGCCAAGGCAAGAATCGAACCATCGCGGGGATCCATAGCCACGATCGCCCCCGGCCGACTCCCTAGGGCTGCTTCCGCCGCTTTTTGCAGGTCCAAATCCACTGAAAGCGTGATGTCATTCCCCGGTCGAGCTACCTTTTGACCCAGAATGCGAATCACTTTACCTTGACCATCCACCTCCACCTGCTGACCGCCCCATGTCCCCCGTAGTACCTTTTCATAGGTGGCTTCGACGCCCATTTTGCCCATGACATCGCCAAGGCGGTAGCCCTGATCCCGACGCGCCGCTAGTTCTTCCTCATTCAGTTCGCCGATATAGCCAATGATGTGGGCGGCCGTTTCGCCGTGGGGATAAAAGCGCATGGCTTCACGGTCAATTTCAACCCCCGTTAGGAAATTGCGGTGTTCTTCGAGGGCAACAATTTGCGCTTGGCTAATCCCTTGGGCAATGCGAATCAACGAAGGGGAATTCACCCCTGCTTGCTTGACCCGCGCTTCGATCTCACTGGCAGGAATATTGAGCACCCGCGAGAGAATGTTCACCGTCTGCGGCCATTCGGGCTTTTTCGCCGCAAGGGGCCAGAGAAATACCGAGTAGGAGAACTTATTTCCCGCGAGGATCCGCCCTTTGCGATCCAAAATCTTCCCCCGCTCCGGCGGTTTGGGAATCAGGCGAATGCGGTTTTCATCGGCCATCTGGCGGTTGCGATCGCCCTCGACAATTTGCAGATAGCCCAAGCGGGCACCAATGCCTCCCAGCAAAAATACCGTCATGATCGAGAGCAACACCAAGACCCGACCCTGTTTGCCAACCACACGATCGTAGGCTTGGTAGGTGAGGGGACGAGAGGGGCGCGTTTTGAGCATTGCCATAGGCGGGAGAAGTTGAGGAGTTGATCACTGAGTCTTCAATTGCCACTCTATCAGATGCGCTGAGACCAGAGGTCGAGAATTCCGATAACCTAGAAGAAGTCTCTGTACTGCCGCTTCATGAAGCGATCGCGCTCCCGTCCCCAAGTCCAAACCCCCAGTCAAAATCTGGACTCGTTCCTCGATGTCCTCACCAATACCGTGGGGGTGATGATCTTTGTCTGCCTCTTTGCTAGCTTGACGGCAGCGGTGTCTCCTGCTCTTGTGCGCACACCCATTGCCCGCGAAACCCGCAAGCAGGTGTATTTCTTTGAGTGTCGTGAAAATCGCGCCATGCCCCTTGAGGAGGATCAAGCCAGTGAGGCCATTGATCGCCATCTGCGGCGGATCACAGAAAATCCCTTTGCAGATCCCCGCCAAATTCAGCAACAACTAGAGTCCTTTCGCCACAGTACCCGCTACTACAATGTGCGCCTGAGTCTGGTTCGCAGCCAAGGGCAACCGATTTTGCAAACCTTCTTTGAACCCCGCGATCGCAGCGGTGGCGAATCCTTTAGCACGCTGGAAAAACCCACGTCGAACTTTCGGCGTACCATTGATCGCCTCTCCCCCAGCCGCTATTCCCTTGTCTTTTTTGTGCGTCCCGATAGCTTTGATTGTTTTCGGGCAGCCCGTGCCGTGGCTTGGCGTAGTGGCTTTGATGTCGGTTGGGAACCGATGGCGGATGGTCGCGCCATTATCTTTGTCAGTGGTGGGGGTCGCCGTGTCACTGTGCAGTAGTCCCAAGGAGGCCAAATGCTTGCCAAACGAATTTTGCCCTGTCTGGATGTGAAGGCGGGTCGCGTCGTCAAGGGCGTGAACTTTGTCAACCTGCGCGATGCCGGCGATCCGGTCGAACTCGCCCAAGCCTACAATGCAGCGGGTGCCGATGAACTGGTGTTTCTCGATATTACAGCCACCCATGAAGAGCGCAACATCATTATTGATGTCGTCTATCGCACCGCGGATCAGGTGTTTATTCCCCTGACAGTAGGGGGTGGGATTCAGTCCCTGACGATGATCAAAGACCTATTGCGCGCCGGGGCAGATAAAGTCAGCCTGAATTCGGCGGCAGTGCGGCAACCTGATCTCGTGAATCAGGCCAGCGATCGCTTTGGTGCCCAGTGTATTGTTGTTGCCATTGATGCGCGGCGCCAACCCGACTGCGATCCAGACCAACCCCGTTGGCAAGTCTATGTGCGCGGCGGACGCGAAGCCACGGGGCTAGATGCTATTGAGTGGGCGGTGGAAATGGCCAAACGGGGTGCGGGCGAACTGCTGGTGACCAGTATGGATGCCGATGGGACACAGGCGGGCTACGACCTCGAATTGACGCGGGCGATCGCCGAGCGGGTGGAGATTCCTGTGATTGCCTCTGGGGGGGCAGGCACCTGTGAGCATATTCGCGCTGCCCTAGTGGAAGGGAAAGCAGAGGCGGCACTCTTAGCTTCGCTCCTACACTATGGCCAACTGACGATCGCCCAGATCAAGGACTATCTCCATCAGCACCAAGTGCCCGTGCGCCAAGAAGAACCCCTCCCTTGCCGATCAGCGAAGAGAGGAACAGAGCATCAACCTAGAGGAGCAAGCTAAAACGGCCAAGTCCAGTGGCTAAACTCCGGCTTGTCCACACCGTACTCGTAGGCGTAGTTGCGGGCTTCAATTTGCATGTTTCGGAATTTCTCCTTGGCATGGGCACCCGCCACTTGAAGACCAGGGAGGCGATCGATGGCATCAATGGCGAGACTAAAGCGATCAATCTCATTATTGATGGCCAACTCAAGGGGGGTGTTGATGTTGCCCTTTTCTTTGTAGCCGCGCACGTGCAAATTACGATGATTGTGGCGGCGGTACGTGAGACGGTGGATCAACCACGGATAGCCATGGAAGTTAAAGATAATCGGGCGATCGAGGGTAAAGAGACTATCAAAGTCGCGATCGCTCAGGCCGTGGGGGTGTTCGGTTTCCGGTTGCAGCTTAAAGAGATCCACCACATTGATATAGCGAATCTTCAGCTCTGGAAACTCCTGCCGCAGGAGGGCGATCGCCGCCAACGCCTCTTGGGTGGGAATGTCCCCCGCACTGGCCATGACCAGATCGGGTTCACAGCCTTGATCATTGCTAGCCCAGTCCCAAATGCCTAGCCCCTTCGTGCAGTGGACAATGGCCTGATCCATCGTCATGTACTGCAAGTGCAACTGCTTGTCAGAAACAATCACATTCACATAGTTTTTGCTCCGCAGGCAGTGATCCGCCACCGACAGCAGTGAGTTGACATCGGGGGGCAGGTAAATCCGCGTTACCTTTGCACTCTTGTTGCAGACAATATCCAAAAAGCCCGGATCTTGGTGGGTGAAGCCATTGTGATCCTGCCGCCACACCGTTGACGTAATCAGCAAGTTCAATGAGGCAACATCAGCCCGCCACGAGAGTTCATTGCAGATGCTCAACCATTTGGCGTGTTGGTTAAACATCGAGTCAATCACATGGACAAAGGACTCATAGGTGGAGAAGAACCCATGCCGCCCCGTCAGCAGGTAGCCCTCCAGCATCCCCTCCATGGTGTGCTCGCTGAGCATTTCAATGACGCGACCATTGGGGGACAATTCACCGCCATCGGCGTCCTCCTCAAAGTATTCCGCTATCCAGAATTTCTTGCTGACCTCATAAATGGCATTGAGTTTATTCGAGGTATTTTCATCGGGACCAAAGACGCGGAAATTGGTCATATTATTACGCATCACATCCCGCAGGAAGACGCCAAGGGGACGGGTATTTTCCACCTCAATTTGGGCGGGTTTCTCAAACGTAATGCCGTACTGCCGGAAGTCTGGCATTTTCAAATCCTTGCGCAATAGCCCACCATTGGCGTGGGGATTCATCCCCATACGGTAGTTGCCCGTTGGCGCCAAGGCCTTGAGTTCAGGACGAAATGTGCCATTCTCATCAAAGAGTTCTTCGGGGCGGTAGCTGCGCAGCCAATTTTCAAGGAGCTTAAGGTTTTCAGGGTTGGTGTGGACATCGGCCATGGGCACTTGGTGTGCTCGCCAGAAGCCTTCCACTTTGTGGCCATTTACTTCCGCTGGGCCTGTCCAGCCTTTGGGGGTACGCAGCACAATCATCGGCCAACGGGGTAAGGTGGTGACGCCCTCTTCCCGAGCCACCCGTTGAATCTCCTTAATTTTAGTGACGCAGTAGTCGAGGGTGGCGGCCATTGCTTGGTGCATTGAGGGGCGATCGGAGCCTTCGACAAAGCAGGGTTCATACCCTAGGCCCCGGAAGAAGTTTTCCAAATCCTGATGGGGAATCCGTGCCAAAATCGTCGGGTTGTTAATCTTGTAGCCATTCAAGTTGAGAATGGGCAAGACTGCCCCATCGCGCGCCGGGTTGAGGAACTTATTGATATGCCATGAGGTGGCCAAAGGCCCCGTTTCTGCTTCCCCATCGCCAACCACTGCCGCCACAATTAAATCAGGATTGTCAAAGGCAGCACCACAGGCATGGGAGAGGACATAGCCCAGTTCTCCCCCTTCGTGAATCGAGCCGGGCGTTTCTGGGGTGCAGTGGCTACCAATCCCACCGGGGAAGGAGAACTGTTTGAAGAATTTTTTGAGGCCGTGGGCATCCTCACTAATGTTGTGGTAAATCTCGGTGTAACTGCCCTCAAGGTAAACGGGTGCCAAGACCCCCGGTGCCCCATGACCGGGACCCGCTAGGAAAATCACCTCCTGTTGGTACTTTTTAATAATGCGATTGAGGTGAAGGTAGCAAAAGGACAGACCCGGACTCGATCCCCAGTGACCAAGGAGGCGTTTTTTGATGTGCTCGGGCTTGAGGGGTTCCTTGAGCAGGGGGTTATCGAGCAAATAAATCATGCCCACGGCCAGATAGTTACAAGCGCGGAAGAAGGCATCCATGGCCTCAACTTCACTATCACTCAAGGGCTGTCCTTGAATTGTGGCGCGAGCTGGACCAAAAGCATGAATATCAGCAGTGAGTTCAGTGGGACGGGGAGGAGAGCTAACCATACAGTATCCTCGTCAAGTCAGCATGAGTATCAAGAAAATCAACCGAGATCATATAGATCAAGGTGCTAACGGCGTTGATAAAGAGTCCACGGATTGCCTACTTAACTAATCGGGACACATCCTAAACTATCGTCTTTAGCCTACAGCCCCATCCTAGGATGCTGAAACGGGCAGGCTCGCAAATGCGCTAGATTTTTTAACGTTGATTCAATTCAGTCAATTCCCCAATGCCTGAGAAATTTATGGGGTAAGTTCGGCGGGCAGGGGTAGGCGAAAGAGCTGACAGGCGTTGAGGGTCGTCTGTTGTTCTAATTCCAAGAGGTCACACTGTCGCAGACGGGCGACGGCTTCAGCCACAAAGCGCACATAGCTGGGTTCGTTGCGTTTTTCGCCCCGTTTGGGCACAGGGGCAAGGAAGGGGCAATCCGTTTCCACTAGCAGGCGATCGCTGGGAACCATTTGTGCCGAGGCATGGATTTGTTTGGCGTTCTTAAACGTGACAGTGCCGCTAAAGCTAATAAAAAGACCCAGATCGAGGAACCATTCAGTTTCTTCGGGGGTACCGCCCCAGCAGTGCATCACCCCTTGCACCGGCCCGCGATCGCGAACAAACTGTTGAATTAAATCCCGTGCCGCAGCGGCGGCCTCCCGACAGTGGATAATCACTGGCAGATTCAAGCTGTGGGCAACCTCCAACTGTGCCCAAAAGGCCGCTTCCTGTTCTTCGCGGTTCGTGGCTTTGTAAAAATCTAAACCCGTTTCGCCAATGGCCACCACCTTGGGATCACTGGCGGCTAGGCTGGCAATTTTTTCCTTGAGGTCGGGCTGCCACTGTTCTGTATCCAAGGGATGGAGACCCACTGCCATAAAGAGTTCGGGAAACTGCGCGGCAAGGCTCTGAATCGTGGGAAATTCACTGGGTTCGACACAGGAATGAACCAGCCGCACCACTCCCGCCGATCGCCAGCGTTCAGCCACTGCATCGAGATCGGAGGCGTACTCTGGAAAGTTGAGATGGACGTGGGTATCCACCAACATGGGGATTAGGCAGCGGGTTGCAGCGTTTTGTTGAGGATACGGGTCAGCCGAGCTTTACGACGGGCACCGGTGTTGCGATGGAGAACGCCGCGCTTAACGGCTTTGTCAATTTTGCTAAAGGCCAAGTTGAGTCGCTGCTGGACTTCCGCCAGTTTTTCCGGAGTGGGATCGGCGGCATACTGACTAATGGCCGTCAAGTAGTTTTTAATCAGCGTCCGCACTGCCGAGCGATAGGCTTTGTTGCGAAGACGGTTGCGCTCAGCAATTTGGGCACGTTTAGCGGCAGATTTGATGTTAGCCACAGGTCACCTGATGATCTATCACACGTTAAGAACAAATAACCATTATAACCGTTGGCTGAGCGATCGCAAGATCTTGGCCGCTAGCATTGCCGCCCCAAAGCCATTATCAATATTGACGACACCAATGCCGGGGGCACAGGAGTTGAGCATTGTCAGTAGCGCTGCCAAACCGCCAAAGTTTGCGCCATAGCCAATACTGGTGGGCACAGCAATCACGGGCACTGAGACTAGCCCCGCCACCACACTGGGCAGTGCTCCCTCCATACCCGCAACCACAATGAGTACGGCCATCTCCTCCAAGCGATCGCGCACACTCAGCAGCCGATGAATCCCAGCTACTCCCACATCCCAAAACCGCTCAACGCCAAATCCTGAGAGCTGCAACGTCACTGCGGCCTCTTCGGCCACGGGTAGATCTGCTGTACCCGCACAGACCAAGCCCACCTGAAGCGGAAACTGCGGCGGCAAAATGGGGGCTGTACTGCAAATCCGTGCCTTTTCAAAATAGTGCAGCCCACCAAGGCGCGATCGCACTGCCTCAAACACCTCGGGGGAAATGCGTGTGGCCATCACACAGGGATAGTGGGGACGCATCCGCTCCAGAATCTCGGCAATCTGCTGCGGGGTTTTGCCGGGACCCCAGATCACCTCTGGAAAGCCGGTGCGCTGCTGCCGCTGGTGATCAATGCGCGCAAAATCGCCAATGGGTTCGTAGGAAAGGTGTTGCAGTTGGCGATAGGCGGTCTCTACGCTCAGTTGCCCTTGGGCGATCGCCGTCAAAATTTGCCGCAGTGAATCGGGCATTTAGCCTCCAATTCCCAAGCGACCGGCTAACCCCGGTGCCATTGGGATCAGGGTAGCGGCCATTAAGAACAACAGCAGCAGACCAAGACCAGCACGGGTGTCATCGGGTTCGGTGATCTCATCAAGACTGGGCTGATCCACATCCCGCTGCAACAGCAGGATCACCAACGCCCAATACAAGGCCAAGGGGTTGACGATCGCCACCAAGCCCAAGACCACAAGCGTAATAATCGTCAGTCGTTTGGCGGTTTTTGTGCCGTAAATCGCTTGAATAATCCGCCCGCCATCCAGTTGCCCCGCTGGCATTAAGTTCAAGGCGGTCATGATCAAGCCCAGCCAGCCCAGAATCACAAAGGGATGCACCATCACCACTTCGCTTTGCAACTGCTGCCCCAAAAAGAGCTTGGCGATCGTCCCCACCAAAATCGATCCTTGGAAAAAGAGGGTCGGTACCTCTAACCCTTGACTCGTGGGCGAGAGGACAAGGCCAATGGCCAACAGCAGCAGCGAAACACTACCGGCGGCGATCGCCCCCGCTGCACCAATGTCAAAGAGTTGACTGCGATTGGCAAGGAAGGATTCAATGCGGGTCATGGCACCAAACGTCCCCAACTGCCATGCCGGCAAAAAGATGGGCGGCCCTAAGCGTGCCCGATAGCGTTTGGCCATTAACCAGTGACCCCCTTCCCGTATAGCGGCAATGCCAAAGAGACCCAAGGCAAAGGGGAGCGATCGCTGAAAGAGGCCAGTGGTTGGATTTCCCAGTAAGCTAAACCCCTGCAAGATGGCGCTGGTCTCAAGACAGGTTCCAAGGGTGGCCACCGCCAAGAAAACCGCTGCCAGCTTCTGAAGATTGCCCGAGCGAATGGGTTCGGTCGTCATCGGCAAAATCACGACCATCGGCTTGCCATCCCCATTGGCCACCATAAAGAGGCGATAGCGATCGGGCAAGGCGGCCTGTAGGCGTTCGGTGAGTTGCTGATGCACCACTTTGGCCTCTCCCCGCAAATTCCCCGGGCAGATCACGCCCCCCTTGTAGGGAATGTAGTCGGTGGCGAAGTAGGTATCAACGCTAAAGATATTTTGAATCGCTTGTAGGTCTTCAGCGGGAAGGCTGGGTCGTGCAGTAGTCTGGGCTGGGGTCGTCTGTTCTGTGGTGGCTTGCTCCAGTTCCGAACGACCAGCAGGGGCAGAGGGTAGGGGCAGTTCGGCGGTGGCCGCCAGCGATCGCAACCAACGGCCAAGGGCAACATAGGCCACAATCGAGAACACTAGCCCAAAGAGCACAGCAGCAAAGTTAATCACAATCCCAAAGCTGAGGCTGCCAAAAACCACCAGCCAAGGGAGCATCAGGACAAGGGTTTGCAACCAAGCCACAATCCCCAGCTTGCCGTAGGGCAGGTTGCGGTATAGTCCCCACGCCAGTAGGGCGATCGCTCCCGCCAATAGGCCTACCGTAATAATCATGCGTTACCTCCCGCCTCTGCAAACGTTAGCGCGTGGCCATAGTGGTCAGTTGGGTCAGGACTTGACTGGCACGCTCTGTAAATTGCTGCATACCATTGGCATCAAAGCCCCGCTGCGACATTAAGGCCAAATCGTAGATATACTGACACAGCTTTTCGACCAATGTACCCGTTTCTGAGGTGCCGCTGGTTTGAATAATCGTGCCTTGGTTGAGGCTGAGGAGATTTTGCACCAAGGGATGGGCGGTGTTGACAACCAAGATATGCTCCTCTGGCAACTGCGCATTGGGTTGCTGCTGCATCATTGCCATCATCTCCTGCAGCCGCCGACTGGTTTCCGGCAACAGGATCATCGCTGGGGGGGCATCGGCCTTGAGGGCTTCGGTGCGAATCGTCAGCTTTGGCTTTTTCAGCACGGATTCAAAGAGGGATTTGATCTGCTCGCTGCGGGTTTTCTTCGTGGTGGGATCGACGAGTTCGCTCTCTTTGTTTTTGTCAATGAGCGTCTCATCCAGTTCTGCATCCACCCGCAGGAACTTGACATCGCTGTAGTTCTGCTCTAGCCACGGCACAAAGTGGGTATCAATGAAACTGTCCATAAACAGGACTTCAATCCCTTGGCTTTTAAGCAGTTGCACGTAGGTGGCTTGGTTCACCTCATCGGTGCAGTAATAGACGCGATTGCCTTGGCGCTCTTTGTTGCGCTCGAGGTATTCCTTAAGGGTGGTGTAGGTTTTGCCATCCACGTGAATACCCCCCTCACTGGCCCAGACATCCTCGCTTTCTTTAGAGGTCAGTTCAGCGGTGGTGCGGTAGATGAGAATGTCTTCCACCTGCTTTTTGAACTTCTCGTCATTGATCGAGCCAAATTTGACAAAGGTGCCCAAGTCTTGCCAAGAGCGCACGTAGGCAGCGGGGTCTTCGCGGTACAGCTCCTTCAGGCGATCGCCCACTTTTTTGGCAATGTAGTCAGCAATTTTGCGAACGGTACGATCCTTTTGCAGGAAACTGCGGGACACATTCAGGGGAATGTCGCTACTGTCAATGACCCCCCGCAGGGGCAGCAAAAAGCGCGGGATCACCTCTTCACAGTTATCGCTGACAAAGACTTGGTTGCAGTAGAGCTTAATTTGCCCCTTAGTGACATCAATATCGGGGCGCAGCTTTGGAAAGTAGAGAATGCCATTGACCACAAAGGGATAGTCGGTATTGAGGTGAACCCAGAGCAGAGGATCTTCTTGGAAGGGGTAGAGATAGCGATAAAACTCTAGGTAGTCCTCTTTGCTGAGGCTATTGGGGGCACTCTTCCACGGGGCAATTTGTTTATTGATTTGCTCGCCTTCCAGCTTAATCGGCACGGGCAAGAAGTCACAGTACTTGCGGATGAGTTCACGGATGCGCCCCGGCTCTAGATACTCCAATTCACTGTCTTGGAGCGTTAGGGTGACGGTTGTCCCCACAGTGGTGCGCTGGCCATCGGAGAGGGTAAATTCGGTGGAACCATCACAAGTCCAATGCACGGGGACGGCACCTTCGCGGTAGGAGAGGGTATCAATTTCCACCCGTTCTGAGACCATGAAGGCGGAGTAAAAGCCAAGGCCAAAGTGACCAATGATGGCGTCTTCCCCTTCGCCTTTGTATTTTTGAACAAATTCTTCGGCACTGGAAAAGGCCACTTGGGTAATGTATTTTTTGACTTCCTCGGCGGTCATGCCAATGCCGTTGTCGGCGATCGCCAGCTTTTTGTTTTCTTTGTCAATTGTGATCGTCACTTCCGGGTGATCCACATCGCCGCTATATTCCCCAGAGCGTGCCACCATCCGCAGTTTTTGGATGGCATCTACGGCGTTGGAGACCAGTTCCCGCAGGAAAATCTCATGATCGGAGTAGAGCCACTTTTTAATGATTGGAAAAATATTCTCAGTATGGATTGAAATGGTTCCCTGTTCCAACATGATGCTTCCCGTGAGTGTATTCTTGGTCAGACAACCTCTAGTGTATCGGTAGGGGTTCCCCTTCCTGTTGGCGGAAAACCGATCCCTCCAATGCTTCCCACAGGGTGACAATGACGTGATTAGCCACTAGAAATCCTGCTGGTTGTGTCAAGTGCAGGCGATCGCCCGCCAAAGAAAGTATCTCTGGAGACATGTTTGCCGCTGCTGCTTGTAGTGCTTCAACCCACGACATCGGAAATTCATCCGCTAGAGCAGCTAAAGAGAGGCCGTCCCTGAGGCGCAAGCCCAGCATCAGGGTTTCCAACCAGCGATCCCACAGGGAATCTGGACTGACTTGATTGAGGCTCTCGGGTAAGCTTTGCAGCCATTGATAGTATTCACGGCGGGTACGCGGACGGCTGAGGCGACGATGCCCAAGATAACTGGTGGCGCCCATGCCAAAGCCATAGTAGGGTTGATTGCGCCAATACACTTGATTGTGACGACAGGCAAACCCCGGTCGGGCATAGTTAGAAATTTCGTAGTGATCGTAGCCCGCTGCGGTTAACATTTCGTGGCCAAGGCGATAGGCAGCGGCAGCATTCTCTTGGGTGGGTAGGGGGGCTGCTTCGGGTTGATAGCGTTTGCTGAAGACGGTTTTTGGCTCAATGATCAGGTCATAGATAGAGAGATGGGTTGGGTTGAGAGCGATCGCTCGCTCTAGGGAGAATTGCCAATCCGCTAAGGATTGTTGCGGCAAGCCTGAAATGAGATCTATGCTCCAATTTTCTACCCCCGCCCTATGAAGCATCGCAACTGCCCGCTCAACATCGGCCACATCGTGACTACGGCCACACACTTGCAATAGCTCATCGTCAAAGGCCTGTACACCCAAGCTGACGCGATTCACTCCTACCTTGAGATAGCCCTGCAATTGCTCCAAGTCAAATGTCCCCGGATCCATTTCCATAGAAATTTCTGCCCCTCGGGCAATCCCGATCTGGCGATCGAGGGCTTCCAGCAGTTGGCCAATGTATTGAGGCGGTACTAGAGACGGTGTTCCCCCCCCAAAAAAGATTGTTTGGAGCGGTAGCGGCTCAGCAGGGGTGTGGGCAATTTCTTGACACAGCGCAGCCACATACTCTTGGATGAGTGATTCTGCCAGCTCGAGGGAATTCCCCACCACCGTAATCGGAAAGTCACAGTAGAAGCAGCGGCGCCGACAAAAAGGCAGATGAATGTATGCGGCTGTAGTCATCAAAGACCTCCGAGAAACCCTGCAGTTTAGGGCAGGGAGAGATAGGAGTGGCGGCACAGCCGCCAATAGAAGTCTTTCCTATTCTCTACAATAAGGGTGTTGTGGAGAGCACAAAATGTATGTCACTCAGAAGAACCAAATCCGGGGTTTGAGTCGGCAGGAATTTGCTGCCTTACGCGCCCTGTGCAGATTCACCAAAAATCTCTACAACGTAGGGCTTTATTCCGTCAGGCAGTTTTTCTTTGAAAAACATCAGCACCTCCGTTATGAAGCCAACTACCACGCCTGCAAGGAGAACGAAAACTATGCGCTACTGAATACCGACATCGCTCAGCAAACCCTCAAAGCAGTGGACAGAGCCTTCAGGTCGTTT
The DNA here is from genome assembly GCF_054689355.1 of Thermosynechococcus sp. FA-CM-4201. Lineage (NCBI taxonomy): Bacteria > Bacillati > Cyanobacteriota > Cyanophyceae > Acaryochloridales > Thermosynechococcaceae > Thermosynechococcus > Thermosynechococcus sp. FA-CM-4201. The sequence goes on from NZ_CP079920.1 coordinate 1,456,529, forward strand.
TTCCGCTTGCTCAACAAGGCTCAGCAAGGGCTGTACAGGCAGGTGAGGTTGCCCCGCTATCTGAAGAAAGATGGCTACTTCCAGATTCCGATGTCGAGGCACTTCAAGAAGGTGTTTGGTCCTGTTCGTCTCCCCTTCCCTGAAAGAGGTGAGGAGCATCCCGCGCTGCAATGCCCAATGGTTTGAGGTTGAATTTGTGGTTGAGCAGGAGCCAGAAACTACTGAAGTTGACCCATCGAGGGCAATGGCCGTCGATTTGGCTAGATATAGCTATTTCGAAAGGGAGTGAGATATTTTCAAGAGGGATAGGCTATACTCAAAGAGTCATGAATGTTACTCAAGAATATGAGCTATAGCCTGGACTTACGAGAGCGGGTTGTCTCCTATATCAAGCAAGGTGGCAAAATCAGTGAAGCGACTCAAATCTTTCAGGTGAGCCGCGCCACCATCCATCGCTGACTGAAGCGAGAGGACTTAGCGCCCACGGTTGTTCCCCGTCGTCCTTGGAAACTGGATTGGGAAGCCTTAGCAGCGGATGTTGCTGCCCATCCTGATGACCGTTTAATCGACCGCGCCCAGCGATTTGGCGTCCAAGTTTCCACCATTAGTTACGCCCTCGACCAGATGGGCATCACCCGAAAAAAAAACAGATGCGTTACCAAGAACGGTGTGAAGAAGAGCGCCAAGCGTATCAACAGCAGCTCGACACATGGGTAGAGAGTCACGGCGAGGAAACGGTGGTGTATATCGATGAGACGGGGTTTGACGCTCGGGTGGAGTGTGAGTATGGGGGGTCAGCGCGAGGCCAACGAATTGATGGAGAGCGAGTTGGGAAGCGTAAGAGAAGAGAGAGTTTAGTAGCAGGACGGCATAGACACCAGAAAGATTTCATAGCGCTGATGCTGTTTTCAGGATATTTGAATGGGTTAGGGTTTGTGAGCTGGCTGAGTCAATACTGTTTGCCGGCGTTAGAGAAACGTTCGTTGTTGATGATGGATAATGCACCAATTCATCCGAAAGGGGCGATTCAGGCAGTGGTCAAAGTGGCGGGTCACGAGGTGTTATTTTTACCGAAATACTCTCCTGACTTGAACGTGATTGAGCACGACTTGAGTGCGTTGAAGCGAGCGCGGATGCATGCAGGGTCAAACAGTTCTATTGATGAGGTGATTCGCAATTATTGTGCTGGACAGTATCTCATTCTTGATTGGAATAGCTATAAACTGATACAGAACACTGAAAGCAGAAATTCAAGAATGGTCTAGCGACTTTCGGCAAGGGGATGCAGGCGAAAGACACTTTGAATCATTGCCCAAGCGGTCTTAATTTCAGGAACACGAATTTCATCCCATTGCCCCGGTTGGCAGTAGAGGTAGGGAATGAGACGACGTTGCTCCGCCAAGGATAAATCCAGAAAGCGAATGCGCATTTCGACGGGGTCACTACTCCCCCCCTGCTGAAGCTGCATCAAGCGTTCTTGATCGTGCCAGCGTAGCTCTGCTGAAATCCATAGATCTGCAAGTTCACTGGGGGGCAAGAGGCGAAATTGGGCACTGTAGGTTCGCAATCCCTGCGGCGAAGGATGGCTTTCCCGACAGGTGTCACAGCGGCGGATTTGTAAGCGGGCGCCCTCTTCAGAAATATCCACAGTTTGCCCGACATAGCGATCGCCCCCAACAATGAGTTCGCAGGGTTCAGCCCGCAGAAAGCGAGTAAAACGGCGCTGCGGTACATCAATGGCCACCAGCATACACACCAATAGCAGCGACAAATTATAGATTGACCAAACGATATTTACCGCCAAGCTATCGGGGTTGACAATCGTATCCTGCAGGGGAGAGCTGCGCCAGATCAGGCCAACAATCGTCAAAATGGCAATGATCATCAGGGGACGAATCAGCGGCCAGTTGATATTGATGCGATGGGGATCCACCACCCCTTTGGGGGTCACTTTGAAGGTTTTGCCCCTCGGACTAATGAGCGTGCGAATCACGGTGATAGCCATTGGAAAGGCAATAATCGTTTCATAGACATCCGACCAAAAAGCGGAGCGGCGACCTTCAGTGAGCCACGAAAAGGCCATGATATTCCCCAGATAGTAGGGAAAGTAAAAGTAGAGAATCTCGTTCACCGTTGCCCGCAAGGGGGCAATACCAAAAAGCAAAAAGGCCAACGGTGCCAAAAGAAAGATCACCCGCGGAATGGAGAGAAACCAGTAGATGATACTCAAGGAATGGGAGAGGCGCTGCGTCAGCCGCAGATTAGGGGCGGTGAAAAAGTTGCCCCCCAAAAAGAGCATTTGCAGTGTGCCCTGCCCCCAGCGCAGCCGTTGGTTAATGTAGGCACTAATCGTCTCCGGGGACATGCCCGCCGCCAAGGCTTCATTGAGGTATTTGACGCGATAGCCAAGGCTTTGCAGCTTAATGGTTGTCATGTAGTCTTCGGTGATACTGTCGGTGGGAATGCCACCAATTTCATCGAGGGCACTACGGCGAATCACAAAACAGGTGCCACAGCACACAACGGAGTCCCAATAGTCACGGCAGGGTTGAATAAAGCGAAAGAAAAGCGTTTGCTCGTTATTAAGGATGCCCTCTAGTCCCAGATTGACGGCGATGGGGTCTTCATTGAAAAAATGCTGCGGCGTCTGCACCATTGCCGTCTTGGGGTCTTGGAAAAAGCCAACGGTGCGGGTGAGGAAGTTGCGCGTGGGCATAAAGTCGGCATCAAAGACGGCAATTAGTTCCCCCGTGAGGGTGGGAAGAGCGTGGTTAATGTTGCCTGCCTTGGCATGGCGGTTGTCGGGGCGATCGCGATATTCACAGCCCAATTCTGCGGCAAGAGCACGCACCGCTGGCCGACGGGTATCATCGAGCAGGTAAACCCGCTTGTTGGGGTAATCCATGGCTTGGCAGGCAATCACCGAACGCCGCAAAATATCCACCCCTTCGTTGTAGGTTGGTAAGATTACATCTACCCAAGGCAGATACTCCCCGCGAATCACCGCTTGACTGAGGCGATCGGCTTCGGGGGTGCGATCAATGGAGAAAATGCAGTGAAAGAAAAAGGCCACACTATTGAGAACCGTCAGCAATTCTGCCAAAAAGAGCACGACGGAGATCGTGCCATTGAGGGGATCATCCAAGTTGAGACTGCCAAAGAAGCGCCACAATTCATAGCGAATCCCCAGTAGGGCAATGCCGACACTAACGATCAGCCGTGACCAAAAAGTGGGTTTAGGGCAGAGTTCCTTAAGGAGAAACGTGATGGCAAGCCACACAAAGGCGGGGAGTAGCAGTGCCTCAAGGGTGGTCCCCTGAGGGCGCATGATGGCTTGTCCTTCATGCCAAAAACCGACAAGATTCGGTAGCAGATCCCGCCAATCCACTTGCCACAGCAATACCCCTAGAAGACCGAGAAGGCCTAGGAGCAAAAGCCAGCCATCGGTTTGCAACGACTTGAGGCGCATGATTTAGCTTCCAAACACCACTTCGACACTTTGACCCACACCACAGAAACGCTCAGCGCTTAAGTCCTCTGGTAGGTTGTAGAGTTGAACATCAACCGCCAGTTCATTGCGCACTAGATCGGGGGGCGGCACAGCCACGTTTTCCCCCACCTCGACTTTGCCGGGACCACCACGAATCGCCCGCACAATGCCCCTCAGTCGGCGATCGCTCCCATCTAGTAAACGCACTGTTGCTTCCTGACCCACGCGCAGGCGAGGATTATCCCGCTCGGCTACCAAGCCCGTTGCCCAAACATCGCTACAGTCGAGAACTTTAATGATCGGATCCCCTGCGGTCAGAGGAATGCCTAAATCCCCCGTTTTGTGAATCACTGACCAAACGACTGCGGTCGTCGGTACTTTCACGGGGGCAAGCCGTTGCAGGGAGAGTTGCTGTTTGATGTTGGCAATTTCACGGCGTAGCTCGGCAATTGTTGTGGCCACTGCCAAAAGTTCAACATCAATATCAACCAGTTCAGTTTCTAAATCAATCAGGCGGATTTGGGGAAAGCTAAAGGTGCGTGACGCATCCAGTTGCAATCCTTGGCGAGCCGCTTGCAGGGCTGTTTGTTGGCGGCGCAGTTCGGCCTGTTTACTCTCAACGAATTTCGCCGCTTGCTTGGCACGGGAAACGGCTTCATCGGCGAGTTGGCGCGCCACAGCCCCTGTTTCCACTAAGCTGGTATAGCGATCGGCTTCAATGCGGGCAATGGCCAGAGCTTCTTGGGCTTGGCGCAGTTCGCCTAGGGTACGCTGCACTGCCTCTTGAGCAAAGCGAACTTCAAGGGTTTGCTGACTCTGCTGATAGCGATCGAGTTGAGAAATCAGAGCCACGCGGCTGTTGCGTTTCTGTTGCAGTCCCTGCTGCTGGGAAAGGGCGACATTGAGACGAGTTTCTAGATTCTGGCGATCGGTTTCCAGTTGGGGATTGCGATCGTTGCGGATGGTACCAATTTGTCTACCAGCATTCAGGAGTTCGCCGGGGCGCAAGTCTTCTAGGGTTAGGGTGCCGGGGATCGTGGCATAGAGGGTAATCACTGTGCCATTCAGGTAGCCCACACGACTGACCACATTCCGCTGTCGCCACCAGAGGAGATAGACCGCTAAGCCAATGAGCGTCACCCCTAGGCCAATCCGCACTACCCGAAAAATGCGGCGCCGTTTCTCAGTTTGTGGGGGTTTGGTGGCAACTGCACTAGAAGATGAGGTATTCATATTCGGTTTTTCCACTCCCACAACTCAGCAACATACTCAACAGGAAGCCCGTGCTCCTTTGCCCCCTCGAGAATTGTCTCTAAATAGTCGGCTGAAGGCCACAGGGTTTCATCAATAAAATCCTCCCCTGCCACATAGGTCAGAGCCGTTATCGCCTGACCCGTGGACGTTATGACTCTAACAAATTCATGACGGTAATGTCCCCACTTAACACCTTCGTAAAAATCTAAGCGTTCAATGTCGGCTTCTGTGCAGCGATAAATCACACCCCAGACAGAATGGTGAGGATCAAGAACGAGATTTGCTTTGCTAGTGCCATCATTACTGCGTTTATTGAACGCAAGGCGATAGCCCGGCAGTTGAGCAACTTCAGCAGCGGGGACGGTACCGATGCGACGTTTTTTTTGGGTGGTACAGAGGTTGCTGCCGTAGGCAAAGTACCAGATACAGCCGTTGTCTGAAATAGGGGAGTTATCAAGGGGGAGCGATTCGGTCATCCAGCAGTTGAGGAATAGAGTTGGCGGTAAACTTCCATGAGGGCGATCGCCACCGAAGCCGAGAGATTCAAACTGCGCACCGCCGGCTGCCACATGGGAATTTTCAAAAAGGCGTCACAGGTCGCTAAGACATCGGCGGGGATGCCATCGGGTTCGCTGCCAAAGACCAGCCAATCACTCTCAGCAAAGCTAAAGTCCCAGTAAATCTGCTGTGCTGAAGGCTCAAAGGCAATCAGACGCCCCCCGCTATGGGTAGTTTTGAGGAACGTCGGCCAGTCAGGATGGCAGTGCAAGGTGACATAGGGCCAGTAATCAAGACCAGCTCGCTTGAGGTAGCGATCGCTCAGTTCAAAGCCCAAGGGTTCAATCAGATGCAGCGGTGTGTGGGTGGCAGCACAGGTGCGGGCAATATTGCCTGTATTGGGGGGAATTTGGGGATGGACAAGCACCACAGCAGGCATGGCGTTGAGTGAGTGGCAACTAGAGATTTAATCCGTTGTCGCCCGGCCACTGGGGGTTAAGCCGCGTCGTCCCTCTTCACGGGCATAGGTGAGAAAGCGCTGTAGATGCTCTAAATGCTCAGAAGGGGGTAGGGTTGCCAATTGGGCGATCGCCTGGGCAAGGGGTAACTCACGACGATAGAGAATCCGAAACGCCTCCTTGAGGTCGCGCATTTCTGCGTCTGTGACGCCTGCCCGCCGCAGTCCCACCTGATTGAGGGCACGAACCCGCGCCGGATGACCTTCCACCAGCATATAGGGGGGCACATCCCGATCGACCCGTGCCATGGCTCCCACCATTGCCAAGCGACCAATATGGACAAACTGGTGAATGCCCACCATACCGCCAATGCGTGCCTTTGATTCAATGCAAACATGGCCAGCGATCGAGGCCGCATTCGTAATTACCACCTGATCCTCAATCACACAATCATGGGCCACATGGACATAGGCCAGCAGTAGATTGTGGTTACCAATGATCGTGGCATCCCCTTCACCATTGGCGCGGTTAATCGTTACAAACTCGCGAATCGTGTTGTAGTCACCAATGCGTAGGGCACTATTGGCACCCGTATATTTTTGATCCTGAGAAGCCGTGCCAATGATCGCTCCCGGAAAAATACGATTGCCTACCCCCACCTCTGTTGGCCCTTCAATAATCACGTGGGCACCAATTTCGGTATGGGCACCAACGCGCACCTGTTCACCAATCACGGCATAGGGGCCGACCCGAACTGTGGGATGTAGCTCGGCACTGGGGTGAATGACAGCAGTAGGATGGATGAGCGTTTGCATCATTGATTGTGACTAGTCCACTAGCGAGAACATCATCTCGCCTTCACAGACCAATTGACCATTCACCTCAGCCCGTCCTTGCATTTTGCCAATGCGCTGCTGCTTGACAACAAGAAGCTCAGCCCGCAGGATTAACTGATCGCCAGGGACGACAGGACGGCGAAAGCGCACCTTATCAATGCCCGCAAACACAGAAAGCTTATCCTTTGCCCAGTTCATCTGCATCAGGACAACCCCTCCCACTTGGGCAAGGGCTTCCACAATGAGCACCCCCGGCATAATTGGGCGACCGGGAAAGTGCCCTTGGAAAAAGGGTTCGTTGATCGTGACGTTTTTCAGCCCCACGGCATACTTTTCTGGCACGTAGTCAATGATCCGATCCACCAGTAAAAAGGGGTAGCGGTGGGGGAGCAACTGCTGAAGATCAGTAACCGTCAGCACAGTGGTCGGTGGGGAGTCAGTCAACGTTGGCATAGGGGTAGGTGTCGGCTGCAAATCTAAAGATATAAACAAATCATAGGCGAGAATGGTTGCCCACTAAACCATCTGCTGGGCGATCGCCCGTGCCAATTGGGTATGCAGATGATGACTAGCGCGATAGGCGACATAATGCGCGATGGGGGGTGTTCCCAGTAGGGCTAGATCTCCCCAGAGATCCAGTAACTTGTGGCGAACCGGTTCATCGGCAAAGCGTAACGGTGGGTTGACCCAACCACTGGCACTGCACACCAGAGCATTCTCTAAACTGCCCCCCTGAATCAGGCCTTGGCTGCGCAGATACTCCACTTGTTCGGCAAAACCAAAGGTGCGCGCAGGGGCAACGGCGACCGCCAGTTCTGAAGGGGTAAAGCTACACCACTGGCGACCAATCGCCGCATAGGGAAAGTCAATGCCATAGGTAAGGCGCAGCTCAGGAGCAGGAATGGCACTGACAAAGGCTTCTCCTTCGTAAACGGTGACAGGCTGCCTCAAGGGTACCGCTGGCCGAGGCGCCTCCTGAGGGACAACACCCACCCTCTGAATGCCTTCTAACCAAGGTTGCGCTGAGCCATCGAGCACCGGCACCTCAGGGCCTGTGATCTCAATCGTGACATTATCAATGCCAGCGATCGCCAGCGCTGCCAAGAGATGTTCAACCGTGCGCACACTGGCGCCATTGGCTACTAACTCCGTTGCCAACTGAGTGGATTGCACCGCATCAATCTGAGCAGGAATCACAGGCTGTCCCTCCAGATCAAGGCGCACAAACTGCCGTCCGGTATTGGTGGGTGCCGGCTGAAGGGTGACCTCAACCCATTGGCCTGAATGCAAGCCCACCCCTGACCATTGGGCAGCCCCACCAAGGGTCTGTTGAGTCGTTGCCACCAATGCCATCGGTACAGAGGCCGTGATCATCCATCTTTCTCCTAGAAGCGTTCACCAATGCCAAAGCTGAAGGCGCTGCCTCCTTCATTATTCCAGCCAAAATCAATGCGGATATTGCCTAGGGGAGTATTCACCCGCAGGCCGCCTCCATAGCCTAGCCCCTCTCCGGGTTTACCGCGCACAATCCCCGGCTGACCGGGTACGCTGCGTTGGGTACCGAGCAAACTGGCCCCATCCACAAAGAGGGCGCCACCAACAATATTAAAAATTGGGAACCGATACTCTATTGTCCCTTGCACAAAGGCGCGCCCGGAGCCGATCGCCCCCTCTTCCCAACCGCGCACTGAGTTAGCACCCCCAATCGTAAAGGATTCATAGGGGGGCAGATCACCAAAAATGTTGCCCGCTTGGATATTGAAGGCAAAGGTTTGCGGCCCCTCAATACGCAGAAACTTCACGGGGATATAGAAGCTATAACTTCCCCGCACCCGATTCATTAAGATATTCCCGGCACCAATAGGAATGGATTGATCCACGCCTAGGCGAATCACTTGGCCACTCGTCGGCCGCAGGGGATCATTGCGCAGATCCCGCAGGATTGCTGCTTGCACGGTAAAGAGGTCATTGTAGCCGCGACACACACCATCATCTGGGAAGGTCAAACAGTTGCCCAGAAAATCCGTCGGTGTTCGATTAAAAGAGCTATCCATGGAGGTGACCCGCTGATATTGCAGACCAAGGGAACCGGTCCAAGCGGTGCGAATCAAATCCCGATCTTTGGTAAAGGGTCGCGTAAAGAAGACGGCACCCCCCAAGCGGTTAATACGGGGTAAATCACCATTGGCTAGGGGCACATTGATGGGGCCATTGCTGAAGGTAAAAGGCACATTGAGGCGGTTAAAGGCACTAACGGTATAGGAGGTGCGGTAGGGATCCCCCTTAATCCAAGGATCAGTAAAGTTAATGTCAAAGAGAAACTCCCCTTCAGTACCCCCTTGGGCTTCCACACCAAATTTCCAGTTGCGACCAAAGAGGTTATTTTGCTGGAACGCTACAGTGCCAAATAGACCTGAGGCCGAGCTATAACCCGCCCCAGCGGAAATACTGCCGGTATTGCGCTCTTTGATATTGAGAATCAAGTTCACTTTGCGTGGGTCTTGACCTGGTTCAAGGGCAACTTGCACATCCTCAAAGAGTCCTAGTTCAAAGAGGCGTCGCAAATCTGCTTGCACGGTATTTTGGTTGAGGACAACGCCGGGCTGGGTGTCCATTTCACGGCTAATCACAAAGTCGCGAGTACGCTGTTTTGTCGGTTCCCCTTCTTTATTCAGGAAGCGATAGGTGACCTCTTCAACCACCCCTTCAGCTACCTGCAACGTCACGACGCCATCGGGATCCACTTGGGGGGTGCCGACCACTTGCCCCAAGATGTAGCCATTATCCCTATAAAATGTGTTGATTTTCTCAATGCCGGACTGTAGCTCGCGGAGGTTCAGTGTCCGACCAATTTGGGGTGCAAAGATTTCATTAACTTTTTCTTGGGTGAGCACCTGATTGCCGGCTACTTGAACGGCTCGCAGTACTGGATAGGGGCGCACGACAAAGGTAATCCGTACCCCGAGGGGGGTATCGCTGGGTACAGCATTGACATCGGCAAAAAAGCCTGTGGCAAAAATAGCATTGGTATCCTGTTGGAGTTGGGTGCGGGTGGTGGTACTGCCGGGTCGAGTGCTAATGACCTGATAGACCAATTGCTCCAGTTCAGGAGTGGCTCCTTCAACCACCACTTCCGCAATCAACACTTGGGGTTCATCCGCGGGGGGCTGACTCACAGGCGGGGGGGTGGGGGGTGCCGCTGGGGAGCTTTCAGGTACAGGCTCTGCCGATGGTGGTGTTGGGGATGCTGGAGTTTCGGCGGGTTGGTTTTCAGGAGGCGTGGGGGCTTCTTGGCTGCGGCTGGGACTCAAAGGACCGAGGGCGATCGCCACGGTTGCCATTGCCACTGCTACCGTTTTCAGGGCAGCCCCCATTGGCTGCATTCGCACTGGCGAAAAAAGTTGGTTATTCACTGCTCACACCTAAAAAACAAATCGCGTCAATACAGCCAAACCCATTGGCATTGATATAACAGTAGGTTAACGACTCAAAAGCGGCAATAAAAGTGCCCCTCTCTTTGCCTTTCCAGCATTAGCCGTAATAGGCGGGTTCATTCCCCGGTTTCCACTTGATATTACAGCCGAGACTCGGTTTTTGATCCTCGCTGGGGGTTTGACCAGCTAACACGGCATCAATGGCTGCACGCAAGTCTTTCCCAGTCACTGGTAAGCCATTCTGGGGGCGGCTGTCATCGAGTTGTCCGCGATACACGAGCTTGCGATCGCCATCAAAGAGGAAGAAGTCCGGTGTACAGGCTGCCGTGTAGGCCTTGGCCGTTTCTTGGCTCTCATCGTAACAAAGCGGAAATGTAAACCCTAGTTCGGTGGCCATCGCCTTCAGGGACTCTGGGGCATCATCGGGATAGTTGGCGGCGTCATTGGCACTAATGGCAACAATCCCTAAGCCGGTGTCTTTGTAGTCGCGCCCTAGCTTCGCCAGTTCCTCTTGGACGTGTTTCACATAGGGGCAGTGGCGACAAATAAACATCACCAGTAGGGCTTTCTTATCGGCAAAGCTACTGAGGGAAATCGTTTGCCCACTCACCACATCGGGCAGTTGAAAATCGGGAGCAACAGTACCAAGGGCAAGCATCGTGGACTCTGTCCGCGCCATAAAACCTCCTGAGAACGCTGGCAAGAGTGTTACAAATAGTAATATCGTCCCTAGTGTACTCTGTTGCGATCGTTCCTCAAAGTGGTGAGAGGAAATGACGTGCTGTGCTAACAAACGCAAAAAGCAGCAAGATTACTGCTGCTTAGGAATTATAGGCTTTGATTTTTGAGCACAGAGGAAAATGGCTTTAGCCAATATAGCTTTGACGGGAGACGTGCTTCTCGAAGTTGGCTTGGGTTTGATGGAGAAGTTGCTCGCGGCTGTCGCCCGTATGTTTCAGGGCAGGCACCAAATTGCGCGCTTGGAGTGCCATGTGCAGTTGCAAATGGGCAACGTATTCGCTGAGGTCTTCACGGAGTAACGGATGACTTTGATGCACAGACACAGTGTTCTCCTTCAACTGATGGTTCAGTAGGCGTTCCATAGATCCTGTCAATCACCAAAAGCGGTCATGTCAGGAATGGTGCGTTCAAACTGTTCGGCAGGGTGGGTCATGCAGTACGCCACTTGACCCTTTTAGAGGTTAACATTTCTCAGGGAGTGTGCTGCGATTTGCAATCAACTGTAATGTTTTGCCAATACTTCACGATTCAGGGGGCAGGAAATGCGGTTACTCATTGCCAATGATGATGGGGTCTTTGCCCCCGGTATTCGGGCGTTGGCAGACACGCTGGCGATCGCTGGCCATGAAGTCGTGGTCGTGTGTCCCGATCGCGAACGCTCCGCTACAGGGCATAGCCTCACTGTTTTTGATCCGATTCGCGCCGAAGTCGTTAGCGATCGCTTTCACCCCAGTATTAAGGCGTGGGCTTGCTCCGGTACCCCATCCGACTGTGTCAAACTCGCCCTTGGTGCCCTCCTAGAGGAACCCCCAGATTTTGTTGTTTCTGGGATTAACCAAGGCTCCAACCTCGGCACGGATATTCTCTACTCCGGCACGGTGTCTGCTGCGATGGAGGGGGTGATTGAGGGAATTCCTAGTATTGCCATTAGCCTCACCAGTTTCACAGTTCATGACTTTCAGCCAGCCGCTGACTTTGCCAGTCGTCTCCTCAAGGCGCTGGAAACCGCCCCCCTTCCCCCAAAGATGCTCCTCAATGTGAATGTCCCTGCTCTGCCTGCCAGTGAAATTGCTGGCGTTGTCATTACACGACAGGGGATTCGGCGCTACCATGACCTGTTCCAGAAGCGCATTGACCCTCGCGGCAAAACCTACTACTGGCTCGCCGGTGAAGTGGTTGAAGAATATCCCCAAGACCCCAATCAGGCTCCCACGGATGTGGAAGCCATTGCCCAAAATCTGATTAGTATTACGCCGTTGACCTTTGATCTCACCTACGGCCAAGGGGTTCAGAGTTTAAGCGAGTGGCTGCGCCAACCCACTGTACAGCCTCTATTCAATCTCTAGGATCACGGGTGCATGGTCACTGGGCTTGGGTAAGCGCCGCGGGGCAATATCAATGTGACAGTTGCAGGCCCGGGCTTTGACAGCGGGGGTAATGTAGAGGTGATCAATACGCCAGCCATGATTGCGGCGAAAGGCACCCGCCCGATAATCCCACCAAGAGTAGTGCCCCGGCTCCTCGGTAAAGTGGCGAAAGGCATCGTGGAAGCCAAGGTCGCGAATGGCCGCTAGAAGGTTGCGTTCGGCATCGGTGGCTCCTACTTTTGTGGCGCGATCGCTGGCATCAAAAAGGTCTTTATCTTCAGGAGCAATATTAAAATCGCCACAGAGAATCACCTCTCCTTGGGCAGTGAGCTGCTCGAGATAGACATGGAGAGTTTTTAACCAGTGCAGCTTGTAGTGGTATTTCTCACTGTCGTACGCTCCGCCGTTGGGAATATAGACATTCACCAAGATCAGATCAGGGGCTAATTGGGCGCGAATCAGTCGTTTTTGCGTATCCAACTCACTGTGGCTGGGTAATTGGGGGGCAAAGCCTGCTTCTACACCCGCAAGGGGCTGACGACTGAGAATGGCCACCCCGTTGTAGGCCTTTTGGCCACTACAATAAACTTGATACCCACGATCCAGAAAGGGCTGACGCGGGAACTCAGCATCGGTGACTTTGGTCTCCTGAAGACAGAGATAGTCCACTCCAGTGCTATCCAACCATTGGCACACATGGTCAAGGCGGGTGCGAATTGAGTTGACGTTCCAAGTAGCAATTTTTGGCATCGGTTGATTTCAGTCAAAGTGATTTGCCCAAACCGTTATAGGGGGCAGCATCGGCACATACTGTAGAAAGTATAGTTGGGGAGTGGCAGCAGTACCCGAAATATGGCTGGGTATGTTCTGGTCTTGGCTGTGATTATTCTTGGGGGCGCGATCGCGACAGTGGGCGATCGCCTTGGCTCAAAAGTGGGCAAAGCCCGATTGAGTTGGTTTAATTTGCGGCCTCGACAGACGGCTGTCCTGATTACCATTCTCACAGGCAGCTTAATTTCTGCCTCCACCCTTGCTATCCTCTTTGCCCTCAGCCGTGAATTGCGCGATGGCGTGCTGCGCATTGATACGATTCGCCGTCAGCAAGCGGCTGCTGAACAAGAACTCGCCGAAACCCGTGCCCAAAAGGATGAAATTGAGGCAGAACTCGCACAATCCCAAATTGAACTCGCCAACATTCGCCAACGCCTCAGTCAAACCAACCAAGTTCTAGAGCAGGCCGTCAATCGTCAAACCCTCACAGAAGCAGAACTTAAGCAACTTCAAGACCGCTACACCCAAGCCCAAAAAGACCTCGAAAACTTTGAAGCCCAAGGGGCACGCCTGCGGCAAGAAATTCAGCGTTTGCAACGCGAGCGACAAGCCATCCAAGGCCGCCTCGAGGATGTGGCTGGCCAAAAAGCAGCCCTAGAAACCGCCATTCGCACGGCTCAACAGCGCCTTACCGAGGTGGAAGGTCAAAAGGATCGTCTCCAAGCAGAGATTGATCGCATTCAGGATCAACTAGCCGTTGCCAATCAGCAGCAGCAGGTGTTACGCAATCAACAGCGCACGCTTCAGCAGGAAATTGCTGCCCTTGAGGCCAGTCGCCAACGCCTTGAGGAAAACGTGAGCATCCTGTTGTTGGGACTACGGCGGGGGACGATCGCCATTCGCACGGGACAAGTCTTGGCCTCTGCTGTGATTCAAAATGTCAAGGATCCGGCTCAGGCCACCCAAGTCATTGAAGAACTCCTGCGGGAGGCGCGGCGCAATGCCATTGTCCTCAACAATCCCCAGAATCTAAAACCGACGGATCAAGTGATTCAAATTACCACCGAAGATGTGAACCGCCTGCGCAGCCAAATTAGTGATGGTCAGCCCTATGTGGTGCGCATTTTAGCAGCGGCCAATTACCTACAGGGAGAAAGCAATATTCTTGTGGTGCCCCAAGTGGCGCGCAATCAGGAGGTTTTCCGCGAGGGTGAGAATCTGGCCACCATTTCCTTGGATCCTAGCCAGATGACCGATGAGCAAATTTTGCAACGCTTGGATCAGTTGTTTACGGTCAGTAATCAGCGGGCGATCGCCTCTGGAGTGCTCCCAGATCCGGTCACTGGCAGTGTTGGCTCCTTTCGCCAAATCGAGCTGGTAAAATTTGTCCTCGACCTCAAAGATCACCAGGGGACGATTGATATTAGCGCGGTCACCCCCACCTCCGTTTATACCGCTGGCCCATTGACCCTCTCCCTTGTTGCCCGCCAAAATCAGCGAGTGATCCTGCGCAGTGGTTAGGCATCAGCATCATTTCCCACGAATTGGGATGGATTCATAAAACCGCAGGCTAGGATAGAGGAGATTTTTCTCCGTTCACCACGTAAGGGGTGCCCCCATGAAGCGACTCGTTTCGATTGTTTTTTTGGTGTTTATCCCCCTCTCCATTGCTGCTGAAAAACTGGAATGGGGCGCCCTCACGGTTTTTATTTTGGCGGCACTGGCGATCGTGCCCTTGGCGATTTGGTTGAGCACAGCAACAGAGGAGGTGGCACTTGCCACGGGGCCGACGATCGGTGGCCTATTGAATGCCCTCTTTGGGAATGCAACGGAACTGATTATTGGCATTGCCGCACTACAAGCGGGTTTAGTAGATATTGTCAAAGCCAGTATTACAGGCACCCTGATGGCGAACCTTTTGCTGGTGATGGGATTATCGATGCTGCTGGGGGGCATTCGCTACAAGGAGCAATCCTTTGCCCCAGTGGTGGCACGGGTGAATGCTTCCTCGATGACAGTGGCGATCGCCGCGATTCTCCTACCGGCAATGGTCATTTACACCTCCAGCAGTGTGCCGCCAACCGCAATTTCCAACATGTCCGTTGTGGCCGCGATCATTCTGATTCTGGTCTATGGACTAACGTTACTCTTTTCTTTGAAAACCCACAGCTATCTTTACGATGTCAGTCAGGTGGAACTGGGGGACGAAGCGGGGCACCATGAAAAGCCGAACCTGCCCCTGTGGATCACGGTTCTGATTATTGCCACGATTGGCGTAGCCTTTGAGTCAGAAATTTTTGTCGGCGCCGTTGAAGCAGCAACGGAGGGCTTGGGTCTAACGCCCCTATTTACTGGGGTCATCCTCTTGCCGTTGGTGGGTGGTGCAGCGGAATATGTGACTGCGGTGGGGGTTGCCCTGAAAAACAATATGGATCTGTCTGTGTCCATCGCCTTGGGCTCATCCCTCTTGGTGGCCCTCTTGGTGGCACCTGTGCTTGTGCTGATTGGCCAGTTCATTGGTCAGCCGATGGATTTAAACTTTAGTCTTTTTGAAGTGGTGACGGTGATTATTGCGGTTGTGATTGCCAATGTGATTAGCCTCGATGGCCGTTCCAACTGGCTAGAGGGGGCGCTGCTGTTGGCCACCTATGGGATTCTCGGCACCGCCTTTTTCTTCCATACCTAGGAGAGGCGCTGAATCTGTAGTTGATAGGTCATGGTTGAGGTCACCCCTTGTCCCCGCAGGGTACCTTGAATGGGGGCAGCATCCGCCGGATCAGCCGCAGCCACAAGGGCAATGTGGCGATCGCTCACTGCTAGGCCGTGGGTGGGATCATAGCCGCGCCAGCCTGCCCCCGGTAAATACACTTCTACCCAAGCATGGAGGTGCCGTTCAGGATTATCCAAGTCTCCTTCCTGATAGCCACTGACAAACCGCGCCGCTAAGCCCACAGCCCGACAAGCATGGATAAACAAGACGGCCGTATCGCGACAGGAACCCATTTGTTTTGCCCAAGTCACACAGGGGGGCCAAGGGGCACCAGTTTCGCGAATTTGGTGCTGACAGGTGCGGTAAATTTTGTTATTGAGGTCACTAAGAAATGTGAGGACACTGCCATCGCCACTGGCTAAAATTTGCCAAGCCAATTCATAGGCAACAGGATCCACTGGCGGTGATAGATAGGGATGGAGGCTAGTTGCCAGTCGCTGCGGATAGTTAAAAGGGAGGGTGATTGCCCACGAGTCCAGCAAATAGTTAAAGGGGTTGTCGCAATAGGTTTCCACTTCAGAGGTGACTTGAATCATCAGGGAGGTGGTGGGCTGTGGTGACCACCAGTAGCGCTGAATGTGATTGCCATGGACATCGAGGACGGTACTTTGGCCTTGGGGTGTTGGTAAAATTTGCAGAGAGAGCGATCGCAGGCGTTGGTGGCCATCACTGCGGGGGATCAAGCGCAAATCATGGGGGGCAAGGGCAACAGGGGCGCTGTAGGTGTAGGTGGTTTGATGATAAATGCTGTATTCCATTTTAATTTGCTTGGTTAAAAAACAAAAATTCCGTAGTTCTACGGATTGACTTTATCACTTTTTAGTAGTAGCTTCATCCTATTCCCCGATGTTTCGCATAAAGTTTGGTAACATTTATGATTCAATTCTTAATTCTTGGAGCGGCTGCTTTTAGTGCTGGGCTGGGTATAGGGTCTGGTTTAGAGGGCTTGAGCAAAAAGGAAGAAGCGAAAAAAATAGCTGAAGCTGCTGAAAAACGTTATCGTTCTAAAGAAGCCGCTCTCAAATGTACCGTAGATCGAACTAAAAAGCGAGCGAATGAGTATCATTACCTGCAAATTCAAATCAAGCAGAATACGGTAAGGCGCTTTGTAAACCTTGTGGAGCAATTGCAAAAAAAATATTCAATATCTGATACTGAGACTCAATTTTTTCTAGAGTTTGAAGGGGTGCCATTTACTGAGCTTGATAACTACCGAAAGAGTGTGGAGGAAGCCACAAATGTAGATTTAGATACAGCCTTCGCAGGAGTTTTGATGGGCGGGGGCGCAGGCGTTGTAGTTGCTGACATGGCTTTAGGTGGTTTGCTACTAGGAGGTGCCGTTGGAGGTGCTGTTATTGGTGCTGCACTTATGGGATTTAGTCTAGCAGCAGAAGGAGAAACAGCCCTCACTCAAGCTGCTGAGTACGAAGCGCAAGTAGAGGTTGAGGTTGCCAAAATGAATGCTTATATCGGCTACCTGAAAGACGGCGTCCAACGGCGAATTCAAGAGCTAGAAGAAGTTCTTAAGTATCTTGATTATCATTGCCAAATAGCACTAGATGACTTAGAAATAGCTATTCAGCAAGGGTTCAATATTCAACGGGATGCCGAGAAGTATCAGAGGGCGGTTCTTTTAGTCAAAGCACTGATGGAAATTATGCGCACACCACTTCTTGATCGCCAAGGCAACTTAAATCCCGAACATACCCGATTGCTAGCAGCCTATCGCTAGAGCCTAGGCATATCTAGGAGGAGAAAATGTTTTACAATCAGCCTGCGGGAAAACCTGCTCTTGGTGGAGCAGGAGGAGTCGTATCCGTTCTCGATTTGGTTTATTCTCTCGCTAAGGGCTATCAAGAGTACCAACAGATTCGAGAGCAGGAAACTACGAGGCGCTGTCAAATTGAAGCTTGGAAGCAAACAACCCTTGCAGACATTGAAGCCAAGCGACAATTTCTCATGGCCTACCTCAGGTATTCGTTTGATGAGCGGGAGCGAAATTTTCAGCAACTCTTTGAATGCATTGATAGAGCAATTGCCTGCGGGAATAATGCTCAACTAGCCCTCTTGCTGGATAGCCTAGTCAAATACGCTCAGACCAGCCCCTTTAGTCAGTTAGCCGATTTGGCACAGGTACAGGCGAATCTTGCTGATCCTGACTATGTTTGGGAGTTGTAGCTCCCCACCTAAAAGGAAGCCGCCCGAACCAATAACTGTCCAGGCGGGGTGTGGTGTGAGGAGTGAACGGAAACGTGCGTCTCCGCTACTTCTATTGTAGGGGACAGTTTCCAAATTGCCATAAGTAAATGGCGCAAAAAGATCAAATCTTTAGACCACACCCTAGAGCCTCTCACGACCAAAGCAAAAAGAGTCAAGAACACATCCTGACTCCTCAATAAAACGGGTGTTTGTAAAAAAACAGCCTAACGAGTCGTGGCTGCCATTTTCTCTTCGGCAAGTTCCCTTAGGCTAGGGAATAAAAAGTGGTTTTCTTCAACGTACTGCGCACCAAACAAGCCCTTTTCTGCCCAGAAGTAGCGATCGGTAGTGTGCTCATTCCGCTTAACAAGAAGTAAAGCGGGTGGGGTGATCCCCTTGGCTTGAATAAATTTTCGTGCCGCTGTCACGGGTTTATCTTCGCCACTTTCGATGCTATATTGAGGTACGCACTCAAGGATTTTGCGTCCTTCGAGACGCCGCCGGCTCTTCCGCTTCCGTCTTCTGGCCAAGTTGCCTTACCTCCTTTGCCTTCAAAGAACTGTTATTGAGTTTACAAAAGTCGCCCTTTAGTATATCTGTTGTATTCTAGAATTTCAACTTTCCTTAATTTATCGAAACACGATTTATTGACGGGACAACGATCCCTAGCTTAGGATCAACGCTTTGCTGATCCCAGTGACCCCACTATAGCAAATTGTGCCACTTGAGAAAGTGGTTCCTTCAGTTTGCCCTACAGCCAATGGGCTACCCTAGAGAACGACTGTCTAAGCTGCTGAACCCCTATGATGATCCAACGCTTAGTGCAACGGGTGCTCGAAACCCAAGTATTGACCTCAGCCATTGAAAACCAAATTTCCCAACTGCTGTGGAAGCGGGAATATGACGGTGATGATATGGCTGCCCTTGGGGAATTGCTCGATGCCCTAGAGGCCAAGAAAATTCAAACCCAACAGTAGGTGCTGCGGTCTCTCCTGCAACTCCTGATCCTTGCCCTCAGCTACGGTGCCTTAGCCCTAGGGGGGGTGCCGGGGCTACGTATGAATCGCGCAACGATCGCCCTTGTGAGTGCGGCTCTTTTGATTGCCTTAGGCGCGATTGATCTCCCCACTGCATGGCAAGCGATTGATCCCCAAACCATCGTCTTCTTGCTCAGCATGATGATTGTCAATGCTTATCTGGGCTTGAGCGGCTTTTTTCAAATCGCGATGGTGACGGTGATGCGCTTTAGTGGCAGTCCCTTGGGGTTGCTGGTGTTTCTCACTGTAGCGACGGGAATGCTATCGGCAGTCTTTCTGAATGACACCCTTGCCCTTGTGACGACGCCTTTAACCCTACGTATTACCCATGTCTTGGGCTTAAATCCAGTGCCCTATTTGCTGGCGATCGCAGCGGCAACGAATATCGGTTCTGTGGCCACCCTCAGCGGCAACCCCCAAAATATTCTCGTGGGCTCGTTTTCCGAGTTGGGGTATCTGCCGTTTGCCCAAGTGATGGTTCCCATCGCAGTGCTGGGGTTAGGGCTGCAAGTGGCTTGGTTAGGGTGGCTCTACCCGGAGGTGCGATCGCGCCAACCCTGTACATTAGCGACGCTTCAACCCGTGCAGGTGCAAAAAGGGCTACTCCACAAGACACTGATTGTCTCTGGGCTGATGTTTTTGGCCTTTCTGCTCGGCTTTCCCTTGGCAGAATCCTCTCTTTTGGCAGCAGCGGCTTTACTGGTCACCCGTCGGGTGAAGCCAGAGCGCATCCTTGCTCAGGTGGATTGGTCACTATTGGTTCTGTTTGCGGGTCTGTTTATTCTTACCCGCTGTATTCAAAACTTTGATTTATTGGCCGTTTTGCGCCCTTGGGTGAATCAGCCCTTGCCCTTAGTGGTGATTACAGCACTGTTGTCGAATTTAATTTCTAACGTGCCCACGGTGCTGCTGCTCGCACAGTTTATCCCCAAAGGTGCCGATCAACTCTGGTATCTACTGGCAGCCACAAGTACCCTCGCGGGCAATCTCACGCTTTTTGGTGCTGTGGCTAATTTAATTACAGTTGAGGCCGCTGCTAGCTCAGGACAGCGGTTTTCCTTTTGGCAGCACTTGCGCTTTGGTGCACCGCTGACAGTGTTGACGCTCGCGATCGCCTACGTTTGGATTTTGAGTACAACCTAGGGCCTAAAGGTTGGGGTCGTTGCTCCAGAGGTACTCTCAAAGTAGGCCACATCAGACATAATGACAGGCGCATCGGATTCAGGCATGGGCTGCCCTTGACTGAGGTAGCCGACACAGCCATTCATCAGGCTATAGACAAAAATCACGCCTCCCGCTGAGATGGCCACGAGGCCACTGGCCAGCAGTAAGGAAAAATCCCGGAGGCGATAGGCACCGTGGAGGAGTCGCACCGACCACAGCACCAATGCCAGTACCAGTAGAAGTAAGATAGCCATATGTAAACTATCTTAACAACTCTCAGGATTTTCCTCATCAATCTTTAGATTCTTCTAATGAATTCTTCCTAGCACAGTGCCCGTGTCCGCTCTATAGTGCAGGTGAGGTTGGCGCCATACTGACCCACATGGGTAATTTCAGGCGTGTAGGCCTCTAACACCCGTCCTGTGCGATCGCACATCGTTAGGACGTAATCACAGTGGGGACACTGGGTGTGACTCACGGAGCCATAGCGTTGGCGAAGGGCTAATTTACCACAGTGAGGACAGTGAATCGTTTGCATCGTAACCATAGTTAAATAATCCTTAAATTCTTTTTGATGGACATGAACTTGTGATAGAAGGCGCTGCGCAAACTTGCGTTTCAAAATAACAAGATCAAAGAAATAGTATTGCGCAACATTAAGGAAATTTATGAGAGAGGACACTTTTTATTATGGATGGATTTCCTAGAGATGGCAATGATCCCAATGTTAAAAAATATGCTAATTCAGCGGGGATCAACGAATTCCATAAGTGGCTTAAGAGAAAACTGCTTCTCTTTCCTGAGAAGTGATTGACTTTTATAACAGTCCTTTGCACAAGAATTAAACAGGATCACAATAGGCAAAACGGCATCATGGTCACCCCGCATTTTAGGAAAGGGCTGTAATCTGAAGAAAGGATTAAGAAATGTATGAGGGTTGGGGGTGAATTGGTTAAGTTTGAGTCTCTTTGGTGCACTCATGGTGAGTTCAATCCAGCCAGCAACGGCACAGGGTTCGCTCCAAGTGGTTTATCCGCCGCGAGAGCACACCACCAGTGCCCCCCAGATTTTCTTTATTGGCACAGCCCCGCCACAGGTCGTGGTGACGCTCAATGGTCAAGTGATCGGCGATCGCTCGCCAGCGGGACACTTTGCCCCCAGTCTTCCCCTGCAACCCGGATTGAATCGCATCACCCTCCAAGCTGGGGATCAACGCCTTGAGTTTGCCATTACCCGCACCGTGCCTCAAGTACCGACGACATTACAACCCCTAGAGCCAACCGCCGATTTAGTGCGCCTGCCCAACGAAATTGTTTGCTTTACCGCTGCTGCCCCCAGCGATCGCGCCGTTCAAGTCCAAGTAGGTCAGCGCATTCTGCCCCTAGAATCCCTACCGCCCCAAGTGCAACTGCCCTCTAATCTGGCTGCCCTGATTCATCAAGCGGATGTGGTCACTGCTCGCCCCTCTCTCTATCGCAATTGCCTCCAGCTCACCCAAGTGGGCGACTATGGCCCGATTCAATGGCAATTTGCCAGCCAGCGCCAACCCGGTGCCCGCATTCGTGTGGCTGAGCCAACGCAATTACCCGTTGTTGAAGTCACCCGCTCCCTTGGCGGGGTCGCCCGCACTGGCCCTAGCACCGATTATTCACGGCTAACCCCCTTGCCAGTGGGAACGCGAGCACGGGTGCGAGGACAAACGGGGGACTGGCTGCATTTGGACTATGGCGGTTGGATCCGCGCCAATGAAGTGCGCTTCCTCTCTAGTGCTCTGCCGACAACCGCCACCATCCGCAGTATTACCAGCCGCCAACTTGCGGGTTGGACAGAAATCAGCTTTCCTTTAGATGTGCCCGTACCGATTTCAATTCAGCAGGGCGATCGCCAGTTCACGCTGACGCTCCACAACACGATTCCCCAAACCGATATCATTCGCCTCGATGCTGATCCCGTGATCCAGCGCCTTGACTGGTACCCCCTTGATCAACACCGGGTGGAATACCACTTCACACTCCATCATCGCCAACAGTGGGGCTATCGCGTGGCCTATGAGGGAAATCGACTGGTGCTGCAACTGCGGCATCCACCCCAACTCCAACGGGGAACACAACCCCTGCGGGGGATTAAAATTCTCCTTGATCCCGGCCATGGCGGGCCTGAGGACTTGGGAGCACGCGGCCCAGATGGTACCCCAGAGAAGGTCGTCACATTGGCACTGGCCAAAAAACTGGCACCCGAGCTAGAACGCCTTGGGGCAACGGTCATTTTGACGCGCACCGAGGATATTGATCTGGACTTGCCCGATCGCCTTCTCGCCATTGAATCAGCCCAACCCACCCTTGCCCTCAGCTTGCACTACAATGCTCTCCCCGATGCTGGCGATGCCCGCAATACCCAAGGGATTGGCGCCTTTTGGTATCACCCCCAAAGCCATGACCTTGCCGTTTTCCTAGAGGGGTATCTTAGTCAGCGACTGCGGCGGCAGCAGTACGGTGTGTTTTGGAATAACCTTGCCCTGACTCGTCCGACAATTGCCCCTGCGGTGCTGCTCGAACTGGGCTTCATGATTCACCCCGAAGAGTTTGAGTGGATTGTTAACCCCCAAGCCCAAGCTGAACTTGCCCGCACCCTTGCCCAAGGCATTCTGGAATGGTTGCAGCAGGCGACGCGGCACTAATCTTCCAGCAAATGGTGAAGGGCTGTTGCCATCTCGGCGGTGGATGTGGTGGCTGTGCCAAACTGGCGTACGACAATACTGGCAGCCAAATTGCCTAAAACTGCCGCCTCCCAAAGAGTGGCACCCGCCACAAGGGCAAGGGTTAAAGCAGCGACAACGGTATCGCCTGCCCCAGTGACATCAAAGACATCCGTGCGGTTAAAGGCGGGCAAATGGTAGGGCGCCGCTTCACGACTAAAGAGACTCATACCGGCATCCCCCCGCGTAATCAGCATATATTTAGCCGCCGTTAACTCCAGCAGGTCTTCCCCAGCTCGCAGTACCTCGGCCTCTGTGCGAATCGGGTAGCCCACCGCTGCCTCTGCTTCTGGCAGGTTCGGCGTAAATAGGAAAGCACCGCGATAACGGGCTAAATCCCGTTGGGTATCAACAATTGTCCGCTCATGCTCTAGGGCAGCCGCAATCACAGGGGGCGTAAAGACACCATCACCATAGTCGGAGCAAACCACGGCATCGGCAGTCCCTATCTGCTGACGAATAAAGGCCGCTAGCGCCTCCTGAAGGGCTAGAGCAGGCAGGTCATCGGACTTGCGATCCACACGCACAATTTGCTGCGTCACCGACTGGCGAGCATGGCCCGAAATGCGCGTTTTTGTCACTGTGGGGCGATCGCCATCCTTAAAGATGCCCCGCGTATCAATCCCTGCCCCTTGAAAAATGCCACAAAGCGCCTCCCCCTGCGGATCTACCCCCACCAGACCAACGGCCTGCACCTGAGCACCCAACTTGGCCAGATTGTAGATGGCATTGGCACCGCCGCCGGGCACTTGGCGGGTAAACTCATGGCGCAAAATCAGCACAGGGGCTTCCCGCGAGAGGCGCTCCACCTGACCCGTGAGGAATTCATCGAGGGTGAGATCCCCCACCACCAGTACCCGTGCTGCGGAAAATGACTCCAAAAGGTGTAGGAGTCGCCCTTGGCACGATTGCAATTGCTGGCGCAGGTCGGGTGGTAACATTTGGCTTTGCCTCAATTCCCGCTGATCCAGAATACTCCTGTGGGGGGACGTTGATGCGGCAGCAAAGGTTCACAGAGGTGCTATAGTCCACAGATAGTGAATAAATGTTAAGAATCGTCTCCTGCATAGCCAAGGGGATCGACTAGAAAATAGTGAGTATTGGTGTGGCGTGAGGAATCAACCATGACTGGGCAGCAGCCGATTCGGTTTGGAACCGATGGTATTCGCGGACGGGCGGGGGAGTTGCTAACCCCCAACTTGGCCTTGAGCTTGGGATATTGGGTGGGAGAAGTGCTGCGGCACACGACGGATGCCCCCCAGCGCCCCTTTATCATTGGTCAAGACTCCCGCAACTCCAGTGATATGTTGGCCACAGCCTTAGCCGCAGGCTTAACCGCTGCTGGTTTTGAAGTGTGGAATGTGGGCTTGTGTCCGACCCCCTGTATTGCCTACCTAACGGCCACCACAGAAGCCATAGGTGGCGCCATGATTTCCGCCAGTCATAATCCCCCCGCCGATAACGGCATTAAAATTTTTGGCAGCGATGGCAGCAAGCTCAGTCCTGATCTGCAAAAAGAAATTGAAGCGCACCTAAATGCTGGCCTATCCCTGCCCCATACGGAGCACTGGGGGCATTTGCATCATCGTCCCGAATTGCTGCAGCGCTATCGCCATGCGGTGCAAGCCCCCCTTGAGGATCGTCAACCGCTGCGGGGACTGCGGGTGGTGTTGGATTTGGCTTGGGGATCTGCGGTGGCGGTGGCACCGACGGTGTTCCATGCCCTAGGGGCTGAGGTGATTGCCCTTCACGATCGCGCCGATGGCGATCGCATTAATGTCAACTGCGGTTCGACCCATTTAGAACCATTACAACAGGCTGTCCGTGAAACCCGTGCTGCGATGGGATTTGCCTTTGATGGCGATGCCGATCGCGTGCTGGCGGTGGATAGTCAAGGCCGGGTGGTTGATGGCGATCACATTCTCTACTTCTGGGGACAACGGCTCCAGTCGCAGGCACAACTGCCCAAGGATTTGATTGTGGCCACTGTGATGTCGAATCTTGGCTTTGAGCGGGCTTGGCAAGCGCGGGGTGGACAACTGGTGCGGGCGGCGGTGGGCGATCAGTACGTCCATGCAGAGATGCTGCGCCACGGTGCCATGCTGGGGGGAGAACAGTCGGGACATATCCTCTGCCGTCACTATGGTGTGGGGGGGGATGGCCTACTCACAGCCGTTCACCTAGCAACCCTAGTTCAGGATTCCCGTCTATCCTTGGCACAACTGCGAGACCAAAGTTTTACCGCCTACCCGCAAATTCTCCGCAATGTCCGTGTTGAGGATCGGCAGCGGCGGCTCCACTGGCAGGAGTGTGAACCTCTGCAACAGATGATTGCCAAAGCTCAACTGGATATGGGCGATCGCGGGCGAGTCTTGGTACGTGCCTCTGGGACAGAACCCGTCATCCGCGTCATGGTGGAAGCAGAGCAACAAAGTGTTGCTGATTATTGGACAGAGACCTTGGTGCAGACGGTGAGTGCCCACTTGGCCGCCTAGGGGAAGGGCTGCTGGGATTCTTGGGTGATTAATCGTTACTCGTAAATTTTTGTGACTGAGGGAACCGAGGACGGTAGCCCTTGGCAGCAGGATAGAACCCTCTGAGTAAACCTGAAAATCTCTCTACAGCGGCATCACAGGCCTTTCTTGTCCCCTCTATCTTTAGAAAATGCTTCTATGAAGAGTTGCTGCGTGCTTCAACGGCAGCCCATTGGCCAGTGATAGAGTCAAGGTGTACCCATCCTACGGTAAGGATTTTGTCATCATGGGTCGGCTCTTCACTTCCTTTGCCGTTAGTGCCCTGTTTCTGCTCTCTAGTCTGTCAGCAATGGCGTTTCCGCGCGGCGGCTTTGGGGGTGGATTTGGTGGCTTTCGTGCCCCTGCCCCCTCCTTTAATGCAGAACGCAGTTTGAGTAACCGTTTTGTGGATGTTCATCCCGTCAACCCGACTAGTCCGATCATTCGCCCCAATAACTTTAGCCCCAACATCATCCCAAATCGTCCTATTAATAACAATTTCAATAACAACTTTAACAACGACCGCGTTAACATCAATAACGCTGGTAACATCGTCAACTGGAACCGCAACAATAATGTGATTGTGAATCCCAATAGGAATGTGATTGTGAATCCTAGGTGGAATAACAACCCTTGGTGGTGGAACCGTGGTAATCCTTGGTACCCCGTCCCCTACTACTGGGGGGGTGGTTTTTGGGGCAATCTGGCGATCGGGATCACCTCAGCGGCGGTTGCTGGGGCTGTGGCGGGTAGTGTCGCAGGTAACAATAGTCCGACAGTTGTGGTCAATAGTCCGGGCGGGCAACTCCTCACCGCCTATGGACTGGTACAGGTTCCCTGTAGTGGTAATGTCGTCGTGATTTATGGCCCCTCTGGAAGTGTGGTTTGCGCTCAGCCCAATAGTCTAGTGTCCGCAGGAGTTTACACGATTGACACCAGCACCCTTTCCCTGATTCCTCAATAAGTTCACTGTTTTGACTAACGTTTAATTGAGGCTTTTATGCATCACTTCGCATCTGTTTTTTTGGGTCTTGCTTTCACAACCACTGCTCTCGTGGCTCCTAGTTGGGCACGCGGTTTTGTCAGCGTTACTTCCAGTAGCGGCGAGGTTTCAGAATACGATGATGTTCAAGTCACCCATACTGGTAACCGCTTAGTCTTAAGTGGGACACGAGAATCGGGCATGGTCGAGACCCTCACCATCGAAAAAGACAAGTGTACTCAAGAGGGGCAGGTGCAGTTTTGCTCTGGGGGCATGGTGAAACTCGAGCATTACCGTGTCACAGAAGTGATTCCATATACAAACCTCGCCCTTTACACCAATACTGGCAGTGCCGCAGCCCAAATCCCCGGCACATTGGTCACCCTTGGTCCGAATACGTTTATGTTGGAACTAAAAACCGTTAAAGGTACCTATATTTCTGCTTTTGGGGAGTTCGATCGCTAGAGGGCATTAGTTGGCCCAAAAGGCTGGCTGCCTTGCCCACTGCACTCAATGGTGACGGAATCATCGGGCAAAAGGCGATATGATAATTGCCTAGTCGCGCTCTAGCCATTTCCTTGTCAGTCTCGCGTTTTCAAGCTGCCTGTGAGCAGGGTGAGTTTCTCATCACCGCAGAGGTGTGCCCCCCTAAGGGTAGGGATGCCAGTACGATGTTGCGTCAAGCAGCCCATCTCAAGGGACGAGTTCATGCGGTCAATGTCACCGATGGCAGTCGCGCCGTGTTGCGCATGAGTTCTTGGGCCGCCGCCTATTTGTTGCAACAGCAGGGGTTTGAACCCATTTGCCAGATCGCCTGTCGCGATCGCAACCGCATTGCCCTGCAAGCGGATCTCATGGGTATTGCCGCCCTTGGGTTACGCAATATTTTGGCACTCACGGGTGACCCCGTCAAAGCAGGCGATCATCCCCAAGCCAAACCTGTCTTTGATTTGGAGTCTGTACGGCTATTGCGCGTCATTGGCCAACTGAATCAAGGCGTGGATAGCGAGGAGCGTCCCTTAGCCGATGGACCAACGCAATTTTTTGCTGGGGCAGCGGTCGATCCCCAATCTGCCAGTTGGTCAGGACTGCAACAACGGTTTGAACGCAAATTGGCAGCAGGTGCTCAATTTTTCCAAACGCAGTTAATTACCGACTTTGAGCGGCTAGCCAAGTTTATGGATCAGATTGCTGCTGGCTGTGGGCGACCCATTCTTGCCGGCGTTTTTCTCCTCAAGTCGGCCAAGAATGCTCTGTTTATCAATCGCGCCGTGCCGGGGGCTTCGATTCCGCAGCACCTTATCGATCGCCTTGCCGCTGCCGCTGATCCCCTCGATGAAGGGATAACCATTGCTGCCGAGCAAGTGCAACAAGCACGGGAACTGTGTCAGGGGGTGCATTTAATGGCGGTGCGCCGTGAGGATTTGATTCCCGAAATTCTCAACCGAGCGGGAATTGCTCCCCTTAGCGCGTCACCTGCACCCCGCGCCAAAACGCCACATAGCCCTTGATATTGGCGGCCGCTGGTTTGGGATCGGGATAGTACCACGCCGCATCACGATTCACCTCACCATTGACGACAACGTGGTAGTATCTGGCTGTGCCTTTCCAACCACAAACCGTGTGGGTATCGCTGGACTGAAAATAGGCCGGATTCAGTGCCTCGGGCGGAAAATAAACATTGCCTTCGACCACTTCATAGCGATCGCTCTCGGCCAAGGTCGCCCCTTTCCAAACTGCTTTTGCCATTGCTTTGTCTCAGTCGTTCCCCTTCTTAAGATAAAACAGGTGCCGTGACTCTCCGCACGTCCTAAAGGGACGGCGGCTTCTCAATGCTGTTAAGCAATGAGCTACATCGGGTATGAGCATAAAACCTTAACCCAATGGGGGGAGCCATAACCCCAACTACTGGGACTTCCATGAGACCCAGATACTTTCTGCGAAGATTTATCGCACCCACGCCGTCCCTGTGAAATTGAAATCCGCAAGCGCAGGAATACTCTCGCCCTGATGGTTTGTGGCGTTTTCCACAGGCAGGGCAAGTTTGAGTCGTGTACGCTTCATTCTGCAGAACGGTTTTCATGCCCGCTCGATGACATTTGTACTCCAGCATCTGGCGGGTTTGTCCTGACGGCATTTGGTGGATTTTTTGATTCGCTTTTTTGCTGTACTTGGCTGACTTGCGAATATCGCGAATGTCCCCAATTACAACGGTTTGCACGTTTCTAGCTTTGAACGTGGAAACAAGTTTGCTGGTCTGCTGATGCAGAATATCTTTGATCTGATGGTTTAGCTTTGAAAGTTGTCTGCGCTTTGATTTAATTAGCCGATTACGACGCTTTGAACCGGGCTTTTTGGTATCAATTAGCGAAGACAGCTTGCCTTTGAGCTTGTTTTGATAACGACGCTTGGAACGTAACAATCGCCCATTGAGGATAAAAGTCTGTTCGCCATCATGAGCAACTGCAAGGTGGATTTCGCCTAAATCTACACCCACTACGGCGCCTTCCTCGATAGGCGCAACAGGTTCGTCTTGGTAAATCGCCCTCAGTTCATACTGCTCGCCGTCCCAGCCCATTTCAACCATCTTAGGAACATCCCATGCCCAATCAATGACTAATGGTTCGTTGTCCCGTCCGTTAGACAAGTACAGCTTGCCATTTTTTACTTTGATCGCCGATGATTTCCACTGCACCCTATAAAACCGCCTGCGTCTGCGGGGCGGACGTGCGTCTGGGTCTGATTGGCGTCTCTCGCGCCAAGACTTGAGGGAAGCGAAGAAGCTTTGGACAACTGCATCAGCCGAATGGGCGTGGAGCTGATTTTCAGGGTCGTTAGGAAGCCATCGCATTAAAGAAGATGGCTTAAGCCAGATTCCTTGCTTACGAACCGTTCGCCAAAAACTGACAACCGTCCGTGAATACAACTCGCCCGCTGCACGGGAAAGTGTTTGCATTTGTTCGCTGTTGCCAATCTTTAACTTGCGGACGGTATAGTTCAGATGTTGGTACCGTTGGTATTCCATACTGCCATTGTAACTCAGTGCCCCATCCCAAAAATCAAACTCTTTGATTGGCTGAAGCCAGAAAGCGCCTAACTGCTTAGCTTAAAACCGTAGTAGCTTGCGGCGGGCTAAGGCCCATTGTTGTCAGCGGGCTAGGCACATTGGGGCGATCGCAAAGAATTTGACCGTCACGAAACTGAATAATGCGGTGCGTGACAGCCGCCACATCGGGTTCATGGGTCACCATAATCACCGTCATGCCCGCTTCATTGAGTTGCCCAAAGATGGCGAGAATTTCCGCCGTGGTGTGGCTATCGAGGGCACCGGTGGGTTCATCGGCGAGCAGGAGTAGGGGCTGGTTAACAATGGCGCGGGCGATCGCCACCCGTTGTTGCTGTCCTCCCGAGAGTTGATTGGGACGATTCTCAAGGCGGTGACCTAACCCTACCCGTTCCAATGCAGCGATCGCGCGATCGCGCCGTTCCTTGGGGGGAACTTGGGCATAGACCATAGGTAGCATCACATTTTCCAGTGCCGTTAGCTGCCCCAGCAAGTAAAACTGTTGAAAGACAAAACCAATCTTGGCATTGCGAATATGGGCGAGTTCATCATCACTGAGGTGTGCCACATCTTGACCATCCAGAAAGTAGCGACCAGAGGTCGGGCGATCCAAACAGCCAATAATATTCATCATTGTGGACTTCCCTGACCCCGAAGCCCCCATAATTGCACAGTACTCTCCCCGCTGAATGTTGAGATTCACCTCCCTGAGGGCGTGAACTTCCGTTTCCCCTTGGCCATACACTTTAGAAATCTGTTCTAGGCAAATGAGTGGCTGATCCAGCATTACAATGAGGTGACAAGGCCATTTGCACTCATTCTAAAGCCTTTTTTCATGACCTTGGTTGCCAATAGATGGCGTATGGTAGAACAAACAAGTGAGTGAGGAGAATGAACCATGGGGTGCAAATCATTGCCAAAGCTACACAACACCGTGATCACGCTGGCGATCGCCAGTGGATTCACCCTTGGGGCAACACTGATGGTACCCCGCTCAGCCACTGCTCAACCCATGCCCGTCAGCCCAAGCTCCTACAGTTTTACTAGCATTAACCCCCTTCAGGACTATCTCTTGGGTGCCGGGGATGTGCTTTTCATTGAAGTAGTCAACTTACCACCAACCGTCACCACTCAAAAAGAATTTTCAGTGAATCTTGATGGCTCAGTTTCTTTGCCCCTTGCAGGGCGCGTCATGGTGGGCGGCTTAACCCTACCCCAAGCGGAGCAGGTGATTCTAAACGCCTATAGTAAAGTCATGCGTTTTCCAGCAGTGACTGTGAGCTTACAAACCCCACGCCCCATGAAGATTCTGGTTGCAGGTGAAGTCACACGTCCAGGGAGTTATGTTGTCCCTTTTACAGGGGTCACTGTTTCCACCGCCGATCAAGCAGCTAGTGCTGATTCTGTGGGTCTTTCTGGCGGACTCACGTGGCCGCGCTTGAGTCGAGTCCTTGCCCAAGCAGGTGGCATTACCCAAGAAGCCGATATTCGCAATATTGAAGTGCGCCGCCAACTGGGGAATGGCCAAACAGCCGTAACGAGAATTAATCTCTGGGAGATGATTCAGTCGGGGGATGCGAACCAAGATATTACACTGCGCAGTGATGATGTGATTGTGGTGCCCAAGGCGAAGGAAGTGAATGCGGCTGAAGCCATACGGATCGCCTCTGCCACGTTTTCGCCACAGGTGATTCGGGTGCAGGTGGTCGGTGAAGTGGTGCGACCGGGCTTGGTCGAAGTGCCAGCCAATGCCACCCTCACTCAGGGAATTGGGGCGGCGGGCGGATTTAATGTGCAACGTGCCAATATGTCTAGGGTGACGCTAGTGCGGCTGAATCGCGATGGCACGGTCAGTCGGCGACGGATTCCCTTTAGCTTGGCGGCTCAACCCAATGCCAACAACAATCCTGTGTTGCAGCAGGGGGATGTGATTGTGGTGGAACGGTCAGGGCTAACGCAGGTAGGGGATACGATTGGGAATGCCTTGCGGCCTCTCGGCGCATTAGGAACCTTAGGGATTATCATCAATCTATTGGATTAAAAATGGCGTACTACTGATGTCGCTCCCACAAAAGGCACCCAATTTACGGGTCGTTGATCGCGAAGCGCGTCCTGCGGGCGATCGCCAGCGAAATCCGTCACGGTTCAGCACCAGAAAGAGTTCTAAAAAGGGTGGGCTGCAAGCTTTTAGCGATCGCTGTCGGCGACGGTGGCGACTGCTGTCAGGGACGGTTTTACTCTCATTCTTGGTGATGGGCGGGTATGTTCTCTGGCAACCCGAAATGTACGAGGCCTATTTTCGCCTCCTGATGGAACCGGTGAGGGAGCCACAGCCTGCGCCAACCTTGACCCCACGCGATGGCATTGCCGGTACCCTCCCCACCGACCCCCTCCCTTCACCGCCACCAACCACAACCCCGCCAGTGGATGTGGGGTCACAGATTCTGGTTCTAGAAAGTGACAAAGTACTGGCTCCCATTGCCCAGAAATTGCAACAGCAGTACCCCCATCTGACCACGCGGGTCTTGGCCGAGCATCTGGAAATTCGGCCAGTGGTTAGTTCCGCCACGGAGCAACTACCGACACAAACAAAAGTGCTAGAAGTGGCCTATCGCGATCGCCAGCCAGAAATCGTGACCGCAGTATTAAAAGCCGTGGCCGAGGCATTTGTTGACTACAGTCAGCGCGATCGCCAAGAACAACTCAATCGCACCCTAGAGCAACTTGACAAAGACATCAATCAGCACCTTACAGAATTAGAGCAACTCCAGCAGCAACTCCGAGCCAGTCAACCCCAAGGCACGAGCCTGCAACCCTCAGAACAACTGCGCTTTTTAACGGAACAGTATCGCCAAATCCATAGCCTGCGCCAAGCCGCCCGCCTTAAGGCCGTGGAAGCCTACGGTCGTTTTCAAGGGTTCCAAGAACAACTCAAGATGACGCCCGCCGAAGCCTTAGCGGCAGCGAATTTGAGTACCTCCCCTGCTTATCAGCAACAACTAGCACGCATTCAAGAACTGGATCAAGAAATTGCCAAGAATTTGGCCATTTTTCGGGAAGGGACACCCGTCATCCAAGCCCTTGAGGAACAGCGGCGAGTTTTGGTGGAGCAATTGCAGGCGATCGCCCGCCAAGTCATTGGTGAGCAGTATCAAGTGGACAACCCCACGGCCCTCGGCTTTCAAGGAACAGTGTCACAAACGCTGATTACCAACTACATTACGGCGTGGATTGAATACGAAAACCAGCGGCGCTATGATGCTGAGCTTGCGGCACCCCAAGCGGCGGTTGCCCAACAATTACAACAACTGAGTAGCCAACTCCCCGCCATCGATCGCCTTGAAAATCGGATTCGGACGGCCAATCTCTCCCTCGAGATGCTGAATCAAGCCCGACAGGCGGTGCAACTGCAACTGGCGCAGAATAATTTTGCCTGGCAGGTGTTGACAGATTTAGAGAATCCCGCTGTCCAACCCACCTTCCCACGCTTACTGCTGTTGGTGCTAGGGGCGATCGCCAGCCTTGTGTTGGGAGTTCTGGCTACTTATGTGGCAGATGCCGCCGCCAATACGTTTGTCAGTCCAGCCCAAGTGGAAGATGCCCTAGGCTTGCCCCTCCTTGGCAAAATTCCCAAGGCAACCCCGCAAACCAATCTCCGCCTAGAGCGCGTGGTGAAGGGCAATTCAGGGCTGTGGCAGGTGACCCAAGTGCTACCCTCTGTCGGGGAATGGGTGAAGTTTCAGGAAGCCTTTCACCATGTGTTTGCCAACCTCCAAGCTGTGGGTTTGGGGCATTCGTTAGCCGTGATTTCAGCCCTACCCGCCGATGGGCGCACCACCGTTGCCCTGCATCTTGCCCTTGCTGCCGCCGGCACGGGTCAGCGAGTTCTGCTCATTGATGGGGATTTGCGGCGACCTCAGATTCACCGCTATCTCGGCCTGACAAATGAACAGGGCTTGGCGGATTGGTTAATTCATCGGCGGTACTGGTATAGCGTTGCTCAGGCGCGGCGCGGCCTTGCAATTTTAACCGCTGGCGAGTTGCGGCAACAGCCGATGCGGCTCCTCAGCCAAGACACCCTCAAGCAATTCATGGCTCACCTGAAAAACTATTTTGATCTGGTGATTGTGGATACACCCCCCTTGGCCAACTTTGCTGATGCCAAACTCTGGTCGGGACTGGTGGATCAGACCCTTGTGGTGGTGAATCTGAAGGCACCCCAGCAGCCTGTGCGACTAGCCTTGGCAGATTACAGTTTGGGAAGTAGTAGCGCTCTGGGTGTTGTGGTTAATCTCGCCTAAGCTATTCTTCAAAAAACCAGAGTTCCTTGTTGATACTCTCATCCAGCACTTGGGGGGGGCGCAGAACCAGCAGGAGTTGACCCAGAATTGGTGCTGTAGGGGGTTCAGGAAACCAAGCGAGTTGGACAGTATCGCTGGCCGCAGGTGCAATCAGCAGATAGCGATCGCGATCCCATTCTGGAAGCCCGCGATCCACAATCAAGAGCACCTGTTCAATGGGGAGTCCCTCAGGCGTGGGCGGTAATTCTGTGGGTAAGTCTGCCACTGGCCAAAGCACCGCCACTGGATCAACGGCATTCAGGAGAACCTGCCAACTGGGGAGAGCCACTAGGCTCATGGGTTGGGAGACAGAGACTAGTTGAAAGGCGCCTGTAGAAGTTAACTGGGGCACTTGATTAAAGGCTGCGGCCGTGAGGGGGGCTGTTCCTGCAACGGGAACGAGGTAGGGCAGGTCTTCAGCGGAATCCAAGCGGTAAAGGGGGAGTCGGGGTTGGCTAGCAGCGGGAACCACGGTAAAGTCCGTCAGCAGTTTTTCAAGGGCTTGGCGACCTGTGGCGGATTCGACAAAGCGAAAGCCTTGGGCAATGAGGCGCGATCGCTGGGCTAAATCCCGTTGCTGCCGCGCCAGTTGCCAATAGTAGCGACCAATGCGATCGCCCACACTCTCACCAAAACCTTCACTGTCATCCTTTTGATAGCTCACCGCTTTGAGGGCACGGCAGACCTCATGAACCGCAGTGACATCCAGTTCTTTCTCAACAATGAGTGTGGCTGCTGCTAGGCGATCGCCCGCTGATAAGACCCGCAGTTCATAGAGCAGATCGCTGCCCCGCGTTTGAAAATAGGCACGCACAGATTCAGGGGCTTCCCGTAGGCTCTGACTCACTTGCAGGGCAATGATTAGTTGATTTTGGTGGATGGGTTCAATGCCCGTCGCCTCAAAAATCGCTTGGGGAGAGAGCCCTTGTTTTTGCAGTTGCTGGCATCCTGCCCCCCAATCCTGCCAAGTTCCCTCCTTGCGGCGTAGGCGTTGCAGCACTTCCGTTGTCAGGGCATCCTGTTCTTGACTCATCCAATCACCTCCTAGCAGCAGGGAAACATTCTATTGATTGCTAGCGATCGCGCACCGTTGTCCCTTGGCGTTGAATTGCCAGTACCTCCACCCGTGCCTGCACATCAAACTTTGCCCAAGTCTCCTTGAGGGCAGTGGCAATGGCGGAAGCGGTAACGGGATCCCCAAGGGCTAAGAGCGTGGGGCCTGCACCACTAATGACCAAACCGTGGGCACCCGCCTCAAGAGCCGCCCTGTGGAGATCGGCATAGCCTTTGATCAAACTTTGGCGGTAGGGTTGATGCAGGCGATCGCCCAAGGCCAGTTGCAGCCACTCCCGTTGACCCGTTTCCAACCCCCGCAGCAGAGCACCAAGGTGACTGATATTAAAAATCGCATCACCGTAGGTACAGTGGGGGGGCAGCACTTGCCGCGCTGTTTCCGTGGCCAGCTCAAAGTCTGGAATCGCCACAATCGGCACCACATCCTGATCCCAAGGAATTTCGAGCCAATGCCATCCCCCTGCACTCTCTTGGACAGCCAGACGACAGCCCCCTAACAAGGCCGGCACCACATTATCGGGGTGGCCTTCCATTTCAATCGCCAATTCTAGAACCTCGGTATGACTGAGGGGAAAGCCCGCCAACCGATTTGCCCCCACCAAGCCGCCGATAATTGCGGTCGCTGAACTGCCGAGGCCCCGTGCGAGGGGAACCCCCAGATCAATCTCTAAATACACAGGTGGGGCTTCACGGCCGAGATATTGATAGAAACGGCTATAAGCACGATAGGCCAAATTGTCGGAGCTACTGCTGACACTGGCTGCCTCAGTGCCCCGCACACTGACATGGGGGCGATCGCTCAAAGAAAAGGTAAACGTATTGGTGAGCGTTAAAGCAGCCCCCAGACAATCAAACCCCGGACCCAAGTTGGCCGTTGTTGCCGGCACAGTCACCACTGTCATCATGGGTTAGGCTTCCTCCCCAGTACCAAAGGCGCGATCGCCTGCATCCCCTAAGCCGGGCACAATAAAGCCCTGCTCATTCAATGTCTCATCAATCGTGGCCGCATAGACTTGCACTGCGGGAAAATGGGCACTGAGTTTCTGCAAAGCTGGGGGAGCAGTGACAACGGAAATGATTCGCACCAAGGCTGGGTCAATCCCCCGCTGCACCAGTTCCTGCATTGCTGTCATGATTGAACCTCCCGTCGCCAGCATCGGCTCACTAATGAGGACACGGGTTTGCGAGTCAAACTGCGGGGGCAACTTATTGAGATAGCAACTGGGTTCAAGGGTAGCCTCATCCCGCACAATCCCTAAGTGGTACGTCTTTGCTGTGGGTAAGACCCCTTGGGCACCGTCGAGCAAGGCCAAACCCGCCCGCAGAATCGGTACAACCACGACGGGTACTTGCGGATTCACCACCAGCGCTGCACAGGGGGCAAGGGGCG
Source organism: Thermosynechococcus sp. FA-CM-4201 (assembly GCF_054689355.1). Taxonomy (NCBI): domain Bacteria; kingdom Bacillati; phylum Cyanobacteriota; class Cyanophyceae; order Acaryochloridales; family Thermosynechococcaceae; genus Thermosynechococcus; species Thermosynechococcus sp. FA-CM-4201. The sequence goes on from NZ_CP079920.1 coordinate 1,492,666, forward strand.
TTTCAACCACTGTTTCCACCGTTGGCAGCCATTCCCGCGCCGCTTCATAGGCCAGCCATCGCCCCAGTTCTGTCATGGCCACCCGAAATAAGGGGGTGGGCGTGTTGCGATCGCGAGCAACCGTTAGCCAGTGCTGAATGAGGGGATGAGGGGGGACATAAATGCGCAATTGGGGGGTCACAGTATCGCTCCAATACGTACCCGGCGGGCTTTCCTATTCTCCACCGAAATCGTCCCCTTTAGACACGGCCAAATCGCCGCTGTCGCTGTTGGTAATCCCGTAGCGCCTCATGGAAAGCAGCGCGGTCAAAATCTGGCCAGAGGGTCTTGGTGACGTAAATTTCGGAATAGGCCACCTGCCACAGCAAAAAGTTACTGACCCGCATCTCGCCACTGGTGCGAATCAACAAATCGGGATCCGGTAGGCCGCCTGTGTACAAATGGCGTTCAAAGAGCACTTCATCAATATCCGCAGGGTCAAGGTGTCCCGCTTTCACTTGGGTGGCAATCGAACGGCAAGCGTGGATGATTTCCCGTCGCCCACCATAGTTGGTTGCCACCACAAATTTAATTTTTTGGTTATTGGCCGTAGCGGTCATCGCTCGCTCAATTTCCGCTTGCAGGGAGTTCGGCAAACACGCCAAGTCGCCCACAAAGTGAATTTGCACACCCTCGGCAACCATTTCCGCTAGCTCCCGCCGCAACACCCGCTCAAAGAGGGTCATCAGAAAATCCACCTCCGGCAGGGGGCGACCCCAGTTTTCCGTGGAGAAGGCGTAGGCGGTCAGGGCTTCAATGCCCCAATCTTTGCAACAGCGCAGCAGATCCTTGAGGGTGTCCACCCCCCGTTGATGCCCCATAATGCGCGGTAAATTGCGTTGCCTTGCCCAGCGGCCATTGCCATCCATAATCACCGCCACATGGCGAGGTAGGCGATCGCGATCCAAATCATCGGGTAACTCAATGAGTGAATGGGGCTGTAGCGTCATGGACACATCCTATTGGCGGAAATTAGCGCAGTGGCCATACAGTCTTCCAAAATTTTAAGCTGTGCCGACGTTGACGGGGTTGTGAAGTTCCCGTCCCTTGATCCTGCACATATTGCCGCAACAATTCCCCTAGTTTACTGCTTGTGAGGGGACGTTGAAGCTCCCCCTTAAAGGCAAGGGAAATTGACCCCGTTTCCTCAGAGACCACCACACAGACACAGTGGCTAATGCGTTCGGTAATCCCTAGGGCGGCGCGATGGCGAGTGCCCAACTGCCAAGGCCCCGTGCGATCCGAGAGTGGCAGGATCAACTTTGCGGCAATCACTTCAGCCCCCCGCACCCAAATTGCCCCATCGTGCAGGGGGGAACTCACCTGAAAAATGGAGGTAATGAGTTCTGGCGAAAGGCGGGCATTGAGAGCGATCCCTGCATGAGTAAAATCTTGGGGGCTGAGCTTTGTATGGGTTTCCAAGAGAATGAGTGCCCCCGTGCGATCCTGAGATAACCCTTTCACGGCCGTCACAATCAAATCAACGGCATCATTGGTCAGACTTGATTCGGCCACGGGCTGCACAAAGCCCAAAAACTGTCCTCGTCCCAACTGTTCCAGAAAAATGCGAATTTCCGACTGCAGAATGACGGCTAAGGCTACTGCAGAACCAATCACTAAGTTGTGAAGCACAAAGCTCAAAAACTGTAGCTCAATGGCACGACTGAGGGAGGTCGCCAACAGGAGGAAGATAAAGCCCCGTATCATCCAGAGGGTTCGCCGCTCGGCTACAACCCGCAAAATAGCGTAGGTTAGGGTCAAGACCAAAACCACATCCACGACTGTTCGCACCTTGGCCAGTGTCTCCGAGGACAGCAGCAGCCACGAGAAGTTTCCTAGGAGGCTGATCATCCCATTTTGCTCGTCACCTCCTAAGGGGTGGGGGTGCTCAATCGCAGGGGCAAGACATCATGAGCCACCAAATCAGCGTAGGTTTCCCGTTGCAGGATCAGGTTGGCTTCACCCTCACAGACGACCACCGCCGCCGGCCGAGGCACACGATTGTAGTTGGAGGCCATGCTGTAGTTGTAGGCACCCGTACTGGCCACCACTAAAATATCATTGGCTTGCAGGGGGGGTAGGGTGACTTGGGGCAGCAGAATATCGCCCGATTCGCAGTGCTTACCGGCAACACGCACGGTTTCTGTGGCGGCAGTGGTCATGCGATTGGCACACAGGGCGGTATATTGCGCCTGATAGGTAATTGGTCGTGGATTATCGGACATGCCACCATCCACAGCAATATAGGTGCGTAGCTCAGGAATCACCTTACGGCTGCCCACAGTGTAGGCCGTCACTGCCGCAGGCCCAACGATGGAGCGACCCGGCTCACAGATGAGTTTTGGTAAGGGAAGATGGCGTTGCTGACAGGCTTGGCTCACTTGATGGCTAATGGCCTTTGTCCAGTGGGCGATCGCCGGTGGATGATCGGAGTCTACATAACGAATGCCAAGGCCACCCCCCACATTCAGTTCGCGCATGGGTAGCATCGCCTCACGGGCTTGAGCCAGCCAATCCAAAAGGACATCACAGAGGTCTAAGTGGGGTTGCTCCTCAAAAATCTGTGAGCCAATGTGGGCGTGGAGTCCGACCCAGTCCAGTTCGGGATGCGCCCTAGCAAACTGAAGCAACTCTGGAAACTGTTGCGGGTCAAAGCCAAATTTGCTGTCTAGATGCCCAGTGCGGATATATTCGTGGGTGTGGCATTCAATCCCCGGTGTCAACCGCAACATGACGCGCGGTGGGGTCGAGAGATCATGCTCCTCAACATAGGCAGCAAGGCGTTCTAGTTCTAGCCAGTTATCGGCAACAATCGTGCAATTGACCTCAAGGGCATAGAGGAGTTCTTGGGGGGACTTGTTATTACCGTGGAAGTAAATGTGGCTGGCAGGGACACCGGCACTCAGGGCAGTGTAAAGTTCACCCCCGGAGGCCACATCAATCCCCAAGCCTTCACTGTGGGCAAGGGCGCAGGTGGCTAGGCAGTTCCAAGCCTTTGAGGCATAGAGTACCAAAAATTCACCGCTATAGGTCTGCTGGAGCGTGTCTTGATATTGACGGCAAGCGGTGCGAAAGGTGAATTCATCAAGGATGTAGAGGGGAGAGCCAAACTGTGCCACTAACTCCACCACATCACACCCGCCAATGGTGAGATGGCCTCGAGCATTGGTTTGCGCAGTCAGGGGTAAAATTTGTTGATTGGCAGCAAGAGGGGTGGAGATCATGGGTCAGTATCGCGAGAAATCAAAGAATATAAGGCGACAAATCGCTATTCTCAATTCTAGGGGGATTTGGGCGATCGCTCCCTTGCCTATTTTTCGGCACTCCAGTTCAGCAAAAAGGGGGGCAGCCCTTCCTGACCATTGAGCACAATCACTTGGGGCACTTGGGCACCGCCTTCGCGCCATGCTTCGATCGCTTCCTTTTGCAGCACTAACTGGCCCCCCGGCGCTTTGAGGGTTTCGGCAAGGAGGCGTTGGGCTTCCGCTTTCCCTTGGGCACGGTTAATTTCTGCTTGCGCCTGTTGAGCCGCCTCTTGGGCAATATAGACTGCCCGTTGCGCCCGCTGCTCAGCAATTTGCTTATCCTCGACGGCCTTGGAAAATTCTTCCGAAAAGTCAAGGTTAACGACACTCGTATCCAGTACGAGAATGTGGTATTTCGCTAGGCGATCGCCAAGGGCATGATCAAAATCCTCCTTGAGTTCATCCCGCTTGGTAATGGCCTCCTCCGCCGTGCGACGGGCAGCGGCAATTTTGAAGGCCTCTTGGGTCTGGGGAGCAATGATTTTGGCCACGATATTTTCGAGTGTCCCTTGGGTGCGGCGCACATCCACGATGGCCATGGGGTCTAGGCGAAAGTTGATGGCAAAACTGGCAGTAATGTCCTGCAAATCTTTGGTGGCACTTTCTGCTGGCACTTCAAACTTCTGGACGGTTACGTCATAGACATCCACACTGGCAATAAACGGGGGTTTCCAGTGAATGCCCTCGAGGAGGGGGGTATCCTGAGCTTTGCCCAAAATACTCAGCACCCCTGCTTGGCCGGGATTAATAATCACCACGACATTCAAAAGGACAACCAGCAAGACAATGGCGATCGCCACCACTGAGGAGGTGAGCCGTGAACTGAGGAGTTGATTCATTCTCAAAGAATTGGATTTCTGCTTTGATTATAGGCGGTGCTTCCCGCCGATCCTGAAGTCAATTCCTTGCTAGAGTACAGATAGTCTGTCATTTGCTGAGCGTCCTATGCGGTTGCCCATTACTGCTGCCCAAGCGGCCTACTATGGTGATGCCTACTATCGCACCCCACCCCCCGATCTCCCTTCACTGCTGTTGAAGGAGCGGATTGTCTATCTCGGCATGCCTTTGGTGCCAGCGGTCACGGAGCTGATCATTGCGGAACTGCTCTATCTGCAATACGACGATCCTGAAAAACCCATCCGCATTTACATTAACTCGACGGGAACCTCCCGCTACGATGGCGAACCCATTGGCTTTGAAACAGAAGCCTTTGCCATCTGCGACACCATGCGCTACATTAAACCCCCCGTGCATACGATCTGCATTGGTCAAGCGATGGGGATGGCAGCCATGTTGCTCTCTGCCGGTACCAAGGGGTGTCGCGCCAGCTTACCCCACGCCACGATTGTCCTGCACCAAACTAAGAGCTATGCCCAAGGGCAGGCCACCGATATCCAAATTCGTGCCAAAGAGGTTCTAGCCAATAAGGCGATGATGGTGGAAATTTTGGCGCAAAATACCGGTCAACCCCCCGAACGCATTACCCGCGATATGGATCGACTGCTCTATATGACGCCCCAAATGGCCAAGGAATACGGCATTATTGACCGCATTCTCGAACCCGAAGCGGTGACCAAGAAGCTGCCCGCCACTCTCACCTAGTGCAAGACGGCTGCCCAGTCGCGGCCAATGCGAATCGTAATGTCCGAAGACAGCACCCCTGTGGAGTTCGCGGATACTCGCCCCATGCCAAGGACAGAACGAATCATTTGCGCAGCTCCAATATCCCCTTGCTGTGCCACAATCTCTGTTTCGGGGGTTTGCTGATACCACTCTTCACTGATGATCACATTAGTATAGCCATGGTGGGCGAGGAAATCCGCCATGTCTTGGGCAGCGTCACTGCTACCGGAGGCATTTTGCAAAGCAATGCGCAGCGTCCCCGCTTCACGCCACGTATGGTCAACCAGCTTCGAGGGGCGATCGCTAAAGTGCTCGGCAACCACCCGATCAATGCGGTCATAGTCAGGCAGCCAGTAGCTCGCTTCATAGCCATCACCACTAAAGCGTCCCGGCAGCAGGATCAAACGGAGGTTGTCTGGCTCAATGCGCAGACTAAATTGGGCGATCGCCATCAGTTCGGCAAAGGTTAAATCCGTATCCACATATTTTTGGAGGACGCTGTAGATTTTCGGCAACTGGGTCAGCATGACGGGATTGGCCAGTTTCTTTTGTAACGCTTTGATCAGCATTTGCTGCCGCTGGGCACGACCAATATCCCCCAGTTCATCGTAACGAAAGCGAACAAAGCCCTCTGCTTGCTCCCCGTTCAGGGTTTGCAGCCCCGGTTGCAGATCAATGTAAAGTTTTTGGGTGTGATCGGTATAAACCATCCGCTTGGGCACGTTGATCTCGACACCGCCCACCAGATCCACCAATTCTCGAAATGCATCTGTATCAATGCGAATGTAGCGATCAATGGGGGTATAGTTGAGGGTTTCGCTGACCACCCGCACCGTGAGATCAACCTCCCCATAAACATTGGCCGCATTAATTTTGTCGATGCCATATCCGGGAATTTCCACACGGGTATCACGGGGAATACTCAAGACCGTAATCGTGCCATTTTCAGGGTTAAACCGCGCCAGCAGCATCGTATCCGTGCGACCACGGAAGCGTTCCGCAGAACCTTCAGGGGCATCCAAGACGTTATCCACCCCCAGTACCAAGAGGTTCACTGGCCGACTCATGCCATACTGGAATCCCCGTGTCATCATTTCCAGCCAAGAGGGATCCCGTTGGCCACGATGGTTGGTACCCTGAAAGGGTGACATCAAAACAAATGTCATGCCCGCAAAGGCAGAGACCAAGGACACACCACTAAAGGCAGCAATCCAGCCTAGGGTACGCCACACTGAAGGGCGCGATCGCTGACCCCTGCTTTTTTGAGAGACCTTTTGCCTTCCCCGACCACCCACAGTAGAACTCACTGGTTTACGCTGTTGAAGACCTCTTGCCACAAATTCACTCCCGAAATAAAAACAAATCGTGGGCTAGTCGGGTGGACGCAACCCCTGTCTCTAGTGTAGGGGATTGATTACTGATCCCGCACTTATACCTATTGGACTGCCCCAAGCAAGGCTTGTTTCTGTTTTTCGCGCACTTCCTGAGATTTATGCGCTGGGCATTGGAAATTATACTGCTGGCAGCTTAGTAGAGCCGCTCAAGGACATAATCCGTCAACTGGCTGAGGGCCTGACGCGGTTCCGATGGGGGCAGTACTTCAAGCGCCGGTAGAGCCGCTTGGGCATATTCCTTGGCTAAATTGCGGGCATCTTCAATGGCACCACTTTGGCGCACGAGGTTGAGGGCGGTTTCTAGATCGCCTTCTTCACTGAACTCGCGCTCGATCAGGGTGTGCAGATAGGGGGCTTTGGGTAGGGCAAAAAGGACGGGTGCCGTTAGGTTGCCATCCCGCAGATCTGAGCCAGCGGGTTTCCCTAGTTCTGCGGTGGAGCGGGTGAAGTCGAGGATGTCATCGACGATTTGAAAGGCCAAGCCTAAATTTTTGCCGTAGGTGTACATGGCTTCGATGGTTTCTGGGGGCGCTTCACTAAGAACTGCTGCGGCCTTGGCACTGTTGGCAATGAGGGAAGCTGTCTTGTAGTAGGTTTTCAGGAGATAGTCGTCTAGGGTAATGCTGGTGTCAAAGCGGTTAAAGCCTTGGCGAATTTCCCCTTCAGCAAAGTCTTTGATCACTTGGGAGAGGAGTTTCACCACTTGCAGGTTATCCAAATCCGCTAAGTACCAAGAGGCTTGGGCAAAGAGAAAGTCTCCCGCTTGAATGGCCACCCGATTGCCAAAGACACTGTTGACGGTGGGCACACCGCGCCGCAGTTGCGCTTGATCCACCACATCATCGTGAAAGAGACTAGCGGTATGAATCATTTCCGTAATTTCTGCCAAGCGGCAGTGCCGGGGGGTAATCCCCTGATCGGGCAGCGTGGCTCGCGACACCAAAAAAACAATGGCGGGTCGGATGCGCTTGCCACTGGCAGCAAAAAGATGTTCGGCGGCAGCAGAGAGTACGGCGTGTTGTGCTCCAATCAGTGCCTTCAGGTTCTCTGTCAGTACACAGAGATCCGCTTCGACAGGTGAAAAAAGAGAGGTTACCGAAGTCATGGACGGGCTGGCCGCATAAGTTACGAAATTTTACAGAATCCTAGTTGTATTCTAAGCGAACCCTCCAATCTTGGGTAAGGGTTCCGATGAATTTTCAGCTAGGCTCAAAATTGAGAGCTGCCCCACTTGTGGAATCAAACAGATAAAGATGGCGCGCCTGCAACTGGAGAGGATCGCCCATTTGAGGAATTTGGTGACTAGGGGCTAGCCATAGCAGTTCTTGGGAACTATCCATGAGGCGACAGCGGACAATGGCTTCGCGGCCTAGGGGTTCAACAAGGGTGGCGATCGCCCCCAAGCCCTTCTCACTGATAGACAAATGTTCCGGGCGAATGCCCACCGTGAGGGGCTGTTCACTTTTCAGCGGCCAATGGCGGGTGTCCGGACAGGGTAAGGGCTGTTGCGCTAGCCACAGGTGGCTGCCATCCCAGCGAGCGGGCAGTAAATTCATCGGTGGGGTGCCCAAAAATCGCGCCACCATGGTATTGGCAGGTTTGTCATAGAGATCAGCGGGGGTGCCAATTTGCTGAATTTGACCACGATCCAGCACCACGATGCGATCGCCAAGGGTCATGGCCTCCACTTGATCGTGGGTGACATAGAGGGTGGTAATGCCCAGTTGTTGATGCAATTGTTTCAGTTCAGCACGGGTTTGCTCCCGCAATTGGGCATCAAGGTTGGAGAGGGGTTCATCGAGGAGAAACACTTGGGGCGATCGCGCCAAGGCCCTTCCCAAGGCCACCCGCTGTTGCTGACCACCGGAGAGTTGACGCGGTTTGCGCTGCAGCAGGGACTCAATCCCCAGTAGCTTAGCCACTTGGAGCACCCGTTGCTGCCGTGTGGCCGGATCAACACCGCGCATTTTCAGACCAAAGCCAAGGTTTTCGGCTACGGTCATGTGGGGATAGAGGGCATAGTTCTGAAAGACCATTGCCACATCGCGATCGCGCCCACTGCGGCCATTGACACAGGTCTCCCCAATATAAATTTCACCACTGGTGGGTTGCTCCAAGCCAGCAATGAGCCGCAATAGGGTGGATTTACCACAGCCGGAAGGCCCGACAATCACCCAAAGCTCCCCTGCGGGTACCGTCAAAGACAGAGGGCCAATCCCCACCCCCGGTGCAAATCGGCGTGTGACTCCCTCTAAGCGCAGTGTTGCCGTCACAACCTATCGCAAGCCCACCCACGTAAAGAAATCTTGGCCAGTCACCCACTCGAGCACCAGCAGGGCAATAAAGCCAATCATGGCAAAGCGACCATTGATCAGCTCCGCATAGCGCGACCAACCAAATTGCGGGGTCAAATCATCGGGCGTCGGTTCACTCATGGCGTTAGGAATGCAAAACAACTTCTTTAGCTTGGCATAGAGCCTTCACTTTGTACTCAACATTTTATAAAGAGGGCTGTTTCTGCTGTAGGGCGGTGATCACTGCCTTAATTTGGGCTTGACCGGCAGACTTTTCAAATCGCAGGGGAAACTTGCCGCGCCGCAATAACCGCCAGCCTAAGGGGGCAAGGCTGACAACCCCGCCGACATCTCGAAAGCGATTGCCCACCACCCGTAGGCCAAATTGCCGCTCATCCACCCAGCCACCGTCTTTCACTAGTTCCAAGAGCACTTGCCGATGGCGCAAAGGACGGTCTTGATTGCGGGTTGCTGTTGTTGAGCGGGCTAGAATCGCCTGCTTGATCTCACTAATGCGATCGAGGGGTTGCACGCCCACGGGACACACTGTATTGCAATTAAAACAACGGGTACAGCCCCAGACGCCACTGGTGGCAGTGTTGTATTGGTCTAGGCGTTGGTCAGTTTCGCGATCACGGGTATCGGCCACAAGGCGAGCCGCTTTGGCAAGGGCATGGGGACCGACAAAGTTGGGATTGACTTCCACGGCATTGCAGGCACCGTAGCAGGCACCGCAGAGAATACAGTTACCCGCAGCATTGAGTTTGGCGCGATCGCTGGGGGATTGGAGAAACTCCCGCTCAGGCACTTGTCGTGCCGCTGTACTCACATAAGGATTGACGGCTGAAAGTTTTTGCCAAAAATCGCTCATGTCCACGACAAGATCTTTGAGGACAGGCAAATTCCCCAAGGGGGCGATCGCAATTTGGTTGGGAACAGGACTATTGGCTAACTCGGCATGAATACTTTGCTGGCAGGCAAGGGCAGAACGACCATTAATCGTCATCGCACAACTGCCGCAGATGGTGTTTCGACAATTTTTGCGAAAGCTAAGACTACCATCTTGGTATCCCTTGATTTGAATGAGGGCATCAAGGATCGTCAGGGAAGGATCAATCTCTAGTTCAAAGGTTTGCCAATAGGCGCTCTTGTTGGGTGCTTGGCGGCGAATCGTCAACTGAATGGTCATATGCTGGCGTCAGCCCAATGTCGTTTCCAGTGTATAGCAAGCACTGCGGTGATGGTGAAAGTTGCAAAATCCCTACTTTACTTTCTGATCACAGGCCTCCTCGAGCTGGGGGGAGCCTATCTTGTCTGGCTGTGGCTACGGGAGCATAAAAGCATTTGGTATGCCGTAGCGGGGGCGATCGTCCTTTTCATGTATGGCATGGTCCCAACGCTGCAACCGGCGCATTTCGGTCGTGTTCAGGCTGCCTATAGTGGCATTTTCCTGCTGGTGGCTCTGTTCTGGGGTTGGGGAATTGATAAGGTGCGCCCCGATAAGTTTGATCTGCTCGGTGCCGCGGTTGCCCTCCTAGGAACGCTGATTATCATGTACGCGCCAAGAAGCCATTGACAGCGTCGCGATCTCCCCAAAGTCATTCTATAAGCTGGGCTTATTTAATCTATTTAAAAGTAATGTTTATTAAATGTGTGTTTTGCTGAAGAATTTGCTATAGACTAAGTCAAGCAAATCAAAAAGTTTGAATAGATAAGAGGCTATGTTTGCGCTGTTGACCGACGGCTGCAACGGTGGCGATCGCCCAATAGTCTTCTATCAACTTCAACGTCTACAGCCCCATGGATAGCCCCTGATAATTAAGGAGGAATAGTACTGTGGATTTTCTCAGTCAGTTTTTACAGGATTTTGTCAAGCAGTTACAGTCCCCCACCCTTGGTTTTTTGCTGGGGGGCATGGTCATTGCGGCGCTGGGCAGTCAACTTCAGATTCCCGATGCCATCTATAAGTTCATTATTTTTATGTTGCTCATGAAAGTGGGTCTCAGCGGTGGCATTGCGATTCGCAGTTCCAACCTACAGGAGATGCTCTTGCCAGCACTCTTTGCTGTGGTGATGGGGATTCTCATTGTATTTATTGGCCGTTATACCTTAGCAAAGCTGCCGAAGGTCAAAACCGTTGACGCGATCGCCACTGCAGGCTTATTTGGGGCTGTGAGTGGTTCGACCATGGCAGCAGCGCTGACGGCTCTGGAGGCGCAGAAAATTAGCTATGAACCTTGGGCAGCCGCACTATATCCCTTCATGGATATTCCGGCTCTGGTGACAGCCATTGTCGTTGCCAGCATTTACCTCAAGAAAAAACAGGAGAAAAAGGCGCCGGCTTCCCTCAGTGCCGTTGGTGCCTATGCGGGTGCAGGGAGCGCCACAGGTTATGCCAGTAGTACCAGTGAGTACCCCAGTGAGTACCGCAGTCAACCAAGCAAGCGAGTTAGAATCTGGCCGATTGTCAAAGAGAGTCTGCAAGGGGCAGCCCTTTCGGCACTCCTGCTGGGTGTTGCCTTGGGCATCTTTACCCGTCCCGACAGCGTCTATGAGAGTTTTTACAACCCTCTGTTTCGCGGTTTACTCTCGGTGTTGATGCTCGTTATGGGGATGGAAGCTTGGTCACGCTTGGGTGAGTTGCGCAAAGTGGCTCAGTGGTATGTGGTCTATGCCGTCGTAGCACCGCTGGTGCATGGCCTGATTGCCTTTGGTTTGGGAATGATTGCCCACTATCTCACTGGCTTTAGCCTTGGGGGTGTGGTGATTCTAGCCGTGATTGCCTGCTCTAGTTCCGATATTTCTGGGCCGCCAACATTACGGGCAGGTATTCCCTCCGCCAACCCTTCCGCCTATATTGGTGCTTCCACCGCGATCGGGACTCCCATTGCCATTGGCCTAGGAATTCCGCTTTACCTTGGCCTTGCCCAAGCAATCATGGGTGGCAACTAGTGAACCAGAGGTGCGAATTTCACTCAAGGAGGTAAACAGAATGGCCAAGCCAGCAAAGAAGCTCGTGATTGTGACCGAGAAGATTCTCTTGAAAAAAATTGCCCAAATCATAGATGAGGCCGGGGCGACTGGCTACACTGTGATGGAAACCGGCGGCAAAGGGAGTCGCAATGTGCGCTCCTCCGGTCAACCCAGCGTTTCCGATACCCAAGCCAATATCAAGTTTGAGGTACTCACCCAGACGCGAGAAATGGCGGAAAAAATTGTGGATCGGGTGGCAGTCGAGTTTTTCAACGACTATGCAGGCATTGCCTACATCTACGATGCCGAGGTGCTGTACGCCCACAGCTTTTGTGGTCCGGGGGGCTGCTGAAATGTCTGGGGCTTGACAATGCACCCCCTGATTTTCTAAATTAAAAATCTGTTGCGGGTATAGCTCAGTGGTAGAGCGCAACCTTGCCAAGGTTGATGTCGCGCGTTCGAATCGCGTTACCCGCTTTTGAAATAGACAGCGATCGCCCTCTTTTTTGGAAAACGGGTACCTTTTTGCTAATCGGTATCAGCATGAAAATAGCGGTAAATTTTTTCCGCTAGACGAGGGCCAACCCCATGCACCTGCGCCAACTGTTCGGGCGTGGCCATGCGGATATAGTCAATGGAGCGAAAGGTGGCAAGGAGTTCCTTTTGGCGTTGATAGCCCAAGCCGGGAATTTGGTCAAGGTGCGATCGCCGTTGGCGTTGGGCACGTTTTTGACGGTGGAAGTTCAAGGCAAAGCGGTGCGCCTCATCGCGGACGCGGCGTAGCAATTGCACCCCCGGTTGCTCTGGATCAGTCGGCAGAGGCTGGCGGTGGTGGGGTAGGAAAATCTCCTCCCGCTGTTTGGCCAAGCTGAGCAGGGTGAGATCGCCTAGGAGTGGCTCCAAGACCTGAACCACGGCGGACAGTTGCCCCTTGCCGCCATCAATGAGGATCACATCAGGCCAGTCATCAGCCTCTAGAGGGTCACCCTTGCCCTCAAGGTAGGGGGCAAAGCGGCGGCGGAGAATCTCGGCAAGACTGGCGAAGTCGTCGGAGTGGCCAAGCTTGACCGCGGGGTTGCGGATGTTGTAGTGGCGATAGTGTTGCTTGGCGGGCAAGCCATCAATAAAGACAACCCGTGAGGCCACCGCGTCAGACCCTTGAATGTGGGAAATGTCGTAGCCTTCAATGCGATGGGGAAGGGTGTCAAGGCCAAGGAGTTGGGCTAAATCTTCAAGAGCCGTTTGGGTGCGATCGCTGGCCTGTTGAATGCGTGCGAGTTCCAGTTCGGCATTTCGTTGCACCATGGCAATCAGTTCGGCCTTTGCCTGCCGCTGGGGGACAGTGAGGGTAACGGCGCGCCCTTTCTTTTCGCTCAAGTATGTGCGCAGCAGATCCGCCTCGGGTAGGGGATGTTGCAGCAAAATTTCACTGGGAATTTCTACATCGTCCACTTGGGCATAGTGTTCTTCGAGCACCCGTTGCAAAATCGTGCCCACACTGCCACTTTGGGCATCGGCGACAAAGGCCAAACGTCCCACCAAGCGACCAGCGCGAATTTGAAAGAGTTGAATGGCTGCATGGCGATCGCCGAGGGCAAGGGCAATGGCATCCCGTGACACCGTATCATCGGGCAAGGACACCTTTTGATCCACCCCTAAATGCTCAAGGCCGCGAATTTGATCCCGCAGTCGTGCCGCCAGTTCAAAATTCAGATCCGCCGCCGCTTGCGCCATTTGTGCCTGCAACTGCGCCACCAGTTCCCCCGTGCGCCCCTGAAAAATCATCGCCACCTTGTGCAATGTTTGCCGATACTCCTGCGGTGAAATCAGGGCTTGACAGACTCCCGGACAGCGACCAATGTCGTAGTTGAGGCAAGGGCGATCCTTAAAGAGGGGGCGGGGACGTTGCCGCAGCGGAAAAAGCCGCTTCACAAGGGCAAGGGTTTGGCGCAGGCGAAAGCTATCCACATAGGGGCCATAGTAGCGATCCTTGGGGGAATCACTGCCAGTATCACCGACATTACCGAATTGGCGTTTGCGGGTAATGAAAATGCGGGGGTAGGGTTCTGACCACGTAATACAGACGTAGGGATATTTCTTGTCATCCTTGAGGAGAACGTTGAAGTGGGGCTGATGCTGCTTGATTAAATTGGCTTCGAGGGCAAGGGCCTCGGCCTCCGTATCGGTGACGATGAATTCAATGTCCGCCACCTGATAGACCATTAATTCAAGGCGCGGTCCCAGTTGGGCTGGCTCACGAAAATAGGAGCGCACCCGCGATCGCAGGCGTTTGGATTTGCCAATGTAGAGAATTTGATCCGTCTTGTCCTTCAGGAAATAGACCCCCGGTGCCAAGGGCAGTTGCCGCAGAACCTGTTCCAAGCGATCGCGATCCTGAATCAAGGGCTGAAGCATTCTGCCACCTCCCCTAAAGCTGCGCCGCTGTGGCTCCCAACCAAGCTTCTAAATGTGCCCGCTGGCTCGGTGGGGCATCGGCGCGACACTGCAACCGATAGTGGGGTTGGGGTTGCCCTAAAATCAACGCTCCAGTGTGCAATTGCTGATCATGGAACCATGTCAGGTGAATTGTCTCTCCCACTGGATATTCCCGCAGTCGCTCTGACCAGTCCTCTGCCTTGACGCGCCAACCATTGAGAGCAATGATTTCATCCCCAGCCACCAAGCCTGCCTGTTCAGCGGGGGAGTCCCGCAGCACTGCCTTGATTTGCAGAGAACCATGTTCCTGCTTGAACTGAAGTCCCGTATAGGGCAGCGCGTCTTGGGGCACCAGTTCCAAACCCACTTTAGCCAACCACTCCTGAAGGGGAAGTTCTATGGTTCCTTCAATGAATTGCTCGCGCCATGTGCCAAGGTTTTCATCGGCAACGGTTTCAATTGTTTCCCACAGCTCATCAGGGGTGTAGCCCTGACCCGTCTCACAATACTGCTGCCACAACCGCCGCAGGACATCGAGGAGCGATCGCTGGTGATTAAAATTAAGGCGAATCCGCAAATCCAATAGCAGTGCCACCAACTCCCCTTTGAGGTAGTAGGACATCTGGGAATTGATGCTATTTTCGTCAGGGCGGTAGAGCTTAATCCAAGCATCAAAACTAGCGGCACTCAGGGATTGCACCCAGCGACCGGGCGTATGTAGGTAGCGATTGAGGCTTTCGCTCAGTAGTTTGAGATAGGCCTCTGCATCAAAGCATCCTGCCCATAGCGGAATCAGTTGGTCGAAATAACTGGTCACCCCCTCTGCAAACCAGAGGCTGGTCGTGTAATTCTCACTGTCGTAGTCAAAGACCTCGAAGGCTTGGGGACGAATCCGCTTGACATTCCAGAGATGAAAAAACTCATGGGCGACTAAGCAGAGAAAGCGGCGATACTGCTCCGGTTGCTGAAAGCCAAAACGATGGAAGATCAACGAGCAACTATTCAGATGCTCCAAGCCGCCGTAGCCCTTGTGGGTCAGGTGCAAAATAAAGACATAGCGATCGTAGGGCAAACCACCAAACAGACTTGCCTCGGTGGCAATGATCCGCTGCATATCGGCGATCGCCCGCTTGGGATCAAAATTCCCCTTGCCCCACACCGCCAATTCATGGGGTTTCCCCGCCACCTCAAAGG
Organism: Thermosynechococcus sp. FA-CM-4201; assembly: GCF_054689355.1. Taxonomy (NCBI): domain Bacteria; kingdom Bacillati; phylum Cyanobacteriota; class Cyanophyceae; order Acaryochloridales; family Thermosynechococcaceae; genus Thermosynechococcus; species Thermosynechococcus sp. FA-CM-4201. The sequence continues at coordinate 1,507,924 of NZ_CP079920.1, forward strand.
TGTAAAGAGCATGGGTGCCCACCTCAAAGGGGCTATCCACCAGCAGATCGTAATTTGCCGCCCAAAAGGTGTAGCCATCCTCACCCAAGGGTTCAAGGGGAGTGGTCACCCGCCAATCGGGGGGCGCTTCAATGGTGACCGTCAAGGGCTGGTCACGATACTCTGGCACATAAAGGCACACCGCTGCGGGATTGAAATAGGCATGGCTGCCATCAAAGTGGTTTGTGCGTACCGAGAGTTCATGGGCATAGATGGCATAGCGCACTTCAAGTTCTAGACCGGGCGTGCAGGCCACCTGCCACTGGTTCTTGGCACACTTCCACCACTCAAGGGGGGTGCCATCGGCGGCTGTTACCGTAAAATCCTGAAGATGCCGCGCATATTCGCGCACGAGGTAAGAGCCGGGCGTCCACACCGGTAAGTGCAGATCAAGGACATCGGTTTGCGGTGCCGTGAGCCGCAGCGTTACCCATAAAAGATGCGTATGCCCCTGCTGGCAGTTAATCCGATAGGCCATGGCAGGGGGCTGAAGAGAAGACTCAGAGGGGGAAGGATGAATGATTGTATGCGTCATACCCCTCAGTGTAGTGAACTTTGGCGACGCTTACAATTTCACTTCAATATCTACGCCCGCCGGCAAGTCCAACTTCATCAGCGCATCAATCGTTTTCGGTGAAGGTTGGTAAATGTCAAGTATGCGACGGTGGGTACGGGTTTCAAAATGCTCCCGCGAGTCCTTGTCCACGTGGGGCGATCGCAGGACGCAATAGATGCGACGGCGAGTGGGTAGGGGAATCGGCCCCACAGGGGAAGCGCCGGTTCTTTTCGCGGTATCGACAATGCGATCGCAGGAAGTATCGAGCAAGCGATGATCAAAGGCCTTAAGGCGAATACGAATTTTCTGTTGTAAAGCAGCCATAGGAATCTTCCTTACTTGTCAAGGTTCAGAGACAATCCGACAAAATTCAGACAAAAAAAGGCCGCCAACACCACAGAAAGGCTAGCGGCCATAAGATCAACTACTTCAGGATTTTGGAGACAACGCCCGCACCAATCGTCCGGCCACCTTCACGGATGGCAAAGCGCATCCCCTGCTCAATGGCAATGGGCTGGATCAGTTCCACGGTCATTTTGATCCGGTCACCGGGCATCACCATTTCAGCAGCGCTACCATCATCAGCGGTGAAGGAAGTAATCGTACCCGTCACATCGGTGGTACGCACATAGAACTGCGGACGGTAACCCGCAAAGAAGGGGGTTTTACGGCCACCCTCTTTTTCAGTGAGCACGTACACTTCACCCTCAAATTGGGTGTGGGGCGTGATGGAGCCGGGTTTAGCAATCACCATTCCCCGTTCCACATCCTCTTTTTTCAGACCGCGCAGGAGCAGACCAGCGTTGTCACCGGCAATCCCCTCTTCGAGGCTCTTCTTGAACATTTCAATACCGGTAACCGTGGTTGTGCGAGTTTCCCGCAGACCTACGAGTTCAACGGTTTCGTTGAGTTTAATGCGACCCCGCTCAATCCGACCCGTGGCCACCGTACCCCGACCGGTGATGGAGAACACGTCTTCTACAGCCATCAGGAAGGGCTTGTCCACATCCCGCTCAGGGGTGGGAATGTAGTTATCCACCGCATCCATTAGCTCGTAGATTTTATCCACCCACTCATTTTCACCGCGTTGGGTTTTCGGGTTGGCGGTCATGGCTTCAAGGGCTTTCAGACCCGAACCACGGATAATGGGCACTTCGTCACCGGGGAATTCGTACTCATTGAGGAGTTCCCGCAGTTCCAGTTCCACCAGCTCCAGCAGTTCTTCGTCGTCCACCATATCCACTTTGTTCAGGAAGACAACGATGCTGGGCACCCCCACCTGACGAGCCAAGAGAATGTGCTCTTTGGTTTGGGGCATTGCACCATCGGTAGCGGCCACCACGAGAATGGCACCGTCCATTTGGGCGGCACCGGTGATCATGTTTTTCACATAGTCAGCGTGGCCGGGGCAATCCACGTGGGCATAGTGACGTTTTTCAGTCTCATACTCCACGTGAGCCGTGTTGATGGTAATCCCACGGGCTTTTTCCTCAGGGGCAGCATCAATTTCATCGTATTTGCGAGCCTGAGCTTTCCCTTGGGCAGCCAGTGTCATGGTAATGGCTGCGGTCAGTGTGGTTTTACCGTGGTCAACGTGACCAATCGTACCAATGTTAACGTGGGGTTTGGTTCGTTCAAATTTAGCGCGTGCCATGTTGTTCCTCGTATAGACTATGCGTTCCCTTTATTTTTGGCAATGATCGCCTCAGCCACATTACGGGGGACTTCCTCGTAATGGCTAAATTCCATCGAGAAAATTCCCCGACCTTGGGTATTCGAGCGAATGTCAGTGGCATAACCAAACATCCGTTCGAGAGGGACTTTTGCCGTTACTTTGGCAATGCCATTTTCCACGGTTTGTCCCTCAATTTGACCGCGACGGGAAATTAGGTCTCCCATCACTGTCCCAAGGAATTCTTCTGGAACCTCGACCTCGACCTTCATCATTGGCTCCAGCAGCACTGGATTGGCTTTCATCACTGCCTCTTTAATGGCCATGGAGCCAGCAATTTTGAAGGCCATCTCTGAGGAGTCAACCTCGTGGTAGGAGCCATCCACTAGTGTGACTTTGAGGTCAATCACTGGGTACCCTGCCAAAATCCCCGATTCACAGGCTTCCTTCATCCCCTGCTCAGCGGGTGGAATGTACTCTTTGGGTACGACACCACCAACAATTTTGGAGACAAATTCAAACCCAGTACCGGGTTCAGCAGGCTCTACTTCAATCACAACGTGACCATACTGGCCTTTACCGCCACTTTGACGGATAAACTTGCCTTCGGCACGGACAGGTTTGCGAATCGTTTCGCGGTAGGCCACTTGGGGTTGGCCAATATTGGCTTCCACTTTGAACTCCCGCTGCATCCGATCCACAAGGATCTCAAGGTGCAGTTCCCCCATGCCCGCAATCACGGTTTGGTTGGTTTCAGGATCAACGCTGACGCGGAAGGTGGGGTCTTCCTCAGAGAGGGCTTGCAGGGCTTTGGAGAGTTTTTCCATGTCCTGCTTGGTTTTGGGTTCCACAGCCACGGAAATCACTGGCTCTGGAATGTACAGCGATTCAAGGATCACGGGCGAGCTTTCATCGCAGAGGGTATCCCCCGTGAAGGTTTCCTTCAGACCCAAGGCAGCTCCTAAATCGCCGGCTCGCAGTTCATCCACCTCAATCCGCTCATCGGCTTTGAGCACAATCAGACGCGAAATGCGCTCTTTCTTGCCCTTGGTGGCATTGAGCACATAGCTGCCTTTTTTAAGAACCCCGGAATAGACACGCACGAAGGTCAGGCGGCCATAGGGATCCGACATGATTTTGAAGGCCAGTGCCGCTAGGGGCTGATCGTCGTCGGCAGCCCGCTCCACCTCTGTGCCATCGGGCAGATGACCTTTAATCGCTGGAATGTCAATGGGTGCTGGCAGGTAGTCCACCACGGCATCAAGGAGCAATTGCACGCCTTTGTTTTTGAAGGCGGAGCCGCAAAGCATCGGCACAATGGTGCCAGCGATCGTCCCTTTGCGTAGGGCGGCACGGATTTCCTCTTCTGTGAGTTCTTCCCCCTCAAAGTATTTTTCCATGAGGGCATCATCGGTTTCGGCAACCGCCTCGATGAGCTTGGTGCGATACTCTTCCGCCAGTTCAGTCATCTCGGCAGGAATTTCGGTATCTTCGATTTCCTTGCCAAGGTCGTCTTTGTAGATTTTGGCGCGCATCCGCACTAGATCAACGATGCCTTTGAACTGATCTTCAGCACCAATGGGCAACTGAATCGGCACGGCATTCGCCCGCAGGCGATCGCGAATCTGGTCATAGACTTTGTAGAAGTTTGCCCCAGTGCGATCCATCTTGTTGACAAAGACGATGCGCGGGACGCTGTAGCGATCGGCTTGCCGCCACACAGTTTCTGATTGCGGTTGCACACCACCGACGGAGCAGAATACGGCAATTACCCCATCAAGAACCCGCATGGAGCGCTCCACCTCAATCGTGAAGTCCACGTGGCCGGGGGTGTCAATAATGTTGATCTGGTGGTCTTTCCAAGAGGTGCTAATGGCGGCGGCTGTAATGGTGATGCCCCGCTCCCGCTCCTGTTCCATCCAGTCGGTAACCGTGGTACCCTCGTGCACTTCGCCAATTTTGTGCACCACACCGGAATAGAAAAGAATACGTTCAGTTGTGGTTGTTTTACCCGCATCAATGTGAGCGGCAATCCCGATGTTTCGCACTCGCTCTAGCGGGGTCGTCCGTGCCACAGCTACCTCCTTGTTTGTTGCATTACGTTAGAATTCTTAAATAATTGTATCCAACTCTTGAACCGTGTGACGGTTTAATAGCGATAGTGGGCAAAGGCCTTGTTGGCTTCTGCCATCTTGTGGGTTTCTTCCCGTTTACGAATGGTGCTGCCGGTTTCGTTGGCGGCATCCATCAATTCATTGGCCAGCTTGGCGGACATCGAACGACCGGCGCGTTTGCGGGAAAATTGCACTAACCAGCGCAAAGCCAAGGCGACCCCGCGGTCGGGACGAACTTCCATGGGCACTTGGTAGGTGGCACCCCCCACACGGCGGGCTTTCACTTCCACTAGGGGCGTTGCATTTTTCACTGCACGCTCAAAAATTTGCAGAGCATCCTCGCCGGTGCGCTCCTGTACGGTTTTCATCGCGTCATAGACAATGCGGCTGGCAAGGGATTTTTTGCCATTGAGCATAATCCGCTGGATCAACATATTCACCAGCACGTTGTTATAGACCGGATCAGGGGCAGTAGGCCGTTTTTGAGCGCGAGTGCGACGAGACATAGGTGTTTGCTGTTTGCTCTAGTGAAGTTTAGGGTTTCAAGGGTGGACTCAAGGAGATAAGAGAACGGAAATTATTTTTTCTTGCCGGTAGCAGCAGCCTCACCGGGTTTGGGACGCTTGGCACCATATTTGGAGCGACCTTGTTTACGGTCTTTGACACCAGCGGTATCCAGCGTGCCACGGATAATGTGGTAGCGGACACCGGGCAAATCTTTAACCCGACCGCCGCGAATCATCACCACAGAGTGCTCCTGCAAATTGTGGCCAATTCCCGGAATATAGGCGGTGACCTCAAAGCCAGAGGTTAAGCGTACCCGTGCCACTTTGCGCAGGGCAGAATTGGGCTTTTTGGGGGTTGTGGTATAGACCCGTGTGCATACCCCACGCCGTTGGGGGCAGCTTTTGAGGGCAGGAGATTTTGTTTTCTTTTTCAACAGTTCCCGCTCTTGGCGGATCAGTTGCTGGATGGTGGGCATTGCTGCTTACGTTAATTTCACCGAACTTCTAGTGTATCGAGGTAGCCGTCGCGTTGTCAATGCTGTTGTGCCGTTGCGCAGTGCCTCTCAGTGTAATGGCTCACTAAGGTCAGGCTGGCGATCGCGGCAGTGACGGCTCTCAGGGTACGCTGCCCCAAGGAAAATGCCTGCCAACCAGCGGCCAAGACCTGCTCCACTTCTGAGGCTGTCCATCCCCCCTCTGGCCCGATCGCCAGATAAATCGGCTGAGATAAATCCATCTGGGGCAAGCAATCCCACAGGAGCTGTGAGGCACTCAAACTGGCAATGTAGCCCTTGGGGGTGAGGCTGATCATTTCGGCAACGGAGAGGGGATCACTGAGGGTGGGCACATAAAGGCGCTCACTTTGCTCGGCGGCCTCTTGGAGAATGCGCTGCCAACGCTGGTATTTATTGGCACTGGGTTGAAGGAGCGATCGCGCCGTTTGAATCGGAATGATACGCTTGACCCCCAATTCCGTTGCCTGTTGCAGCACTTGCTCAAAGTTTGCCGCCTTCAGCAGAGCGAGACAGAGAATAATTTCTACACTTAGCTCCGTCTCTTGCTTTTCAGTTTCCAATAATGCGACAGTCTGCCCATTCACACCAAGCCTGCCTCGCCATCGCTGGCCTTGGCCATCCAGAATCGAGATGACATCGTTATCTTTTAAGCGCAGGACATGGCGGAGATAGTGGACTTGCTCAGGAGTGAGCCACACCTGTTGGTCTTGAATTTGTGAGGGTGAGACAACTAACCGCTGGGGCGATCGCATGAATGGGGGTGCTTGTCGAACTCCTTAGCTACTGACAGGCTTTACAGCTTCCATAAACAGAGAATCAGGCTTGCGCACTTGGCCGTCAACCACATCTAAGTTGTAACGGGAAAATTCTGGAATACGACTCTCAAAAGCAGAGACGGCACGACAGTCTTGAAAACCACAAGCTTCAATCAAGACCTTGAGAGAGTAGCTGTCGTACATCCATAAGTGAGCTTCACCACTCAGGCGAAACAGTCCTACATTAAGAGCATCTACGCCTCGTTTTCCAAGAATTGGCCAGATTAAAATTTTCGCGAGTAACTCACGGGGATAACGTAGTGGCCTCAATATTTTCTTGAGAAATATCTTAGTTGTTTGTGGTTGTTGGGCTATTTTGAAGAAATTTTCAGCCTCTTGGCCGATGCGAGAGCGCACAAAGTCAGGATTTGGGATGTTTGGATTCAGAAGATATGTTGCCATTGCCCCACCACTATGATGGCGGACAAGTTGATCTAAAAGCTCCAGTTTTAGCCAGTCATAGTTAGCACTGTCTGTTTGCTTGCCCTCTCGCAAAGCATCTAGCTCAGCTAGGTAAGCACGGGTTGTTTGCTCTAGGTCGGGAACAACAATGCGCAAAATGCCACCGGGTTTGAGAATTCGCCAAGACTCGCCGATGAATCTTTTTGCCTCGTTGTAATTCAAGTGTTCAAGAACATGAGAAGAATAAATAGCATCAACTTCCCCTTCTGCAAAAGGCAAGCCGCGACGAAGATCCCAACGTCTTACCCCCGCAGCGGTTGGTACTACATCAAAGTTTAGCCACTCAGGGTGGAAGGTCTGACCACAACCAACGTTGACCAGTTTTAGGAGCTGAGACTGCATAACCACTCTACCAAGGTGCGCACAGGGTAACCCGTCCCACAGGGATTATTGTAGCCATCCTCTTTTTCCGTCCAGACTGGGCCAGCAATATCAAGGTGTGCCCAAGGGGTGTGATCGACAAATTGCTGAAGAAATAGGGCAGCAGTGATTGATCCCGCCGATCGCGGACCCGTGTTTTTCATATCGGCCACTTGGGACTTCATACCCTCAAAGTATTTATTCTCAAGGGGCATTTGCCAGAATTTCTCACCGGAGCGATCGCTGGCCTTTTGCAGGGCTTGCGCCAATTCTGAATTATTGCTCCAAAGACCGGCAATATTATCCCCTAAGGCAACAATACAGGCACCTGTCAGCGTTGCCAAATCAACAATGGCATCTACGCCTAGTTTTTCAGCATAGACAAGGGCATCGGCAAGGGTGAGGCGGCCTTCAGCATCGGTGTTGTTGACCTCGATGGTTTTACCGTTGGAGGCGGTGAGAATATCTCCGGGATGCATGGCATGGCCACTGATCATGTTTTCGGTGGCGGCGATAATAAAGTGAACTTCAATGCCAGCGGGCTTGAGTTGACCAATGACCTTGGCCGTTCCCAAAACGGCTGCGGCTCCCCCCATGTCCATCTTCATGGTTTCAATGCCCCCTTGGGTCTTGAGGTTGAGGCCACCAGAATCAAACGTTAACCCTTTGCCAACGAGGGCAATTTTCTTCTGGACATTGCCGGGGGGAGTGTAGGTGAGGTGAATAAATTTCGGCGGTAGATCAGACGCCTGAGCCACCCCCAAAAAGGCCCCCATACCCAAGGCGGCACATTCATCGCGCTCCAAAATTTTTGCCGTCAGGCCGTAGGTAGCTGCCAATTGCTGAGCCGTTTCCGCCAGGGTCACAGGTGTCACTTCATTCGCTGGGGCATTCACCAGTTCACGAGCCAAAATCACCCCATCACAAATCTGCTGGGCACGGGTCAAGGCCGCTGTTTGCTCCCCTAAGCCCAACAGGCTCACAGATTCTGGATAGGGCAGGAGTTTACGAGCTTCAGGATCCGACTTAAAACGCACATCACTGTGGAGGGCAAGGAGAACCCCTTCAGCAATGGCTTGGGCAGCATCTGCCGCTTCTAAAGTCTCGTGGGGCAGTGTCATGCCTAATGTTTTTGCGCGTTCACGGCGAGCCGTACGGGCAATGGTCGCAGCAGTGCGGCGCAGGGTCTCTAGGTTAAAGTCATCGCGATTCCCTAAGCCCACAAGGAGAAGCTTTTTAATGGGGAAGTTGGGCAATAGACGCACGAGCAGGGAGGTACCGGATTTGCCTTGAAATTCCCCTTCGTTGATCAGTTCCTGTAAGAGGCCATTGAGGCGTTGATCAAGGGTCGTGTAGGGGTCGGTGAGGGTGAGGGTGCCTTCCGTTTGAAAGACAGCGATCGCCAATAAATCCCCCGACCAGTCGGGAATAGCTGTGGTAACCGTTTGCAGTTGCATGCCTATCTACGACCCAAAAATCTCTCACCCCCCTTATTTTATCGGCGTTTAGGCCTCAGCAGGAACCCAGACACTGCAAAAATTCAAGGGGCAAGCCATCGCAGTCACGCATAAAGGCGACATGATAAAGGTGCGCCCCAATCACTTGCTGGGTGGGCTTCAGCAATAGCTCAAAGGGTAAACGCTGTGCCTTTAATGTTTCTCCCACCTGATTGAGCCACGTCTCGAGGGGGTCAGGATGGTCACTAAGATCAAAGGAAAGATGGTAGTAGCCGACGTAGTGCTCATCGTGAAAAGGATCGGCAGGTGGCTGGGGTTCAGGGACTTGCAGAAGTTCGAGGCGGGTGTGCCAGCCCTTGAGCCAACAGGCAAGGGTATAGCCCGTGGTAAAGCGGACATCCATTGTGAAGCCTAGGCACTCATAGAAGGCGATCGCCCGCTGAATATTGGCTGTGCGGATGGAAACGTGATGCAAACCCATAACTAGTCTTGTTTTGGCCGCAACCGCTCAGGAAAATCAATAAAGACGCGCTCACCGACACTGACACCGCTGATAATCTGGGTTTGATCTTGCCAGCTACTGCCAATGGTGACAGGGCGAAATTTTGGCTGATTGTCTTCACCCACAACATAAACACCGGTTTGACCGCGCTCAACGGCAATGGCCACCGTCGGCACCAGCAGGGCATTGTTAATTTTTTGCCCCAGAAAATCTAAGTCCACATTCATTCCGGAACGCAGCTTCTCTAGCCCTGTCACCAAGGAAACCCGCACCTGAAAGAAGGTGACATTTTGCTCCACAACCGCTTCAGGTGCCACTAAGCGCACTCGTCCTGCAAAGGTTTCCCCTGGATAGGCATCGGCACGGATTTCAACGGGTTGCCCCACGAGCACTTGGCCAATATCCACTTCTGGTACTTCGGCAAGAATTTCTAAGCCCTCAGCGATCGCCACAATTGAGGTGGAAGTGGCAGAGGTCGTGGCAGAGGCGGTGGTGGTCGGTGTCACAAAGGCTCCCGGATTGGCGTACTTCTGGGTAATAATCCCCGTAAAAGGAGCGCGAATCACTGTATCTTCAAAAGCAGCACGGGCAGCTTCAACTTGGGCTTGGGCAGCGGCGACGCTTGCTTCTGCTTGGCGGATTTCTTCACTGCGGGAGCCACGCTGTAATAGTTGCAGGCGCTTTTGGGCTTCATTCAGGTTGGCGATCGCGCTATCCCGATTCGCTTTTAGTTCATCAAGGGTATCGCGGGGAATCGCACCCTCAGCCGCGAGCAATTCATTGCGTTTCAGGCGTTCTTGCGCCAATTGCGCACGGGTGGCGGCTGCTCGTACTTGGGCTTCGGCTTGGGCAATTTCCTCGGCACGGTTGCCGGCAACCACGCGATCGCGACGGGCAATGGCATCAGCTAGGTTGGCTTGGGCTTGGGCGAGTTGCGCCTGCTCATCGCGGTTGTCCATACGGGCGATGATTTGACCCGCCTTAACCTGATCGCCCTGCTCAACGTAGAGTTCGGCGAGAAGACCTGCCCGTTTTGGACTGATATTGACGGTTTGTACAGGGACGACTTTGCCAGTGGCAGCGATGCGAGCAACTAAATCGCGACTGTCTTGAACGGGTACGGTGTAGCGATCTAGATCAAGGGGCGTTTGGCGCGATCGCCACAGCAGTAGGCCACCACTGCCAATCAGACCAGCAGCAATCACCCCAATCACGAGCGATCGCCAAGGGGAAGAAGGTTTACCAACAAAAGGGATAAACGCTGCCATGAATGCTTTACAGTTCTTGCCCTATTCTAACGTTATGTTACAGTGACCCACTGAATAGCCGCATTGATGATGCCTATGAGTTTTATCTGTCCCTCAATAGAAGCGCAGATGCTATCCTAACCAATACTGTCTATGTCCTTTGCCTATGAATCCTGCACTCTCCCAGATTGGCCAGCAAATGTCCCAACTGACGGGAGTTCGGGCAATCATGAAGGATATTATTGAGACGTTACGCCTGAATCGCGGTCAAGACCTGATTAACCTGAGTGCAGGTAACCCCCTCATTGTTCCAGAGGTGGAGCAACTGTGGCGTGACTGTACCCACGAGCTAATGGCCAGCCCAGAATTTGGCCAAGTGGTCTGCCGCTACGGCACAAGCCAAGGGTATGAACCGCTAATTGCTGCTGTTGTCGATGATTTTAACCGCCGCTATGGTTTGAACCTGACGGAGCGCAATGTCCTCGTCACCCCCGGTAGTCAGGCCATCTACTTCTTTGCCGCCAATGCTTTTGGGGGCTTTAGCGCCAACGGTGAATTAAAGAAAGTCGTTCTCCCTTTGAGTCCAGAATATACGGGCTACGGTGGCGTCAGCCTCACCCCTGATACCGTTGTTGCCTATCGTCCGCGCCTTGAGATTTTTGAAGCGGATCACACCTTTAAGTATCGTCCCGACTTTCAACAACTCCACATTGATGAGACGACTGGATGCGTCATCTTCTCCCGCCCCTGCAATCCGACGGGAAATGTGCTCACGGATGTCGAGGTGCGGCAAATTGCTGATCTCGCTGTCCCCTATGGCGTTCCAGTGTTGATTGATGCCGCCTATGGCCCCCCCTATCCCAGTCTGAACTTTACGGAACTGGCACCCGTTTTTGGCGGCAATATTGTCCACTGCCTCAGCCTCTCCAAGGCGGGACTACCGGGGGAACGGGTGGGGATTGCCATTGGCGATCGCGAGATTTTGAGTGTCCTTGAAGCCTTTCAAACCAATGCCTGTATTCATGCCTCGCGCTACGGTCAGGCGATCGCGGCATTAGCCATTGCCAATGGTGCCCTAGCCGAAGTATCCGTCAATGTCATTCGTCCCTTCTATCAACGCAAGTTTACAGTTCTCGAAGAAACCCTACGAACTGCTTTGCCGAACGACCTTCCTTGGTTTTTGCATCGCGGTGAGGGGGCGATTTTCGCGTGGCTGTGGTTACGGGACTTACCCATGACAGATTGGGAACTATATCAACATCTGAAGCGAGCAGGGGTGATTGTCGTTCCCGGCAGTTCCTTTTTCCCCGGCTTGACCGAGCCGTGGCGCCACAAACAGGAGTGCCTGCGTATTAGTCTCACTGCTAGTGATGAGGAAATTGCCCTTGGCATGCAACGACTAGCCGCCACCATTACCCAGGTCTATCAAGAATCCCCTAACCGCTCCTATTCAGATGTCCTTGCTTAGGTTCCCCGATGCGGGACTAACCGTTCTCCCCTTTTTCAATGCATCGTGACTCTCTCTTTTACCAACTGTTTGCGCAGTTACCCGAAACGCTATTTGACCTATTGGGAATAGACCATCCCATGGGTTACCGCTTTGACTCTGTGGAACTCAAACAAACCGCCTTTCGCATTGACGGCGTCTTCGTACCCCCTGACCCCTCAGGAACGGTCTATTTTTGCGAGGTTCAGTTTCAGCGGGATACGACCTTCTATGAACGCTTCTTTGCTGAAATCTTTCTCTACTTGCGCCTGTATCGCCAGACCTTCTCTGATTGGCAAGCGGTAGTCATTTATCCCAATCGCCAAACTGAACAAGAGTCTTTTGAGCCGTATCAATTGTTAGTGAATAGCGATCGCCTGCGTCGGGTGTATCTAAATGAACTCGGTTCACTTCAGGCCTTGCCATTGAACCTAGCCCTGATGCAGCTCACGGTGTTACCTGAAGCAGAAATGCCGACAGCAGCGCGGATGCTGGCAGAGCGCACTCGCATAGAGGCAGTTCCAAGGCCAGAAGTCATAATGGAGTTGATCACAACCATTGTGCTCTACAAGTTCACCAAGCTAAGTCGCGAGGAGGTGCTGCCCATGTTGGGGTTTACCACTGACGAACTAAAGCGGACGCGATTTTATCAAGAAGTGTATGCTGAGGCGCGAGAAGAGGGATTACAACAAGGATTACAACAGGGACTACAGCAGGGAGAAGCACTTGTCATTTTGCGGCTCCTCAGGCGACGGTTTGGGGATATACCGGCTGACCTTGAAGCAGCGATTCGCCAACTCCCACCCACTCAGATTGAGACTTTGGCAGAGGCACTCCTTGACTTTGCGACCCTTGAAGACCTGAGAGGCTGGCTCAGAAATCTCGGTTAGGGAGAATCCTCCTTTAGTAAAGACTTGCAAACAAGCGTGAAGGAGGCTCAAGAATCCTGATACAACAATTGATGGAGTTGCAGCCGAACGTCAACCGATTCCTATGAATATTGCTGTCATTGGCTTGAGTCACAAAACCGCCCCTGTGGATGTGCGCGAAAAATTGAGTGTGCCAGAGGATGTGCGGGAGCGGGCACTGCAACATCTATGCGGCTACGCCCATATTCAGGAAGCGACCATCCTTAGCACCTGTAACCGCTTAGAAATTTACATTGTTACCAGTGACACTGAGGTGGGCGTGCGGGAAGTGCATCAGTTTCTCAGTGAGTGGAGTCATATTCCCCTGCCCCAACTGCGTCCCTACCTCTTTATCCTGCTGCATCAGGATGCGGTGATGCATCTCATGCGGGTGGCCTCGGGGCTAGATAGCTTGGTGATTGGTGAAGGGCAAATTCTCTCCCAAGTGAAACGCTGTCATCAGTTAGGGCAGCAGTACAAGTCCATTGGGTCTATTCTCAATCGCCTCTTTACGGGGGCGATCGCTGCCGGTAAACGGGTACGCACAGAAACGAGTATTGGGACGGGAGCGGTCTCCATTAGCTCAGCGGCGGTGGAACTCGCCGACCTGCGGCTGCAAAATCTCCAGAACTGCCGCATTGCTATTGTCGGTGCGGGCAAAATGTCCCGCTTGGTGGTGCAACACCTGATTGCCCGAGGGGTGAAGGAGATGAGCATTATCAACCGCTCCTTGGAACGGGCACAGGAACTGGCGCAGCAGTTTCCCGAAGTACGCTTTGAACTCTTTACGATGACGGATCTACTGCCGATTGTGGCAGCGATGGATTTGGTCTTTACGGGCACAGCAGCGACACAACCCCTCTTGGATCGTGAGAATTTAGGGTCGGTGCTCACCGGCGATCGCCCCCTATCAATCATTGATATTTCTGTGCCCCGCAATGTCCATGCCAACGTGACGGAATTGGCCTCCGTGCAACTGTTTAATGTGGATGATCTCGAAGCAGTTGTCGCCCAAAACCAAGAGGCGCGACGCCAATTGGCTCAAGAGGCTGAGGGTATCCTTGAAGAAGAATTAGAGACCTTTTTGGCTTGGTGGCACGCCCTAGAAACGATTCCCACCATCCGCAGTCTGCGCCAAAAAATGGAAGCGATCCGTACCCAAGAGCTGGAAAAAGCCCTTTCTCGCTTGGGTAGTGAGTTTGGTGATAAGCACCAAGGGGTCATTGAAGCAATGACGCGCACGATTATTAACAAGATTCTCCATGATCCAACCGTGCAACTGCAATCACAGCGGGATTTAGAAAGTCGTCAACGCGCTATGCAGACCCTCCAAGACTTGTTTAATCTCGAACCCATCGAAGCCTAGAGCCTATGCGCCACGTGGGCGATCGCGGGGAAGCGGTAGTTGTCGCGTGGCTACAAACCCAGCAGTGTCAAATTTTGGCTCAGAACTGGTCTTGCCCTTGGGGTGAACTGGATATTATTGCCTGTGATCCGGGGGGCGTGGTGCTCTTTGTCGAAGTGAAAACTCGCCGTTCCCGCAACTGGGATTATGATGGCCTTGGCGCGATTTCCCTTAGCAAGCAACACAAACTCATTTTGGCCGCCCAAGCCTTCCTAGAACGTCAGCCCCAGTGGCAGGATCATCCCTGTCGCTTCGATGTGGCCTTGGTGCGATACCAAGCAGGTACCTATCGGCTGCATCAATACTTGGAGCACGCATTTACACTGGACGCCACTGATTGAGCACTTTACCAACTCAGGAGTTTTTGCAGGCGATCGCGAATCCAGTTAATGGGCTGACTTTGATCCTGCTCTTGGCGACTCAGTTGCTGAAGCTCCTGTTGATGTTGCGCCAGCACATCCTGACGGCGGGCGATCGCCACCGCAATATCATCAGCAAGGGAAGGGTGTTCTTTTAGCAACTGTTCAAATCCCTCCCGTGGTAGGACAAACAGGACTGTATCCGTCATTGCCATCATCGTTGCTGGGCAGGCGACCCCCAGCATCAGTGGTAGTTCACCAAAGTGCTCCCCCGGATTAAACGTCATCATTGGCTTGAGTTCACCATTCTCCTCATAGACCGCCGCCATCTGCCCCTGCAATACGATGTAGAAGTTACTGATTGCCTCCTGAGCACGGAACAAAATTTCCTTTGCCGCCAAGTGCTTGCGGTAGCCCGATTCAATGAGAAAGCGTAATTGCAAATCATTCATACACTGAAAATAGCTCACCTGCTGAAGCAGCGACTTTAAGGAGGGCGTTGCCGGTGCCAAGGGCATCCCTACGGTTTCCACTGGCTCACTGAGGGGAGAGAGGGCTGGCGCATTGCGGATCCAGATGTCCCGTTGCGGGAAAGGAATCGAGATATTGTGCTGCCGAAAGTAGTAATCAATCTTGAAATTGAGACTGCTCTTAATGAACACTCGCCGCTCAATGGCATCCGTCCATACCCAAAGTTCAAACTCAAGAGCCGAATCGCCAAATTCACGGAAAATCACTCGAGGGGCTGGCTCCCTGAGGACATCTGGTTCAGAATGCGCAATATTGAGCAAGACTTCTGTCACCAAAACTGGATCTGTCCCATAGGCCACCCCAATGGGAATATCAATACGACCGCGATGGGTTTCATAGTACCAATTCAGCACCGGACTATCGGCAAGGTAGGTATTGGGTACTACCACATTTGAACCGTTAAAAGTTTGAATCACCGTCGCCCGCATTGAGACTTCCTGCACGTAGCCACTGATGTTTTCAATTTCCACAAAGTCGCCGACACGGACTTTGCGCTCAATAAGGAGCGTCAGGCCACTGATGAGATTGCGGGTGACATCCTGCAAACCAAAACCAATCCCCACCCCCAAGCCACCGATAATCACCGCTAGGGAATCGAGATTAATCCCCACTGCTTGCAAAACAATAATGTAGCCTAGTGCTCCTCCGGCACCGCTAATCACAGTGGAAATGGCCTCGCGATTGCCTAGATCCAAGCCCAAGCGCGGTAGGAGTTGATTTTTCAGCACCCCCTTGAAAAAGCGCGCCAAAATGGCAACGAGGATGAGCAACAGCACCACTTGAAACAACCAACGCAGGGAAATCGTTTCCCGCCCAAGCCGAAACAAAGGTGCATCGACAATACTAACGAACGATGACCACAGTTCAATGACTTGAGATGGCATTCTCCACAGTCTCCTCAGGGGTTCACAAACTTAGACAGTTCCTAAGCTAACCCCCTCACTTTAGCAGGGGGAGATCGTCAACTAAAAGAACTCACCTAAATAGGGATCTGCTCTCTTAGTGATCAAAGGCTTGGGTGCAACATATCCCACAATAGCCAAAGGGCGATCGCCAAGAGACTACTGCCGGTCAGTGTTTGTAATCGCTGTTCCGAGAGGTACTGTGACAACCAGCGACCAATCAATACCCCAATCAAACTGGTGGTTACTAAGGCCAAAGCTGCTCCCAAAAACACCAACCAAGGGGAGGCAGCGCGGGCAGCCATGAAAAAAACAGCAATTTGAGTTTTATCGGCAAATTCAGCCAAAAAAACGGTTAAAAACGCAACCCCGAACTCTCGCCATGGCAACGCGCGCTTAATCACCGATTGCCCTCTAGGCGTCCGTCATTTCCTCAACCGTCTCGGTGGTTTTCGTCTCTGGGCGATTCTCCGTATTTAGGCGGCGGCTGTAGCGACCCGAAGAACGCTTGCGAAACTTGCGAGCATAGGCTTGGTTACGAAGAGCTTTTTCTTTCTTAGGATTGCGGCGTTTGGCCATGCTTACCTCAATGGTAGGGGTGGTCTCAGCACTCAACAAAAATTAAGGACAGAAACTTTATTCTATCGGAATTTTTCCCCTAGCACAAGAAGCCTGTGATCGAAAAAACTGTGACCATACCACCTCACAAAAATGAGAAACCCCCTAAGCTTTCACCTAGGGGGAGGAGGAGTCTTGTTCTGGCAGAAAGTTGCCAATGGGCGGAACTATTTGGTTTCTGAGAACTCAGCGTCAATCACTTCGTCATCACCGCCACTGCTACCGCTGCTGCTGGAGCCAGTTCCATCACTGGACTGAGTACTTTGATAGACACTGGAGCCGACGCTATAGAGGGTTTGTTGCAGATCCTGCATCAGTGATTTCACCCGTTCAAAGTCAATCGACTCAATGGGTTTCTTCTCAGCTTCAGTGCCGATTTCCGAGCGTAGGTTGGCAATGAGGGAGGTGAGACGGTCTTTATCGCTGGTGGAGACTTTATCCCCCAACTCACTCAACTGTTTCTCCGCTTGATAGCAGAGTTGCTCTGCCTGGTTCTTGGTCTCGATTTTCTCACGTTTGGCTTTATCGGCAGCAGCATTCATTTCCGCTTCGCGCACCATGCGTTCCACTTCATCCTTAGGCAGCGTTGAGGCGCCAGTGATGCTAATGGACTGCTGTTTGCCGGTGCCTTTGTCGCGAGCGGTCACGTTGAGGATACCGTTGGCATCAATATCAAACGTGACTTCGATTTGGGGCACGCCACGTGGTGCGGGGGGAATGCCATCCAAACGGAAGGTACCGAGGCTCTTGTTGTCGGCGGCCATTTCCCGCTCCCCTTGCAGGACGTGGATTTCCACATTGGTTTGACCGTCAACGGCGGTGGAGAAGACCTCGGATTTTTTCGTCGGGATCGTGGTGTTGCGGGGAATAATTTTCGTCATCACGCCACCAAGGGTTTCCACCCCCAAAGACAGCGGTGTGACATCGAGGAGAAGAATGTCTTTCACTTCCCCTGCCAGTACCCCAGCTTGAATAGCGGCACCCACCGCCACGACTTCATCGGGGTTCACACTCTGGTTGGGGTCTTTGCCCAATAGCCGTTTGACCAACTCTTGGATGGCAGGAATGCGGGTGGAACCGCCGACGAGCACCACTTCATCAATCTGTTCTTTAGTGAGTTTGGCATCCCTGAGGGCTTGCTCAACGGGTACGCGGCAACGGTCAATGAGGTCAGAGCAGAGTTCCTCAAATTTGGCGCGAGTGAGCGTCATGTCGAGGTGCTTAGGCCCATCCTGCGTTGCGGTAATGAAGGGCAGGTTAATTTCCGTTTGCATGACGCTGGAAAGTTCAATCTTGGCTTTTTCTGCCGCTTCCGTCAGCCGTTGCAGCGCCTGTTTGTCTTTGCGCAGGTCAATGCCTTCTTGGGCACGGAAAGACTCAGCCAAGTAGTCCACAATTTTCTTGTCGAAGTCGTCACCGCCAAGGTGGGTGTCCCCAGAGGTGGCGAGCACTTCAAAAACGCCATCACCGACTTCAAGGATGGATACGTCAAAGGTACCACCGCCAAGGTCAAAGACGAGGATGGTTTCATTGGCTTTTTTATCTAGGCCATAGGCCAAGGAGGCGGCAGTGGGTTCGTTAATGATCCGCAGCACTTCAAGACCGGCAATTTTGCCAGCATCTTTGGTGGCTTGGCGCTGCGAGTCGTTGAAATAGGCAGGCACAGTAATCACCGCTTGGGTGACTTCCTCGCCAAGGTATTTGCTGGCATCCTCTTTTAGTTTGCGCAGGACTTGAGCAGAAATTTCTTCGGGGGCAAACTGTTTGCCAAGGGCGGGGCAATCCAGCTTGACGTTGCCATTGACGTTCAAAACTTTGTAGGAGACCTCGGTGGCTTCGTGGGTCACCTCATCAAAGCGACGGCCAATAAAGCGCTTCACAGAATAAAAGGTATTTTCGGGGTTCATCACTGCTTGCCGTTTGGCAATTTGACCCACGAGGCGATCGCCATTTTTGGTGTAGGCAACAACGGAGGGCGTTGTCCGAAACCCTTCAGCATTGGCAATAACCGTGGGCTTGCCCCCTTCCATGACGGCCACACAGGAGTTGGTGGTCCCCAGATCAATTCCGACAACTTTTGCCATAGCGACGAAAACTCCCTTTGCAGGCTAACTTCGATGCGGGGCACAGCACCCATATTGGGCTTAACCCTCTCTCCTTCCTATAGTGCGATCGCTCCTGCCATGAGCAAAAGGGGGATTTACCGAACCTAGAGCGGGGGGTGAACTGCGTAGGGCAAGGGATCGACTAAACCCAACTCGGCAAAGGCCGCTAAACGCAATCGACAGGCGTCGCAGCGACCACAGGCCTGTTCGCCATCGCTATAACAGGACCATGTTTTTTCCCAAGGAACGCCGTACTCATTCCCCAGACGAATGATGTCTTTTTTATGAAGTTCAATGAGGGGGGTGACAATTTCAATGGGCTGGCCTTCGCGCCCCTGCTTGGTACCTAGGCGATAGACCTCCTGCATCGCGGCAATATAATCAGGGCGACAGTCGGGATAGCCAGAGTAATCGAGGGCATTGACGCCAATATGAACGGTTTGGGCCCCTAGGGCTTCGGCATAGGCAAGGGCGACACTCAAGAAAATCGTATTGCGGGCGGGGACATAGGTAACGGGAATTTCTTGGCTCATGGTGGCCAGATCGCGATCGCGAGGCAAGTCAATCGTTAAATCGGTCAAGGCGGAGCCGCCCCACAACTGCAAATTCAAGGAGACCATTTGATGCTGAATCACGCCGGCGGCGCTGGCAATGGCGATCGCGGCTTCTAATTCCCGCTGATGGCGCTGCCCATAGTCAAAGGAAAGGGCATAGCAAGCATAACCCAGTGCCTTGGCACGAAATAACACGGTGCTGGAGTCTAAGCCCCCTGAGAGCAACACGACGGCCTTTGGTGTCGTCATCATAGCTGTCTATCAAAAACTTTACATTTGGCAATGCTGTGGTAGCATCTTTCTGAAAATGTTCATTCTGTGAGTTTTTACTTACGGCGGGCGATCGCCAACACCAAACCCTTCCCCGGTTGCGTAGAGGAGTGAAATAACTAGACATGAGTTCTGCCGTCCGTCCCCAGCCCGAGCCACTGCGCATTGGCGTCATCGGTGTTGGCAACATGGGTCAGCACCACACCCGTGTTTTGAGTTTACTCAAAGATGTCGAACTTGTGGGCATCTCTGACGTGAATCTGGAGCGGGGCATTGATACCGCTAGCAAATATCGGGTGAAATTCTTTGAAAATTATGTGGATTTGTTGCCCCACGTTGAGGCGGTGTGTATTGCCGTGCCCACCCGTCTCCACCATGAAGTGGGCATTACCTGCTTGCGCCACGGGGTACATGTCTTGGTAGAAAAACCGATTGCCGCCAGTATTAGCGAAGCAGAATCCCTCGTTAACGCGGCAGCGGAGTGCCAGTGCATCCTCCAAGTCGGGCATATTGAGCGATTTAACCCCGCGTTTCAAGAACTGAGCAAAGTTCTGCGCACTGAGGAAATCCTTGCCCTTGAGGCCGATCGCATGAGTCCCTACTCTGATCGCGCCAATGATGTCTCGGTGGTTCTCGACTTAATGATCCACGACATTGACCTGCTCTTGGAACTCACCAATTCCCCTGTGGTGCGCCTAACGGCCGCAGGCAGTCGCTCTGCCAACTCTGGGTATCTGGACTACGTGACCGCCACCTTGGGCTTTGCCAACGGCATTATTGCCACTCTCACTGCTAGTAAAGTCACCCACCGCAAGCAACGGCGCATTGCCGCCCACTGCAAAAATTCCCTCACAGAGGCGGATTTCCTGAAAAACGAGATTCTGATTCACCGCAAAACCACGGCATCGTGCAGTGCCGATCATGGCCAAGTCCTCTACCGCCAAGACGGCCTCATTGAGAAGGTCTATACGAGCAATATTGAACCTCTCCATGCCGAGTTGGAGCACTTCGTCAACTGTGTCCGTGGCGGTCAACCCCCCTCGGTGGGTGGGGAGCAGGCACTCAAAGCGTTGCGCTTGGCCAGTCTCATTGAGCAGTTAGCCCTTGATGGCCACAGTTGGGGGCAGTTGGATGCCTCCTTGGCGGCACTGATTCGTTAGCACGCATCGCCCTCGTTTCCTTGCGCTAGGGTAGTAAGTACAGCAGCGAGGGTTGTGTCAATGACGGATCTGGAAGGTTGTGCCTTTTTGGCAGCCCAAGCAAAGGTGAAGTCCTATCTCGCCTACTGGTTTCAGTTGGGCAAGCGGCTTTGTATTTGGGGCGGAGCGCATACGGTGCTGCCGCAACCTGTCCTTCAGGGCGATCGCTACAGTCAAGCCTTTGAGGCCTGCTGGGCCTATGTGATCTCTGGTCAGGCAGGGGACTGCTTTCTCGAAGACACGACCGAGACAATTACGCAACTACTGAGCGACTGTTGGGAGATTACCCCCTGTGCCCGCTGCCAAATGCCTGTGCCTCTACCCTGTCACGGGCTGCCCCCTGTGCACTGTCCTTGTGCCAGTCTGCCCAATTGGCCGAATTTTGAGTTACCGCTGCCCCGCAGCCCCATTAATCCCCGCACTCACCTATTGTCGCTCAAAAAACGCCTCAGTCTTTAATGTGTGGGATTTCCCCCTACCCCCGATTGTTGCCCCTCAATGGCAGACGCCACACCCTGATCTCCCCCTAGATTCCCATGCCTTGCATCTTTGGTGGTTAACGCTTCCCCCTGATGTGCCCCGTGAGGTTATCCTGCGCGCCTATTTACGACGCTATCAGCCGAATCTTGGCGAGAAGCCTCTACCGCGTACCGCTGGGGGTAAGCCCTATTTGGATGCCTTGGAATTTAACTGGAGCCATAGTGGCAACTTAGCGGTGTTGGCCGTGAGTGGCCGGGCGGCTGTAGGGGTAGATGTAGAAATATTGCGCCCCTGTCCTCAGCGTTCAGCCATTAGTCGGCGGTTTTTTGGGGCGGCTCTGCAACAAAGGATATTAGAGGGGAGCGATCGCTCGTTTCTACAGGCTTGGACATACTATGAAGCATGGCTCAAGGCTCAGGGGATCGGGGTATGGCAGCGGACAGCAGCTCAGCCTTTAGAACATTGGGCAGCCAGTTTCCCCGTGGGCGATCGCGCCATTGGCAGTGTCGTTGTGCTAACGCCAACCCCGCCCCAGTGTGTCTTTTTTCAGCCAGAAGCGATGGAATAAATTGAGATTCACCAGATTTATCTCTGGAAACCCTGTTACTTTAGTACGGGGAAGAAAGACAGAGACGACTGCAGATGCTTGCAACTTTGCCAACAAAACCGTTCAGCCAACCGTAACGAATAAGATCACCATTCAAAACAAGGTTTATCAGGAACTTCGTTCTCGGTTTGGGTTAAGTGCTAATCAAGCGGTTCGGGTTTGTGCCAGAGTCGGAGCCAACCGCAAGACCGCCAAGCTGAAAGGTAAAGCCGTTCAAGAATTCAAGCCAACTTCAGCAGATTATGATGCTCGCATCTTTACCTTCAAGGAAAAAGATGGGGCGGTGAGCCTGACGCTGTTGGAGGGTCGAGAGACCATTCAGCTTGATATGGGTGATTATCAAAAGAACAGGTTGAGAGGGCGAAGGCCAACATCGGCTCAGTTATGCAAACATCGGGATGGCTTCTACTATATCCACATCCAAATAACCGAAGAGGTTCCTGAACCTTCTGAACCGAGCACCGTCATTGGCGTGGACTTGGGGCGACGAGAGATTGCTAAAACCAGTACAGGTGGAGGTTGGGATGGGAATCAGTTAAACGAACGTCGAGATAAATTTCATCGAGTGAGAGCATCGATTCAAAAACGAGCCTCGCAGGGCACAAGAAGTTCGCGGCGGTCTTGCCGAAAACTCTTGAAACGGCTGGCGGGTAAAGAACAACGCTTTCAACAGTGGCTCAACCATTCGATCAGTGCGGCGATTGTCCGTGAAGCCAAAGCACTCAATGCGGTGATCGCGATTGAGGACTTGACGGGAATTCGCGAGCGCCTGAATCAGCAACCCCGAAGCAAAACCGAACGCAGACGCTCCAATAGCTGGTCGTTCTATCAGTTGCGGCAGTTTATTGAGTACAAATGTCTGCGAGACGGCGTGAGGTGGGTGATGGTCAATCCAGCGTATACCAGCCAAACTTGCCATCGATGCCTGCATATTCATCCTGATCCTTGTCGGTCCTATCGAAATGGCAAACAGTTTGCTTGTGGTCATTGTGGCTGGGTTGGTGATGCTGATCTGAATGGTGCCTCTGTGATTGCCTTATTGGGCGAGTCCGTAATGCTCGCTGGAAGTTCAGGCTATTTGGCTTGCCCAATGGCCTAGGGCTACTGAAAGCCCCCGACTTTAGTCGGTGGGAAGTTTACACTTGATCAAACAGCGTAATCTTGGCCAGAAGTCCCGCCACCATTAAAAGAAGCACCACCAGTAATGCCCAAAGGCGATTGTCCGTTGCACTTTGGCGTTTACCCAACTCCACCAATTGTTCACGATTGGTCTGTACTTCTAATCGCACAGCCTCGATTTTGGCCTCCATTGTGTTAAATTTTTCGCCAATAGTCTTGAATTTTTCGTTAATGGTGGCTTCCATCATAAACTTCGCAAGGGGACTACCACTATAGCGTCGCTGAGTGGCACGGGGAATTGCGGTTCTGTCCTTGAGATTCAGACTATAATCGACAGCATGATTCTCACCTACGAGTACCGCATCCAACCTAACAACGACCAAGAAGCTGTGCTGCTACTCTGGCTAGAGCTGCTACGGCGACACTGGAACTACGGCTTGGGACAAAGATTCGATTGGTTGCATCGCACTCGCTGCTTCATTGATCGATGCTCTTTAATTTCTCAGCCGATAGGCGAGATTCCTGAATGTCCAACCTACTACTCTCAATCAGCGCAACTGAAACAGACCAAAGAATTATTTCCTGAGTACAAACAGATTTATCACGAGGTACAACAACAGACCTTACTCAGATTAGAGAAGGCATGGCAGCGTTGGTTATTTCCTGATGCCACTGGCAAACGGGCTGGCAGACCCAAGTTTAAGAAAGCAGGGGAACCCCGCTCATTCACGTTTCCAAGAGTCAACTGTCCAAAAGCCGGTGTGCACATCACGGGACAGACCATCAAGTTCAGCAAGATAGGTGAGATGCCCATCATTTTGCACCGTCCTTTGCCAGAGGGATTTACGCCCAAAACCTGTACTGTTGTCCAGAGAGCGCATGGCTGGTATGTGTGCATCACCCTAGAAAACAAGACCGTGTCCGCGCCTGCTCCAAAGGCTAAATTCGAGATCAAAAACGCCACTGGCATTGACTTGGGATTGAACAGTTTCTTGGTGACTGCTCAAGGAGAAGAAGTCTCTCCCCCGAAGTTTTATCAGCGGTCGGAGAGAGTATTAGCCAGAAGACAGAAGCAACTGAGCCGTAAGCAGAGGGGGTCTGCCAACTATTAGAAGTCACGTGCGAAGGTGTCCAGACTGCATTTGCACCTCAAGAGGCAAAGAAAAGACTTTCACTACAAGGAGGCCTATCAACTATGCCGAAGATACGACTTAATCGGAGTGGAAGACCTGAACATCCGAGGGCTGGCTAGAAGTAAGCTAGCGAAATCGATCTTGGATGCGGCCTTGGGTCAGTTCCTCACGATTCTGGCAGCAGTGGCAGTCAAATGCGGCGTCTGGATGGTGAAGGTCAACCCGCAAGGCACATCACAAGAGTGTGCAAACTGTGGCGCAACTGTTCCCAAGACTCTCGCTGATAGGGAGCATCGCTGTGCCTGTGGGCTGAGTACCACAAGAGACTGCAACTCGGCGAGAGTGATTCTGAAACGTGCCTTACACACCGTGGGACTCACGGTGTCTGCCTGTGGAGGCCTCGGGGTTACCCAGCCTGTGAAGCAGGAAATTCCGATAGCGATGTTGGAAGCTTTCACGATACCTTTAGGTTAGTGAAGGAGAATGTCACTGCTTGGAGCTTCTGATCGACGATGTTGAATTTCTGATCAATAGTGTTAAATTTTTCACGGATTTCTGCTTGCCCTACCTTCACTTCAAGGGTGAGTTCCGTCAGTTGTGACTGGATGGCTTTCACAGTTTCCAGAACTTCAGTCAGTTGGGACTCGGTGACAGGCTCGGTCATGACGGCTGCTCAGGGAGGAGTAATTTCATTTTAGGGGGGCAAGCAATTTCTGTTTTCAGATTTTTTATAAATTCTGTTAGGAAGGTTGGCGGTTAGGGGAGGTCATTGGCAGGAGCTAAGGGGCGAAGATAGGTCTGCACCAATGCCTGATAGAAGCCTAAGACGCGCTTATCTTTGAAGACAGCAGGGACACGGGCAAAGGCGGCACGGGAAATAATGGCATATTCAGGAATGGCAAATACACTTGTGTCATTGGCTTGATACTGTGGCCAAAAGTAGGGAGTGAGGTGGGGGAGTTTCTGGAGAATCCGTTCAATTTCTGCTTGGGCAACAGCCATTGCCTTGTCGGTTGTGGGAGCACCATTAAAGAAAATAGGCAAAGGAAGGGGCCCGCCTTCGCGGCGCAATGTGTGAATTTCATTAAAGAGAAATTGGTGAATCACCTGAGCGGCATTGTTGAGGGAGGAGAGATCGGTGTGGCGGGTGGGAATCAAAACGGCGTCACTGGCATACACAGCGCTCTTACTTAAAAAGAGCCAAGCACTGGGGCAGTCAATGAGGATGTAGTCGTAGCGATCGCGCAAAGGGGCGAGGAGTTCCCGCAGGCGGGTAATGGGTGGATGTTGGGTTTGCATCGCCTGAATGAGGATGCTTTGCAGTTGTGGCGCAGCGGGAATGACATCAAAAATATGGGCAGATTTGATACTGCTGCTGGTGCGGATGCGCAGGTCAAAGGGGCGAATTGTAGCCGTAATCGGCTCATCAGGGTTTTGCAGACAAGCCGCAAGGGTCGTACTGGTGGGGGTTAGCTCAAGGGCGCGGCTGAGATCCCCTTGGGGGTCACAATCAACCAGCAAGACAGCGGCATCAGCCACAGCAAGGGTGGCACCCAAGTTAATCGTGGTGGTGGTTTTGCCCACTCCCCCCTTGTGGTTGTAGAGACAGAGGGTGGTGGCACGGGGGCGCGATCCCAAGCAGGTTTTGAGGTCTTCGATAATGCTCTCAAGGCGATCGCCCGTCAGTTCATAGTTGGGCGTCACTGGATAGACCAAGTGGCCATGGCGTTGAAAAAGCTGTAGATGGCGAGCATTGGTGATCAACCCCCAAGCAGTTCCTTGGCAATGGCAACCCCTGAGAAGTTGGCGGAGTTGTTGCAGCGCGCGGCTATGATGGGCAGACCCATTCTCAAGGTTCAAGGCCACGGTTTGACTGGGGGTATTGCGGGAGCGACGGGCAGGGGGTTTAATCTCCACAATTAAATCGGGGTCAACTGGAGTTTGACAAAAAGGAGGCTGATGCTCGCGGGGAAACCGGGCGGCCACATCGGCAATGCCCATACCGGTGTCAAAAGAAGAGAGGCGATCGCGATCGCCAAAGCCCAACACGCTCAGGAGCGGTTGCACAAAGTGCTGCTCAATAACGGCTTCAGAGGTTTCGTCACCGTGAATTTGTTGCCATTGCGATCGCAAGCGGGAAATATCCAACGTTAAGCACCACCCAGCCGTCTTGAATCTTTCAGAATAGGTTGGCCACCCCCGAGCGTCAAGATCACGACGCTACCAAATCGCTGTGGATTGGGCTTTCCAACGGCCTTGATCATTGGCTATGATAGTAAATCTGCAAATCTTTCACATTCGTCCCCTTGGGTGTCCTCACCGGATGATGGACGGATGGTTGTTTAACCCATAGGAGTACAACTCAATGGCAGTTCTTAGCCTTGCCCAAATGCTGGAGGCAGGGGTTCACTTTGGCCACCAAGCCCGCCGCTGGAACCCCCGGATGGCACCCTACATCTTCACGGTTCGCAATGGGGTGCACATCATTGACCTCGTGCAAACCGCCCAACTCGTGGATGAAGCCTACAACTACATCCGCAACGCTGCTGAAAAAGGCAAACGCTTTTTGTTTATTGGTACCAAGCGTCAAGCCGCCGGCATTGTCGAACAGGAAGCGCTCCGCTGCGGTAGTTACTACGTCAACCAGCGCTGGCTGGGGGGGATGCTCACCAACTGGAATACCATCAAAACCCGTGTCGATCGCCTCAAAGAATTAGAAAGCATGGAGGAAAATGGCCTCATTGATCTGCGGCCAAAACAGGAGGCCTCAGCCCTGCGGCGAGAACTGGCACGCTTACAGAAATACCTTGGCGGGATTAAACAGATGCGGCGGCTGCCCGATGTCGCGATTATTGTTGATGTCAAGCGGGAATACAACGCCGTTGCCGAGTGCCACAAATTGGGAATTCCGATCGTGGCGCTGCTAGATACCAACTGTGACCCCAACCAAGTGGATATTCCCATTCCTGCTAACGATGATGCCATCCGTTCGATTAAGCTGATTGTGGGTAAACTAGCCGATGCCATTTACGAAGGCCGCCATGGTCAGTTGGACGAACCGGAAGCGGATCTCGCTGATGAGGACGACGATGGGATGACCGCCAGCGACGATGGTGATGCTGAAGCCCTAGATATTCCAGATGACTCTGACGCTTAATCCTTGAGGAACAGATCATGGCAGAGATTTCAGCCAAACTAGTCAAAGAACTGCGGGACAAAACCGGTGCCGGCATGATGGACTGCAAGAAAGCCTTGCAGGAATCCAACGGCGATATGGAAGCCGCCATTGCTTGGTTGCGGCAAAAGGGTCTAGCCTCTGCGGGTAAAAAGGCCGGGCGCGTCACCAGTGAAGGTCTGGTGGATAGCTACATTCACACCGGCGGGCGCATTGGCGTGCTGGTGGAGGTAAACTGTGAAACCGACTTTGTCGCTCGCAACGAGAAATTCAAAGCCCTTGTCCAAGACATTGCCAAGCAAATTGCCGCTTGCCCCAATGTGGAATTTGTCTCAGTGGATGATATTCCCGCTGAGTACAAGGAAAAAGAACGCCAAATTGCCCTTGGCTCCGATGCCCTGAAAGGGAAACCCCCCGAAGTCAAGGAGAAAATTGTTGCTGGCAAATTGGAGAAAACCCTCAAAGAGCTGTGCTTGCTCAACCAGCCCTTTATCCGCGATCAGTCTAAGACCGTTGAAGAGTTGGTGAAAGAGCACATTGCCGAACTGGGGGAAAATATCCAGATTCGCCGCTTCCAACGTTTTGTTCTCGGTGAGGGGATTGAGAAGCAAGAAACCAACCTTGCTGAAGAGGTGGCTGCCCAAACCCAAGCCATGAGTACTGCCGCAAAAGCTGCCGAAGCACCTGCAGAAGTGGCCGAAACCGCCCCACCTGAAGTGAGTGCCCCTGAGCCAGCAGCGGAAACGACAACTGAAGAGCCAGCCCCAGAACCTGTCGCAGTTTCTGAGCAGACGGCGGAACCCGTCGCTGAGCCTGCTGCCGAAAGTCCTGAACCCGTCGCTGAACCTGCGGCTGAAAGCAAGGGATTTGGTGCCGCTACCAAAAAATCCGGTGGCAAGTCTCGCACCACCAAGAAGAAAAAATAATGTCCCTAGGCGTAGCCATGGGCTTGGAGAAAGGCGAGGTCAATTTCGACTGCGGTTGAGGTGTCTTGGGGCTGGAGAAACTTGCGGGTATATTTGCCCAACAGATCCGCCTCTAGGTTCACGCCATCGCCAACCCTAAGAAATTGCAACGTGGTTTCTGCATAGGTATGGGGGATGACAGCAATGCTGAATTCATCCCCTTTTTCATTGCAATGGGCAACGGTGAGGCTAATGCCATTGATGGCAATACTGCCCTTGGGGATAATGTAGGTTGCCACTGCTTCAGGGGCAGAGAAGGTGAATTCCCAACTGCTGCCTGTGGGGGCGATCGCCAGTAGGGTGCCGACACCATCCACATGACCGGTCACAAAATGCCCCCCCACCTTATCCCCAACTCGTAGGGCAGGTTCTAGGTTCACCATTGCGCCTGCTGCTGCTTTGGCCGCCAATGTGGTGCGTTGCAACGTTTCCGGAGAGACACTGACCGTAAACCCCGTGGCATCAAAGGTTTCCACTGTCAGGCAGACACCCTCAACGGCAATACTATCGCCAATGGCTATGTCCCTAAGAAACGGGGCAGCGGTCGCAGTAATCGCCAACTGGGACTCGGAGCGTTGCTGGAGCACACCGATCGCCTGAATAATACCCGTAAACATTGTTCTTCTAGCCTTTGAGTAAATACCTTTGATAAAACTTCAATTCTGCCTCAAGGGCGGTGGCGATCGTACTGCTTTGGCGGAAGCCGTGCCCCTCTTCAGCAAAGGTGTAGTACTCGACGGGAATACCCTTGGCCTGAAGGGCAGCCACCATCTGCTCCGCTTGGCTAGGGGGAACGACCACATCCTTAAGTCCCTGAAAGAAAATCACTGGGCAGGTGAGGCGATCCGTATGGTAGAGGGGCGATCGCTGGCGGTAGAGGTCTGCCCCTTCAGGATAGGGCGCAATCAGTTGATCAAAATAATGGGCTTCAAAGGCATGGGTCTCCTTGAGCAGGCTAATGAGATCGCCAATGCCGTAGTAACTCGCCCCCCCATGGAAGGTTGTGGTAAAGGTCAGGGCACACAGGGTGGTATAGCCGCCGGCACTGCTGCCACGAATCGCCAAGCGATCGCCAGCCACTCGTCCTTGAGCCACCAGATACTCTGCCCCTGCTCTACAATCCGCCACATCCACCACCCCCCACTGTCCCCGCAGGGCATTGCGATAGGCGCGACCATAGCCAGTACTACCACGATAATTGACATCCAACACCGCAAAGCCGCGACTTGTCCAAAACTGGATGCGCAAATCGAGACCCGTGCCACTGGCTGCCGTTGGCCCCCCATGACATCTCACAATTAAGGGGGGGTGTGAGTCTGCCGAAGGCTGCACTTGGGGATTTTGGGGCGGGTAGAAAAAGCCGTAGGCAGTTGCGCTGTCACTTGTCGGAAATTCGATCACCTCGGGCTGCGAAATCCACGCCAGCGGTAGGGGAGAAGCAATGGGTTGCAGCGGTGTCGTGGTACGGTCATCCAGATTGAACTGCACAATATGGGGGGGCAACAGGGGCGAACTGCCAATCAAGGCAACGGCGCGATCGCTCACCCGAACAAGGGAGTGAATCTCCGTGTAGTCCGTCGGGACAGTTTGCCACTCACCTGTAGCTAGGGAAACCACTGCCAGCCGCCATAGCCCGCGATCGCTATAGGTTAAAACTGCCGTTTCAGCGTTCACAAGGGCATAGGTGGATTGACTAAAGACCCACAGGGGCACACCGGCATCATAACTGGCCTGCCAGACGGGGTCATGGTGGCCATCATGGTAACGATAGAGATTCCACCAGCCAGAGCGATCGCTGATGTAGTAGAGGATTTCTCCCTGCCATTGGGGTTGCTGCACCGATTCCTCACTGCTGCCAGCGATGCGGTAGGGGGTACCAAGGGAACCGTCACTATTGACCATGGCTCCCCACAGTTCACAGCCATCCCAAGGCATCTGCGGTGCTGACCATTGCAACCAGACAAGGGTATGGCCCTCTGGACTCAAGCGTGGCGCAGCATAGAAACCAGCCCCCGTGATTAGGGAAGTTCGCTCCCCCGATCGGGAAATGGCGACAAGGGACTGCTGAGATCTCCCCTCTGGAAAATGCGCCTCTTCAACACACAGCAGGCGATCGCGCCAAGGATCAACGCAGCCATCAGCAAAGCGCGTATTCGCCGCTTGGTAGATCAACTGAGGGCTGGGTTCCCCAAGGGCATAGATTCCCTGATCGGCGTCATTGACAAAGTAAATTTGATCACCGTGGCACCAGTAGGCACCGCCACCATACTCATTCACGCGCGATCGCGCACTCCAGGGGGCAGCCAACAGTTCTTGCCCTTGACGCACCAGCACGACTCGCCCCTTTTCTTGGGGACGCCGCTCTAACCACACCAGACCTAGGGGAGTGGCGCGCAATTCACTGATACTGGTGGCCGCAGCACTGACTTCGACGGCAGAGAGGATGGAAGGCCAGTGACCGTAGTCCAGACTCATTGGGGAATTTGCTCAAGCACCAACTTTTGCCGCTTCACTGGCTCCGGGATGCTAATCGGGTACTTGCCCGTAAAACAGGCGGAACAAAAGCGATCGCCCGTATCGTAGGTGGCGGCAATCATCCCCTGCCAACTCAGGTAACTCAGGGAATCCACACCAATCTGAGCAGCAATCTCAGCCACGGACTTGGTGGCGGCAATTAGTTGATCTTGGGTATCGGTGTCAATGCCATAGAAGCAGGGATGCGTGACAGGGGGCGAAGAAATGCGCATGTGAACTTCCACCGCCCCGGCATCCCGCAGCGCCTTAACAATTTTACGGCTCGTGGTGCCCCGCACAATCGAGTCATCCACAATCACCACCCGCTGTCCCATCAGCACATCCCGCAGCGGATTCAGCTTCATCCGAATTCCCGACTCCCGCATTGACTGGGTGGGCTGAATAAACGTGCGCCCCACATAGCGATTTTTAATCAAGCCTTCGGCATAGGGCACCCCCGTTGCTTGGGAAAAGCCAATGGCCGCTGGCACACCCGAATCGGGCACAGCAATCA
Source organism: Thermosynechococcus sp. FA-CM-4201 (assembly GCF_054689355.1). Classification (NCBI taxonomy): domain Bacteria; kingdom Bacillati; phylum Cyanobacteriota; class Cyanophyceae; order Acaryochloridales; family Thermosynechococcaceae; genus Thermosynechococcus; species Thermosynechococcus sp. FA-CM-4201. Next base: position 1,539,013 of record NZ_CP079920.1, read on the forward strand.
CCACATCAGCATCGGCGGGAGCTTCACGCCCCAACTGGTACCCTAGGCGCTGGCGGTAGCTATAGAGGCTCTCCCGCTGCATGACACTATCGGGGCGGGCAAAGTAAATCATCTCAAAGATACACAGCTTGCGTTGGGATTCTGCCCATTGCACACTGCCAATGCCTTCGGCAGTAATGTGGACGAGTTCCCCCGGCTCTACATCCCGCACATAGTCAGCACCAATGATATCGAGGGCGCAGGTCTCCGAAGCAAGGACATAGTGGGGCGTCCCTTCGATCGTCAGGCGGCCAATCACTAGGGGACGAATGCCGTGGGCATCCCGCAGCCCAAACAATCCCGCTGGGGTACCCATGACTAGACTAAAAGCCCCTTGGCACTGTTGCGCCGCCGTAATCATCCCCTCTGACCAGGATTGACCCGTGGCTACCGCTTGGGCGATCGCCCAGGCAATGAGTTCCGAATCCGTTGTGCTTGCCAAGACCGCCGTAGGGGCATCACAGGCTAGGACTTGTTCCCGTAGAGCGTAGGTATTCACCAAGTTGCCGTTGTGGGCTAAAGCCAAAGGCCCTAGGCGAGTTTCCACCACCACTGGTTGGGCGTTGACAATGCGACTGGAACCCGTGGTCGAGTAGCGGTTGTGGCCGACAGCCAAATTGCCTACCAGCCGTCCAAGAATCTCTTCATCAAAGACTTGGGAGACCAAGCCCATATCCTTGTAACAGTGGACGGTGTCACCGGCAAATGTGGCAATTCCAGCCGATTCCTGACCTCGATGTTGCAGGGCATAGAGACCAAAGTAGGCAAGGCGAGCCACATCCGCCCCGGGGGCATAGACCCCAAACACACCACAGGCTTCTTCCGGCTTATCAGCAAATTGTTGTTCTGTCATTTAGTCCAAATACTTCGGCAGGGGCGATCGCCACGCATGAGCTAACTCTTCCATCGTAACCCTGATGAGCGGAGAATTGTCACAGGTGTCAATACACAGTTCTGTATGTTCACCATTAACAACCCCTAGGCGTGTCCAAGCATCAGGTAATTGCGCCTGCACATAGGCTTCCCACATCGGCTGTGCCGTTGGCGGCACCGAAACCAGAATGCGCGCCCCCCCCTCAGCAAACAGCAGCACATCCCAGCGCGGATAGGTGCCCGCTGGCAATTGAATCGTTGCCCCCCGTTGGCCACTGAGACAGCTTTCCGCCAAGGCCACGGCCAAGCCCCCCTCACTGAGATCGTGGGCACTGGCAACCCACCCCTGCTGAATGCCATAGCGGCAGACCGCCTGCACGCGCTGCTCCAGGTCTAAATCAATCTGAGGCGGACGCCCCGCCACAAGGCCATGGATCTGGGCAAGGTATTCCGACCCACCGAGGCTCAGGCGCGGATCACTCAAGGGCGTGGTCAGAGGCAACCCCAATAGGTAAATGGCATCCCCGGGCGATCGCCAGCCCTGACCGACAACCCGCTGCACATCGGGAATCAACCCCACCATCCCCACCACAGGGGTCGGATAAATGGGCTGTGGCTGGCCATTGCTATCAATCGTTTCGTTGTAGAGGGAGACATTGCCCCCGGTGACCGGCGTTTGTAGGGCACGACAAGCCTCGGCCAGACCTCGGCAGGCATGGGCCAACTGCCAGTACCCCACGGGGGTTTCTGGACTGCCAAAGTTGAGGTTATCGGTAACAGCCAGAGGTTCTGCCCCAACACAACTCAGATTACGGGCGGCTTCGGCCACGGCTGCTTTGCCCCCTTCGTAGGGATCCAGATACACATAGCGGCTGGGGCAATCCACGGTTGCCGCAATCCCTTTTGGAGTCCCCCGCAGGCGAATTACCGCTGCATCGGCATCGCCGGGGAAAATTAGGGTGTTGTTTTGCACCTCGTGATCGTACTGCCGATAGACCCATGCCTTGGAAGCAATACTGGGGGTGGCAAGCAGAGTCAGCAAGATCTCCGCGGGCGATCGCGCCGGTAGCGCCAATTGATCCACCGACCATTGCCGCGCCTGTTGCACATAGGCGGGCGGCTCACTAGGACACTGTCGCTCATAGAGGGGGGTATCTTCAGCAAGGGCACGGGCAGGCACCTCTGCGGCCACCTCGCCCCGGTAAAGCACCCGCACGACGGGTTCAGCAATGACGCGACCCACAACCACCGCCTGCAAGCCCCAACGGTGGAAAATCTCAATTAGTTCTGCTTCCCGCCCTTGCGCCGCCACAAACAGCATCCGTTCTTGGGATTCTGAGAGTAGAAACTCGTAGGGCACCATCCCCTGTTCGCGTACGGGCACTTTATCTAAATCCAGTTCAATGCCGACACCGCCTTTGGCAGCCATTTCCGAGGTCGAGCAGGTCAAGCCCGCTGCCCCCATGTCTTGGGCGGCCACCACTGCCCCCGTTTGAAAGGCTTCCAGACAGGCTTCAATGAGGCATTTTTCCATGAAGGGATCCCCCACTTGGACGGCGGGGCGATCGCTCATTGATTCATCGGTGAGTTCAGCACTGGCAAAACTCGCCCCCCCCATGCCATCACGACCCGTTGTGGATCCCACATACAGCACCGGATTGCCAATGCCACTCGCTCCCGACTTGACAATTTCTGGGGTTTCCATGAGGCCCAAGGCCATGGCATTCACCAAGGGGTTACCGGCATAGCAAGGGTCAAAATAGACCTCACCCCCCACCGTAGGCACACCGACACAGTTGCCATAGTGGGCAATACCCGCCACAACGCCTTTCACCAATTGTTGGGTTTTGGCTTCCTTGAGATCGCCAAAGCGCAGGGCGTTCAGCAGGGCAATGGGACGTGCCCCCATCGTGAAAATATCCCGCAAAATTCCCCCCACGCCAGTGGCTGCCCCCTGAAAGGGTTCAATGGCCGAGGGATGGTTGTGGGACTCAATCTTAAAGGCAAGGCGCAAGCCATCCCCTAAGTCCACCACGCCGGCATTCTCACCGGGACCGACGAGCACCCGTGGCCCTTGGGTGGGAAACTGCTTGAGCAGGGGACGGGAGTTTTTGTAGCAGCAATGCTCTGACCACATCACCCCAAACATGCCCAATTCCGCGCGGTTGGGATGGCGACCAAGGCGGCGGACAATTTCGCTGTATTCTTGGGGCTTGAGACCTTCAGCAGCAATCTCAGCCGCAGTGACGAGGGGCGTTTGGCTCATAGGATTATTTCAGCTACGTTATTGATTATCGAGCCTAGCGGGAATTGGGGTACCAAAACATCCCCTTAATCCCCTCGGGATCGGGACGAAAACCCAACTGACGGTAAAAGTCGACAACATGGGGATCGGCAAAGAGGGTAATGTTGCTGATGTCCTCGCTGCGCAGTTCTTTGATAATTTGCCGCATTAATTCTTTGCCCAGACCCCGCCCCTGAAATTCGGGGTGCACCACCACATCCCAAATCGTGGCATTAAAGGCATGATCAGAGGTGGCACGGGAGAAGCCAATCAGACGGCGATAGGCACCCCGCTGCTCCCACATCGAGATCACCAAAAAGCTATGCTGAATTGCTTTTTTCACCTTGCGAATGGGACGGCGCGACCAGCCGACCGCATCACAAAGTTCTTCGAGTTCATAGACATCAATATCTTTTTCTTTGCTGAAAATAATTTGGCTTTCGCTGCCATTGTCCCGCTCTACCTGAGAACCTAAACTAGGGGACGTCGTGGTGGCGCTGGCAGTCGGTTGCGAATTGAACAGCGATTTCCAGAAGCTCATGCAAGTATGCTGGAGATGGGGAAACGACCAAGTGTAACCCGGCCTAGGCTATAGTATAGCGACTCTCACCCATGGTTTCCGATTTTCAACTGCGCAACCTTGATGTCCTGAAGCGATTCAACCGCTCCTTTCCGGACTTTTATGAGCAATTTGTTGGTCGGGATGTCCAACTGCAAAACCTCAAGTTGGGCTTTCAAATTCATCGTACGAATCAGGCGGTGATTCAGATTGTCCCCGAGGGCGATCGCTCCGTTCTCCACTTTGCCCACCGCAATCACTCCTATCTGCTCAGTGATCTTTTTGGGGTGATGGCCGCCTACAAGCTGACGATTCACAATGTCTCGCTCTATGGCCATGTGCGACCGCCGATGCTGGTGTTTGTCAAACTGGTGCTCTCAGAGCAGGGCAAACCCCTGACCAAAAAACGCAGTGAAAGCGTGCGCCGCGCCCTCCAACAGACCCTGAGTGGGGAGTTTGCTGTTGAGGAGATGCTGGCAATGGAGTTTAACCTCAACGAAGGCCTGCCGCAAATTACCACCAGCTTTTACCAAGATCAGGTCTTTCATCTGCCGGCACTCTTGGTGGAGTCGGCGAATCATCCCGCGCTGCTTTACAAGGTGATGCATGCCATTTGGCAAGAGGAATTGCTGGTGGTGAATATCAACTTTATGCTCTGGCAGGGGCGGGTGCGGCTATTGCTCTATCTCCTAGGCCCCAATGGCAGTGTCATTCCCGACTATTTAGGCTCACGAATTGCTGCCAAAATCAAAGATCATTTAACAGGACATACAGCCCTTTTCTGAAATAGGAGATACCGTCGTGGCTTGCATCCTTTTACGTCTGTTCCAGCCTCGTGAAAAGGTTTGTAGTTGGGGTACCATAGGGGATGTTTGTCCCCTCGATGACAAGTCCAATGACAGTTGAACAACATCTCCACCTGTGGCGACCGGTGAACCTCAGCGATCGCATTCTGGCGGCCATTGATGTCGGGACAAACTCAATTCACATGGTTGTGGTGCAAATTCAGCCCAGCTTACCCAGCTTCAAAATCATTGCTGCTGAAAAGGATATGGTGCGGCTGGGGGAACGCTGCCAAATTACTGGGCAACTGACGGAAGAGGCCATGAATCGGGCGATCGCCACCCTGCGCCGCTGTCGCGAATTGGCCACAGGTCTCAAGGCGGAAGAAATTATTGGCGTGGCCACCAGTGCTGTGCGCGAAGCCCCCAATGGTCGCGAGTTTTTAGAGCGGGTCAAGGCAGAAACCGGCCTGACCATTGATCTCATTTCCGGCGAAGAGGAAGCGCGGCGCATCTACTTGGGGGTGCTCTCGGGACTAGAATTCAACGGCAAGCCCCACATCATCATTGACATTGGCGGTGGCTCCACAGAGTTAATCTTGGGGGATGGCCATGAACCCCGCTACCTCAGCAGTACCAAGGTGGGGGCAGTACGCCTGACGGATTTATTTGTCAAAAGCGATCCCATTAGCGATCAAGATTACGCAGCCCTACGCGCCTATGTACGGGGAATGTTGGATCGTGCCGTTGAAGATCTGCGGCAGCAGCTCGGCCCCCATGAAAAACCGCAATTTGTGGGTACCTCAGGCACGATTGAAAGCCTGATGATGATTCACACCTGCGATCGCCTTGGTGCTTGCCCCCCCTCCCTACGCGGCTATGAACTGACGCTAGAGGACTTAAAGGCACTGGTGGCCAAATTGCGGCGACTGAACTTTAGCCAGCGCTGTCAACTCTTGGGGATGTCGGAGCGGCGCGCCGAAATTATTGTTGCGGGGGCAGTAATTCTCGCCGAGGCCATGGAGATGCTTGGCCAACCCAGCCTGATCACCTGCGATCGCGCCCTGCGGGAAGGCATCATTGTGGACTGGATGCTCACCCACGGCCTGATTGAAGACCGCCTTCGCTATCAAAGCTCCGTCCGCCAGCGCAGTACCTACAGTTTGGCGCAAAAGTTCCACGTCAATCTTGCCAGCAGTGAACGGGTGGCTAATTTTGCCCTAACGCTATTTGATCGCACCCAAGGGGTTCTCCACAACTGGACAGAAGCGGAACGGGAACTCCTCTGGGCAGCGGCAATCCTGCACAATGCTGGCCACTACGTCAGCCATTCCGCCCACCATAAACATTCCTACTACCTTGTGCGCCACGGCGGCTTACTGGGCTACACCGATACGGAAATTGAAATCATTGCCAACCTCTGTCGCTATCACCGCAAAAGCCCCCCCAAGAAAAAGCATGAGAACTTCCGTCAATTGGTGGGACGGCGCGAACGGCAAATTGTCGAGCAACTGAGTGCCATTCTACGGTTGGCTTCGGCCTTGGATCGGCGGCAAATCGGGGCGGTGGATCATATTACCTGTGAGTGGCGTGCCCCGCAGCGGGAGTTTTGTGTGCAGGTGCACCCGGCAGATCCGAGCGATCGCTGTGAGTTGGAAATTTGGAGTGTCAACTACAAAAAAGAACCCTTTGAAACTCAATTTGGCGTCAGTTTGAAGGTGGAATTGGTGCCCGCCAGTAGTACGGTTCTAGCCACAGCAGTCAACTACTAATTCAACAGCCTTAAACTTTTTCCACTGGGGGCTGCCCCAACAGTCCTTGGGGGCGCACAAGCAGCACCAGAAAGAGAATCGCAAAGGCCGCAGCATCCCGAAACCCCGAAGCAGCCGCCGGCACCATTGCCTCCACCAGTCCCAGCAAAAAGCCCGCCAACATCGTCCCCGGTAAGCTCCCTAGCCCCCCCAGAACAATCACCGCTAACCCCTTGAGGCCAAAGATCACGCCAAACTGTGGCCCTGTAATCCCGACACTCAAGGCAACGAGGGTGCCAGCAACAGCCGCTAGGGCACTGCTGACAAAAAACGTCACTTGAATAATGCGATCGCTATCAATGCCCAGTAATGTCGCAGCAGTCGGATTTTCGGCCACGGCTTGTAATCCTTTGCCCATGCGCGTCCCTTTGACCCAATAGGTCAGGGCAATCATCAAGACCACGGCCACGGCAAAGATGACAAACTGACTGGTGCGCAGGGCAATGTCCCCCAGTCGCAGGGTAAGGGGCAATCCCCCCCAGAGTTGATCGGGATAGGTATAGACTTCGGCACCCACCAAATACTGGATCAGGTTGGTGAGGAGAACAGCCGCCCCAAGGCTTGCCACCACGGTCAAGAGGGTATCGGCGCGCTGTTGCCGCAAGGGTCGAAAGACCAGCCAATCAATGCCAACCCCCAACAGACCACAGCCAAGGGCACTGAGAACTAAGGCCAGCGCAAAGGGTAAGGCAACGGGAAGCTGTCCATTGGCCAACAGACCATTAAAGCCAAAGCGGCCTCCCAAGAGGGCATAGGTGAGATAAGCGCCAATGGCAAAAACAGCACCGTGAGCAAAGTTGATAATGCCCAAAATCGAGAAGACAAGGGTATAGCCGAGGGCAAAGATGGCATAAACACTCCCTGTGGCCAATCCATCCACAAGGATTTGCAGGGCGTTCGTTGCCACTTAAGCGCCTTCCACAAGGGCACGATAATCCGCTGCTGAGAGGAGTCCCGTAGGGGGGGTACTGACTTGCACCTTCACCAACCACCCCTCTCCGTAGGGATCGGCAGCAATTTGCTCGGGGTTGTCAATGACCGCCTGATTGACCTCAATCACGGTTCCTGCGAGGGGCGCATAGAGATCCTCAACGGCCTTGACCGACTCAATGGTTCCAAAGCGTTCGCCGGGTTCTAGGGCATCGCCAACGGCAGGCAACTCAACAAAGACAATATCCCCCAGTTGATCGACGGCAAAGGCACTAATGCCGAGGGTGGCCGTATCGCCCTCAAGGCGCAGGTACTCATGGCTGTCGAGATATTGCAGATCGTCAGGGTAGGTGAGCGTCATAGCAGATTCCAATCCATCAGGGGCGATCGCTGGCACGGGCAAGGCGCACCGCCGTTACAAAGGCAACTAAACCCAAGGGTACACTGAGGAGCAAAATCACAGTGGTTGGAATGGTTCCCAACTGGGCTTCTCCCGAACTGAGTTCAAAGACACAACCCACCGTGGCGATCGCTGCTACGCAGGCACCCAACAGGTATAGGTAACTCTTGGCCACAGACAATGATCCTCAGGGTTAGGCAGCAATAGGACGCACGGCACTGGCAGTAAACCCATGCTCTTTGAGTTCGTGGCGCAGTAGCGCTTGGTTTTCGACGCGATCGACAAACATCACCCCCGTCAGGTGATCAATTTCATGCTGGATCGCGCGGGCAAGCAACCCACCCGCCATGATGACTTGAGGACGCCCCCACTCATCTTTGTAGGCCACCTCCACCATGGCCGGACGACGCACCTCTAGGTACACCCCCGGAATACTCAGGCAGCCCTCTTGGCAGACTTCAAGGTCTTCACTGAAGTCCTTAATGACCGGGTTAATCATCACCAACGGTTCTGCCGCGGGGTCATCGGGATGAATGTCAATGACAAGAATTTGCTTATTGATGCCCACCTGTGGTGCCGCCAAGCCAATGCCATCGGCACTATACATGGTTTGCAGCATTTTCCGCACAATATCGCGGATACTGTCATCCACTTTGCTGACCCGTTTGGCGGGTTGACGCAGCACGCGATCGCCCAAATAGTGCAATTGCAGAGGGGGATTTTTTAACTTTTTCTTTTCAACAGCCAGAGAGGTAGCCATAGGACACGCCGAGTTAACACAAAATAACAAAAGTTAATCACTTCCTAGCCTAACCAATTTTCAAGGCTTTCGGCTACTTTTCCGTCGAGGCACTGCTGACACTAGGCAAGAGGCGTTGTTGCTCCTCAAGGGCAGCTTTGTAGCGTTCCACATCCTCTTCAAGGTGGGCAATTTGCTCATCGCGGGCTTCCATTTCCACCCGAATCGTAAAGATGCGCTGCACCTGTACCCAGACATTAAAGACCCAAGCAAAGACGGCACCAATGCCCATGGCCACAATCAGTTCAATGCACAAGGGGGCTTGAATCACTTTCCCTTCAAAGAACTTAATACTAACGGGTTCGGTATTTTGAATACTAAAGAGAACTAAGCCCAAGCCAATGACAAATATCATCAAGAAGTTCAGTTGTCGCATAGGGCATCCTGTAACAAATCTAATCATAGACAGGGATTGTCGCATCGGGCCTCTTGCCAGCGACCAACAATCTTGGGCTAATCATACCACTGTGGCTAGTCCTCAATCACTGAGTGACTGACTTCTACTGCTTGGACATCAATGGTGCCGGGGGGAACCAAGCGTTGAAACTGGCGATCGCGCACCATCAAGACTTCGCCACAGGCGGGGCATTGGGTTTGGGTATTATTCAAACTGCTAAATTCAAAGCCACACACTGGACAAGCCGCCGTCACCAGCTTCCAGCGAAACCAAAGTTGCAACCCCGCAAAAAGGAGCACAGGGGTCAACATCAAGATGAGAAACAGCACCAGAAAGGATTGCACTAACCAGCCTAGCCCCAGTAGCCCCAGTAACCAAGTCACCAGCAACACACTGAACCAAAAACGTAGGGTGGGGTTTAGGGTAAATCTTAGGGACATTGGCCTCCCTCCAAGGGCATTGCCGCTATTCTAGCGTAGTCGCGGGTGTATCCTAAAAAGCAAGCGCACCATCAAGCTATGGTCATGCCCTATACTCTCCACGCCGAACGTACTCGCATTGAAGTGATCCCAGAGCGCGGTGGCCTGATTAGTCGCTGGCAGTGGCGGGGGCATGAGTTGCTGTACTTGGATCGGGAGCGCTTTGCCAACCCGCAGTTAAGCGTGCGCGGCGGTATTCCTCTCCTTTTTCCCATTTGTGGCAATCTGCCCGAGGATACATTCCACTACAATGGCCAAACCTATCACCTCAAGCAGCATGGCTTTGCACGGGATTTGCCATGGCAGGTACTCGATCAGCAGGAACATCTCTTGAAACTGGGATTGCAGGATACGCCAGCCACACGCCAAGTCTATCCCTTTGCTTTTCACCTGACCTTAACCTACACCCTTGCTGCTGATGCCTTGGCGATCGCCCTTGAGGTGGCTAACCCCGGTGACACCCCCTTGCCCTTTAGCTTTGGCTTGCATCCCTACTTTGCTGTTGCTGACAAGGAGCAATTGCAGTTTGACTTGCCAATCCATGCCATGGTGGATCAAAAAACACAGCAACCCCTCACCTTTAGTGGCACATTTGACTGGCATGCCCTAGAACTGGATTTGGCCTGTCGCCCCCTCACGGGTCAAGTGGCTCGCGTCTGTGACCTCCAACAACAGTACTGCCTGACGCTGCGCTACGATACAGCGTTTACAACCCTTGTTTTTTGGACGGTTCAGGGCAAACCCTACTACTGTCTAGAACCTTGGACTGCGCCCCGCAATGCCTTGAATACGGGGGTAGATCTCCTGCACGTGCCACCCCAGAAGCACCTCACCCTTGGCGTCGAGATTGCTGTTGCCCCCCTTTAGGGAGAAAATAAGAAAGTTTTCACAGACGCGACCATGTACCCCGATTTTCAGACCTTTTGTCAGCTTGCCGAGCAGGGTAACTTCATCCCCATCTATCAGGAGTGGGTGGCGGATATGGATACGCCCGTGTCGGCTTGGTATCGGGTCTGTCGCGATCGCCCCTACAACTTTTTGCTGGAGTCCGTCGAGGGGGGTGAACAACTGGCTCGCTACAGCCTCCTCAGTTGTGATCCGCTATGGGTTCTCGAAACGCGGGGCAACCAAACCACCCAAACCCATCGCGATGGCTCGGTCACCACGTTTACGGGCAATCCCTTCACCATTTTGGCCAATTGCCTTGCCCCCTATCAGCCGGTGAAGCTACCACAATTGCCGGGGGGCATTGGCGGTCTTTTTGGTTTTTGGGGCTATGAACTGATTCAGTGGATTGAGCCACGAGTGCCCATTCATCCTGCCACTGAAAGGGATTTGCCGGATGGCGTGTGGATGCAGGTGGATCAAATCCTGATTTTTGATCAGGTGAAGCGGAAAATTTGGGCGGTGGTCTATGCTGATACCCGTGAGACGGACTTGAAAACGGCCTATACCCACGCCAGCGATCGCCTAGAGCGACTTTTGAACGCACTGCAAACCCGTATTCCTGCTGAGGCCACCCAACTTCACTGGCAACCCAGTCGCCAGACCCCCAGTTATACCAGCAACACCACTCCCGAAGCCTTCCGTACTAATGTGGCGCGTGCCAAGGACTACATCCGTGCGGGCGATATTTTCCAAGTCGTTCTCTCCCAACGCCTCAGTGCCACCTACAGCGGCGATCCCTTTGCCCTCTATCGCTCCTTGCGCCTGATTAACCCTTCCCCCTACATGGCCTACTTTCAATTTGGCACGTGGCAGATCATTGGCTCTAGTCCAGAAGTCATGGTTAAAGCAGAGCATCACCCTGAAAAACGTGGGTCTCTCCTTGCCACAGTGCGTCCCATTGCCGGCACTCGCAAGCGGGGGCACACCTACACCGAAGATCAGCAGCTCGCCGCAGAACTCCTCGCCGATACCAAAGAAGTGGCCGAACACGTTATGCTGGTTGATTTGGGGCGCAATGATTTGGGGCGCGTGTGTCGTCAGGGGAGTGTCACCGTTGAAGAGTTTATGGTGATTGAGCGCTACTCCCATGTCATGCACATTGTCAGTAATGTGGTGGGTGAACTATTGCCCGATAAAACGGCATGGGATTTATTGCAAGCCTGTTTCCCCGCTGGCACAGTCAGTGGTGCCCCCAAAATTCGTGCCATGGAAATCATCTATGAATTGGAGGGCTGCCGCCGTGGCCCTTACTCTGGTGCCTATGGTTACTATGACTTTGAAGGTCAACTCAATACAGCGATCGCCATTCGCACAATGGTGGTGCAACCCCTCACTGACCATCAACATTTGATTCATGTGCAAGCGGGCGCCGGCATTGTTGCTGACTCCGATCCCCAACGGGAATACGAAGAAACCTTGAACAAAGCACGGGGGCTATTGGAGGCGATTTCTGCCCTGACAACAAAACCTTAACCCGATCTTGAGCCAAGGATTATCTCATCTTTACGTTTGCCCCCTAGCCTAGTAGGCAGTTTTGGCTAACGTTACCCAGAACACAGGCACTGGGAATGTTGGAAAAACAACCCATCTCTCAGGCACACACCTAAGGGCTGGTTCCTTTGCTTGAGGTTCTACTGCCATGGCAAACGTCTCCACTGCTGCAATCACTCCCCCTGTGGATGGACGCTGGCGTTCCCCCTCTCGACTGCACACGTTTGGCATCGGGGACAGCATCTGGATGGAGCCAGAACGCATTTGGCTAGTGAGCCGGGGCGTCGTGCTGTTAAACCTTTTGCACCCCGATGGCGAAGAAGTGGTGGTGGGACTGGCCACACCTGGTACTGCTTTTGGTTTACCCTTGACCAGTTTAACGGCCTACCAAGCCAAGGCACTTTCCAAGGCAGAGCTGATGCTCTTTACGCTGGTGGAGGTAGAATCCTCGCCCAACTTGACCCAAAGCCTTGTGCGGGGTCTGGCTCGTCGCCTACGGCAAGCGGAAGGTCTTTTAGGAATTACCAGCCATCGCCGTATTGAGGAGCGATTACGCCATTTACTCCTGCTATTGAAGCAAGAAATTGGTCAGCCCCATCCCTTGGGCATACGCTACACTGTTCGCCTTACCCATCAGCAACTCGCAACCGCCATTGGTACTAGTCGGGTGACGATGACTCGCCTCTTGGGCAAGCTCAAAGAGGAGCAGTGGCTCACCTACGATCGCGATCGCCACATCATTCTCACCAACACCGCTGAGATTTAAGAGGGCATCTCTACCTGAATCAAGACCCCCCAGAACATAGGGGCAGTTTTCTGATGTAAATTTTTGTAAACACTTGCATTCATAGTGGCAAAACTGTTAAATTAGATACAGAAATAAATCGTTCATCTTCGCTAAAGGCCATCCGAAAACTTGGGTGAGCAGCGAAGACGGAAGTAGGGCAGTTGTCCCGAAGGAACGCGCCTCAGTTGACAAAAACCACCTAGTAGATAATTTGGGGCGATGACTATGAAAACCACACTCACCTATCGCGGCGTTCAATACGATTACGTTCCTCCGGCAGTACGCACCGAAGCAACCGATGTGGTAGCAAAATATCGGGGTTGGAATTACCACTGCACCCACGCAGTGAATCCCCCAGCTCAACCTGTGCGGGATTTAATCTATCGCGGTGTTGCCTACCGTACGGGTCAAACGGAAGCCGTGAATACGACGGCAACTGCTGCTGCCAACACAGCCAATGAAGTGAATATGCCAGCGCTTGATCTCAATCAACTTTCACGGGTCATTCTCACCCATCACCACCAAGTGATCAAAAACCGCGAACAATCCCTCCTCACGCGGATGATTGCCCAAATGGGATTACCTGCGGCCGCAGGTCACTATTGGAACCAAATTCAGGGCAAAATTAAGCCTCATGTCTGGACAAGCTACGATCGTAGTCATGCCACAATGAGCTAGCGCACGGACGTGAGTGTCCTCTCTCAAGACTGATTCGTAATTGTCCTCGCATTGGAGTCCTCTCCGGTGCGAGTTTTTTTAAGCAACTCCGGCAAAACTTTTTCTTGCTTAGCTTAGCCACTTGATTTCATCAAAGTCGAGGTCAATCTCTGCCAAGTCCTCTGGATCGATTAAACGCTGCTTCAATTCCTCAGGGGTTGGCTTTGAATAGGCTGAGCTAGAAACAGGGGTTCGCTTCACATCTGACAGGGTGGTTTTCTCGATGCGCGTACTTTCTTTGAGGGCATTGGGGTTAATGGATTGCAGAAAAAAATTCACTGTTTCCTGTTTTACCCAGCCATTGAGGACAGCCAAGGCACCAAAGCGATAGCTGGTCTGCCATTGTTCTTTGAGAATTTGCTGAATTTGTTCCTCGGTCAATAAACTGGCCTTTTTGAGATAAAAGCCAATGGGATGTTTTTCTTGGCTTTGGCTGAGTTTTGGCCACTCTTCAACAAAAAAATCGATGGTGTCCTGTGATAGCCAACCGTGGAGAGCAAGAATTTCTCCTAAACGCAGGTGGGTGTAGATATCTTTTTCCATCAAAGCCACCTGAAGCTGGCTAGGGTTAATGAGAGCTGCCTTTAGCAGTAATTCGCCAATTTTCATGGTTGCCCCTACTGGTAGAAAATGATTGAACTTTCAACAACAAGGGGACATCAATTGATGAATTTTTAATGCCTAATTTTCTGAAGAAATGTGATTTACAACCCTTTTCACAGGGATAGCACACGCTCAAAATCACGAAAGCCTCTATAGAAGAGGATTATGTCCTTTATTTAAGAAAAGGGCTGTACTCTTGACAGTACCCCTAGCGATCGCTAAAGTTACCCGAAACCCCAAATCGCAATAAATCTTAATAAACTGAAAAATGCGTTGGCCAAGCTGCTGACACTCTGGACAAAAGGCGGGTTCACTAGATGGGACGAGCGATCGCCATTCTTCAAAAATGCCCCAGGTAGAGCAGCGAAACTCATAAAGGGGCATCTTTAGTCTCCAAAATATAGCTATTCCAATAAAGTCTGTTGGCCTCGCGCTGACCACCCATACTCACAGTCCACCCGAGAGTCAAACCCTGTCTCAATCAATGTACACCACCATTTCCTCCCCATAGCCCTCTACCCAAGAACGACGGGGGATAACGGTCGGCACTAAGTTGTCTCGCTTCAGCCATTGATGGTGGATGATCGAGCACGATCCGTTGCCGCAGCACTGGGAATAGAAGTTTATAGCAATGCCGATGCTTTGACGCTCATCCCGCTAACGCTAGGCGTATAGCAGGAGATTCCCCGTTCACAGAGTCTTGACTAGATGCCCCGAAGGACACCCCCGCCAGAACCTCTCCAGGGGTGTTTTCAAGACAGTGCGCCCCACCGCCTATCAATCTATTCCGCAACACGAATGCAGCGGCAATATCCCTAGGCATTGAACAGCCAAAGGGGCAGTTATGCCAACGGAGTGATAGCGTTTTGCGGACTGGCTCACCACAGTTAGGACACTCTTGAGAGGTGCCCGCTGCTTTCTCCTTGACAACCGCCTTGCCACGCTTCAAGGCCACCCAGGGCAACACCGAGTTCAGGAATTGCCCATGACCCGCATCTAGCATGTGCTGACCCAGCGTCCTGCGACTGAGGCCAATCAGATTCAAATCCTCAACCACAATCATATCAGCCCTGTCGCAAAACTGCTGGGCGACCTTGAAGTGAAAGTCCCTGCGGGGGCGGGCAATCTGTTCATGCAGCTTCGCCACCTTCCGTTGAATCTTCTTCCAGTTGGCTGACCCAATCTGTTTTCGCTTCAGTCTGCGTTGCAGCAATTGAAGCTTGCGTTGCATCTCCACGAAAAACTTGGGTCGTGCGAGTTGAAGCCCATCCGAGGTGGAGAGAAAGTATTCCAGACCAACATCGACGCCAACCACAATAACCCGAGGCGCGTTTGAGCACCCTCACTTGCTTAGCGGTAAACCCCTCTGGATAAGGGCGAGACTGACGAATAGCCACCCAGCCCAGACTGGGTAACTTGGCTCGTCCGGGTGCCAATGGTTGCTTGCCGAGTTGGGGGAAAACGTATGACCGCATCTGGCCAGGTTTCTTGAACCGTGGAAACCCGGCTCCCAACTTCTGCGGCCGTTCAAACGCTTGGTCTAGCCGCTTCAAGACTTGCTGCAATGCTTGGGCGTTAACCAACGCTAAATCAGGGTTGAACTGCTTTGCTTGGGTCAACCGTTGACACTGCACGTTGAAGCTGGGATAGGGGGCATCCGCTGGGATGATGTACTCGCTATGCACAGAGCAAGCGTTAACCAGACATTTGCGCGAAGCAATCCAGTCTTTGCGCTCCCTCAGCGCATCATTCCAAACTTGGCGACACACTTCTAGGGCGTGTCATCAGATAGATTGACCATCGGGGCAGTGTTTTGCTGAGGTAACATGAGGTCAGTATTCATCAGGAGTCCATCATGGATCGGTACACCCTGCGAGATGACCAATGGGAAAGAATCAAAGACCTGTTGCTAGGACGTGAGGGGCATGTAGGCGGTACTGCTAAAGATAATCGACTGTTTGTCGACGCCGTGTTGTATCGCTATCGTGCGGGCATCCCGTGGCGAGCTTTGCCAGAGTGCTTTGGCGACTTCCGAGTCATCCATACCCGCCATATTCGATGGTCAAAAACAGGGGTTTGGGAGCGGGTCTTCAACGTTTTAGCTGAAGATGCGGATAATGAATACGCCATGATCGATGCCACCCTCGTACAGGCGCATCAGCACAGTGCTGGAGCTGCCCACAAAAACAAGAAGACGGCTGCCTTGTAGACCAAGCGATTGGGCGCAGTAAAGGTGGGTTGAGTACAAAGATTCATGCGCTGTGTGATGCCTTAGGTCATCCGACGGGGTTTTATCTGAGTGGAGGCCAAGTCCACGAGTTAGCGGGAGCAGATGTGCTGCTGGAGCTTGTTCAAGAAGGACAAGCATTACTGGCGGACAAAGCTTATGATGCAGATGAGCGGGTGCTAAGAGGGCTAGCGGAGAAAGGGTGCGAGGCTGTCATTCCGCCCAAGTCTTGTCGTAAACAGCGTCGTGGTTATGACAAAGAACTGTACAAAGCTCGGCACTTGATTGAGAATTTTTTTGCCAAGCTCAAGCAGTATCGAGGGATTGCCACACGTTACGATAAGACAGCGCGAAACTTTTTAGGTGCGATATATCTCGCTGCCGCTGTTATCTGGCTTAACTGATGACACACCCTAGACTCTCTAAAAGAGATGGGGGACATTTGGGATGTTTGGCAATTGCTTGGCGCACTCTCCAATGCTGATCCTTTCCTAGCTCCTCAATAATCCAAAGAGGACAATATCTGCACCCAGCAAGCAACCGTTTTACAAAGAGAGAAAGACCCAGTAGACTTAAGTATCTGTTTAGTATGTGGTGAAAAATAAAAACTCGTCTGTCGTGTTCAAAAGTCTGCTTCAGGGGAAGAGGGCATTGAGCGTTTCGAGCGACCGCTATACGTACCTGCCAGTACTGATCCTTAACAAGCTGAGCTAGGATAGTTTCGGGACAGTTGGGATGGGCGGCAACAGCGGCGCGTACTTGCCAGTAGTCATCCTGTGCTAGCTGCTCAAGGAGAGAAGAGGTCAGTTTTTGCAGATTGCTAGCAGCAGCCTACCGCACTTGATAGTACCGATCTTGAGCAAGGCAGTTGAGAATAGCGGGGGGACATTGAGAATGAGCTGCGACCTGCTGACGCACCTGAAAATAGCTATCTATTGCCAGTGCTTCAAGACAGATTGGAGGGCAATTAGGATTGGCAGCAACCGCTCGCCGGACTCGCTATTCAGTATCCTTAGCCAAGGTTTCCAAGAGTAAAGGTGAACTTTCCGGATTTGTTGCTGCTGCTTGACGCACTCGCCAGTGAGTATCTCTAGCTAGGGTCTCTTGAAGAGATATAGGGCAATTATGCTGGTGAACAATCCAGCGTTTGAGGAGGCTAGGTATAAAAACAGATTCGAGGTGGGGGGCAGTAAACTCAAACAGAATTTTTCTGCGTATAGCTTCTAGGAAAGACATGCTCTTCAGAACATAGGAGTTCTACTTTTTTTGAGGATAGACGATCCTTTGTCACTATCGCAAAGTCTGATACAGCTCTTTTGACAAGGATGGAAGACACACAAAACCGCGCAAGTCACTATGGAAGAGGATGACATCCATTTTATGTGGCCAACTTTTTTTGTGTGTCCGATTTTTATCGAATATTTAAGAAAAGGGCTGTACTTTATCAAAAAACAAACATAACTTCATGATTGAGCAAGACGAGCTGTTCCATAGGCGGCCTCAGTGTGGGATGAAATGGCCACCGGCACCCCTAGGTATTGCTGGCGCAGCGCTAACCATGCTGGATTACAGGCACCCCCGCCAGCCGTCCAGATGCGTTTCAGGGGTGAGGCACCCAAACGCTGCAATTGGGCATAGCCTTGGGCTTCAATACGACTGAGACTTTCAAGGAGTCCCTGCAAAAAGCGGCGAGGGTCGGCGGGTCGTGGTTCTAGGCGAGGCTCTAGGTGAGGATCATTGATGGGAAAGCGTTCACCCCGCTTGAGCAGGGGATAGTAGTCCAAGCCCGTGGGTTGATTGACATCTATTTGGACACTGAGGCGCTCTAGTTCCTCTGGGGTAAAAAATTGGGCTAAAATCGCCGCACCACAGTTGGAGGCGCCCCCCACGAGCCAGCGATCGCCCAAGCGATGACTATAGATGCCTGCTGTCAAATCCTCTACCCTAGAGGCACTCAAAAGCTTCAGCACAAGGGTTGACCCCAAGGATGTCACCGCTTCACCCACCTCAGAGGCACCACTAGCCAAGAAGGCGGCAATGCTATCGGTGGTACCGGCACAGACCTCACACTTTGGAGACAAGCCTAAATCGGTGGCTGTGACCTTTCCCAGAACCGTACCGGGGGGAACGACCTTAGGGAGCAGAGACTGCAAGGGCGCAAGCGTGGGGTGGCTGAACCAGTCGGGGTAAGCTTCCTTTGCCGGGTCATAGCCCAACTTCAGGGCATTGTGCCAGTCGGAAATGCTCAGTTGACCATGGAGCAAAAAGGCCAGCCAATCCGCTTGGTGTACCAAAACAGCGTTGACGGTGGGGTAGTGGGTCTGGAGCCACAACAGCTTGACTAGACTACTGGTGGCACTCAGAACAAGGTGATCCGTGGTTAAAATCTGCCGCAGCGTTTGAACATGATCTTGGGCGCGATTGTCATTGTAGAGGAGAACGGGTGAGCAGGGCTGCCCCTGAGCATCACAGAGGAAAACGGTGCTAGAGGTGGCATCAATGGCAATCCGCTGAATTTGCTGACGGATAGCACTTGGAATATCTAAAATCAACGCCCGCAGTGTTGCTGCCCATTCTTGGGGTTGATCGGGCTGATTCAACGGACGACGGGCAGTGGCGAGAATATTGCCTTCAGGATCGATGGCGATCGCCCGCGCCCCCGAGGTACCAAAATCGATCCCCAATACCGTAGTGGTCACTCTAATAATTAAGCCCTTACGAATACTATTGGACTAATCTATAACTATCTAAAAAGATAACTCCAAAACTCATTCGGATACTTTTTCAAGAATAAGTTAACGGCTTCAGCAGGTCTGACATCTCCTTCAAATTCCTTATTTTCAATCGCAGTTATCATTGTATAGAAAAGATGTAACCAAATATAGTCGTTCACATTAATATGTCGTATCTCTAACCGATGACCAAACCGATGTTGGAGTGATCTCCAATTTCTAGCGGCAGGAGAATTGTTTGATTGAGGAAAACGAATCCGATTATCTCGATAAATAAATAATGTTGCTTCCTTTTTATCAGCAAGAAAGCTTTGAATTGCTCGAAAACAAGCATTAACATTAATAGTTGGTTTTCTACTTGTTTCTGGATTATTCATAATTATTACATATTTTTTACAATGCCCTAAGTAGATGATTTGATCATTGATTGGCATTTGGATAGCATACTGTGTAAGACTAATATTAGGTTTGACAATTTGAAGATAATTTAAAACGCACTTTAGTACTCCTAACTCATGATAATTATTTTGATAGCCAATTTTTCCATAATCTTTAGCTAGAATATATTTCTTTTCCCTTAAAAATTTATACAATTCTTCTTCAAAGGATATTTTTGAAATTGTTCTTTCTTCTAAAATTTTGATCCGCTGCTCCAGATCATTGATTTTTATAATTAGATTCTGTACCTCTTGTGTTACTTCCGAAATAGCATTTGGGTAATGTCCAATAGAAAGATCAGAAAAATTAATCTCATTGACGATCTTACGATATAGGTTTGCAGCTAAAATTAATGAGCTACGAATTGACTCAGAATGAACAATTTGATGTAATTCCTCTAAGTTGAAAAAAGCTTCTGCAAAAACACCTGCAGGCTTAAGGCGTTCATTTAAGATAGCCAAAATTTCATCTTCTGTTGGCTCTTGTATAGAGATAGTATTGGCACTAAGACGCTCAATTGTTGATTTTTCAAGGGTATCCTGAAAATACTGCCAAGTAATTGGAAATAAATTGAGAATAAATAATGTGTTGCGCAGATTTGTCATTAACTCTCGCAGAGCCTCACCTAGTTTTAGCAAAATTGGTCTATTATTAGGGTTAGCTAATCCTTCAAGTTGGTCAAAAATAATCAGTAGTGGCTGATCTAAGGTAGATAGTACTGAAAGACTAATGAGTGCTTGCAATGCAAAATCGTTACTTGTTAGTGTTTCTCCCCAATCAGGTAGGCCAATTTTAGTCTCTTCATCTTCTTCAATTCCACTACCTGCTAACCATCGAATGATAATATCACGATAGTATTCTCTGCGATAACGACAATATTTTATTAATCCTTTAATAAAAATTTCAGAAAATAAGTTATTAAATCGCTGAGAATTATGCCAACGCAGTAAATATTTTTCAAGTCGTTCAATCCTTTCTTCACGGGTCTTAGTTTCATTATTGCTATTTTCACAAAACAGATATAATCTATCTTTTGATAATTTTTCTAATAACCATCGGTCATCTTCATTATTTTGATATTTACTCAGAATACTGAAGAATATATTGGAAAGAAAATACTCCAACTGTGTATATCCCTTCTCTACAGGTTGTACTAAAGATTGCAAAACACTACTGTAAATGTGATAGAGAACATTGTTTTCATGAGCTGGTTGTAGAATAAAAAATAAACGGTTATATTTAAGCAATTGTTGAGCAATTCGCATGGCCATATGGGTTTTGCCACTGCCTGCTTCACCCAAAATAACCACTCCTTGACTCTGAAGATTATTATCCTCACGAATTTCTTGAACTAGTTGATAGATATAGCGATACTGTGGCTCTTGTACCTTAAATGCATCAGGAAAATCTTGAAATGGTGTATCTACTCGAACACTACTAAAAACATTAGGATATTTTTCCTGTTTGAGCTTGTAGCGGCAAAGATATCGATAAAGTTCATAAGTAAATCTAGCATCATATTGAGCATCATGAGCGTTACTTAACGTGAATCCTCTGCCCTGATGATTAATCTTAAAGTAGGTGCATAATTCTGCTAGTCCATAAGAGGGTAAGCTCGGGAATAGTCGGCGTGCTAGCTGTTCTGTACACTCATATTTAAGTTCACTGTCTAAATCTAGGCTAGCTCTTAATGTTTGTAGGTCTGCACCTGCATTGTGAAAAACACATATATGTCCATTTAAGAGAGACTTTAAGTCATGACTGATTTCGTGAAATTTCTTTTTATTGGCATGCTTATCATTTGCTGATTCAGTATAGGCCTCATAAATAAGATGACCCTTTGCATCAATGACAGCAACTTGCTTGAGAGGATTTCCTTCCGTATCAATAACAAGATAAGACATTTTTAGACTCCAAACCTAGGTCTGTTATCGTACACGTTTCACTTCATAAGCTAGAAGCCCTAGGTTGAAGTAAATTCTACTTCAGAATTTTGGAACTGTCTGTTCTTTTTTGCAAAATGATAATTTTACTAAAGCAATGTAAAGAGAGCCGTATCTAGCTCATAGCCAAACATCGCCGCCATGCCTTTGATTTTTTCAGCAGCAGGATAGCCCTGTCCCTGAAGCCATTGCCAAAGAGTAAACACCTTGGCCATCACAAAAATATCAAGGGCTTGGGGGTTGAAGATAATACCCTGCTGCGGATGAAATTCGTGGGGCACGAGCATCGCCCCATAACGCACGAGTTCACCCGCTGACCAATCCAGTAAATAGGGCAGCCATGGGTAGCAGACATCGGCACGAATGAACCAAAGGCGCACGGCTGCCAATTCCGAAAGCTCTAGATCAGGTTCATCGGCTGGCCGGGGATAGTCAATTGTAAAACGCAGCGCTTGGTGATGATCCAAAAGTCGCTCTTCTGCAATCAATGGGTCAAGGACTTGTTGCAGGGGAGATAAGTCCAGACGATCAATCTGATCTGGGGTTAACTTGATCGCGATCGCCACGCTCTATCTCTCCCCAGCAGCCAGCAACCTAGAGAACCTGCTGGACTTCAGCAATCTCTGGAATGGATTCCTTCAACTTGCGCTCAATCCCCATGCGCAGCGTCATCGTCGAACTGGGGCAGGAACCACAGGCACCCTGCAAGCGCAGCCGTACCACAGGCCCTTCAATTTCCACGAGTTCAACATTACCGCCATCGGCCATCAAATAGGGGCGGAGTTCATCAAGGACTTTTTCGACGTTTTCTTGACTCAATTCAAGGGTTGCAGCCATGATTACTGTCCTTGGCGTAGCGTTCACATTTCCTTAGTCTAGCATTTGCAGGGGCGATCGCCCTTTGGGAATTCTAAGGGGTGCCAATGGATCTGGCTCTAGGGAAATCTACTCAACAGTGTTAGGAACGGCAACGCTCAAGGATACAATAATAGCTTGGTGAACTGCACGGTAGGACATGATTTCCAGTAATGATTTTCGCCCCGGTGTAAGTATTGAGCTTGATGGTGCCGTCTGGCGAGTTGTCGAATTTTTACACGTCAAACCCGGTAAAGGCTCAGCCTTTGTGCGGACAAAGCTAAAGAATGTGCAAACGGGCAACGTGATTGAGCGCACCTTCCGCGCCGGCGAGACCGTTCCCCAAGCCACCCTTGAAAAACGCACCATGCAGCATACCTACAAAGATGGCGAAGACTATGTCTTTATGGACATGGAAAGCTATGAGGAGGCTCGCCTCACGCCCGCACAAATGGGCGATCGCGCCAAGTATCTCAAAGAAGGTATGGAAGTCAATATCGTCAAATGGGGTGAGCAAGTCCTTGAGGTGGAGCTACCCAACTCCGTTGTTTTAGAAGTGGTGCAAACCGATCCGGGGGTTAAAGGGGATACCGCCACCGGTGGATCGAAACCCGCCATTGTCGAAACGGGTGCCCAAGTCATGGTACCGTTATTTATCTCCGTAGGCGAGCGGATTCGCATTGATACTCGCTCAGATACGTATCTTGGCCGCGAATAGGAGTAATGGGTGTGGAGCTTGACCTCAACCAAGTACGCGAACTGCTACTAATGTTTGACCAAACCAGCGTCACCGAACTCAACCTTAAGAGTGGCGAACTGGAACTTCAACTCCGCAAGCGTGAGCAGATCAGTGGCAGCGCCCCCGTGGTTGTGGCTCCAGCTCCTGCATCAACCGTCACGCCCACACCTGTGCCCCCGCCAGCCGTTACCCCCGATCCGGAACCAACGCCACCCCCCGCCAACCGTAAAACCGTGGATATCGTGGCGCCAATGGTAGGCACCTTTTATCGTGCCCCTGCTCCCGATGAACCCCCCTTTGTCGAAGTGGGCGATACAGTCAAAAAAGGCCAAGTGGTTTGCATCATTGAAGCCATGAAGCTGATGAATGAAATTGAAGCCGAAGTCAATGGCCAAGTGGTGGAAATTTTGGTGCAAAATGCTGAACCCATTGAGTATGGCCAAACCTTAATGCGCATTTTACCTAACTAAATCAACAGCGTTCTTTCAGCAAAGAGAGGCAGGTACTAATTGCAAAGATATGTTAAGCATTGAGGAGTTTAAGGCCAAGAATTCAATGCTTTCAAGCCTTTGCGCTCTTGCCGAGACCCTAATTGAAAAATTAGAATTTAGAAACATCTACCACCACTGCCTGACGAGGTTGGCCTGTGCAAGCAACTGGAGCATACATTCTTATTGATACCCTATGCCGTCACGGCGTTAAGCATATTTTTGGCTATCCTGGTGGAGCAATTTTACCGATTTACGATGAACTGTACCGTGCTGAGTCAAAGGGAATCATTCAGCACATTCTAGTCCGCCACGAACAGGGGGCAGCCCATGCCGCTGACGGCTACGCTCGTGCCACAGGTCAAGTGGGGGTGTGTTTTGGTACTTCAGGGCCGGGGGCAACGAACTTAGTGACAGGTATTGCCACAGCCCACATGGATTCCATTCCACTGCTGGTGATCACGGGTCAGGTGCCTCGCTCCGCCATTGGTACGGATGCCTTTCAGGAAACGGATATCTTTGGCATTACGCTGCCGATTGTCAAGCACTCCTACGTGGTGCGCGAAGCCAAGGACATGGCACGGATTGTTGCTGAGGCGATTTACATTGCCACCACCGGTCGTCCAGGACCCGTGCTCGTGGATATTCCCAAGGATGTCGGCCTAGAAGTCTGTGAGTATGAACCGATTGAGCCGGGGCAGGTCAAGCTGCGGGGCTATCGTCCCACGATTCGCGGCAATGCCCGCCAAATTGCCCAAGCGGTTCAATTGATGCGTGAGGCCAAGCGACCCTTGCTCTATGTGGGGGGCGGCGCGATTACAGCGGGTGCTCACGAGGAGGTGCTTAGGTTAGCCGAGCTATTCCAGATTCCGGTGACAACAACGCTCATGGGTAAGGGGGCGTTTCCTGAGTCCCATCCCCTCTCCGTGGGTATGTTGGGGATGCATGGCACTGCCTATGCCAACTTTGCCGTCAGTGAATGTGATCTATTGATTGCCGTGGGGGCGCGGTTTGACGATCGCGTGACCGGTAAGCTGGATGAATTTGCCTCCCGCGCTAAGGTGATTCACATTGACATTGATCCTGCCGAAGTGGGGAAAAACCGCGTGCCTGATGTGCCGATTGTTGGCAGCGTTAAACCAGTCCTCCAGCAACTCCTCAAGCACATTGAAGACAGTGGTGAAGCCGTTGAACCCGCCACCCAAGCGTGGCTGGAGCGGATCAAGGTCTGGAAAGAGGACTATCCCCTCGTCGTGCCGCAGCCCAGTGGCGAACTCTCGCCCCAAGAGGTGATTGTTGCCTTTGGTCGCCATGCGCCTGATGCCTACTACACGACTGATGTGGGTCAGCACCAGATGTGGGCGGCACAATTCCTGAAAAATGGCCCTCGGCGTTGGATCTCCAGTGCCGGCTTGGGCACGATGGGCTTTGGCATGCCCGCAGCAATGGGGGTGAAGGTGGCATTACCCGATCAACAGGTGATCTGTATTAGTGGCGATGCCAGTTTTCAAATGAATTCCCAAGAGTTGGCCACATTGGCTCAGTACGGTATTGCTGTCAAGACGGTCATTATTAACAATTTTTGGCAGGGAATGGTGCGCCAGTGGCAGCAGGCCTTTTACGAGGAGCGTTATTCCCATTCCAATATGGCCAAGGGGATGCCCGACTTTGTGAAATTGGCGGAGGCCTACGGGGTTAAGGGGTTGCGGGTGAGCGATCGCCACGATTTGGATGCCATTGTCCAAGAAGTCTTGGCCTACGATGGCCCCGTGCTACTGGATGCCCACGTCACCCGCGATGAAAATTGCTACCCGATGGTTGCCCCCGGCAAGGCCAACTCGCAAATGCTGGGGCTACCGGAACGCAAGGTGCTCGAAAAGGCTGCCGAATTGATCTACTGCGCCAACTGTGGGGCAAAAACGATCTCTAGCCATCGCTTCTGTCCGGAGTGCGGCAGTAAGCTCTAGGCGGCATCCCCCCTTGACTTCACAAGGGATCCGCTTATACTGTGACCAATCCTTTTTGGTTATGGTGTGTTTATGTCGGAGTCCCTTGCTGCCTACGCTGACGCCCACGGTATTACCTATTTTCTGATCTCATTTACTGATTTATTGGGCGTGCAACGAGCGAAACTGGTTCCCGCAGTGGTGGTGGATCGCATGGCCGCAGGACAAGCGGGGTTTGCAGGATTTGCGGCTTGGCTAGATATGACCCCCGCCGATGCCGATGTCCTTGCCGTGGGCGATCGCCAGCGCGTGTTTCCTTTGCCTTGGAAACCGGAGGTGGCATGGCTGCCGGCCAATTTACTCCAAGGGGATAGCACCCCCCTGAAACAAACCCCCCGTTGGGTGCTACAACAGGTGCTTCAGCAGGCGGCAGACTTGGGCTTTCGTCCCCGCACCGGTGTTGAGTGTGAGTTTATGCTCTTGAGTGCGGACGGTCAGAGCCTTTCCGATGCAGCCGATACTCAGGCCAAGCCTTGCTATGACCAACTGAGCCTGATGCGCCGCTTTGAGGTGATCCGCGATATTTGCGATGGGATGCAGACCCTCGGCTGGCAACCCTACCAAAATGACCATGAAGATGCCAACGGTCAATTTGAAATGAATTGGCTTTTTGATGATGCCTTGGTAACCAGCGATCGCCACGCCTTCTTTAAGTACATGGTCAAAAGTATTGCTGAACTCCACGGTTACCGTGCCACATTTATGCCCAAGCCCTTTGAGCACCTGACGGGTAATGGCTGCCACATGCACCTCTCCCTTTGGGATCTGGAGGGGAAGACGAATCTCTTTCATGATGATCAGGGGGAGTTGGGGTTATCGGCGATTGCCTACCACTTCATTGCCGGGGTCTTGGCCCATGGTGAAGCCCTCTGTGCCTTTACCTCGCCAACCGTTAATTCCTATCGTCGTCTCAGTGCTCCCGTCACCCTTTCTGGTGCCACTTGGTCTCCTAGCACCCTGACCTACACCCGCAATAACCGCACCCATGCGATTCGGATTCCAGATTCTGGACGCTTTGAACTGCGTCTCGCCGATGGTGCTGCGAACCCCTATTTGCTAACGGCAGCCGTGATTGCCGCTGGCTTGGATGGCATTGTCAACAAGCTCGAGCCGGGACCGCGCTACGACAACAATAGCTACACCGACCCGCTTCCCAAGGGAACGGCCAAGGAAGTGCCACAAAATCTGATGTTGGCCTTGGAAGCCCTAGATCGGGATCCCCTCTTTCGCGATCGCCTCGGCAGTGAGTGCGTAGATGCCTATCTCAAACTCAAATCCCAAGAATGGGAAGAGTTTCGTCATCGAGTGACCCCTTGGGAGCGCGAAACCACCCTTGACTGCTAGGCCTTCTGGCAAGCCTGGCCAAAGAATCGCCTCGGTAGGGGCTGGCGAAAATGAAAGAGGATCGTATTTTGGCGGCGATCGCGGGGATCCGGCGCCCGTTCCCACAGCGTCTCAAAGGAGAAAAAGGACACCCCCAGTCCCGATCGCAGCGCGGCTTCTACCTTGGCATCCACCAGTTCAATGGGCACAGGGTTAGTCCGCAGTCCCGTAAGAACACCAACGGCGGTGGGAATTTTGGCTTGGGCGTGGAGCATCTCCGGCTGAGTGAGCTGCTGCACAAAGCTGGCAAGATTGTAGCGATAGACTTGCACAATCACTTCATCGAGCAGTCCGAGGGCGACCCACTGCGGCCAATCTTGGAGAAATGTCTGGTAGGCGGTGGGCAATGTGGTCGGTGAGACGGAAAAAATGGCATTGGGAAACTCCTGCTTGACCCGCTGCCGCAACGTTTGCACAAAGGCGGTGAGCTTGTCGGCACGCCAGCGCATCCAGTCCGGATCACGGGGATTGTCGGGAACGGGCTTTTGCGTTTCCTGCTGATAGAGGGCACGGGTGTAGGTATCGTAGCCAAACTCCACGGGCAGGCTGAGGTGGTCATCAAACTGTACACCATCCACTGGATACTGCCGCAGTACCTCAAGGACAATACTGGTGAGAAAGGCTTGTACCTGCGGATGAAAGGGATTGAGCCACGCCACTTCTCCGGCCGCCGTTAAGCGCGTGGTTTGACCATTGACCCCTTGGGTGAGCCAGTCCGGATGACCAAGGGCGAGTTCTGAGGTTTCTGGCACCATGAAGCCAAATTCAAACCAGGGAATGACCAAGAGATTGCGGCAGTGCGCCTGCTGTGTGAGTTCCCAGAGAATGTCGTAGTCTTGGATGCCCCGCAGTACAAAGGGCTGGATTCCCAGATTCCGTGCCGTAGCACTGGGAAAACTGACATAGCCAGAGTTCCAAACAACGGGATAGAGGGTGTTGAAGTTCAGCCGCTGTAAATCATTGAGGGTTGCCTCCAACCGAGGGCGATCGCGCAGGATCGGTAAATCATTGGTTGTCAGCCAGACGCCGCGAATCAGCGTTGAGTTTTGCGCCTGTACCGGCCAAATCGTCCAACACAAACTCCAACAGAAGAGAAAGAACAACAGCCAAACGCGACGATGCAGCATAGGTTACAACGCCAGTGGACGGAGATGTCCTGACTCTAGGAGCAAAATTTGCGTACAGACTGTGCGTAAAAATGCAGGGTCATGGCTAACGATGATACCGGGGGTAGTATCTGCCTGCAAAAACTCGATCAACGTGCCACAACTGCGCTGATCCAAAAAGGCCGTGGGCTCATCATAGAGAATCAACTGGGGCTGCATGGCTAAAATGCCCGCGATCGCCACCATGCGTTGTTCGCCTCCCGACAATTGATGGGGCACGCGATCGGCCAAATGCTGAGTGCCGGTCATGGCCAAGGCTTGATGCACGCGCTGCCGCACTTCTGCGGTCGAACAGCCCAAGTTTTCAGGGCCAAAGGCGACATCCTCGGCCACGGTCGCCCCAATTAACTGATCCGCTGGATGTTGCAGCACGACCCCCACCGCCGGTTGAAACTGTCCAGCCACCACTGACTGCCCCAAGCAGGTGATCGTTCCCCGCTGTGGCTTGAGAACAGCAGCACAGAGCAGTAGGAGTGTGGTTTTGCCAGAACCATTGTCACCCATGATGCCAAGGCGATCGCCCCCCGTCACCGTGAGATCAATTCCTTGCAGTAGTGAGGGGGTTGCCCCATAGCCAAAATGGAGATCCCTGATTTCCAGCAGGGCAGTCACAGTTTAGAGCGTCAGTGCTTGGGGATTGGTTTCAATCAGTTTCGCCAAATCCTGAAGGAAAGCAGCGGCATCGGCACCATAGATCACGCGGTGATCACAGGTGATATTCACCTTCATCTGCCGTTTCACCCCCAGCAGGCCATCCTCTGTGGCAACCACCGTCGGACGCGACGCCCCCACCGCCATAATCGCCCCTTGACCGGGCGTGAGAATGGCATCAAAGGAGTCAACGCCAAACATCCCGAGGTTCGAGAGGCTAAAGGTACCCGTATTGTACTCATCGGGTTGCAGTTGCTTGGCGCGTGCTCGCTCCACCAAGTCTTTCCAAGTGCGCGAGAGGCTGTAGATGTCAATTTGATCAGCGTTCTTCAGCACCGGTGTAATCAGACCCCCCCCCGGCATCGCCACAGCCACAGCAATGTTAATGTCGCGACGGTATTGAATCCCTTGCTCCGTGTAATAGGCATTCATAATTGGGTGTTTTTGCAGCGTCAGGGCGATCGCCTTAGCAAGGAGCGCTGTCATTGTCACCCCTTTTGATTTGATTTGCTGGTACAGCCGATCCAAGGCATCCGTTGTGATCGTATAGGCCACGTGAAAGTCAGGAATGCCAAGGCTGGCCACCATATTCCGCACAACGGCATTTTGTAACGTTGTCAGGGGCACCAAATCTTCCTTGGCCACAACTGGAGCAGTGGCAGGGGGGGCTGTGGGGACAGAGGCAGGGGGCGTTGCCACTGGTGTGACAGGGGTTGCAGGCGCACCAATCAAGGCTTCCACATCAGCGGCGGTAATCCGACCATTGGGACCCGTTCCCTTGAGCGTCTGCAAATCAATTTTGTGTTCCTTGGCCAATTTGCGGGCACGGGGGGAAGCAATCACTCGCCTAGGAGCAACAGTACTGGCGGGAGAAGCCACTGCCACAGGAGCCGTTGCGGAGCCATTACTCGTGGCCGCAGCAGGGGTCGCGGCCGTTGCCGCAGAACTCGTCGTAGAACTGGTAGCCGCCCCAAGGGACTTGGCCTTTGCCTCTGCTTCAGCAATTTCTGCTTCTGTTTCTGCCACGAGGCCAATGGTGGAACCGACGGGTGCCACTTCGCCAGCGGGCACGGTAATTACCGCCAAATAGCCGTCATAGAAGGACTCCACATCCATATCGGCCTTGTCGGATTCCACAATCAGCACGGTTTCCCCTTTGGCCACCTTATCGCCGGGAGATTTTACCCAAGAGACAATTTTCCCTTCGGTCATGGTGGAGCTGAGGGCGGGCATGAACAGTTCACGAATCATAGAGGCTGCTATCCTTGGTTGGCAATCGAAAGGGAGTCAAAAAATGAAAGGTAAAAGTTAGAGCGTCCCGCGAATTTCTTCGATGACGCCATTGCGCAGGAGAATCTCCACCTGCATTTTTTGGATCAGGTTGTCTCCTTTGGTGACATAGAAGAAATTATCCACTTGACCTTGATCCACTTCCTGCCCCATTTCTAGGCGTTGCACCTGATCCAATTGTTGAAGAATCAGATTTTTTTGCTGCAACAGTTGCGCCTTTTGGTTGTTGGCTTGCCCTTGAACCTCTTGAATGCGGACATTAACCACATCCGCTGCTTCATTACTTTTGCGCAGTTCGTCAATCACTTGCTGCAATTGAAAATCCAACTGCTGAATTTGGCCATCCACTTGATTTAGTTGTGCCTGAAGCTGCCTTTGGGCATCGTCTTTCCACTCGGGAGTGACGATTGCTTTCACCATAATCTGGCGCCGCAGGAGCAGTTTAGTATCCATAGGGTCTGTCATGGAGATTACTCAAACATGGCGTTAATCATATCGCGGTAGCGATCGCTCACGACATGACGGCGAATTTTTAGGGTTTGGGTCAAAAGACCATTCTCTATCGTAAAGGGTTCGAGGACAAAGCGAAATGTGGCAATGCGATCATCTGGGCGATAGCCGGGGCGATTTTGCACTTCCCGCAGCAGTTCTTGGCGGTAGAGATCAATAATGACTTTGCTCTCCAGCGTCACCAGTTCACCCGTGCCCGACGGTGCCGGTCGGTTCGGCAACTCCAGTCGGTACCCCTTGGCAACCACCCACTGCTCCAGAGCCTCTAAATTGGGCACAATCAGAGCACCAAGGGCTTTTTGATCTTGTCCCACCAGCATGATTTGATCAATATAGACACTGCGCACACAGGCATCCTCAATGGGCTGCGGTTCAATATTTTCACCGTTGCTGAGAACAATCGTGTCCTTCTGCCGCCCCGTCAGCACCAGATCCCCATTGGGGGTGAGGTAACCCAAGTCACCTGTATCAAACCAGCCTTCAGCATCCAGCACCTTGGCAGTGGCCTCGGGTTTGTTGTAGTAGCCGCGCATCACCTGTGGCCCTTTCGCCATCACCAGTCCCTTTTGACCAAACTCAACGGCGGCTTTAGTTTCGGGATCCACAATCTTAATCGCGGTATCGGGAATAGGACGGCCAGCAGAGCCGCGTAGATTCGCCCAAGAACGGCGAGCGGTCAGCACCACGGCAGTTTCGGTGAGGCCATAGCCCACCAGTACTTCTAGGTTGATGACTTCATAGAATGTGTCCAAATGGGGGGCAAGGGCACCGCCACCACTAATCACCTGTTTAATCTCACCGCCCGTAGCTTCACGAATTTTGCTATAGACACGCTTCTCCCCGAGTTCGTAGAGGGGCTTCAGGAAGAAAGTTTGCAGACGGGCAACAAATTTTTGCCAACCGCTGGGATGGGGGTTGGTCAGACTGAGGCCGGTGAGCAGTCGCCGTTGCAGGACATATTGCTGGCCAACACTGAGGAAAAACTGGGCAAGACGCCGCTTTGTGGCCGGGGCATCGCGCAGTTGCTTTTGCACCCCTTCATAAAAGCCTTCCCAGATACGAGGTACGGCAATCATGTAGTGGGGCTTACACCGTTTTAAGTCATTCTTAAAGTGACGGAGGTTCGTATAGGTTTGGCTACAGCCACAGGCAAAGAGAAAGTACTCGGCCACCCGTTCGTAGGCATGCCAAATGGGCAAGATACTGAGGATGCGATCGCCCACCTGCGGTTGCACAATTGCCCAAAGATTGACGATTTGACTCAGTAGCCCCCCATGGGTGACCATCACACCCTTGGGTTGACCCGTGGTACCGGAGGTGTACATCAGCGTTGCCAAGTCATCGGGGGTAATGGCTACTGCCCGCACTGTGCCATATTGGCCTTCCGTAAAGACTTGACCAAAGTTCAAGAGCCGCAGGGGAAAATGCTCCAGTTCTGGGGGTTCGGCACTCAGGAGCACAACCGTTTCCACCCCTGTCTCTACTAAACCCTCTTGAAGTTTGCGCAAGGTGGCCAAGTTTTCAATCAGCAGCAAGGTTGAACCACTGTCGCGCAAAATGTAGAGAAGTTCTTGAGCCTCTGCGGTACCACTGCGCACCACATTAATGGCACCGGCCATCATACTGCCTTGATCAGCAATCAGCCAGCGGGGACTATTGTCAGCAAATAAGGCCACGCGATCGCCGGCAGCAACACCCAGCGCTTGTAGGCCAGCGGCAAAGCGTTGAATGCGTTGATAGAGTTCACTGTAGGTAATGCGCGTCGGGGGATCTTCGTAGGGGGCATCAAGAGCCACCACATCCCCATGACGTTGCGCCAATAGGGGCCACATTTCCGGCAGCGACTGGAGTGTTTTGTAGGGCAAAAAGTGATCGGGTAAGGACGCATCTTGGGGTAGTCCGCCGGGGGGAGTGTAGGTGTAGGCCGCACTCGTCATTTGTTTGGCTCCAGACGCAACACCTAGATAATAAACCCTCAATAGGACACCTCATTCAGCTTTAATAATTTCAATATGAGATCATGAAGAGTGGCGACTTTGCAAATAGTGCTATGGTGCCCTTTGTCCTTGCCTCGGCTTCCCCTGCCCGCCGCCAACTGCTGCAACAAATTGGTATTGATCCAATCATTCAACCCAGTCACTTTGATGAGTCGGTGATTCAGGCAACAACACCGACAGAACTGGTGCGATTACTGGCACGGTGTAAAGCAGAAACGGTGGCTCAGAGTTATGCAGCGCCCGCCTTAATTTTGGGCTGTGATTCTGTCTTAGTTCTTGGCGGCGAAATTCATGGTAAACCGGCCTCGCCAGAGGTGGCGATCGCCCGCTGGCAACAAATGCGCGGTCAAACGGGAGAATTGCTGACAGGCCATGCCTTGATTGACTTGGCACAGGGGCGCACCCGTGTTGAGGTGGAGTCCACCCAAGTCGTTTTTGCCGATATTAGCGATGCCGAAATCGCTGCCTATGTCGCTTCTGGTGAACCCCTTGCCTGTGCGGGTTGTTTTGCCCTCGATGGCCAAGGTGGTGCCTTTGTCGAGAAAATTGTCGGTACTCCTAGTAATGTCATTGGCTTGAGCTTGCCCCTACTGCGGCGGATGCTGCTAAGCTTGGGATACACCCTTGGCGATGTGCAAGGTAAGAAATAAAAAATCGGCCTAGACAAGTCTAAATACTTAGGGTATGCTAAGAGATTGCGAGTTAAGGAACTGTCATGAACGCCCAAGACATTATTCGCTCGATTGAAGCGGAGCAAATGAAGACTGACTTGCCCGTGATTCATGTGGGCGATCGCGTTCGGGTCGGAGTCAAAATTCAAGAAGGCGGTAAAGAGCGCGTGCAGCCCTACGAAGGGGATGTAATTGCCATGCGCAACACGGGCATTAACCGCACCATTACCGTGCGCCGTGTCTTTCAAGGAGTGGGCGTTGAGCGCGTCTTTTTGCTACATTCGCCACGAATTGATAGTATAAAAGTAATCCAGCGAGGTAAAGTCCGCCGTGCCAAACTCTACTACCTGCGCAACCTCGTGGGTAAGGCCTCGCGCATCAAAGCACGGTTTGATCGCCCGCTGTAAACAGCCTTGCGTCCTTAGTTCAGTTGGTAGAACGTCGGTCTCCAAAACCGGATGTCGGGGGTTCGAGTCCTCCAGGGCGCGTTCCAACAGCTAACAAAGCCTTATCAGTAAAACTCATGAATATTTGCCCTCATATTCATAGCTTTGCTATCGTACTAAGTTAAAAAATAACTTTCTTTCAGTCTTTTGAGTGTAGGTAAGGCTCTGTATGCCGACAATAACAAAGATTGAGTATCACAGAAAGAACGGTGAGGACAGAGTTCGCGTATATATAGATGGACAATTTTGCTGTTCAGTTAGAAGGCGGGTATGGGAATTTATGAATTTGCAGAAAGGTGACACAATAACCTGCGAAGGAATTAAGGAAAATGATAAATACATATTTAAGAAGCTATACCAAGACACATGGCCAGAAGAGAAAAAGAGAATAGATGCTGTGACTAAACTAATTCAGCAAAGGGTACCAAGCATTGAGATTGAGTTTGTAGGCTTTGGTGCAAATACTACTGAATTTATCAAAGAACATCCTGAAGAGAGCGGCAAGCCAGATTTAAGCCTGCAAATCAATGAAATAGAAATTATTGCACTAGAAGTTACTGGAACAAAAAGGATGAAAGCAGGAGAAGGTTACTGGGTTCGTCCTGATAAGCTGGAGTATATCCAAAATCACCCTGAAAGAGATATATGGATTGTTTTACATTACCAAGAACCAGAAGAGAAATTTGTGTGGATCAAACCAGATATTGCAAAATCATATCCCTATGAAGAAAAGAATCTGAAAGGTGTTACGGAGAGATATGTAATATTTCACGATGGACAAAAAGAGGTAAAGAAGACAGAAGATGTTATGACATACATGCAAACAAAGATCAAAGAGATTAAGCTTAACATGTGAAATTCAGTAGACCATTTCTATACTTTATTCTATGTATATTTAATAGGTAACTTACTATCTCATTTGTCTCATATAGTCTAGAAGCATCTAACAGAGTACCTAACGAGCACATTATCTGCCTATATACAGAATAAATGAGTTCTACATTCAAACTCGGTGATAGCAAGATGAAAGATGCAAGGTAATCTAAGAGATAGAAGTTTACCATATGCATTTCTTCAGGCAGGTATAACTCGATAACAGCAAGGTCAAGCAGTTCTTCGAAAAAGTTACGTATTGACTCAGTCTCTTGTGAAGTATGTTTTTTAAGTTGCTCATTAAGTAACAAAATATAGTTTACAATACTTTCAATTATTCCCTTACTCTTACAATCTATCCTTGGTACTGGAATGCGAGCTGTAACTGGGCTATCAAAATGCATTGTTCTAATAGCCTTTCCAAAAATAAAATAATAGGTAAACCAGTTGATAATCTGAGAATTTAGAATAGCCCATAATATGTAGTTTGAGTAATCTTCATCTATAACTTGGATTTGATTTATGGTATCAGTTATTACATAAGAAACGTCTTTATCTTGTAAAACACAACAAATAATTTTAATTATATCAACGGGTTTAGTTGTATGAGCAACAATATTTTGCACTAACACAGAGTTCCGTCTTATAAACGCCTTTTCCGACTGAATATTATTTCTTTTAACATAACCCTTTACTCCAATAACTCCGTACTTATTAATTTCATTACCACCAATCACAGGGTAGTCTTCTACATTTTTACTAAGAAATTTTTGTAATGGCTCACCTCTAGAGTTAGTAGCAATATCGTTAATATATATGTTTGACTCCTTCATCTTTATAGCAATATTAATTTCTATAGGAGTGATTGCATTCAGAATAAACCCAAAATCTGTAACTAGTGATTTATCGACTATAGAATTAACTTGAAAGTTTAGATTCTTAAAAGAGATAGAAGTATATGTTTGATATCTACACGCTTCACGAAGTATAATAATCATTACTTCAAGAAGTACATTCTGAAATACTTTCCCACAGTCCACAGTTAAAATTAATTCATTCAAAGTTAGTTCTCTTGCTTTAGTATAATTTGAAGCAAATGAATAAGACTTCGGAATTATATAAGCTAATAATCCGTGTGAGTTAAGTAACCGCTTACCTTTTTCTAAAAAAAGTATGGCTGTTTCTTTTGTTTTTAAGTAATATATTTTATCTATATATTTAAACTCATCTTTAGTTATTTTGGCACCATAAGGTGGGTTACTGATGATAATATCAAACTTTTCAACTCCAAACATCCATTTGGGATCAAAAAAAGTAGCTGAGCTATTTTGATTGTAGGGATTCCATTTAGCTACAGTATCAGCAGTGGCAGGTTCTAAGGCTACTTCTTTGAGCAAGCAGGTAATTTCTCGTCGTATTTCCTCGTCCCGTTGGCGATACTCCAATTTCGTTTCAAGTGTGCGTGCAGTAAAGTATTTTTTACGAATTTCTTTTAATTCTTGCTCTAGGGCAATGACTTCTGGACTTCTTAAATTGAGTTGGTCACTGATCCCTATCAAAGTATTTGCTGCAACAAACTTAGTTTCTAAGTTAGGTAAGGGTAGGATTCCCCGATTAGGGGCATGATCATCTACCTTTTGCTCCACAATCAGAGAGATAAAGAATCTAAGTTTGGCGATCTGAACAGCAATGGGTTGAATATCCACACCGTAGATGCAGTTCTCGATGAGGAATAGTTTGCGGGGATAATCGACTTCATTATTGGCAAAGTCTGCTTCTATTTGTGCTAATCTCTCTTGGAGTTGCTTGATAGCAGCTAACCTTGCCTCTTCATAACTGATTTTTTTTGACTGCTGAAGATTGTTTAATAGGGGTAAAATTTCTCTCTCTTTTTGTTGCTGTTTCCAGCGTTCATTATTGGGGTCTAACTTACCTAAAATAAAAACTAACTTTTGCAAAATACCCATTGGAAATGCCCCTGAACCTACTGCGGGGTCAAGCACTTTTAAGTTATCAATTGCAGAAATAATTAAATCAGTCGTCTCTGGATCATCAGCAAAGGGATTATTAGGGTAACTGTAGGCCAGCAGTTGCTCTAACTTTTCCCGACATTGTGGTCCATGATTATCAGCAATCTTATCTTCAAGATAAAGCAATAAGGACTGATTAACCATGTAGTCCACTACTTCACGAGGTGTATAAAATGAACCCGTTTGTTTACGAGCTGTCAATTTAGTTTCAGGGTTGTATAGTGCTAGCAAATTCTCAAAAACTTTGCTTAATAATTCTGGATCGAGAGCGATTTCCTCTTCTATAGGAGTGTTTTCAGTGATAGTGAACTTATAGCGATTGAAAATGTCAATCAATCCCCGTACTTTATACCTCTTATTTTTGGTGCCATAGGCTTGATTGAGATCAACTGTTCGTTCTTCAGAAAAGAAAAGATAGTTGGGTACTGTTAGCTTATTATCAGGGGAATCGGAAAAACCATCTATGTATACTTGTTTTTTAGTTTGTGGATCAAGATAATCTAGGCATTCAAACAAGCCACCATTAAGAAAGGGGATAGACTCAAATAAATTTAGGGCTTGGGCAGGATTGCGAAATAGGTCTTCGTAGTGATAGACATTGTGGATCATGGAATAATGGTCAAGACCATTGTCTTGGCTCTTTCCTCTAAACCTGCGATTATCAGGTTTTGTAGGGCTGTTCATTTCTTGGTTGAGGGTGGCAAAAAAGAGGTTTTGTAGAATGGCTTTGTAGTAGGTGCTGGTATTTTCATTATCCAAGTCAATTAGGTTCTGCAAGTAATCTTTTCGAAATAGTTCATCAGGTATAAGTGGCTGACCATCCTCTCCCTTCTTCTCCTTCAAGAACCAAATAAAAATTAGGCGGGTAATTAACCTAATCAAACTAGCAGAGTCTTTTCCTTCTTCATCCTTTGGTGCATCATCGGGAAAATAGACACATTCCCTTGCCCAAAAATACCAGTTAGAAACTTCTTGGAAAAACCGTTTATTTAATTCTGTAATGTTGAGTGTATTTTGCCATGCGCGATGTAATTCAACAAAATTAGTGAATTTATATTTTTTGTGAAGCTCGCCTAGTGATAAGTCAAACAAAATTTCTATGTGGGCACGGTAGGGGCTAGCAATACTAACATCCTTAATCAGGGTAACTTTGCGTAGGACATCTTTTGATTCATCTCGCTTGTTTATCTCTCGATCGATGATTGCTAAGGAAATTGTTTGACCATGCTTAAATAACACCATCACAGGCATCGCAAATAGTTTGTTTACTTCACGGGCGATGGTGGCTAGTTTAGTACGGCTGTGCTGACTCCCTGCTAATTCAATAGCTATAAATAGATAAGATTCAATGATGGTATTATCTACTCTGCTCTGTTTACCAAAATCTAGCTTAGTATGCTCATTACCAGTAATTTCATCTTTGGTAAGTTGAAATACTAAATCAACAAATCGCCAGTCTTCTGTGCATATTAATTTCCCTTGGCCAAATTGCTCTATAAATGCTGATGGAGTAGAAGCTTCAAGGCGGATAGATTTATCTGTACGATAGCCCAAAGTGTAGAATAGGTTTTGGGTGCAGTCCGCTAAGTTGTCTGTATCAAATCGCTGAATTGATGTTTCTATCTCTTTTTTTAATCTCATTTCATGCATTGAGCCACTCCATTTATTGTTTGAAGTTAAGCTTGACCAGACGCTTTAGTATCTGTTAGGGTGGAGCACACAACCCTAATGTATCTAGTAGGCGAGATAGGTTGATGACAGCTCTAGCAATCGCCGTTGCAGTAGCCATTGTTAAAATTTTTAGCGAACTTGAGAAATGAGTGGTGTGCTGCGATCGCTCCCCTGAAATTGCAGTGCTGTTTTTGCCAGTTCCAATAATTGCAGTTCAGGGGGATAGTGCCTTTCTTGCTTGAGGCGTTGAATATCCTGTTTCCCCAGTTGCCAGTGCAACCGTTTGGCCAGAGCCAGCAAGACATCGCCACGATCGATGACGCCCGCCACGGCATCGGCAGGGGTTAGAACCGTAACAAAGCGTTGTTGCTGCTCCTCTAGGGTGCAAACTGTCTTGGCGAGGGAATCGGTTTCTTTGACGCTGGCGATCGCCCGCAGCGGGACGGCTAACTCTTCAACTGGCGTCACTTCCCAGCGGCTGCGCTCCACATGGTTCAAGGCTTGGGGATCTAAATAGCCCCGGTAACGACCATCGGTGGCGACAAAGTAGGCCGCGGGCTGGCGATCGGCCAGTAGGAGATAGCGATCGGCAAACTCCCGCAGCGATAACGTTCCCTCAATCACGCGAAAATCCCGTGTCATGGCATCAGCGGCCGTCAGGCTAACCAAGGCTTCTTGGAGTTGGCTAAGGCGATTGTAGAGCGTGGCATTTTGCAGGGCAAACCAGCCCAACAGACCCAACCACAACCCATTGCCACTGCCAAGGAGCGTCACAAACAGCCCAAAGCTAATGGCCAACCAACCCAACAGTTGTCCCGATCGCGCCGCCCAGCGCATGCCCTGAAAGCGATTGCCTGTCAATTTCCAAACGGCTGCCTTGAGCACTTGGCCACCATCGAGGGGAAGTCCCGGCAAGAGGTTAAAGACCCCCAAGACAAAGTTGATATTGGCTAGATAAAGCAAGAGTTCATGGAAGGGATGATCCCCCGGCAGTACCACGGCTGCCCCCTGCAACAGGGCAAAAAGGGCAAAACTCACCAAAGGCCCGGCGATCGCCACCTGAAAGGCTTGACCGGGGGTATTGGATTCCCGTTCAATGGCCGCCATGCCGCCAAAGAGGAAGAGGGTAATCGAGCGCACCGTAATCCCTTGGGAACGCGCCACCAAGCTGTGCCCCAATTCATGGAGCAAGACTGAGGCAAACAACAGCAGGGAAACGACAAATCCCATCACCCATACCAGTGCTCCCCACTGTGGGTACGTGGCCTGCCAGTCACTGCCATTGAGAAAGGTAAACAGCAGAATCACCAGAAACCACGACCGATCAATATAGAGGGGAATGCCAAAGACACGCCCCACTTGCCAACCTTGTCCCATGCCGACCTCAGTGCATCGCGCTCTTTATTTATTATCGCCCCAGATTCTGATGACGCGTGCCTTAACAAGAATTTATGTCTCAAAACGTTACCTTCTCATCTCTGGCCTAAAATAAAGGCAACGCTGCTAGAGGATGGTGCAATGTCTCAAGCCCCCGTACTGGTGTCTGCCAATGGTCATGTCCTAGACGTGCCCTTTGATTCCTTTTGGCAAGGGTTGCAGGAGTTTGGCTCCCATTTGCTGTGGTCATTGTGTCTCTCACTGCTCTTGAGCCTTCTCCTCAGCCTAATTAGTTACTGGTTCAGTGCCACCTTTGGCGTACCCGTCTTGCCCTTCTTTTTGATTGTTCTTTAACTTGTGAGGAGCTGCGTATGTGGGGTTTACTCATTACTTGGATTGTGACCAGTATTAGTTTGTTTATTGTGTCGCGCCTCTCGTTTTTGGGCGTGGAAATTGATAAATTCACAACGGCGCTGTGGTCAGCGATTGTTTTTGGCTTGCTGAATGCCACGTTGGGGGCTATCCTAAAATTCTTTGCCTTCCCTTTTATTTTTCTGACGTTTGGCTTGGTTGCCCTGATTATCAATGCCGCCATTTTTGCCCTTGCAGCAGCCCTAGTGGATGGCTTTAGACTACGCAATGGCTTTTGGAGTGCCTTTTTTGGCTCGATCGCCCTCAGTATTGTCAACGGGGTTTGCTTTAGTTTACTGGGTCGGGCAGGCTTGCTGTAGGGTTGCTAAATAGCCGCGAGGGGTAATCAGCCAATCATGGAAGCGGCGGGTACTGGCATTGCCAATCAGCACCAAGCTGAACATATCCACTGTTTCGGGTGCAAATGCCCCAAGGGTGGTGAGGGTGATGTGCTCCTCAGGGCGATAGGCGGCACGGACGATCGCCACGGGTGTTTGCGGTGAACGATATGCTAAGAAAATGGCTTTGGCATCGACCAATTGCTGCTGGCGATCGCGGGAACGGGGGTTATAAAGGGCAGTCACAAAATCTGCTTCTGCCGCCGCCCGTAGGCGTTTCTTAATCACTGGCCAAGGGGTCAGGCGATCGCTGAGGCTAATCGTACAAAAATCGTGCATCAAGGGTGCTCCTAAACGAGCCGCCGCCGCATTGACGGCACTCACCCCCGGCAACACCTCTACAGGTAAATCACTGATACCCGCTTCTGCCAATAGCTCGAGCACCAGACCCGCCATGCCATAGATGCCACAGTCGCCCGAAGAAACCACAGCGACATTGAGTCCCCACTGTGCCAGATCAATCGCTGCTTGGGCACGTTGTCGCTCTTGGGTAATGGCATAGGCGGCAACCATCTGTCCCGCTCGGCGCAGCGGAGCCAGCAATTCTAAGTAAAGCCCATAGCCCACGAGAATATCGGCGGCCAAAAGGGCAGAACGGGCTGCGAGGGTGAGTTGATCCAAGGCTCCCGGACCAGTGCCAATCAGGCTCAGAGAACCTTGGCGGGGAATGAATTCCCGTTCAGCTTGGGCAATGGCGATCGTCACCGCACCGGGTTCCCCCCCTTGACGGTAGATCTGCTTAGGCACAATTAAACGCCCCCCCTCACTGGCCAACACGGCTGCGGCTTCAGCCACACTGGGCGTTCCCATTTCTGCGGCCACAATCGCTGAGGGGGTGGGTACGGCAACACGCGCCAATTCTTGAGCGGAAAACCAGCGGCTAGGCCAATCCTGCGCCTCAGCCACCTGACATAACCCCACTTCATCAGCTTTGCGATCAATACTGGCAAGGCCGGCGATCGCCCGCGGGCTTAATCCGGCTTGGGCAAGGGTATGATCAATGGCCTGCTGGATCAGCGCTGCTGATGTTCCCCGTTCACAGCCAATGCCGAGCCACAGTACCCGTGGATGCCAAGCCACACCTGAGGTCAAAGAGGCGGGCACCGCTTTTTCAGTAATCCAAACCGCATTTTCTAGGGGTGGAGTGCTGACAACCTCAAGGGGGCAATCGGAATTGAGAGCCGTGCGCCACAAAGCGCTACCGCAGGTTTGATACACTTGCAGCGGTTTTCCTTGAGCCTGTTGGCTAGCGATCGCATTCCAGTCGCCTGCCCCCCGTTGCCAACCCAAGGCCATCCCCCACATATCCACAGCAAAGTAGCCTTGGGCATGACTGGCTCCCGTGAGAATCGGTGTCGCACCAATGGCGGCGCTGAGAACTTGACACAGGCGATCGCCCCCAGCCCCATGACTGCCTAGCAAACTCACGATCCATTGACCATCCTCAGAAAGAACGCAGACCGCTGGATCCTGTCTTTTGTGGGTCAACAGGGGCGCGATTAACCGCA
Organism: Thermosynechococcus sp. FA-CM-4201; assembly: GCF_054689355.1. Taxonomy (NCBI): domain Bacteria; kingdom Bacillati; phylum Cyanobacteriota; class Cyanophyceae; order Acaryochloridales; family Thermosynechococcaceae; genus Thermosynechococcus; species Thermosynechococcus sp. FA-CM-4201. The sequence goes on from NZ_CP079920.1 coordinate 1,580,722, forward strand.
CCACAGCACCGCAGGCCAAGGCAAAAATCCAAGCCTGATAGTGGCACCAGTGGTTTTCGAGATGCGCGGCAAGGGGGCGATCGTAGGTTTGTACCCTAGGGTAGGTGGATGCTAAATGGCTGGGTACCCAGATGCTGAGGGGAATCCCCGTGTCCACAAGACGTTGCAGTTGAGCCAGCCCTTGGGCAGTGGTGGCGATCGCCCCAATGGGTTGAAACTGGTCTAACCGTGGCATGAACTAGACATCAAAGCGATAGCGCACGGCGCCCGTTTCTGGATCATTAAATACTGTGGCATACCCTAGCCGTTGGGCTTCAAAGAGCAGTTCCTCAACGGTTTGAGCGTCAAAATGGGTATAAAGTGCGGCTTGGGCAGCAGAAAGGACGCCGCCGTGTTCCTTAGCCACTTGCAGTAAACGGTGCATCGGTGTCGTGGGGTTGAAGTCGGCTTGCTCCCAGGTGGTGAGATAACGCCCCCGCAGGTAGGTATTGCGGTGATCCACCATCCCCGGAATCAAAAAGAGATCAATGAATTGACCGATGCCACAAAAGCCAAAGGTGATCAGGTACAAAAAGCCAATAATCGGCTGGCCGACATAAAAGCGTTGCAGGCCACAGAAACCCACAAAGCTCAAGCACCACAGCAGATAGGCAACCCCCACCTTGAGGAATTTTGGCTGTGTTTGCCAGCGTTGGCGATGACTGGAAAAGTGGAGTGTTTGCACCATGATCTCAGAAGGATTCCGCTACTTCTCATCCTAACCTAAGTTTCTGAGAACCACTGCGGGGGCTAGCGATCGCCCCCAAGGATACGTCCTAGAAATTCGGCTGATGGCGAATCAGGTTGAGAAACTCCTCACGGGTCTTTTGATCTTCACGGAAGACCCCCAGCATCGAACTGGTCACCGTCCAAGAGCCGGGTTTTTGGACACCGCGCATCACCATGCACATGTGGCTGGCTTCCATGACCACGGCCACCCCCTTGGGATCGAGAACTGTTTCAATGGCTTCGGCCACTTGACGGGTCAGGCGCTCCTGCACTTGCAACCGCCGCGCATACATTTCCACAATCCGTGCCAATTTGCTGAGGCCAATCACCCGCTGATTGGGAATATAGGCCACATGGGCTTTGCCAATGAAGGGCAACATGTGATGCTCACAGAGGCTAAAGAAGTTGATGTCGCGCACTAAGACCATTTCATCGTGGCCTTCATCGAAAATCGCGCCGTTGACAAGGGTCTCAAGGGATTGACTATAGCCACTGGTGAGAAATTGCATCGCTTCGGCGACCCGTTTGGGGGTTTTCAGTAACCCCTCGCGATCCGGATCTTCACCCACATTCAGCAGAATCGTGCGCACTGCGGCCATCATTTCTTCTTTGGCAACATCTGGGGGGGGTGGGTGGGGAATCGCTTCTTTGCCTTGGTGTGTGTTGCGATCGGGCAGAATTGCCGGCGTGGTCGCTTTACCGTTAATGATCGAATCGGGCATATTGAACGTTGTCATAGAAAGAGTGACAAGTGAAGGACAAAGGGAGCCTAGAGAGTTCCGCCAAGGGGCATCACCACTAGCTCTTCCACAAAAGCCGTTTGCGGCAATTGAGTCGTGTACAAAATCGTGTTAGCAACGTGTTCAGGGGTTAACATCCCCGTGCGGTCAAAGTCTCCCGCTACGTCTTCCCAAATGGGGGTATCAACGGCGCCGGGACAGATGGCAATCACGCGGATACCGTGGGCGCGTTCTTCAGCCGCCATCGTTTTGGTCAAGGCCATGAGGGCAAACTTCGAGACACAGTAGGCGCCCCAATCGGGAAAAACTTGGCGTCCAGCAATTGAAACAACGTTTACTATCGTACCGCACTGGCGGGATCGCAGTTGCGGCAGTACCGCTTGGGAGCAGATGAGGGCACTGGTGAGGTTGACGTTAAGAATTTGCTGCCAGTCCGCCAAGGGTTGATCAATCAGGGGCACGGTTCTTGCCATCCCGGCATTATTCACCAATACATGGACATCGCCGACACGAGCAAGAATCTCATCAAGGCGCGATCGCAGGGGTTCAGGATCGCTAAAGTCGACGCTAAAGGTATGGGCTTCAACCCCACAGGCCACCACTTGGGCATGAACGGCAGCAAGTTTGGCGGGCGATCGCCCCAACAGCACCACATTAAACCCTGCTTGGGCAAAGGCAAGGGCCGTGGCGGCTCCAATGCCACTACTGGCTCCCGTGATTAAGACTTGTTGGGTCATACCGCTTCACTAAAGACGCCCATGCGCCGGAACTTCTGATAGCGCAACTCCCGCCGTTCACTGCTGCTGAGGGCTTGCACTTCCGCCAAATTTCGCAGGAGAGCCGCCTTGAGGTTTTCCGCCGCTTCTACGGGGTTGCTATGGGCAGCGCCGACGGGTTCGGGCACAATTTCATCAATAATTCCCAGCTTCAGCAGGTCGCGAGCGGTAATTTTCAGCGCTTCCGCTGCTTGGGGCGCCTTTTGGGCATCGCGCCAGAGAATCGCAGCACAGGCTTCTGGGGGTGCCACACTATAAACGGCGTGCTCAAACATTAGCAGGCGATCGCCAACACCAATGGCCAACGCTCCCCCTGAGCCGCCTTCACCAATCACGGTGCAGATGATCGGCACCTCAAAGCGAAACATCTCCCGCAGATTGTAAGCAATGGCTTCCCCTTGGCCAAACTTTTCCGCATCCACCCCAGCCCAAGCCGCTGGCGTATCAATAAACGTGAGGATGGGCATTTGAAAGCGATTGGCGTGCTCCATCAGACGCAGGGCTTTGCGATAGCCCCCCGGTGAGGCCATACCAAAATTGCGAGCCACATTATCCTTGGTGTCGCGACCCTTTTGCTGCCCCAGCATCACGACTGGTTGACCATTGAGGCGACCGATACCCCCGACAATAGCCGGATCATCGCTGCCTCGGCGATCGCCATGGAGTTCAATCCACTCTTCACTAATGGCTTGGATGTAATCCAACGTGCTGGGACGGCGTGGATGGCGAGCCACCTGCAGGGTTTGCCCCGGCGTCAGCTTACTGAAAATTTCATAGCGCAGTTGCTTGGCGCGCTCTTCCAATTCACGGATTTGCTCCGAGACATCAACGCCAAACTCCGAAGACTTATCCCGCACCTGCTGAATTTGGGCTTCTAGCTCCACGAGGGGCTTCTCAAACTCCAACAGAAGCGTGCGACGTTCGTTTGCCATAGGCGATTGGGTTCCTTTTGGTTTTACTGAGGGTTCAACAGTAGTGGCTGAAATCCGTGTTTACGGGAGACTTCACCAATTTGCTGCATCTTTTCCACCGTGATTTGATTGCGCCCCCAAGAGAAATTGGTGTGCCAGCCCTCAAACTCTAAAAGCATGGCCTCTGCGAAACAGGCAAACATCTGCCGCGAGGGCACATCCATATTCACAATTTCCATAATTTTCCAGTCAATATCGAGGGCGTGCTCGACAATGCCACCATTGAGAACATGAATCTCCGGGTGCTGAATTTTGGTGCCCATATTTTTGGGGTAGCCGCCATCAATCATCAGCGAGGGGCGTTTTAACTGCTCAACGCTCAGCTCGACTCCCTTGGGCATACTGGCCACCCAAACCACAATATCGGCAAGGGGTAGGGCATCCATTAGGTCTAGAATTTTTCCCCGTCCCAATTCCGCCTGTAGCTCCAGCAGGCGATCGCGATTCCGTGCCACCAGTAAGAGATCCTGTACATCCAAACAGGTATTCAACCAACGGCAGACGGCACTGCCAATATCCCCCGTCGCTCCACAGACGGCCACCGTTGCCTGACGCAAATCAATCCCCACTTGGGGCGCCGCCTGCTCAATTTGTTGGCAGATGATATAGGCGGTGTGGGTATTCCCCGTGGTAAAGCGGCGAAAGTCTAGCTCGATATTGCGAACGTGGGACATTTTCTCCAGATCAAAGTTCTCAAAGATGATCGAGGAGAAGCCCCCCAGCGCCGTAATGTCAATATCGTGTTTTTGGGCATGGGCCATGGCGTTAATGATTTTGCGCGTCGCCGCCTTCACCCGCTGGTTGGCCAGCATTTCCGGCAAGAAGCAGGACTCGACGTATTTGCCGTAGATGGTTTTGCCCGTTACGCTCGTCACCGTAATCTCATCGACGATCTGCGGCGGTGCCATACACCAAAATTCCAAGCCTTGATCAGCGTATTCGGGATACCCTAACTGGTGGGCAACGGCTTGGGCGTGCTCCAGATTCGTCAGATGACCAATTAATCCAAACATACAAGCGTGCGGTGACTAAAATGTAACGATATGTTAAGCCACCATTATGCCGCAGTTAGGCCATAAACCGACATCTTCATAATTTCACGAGTGGTAAAGCCGATATTTTCTAGGGCACCACTGTACTGAATCATGAAGTCTTCCACGAGGGCATCTTTTTCCATGCCGAGCACTTTGGCATCCGCTTCCACTTGGTTGAGCATTTTCCAGACCAAGGGCAGGTTGGCGCGATTGGCTTCTTCGAGTTCCCCTTTGACGCTCTCAAAGTTTTCCTTGAGCCAGATTTCACCAAAGTTGAGGTGGCTGTACTCATCCTTAACCACACCCTCGGTAATTTTGCGGGCAAAGGGATCGGCCATCGGGATGTAGATGTTGTAGGCCGCGATCGCGAAGCACTCGATGATCAACGCTTGAATCAGCAGGCAAGTGGCAATTTTCCCCTCTGCCAGTGCCGCTTGAAAGTTACCGTGCAGTTTTTCAAAGAAGGCTTTGGCAAATTCCATATCTGGGGTCACGCTCAGGTTGCGACCACAGGCCTCAAACCCCTTTTTGTGGCGGGCTTCCATCTTAGCAAGGCGGGTGAGTTCCTCTTGGTGCTCGGGCAGCAGCTTGGCTAAATCAATGTAATTATCGTAAGCTTCCTGTTCACCTTCAATGACAATGGCGTTGATGCGGCTGTAGGCATCCTTGTAGCGATCGCTATGGTAGTCCAACTCAGGGGTAGCGGTAGCCGTTGTCATTGCGAACTCTCCTAAACACAAATTTTAGAGGTTATGAGGTAGCAGGGCTTCCGTTATCATACCGCAGCAGCGATCCCCTGACGAGGGGCAGCGTGCCAGAGATTTTCGAGTTCCTGAATAGGCGAATCTCTATGTACCGATAGCACTAGAAACTGCCCATGTTGCTTGGGGGTGGCACTTCTGGCAACGGCTGAGGGGGAGGAGCGACCGACTGAATAGGGCCATTGTAGTCAATGCGAATCATCGGATTGCTGGGGTCAGGGTTGACCGTGACGATACTCTCAATGGTTGGCGGTTCCGCAGGGGGCCCCCCTAGAAAACGAAAGGTAAACGTGCCATCGCCATTGTCCACGTAGGGGGATTGACTCGCAGGCCCAAACATGGATGCTTCAGCGCGGTAGCGACTCAACCCGCCATTGGCTCGCTCTGCCGCCTGTCGTGCCCAATTCCGTGCCCGCTGGAGGACTGGATTATCCACCCCAAAGGGATTAAAGTTTTCCCGTGGCGGTGGCTCTGTCTGTGCCAACACTGGAATTACACCTGTCAACGCGCACGCTAAAATCAGGCTGAATGTCATCAGGCGAAAGGACATCAACGCAAACTCCCACTCCTAAACTGTGCTTTGGCAGTCATGTACCTCTTACGGGACGAGCAACTGTATCTTTCAGTTCCAAAACCGATGAGCTAACCATTGTATTCTTTGTAGAGAAGTCCGTAATAGACGGATGCCTCGCCCCTATTGATACAATGGGTAAAGTGATAGGCTACAACGATTGCATGAGTTAAACGCACTGCGGTGCGCAATCCACAGTCTAGAGGGCATAACCTGAGTCAACCTATGAGTGATGAAACCATAACCAACCCCGCTGCTGAAGCCCAAGAAAGCGAAATTACCCCCGATGTCGTTGAGAATCATACCGAGGCCACCACGGGCGAAGAGGGTCAAGCATCTGAGACCACCTCTGCGGATGCAGCGGATTTGCTAGAGAAAATTGCTGCCCTTGAAGCTGCCAAGGCTAGTCTTTCGCAGGTGGTGGAGGAGCGCAATAGCCAATATATGCGCCTTGCCGCTGACTTTGAAAACTTCCGCAAACGCACCCAGCGAGAAAAAGAGGAACTAGAGCTACAGATTAAGTGCAGCGTCATTGCTGATTTGCTGCCTGTGGTGGATAGCTTTGAGCTAGCCCGCACCCACATTCAAACCGAAACAGAGGCGGAAGAAAAAATTCACCGCAGCTATCAGGGGGTTTACAAGCAACTGGTGGAGTGCCTCAAGCGTATTGGCGTTTCCGCGATGCAGGCCAAAGGCAAGCCCTTTGATCCCAATCTCCACGAGGCTGTGCTGCGGGAAGCAACGAATGAACATCCTGAAGGCACCGTGATTGAAGAACTCAAGCGGGGGTATATGCTGGGCGATCGCGTGTTGCGCCATGCCATGGTCAAAGTGGCCGCTCCCCCTGAAGAGGGTAGTGCCAGTGACACGAATCCCACCAATGATGTGACGGACGTATAGGGGCACTTCAAGGGAATGCCACGCCGCTACTACATCACCACCTTTGGCTGCCAAATGAACAAAGCCGACTCCGAGCGCATGGCCGGGGTCTTGGAAGCAATGGGCTTAGAACCAGTCGCCGAACCGGATGAAGCCGATGTGTTGCTCTACAACACCTGCACGATTCGCGACAACGCCGAGCAGAAGCTCTATTCCTATCTAGGGCGGCAGGCCAAGCGCAAGCATCAAGACCCTAACCTAACGCTGATTGTGGCTGGTTGTGTGGCTCAACAGGAGGGGGAACAACTGCTGCGGCGAGTTCCCGAAGTGGATCTGGTGATGGGGCCGCAGTATGCCAATCGCCTTGGTGAGCTGTTGGAGCAGGTGTGGAATGGCAGCCAAGTGGTGGCAACGGAGCCACTGCACATTGTTGAGGACATTACCAAACCCCGCCGCGATAGTAGGGTCACTGCTTGGGTCAATGTGATCTATGGCTGTAATGAACGCTGTACCTACTGTGTGGTGCCGGGGGTACGGGGGCAAGAGCAATCCCGCCGCCCCGAGGCAATCCGCGCTGAAATTGAGGAACTGGCGGCTCAAGGCTACAAGGAAGTGACGCTCCTCGGGCAAAACATTGATGCCTACGGTCGTGATTTGCCGGGAATTACCCCAGAGGGGCGGCGACAGCACACGTTTACCGATTTGCTTTATTACATCCATGATGTTGCTGGGATTGAGCGGATTCGCTTTGCCACCAGCCATCCCCGTTATTTTACGGAGCGCTTGATTCGAGCCTGTGCCGAACTGCCCAAGGTGTGTAAGCATTTCCACATTCCCTTTCAGTCGGGGGATAATGAGATTCTCAAGGCAATGGCACGGGGCTATACTCGCGAGCGCTACCTACAAATCATTGAAACGATTCGCCGCTATATGCCGGATGCTGCCATTAGTGCGGATGCCATTGTTGGTTTTCCGGGCGAAACAGAAGCTCAATTCCAGCGCACACTGGATCTGGTGGCGGAGGTGGGGTTTGACCAACTGAATACGGCGGCCTATTCTCCGCGCCCGAATACGCCAGCGGCCACGTGGGAGAATCAAGTACCGGAAGAGATTAAAGAAGATCGCCTGCAACGGCTAAATCATTTAGTGGCGACGATCGCTGGCGATCGCTCCCAACGCTATCTTGGACGGGAAGAGGTGGTGCTGGTGGAGGGGGCGAATCCCAAGGATGCGCAACAAGTCTATGGCCGCACGGATGGCAACCGCCTCACCTACCTGCCCGGCGATATTGAGACCCTACGGGGACAACTGGTGCGTGTCCGCATTACCGAGGCGCGAGCCTTTAGCCTCAGTGGTGTGCCCCTTGCGGAGCATTCCCTAGTTGGCTGATTCAGTGGGGTCTAGATCGCACAAATTACTTCATCGCGGCAAAGGGTGGGATCCACGTAGGGCAGCATCGGCTTATCACCAACGTAAATGCCCAAGCCTTGAGCCGTACGAATCAAGAAGCTATTGGGATCCACATGCCGCGGGCATTTAGCAACAACATCGGCAATGGGCACGGTCACCACTTGCCCTGCTTGCCACGCCACCATGCGGCCAAACGTCCCTTGAGCCGCCAAATCGACAGCGGTATTGCCCATGCCTGCTGCCAGCAGCCGATCCATGGCCATGGGGGCACCCCCCCGTTGAATATGACCCAACACCGAAACCCGTAGCTCAATGGGGATGGGGCTGTGCTGGGCAATTTTATCGGCAATATACTGGCCAATACTACAATGGCGGTGATGGTTGGCGTCTTGTTCTAGTTCCTTGGCGCCTTCGGCAACGACGATGAGGGCAAACTTACGTCCCCAGCGATCGCGCAACTTCTGGAGGTGCTGGCAAATGCCTTCAATGGAGTAGGGAATTTCTGGAATCAGAATAATATCGGCGCCCCCAGCAATGCCCGAATACAGAGCCAAGTGACCCGCAGTGCGCCCCATCACTTCCACCACAAAAACACGATCATGGCTCGCGGCGGTGGAGGTAATCCGACTGAGGGCTTCGACAACAATGTTGACAGCGGTATCAAAGCCAATGGCGCGATCGGTCAAGGCGACATCGTTATCAATGGTTTTGGGTACAGCAAGGAAATTCCAGTTTCCCTTTTGCGCCAGTTGATGCAAAATTTTCAGGCTGCCATCGCCACAAATGGCAATGAGGGCATCCAAGCCCAATTCATAGTACCCCGCAATCACTTCATCGGCATGGCCAAGGGTATCGCCCTTATTAATTGCTCCGAGAATGGTTCCCCCCATGTTGAGCAGTACATCCATTCCCCCGAGGCCTTCTGCATTGAGGGGGATCGCCTTCCGCTCAATTAACCCCTGAGTCGCGTGGAGAATGCCAAGCACCTCCCAACCGTAACTTAAAGTGGCATGGGCAACAATGGCACGGATGGCCGTATTTAGACCTGGGCAATCTCCGCCACTGGTGAACACACCAAGTCGTTTGCGGCTGGTACTCATGAATACTTGCTCCCTATATGAACGGTTGTGGCTTCAAAGCCTGCCTCTGCACCTAACAAGGGCACCGTCAACATCCTAGCGAAGGTCAATCGCCCTTGACTGCTTGAGTTAAGAGCTTGCAACATCCTTAGGAATCGTTGAATTTTCCAGAGGGGAATATCTGATTGAGAGGATCGATTAGACTGGTAATCTATGGAAATTCCTCGCCTACACCCCGATACGATTGAGGCTGTGCGCCAAGCGGTCAACATTGTCGATGTGGTGGCCGAGCACGTTGTCCTACGCAAGCGCGGGCGAGAATACGTTGGCTGTTGTCCGTTTCATGAGGAGAAAACCCCCAGTTTTACGGTCAGCCCCCTCAAGGGCTTTTACTACTGTTTTGGCTGCGGTGCTGGGGGCAATGCCATTAAGTTCCTGATGGAACTGCAAAAGCGCTCCTTTGCCGAGGTGGTGCTCGACCTTGCCCAACGCCATCAGATTCCCGTACGCACCCTCGATAGTGAGCAAAAACAGGCACTACAAGCGCGGCTGTCCCTTCAAGAGCAACTGTACGAGATTCTGGCGATCGCCACCAGTTTCTATGAACACGCCCTGCGGCAGCCCATTGGTCAAGCAGCTCAAGACTATTTGCAGCGACAACGCCATCTGAAAGAGGACACGATTCAGCAATTTCGCTTGGGCTATGCCCCTGCGGGTTGGCAAGTGCTCTACACATATCTTGTGGAGCAAAAGGGATATCCTGCTGCTTTAGTTGAGCAGGCGGGCTTGATTATGCCTCGGCGAACCGGGGACGGCTACTATGACCGCTTTCGCGATCGCCTGATGATCCCGATTATGGATGCCCAAGGACGGGTGGTGGGGTTTGGCGGTCGTACCCTAGGCAACGAAGAGCCGAAGTATCTCAACTCCCCAGAAACCCCTATTTTTAACAAGGGGCAATTACTCTTTGGTCTTGATAAGGCACGCCAAGCGATTGTGCAAACCGATCAGGCGATTGTTGTTGAGGGCTACTTTGATGTCATGGCTCTGCACCAAGCGGGGTTTCCCCAAGCGGTGGCCAGTTTAGGGACTGCCCTCAGTCAAGCCCAAATTAAGTTGCTACTGCGCTACACTGAGTCGAAGCAAATTATTCTCAACTTTGATGCCGACCCAGCGGGACAACGGGCTGCCGATCGCGCCATTGGCGAGGCTGCGGATTTGGCCTATCGGGGGGATCTGCGACTGCGCATTCTCACGTTACCGGCGGGTAAAGATGCGGCTGACTTTTTCACGGATGCTGCCGAGTCCTTAGAGGCACGGCGAGATCGCTACCAAACGCTCTTAGATCAAGCCCCCCTCTGGCTCGATTGGCAAATCCAAACCATCTTGCAGCAGTACGATCTCGACCAAAGCGATCAATTTCAGCAGGCAAGCCAAGCCCTGAGCCAACTCTTGGGCAAACTCCCCAATGCCACACTGCGTAGTCACTACATTCACCACTGTGCTGAGCTATTGGGACGCCACGATAGTCGCTTTATCCTCCGCCTTGAAGAATCCCTGCGGCAACAGGTGCGGGGTCAGCGCTGGCAGGGGCGATCGCAAAAATGGCAACGTCCAGCGGATTATAATTTACGTCAAGCGGCTGAAGAACAGCTTCTGCGCCTCTACCTCCACTGTGGGGAATATCGCCCCCTAATTCGGCAAACGCTGCAAGCACGGGATATTGAATTTAGCCTCTCCCACCACCGTTGGCTGTGGCGGCAAATCCTAGCCATTGAAGAAGAACAGTGTGCGGGTCTGCCTGCGCCTGATGATCCCTATACTGCTGAGTGGCCACTGCATTCACCCACGGAGACCGGGACACAACTGACGGACTTGGATTTGGTCACCCATCTTTTTGATCGCCTCGACGAAGCAGCAGAAGCTTCTCTGATGACGCCGCTCCTACAGTTAGATGAGACCACTGCCGTCAGTCTCGATCGTCCCGAACTAGTCATCCAAGCCGCCGCCGCCACCCTTGAGCGCATTGCCGTTGAAAAGCGCTGTCGCTACATCCTCCAGTCTTGGCAGGAAACGGTTGCCCTGATTTTAAGTGAATCTCCCGCCAGTGAAGCCCTACGCCACTATCTAGATCGCTCACTCACCGACAGCGACAGAGAGATTGACGATATTCCCGGTGTGGCACCCGAGCGGCTGCAAGTCCTTGAACAACTGCGCCATGACTACTACCAGCATCGCCAATACCTCCAGCAATTGGATCAGCAGCGCTGTCCTTCCTTGGCAGTGATCCGGGGCTATTCCTGATGGGTTTTCAGAGTAAAAAAATAAAACTCTTGCGCATGATTGATCTGCCCCAAAGAACTTATTGTCCGAGGTAAGCTCTCAAGACCTCAGGATTGGTTTGAATCTCACTCGGAGAACCGTCAGCAAGATTTTTGCCCTCCGCCAAGACCCAGATGTGCTGACACAGGGACATCACCACGTCCATATTATGTTCAATAATCAGAAACGTCACGCCCTCTTGATTCCAACGCGCAATATGCTCGCAAATTTGATTAATCAGGGTTGGGTTGACGCCGGCGGCTGGCTCATCGAGGAGTACCATGCGGGGACGGTGCATCATCACCCGCGCCATTTCGAGGAGTTTGCGCTGCCCTCCCGACAATGCACCCGCATAGTCATTGGCCTTGGCCGCTAGCCCCACAGACTCCAAAATTGCCCACGCCCGTTGCCGCAGTTCCTGTTCCTCTTGGCGGATGCGCAGGGGTTGCAGCCAACTATTCCAAAACTTCTCCCCTGTTTGCAGTGGCGCGGCTAGGAGCATATTTTCGAGAACTGATAGGCGCGAGAGTACACGGGGCACTTGGAAGGTGCGCAGCAGTCCCTGAAGGGCAACTTGGTGGGGGGGCAAATGGCTAATGGGGGCACCATCAAAAATCACACGGCCTTGGTCGGGGGTAAGGAAGTTGCACAACAGGTTGAATAGGGTGGTTTTGCCGGCACCGTTGGGACCAATGAGACCAGTGATACTGCCACGTGCAACCCGAATTTCGGCATGATCCACCGCGCGAATACCACCAAAACTTTTGCATAGCCCCGTAGCCACTAGGAGGTCTGAGGGCAAGACTGGACTGACACCGCTAGAGACGGGCGCGAGAGAAGGTTCATCGACCAAGGCTGAGTTCCTCCTTTTTGCCCAAAATACCTTGGGGTCGCCACATCATCAAGATAATGAGGACAAGGCCAATGAGCATCATCCGCAAGGCCTCTAGGCGACCACCATCAAGGGGAATAAAGCGGGTCAGGGCAGTGTAGGCCCAAAAGAGCGCAGCACCGAGGAGAGTACCCATGTTATTGCCTGCACCCCCTAAGACCACAATTGTCCACGCCTGAAATGTAATCAGGGATACAAAGCCATCGGGGTTAATAAAGGTGAGCTGCCACGCATAAAAAGACCCTGCCACTGCCGCGATCGCTCCCCCCAACAGCAGCGACTGCATTTTGTAGGCAAAGACATTCTTGCCTAGGGCTTTGGCCACCTCCTCATCTTCGCGGATTGCTTTGAGCACCCGTCCCCAAGGGGAATGAATCCAACGCTCTAACTGCCACACCACCAAGGCCAAAACCAAGACCAACAGCCACAACAGTCCCGCCCGGTAGCTAAAATCCCACAGGCCAAGGGTAAGGGCTTTGACCACGAGACCAACTAGAGCTGCGGCCAACGTATTCAAAGCGATGGGAACCACTGCTGGTTTTTCTGGACGGCAATAATAGCTGACGAGGGCGATCGCCCCACCCAGCGTCACCAGTGTCAACACCAGAGGAAAAATGGCCATTCCCCGTCCTAAGCTCAAGGGGAGCAACGTGGCCCAAAGGCTGAGGGTACCGGCAATTAATAAAGCGGCATAGCTAGGCAGTAACCAGCGGGGGTGCGATCGCCCGTACTGCCGCTCTAACCATTGCCACCAATGCCATGCAGCCGCCCCCACCACAGCCCAAAAAAGAGCAATCATCCCCAGCTTGGTCGATATATTGGGATTGAACTGAGCAAGGGGCAGCGGAAACCCATACACCCCCCGACCGCCTCGGGTTAGCCAATCCTCATTGAGGGCAATCAAGCGGACAATTTCCGCCATGCCGATGGTCACAATCGCAAGGTAATCTTCCCGCAGTCGCAGCGTAGCAATCCCCATTAAAAAGCCCAATCCCATCGCCAGCACCACGCCAGCAAGGACGGCAAAGAACATGGGGACGCCAGCAATCCCCAACAAAATCGTGGTGTAGGAACCAATGGCCAAAAAGCCAACATGGCCAAAGTTAATTAGCCCCGTATAGCCCCAGTGCAAATTCAGCCCCAAGCTAAAAAGGGCAAAGGTGGCAGTGAAGATACCAAGGGAAATGAGATAGCCAACCATTTAGATCATCGAAGTTAAGGGCGATACAGTTGCGCTGCGCTGTTGCGATCGCGCCAGTGGATGAAGGAATCAAAATGACTATATTTTATACATCATTAATTACGGCTGTGCCCAAGGAACAACTCGCTACTTTTTTGGCACACTAGGGAGCACAGTTATTTGAGCGAGGGTGGGTGTCTGAGGCTGTGACCACCCATTTTGAACGGCAACTACAACGTCTGCGCAGTGACTTGCTGCGACTGGGGACACTAGTCGAAAGTGCCTGTCAGTTGGCCTATGGTGTCTTAATTGAGCGACATCTTCTCAGTGTCGAGCAGTTAATCCAAAGGGAACGGGACATTGACCGCAGCGCCCAAGAACTCAATCGTGAGGCGATCGCCCTGCTGACATTGCAAGCCCCTGTGGCCGAGGATCTCCGATTTTTAGTCATGCTCTCGCACCTCTGCCGCGATCTAGAGCGGATCGGCGATTATGCCCTTGAAATTGGCCGTGCGGGTCAAACCCTGCTGCGCTATCCACCCCCACCCTACCTTGAGGACATCCGCTTGATGTTCCAGCGATCGCAACTGTTACTATCGGAAGCGCTATCCGCCATTGCCAATTTGGATCCTGAGATCGGGCTAGCCCTCGCCAACTGCGATGATGCCGTCGATGCCGACTACCAACGTCTTTATGAGCGACTCTGCACCCCTTTGCATCCCCAAGAGCCAGTGGAATTGCGCTTGATCCTGCTGCTGCTGATTCGCAACTTGGAGCGCATTGGTGATCATGCGACAACCATTGGCCAGCGCGTCTGCTTCATTGTGCGGGGGGAAGCCCCCTAGGAAAATTGACGTTTTATGCTCGCTGTGCGCTGAATTGCGTCCACAACCTTTGAGAATAGAACTAGTCCTAATTCATAAGTGTTGTCGTGCCTGTGCTCGAACCTGAGGATGGGCCTGTTGGGAGGTAAGGCATGAGGTTAAGCCGTCGTTCTTTTTTGTACGGTGCTGCGGCACTGACACTGATGCCGTGGGTTTGGCAAACGGCAGGCGGCTCCTTAGCAGACTCTTTTCGTCCATGGCGAGCACTCCTGATTGGCATTAACCACTATCCCCAGTTGGCGGGTGTGCCCCCTTTAGGCGGTTGTCTAACGGATGTTGAGCTAGTGAAAAACCTATTGCTAGATGGCTGGGGGCTGGCGGACAGTGACATTACGCTCCTGACGGAACAGGCGGCAACCCTCGATGCGGTTCAAGAAACCCTAGGGGTGCTGGAGCACGCTGGTCAGCCCCTGTTGGTTTACTTTAGTGGCTACGGCACGCTTTGGCAGCAACAACCAGCATTGGTTTTCGCCGATGCCACAGCAGCAGGTGAGGGCATCTTACCACTTGCTGAATTAGTGCGTACCAAAGGGGTACAGGTATGGCTCGACACCCGCTTTAGCCCGCCACCTATTGAGGGGGAGATGTTGCGCTGGCGATTTGTGCCGTTGCAGCCTGTAGAGACCCGTGGCACAGGCCAAGTTCCCAAGGATCATCTGCTCTGGGCAGATTTGGGGGTAGAAACGCATCTGAATGGCGTTCCTATGGGACTCTTTACTGCTAGTTTGAGCCATTATCTAGCGGCTTTGGGGGGCGATCGCCCGTTGGCGACAAGCCTGATGTACACTGCCGATGAACTGCGCTGGCAAACCGGGGCAGAAATTCATCTAGTTAGCGATGGATTGCCGGGGAATGTCCCCTTATCCCACGGCTTTGATGGTGTGGTGCAAAGTACCAGTCACGATCGCACCCTTCAGGTTTGGTGTGGCGGCCTCAGTCCTTGGCTATTAGCCCATTGTCATCCCCACAGTCGTTGGGTCACTGCCGATGGCACCACCGCCGTCAACATGGCGAGTTTTAATGGCCTGATGGCA
Source organism: Thermosynechococcus sp. FA-CM-4201 (assembly GCF_054689355.1). Lineage (NCBI taxonomy): Bacteria > Bacillati > Cyanobacteriota > Cyanophyceae > Acaryochloridales > Thermosynechococcaceae > Thermosynechococcus > Thermosynechococcus sp. FA-CM-4201. The sequence continues at coordinate 1,596,023 of NZ_CP079920.1, forward strand.
CAGGGGATTAGTAGTCAGCCGCTGCAAGTCGGCGATCGCCTCTACGAGCAACAGCGACGTTTAGGGAAAAATCTCCATCTGCACGTGGCCCTCGACACCAAACTCAGCAAAATTGAGCGCGTAGATGCCATCAATGCCCTGACCAATGAAGAAAAAGTTGCCGTCCTCAACAGCAGTGATCCCCTGCCCGATGTGGTTCTCACCAAGAGTGAGACGGTGGGCAGCTATGGGCTGGAGTGGCCGGTGGGAACATTGCTCCAACACAGTTGTAGTGGCACCAATGAAGCCGCCAAAGCCGGCATCCGTCGCTTGAACCCCCTGCTGAATGCCCTACTGGCGCAGAAATGGTTGACGCTAACGCTCAATCCCACCTCCAGTCAGGTGGCCGTGTGTACAACCCTTGAGCAACTATCGCCAACGGCAAAACTCTTGAGCCGCCAATCCCCACCCCGCAGCCCCAATCCCTTGCCGGATGTCCTGAGCACCAAGCTGCCAGCCACGAATTTAGACACGCCCCTCACCTTAGCCAAGGGGGATACTTGCCGCTGGAGCCTCTACAACTATGGCGATCGCCCCCTCAACATTGTCGCCTTTGCATGGGATAGCAGTCAAGGCATTCTCCTGCTGCCGCTGCAAACCCAGTCGTGGCAGTTGGCGGTTGCGCCGGGCTTGAATATTCCCCTTTATACGTGGACGCTGAATCGCCCTTGCCAATGGCTGAAGGTCTTTATCATCAGCAGCCACCGCCCCCTGACTCGTTTTAGTCAACTGAGTAGCCACCCTAGCCATTCAGAGCCATTGCTAATTTCTGGTGAGGATAGTCTTGCCTTGGTTCTCAGTTTGCTAGCGGATCTCAGCAGTGAACCGGAAGGGAATGAGTTTTGCTTGGATGTGCGGGAGTGGTGTACCCAAGGCTTTACACTGCGGGTGGTCTAGGCCAAACGCCGCCGTAATAGGGGTTGGATCAGTAGGCTCATCCCCAGGGCAACAGCAAAGAGGATCAATAGGGCAGCACCTAAGCTCAGTGACCCCCAAGGAGCCACCATCACCACATCGCTCAACCGCCAATCGGGATGCAGATAGACATAGCGAATCGGTTCAATGGCCAAACTGAGGGGGTTGAGGCTGGCAATCCACTGCAACCAGCGGGGCATAAACGACAGGGGCACCAAGGCAGTACTGGCAAAGAGTAACGGCAGGTTGATCACAAAAATCACGGCCAATAGCTCAATGTGCCCCGGCAAAGCAAAGGTAAGGCCCAAGCTCAAAGCTGTCACCCCAAAGACCAAAATCAGTACCGCGGCCAAAACGACCCCAATGCCCGCTAAATTCGGCAGCCCCGTTCCGAGGAGCACCCCCAAGCTGGCGATCGCCACCACCTGAATCAAACTTAGGGTCGTAATGAACAACGCCGAGGCGAGAACAATCGAAAACCGCGAGGCCAAGGGCGCCACCAACAACCGATTCAAAAAGCCAAACTCACGGTCAAACATCACGGGCAACCCCGCATTGAGGGCACCACTAAAGGCGGTAAAGACAATAATGCCGGCGCAGAGAAACTGACCATAATTGGTACTCTCGCCAAACAGACCCTGCGGCACATTCTGGAACAGGGCACCAAAGAGGATCAACCAAATCAAGGGTTGTACCACCCCCGCCACCAGTGTTGAAGGGCGCCGTTGCAGTTGAATAAACAGGCGACGGGTCAAAGCGAGGGTTTCCTGAATGAATTCACCTGAGAAAATACCGGGAACAGCCCTTGCTGAAGCGGTGGTCATAACGCAACTCCGAGATCAAACCTGTTTTCTAGGGTAGCAAGGCCTCTAAACCTTGGCGGCGCCTTTCTTTTCGCTCTTTTTCGGTTTTGCTGGTGCCACCTGCATTGCCCAATTGCGGGTCAGGATCATGCGTGGGTGAATTAAGCGGTGCTGATCAATCAGCCACAACAGCGTGCGATCGCACACCCGCCACACCGCCTCCTGTAAATTTTGGTGAGCCACCCTGCGCAATTCCTCTAGCTCCACCGTCTGGCCGCGCCCCGGCTCCAAGCTATCCGCGAGAAACACAACACAACTCAAGGCATCCATGCCCGGTTGACCCAAGGTGTGATTGGCGACGGCTGCTAAAACCTGCTCATCAGTTACGCCAAATTGCTGCCGCGCCACTAAGGCACTGACATCGGCATGGAGCAAGTGGGGGTCTGCTTCATCAACCTCTGTAATGGGTAGCTCCGCCTCCCGTGCCATACTTAACAACCGCTCTGGGGGAAAGTATTTCGCCAGATCATGGAGTAACCCAGCCCAAGCGGCGCGATCCACATCCAAGCCGTGGTGTAGGGCTAGCTCTGCCGCCATTGTTTCTACCCGCAGGATATGTTGTAGTCGGGGTGCTGGCACATTCTCTGTTAGCCATGCCAAAACCTGCTGGCGATCGCACAGGGAGTCTTTAGCATCAGTTGTCACAAGCGGGGTCATAGCCAAAGCCACAGCAGGGATGATGAAGTGCTACCCTTGTATCATACCGAAGGCTCTTTTCACAAGGTTGGGAAACCCTCAAAACAGTCAAAGCTACTTTCGAGCAGGATAAGCTTCCTCCTTATGCATCCGATATTTTAGGAAAGGGCTGTAAGCTTTTTGTCAAACTTCCGTAATTTCACGGATAGGGTGAGGCAAAGAAAAAAGAGTATCGTAAAAGTACGGAGTCGTCCTGTGGAAACTACTGAATCATGCTAGCAGTGGGGGCACATTCTTGTGAGCTTTGACGTGAAAAGGTCACTCTACCCCCCTTCCCTCCCTGTTGAACATGCTGTTCATCTCCTTGGCTGCTTATGAGTTACTGCCTAAATCCGAACTGTGTCAAGCCAGATAATCCTGACGGTTTAGATGTTTGCCAAGCCTGTGGCAGCAAACTTTTGCTGAATGATCAATACATGGCAATCAAAGTGCTAGGGCGGGGAGGGTTTGGTACTACCTTTTTGGCCGTAGATACAAAACTGCCCGGTAACCCCAGTTGTGTGATTAAACAATTGCGGCCAGCCGCCACCGCACCCCATATCTTGGCCATGGCGCGGGAACTCTTTTTGCGGGAAGCAACCACCCTCGGCAAAGTTGGCAACCACCCACAACTGCCCCGTCTCCTTGGCTACTTTGAAAATGAAAATGAGTTCTACCTGATCCAAGAATATGTGGGTGGCCTCACCCTACAACAGGAGGTCAAACGCTTTGGCCCCAAAAGCGAAGAAGAGGTGAAGCAGGTTTTGCAGGAAGTGCTGCCCATCCTTGATTACCTCCACAAAAATGGTGTGATCCACCGCGACATTAAGCCTGCGAACTTGATCCGTCGTGATATTGACAACAAGCTAGTGCTCATTGATTTTGGTGCAGTCAAAGACAAAGTCACCCAAGCGATGGTGGAAAATGCCCCAGAACTCTCTACATTCACTAGCTTTGCTGTGGGAACACCAATGTATGCGCCGCCAGAGCAAATGGCCATGCGTCCCATCTATGCCAGCGATATTTACGCTCTGGGTGTCACCTGTGTCTATCTCCTCACGGGTAAATCACCCAAGGAGATTGAACGGGATCCGCGCACGGGCGAATGGCATTGGAAGCGGTACGTCAAAAATATCTCCCCTGAGTTTGCCGCTCTCCTCGACAAAATGCTGGAGGATGCCGTTAAAAACCGCTACCAAAGCGCGATGGATGTGCTTAGGGATCTGCAACTCCTCGAGTCCAAACAAACAACTACTGTGGCTGCCCCTACTGTTTCAGCAGAGGATGATGATCTCAGTAGTGCCCTTTCAGCTCCCCCCAGTCAAGGCCGACCCCGTGTCCCAGGGACAACTAAACGCTCTAGTTATGCCTCATCGGTGAGCCAAAATGCCCAAGCGGCTCGAGTGCGACAATCACGGATGACAGGGACACAATTGGGAGGCCCACCAGTGGTTGGAACTGGTCCGGGTCAACACCTACGTGCCAAGGTCACACCACGGATGACAGCAGTACAGGTGCTCACAGCCTATAAACGGGGAGAACGGGATTTTGTGGATGTGGATCTTTCCAACATTGTCCTCCGCAATGCAGATCTGTCAGGTGCCAACTTTGCCAACGCCAATTTTACCAATGCAGATTTGAAGGGCTGTATTCTGGCGAATGCTGTTTTGCGGGAAGCAAATTTCCAAGGCGCTAACCTCAGTGATGCCAATCTGTGTGGTGCCTATCTGGTGCAAGCCAACTTTGAGCGGGCAAATTTAAGAGGGGCTAAATTGCAGGATGCCTCGATCTCAGGAGCCAACTTTACCGGCGCCGATATTTGTGGGGCAGACTTTAGTATAGTTTCCGGTATGGTTCAAGGCCAACTTGACAATACGAAAAAGAATTGGTTTACAAAACTGCCAAAATAATAATAGGGGGAAGGAATCCCCCCTGAAAAGCTTAAGACATCAGACACTTATCGGAGTCACAGCCCGCAGGTCCTGCTTCCATGAGGGGTTGGGTATAGCGGGAGAGGGCTTCATGGAAATCATTGACCCGCTTGCGCCGAGCAACCGCAGCGACTTCCTGCTCGTACCGTTCTTTGCTAATGGGTTCAAAGGGTAGACGTGGGAATGTTTCATGGGCATCAAACCGTGCCAAGAGCGCCGCAGAGATATACCCTTGATCCTGCTGAATCGCCGTGTAAATTGCCGTGGCAAGGGGTTCGACTTCAGGTTCCCGTAGCTCAATGGTGGCACTAGTGTTGTGGGTGGTGTAGTGCTGCTGCACCTGCATATAGAAGTCAAACTGCGCCAAGGCAGAAAATTGACTAATATCAATCGTGTCTGCCCCCGGCAGATCTGCCCAAGAGACGGCAACGGGAATTTCCACCAGCCACTCGGTACACCGTGGATCAAAGGGATCATCAAGAAGCTTCCCTGTCTCATCCTTATCGGATTGGGAGGGAATGATATTGTAGCCAAAGTCATAGCAGGCCATGGCCACGGGGTCGCCCTTGCGGAACGTAATCCGCCGAATAAAGCGTTGGGCTTTGGGGGGATGCCAGCCGGGAGAGGCACCCGTCAGCAGGGATTTGGTACCAGAGGGTTGGACGGTGGTACAGCGATTGGGGCGCTTGAGGCCGTGGCGATCGCAATACTCCCAGACGGTCTCATGGACAATTTGCCGCCAGCGTTGCAGGAAGGCTGCCTCTTGCACTTTGAATTCCCGCCCTTGGGTTGTATCGGGTCGTCCCGCTGCCCACCATTCCAGCCAAGGCACACCAAAGGCATGAACGCAGAAGTCAAATAGCCCCGTAAAACTGACGCCAACAATGGGATCAATGGCGCGGGAGTATTGATAGCGATCGACAACAAAGCGATGGTTCAACAGCGCTGCCACTGAGAGCGCACCGGCTTTGAAGGCTTTTTCCTGTGTGATCGTATCCGCTGGATCAATTTGATTTAGGTGAATTTCCGCAAGGTTGCAGTGGAAATCAGCACCAATAATTTCACCGCAATTGTGAGCAACAAAGCCATTGGCATCAAAGCAATTCGGGCCGGGCACGGTACAGTCATACACTGGCTCAATGCCATCGGGAATAATTGACTCAACAACAACGGTAAACCGTTCCAGAGGTAAGGAATCATTATGGGCGATCGCCCCCAAGTCCAAAACCCGAGCCAGCGTTGTGAGATTATCCCCTTGGATAACTAGGGATGATTCTGCAACCAGCGAAACGATTCCCAAACGTAATAGCATGCGTTGAATAAGTGAGGCTAGTTGGCGATCCCCCAGTGTGACATGCAGCCGTGGTATTGATGTTAACTGAGTCGTAGCGAAAATCTCTCGGAGGAACCCGCAGTAGAATGCATAGCTGCCTTCTTCGATCGTGATTAGGCTAAAGTTCTTTTCTAAGCTATGGGGGAGTACGGCTATCCAGTTGTTTTGACGGTGTGCAATCTCTGTGAAACAGGGTGCCGCTTGGGTTTGCAGGGCAGCGCTTCCCGTGACAACTTGATAAAGGGCTTGAGCGGCGTAACGGCCTTCTTCCCAAGTTCCCTTACCAGCCCAAGGGGTTAGATCGCGGTGATTGTGCAAAAGAAGGCGATCGCCCCCGTGCAATTGACCTGCTTCTACCCATTCCGTGTACTGTCTTTTCGGGGTTTGGGCAGTCACTTTCAGCAAACGATGGTTCGCGGTGAGCCGTAGGGTATAGCCTTCACGGGTGGTGAGTTTGAGAACTGGCTGGATACCACTCAGGAAAAAGCCAGCAGCGGTGGTACTAAACAACTCGCCATTAACATAGGTGCCGTGTTGTTGGCCGATCAAATCTTTGACTTGGCGCGGCCCTGCTTCCGTGAGTACCCACGTATCGCCTGTAACACAGGGATTGAGGCCATAACGACCCAAGCGGTGAGCCAGCTCCCGCTGATCGATGGTGGGCAACAGTTGCCGCAAAAACGCCTCTCCTTGTTGGTTTTCATAGGCACGGAGAAAGGCCTGCTTGAGATCCGCTGTAGTCAAAAGATCGGCATTGGCGCGGGCGATCGCCTCCCCGGCCCATTGAATGGCACCTTCCCCTGAATAGAACTGACTACGCACCGCATTGGTACATTCTTCAAGACTTGGCTTCGTGTGAAAAACACGGGTATGGTTGGCCATCCGCAGGGCATCCCGCTTGGGATCAATTCGCCAATTGCCTTGATCATCCTGCTGCCAAAGATTTTGCTTGGCTTGGGCAAAAGCCTCATCCTCACTTGCGCCCTGACGAATACCCGCTGAACGCCTCACATTGCCCGCAACAACGACAACGGCCGCCTCATCAATCAGCAGACAACACTCCACAGAGGTCAACTGGCGACCCACCGCCGCATTCAACAGTGCCGCGCAGCGATGGTAGAGGTCTGGCAGCTTTACTGGATTGGCAACCCCCCCAAACCCCTTGAGCCGCTCACCCGTGGGACGCACATCACTAATGTCAATCGTCACCTGAACTGAACCACCGAGTTGGGAGTTGCTGGCTAGTTCAAGCAGTGTTTGGTAGGACTTCACCCACCCTTGGCGGCTATCCCCCACTTTGATCTGGCAGGTCTGCCCCGTGAGTATTACAGTTGTTTGCTCTTGACGCGCTTCCTTGGGGGTTTGACCAATCTGGCCAATGACAGTCACTTCAAGGCGATTGCAAATCGGCGGCAACTGGGAGATGTATTTTTGCTCTAGGATCGCCCCTGTGCCACAGCCCTGCATGGCCAAATCCATCATCAGGCCAAAGGAATCCCAATCCACAACATTGGTGCTGGTGCAGTTGTAGGCACCGGAAAAGTTCTCGGGCTGGCGCACCCAATCAGTTCCTCCCACCCACAGCCAACGGCCAGAGGGCAGTGCTTTCAAGTCCTGCTGCATTTCCCGGAGAAGGGCAACTTCTGCTGCGGTGAGGTGACCCACTTCCTGTAGTCCTTGCAGGGTGCGATCGCACACCTGTTGCCAACTCTCCCGCTCGCCCGCTTCATTTTGGCGGCTGTAGGTGCGGTAAAACACGGGATAGGCTGTGGGAGCCGTAGCGGGGAAGCTGGTTTGAGGACGGGGAGGATTTTGCACCATAGGGGCAGGACTCAATGGCTGAATACTAGGTGTAGTGTACCGAAGCAATCCTTGGGGGTCAATAAGCACTAATTCTAGAGAGAACCGTAACTCCCCTGCCACAGCGAGAGGGAGATGCTAAGATAGCAGGAAGTTTTTGCTTTGAGTCCAGAGTCAATGGTTGCCGCTCCCCCAACGTCCTTCAGTACCGATGCCTTTGACCAAGTGGTGATGACCACCTATGGCCGCTTTCCGATTACGCTCGTGCGCGGTGAAGGCTGCCGCGTTTGGGATGATCAAGGCCGTAGCTATCTGGACTTTGTGGCGGGAATTGCCACCTGTACCCTCGGTCATGCCCATCCGGCTTTGGTGGAGACGGTCAGCCGCCAAATGCAAACGCTCCATCACGTCTCGAATCTGTATTACATTCCCCAACAGGGGGCACTGGCGCAGTGGTTGGTGGCTCACTCCTGCGGCGATCGCGTCTTTTTCTGCAATTCTGGGGCTGAAGCCAACGAAGCCGCCATTAAACTGGCTCGTAAATACGCCCATACCGTTCGCCACATTGCCAACCCGATCATCATTACGGCACAGGCTAGCTTCCACGGACGCACCCTCGCTACGATTACCGCGACGGGTCAACCGAAATACCAAAAACACTTTGACCCCTTGGTGCCCGGCTTTGCCTATGTGCCCTACAACGACTTGGCTGCCCTAGAAGCCCTTGTGGCCGCCTTGGATCAACCGGAGCCGCAAGTGGCAGCGATTCTCTTGGAACCTTTGCAGGGGGAAGGGGGAGTCCGCCCCGGCGATCGCGCCTACTTTGAGCAGGTACGCCAACTCTGTACCGAAAAAGGCATTCTCCTCATTTTTGATGAAGTGCAAGTGGGCATTGGTCGCACGGGATCCCTGTGGGGCTATGAAACCCTCGGTGTCGAACCCGATATTTTCACCTCCGCCAAAGGCCTTGCTGGCGGCGTTCCCATTGGTGCCATGATTGCTAAGGCGTTTTGTGCCGTCTTTCAGCCGGGGGATCATGCCAGTACCTTTGGCGGTAACCCCTTGGCCACGGCAGCCGCCCTCACCGTTTGTGAAACCCTTGAAAAGGAGAATCTCCTCGAAAATGTGCGCGATCGCGGGCAGCAACTGCGGACAGGACTACGTGAACTGGCAGCAGCCTATCCCCAACTCATTGCTGAGGTGCGCGGCTGGGGACTGATCAACGGTCTAGAACTGCAACCTGACACCCCCCTCACCGCTGCTGAGGTCGTTAAAGCTGCCCTTGCTGAGGGGCTATTGCTGGTGCCGGCGGGGCCGAAGGTGGTGCGCTTTGTCCCTCCTCTCATTGTCAGTGCTGCCGAGATTGATATGGCCTTAGGGGCAGTGAGCCGAGCCTTTGCCCACTTAGCAGCCTAAAGCACATCCTTGCGTTTTTGAAAGACCCCCACTAGTCCCAGCATGAGGGCAATAATGCCCCCTAAGCGCAGGTTATTGGCGGTGACATTGGCGTTGAACGTGTGCCCCTGAAGACTCCAAAAGCGATCAATGAGGGCTTCACCACTGGCGATCGCCCGCCCCCGCTGCTCTTTCCAGAGGGCAAATTGGTCTTGCCAGCGCTCCATGGCCGTCTGATAGTCTTTGACCCGCTGATTGTATTCCTCGACGCGATCGCGATAAGCCTGATCAAACTCTAAGACTGAATTGGGCAGTGGCGGTGGATCACCGGGTTCGGGGGGTTGTGGGGGTTCAGGTTCATCCACAGCGGGGTGGTACTCCTTGCGCACGCCGGGAAAGCGGCAACGTTGAAAGAGGTTATCATCAAAACACGGACACTGCTCTAGGGCTTCCGGACTGAGTTTCTCCCGTTCCGATTTGGATTGCTGCCAGCAGGCATCCCGCGCCACATCCAGACCAAAGCCGAAGAGGGACACCACATTGGCATAACTCCAGCGGGTCAACGTCACATCACTGATTAGATTGCCCACGCCCCCTAGATCCTTCAGGGGAATAATCGCTCCAGCAAAGGTAATCTGCGGCACCAAAAAGAGAATCGTTAACAAGGGAGCCACGGTTTGCGTCGGCGAGAGGGCAGAGACTAGTAGCCCCATCACCATGCCACCAAAGGTGGCCAGAAAAAGCGTTACATACAAGCCAGCGATCGCCCCAAGACCGAGGCTCAGATCGATCGCCAAAAACTTCACCGCCAAAAAAACGGCTGCTTGGTACAGTGCCAGCACCACCGCTGGGCCCAGCTTGGAGAAAATATAGGGCCACAGCCCCAACCCCACCATCCGCTCACGGCGATAGATCTCCAGTTCCTTAACAATTTCGCGCATCGTCGCTAGGCTGCCCACCATCACCGCAATCAGCACAGTGACAAAGGCCATCGTAAATGCCTGCCCCGCATCCCCCTGATGCGCATCAAGAATCGTTGGCTTCCAGAGGACAAAATCCAAAGCTCCCAAAATCGGCGCGAGGGAGAGCATGAGAATGAGTGCCGCCCGATCCTGTCGCAAAATGGCCAAGTTGCGCTGGGTGAGAATCCACCACTGCCGCCACGGTGCCACTTGGGGAATGGTTGCTTTTTGGCGTTGGGGTTGGACTTGTCGGGTTGCCCCCGTATCCACATTGAGGGGACGCTGTCGCTCCACCACATAGGTTTGATACAGATGAGACTGGCGATAGCGTTGCTGCCATACGGCTGGATTGGGTTCGCTCTCAATCTTGAGGTAAATTTCATCAAAATCTTGGACATCAAAATAGCTGAGGGCTTGATCCGGTGGCCCAAAATAGGCAAGGTGGCCACCCCGTGCCAAAAACACCACCAAATCGCAGAGCATCACATTCTTAGTGGCATGGGTAATCAGTAAAATTGTTCGCCCTTGATCCGCCAACTGGCGCAACAGCCGCATCATCTGGGTTTCTGTGCCCGGATCTAAGCCAGAAGTGGCCTCATCCAAGAAAAATAAACTGGGGCGGGTAAGCAATTCCACACCAATCGACACCCGTTTGCGCTGACCGCCACTCAGTTGTTTCACCAGTACATTGCGGCGAGATGTTAACTCCAATTCCGCAAGGACGCGGTTCACCTGTTCCTCTCGCTCTTGATCGCTAAAATCAGCAGGTAAGCGCAGTCGTGCCGCATAGTCCAAGGCCTGGGCCACAGTTAGCTCGCTGTGGATAATGTCATCCTGAGGCACATAGCCAATCTGGGTGCGATAGGTGCCAAAGTAGCGGTACAGATCATAGCCGTTGACGAGTACCGTACCCCCCGTAGCAGGACGAAAGCCATTGAGGGCATCGAGGAGTGTTGATTTACCGGCGCCACTGCCGCCAACAATCGCGACAAACTCGCGGGGCAAAATTGAAAGGGAAATATCTTGCAGGAGCTTCGCTCCCTTGGCCGTGGTTTTGCTGAGGTGGATGGCATCGAGGCGCAGATTACCACTGTCGTTGTGGGGAACAATGGTTTCATCGGGGGTGAAAAGCGAACTATAGGGGCCAATCCGCACCAAAGCCCCCGTGGGTAAGGGCACGGGTTTGCGGGGTTCAAGGCGCTGGTTATTGATGAAGGTGCCGTTGGCAGAGTCGAGATCGACAATGTACCACTGTCCTTCCTGAAGGTAGAGGCGGGCATGAAACCGCGAGACGACCGGATGATCCAGCACCATATCGTTACTGGGGTCACGGCCAATCCGAATCTGCTGGCGATCGCGCAGTTGGAGGGGGCGTGTTTGCTCCACAACCTCCGTGGCGGGCATCAACAAATATGTGAGGTGCAGAGATTCCCCGATATGGATCACATCCCCTGGTGCCAAGGTGTGTTCGCTCATCGTTGTGCCTCGCCAGTGAAGGCCATTCTTGCTGCCCAAGTCAATGATTTTGTAGTGATCTCCCGATCGCACCAGCTTGGCATGGTGAAAGGACACAAAGGGATGGTCAATGGTGATGTCCACCTTCGGATCCCGACCGAGAATCAGTTCCTCCTTGAGTAGCGGAAACTCCTGCAACCACTGGGGCGTCGCCACCTGCAAGATCGGCGTACTGGCAGCCCCCATCACTACCGTGCCCGGCAGTTCCGTTGTTGCCATGCCATCTGGATCAAAAATGGCTTCAAAGTCACCGATTTGTAGGCGATCGCCCGCCTTTAGAGCCACCGGGGTGCGTGGCCGCAGTTTCGTACCATTCAAAAAAGTGCCGCTGGCGCTCCCCAGATCCGCCACTTGGTAACCCGTCTCCGTGGGAAGAATCAAGGCATGGTGGCGGGAAATCCCCTCACCGACCAGAATCACTTGGCTTTGGGGGTCGGTACCAATGATCAGGCGATCGCGCCCCAGTTGAATTTGCTGTCGTGAACCATCAGCCGCTAAAAGGTTGAGAATGGGCACTGCCATACCGCTTGTTGAGAAACCCCACTTCATTTTGCCACTACAGCCGGAGTAAGAATTTTCTATTACAGGAACAAGAAAAAACCCTAAAGTATTAGTCGTTACGAAATCATTGGTATTAAATTTGCTAAATTAGCATCCAATTCATCCAGACATTGCCACTCTGTTGCACCTTCTTCCAGACATATAGAAGAAATCTCTTTTCCCTTTACTCCGCCGTTGTTGTGGGGATGTATTCATGTTGATGCACGTTGAAATTATTGAAAGTAACCCCCACCTGCGTTCCCTCCTTGGCTGGCACCTACAGCAAGTGGGGCACATTGTTCATCTTGCCAGTGGTTGTCAACAGGGGCAGGAAGTATTTCAATTGCGACATCCCGATTTAGTTGTTCTCGATCTGGACTTGAATGAGGGTAATGGTTTGGAATTATGCCGCTGGCTTCACTACCAAAACACTGTTTTGATTTTAGTTCTTTCCGCCCATGAGGATGAAGCGGATGTGGTGACGGCGCTGCGGGCGGGCGCTGATGATTACTTGGCCAAACCCTTTGGGATGCAGGAATTTCTTGCCCGAGTCGAGGCCTTGGCACGGCGAGCACGCCCCTGTTTACCCAGTGTGCTGAACTTGGGTGAGTTACAAGTAGATTTAGTGCAGCGGCGAGTGGTGGTACGCAATGTGCCAGTGGATTTGACACCGCAGGAATTTAGCCTACTCTATGTTCTCACGCAAATGGGGGGCACGCCTTTGAGTCGTCAGGAGTTGCTGCGGCGAGCTTGGCCAGAGAGCATTGACAACCCCCGCACTGTGGATACGCATATCTTATCTTTGCGTAAGAAAATCGAAGTGGATCCGCAGCAGCCGCGCCTGATTCAAACCGTGCGCAATGTCGGTTATCGGCTGCACCTTGAGCCATTGAATGGGCGCTACCAGCAGAATGGCAATAAACCTCATTCCCCGCGATCGCCCCGCCACGTATTGGTTTAGACTTTGTTCAGTCTCCCTGCCATATTCCCAAATGAGCGATCCCTTTGCGTGGCTAGAACCTGCCCTAGAGGCCCTGCAGCGTGCCCATTGGTATCGTCAACCCCTTCTCAGTAGCGCACCCGCAGCAGTGGTGAGTGTTGGCGAGCCGCCCCGCCCATTGATTAACTTTTGCAGCAATGACTACTTGGGTCTGGCCAACCATCCGCAGGTGAAAGCAGCCGCCATTAAGGCGATTGACCAGTGGGGCACCGGGGCGACCGGGTCTCGCCTTCTCAGTGGTCAACGTTGTCTTCATGAACAACTAGAGCGGGCGATCGCTCAGTGGAAAGGTACAGAGGCTGCCTTAGTCTTTAGTTCCGGTACTGCCGCCAATCTCGGTACCATTGCTGCCCTTGTGGATCAACGGGATTTGGTGCTTGGGGATGCCTACAACCATGCTTGTCTAAAAAAAGGTGCCCGCCTCAGTCAGGCGACGTTCTATGAATACCCCCACAACACTGTCGCTGTCCTTGCCCAACTTCTAGAAACCCATCGCTGCCAATACCGCCGTTGTCTGATCCTCACGGATGGTGTCTTCAGTATGGATGGGGATGTCGCCCCCCTAGAGGAGATATTGGCACTCGCCGAGGCCTACACAGCCATGGTGCTGGTGGACGATGCCCACGGTACAGGGGTGTTGGGAACCAATGGTGCCGGTACCTTAGCCGCCTTGGGGCAATCGAGTCCGACCGTTATTCAAATGGGTACCCTCAGCAAAGCCCTTGGCAGTTTAGGGGGATACATTGCTGGCTCCCAAGCTCTGATCACCTATCTGCAACACCGTGCCAGCACATGGATCTATAGCACTGGACTCTCACCAGCGGACACTGCTGCTGCCCTTGCTGCCCTTGAGCAACTACAAACAGAGCCTTCCCTGCGCCAAGCCCTCAAGGAGCGCATTCAACAACTCAAAGAAGGACTGCAAGAATTGGGTTGCCCCGTTTTGCCCCGTCCGCTACCGACCCCCATCTTTTGCCTGCCTGCTCCCGATCCAGCCACTGTTCTCCAATGGGGTCAGAAATTACAAGGGGCTGGATGTTGGGTGGCGGCGGTACGGCCACCGACGGTGCCCTTTAGTCGTCTGCGCATCACCCTAAGAGCCGATCACACCCCTGAGCACATTGCGCAATTATTGGCAGCGTTGGGAGCCTTATTAAAGGGCTGTTAAAAATCGCTGACGATCGCCGTGTATTTCGCCTAGGCTGTAGATAGTTCCGTGCAATCGGCAAACTGTGCCAAGGAGTGAGTGATGAGGACGATTTGGGTGAGCGAGCAAATTGATCCCTCTGGCCTGCTTTATGCCTGTATTGCCTGTTGTGATGAAGCACAGGCGAAGGAGTGTGTGCAGTCTTTTGAGAAAAACTTGACAACAGAACAAAAAGCCGCTGGCTGGCAAGTGCGTCTGCGTACCGTGGCCTCTTGGGATGAGGTTCCCAGTACTGCCCTTAAGCTCTGCTAATCTTTTGGCTCAGCCCTGCATAAGAATCTTCGTGGAGCGATTAAGCCAGCGGGGACGTTGCCCTTCCTGCACCTTTGCTATCATGGGTGCGATGTGCTCATCATTTCTTTTCCTTTGGAGGATGCCGCAGAATGGAGTTTGAAGCCCTGTTACTTGGTTTAGAACCACTTACCGTGCTTGCCCTTGGGGTGGGTGCTGTTGCTGTTGCCCCCGTTGTGGGTGCCGTTGACTCAATGACCGGTCACAACTTGGCAGAGCAAGCTCGCAATGCGGCAAAATCAGGCTTGATGTGGGCCTTTGAAGCCTATGAAAAGGCACAGACGGCTGTCGCCGAAGCCAGTGAGTCTTTCCAAGACTTGGTTGCCGAAGCCCGCTCAGAAATGATGGAGCAAAAAGCAGCGAAGGCCGCCGCGCCTGAGGAACCCCGCGAAGTGACGATTAGCTAAGTTTTGCTTTTAGTGCCTAACTGAAATGCCTTTGGGGTAGTTCTGCTGCCCCATCTTTTGGTTCATTAGCGACCAGCGGGCGGAAAGTAGATCACAGGAAAGACGCAACGGCGAATGATTTCTCCGGCAAAGCTGGGGATCGATAGTTCCCAAATTTTACCGACGGAGCCAGAGGAAACGGCAATCCCATAGATGTCGCGATCGTGGGCAGCGAGTTGGGCTTCAACCACAGGGCTACCAAAGCGAATCTCGGTTTCAACATTGAGGCCATAGCCCGTGAATTCTTGCTTCAGCTCGGCAAGAATTTTTTCAGCCTTTGGACGTTGTTCGCCAACTCCCAGTTCCCCTTTGCCGGCATCGCTGATAATCCAGCAAAATGTGAGTGACGCAATGCTCGTTTGATCGGGCTTTTTCACGCCTTCCCGCAGTTTTTGGACAAGGTGTTGGGCAGAGGGGCTGTGGTCGTAGGGCACCAGTAGGTGGCGAAAGAGATTTTGACAGCGAAGATTCAGTTCTGCGGTTGTCATCACCCACAACACTTGCGGGCGCATAATCATCACTGGCACTTTAATCCGTTGCAGCACTTCAATGGTTGTACTGCCAAAGAGCTTTTCATCCAAGAGATTACGAATGGGGCGGCTGGCCAGCACCAAGTCAATTTGATGCTTTTCAACGGTGTCTAGAATGGCATCGGCAGGGCGACGGTTTTCGATGATCACCTCTGCTTTGAGATCGGCTGGAACTGTTGTGGCATCGATTTTGAGTAATTCGCGCGCCTGTTGCAGCTTTTCTTCCCGCAGGCGAGGCTTATCACCATCCTCGTCAATGGGGCGGGCATGGAAAAAGATTAATTTGCGAGCACCCGCGGTTTTCAGTGCCTCAAGGTAGTGGGTAAGTTTGGGGAGACCATCATGGAGATCCGTTGGAATCAATATGTTCTTAAACATGCCAGTGCTCCCCAATACCAGACTCTAATTGCAGATTAGCTTAGGAAGGGGGACGTGCGCTACTGTGAGGGCAACTTTTCGGAAAACCCCATCGTCAACTTCAACAGGAATCACTAGAATAAGGATGGATACAGGATCAGCATTAAATTCAATAATGTATCCACTACTACTAAATCTCTCTGAAGCAAGGAGATTGTCTATCGTGATGCGATTTTCATTGAGATTTCTCTGGGATGTTGCGCCTCGCTAAGGGCGATCCAAAGTGAATCAGAACGATCCTTTTGCCATAAGATGCAGCGATAAATTTGCCCTTCTTAGGAATTGTTTTAACTGATTGCAATTGCCTTCTTAAAAAGGTGAGGAAGGAGATTTTTCGCTGCCAACTTCAATGATTGAGTTGAGGTGTTGAGTTGATGACGATTTTTACGTTGGGGCAACGGTTGCTCCGCACGCTCCTGTGGCCGGTACGGCAGTGGTTAGAGCATCTGGAAGTGCATGATCGCCAGCTTGCCCATCGTCTGTGCCGCTTGATCCCCGCCCAGTGTCCCTTTGAACGCGATATTGTGGTGGCAAAATGGCACATTCACATTCCGCCCCTGTGCCATCTGAATCCCCTCTATGAGGAGTTGATGGTGTTGCGCTACCGTGCCCTCTGCTACTTGGCCGATGAGTGCCATGAGGATATTAGTGCCTACTGTTAGCACCTAGGGAGTGCGCTGGTGTGGCGATCGCTCACCTCCTTTTTGGGGCAGCAGCCCTGTTCCTGTTGTGGTCGAGCCAGTCCCCAAACGATCTGTCGGGATTGTGAACGCCGCCTCAAGTCATGGCAAGTGCGCCAACGTCAACGCTACTGGCGGGGCAGTCTCCCCCTTTTTCCTTGGGGGTATTATCAGCAAGACCTCAAGCGGGCGATCGCCACCATGAAATACAACAATCACCCCGAACTGGGTACCCTCTTTGGCCAATGGTTGGCTCTGAGTTGGTTTGAAGCGAAGATCGCCCAACACCTCCCCTTGCAGATTGTGCCCATTCCCCTCCATCGCGATAAATTGCAAAGCCGGGGCTTTAATCAAGCAGCGCTCATTGCTGAGGGGTTTTGCCGTGCCCTTGAGCTACCCCTTGCCCCAGGGGGATTAATCCGCCAAAGAGCAACCCAGTCCATGTTTCAGCTTTCACTCACCGAACGCCAAGCCAATCTTGACAATGCCTTTCGCCTTGGGCAGGGTCTGCAACGCCAGCGCTGGCTCCTCCTGTGTGATGACATCTATACGACAGGGACAACAGCACGCAGTGCCGCCACCCTATTACGGGATGCGGGATATCAGGTTTTGGGCATCATCACCGTGGCTGTGGGATTGCCCGATCAACTCACCGATCCCACCGTAAAGGCAACCAACATCAAGGCTTCCGTCCACTCGACAACCGCACCGTAGGTATCCCCCGTGTGACCCCCCAACTGCCACTGAAACCATGCAGGGATCAAGAGAATCAAGAGCAGGCCAAAAAGGAATTGTCCGAGGGGAAGCGGTAGCAGGAAGCTGAGGAAGAGCACAAGTAAACCACTCGGCCAAAAATCGCGGGGAAAGACACCACTGGCTTTATGGATCTGGCCCGTGCCGTGGGGTTTCAAATAGGGATAGCGGGCGATCGCCCACACCTGCGCAAGGCGCCCCAGCACCAAGACCCACACCAAGACGCTGCTCTTCTCTAGGCTACTTAAGCTCGTGACTTTTAAGAGCAGGATGACAATTGCGGCCATGACGCCAAAAGCCCCCGCTCGACTATCCGCCATCACCTCAAGACGCCGTTGTGGATCCCTGGCGGCTAAACCATCGGCCGTGTCCATGGCACCATCCAAGTGCAATCCCCCCGTTAATCCCAGCCAAAGCGCCACAACCAAGACACTCGCCACGAGGGGGGGAACACCCAAAAATGCCAGTAGCCACTGCGCCCCCCAGAGAAGTCCTGCTAGCAATAGCCCCACCCAAGGACACCACTTGGCAGCCCCCGCCAATTGCATGGGCCAGTTAGGGGGAATGGGCAAACAGGTATAGAAGGCGATCGCCCCCAGCCATTCCATCCAGATGCACTTCATGGGCGAGTTTGAATCTGCGCCACGGTTCGCTGCTCCGGTTGCAGGGATTGAGCCAGCCGCTGAATGTCAGCAGGGGTAATGTCATTAATTGCCTCTAAACGGGCAAAAAGTTGCTGCCAGCCACCGCCTTTTACGGCATACTCGGCCAAGAGTTTGGCCATGCCCTCATTGGACATCAGGTTTTGCAGCAGCTCCATCCGCAGTTGGGTTTTCACCCGCTCCAATTCGGCTGGGGTCACGGGGACAGTTTGCAGTGCCTTCAGTTCTTGGGCAATGCCTGCGGCAAGGGCAGCGGTTGTTTGACCCGGCGCCGGCGCCCCATAAATGAGAAAGCGATTGGGGTACTTGTTGCCGGGGAAGCCCACGTAGGCTTGGACATTAAGGGCAAGTTTTTGCTCAAGGACAAGGGAACGGTAGAGACGGGACGTGCGACCGCCACTGAGAAGACGTGCCAAAATTTCATAGCTGAGATAGGCTGGCTGCCGCAGTGCTGGACAGGGATAGGCTTCGATGTAGAGGGGTTGGCTGGCCAATTCGAGGGTAATCTGGCGAGGGGCTGTTTGCGGTGGTTCAGGGGGAATGGCTGTGGTCTGGCTCGTGCCCTTGGGATAGCGACCAAAATAAACCTTGGCTAATTTCTTAACCTCTTGGGGATCGACATCTCCCACCAGCACCATCGTCATTTTGTCGGGGGTGTAATACTGGCGAAAAAACCGTTCCACATCGGCGCGGCGCAGGTTTTGAATATCCTCACGGTAGCCAATGACGGGTCGGCGGTAGGGATGCTGACGAAAGCTGGTGGCCAAAAAGGCCTCAAAGAGTTGGCCAGTGGGGGAATTTTCAGTGCGCAGCCGCCGCTCCTCAAGGATCACTTCCTTTTCTTGATAGAAGTCGCGAAAGACGGGTTCCAAAAAGCGCTCCGACTCTAGGGACATCCACAGTTCCAATTTGTTGGCGGGAAAACTGTAGAAATAACGGGTGGCATCGGCGGATGTGGTGGCATTGAGACCCACGCCCCCGGCCTGTTGGACAATTTGGCCATATTGATTGCGAATCACATAGCGATCGGCGGCTTGCTGCACAGCGGCAAATTCTGTGATCAATGCCTGACGTTGCCGCTCATCAGTGGTGGCTTGCAGTTGCGCAAAGAGGCGATCCAGTTGGGCGAGTTTCTCTTTTTCAGCGGCATAATCCGTCGTCCCAATGCGGCGGGTGCCCTTAAAGGCCAAGTGTTCCAGATAGTGGGCCACACCCGTTTGGCCTTCGGGTTCATCCACGCCCCCCACATCCACGTAGGTGAGAAATGACACTATCGGGGCTTGGTGTTGCTCCATGATAATGAAGTGCATCCCATTGTCAAGGTAAAATTCACTAATTTGATCCATGGCACGGTCAATGTAGGGGCGAATCGTTTGGGCATCCGCCGGCAAGGAGAGGGCGATCGCCCCCAAAACAAGGCAGAGGAGAATTTGCCAGAAATAAACTTGCCAGTGGCGTTGCTGCCGCATCAACAAACCTAGTTGGCCTCCAGCCAGTTGGCCGCCGCGTAAATGTCCACCGCAAGGGGCACACTCAGGGGCACTGCTGTACTCATCACTTCGGGAATCGTGGTTTGCAGTTGTTCCCACGCCTCAGGGGTCATCTCCAACACCAATTCATCGTGAACTTGCAGCAGCAGGTGAGCATTTTCTGGCGGTAACAGGGGTGCCAGCTTCACCATTGCACACTTGATAATATCGGCACTAGACCCTTGAATCGGGGCATTGGCTGCCGCCCGCAAGAGTCCCCGCTCGTAATTGCTCATCTTTAGTTTACTGGGATCCACATCGGCTAGGGCTGCCAAGGGCTTGCCCCGCAGGGCTTGCAATTCGCGAGTCTCAAATGCAAAATAGCGCCGCCGCCCCAAAATTGTTTCCACATAGCCTTGGCTAAGGGCAAGCCGTTCCATTTGCCGCAGATAGTCAAAGACCCGTGGGTAGCGATCGTAAAACCGCTGAATAAACACCTTAGCATCGGCCACACTCACCCCGGCCTCGCGGGCAAATCGCTGCGCTCCCATCCCGTAAATGACGCCAAAGTTAATAATTTTGCCCAAGCGTCGCTCACTGGAACTAATGTCGGTTTTTTCTAAGAGAAACTGAGCCGTGAGACGATGGACATCCTCCCCTTTTTGGTAGGCTTCTAGCAGGGCAGGCTCTTGACTCAGGTGAGCGAGGATGCGCAACTCAATTTGGGAATAATCGGCTGCCACCATCAACCAGCCCGCTTCGGGAATAAAGGCGCGACGAATTTGCCGACTAAACGCCGTGCGAATGGGGATATTTTGTAGATTGGGATTGGAGGAGGAAAGGCGCCCGGTTGCCGTTACGGCTTGGTTAAAGTCCGTGTGAATCCGTCCTGTGTCTGGACGTACCAGGGTGGGCAACACATCCACATAGGTGGATTTGAGCTTGGCGAGGGTGCGATGGCTCAAAATGAGTTCAATAACGGGATGATCTCCCCGCAACTTTTCGAGGGTTGCAGCATCGGTGGAGTAGCCTAGTTTCGTTTTATGGGTCTTTTTCGTATCCAGCCCTAATGTGCCAAAGAGGAGTTCACTCAGTTGCTTGGGGGAGGCCAAGTTAAAGGGTTGTCCCACGGCATCCCATGCTTGTTGTTGCAGTGCTGCCAGTTGCTGTTCGAGTTCTTGGGAGAGTTGCCGCAAATAGTCACTGTCAATGCGAATGCCCGTAGCTTCCATTTCCGCCAGAATGGGTTCGAGGGGCAATTCTACCTCTAGGAGTAGTTGCCGCAGGCGGGGGGTCAAGTCGGCCTCTAGTTTGTCCTTGAGAAGATAGGTGGTATGGACATCGAGGCCGCAGTATTGTGCCACCGTGGCCGGAGACAGATCCGCAAGGGTTTGGTCTTTGCCGACAAGACTGCGGTAGGTTTGGGCTTGGAGAGGCAGATAGCGTTGACACAGATCCTTGAGGTTGTGACTGGCTTCCGGGTTAATCACATAGCTCGCCAGCATCGTGTCAAACACCACGCCCCGTAATTGAATCCCCTGAAACCGCAATACCAAGCGGTCAAATTTGGCATTTTGCAAGACTTTGGGGTAGCGATCGCCCTCAAGAATCGGTCGCAAAGCGGCGAGGGTCTCTTGTAGGGGTAGGTTCTGCCCCTCCTTGTGCCCCAAGGGCAGATAGGCCACCTGATCAGGCGCTGCACCCCAACAGCAGCCCAAGCCCACCAAGGCAGCATCGCGGGGGTTCAAGGCCGTGGTTTCCGTGTCCCAAGCCACGGGATGGTTCGCATCGGTACAGGTTTCTAGCTGGGTAATCAGCCATTGCAGTTGCTCTGGCGTTTCAATGAGTTGCACATTCAAGGGAGCGGGGGTATCCGTCGGCGCAAAAAACCACGTTTCCTCTGAATCGCTCTCCAAATCGGGCAGTGTCCCCCCCAAACGTTGGTGCCAGTCTTGAAGTTGCATCCGCAGGGCACGAAACTCCAATTGATCCAATAGGTGATCCAGCATTGGCCAGTCAAAGGGACTGAGATGCAGTTCCTCGAGGGGGAGTTCCAAGGGGACATCGAGGACAATTTGAGCCAGTGTGCGGGAATGGCGGGCATCGGCCTCCCCATTGATCAGCTTCGTTCTCAGGCTGGGGGGCGTAATCTCATTGATGTGGGCGTAAATCTCTTCAAGGGTAGGATACTGACTCAGTAATTGCACGGCAGTTTTCGGACCAATGCCCTTGATACCGGGAATGCGATCGCTGGCATCCCCACAGAGGGCTTTATAGTCCACAATTTGCTCGGGCCAAACCCCCATTTTTTCCTTGACCTTGCGGGCATCAAAGGCCTCCAGACCCTGCTTGCGTTGGCCAAGGGTATTCCCCAGATACAAGACCTGTACTTGACCCTCGCGATCAATCAATTGAAAGAGGTCGCGATCGCCACTGACAATGGACACCTGCCATCCTTGGGGTCGCAGGCGATGGGCCACGGTACCAATCACATCATCCGCTTCATAGCCCGGCTGACTCAACAGGGGCAGACGCAGTGCCCGCAACAACGCCTGCAAATTGGCAATATCGGTAATAAAGTCCTCGGGAGTCTCTGCCCGCCCCGCCTTGTAGTTTTCATCGGCTGTGTGGCGAAATGTCGGCTCCCCCAAGTCAAAGGCGATCGCCACATGATCCGCCTGCTGCTGATCCAAAATCTCCAGTAGCGTCTTGAGAAAGCCAAAACACACACTGGTGGGAATCCCCGTAGAGGTGCGCAAGCCCCCGTCTCGCCCCTTACTAAAGGCATAGTAGGCACGAAAGGCCAAGGAATGACCATCAATAAGCAAGAGATTGGGGGCGGACATGGGAGTGTGAAGAGGACAGCTTTTCCATTATTCAAAAAATTACTCCAAAACCCCACCCCTAAAAATGCCAGCGTGTCAACGGCTAAAGTCACGGCGTTTTTGGCAGAAGGGCAAAGCCACTAGCATTGCCAAGATGAGAATGCTTTGATCGCGCCAATGGCGTTGCACATTCACCGTAAACATATACCCTTGGTCTCGCTGGAAGCGACTGATGGTGCCCTGCGCTTCGTTGATGGCGCGACTGCGTTGGCGATTCCACTCAGCGTATTTCACTTCCCACTCATCCATGGCCTCCTGATAGGCTTGCAGCCGTTGCAGATAGTCTTGGAGTGCCGCTGGATCATTGGGGGGATCGCCAGGAGACTCTGGCCGAGGCGGTGCGGGTTCATCCACTTCCGGGACATACTTGGCGCGGATACCGGGGAAGTTGCAGGTCTTAAAGAGACCGGGACCATAGCAAAGACAAAAATCTCGCTGCATCTCCTCGGTCATTTTTTCCCGCTCTTCCTCTGGCTCCAGCCAACAGGGGTCATTGGCAATGTCATCCCCCATACCCGTGAGCTTCACCATCGCCTCAAAGGGCCACTTAATCACCGTCAGATGGTTGATAATCTGCCCCGGCAACCCGAAGGAAGAAACCGGCTGAATACCGCCACTAAAGATAATTTGCGGCACTAAAAACATCAGCACCAGCAGCGGCACAATGTTCTGGCTAGGGGCAAAGGCAGACACCAACAGTCCCATCGCCATACCGCCAAAAATGGCAAGGGCAAGGGTGATGTACATGGCAAAGGTGACCCCCCAATCTCCCGGTAGATCCACCGCTAGTTTTGTCACCGCAAGGTAGGTGGCCGCTTGGTAAAGAGCCAGCCCAAGGGCGATCGCCACTTTGGAGCCAATGTAGGGCAACAGCCGCAGGCCAATCATCCGCTCCCGCCGATAAACCTCCACCTCCTTAACCAATTCCCGCATCGTTGTCATGGCACCAATCATCACCGCAATCAGACTGGTGACAAAAATCATCGTCAGGGCTTGACCCGCATTCCCCGTTTCTGGATTAAAGAGATCCCGCTGCCAAGAGACAAAACTCAAACTCCCCAAGAGGGGGGCAATTAAGAGGGTCAGCAGCAGGTTACTGCGATCTTGGCCAAGAATTGTGAGATTGCGGCGGGTGAGAATGAGAAATTGTTGCCAAGGGGAGATCTTGGACTTGGGTTCGCTGCTGCGACGGGATTTGCCCTTGGTGCGGCGTTGAGTTTCATCGGGCATGTGAGCCAGCACCTGCTGTCGCCCGACCACATATTCCTGATAGAGGCGCGATCGCCGGTAGGCTTCCTCGAGTTCTGCCGAGGTGGGGGCATTGGGGTTTTTCTCTTTGTCTAAGGCACGGTAGATGCCAGAGAAATCCTCGAGCTTGATGCCACTAAAGCGATCGCCAAAGGTAGCACGGAAATAGGGTAGCAGTTGATCAGGGGGGCCAAAGTAGGCCAGCCGGCCGCCCTCCGCCAGATAGATCACCAGATCACACTCCCGGATATTTTGGGTGGCGTGGGTAATGATCAGAATCGTTCGCCCCTGATCCGCCAACTGCCGCAACAAAAACATCAGGTCGGCTTCCGTGCCCGGATCTAAGCCAGACGTGGCCTCATCAAGGAAGAAAAGACTCGGCTGCGTGAGCAATTCGGCACCAATACACACCCGCCGCTGCTGGCCGCCACTGAGACGGGAAATGGGCACATCGCGACGATGGTTCAGTCCCAATTCCGTTAATACCTCGGTCACCCGCTGTTGGCGTTCCGCTGGCGTTGTATCGGGGGGCATGCGTAGTTTTGCCGCGTATTCCAAAGCTTGGGCGATCGTCAGCTCCTCGTGGATGATATTCTTCTGCGGCACATAGCCCAATTGCGCTTGAAAGGCCTGATAGTTGCGGTAGAAATTGGTGCCATTCACCAGTACGGTGCCCGTTGTTGCGGGCCGCAGGCCATTGAGGGCATCGAGGAGCGTTGACTTGCCGCTACCACTCGGCCCCAAGATGGCCACAAACTCCTTGGGCATGATCGATAGGGAAATATCGTGGAGAATTTGCGTTCCCTTGCCCACCACCTTACTGAGGTTGATGGCATCTAGGCGCATGTGACCCGATTCGGCATATTGGGTCAGGGTTTCATCGACATTGAGGACAAGGCGATCGCTACCAATGCGAATACTATCCCCCACCCGCAGCAGCGTCGGTTCCTCCACCTCACGGCCATTGACAAACGTGCCATTACTCGACCCCAGATCCGTGAGCAGGAAATCGCCATTGCGGCGCTCAATTTTGGCATGGTGACGGGACACCGTTGGATGCTCAATCACCAGATCATTATTTGGATCGCGGCCAATTGTGAACGTGTTGTATCCCACCAGCGAAATCGTTTTCACGGGGACGGTGGATGCCGCATCGGCCTCAGGAATCGCCAGTATGGTTGCTGTGCTCAACTCCGTCGCGGGGCTAAAGACAACGGCATGGCGCTCTGTATCAATGCGATCGGGCAACTGCTGCCCCACATAGGTGAGGGTGACAAATTCCGTCAGGGCATAACTCTCCCCGATTCCCAAATGCACATTCATTGCCGGTTGCGGGTCACTGAGATCCACCACCTGCAAATGCTGATCCGCAAACCGTAATTTCAAGTGGCAGGGCAAAAGTTCAGGGATATCCACCACCACATCGCAGGCGGGATGGGTTCCCAAAAGTGTCGTTTGCTCCTGTAGCCCCCAGCGTTGTCGCCATGTTTTGGTGCGCACTTCAATCACAGGGACTTCAGTCTCTTTGCTGACCTCGGTGGCACGGGGTTGATAGTCGTGGTAGTGCCAGATGAGGCGAAAGCGCACGGCAGAGTTGCCCAGCGTAATCAAGTCGCCATCTTCGAGGGGAATAGGGGTATTGGGCACCACCGGTTGGCCATTGAGATGGGTGCCCGCTTTACTGCCGAGGTCCACGAGGTGAACTTTCCCTTCTTGCCACTCAAAAAAGGCGTGGTAGCGGGAGACGGAAAGATCATTCAGGACAATGTCATTATCGGGGGCACGGCCAATTTTGAGTCCGCTGGCGGGTAACTGGATGCCCTGCTCACTGACGGATTTGACCAGTTCTAACCACGCTGCTTGAGTCATGAGGTTGGCGCAAAAGGGGCTTGATGCCAGTCAGTTTACTGGATTCTGGCCGATCTGACAAAAGACACCCACCAAAGCGCAACACGCGCAGAAACCCACATTTTTCCTATTGTGAGGATGGCCAAGAAGGCGTCGGCAAATAACTCGCCACTTGTGACCATAGAAGCTGCGCTTGCTCCCACAGGCGATCGGGACCAATACCAAAAAAGATTTGCAATAGGAAGACAATCAGGGCAATTTTAAGCGCTGTACCGACAGTGACCTTGAGGACCGTGATCAGCCAGCGGAGCACGAACCAACTGATGGCGATCGCCCCCACGGTGATCAGAATTTCAGTCCCTGTCATCGACGCACAAGAATATCTTGGCCATGGGTATCGGTGCCGCAGGTCTCTAGGAGCTGGTGTTCAACGGCCAGCCGGTGTACCAAAGCAGTTGTTTCTGGTGTCGATTCCCACGGGTCAGGATTGCCGTAGCAATAGTAGGTTTCAACCCCATCAATGCCCCGTGCCACAGCAGCAGGAATCAATTGTTCAGCGGGCAGACGATAGCGCGCCGGGTGTGCCAAAATCGCCAAGCCCCCCGCTTCATGGAGTGCCGCAATCACCCGTTCTGCCTGTGCCAACTCCCCTTCAGGGGCACTGCCCATTGCATAGAGATGCAGGATTGGAGCGTGGGGGTCAAAGCCATAGCCCAAGATGTGTACCTCAGTGCCAAGGAGTTGAGCCGTAATTTCAATGCCCGTGTACACTTGGGGGCGATCGCTCCCCGGATAGGCTTCGACATAGGTACGTGCTTGAAAGTATCCCTCGAGGGCGTGGTGATCGGTAATGGCAAAGCCCTTGAGACCGTGGATCATTGCCTGTTGCGCCACTTGCTGCGGTGTCAGTTGCCCATCGGAGCAGATGGTATGGAGATGAAAGTTATAGCGATAGGGACAACTGGTTGCCGTCAACGTCCGAAAGAGACCACGGAGAGTCTCAGCCTGCGTCACCATCAGTGCAGCAAGGGTCATAGGCATTACCAAATCTTACGCTGTTACCTCTTTAATATAAACTTTCTTTAAGAAACTAGGGATAAAGATTCCTAATAGGGCGATTTATGCGGTTCGATGCCGTGTGCTAAGATACAAGTTGGCTCGGAATCATGCGATCGCAACGCCTAAACCTTGTCAGGTCCGGAAGGAAGCAGCAATACGGGATGCTTGTGATAGGCGTGATCTCCGGGTCACCCTCTTGAGAATTGCGAACGATTCATGCCTGCCACTACCCTTAGCCTCCCCCTCGATGAGATTCGCTACGATGAACGGGGTTTAGTGCCAGCAATTGTCCAAGACTATTTGGACGGCACTGTGTTGATGCTGGCGTGGATGAATCGGGAATCGCTACAGAAAACCCTTGAGACCGGTCGCACGTGGTTTTGGAGTCGCTCGCGGCAGGAATTGTGGGCGAAGGGAGAAACTTCTGGCCATGTGCAGTGGGTCAAAAGTATTCGCTACGACTGCGATAGTGACGCCCTATTGCTCACCGTAGAACAGGTGGGACACATTGCCTGTCACACGGGGGAGCGCAGTTGTTTTCACCGCCACGGTGCCAAGGGCGAATGGATTGAACCGCCGCCGGCTGATACCCTCTCGCAGGTGTATGAAGTGGTTTGCCAGCGCCGCGATGTGCCCCAAGCCCAATCCTATACCTGTAGCCTCTTTGCTGCCGGCGATAACAAAATTCTCAAGAAGCTGGGGGAAGAAACCGTAGAAGTGGTCATGGCCTGCAAAGACGATGATCCAGAGGCGATCGCCGGTGAGGTGGCGGACTTGTTTTACCACACGCTAGTTGCCCTTGCCTATCATGGGGTGTCCCTACGGCAGGTCTATGAGCAGCTTCAGTTGCGGCGGCGCTAGTTGCTTGCCGTTTTCCTTGTCAGCACTGGCTCAACGTCGTTACAGTGCTAGATAGAGGTAATTTACAAAACTACACAAATGGCAAAGCAGGTTGTCGTCATTGGCGGCGGCATTGGTGGTCTGACCACAGCAGCATTGTTGGCACGACGGGGCTATCGCGTTCAGCTTTTTGAGCAGGCAGCACAACTGGGGGGCTGTGCCTCAACCTTTCAGCGGCGGGGCTTTACCTTCGATGTTGGTGCTACCCAAGTGGCTGGCCTTGAGCCGGGGGGGATTCACGCCGCGATTTTTGCTGAATTGGAGATGCCTCTGCCGGCAGCGACCCCCTGTGACCCCGCCTGTGCGGTCTATCTGCCGCAGGAAACGACGCCCATCAATGTTTGGCGCGATCGCGATCGCTGGCAACTAGAACGGCAACGCCACTTTCCCGACAGTGAACGATTTTGGCAAGGCCTTGAACAACTCTTTGCCATTAGTTGGCGATTTCAGCAGCGACAGCCAATTTTGCCCCCCCGCAATGGCTTTGATCTCTGGCAATTGGTACAAGCCCTGCGACCGGAGACGCTCCTCACGGTGCCCTTTAGCCTGATGACCGTGACTGATTGGATGACGCTCTGTGGTGTCGGGGGCGATCGCCGGCTGCGGCAATTTTTGGATCTCCAACTCAAGCTCTACTCCCAAGTGGATGCCAGTGAAACCGCACTCCTCTACGCCGCCACCGCCCTCTGTCTGTCCCAAGCCCCCCACGGCCTCTACCATCTCCACGGCAGTATGCAGGTTCTCAGCGATTTACTCGCCAATGCCTTGCAGCGCGATGGCGGTCAAATTTACACCCGGCATCTGGTGCGTCACATCGAAGTCGAGCGGGGGCGTGCTGTCGCCGTCCAGGTGGAGAACTTGAAAACAAAAACCTTGCAGCGCGTTGCAGCGGATCACATTGTGGCCAACGTCCCTGCCCAAAACCTGCCCCAACTCCTTGGCGATGCCATTCCCGCTGGCTATGCCCGCCGCCTCAAAACGCTGCCCCCAGCCTCCGGCGCCTTTGTGATTTACCTTGGCGTTAAAGAGGCCGCCATTCCCGAAAGTTGTCCGCCCCACTTGCAGTTTCTCTACGATGCCCAAGGCCCCATTGGCGAAAATAACTCCCTATTTGTCTCTGTCAGTCAGCCGCAGGATGGGCGTGCCCCCAGTGGCTATCGTACCCTGATTGCCTCCAGCTTTACTGAACCGAATTTTTGGCGTCAGCCCGACTTAGACTATGCCGCCACCAAGGCGCAATACACCCAAACAGCTCTTGAACGCCTCGGCGAGTTCTTTGATCTGCGGCCTGAGCACATTGTCCACTGTGAAGCAGCGACTCCCCGCACCTTCTGGCGCTATACCGCGCGGCTGGATGGCATTGTCGGGGGCATTAGTCAACGCCTGAGCACCTTTGGCCCCTTTGGCTTGGCCACCCGCACCCCGATTCCTCACCTGTGGTTAGTGGGAGATTCCGTGCATCCGGGGGAAGGTACGGCCGGTGTCAGCTATGGTGCCCGTGCCCTTGTGCAGCAACTGCTCGCCAATGATGCCTAGGGGATTCCTATTTTGGTGAAAATCACTATAATAGAGAGACTCGTCACCAATTGCGAAAGGAACCCACTGCCTGTGTTTGCGACTCTCGCTGCCCCTCAACCGTCCCTGCCGTTGGATTTAATTGCCGCCATCCAAGACCTGAAGCGGGAACTGAATGCAGTGATTCTAGCCCACTACTACCAAGACCCCGCCATTCAAGATGTGGCCGATTACATTGGGGATTCCCTTGGGCTGTCGCGGCAGGCTGCCAGTACCAATGCTGATGTCATTGTCTTTGCCGGGGTGCATTTCATGGCTGAAACCGCCAAGATTCTCAACCCCGATAAACTAGTGCTGCTGCCGGATTTGGCGGCGGGCTGTTCTTTGGCAGACAGTTGTCCGGCGGACGCCTTTGCTGCTTTTAAGGCGCAATATCCTGACCATTGGGTGATTTCCTACATTAACTGCACTGCCGAAATCAAAGCCCTGAGTGACATTATTTGCACCAGTTCTAATGCAGTGAAAATTGTGCAGCAGTTGCCTGCGGATCAGCCCCTAATTTTTGCCCCCGATCGCAACCTTGGTCGCTATGTCATGGCACAAACTGGACGGCAGATGGTGCTGTGGGACGGCAGTTGCATTGTCCATGAAACCTTCTCAGAGCGGCGTATCCTCGAACTCAAGGCCGCCTACCCCACCGCTCAGGTGATTGCCCACCCCGAATGCGAAGAAGCGGTACTCCGCCATGCTGATTTTATTGGTTCGACAACGGCCTTGCTCAACTACAGCGAAAGCCAAGATCACGATACCTTTATCGTTGTCACCGAGCCGGGGATTCTCCACCAGATGCAGCGGCGCAACCCAGAGAAAACCTTTATTCCTGCGCCCCCTCAGGATCAGACCTGCAATTGTAATGAGTGCCCCTTTATGCGCCTCAATACCCTAGAAAAACTCTATTTGTGTATGCGCGATCGCCAGCCCCAGATTGAACTGCCAGAGGACATCCGCCTTGCAGCGCTCAAACCCATCCAACGCATGCTGGAAATGTCTTGAAGATAGCAAGCAACGCCCGCATCTAGCAGCACCTACGCCAGCGATGGTAAACATTTGTAAATATGGCATGATCAATCTAAAAAACATGAACCGACCTTGAAAAAAAGGCGTACAATAAAAGTGTTGGAACAGAACAAAAAAGCAACGACTGAGACTGTGAGTTCCAACCGAGAGATTCAACGCCAAATGCCTTGAAAGAACCTAGTTTTCCTTAATCGTTTCAGACACTCACTCTAGGAAGCGAAAGCACTAGAGAAATGCCATGAGCCTTTAGGCAAGGGTTTGCAAGGCAGGATGGCTTCGTGTTCCCAAAAAGGGAAAAAGGGGGATATTATGTTGACTTCTACACTGCGGAAAGGCTTCCTTACGGGTTTGTCTTTGGCCGCTCTAGCGGGGGTGAGCTTTTTAATGATTCCATCAGCAAAAGCGGGTACAGCAACGGATAATTTTGATGTAACAGCAAGTGTGACCCAAAGTTGTACAATTACCGCTGCTCCAGATCTTGACTTCGGTGCTTTTACCCAAGATACTGCAAAAGATGGCAACACCAGCTTCACAGTAAAATGTAACGCTTCTGACCAAGTCACCATTAAACTCGAGTCTACCAATACCTGTACTAGTGACGTGCGAACAATGACACGTGAAGGCGGCGGTACCTTGAGCTACAAACTATTCAAAGATGCTGGCAAGGCAACGCTGTGGCCTTGCACGACACCCCTTAACCATAACCCCAGCAGTCCAGATGGTGACTCCGTTACCGTCTATGGTCAAATCCAAAAACCCGCTACCCTCCAGCCAGCGGGGAGTTACAGTGACACAGTGACGATTACGGTCACCTACTAAGGGGTGAGTTGCGCGTTCTGGTGTCAGAGGTTAGGGTTGCTTTTGCAAGAGGGGATTGATCGCTGCAATTGATGACTGAAGGAAGTGGTCAATCTCCTTTTCTAGTTCAATGTTCCACAGAGGACCCAACCTAGAATGGGGGTAGTCAGAACGAGGAAACCATGCAACAACGATTGAGCATCGGGCAGGGGTTAGGGGCAGTCGCGCTCATAGCCATCACAGCCGTACCATTGCTGGCCCAGCAAGGGGGGAATTTTAGTCTCAGCAATACCCGCATTTTTCTCTCTGAGCGGCAGCGTTCTGCCAGCATCACGGTCACCAATACGGGAACGGCGCCTGTGGAAGTTGAGGTGAAGCTCAACAAATGGCAGCAAACCACCGAGGGCAAAGATGAACTCACCCCTGCCCCCCCCAATAGTCCTGAACTGATTGTCTTTCCTTTGGTTTTGACGATTCCTCCCCGCGAGGCACGTAACATCCGCCTTAGTCGTCGTGTCCCCCCCACTGCGACTGAGGTTTCCTATCGCCTGTTGATCTCTGAAGTGCCGCCGCCCAATATCGAGCAAGGCAACCAAGTCCAAGTGCGTTTTATTACCGAGCACAGTTTGCCAGTCTTTATTGAGCCAGCAACCATTCAACGGCGGGGAGAGGTGCTCAATCCGCAAGTGCAAAAGGGTCAGCTTGCCTTTGAGTTGCGCAACACGGGGAATGTCCATCTCCACAGTCAAAATATCACCCTAGCGGGCATCGGCGGCAATAATCGTCCCATTTTTGAAAGAAAACTGGACTTCGCCTATATATTACCCGGAGCGACCCGCTCATTTCGTGGTGTTGCATTGCCGCAAGAGAACTGTGGGGCTGTTGAACGTCTGGAAATTCGCCTCGACACTACCAATTCTCCTCCTGCCGCTACCATACCTACACCGGGGGGAGTCTGCCGTTAGGGGGCTGATTCTTTGGCATGCTCTGCCGGCGTCAGCAAGTCCACCGCCAATTGCTGCGGAGCCGACCCCAATTGTCGAACCTCCCCTTGATCCAGCCGCCATTTATGACCTAGAGGTGAACCAAGCGCGGCGGGGGGAAGTGGTGGTCTATCTGCGGGGAGAGGATGTCTGGGTGCCATGGCCGGATTTGGTCAAGGCAGGATTGCAAAATCTTGGCGGTGAACGGGAAATTATTGCTGGTGTCGAACACGTTTCTCTGCGCTCCTTGGCCCCCCAGATTACCTTTGAACGCGACGATGTTGCCTTGGTGTTGCGACTACGGACGGCAGCCACAGCGCTAGAAACGGCAGTGGTGAATTTGAATCCCAGTAATGCCCCTAGTGGCATTGTCTATAGTCAGCCTCTGAGTGCCTATCTCAACTACGGTGTGCAGTGGCAGGATTCGAACACCCTCTCAGCAGCAGGGGAAGTGGTGGTCAGTTTTGGTGGCAATTCCTTGGCCAGTGGTTGGTTTGTGGATGCGGCGAATGGCTTTCAACGGGGCATTACCAATCTGGTCATTGACCATCCAGCCAGTCTGACGAGTCTCACCCTCGGCGATACCGTGATTGCCACCGATGTCCTTGGCGGGGGTGGTCTGCTGGGGGGAATTCGCTGGGGGCGCAATTTTAGCCTGAGTCCCTATTTCATCCGGCAGCCGAGCTTTCAGGTCTCTGGGGTGGTCGAGACCCCTGCGCGGGCAGAGGTGTATCTCAATCGTCGCCTGATCCAAACACTGACGTTGCCGCCGGGACCCTTTCGCCTAGAGAACCTGCCCTACGACTCTGGGTTCAATCACGTGCGGGTGGTGGTGACGGATGCGGCCGGCAAGCAGCAGGTTTTTGACTCGCGCTATGTGCAGGATGCCCGCCTGCTGAAGCCGGGGCTGTCGGAGTTTTTCATTGCAGCAGGGGCAGAGCGACAAAAGTTTGGCCAAGAGAACTTTAGCTACGATGAAACGGTGCGGCTACTGGGAATGTATCGCCAAGGGGTCTTGCCGAATCTCACCCTCGGGGGACGGGTTGAGGCCACAGATCAGGTGCTGAGTACGGGGATCTCCGTCAGTACGGCGTTGCCTGTGGGCACGATTGATTTGGCGGCGGCTGTGAGCAATTATCAAGGGCTTTTTGGCCATGCTGTGGCACTGAGTTACGTGTATCCGGGAAGGGCAGTTGGTTTTGGTGGTGGGGTGCGCCTCAATAGCGATTTCTACAGCAACACCAGCCTGACACCCACGGGCGATCGCCCCCGCTTGGAAGGTTTTTTTACCGCCTCTGTGCCCTTGGGGTCGCAACTCACACTCTCAGGGCAGTACAGCTATGTGGATCAGCGGGATGCGGCGGCGCGCGATCAAATTAGTCTCACAGCGCAGGTGCGCCTCAATCGTCGCCTCAATCTCTTTATTCAAGCATCCCAAGCCCAAACAGGGTCGCAGTCAGCGGACAACCGCTTGTCTGTCAATCTCAACTATTTTCTCGGGGGCAGCACCAGCTTGCGGTTTGGTTGGCTACAACAGGGAGATCAGGGGGCACCGGTTTTGTCGGCTCAGCGATCGCTGCCGCGAGGGGTTGGCTATGGCTATCAGCTTCAGGTGCAACAGCAAAACAATGAAGGGCAACTTCAAAATACTTTCTTGGCCAATGCCCCTTGGGCGAGTTTCCAACTGGGCTACAATCGCACGGGCGATCGCGAGAACACGTCACTGCTGATGGAGGGGGCGATCGTTGGTATTGGTGGCGGCCTCTTTGCCACACGTCCGATTCGCAATAGCTTTGTCTTGGTGGACACCAGCAATGTGCCAGGGGTCTCTGCCCGTTTGAGCAATCAATTCATTGGTCGCACCAATGCCCAAGGCAAAATCATTATTCCCGACCTCATCCCCTACTACGGCAACCCGATTAGTATTGACCCCGACAGTGTACCGGAGAATTTTCTCACCCAGAATGATTCAGTCTTGATTGCGCCGCCCTTTCGCGGTGGTGGGATTGCCCACTTTATGGTGCAGCGGGTACAAAATTTCATTGGCCAAGTGATCTTGCAGCGCGACAATGAATCGATCATTCCAGCCCTTGGGCAGTTCACGCTCCAACGGGGACAAGAAACCGTCGTCTCTCCCATCAGTCGTGAGGGGCAGTTTTATTTCGATACGCTCGATCCCGGTGACTATACAGGGCAAGTACGATTTCAACGGGAAGTGTGTACCTTTACGGTGACGATTCCCCGCAGTCCGGAGTTATTTGTGGACTTGGGAACACTGATTTGTCGATTAGGGAACTCGGCGGCGGGCGATCGCCCCAACCCATGATCCCTATCCAGTTAAATTTCTGCAACTGCTCGCTCAATCAGGCGGCGGGCAAGGGTCTGAACACCCGTATGGTAGTAGTAGTTGGTGCTCATGTCCAAAAAGGCACCTAAGTAGTCAAGGTTATCCTTCGAGAGTTCAATAAAGCTTTGCAGACTATTAATCACCTTTTGTGGCGTTAACTCGTGGCTGCTGACAAATTGGTTCATCCACCCCTGCACCGCATGAAAGCTCTGAATAATAAAGCCCAATTGACCGCTGGGATTGCCCCCCGGCACGACACTGCCAATCGCTTTGAAGGTGGGGTTTTCCTGTAGATCATTGGGTTGCAAGCTTTGCAGTGTGCCCAAGCATTTGAGAAGAAAGTCAGGCCCTAGGGGAATCAGGCCATCAAAGCAGATGAGGGCGGCCATCCGCATCAGGGATTCACCACTGTAGTCGGCAAGGGCACGCAGGAAGTCGCCGAGGCTGTCACCGGGAATGCCATTGATTTGACAAAAGGCAAGAATTTCCACAATCAGCTTAATGCTGAGGTCAATGGACTGCGCCCGCTCTGGCTTTGGCGTCATTTTATCCAGGAAGCCGAGGAAGGAAATTTTCTCGCCCACTTTGTTGGCAAGGGCAGCCGCCCCTAAAAGCGCATCGGTGTTGTCCACGGTTTGATAGAGCCACAGTGCCCGCTGATAGCCTTGGGATTTGTCATTGAAGAGCCGCACGGCGCGATCGCCAATTTGGCGGATCAAGGCAGGATCCGTTTCTCCCGTCACATGGCGGATCGTGTTATCAAAACCAACAATATTTTGCCACTGGCCGGGAATGATGAAATCCAAGGACTTGAGGGCCATGACGGTAATGCCCCCAGTGGGGAGTTGATCAACAATTTTGTAGATAGCTTCGCTCACGGTGGTCTCCTTAGGGGGCAAGTTGGGCTAAACCAGCAAGATCAAATTTTTCAATCCATTCCCTGCGATCGCTGGCGGTAAAACTGGGATCACGGGAGAGTACCTTCACCTGATAGCGGTTGGCCACCAGAATTGCCGTTTGTGTCGTCCCCACCTCTACTGCTGGATAGCCGGCAATCTGCATCGTACTGTTTTGAAACTTGGCGGCAGCCTCAGGGGTGCTAATCGTATCGGAAATGGCCAGCATCGCTAGTTCTTTGCCATCTTTTTTCAGCTTAGCCTCGGCAAAGCCCTTTTTCTCTTGGACATAGATGCGCTCAAAGCCATTCCCCTCCGGCGGAAAGAAGCGATTAAATTCACTGCCTTGGGTGGCCTCGCGATTCACTGCCGGGGGTGCATTGCGCTGAGTGCTTTCTTGTTGCACCTGCTCATAGGGAGAGGGTGGGGTGGGGGCGCAACCGGTAATGAGAAGCGTAAGGGCTAAAACAAGCGCAGTCAGCCAGCGTGCCATGTGAATCCCCAAGACAACAAGCCAATCATAGCCTAGGCGGGGAAGCCACAGGGCAAGTTTGACATTCTATTAATTTCTTGCCACTCGCGATCGCTCAAGGGTTCCGGGATCAGTTTCACCTGCCACTGCGCCTCAAAGGCGTCCAAGAGAGCCGCTTGCACCACCTCTAAAGGGGGAAGGGACTGCCGATGGGGCACACTGCCAAATACCTGCTGCCATAGATTGGGGTCAGGGGTTAGGACAATCGAACCATGCTGCAGGACGCGATCGCCCCGCCACGCTTGGGCACTACCAATGACTTTCTCGCCGCTAGGTAAAACTAAATCGGCCACGGTTGCCCGCGCAAAGCAATTGATGGGAGCGTGGGAAGGATAACGTTCCTGTCCCAACTGAAGTGGCCATCCTAGGCGCTCAAACCCCACCCTCAGGAATTGACACAGATCGGCATAGACCTGTCGCCGTCGTTGCCCCAACCCCCACACCACCAGACTGTAGGTGAGATCCCCTTGGTGCAAAACCGCTCGCCCCCCCGTGGGTCGCTGCACCCGTTCGATGGGTTGCCCCTGCCAGTGCAGGTGTTGCCAGTGCTCTGGAATTTGCCGCTGACTGTAGCCAAGGGAGATGGCGGGCGGTGACCAGGTGTAAAACCGCAGACAGGGGCGATCGCTAGACTGCCACAACCACCGATCCACCGCCATTTGCACCGTCCCCGGTGCTGCCAAGGGGGGCAGATAACGCCACATCAACTCGACGTTGCTTCCGCCGGATGGTAGGCTGCCGCATCCCGCCGACATCCCATATAGGCAAGGATATACAACTCCTTCAGGTCTTGAATCAGCGGATAGCGCGGATTTGCCCCCGTGCACTGATCGTCAAAGGCCAGTTCAGCCATGCTCTGCACCTGTTCATAGAAAGCTTGATCCTCACTGTTGAGGGCTTCCTTGATGGTGGCTGGAATCTCTAACTGCGCCTTCAGGTCTTCAATGGCGGCAATTAGGCGCTCCACTTTTTCCTCTGGGGTGCTACCGCCCAACTCAAGAAAGTCGGCAATTTGGGCATAGCGTTCCTTGGCTTGGGGATACTTGTACTGCGGGAAGATGGCCTGTTTCAGGGGGGCATCCGTGGCGTTATAGCGGATGACATGGCAAATCATCAGCGCATTGGCAAGGCCGTGGGGTACGTGGAAGGTGGAGCCAAGTTTGTGGGCCATCGAGTGGCAAACCCCCAAGAAGGCATTGGCAAAGGCCATGCCGGCGATCGTCGCTGCATAGTGGACTTTTTCGCGCGCCTCTGGATCAGCCGCCCCCAAGCGATAGGCCCGAGGCAGATAGGTAAAGAGCAGTTTGATCGCCTCTAATGCCAGACCCTCAGTGAACTCCGTCGAGAGCACCGATACATAGGACTCCAAGGCATGGGTCAGGGCATCAATGCCACCATAGGCCGTGAGTTTCTTGGGCATGTGCAGCACCAAGTCGGGATCCACGATCGCCATTGTGGGCGTGAGGGCATAGTCCGCCAAGGGGTATTTAATCCCCACGCGATCGTCGGTAACCACGGCAAAGGGCGTCACTTCGGAACCTGTCCCCGAGGTGGTGGGAATGGCCACCATGATCGCTTTTTGACCCAAGGGGGGCAGTTGATACACCCGCTTGCGAATATCCATGAAGCGCATGGCCAAGCCGTCAAACTCCACTTCGGGATGCTCGTACAACAGCCACATCACCTTGGCCGCATCCATGGGTGAGCCACCCCCCACGGCGATAATTACATCGGGCTGATATTCCCGCAGTAGCTCAAGACCCCGGTTCACCGTACTCAGCGTCGGATCCGGCTCCACTTCATGGAAGATGTCGTGCTTGATGCCCAGTTCTTCGAGGGTGTGCACAATCGGGTCAGTGATGCCCAAGTCAAAGAGGGGTTTATCGGTGACAAGGAAAGCGCGTTTTTTCCCTTCCAGATCCCGCAGGGCAATGGGTAGGCAGCCGGGTTTGAAGTAAATTTTTGGCGGCACGCGGAACCAGAGCATATTTTCGCGGCGATCGCTCACCGTTTTGATATTCAACAGGTGATGGGGGCCGACATTTTCCGACGTGACATTACCGCCCCACGTGCCACACCCCAAGGTCAGCGAGGGATCCAACTTGAAGTTGTACAAATCCCCGATCGCCCCTTGGGAAGAAGGCGTATTAATCAGAACCCGCGCCGTTTGCATGCGGTATTTGAAATAGGCAATATCATCTTGATTGCGGGGATCGGTGTAGAGCACAGAGGTATGCCCCATGCCGCCAAAATTCACCAACTGTGCGGCAATCTCCACCCCTTTATGGAACTGGGGCGCCCGATACAAGGCCAATACCGGACAGAGTTTCTCATAGGAAAATGGCTCCTGCGGCCCAACTTCACTCACTTCACCAATGAGTACCCGCGTCTCAGGCGGCACTTGGATATTGGCCATGGCCGCAATGGTGGCTGCCGATTGACCAACAATGGCGGCATTGAGGCGACCATCCTTCAGCAGGAGTTGTGCCACCCGCTGCCGTTCCTCAGGAGAGAGAATGTAGCCCCCCCGCCGTTGAAACTCGGCCTTGACCGCGTCATAGATCTCATCAACAACAATCACCGCCTGCTCCGAGGCACAGATCATGCCATTGTCAAAGGCCTTACTGAGGAGAATCGAACTCACCGCCGTTGGAATGTCGGCTGTGGCATCAATGAGCACCGGTGTATTCCCCGCTCCGACCCCGATCGCCGGATGGCCAGAGGAATAGGCGGCCTTCACCATGCCCGGCCCACCCGTGGCCAAAATCAGCTTGATCTGCGGGTGCTGCATCAAAGCTTGGGAGAGTTCAATCGTCGGCTCATCAATCCAGCCAATAATATCGGGGGGGGCGCCAGCGGCGACTGCTGCATCTAACACCACCTTGGCTGCGGCCACCGTACAACCCTTTGCTCGGGGGTGGGGCGAAAAGATAATGCCATTGCGGGTTTTCAAGGCAATCAATGCCTTAAAGATGGTCGTCGAAGTTGGGTTCGTGACCGGCACCACACCGGCAATGATCCCCACGGGTTCAGCGATTTTTTGGATGCCAAAGATGGGATCATCCTCAATCACGCCGCAGGTTTTCTCATGTTTGTACTTGTTGTAGATGTATTCCGAGGCAAAGTGATTTTTAATGACTTTATCTTCGACAACCCCCATGCCCGTTTCGGCGACGGCTTGTTTGGCAAGGGGAATCCGCGCTTGGTTGGCCGCCATCGCCGCTTGGTGGAAAATGTGATCCACTTGCTCTTGGGTAAACTGGGCGTACTGGGTTTGTGCCCTTTGGACGCGCTCAATGAGTGCTTCGAGATCGGCAATGGTTTGCACAGGTTGAGAGTGAGTTAAGGCTTGGGCAGTCATGGGCGACTCCTTAGGAAAGCAATTTCTTAAATGGGCAGGTTATTGAACGTTGAGATCATATTCACGGAAGAGGGCGATCGCCCGCTGGACATCTTCGGGACTCGCCGCCGGCGTATCAAAAAGTTCATAGGGCAAGCCTAATTGCTGCCATTTGTATTCCCCCATTTTGTGAAAGGGCAACACCTCCACTTTCTCCACGTTACGTAGACCCGCCACAAATTGCGCCAATCCCCGGATATTTTCGGGATCATCCGTCAGCCCCGGTACCAAGACAAAGCGGATCCACGTCGGTTTATGGATCTCATCAAGGTACTTGGCCAACTCCAAGGTGGGGGTAATCGTAACACTGGTGACCCGCCGATAGGTCTCGGGCAGAAAGGATTTAATGTCCAGCAACACCAGATCTGTTGCCGCCACAACCGGTTTGGCCGCCTCCAAGACCACATAGCCCGACGTATCTAGGGCGGTGTGCAATCCCAATTCGTGGCAACGCTCAAAAATTTCACGCACAAACTCCGGCTGCATCAGCGGTTCGCCGCCACTGACTGTTACGCCCCCTTGGCGCAGATAGGATTGGTAGTGCTGAATATCGGCAATTAGTTCATCCACGGTTACGAGCTTACCCTGATGGGGTTCACGGCAGTCGGGATTGTGGCAGTACAGACAGCGCAGCGGACACCCTTGGGTAAAAATCACATAGCGAATGCCGGGACCATCCACTGTGCCACAGGTCTCAACGGAGTGAATGTAACCTGTCACCTTTTGTTTTTCGGGTTGTTTTTCAGGGAGTGTGGAAACCATCATTGAAACCTCGGTGACAACAGATTGCTTGAGATAGCGTTTATGGGGTTAAAGCGCACCTCCCGAAAAATTCGCTAAAATTTCAATCGCTCTTCAGAAAGTATCCCACTTAACAAAAACTCAGTTTTCAATTGCTCTCTCAGTCTTGCCTATGGCCTAGGGGGGACATCTGTCATACAGCCATTTTGAATGTGCTCCATTCTTGGGAAAAGAGCGGTACAGTGCTGCACCTTGGTAAAACTGTAATTTCAGCATAAAAGCAGAAGAACAATTTGTAGGCTGTCTTAATTAACTTTTAGGATTGGTGGTCGTTTGCCAACGTTGCCTAACTTAATAAAGAGTCTTTAAGTACACTGCTATTGGCGGGCGATCGCGCGCTCAAAGGTTGGAAAATACCAAGATTGAGACTTTTGAGGACTTGTTCAATCTTGCCTTTATTCTACAAAATTCTCTGGGTTCAGGCCAATTGTGTGATTAGTTACAAACTGGGTCTACTAGCCCTGCGATCGCGCACATTTGCGAGCCTCAAGTACGGCTGCATGTAAGGCTGCTTCCAGTTGCTGGGTCAATTCCTGTGCCTGTTGTTTGAGGTTGCCCTCGCGCTCAGCGGGCGTCCACAGGGGCGCTCCAATCCAAAGTGCCACCCGCGCACGAAACTGCGGCTGCGGATCGTAGGCAATGCCAACGGGAAAAATCGGCAGGGGGCGATCGGCCTGCAAGACCAAGCGAGCCAGACCCGGCTTTAGGGGGCGCACCACCTGATCGCGGACAATCCCCCCCTCTGGAAAAATGACTAGGGGCTGACCTGCATTGAGAATCTCCAAGACATGGCGCAAACTACTGGGCTGAGGACGGTTAAGATTCACGGCAAAGGCTCCTAGACGGCGGATAAACCAGCCCTGCACCCCCCCAAACTCGATCGCATTGGTCATAAAGCGCAGCGGATAAGGCCACACCAAGGGCAAAATCACGGGATCCCAACGGCTACAGTGCTTGGGGGCAAGCAAGAAATGACCGTCCTTGGGCAACTGCTCGCGACCGATAATGGTAATCCGCGAAAAGTAAAGGGGCAAAAATAGGCGATGAATGGGCCATAACCCCCAATAGAGCCACGGTGAGATGTGAGATGTGGTGGGTGCCGTTTTTTTATGGCGCATCCGTTCTTCTCCGTAGCTGCCCCCACTACAATAGTAGGCCTGTAGCCCCTTGCCACTGTTGAGGAACAAGCCAATGTCGCAGCCGACCCATCGCTTTAATCTCCGTGTTTGGGGGCAGTTTCTGCGGATTGCCCAACCCTATTTCTTTCCCCGCGATCGCTGGGGCAGCAGTGTGATCTTTATTCTGCTGCTTTTTCTAGTCATTGCCCTCATGTTTGGCTTCCTCTTTGGTCTGACGGCAGCCGTGACCTTTGGCCTCAATACCCTTGCCCCCGAACTGATGGGACAAATTGCCGGCGGCCTCATGGAGATGATTCAATCCCTGTGGGCACAGCCCCTGAGCCGCAGTATTCTGCTCGGGACGGTGATTGTTCCCTTGGGCGTCTTTGCGCTGCTGCGGCAACCCTTGCTGCCTCGGTGGCAGGCGTGGGCACTCTTGGGGTTACTGCTGATGCTTTCCCTCTCCGTGAGTGGCCTCAACGTGATCATTAGCTTTGTCGGGCGCTTCTTCCAGACGGCACTGGCGGAGAAAAATGCCGAAACCTACTGGCGATTCCTTTGGGTCTATGCTGGCGTTTTTGTGGTGGGGACACCCATTGTCGTCATTTATCGCTACGTGCGCGAATATCTAGGGTTGCGCTGGCGGGATTGGCTCACCCGTCATTTTTTGGATCGCTATTTCCAGAATCGAGCCTACTACACGATCGAAAACCAAGGCGAGATTGATAACCCAGACCAACGGATCACCGAGGATGTCCGCTCATTTACGCAAACCTCGCTCCAGTTTTTGCTGATTATTCTGGGCGAAATTATTGACCTCATTGCCTTTAGTGGCATTCTCTGGAGTATTTCGCAAACCCTGACCCTGACATTGATTGGCTATGCGATTGTTGGCACCATTGTCACGGTTTTAATTGGGCAACGCCTGATTTGGCTGAATTTTAACCAACTGCGGCGGGAAGCGGACTTTCGTTATGGCCTTGTCCATGTGCGCGATAATGCGGAGTCCATTGCCTTTTATCGCGGTGAAGGCCAAGAGTCGGTGCAGGTGCGTCAACGTTTTCTCGAGGTGCTGCGGAACTTTAACCTCTTGATTGGCTGGCAGCGAAATCTTGATTTTTTCACAACAGCCTATAACTACTTTGTGATTATTGTGCCAGCGGCGGTGGTTGCTCCCCGCTACTTTGCCGGTGACATTGACTTTGGTGCTATTAGCCAAGCCAGCTTTGCCTTCTCGCAGGTGCTGGG
The DNA here is from genome assembly GCF_054689355.1 of Thermosynechococcus sp. FA-CM-4201. Classification (NCBI taxonomy): domain Bacteria; kingdom Bacillati; phylum Cyanobacteriota; class Cyanophyceae; order Acaryochloridales; family Thermosynechococcaceae; genus Thermosynechococcus; species Thermosynechococcus sp. FA-CM-4201. The sequence continues at coordinate 1,638,101 of NZ_CP079920.1, forward strand.
GGCACTCTCAATCATTGTGAACCAGTTTACAAACCTCACGGGCTTTATTGCGGGCATTGAGCGTTTGGCAGAGTTTGATGAGGCGCTGACAACTCCCCCCGTACCCCCCCAATCGCAAATTGAATTGGTGGAAAAGTCCTACATTGCCCTAGAACACGTGACCGTAGATACACCGAATTTGGCACGGCGGCTGGTGGAAGATGTCACATTTGCTCTTGAGGCGGGGGACAGTGTGGTGATCATGGGGCCCAGTGGGGTCGGTAAAAGTTCGCTACTGCGGGCGATCGCTGGACTCTGGCAAAGTGGCAGTGGCCGTATTATTCGTCCTCCCGTAGATGAAGTGCTCTTTTTGCCCCAACGCCCCTATATGGTACTGGGTACGCTGCGCACTCAACTGCTCTATCCCAGTGGCGATCGCCAGACGCCAGATGATGTGCTTTTGCACGCCCTTAAGGAAGTCAACTTGGCACATTTGCCGGATCGCGTCGGTGGTCTGGATGTGGAATTGGCGTGGGATGATGTGCTGTCCCTTGGGGAGCAACAACGACTCGCGATCGCCCGCCTGCTGCTGAATCACCGTCCCTACGCCATTTTGGATGAAGCCACCAGTGCCCTCGACTTAGCCAATGAAAAACGGGTCTATGAGCACATTCAGCGCACCACCCGCAACTACATTAGTGTTGGCCACCGTGAGAGCCTGATGCAGTACCACAAATACGTTTTAGAACTCAAGGGCGATCGCGAATGGAAATTTTACCCTGTACTCAACACCCCATAACGCTAGCATCCCCCACACACTTACTCACTAGGATAGGCTGTTAGAACCAGTGTTTAGGGTACTGACGCCCAGAGACTAGGTTATTGAATAACGCAGTTGTCAAAACGATGAGAACTGAGCCGATAAATACCGGCGTAATTAGGAATTGCCATGAGGCTGCTCCCATCACACCCACCAAAGCCACAGCGCCACCGGGGGGATGGAGTGTCTTCGTCAGTTGCATAAGTTTAATCGCAGTGGCAACCGCTAGCGCCATCACCCAAGGAGCTGTACCAAAGAAATGTACCGCTAGAATCGCAACTATTGCACCGATACAATTACCCCCAATAACATTGCGAGGTTGGGCAAGGGGGCTCTCTGGCACCCCAAATACCAAGACCGCTGTCGCCCCGAAAGGTGCAGCAATTAAAGGATAGTGGGTATAAGTGGAAAGGTAGGCTAAAAGAGCGATTCCCAGAAAGCTACCTACCCAAGAGAGTAACGTGTGCTGCAAAGAAAAATGGGGCTGGTACGAGGAGCCTCTAGCGATGTTTTGCGTGTTCCTGACAATCTGTACCCAACCAGCTCGATACAAATGATGGCGGGAAACTGCCCTAAGAGAACTCAATGGAAACTTCATTCGGAAGATCAGCGATAACGATGATTGCTTAGAGTTTTTAAGCTGTTGTCATAAACCTACACGATCCAAGTGTACCAATGGGTATTTATCACTGTTGTAAATTCCGAAAATTCTGAATTAACCAAATTTTATCCTTAGGTTTTTGGAGGCTTATCCTCAAATCCTAGACAAATCCTAGAAAATTAAGATTGGCAAATAGTTTTGACATTGACAAACTCCAACAGTCCTGCCCGTCCCAATTCACGGCCATAGCCAGAGGTCTTGATCCCGCCAAAGGGCAAACGTGGATCGGACTTGACCATCGCGTTAATGAAGACGGCACCCGCTTCGAGATCCCGCACTAGGATCTCCGCTTCATCGCTCTCCTGTGTCCAAGCACTGGCCCCTAAACCAAAGGGGGTGGCATTGGCCAGTTCGATTGCCGCAGTTAGGGACGGTACCCGAAAGAGCATCGCCACAGGCCCAAACAGCTCTTGGGTAAACACGGGGTTATCTGGCGTCACCTCTGCCAACATTGTCGGCGCAAAGAAATACCCCTGCTGACAATGACTCGGTAGATCCAGAGAGCGGCGGTAAACTGCCTTGGCACCATGACTCAGGGCAAGTTCAACTTGGGCGTGCAGTTCATCACGGATGGCAGCAGTGGCAAGAGGCCCCAGTTGTGTGGTGGGTTCCAAGGGATCGCCAATCACCCATGACTCGAAGGCGGCTTTCATGCCCTCGGCAAAGGTGTCATAGACAGCCTCATGAACAATAAAGCGTTTGGCCGCAATGCAGGATTGGCCATTGTTAATCATGCGGGCTTGGACAGCGGTGGCGATCGCCTGAGGGAGATTGGCACTGGGCATGACAATAAAGGGATCACTTCCCCCCAGTTCCAGAACCGTTTTCTTGAGGTGCTGACCTGCCGCTTGGGCTAAACTTTTGCCCGCTGCTTCGCTGCCCGTGAGGGTGGCTGCCTTAATACGCGGATCCGCCACCAGATCAGCAACGGCACTGCCGGGGATCAGCAGGGTTTGAAAGACTCCCGCAGGAAAGCCCGCTTCCCTCAAGAGCTGGGCGATCGCCAGCGCACACTGAGGCACATTAGAAGCATGCTTGAGCAGAGCCACATTCCCCGCCATCAAGGCCGGTGCCGCAAAGCGAAACACCTGCCAAAAGGGAAAATTCCACGGCATCACCGCCAAAATAATGCCAAGGGGTTGGTAATGAATCGCGCTGTAGCTTGCCTCCGTGGAAATTAATTCAGGCCGCAGGAAAGCCGCCCCCTGCTCGGCATAGTAACGACACACCCAGGCACATTTGTCAATTTCAGCCCGCGCCTCTGTCATTGGTTTGCCCATCTCAAGGGTCATGAGGCGAGCAAGTGCATCCCGCTGCTGTTGCAGGAGATTTGCTGTGTTTTCTAGCCACTGGGCACGCTGCTCAAAGGCGGTTAGGCGATAGGTCTCAAAGGTCGTCGCCGCTTGGGCAATGGCCCTCTCCACGTCCTCAGCCCCCAAGGGGGAAAAGGTTTTTAAGACCTCAGCAGTTGTGGGATTAACGGACGCGATTGCCATGATTAAATTTCCCTATCTGGCTGACGCCAGCGATCGCTAGCGCCTAGGACGTGGGTTCAGTATGCTAATTCTAGCGTTTGTTACAGTCCCCATCCTCTTGATGAATGGGGCGATCGCAAACCATCGTTGTGCATTCTCATCGCAGTTTTGGGGCGCGCTTTTATGGCAACCATTGTTGATATTGCAGTGAATACTCCCGGCTTTTCCACACTAGTGACTGCTGTCAAGGTGGCCAATCTGGTGGAAGCCCTGCAATCGCCGGGGCCTTTTACGGTGTTTGCCCCCAATGATGATGCCTTTGCCAAGTTGCCCGATGGCACCATTACCTCCCTTGTGCAAAATCCTCCCCAGTTAGCGCGGATTCTCAAGTACCATGTGGTTGCCGGCGCCTACAAAGCGGCAGACCTGAAAAAGATGGGGATCGTCACTTCCCTCGAAGGTTCCACCATTCCGATTCATGGCGATAATCCCTTGGAAGTCAAAAACGCCACTGTCCTTGCCGCTGATATTGAAGCGGAGAACGGTATTATTCATGTCATTGACACCGTGATCTTGATGGGTCTGAATCCAGCCCACTCCTTTCAGGACACCAACATCCCCTACAAAGTCTAGGGTGTTAGCGGATTTCCCGCACCAAAAGCCCTTGGCGGATTTTCTCCTCTACAAACTGGCGGTAAAGCTCTAGCTCTTCATAGGTAACTTTGCCATCGGCGCGAATTTGTCGCTTGATTTGCGCCATTTCGTCGGCAGTCAATACGCCGTCGGAGATCGCTCGCTCTAGCAGTTGTTTGAGTTGGGCTAGTTCTGCTTTATCGGCCTCTGAGAGAGGGGTTCCATTTGGCTGATAACGTTCCATGGCACTCTCGCCTCAACAACCTCTCTACCCTATTCTCACCCTGCAACGTTGGTATCGAGGGGCTAAGAACTTAAATCTTGATAAACTTTAGTTATGGTCTAAAGAGAATCTCCGAGTCGTTCTCAAGCTGTTGGAACCAAACAATGCAAGTATCAGAAATGAAGTACGGCGAACGCGCCATTCAAGAAGGGCAACTGATTACATTTCCCAATCCGCGTCCCGGTCGGCAATACACCATTGAGATTACCCTGCCGGAGTTTACCTGTAAGTGTCCATTTTCTGGCTATCCTGACTTTGCCACGCTTTACGTTAGCTATACTCCCTATGAGAAGGTGGTGGAACTGAAAGCCATTAAGCTTTACATCAACAGTTATCGCGATCGCTACATTTCCCACGAAGAAGCTGTCAATCAAGTCCTCGATGATCTTGTGGCCGCCTGCGACCCCCTCTACATGAAAATCAAAGGGGACTTTGCCCCCCGTGGCAATGTGCATACCGTTATTACAGTCGAACACCATCGCCAGCCGGACAATTCGTGCTAAAATCATAGATTGCAAGACTGCGGACGTAATTCAGTGGTAGAATGTCAGCTTCCCAAGCTGAACGACGTGGGTTCGAATCCCATCGTCCGCTTCCTCTAAAAACCCTCAAAACTACGTACTTTCGGGCATTTCAGAGATTCTGGGATGCCCTTTAATTGTCGCATTTGAGACTTTGAGACGGGTATTTTTGGGTATGTTTGGGTACACTTTGTGGGTAAACTGTAGGTAGACATTCAGTTTCGTTTTGGTGTCCTATGAACATGAATCTTTTTACCCACAAAAGCAAGCGCGCTTCCAAGGGTTCCGTATCCATAAAAGTTTCCAATGGCCGATTGCAGCTTTATTTCAGCTATCAAGGGCAACGGCATTATTTATCCCTAGGGCTTGACGATACGGAACCCGCGCGGCGTATTGCTGAAATGAGGGCGCGGCAAATTGAACTGGATATTGCCAGCGGCAATTTTGACACGACGCTAGCCAAGTATAAGGGTGAAGCGGCCAAGCCCAAGGGTAGCGATTTAACGCCGCTAACGCTGTACCAGAAATACTTTGAATTCAAAAAATCATCGTGGAAGCCGACAACAACGGCATACCACACAACGACGTTCATTCCATTACTGAAAAAGCTAGGGGATATGCCCGTTGAGGATGCCGTTGCAGTAAAGCAGAAGTTAGAGAAAATCACCACGATTCACCAAACGAAACGGGTGATGATGCAATTGAACGCCGCTTGCAAATGGGCAATCTCCCAGAAAATGCTTGAGGATAACCCCTATGAAGCGATTGTGGACATGATGCCCAAGTTTCGTTATGAAACGAACCCCAAACCCGACGCCTTCACCCTTGAGGAACGGGAACGGGTGATTGAAGCATTCCGCAACCATAAGGGCAATTGGAATGGCCGTAGCTTCATCGGGCATTCTTATAGCTACTATGCGCCCTTGGTGGAATTTTGGTTCCTTACGGGGTGTCGCCCAAGCGAAGCGATCGGCTTGCAATGGAAAAACGTTGCCCAAGACTTCAGCTATGTTGACTTCACTGGAAGCGTGACTAATACCAACACAAGCAAACCGATCCGTGTTCAGGGTTCCAAGAATAACAAGTGTCGTCGGTTTCCCACCAGCGATCGCTTGGCCAATCTGTTGCGGTCAATCAAACCTGAGAACGCCCAACCTGATGACCTTGTGTTCCCATCGCCCAATGGTGGATTCATCAACTACGGGAATTTTGCCCGTCGGGCATGGCAAACCGTTGTTGACCCAATCAAGCCCAACACGACGCCTTACTCATGCCGTGATACGTTTATCACCCTGCAAATCATCAACAACATTCCTGAAATGGTCATCGCCCAATGGTGCGATACTTCTGTGGAAATGATCCAGCGACATTATGCCGACTTCAAACGGAACCCCATTAAACCCGTTGCATAATCGCGCGATCGCTACAGGATAAACAAATAGGTTACAAAACAGTCAGATGTCCCATACCCACCCTTCCGGGGTGGGTTTCCCATTTAATGGAGAACCATTATGCAATTCAGTAATGGCAAAATCACCGTCACCATCTACCAACACGACGATGGATTCATGATTCAAGTTAATGGTGCCACCCTTGACTTGACCGGTGCAAAAGACAACATGCTGGAATATCGAACCGTCAAAGTAACACGGGTGCTGTCCGCAGCAGATCGCGGCATGGACATCCCCTATGACTCGTTAGAGGAATACCTGCAATCACTGAATAGCTTGCAAGAGAATGGGGCAAAACTCGTGCCTATCCCCACCAAGCTGTTCCAGATTGATGACCAAAATCGTGGCACGGTATTCGCCCAAGATCACGCCATCATCTACCCATAACTTCAGCAATCTGTCATGCAAGCCCCAAAACCGCATGACACTCTGAAATGCAGTCTGGGAGCGCGTTTCAAGCACGGTGTCATGCACTTGAATTTTGGGGCAAAATCTGCATGACACTTCTAAACCCAGTCATAGAGCACGTTTCAAGCCTACTGTCATGCAAACCGCTGAATCCCTAAGTAGTAAATTCATCAACACCGTGGATACCTGAATTCAGCAAAGTGTCATGCACTTGGATTTAAGCCCTAAAACTGCATGACACCCTAGAACCCGCTTGTAGAGCACGTTTCAAGCAAAGTGTCATGCAATGTCAAAACACCCCTAAATCTGCATGACACCCTAGAACCCGCTTGTAGAGCACGTTTCAGAACGTTTGTCATGCAAACTGGCAAAACATAAGTAGTAAATCCGCCATATGGGGCATTACTGAATAGATATTCTCTCTGGAAAGAAAAATGGTATTCAGTAGGTATAAGTACTTATAGAATGCTATTTTTTCTCTCAAAAAATAATATCCATTACTGAAATGGGGTGGGGTGGGTATTTCAGTAATACATACTTAGGTTTTGATGGTTTGCATGACAAATGCCCCAAAACTCGCTTGTGGAGCGACTTTCAAAGTGTCATGCGCATTTTGTGGTGTTTTGACACCGCATGACAGTGTTGCTGAAACCCTGATGTAGAGAGACTTTCAAAGTGTCATGCACTTTTTGCCCTTGCATGACACCGCACGACAAATTCCCACCCCCAATTTCAGCTATCCAGACTTTGCACTACTTACTACCTATGTTTTGAAGTTTTGCATGACACTAGGCTTGAAACGCGCTTGTGGAGCGACTTTGAAAGTGTCATGCGCTTTTTGGGCTTGCATGACACCGCATGACAAATGCCGTGAAACGCTGATGTAGAGAGACTTTGAGAGTGTCATGCACATTTTGTGGTGTTTTGACGCCGCATGACAGTGTGGTGGGCTATGACCGCACCCAATTCAGCTATCCAGACTTTGCACTATTTACTACCTATGTTTTGACGTTTTGCATGACAGTATTGCTGAAACCCTGATGTAGAGAGCGTTTGAGGGTGTCATGCGCATTTTGTGGTGTTTTGACGTTGCATGACAGTATTGCTGAAATGCAGTCTGGGTGAGGGTTTCAGAGTGTCATGCACTATTTGTGTCAAAACAACTATCTGCATGACTGCATGACAAATTCCCACCCCCAATTTCAGCTATCCAGACTTTGCACTACTTACTACCTATGTTTTGGCGTTTTGCATGACAAATGCCCCAAAACGCCCTTGTGGAGCGACTTTCAAAGTGTCATGCGCATAAATACTTATGCATGACAGTATTGCTGAAATGCAGTCTGGGAGCGACGTTGAGAGTGTCATGCAGTTTTAGGGCATGCACGACACCGCATGACAAATCGCCCTAATTCAGTAATCCACGGGGTTCAAATAGTGGCTATAGGTTGATTCCAAAACGTGCCCTAGAATGGCCTTATGTGGCACGTTACTCATGATGGAACGCCGATCTATACCGACGATGAATTGGCCGATTCTGCGGCCAATAGGCGGGCATTTGCGGTCATGAACTGCGATAGTCCCAAACTGGCAATTGAACGATGGCGATCGCTCAAAATCGCCACACTAGAGCACTTGTTTGAAAAGAAGTAAAGTGTATCATTCCAAGGCCATTTGAATATATTACTAACAAGGAATGCAAGAAAGTACTGTGCTAACAGCACGCTAAAAAATTGCATTCCTCATCAGTAATACAAAACAAAAATGCCACCCATTGGGTGGCGGCGTCGTTTAGCTGAATGTTTAGCTGAATGGTGGGCTATCGGCTTAGAGCACGCTTGTATTCATTCAACGGCATCCCGTAGTAGGTTCGATTGCTAGGGCGGTATTTGTCCAGTTCACCGTAATCCTGTGGCGGTTTAATGAACACCCATTTTCCAGTGCTAACACATTCATCGTAGGCTTTAGCGCGTTCAGCACTAAAACGATGAGTGTTTAATTCCTGCTGAAGTTTGGTGACATCAAAGAACTGCACCCCGTTCTCATTGGTATAAAACGGTTCCAGAAATTCAGTCATTGCGTTCTCCTAACTAATTCAATCCAATTATGAACGGAATTCATTTGCGATCGCGAGAACCCGTTGAAAGACTTCTGGTGGCATCACGCCTTTGACCGCACTAATGAAGTCATCGATGTTTTCCTCAACCATTTTCTGAACACGGGTGTCCAAATACAAACCTAATAGGCGACACCGACGGTCTGAGATGCCAAGAAACACGTCAATGGCATCTAGGTCACCCCGCTGAACCCGTTCCCAGATGGCCACTTGAGCAGCATCAAGGCGCTCCAATTCAATTTGCCGCAATTTCTCCATTTCAGTAATGTTGTGCTTACTGAGTTTGTCCAGCACCCGCACTAAATCACGGTGAACTGTGGCCGCGCTGATGCCCATAATCTCTGAAATATCCTTCAGGGTAAAACCCTGCAAACGATATTCGTAAACCTGTAAAGCACGACTATCGCGCTTGGTTTCCTTAAGGAGCTTTTTCATTGGCTACAATCCTTCAAACGCTTTAATACGATTATGACTGAATACCGTGGTATCCTTGGAATATCTCCTCTAAAAACCCACTATTCAAATGAACCCGCCTTTATTGGCGGGTTTTGCTTTTCTAATGCTTTTCAGTAATTCAATAACCCAAACTTATAGCTAATTATTCTTTACAAAAAATAAAACCATTTTTAGACAAAACGGCTTATAAATTTTGCTCTAGGAATAAATGCCTAGGGATACGGTTTGGAAGCCGTCAAGCTAATCTTTTCTTAGGGGTTTTAGAGGAGGAATCCATGCCCAAAATTGATTTGCTGAATTGCCGAGAAGCCGCTTCACTGGCGGGTTTAAGCCGCGAGACTCTTAAGAAGTATCGCCGCGAAAAGAAGTTAATAGAAGGCGTTCACTATTTTAGGATTAACCAAAGAAAAATCCTTTATAACGCTGAATTATTGGTGGATTTCTTGGTAAACCGTGATATCCAAGCCCACCTAAGGAAGTGCGAGAAATTTCTGAAGGCGATTAAGAAATAGGTGGGTTCGTGATGATTGAGCAAATTCCTGCAAATTGGCCGATATGCGCGATTGGTGCCAATAAGACGCCCTTCCACCCCGACGGCTTAAATTGGGCGAAAAACCCCCTAACCACGGAGCAATTAAGACGGGTGGAAAGAAGGGCAAAAGCCCTTGCCCTACTGACGGGAGAATTTTCAGGAATTTTGGCGGTGGATTGCGATGGGCAATCGGCGGAAGCCCTAATAACTGAAATTGCGGGCATGCCGTTGCATCAAGCTCTACCCAAAACCGTAAGCGTTACAAGCGGAAAAATCGGCCATTGGCAGGCTTTTTACAGCGTTCCACAGGAATTCCACCCTTACTTAAGAAGTCGGGTGATTGCCGCCAAAACCAAGGGCGAACAGCTTGAGTTTAGGTGGAATGGGAAGTGTTCGATTTTCACGGGTGAGCACCCGGAGACGGGTTCTTATAGGTGGGTGAACCCACCCTCAGAAGTGGCGATCGCGCCAATACCTTATTGGGCGCTGCGGGAATGCCTAAATTTTGAAAGTGCCGCCAAGCCCAACCGTCGCGAGTGGGGCGATCGCGATTGGGCTTTAAGTTACCTGAATTCAGTTAAGAACGTCGATCTCGATTGGCACGACTATTCCACAGTTCTGTTCGCCTTACACCACGCCGGGGTGGAACGCGAGATTGCCCTAGTGTGGAGCAAATCAAGTGAGAAGCATACTGACAAGGGCTTTAATCAGGTTTGGAACTATATCAAGAACGACAAAAATCGCAACATCACCGTCGCAACCCTTGGGGCGATCGCCAAGGAACACGGGTGGCGGGGTTCGCAAAACCGCATTTCAGTCATCCCCACCCTAGAGGACGATTTACGAGATTCCGTTCTTAATCTACTGTCAGAGGAAAGTACAGACTTTCCGATTACTGAAATTTTGCCCGCTGAAATTGCCAAGCCCTTGGCCGCCAAGGCGAAAAGTTTGAACTGTCCGCAGGGTGCGATCGCCGCGATTTTCTTAGCGGTGTGCGCTTCCCTATTGCCCACAGAAACCCGTTTATTTTTGGGCGGGGATTTTTTCGTTCCACCAATACTTTGGTTTTCTTTGGTGGGGGTTTCTGGTAGCGCAAAAAGCCCACTGATGAATTCAGTCACTAAACCGCTGAAGCCCTTAGAATTGGCGGCTTTTGAGCAATTCAAACAGCAGCAGGAAGCGTACGAAACCGCACTTCAGAAATGGGAAAATACACCCAAAAAAGATCGCGGCAAAAAGCCCAAACCACCCGCTAAACGGTTTTATCGGATAACTGACTTTACTACTGAAGCAGTCACTTTGGTGCAATCTCGACAAGAGAATAACGGGATTCTAATTGCTGTTGATGAGCTTGTGGGGTTTTTTAATGGGCTAAACCAATATAAGCGCGGCAATGGTAGCGATCGCCAAAAGTGGCTTGAATTTTATAACGGTGATGGGGGTGCAATAGTTCGCGTCACTAGAGAGGATTTATTCCTGAAAAACTCAAGCTTCTCTATTATTGGTGGCATTCAACCTTCAGTACTGAAAAGAACCTTGGGCGATTTTGATGAGATTGACGGCTTATTTGCCCGCTTTAGTTTTCTGAAAATTCCCAATCGCAAATTGCCACCAATAAGTTCAGAACTAATTAACTTTTCAGCAATCGAAAACCTCTATAAGTCGCTCAGTGAGCGAACTGCGGCCACAATTCCCGTCACAAAAGAAGCCCTAGAAGCGTGGAATAATTGGCAAGATTTTTGTGAGGAAAAACGTTTGAAAGAACCCTGTGAGGGTATTGCCGCCATTTATCCTAAGGCGAAGGACAGAGTAGCAAGAATTGCCCTTGTCTTGGCGGCTATCCACGGGGTTTCAGTAATCGACGAAAATTTAATGGAACGGGCAATCCAGTTCGGTTATTGGTTGTTGCGCGAGAACTTAAAAGTCTATCAGGAACTAGGGATAGCTGAAAATGCCGAGGCGTCCCAAATTGCCCGATTTATTGACCGCTTCAAAGATTCAGGGTGGGTAACCCCCAGAGAAGTTTCTAGGTGGAATGCACGGCAATTCAAAACCGCCAAAGAAGCTAGAAGTTTCCTAGAGAAAATAGTCGCCCTTGGGTTCGCGGTGTCGCGACCAAAACCCTTCAGCATCAAAATCCAATTGCCAAAACCTGATGGCGGTGATGGCGATGGTGGTGGCGATTCACCCGAACCCTCACCCCCAGAAATTGAGCAAACCGAACCCACACAAGACTTGCCAGATAATCAGGAATCGCACACTTCTAATAGAGGAAATGCGATGCCCCCACTAGTGGCGATACCCGAATTAAATGCTGACTGGCAAACCGTTTCCGAACAGCTTAGCTTCACCCCGGAGACTGTTGAAGTTCGTGGGGATAAGTTAGCGATCGCGGGCAAGGAAGGAACCCTGCTGATCCAAGTCGAAAAGAACCCACAGGAAACCTATCAGCGGCTTATTGAAGGGTTTAACAAAACCAAAACCGTTCAAAACCCACGGGAAGCGGTTCAAGTCACCGACGGGAAAATTGAAGTCAATCTGCAACAGCTTGATTTATTCAGTGAACCTGCTGAGATACCTGAATGGGGCGATGAATTGCAGATAAAGCCCTACGGTGAACTGCGAAAACTGTATCTCGATATTGAAACGTCTGGATTGAACCCCGATAGCGATCGCGTGTTAATGGTCGGCTTGAGCGACGGGAAAAGCACCACGATTTTGACCGAACAGGATGAAGCCCAATTGCTTGGGAAGTTTCTTGAGCAAATTCAGTCAAAACCAGAAGTTTTAATCGGGCATAATCTCTTTAACTTTGATTTGCCCTTCCTAGCCAAACGTTGTGAAATTCACGGTTTGCGGCACCCGTTTAAGATAGCTGAAAAAGTAAAGACAATCACTTCCGCCAGCTTGAACGGTGAACCCATCAAGTTTTATCCCGTCTATTGGCGTGGGGTGGAAATAATCGATACCTTCCACCAAATAGCCATCTGGGATAAGTCTGCTGCCAAACTCAAAAGCTACGGCTTAAAGGATTCAGTAATCGCCCTTGGGTTAAGAACGGAGCGACGTTTGGAATTAAGTAATTCCCAGATAACTGAAATGTGGGAATGTGGCGATTTAGCGACCATTCAGCAGTACTTGGAGCACGACTTGAAAGATACTCAGTTATTGGCCGATTATCTGTTGCCAGTTGTTTGGTATCAGAAACGATACGTGCCACTAAGTTTCCAAGAAATTGCCGTCGCGTCCCCTGCCAAAAAAGCCCAAGCTATCCACGAGATGCTTTACCCTCAAGTTTGCCCACAAGCCGATAAAAAACTCGAATATGAGGGTGGTACCTGCAAACTGTTTGCTGCGGGAATTCACCGCAACGTCGCCAAAATAGACGTTGCCAGCCTATACCCAAGTGTGATGCTGCGATATGGCATTTGCTCCCAAAAAGACCCCCACAAGCTATTCTTGGGGGTTTTGAAGCGGTTAACTGAATTGCGGCTTGAGCTTAAAGCACGTGCCAAGGAAGGCGATCGCGATGCCGCATTTCAGGAAAAAGCCCTTAAAGTACTGATAAACGGTTCCTACGGGTTTTTAGGAACAGCGGCGTACGGATTTAACGACTTTATCGCGGCGTCGCTTGTGACGGCTTATGGCCGTAAGATTTTGGATTTAATGATGGGCGTTGTCGCTGAAAATGGCGGCACTTTGATCGAGGTTGACACCGACGGGATATTTTTCAGTCATCAGAACCCTGAAGCGGTTTTAGAAGCCGTTCAGAACGCTTTACCGTCGGGCATCAAGGTAGAACTGGAAACCCGTGACGCGATATTGTTCGCTCCAAAAGCGAAGTCGTATATTTTGCTGGAAGCCGACGGCAAAACCACCATCAAGGGCGTTTTCAGGAAGCGCGATCGCTACGCACTGGAAACGGAATTCACCCTTGAATTCCTGAAACGGCTTGCCCTTGAGGGTGCAGAAGCCGCCATTGCCTACTATGAAGGCGTTTGCCGCAAACTCAAGCGACGGGAAATAGCCGTTGAGCAATTAGCTATCACCCGCAAAATCAGGAAGGGTGAAAAAGCGTTACTTGCCCTAGGGAAGGAAGGCGATAAAGTCACCTACTGGATTGGGTGCAATGGGGTCACCAACACTAAGCCCTATAACCCCGACTACTACCTAGAGGATTTAGCTGAACGGGTGTCGGTATTCAGTGATTATCTGGGGCATCACCACAGAACCGATGGCCAATTGTCCCTAATTGCCTAGTAGAATAGTTCCAGACACCAAAACGAAACGCGCCACCTACCCACCCTAGGTGGCGTTAATCGTTTGAAGCGAACCCTGACAATGCAAACCGCAAACGGTAAGTTAGTGGGTAAATTGTGGGTAAAGATTTTCAGTCTCATCCTGAAACTTGCTTACAGTCAGGGTTTCAGCTTGATAGACAACAAGCTTCCCAAGCTGAACGTCGTGGGTTCGAGTCCCATCGTCCGCTCTCAAAAAGCGTTATGGAAGCGGCAGATCAAAGAATAAGAGTTTTTTGACATACTCCCCCGCCTAAAACGGAGCGATCGCTCCTCCATGCTCATTTTAACGTCTGGCAATGCCCTATCCCGACGATAGTCTTTGTTTTTGACTATAATTAATGATAGTAAAAAGCCGCCTTATAGACCGCTAGGTCGCGCGTAGCAAGGCGGGGCTTGTACCCATTTTTTTGGTCAGCAATCCAAGGGTAGCTACCAAAAAGGCGACCAAGAATCCCCATAGTCGTGCATCCGTTCTAGCTTGCTGCTTAGAAATATCCTGTAATGTAGCTTCTACCGTCTCAATCCTCTGACCCAATTGCGTTTGTACAGCACTAATACGTTGCTCCAGCTTGGCCTCTACCGCATTGATGCATTGTTCGAGCTTGGCTTCTACCCCTAACCCCTTGTGACTGCTAGGATGGGAGTTACGCTCAAATTTTCAATTTTTCAATAAGGATTTCTGACGCCAATGGATGTTATCCCCGCCATTGATTTACTTGACGGCAAATGTGTGCGCCTAATGCAAGGGGACTATGGTAAGGTCAAGGTTTTTCATGATGATCCTCTAAAAGTCGCCCTCTACTGGCAGCGGTTGGGTGCTCCCCGTTTGCATGTCGTTGACTTGGATGCCGCTAAAACAGGAGAACCGCGAAACTACGACCTCATCGCCACAATTGTCGCATCCCTTGAAATTCCTGTGCAGGTGGGGGGTGGCTTGCGATCGCGCCAAGCAGTGGCTGATCTCTTTCTCCAAGGCGTCAATCGTGCCATTTTGGGGACCGTGGCTCTTGAGGATCCAGAGCTAGTAGCTAGTTTGGCCGCAGAATATCCCGGACGCATTTGGGTAGGGCTGGATGCTCGCAATGGCTATGTGGCAACGCGGGGTTGGCTAGAAACCTCAACAATTTTGGCAACAGATCTCGCCCAAAAAATGGCAGCCATGGGGGTGGCGGGGTTTGTTTACACCGATATTCAGCGGGATGGTACTCTCCAAGGGCCGAATATTCCAGCACTGCGGCAGTTATTGGCAGCAACCGATCGCCCGGTCATTGCATCGGGTGGCGTGAGTTCCCTCACGGATATTCTCAGTCTCTTTGCCCTCAGTCCCCAAGGGCTATCGGGGGCGATCGTCGGTAAAGCACTCTATACCAAGGCAGTGGATTTGCGGGAAGCGGTTCGCGCGGTCGGTCAAGGTCGCTGGCAAGATATTCCGCCAGATTTGGGAAGCACGACTTGGGCATAACTAGCCTAAGATTAAAGCGTTGTGACCTCTAAAACGGAATGTTAAAGCACCCTGCACTGCGCTCCCTTGGCAAAATTTGGCGCCTACTGGATCGGGGCGATCGCTGGCAACTGGCAGGCATTGGTGTCTTGATGGTCATTGGCAGTATTTGGGAAGCCTTGGGGGTGGGCTTGGTGCTGCCTTTTATCGCCATTATTGAAAAGCCCAGTCGCCTCAATGATCTTCTGTTTTGGCGTCACAGTGCAATTCCTTTGACCCCACAGGAAGAGTATCAATGGCTGCTCATTCTCAGCATTAGCTTCGCTATCCTCTTTATTTGCAAGAACCTATTTATTGCAGGGAGCAACTATCTTCAGTTTAAGTTTTTGAATGAAAAACAGCGCAAATTTTCAGTGATGCTCCTGCGCAGCTATCTCTTTAAGCCCTATACTTTTCACCTGCAAAATAATACGGCAAAACTGATTCAAAATGCCAATAATGAAACCACTAACATTTTTAATAGCTACTTACTACCCTTACTAATTATCATTTCAGAATCTTTGATTGTTTTTGCTGTCTTTACCGTGATTATCTTGAGCAATCCATTTATTTCCTTAGTTGTGATTGCAGTTCTAGCGATTCTATCCTATCTCTTCTTTAGATTCTTTCGTAAAAAGCTCAAGGAAATCGGTACCCAACGGGTTCACTATGCCCAAAAAGTGGTGCAAAGTATTAACCAAGGCTTAGGGGGTATTAAGGAAGTCAAGGTTTTGGGGCGTGAGCAGGTCTTTCTCGATGTCTATGAAGAAAATCTGATTGAAGATCGCAAGGCTAACTTCTTCTTGAATTTTATTAACCAACTGCCCCGCTCCTATTTTGAAACCCTTGCGGTTACAGCCATTATTCTAATCATCATTCTGACACTGATTCAGCGGGGGTCAATGGCTCAGGTTCTGCCCCTCATCTCTCTATTTGCTGCCGCTGCGTTTCGACTTTTGCCCTCGGCTAACCGCTTGATGGTGAGTTTGAATAGTGTCATTTTTTACTCTGCTTCTGTAGATATTATTTACGATGACATTTTAGAGGCGCGATCGCTAGAAATTCAGCAGGCAGAACCTGTTGCTATCAAGCTCTTTCGCGATCGCCTCGAACTGATTGATCTGCACTACACCTATCCCAATGCCTCTCGGCCTGCTCTTTGTGGGGTTTCTCTCACCATCAAACAGGGAGAAATGGTTGGCTTTGTTGGCTCCTCAGGGGCAGGGAAAACCACCATTGTCGATCTCATTTTGGGACTCCTAGAACCTAGCCAAGGGGATATTCGTGTGGATGGTGAGAGTATTTACCAGAACCTGCCCCAGTGGCAACGGCAGATTGGCTATATCCCACAAACCATTTATCTTTGTGATGACACACTGCGGCGCAACATTGCCTTTGGCTTACCGGATGAGGCCATTGATGAAACGGCTGTGTGGGCGGCGGTAGAAGCAGCTCAGTTATCCACCTTTGTCCGTACCCTACCTGAGGGACTAGATACCGTTGTCGGTGAACGGGGGGTGCGTCTTTCGGGGGGCCAGCGGCAGCGAATTGGCATTGCCCGTGCCCTCTATCACAACCCCTCAGTGCTGATCATGGATGAAGCGACAGCGGCTCTCGACAACCAAACGGAAGCAGGGGTCATGGATGCGATTCAAGCCCTAAGTGGCGAGAAAACGATTATCATGATTGCCCACCGCCTCAGCACCGTTATGGAGTGCGATCGCCTGTACCTAATGGCCAATGGCCAAGTGGCGGCTGTCGGGAGCTACCAAGAACTCCTGCAAAACAGTCCAGACTTTCGCGCCATGGCACAAGGGTATGCAGGGGCTACCTAGCGGCTCGCTTCTACTTCCTTGAGGGTACGTGCCATTAAAACACTGTGGGTACCGCGTTCGGGTTCACCGGGGGCTGGTTGTCGTTGCTGGTAGGTGCCATCGGGTTGCAGCTCCCACGCTTGGCGATTGTCTGCCAACATAATTTCAAGCAGCTCTTTGAGTTCCAGTTGAATGGTTGGATCTTGAATGGGGGTAATGGCCTCAACGCGGCGGTCTAAGTTGCGCGATCGCCAGTCGGCACTGCCAATGTAGTACTCTGGCTCGCCATTGTTGCCAAAGTAGAAAATCCGTGAGTGCTCCAAAAAGCGGCCAATGATACTAATCACCCGAATGCGATCGCTCACTCCCGGCACCCCCGGCCGCAGACAGCACATGCCGCGAATAATCAAATCAATTTCTACCCCTGCTTGGGACGCCTCATAGAGGGCACGAATCACTTGCGTATCTGTAATCGCATTCATCTTGGCAATAATCCGCCCCGGTTGACCATTACGGGCGTGTTCAATCTCACGGTAAATCAATTGCAGCGTGCGATCGCGCATTGTTGTTGGCGCAACGAGAAGCTTGCGATAATCCCGTTGGCGGGAATAGCCCGTGAGCACATTAAAGAGTTCCGAAAGATCCGCGCCCAATTCCTCACGGCAGGAAAATAGCCCCAAGTCCTCATAGAGGCCAGCAGTTTTGGGGTTGTAATTGCCCGTGCCAATGTGGACATAGCGGCGAATTTGTCCCGCCTCTTGGCGCACCACCAGAACCGTTTTCGTGTGGGTCTTTAGACCCGGTACACCATAGACCACGTGGACACCCACTTTCTCCAGCTTCCGTGCCCAGAGGATATTGTTCTCCTCATCAAAGCGCGCCTTCAGTTCCACCAAAACCGCCACCTGTTTGCCATTCTCTGCGGCCTTAATCAGAGCACTGACAATCGGCGAGTCACCCGATGTGCGATAGAGGGTCATCTTAATTGCCAGTACCTGTGGATCATGGGCCGCCAAGGTAATAAAGCGCTGTACTGTTGCTGCAAAGGAATGGTAGGGATGGTGAACGATAATATCCCCCTCGCGAATCAGACTAAAGAGTTCGTTGGCCACGGCTTCCCAATAGTCAGTGCCGAGGGTGGTAATTTCGCTGCTGGTGTCAAACATCGATTCCCGTTCCTCTACCCGCTGGAAACTGGGGGGAACTTGGGGTTGCCACTCCGGATCCTTGAACTGGGGCAAGGGCAAGCCCATAAAGGCAAACAAATCATTCAAGCACAACAGACCATCGAGTTCATAGACATCAATCTCCTCGAGATCCATCTCTTCCATCAGGGTTTGCCTCAGAAGCGGTGGAATGCCCCGCTGCACCTCTAGACGCACCACAGAGCCAAAGCGCCGTTTACGAATTTCCTGCTCAATGGCAATCAGTAAATCATCGGCTTTATCCGTTTCTAGTTCGAGGTCAGCACTACGGGTAATGCGAAAGGCAAAGTAGGCCTGAATCTCCATTCCCGGAAAGAGGGCACTGAGGTTGTGGGCAATAATTTCTTCGAGGGGAACGCCTAGCCAATGGGCACCTTGGGGCGAGTGCAAATGTTGGGGCAGGGCAACAAAGCGGGGAAACCGATTCGGTACCTTCACCCGTGCCAGTCGCTCTTGGCCAGATTCGGGATCACGGATCAGAACCGCAAGGTTAAGGCTAAGGCTAGAGATATAGGGAAAGGGGTGTGCCGGATCGACTGCTAAGGGGGTGAGCACCGGAAAAACTTGCGCTTGGAAGTAGTCGTTGAGGTAGGCCTGCTGCTCAGGGGTCAACTCATTAAAGCGGGTGAGGAAAATGGCTTCCTTGGCCAAGAGGGCACGCAGTTCTTGGTCGAAATAGCGGTGTTGCTCAGTCACAATTGGTAGCAGATATTGCCGCACTGCTTGTAATTGCTCCGCTGGGGGCATGCCATCGGCTCCCCCTTGAACAATGCCACTTTCCACTTGCTGTTTTAGACCGGCCACCCGCACCATGAAAAATTCATCCAAGTTGGAACTGAAAATGGCCATAAATTTGAGCCGCTCCAGTAGCGGGGTGCGGGGGTCATAGGCCTCGTGGAGTACCCGCTTATTAAATTCCAGCCAACTTAAAGAGCGATTGAAGTAGTATTGCGGGTCATGCAGATCAATGGGTTCAGGAGCTTTACGGCGAGGGGACTTCGCAGGGGGCATAGCCGTTTGTTCTTGTTCATTGGTCACACTAGCTTCCACTGTACTCGATTCCCCTTTTGCAGCATTGGTACCGATTCCAGAGCGTACAATGAGAAGGTTAAGGTTTGCTAATCGTGGAGAGTTTCTACCAATATGGCCGACGTGGGGGCAACGGGAGCCGAAATTCGGGCAACACGGATTGAGAAAGCAAAAACATTGCAAGCACAGGGCATGAACCCCTATGCCTATCGTTGGGAGCGCACCCATACTGCGGCAGTTTTGCAAGAAAAATATGCGCACTTGGCCGCTGGCGAAGCGGTGGGCGATCGCGTCAGTGTGGCCGGTCGAATTATGGCGCGGCGCGTCTTTGGCAAGCTGGCCTTTTTTACACTTCAGGATGACAGCGGCACAATTCAGCTTTACCTCGATAAGCAAACCATTAGCCAAGGCATGGGGGAAGCCGCCTTTGCCGATTTGAAACACCTGACGGATGTCGGCGATATCCTTGGCGCTGTGGGCACCCTCAAGCGCACCGAAAAGGGCGAACTCTCGGTTGTGGTGGAATCCTACACCATGCTCACGAAGTCATTGCTGCCCCTGCCGGACAAGTGGCACGGCCTCACGGATGTGGAAAAACGCTATCGTCAGCGCTATGTGGATCTCATCGTCAACCCCCACGTACGCGATACGTTCCGCAAGCGGGCACTGATCACCGCAGCCATTCGCCGCTACCTCAATGAGCAAGGCTTTATTGAAATTGAAACGCCAGTGTTACAGGCGGAAGCTGGGGGAGCCGAGGCGCGTCCTTTCATTACCTACCACAACACACTGGAGATGCAGCTTTATTTGCGCATTGCTACAGAACTGCACCTGAAGCGCCTCATTGTCGGTGGTTTTGAGAAGGTCTATGAACTGGGGCGCATCTTTCGCAATGAGGGCATCTCAACTAAGCACAACCCTGAATTTACGTCCATTGAGGTCTATCAGGCCTACGCTGATTACAACGATATGATGACGCTGACGGAGGCGATTATTACCACAGCGGCAATGGAGGTGTTGGGCACGCTCAAGATCACCTATCAGGGGGAAACGATTGATCTGACGCCCCCATGGCGACGGGTGACCATGCACGATGCAGTGTTGCAAGCCACTGGGATTGATTTTCGCCAATTGAGCGATCTAGCAGCGGCAAAGCAAGCAGCCGAAAAAGGAGGGGTAAAAGACTTAGACACCTGTGACACGATTGGCCGCGTGCTCAACGAAGTCTTTGAGCAGACTGTTGAACCGACATTGATTCAACCGACATTGGTTCTCGACTATCCTGTGGAAATTTCCCCCTTAGCCAAGCCCCACCGCAGCCAACCGGGACTGGTGGAGAGATTTGAATTATTTATCGTGGGTCGCGAACACGCCAATAGTTTTTCGGAGTTAACGGATCCCTTGGATCAACGGCAACGCTTGGAGGAACAGGCACGGCGGAAAGCGGCTGGGGATTTGGAAGCCCACAGTGTTGATGAAGATTTCCTCACCGCCTTAGAACACGGCATGCCACCCACAGGCGGCTTAGGGATTGGTATTGACCGCTTGGTGATGTTGCTAACGGATTCGCCGAGTATTCGCGATGTGATTGCCTTCCCGCTGTTGCGTCCTGAATCGGCGAGTGGTCAAGTTTGATCCGTTTGCTAAAATCTTAAGCATATTTGCTGAATTCCTAATACTGAATGTCCACTGAATGGAGGCATGGCCAACAATGTCAGTGCAAACCATTGAAAAACCAGCAACCGTTCGCAAGTTGGCGCCCCGCTATCGTGTGCTCCTTCATAATGACAATGTCAATTCCATGGAGTATGTGGTGGAGGTATTGCTGAAGACTGTGCCGAGCCTCACCCAACCCCAAGCCGTGGATATCATGATGGAGGCACACATGACGGGGGTGGCCTTGGTGATCACCTGTGCCCTTGAGCATGCTGAATTTTATTGTGAAGGCCTGAAAATGGCAGGGCTGACGAGTACCATTGAACCCACTGAATAAGCCACTTTTCGCTCAATTGTGGCGGCAAATGATCCGCCGCCCCTTCTGGATTCGCATCTTTAGTTTTGCCCTGACGCTGGTGCTGCTCTGGCTGCCCATTGGCCTAAGTATCTATTTTCTCTGGGGAGAGGGCGGTGCCGCTAGCTTTGTCAATATGGGGCTGTTGTACCTCATCTTTATTCTCTTGCTGCGAGTCTGGGGACGGCGGGTACACCAACAGCGATCGCCCCTAGTGTTTTATGGCCTTAAGGGTGGTTGGAACTTTGGTCGCGATGCCCTGCTGGGGTGGCTGGCGGGTGTGTTTTTGGTGGCGCTGCTATTTGTCATCGAGGGACTCTTGGGTTGGGTAAGCTGGCAGGGGCTACCGGAGGGCTTTGGGCTGCTACTGTTGGATGGCGTTCTCACCGGTGTCGCTGTGGGGTTTGCTGAGGAATTGTTGTTTCGTGGCTGGCTGTTGCAGGAGCTAGAGCTAGAGTACCAACCGTGGTTTGCCTTGGTGCTCAATGGCCTGATCTTTGCAGCCTTGCACTATCTACATCCCTTGGAGGTCATTTTGGCCACGTGGCCGCAGTTTTTCGGCTTGGCACTGTTGGGCTGGATTCTTGGTTTAAGTAAATGGGTCTTTGGGGGACGTTTGGGCTTTCCCATGGGACTTCATGGCGGCTTGGTCTGGGCGTATTTTGGTGTGAATGTGGGCAAGTTAGTCAGCTATACGGGAATAGCGCCAGAGTGGCTCACGGGCATCAATGGCAATCCGATCGCTGGCCTGATGGGAGTAGGTATTTTAATTTTGGTCGCTTTGGGGCTTAGCTACCGCGTCGCAACCGCACCATAAAAAAGCCATCCATATCGTCCCGTTGCGGCCAGACGGTGATCCAGCCTGCGGGAGTTGCTTTGAGGGGAAAGTCTGCGGGGGGTGGTTCAATGTACCACTGGGGATGGTGAACCAGAAAGTGCTGAATCTGGGCTTCATTTTCAGTTGGCTCTAGGCTACAGGTGGCATAAACAAGCAGACCTTGGGGTTTCACCCACTGGCAAACATTGGCCAAGAGTTGAGCTTGCAGGGGCACCAGTTCAGCTAAGCGCGTGCTCAGGGGTTGCCAGCGGCTATCGGCATGGCGATGCAGGGTACCTGTACCGGAGCAGGGCACATCCAAAAGAACGCGATCGCCCATCGCTGCAAAATCCCCTGCTGTCGCACTATCAAGGGTGTGAATTTCAATGCTCTTTAGGCCGAGGCGATCGCGATTTTGTGCTAACTTCCGCAGGCGACTGGGGGTGCGATCGCAGGCAATGACGCGGCCTTGATCGGCCATCAACTCAGCAATATGCGTGGTTTTGCCCCCCGGTGCTGCACAGGCATCAATCACCACTTCACCGGGCTGCGGATCCAGCAAATGACTGACCCATTGCGCTGCCCGATCCTGAACCGACCAGTGACCTTCGGCATAGCCGGGGAGTGATGGCATAGCTTGGCCACAGTGGGGCAGAACCAGTCCTTGGGGTAAGGGGGGAATGGGTTGCAATCCATAGCCTGCTGTCTGAAAATCCGCCATCAGTTGATCAGCCGTTGTCCGCAGGGGATTGAGGCGCAAATCGAGGCGGGGGGGGTGATTAAACCACTGACAGAGGGCCATACACTCCTGCTCTCCTAAACGCTCCAACCAAGCGCGAACCAGTTCATCGGGAAAGCTATAGCGACACCCTAGTTGAGAGACCAAGGGCAGGTGGGCAATGAAAGCCTCGAGGGGATCGGTGGTGGAGCGGGTGTAACGGCGCAAGACCCCATTCACCAGTTTGGCAAAGCCACCTAAACCGATCTCTTTGACCAGTTCAACGCTGCTGTGGACTGCGGCATGGGGGGGAACGCGATCCAGATAGCGCAGTTGGTAGAGGCCTAAACGCAGCACTAACTGTACCTTCAAGGGCGGCAGTTGCTGACAAAACCCCTGAATCAGGGTATCTAAGGTGCGCTGTTGGCGGATAGTCCCATAGACCAGTTCAGTAATCAGGGCGCGATCGCCTTCCTTGAGGGACTGCTGCTGCAACACCTGATGGAGCGCCACATCGGCATAGGCTCCCTTGGCCACCCGTTCTAGGGCATCGAGGGCAAGACGCCGCGCACTTAGTTCCACGCCGATTGTTCAATCATTTCCCGCTGTTCACTGGTGGCGATCGGCCATTCGGGGTTGTCACCGCCAATCACGAGGGTTTCTAGGGGCACATAGTCCTCACTAAACTGATTGAGGGCATTAATCAGAACATCCAAGGCGAGAGCGTCACTAGTGCCCAAGTCAAACCAGCAGCGTGCCCAGCGATCGTTGTATTCAAACTCGCCCATGTTGTGCATCACGGCCATCATTGAACTGTCGGCTTGGGCGCGATCGTACTCTAGGTGACTGAGGTCTAACCCCGTTTCTTGGACTTGGAGATTCTCAGCGTTGAATCCCCCCAACTTCCCGAGGAAAAACCACGAGTTAAAGACTTCCTCAAGGTATTGCTGCTCAACGGACGAAGGCGGTGCGGCAAATTCCACCCAAATCCATAAATCAAAGGGATCCACTTCGCGAAAGATGACATTCATGCTCCAGCCCCCAGTAAGCCCTTCTGGAATGCAGGCCGTTGTTGCAAGCGAGCCACGTAGTCTGCCACCGCAGGATAGGGACTCAGATCTACCTGAAAGAGCATCTGGAGATAGGCCAGCACTGACCCGAGGGCGACATCGGCAACGGAAAAGTCATTGCCAAGAATGTAGGATTGCCCCATCAGGGCGGTCTCAATGCCCTTGAGTAGTCGTGGAAGCTGGCGATCGCGCGTTTCAGGTGGAAACAGCGCCTGTGTCAGGGTGGAATTGGCAAACAGCACCCACTGGTAAACTTGGGCAGCGGCAGCCGCATCCTTGGGCAATTTGCCGTGGACTTGGGCAAGATAGAGTAAAATCGCCCCCGATTCCCAGAGCACGACATCACCATCCACGATCACGGGCACTTTACCCATGGGGTTGAGTTTGAGAAAGTCGGGCTGATGTTGCTCCCCAGCTTGCAGATCCATCAGCACAAATTCATAGGGAATTCCCAGTTCTTCTAAATACCAGCGAACAATACTGGCGCGGGATTTGGCACCGCCATAGAGCTTAAGCATAGGTCAGTTCAGCGATCTGTGTGTCAATTCGATCTAAGTCACTTTTATTATGCGCTTTGATCGGCCTCAAAATGATTGCTTGCCTCACCGTCCTCAACGCCAAAGCAGATGCAGCGGCCATTCGGCGACCATTTCCGCCAACTCCTCATTGGAGTGTTGACCACAGGGCAGCACCCCCAGCACGGGCACTTGGGTAAAACGGCTGAGAAAGTCTGGTGGTGTCCACTGCGCAATATCCGTGTCGCTACAGGGGGTGACACAGTTGAGAATCAGACCGCGAATGTCCAGCTTATACTGCCGCGCAAGGGCAATATTGGCCACAATTTGGGCGATCGCCCCCAAGCGCACCGTTGCCACCAAGACAATGGGCAACTTCCAAGCGGCTGCCAAGTCCGCCACCGTCCACTCCCAAGTAATGGGCGACCCGAGACCGCCAATCCCTTCCACTAAAAGGTAATCAAACCGCTCCTGAAGCTGCTGGTAAGTCTGCCACACAGGGGCTAAATCAATCGTGCGCTGCTCCAACTCGGCGGCAATGGGAGGCGCAAGGGGTGCTGCAAAACTGAGGGGACACACTTCACTGGCGGTTTGTTGTAGCGGCAGGGTTTGACAGTAGTAGTCACCGTCTCCGATTTCGACCGCCGTACCGCTCTGCATCGGTTTGAGAATGCCCCAGCGTTCTTGGGGACGATAGCGATGGGCGTAAGACCACAGTGCCCGCGTGATCATCGTTTTGCCCACACCGGTATCCACACCCGTAATCAGTAGGGACTGGCAATGCTGAGAAATAGTGACTCTCCTATAACGGGAAAATGCTCAATCATTATATCTATTTCATTAAATGTGACGGCAAAATAATGTTGGGTAAGATGGGTCGCAAGTCATCCACAGATACAGGGCCAAAGTTCATAATGGTTGGATATTCAAGGGTGAAGTCCACGAGGGTTCCCCGCCGTCCATAGGCACAGCGCCCCCCATCCACAATCAGCGGCACTTGCTCGCCATAGTATTTTTGGGCGTCCTCAAAACTGACAATGAGTTCCGTCCCCACTTTCACCGTTGCTGCGACCAAAAAGAAGGGCAAGGCACCCACGAGATCGTAGATAAAGCGATCGGGACAAGCGAGATAGACACAATCAAACCCCTGCATAATTTGTGGGTCTAGGTGGGGCTTGCCCTTGACAATCATCGTGACGGGGTAGGGAAAGTGAGCCAGCATGGTTTTTGCCTCTTGGGAGAGGTCTGCCACGTTAGCCGCGCGATCGCCCCGGGTGAGAATGGCTAAGGGCTGTTCTGTACTAAAGTGCTTGAGACGGCGCAGATGCGCGATCGCCTTTGGACTCGTGCCATTGACGACAAAGCTATAGACCGTGGCCATGGGCAAAATAATGACCTGATCCTGCTGCAAGTGGGTTTGAATCGTTGGAAAGCTGCGGGTATCAGCGGGGAGCGATCGCGCCAAGGTGGTCATGTTTGGTACTCCGAAAATCATTAGGCGGTAAATGTGCCCTTGATCTCTAGCCTATGCTCAATAGGTTTTAGGGGGAGTTGAGAATAGATTGCGTTTAATAATGACTCTGATAAGCGTGATCGCAAGCGGTGCAGTTTCAACTACCCTAGGAAATAGTCCTTAATGAGTGTATGCCGCGCAACCATGGCCGAGACCTTAATGTTTAATGCCCTTCGTGCTGCCATTGATGAAGAAATGGAGCGTGACCCCACAGTGTTTGTACTGGGGGAAGATGTGGGACATTATGGCGGCTCCTACAAAGTCACCAAAGACCTCTACAAAAAGTATGGTGAACTGCGCCTCTTGGATACCCCCATTGCTGAAAATAGCTTTACCGGCATGGCGATCGGGGCAGCAATGACCGGCTTGCGTCCCATTGTCGAGGGCATGAACATGGGCTTTTTGCTCTTGGCCTTCAATCAAATCGCCAACAATGCTGGCATGCTGCGCTACACCTCTGGCGGCAACTTCAAAATCCCGATTGTGATTCGCGGTCCCGGTGGTGTTGGACGGCAATTGGGGGCAGAGCACTCCCAACGTCTTGAAGCTTACTTTCAAGCAGTCCCCGGCTTAAAAATTGTGGCCTGCTCAACCCCCTACAATGCCAAGGGCTTGCTCAAGTCGGCGATTCGCGATCCCAACCCAGTGCTGTTCTTTGAGCATGTGCTCCTCTACAACCTCAAGGAAGACCTTCCCGAAGAGGAATACCTGCTGCCCCTCAATAAAGCTGAGATAGTCCGCAGTGGCGAAGATGTGACCATTTTGACCTACTCACGGATGCGCCACCATGTGCTGCAAGCGGTGAAAACCCTTGAAAAAGAGGGCTACGACCCCGAAGTGATTGACCTGATTTCCCTGAAGCCTTTGGACTTTGAGACGATTGGTGCCTCAATTCGCAAAACCCATCGCGTGGTGATTGTCGAAGAGTGTATGAAGACGGGGGGCATTGGTGCCGAACTCTCAGCCTCGATCATGGAACGCTACTTTGACGAGCTGGATGCCCCTGTGATCCGCCTTTCTTCTCAAGATATTCCCACCCCCTACAACGGCACCCTAGAGAATCTGACAATTGTGCAACCGCCCCAAATTGTAGCGGCCGTGCAGAAGCTGGTGCAGGGACAGGTTTAACCATGGGAAAATATCGCGGCTGGCTGATTGCCATTTTGGTGCTGCTGATGGCCGCCACGTGGGTCATTGTGCGCACACCGGCGCGGCTGGGCTTAGATCTGCGGGGGGGTGCCCAACTAACCTTGCAGGTGCAAACAACGGATAAGGTGCCGCAAATTACGCCCCAAGTGCTGGCGGCAGTGCAAGGGGTAGTGCAACGGCGGATTGATGGCTTGGGTGTTGCCGAAGCCGTGGTACAAACCGCTGGGGATGACAAGCTCCTGGTGCAATTGCCGGGGGTCACCGATCCTGAGCAGGCGGAACGGATTCTCAAGGGGACGGCACAACTGCTCTTTGCTGCCCAGAAGCCGGGCACAGAGACCCAACTGCAAATTGAGCGGCAACTTCAGTCACAACTGCTCTTGGAACAGGCGCAACTCTTGGCGGAGCAGGCTCAAAATGCCAATAATCCTGAAGCCCTGAAGGAGATTGAGGCGAAGCTAGCCAAAAATCGTGAATCCCTTGAAAAAAGCCAGCAGGCGATCGCCCGCCTCTTTACGCCCTCGGATTTGACAGGCGCGATGCTCAGGGAAGCCTTTGCCAGTCCCGTCGCCCCGGGATCCCCCAACTGGAGTGTGATTGTCCGTTTTGACAGCCAAGGGGCTGAACTTTTTGCCCAACTGACCAAGGAGATTGCTGGCACGGGGCGCAGCCTAGGGATTTTTCTTGACGATCGCCTGATTAGTGCACCAACGGTGGCGGTGGAATATGCCGAAACGGGGATTGTTGGCGGCAGTGCCGAGATTTCCGGTGGCTTTACTGCCCAGAGTGCCAATGATTTAGCGATTCAGTTGCAAGGGGGGGCGTTGCCTGTTCCCCTAGAGGTGGTGGAAAACCGCACGGTGGGTGCTTCGCTGGGTCAAGATAGCATTCGCGATAGCCTCTATGCTGGTTTGGCGGGCTTGGTGCTGGTGCTGATCTTTATGGTGGCCTACTATCGCCTGCCGGGACTGATTGCCGATATTGCCCTGATTCTCTACGCCATCTTTACCTATGCGGCGTTTCTGTTGTTTGGGGTAACGCTGACCCTGCCGGGGATTGCGGGCTTTATTCTCAGTATTGGTATGGCGGTGGATGCCAATGTGCTGATTTTTGAGCGCACCCGCGAGGAGTTACGGGCAGGCAAAACCCTCTACCGTTCTGTTGAATCGGGGTTCGATCGCGCCTTTGCCAGTATTCTCGATAGCAATGTCACCACCTTGATTGCCTGTGCTGCCCTCTTTGCCTTGGGAACAGGGTTTGTGCGCGGTTTTGCCGTGACCCTTGCCATTGGCATTGGCATTAGTATGTTTACGGCTCTGACCTGTAGCCGCACGTTCCTGTTTTACGCCATTAGCATTCCCAGTCTGCGTAAGCCCAATTGGTTCTGTCCAAAACTGGAGAGCTTTCGATGAGCTTTAGTGTCAATCGCCAGCGATCGCTCTGGTGGGGTTTATCTCTAGTAGTCATTCTCAGTGGCCTTGTGGCAATGGCCATCTCTTGGCTATCCCTAGGGAGTCCCCTGCGGCTAGGCTTGGATTTTATCGGTGGCACACGGCTGCAATTTGAACTGGCCTGTAGCGCTACGCAGACCTGTTCTCAGCCGATTGATATTGATGCAGTGCGTCAAGTGCTTAATCAGCAAGGCCTAGGCAACAGCAGTCTGCAAATTATTGATCAGTACGGGGTGAGTATTCGGACGGTACCCCTCGATGTCGATCAACGCACTCGCCTCAGTGATGCCCTCACACAGAAAATTGGTGACTTTGACCCCCAGAAAACGCAGATTGAGACCGTTGGCCCCACCCTTGGCGAAGAAATCCTGCGATCGGGGTTGCTGGCGCTACTGGTGTCGTTTATTGGCATTACGATTTATCTCACGCTGCGCTTCCAGTTTGACTATGCCTGTTTTGCCCTGGTTGCTCTTGTCCATGATGTGTTGCTAACAACGGGGGTCTTTGCCATTTTGGGACTCGTGGCAGGGGTGGAAATTGATAGCCTCTTTATTGTGGCCTTGCTCACGATCATTGGCTTTTCGGTGAACGATACGGTGGTGATCTACGATCGCGTGCGGGAAACCCTGAAGCTCAACCCTGACCTCGGCATTAAAGAGGTGGTGGATCAGGCGGTTGTCCAAACCCTTGGCCGCTCGATTAATACCACCCTAACGACGCTGTTGCCGTTGATTACCATCTTCATTTTTGGCGGTGACACGCTGCGCTACTTTGCCCTAGCGTTGATCATTGGTTTCACGACGGGAGCTTATTCCAGTATTTTTATTGCCAGTACGCTCCTTGCTTGGTGGCGCGATCGCCAGCCACCTCGTCCCGCCACGAATACACTGGAGACAACGCCTACGCCCTAACTGGTTGTGCTCATTCCCCTCACCCAAGAAAAAGTCCGTCAATTGGTGCCACTGGTGGCCACGGGTTCCCAGTATCGCTACGTTTGGGGCAAACTTCAGGACTTTCTGCGACGCTTAACCTTCTCTGTGGTGGCGGTGGCCATTGTTGCCTTTGGTTTGAATTTTTTAGGGGATAGCACCCAACTGGTTTTGGGTCTGATTGCGGGTCTCTATTGGCTCTGGGCACCGGCAGTGTTGGCCTCCTTTCGCAATCGTCGCCATCGGCGGTTTCCCTATGGGGGTTTTTGGCGCGGGCGCGTCTTGGATGTCTATGTCACCGAAGAATTGGTGGGCAAAGAGGAGACGGTGAACGACAAGGGGCAACTGGTGATTATTGAGAACCGCGAACGCTGCTTGAATTTGGAGATTGGTGATAAAACCGGCTTTGAAACCAGAGTGCAGGCCAAGTTACTGCGTCAACATCGAGGGATTCGCCCCGGCGATGCAGCGGAAATGCTGGTTCTCTCCCGTCGTCCTGATCTGGCAGAGATTGATTTGATTTCTGAAGTTTTCCTACCCCGCCATCGCCTCTGGGTTGGTACCTACCCCATTTTGCAGCGGGATGCCTTTATTGATCTATCAGAAACGCTGCGGCGCAAAGCGCGCTCTAAAGCTCCTCGGCGATCGCCCCGACCACGACGTTCCAGCCTGTGATACCTTAAAGGGAAGAAATAAAAGTTAACAATTTCCGATATTCCCTTGACTGCTCTTACTTCACCCTCAGTTTTTCCTGCGCTGCGCCTTGGCTCACGGCTGGCTTGGTTTCTCTTTGGCTTTGCCGCCTTCTTGGTGTCGGTTCCCGTCTTTATTGAAGCGCCCCTCGTGCGGACACAGCCTTGGCTGAGTTTGGCTCTGACGCCGCTGCTGCTGGGTCTCAGTTTCTATCTCCAACGTCAACCCCACTGCCGCTATTGGGGGGAGATGCTCTATGGATTTAGTTGGTGCTGGGGGGCAGGGTCGCTCTACTGGGGGTGGTTGCGCTGGGAACCCCTGTGGCACTTGCCCATTGAGGCGCTCCCCATTCCACTCATGCTCTGGCACCTACGGCAGCGGCAGCAACTGGTGGGGGTGTTCTTTTTTTGGGGTTCTTTTCTAGGCACGGCCATCACTGATGCCTACTTTTACCTGATTGATGTGATTCCCCATTGGCGAGCCATTATGTACCTCGAAGGGGATGTCATTTCAGTTCAGGAGATGCTGGCGCAGGCGATCGCCCAAGCCCAGACCTTTAGTGGCCAAGTGTGGGGGGTTCTCTTGAGCCTGAGTTTGCTCCTCATTGGCCTATTGCCCCTCTTTGAATCTCAGATTCGTCGTGGCTATCCCGCTGTCTTGCCCGTGTGGGGATTTATGGGCGCTGTCTTGAGTACACTCGTTGTTGATGGTCTCTTTGGCCTCACTATTGGCCTAATATCGCTGAGTTAAAAGAGTTAACCTCGTCAGCGCAAATGCCTAAAATCAGCACAGAGGGATTCAACGGCAGCTATGGGGGTTGTTGCTCACCTTTGCTTAACAGGGTCGGCCTTTCTCTTTGCCCTTGAGGGCTATTATCGGCTGAAATTAAAGGCCATGAAGGTGGCTAACCCTAGTTCCATCAGTGAGTTACAGCAATGCCAGCAACAGGTGGCTCAGGAAATCGGTAGCGGCAGTTGGCGCGAGTACGTGCAGGTGGTGGGTCAAGTCACCACATCTCAACCCTTGCTCTCAGAAGTGAAGCGCATTCCCTGTGTTTATTACAAAACAATTATCAGCCGCGAGTATGAAAAAGAGGGGAGCGATCGCCGCAATCGTCGAGAACGCCAGTTGGAAATCATTGGCCGCCATGAGCAGTCAACCCTATTTTTTCTGCGCGATCATCAGGGGGAGATTGAGGTGAACCCCCTTGGTGCTGAGATTGAAGCAATGCAAGTCCTAGACGAACTGCGACCCGCCGATAAACCCCATTCCTTTGCCTTCTCCTTGGGGTTTCTGTCATTGAATTGGCGCTTTGGTAGCACGACAACGCTGGGTTATCGCTATCAGGAGTGGGTGCTGCCCTTGGGGCAACCTGTTTCGGTGGTGGGCATGGCCTCGGATCAGGGGGGTGTTCTCCGCCTGCAAAAGCCGCAAAAGCGGGAACAAAAATTCATTATTTCCCTGAGTGTTGAGGATCAGCTTAGCCAAGAGTACAAGCGGCAAAAACGGAAAGTGACCTATGCTTCCCTGAGTGCTGCCCTCTGTGGTGTCTGTGGTTTAGTTTTGGCCTTGTTTTAGGCTGCGCTTAGTCCGATTCTTGCTTCGGGTTTTTAGGTTGTACCCAGATGATCCGCCGTTGATTGGCGGCAATTAAATTGGCCTCCTCTTGGGCAATGCGCTGCCGTGCTTGGGGTTGGCGATCGCGCTCCTGTTCGAGTTGCAATTCCTTGACTCGTGCCTCCAGTTGCGCCACCTCTGCTTCGAGGGCATGGAGCTTTTGCAGTTGACTGAGTTGATAGGGCACCAGCTTGGCGATCGCCCCAAGGGCAAAAGCGAGCAGCACCAGATTCACTGCAATTTTGGCACCCGCTTCCCAAGCGATCGCAGGAATTTTTCGAGGAGAGTGAACCATGACTAAACCATGAACGGCAATTTGTCTATCAGTATAAAAAGAAAAAAGCAGCCCCCTTGTCTCAGCAACAACATCGGGAACCGCCTGATAAATTTTAGTTTGAAGAAATGAAGTGATGCAGCCAGTTAGCGATAACAGGGGCAACTACTTGTACAACTCAGTCGAAAGCCGAAATGCCAGCACCGCAGGCAGCAGAGCAATCACAAGGGCAACGTAAACTTGGGTATCGGTCAGCGCCATGAACAACTCCTTTATGGAATAACAGTCGCGATCAAGTGCTGTATTTATTACTCCATAGGCGCTTACCTTTGGCAACGCTTGCTCATAGTTTGTAACATTTCGCAGCTAGGTCTCCGGGGTCACCCTAGGACGCCAGAGAGGCAGCCGTCGCAGGAGAGTCAGCATCGAGAGTCCCGTGGCCAGAAGTGTCAGCAAACTTAGCCCCACCAAAAGAACATAGAAGGGACGCCCCACCTCCCCCCAATAGGTTCCCTGATGCAGGCTCAGGAAAATCGCCGCCTGTTCCTTGGAAAGGCCAAACCAGTTGCGGCCAAGGCGATAGGCCATTCCCGTCGTGGCACTCACAAGCAAAGGCAATGCTGCAATGGCAGCCAAAAGATGATGCAGCCGCCGTGCTGACCACTGCGCCGGGAGCGATCGCCCCCACAGGAGACCCAAACCCGTGGCAATGATTCCCAGCAAGCCCAGACCAATGACCAATACATAGAGCGGCACGCCCCATTCCCCCAGATAGCGACCTTCATGAAGGGTCATCATCGCCCGCCCAAAGTCTTTAGATAGCCCAAACCAACTGCGCCCAAGCCGATGGGCAATTCCCGTTATGGCCGAGATCAATAGGGGTAGGGCAAAGACTAGGACAAGAAATTGATGCCCCTGACTGCTGATCTTGGCAAGACGCTGTTTCAGAGCACTCATCGTTCCACCTTCATTGGCAAGGGAATCGTCAACGTAAAGGCCGTACCGAGATCGCCCTCGTAGGGACTTGTGACCCGCAGACTGAGACCATAGGGACGCAGCAAATCCTGAGCGATCGCCAGACCCAGACCACTGCCCTCAATCTCGCTGTCCGCTTGAATCCCCCGGTACCCCCGTTCAAAAAGACGCGGCTGCACCTCCTTGGGAATGCCACAGCCTGTATCCCAAACCGTTAATTCTAAGGCGGCGGGCGTGAGCGTCAAGCGCAGACCAATGGTGCCCCCTTGCGGGGTGTACTTAAAGGCATTATCCAGCAGATTGCCCACGACCTCCTGCAGCACCCGTTCCTCTAGCCAGATGGGCGGCAGTTGGGGCGGTCTCTCCACGACAAAGGTTTTGCCCTCCATTTCCGCACGGGCTTGGGCGGCGGTGATCAGCGGCGAGAGGGTTGCAGCTAGATCGAGGGGCTTACCCGCAAGGGGTAGGGGCTGGCTGCCGGTGAGGGCGGGAATCTCGTTGCGCTGTTGGCGATAGTCCTCCAACAAGGCCATAAGCCGCTCTGTTTCCTTGGCAATGCCTTCAGCGAGGGGGCGCCCTTGGTGATCGGGTTCCAACCGTTTGAGTAGGAGCTTGACAAAGGTGCGAATGGCAGCCACGGGATTGCGCAGTTGATGGAGCAGGTCATCGAAGCGCTGTTGCTGTTGATCCAGTGGGTTGGCAGGGGAGTGGCTGAGCCATTGTTGGCGTTGATCCAAGACGCAGGCGATCGCCAGTGTTTGGGCCACCTGTTGCAATTGTGCCTGTTCTGCCGCCAGCCAAGGACGGTGTTGCCGCTGTGCCACCAGTACCCCCAAGACCCAATTTTGGTACATCAGGGGCAGGATCAGTTGATTGGCCAAGGACGAGACCACCTGTTGAGGGCGATGGCTTAAAGGCGTCTCTGCTGCTGGTGTTGGCGGTGGTAGGGTCGGGGGAAGCGGTAAGCTCAGGGGGGGAGCCGCCTCTGGATAGACGGCAACAGGAGACCATGAGGGGGAGTCATTGAGGGTTTCACTCAGATAGACCGCCAGTGAAGAGGCACCCAAGCTGTTGACAACGAGTTCTAATTGGGTACGACAGAGGGCAGCAAATTCTTCACTGGCTGGCCAGAGCATCTAGGCAGTAACCCCGGAGTGACTCGACGATTGCGGGAGCAGCGCTTGAAAATCACCACTCCCCTTTGTATATTCTTCCAGCAATTGCTTTTCAATGGGAAGCAGGTTGGGATCCGGGTCAGCCTCCTGTTCCTTGAGGGTTTCTTCAATGAGTCCCATCTGCTCCTCTGCTTCAGCAAGGGCACTGAGCAGTTCTTCATTGATGGGGGCATTGCCATTTTGACTCACCAGCAACTGGTAGCGATCGCGCAAGTCATTGAGTTCCCGCTGCATCGCCTCTTTTTCAGCCGTGAGCTGCTCTGTCATTTGTTTGTAATATTTGAACGCCATCAGAAAAGGAACGAGCTTTTCCCGCAGCGTCATGTGGTCAATATCGAGTTTGGTATAGCGTTCTGCCAATTGGCTATAGGCTTGGCACAGACGTAGGTAACGTTGGCTGAGGTTATCCATAGGTTATCTAAAGAAGTGGCTGTTGACGCGCTACCCCCTATCATAGACGGGCAGCCCATTGGTCACCATTGTCGCGGCTTCACAAAATGCAACAATGTAAAATAGGTTACAAAATTTTTAGGTGGATCGTGATCCCCGACTGACGAGAGCCAGTGCCCAGATGGCCATGGGGCGCAGGTACATACAAGCACGGAAGGTACCATTAGCGGTAATCGCCTCGGGCGTACGAAATTGCAGGCCATTTTCGTAGATTTGGCGTACCACCACCTCGGCTAAGCGCCATGCTTCGTGGGTCATTCCCCGCTGCCACAAAAAGGCGGCCAAGCCAAAGTTAATCCCTGTCCAGACTTCGAGGGGATGGGTAGCGTGGGGGTTTTCGGGTTGACCATTGGGCAACAGACCATTGGCGGCACCGAACTGGCCATTGTGAAATTCCAAAAAACAGGTGTCGTAAATTTTCCGCAGGGCGCGATCGCAACAGTCTGGGGGCACAATATCCGCTAAGCCCAAGAGTTGGGCATAAAACTGGCCACACAGTTGATCCGCCATGATCACATCGGAACCACTGCCGGTATCGAGACGATAGTACTCGCCATTCCACAGCAGTTGATGGTAGCGGGGGCGAGCTTGCTGGAGCCACTGGCGGTAGGTCTCCACCTGCGGTTGTTGGAGAATCGTGCCGAGGGCGATCGCCGCCTCAAGGGCTGCCAACCACAAGCCACCACAGTAGGCACTGACCCCCTGTAGTTTCCAGTCATCGTAGGTTTGATCCGGGGCACCACCATTTTCTGGCAGGCCATCGCCATCGTGGTCAAATTGTTTCAAATAGGCCAAGGCTGCCACCACAGCCGGCCAACACTCACGGGCAAAGTCGAGATCTGTGCCTCCAGTAAAGAAAAAGTCCCGATAGACCAAGAGCACAAAATCCGAGGCCAAGTCTTTCCAGAGATTACAGTCTTGGTAGGCCGTGTAATTGGTCTTTTCCCAAGGGTGCTCATTGGGGGCACCCAGATCGTGGGGTACGGCATTGGCCAGTTTACGGGGTGCTTTGTAGGCGGTTTCGGGATCACCGCGATAGAAGTAGCCAATAATTCTCAGGGTTGCATCCGCTGTTGGAATCGCCCGCGCAAAGGCACGCATCACGGATTTTTCCAGTTCGGGCCACAGTTGCAGCAGGGCAAAGGAGCCATAGAGCCGCACATCAAGACTTTCATACCAGCGGTAGTCAAGGCATTCTAAAACGGCAAACTGCCCCAGCGGATCGCGATCGCTGGCCGCACTCCAGAGGCTCCCGCCACTACTGAGAACGTATAGCTCATTACACAGTGCCATCTTGAACCAGTCGGGCCAATCGGGGTGGTTGAGGATCGGTGCTTGCCACGTGCGAATCTGCTCCTGCCATCGGGCATAGGCGGCGAGGCCTTGGGCAGCAAGGGGCACGGCATTGGTACCTCGGCGATCGCAAAAATCCGTGTAGCGACGGTAATAGATTACCCCCTTACCAAACTCAGTCACGGGAAAGTCCCACGCCAAGACCACGGGAATTTGTTTGGTTTCTCTTGGTGCCAAGGCAAAGCGCAGGGCAAAGGCGGCGGCTACCTGTTCTCCCGCTGCTGCTGGGGTTGGATCATTGACAATCGGTAGGGAACCATCCCTAGAAAATGGTTGCCACAGCTCTGCCCCATCCCCCTCTGGCTGCCAGCGACTACAGCCAAAAAACTCACCCAGGCCTGTGGGAACCAATGCTGCCCATTCGCCATCGCCTTCTTGGGGTGGGTTTGGGTGGGGCGTACGGCGCAGTCGCCAACCTTGATAGGACTCCGTTTGAATCAATTCATTAAAATTGCCGTCACTTTCACCCCAGCAAGGCGTGTAGGTATAGACCGGGCTGCCATCATCACGGATTTCAATGGCAGAGGAAGGGGTGGTATTGCGAAACCAACCGACGGTATTTTGCCACGAGAACATCAAGCTTAGGGTGAGGGGCTGATCCGTGGGATTGCTGAACGTCCACAGAAACACCGCCACGGGGTAACTGGTTTCTTGGTAGTTGTGGGGCAGAATCGGTGAAAACTGTTCGCAGGTAATCTGGGCGCTAAAGACCCCCTCATAGACAAACCAACTGCGGGGGTAGCGGGCAGCGTAGAGACCTTTGCCAGCCGGATACCATTGCCAAGTGCTAAGGCGGCCATCGTTGGGTTGAGTCCCTAGGGCGTAGGCTTGTGTCTGCTCTCCCTGCTCAAAAAGACTAAATTGACAGGCGGGCAGGGTGCCAAAGAGGTGCTCGCCACCATCAAGGTGCCAAAGGTTAAAGTCGCCGGCGGGGGAACGGCCAATACAGCCCGCGCCAAAGCCACCAAGGGGCATGCCATGCCAAGGGCCATCGTCTAAATTGCTGGCATAGCGAACGCGATAGGGATTTTCCCAGCCTTGGGCGATCGCCCGAGTCCAAGCACAGTTGGCAAATTCAATCACACCACTTTCCGAAGACGCGCCTGATCCAGAATACCGCTTCAGCGCTGCGCCATCACTTGGCACTTGGCACAGAGGCCAAAAAACTCAAGGGTATGGTAAAAAATCTCAAAGTGGTGGGACTGCCGTAGCTCAGTTTCTAAATGCTGCACCGGACAGTGATCAATGGTTACTGACGTGCCACACTGCAAACAGGTGAGATAGTGTTGATCCTGCTGCACCAAGCTATAGACCAGTTCGCCGCTCGGCAAGGGGCGGGCTTGCACCTCACCATTGATGCGGAGATGATCTAGGGTGCGATAAACCGTTGCCAGACCTAGGGGCGTATGTCGTTGCCGCAGTTCTAAAAAAAGCTCTTGTGCCGAGAGCGATCGGCCACTGGCTCTAAGGGCATCGAGAATAATGACTTGGCTACGGGTGCGTCGCGGCGGCATAGCAGTAGGACAACATTACCTTGATTTTACCGTTCCGCTTGCGGCTGCAATTAGGTGAGAGATCAGAACTTGCGGCCAATCAGTTGGATCACCCAGCCTCGCCCGCGATGGCCTTGACCCTCATGGATGTCCCGCTGGATTTCAACGGCATGGAGCCACTCCAGACCCGTCAGTTCTCTCTTCATTTCCTCTAAATCGTGCAGCAGTTCTAGGGTGGGGGGTCCCCCTGTGCCCATCCCCAGTTGTTTCTTGCTGTAGGTCTCACTGAGATAGAGGCCTTGGGGCTTGAGGGCTTTGACAATGCGCTGGTTGACTAATGTGCGCAGCTCTGGCGGCAGATGGCAAAAAATGGCAATAATCCCATCCCAGGCATTTTCACCAAGGTCAAAATCCCGCAGATCGCAGTGATGGGTGGTAATGGAGACGCCCCGTTCTTGAGCAAGGCGCTGCGCTTTCGCCAGTCCCACTTGGGACGCATCCACAGCCGTGACGGCATATCCCTGTTGAGCAAGATAGACGGCATTACGCCCTTCCCCTTCGGCGAGGGAGAGAATTTGCCCTTGGGGCACAAAGTCATGGGCATGGGCTTTGAGGAAGTCGTTTGGCTCCGTGCCGTAGAAATAAGTGTCTCCTTGAAAGCGAGTGTCCCACATAAATATCGGTTCTTTTTGACATTGCGACTAATCAGGTCTCAGACGAGACATTCGTGCTATCTTCAAATTGAATTGATATTACAGGCTTTTTCGCAATGATTCACAACGCTCAAAGCAATTTTATAAATTCATCTACACTGAGGTCAGCCTGTCTAATAATTGCCCGCAAAGTTCCCGTATCCAACTCTTTGTGGTCAGGCACAACGACTTGGGTGAAAGGATAATCACGACGCAGGATCATGTGACTGCCCTCTTGTCGTTTTAGATAAAATCCAATTTGACTAAGTGCTTTCAAGCATTGCCTTCCAGAAATTCTGGGCAGTCTGCTCATCGGAAAATCTCCAAGATACCCCACACGGAGAGCG
The DNA here is from genome assembly GCF_054689355.1 of Thermosynechococcus sp. FA-CM-4201. NCBI lineage: Bacteria > Bacillati > Cyanobacteriota > Cyanophyceae > Acaryochloridales > Thermosynechococcaceae > Thermosynechococcus > Thermosynechococcus sp. FA-CM-4201. The sequence continues at coordinate 1,676,507 of NZ_CP079920.1, forward strand.
TTAGACAGCAACTACTAGAGTTTCAAAGCGTTCTTCAGGTACGGGTAAGCCATCTTCTTCAAGAGCAGCAATATACCCTCGAATTGCTTCTTTAATATTGGTAAGCGCTTCTCCTTTTGTCTTGCCTTGACTGATACAGCCGGGCAAGCTTGGGCATTCAGCTACCCAGTAACCATCTTGGCCGGGATAGATAATGACTTGTCTCACTGCGCACCTCCAGTTTTCTACAATCTAATTGCTTGAGAATCTTTGCTTGCGATCGCCCCCAAAACGCGAGCAATTAAGTAAAGGGAGCCACAGACCACACAGCGATCGCCCGCCCTATCCAGTGCCTCAGTCACATCCATAAAAAGGCGGCATTCCCCTAACTCAGGGCAACAGGTGTAGGCAAGTGCCTTCAAGTCCTCTAAGTCAGCGCTAGCGTGATCCGGTACAGGCACCAACCACAGGCGATCGCCCCCTCGCAGGAGATGTTTGAGAATCCCCTCATGATCCTTATTGGCTAGCATCCCCACCACCCATGTCACCTCTGTCCAGCCCAGTTGATCCACGTATTGCCGTAGGTAGGCAGCCGCAGGAGCATTGTGGGCACCATCAATGAGCAGTTTGCGCCCTTGCCACTGTAACCATTGCAGTCGTCCTGGCCAGCGGGTTTGTGCCATTCCCTGTTGAATCGCTTCTCGGGAAATCTGCCAGCCTTGAGATTGTAACTGTTGTAGGGTGGCGATCGCGATCGCTGAATTGGTTAACTGCATCTCTCCCGCCAAAGGCAAGGGGTACTCGATGCCACCCCAGGTCGCCCACCCAGCCCGATCAGCACACCACTGCGCCGGTTCTGGCCAGACCGCTGGGCACGCCAAGGCTTCTAGACGCTGGGCAATCACCCCCTGTGCCTCGGGGGGAACAGGACCAATAACGGCGGGTACACCCTGCTTGAGAATGCCAGCCTTTTCGCCCGCGATCGCCCCCAAGGTATTGCCCAACCGCTGCCAATGATCCCACCCAATAGAGGTAATCACACTCACCAAAGGGGGCCGACACACATTCGTGGCATCCAAGCGTCCCCCCAAGCCCACCTCCATCACTGCCAGCTCCACCTGTTGCTGGGCAAAATACAGCCATGCCGCCGCCGTGACCACTTCAAACTGACTCGGGGGATAAGCCACCTGTGGCAGTACCGCTTCAATTTGTTGAATTAAGGTCAAAAAGACTTCAGGGGCAATGGGTTCACCATCGACACAAATACGCTCACACCAACTCAACAGATGAGGCGAAGTATAACGCCCCGTTCGATAGCCCGCCGCCCGCAACACACTATCCAAATAGGCACACACCGAGCCTTTGCCATTTGTCCCCGCAACGTGGATCAAGGGCACCTGTAACTGGGGAGACCCCAAAGCACTCAGCAGCGCTTGGATGGGTTCAAGGCCAAGGCGCACCCCAAAGCGGGCGTAGGGACTTAGCGCCGCCGTCAGCGGATCACTCACAGCCCGATTGAAGCGGATTAGCGGGGTTCGCGGCGACCATTGCGCCATGTGGCCACAATGCGGGAGCCATCCGGTAGCGTAAAGACCCCCTGTCCTTCAAATAAGCCATTGCGAAACTGTCCGGCATAGCTTGTGCCATCCCCGAAGGAGAGCGTTCCAGTTCCATGATACTTGCCCGCTAGAAACTGCCCCTCATAGCGGGTACCGTCAGGAAAGGTGAGTACCCCCTCCCCATGGTATTGACCGTTGAGAAACGTGCCCTCGTAGCGTTGACCATTGGCCAGTTGGAGCGTGCCCTTGCCATTGAAGATGCCATCCACAAAGCCCCCTTCGTAGCGTCCGCCATCGGCATAGGTGAGCACCCCCTGACCGTGGTAGCGACCATTGCGAAATTCCCCTTCGTAGCGGTTGCCATTGGCCATTGTGAGGATACCTTGGCCATTAAAGCGACCATTGAGCAATTCCCCTTTGTAGGTGCTGCCGTCGGGCAGTGTCATGGTGACGTCCCCGGTGACCCGCCGCCCTTCATAGACGGCAATTTGAGCAGTGACAGGAGCTAAGTGCAGGGTTGCACATCCTAAACCAACAAGGCAAGAACTCATCACCCAGCGGTAAATAACAGCAGGATTTGGGTGGTACAGATGAGTCATTACTGGACACTCCACAAGGGTGGACAATTGCAACTTCTCTAACTGGCACAGCTTGCCCCCTATGCAAAATTGAGTGTGGAGACCCAAGTTTTTGTATCGTGGAATACATATCGCCAAGGGTCGATTCAGGGATGATCAATTTATTTGTGCCAAACTTTGCACTTAAACCCTAAGATTTTCCTAGGGATTTTGGCCGGGGGTTACAAGTTCCAACTGTTTTCTTTGTAGATTGGACATCTGCACCTATGAAACTGCGTTCTGTCTTGCGCCGGGGGTTACGTCTTCAGCATCCTCTGACTCAGATTCTCTATCTCCCTACTCGCCGCACGCTATTGACCTTTGCGGTGATGATTGGCTTGCTGAGTGCAACAGCCGCATTGGGGCAAGATACTGCCGCTTCAGCAGCGGTTCCGGAAAAGGTGCAGGTGGCGCTCAACACGCTCTGGGTGATTTTTGCGGGTGTGTTGGTGTTTTTTATGAATGCTGGCTTTGGCATGTTGGAGACAGGCTTTTGCCGTGCCAAAAATGCAGTGAACCTACTCTCAAAGAACCTGATTGTCTTTGCCCTTTCGAGTATTTCCTATTGGGCAATTGGTTTTGCCCTGATGTTTGGCGATGGCAATGGGGTCTTGGGCACGAGTGGTTTCTTTTTGCTCGGTGCCGATAATAGTCCAGCCACTGACGAAGCCTATCGGGGAGTTTATGGTTCCTTGAGTTGGGCGGCGGTGCCCCTCTCTGCTAAGTTTTTCTTTCAACTAGTGTTTGCGGGAACAGCAGCCACGATTGTTTCCGGGGCAGTGGCGGAGCGGATTAAGTTCTATGCCTTCTTTATCTTCAGCTTGCTGCTGGTGGGGATTTCCTATCCGATTACGGGTCACTGGATCTGGGGTGGCGGTTGGCTGCAACAGCTAGGCATGTGGGATTTTGCCGGTTCTACGGTGGTGCACTCTGTAGGTGGATGGGCAGCATTGATGGGGGCAGCTCTCCTAGGGCCGCGTTTGGGTCGCTTTCTGCCCGATGGGTCGGTGGCGGCAATTCCCGGACACAATTTTGCGATCGCCACCCTAGGTTGTCTGATCCTCTGGCTGGGTTGGTTTGGCTTTAATCCGGGGTCAACGATGACTGCAGATCCGGAAGCGATTGCCCACATTGTCGTGACCACGAATATGGCGGCAGCTTTTGGGGGCGTCACCGCAACAGTGGTTTCCACACTCTACTTTGGTAAGCCCGACCTTTCGATGATCATCAATGGCATTCTGGCGGGATTAGTGGCCATCACAGCCCCCTGTGCCTTTGTCACCATTGAGAGTGCGGCCTTAATCGGCATTATTGCCGGGATCATTATTGTCTTTTCGGTGGTGACGATTGACCGCCTGAAAATTGATGATCCAGTGGGAGCCATTTCCGTACACTTGGTCAATGGCATCTGGGGTACTTTGGCTGTGGGTCTCTTTGCTGATGGGCCGGGGCGCTTTTACGAAGCTGGAGAAGGGCCTCTGAAGGGATTGCTCTGGAGTGGTGACTTTACCCAGTTGGGGCACCAATTAGTGGGGATACTGGCGGTGGGCGGGTTTACCGTTGCCTTTAGTACAGCGGCTTGGTTACTGCTGAATGCTACCATTGGTATCCGCGTTTCGCCGGAAGAGGAAATCGAGGGATTGGATATTGGCGAGCATGGTATGGAGGCCTATGCGGGCTTCCTTTTCCGCGAAGAAGTCAAAGGATTTGTGGATTTGCTAAAACGGATGTCCGGCAGTGGTCGCTCCTAGGGTAGGCGTAACGATCCTACTGACACTGGGGGCGTTGCTGGTTCTCAGCCCCCTACTGGTGGTGCTCTGTACGTCGGGCTGGCCACCGGGAACCCTACCTACCCAATTGTTGCCGCCCCAAGGCTGGACATGGCAGAGCTATCAGGCAGCATGGCAGCAGGGACACTTTATCTTGGCCTTTGCCAACTCAACCTTTGTGGCCTTGGCGGTAACGGCACTCCAGTTGCTGACCTCAGCCCTAGCGGGTTACGCCCTTGCCCGACTTTCGTTTCCGGGGCAACAGACGATGTTGCTGCTGATGCTGGCAACCCTAGTGATCCCATTTCAACTTTTGGTGATCCCAATTTTTCTCATCCTCAAGGCGGGTCATCTGATCAATACCTATGGCGCCTTGATCTTGCCGACGGCAGCCAATGGCTTTGGCGTCTTTTTGATGCGGCAGTTTTTTCTCACATTGCCCGTTGCCCTTGAGGAAGCAGCCCTCTTGGATGGGGCAAATCGCTGGCAAGTGCTCTGGCATATTCTCTTGCCCCTGAGCCGACCGGCCTTGGTCACGCTCTTTATTTTCACCTTCATTGGGGAGTGGAATGATCTCTTTAAGCCCTTGGTCTTTACCACCAAGCCAGAGCTGATCACGGTGCAGCTTTCCTTGGCCAATTTTCAGGAGCAGTTCACCAATGATTGGCCGTTGATGATGGCGGCGGCGGTGATTGCCACTGTGCCAGTGATGATTTTGTTTATTTTAGGTCAGCGGCAACTGATTCGCGGCATTGCCACCACGGGGCTAAAGAGCTAAAGTGCCGTTCGGAAAACCGTACTGCAACAGGAGTTGCGATCGCCAACCGTCTCTCGCTACATTAGCACTCGAAGGGTGAGAGTGCTAAACAACTGTAAGTGATGCTCTTGCCCCCCAGAAACTGCGCGATGAGCCGTGCAGTGAGTGCTATCAATCCATACTCTTACAATTGGGAGAACAGTACGCTATGGCAGCCGTATCTCTAAGCGTTTCAACTGTGAAGCCTTTGGGCGATCGCATTTTTGTCAAAGTCAGCGAAAGTGAAGAACGTACTGCAGGGGGTATCCTTCTGCCCGACAACGCCCGTGAAAAACCCCAAGTGGGTGAAGTGACCGCCGTGGGTCCCGGCAAACTCACTGAAGACGGCAAGCGTCAGCCCATGGATGTGAAAGTGGGGGACAAAGTGCTGTACTCCAAATATGCCGGTACCGAAGTGAAACTGGCGGGCGAAGACTACGTTCTCCTCTCGGAAAAAGACATCTTGGCCATTGTTGGCTAAGTCGCTGACACTCCTTCATTTCTGTGCGATTTTTCATCACTGTTGAACGATTGAGGTAGGAAACACATATGGCGAAGCGCATTATCTACAACGAAAATGCTCGTCGTGCCCTCGAAAAAGGGATGGACATCTTGGCTGAATCCGTGGCCGTGACCCTTGGTCCGAAAGGGCGGAACGTGGTCCTGGAGAAAAAATTTGGGGCGCCGCAAATTGTCAATGATGGTGTCACCATTGCTAAAGAAATCGAACTCGAAGATCACATTGAAAATACCGGTGTGGCTCTGATCCGCCAAGCCGCCTCGAAAACCAATGATGCGGCCGGTGACGGTACCACTACGGCAACGGTTCTTGCCCATGCCATGGTGAAAGAGGGGCTGCGCAACGTTGCTGCCGGTGCTAACCCCATTGCCCTGAAACGCGGGATTGACAAAGCCACCCACTTCCTCGTTGAAAAAATTGCTGAACACGCCCGTCCGGTGGAAGATTCCAAAGCTATTGCCCAAGTGGCGGCGATCTCTGCCGGTAACGATGAAGAAGTGGGCCGGATGATTGCCGATGCCATGGACAAAGTGGGCAAAGAAGGCGTGATCTCCCTCGAAGAAGGCAAATCCATGACCACCGAACTCGAGGTCACTGAGGGGATGCGCTTTGACAAGGGCTATATCTCCCCCTACTTTGCCACCGACACCGAGCGCATGGAAGCGGTGCTCGATGAACCCTTCGTGCTGATCACCGACAAGAAAATTACCCTGGTGCAAGATCTGGTGCCGATCCTCGAACAAGTGGCTCGCGCCGGTAAGCCCCTGGTGATCATTGCTGAAGACATCGAGAAAGAAGCCTTGGCGACCCTCGTGGTCAACCGTCTGCGCGGTGTCTTGAATGTGGCTGCGGTGAAAGCTCCTGGCTTTGGCGATCGCCGTAAAGCGATGCTCGAAGATATTGCCGTCCTGACAGCGGGTCAAGTGATCACCGAAGATGCCGGTCTGAAGCTGGAAAATGCCAAGCTAGATATGCTCGGTAAAGCTCGCCGCATCACGATCACCAAAGATCACACCACGATTGTGGCCGAAGGCAATGAAAAAGCCGTCAAAGCTCGCTGCGAGCAAATCCGTCGCCAAATCGAAGAAACCGACTCCAGCTACGACAAAGAAAAACTGCAAGAGCGGTTGGCCAAGCTGGCCGGTGGTGTGGCGGTGATTAAAGTCGGTGCTGCCACTGAAACCGAAATGAAAGATCGCAAACTCCGTCTGGAAGATGCGATTAACGCCACCAAAGCCGCTGTCGAAGAGGGGATTGTCCCCGGTGGCGGTACCACCTTGGCTCACTTGGCGCCTGAGTTGAGCAACTGGGCGGCTGAGCACCTGACGGGTGAAGAACTGATTGGTGCCAACATTGTTGAGCGTGCCCTCAGCGCTCCCCTGCGTCGCATTGCTGAAAACGCGGGTCAAAACGGTGCCATCATTGTCGAACGGGTCAAAGAAAAACCCTTCGATGTGGGTTATGATGCCGCCAAAGATGAATATGTCAATATGTTCGATGCGGGTATCGTTGACCCTGCCAAAGTCACCCGCTCGGCTCTGCAAAATGCGGCCTCCATTGCCGGTATGGTGCTGACCACCGAGTGCATCATCGTTGACAAACCCGAACCCAAGGACAACAATCCTGCGGGTGCCGGTGCCGGCATGGGCGGTGACTTCGACTACTAAGCCCAATCCATCGGTGAATCCCTCAGACTCACTGGGTTCACCGCAAGTAACCTAAGTCACACTCAGAGCGGGGAAACCACACCCCGCTTTTTTATTGCGTGGCGCCAAACGGGTCTGGCAGCGTTGCTATAATAACCCTCAACGTAACGTTTTTTAACATTCACAGTTTGCAGCATGGGCGATCCAGTGCCTACGGGTGAAATTCGGGTTCGGGGTGCACGGCAGCATAATCTGAAAAACATTGACCTCGACCTCCCCCGCGATCGCCTGATTGTGATGACGGGGGTTTCTGGTTCCGGCAAGTCCTCTCTGGCCTTTGACACGATTTTTGCTGAAGGGCAACGCCGCTATGTGGAGTCCCTAAGTGCCTATGCGCGGCAATTCCTCGGCCAGTTGGATAAGCCCGATGTGGATGCCATTGAGGGGCTAAGTCCAGCAATTTCCATTGATCAAAAGTCCACTTCCCACAATCCTCGCTCGACGGTGGGCACAGTCACGGAAATCTATGACTACCTGCGGCTGCTCTATGGCCGTGCCGGTGAACCCCATTGCCCCCATTGCGATCGCTCGATTCGCCCCCAAACCATTGATGAGATGGTGGATCAGGTGATGCAGTTGCCGCCGCAGACCCGCTTTCAAGTCTTGGCTCCCATTGTCAAGGGTAAGAAGGGCACCCACAAGAAGCTGCTATCGAGTCTAGCCAGTGAGGGCTTTGTGCGGGTTCGCATTGATGGCGAGGTGCGCGACCTCAGTGATGCCATTGAACTGGATAAAAACCATGCCCACACGCTTGAAATTGTGGTCGATCGCCTTGTGCTGAAGCCGGGGATTGAGGAACGCTTAGGGGATTCCTTGCGAACGGCGTTGCACCATGCCAACGGTACGGCAATGGTCAGTGTGGTGCCCCGTGAGGGTGAGGCTGAGGGGCGAACCCTGCTATTTTCCGAAAATTTTGCCTGCCCGGAGCATGGGGCGGTAATGGATGAGCTATCCCCTCGGCTCTTTTCCTTTAACTCCCCCTATGGTGCCTGTCCAGAGTGTCATGGCTTGGGCTATTTGCGCAAATTTAGCCCGGAGTTGATTGTCCCCAATCCTGAACTCCCCGTCTATCTGGCGATCGCCCCCTGGGCCGAGAAAGAACACGACTACTACCTTGCTCTCCTCTGTGGCATTGCCGAGGCCTTTGGCTTTGACATCAATACACCGTGGTACCGCCTGACGGAGTTGCAACGGGAAATCATCCTCTACGGCACTGACACCCCCATTCTTATCCCCGCTGATTCCCGCTACCGCAAACGGGACTACTACCGCCAATTTCAAGGGGTGATCCCAATTTTGGAGCGGCAGTACCGCGAGGCCACCTCCGATGCCTACCGCCAAAAGCTGGAAGAGTACCAAGTCAATCAAACCTGCCCCGCCTGTGGGGGTCAACGCCTGAAACCTGCTGCCCTCGCAGTGCGCTTGGGGCAATATCGCCTCACGGATCTCACTAGTGTCTCGATTCGTGAGTGTTTGGCACGGCTGCGATCGCTCCAACTAAGCGCCCGCCAACAGCAGATTGCGGAACTGGCTCTACGGGAAGTCACAGCGCGGTTGCAGTTTCTGGTGGATGTGGGGCTAGATTACCTGACGCTGGATCGCAGTGCGGCTACCCTCTCTGGCGGTGAAGCCCAACGCATTCGCTTGGCCACCCAAATTGGCTCTGGCCTGACGGGGGTGCTCTATGTCCTCGATGAACCCAGTATTGGCCTGCACCAGCGGGATAACGATCGCCTGCTGCAAACGCTGTTTCGCCTGCGGGACTTGGGGAATACACTGATTGTGGTCGAACACGATGAGGACACGATCCGCGCTGCCGATCATATTGTGGATATTGGCCCAGGGGCAGGGATCCACGGTGGCCAGATTGTGGCTCAAGGCAGCCTAGAGGCGATTCTCAACCATCCCGACTCACTGACGGGAGCTTATCTATCGGGGCGCAAGCGCATTGAAACCCCCAGCGATCGCCGACCGGGGAATGGCCAATCCCTGATTCTCAAAAAGGTCTGCCGCAACAACCTCAAGGACATCACAGTAGAAATTCCCTTGGGCAAGCTGGTGTGTCTGACGGGGGTATCGGGGTCGGGGAAATCCACCCTCATGCACGAAGTGCTCTATCCTGCCCTACAGCACCATCTCGGTCACAGTGTGCCGCTCCCCAAGGAACTGGGGCAGATCGAAGGCTTGCATGCCATTGATAAAGTGATTGTCATTGACCAGTCCCCCATTGGTCGGACGCCGCGCTCGAACCCTGCTACCTACATTGGCGTGTTTGATGTCATCCGTGAGGTCTTTAGCCAAACCGTTGAGGCCAAGGCACGGGGCTACAAGCCGGGGCAATTTTCCTTCAATATCAAGGGGGGTCGCTGTGAAGCCTGCGGCGGCCAAGGGGTCAATGTTATTGAGATGAACTTTCTGCCCGATGTCTATGTGCAGTGTGAGGTGTGCAAGGGGGCACGCTACAACCGCGATACGCTGCAAGTGAAGTACAAGGGCTGCTCGATCGCCGATGTTTTGGATATGACCGCCGAGACGGCACTGACCTTTTTTGAAAATATCCCCAAGGCGGTGAGCAAACTGCAAACCCTCGTGGATGTGGGCTTGGGCTATCTGAAACTGGGACAAACCGCCCCTACCCTCTCTGGGGGGGAAGCCCAACGCCTCAAATTAGCGGCTGAACTGTCGCGCCGCGCCACGGGCAAAACCCTCTACCTGATTGATGAGCCAACCACAGGGCTGTCCTTTTACGATGTGCATAAACTCCTCGAGGTGTTGCAGCGGCTGGTGGACAAGGGCAATTCGATTCTGGTGATTGAGCACAATCTAGATGTGATTCGCTGTGCCGATTGGATTATTGATCTAGGGCCAGAGGGGGGCGATCGCGGGGGAGAGGTGGTTGCCGTCGGCACCCCTGAAGCAGTGGCACTGATACCCCAATCCTACACAGGGCAGTATCTCGCCAAGGTCTTAAATCGCGCCGCTCCCAATTCGCAATAGTAGAATACAGGTTGCTCTGCCTTGCGGTGTGCCTATGCCGACGATGACCCTCTCCATTTCCTGTCCCGATCAGCGGGGACTAGTGGCCAAGTTGGCGCAGTTTGTTTATCGCTACAACGGGAACATTGTCCATGCCGACCACCACACCGATGCCGTTGCGGGCATTTTTCTCTCCCGCCTCGAGTGGGAACTAGAGGGCTTTGAGATCCCCCGCGATCAAATTGCCGCGACTTTCATCAACTATGCGCAGCGGGAAAAAGTCTTTGCCAGTTGGCAGGGGGTGCGCTGGCAGTTACGGGCATCGGATATTCCCTATCGCTTGGCCATTTGGGTGAGCCGCCAAGATCATTGCCTGTGGGATTTGCTGCTGCGACAGCAGGCGGGGGATCTCTTTGCGGAAATTCCCCTGATTATCAGTAACCATGAACATTTACGTCCCATTGCCGAGCAGTTTGGCATTGACTTTCATTATATCCCTGTAACGCCAGAGACCAAGCCCCTCGCAGAGGCCAAGGAACTGCAACTCCTCAAGGACTACAAGATTGATCTGGTAGTGCTGGCCAAGTATATGCAGGTGCTCAGTCCTGAATTTATTGAGGCCTTTCCCCAAGTGATCAACATTCACCATTCATTTTTGCCTGCCTTTGCGGGCGCGAATCCCTACCACCGTGCCTATGAGCGAGGGGTGAAAATCATTGGTGCCACGGCCCACTATGCCACAGCGGATTTAGATGAAGGGCCAATTATTGAGCAGGCGGTTGTGCACATTAGCCATCGCGATACAGTGGCGGATCTGATTCGCAAGGGCAAGGATTTGGAACGGGTGGTGTTGGCGCGGGCGGTGCGGCTGCATTTGCAAAATCGGATTCTGGTGTATGGCAATCGCACGGCGGTCTTTGCCTAGGGGCTAATCAGTTGCCTTTTTGCTGAGGAGCTTGAACTCTGGAAGCTGTTGGACAATCTGAACTGTTTCGATGCTCACTCGCACCACCCGCTTCAGTAAGTCAATAATATAGCGCGGATCTGCTGACCAGTCGTTGGGGTCATTTGGCAAAGGCAATGGGCTAGCAATTTGGCGAATCTGTCGGACTCGGCTCGAACCCTGTGCAAAGGGCTTTAGGTGACATTAAGAGAGGAATTAATTTCTTTTTAACCTTGGTATATTTTGGGGCTGATAGAAAACGTTAATTTTCTTTGCAAAGTCTTGGATTCTGTAGTCTGGATCGCATGGGTAAGGGAAAGCGAGAAGCTATGATGATTGTCAAATTGCTTCTGAGTTCGGGTTATGACACTGTACATCGGCAACCTCTCCTATGAGGCGACAGAAAACGATCTTCGCGAAGTCTTTGAGAAATATGGTGCTATTCGCCGGATTGTGTTGCCGGTGGATCGAGAAACAGGTAAACGGCGTGGCTTTGCTTTTGTCGAACTGGTGGATGAAACTCAGGAGGCCGCTGCCATTGATGATCTCGACGGTGCAACATGGCTAGGACGGGTGCTCAAGGTCAACAAGGCGAAGCCAAAACAAGCGGGGGGGCAGTCAAACCCTGCCTTCTAAGGGCATACTGGTAGGGAAGTGCTGTTCACTCTTCCTGCTATGCCTCGACGTTCGCCATCCCCACCGCGTCCGCGTCCTCAAATTCGTCGGCCTCCTCAACCAGAATCAAAGTCAGCAGTCAATACCCGTACGTTGGCAGTATTGGCAGCAGTTTTTATCATTGGCGTCGGTGTGGGTGTCACCTTTAGCAAAACCACGACCCTCAACCCTGATAACGTGGCCTCAACGCAGTTTATTGATCAGGCGGCGCCCAATCCTGATATTTGCGTGCAATTTGGCGCAAGCGCGATCGCGGTGGATACGCGGATTTTTGTGACGTTTAACCCCTTCTCGGTCTTTGTTTCCCAACCTTTCATGCAACCGGGCTGTGTGATTCGCGCCAATAACGTCGCTCTTTTAGAACAGCGACAACTGATCACGGGTGAACAATTGCGCAGTTGTCGGCAGCGGCTGAATACCTTTGGCTATGTGGGCAACTTGGAGAGTAACCCGGAAATAAGCTGTGTCTATCAGAGCACAACGGATAAAAACCTCTTCCTCAAACTCTCAGGCTTGGGTAATGGTGCTGCGGGTGAAACCAGTAATTTCTAGGACGCGACAATGAAGGCGATGAAGTGGCCACGGCTGCGCTGGCGTGCAAGTCAGGGTGTACAACGCTTGGGCACAGCCTTTCTCTTGGCGGGTCAAGTCATCTTTTATCTGGTGCGGGGGCGGATTGCTCTCCGCAACTCGATCGAGCAAATGGCTTTGGTGGGGCCTGCCTCCCTCAGTGTTGCCCTCATTACAGCGGCCTTTGTGGGCATGGTGTTTACGATTCAGGTCGCCCGTGAATTCATTACCTTTGGTGCGACCCCTGCAGTGGGTGGCGTGCTGGCGATCGCCCTTGCGCGGGAACTAGGGCCGGTGCTGACAGCGGTGGTACTCGCCGGCCGGGTTGGCTCCGCCTTTGCGGCTGAAATTGGCACCATGAAAGTCACTGAGCAAATTGATGCCCTCTATATGTTGGGCACAGATCCTGTGGATTATCTGGTGGTGCCACGGTTTATTGCCTGTGTGCTAATGTTACCCATTCTTAATATCTTGGCATTGGTGACAGGGCTGTGGGGTGGACTCATTATTGCTGAGTATCTGTACGGCATCCCCAAGAATGTCTATATTGAGTCCATTCAGAACTTTTTGCAAACTTGGGATCTCTGGAGTTCGATTATCAAGTCAGGCATTTTTGGCGGCGTGGTGGCCATCATTGGCTGCAATTGGGGCATTACAACCACCGGGGGCGCCAAGGGGGTCGGTCAATCCACCACGGCGGCTGTGGTGATCTCGCTATTGGCGATCTTTATTCTCAACTTTTTCCTGTCTTGGGCTCTCTTTGGCGGCAACAGTAGCCTCGTACCCACGTTTTAGAGGGCTAGCCTATGGAACTGCGGGTGGGGCAAGGCTGGCGGGTGGGCTGGCGCAACGATCAATCCTATGCAGGGCTGGTGGGCGCTGAGGACTGGGCAACGGAACTCACCGCAGTAGAATTCAAGGCATTTGTGGATTTATTTCGCCAACTCCACGGGCAGCTTCTGGCGATCGCCCCCGAATTGATGGCAGAGGAAATGATTACCCTCAGTGGCAGCAACGACGCTGTGCACTTGGAATTGGAGGGCTATCCCCATGCCTATAGCCTGCATCTGATTGTGTTGGGCGATCGCCGAGTTGAGGGGACATGGCCTGCCCCTGTGCCCCCAGACTTTCTCCTTGCCTGCTGTGAGTTGCAGCACAGGATTGCGGAGGGGCAAAGTTTAGAATAGAAGACATCCTTCTCGGTTGCGATCGCCCCTATGACCTCTGCCAAATCCTCGAAGGTCAGCCCCGCTTTGGCGGCACTGGTCAACACCATCAAACAGTTACAACAGCAAGAGCAAATTGGCGGACTCATTGCTCCCTTGGTGAGCTTTGTCCAAGAAACCCTCGGCATGTCCTTTGTCTGGTTGGGACTATATAATGAAGCCGCCAAACAACTCATTGGCCAAGGGGGAACCACGCCCGTTGGTGATCATCCCTTCCTCAAGCAGAAACTGACCCTTGCCGCCGGTAGCCTTCTCGATCAGGTATTGATGAACCGCAAGCCGATTAGTTTGCCCAGTCTCAAGGAGGAAGCACGTCTAGGAGAGTTGCGGGAAGCCGCCACCCGTTTGGGCATTCAAGGCACGGCCATCTATCCCATTATCCGCCATCGTCAACCCCTCGGCATTCTCATGATCGGTTCCACCACATGGGGCGATACCCTGCGGGGGGATGATTTGGCTCACATGAGCCTCTTGGTGAGTGCCCTTGGCGCAGAACTGGAACGCCTAACAGCGACGCAAGCAACGAAAGCGGCACCAGAAGCAAAGCAAGCGGCTGCTCCCACGATTACCAGTGATGACCCCGTACGCCATCTGCTTCAGGAGGCCAGCCGTGCCCCTAGTTTGGGTCAACGCATTGAAGCTCTGTTGCTGGCAGTGCACCAATTTTGTCAACCTCAACGTACCAGCCTCTTTTGGCGAGATTTGGAGCAACCCCTCTATCGGCGGCGCAGTTACACCGTTGGTAAACCCCAGAGCCGCGAGAGCCAGCGGCAACCCTTAGCCATTACACAGCAGGAGTTGGCAGGTTGTTATACTGCCCTTAGCAGCGGCCAAACCGTGAGCGTCAGCGATAGTCAAAGTGTGGTTAGTGCCACCGCACCCTTACGGCTGATGCAAATGCTGAATTGCCGCGCCCTTGTGGCAACCCCAATTTTAGTGGGCACCGATGTCGTGGGCTTTCTCACATTCGAGCGCAGTGAGCCTTACCCTTGGAATGACAACGAGAAGAAACTCCTCCAAGTTACCGCAGAACTGTTGGCCTTGGCAGCCCCCACTGAACGCCTCGAACACCTCTTGGCACAGACCCAGCATGCCCAAAGCTTGGTGAGTGAGTTGGCCCAAGCCATCTGTGATGAGCAGGACTGGAAGCGGGTGCTCCACCATGCGGGCGAAAAGTTAGCGGCAGATTTAGGGGCACAGTGGGTCTTTTTGCTAACCTATAACTCGCTGACTCAAGCGTTTGATGTCCTATTTCAGTATCCAGCGCCCCGGGGACGCGATCGCCATCCGCCCTTCCCGCCACTACAAAAAATGGATTGGCAACTGCTGGAAACGGCAACAACAGCCATTGCTCTTGAGGACTACAGCCATGAACTGCGCCTCTACTCTTGGAAAGAGGTTCTCGGCAAGCTGAATATCCAGTCTCTTCTGGTGGCAACCACCACCCCGGGCCATTCTTTGGAGGCACTGCTGTTGGTGGGGCGCACTGAACCCACAGTTTGGGGCAAAAGTCAGCAAACCCTGATACAAGAAGTGGCGCGCACCCTTGGCCTCATTAGCCATCAGTGGCAACTGCAAAACACTAATACACAGCAGGAGCAGGTGCGATCGGCGATGTTGGCGGGTCTGACGGCACTGCAACGCACCCAAAACCTCGAGCGCATTGAACTGACGGGCTTGCAGCAACTAATGAACTTGATGCAGGTGCCCCTTGTGGCCTTAGTGACTTGGCGACCCGGTCAGACGGTTGGTTCGATTGTGGCGCCGCCCCCCGGCCATCCCAAATTTGCCATTCGTAACGAGGCCGAGATTGCCATTTATGAGGATCCGCTGATCCACAGTGCCCTGATGGCCTCCCAAGCTGATGTCACCAGCAATCCCTACGCTTGGTTGATTCAGACCACAGCAGCAGAACTAGATCCGCGTACGCGGGAGTGGCTGTCAGGGCCGGAGATTGGCCAAATTTTGGCGATTGCCCTGCGCACCGACCCAGAATATGAACCTTCCGGCGTCCTGATTGTTGCCGATCGCCGCGATCGCCTGTGGTCCACCTTGCACCTAGAGGCCTTCATTACCCTTGTCAACCATTTGGCTTGGGCACACCGCAGTACCTCCCTTATTCAAATGCTCACCCAAGGCTGGCAAACCCTTGAAACCCTCAATTGGTACAAGCACCGTCGCCTTGAACAGGTCTATAGTCAACTTGCAGGTCTCTGCAATCAGTTGACGCAATGGGTTCAGCAGCACCCTCAGGCGGATCCACTGCTGCGACGCTTGGGCACACTCCTGCAAACCCAGTTGGAATCCCTCCATCCCCTCTTGAGTCATGAGGTATGGCAACTGGACAAGACGACTGACACAGCAGGCCTAGCGGTGCTCCTCAAGCGAGTGATGGATCGCATCGAAAATTGGAAGCAGCGCAAACAACTGTGGATTCAAGTTCACAATCAACCTGTCCTCACCCTCAATGGTGACATTAGCAAGCTGGAGTTAATCCTCTATGAATTGCTGCTTTTTGCCTGCCAGCGATCGCCCTCCCAAGGCCGTATTGACATCTGGTGCCAACAAATTGAAGGCATGGGTCAGGGGGGCAAAATGCAGTCTTGGCTGGAACTGTCAATCACCGACAATGGGGAAGTAGAGCCACAGTTACTCATTAAACTACACCAACTCGAACATCTCGACTGGCTTGCCCCCTCCAGCCTTGATCAGCCCCCCGGACGACACCTCAAAGTCTGCTTTAACCTGTGTCAACGCCTAGGCTACAACCTTGATATGTATAAATTAGAGGATGGCCGCTTCCTGAGTCGTCTGCTGATTCTACTGAATAATGGCGACACGGGTACCTTTGAACTGCAATCCTCACAGCCGCGCCCATGACCCTCAGCACGATCGCCCTTCTCGGCCTCCCGAACACCGGTAAATCCACATTTTTCAATCGCATTGCCGCCGCCCGTGCCCATGTAGGCAACTGGCCGGGGATTACGGTGGACTTAGCAGAAGCCGAGATTTCCCTCAATGGTGAAATGGTTAAACTGGTGGATTTGCCGGGCATCTACGATCTGGCGGGGACGGCTGCCGATGAAACCATTGTGCGTGAGTTTTTCCAGCGGGTGCCGGTGCGGCTGGTGTTGGTGATTCTCAATGCCAGTCAGATTCAGCATCAATTGCGCTTAGCCCTTCAGGTCAAGGCTTGGGGACTACCCATGGTGGTGCTCCTGAATATGGCCGATGAAGCGCGGCAACTGGGGATTCAGATTGATACCGAGAAATTGAGCGATCGCCTTGGGGTGCCCGTCGTTGCTCTCAGTGCCAAATATGGTGGTGGCTATTGGGAGGCCTACGAAACGATTTGCCATGCCCTCAAGGAGGCTCCCATTCCCCAAGACCCGCTCTTTAAGCCAACGTTGCCAGAAATTGAACCGGGGGCGATCGCGCCCCTACTGGCCGGCACCGTCACTTTTCCCAGTCGCACCGTTCGCAGACTGACAGAGCAGTTGGATCACTGGTTGCTACACCCCCTATGGGGCCTGCCCCTCTTTTTTGCGGGGCTATACCTTGTCTTTCAAGTGGTATGGGTGCTGGGTCTAGGGGTTCAAGGCTGGCTCAGTGATACCTTTGAAGCCTTTCAGGGACAGGTGCTGGAGCCATTCCTCGCGGGACTGCCCCCCTTGCTCAGTAGTTTGCTGATTGAGGGCATCTATGGCGGTATGACCACGGTGGCAGCGTTTGTGCCCTTAGTCACCATCTTCTTTATTGTGATGGCGATCGTTGAGGACAGTGGCTACCTTGCCCGTGCCGCCTACCTGATGGATGGCCTGATGGCACGCTTGGGTTTAGATGGCCGCAGTTTTGTCCTCAGCTTGATGGGCTTTGGCTGCAATGTCCCTGCCCTGATGGCCACCCGCATTATTCGCTCGCCGGGGCTGCGGCTGCTGACGATGCTGAGCATTCCCTTTTCCCTGTGTTCAGCGCGGCTACAGGTGTTTGTGTTTCTCATTGCCTGTTTGTTTCCCCCGCAGTGGGGCGCAGCCGTCCTGCTGTCCCTCTATGGCTGGAGTATTCTGGCGGCCTTGCTCACTGCCCTCTGTTTTCAGGGCTATTTCCCGAACACCGATCCCTTTTTGCTGGAGTTGCCCCCCTATCGCTGGCCAACGGGGCGACAGGTGTTTCTGCGGGCGTGGGGCGAGGTGCGGCATTTTCTCTCGCGAGCCACGGGCTTCATTATGATGGGTGTCTTGGTGGTGTGGGCATTGACCCATTTGCCCCTGAATGCAACGCCCTCAAGTCCAGAAACGTGGGCGGGTCAACTGGGGACAGCACTACAGCCGCTTTTGGCACCGGTGGGCATTACACCTGCCCTGACGATCGCCCTCATTGTCGGCTTTGTGGCCAAGGAGATTGTGATTGGCGCGTTGGCAGTGATCTATCACCTTTCGGGTACCTCGTTACAGCAGGCGATCGCCCAAGATTTAACGCCCCTGCAAGCCTACAGCTTTATGCTTTTTACTCTCCTGTACACTCCCTGTCTCAGCACCCTTGCCACCCTCTGGAGTGAATCAAAACGCGGGCAGTTTACAATTTTTGCCACCCTCTATGCCTTGGTGATGGCCTGGGTGGTGAGTGGCAGTGTCTATCAACTGGGGCACTGGTGGGGATGGGGCTAATGGCCACCCTTTGCGGCATTGGCGTAGGCCCCGGCGATCCCGAACTCATTACCCTCAAGGGTTGGCGACACCTACAGCAAGCAAGGGTGATTGCTTTTCCTGCGGGACTCCAGGGACGGCGCGGCATTGCCGAGGAGATCATTTCCCCCTACAAAGAACCGCAGCAAATTTATCTGCCCCTCGAATTCCCCTATGTCCTTGCAGAAGACGTTCTAGAACAGGCATGGCAAAAGGCAGCCGAGCAAGTCTATGCCTACCTCGCTCAGGGCACTGATGTCGTCTTTGTCTCTGAGGGGGATGTCAGTTTCTACAGTACGTTTTCCTATCTAGCGGCAGCCGTCCAGAGCCTTGACCCCCATATTGCGATTGAGGTGATTCCGGGGGTTTGCTCGCCCTTGGCAGCAGCGGCCAGTTTAGGGATGCCCCTGACCTTGGGGAGCGATCGCCTAGCGATTTTGCCAGCGATGTACCACGGCGATGACCTCGAGCGGGTGTGGGCATGGGCGGAGGTGGTGGTTTTAATGAAGGTGCGATCGGTCTATGGCCACGTCTGGCATTGGCTCAAGGAACACCACCTCTTGGAACAGGCAGCAGTGGTGAGCTGGGCAACAACGCCGCAACAGCAAATCTACACCCCCCTAACGAACTATCCAGAGTTAACCCTGCCCTACTTTTCGCTGCTCATTGTTTGGAAGCGGCGTCCCATCTTGCAGAACTTCTTGAGTGCTTAAGTCAATCCTATGTACAACGGTACCCAATGATTCTTTATCGGTTCTATGGGGTGGGCGTCTCCTCACGATGAGATAAGTGTACCCTCAATTTGAGAGGAAAGAACGGCTTCTCTGCGCACATAGGAGTACAAAAAAAGATCAGGATCAGGTAAAAGTAGGCTGATGCTGTCCAATCGCCCCAACGCTAAGGTTGCCCGTTCTAGCAACTGCTGACGAGAAGCGTCTAGCTCCAGTGCAGGCTTGGGGGGTAGGGGGAAGGGAATAAAAGCTTGTACCTGCTCCCCGGCTACTTGGGTTGTTGCATACTGTCCTGTTAGCCCACGCCGCATAGTTGGTTGGCTTATTTGTGTTTTGTTAAATAAGCCTAGGCTCTATTAAACGAAAGTGTCATATCGTTAAATAAGACTTAACAATCTGGCTTTGGTGTTCATGTCAATCCTAGATGTCCACTCAAATAGTCCTGTAACTGTTGGGCATGGTCGTGGGCTAGATCGGCTAAGGGGAGGTCACTTAGGGGAAAGGCTTGTACTGCACGCACTTCCTTGACATCCAAAACCTGCGGCTCACCGACAACGCGGGCAGCGATCGCGATACACACGGCATGGACACGGGGATCTCGCTTCGGGTCAGAGTAAACCCCCACTAGGCCTTCAAAGCTCTTGAGGCGCAACCCTGTTTCTTCCGCCAGTTCGCGGGCACCTGTATCGAGAATCGTTTCTCCCCAGTCCATCATGCCCCCCGGCAGTGACCATTGGCCGGTATCGCGGCGTTGGATCAAAATCAAGCGATCGCCCGCTGTCAAGGCAATCACCGACACCGCCACAAAGGGATGCCGCCAAAATCGCTTTAGGAAAAAACGGACAACTCGCCAAAACCCGTTCACGCTTGCAGCCGCTCCAGATCCGCCAGCACTTGTGCCACATGGGCATCGGGCTTCACCCGCCGATAAATAGCCGCAATTTTGCCCGTGGGATCGATGAGAAACGTATCCCGATAAACACCGAGGTATTCCTTGCCCATGAACTTTTTCGGGCCATAGCTGCCGTAGGCTTGGGCAACGCTGGTGTCCACATCTGCCAGCAGACGAAAGGGCAAGTTAAGCTTTTGCTGAAATTTGGCGTGGGAGGCAACACTATCGGGGCTAATGCCGAGGATAACGACGTTGCGATCGCCCAAAGTGGCACTGACATCGCGGTAGGCACAAGCTTCTTTAGTGCAGCCGGGGGTATTGTCACGGGGATAAAAGTAGAGAATCACCCACTGGCCTTGAAAGTCAGCCAAGCGCACCGGCTCACCCGTAGCATCCGCCAGTTCAAAGGGGGGGGCGATCGCCCCAACGGTCAGGGACATTTCTGAGCAATTTCCAATGGTTGGCCATATCTATCTTCCCCCAGTTTGGTTCCTGCGGTGGTGGCCAAGGGGCGTAGCCTTCAACCCTCAGAGATGAAGAGGCGAATGAACAGGTACAGCATGAGCTGGCGATAACGATAGAGCAGGAAGGCGATCGCCGGTGTCAGAACGACGAAAAAGCCATAGAGGCCAACCACCGTTGCTAAATCAGTGTGCAGAAAATCGCGAGCCAAGCGAACAAAATCGTGATCAATGCCCCCTTTACCCATCAGGTACATCTCCCGAAACATGGGATTAAACTGCAACTGCCAAGCAAAGCGCATATTAAAAAACACAATGAAAAACCCCACCATCCCGTAGAGGGGACGTTCAATCGGGTAGCGGCAGCCCCAACCACTGAGGGCACGGTAGAGAAAAATGACGGCAAAAATGAGTTCAAAGCCATGCCCCATCGCCACAAAGAGCATTTCATGGACAGGACTAAAGGCCACAAGGGTATAAAGCAGCGTAAAGACCGCAAGGCAAATCAGGGTCAGCCGATTGTGACGGTAGAAATAGGCCAAGGCGAGCAATCCCGTATAAATGAGCAGGACAAGGCCGCCTGCGCGATCGCCATGGAGCGTGACGCCACCACCGTAGCGAAAATCAAAGGCGGGAACCGCGGGATAGCCAAAGAGCCACGCCATCACTGCATGACCCATTTCGTGGACAAGGGTAATCAGCGGACTGAGCAAAAACGTCACCTGCTCTGACGCAAGGAGAAGGAGCGATAGACCCAACCCCGCCGCGATCACTTGCCAATCTTTGGGGCTAAGGGGTTGGACAGGAATGCCAAACTCTTCCTTGCGAGGAGGAGAAGGGACGGGGAGAGTCTGACGTAGATGCTCCCCCTTGGCAAGGCGTTGTAGCTCATGGCGACTGGTGAGATCAAGCACCTCTTCCCAGAGTTCATGGCTGTCTTGGCAGGCTGTGATCAGGATGCTGCTGTGGGCATAGCTTGGCCAGTGGATCAGTTCGCGAGCGAGTAGCGTGAGCACAATTGCAGCCGGAACACTTGTTGGACACTGGAGGCGCAACAAGAGACATTCACGCCGCTGGTTTACGGTCACTGCAATTCCCTTAGGGGCAAGCGCCGCTTCTAGGAGGGCTTGAATGGCCTCGAGATCTCCTGTGGCAGCCGCTGGGCGTCGAGCGGAGGGGGTCATGATCTACTCTGATTCCAGTCGGCGTAACCATTCGCGATCGATGGCTTCCGATTGGGCAAGTTCCTGCTCCACTAAATCCTGATCTGAGCGATAGATGACATCCTGTTCACGGATTTGCCACTGCTGGGCATAGGCTTGAGCCGCCCGTAATTTGGCACGCAACTGCGGTGTGGGATTGGCTAGGATATTAGCGTAGTGGTAACGGCGGGCATTGCGATCGCGAATGCGTTGATTTTGCCACAGTAACCAGTAGTACCGCCCCAAGGGAATGCCCAAAAAGCCAATGCCATAGCCCAGCAAAATCCAAAAGATCGAGGCCACAAAGGCCACGAGACCCCCCAGTTCTTGGGCGATCGCCCCATCCCCCAAGAGGTACCAGAGCATCAGCGCCCCGATCAGATTGACACAGCCCAAGCCAATAGCCACCATAATTTGCCACGCGGGTGCCCGACTAAAGCGCCAGCGGTACTCTTCCAAGATGGGGGGCAGCGTCTGCCGTTGCCCTTTGGGAGTTTGAGCCGTCGTTTGTAACTCAGGAAAGCGATAGATAATCTGCCCTGTCTCCGTGACTTCGGGGCGACCATTAAAGTGGGTGAGCACCGGCAGCATATACCACTCATCGTCCCCCGGATCGGTTTCTAGATCGAGATAGGGGGCAATTTGCTCTGCGGTGACCGCCCCGCCATTGTTGCGGATTACTTGGCCAATGAGTTGCCAGCGGCGTTCTTCGAGGTCGGCATTGGGATTACCATCGCCAAAGAGGAAGGAATAGACCCCCTCAAAGAAGTTCATTTCCTCGCCATTGTCCTGTGACCGAGGGCGCGATCGCTGGGGAGAGGGATCGCCAAAGAAATACCAAAAGTCGGGAAAGACCCAAAAATTGATGCCACCGCCCCCCCAAGAGCTGCCTTGGCCGCGATCGTCACCGTCTCGCCCTTGACTGGAAAGGGCAATCAAAATGATGGCGATCGCCAGAAAAATCAGAACTATCGAAACAATGAGAAAAATGCCAAAGGAAATGCGAATCAGATAGAAAACAACACCCCAAACCCGCTGCGCCACCGCCCGTAGCCGCAGTTGCCAGTATTTTGCTTGCAGGATACTGCGAAAATTTCTCGGGAAGACGTAGGCAATATCCCCGCTTTCGGCCACTTGCAGTGTTCCACCAACATCGGCAGCCAAGGCCATTAATCCTTTTTCAGCCGTTTGCAGCGGTAATCCCACCGTACCCGCCACATCCCCTGCGGTAACTCGGTACCCCAGTGTTTCTACAGCTTGCATTAGGCGGCGATCGACCGTCATGTTTGCCTCCCTATTCGGCAAAAGGCCTCCTCTCTCACCCTAACGTTTTCCCACGGGTCTTGGCGAGACAAAAAAGAACCCACCCCAAGGGCAGGTTCGGCGCACGGATCAGTCTGAGAAAGAGGGGCAATTAGCCCACCGCTTCAAAATAGACTTTGGATTTGACAGGGTCAGGGTTCATCGTTTTGTCGCCGGGTTGCCAGCCAGCGGGGCAGACTTCGTCGGGGTGAGCTTGGACATATTGGATAGCTTGCAGCACCCGCAGGGTCTCATCAACGCTGCGGCCAAAGGCCAAGTTATTGATCGTTGCGTGTTGGATAATCCCTTCTTTGTCAATGATGAAGAGACCGCGCAGTGCCACCCCTTCCTCGGTCAGCACATTGTAGGCGGTGCTGATTTCTTTTTTCAGGTCAGACACCAAGGGATATTTGAGATCGCCGACACCGCCAGCTTTGCGATCGGTTTGCGTCCAAGCCAAGTGGGAGAACTGGCTATCCACAGACACGCCAAGGATTTCGGTGTTCAGTTTGGCGAATTCATCGTAGCGATCGCTAAAGGCGACAATTTCCGTGGGGCAGACAAACGTGAAGTCCAAAGGATAGAAGAACAAAACAACGTACTTACCGCGATAGTCCGAGAGCTTGACGGTTTTGAACTCTTGGTCATAAACAGCAACCGCTTCAAAATCCGGGGCGGGCTGACCAACACGCAGACAGTCAGACATAGAAAACCTCGTACTCCTAACTACGACAGGTTGAATAGGGCTGTTCACATTTTTTAACAGCTATGCTTACTATATCATACTCATAACGGTTTTGATTATGAAATAGCTGATCGCTGCCACCGTCGCTCAAGGAAGCGGGAGAGCCGTGACAGAGGGAAACAGAGGGCAAAGTAGAACATCGCACCCAAGACGTAGACAAAGAGCTTCCGCTGCGGATCGGTAATGGGATTGGCAAAGGTGCTCGTCATGTTTTGCAATTCGGGCACACCAATCACCACCAACAGAGCGCAGTCCTGCATCAGCGTAATGAAGTTATTGGTAAAGGGGGGCAGGATAATCAAAATGGCTTGGGGCAGAATAATCCGCCATAGGGTTTGCCGACCCGAGAGGCCAAGGCTGAGGCTGGCTTCTGTTTGTCCCTTGGGAACCCCCTCTAGGCCACTGCGAAAGACTTCACTCAAATAGGCACCATAGTTAAAGCCCAAGCCAAGAATGCCGTAGAAAATGTAGTTAAAAAGCGGCGACACCAAGCGGTTGCTTTGCAGCACGGTCATGACATCAAAGGCAATTTGCCGAGGATCAAACCCCAATTGACTCAAGAGGCCACCAATGCCAAAACCCCACACCAGCAGTTGCACCAAGGTCGGGGTACCGCGCACAAATTCAATGTAAACTGTACTCAGCCAGCGCAATGGCGGCACAGGATGCAACCTCGCCCAGGTGGCGATCGCCCCCAAGATCACCGCCAAGAGCAAACTAAAGACTGAGATCAAAAACGTCGTAATTGCCGCCTGAAGGAGAAACGGCGCGTACAGTATCAACGTCTCCCGAAAGTAATAGAGATAGCCACAAAAGGCAAGAATGCCCAGTCCTAGGCACACCAAAAAGAGGCTATTGAGCCATTTTGCCCAAGGGGGAATAAACGGTGCCACTTGCTGCATTCTCGAAAAGCCGTCATTTTTGTCAGGATTTGTCAGGATGATGATACCATCTTGCTTTCTAGGGAAGCATGTTCCACAGCACGACAGGAAAAATAGGCGAGGAACTCTTGATTGCCCGCAGGCCCCAAAATCGGCGAGGGAGTCACACCGTGGCACTGCCACCCCAACGCTTCGGCGGCTGCAATCACCTGATCTACCGCTTCTTGACGTGCCTTGGCATCGCGCACCACACCATGTTTGCCGAGGCGATCGCGCCCCACTTCAAATTGCGGCTTAATTAAGGCAATTAGCTCTCGCGGCGGCAGCAGTAATTCCCATAGGGCGGGTAAAACTTTAGTCAGGGAAATAAAAGAGACATCCACTACCCCCAGATCGGGGCGGAGCGCATCGTCAGTGTAGAGATCAACGGGGGTGAGATAGCGCAGGTTGGTGCGTTCCCTGAGGATAACGCGGGGGTCTTGGCGCAGTTTCCAATCCACTTGGCCATAGCCAACATCAATGCCATAGACCAATTTGGCGCCCGCTTGCAGCAGACAATCCGTAAAGCCGCCTGTGGAAATACCGCCATCTAAACACACGCGATCGCGCACCACCACAGGAAAGACCCCTAGGGCATGGGCAAGTTTTTCACCCCCCCGCGAAACATAGGCAGATTTTGCCTTCACCTGAATCGTGGCATCCACCGCCACCAGCGTGCCTGGCTTATCAATGGGGACATGGTTCACCTGCACTTCCCCAGCGCGAATCCAACGTTGTGCCTGTTGGCGGCTCTCACACAGATGCCGCTCCACAAGAAGACTATCCAAGCGTTGCTTGCGGGGACTCATTGTTCTTTTGGCGCTTTCTGCAGAGGGGCAAAGGCAAAGAGCTGGTTGACATCAAGGGCTAACCCACGCAACTGGGGTTGGGCAAAGAGGGTGGTTTCACTCTGCCACAGGGGCAAAAAGGCCACAGCCTCGGCATTGAGTTCCTGAAGCTGACGCAAGAGTATCCCACGGCGTTGGGGATTGGCCTCACGGCGACTAGCAACAATGAGGTCGTTGGCCTCAGGACTGTAGAAAAAGGATCCCCACGCCGCACTAGCACCCCTTTCACAGCCTGTTTCCAGAGAACCGCGATCGCAACTCAGGAAAGGTTCAAGGTAGTTATCGGCATCGTAAAAATCACCGTACCAGTCGAGCAAAACCAAAGGATACGCGCCACTTTCTAAATTGCGGTAGATGGTGGCGGAGTCGGCGCTGTCCAATTGCACTTGAACGCGATCGCCCAGATCCCGCTCTAGGGAAGCTTTAAGAACTGTTGCTGCCAGCACATTACTGGGAACATTGGCACGGTACCAAAGGTTGACCACCAAGGGTTGCTGCGGTGAAATGGTCGTGTTCTGCAACCAGTGGTCTATTTGGCTCGAATCGCCGTCTCCATAGCGATCGCGAAAAATCGGTTCACTCACAGGAAATAAACTCGGCACCAGCGAGTACAGAGGTTCTGCTTCCCCCAAAAAGACCCGTTCCGCGAGGCGTTGACGATTGACACTGGCCGCCAAAACCTGCCGCGCTGCCAATTGATCCCAAGGGGGTTGGCGCAAATTAATGCTTAAGACGGTGACAGCGTTGCCTGCCCCGGTAATGACTTGCCAGTGCTTTGTTGCCGCTTGAGCCTTGAGGGCACGAATTTGATTGGGATCGAGCGCACCGATCGCCACATCGACAGCCCCTGTGCGGAAGGCATTGTAGAGATTGGCACTACTGGAGAAGATTTGCAAGCGGATCCCAGCATTGTCGGGTTTGGTGCCCCAATAGTCAGCAAAGGGTTCAAGGCGCACCCCATCCGTACTGTAGGCGGCTAAACGGTAAGGACCAGTGCCCACAAATTGCGTCGGCAAGAAGCGATCGCCCGCTGCACCATAGGCTGTCGGAGAAACGGCACACAGACCACTAAAGGCCAACAAATGGGGAAAAGCCACAAAGGGTTCCTTGAGGCGAATTTCCAGCACGTCCTCAGCGATCGCCTGAATTTCTTTAACGCGCCCGGCCAAGAGGGACGCGGGTTGGCCCCCACTATTCATAAATCGCTCAAGGGAAAAGGCCATGGCGGCTGCATTAAACGGCGTACCATCGTGGAAGCGAACCCCCCGTCGCAGGGGAATGCGGTAGGTGAGGCCATCCTCACTCACTTCAGGTAGAGCTGTGGCCAGTTGAGGAATAAGGTCTTTGCCTTCGTAGCTATAGAGGCGATCGCCCAAATTCAACAGCAGCAGTCCCGCTAAATTTTCGTAGGCATCAGCGGGGTCTAGGGTGCGCAGGCGAGCCGTGGTACCAATGACAATACTGTCATCCCCTTGGCGAGGCCCATCACCGCCACAGGCAACCAGCAGCAGGCTCAACAACAGTACAAGACATCCCCACAGTAGCCGTCGTGTCACGGATACACCCGCTCGGTACATCATCCACTAGAATAAAGGGCGAGCGATGGGACTCGAACCCACGAATGGTGGAACCACAATCCACTGCCTTAACCACTTGGCTACGCTCGCCATGCTTCCTAAGCTAGTCTTCTAGCATAGCATAAAGAACTCTCCTATGAAAGTGCCTCTCCTTGCCCAAGTCATGGCACGCCCTCTCTGGTGGGGGGGTGGCGCCTTCTTGCTCTTGGGGATTATTGCGGCCTGTGTCACCAATCCCACCCCTGCTGACTATCAACGCCGTGCCGCAGGAGAAATAAACACCTTCCTTTTGACTCAGGTGTGCCCAGAGATCATCAACCGCGATAGCGCGATCGCCATGGTGGCTTTGGAAGTCTGCGATCAACTGGAATCCAGCCCAGCAGAAGACATTGAACGCTACATCGCCTACAACACCCAATCCTATAATCTTGGCGTTGCCACCCTCTTTGTCACCGAACTGCCAATTCAAACCGTCTGGAGCCTTGGCCTCTTTGGTCAAATTATTCCGCTAACGCTATAAAGCCCCCTTTCCCCCAGTGGCAGGTGCAAAATGCAAGAATCCATCGCCCAAGATGTCCATCTGGTTCTTTGGGGAAATGCTGTCCTAGGGGCAATTGCTGCCAATGAATGCTCAAGGGAGAAATTGGAGTTCTCCCAACCCGTGACGTTTCTTGATCTGCGCAAAGAGGATTCCTCGTGGCGGGAAATTCCCTATGCCCCTGACCCTGTGACTTGGTTGGAACGCCTGCGGGGGGAGGGGGCTGAAGCTTTGCAGTTATTCTACGAAGCCTCCCAGAATCCAGAGATTCTCGATCGCATAGCGGTTGTCTTTCCCGGCGGCGGTGGCCACTGGTTAGTTGAGGTGGTTTTGACCTTGCCCGACAAATGCTGAGCAGCCGTGGTTCACTTACTGAGGAGGAAACGCCTTGGCCAGTGAGTCGCTTAGCCGAAATTTGCCAACAACTCCTGAGTGCTGTAAAGGTGGCTTGGGTCTTTGGCGGCATGGGGTCGTGGAATGATCTCACCTTTAGTGGTGACAGCCAAACGGAATACGAAACTCTATCGGATGCCCTCTATCAGTTACTGAATACTGCCATTGTTGTCGCTGTTAATTCCAGCGCGATCGCCCCCGTTTCCTGAACCTCATCGTTGTACAGGGAGTATTTTGATGGCCTCTAATCGTTCACTCCTGTTGCTGCTATTGTTCCTCCTCCTTGGGGCGCTAGGGTTGACCTTGATTGCCCATTGGCGGCGCATCTCCCTCTGGAGCTATTGGGCTGTCCCCTTGGGAGCTATCCTGCCTTGGCTAGTGGTCACTGCGCTGCTCCTTTTTAGGATTAGCTTCATCCAAGATGCCGATACCAAACAGGCAGCAATCATGACCGCCCTCTTTCCGATCCTAGGGAGTATGGGCTGTTTCCTGCTGAGCCTTCTGATCAGTCTATTTATTGATCCTGCGGTAACGACAACGAGTCGTTTTATCTCGTCCTTTGTAATTTCTGGGGGTGCAGGGCTGGTTTTTCTATCTCCTGTGTTGTACGCCGTCTTTACCGCTGAATAGCCGCTGGGAACACTGTCATGGTGGAGCAGGGAAGGGCTGTGCCAAGATATATCAACGAGGAGAAGCCGGTGAAAGACAATTATCATGATTGGGAAAACCCTTGGCGGGCGCTATAAACTGATTCGAGTCTTGGGGGCTGGGAACTTTGGCCAAACGTTTCTTGCTGAGGATGTTCATCGCCCCATTCGTGCCAAGTGTGTGGTTAAGTACCTGCGCCCTGCCCGTACGGATGCGGCGTTTCTCCCTTTGGCGCGATCGCTCTTTCAGCGGGAGGCACAAATTCTAGAGCGGCTGGGCAGTCACGAGCAAATCCCCCGCCTCCTTGCCTACTTTGAGGAGGACAACGAGTTTTACCTTGTCCAAGACTTCATTGAGGGCCAAGTCCTACGGCAGGAATTGTTGCCGGGCTGTGCGTGGTCGGAAGCACAGGTGATTGAGTTGCTCCAAGATGCCCTTGGCATTCTGGCCTTTGTGCATCAATGTGGTGTCATCCACCGCGATATTAAACCCGACAACTTGATTCGTCGCCAATCGGATCACCGCTTGGTACTGATTGATTTTGGTGCTGTGAAGGAAATGGGGGTCTCCATTGGCGGCGGTACCTTGGTGGGAGAGACGAGTCCGCAGACGATCGCCATTGGCACACCAGGGTATATGGCACCCGAGCAAGCCCAAGGTCGTCCGCGTCCGGCCAGTGACCTCTATGCCTTGGGGATGGTGGCTGTACAGGCATTGACGGGGTTGAGCCCCCTGCAACTCACCCAAGACCCCTACGGCTGTTGGTGTTGGCAAGCTGCTGAACGAGTGAGCGATCGCCTAGTGCAGTTTGTCAATAAGCTGATTCATCCTTCCCCCTACGAGCGCTTTGCCACGGCTACCGATGCCCTTGCCAGCCTGCAACAGGTGGAGGTGCCCAAATCCTTTTGGTTTCGGCTTGGCAAATTTCTCAAAACTCCCGTTCAAGACCTCTGGCGATCGCCAAAGGCAGGTGTGGGTGCTTCTCCAGTGCCGCCCAGTCCGCTACCCCCTGTTTCCACACTGCCGCCGCAAGTCACCGAACCCAAACCAGTGTCCTCTCCACCGGCAGCCACCGCCGCCCTTCCCAACCAAGGTCGCCATATTTTTATCAGTCACTCCAGTGACGGCACCGATTTGCAGTTGGCCAGTGCGCTCCAAGAGGTGTTGCAAAAAGCGGGCCACCAACCCTTTATGGCCAGCCAAAGTATCCGCCTTGGTGAGGCATGGGCACAGCGGATTGATCAGGAGCTAAAGCGGTGTGATTTCTTTGTTCTGTTGCTGTCACAAACGGCGGCTCAAAGTGAAATGGTGCTTGAGGAAGTCCGCACCGTCAAACAGTTGCAAGCCCAACGGGGCGATCGCCGTCCCTTTATCTTGCCTGTGCGGGTCAATTTTCCGCTGGATATGCCCTTGAACTATGAGTTGCGCGGCTACCTGCATCGGCTACAACAGCGCTTCTGGCGATCGCCAGCGGACACCGACACCCTGCTGCAAGAGATTCTCGACTTGGTAAATGCAACGACAGCTCCTGTGGCTACCAGTAGCGATGCCGCCCAAGAAACCATTGCTGAACCCGCTCAAACGGGCACATTGGTCGGTGATGGTGCCCCGGTTCCTGTGGCTGAGCCAGAACTCCCAGAAGGGCAAGTGGAAGTGGCCTCGGCGTTTTACATTGAGCGGCCCCCCATTGAGCAGCGCTGTCGCGAAACCCTCTTGCAACCCGGCTCCCTGATTCGCATCAAAGCCCCCCGCCAAATGGGCAAAACCTCACTGATGGCACGGCTCCTCTACCGCGCGACCCAAGAGGGCTATGGCACTGTTCCCCTCAGTTTCCAACTGGCAGATGCCCAAGTCTTCAGTGATTTAGAAAAACTATTGCGCTGGCTCTGTGCCAGTGTCGGGCGGCGATTAGGGCTAGAAAACCGCCTCAATGAGTATTGGGATGACATTTTTGGCAGTAAATACAACTGCACCACCTATTTTGAGGAGTATCTCTTACCCAATTGCCAAAAACCGGGGACGCAATTTGAGAGTCGCCCCCTTGTCCTCGGCCTAGACGAAGTGGATCGGGTGTTTGAATATCCGGAAGTGGCCAGTGACTTCTTTGGCCTGTTGCGGGCATGGCATGAAGAGGGCAAAAACCGCGATATTTGGCGCAACCTCCGTCTAATTGTGGTTCATGGCACCGAGGTCTATATTCCCCTAGACATTAATCAGTCCCCCTTTAACGTTGGCTTAGCCATTGATCTGCCGGAATTCAACCAAGAACAAATTGCTGAGTTGTGTCGCCTCCACGGCCTGAGTCTGTCAGAGGAGCAGCTTCAACACCTTCAGCACCTGGTGGGTGGTCATCCCTATCTGATTCGTCTGAGCCTCTATCACCTCGCCCGCCAAGACCTGACATGGCAGGAGCTAATGAGCAATGCGGCCTCAGAAACGGGGTTATATCGCGATCACCTGCGGCGACAGTGGTGGCATCTCCAGCAGCAGGAAGACCTCGTGCCTGCCTTTAGGGAGATTCTGCAAGCAGACAACGGCAGTGTGGTTGATAGCACCGTTGGCTTTAAGCTCCACAGTTTGGGACTGATTACCTTAGAGGGGAATTTAGCTAAGGTGCGCTGTGATCTTTACCGCCGCTATTTTGGCGATCGCCTGCACTAATGGACTGAACCATTGGCAGGACAGGCAGCGGTTGTGCGAGCAACAACTCCCTTGCTAAGCTAAAGGTAGAGGGGTTCGGTTATCCGCCAATGACTCTCACCAGTCTCGGATCTGTATCCCGCTGCCCAGTTATCCTTCACGGGTTATGCCGTCTATGACGTTAATGTACGTTGCGCCTCAGTGGCAAACCCTAGCATTTCCCTCGACACTTTTTCTCCAACCTATCCTAGAGATTCTACTCAGTGATCTTCCCCCCCAGTACAAAGATGAAATTAGGCTAGGCCTCCAAGAAGCCCTCGTTAATGCGGCTCGCCACGGCAATCAACTCAACCCTGAAAAGCTGGTGTCTGTCCGTTATACCTTTTCTCCTGATCAATGCTGGTGGGTGATTACGGATCAGGGAGACGGTTTCTCCCCCCCCAGTAATGTTTCTGAGACCGCTGATGAGTTATTGCCCGCCGCCGACTGTGAATGTGGTCGGGGCTTATTTTTGATCTATGCCATCTTTGATGAGGTCTATTGGAATCCCAAAGGAACTGAATTAAGCCTGTGTAAGTACCTCACCTGAGCAGCTCACGAACCCTTGAGCTAGAGGGGAATGACATCAACCCAGTGCCGATACTGCGGCTCGCGGCCTTCAACGATTGCCTGTAATTGTTTTTGCAGTTGGCGTGTCAGGGGGCGATCGCTCGGCAGCGTGTAGGTCTCAATCCGACTGACGGGCACAATTCGCGCAGCCGTGCCGGTTAAAAATACCTCATCGGCGATCAACAGTTCCGTACGATCCACAGGGCGCTCAATCACCTTGACACCGGCTGCTTGCGCTAGTTCAATCACACTGCGGCGCGTAATCCCCTCTAGAATATCTTGATCCACGCTCGGCGTAATCAGTTGGCCATCCCGCACCAAGAAGAGATTCATCCCCGACGCTTCACAGACTTTCCCTTGATCGTTGAGGAGAATCGCCTCATCAAAGCCGCA
Organism: Thermosynechococcus sp. FA-CM-4201; assembly: GCF_054689355.1. Taxonomy (NCBI): domain Bacteria; kingdom Bacillati; phylum Cyanobacteriota; class Cyanophyceae; order Acaryochloridales; family Thermosynechococcaceae; genus Thermosynechococcus; species Thermosynechococcus sp. FA-CM-4201. Next base: position 1,708,427 of record NZ_CP079920.1, read on the forward strand.
GGAAACAGCCTCTGTTTTTGCCAGTGCCGAGACAATATAGGAGGTGGTCAGCTTGCCCCGCAGGGGAAATGAGCGATCGCACTGCCGCTGCCAAGAACTAATGCGACAGGTGACGCCGGCGGCTGACAAGTAATCGCCAAGGGGCATGCCATAAATGAGAAAATCCTTCTCAATGTCATGGAGCCGTGGTGCAATGCCCAAGCCAGAAGTATAAACCAAAGGACGAATATAGAAGGGCACGCTGGGTTGGTTTTTTTGCACCCATTCAACAATCTTCGACTTGATTTCGCTCGTCGGCAATTCATAGCCCAAATAGTGGGCACTGCGACTGAGGCGACGACAGTGATCCTCAAGGCGAAAGAGCAGGATTTCCTTGGCATTAACAGGATTGGGAAGACCGCGCAACCCTCCTAAAGCTGCGGTGCCGTAGTGAAGGGCATGGGTTGCCACAGAAATTTTGGCCTCTGCAAAAGGAACAAACTGACCATTGAGATAGGCGTAGGGGAGAAAGTCACTCATGCGTTGATGTGAAGCGTTGGCAAAATATCATTAGGCTGCAATCTTAATAGTTTAACATTTTGGCTGAATGCTCCAAAAACCTAGGGCAAGGGTGCCTCAGAGGTTACTTCTTCAACATTTGAGACTTGCAGCACCAGACGAAACGGGCGATTCATCCGCTGTTGGACAAACTCTTCCATGAGGGCGACCTGCTTGGGAGTCACAGGTTCGCGGGCACGCACATTGACTCGCACGACGGGGGGATTACTCACCCAGTTGGTTTCCATTCCTAATAAATCAAGACGCTGAAAGGTCAGTGTTCCCCGCGTCAGAGCTTCACGCACCTGATGTTGTAAGCGTGCCTGCTCAATGAGGCGGCTAAAACTAATGGCCAAGGGAATCACCAAGACACCCGTCAGGGCAGCCGCAATAGTGAGGGGACGCCGACCTTTGTGCAGGGGAATATAGCCCACAAGCACAAAAACCACCATACAGGCTAGAGTAATCCCCAGCAGGTTCGTCAGATACAACAGCGTTGCTCCCACACTGAGGCTGGTATTCAACTGTGCTATTCCGAGGCCAATGGTACAAACGGGGGGCATCAGGGCAACGGCGATCGCGGTGCCGGCCAAGGTATTTGAGACGCGGGGTTCTGCGACCGCATAGGCACTTACCGCCCCGGCTGCTACGGCAATCCCCAAATCCAGAAGATTGGGTTGGGAGCGTGCCATGATTTCACTGCCATAGACCTCAAGCCCCACCATGACGCCAATCGTCCAAGACATGCCAATGGCCATGAGGGTACCGACAATCAGGGCAAGAGCCGCTTGCCAAAACATCTTAAACTCGCCAATGAGAGCCGCCAGAGCCAAGCCCCGTATGGGGAGCATCAGGGGTGCAATCACCATGGCGCCAATAATCACGGCGGCACTGTTGGAGAGCAAACCAAAGGTGGCGATCGCACAGGAAGTAACAATCAAGACGACATAGGGAACATTTAAATGGGATTCAGCATACAGCATCTGAATCAATTGATTCAGGCTTTCCGTCGTGCGGCGATGATAGCGGAAGGCTTGAACCTGATGCAGCCAATGGGCAAGGAGTTCTTTCATGGACAACCTTGTACAGCAATTTACACGCGGGGGGTTAGATCAATGCTACAGGAACTGCCATTGATCAAACGTTGCTGCTTGTCCGACGGAGGTACCCGTCTCGTCCAAAACCGTCCAAATCCAAGCATTTTCAATGCGAAACCGCCGCCCAGAACGAGAAATACGAACACCACTGTAGTTGTTGGCATAGCCTTGGCGGGCTGCTTCAGCAAGAAGTCTGGCACGTTCTTCTTGGGCTATGGGTTCCGCCGTCAGCCGCGAGGGAAGTTGCACCAACTCGACCCAGGGGAATTCCCACAGGGTAAGGGCGGCTTGGTTGCCATAGTTGAGGATGGGATCCGCTTCACAGCCGTGGGACAGCACCGGTTGTGACCAGTGGAACAACTGCTGCGCCAAGCCCAAATTATCCCCAGCAGCATCCGGCAGGAGCGATCGCCCTGTCCACCGTTGAAAACTGGCGCAAATGCGTCGTGCCTGCTGGACTGCCGGTGGCTGTAACCAAGGCTCCATCACCTAGGCCGTAGTCAATACACGACTGGCAGCGGCTACCCCAGCGCCGGGACTAAAGTTGCTGTACCCCAATTCCCCAAGTACGGCTTCAAGAGCACTGATGGCTGCCAAAATATCGCGATCGCTGACAAAGCCCAAGTGACCCACGCGGAAAATTTGCCCCTTGAGGTGATCTTGACCGCCTGCTAGAGCAATGTCAAAGCGTTTTTTCATCAGACTGCGAATCTTTTCGGCCTCCACCCCTTGGGGTGCCACAGCGGTAATGGCGGGACTGGCACAGTGATCCGGCGCATAGAGGGGCAAGTTGAGCGCCTTCATAGCCGCACGGGTGGCCTGCATCAAGCGCTGGTGACGGGCAAAGATATTCTCTAAGCCCTCCGCTTGCATCATTTCCAGTGCGGTCTTCAGGGCAAAGAAGAGATTCACCGGTGGCGTAAAGGGGGTTGTGTTCTTGGCGGCGTCTTTGCGGTATTTGCCAAGGTCAAGATAGAACTTCGGCAGCGTTGCTGTTTTGTAGGCTTCCCAAGCCTTGGCACTGACACTGACAAAGGCTAACCCCGGCGGAATCATATAGCCTTTTTGGGAGCCAGAACCGACCACATCTAACCCCCACTCGTCAATGGGCACACTCACCGCGCCCAGACTGGTGACGGCATCCACAATGATGAGGGCTTGGCCGTGGGCTTTGACATGGCGGTTGATCGCCTCTAAATCGTTGATCACTCCCGTTGAGGTTTCACTGTGGGTAATGATCACCGCCTTAATCGTTTTGGCCGTGTCCGCCTCGAGGGCGGCTTTGAAGTCATCAGGATTGAGGGGCTGTCCCCAAGGGGCGGTAATGCGCTCGGTTTTGAGTCCGTAGGCATCGCACACTTCCCCCCAGCGATCGCCAAACTTACCGTTACAGCCGACAAGGACGCGATCGCCCGCACTGAGAAAGTTAATGATCCCGGCCTCCATTGCCCCTGTGCCACTGGCGGTCAAAATCAGCACATCATTCGTAGTCTGATGCAGCCATTTCAACCCTGCCGTCACCACCGCCATGATCTCGCTAAAGTCACCGCTGCGATGGCCAATAGGATGTTTACCGAGGGACAGAAGAACTGACTCCGGCACTGGCGTAGGCCCCGGAATCATTAACATTGATTTATCTTGCATCGTGAGTTGCGAACCAATCCTTAAAATGAAACGACTAAGCCCAGTGAGCGGCCATGTGCTCTGCCAAGTCCAGAACCCGCTGGCTATAGCCCCACTCGTTATCGTACCAAGCCACCACTTTCACTAGATTGCCCCCCATCACCATTGTGAGGGACGCATCCAAAATCGAGGAGGCGTTGTGACCCCGATAGTCCGAAGACACCAGCTCCAGTTCACTGTAGTGGATAATCCCCTTCATAGTGGTTTCAGAGGCTTCCTTGATCACTTGGTTCACCTGCTCAGCAATGGTGGGTTTTTCCACCTGAGCAACAAAGTCCACCACAGAAACATTGGGGGTGGGTACCCGCAGGGCAATCCCGTTCAGCTTACCTTGCAACTCGGGAATCACCAATCCGACCGCCTTAGCAGCCCCCGTAGAGGTGGGCACAATGTTCATTGCTGCTGCCCGTGCCCGCCGCAGATCGCGGTGACTGGCATCGAGTAAGCGTTGATCCCCCGTGTAGCTGTGGGTCGTCGTCATCATCCCCTGCTGAATGCCAAAGGTTTCATGGAGCACTTTGACAATGGGGGCTAAGCAGTTGGTGGTGCAACTGGCATTACTGACGATGTCTTCACTGGGATCGTAGGTGTGGTGATTCACCCCGACCACATACGTGGGGATATTGCCTTTGCCGGGTGCAGTGATCAGAACTTTTTTCGCACCGGCATTGAGGTGTTTGCTCGCCCCCTCGCGGCTAGTAAAGACCCCCGTGGCTTCAATGACCAGATCAATCCCCCAAGCGCTCCAAGGCAGATTTTCAGGGTTGCGATCGGACACGCATTTAACCGCATGGCCGTCGGCATAAATGCAGTCGTCGTCAGCGCTAATTTCGGCATCGTGGAAAATGCCCAACATCGAGTCATACTTCAGCAAATGGGCATTGGTGCGGGGATCGGAGGTATCGTTGATGCCTACAATCTCTAGCTTGCTATTGGCTTTCCGCTGTAACCAGCAACGCATGAAGTTCCGACCGATGCGCCCAAAACCATTGATAGCGACTCTAACCACCTGATCCCTTCCTCTGTTTACTAACTCATTGCCAGAAATGATCTAGGAAACATTCTAAGGGGGAATGGTCATTTTATTGCGCTTTTTTTAACGATGCACCAAAGGGCGTTCCTCAAGAGGCGCAGACAAGGCCTCTTCCAAGGGGGCACGGCCAAAGCGCTCCTCCAGTAGATCCATAACGGTGCGGCCAAAGTCATTGGGATTAAGGCGCCAAGCCGCAAGGCACACTTCCCCAAAGACGGATCCCATTGGTTCGGGGTTCCAAAGCAGTTTCTTAGCGGTCCAAGGCATGAGGCTCATGGGGTTGTAGCCAGGGCGCAAAATGCCGCGTTCGAGGGCATATTCCTCAAGGTGGGTATGGGGTTGCAGACCAATGAAGAAGATAGCTGGCTCAACGTTGTCCGCACCAAAAATGCGTTCCAGTTCGCGGTGGTAGGCAATCGTCTGGGCAATCGTTTCAGGCCGTTCGTCAATGACATTGAAGGAGTAATTCACAGAAACGAGGGCGTTGAACCCGGCGGCTTTCAAATCACGACAGTTTTGCAGCACCGTTCGCAGGTTGTAGCCCATGCGCATTTTCCGCACCAGTTCTTGGGAGCCACTAGTAATGCCGATTTCAAAGTAGTTCATCCCCGTTTGCACCATTAGCTCACACAGTTCGGGGGTGAGGTTGTCGGCACGGATGTAGGCTGCCCAGTGAATATCATTCATGCCTGCTTTGAGGATTTCCCGCAGCAGGGCGATCGCGTCGGGGATAAATTTGCGAGCGGGGATAAACTGGGCATCGGTAAACCAAAAGTTGCGCACACCGCGATCGTAAAGCTGGCGCATTTCGGCGACGACTTCTTCAGCGGGGTTAATGCGCACCTGTTTGCCTTCAACCACGGTATAGACGCAGTAGCAACAGTTGTGGGGACAGCCCCGCTTGGTTTGCACCCCAATATAAAAGTCGCCCCCCTGAAGGTAATACTCAAATTCTGGCCAAATGGTCTCGATGTAGTCGTAGTTGCAGGCAGTTTTTTCGATGGGGGTTGGCCATTCATGGATGAGGCGATCGCGGGGCTTTTCAACACCCGCAATGTAGCAACGCTCGCCGGCAATTGGCTGGTTCGTGAGGACTTTGTGCAGCAGCGTTTCCCCTTCACCAACGGAAACAATGGTGCCTTTGGGCAGTTGAGAACCCAATTGTTCATAAAAGACACTGACCGCACCGCCACCGACAATGGTCGTGACTTCCGGATGGTGACGCTTGGCGTGGTGGAGTCCCAAACGGATTAAATTGAGGTTTCGCCAGAGTTCACCATAGTAGGCACTCATCACCCGCAGACCCCCGATCGCCCCCCGTAACTTCACCAAGGGATTGCGAGCGTAATAGACTTCAAAGGCATTTTGCAGTGGATTACCGCCCCGTCCCCCCACAGGGGCATAGATTTGAATATCTCGCCAAGAAAAAACAAGATGCGTGGGTTGAAAGTCATCAATCGCTTGGGCAAGGGCACGGCGAAAATCAAGGGGGGGCACCGTTCCTAAATCAAAAATGCGTTGTTCAACACTGGGTAGTTGCTTATGGATATAGTCCGCAAGATAGACGACACCAATGGGAAAAATGGGATTGCAGGGGAGACGGACGTAGAGGACACGCGGGGACATAGGCTAGCCCAAGATCTATGGAGACGCTAAATTCTTAATAAATCTCTATCGCTGTTTAGGTTTTAACACATTTGCGCCTTTCCAGCAGGGGATCACGGGAACTCAAGGCAAGGATTAACTGTCCATCCTGTAGTTGAGTTTACAACTGTATCGAATTGGCAATGTTAGGCTAACAAGGGTAAAGACACGTCCTATAACAAACCATTACTTCCTATGCCGCAAATCTTTGATCCCGTCCCTAGCGATAGTTGCGATCGCATCCTCTGCTGTTATGTCAACGCCACCAGCAAAATTCAGGTGGTGCGGATTACAAATATTGCCAACTGGTATTTCGAGCGGGTTGTTTTTCCGGGGCAACGACTGGTATTTGAATCGCCACGGGCAGGACAACTGGAAGTTCACAGCGGCATGATGGCAAGTGCAATTCTCTCCGACACGATCCCCTGTACGGAGCTACTGGTGCAAGAGGGGGGAGATAATTTTTTTCCCAGTGATCCCGTCAGCCAGCAACGGCTAGAATTGCTCAATGAGACGCCTGCGCCAGCGACTGAAAAAGTCATGATCCCTTGAGCCAGCTCCAGCCGATTTCTCGCCCCTACACAATCGCAGTTTTGGCCAGTAGTTTAGATGGCCACCTTGCTCGTGCCGATGCTTTAGGTCAGCGCATTGCCTCGGCCTATGACTTTCAGCACCTTGAACAGCAGGTGGCACAGGTAGATGCGGTACTCTTTGGGGCGACAACATTGCGTTTGGGGGGGACAGCGATGCGCCTGCAGTCTCCCCATCTGATTGCTGAGCGCGAACACCAAGGGCGATCGCCCCAACCGCTGCAAATTGTCTGCTCCGCCAGTGGTGAATTCGATCTCAATCTCCCTTTCTTTCGCCAGCCGATTCGCCGTGCCTTGCTGACCACCGAGAAAGGTGTCAGCCGTTGGCAAGGATGCACTGCCTTTGATCACTGTTGGTCTGCTGGGGTGGAGGAGATTGATTGGCCGCAGGCGTTTACGCATATTCAAGGGGCTAGTGTGCAAACCTTGGCCGTTTTGGGAGGAGGACAGCTTTTCGCTTCCCTATTGCGGATTGCGGCCATTGACGAATTGTGGTTGACCCTCTGCCCCCTCTTCCTAGGGTCGGCAGCCCCTAGCCTCTATCCAGAGGAGATTGCCTTCTCAGGGCGGTTGACGCTCCTTAATGTCTTGCCTGTGGGCAATGAGGTTTATCTCCACTACCGCCTTAATTATGCTTGACTAATTGCGAGTAACCCTCAATCACCACTGAGTCTAATTCGTTCTCAGTGACTCTCCGCACTCCCTAAAGGGACGGCGGCTTCTCAGTGTTGTTACACACTGAGCTACATCGGGCTTAACCCAATGGGGGGAGCCATAACCCCAACTACTGGGACTGACCTGAGACCCAGATACTTTGTAGATAGTTTGCACGTCTCTAACTGAACGTGGAAACAACTCAATTTTAGCAAATTAGAAAGCGCCTAACTGCTTAGGTTAAAACCGTAGCAGCTTGCGGCGGGCTAAAGCCCATTCTTGTCAGCACTAATCTGCATCTCCAAGGGTGAGGCAAGGATGCAATCACAGTAGTTGAGTACTAGTGGCCGCTGCCAACCCCACGTAACACCAATGCTGCCCGCTGCACCCCCCCGCTGTGCCATGAGGCCATCACTATCGGCATCACCAATAACCACGGTTTGATCGGGTCGCACCCCAAGGCGATCGCACACCCTCAGGAAGACCTGCGGATCGGGCTTTGTGGGTGGCTCATCTCCCCCCTGCCAGCATTGGAAAAAGGGCTTCAAGTGATAGGTATCTAAAAAAGCCTCGATTTCCGACCTGCGATCGCTAGAGATCATCGCCAACACACATCCTCGCTCATGCAGCCGTTGCACGAGTTCAATTACTCCCGGCAGGGGTGGGGTTAACTCTGCTTTGGCAGTAAATTCTCGGTCTGCTTCAGCGAAGGCGGCATTCGCCCGTTCTAAGGCGGCAATCCAAGGAATTCCCTGCGTGGCCACAAAGGCTGCGGCGGCAATCAGGTTCTCCTGCCGTGTCCCCACCGCTTGTAATCCAGTGGGATCGAGATGATCGCCAATCACCCCAAAGGCCTGAAGTAGCGACGCTTTGAGATTAGGAAAGTACTCGGCAATTTTCGCAGCGCGGGCGATCGCCACCCACCGCAGGTAATGGGCAACATCCGCTAATGTGCCATCTTTATCAAAGATCACCGCTGCTACCGAGGGAAAACAGCGTCCCTGACACCATAGCTGCACCATTGCCTCAACCCCTTGGGTAGTAGGATCAAAAGACAAAGCATCGAAGATGATGAGGACACTTCTCCCTTGATTATCGTTATTGATAACTACGACAGCTTCACGTACAACCTTGTCCAATACTTAGGGGAGCTAGCGCAGGAGTTCCCAATTGCTGCGGACCTGCGGGTTTTTCGCAACGACAAGATCACCCTTGATGAGATCGCTGCCCTCGCCCCTGCGGGTATTGTGATTTCCCCTGGCCCGGGTCGCCCTGCGGACGCCGGAATTTCCGAAACCCTGATCCGTACCTATGCTGGCACACTACCCATCTTGGGGGTTTGCTTGGGACATCAAGCGATTGGTGAAGTTTTTGGCGGCATGGTGACGCTGGCACCAACCCTCATGCACGGCAAAACCTCAGAAATTTATCACAGTGGTGTGGGGGTGTTCCAAGAGTTGCCCCAACCCTTTACCGCAACCCGCTACCACAGCCTCGTCATTGATCGTGACAGTTGCCCTGATGTATTGGAAATCACGGCTTGGACAGAGGATGGCCTGATTATGGGGGTGCGCCACCGCCAATATCCGACGCTGGAAGGAGTGCAATTCCATCCGGAGAGCATTCTCACCACCTGCGGCAAAGACCTGCTTCGGAACTTTTTGCGACGGCTGTCCAGTCCATCGTTGTCAGCGAGCCACTTTTCGGTACACTGAGCTGGAATAGGAGTGTGGGGAGAAAAAAATGGAGCGGCGGCAGTTCTTGCGTTTGGCTCAAATTGGGGCGATCGCCAGCCTCGGTGGACACTGGGCAGCCCATGCCCAAGGGGGGGGTCTCTCTCTGCAATGGTTTGGCCACACCTGCTTTCTCTTTACCGGCAGTGGTCAGCGGGTACTGGTGAATCCCTTCCGTCCCATAGGTTGCACCAAAGGATTGCGGCCTCCCCGTGTCACTGCTGATATTGTCATGATTAGCAGTCGCCTCTTGGACGAGGGCTACATCGAAGGCTTACCCGGTCGGCCTAAGCTGCTTTTTCAACCGGGTTCCTATAAAGTCAATGGCTTGAGTATTCAGGGCATCCGCACCAGTCATGATCGCGTCGGTGGCTTTCGCTTTGGCGTCAACGTGGTTTGGCGCTGGCAGCAGGGGGGCATCAATCTCTTACATATGGGTGGCATTGCCATGCCCATCACGATTGAACAACGAATTCTCATGGGACGACCTGATGTGATGATTGTGCCAGTGGGAGGAAGTGACAAAGCCTATACGGCTGAGGAGGCCAAGGCAGCCATTGAAGTTTTGCAACCGCGTTTGGTCATTCCTTCCCACTATCGGACAGCAGCGGCTGACCCCAATAATTGTGATCTGACGGGGCTAGAGGACTTTTTGAAAGTCATGGAGGGAACCCCAGTTCGCCGCAGTGGTGGTGCCTCCCTCAGTCTATCGGCAGCCAATCTGCCCCAAAATACCACTATCCAAGTCCTCAGTATTTGATGGGGAAAACGGCTATATTGTGTGTCATTGTTTGCCGTAGAACGAGTTGAGGCAACGCCATGATTCAGGTCGAACACCTGACCAAGGTTTACGGTACAACCGTCGCGCTACGGGATGTCAGCTTTTCAGCCGCCAGTGGTGAGATTCTCGGTCTCCTCGGCCCCAATGGCGCCGGCAAAACCACCACAATGCGGATTTTGGCGGGCTATCTACCGGCAACGAGTGGCACGGCCTCGATTGCAGGCTATGAAGTCCACACGGATCCGATGGCGGTGCGGCAACGCATTGGCTATCTGCCAGAAAATCCCCCCCTCTATACGGAAATGACAGTGGCAGGCTATTTGCACTTTGTGGCTCGCATCAAGGGCGTCAGCGCGGGCGATCGCCCCCAGCGGGTAGAATATGCCCTCAAAAGCTGTGGCCTCTGGGATCGGCAACAGACCATTATTCGCAAACTCTCGAAGGGCTATCGGCAGCGGGTCGGCATTGCCCAAGCGATCGTTCATGATCCACCAGCCATCATTCTGGATGAACCCACGGTGGGTCTCGATCCACGTCAAATTATTGAGGTGCGCAACCTGATTAAAAACTTGGCGGGACAGCATACAGTAATCCTTTCTACCCATATTTTGGCGGAAGTGAGCATGACCTGCGATCGCGCCGTGATTATCAATAAAGGCGAAGTGGCGGGCATTGGCCAACTGGATGAACTGCTGCAACGCCTCAGCGGTAGCTACACCTATGACCTCGAACTCGTGGGCGATCGCCCCCAGCTTGAATCCCTCCTCCAACAGTTGCCTGCTGTGCAACAGATCACATGGGGCAATAGCACTCCCCAAGGGCGACAGCAACTTCAGGTCAGCAGTCCTTCAGAAATCGGTGCCGATCTCGCCAGTCTCCTTGTCCAAAATGGGGTGCAACTCTTTGAAATGCGCCGCTCCCGTGCCAACCTAGAGGAGGTGTTCTTAAAGCTAACGACCGATGAACCCACCGCAGAACCCAGCGATACCACCGAAGAAGCCCATGCTTAGCGTTTCCCTCCACGGGCTGCGTGTCCTCCTTGCTAACATTCTTGCCATCTATCGCCGCGAACTCCAGAGTTACTTTACTGCCCCCTTCTACTATGTGATTGCTGGGGTGTTCTGGCTGCTCAGCGGCCTGTTTTTCCTCGTTGTGATGACGACGATTATTAGCCAAGTGGCTCAGCAGGATTTGCTGCAACAGCAGTTTGGGGCGCCGAGCCAAGCCATTGACGTTCCCAAGCTCATCCTCGAAAGTTTCTTGGGACTCCTAGGCTCCATTTCCCAAGTCATTCTGCCGATGCTCTCGATGGGACTCTACACCGAAGAGCGCAAACGCGGCACCCTTGAACTGTTGGCCACCTCGCCGATTACCAACTGGTGTGTAGCGACAGGTAAACTTCTGGCAGTGCTAACGTTTTACACCACGCTCCTGCTGCCCGTTATTGTCTATCAGTTTGTGGCACTCCAACAGAGTACACCCCCCCTCTCCCCTTGGCTGATTCTTGCGGGCAATGGCGGCTTGATTTTTTTGGCGGCGGCGGTGCTCTCCCTGGGCATGTTTCTCTCATCCTTGACCGATAGCACGATCTTGGCGGCCATTTTGGGGTTTGCTGTGTTGCTGATTCTTTGGGTGCTGGATGTCTTGGCTAAAAATACTGGCGGGAACCTCAGTGATATTCTCACCTACCTCTCACCCCTAGAGCACTTTACCAACCTGACACGGGGAATTTTCCGCAGCAGTAGCCTTGTTGTCTTTGGTAGTTATATTTTCCTCGGCATTTTCCTCACGGCACAGTCCATTGATGCCTTTCGTTACCAGCGCAATTAGGGGGTACCGGTCATGAAACGCTTTGCCCTAGGCTCACCTGAACGATTGACCACGGTATTGCTGTGGGCGGCGTCACTTTTGATCATTGCTGGCTTGAGTGCTGGCATCGTCACCAATCGCTGGAATTGGCTGCCCTTGGGTCTTTTAGCCTTGGGGGGGATTGCCCTACTGCTGTGGCTGATCCAGCAAAGTCGTGTCTCGACAGGGTTTTGGGGGCGGCGTTCTACCCAAACGAGTACCAATGCCATCCTGACGGTGATCGCGGTGATTGCTCTATTGGGCATCGTCAATTTTTTGGCCGATCGCTACAGTGTTGAAATCGATCTCACTGAAAACCGTGCCTTTACTCTAGCGGCAGAAACCCGTGATGTTCTGCAAGCTCTGGATCAGCCGGTGCGGGTATTGGTGTTTGATGCCAATGCTGCCAGTCGCGATCGCCTGCTGTTGGAACAGTACCGCCGTCAGGCCAATAACCAATTTTCTTTCGAGTTCATTGACCCCCAAGAGCAACCCGCCCTTGCCAAAAAGTACAACGTGACTCAAGTGGGGCAAGTGATTGTTGTGGCGGGCGAGAAAACCCAGCGCATTGATGAAGACCTTTCCGAAAGTAACCTCACCCCTGCCCTGATTCGTGTGACCAGCGATCGCACGATCCGCGCCTATTTCACCACAGGGCACAATGAACTCCCCCTCACGGGTGGGGCGGCCAGCCTCAGTGAAGTGGCCAAACTCCTTGAGCAGCGGGATGTGGAACTCCTGCCCCTGAATTTACTGGAGAAGGGGAAAATTCCCGAGGATGCCAATGTCATTGTTGTGGCGGGCCCTCGGCAGCCTTTTTTGCGTCTTGAGCAGGATCTTCTCAAGGAGTACCTCAATCGCGGTGGTAGCCTGTTGCTGATGCTCGATGTCGATGTCAATGCGGGTCTGGATGATTTACTGAAAAACTGGGGACTCACCCTCGATAATCGCTGGGTCATTGATGGCTCTGGCGTCGGTCAACAGGTGGGACTTGGTCCGGACACGATTATTGTCACCACCTATGGCAATCACCCCATTACTCAACGCTTTGCCCAAGGTCCGAGTGTCTTTCCCCGCGCGCAAGCGATTCGCATTGATCCTGTGAAGGATGATGACATTGTGGAAATTGCCCTCTCGAGCCCGCAAACTTGGGCGGAAACGGACTGGCAGTCAGGCAACCTTGAATTCACTGAAGGCGTAGATACCAAAGGCCCGCTGCCAATTGGTGTGGCCATTACCCGTCAGTTGAGTGATAACCCCCCGAAGGAAGCCCGCTTGGTGGTCTTTGGGGATTCGGAGTTTGCCACCGATGGCGTGATTGCCTACCAAGGGATTAATAGTGATCTCTTTGTCAATTCCGTGCTCTGGTTGGGCGATCGCGACCAAAAGGCACTCTCGATTCGTCCGCGCGAAACCACCAATCGCCGCCTGCAACTCAATGTCACCACCAGTCGTTGGCTAGAGATTATCAGTGTCTTTCTATTACCCCTTGTGGGTTTTGGTGCAGCCGTTTTTGTCTGGTGGCGGCGCCGCTAACTCTTCTATGGCAAGAGCTTCCTGCCCTTATCCCCGTTTGCTCCTGTATGCCCTCATCGTTGGTCTGCTTGGTGGCTGCGTGGCCACGGCTTTTTATCTGGGGCTTAAGCTGGGGTTTGCGCTGTTGTGGGGGACGGATCCTAGCCAAGTAAGCATTGGCACGTGGGCGCACCTCTATCCTTACATTCCGCTTGTCACGGCCTTTGGTGGCTTGTTGGTGGGTTTATCGGTCAAATTCTTTGGGGCAACGGGGGGACTCGCGGATGCGATCGCAGAGGTACACCACGCAGGTCGGTTAAGTTATCGCTTTCTACCGGGCATGGCATTGGCTTCTAGCCTCTCCTTGCTCTTTGGCAGTAGTGCGGGTCCTGAAAGCCCAATGATTGATATCAATGGTGGCCTAGGCAGTTGGTTCGCGGAGCGTTTGCATCTACCCCCAGAGAGCACCCGTATTCTCACCCTCTGTGGCATGGCAGCGGGCATGGGTGTGTTTTTTGAGGCCCCCCTTGGCGCCACGCTGTTTGTTTTGGAAGTTCCCCATCGCCGCAGTGTTGAATTCTATGAGGCAATCATTCCAGCCCTGATTTCTGCGGCTACTGGGTTTACCCTTTTTCGGGTGATGACAGGCACAACCATTGGTGGGATATATACCTTCCCTGCCTATGACACGCTGCGTCCTGAGGATATTGGCTTTGCAGTGTTGCTTGGCATCATTGGGGCGGCGGTGGGAACGCTCTTTATCTTTTTAGATCGGCAGATTCAACGCTGGCTGATCCCCTATCGGCAGTATCCTCTTGTCTTAATTGTGGCGGTGGGTTTTCTGATTGGCTTAATTGCCCTGATTCATCCGATTACGCTGTTCTACGGCGAGCGGCAAATTGAACAGGTGATCCAAGTCGTCAACCGCTATAGCGTTGGTATTTTGCTGAGTGTTGCCTTCTTTAAGCTGGTTGCCCTGAGTCTCTGTCTGCGGGGGGGCTTTCGTGGGGGGGTGGTCTTTCCCCTATTTTTTGTAGGTGCCTGTGTAGGTATGGCGGTGCATGAGGCACTCCCGAATACGCCCTTGAGTGTGGCCTTGGCTGGCATGATGGCGGCAATCACGGTGGTGGTGACCAAAACGCCTTTGGGGCTGGCGGTGATTTTGACGGTGATTTCCCATACGGCAATGCTGCCCTTGATTATGATCGCAACCTTAACCAGTTATCTATTGACCTTGCCCATTGCTTGGCTCCCTAGCCAGCAATCGCGCGACGCTGCCCCTGATCCCTGAGAAATCATTAACAGAATATAAAATTCAGACATAACCCTTTACATTTTCCTGAGAGATTGATTAATATAAGGTTACATTCCGTTGCACAACGCCAGCGGGTGCGCCTGAGGCCTCTCAGGGACTCGATTTGGAACTGTAAACGGTTTGTAACATTCATTCATCTTGTTCAACAGGACTTATCACTATGACGACTGTTTTACAACGTCGCGAGCAACTGAACCTGTGGGAGCAATTTTGTAGCTGGGTCACCAGCACCAACAACCGCCTCTATGTGGGCTGGTTCGGCGTGTTGATGATCCCCACTCTGCTCGCTGCTACCATCTGCTTCGTGATTGCTTTCATCGCTGCTCCCCCTGTGGACATCGATGGCATTCGTGAGCCTGTCGCTGGCTCCTTGATCTATGGCAACAACATCATCACTGGTGCGGTTGTTCCTTCCAGCAACGCCATCGGCTTGCACTTCTACCCCATTTGGGAAGCTGCTTCCCTCGATGAGTGGCTCTACAACGGTGGCCCTTACCAACTGATCATCTTCCACTTCTTGATCGGTGTCTTCTGCTACATGGGTCGTGAGTGGGAACTCAGCTACCGCCTCGGTATGCGTCCTTGGATCTGCGTGGCCTACTCCGCTCCTGTGGCTGCCGCTACCGCTGTGTTCTTGATCTACCCCATTGGTCAAGGCAGCTTCTCCGATGGTATGCCCCTCGGTATCTCTGGTACCTTCAACTTCATGCTTGTGTTCCAAGCTGAGCACAACATCCTCATGCACCCCTTCCACCAACTGGGTGTGGCTGGTGTCTTTGGTGGTGCTCTGTTCTCCGCCATGCACGGTTCTCTGGTGACCTCCAGCTTGATCCGTGAAACCACCGAAACCGAGTCTCAAAACTACGGTTATAAATTCGGTCAAGAGGAAGAAACCTATAACATCGTGGCTGCCCACGGTTACTTTGGTCGCTTGATCTTCCAATACGCCAGCTTCAACAACAGCCGTGCGCTGCACTTCTTCCTCGCCGCTTGGCCGGTGATCGGTATCTGGTTTACCGCTCTGGGTATCAGCACGATGGCCTTCAACCTCAACGGTTTCAACTTCAACCACTCCGTTGTGGATGCTCAAGGCAACGTGATCAACACTTGGGCTGACATCATCAACCGTGCCAACCTGGGTATGGAAGTGATGCACGAGCGTAATGCTCACAACTTCCCCCTCGACTTGGCCAGCGCTGAGTCTGCTCCTGTGGCCATGATTGCTCCTAGCATCAACGGCTAATTCCTAGAGCAACTCTAACTAGCGTTTAGTTAAAGGAACCGCCTCTTCATCGGGGGCGGTCTTTTTTTATGATGATGGTCAAAGGGTAGAGACTTTGTTAATGAATGGTTGGACATCCCTCTTGGCAGTGGCAGTGCCCCTCGTGGTGCAAGCAGCAACACCAGCCCCGGAGATCATTACGCGAGCGATCGCGATCGCTGCCGAGCAGTTTGGTGAGGAACCAGAGCAAATTAGTGTGGTTCAAGTTCAGCCCAAAGTGTGGTCCGATGGCTGTTTGGGCTTGGGGGGATTGCGGGTTGATTGTGCTGAGCGTTTAACCCCCGGCTGGGAAATTACCCTGACGAATCCCAATGCTCCTTATCCTCAACAGTGGGTCTATCGCACTAATCAAAGTGGTTCTCTGATTCTTTGGGATGCCGCTGGCAGTCAGATGATGGGTACTCTGATTCAGCGACCGCAACGCCTGAGTCCAGAGGAGTTGCCGCCCCCCCTTCCTGAGGGCGTAAGTTTTCGCGTGATTCGGCAAAGTGATGCCTCTGGCAACCGTCCACCCTCAACGACAACAACACTGCTCTATAACGATGGTCGCATTGTGCAGCAAACCACCCATGCTCGTGGCGAAACCCTCAGCCGCACCCTGCGCACAGTGACACCTGCTCAAGTCAGTCAATTTAATCAATTGTTGAGCGATCGCCGGTTTGATCGCTTCAATGGCTTTGATTTTGTACCCACACCCCTAGAGCGAGCGGTGCCTATTCATCTCGTCTCTACTCCCACTGCAACGGTGCGCTTTGCTGAAGCCAATGAATACCGCCTTGCCTCTGATTTGGTTGCTGTTTTGCGGGCATGGGAGCTATTAGTTGCCAAAGGTCAGCTTCCTAGAGCCTCATCAAATTGACCCAGCCTTAATCCTAATCTTTCTAGAGAAGGGCTGTATCATGGCCGTATGCTGATGGAGCTACCTGATGTTGGAGCTAGAAATTGAAAAACAACTCATTGAAAAACTGGTTAATCTCAAATATATAGCTATTCCAATAAAGAATGAGACATTATCCAGCACAATAATTGCGAATCACTTCATCAATAGAACTCTTTGACCCTGCATACATCCGCGCTCGCTTCAACGCACTCAAGTCGTGCTCAATCACGTTCAAATCAGGAGAGTATTTCGGTAAAAATAACACCTCGTGACCCGCCGCTTTGACCCCTACCTGAATCGACCCTTTCGGATGAATTGGTGCATTATCCATCATCAACAACAAACGTTTCTCTAACGCCGGCAAACAGTTTCGAAATAGCTATAATTCTAACGACGACCCAATTCACCCATGCCTAGTGATTAGACTATAAAGCATCAGGTGGCTTGAGGACGGTGTCATGGTGCAAGATGGGTTACGCTACTGGCCGCTGGGTATTGTTCTTCTTTTAGGGGTGGGTCTTGAACCGGTTAGAGCAGCAGAGATGTCCCTACCCCAAACGGGTGTAGCAGAGGAGGAGTTGATTGCTCTCATTAAAGCAGACCCCTTTGTCCAAGCTCGCCTGCCGCAATCTGAAGGCTCTGCTGTCGATCTATTGCCGCTGCCACCCCAGCCCCCTGCAGAAGTCGTTCCGCCTGTAGAATCCCCTGCTCCCCTACCGACGAGCACTGAGATCAAGGGTGATTCAGCAGCCCCCTCTGTGGAACCTGCGCCGACAACGATTGACAATTCTCCAGAGGCTTTAACAACACTGCAACTGATCGCAGAGCAAGCAGCACAGGAGGCGCGTTTAGCACTTCTACGGGAGGGCGATCGCCACTGGCAATTAGGAGATACCACAACCGCCCAAACCTATTACCAAAAGGCCAAGGCTGACCTAGATTTGCCACCCCCCCGTGTCACACCCCCCGCTGTACTGGAAATTAGTCAACTGCCCCCCGCTGCCCAAGTCTATTGGCGAGAAGTTCAAGGGGGTTCCCAACTCTACAGTGCCCAAGCCGTGCCGCTGCGGCTGTTGGTGGAGCAATTCCCAGAGTTTATCCCCGGCCAAGTGCGCTTCGCTGAGTTTCTAGCGCAGCAGGGTTCCCTCAAAGAGGCCTATGCCCATCTCGAAAAAGCCGCCAGCCTCTATCCTGATCAACCCGATATTCAACGTAGCCTCGTCACCCTCTACGATCGCCAGCAACAGTGGCTAGAAGCGGCCCTTGCCGCCCAACGTTTTGCCCTACTGAATCCTGACCACCCCGCCACACCGGAATTTCAGCAACTGGCCGCAGAGCGAATGCAACGGTTTCGTCGTCGCCTTCAGGGGCAACTGCGCGAAGGCATGATTGTCGGCGCCCTGACTGGACTGGTGGGTGTGGCACTCACGGGCAATCCCTTACTATCCTTGGACTCGATTCAAATGATGGCCTTGATGATGCAGGGAGAATCTGCCCTAGGCCGTTCAGCAGCGCAGCAAATTAGCCGCCAAGTCAAGCTCCTTGAGGATCCTGAGGTTCAAGCCTATGTCAACGAAGTGGGGCAACGCCTCGCCAAAGTGGCCGGTCGCAATGAGTTTGAGTATGAATTTTTTATCATAAAAAATAATGATCTCAACGCCTTCGCCCTGCCGGGGGGCAAGATTTTTATCAATGCCGGCGCAATTCTCAAAGCCAATACCGAAGCAGAACTTGCCGGCTTACTGGCCCACGAAATTGCCCACGCGGTGCTCTCCCACGGTTTTCGCTTGGTCACCCAAGGCACGGCCACTGCCAACTTGACGCGGTTATTACCCGCTGGTGGCTATGTGACAGGGATTCTCGTGACTAGCTATAGTCGAGAAATGGAACGAGAGGCGGATATTTTGGGCACACGGATTCTGGCAAGGGCAGGCTATGCCGCTGATGGCCTACTTAACCTCATGCACACCCTCAAGAAGGAATACCGCAATCAGGAGCCACCGCTGCCGTGGTTTTCCACCCACCCACCAACCAATGAGCGCATTCGCTATATCCGTGGTTTGATGCGCGATCGTGGGTACACCCCCTTTGCCTTTGAGGGGGTCGAACGCCATCAACAAATTCAAGCGCGCTTGCGTACCCTTGTGGATCCCCCCAATCCCAAAAAGTCCAAACGGGAAACTGCTAAGACGCCGCAATAGCTGAGTTCGCTCTGAATATTCTGAATGTCTCGCCATTGCTTTCAAACCCTTGAGTACGAACCCGCTTTTCTCTCCCTAGGGGAAGAGTACTGGGACGAAGTACAGGCGGCAACCTTTCCGCAGCACATTCTGCGTTTTCGCAATGATGCGCTCTTGCCCTTGATGGGTCTCGATCCCGCCAAGGTAACCGATGCTGACTTTATTGCGGCCTTTGGTCAATTTCAGGGGCGTGAACCCTTTTTGGCGATGCGTTACCACGGCTACCAATTTGGGGAATACAATGCTCGCTTGGGGGATGGCCGAGGGTTTCTCTATGGTCAGTTTCGTGGTGTGGATGGTCAACTGTATGACCTTGGCACGAAAGGATCCGGCACCACACCCTATTCGCGGGGGGGAGATGGTCGCCTGACACTCAAAGGTGGTGTCCGTGAGGTTTTGGCTAGTGAACTGCTGCATCGCCTGGGGGTGAACACCTTTCGCAGTCTCAGCTTGGTGGAAACGGGGGAGTCCCTGTGGCGGGGGGATGAGCCATCGCCGACGCGATCCAGTGTCTTGGTGCGCCTTGGCCGTTCCCATATTCGCTTTGGTACCTTTGAGCGGCTCCACTATCTGCGGCGACCGGACTTGATTCGACGATTGCTTGATCACGTCATTTACTACTACTACCCCCACTTGCTAGAGATGCCAGACCCCAAGGAACGGGATTGTGCCTTTTATCGTGAGCTGGTGACACGCACAGCGGATCTAGCGGCGCAGTGGTTGGTGGCGGGGTTTTGCCATGGTGTTTTGAACACCGATAATATGGCCATTACGGGCGAGAGCTTTGACTATGGTCCCTATGTCTTTTTGGAGCACTATGATTTGGGGTTTACAGCCGCCTACTTTGACTACTATGGCCGCTACGCCTACGGCAATCAACCGGCAATTTGTGCTTGGAATTTGGAGAAGCTGCAAATCCCTCTCTCTTCAGTCATGCCCCTTGAGGAAATGCAAGCTGCCCTGAAAACCTTTGGCGATCGCTGTCAAACCACCTACCTGACCCTCATGCTCAAGCGCCTTGGTTGGGCAGATCTGCCCCTAGAGCTTGGCCGTCCCTTAGTGGCAGAAACCCAAGCCTTCCTCAGCCGCAGCACCATCAGTTATCCCCAATTCTTTGTCAGCCTACGGCAGGAATTTTCCCCCCAATGGGCTGTCGATGTGGGTCACATCTTTTGTGAAAGCCCAACACTCCCACCCGCAGATCAGAAACTTTTAGGGACTTGGAAAAGAATGTATTTTGAACTGCTGCAGCAAGCCACGCCGTTACAACAGGCCGCAATTCCCCAAACCCTAGCGGCTGCCAATCCCCTTGTTATCTTGACTCGTCCGCAGATTGAACACATTTGGCAGGCTATTGATCAGGCGGATGACTGGTCACGATTTACCGCAGCCCTTGAGTTGATGCAGGCATGAAGCGACTCCTTTGCCTGAGTAATGGCCACGGTGAGGATGCGATCGCTAGCTCGATTTTGCAGGCCTTGCGGCAGCGGTGTCCAGACTTAGACCTGATGGCGTTGCCCTTGGTGGGCTTAGGGTCTGCCTATACGCGGTTGGGAATTCCTGTATTGCAGCCCGGAAAAATACTCCCCTCTGGGGGCTTTATCTACATGGATCTGCGACAGCTATGGCGGGATCTCAGGGCGGGGCTGCTGGGACTGTTGGGGGCGCAGGTTCGTGCTATTCAGCGTTGGCAGCGATTCTCAGCGGGGCATCTCTTAGCAGTGGGGGATATTGTGCCCCTATTACTGGCCTATGGCACAGGGGGAACCTATAGTTTTATCGGCACTGCTAAGTCTGACTATTACCTGTATGACACGACGGGGCGTCCCTATCGTTGGGGCATGGGCTGGGCGGGAAGTGACTACCTGCCTTGGGAACGATGGTTGTGGCAATCGCCCCGCTGTCGAGGCATTTTTGTCCGCGATGAGTTAACCGCCAAAGGGTTGCGGCAATTCGGTTACACGGTTCACTCCTGTGGTAATCCCATGATGGATTTAGTGATGCCCCCCCCAGCGCGATCGCCTTTTACCACTAAAACCATTGTGCTGCTGCCGGGGTCTCGTGCCCCTGAGGCCTACCGCAATTGGCAACAGATCCTACGGGCACTGACGCCCTATCCCGATCAGCCGCTGACCTGTCTTGCTGCTGTCAGTCCCAGCCTTGATTTAGAGGTGCTTGAGCACAGCCTTGAGGGTTGGCAACCCATCGCCAGTCCATTACCCCAGACCACTGCATGGCAGTTCGGTCAGCAACAACTGATTTTAAGTGCACACCACTTTCGTGAATTTTTGCATTGGGCAGAAGGGGGCATTGCCCTTGCCGGCACAGCCACAGAGCAGTGTGTGGGCTTAGGGAAACCGGTGATCACCTTTGCGGGTGCAGGCCCCCAGTTTACTCGTGAGTTTGCCAGTCGCCAAAAACGCCTTCTCGGAGACTCGATTTTCCTACTCGATGATCCTCAAGCGGCCATCCCGACCCTTGGGCAGATTTGGGAGGATGCGACTTTACTTGCGCGAATTGCCGCCAATGGCAGAGAACGCATGGGCGACCCCGGAGCAAGCGATCGCATTGCTGAGCAACTGTTAAAAATACTCAGTGATTGAGTCCTCTAAAAAAAAGACCCCCATCCGCAGATGGGAGCCAGTATTGAGTTTAGTTAGATTCAGTCAGTAACCCTAATCAAGGCTAGGCATTGAGAGCACGGGTTCAGACTCGCGGTCAATCCCCTTCTCGAAACCCGCCGCCGCCGCACGGGCACGACCGGCATGCCACAGGTGACCCACTAGGAAGAAGAAGGCCAAGACAAAGTGGGACGTAGCCAGCCAAGAGCGGGGCGACACGAAGTTCACCGAGTTGATTTCGGTGGCCACACCACCCACGGAGTTGAGAGAACCCAGAGGTGCATGGGTCATGTACTCAGCGGCACGACGCTCTTGCCAAGGCTGAATGTCATTTTTGATCTTGTTGAGATCAAGACCATTGGGACCGCGCAACGGCTCCAACCAAGGACCACGGAAATCCCAGAAGCGCATTGTTTCACCACCGAAGATGATTTCACCCGTGGGAGAGCGCATCAGGTATTTACCAAGACCGGTGGGGCCTTGAGCCGAACCAACGTTTGCACCCAATTTTTGGTCACGGATCAAGAAGGTCATTGCCTGAGCCTGAGAGGCCTCTGGACCCGTAGGACCATAAAATTCACTGGGATAGACGGTGTTGTTGAACCAGACAAAGCAGGTGGCAATGAAGCCCATCATGGACAGGGCGCCCAAGCTGTAGGAGAGATAGGCTTCCCCAGACCAGATGAAGGCACGGCGTGCCCAACCAAAGGGCGTCGTCAGAATGTGCCAGATACCACCGGCAATGCAGATCAGACCGATCCAAATGTGACCACCGACAACGTCCTCAAGGTTGTTAACGCTAACGATCCAGCCCTCACCGCCAAAGGGAGACTTCAGCAGGTAGCCAAAGATCACCGTGGGGTCAAGGGTGGGGTTGGTAATGACGCGGACATCACCACCGCCAGGTGCCCAAGTGTCATAGAGGCCACCAAAGAACATGGCTTTGGCCACTAGCAGTAGAGCACCAATACCAAGGACGATCAGGTGGAAACCGAGGATCGTCGTCATTTTGTTTTTATCTTTCCAGTCGTAGCCAAAGAAGGAGGAGTATTCCTCTAGGGTCTCAGGGCCACGAATGGCATGGTAAACCCCACCAAAGCCGAGAACGGCAGAGGAAATCAGGTGCACCACCCCAACCACAAAGAAGGGGAAGGTGTCCACGACTTCACCCCCGGGGCCAACGCCCCAACCAAGAGTGGCAATGTGGGGAATGAGAATCAGCCCTTGCTCGTACATTGGCTTCTCAGGGATAAAGTGAGCCAACTCGAACAGGGTCATGGCACCGGCCCAGAAGACGATCAGGCCAGCGTGGGCGACGTGGGCACCCAAGAGTTTGCCGGAGAGATTAATCAGACGAGCATTACCGGCCCACCACGCGAAACCAGAGGATTCTTGGTCGCGATTGGTGGCAAAAATCGAGTTACTAGAGAGCGTTACCACGGGGGAGTACCTCTTCTGGGAAGACAAAGTTTTCATGGGGTTGGTCTTGGGGCGCCATCCAAGCGCGAATGCCCTCGTTCAAGAGCAGGTTCTTCGTGTAGAACGTCTCAAACTCAGGGTCTTCCGCTGCCCGAATCTCCTGCGAAATGAAGTCATAAGACCGCAGGTTTAACGCCAGACCTACCACGCCAATCGCACTCATCCACAGCCCCGTCACGGGCACAAACAACATGAAAAAGTGCAACCAGCGCTTGTTCGAGAAGGCAATCCCAAAAATTTGGCTCCAGAAACGGTTCGCCGTCACCATCGAGTAGGTCTCTTCCGATTGAGTCGGAGTAAAGGCACGGAAGGTGCTGGCGCCTTCGCCATCTTGGAAGAGGGTGTTTTCCACTGTGGCACCGTGGATGGCACACAACAGGGCACCCCCGAGCACACCGGCCACCCCCATCATGTGGAAGGGATTCAAGGTCCAGTTGTGGAACCCTTGGAAGAACAGCAGGAAGCGGAAGATGGCAGCCACGCCAAAGCTGGGGGCAAAGAACCAACTGGATTGCCCCAAGGGATACATCAAGAAGACGCTGACAAAGACAGCAATGGGGGCGCTGAAGGCAATGGCGTTGTAGGGACGGATGCCCACCAAGCGGGCAATTTCAAACTGCCGCAGCATGAAGCCAATGAGGCCAAAGGCGCCGTGGAGGGCGATAAAGGTCCACAGACCGCCGAGTTGGCACCAGCGGGTGAAGTCCCCTTGGGCTTCGGGCCCCCAGAGGAGAAGAAGGGAGTGCCCCATGCTGTTGGCGGGGGTGGAAACGGCAACGGTGAGGAAGTTGCAGCCTTCGAGATAGCTGGAGGCAAGGCCGTGGGTGTACCAAGAGGTAACAAAGGTGGTACCGGTTAGCCAGCCACCGAGGGCAAGGTAGGCGCAGGGGAAAAGCAGGATGCCTGACCAGCCTACGAAGACAAATCTGTCACGTTTGAGCCAGTCATCGAGGATGTCAAACCATCCCCGTTCTGCTGGCGCTCGTCCAATCGCGATCGTCATGGAATTAAATCCTCTTGCAGATATAGATGCCAGATTTAGAACCTTACAGTTGCTGGTAGGGCGTGATCGGCTCTCTAAAACTTAGGAGCGATCGCTCCAGCATCCTGTTAATTTGGCTTCATAAATAAGAAACCCATCCCTCGCTAACGCTTGAGCTAGTAGGTGGTTTTACCTAGTTGCTGTTGGCGTTTACCAAGGGTAGGCTAAGCTTCCCATCAGCATTTGCTGCGGGAGAACTATATTAACGTGATAGCGGAATTCTTACGAAATATCAAGGTGATTGTTGCCTAGCTTCTCAGCTTTCTCATTTTTGAGCAGGGGTCGCAATCTGGCAAGGGAGCAGGAAATTCAGGCCTCAACTGGCAGAGAACGTCAGTAGGAAATGTTAACTTTTGTAACACTACTGCCAGCGGTTGCTGCCATAAAAGTCTCGAGCGATCGCCCGCCAGCCAGAAACAGAGCGAGAGCTGTCTTGATAAGATTTAAGAAAGGTGCAAGATAGTCTTTGCCAACAACCGAGAAAAGGAGGCCCGCCATGGCGACCGAACGACGGGTGGCACGGGTAGCAGAATTAATCAAACGGGAAGTGAGCCAGTTGTTAATGTATGAAATCCGCGATGAGCGCGTGGGGGCGGGCATGGTCAGTGTCACCGATGTGGAAGTTTCCGGTGATTTGCAGCACGCCAAGATCTTCGTCAGTATCTACAGCACCGATGAGGTACGCCGCTCAACGATGGCCGGATTGAAGGCGGCTTCAGGCTTTGTGCGACGGGAATTGGGGCAGCGCATTCGCCTGCGGCGGACACCGGAGGTCGTGTTTATTGAGGATCGATCGCTGGAACGGGGCAGTCGCGTTCTTTCGCTGCTCAATCAAATTGGGCAACAGCAGAGTGCTGCCGAGGCTCCTGAAACAGAGTCTTAAGTGCGGCTTGGTCTTGTGGCAACGGATGCAGTAAGGGAGTGCCTCGGCGGTAGGGAGGAGCTTTTGCTGCGCTGGGGGGGGGCCAGTAGGGTTTTCAGGATCACAAAGGCCGCAATGCCAATTAAGAAGTAACCAAAGCCCTGCTGAAGTCGCTTGGCAGAAACGCGGTGACTGAGATAGCTACCGATAACAGAACCACTAGCGGCTGCTAAGGTGAGGGTCAGGGTCAAGCGGGGATCCAAGCTAACCGTGCCCAGATAGCCCCAAACCGCAGCCACCGAATTAGCCGTGATAATCAGCAGTGAGGTACCGATCGCCTGCCGCATTGGAATTTTGCCCAATAAAACAAGGGCAGGCACAATCGCAAAGCCCCCACCCACTCCCACCAATCCCGTGAGAATACCCACACCCAGCCCTTCGGTAGGTAGCCACAGCCAACAGTACTTACAGACTGGGGGGGCATAAAGCTGGCTTTCAAGGGAACTTTCCGGCGGGGTGAGTTCAGGGGCAGGGGGACGCTGTTGCCGCCGAATCATTAAAATAGCCGCCACCATCATGGCAACGGCAAAGAGTAAGAGTTGCACCGTATCGGTAATCCAGGGCAAGGCGGCCAGTCGCGCCCCGAGGTAGGCACCCATCATGGTTGCGGAGCCAAAAATCAGTGCCAAACGTAAATTGACGTAGCCGCGCCGCCACTGGGGAATCACTGCCAGTAAACTGACGCTGCCGACAATCACAAGCGTCATCGGGATCGCGACCTTGGTTTCAATGCCCATGACATAGACCAGCACTGGCAGGGCAAGGACAGAACCACCGCCCCCCAATAGACCCAGACTCAAGCCAATGGCGATCGCCAGACCATGCCCTATCCAGTAGCTCAGCATCGGTTATTTCACCTGTGGGCGATTGAAGGGCAGCAGTGCTAACAGCCGTGCTAGGGCACAGGTACCGGTAACACCGGCAAAGACCAAACCAGCACCGACAAAGCCCGACAGGAAGAAGAATCCCGGATTGACGGTAAAGCCCAAGATCACTCCCGTGAGAATCAGGCTGCCCGCCACAATTTGCACCTGCCGCATCAGGCTGATGGGGGCACTAACTGCACCCGTGATCGGATAGCCCCCCTGTTTCCAGCGTTGAATGCCCCCTTCAAGGTTTTTTAGGTTTTTGAAGCCCCGACTGGCAAGGGTTTCATAGGCCATGCGCGATCGCCGGCCAGATTCACAGTAGAGCACCACCGGGGTATCAGAGTTACAGGGGGGTTCCAGTTCCTTCACATTGGCCAAAGGACAGAGCAGCGCCCCCGGAATGTGGGCATTGTTGTATTCGCTTGGCTCCCGCACATCAATCAGCAGTACCTGCTGGCGTTGCAGGGCATCGTGCAGTTCAGCCGCAGAAATCAGGGGAGACTCAGTCGTTGTTGTGGTCATAGTCGTTGGTTCTCAAGTCGTTACTCAGGGTTGGCTAGACAGGGGCGATCAGGGGTCAAAGGACTAGACGGCAGCGGCAACCATGCCACACTGTTGGTTAGCGGGCACCGCTTCCATGATTTTCTTGGGATCCGGCAGGTTCAGGTTGGCCATGAATTCAATGAACTGCTGGCGATCGCGACCGACAAAGCGGGGATTAAAGCGTTTTTCCTCACCAATGGTGGAAACGGTGTGACCGCGATAGTCATGGCCGGGATAGACCAAGGTGGTGTCTGGGAGCGTAAAGAGCCGCTGCGTTACGGCATCGTACATTGCACCTGCGTCGCCACTTTGGAAGTCAGTGCGCCCACAGCCACGGATAAAGAGGGAATCCCCCGTCAGCAGGTGGGTGCCATTCACCAAGAAGGCCATGTGGCTATCGGTGTGCCCCAAGGTAGCGATCGCCTGAATCGGAATGCTGCCGACGTGAATCACTTCACCGTCTTTAATATAGCCATCGGCGCAGTCTACATGGGCATTTTCGGGCACCAAGGTTTTGCAGCCTGTGCGTTCGCGGACTTTGCCCGCCCCAGTAATATGGTCGGCGTGGACATGAGTTTCGAGACAGTAGCGCAGTTTCAACCCCAATTGCTCAATTAACTGCACATCGCGATCCACCTGTTCAAGGACGCTATCCACCAAGGCGGCCTCACCCGTGGCTTCATCAGCAATTAGGTAAGAATAGGTCCAAGTGTCGTAGTCAAAGAGTTGGCGAAACAGCATAGCGGACTCCTTTATGGGGTAAAGCGTGAGGGGACTCGTTCAGCCTGAAAATGAGACTTAAAACGGTTACTACTTTACTTTAGTTGTTCTAAATATAATTTTATAACTATTTAGTAAATAAATGTCAAATCCCCCCTGCCCCCATTTTTCTCAAGGGGAGCCAATTTAGGATAAGAGAAGGCGGTTTCAGAACACTGGGGATGTCCACACTACAGCAAATTACCCCTTGGCAGCGGGTAAGGGAAGAGCTAATAGCCATTGTCGGCAAGGGGAGCGTCATTAGTGATGCAGCGGAAGCCCTTGTGTATGAATGCGATGGCCTCTCCATGTATCGGCAGCGACCCAAGCTGGTCGTGCTCCCCCAAACCACTGCCCAGGTCTCAGCGATCCTCAAGCTGTGCGATCGCTATCGAATTCCCTTTGTTGCCCGTGGCTCAGGGACAGGGCTATCGGGGGGTGCTTTGCCCCACACCGAGGGGATTCTCATCGTCACTTCCCGCATGAACCAGATTTTAGACATTGATCTGGCCAATCAGCAGGTGGTGGTGCAGCCGGGGGTGATTAATGCATGGGTCACCCAAGCCGTGGCCGATCAGGGGTTTTATTATGCCCCCGATCCCTCGAGTCAAATTATTTGCTCCATTGGCGGCAATGTGGCCGAAAACTCCGGCGGTGTCCATTGCCTGAAGTATGGCGTGACCACGAATCATGTGCTGGGACTGACGGTGGTGTTGCCCAATGGTGAGATTGTTGAACTGGGGGGTGCCGCTCCAGAAATGCCCGGTTATGATCTCATGGGGGTTTTTGTTGGGTCTGAAGGCACTCTCGGCATTGCCACGGAAATTCGGCTGCGAATTCTCAAACAGGCGGAGGCGATCGCCGTGCTATTGGCGGACTTCACGACAATTGAAGCCGCTGGGGAAACCGTTTCCGCCATTATTCGTGCTGGTATCATTCCCGCTGGCATGGAAATTATGGACAACCTCAGTATCAATGCCGTTGAAGATGTGGTGGCCACCAACTGCTATCCCCGCGATGCTGGCGCTGTGCTGCTCGTGGAAGTGGATGGCCTAGATGCCGAAGTGCCGATTTTACAGGAGCGCGTGATGCGCATTTGCTATGAACAGGGGGCACGCCAAGTCACTGTTGCCACAGAGGCTGAAGATCGGCTCCGCCTTTGGAAGGGTCGCAAAGCCGCCTTTGCCGCTGCGGGTCGCCTCAGTCCCAACTATTTTGTCCAAGATGGCGTGATTCCCCGCAGTCAACTGGCCACTGTCCTCAAGGAAATTGAACAACTCAGTCAGCGCAGTGGCTATCGCATTGCCAATGTCTTCCACGCTGGCGATGGTAACCTGCATCCCTTGATTCTCTACGATCAAGCGGTACCCGGCGCCCTAGCAGAGGTGGAGGCTTTGGGGGGAGAAATTCTCAAGCTCTGTGTGCGCTTGGGGGGCAGCATTTCTGGGGAACATGGCATCGGCAGTGATAAAGCCTGTTTTATGAGTGAAATGTTTAGCCCAGCGGACCTCGACACAATGCAGCAGGTGCGCTCCGCCTTTGATCCAAAACGTCTGGCCAACCCCGAAAAGGTGTTTCCGACACCGCGAACCTGTGGGGAGGCGGCTCATCAACTGAAGGATTTTCCCAACATTGAGGCATTTTAATGAGTGCAAAAATTCCAGTGACGATTATTACCGGCTTTCTTGGCAGTGGGAAGACGACCCTAATTCGGCAGTTGCTGCAAAATGCAGCGGGCAGGCGCATTGCCGTGATTGTGAATGAGTTTGGTGATGTCGGTATTGATGGCGAGTTGTTGCAGTCCTGTTGCGATCGCACGGCGGGCATTTGGGAACTTACCAACGGCTGTCTGTGTTGCACGGTGCAGGATGAGTTTTTGCCAACGATGCAGACCCTCTTGGCGCGGCGGCAGGAGATTGATCACATTGTCATTGAAACGTCGGGACTGGCCTTGCCCAAGCCCCTCGTTATGGCCTTCCGTTGGCCGGAGGTGCGTCATGCCGCTACTGTTGATGGGGTCGTGACCGTTGTGGATGGTGTTGCCTTGGCAGCGGGTCAAGTAAGTGCAGATTTAGAGGCGCTCTTTGCTCAGAAAGATGCAGATCCCAACTTGCAGCATGAGGACACGCCCCTTGAGGAACTCTTTAATGATCAACTGGCCTGTGCCGACTTGGTCATCCTCAGCAAGGCGGATCAACTGACTCCCGATCAGGTGGAGCTGCTCATCGCTGAACTACGCACTCAATTGCCCCCACGGATTAAGCTGCTGGCGGCTCACCAAGGACAGGTGCCGGCGGATCTGCTGCTGGGATTTAATGCAGCGGTTGAGGAGAACTTGGGGCAGCGACCCAGCCACCATGACTTTGAGGAGGAGCATGACCACGACGCGGCGATTCAAGCGGTTTGTTTAGAGCTGGGGGCTTGGGATTTGCAACGCCTACGTCAATCCCTTGAGCGCTTGCTGCAAGTACCCGACATTTACCGCATTAAGGGCTTTGCGGCCATTGAGGGCAAGCCGATGCGTCTTGTGGTACAGGGGGTCGGTCAGCGGTTAGACTCGTTTTACGATCGCCCGTGGCAAGCGGCAGAGTTACGCCAAACCCGTTTAGTGGTGATCGGTCGTCAGTTGGATCAACAGGAGTTGCTGTCCCATTTTGGCTAGGAGGCTATGGCCAGCCTTGAGGATGTCATTGACCGCCAACTGCACCAACTATTGGGGAGCAGTGCAACGTGGTTCATTGATGTCGGCGATCGCCACCTCAGCATCTGGATTGAAGCCACCCACGTTGATCTCAATCGCCTAGCGAATTGGGGTAAGACCTTTTGGCAGCAGTGGCAGCGGGGCAGTCTCCAACTCTTTGCGGCAGAACCCCATCAGCCTTTTCCCTATTGGTGGAAATCCTGGTCTGTTGCCTCAGCCACACCGCAGGCCACTCAAATAGGTGAAACGACTGCGGGCGATCGCTTTATTGTCTGCGGCCTAGGCAGTTTAGGGCAGTTTTGTATCCAAAGTCTGCGCCGCTTTGCAGGTGAGCATTTGACCCTAGAGATCTGTGCCATTGAACGCCACGCCAACATTGAGTGGGAAATTCCGCAGTTGACGGAGTTGCTCAGTGAACCGGTGATCATCGGTGATTGCCGGCAGGAGGCGATTCTCAAGGCGGCTGGGATCGATCGCTGTCGTACCTTACTAGCAGTCACGAGTGATGAGGCCACCAATATTGCCACGGCGATTGTGGCGCGGCGCTTAAATCCTGATGTTCACCTCGTGGTGCGCTCTAGTCGCGATAACCTCAACGCACTCCTAGAGAAAAAACTGGGCAGCTTTGTAGCCCTCAATCCCACGGAACTGCCGGCGCCTGCCTTTGCCCTTGCGGCCCTTGAGGAAAATATCCTTGCTGCGTTTACGATTGAGGGTCAGCAGTTTCGGGTGTTGCAACAAACCATTACCGCTGAGAGCCCCTTAGTGGGTACGCCTGCCCACCGCTGGCAGCGCCGTCACCAACGCCTGATTAGTATTCGCGCCTGCCATTCCCAATCCTCAATCTTCCAGCCAACTCGCCCCCACCGCCTTTTTAACCATTGGCCACCCGATTTGCTCTTTGAGGTGGGCGATCGCCCGATTTGGATTGAACGGGTGGAAGTGGTGAAATCCTTGCCCATCCCTGACCCCAATCCCATCCACCGCCTCATTCAGCAGGTGCGCCAACTGCCTGAGCAGGTAGAACAATTTTGGCAGTGGATCCATGGCGATCGCTCCCGCGAGTTGATCTTCAATGGCCTTTGGATGGGCAGTGGTCTGTGGCTGTTGACCGCGATCCTGCTGCGCTACAACGTCCCCGAACTGACATGGCAAAAGGCCTTTGCTGCCGGGTTTATTCTCCTGCTGGGGGGCTTTGGCGATGTCTTTGGTGGGCTAGAAAACGATCCGATTCCCCCTTGGCTGCTGGTGGTCTGTATTTTGGTGGCGATCGTCAGTCTCCTCTTTATTGTCGGTGTCTTGGGACTTTTGGCGGAAAAGCTGCTGCAAGCGCGGTTTGACTTTCTCAAGAAACGTCCCCCTCTGCCCACGGCGGATCACGTAATTGTTGTTGGCTTAGATCGCATTGGTCAACAGGTGGTGCAGCTCCTACGTGCTTTCCGTCAACCCCTTGTGCTACTGGTGGACAACCCAGAGCAAACCCAGCTTTTTGCAGACCTGCCCATGCTCCTTGGCAACATTCCCGAAAAGCTCCCTCAAGCCCATTTGGAGACCGCCAAAAGTGTGGTTCTCACCACTGCCGATGAAATGTTGAATCTAGAGGCAGCCCTAATTGCCCGCCAAGCCACAGAGCAGCGTGAATCCCCCATTGGGTTGGTGATTGGCATCTATGATCCCAGCCTCACCAATGATCTGCGGGATCTCCTACCCCGTGCCCGCCCCCTCTGTGCCTATGCCCTTGCTGCTGAGGCCTTTGCTGGTGCCGCCTTTGGGGAAACGATGCTGGGTCTGTTCCAAATTGATCAGCAGACGGTACTGATTGCTGACTACACCGTTACCGCTGGGGATACCCTTGAGGGCAAGTTGATTGGGGAGGTGGCCTATGGTTATGCAGTCATCCCCATTTTCTACAATCGCCATGAGCAGTTTCTTGGCGGTGAGACCAGTCAGCAGTTTTTGCCCAGTGATACGCTGCAACTCACGGTGGGCGATCGCCTGATTGTGTTAGCGACAATTGATGGCCTACGGCGCATTGAACAGGGCAAAATGGCGCCCCGCCGTCTCTGGCGGCTTTGGGTTGGTCATCCTCGCAATGCGGAAGCTGCCCTAGAAATTGGCAATCTAATCACCAAGATTACGGGTCTGCCCCTGCCGCGATCGCGCACCTTTATCCAGCAACTGCCTGCGACACTGACCCTCGCACTTTACGAACCCCAAGCCTTTCGCCTCGGCCAACAATTGCAAGCCCTAGCCCCTGTGCGCCTCTTTCCCTTGGTGGCTCAGGAAACCCTGTAGGTGTCAATCGGCTGCACCTATAGCTCTGCATTATCAAAGAGATCGAATAAATTGATTTTGGCACGATGACACAGAGTGCTAGTGTGATTATTTAGAGCCATAAATGTTCTACCTAAATCAGGGTAAAAACATTTACAAAAATCTATCGATTTTTTGCCCCAACTGATGCCATGGGGTAGGGCTAATGCGTCTGTTTTGTTTGTGAGGACACTATGCACCGTCGTTGCCGTTCTTTTTTTCTCGGGCTGGGTACCTGTGTATCTTTTGTGCTGCCGCTGATGTCAACCACTATTCCAGCACGCGCCGAGACTCTCCTGCCTCAAGGATCTGCCGCTTCTTCAGCGTCCACTCAGCAAAGCTCTATCAATGACTTGCTCCTAGGTGCCGACGCTGGCATGGGACAGGTCACTTCTGTCAATCAACTTTCGGATGTGCGCCCAACCGATTGGGCCTACCAAGCACTGGCATCCCTTGTCGAAAAATATGGCTGTATTGCTGGGTATCCCGATGGGACGTTTCGGGGGAATCGTGCCCTAACGCGCTTTGAAATGGCTGCTGCCCTCAATGCCTGCCTCGATGTCATTAGCGATCGCTTTGCCAGCAAGGAAGATTTAGAAACCGTCCGCAAATTGATGCAGGACTATGCCGCTGAGCTAGCAACCCTGCGGGGACGGGTGGATAACCTCGAAGCTCGTACCGCTGCCCTAGAAGCAACCCAATTCTCCACCACCACCAAACTCACGGGGCAAGCGATTTTCTCCTTTGAGGCCGCCGGGGGTGGTGCACCGGGAGGAACTGATCCTAATCCTGTGGTCAACTATCGAGTGCGCCTCAACCTCAACACCAGTTTTACTGGTAAAGATATGCTGATTACGGGGTTGCAGGCGGCTAACTTTGGCGGTGCTCTGCTGGGGGGTAATAGCGTTCAAAATACCCTCTTTCCCGGCAGCCTGCTGGATTCGGGCAGTACCAACTTGAGTTTTGCGCCGCAATTTGCCTTTGATCCTTCAAACTTGAATTCGAGTGCCTACACCCCCAACACCCTCAATCTCTATAAACTGCTCTATATCTTTCCAGTAACGAGCAAATTTACGGCATTTGTCTTTCCCAAGGCAGAGACCACGGATGCTTTTCCGCAAATTATTCCTTGGGCCAATGATGGACAGGGGGCAATTTCCCGCTTTGCGACAGTCAACCCGATCGCCCGTCTTTCGGGAGGGACATCTGGTATTGGCCTAGCGTCAGGGGCAGGGTTTATTTGGAATCCCTCGCAGACCGTGAACTTAACCGCGCTCTATGGCAGTGTGACAGCAGGCATTCCCACCTTGCAGCCGGGAGTCAATCCCCTTGGTTCGGGTTTCTTCCCCAATGATGAGAATTCCTTCACAGGAGCTTTGCAGGCCACCTTTACCCCCAACAAAAAACTAGCGGCCGCCTTCAACTTTGCCTATTCACAACATGCGGTCAATATCTTGGGCACGGGCTTATCCTCGAATGGACTATTGGGCACTGGGGGGGATGTGTTTGCGATTCCGGGTAGTCCCAATGGCTTAGCCCAACGGGTGCAACTGGTGGGTTTGGGGGGAACCTTCACCTACAACTTCACGGATAAAATTGCCTTTTCTGCCTACGGTGCTGGCATTATTGTGGATGCCATTGGCGGTACAAATACGCTCGCAGGTGGTGCCTTAGCCGCCTTTAACGGCAAATCCTACTACACGAGTTTTATGGGGGGGATTTACTTTAAGGATGCTTTCTTCCAAGGCAATGCTGCGGGCTTTATCTTTGGTCAGCCCCTCTATCTTGAAGGGACAACCATTGGCACAGCGGCTTTGAATGCCACAGCGGGGTTCACGAAAGCGCGTCCTTTCCAACTGGAAACCTTTTATCGTTTTCAAGTAAACGACAATTTGAGTGTCACGCCGGGGGTCTTTGTCATCTTCAATCCTGAGTTCAACAGTGATAACCAAACGACCGTGGTCGGGGTTTTGCGCTCCACGTTTACGTTCTAGTTTCTGACCCTCTGACTTGATAGGGGATGGGATTTCGGCTAGGGAATGATTGTTGCCCCTAGCTTTTTTGGCATCTTTGGGAATTCTGACCCTCAGGCTAAGATATTGATTAGCAATCGTCAATTAATCTAGGTTGTTCCCATGAGTGGTAACCGTGAGCACCATCTGCTCAACATTGAGGATGAAACAGGTAAGCGCACGATCCCTTTGGATGCGGCAACCTACTCCATTGGCCGCGATGTCACCAATGCGATCGTGATTCATGGTCACGGTGTCTCACGGCAACACGCGCTGCTGCTGCGGATTCCCTCACCAAATGGCTATCGCTATCGCGTCGTGGATGGCAATGCTGATGGTAAGCCCAGTGCCAACGGTATCCTAGTGAATGGCCAGCGGGTGCAAAGCCATGAGCTAAAAGATGGCGATGAAATTAACTTTGGCGGCTCCGTCAAGGCGCACTATGCCACTGTGTCCATGGGCGAGGCGGAGTTTATCAAATATTTGAAGAGCGTCAACTATCACAGCATTAAGGCCGTGCCCATGACCTCAACGATTACCCAAGCTGAAGAAGGCGGAGACGATAAAAAATCAGAAGAAGAAACGCAATTTAATGCCACTCCCCCACCGCTGCCAGCCAATGCTACCCCAGAGGCAGCACCCGTCCCGAAATCCTCTCCCCCTTGGTTGCTCATTGTTGGCGGGATCGTCATTGTCCTTTTGATCGCGGGAATTGGCGTTGTGATCATGAACCAACCACCTGCCCCCCCACCACAGACTCCCACGCAAACGCAGTGATGGCCTATTCCCAAAACTTCGCTCCTGCCCTGAACTCAATCTGGCAGCCCCAACCGACGGCGGATGGTTCTTTGACGTTTTTTTCGCCAGAATTTGGGGAAACGTTCCATAGCCTTGGGGGAGCGCGTCAAGAAGCCTTTGAAAAGTTCGCGATCGCCACCGATCTGCCCCGCAAAGCTCAAGCTTCTCATCTGCGCCTTTTGGACATCTGCTATGGTTTGGGCTACAACACAGCCGCTGCGTTAGAGGTTATTTGGCAGCACAATCCCACCTGTCAAGTCACGGTCATTGGCTTAGAACTCGATCTGGGCGTTCCCCAAGCAGCCTTAGCGGTCATGCCCCCTTGGCCACCATCGGTTCAAGGGATTCTTGAAGGACTCGCTCAGCAACAGCAGGTGACCACCCCCCACTGTGAGGCACGGCTTTTAATTGGCGATGCCCGCCAAACCATTCAAGACCTCGTGCGCCAAGGCTTCCAAGGAGATGCGATTTTTCTTGATCCCTTTTCACCCCAGCGCTGTCCGCAACTGTGGACGGTAGAATTTTTGCGTCTCGTGGCTCAGTGTTTAGCACCTGAGGGGCATTTGGCTACCTATTGTCGTGCTGCTGCCGTGCGTACCGCTTTGCAGGCGGCGGGTTTACACCTTGGAACGCTGCCAATTATTGCCCCCCAGCACAGCCATGAATGGGCACAGGGAACCGTGGCTCGCTGGCAAGCCGATCAGCTTATTCCCCTGTCGCTGATGGAGCAGGAACATTTGCAAACCCGCGCGGGTATTCCCTACCGCGATCCGCACCTGCGGGATAGTGCCGAGACGATTCGATCGCGCCGCCAAGCAGAGCAGCAAACTGCTAACTGTGAATCCACCAGTCGTTGGCGACACCGCTGGGGTATTACTTAGACCGGGTATAGGCCACCTTGAGACTCCACAGCAGCAACCCCAAGGTCATCACAGCAATCAGCGCCCCCCACAGCCAATAGGGGAGCCAGAGGTACTGTTGAAGAAGCCCCGTATCGGAAAGCTGCCCCCCCGGAATGACATAGGTAAAGAGGTAGTCCACCTGCTGAAATGTGCTAATACAGGCCTGCACCCCAAGAAACTGAATCGAAATGCCCTTGAGCCAGCGATTGCCGCGATAGGCCACCAGCAGAATGGCAATGCCCACCAATGTCATGAAAATTATGCCAAAGAGCGATCGCACCCACAGCAGCACTGATGCCAAAATAGTGATTCCAAGGGCTTTGAGGCAAATATCGGTGGCGCGATGAGAGCGACTCGACAAAATAAAGAGACTGCCAGCGATCGCCGGTCCTAGGGGTCCGCCAATGGCAACTAAGCCATGCCCCAAATTGCCCAGCAGCACCTCGCCCCCATAGCGCGCAAACCCTGAACCACTGGGATAGATGACTAATTCCCGAAAGTAGCCCCCCAACAGAATCGCCGTCAGGCCATGCCCCATCTCGTGGAACCATGTGGCCAAGATTGTAAAGGGGTATAGCAGATAGTTCCCCAAGGGAATCTGCCAAAGAATAATCGTGACAAGGGCGGCGATCGCCAGCAGCAGTGCCGAACGGGGTTTTTCAGTGGCTGAAATATCCAGCGGGCTAGATTTGGAGTCTGGACGAAAGCCAAACATACGCCCCCCAGCATTGATTACCGCTTCGGTGCCAAAAACATGATCATATTGCGCCCTTCTTGCTTTGGTGCCTGCTGCACTTCGGCCACTGCTTGCAGGTCATTGGCCATGCGGTTGAGGAGTTCTTCTGCCAAGTGGGAGTGCTGAATTTCCCGCCCTCGGAAGGTCACAGTGGCCTTCACCTTGTCTCCAGCCTTGAGGAAACGCTCGGCGCGGTTGATGCAAACGTTGTAATCGTGTTCTTCAATTTTGTAGCGCATCTTCACCTCTTTGACATCGGAGGTGTGCTGCTTTTTGCGGGCTTCACGCGCCTTCTTTTCCTGCTCAAAGCGAAACTTGCCGTAGTCAATAATTTTGCAAACGGGTGGATCTGCCTTGTCACTGACGAGAACAAGGTCAAGTTCCTTCTCACGGGCGATCGCGATCGCCTCTTGGGACGACATAATCCCCAATTGGGAACCATCACTATCCACCACTCGCACCCGAGGAAAACGGATGCGCTCATTAATCATGGGTTGTTCTTGCTGTGTTTTCTTGGTAAGAGCCACTGGTACCTGTACTGTCGTTGATAAAGGTTGGTGCAAGGACTGTCCTAGCCTCTAAGGTGAGCCAGCAATGACCCCCTGCCCCTTGCTCTACATCTTAGCGGAGGATTGCCAATAGGGGCTATTCTCTATGCCGCCTAGATACACAGAAACTAATTATTAAAGCAGCACTCGCCATAGGCGCCTCTAGGCTAGACTGAGGATACTGATTGCCCACTCTGGGTGACATCTAAGGTCTGAGGTATGGTGCAACGGCAACTGTTCACGTCAGCTCTCCTAGGAAGTCTTTGCTTCCTTGCTACCGCCTGTGGCCAACCAAAGGCAACGGCGCCCCCACCAGCGGCACGGGTGAAACTTGCGGCGGTTCAAACGGAAACCCTTTCGCAAACCGCTGTTTACAACGCCTCTTTGCAATCCCGTGAGTCGATCACCCTACAACCCCAAGTTTCGGGTCGAATTGCGCAAATCAATGTTCAAAACGGTCAGTTTGTCACTCAAGGTCAGCCCCTCATTCTCATTGACCCC
Organism: Thermosynechococcus sp. FA-CM-4201; assembly: GCF_054689355.1. NCBI lineage: Bacteria > Bacillati > Cyanobacteriota > Cyanophyceae > Acaryochloridales > Thermosynechococcaceae > Thermosynechococcus > Thermosynechococcus sp. FA-CM-4201. The sequence goes on from NZ_CP079920.1 coordinate 1,746,005, forward strand.
TCAGAACAGCAAGCCGTTGTGGCTAGCAATTTAGCCACGATTCAATCTGCCCAAGCCAATGTAGAGAATGCCCGCTCGATCCTCCGCGCCCTTGAAGCCCAGCGCCGTGCCAATCTAGCCACCGTAGAGTTCAATCGGATTCAAGCGGAACGCTACACGGTGCTCTTTGAAGAAGGGGCTGTTTCCAAAGAACAAGCGCAATCCTTCATCACCAGCTTTCGGACTGCCCAAGCAGCACTCCAACAAACCGAGGCGGATATTCGTGCCCAACAAGCTACCATTGCTCAGTTAGAAAAAGTCCTCTTGGCTGCCCAAGCCAATGCCCAGCAGCAGGCCGTTGTCCTGAATTGGTTTCAGGTGCGTGCTCCCTTTAGTGGTGTTGTCGGCAATATTCCCCCCAAAGTGGGCGATTTTGTAACGCCCCAAACCGACCTCCTCACCCTGACCTCAAATCAACCCCTAGAAGTCTATATCCAAGTGCCCATTGAGCAAATTCCCCGCATTCGGATGGGGACGCCAGTGGAATTAATAGACATGAATGGCAATGTCGTCGGTACGAGTTCCGTCTTTTTCATTGCCCCCAACACCACCAACAATACCCAAACCATTTTAGTTAAAGCCCTCTACGAGAATACGCGGAATAATCTCCGTGCCGATCAACAAATTCAAGCCCGCATTATTCTCGATCAGCAACCGGGGATTTTGGTGCCGACCACGGCTGTCTCCAATCTTGCCGGCCAAAACTTTGTCTTTGTTGCCGAAAAAGACGCCGAGGGCAAAATGATTGCCAAACAAAAGCCCATTCAAGTGGGGGCAATCCAAGGGAATAGATATCAAGTTTTTGAAGGCCTCAAACCGGGAGAGCAAATTGTTGTCTCGGGAATTCAGCGCCTGCGCGATGGTGTGCCCATTACTCCTGAGTCTTAAAAGAGCATGATTAGCGATTTTTTTATTAAGCGCCCCGTTTTTGCCACGGTTTGTTCTCTGCTGATTATTCTGGTGGGGACGATCGCGCTGCCAACGCTGCCCATTGAGTATTACCCTAATGTTACACCGCCAACAATTCAGGTATCTGCCAACTATGCAGGTGCCAACGCTGAAACCGTTGAAACGAATGTCACTACGATCCTAGAAACGCAAATCAATGGCGTGGAGGGGATGGATTACATTGACTCCACCAGTGACAGCTTTGGCAACAGCAATATTACGATCACCTTCACTGAGGGCTACGACGAAAACATTGCTGCGGTGGATGTGAATAACTTAGTGGCATCAGTCACTTCCCAACTGCCACCAGAGGTCATCAACACTGGGGTAAATGTCAGCAAATCCACAAATCAGATTGTTTTGGCCTTAGCTCTGTACCCAGAGGAGGGATACAACTACGACGCCACATTCATCAGTAACTACGCGACCCTCTACGTGGTGCAACCCCTGCAACGTCTGAACGGGGTAGGACAGGTTCAGGTCTTTGGTCAACGCACCTATGCCATGCGAATTTGGCTTGATCCCAATCGCTTAGCCAGTCGCGGTCTTACGGCTCAGGATGTGGTGCGTGCCCTCTCCGATCAAAATGTCCAAGTGGGAGCCGGGATTATTGGTGCCCCCCCAGCACCAGAGGGACAGGAGTTTCAAATTTCGATTCAAGCCCAAAGTCGCTTGGCCTCAGAAGAAGAGTTTGCCGACATTATTATTCAGCGCGGCGACGATGGTTCCGTGATTCGCATTCGCGATGTCGGTCGCACCGAGCTAGGGGCACAAAACTACAACACCAACTTTCAGTTTGATGGCCGTGACGCCGTTGGGATTGGTATCTATCAACTCAGTGGTGCCAATGCCCTCGACATTGCCCGCGCGGTTGAAGCGGAGATGGCTGTTTTAGCTGCGAAATTTCCGCCCGGCCTGAAATGGAGTGTCGGCTTTAGCACCACCGATGCGGTGCAGGAGTCGATCAAAGAGGTGGTCATTACGCTGATTGTGGCCATCATCCTTGTGATTGCGGTGATCTTTTTATTCCTGCAAGATTGGCGTGCCACGATTATTCCGTCGGTAACAATCCCTGTCTCCTTGGTGGGCACCTTTGCCTTTATGAAGGCTTTTGACTTCTCAATCAATAGCTTGACCATGTTTGGTCTGGTGCTGGCCACGGGGCTGGTGGTGGATGATGCCATTGTGGTCGTGGAAAATGTCACCCGTCTCATGGAAGACGAGGGCATGACCCCCCAAGAAGCCGCCAGTCGCTCGATGGAGGAAGTGACAGGGGCATTGATTGCCACCTCGTTGGTGATGATGGCGGTCTTTATCCCTGTGGCCTTTTTTCCGGGGGTCACTGGGCGGCTCTATCAGCAGTTTGCTTTGACGATTGTCTTTGCGATCGCCCTTTCTACGTTTAATGCTTTAACCCTCTCTCCCCCTTTGTGCGCCCTGCTCCTGCGGCGGGAACGTCCCCCGATGGCGAACTTTATCTTGTTTCGCTGGATTAACCGCTTTCTCGATACACTGCGGCGGGGCTATGAACGAAACCTGAATGTGGTCGTGCGCCTCAAATACTGGGTGCTGGCAGGCTTTGTGGCACTGCTGGGGGTGACCTACGGGCTGTTTCAGATTGTCCCTGGTGGCTTTGTCCCCGAAGAGGATCAGGGCTATTTTGTTACTCTCGTACAATCGCCCCAAGGGGTCTCCCTCGAATACACGAGTAATATTGTCTTCAAAGCAGCGGACGCGATCGCCCAAAATCCAGCGGTCGAACATACCTTTGCCATTGGCGGTTTTAGCTTCTTCGGCACAGGTTCAGACAAAGGAATTATCTTTACGAGTCTCAAGCCCTGGTCACAGCGGCCAACCCTTGATCAGTTGCTGCCCCAGTTTCAGAAGGCCGTCGTGGGTGAACTCGGAGCAGTGGTGTTTTCATCTAATGTGCCAACCATTAACCTTGGTGGCAGTGGCCTTGGCGGCTTTGATATGCAGGTGATGGATCAGCAGGGTCTCGGCCTTGCAGCCCTTGCGAGTTCAGTGAACGAGCTAATCCTCAAAGCCAATGCAACCCCCGGCCTTGTGTCAGTGAATACCCCCTTTGCCATTAATGCCCCCCAGTTGAATGTAACGGTCGATCGCACCCGCGCCCTTGCCTTGGGGATTCCCCTCAAGGACATTTTTAATGCCATGCAGATTTACTTGGGGTCGTTATACGTTAACCAATTCACGATTTTTGCCCGCAGTTACCAAGTGATTGTGCAGGCGGATAAGCAGTTTCGCTCGAATCCCGATGACATCAACCGCATCTATGTACGCTCAGAGCAAAATGCCCTCATTCCCCTCAGCAACCTCGTAACGATTGAACAGGTCTCGGCACCGCCGATTATTTATCACCATAACTTGTTCCGTTCGGCAGAGGTTACCGGTCAAAACGTGCCGCCCCTCAGTGATAGTCAAGCAATGATGACGATGGCATCCTTGGCTCAGGAGGTGCTTCCCAATGGCATCGGCTATAGCTGGACGGGGTTATCCCTAGAGTCCACCCGCTCCGCAGGTCAGGCACCGTTGATTTTTGGCCTTGGTCTCGTGTTTGTATTCCTCGTGCTCTCGGCGCAGTACGAAAGCTATATTGACCCCTTGATCATTATTCTTTCGGTGCCTTTGGCGATCATGGGCGCTTTGCTGGCACAGTGGTTGCGGGGGCTAAGTAATGACGTATTTTGCCAAATTGGTTTGGTGATGCTGATTGGCCTCGCGAGTAAGAATGCGATTCTGATTGTCGAGTTTGCCAACCAAATTCGCGAAAGCAAGGGCACGTCCATTGTCAAGTCGGTGATCAATGCCGCCGAGGAACGGCTGCGCCCCATTTTGATGACGGCCATCTCCTTTATTCTGGGCATCTTCCCGCTGGTCATTGCTACGGGTGCTGGGGCAAAATCCCGTCACTCCTTGGGAACGAGTGTCACGGGCGGCATGCTGGCAGCCACATTTCTCAGTTTCTTTGTGGTGCCGATCATTTACATCCTCATCAAGGAACTAGTGGCGCGGCTGACCAAGGAGAAGCTTGAAGAAGCAACCCCAACGGAGTCTTAAACTTACCAAAAAAATGGGTCTAAAGCCCCGTCCTGCTACGCGCGACCTAACGGTCTAGAGGACGGCTTTATCTGTGCTTTTTTCCGATAAAATAAACCCATGCTAGTCAGAGAAGCCAAGCTCCTGCACGGGTCTGAGGAGCAATACCAAGCCCTCGATGAAGCTATCCGCACTGCACAGTTCATTCGCAACAAATGCATTCGGTACTGGATGGATCATCGGGGAGTCGGTAAATCCGCTCTTTATACCCTCTCTAAAAACCTCGCTAAAGAGTTTGAGTTTGCCAAAAAGCTTAACTCATCTGCTAGGCAGGCAAGTGCAGAACGGGCATGGGCGGCTATCTCTCGCTTCTACAGCCGTTGCAAAAAAGGAGAAAAGAAAAAGGGCTATCCTCGGTTCAAGAAACATTCTCGCTCCGTCGAGTACAAACAGTCAGGCTGGAAGCTCTCTAGCGACTGCCAACAAATCACCTTCACCGATGGCTTCAATGCAGGCACTTTCTCGGTTTTCTGCAATCACGAGACCAGAGAAGACTTGTACCGATGCAAAATTCTACGAGTGCGGGTGATTCGTCGTGCAGACGGCTACTATGTCCAGTTTGTTTTAGATGCTGAGCGTAAAGAGCAGGGAGAATACACGGGCAACGTCATTGGGTTAGACCTTGGTTTGACCTATTTCTACAAAGACCAAAACGGTAATGCCGTGGTGTATCCCAGATACTTGCGCAAGGCAGAGAAGCGGCTGAAGCGAGAACAACGGCGACTGAGTCGCAAATATCGGAAAGGGGCTAAGTCCCAATCCAAAAACTACCACAAGCAGCGAAAACGACTGGGTAAAGTGCATCTGAAAGTCCAACGCCAACGTAAAGACTGGGCGATGAAGTTAGCTCGGTGCGTAGTGGCATCTAACGATGTCGTGGTGTACGAAGACTTGCAGATTGCAAACATGGTGAAAAACCACACCTTGGCGAAGTCGATTTCTGATGCAGGGTGGGGCATTTTCACTCAATGGCTAGACTACTACGGCAAGGTTTGGGACAAGGTGGTGATCGCGGTGAATCCTGCCTACACCAGCCAAGAGTGCCCCCAGTGTGAGCAACGGGTTAAGAAGTCACTCAGCACGAGAACGCACGTTTGCCCCTGCGGGTTTGAGGCGTGTCGGGATACGGCTGCGGCGATACAAATCCTGAAGCGGGGTTTGCAGATGCTAGGCATTGAGGCGAACAACAGTACCCAAGGGCATTGGGGAACTGGGGAGCCATCCCGAACGACTGGGGAGACATTCGCCTCTGCGGTGGCGGGGCAACCTGAAATCGTAAGCGAGGTCGCGGAACCAGTAACAAGAATCCCCCGCCTAAAGTCGGGGGAGTATGTCAATTTACAATTCGAAAAACTCTTGTATCGTGGGGAATGATCCTTTGGCTCGTTCGTAATCATGCCCCAACAACTGGATTTGCTGACCTCTGGACAGGTGATTCCGACACCACTGCACAGTGAAATGCAACGCTCCTATCTGGAGTACGCCATGAGTGTGATTGTGGGGCGGGCACTACCAGATGTGCGGGATGGGCTAAAACCAGTGCATCGGCGGATTCTCTATGCCATGTACGAGTTGGGGTTGACGCCCGATCGCCCCTTTCGCAAGTGTGCACGGGTGGTGGGGGATGTGCTGGGGAAATATCACCCCCACGGGGATCAAGCGGTCTATGAGGCACTGGTGCGCTTGGTGCAGCCCTTTAGCAGTCGCTATCCCCTCTTGGCAGGGCATGGCAATTTTGGCTCCATTGATGATGATCCGCCAGCGGCAATGCGCTATACGGAAACCCGCTTGGCAGCGATCGCCCACCGCACGCTACTGGAGAATATCAGCGACGCTATTGTGGATTTTGTCCCCAACTTTGACAGTTCCCAAGAGGAGCCATTGGTGCTGCCGGCGCAACTGCCGATTTTGCTGTTGAATGGCTCAACGGGAATTGCGGTGGGTATGGCCACGAATATCCCCCCCCACAATCTGGGGGAAGTGGTGGATGCCCTGATTGCGCTCATTGATCGCCCCCATCTCTCCCTAGAGGAACTGCTCACCCACCTGCCGGGACCCGACTTTCCCACGGGGGGCGTGATTGTGGATGGGGCAGAATTGCTGCGCGCCTATGCGACGGGTCGAGGGACGATCACCCTACGGGGGGTGGCTACTCTTGAGGATATTCAGCCCGGACGCGGCCGCCACCGCCGCCAAGCAATTGTGGTGACGGAGCTACCCTATCAGGTGAATAAGGCGGCATGGATTGAGAAGGTAGCAGATTTGGTGAATCAAGGTCGCCTTGAGGGCATTGCCGATCTGCGGGATGAGAGCGATCGCGAGGGGCTGCGGGTGGTCATTGAACTGAAGCGGGATGCCTCAGCGGCGCAACTCTTGGAGCAACTCTACCGCCTAACGGCACTCCAAGTAACCTATGGCATCAACTTAATGGCACTGGTGGGCAATCAACCCCGCCAACTCTCCCTGAAGGAGATTCTCAGTGAGTTTCTTCAGTTCCGTGAGCAGACCCTGCTGCGGCAGTATCGCCATGATCTTGAAACGGCTCAAGCCCGCGAGCATGTGGTGAGGGGACTCTTAATCGGTCTCAATGCCGTGGATCAGGTGATTGAGATTTTGCGATCGGCAACGGATGGCAGTACCGCCCAGCGGGAATTGATGACCCGCTTAGGTTTGAGCGATCGCCAAGCCAGTGCCCTGATTGCCATGCCCCTACGCCGCCTCACCCAACAGGAGCGCCAAGAACTGGAACGGGAACAGGCGGAGCTGCAAGCGCGGATTGCCCAATTGGAAACCCTGATTGCCCAGCGTCCTGAGCGCCTCAAGGCACTGAAGAAAGAATTGCGGCAGTTAAAGAAAGAGTTTGTCGATCCCCGCCGCACCCAAATTCTCACGCAAGCACCACCACCCCCCACCCCTGTGGAGACCAATGGTCGTGACGATACGCCCCTCTGGATCGAAGTGAATCATCGTGGTTACGGGCGCTGTCTGTCCCAGCGCAGTCGGGGAAGTCTCCAACTGCAAACGTGGCTACCGTGGTCAGAGCCATTGCCCTTGGCCTTCTCGGTGCAGGCTAGGGATCGCCTGTGGGTATTTACGGAAAGTGGCAAGGTCTATCCATTGCCCGTAGAGCGATTACCCCTTACCAGCCGCCGTGAGGGCGATCGCGGTCAACCCCTACTGACTCTCTTGCCGGAGTCGGCGCAAGGGGAAACTCTCCTGACTGTCTTGCCCAGTCAACCCCCAGCAGAGAAGCTGATTCTGCTGACCCGCCAAGGCCGCATTAAGGTCATTCCAGTCTCAGATCTGCAAGACCTGAGCGGGCGCGGTCTGCAACTCACGAAACTCAAGGCGGGGGATGCCCTCGGTTGGGTACTGCCTGCGGATACGGATCATTTAGTGTTGGCCACCTCGCGGGGGCGGGTCTTTCACTTTTTCATTCCCGACATTCCCGCTTTGGGGCGGCTGAATCAGGGTCAAGTGGCAGTGCGCCTTAGTGTGCAAGAAACCTTGGTGGGGGCGATCGCCCTGTCGGAACTGGAGAATGTCATCCTCGTTACCGCTTCAGGCCTTGGTAAACAAGTGCCCCTGCCCCTAATTGAAGTTGTGCCCCTTGGTCATTTAGGTCAGTTGGCGATGCCCCTGCGGCAAAAATCGGATCGCTTGGCGGGCATTGGTCGTGGCGGTAGCCCCCTAGCACTGGTGACAAGCCAAGAACGGGCATGGATTACCAACGGCGAAGAGATCCCCATCCTCAATAAAGAGGCGGTGGGGGTGGTGATCGCTCCCCTTGATCCGAGGGAACAGATTCAGGCGGTGGTGCTGTTGACCAAAAAAATGGGTACAAGCCCCGCCTTGCTACCCGTGACCTAGCAGTCTATAAGGCGGCTTTTCCTGTCCTTGGATATAAGCAATTAGCCTTGCCAACGGCGCTCCACCTACACTCGTCGCAAAATAGCTCGGACTCCAGAGAGCCTCTTTTCCATACGGTTTGGCGAAGCCTTCTTGGCCGTATTTCCTACTGGATACCCCCTTCAGGGCATTCACAATTTGAGAAATAGACCACTTGGGAGGGTACTCGATCAAACAGTAAACTTCCCACCAACTAAAGTCGGGGGCTTTCAGTAGCCCTGGGCCATTGGACAAACCAAATAGCCTGAACTTCCAGCGAGCGTTACGGACTCGCCCAATAAGGCAATGACAGAGGCACCATTCAGATCAGCATCACCAACCTAGCCACAATGACCACAAGCAAACTGTTTGCCATTTCGATAGGACCGACAAGGATCAGGATGAATATGCAGGCATCGATGGCAAGTTTGGCTGGTATACGCTGGATTGACCGTCACCCACCTCACGCCGTCTCGCAGACATTTGTACTCAATAAACTGCCGCAACTGATAGAACGACCAGCTATTGGAGCGTCTGCGTTCGGTTTTGCTTCGGGGTTGCTGATTCAGGCGCTCGCGAATTCCCGTCAAGTCCTCTATCGCGATCACCGCATTGAGTGCTTTGGCTTCACGGACAATCGCCGCACTGATCGAATGGTTGAGCCACTGTTGAAAGCGTCGTTCTTTACCCGCCAGCCGTTTCAAAAGTTTTCGGCAAGACCGCCGCGAACTTCTCGTGCCCTGCGAGGCTCGTTTTTGAATTGACACTCTCACTCGATGAAATTTATCTCGACGTTCGTTTAACTGATTCCCATCCCAACCTCCACCTGTACTGGTTTTAGCAATCTCTCGTCGCCCCAAGTCCACACCCATGACGGTGCTCGGTTCAGAGGGTTCAGGAGCCTCTTCGGTTATTTGGATGTGGATATAGTAGAAGCCATCCCGATGTTTGCACAACTGAGCCGATGTTGGCCTTCGCCCTCTCAACCTGTTCTTTTGATAATCACCCATATCAAGCTGAATGGTCTCTCGACCCTCCAACAGCGTCAGGCTCACCGACTCATCTTTTTCCTTGAAGGTAAAGATGCGAGCATCATAATCTGCTGAAGTTGGCTTGAATTCTTGAACCGCTTTACCTTTCAGCTTGGCGGTCTTGCGGTTGGCTCCGACTCTGGCACAAACCCGAACCGCTTGATTAGCGCTTAACCCAAACCGAGAACGAAGTTCCTGATAAACCCTGTTTTGAATGGTGATCTTATTCGTTACGGTCGGCTGAACGGTTTTGTTGGCAAAGTTACAAGCCTCTGCAAACGCTTTCAAGAATCACTCGATTTTGAGAGACTGTTCAGGAGTGGGCTGAAGCCTGTAAACGACTGTTAGGGTTTGTTCCATAGATAAAATTGTATCAACTCTAGCACCGACTAAAGTCGTCTCTGTGTTTCCTCCCCGTACTAAAGTACCGGGCTTCCAGACATAAATTCGGTGATCTAGGGCACTGACGCCGAACTCAGAGTCATATTCAAAGCGGCTTGTAATTAACAATACGCCCAAAACTCTCCGGCTGCAAACTAGCACCACCCACCAGCACCCCATCAATTTCTGGCTGTGCCATGATTGCATCAATATTGTTGGCATTGACCGAGCCACCGTACTGAATGGGGACATCGGGATTCTGCAATTTGCTACGAATCAGGCCAATGACACGGTTAGCTTCCGTTTCTTCACAGGTGTCGCCCGTACCGATCGCCCAAATAGGTTCATAGGCAATCACCAAATTGCTCTGATCCACATCCACCAAGTCCAGGGCCAACTGCTGAAAGATGTGGTTTTCTGTTTCGCCGGCATCCCGTTGGGCTTTGGTTTCACCGACACAGAGAATGGGTGTCAGGCCATGGCTTTGGGCAGCTTTGAGCCGTTGGTTAACCGTGGCATCGGTTTCACCAAAATACTGCCGCCGCTCACTGTGGCCGATAATCACGTAGCGCACGCCCAACTCCACCAGCATTGGTGGCGAAATTTCACCCGTAAACGCCCCTTGATCCGCCCAGTGGACATTTTGGGCACCCAGCTTCACCCGCGTTCCGTGCAGACTCTTGGACAATACACTTAAACAGGTGTAGGGCACACAGAGCACCACCTCGCGATCGCTGGGGGTGTCCACCAATTTCCCTAGGAACTCCTGTAGGAAGGCCACCGCTTCCTGTTGGGTTTTGTGCATTTTCCAGTTGCCGGCAAGAACTTTTGGGCGCACTCGTCCTGACTTTCCTCTACGAAACTTAGCGTAATTAAGCGTACCACAGGGGTTGCCTCTATAATTAGAGGTTTAACTGAGGAAGTGGCTCAGACTTAGCCCAACTTGTCCCAAACCGCCGCAACTCGGGGAGATTGACGCTTGGGTTGCACGCGCGGGGTTCGCCGTCCGAGTTTGACTTGGTAGGTGTCGTTGTCAACTGTCACGTAGCCGAGTTGGAGAACCTCTGCGAGGATAGCACTGACCTCTTCCGCAGACCACTGCAACTGCTCAGCCAATTCGGGCACGGTGAAGGGCGTTGGCTGGCGCATCATCAGTGTCAAAAGCGATCGCTGGCGATCGGGCAAAACCAGTAAATCTGCTGGATTGAGACCCCCACCACCACTGCTAGCGTCTTGACTGTCTATCATTGGCAATGTTCCTCAACGGCAGTGACTGGCAGTGGCACTCGAGAAGGATCAAAATTACAATCCCTACTCCTAGGCTACCCTAATCCAACAGATGCTGCACAACACTCCTGACAACGAGACTGTAGGGATGCTCAGGGTAGCGTAAACAGAAAATATCACTGCTCCCCAGTTGAAACATTTCTTCACAAACAGGCAGGATACCTGCAACCGGCACACCATAGGTCGTTTCCACCTGCTGCTTGAGGGAGTCCTTATTAAAGGCGCTGGGGACTTTGTTAACCACCATCACCATTTTCGGCACATCAAGCTGCCGCGCCACATCAACGGTGACCGCTGTTCCTTGAAAGTCTTGGCGATCGGGGCGCAGAATCAGTACCAAGGCATCGGAAACCGTAATCGAGAGCAGCGTTTCCTCATTCAGCCCTGGGTGGGTATCAATGAGCAAAAAGTCGAGATTCAGCCCTTGGAGCAACTGCTGAAAACCATCATTGAGCAAGCCGACATCGTAGCCTTCCCGCAGCACACGGGTAATTTCACTGGTTTTGAGGCTAGAGGGAATGAGATAGATGGCTCCTTTAGCTTGCTGGCCGTGAGCCGTAATCAGATGGCTGACATCCCGCGCCACATCGGTAATTTCACAGCGTCCCCACAGGTAGTCATTCAGGGCATGTTCCGTATCTTCCGACTCAAGGCCAAAGAGCACATGGATACCGGGGGATTGAATATCAGTGTCCACGATCGCCACCCGATAGCCCAACGTCGCCAAGGTACAGCCCAGATTTGCTGTTGTATTTGATTTGCCTGTGCCACCACGAAAAGAATGCACAGAAATAATGCTACCCATGGCTGTCCTCGCTGATCTGAGAATTCAACGTCTATTTTCACATCCTGCCGTTCTTGGAAGATAGAACCCAAGCGGCTAGCCCATCAGACAAGGGGTTATTCCGCGTCTTGGAAATACTGCTGCGTGTAGAACTGGGCATAGCGGGCAGACTGGGCTAGCAGTTCTTGATGGCTGCCACTTTCAATGATCCGCCCCTGCTCTAGGACAAGAATGCGATCGGCGCGACGAACCGTGGCCAAACGGTGGGCAATAATAAAAACGGTGCGCCCCTTCATTGCCTTCTCCAAAGCGCTTTGCACTAGGGCTTCCGATTCCGAGTCCAAAGCAGAGGTGGCCTCATCCAAGATCAAGATACGCGGATCGGCATAAACTGCCCGGGCGATCGCCAGTCGCTGTCGTTGCCCCCCAGAAAGATTGATCCCTCTTTCCCCCACCCATGTCTGATAGCCATCGGGAAAGCGCGTAATGAAGTCATGGGCATTGGCGATTTTGGCGGCCTCAATCAGTCGCTCCCAATCCGGTTCAGAGTAACCAAAAGCAATATTTTGGGCAATACTGCCTGAAAAAAGAATCGTTTCCTGAGGAACAATGCCAATTTGCCGCCGCAGGCTTTTCAGGGTCACTGTTTTAATGTCAATGCCATCAATCAAGACTTTGCCGGCTTGGGGGTCATAAAAACGGGGCAAGAGGTTAACAATGGTTGATTTACCCGCCCCTGAATGTCCCACAAGGGCAATCACTTCACCCGGCTCCGCCAAGAGATTAAAGTCCTTGAGCACGGGACGCTCTGGATCATAGCCAAAGCACACATCTAGGTATTGTACTTTGCCAGAAATGGGGGGTAAGGGCTGCGCATGGCTCATTTCCTTGATCGTGGGTTCGAGAGCCAACAGGCCAAAGCTACGCTCCACTGACGCCTGTGCCATTTTGAGTTCGTTGTAATCAGCGGAAATCATATTAATGGGTTCCATCAGTAGCGCCACTGCGGCAACAAAGCTGAGGAACTGCGGCCCTGTGAGATGACCGGCATTGATCTGCCACGCCCCCAAGATAAAGAGCAGCATGATGCTCAGGGCTTCAAGAAACCCCACCACCGGGTATTGCATTGACTTAATGCGTTCTGCCCGGTAGCGAGCACGGCGGTTAATATCGGCCTGCTGTTCAAACTGCTCTACGGCATAGTCCTCAGCCGCAAACGCCTTAATCAGACGAATCCCCGAAAAAATTTCCGTGAGGTGGGAGGCCAAATCAGCAATGCGGGCTTGACTCAGGCGCGACTGTCGCAACAAGCGATTGCCAAACCAAGCGATGAGAAACGTCATCAGCGGCGCAATGATCATTGTCCCCAATGTCAGTTGCCAGTTGAGGTAGAACATATAACCAATGACGGCAACTGTTGTTAAAGTCGAGGGGATGAGGCGATGAAAACTGCTATTGACCATGACGCCAATGCGATCCACATCCTCAGTGAGGCGGTAGGTGAGATCGCCGGTCGCTGCCTTTTCAAAATAGTCCACCCCCAACCGATGCAGATGACGGTATAGCCGCACCCGAATGTCATAGACAATCCGCAGGGAAATATCGGACATCAGGACATCTTGGCCAAATTGGCAAAAACTACGACCGACAAACAGCAGCGAAGAGGCGGCACACCATTGAATCAGGCCTATCAAATCCCCTGCCCCGATGAGCTTTGCTGCTTGGCCAATCAAGTAGGCGATCGCCGGCATGGTGGAGACATAGCCGAGGGTACACAAAAAAGCGACCAGCAACCGTCGCCGATAGGGAAGGATATAAGCAAGTAACGGCCGGTAGCTGGTATTCCAAAGCATGGGCTATTTTCCAATGCAAAAACGGCTAAAGATTTGTTCTAGCACAGACTCAGTCACCTCTTCCCCCGTTAGGGTACCAAGGGCACGGGCGGCAGCATGCAGGTCTATCGTCCAAAAATCAAGGGGCAGTTGGGCATCAATGGCCGCAAGCACATGATTCAGGGATTGGTGAACCTGCTCCAGGAGTGCGGCTTGGCGTTGATTGATGGCAAAGTCGAGGTTAGCGGCGGTAACCCCTTGGCCTTGAACAAGGTCGAGAATAGCGTCCTCGAGAGACTCAATTCCCCTTTGGCTGAGAGCCGAGAGCAGCACAGTGGGAATGGGGGCAATGGGCAATGGAATATCTTGGACCTCTACGGTTTCGCTGAGGAGATCAGCTTTATTCAAAACCACCAAGACGGACTGAGGCGCTTGCTGCCGCCGCTGTTGCAGCTCGAGTTGGTCGTAAATCTCTTGATCAGCGGCTGTCCACCCTTGGCTGGCATCAACGACAAGGAGGATGAGATCAGCACTGGCGGCGGCTTGGCGCGATCGCTGGACGCCAATTTGTTCGACAAGGTTATCGGTCTCGCGAATGCCTGCGGTATCGAGCACTTGGATGGGAATGCCACCGACAACTAATTGGGACTCGACAATATCGCGGGTGGTGCCGGGTAAATCCGTAACAATGGCGCGATCGCTACGGCTCCAAGCATTGAGCAGACTCGACTTACCGACATTGGGGCGACCCACAATGGCCACTTTTAACCCAGTGCGGATCAGTGCTCCCCGTTCTGCCGTGGCCAAAAACGCCGCTACTTGGTGTTGCAACTGACGAATTTCCTCAGCAATGGCTGCGGGGTCAAGGGGGGGTAGCTCGTCCGTAAAATCGAGTCGCGCTTCAATTTCCGCCAAGAGGGATAAACAGGTCTGACGAATGTGCTTGAGGGGGCGGGCGAATTTCCCCGTCAGACCCGCCAAGGCAATTTGAGCAGCGGTTGTGGATTGGGCGGCCACCAGTTCAGCGACACTTTCGGCTTGGGTGAGATCAAGGCGACCGTTGAGAAAGGCACGCAGCGTAAATTCCCCTGGCTCGGCGAGGCGTGCCCCTGCCGCCACACAGAGTTGCAGCACGCGCTGGACAGGAATGAGACCGCCATGACAGTGAAATTCCACCACATCTTCGCGGGTGTAGGAGCGGGGAGCCAGCATTAACAGCAGGAGCGCTTCATCTACCCGTTCCCCGGTTTGGGGGTCGCGGACATAGCCATAGAGAATGCGATGGGATTCCCAAGGCTGCTTGCCGGGGGCTTCAAATAAAGACTGGGCGATCGCGACTGCTTTGGCACCTGAGAGACGGACAATGCCGATACTCCCTTGCTGGGGCACAATAGCCGTGGCGATCGCCACAATCGTGTCATGGAGATGTCGCACTACCGTGGGTGATATGACTCCCTAGAGACTCATCTCGGCGGCTTGTACTTTCTCCACTTGTTTCTTCTTCAGCACAAGCAGAATCTGCGAGAGGGTAATGGCAGCAAAGAATACCAACAGCCACTTAATGCGGTTGGGATCTTGAAGGACAATTTCCGTATCCTTTTGGCCAAAACCGCCTACATTGGGATTGTTGGTGAGGGCTTCACCCGCCGCCACCGTTTGGCCTTCACTGACAATGAGGTCAGGGCCAGCCGGAATGGTTTCTGTCACTGCTTCGCCACTCTCGGGGGTAATCACCACCGCAGTACTGCCATCGGGGTTAGCGGTAATACTGGTAATCGTGCCCGCGATCGGTGCAGTAAAGACGTTATTGTTGCTCTTTTCACCGTTGGGATAGACTTGACCACGACCCCGGTTGCCCCCGGCGTGAACGGAATATTTACCGAAGTGGATCGATTTATCCGTGGCAGGGTTGGGGGCGAGGACGGGGAAAACAATTTCCTGATACTGCTCACCCGGTAGCGGACCCACGAGAATAATGTTTTGCTTATCCTCACTGTAGGGCTGGTAGTAAATGCCGCTGGTTTTGGCTTGCAACTCCTCGGGAATGCGATCGGGAGGCGCAATTTTGAAGCCCTCGGGCAGCATCAGCACTGCACCGACATTGAGACCCCCTTTAGAGCCATCCCCTAGCACCTGTTGCACACTGGTGTCGTAGGGAATTTTCACCACGGCTTCAAAAACGGAATCGGGGGTAACAGCTTGGGGCACTTCCACTTGGGTGGGCTTGGCAGCGAGGTGACAGTTGGCACACACAATTCGCCCGGTCGCTTCGCGGGGACTGTCATAGCCCTGCTGGGCATAGAACGGATAGGCCTGTGCTTGCGGTGACCAAAGCAGCACACTGGCGGCAAGGGCGATCGCCAGCGTCAAAGACTTGAAAAAGCGTTTCATACCACTCCCTAATTTCGTTTTACGTCCACCAAGGTTCTTTGCCCGTGCGGAAATCGGTTTCCGTCCAAGGGGTAAACACCAGTTTGTCATCTTCGGTAACCGTGGCATTCACCAGTGCCAAGGAGAGGGGAGCAGGGCCACGCACCACTTTACCCGTGCTGTCGTATTGAGAGCCGTGGCAGGGGCAAATGAACTTGTTTTCACTGACATTCCAAGGCACCACGCAGCCAAGGTGAGTGCAGACGGCATTCAAGCCATAATTGGCAATTTGGTGATCCTCAGTAACAATCACGTAGGTGGGATCCCCTTTAATCCCTTGGGCAAGGGAGCGATCGCCCGGCAGGTGCTTCGTCAGGTAGTCGGAAACCTTAATATCGTTGCCCAATGCATCCTTGGCAACCACACCACCACCCGTGCCGCCACTGGAGGGCGGAATGAAATACTTGACGACAGGGTACAGAGCGCCCAACGCCGTACCGGTGATGGTACCAAACGTCAGCAGGTTCATAAACTGTCGCCGCCCCATATCGGGCACATCAGACATTCCAGAAACTTGAGCCATGGTTTACGCTTATTTACTAAGGAATCGAAACGGACAGCCGTAAAATAATTACGTTTGTTAACTATTATCACACTGTCCGAGCCGTCCTAGCCGCAAGGGCTGAAATTCTTGCCAATGCTGACGCCCCTCACTGGTGATGAACTCCATGCCTTGCTCCTGCGCAAATGGGGGCGCTCCTTTGACCTTCAGTTTCGTCGCGTTGGCGATCGCATCTTTTTGCAGGTGATGTGGCGCTACCTCGAGCAGGCCTCTTATCCCGATACGCCTGAAGACTATGCTGCCCACCTTGGGGCGATCGCGCAGCACCTCAACGACTGGGGCTGTGCCCAGCAAGTTTGCACCTTTATTGAGACCACCCGTGAGAAACCCCGCCTCGGCAAGGCCGTAAATATTCCCCTCGACCTTGGCACCCGCATTATCGAATGGCTGGAATAGCCGCTCCTAGCAGATTTTTGAAAAAATGTTAAGAATGTTAAAAAGGATTGCGATGATGTGGGAGATGTCCCCCCTATGCCTGAGAATGTTTGCGGAAGGTTACGTCAGCCCGTCGGGTCAATCGCCGTACCTATCTCTCCTGCAGGAGTGCGGTGAGTCGTAACATTCCAATGGCAGATGCCACATTATCAAGACCCTTGTTTTACAATTCCAACTTTGGAGGAACTCAATGAGCGTCGTCACGAAATCGATCGTGAATGCAGATGCCGAGGCCCGTTACCTCAGCCCCGGTGAACTGGATCGCATTAAAAGCTTTGTCAGCACCGGCGAGCGCCGTCTGCGCATTGCCCAAACCCTGACCGAAAACCGCGAGCGGATTGTCAAGCAAGCGGGCGATCAACTCTTCCAAAAACGGCCTGATGTGGTCTCCCCCGGTGGCAATGCCTACGGTGAAGAAATGACCGCCACCTGCCTGCGTGACCTCGACTACTACCTGCGGCTTGTGACCTACGGTATTGTTGCGGGCGATGTCACCCCCATCGAAGAAATTGGTTTGGTGGGTGTGCGTGAAATGTACAACTCCCTCGGCACCCCCATTCCTGCTGTGGCCGAAGGGATTCGCGCCATGAAGAACGTTGCTTCCTCGCTGCTGTCTGCCGAAGATGCCGCTGAAGCCGGTTCTTACTTTGACTTCGTGATTGGCGCCATGCAGTAGGTCGCCTCAGCATCCTTCATTGATCCATCATCCAAATCAGTTTTTGAGGAAAAAGAACTATGCAAGACGCGATTACCGCTGTCATCAACGCCTCTGACGTGCAAGGCAAATACCTCGACACCGCCGCCATGGAGAAGCTGAAAGCTTACTTCGCAACTGGCGAACTGCGGGTGCGTGCTGCGACCGTGATCAGCGCCAATGCTGCCAATATCGTCAAAGAAGCAGTGGCCAAATCTCTGCTCTACTCTGACATCACCCGTCCCGGTGGCAACATGTATACCACCCGTCGCTATGCCGCCTGTATCCGCGACCTCGACTACTACCTGCGCTATGCCACCTATGCCATGCTGGCTGGGGATCCTTCCATCCTCGATGAGCGGGTGCTCAATGGGTTGAAAGAAACCTACAACTCCTTGGGTGTGCCCATCGCTGCTACGGTGCAAGCCATCCAAGCCATGAAAGAAGTCACCGCCAGCTTGGTGGGTGCCGATGCCGGCAAAGAAATGGGCATCTACTTTGACTACATCTGCTCTGGCTTAAGCTAAGTACAGCTCTCCAGTCGCACATCTGTCTGGGAGTTAGGGGTTAGAGTGTCAGCCTGTCATGGCAATTGTGCTTAAACAGTCTGAGTCTGGCCTTTAGCTCCCAGACGTGTAATCACCCCACACAGATTTGGAGTCCCATCCCATGCGCATGTTCAAAATTACCGCCTGTGTGCCGAGTCAAACCCGTATTCGCACCCAGCGCGAACTGCAAAATACCTATTTCACGAAACTGGTGCCCTACGAAAACTGGTTCCGCGAGCAACAACGCATCCAAAAAATGGGTGGCAAAATTGTGAAAGTGGAACTGTTTACGGGTAAGCCCGGGGTCAACACCGGTCTAGCCTAGGTACCCCTCTAAAACTGTTTCCTAGCGATTTTGAGGCTTCACTGTTGAGATAGTTGATTGGGTGGGTTGCTCCCTTCTGAGGCAATTATCTGAGCGGTGGAGCTTTGCTCATTAGAAAAGCTTTAGAGAACCTTTCCCAAGGCTGCTAAACGAGAAAACGCTCCCAGCCATCGCCATATTGGAACCGCATTTTGGGGAAAACAGCCTCTAAGTTCTCGTGGGGGCGGGGGATCACTGTTGACGACAGATAGAGCGTTTTTTCCTTGGGACTCTGAGCCGGAATCTTCTTGGCAGCTTCCACACCGGCTGCAACCGCAATTTGCACTTCAGAAACGTCGCCGCGCACAATAATTGTCAGGCGAGCACCACTGACTACTTCATAGCCCACAAGGGTAACACGCGCCGCTTTCACCATCACATCGGCAACGGCTAAGGCAGGGGGATGACCCAGTACTTCTACCATCCCAAGGGCAATGGGCATGAAGACCGCTCCTAAACACAAAAATTTGTTAAAATAATGCCATTCTTGCGATCGCGAAGGGATGCACTGATTTGGCAACATCAGCATATCATCTCTATTGATAGCCTTGATAAGTTCGAGGGGCGATCGCGATAATTGATTTTTATCGCCAAAATCATCTTTTCTGATTGAGTCTTTCTTGAGGGTATTTTAAGAACGCCCCACCCCCATCAGCTTGGCCAAGCCAATCCCCGTAAAGTAGAGGGCAAGCAGAGCACCTGCCAAGAGTCCTTGAGTAATCGGATCAATGGAGGGGGTCAAAACCGCTGCCACCGCCACAGCAATAATCACCACGTAGCGCCATTGGCTGAGCATTTGCGGGATCGAGACAATCCCTAGGGCAATGAGCACCAACTGCAGAATGGGGACTTGGAAGGCGAGGCCAGTGGCAAGAAGCAATAGCAAAATAAAATCCACATAGCGATCGATCGACCACAGTTGCTCAACCACATCTGCCCCATAGTTAATAAAAAAGCCGAGGGCTGCGGGTGCCAAGAGGGTATAGGCAAAGGCCAAACCGGCAATAAAGAGAATGGATGAACCAAAAACCACCGGTGCCAGTAAGCGTTGCTCACGCCGTGTCAATCCCGGCAGGATAAAACGGATAGCTTGGTAGAGAATCATCGGCGTCGCGAGGAGGATGCCACTGTAGGCTGCCGCTTTACAGGAGACAAAAAAGTACTCCCCCGGACTCAGTTGCAGGAATTTCGCACCATGGGCTGGTTTTTCAAGGAACTGAATGATCCAGCGGACTTGGGTAAAGCAGAGAACAATCGTGACAGCAACAGTACCGAGGACAACAAAGAGCCGCTGCCGCAACTCCTCAAGGTGATCCCAGAGGGACATTTCCACCTCGTTGGGCAGTTCATCCTCAGGGTCAATGGGGTCGCTTGCCTCAAGGGTGCTGTCAACAATCGCTGAGGATTCTGGAGCCGAACTATCAATATCGGGCGATCGCGTCATTCAATCTCTGCAATTCCTACTCTTTCACAATTATGAAGGAAGTGCCCACGGGGTTCCACCCTCTCTTCAGCAGTGATGTAGAAAAGGCCTGTAGCTAGAGTTTTCTGAATCCTTGTCCTGCTTTTTACAATGATAAGAGAGCGTGAGAATTATAATGCGTGAACACTGCCCCAAGGGGTGGCGATTCAATTCTCAAGTCTTGATCACCTGCACTGACACTCGTCTATGTCCTTAATGGCAATTCCCCGCAGTTGGGGTAAGCTGCCGCTGACGGCTGAACTGCTCAGCAAATTACAACACCAACGGGAACTTGTCCTCACGGGGATGCCCCGCCTTGTCAAGGGCTTTGTGGCCACCACATTGGCGCAGCAGCGTCAGCAATCGCTGTGTGTGATTACTTCCACCCTAGAGGAGGGGGGACGCTGGGCAGCGCAATTGGAACTCATGGGCTGGGATGCGGTTCTCTTTTACCCGACATCGGAGGCCTCTCCCTATGACCCCTTTGACTTGGAAGCGGAGATGGTCTGGGGGCAACTGCAAGTTCTCGTCGAGAGCGATCGCCCCAATATTGCAATTGTCACCACGGAACGGGCACTGCAACCCCATTTACCGCCACCAGAGCAGTTTCGTGCCGCCTGTCTAACCTTACAGGTGGGTCAAGAGCACTCCCTAGGGGAGGTGGCCACCGCCTTGGCCGCTCTGGGGTATGAGCGGGTTTCCCTAGTGGAAACGGAAGGCCAATGGAGTCGGCGCGGCGACATTGTGGATATTTTCCCCGTCTCGGCGGAGCTACCGGTGCGCTTGCAGTGGTTTGGCGATGAGATTGAGTCGATTCGCGAGTTTGATCCAGTCAGTCAACGCTCCCTACACACCGAGGGCGATCGCCTTGATGCCCTTGAGCAGGTGACCCTGACGCCCATTAGTTTTACCCCCCTGATTGCCCAAGTCCTGCGGGCAGCGGATCACGCCCATCTCATTCCAGAGGATCAGGAGGGACTGCGGCGCTATCTGGGGGTGGCCTTTCCGCAGCCGGCTTCGCTCTTGGATTATTTGCCTGCCCAAACCCTCATTGCCGTGGATGAACCGCCCCTCTGTGCTGCCCATGGCGATCGCTGGTATGAACACACTCACGCCTACTGGCAAAGCCTTGAAACGCCACCCCCCGCCATCCATCGTCCGTGGTCGGCCAGTGCCCAAGCCCTCGAGCGGTTTCAACGGCTGCACCTCTATGAACTGGCCAGTGAGGGACTCGGTCTCAATTTGTCAGCCCGGGCAGTTCCAGCGATTCCCCACCAATTTGGTCGCTTGGCGGCAACCCTGCGGGAGGAACGGGACAAGGGGTACATGGTGTGGTTGGTCTCTGCGCAGCCGAGTCGTTCTGTAGCACTGTTGCAGGAGCACGATTGCCCCGCCCAGTTTGTGCCCAATCCCAAGGACTTTCCGGCCATTGATAAGCTGCAACAGCAGCGACTGCCCATTGCCCTCAAAGCCAGTGGTCTAGCGGAAATTAGTGGCTTTATTTTGCCCACGTTCCGCACAGTACTGGTGAGCGATCGCGAGTTCTTTGGCCAGCACAACTTGGTCAACCTTGGCTATGTACGCAAACGCCGCCGCGCTGCTGCCAAACAGGTGGATCTCAACAAGCTCCAGCCGGGGGACTACGTCGTCCATCGCCAACACGGCATTGGCCAGTTCCTGCGCTTGGAAACGCTAACCATTAATAATGAAACCCGTGAGTATCTTGCCCTGCAATATGCCGATGGCATTCTCCGCGTTGCTGCCGATCAACTGAATAGTCTCTCCCGCTACCGCAAACAGAGCGATGGCGTCCCCCAACTCAATAAGTTAACGGGCAACACTTGGGAACGGACCAAAGCCCGGGTACGCAAGGCCATTAAGAAAGTGGCGGTGGATCTGCTACAACTCTATGCCCAACGTGCCCAACAACAGGGCTTTGCTTTCCCCCCGGATACGCCGTGGCAGCAGGAGATGGAGGACTCGTTTCCCTATCAGCCCACCCCCGATCAACTCAAGGCCATTCAAGAGGTCAAGGCCGATATGGAGAGCGATCGCCCCATGGATCGGCTGGTCTGCGGTGATGTTGGCTTTGGCAAAACCGAAGTGGCCATTCGCGCCATTTTCAAAGCCGTGATGGCGGGCAAACAGGTGGTGGTTCTCGCCCCCACAACGATTCTGACGCAGCAGCATTACCACACCCTCAAGGAACGCTTTGCCCCCTATCCGATTCAAGTGGGACTCCTCAACCGCTTTCGCAGTGAGCGGGAGCGCCAAGACATCCTACAAAAACTCAAAACCGGCGAAATTGATGTTGTGGTGGGTACCCATCAACTGCTGAGCAAGAGCGTTAAATTTCGGGACCTAGGGCTACTGGTGGTGGATGAAGAACAACGCTTTGGCGTCAACCAAAAGGAGAAAATCAAAGCCCTGAAAACCCAAGTGGATGTCCTTACCCTGAGTGCGACACCGATTCCGCGCACCCTCTATATGGCCCTGTCGGGGGTTCGGGAAATGAGCCTGATCACGACACCCCCCCCCTCGCGGCGCCCGATTCAAACCCACCTTGCTCCCTATGACCCAGAAACGGTGCGCAGTGCGATTCGCCAAGAATTGGATCGCGGGGGTCAAGTGTTCTATGTCGTGCCGCGGGTTGAAGGAATTGAGGAGGTGGCGGCAAAGCTGCAAGGGATGGTGCCCAGTGCCCGTATTCTCATTGCCCATGGCCAGATGGCGGAGGGGGAACTGGAATCCACGATGCTTGGCTTTAGCAATGGCGAGGCCGATATTCTTGTCTGTACGACCATCATTGAGTCCGGCTTGGATATTCCCCGCGTCAATACGATTTTGGTGGAGGATGCGCAGCGGTTTGGCTTGGCACAGCTTTATCAACTGCGGGGTCGGGTTGGCCGAGCGGGCATTCAAGCCCATGCGTGGTTATTTTACCCCCGCCAAGAGGTGCTCACCGATGCCGCCCGTCAACGACTGCGGGCAATTCAGGAGTTTACCCAACTGGGATCGGGCTACCAACTGGCGATGCGAGACATGGAAATTCGTGGTGTCGGCAATCTCCTAGGGGCAGAGCAGCACGGTCAACTGGACAGTGTTGGCTTTGATTTGTACGTGGAACTGCTCGAGGAGGCGATCGCCGAAATTCGCGGCCAAGATATTCCCACCGTTGACGATACCCAAGTGGATCTCAATGTCACTGCCTTTATTCCCGCCGACTATATGCCCGATCTGGAGCAAAAGATGGCCGCCTACCGCGCAGTGTCCGCTGCAACGACAAAAGAAGACCTGATGCAATTGGCAGCAGAGTGGAGCGATCGCTATGGGGCATTGCCCAAATCAGTTCAGCAACTGCTGCGGGTGGTCGAACTCAAGCAACTGGCACGTCAGTGTGGCATTAGTCGCATTCGTCCCGAAGGGAAGCAGCACGTGATCCTTGAAACCCCGATGGCCGAACCCGCATGGAAACTGCTCCTAGAGCAACTGCCCACGCATCTCCAAAGTCGGTTTGTCTATAGTCAGGGCAAAATTACCGTGCGGGGTCTAGGGACGCAACCCGTAGAGAAACAACTAGAGCAGCTCATTGACTGGTTCAGCGAAATGAAAACAACCGTTGCGACGGCTCCCTAAAGAACAGATTGCGGATCCAGTTGGTCTAAAAGGGGCTGAAGAACCGCTTCCCAAGGGGGGAGGGGCGTCCCCAAAACCGCCTCTAACTTCTCGCAGTTGAGGGTGGAAAAGGCAGGGCGTTTGGCTGGTGTCGGATACTCACTGCTGGGAATCGCCTCTAGGGTGGCAGTTGCATAGCCCTCAGTACGCAGGTGATCAAAAATTTTTGCCGCAAAGCCATACCAACTGGTACTGCCTCGGGGCGTCAGGTGATAGAGGCCGCTCAGGGAGGGATCCGCCTGCCAGCGTTGAAGCAGTTGATAGGTGACTTGGGCAATGAAGGGGGCAGCCGTGGGCGTACCGATTTGATCGGCCACCACCCGAACCAGAGGACGAGTTTGGGCAAGGCGAACCATTGTGCGCAAAAAGTTCTTGCCCCGCAGGTCATAAACCCAACTGGTACGTAAGATCAGGTGGGCGGGGTGATGGCTGGCGATCGCCTGCTCTCCTAGCCACTTACTGTAGCCATAGGCATTGAGGGGGGCAGTGGCATCGGTTTCGCGATAGGGCTGCGATTGAGTACCAGCAAAGACATAATCGGTCGAGTAGTGAATCAACCGCCCCCCCACTGTTGCCAGCGTTTCTGCCAAAAGACCTACGGCAGTACCATTAATCCGTTGTGCCCGTTCCGGTTCCTGTTCCGCCTGATCCACGGCCGTATAGGCCGCCGCATTGATCACCACATCGGGCTGCAGGGTTTTCAGTAAGCGGGGAATGGCCTCTAAATCTTCCAAGTCTAGCGTTACGGCAGTGTCTTGGCGAGCAATGGGAATGACTTCAACGCCGGGGGGTGCCTGCTGCACCAATTGCCAGCCCACTTGTCCCGTTGCCCCCAAAATGACTAGCCGCATTTTCCGCACTCCTTGATGATGAACTGATTGTTAAAATACTTTAAGAGTTTGCGCGACTGCCCATGAATACGGCAATTGTCCCCAGTGATTCCGCGCCCCAAGAGATTGCGATCGCGGCTGAAACCCTTCCCAATGATTCGGAGACCTTTCAACCCTACGATCCCGTGGCCATTGATGCCTACTATCGGCAGCGGCCTTTACTGGTCTTGAGTCGCTGGTTGCGGATTCTCTGGCCAGTGTTTTGGCTGCTCTTTAATCGTTGGTGGGATAGGGTCACAGGCCAAAGCAAGCAAAATCAACACCAGCGGGCGATCGCCCTGCGGGAAACCCTCACCCGCCTTGGCCCTGCCTATATCAAAGTGGGACAAGCCCTCTCCACCCGTCCGGATCTGTTGCCAGCGGTCTATTTGGAAGAATTAACAAAACTCCAAGATCAGTTGCCACCCTTCCCCAATGAAGTGGCCTTTCAGTTTATTGAAGAGGAATTGGGCGCCCCCCCCAGTGAGCTTTTTGCTGAACTGAGTGATCATCCCATTGCCGCTGCATCCTTGGGACAGGTGTATCGCGGCAAACTCCACAGCGGCGAAGAGGTGGCCGTGAAAGTGCAGCGCCCCGGCTTGGCAGAAAGTATCACTTTGGACATTTACATTCTGCGGGGGGTGGCCTATTGGGCAAAACGCCTGATCAAGGAGATTCGCAGTGATTTAGTGGCCATTCTCGATGAATTTGCTGGCCGCCTCTTTGAGGAAATGGACTATACCCAAGAGGGACGGAATGCCGAACGCTTTGCCCGCCTCTATGGCCACCTCACCGATGTCTATATTCCCAAGATTTACTGGAATTACACGCGGCGGCGGGTACTGACGATGGAGTGGGTAACAGGGGTCAAACTCAACCAACCGCAGCAAATTCAGGCCTTGGGGATTGATCCGCGCTACATGGTGTATGTGGGGGTGCAGTGCTCCCTGCGGCAGTTGCTCGAACATGGCTTTTTCCATGCGGATCCGCATCCGGGGAATCTGTTGGCCATGCCCAGCGGCAAATTGGCCTATCTCGACTTTGGCATGATGAGTGAGATTGCCCCAGAGCAGCGCTATGGCTTGCTGAATGCCATTGTCCACATTGTTAACCGTGAGTACGAAAGCCTTGCCTACGACTATGTTCGTTTAGGGTTCCTAACCCCCGATACAGATCTAGAACCAATTATTCCGGCGCTGGCCTTGGTCTTTGAGGATGCCTTGGGGGCGAGTGTCTCGGAACTGAATATCCAACGCATTTTCGATCGCCTGTCAGAGGTGATGTACGAGTATCCCTTTCAGGTGCCCGCCTATTATGCCTTGATTGTGCGATCGCTCCTGACCATGGAAGGAATTGCCATGGGCGTTGACCCCAACTTTAAGGTACTCAGTGCCGCCTATCCCTACATTGCCAAGCGACTGCTCACGGATCCTGCCCCAGAGTTGCGCACGAGTCTTACGAATCTGCTCCTCAAGGATGGTCAATTTCGCTGGACGCGCCTAGAAAATCTGCTGCGCAATGCCCGCGAGAGCCGTGACTATGACTTTAATGTGGTGCTGGAGCAGGCGTTGGATTTTCTCTTTTCAGAGCGAGGAGCGGAGTATCGCGATCGCCTAGCGGATGAAATTGTCAAGAGCCTCGACACTTGGGCACGGACAACCATGGGGCAATGGAACCTTGTGCAACTATTACCCCTCGTCACCCGGCCAGTACCCGCAACGGCAAGTTCCAACATCGTCAGTGAAGCCAATGCCCTAGAGCATTTGCGCCGCATTTTCAGCATTTTGCAGGATACCCCCGGTTTTGACTGGGGCAAAGTTATCCCTGCGATTCTGCGGATCATTGTGCGGCCAGAGGTGCAGCAAATGGGTCAGCGTATTGTCAATGGCCTTCTCCAACGGGCGATCGCCCGCTTTATTCGGGAGATGTTGCTGGCGGACTCGCAGCCGGCGCTTCAGACGACGAGTTTGTCCCGCTAGATTCCGGTGGGGGTGGCACCTCTTCAGGGGGTGTAGGTGCTGGTGAGGCTTCACTGGCAGGAGCTGGGCTAGGGGTTCGCGGCGGCGGGGCAGGTGTGGGTGCTGCTGGTTGTGGTCTAGGAGTGGGGGCGGGTTGCTGACCTCGGCAGACTTCGGGGCGATACTCAAAGGCAAAGGTGAGGGCTAAGGCTTGGTACTGCCCTGTAGCCTCAAAGGATTGCTGACGTACCCGTTCTAAGGCGGCTTGATCGAGGAGTGCAGAACCACTGCTGCGAATAATCTGCGGATTGCGGGTGAGTAAACCCGTTTCTGGGGCGGCATTGGCAGGGAGCAATTCACCTTGGGGAGTGACCACCACTGCAACCGTTGTTTCCCCTTGCAGGCGATCGCCACAGGCCTCTTGGGGATAAAAGTCCGTAATCCGCTGGGCTAGGTTCACCCGCAGATTGGTGGTGTTGAGGGTCAACCGTGTTTGATTAAACCACCGCGATAACGCTGCCGCTGCTTCCCCCTCTGTGGTTGCTACGGGTTCTTCAGGGGTGGGTTCAGGCGTAGGCGTCGGTGAGACTAGTTCCGGGGCAACGGCCACATCTTCATTCGGAGTTGTCGGGATAACGGGTAAGGGGCGGGCGGGCGGGGGCAATTGCCATAGCGGCGGCAAAGGTTGCAGTGGTACTGGATTGGGTAGGGGCGGCAGTTCCGTCAGCGGCGGCAAGGGGGGTAGGGGTGCCAAGGGGGCAAAGGAAAGGGGGGGTGGCTCAATACCTGTAAACGGCAGAGGCGGTGGTGTGGTCGTGGCAAGGGGCGGCAGTTCGGTGGGCAAGAGCGGTTCGATAGAGGGTAAGTCCGCTTCTAGTTCGGGAGAAAGGCTGACCAAGGGCACCAGTTGATCACTGGCCAATTCTGGGGGGGTGGGTTCGGGCACACGCACAAAGGAGAGGATAAGAGCATGCAAAAGAATTGAACTGGCGATCGCCAGCCGTGTTGGCTCCCACACTGGCCACTGAGAAACCCTTTGCCAAATCGGTTGAATTGGTAGCCGCAGCATACAAGACACTCCACACCCGCGAATATCCACGACGATTCTATCTTGGCTGATTCTCCCTAATACCCAGCGAGACTTGCTACGATAAGCGAATAATCCCATCCTAATATGGCCTGATGCCAATACATTTTCCATCAACGATGTCCGCCCAATTTCAAGAAGTTGAAGTTACACTCAATCGTTTTTTCGTGAAAAATCTGACTCAACCAGATCTCACATTTCATGAATACCAATGCCAATTTACTCAAGTACCAGAACAAGGTAGCGAGCAAAAAGCCCTTTCCAGCGTTTGCTACAAACTAGGGGTAACTGCCGTTCGACTAGGGAGCCGCATTATTACAAGGGAGCTTATTGATCCTAGTAGGATGCAAACTCAGGATTGGCAGTTACAGCAAATAGGATGTAGAGAACTCAGTTGTCAAAATAATCATGAAAGGCAAGCACTGGAATCCTTTGAACGAAAAATCCTAGAACGCAAATTAAAAGAAAAATTTAAGAAAACCACAATTGAAAAAGATTATGAAGTCGGATTAATTTGGTGGATTTCTGACCAAGAAGGACTAGAAAAAAGCGGCCATGGCTGGGAAGTACATAGAGGTAGAGAAATCAATCTTACAATAGATAAAGACGGAAAATTATACTTAGAAATTGATATTCATCATCGCTTTTATACGCCATTTACACTTGAATGGTGGCTCAGGGAATATCCTTATATTCAAATCAAGTACGTGAGGAATACCTACGAAGATAAACAAAAGTGGATTCTTGAAGATTTTTCAAAAAAAAGTCCAAATGAAATAGAAATAGTAGAGGGAAAGACTTTAGCAGAGTATCACCTTGAAAGAGACGCAACCGAACAAGAAATAAATGAGTCACGGGTTGTAATTGTTAGAAACACTAGCGGCTATAAAGCCAAGCCAGTATATCATCTGTCTCAAAGACTATCACCAAGCCTCACAATGGAAATGTTGGCGCAAATTGCTGAACAAGGAAGAGAAAAAAGCGAAATTCAAGGGGTGTTTGACTATATTAAGAAAAATATTAACCTGCGTTTGCAAGAATCCCGAAAAACAGCCGAGGTCATTTTCAAAAACATCTATAATCTTAGTCATCAACCAGTGCCGATGAAAGTTAACGGCTTTGTCATGCCTCGTGCAAAACTATTAGCTCGCAATAATAAAGAAGTCAATAAAACAGCTAGAATTAGCTCCTGTGGCTGTGCCAAGATTGGTGAAACGCAATTTGGTTGTCTTAATCTTTTTAATAATAAACCTCAATACCCAGAAGAAGTACGCAAATGCTTACTAGAAATAGCAAGAAATAGTGGTACTCGGATACAAATAGACTCTTATTTTACAAAAAGCGAATACCCGAAAGATGATCTGGCTCAACAAAGATTCTGGCAGCAATGGTTTGCTCAAGGAATTAAAACTGTTTTAGTGGTGATGCCTTGGTCGCCCCATGAGGAGAAAACAACGCTGCGGATGCAGGCCTTAAAGGCGGGAATCGCCACTCAGTTCATCATACCAACACCCAAGACTGATGCCTACAAAGCTCTCAACGTCTGCTTGGGACTGTTGTGTAAAGCCAAATGGCAGCCTGTCTATCTAAAACCATTAGATGATCCTGAAGCTGCTGACTTAGTTATCGGTTTTGACACAGGTACAAATCGAAAACTTTACTATGGTACTTCTGCTTTTGCCGTCTTAGCCAATGGTCAAAGCTTGGGTTGGGAGTTACCAGATGTGCAACGGGGAGAAACCTTCTCTAGTCAATCAGTTTGGCAAGTTGTGTCTAAGCTAGTGCTTAAATTCGAAAAAAACTATGGCTCCTGCCCTAAAAAGATACTACTGATGCGCGACGGGCTTGTGCAAGAAGGGGAATTTGAACGAACAATCACAGAACTGACTCATCAAGGTATTGCCGTCGATGTTCTCAGTGTCCGTAAAAGTGGTTCAGGAAGGATGGGACGAGAACTCAATTCAGGCAATAGCGAAATAATCTATCGTGACGCTGAAGTGGGTACGGTGATTTTGGATTCTGAAAGTGACTCATTTATATTACAAAGCAGCGAGGCCATCAAGACGAAAACTGGTTCCATTGGTAGTGCTAGACCTCTGCGGGTTGTGCGTCACTATGGCAATACCCCTTTAGAGCTACTGGCCTTACAGACCTATCACTTGACTCAATTGCATCCTGCTAGCGGATTTCGCTCTTGCCGACTGCCTTGGGTACTGCACTTAGCCGATAGAAGTAGCAAAGAGTTTCAGCGCATTGGTCAGATCAGCGTTTTACAGAACATTGATCGCGAAAAGTTGATTGCTGTTTGATAGAACAATAGAATTTGATCTAGTAAAACATAGATCAACATTGAAATACTCTATGCAATTTGCCCAAACGCAACCAGAACCCTCTTAATCGAGCAATCAGTCTATGAGGAGATCACTAGTTTTAGATAAAATTCTATGGATTAACCGATTCGTATTGACTTGTCTTGGGTTGAAAGGGGTGTCAAGGGCTTAAAATTAGATTTGATAATATGAGAAACTAGAAAAGATTATCAATCATTATATTGTCAAAAGAAACCCCTCACCCTATGCTTGTTTTAGAGATAAAAAGACGGTGATTAACGTCACGATAACAATCGGCTATCCCGTCATTATTTTCTGTAGCGATCGCTCTGATTGCAACTCTAGCTTTTGTACTGCTTACCCTTATTCTAATTAGGAGAGCTTACTCATGCCAATTGCTGTGGGAATGATTGAAACGCGCGGATTCCCCGCCGTCGTCGAAGCAGCAGACGCAATGGTAAAAGCCGCTCGGGTCACCCTTGTGGGCTACGAAAAGATTGGGAGTGGTCGGGTCACCGTGATTGTGCGGGGTGATGTCTCCGAAGTACAAGCCTCAGTGGCTGCTGGGGTTGATTCTGCCAAACGGGTCAATGGCGGCGAGGTGCTGTCCACGCACATCATTGCTCGTCCCCACGAAAACCTTGAGTACGTATTGCCCATTCGCTATACCGAGGCAGTGGAGCAATTCCGAAACTAAAGGGTTGGGCAGTTTGGTGGAGTTTTCAGTTGCATCGCTTATCGATCCTCTGGTTCTTTTAGTTCTTTACTTGTTTGACGTTTAGGAGTTATTACAATGGCAATTGCCGTCGGTATGATTGAAACCCTTGGTTTCCCCGCAGTGGTGGAAGCCGCAGACGCAATGGTGAAAGCTGCTCGTGTTACCCTCGTGGGCTACGAAAAAATCGGCAGTGGTCGGGTGACCGTGATTGTCCGTGGCGATGTGTCTGAAGTGCAGGCTTCGGTTGCGGCGGGGGTTGAAAACGTGAAGCGTGTGAATGGGGGTCAGGTGCTCTCCACCCACATCATTGCGCGTCCCCACGAAAACCTCGAATACGTCCTGCCCATTCGCTACACCGAAGCGGTGGAACAATTCCGCGAAAGCGTTAGCGGTATCCGCCCGATGGGTCGCCCATAGTGAAAATCGCGCGAGTGTGCGGCACCGTTACCAGTACTCAAAAAGAAGACACCTTAACGGGAGTCAAGTTTCTCGTCTTGCAATATTTGGGTGAGGACGGCGAATTTTTACCCGACTACGAAGTGGCTGCGGATACGGTTGGTGCAGGACAGGATGAGTGGGTATTGGTAAGCCGAGGCAGTGCCGCCCGCTGTATTATCAATGGCACCGACAAACCCATTGACGCAGCCGTTGTCGCCATTATTGACACCGTAAGTCGGGATAATTATTTGCTCTACAGCAAACGTACCCAGTATTAGCATTGGAGACTTCTCCCTATGGCGGTTCAAAGCTATGCGGCACCTCCGACGCCGTGGTCTAGGGATTTAGCGGAGCCAGAGATTGCCCCCACGGCTTACGTCCACTCCTTTAGTAACCTGATCGGCGATGTCCGCATCAAAGATTATGTTCACATCGCACCCGGCACGTCCATTCGTGCCGATGAAGGAACGCCCTTCCACATTGGCTCCCGCACCAACATTCAAGATGGCGTTGTCATCCACGGCCTCCAGCAGGGACGAGTAATTGGCGATGATGGCCAAGAGTATTCTGTCTGGATTGGTGATAATGCCTCAATTACCCACATGGCCTTGATCCACGGCCCTGCCTACATTGGTGATGGCTGTTTTATTGGCTTTCGTTCGACGGTCTTTAATGCCCGGATTGGCGCGGGCTGTGTGGTGATGATGCACGTCCTCATTCAGGATGTGGAGATTCCACCGGGAAAATATGTGCCTTCGGGAATGGTGATCACGACGCAGCAGCAAGCCGATCGCCTGCCGAATGTGGAAGAGTCGGATATTCACTTTGCCCAGCACGTGGTTGGCATCAATGAAGCGCTGCTATCGGGGTACCAGTGTGCTGAGAATATTGCCTGTATTGCCCCGATTCGCAATGAACTCCAGCGTCAAGAAGACCCACCCATCCTACACGTTGAAACGCTCACTGGGGAAAAGAACACCATGACCGCAGATTATGGGACTCACGTCCGCCAATTGTTGCAGCAGGGATACCAAATCAGCTTGGAATATGCCGATGCGCGGCGGTATCGCACTAGCTCTTGGCAGAGTTGCCCAACGTTGACGGGGCGGCAGGAGTCTCAGGTGATGGCGGCGATCGCCCAACTCCTCAAGGAACACGAGGGCGAGTATGTGCGCCTGATCGGTGTCGATCCTAAGGCCAAGCGTCGCGTTTTTGAGGAAATTATTCAACGCCCCGGTCAAGCGCCTGTGGCCAGTACCAGTAGCTATCGTCCTAGCGCAACCGTGAGTGCAGCCCCAGTGGGTTCCCTCGATCCCTCCGTTGTGGCTCAGGTGCGGCAGTTACTTCAGCAGGGCTATCAAATTGGCACGGAGCACGCCGATGCCCGCCGTTATCGCACCAGTTCTTGGACGAGTTGTGCCCCGATTCAAGCAAAGCAGGAACGGGAAGTGCTCGCTGCCCTTGAGGCCTGCCTCCAAGAACATGCAGGGGAATATGTGCGCTTGATTGGCATTGATCAAAAGCAAAAGCGGCGCGTCCTCGAGCAAATTATTCAGCGACCCGATGGCGCGGTGGCGATCGCCACAAAAGCAGCTACCCCCGCGGCTACTAGCCCTGTCTCCGTCAGTGCGGGCGGCAATGAAACCGTTCTCAGTGCCGATCTCCTAAACCAAATTCAAGACCTCTTGCGTCAAGGCTGCCAAGTCACCACCGAGTACGCCGACCAGCGTCGCTTCCGTACCAGTTCTTGGCAAAGCGGCATCAAAATTACCTCGGCGCAGCAGCTCAATGACCTCAGTGCCTTCCTTGCTGAGCACCAGCGGGACTATGTCCGCCTCGTAGGTGTCAATCCCCAAGCCAAACAGCGGGTACTGGAAACCATTATTCACCGTCCTAATGGCAAAGCCGCCAGCAATGGCAGTAGCACCCGTGGTCAAGGGTTCGCACCGCGCCCAACCGCCGCCAGTCAAGGAAGCACTAGCACTCATAACCTCAGTCAAGAGGTGGTCGAACAAGTACAGCAACTGCTGCAACAGGGCTATACCCTCGGCCTCGAACATGTGGATACTCGTCGCTACCGCACCAACTCTTGGCAAAGTGGCCCGCGCATTGAGGCCAAAAATCTCAATGAAGCTCTTGCTGCGATTCAGGCTTGCCTGCAAGAATACAGTGGCGAGTATGTGCGGCTGATTGGCATTAATCCTGCCGGTAAGCAGCGGGTAGCCGAAATCCTGCTCCAACAGGCTGCTAAGTAGCCCTCCCTGTGAGGTGCCCCAATGCCCCTGCCGCCCTTAGCCCTGCCCCCTTCACCTGCGGTTCGCATTGTTGGTGATGTGGTGGTGGATCCCCAAGCCGTTTTGGCACCGGGGGTGTTGCTTTGGGCAGAAGCAGGGGCTTCAATTCGCATTGCCGCAGGTGTCTGTATTGGTATGGGCAGCGTCATTCATGCCCACGGCGGCACCATTGAAATTGGCGAAGGGGTCAACATTGGCGCAGGCGTGCTGCTGATTGGGGCAGTGACCATTGAACCCCATGCCTGTATTGGCGCCAGTAGCACCGTGATGCAAACAACGATTCCGGCTGGTGCTGTGGTCGCCGCCGGTTCTCTCCTTGGTGATAGTAGTCGCCGTTGGCAGCCCCCCACAGAAACGAGTCACCCCCAAGAGCATGCCGTTTCCTCCGAGGATCCTTGGCAGGAGCCACTCACAACCGCCGATTCCTCAGAGAATTCCACACCAGATCAGCAGGACTCTACAGATGCTCCCTCTAGTGCTCCAGAAAGTTCGGCTGCCGCGCCACCAGAGACAAGCACTTCGCCAACACCGAAGACAAGCGTGGTCTATGGCCAAGCCTACGTTAGCAAGATGTTTGCCAAAATGTTTCGCGTAGAGCCAATCCAAACCAGTGACGGTAATCATACCCTAGGAAGTAGTCAGTAAAGCAACCGTTTCTACATGGGCTGTTTGCGGAAACATATCGAGGGGCTGGATTTTTGTTAGTTGATAGGCGCCGGTAGCGCAGAGGTGAGCTAGATCACGTGCCAAGGTGGCGGGGTGACAACTGACATAGAGAATGCGCGGTGGACGGTTGCGGAGAATGGCCTCAAGAACGGGGCGATCGCACCCTTTGCGTGGTGGATCAAGAATTAGCACATCCACGGCCTGATCCAACTGGGGCAGCCACTCCTCGGCTCTGGCGCAGAGAAAGCGAGCATTGTTAATGCCATTGTGTTGGGCGTTGGCGATCGCCTGTTGTACCGAGGCAGGATGCACTTCCACGCCAATCACTTCAGCGACAGCGCCGGCAAGGGGTAGGCTCAGTGTCCCGACTCCACAGTAGAGATCCAGCAGTCGTTCGTGACCCGTTGGGGCAATCCACTCTCGCAGCGTGGTGACCAGTTGCTCCGCTTGCGCCGTGTTGACTTGAAAAAACGTCGTCGAGGCAATCTGAAACTTCACCCCTGCCATCTCTTCCCAAAGGTAGGGTCGCCCCGCCAATACTTGTGTCTCGTCACCAAAGATGCGATTTCCCACTTGATGATTGAAGTTGACACAGACCCCCACTACCCCTTGAAACTGCTGTAGCCAACTTTCTGCCTCTGCCTGCAAGCCAGCGGGTAATGCCCCTGCGAGCACGAGGGTAATGAGCTGCTCCCCAGTACGCTGACCAATGCGCAAACCAAGGTGGCGCAACCCCGCTTCATGGGTCTGTTCGTTGTAGATCGGCCAAGGTTGTAAGGCTTGTTTCAGGGCAGCCAAGAGTGGATTGAGGCGCGGATCCTGCACTGGACATTGATTCAGGTTCACTAGGTGATGGGAGCCTTTTTGGTAATAGCCGGCAACCACAGCACCGTGGCGGCGACCGAGGGGGTAGGTCACTTTATTGCGATAGCCAAAGGGGTGAGGGGCAGCCAAAATCGGTAGGAAAGTTTGGGGTTTGAGATGACCAATGCGGGCGATTGCATCCTTCACCAGTTGTTCTTTGGCCGCCAATTGCGCCCCATAGGCCACACACTGCCACTGACAGCCGCCACACTTATCAGCGACAATACAGCTTGGCCGCACCCGCTGTTCAGAGGGCTGCACCACCTCCAAAACCTTGCCGTGGGCATATTGCCGCTTGACATGGGTCAGTCGCACCCGCAGGCGATCGCCCGGAACCGTATCCGCCACAAAGATCACCCGATCCTGCCAGCGTCCTACCCCCTCCCCCGTGTGGTTCAAGGAGTCAATTGTTAACTCGATGGTGGCGCCCTGCTGCCAAACGCTCATTAATCTACGTCTAAACCCACTAAACGTTAGGGATAAGTTAAGGAGAGCCAGCAAGCTCTATTTTCGCTGCTATACTGCTAGCGGTGCAATCCGACGTTTGTACTGAAGTGATTTTGGAGTCGATCCCCTATGCTGAAGCGTCTTTCGCCTTGGTTACTGGCACTGGCACTACCCGTGGGTGCCCTTTTCACCACCCCTGCCAAAGCAGCTAACTTTGTCTCCCTCACCTATGGTCCCTTTCAGCGCTCCTTCCCAATGTCGGAGCTAGAGGAATTTGTGTCCACCCAAGAAGCCACGGGAGAATTGCGAGCATTGATGCGGTTCGTTCCCAAAGATGACCAAGCCAAGCTCCTTGAATTCTTGGGTATGCGGCTGCCCTTTAATGTTGTGCAAACCGATAAAATTCTAGCCAGTCCCATTGGCAAAGATTTACTTAAACAATTTTCTCAGGTCACGATTCGCCGCGATAAAGCTGGTGAAGTGGCTCTCCGTGGTGCCATGCTCACTGCCGCTGCTTCCCCGGAAGGGTTGAGCATGATGTCATTTTTGAAAAACTACCCTGCTGAAACCATCAACCTTGATTTGCGCAAGCTCAACCAAATGCTCAAGAAACAAGATGGCATTATGAGTATGCTAGGTAACTTACGCCCATAGCGCCCAACGATATGAGCTAGATCAACGATTCCGGTGCAGGGGTAAAGAGGCTCCTGCATTTTTTTGTGCGATTACTCCTGCTCTCGCAACCACGTCCACCAGCGATTCAAGGGGGCATAGAGCAAGGGTGCCCAAAGACTACTCATAATGGCTGAACTAAGCGCAACTTGCCGATGGTGCTGCCAAATCTCCTCGAGGGGAAAGCCACTGCCAAGGCTCATTTGGATGGCGATGACGGTTTGTTGCAGGATGGCCATTGCAAAGGTAATCAGAGCAACCGAAATAAAATCCTCAGAAACAAAGCGCTGCTTTTGCATCAGGGCGGTCAACCCCCCCACCAAAGCTAAGCTGACTGCGTGGCTAGGATGAGGACTGACCAAGCCATCTTGAATCCAACCGAGGGCAATACCCGCCAGTACCCCTTGCCCCCACGATCGCTTGACACTCCACACCACCACCCAGATTAAAAACCAGTCCGGCACCAATAGATGCAAGTTGGGTAAGTGAATAAAGCTCAGCAGGGCACAAAGTGCCACAGAGCCAATGGTAATCAGCGCGTTGAGGCTAGTTCGGTGTAAACGTGTCTGTCGGTTCAGCATAGGGAATGACGGTGACCCATTCAAGGCGATCGATCGGTGCGCCCAGAATAACAGTGGCATGGGGACGGGTGGGATCGCTCAGTTCTACGGATTGCACCTCACCAATGGGAATACCTGCTGGATAGAGACTACTCAAGGCTGAGGTATAGAGGACATCCTTGGGCTGCACCTTCGGGTCTTTCTCTAAAAACTCGACAATCACCTGCTGACTGAGTTGTCCCCGCAGAATCCCCATCTGCCGCGTCCGACCCACCACAACCCCCACTCGACTGGCGGGATCCGTGAGCAACATCACCCGACTGGTATTGGGAGTAATGCTCGTAATGCGTCCCACAAGACCCCCGTTGCCCACCACGACTGAACCAATGGTGAGACCCTGACGACTGCCTTCCCCCAAGAGGAGCGATCGCCACCACTGATCGGAACTGCGACCAATCACTGGAACAATGCGGCCATTCAAATTAGGCAGCATCGGGGCATTCAGCATTTGCCGCAACCGTTGGTTTTCCGCTTGGACGGCGGCCAGTTGCTGCTCCAGTTGCCATGTGCGGGCTTGAATCAGAGCTTGCTGATCGTCCACTGCGCCTTGAAAGGGCAAATTAAGAAGGCGGTACAGTTCACGAATCGCTGCCCCATTGGTCTCGCGCAAAATCCAAGCACTTGTGAGTACCAAAGCAACAAGGACTAAGCCGCCTGCATATCGTCCCCACCAGCGCAGCAGAAAAGCCATAGCTGCTCATCCTTAACCAATCACTGCTGGCTGTGTGGAAAAGACACGAGCGAGGTCTTTGAAGTTTTCCAGCACCCGGCCGGTACCCATGACCACACACCGTAGGGGATCCGCTGCCACATGAACGACAATGCCGGTTTCATGGCTAATCAGGGTATCGAGACCCCGTAGCAGGGCACCGCCGCCGGCCAGCATAATCCCGCGATCGACAATGTCTGCGGCCAGTTCCGGGGGCGTCCGCTCAAGGGTGCGCTTAATGGCTTCAATAATCGCCGAGAGGGGTTCGGCCATGCTTTCACGAATTTCTTCTGCTTTGACCACAACTGTGCGTGGTAGGCCAGAGAGTTGGTGCAGCCCCCGCACTTCCATGGATTCAGAGTCATAGCTGTCATTGGGGTAGGCAGAGCCAATGCGAATCTTGATCTCCTCAGCCGTGCGTTCGCCAATGATTAGGTTGTGTACTTTTTTCAAATATTGGACGATCGCCTCAGAAATTTCATCGCCAGCGACGCGGACGGATTCACTTAAAACGGTGCCCTGCAAACTGAGAACCGCTACTTCGGTCGTACCACCGCCAATGTCCACAATCATGTTGCCCGTCGGTTCTTCCACGGGTAAACCCGCACCAAAGGCAGCGGCGACGGGTTCATCAATCAAATATACTTCCCGTGCGCCCGCACCGCGAGCAGCATCCTCAATAGCCCGCCGTTCGACACCGGTCACGCCACTGGGAATCCCAATCACCACACGGGGGGCAAACAAATTCTTACCGCCGTGCACTTGGCGCATAAAGTGCTTGAGCATCAGTTCGGCACGTTCAAAATCAGCAATCACACCATCCCGCAGTGGACGTACGGCCACCACATTGCCCGGTGTCCGCCCCAGCATGCGCTTCGCTTCAGCACCAACGGCAAGGGGTTGTTTGGTGTTTTGGTCAATGGCAACAACGGACGGTTCCTCTAACACCACACCCCGTCCGGACACATAAACCAGTGTGTTGGCTGTGCCCAAGTCAATGCCGATATCTCGTGATAGCCGACTAAATACTCCCACGATGGTGTACCCCTTCTTTGAATCCTGTTGGTTGTAACAGTGCTGTTACCAAAAAACGTGATGGCAAGATTGTATTACGTTTTGTTTGGAAAATCTCGGTGGGTTCTCCCTCGGTCGAGATTGTTTGCTAAAGAGATAACTCCTCATTATCTTGGCTCATATTTCTTGGCGCATGCCCCACCGCAGGCTATTGATTCACAGCATCCTCTTCATCAGGGTCACTCAAGGCCATGCCATTGGCTTCACGCCGAAAGGTTTGCCGCTGCTGCTGGGTGACTTCGATACCGACGGCGATCGCTTCCTTGAGCCGTTCTAAGGTGGCCTGCCAGCGCTCTTGGGTGGTTTCTGAAAGGCGATCGCGATGTTGCTCAAAACTGGCAGTAATGTCTTCGAGCAGTTCGGGTAGAGCATCAGCGGATTTGCGCAGCAGTTGTCGGGTTTCCTTGCCAGAGCGGGGAGCAATCAACAGCCCCACGACCGTCCCGATCGCGCTCCCTAGGAGCAGCCCCCCCCAAAAAGCACCACCGCCACCCTGTTGCTGACTCATCGCTTTCTCCTTTGCAGGCGGACACCATATCGCCCTATCCAGCTTATCAAGGTTAAAAACAGACGAACATTGCGCTGTTGCCGCCGCCATTTGGGCAATTGCGATCGCAAACCCGACACCCCCCGCTGACCAATGATAATCACCTCAGGGGCACCACCTAAGACCCCGTGGGTACTCCGCTCCGCATCCAGTAGCGCACGGGACACCCCCCGCAGAATCTGGCGCAGTTTGACCAACTGCCACGCCGACCATAATGCAATCAGCGCAATCAGGCAATTGCAGCTAATCACAATCCAGACCATTCGTGGCATAGGGGGCATTGGCATTCGCAGCTACTGGTTCATCTTTTCATAGATTGCCACAGCGGAGGGCGATGTGCGGGTGAGATAGTTAAAGACCCAGAACTTAAACCACGAGTCCATCAGCACGGGCAGCGTGGCAATAAATCCCTTGATCACCGACTCATTTTCGGGGATGCCAAAGTGTTGGTAGACCCCCTTGAGTAAAACGTCCCATCCTTCCGGGGAGTGATAACCAACGAATAAGTCTGTGACGAGGATAATGAGAAAGATTTTGACGGGATTACTCAGGCCTTGGAAGCGGCGACTAATGACTTGGCGAGTAATCACCAATTGGCGACGACCGATGATCGCCAAAATGACGAATGTCACCAGACCCAAGACATCCGCAAAGATATTTTTGAAGCCATCAAGGGTACGGTGGCCCAGTTCCTCATAGAGTTCTGTGGCTTTTTCCTCTAGTTTTTTCGTACGAGTTGCTTCGTCTAAGGGGGGAGAGAGGCCAAGCAGTTCTTCAATTTCTAGCAGTTCTTTGTAGGCAGCATATTCGTGCAAAAAGTCAGCACTAATTTCTGGATTTTGTTGTACCGCCACTAGATTGGGAAAGTGATCCCAGTATTCGTCTAGCAGTGGCTCAAAGATCAGGTTGCGCGTGATCACTTGCACAAAGAGGGGAATTAAAATCAGAATCAACAGCCAGCGAATCGCGATCGCCTCATGCTTGCGTTGGGTGCGCAACTGCTGAACCACCTGTTGCTCGTAATCTGGACTAGTGGTGCCGCGCCAGCGTTCCCAAAAATGATTGCTACGGGATTTGCCACTGTGATTTTCTGCCGTGACTAGCGTTTCAGTGTTTAGGGTAAGGGGATCGGTGACGATGACGCCATCTTCTGCTATTTCTGCTGTTGTCGGAATGGTTTCTTCCAGTGAGCGATAGCGACTGATGACAGATTCAATAAAACTCAGTTTGGCAAGGATTTCGGCTTCCTGAGGGTCACGACTGTCTCGACTCACCCAGCCACTGAGCTTAAATTGGTTCAGGTTAAAATCAATCACACTCAGTTGGCGTTCAACCCGACTTTGGAGGTAGTCATAAACCGTTTGCCCTAGTTGCGGTAGATAGTGAACTGGCTGGCCATTGAAGTGCTTGTCTTCAATTTCCTTAAGGGCGATCGCCCCTCGGTAGGCCTTTTCGAGGGCACCTAGTTGCCACCGCTGAATCCAAGACCGCCACATACTTAATAAGAATGGGGTTGTACTCCCTAGTTTACTGTGAAGATTGGAGAGCGGGGTTGCTAGCTGGAATTGCAAATTATGGTTAAATCACTCCCAAAACGAAAGCATCGGCGAGGCATACGGCCTTGGCTGGTGTCGCTGTTGTTGGCAGCACTGATTGTTGGCGGTGGGCTATTCAGTTGGTACCACTGGCGATCGCCCTCGTTGGCGCCCCTGTACACGCTCACCGTTGAGGCACCCCCCCAAACGTTGCAAGAACTAGAGCAATGGGCACAGTCTGCGGATCCCCTCAAGCGCGATCGCGCCCGCTATCTCTTGGCCGTAGAAAGCCTGAGTCAACAGCAACCCCCAGCCGCGCTGCAATGGCTCCAAAACCTTGAACAGACCTACCGGCCAATGGCGGCACCCATTCTTCTCCTGCGGGCGGAGGCCTATCGCCAACAGGGGGACAACCGCAAGGCCAAGGAAACGTGGGAACAGTTGCTGCGGGACTATGGCAACGAACCTGAAGCGGCAGTAGCACTCCTGAGCCTCAATCAACCGCAACCAGCGATCGCCCGCTTTCCACAGCATCCTGCCGTTGTCAACTATGTGGCGCAACAGTTAGAGAAAAATCCCGATCAAGTGCCCTACCTGAAGCTGGTGGCACGCCACGGCCTCTTTCTGAAAGAGTACGGCACCTACTTGGAAATTTTGCGCCAGCGCTACGCCGATCAACTGACGCCCGCCGATTGGGAAGCGATCGCCTTTGGCTATTGGGAGAAAATGCAGTATGCCCCAGCAGCAGCGGCCTATGCCAAGGCACCATCAACCCCCTTGAATCTCTATCGGGTGGGACGGGGACGCCAATTGAGTGAGGATACCCCCGGGGCGATCGTCGCCTATCAAGCCCTGATCAACCGCTTTCCCCAAAGTTCAGAAGCAGCCCTTGCCCAACTGCGCCTTGCTCGTTTAGCCAAAACGCCGGCGGAGCGTCTCCCTTTGCTGGCCAAGTGTCTTCAGTTAACCACCCAAAATCAAGCACCCGCGATCGCTGCCGATGCCCTTCTGGCACAGTACCAAGCTTATCAGGAACTCGGCAATACCAAGGGAGCACAGCAGAGCCAACAACAACTCTTCAAGACCTATCCCCAAAGCAACGCCGCAGCGGAACTGCGCTGGCAACTTGCCCAAGGAGCGGCCCAAAAACGGCAGTGGTCTCAGGCACAACAGTGGGTTAGCGAGATTCTCAAATTGAACCCTGAGAGTGAGCTTGCACCGCGAGCCGCCTTTTGGCAAGGAAAATGGCAAGGGGAAGCAGGACAACCCCAAGGGCAACGCCAAACTTGGCAACTGGTCATAGAGCGCTATCCCCACACCTACTATGCTTGGCGAGCCGCCAGTCTGCTCAAGAAACCCGTGGGCACCTTTACAACCCTGCGGCAACAGCGACCCTCAGTGGCCGGCGATCGCCAAACCCTACTCCCGCTGGCAACCGGCAGCCCAACATTGCGGGAACTGTATCTACTGCGGCAATCTCAGGAGGCTTGGCAGCGCTGGCAGTGGGAATTCCAAAATCGAGTGACACCGACAGCGGCAGAACAACTCACTGATGGCCTGATTCGCCTTGGCGTCGGGGAATACCTCGATGGCATCTTTATGCTGCAAAACTTGTTTACGCGGGCCGCCAGTGAACCCGAGGTGGCAAGGTTCTTTGCGCCCATGCGCCGCGATGTCCGCTTCTGGTATGCCCTTTACCCCCTGCCCTATTGGGAGTTGGTGGAAAAGTGGTCATTGGCTCGCAACTTAAATCCTCTATTGGTGATGGCCTTGATTCGCCAAGAATCTCGCTTTGAAAAGGAGATCCGCTCAGTGGTGGGGGCAACGGGGTTGATGCAGTTGATGCCAGAGACGGCTGCTTGGATTGCCGAAAAGTTGAACCTAGAGGGCTATTCCCTTGTGGATCCAGAAGACAATATCCGCTTGGGCACATGGTACTTTGACTACACCCACAATCAGTACAATCAAAACACGCTCTTGGCCTTGGCCAGTTACAATGCCGGTCCCGGCAATGTCAGTCAGTGGTTAGAGCGGTTTGATATTAACGATAGCGATCGCTTTGTGGAATCGATTCCCTTTCCTGAGACCTATGGCTATGTCAAGAGTGTCTTGGAGAACTACTGGAACTACTGGCAACTCTATGCCCAGCCCTAAGGAAAATCGTCTATTCTCTAGAGAAGGACGGGACTGAGTCATGGATCAAGAGATTCCTGTTGCGGAGCGGTTACAACCAATTACTAAGGGCAAAGCGGAACCTCGGCGAGGGGGGTGGGCGATCGCCAGCGCCATTGTCCTTGTGGGTCTTGTGGGCGTGGGAGCAGTGTGGTTCCTCAATCGTGCCACGGAATCGCCAACGGCTACGGAAACGGAGCCAACGGTAACGCCCACAGAAAATCTGCTGGGACATCTGCCCTATGAAGAGGCTCCCCTCTCAGAACTTGAACCGGTGAGCGCCGACGGCCAAATTAAGTTACGGCGAGCCGCAGCAGAGCGGTTCCGGGCGATGGTCGCCGCTGCCCAGCAGGAGGGGGTGGTGTTGATGCCCCTTTCGGGATTTCGCTCCAAACAGGATCAGGACTATCTCTTTTTTGAGGTCAAGGAGCAACGGGCACAACGGGCAAGTGAGCGGGCATTAGTGAGTGCGCCCCCCGGCTATAGCGAACACCATACCGGCTATGCCATTGATATTGGCGATGGTGCCCGGCCAGACACCCATCTCAAGGAGACCTTTGAGGATACCCCTGCCTTTCGCTGGTTGGAAAAGAATGCGGCTCGTTTTAGTTTTGAACTGTCCTTTCCCCGCAATAACCCGCAGGGGGTGAGCTATGAGCCTTGGCACTGGCGATTTGTTGGCGATCGCCA
This sequence comes from Thermosynechococcus sp. FA-CM-4201, assembly GCF_054689355.1. Classification (NCBI taxonomy): domain Bacteria; kingdom Bacillati; phylum Cyanobacteriota; class Cyanophyceae; order Acaryochloridales; family Thermosynechococcaceae; genus Thermosynechococcus; species Thermosynechococcus sp. FA-CM-4201. Next base: position 1,789,175 of record NZ_CP079920.1, read on the forward strand.
CAGTCTGCAAACCTTCTACAGAGCACGACAACTGACGCCGAGGGATCAGCCATGAGGGGATTTGCCCATCGCGCGGTTTTAGTGACAGGCGGCACAGGCGGACTGGGTCAAGGGGTAGTGCCGGTTCTCCTCAGTCAAGGCTATACACTGACGGTGCCCTACATTGATGCCACTGCCCGAGACGCCCTCGAAAAGCAATTGGCGGCGGCGGAGTTGGCCAACGTGCGGTTTGTGGCAGCGGACTTGAACAATGAAAGTGAAGTGGCCGCTCTCGTGGAGCGCATGCCGCAATTGAATGCCGTGGTTCACCTCGTGGGTGGCTTTAGTATGGGGGCAACAGCACAATTTGCCCTCAGTGATTGGCAGCAGAGTTTTCGCCTCAATGTGGAGACCACTTTCTTGGTCTGTAAGCACGCTCTTAAACGCATGCAGGCCCAGCAATATGGGCGCATTGTCACCATTGGCTCACGGGGGGCAGTTGAACCAGCGGCTGAACTGGCTGCCTATTGTGCTGCTAAAGCCGCAGTCGTGGCCTTCACGCGGGCGATCGCCGCTGAAACCAAAGGCAAAAACATTACCGCCAATGTGATCCTTCCCAGCATTATTGATACCCCTGCCAATCGGGCGGCGATGGGTGAAGCGCAAGCAGCAAATTGGGTGAGTCCTCGGGCGATCGGTGACCTGATTGCCTATCTCATTTCTGAGGGAGCGGCTGCCATCAGTGGTGCTGTAATTCCTATCTATGGCAATGCCTAGAGTGAGTTGCTATGTTCTTTATCATTTTGCTCATTCTTCTTTGTACGGTCACCAATCTCTTTACGGAGGTGCTAGTTTTAACTCCCCTAGAGGTGTTGCGCTCCATTCATATTCCTACAATTGTCCTTTGGGGCGGTCTGATCCTACTCTTGGCATGGATCATGGGCGACTAGCGCCCGACCCCTGAACGACCGTTTGGCTAAATTCGGCAATTTGGGCAGCCGCCACTTCTAAACAGGGGCGATCGCGCACGAGGGCAAAGCGCACATAACCCTCTCCCCCTTGACCAAAACCCGATCCGGGAGCTGCGGCAATCCCAGTTGCCTTAACAAGGGCTTGGCAAAAGCCAAGGGAATCCCCTTGCCAAGGTTCCGGCAGTTGCGCCCACACATACATCGTCGCTGGCGGGAGGGGCACCGGCCAGCCATGATCGCCGAGGGCTTGGACAAAAGTATCGCGCCGCTGGCGAAAGATCTGCCGCGTTTGCTGGACACAGGTTTGATCTCCCGTGAGGGCGGCAATGGCCCCCCGCAAGATGCCGGCGTATTGGTTAAAATCAATCACCGATTTAATTTGGCGCAGGGCAGCAATGATGTCGGCACGACCAATGGCAAAGCCAATGCGAAACCCACCCATGTTGTAGGACTTGGAAAGGCTATAGAATTCAATACCCACTTGGCGATCGCGATCCACTTCAAAGATCGAGGGTGCCCGCTCTGCATCAAAGACCAGATCAATGTAGGGAAAATCATGCACCAGTAAAATGCCGTGGCGATCGCAAAACTCAACCGCTGTCTTGAAAAAGTCCAAGGGGGCAACCGCCGTGGTGGGATTGTGGGGATAGCTGAGAATCAGTAGTTTTGCCTGCTCTCGCACCGGCAGCGGAATGGCCTCTAAATCCGGCAAAAAGTGATTTTCTGCCCGCAAGCGCAAGGGATACAGTTGTCCCCCTGCAAGATACACCCCCCCCGCATGGGAGGGATACCCCGGATCAAGCACTAGCGCATACTCTTGGGGATTCATCACTGCAAGGGGCAAGTGCGCCGTCCCCTCCTGTGAACCAATCAGCGTCAGCACTTCCCGCTCGGGATCTACCCTGAGGCCAAAGCGGCGTTCAAACCAAGTGGCCACTGCCTGTCGAAAGGCCGCCGTACTGGCAAAGAGTTGATAGCCATAGGTACTAGCATCGCGCACCGACGCTTCAATCGCCGCAAGAATGTGATCGGCGACAGGCAAATCCGCAGAGCCGAGGGAGAGATCTACAATCGGCTGCCCAGTGGCTGCCACTGCTGCCTTCGCCTGATCCATGGCATCAAAGACATTGCCTTGAAAGTACCGCAGGCGATCGGCTAGCCTCATGCTGCCACCTCCGCTTCACTGGAGAGTAAGGCCTCGACAAATTCAAAACTGGAAAAGGGGCGCAGATCCTTAATGCCCTCGCCCGCACCAATGAAGCGAATCGGTAGTCCCAATTCCTGTACCACCGCCAAGGCCACTCCCCCTTTGGCCGTCCCGTCCAACTTGGTTAGGATCACCCCAGTGAGCTGCGCCGCTTCTGCAAACACCTGTGCTTGGCGCAAGCCATTTTGGCCGAGGGTGGCATCGAGAACCAGTAGCGATTCAATTTGAGCATCACCCGCCTTTTTATCAATGATGCGACGGATTTTCTTGAGTTCCTCCATCAGGTTGGCCTTGTTTTGCAAGCGGCCAGCGGTATCCACCAGCAGCAATTCTGTGCCTCGGGCTTGGGCAGCGCCAATGGCATCAAAGACCACAGCAGCAGGATCAGTATTTTTGCCGGGGTTGGCAATCACCTCGACATCGGAGCGCTGTCCCCAAATTTTCACCTGCTCCGTGGCGGCTGCCCGAAAGGTATCTGCCGCTGCAATCAGACAGCGATAGCCTGACTGGGTGGCAATGTGGGCCAGTTTACCAATGGTGGTGGTTTTGCCAACGCCGTTAACACCGGCAATCAACCAGATATTCAGCACGCCCTTTTTCGGAGCAAAGTCGCGGCGGTAGCCTTGTTGAAAGGGGCGATCGAGAATGTCCCGCAGAATCTCCTTCAGGTAGGCGATCGCCTGATCGGCAGGGAGTGTTTCTTGGCGAATTTTTGTTTGCAGCGCCGCAATAATCTGATCCGTGGCCTTGACCCCCACATCCGACTGCAACAGCAGCATCTCAATTTCTTCGACGGCATCCCGACTTAAAGGGCCTTGGCCGACGATCGCCCGCAGTTGATGCACTAGGCCACGACGGGTTTTGCCCAGACCTTGGCGCAAGCGTTGCAACCAAGTAATTTCCTCAATATCCACCTCCTCTGGGCGCCGGCCTTGAGCTGCCAGCACCTCCGCCGACCACAAAAAGCCCTCATCAAGGACAAGGGAGGAGTCTACTGGCTCAGCTTCCACAACGGGCTGGACAGGGGCAGGTTCAGCAACAGCGGTCTCTTCCGACTCTTCAGCAACGGGAACAGGGGCATCATCGGCAGTCGGTGTTTCTGGAGTTTCTTCAGGGGGTTCAACGGTTTCGGCACTCTCCGATTGCTGTCGCGCTTGAATCGACTGGAGTGCGGTTTTTGCCCAGTTGAGGATGCCGGGGGAGGCGGTGGATTCAGTTGGGGATTCTGGAGATTCTGTGGATGGCGCTTCCGTTGGGGTTTCTGGGGGGGGCGATGGCTCCTCACCACTGCCACCAAACTTGCGTCGAAACCAATTAAAAACCATGCCCTATCCTTTGTCCGACTGAACTTGCCTATTTTCCAGAATAGCCTTGATTTTCGTGTAAAAAGGCTTGCAGGCGATCGCCCACCGTGCGACTCAACGCCGGATGACACACCACCAAGGGCGGCCAATGCTGCACATCGGTGCGATTGTAGCGGGGCAACTCACCATTGGCATAGGTAAAGGCACCCCCCGCCTCCTGCATGATCAAATCAGGTGCCGCTAAATCCCAGTCCTTCGGGGCACTGCGCCCTGTGAGGTTGACGTACAGATCCGCATCCCCTTGGCAAATACTCGCCGTTTTACAGCCCATACTCCCCATCGGAATTTGCTGTACGCATCCTAGGGTTCTTAAAAAGGCCTGTAGGCGCTCTCCGCCGTGGCTCCGACTCATCACCACCCGCAACGGCTGCCCCTCAGTGGGGGGTTGCACCCGCAGTCGCGTCGCACCCTGGCGCGTCTCTCGATAGGCGCCTGCTCCGGCAATGGCGGTGTAGATCACCTCCTGCTCTGGCCAGACGACAGCGGCTAAACAAGGGCGATGTTCATGGACAAGGGCAACATGAATCGCATACTCCCCCGTTTGTTGCAAAAAGTCGTAGGTGCCATCGAGGGGGTCAATGATCCACTGGTAGGGCTGGGGCAACGGCTGCCCTGGGGTGTAGGTCTCTTCGGTTAAATAACCAAACTGCGTCGGCGGAAAATGAGCTTGGAGGGCGTGGCGCAAAAAGCGATCAATCGTTTCATCGGCAAGGGTGACGGGATCACCACCTTTGTCCTGCACCGTTAGATCCTGCACCTGACGGTAAAACTGGCGCAGTTGCTCAAGGGCTTGCCAAAGAATCGGGCGCAGGGTAGCAAGGGTATTCTCAAGATCAAGGGTGGGGGACATCTAGGCTGCCTCAAGGGAAAGACCATGGGGAATCGCGGCAATTAGCGTGCGGGTATAGTCGTGCTGTGGCTGTTGGTAAACGGTTTCCGCGTCACCCATTTCCACAATTTCGCCATTGTACATAACCATGAGGCGATCGCTCATGAATTTCACCACACTGAGATCGTGGGAAATAAAGAGGTAGGTCAGTTGAAACTCCCGCTGGAGTTCTTTGAGCAAATTCAGTACTTGCGCCTGCACCGACACATCCAAGGCCGACACTGACTCATCACAAACGACAAACTCGGGATTCAAGGCCAAGGCACGGGCAATACAAATTCGCTGCCGCTGCCCCCCAGAAAATTCATGGGGATAGCGATTCTGGGCTTGGGGGTCAATGCCCACCCGTTCAAGAAGATAGGCCACCCGCTCTTGGTGTTGCCGTTGCGACTGATGACGGCGGTGAATCCGCAGCGGTTCTGCCACCAACTCGCCAATGGTCATCCGCGGATCTAGGGAACTGTAGGGGTCTTGGAAAATGAGTTGCATCCGTTGTCGCAGGGGACGCAATTGGCGAGGCGATAAATGGCTAATGTCGCGATCGCCAAAGATAATTTTTCCCTGCGCGGGTTCTAGGAGACGCAAGAGGGTGCGTCCCAATGTTGTTTTGCCACAGCCCGATTCCCCCACCAAGCCAAGGGTCTCCCCAGCGCGAATCGTAAACGAGACATCCTTGACGGCAGTGACAAAGCGCTGCTTGCCCGCCACGGGATACTTGACCCAGAGGTGTTCAACGCGCACCAAGGGGGGTTGGCTCGCCAAATGCGCCAAGCGTTCCTGCTGCTGCGCTGGGGAAATCACTTCTAAGCGCGGGGGAGTGGCCGCTAGAAAATCCGCCACTGTTGGCAAAATTGCTAGGCGCTGATCCAAGCGAGGACGACAGGCTAGTAGCCCCTTGGTATAGGGATGTTGGGGGTGACGAAAGACCTGCTGAACTGTCCCCGATTCGACAATTTGCCCTTGGTACATGACAACGACCTGATCCGCCAATTCCGCAATCAGATTCAAATCATGGGTAACAAAAATCAATGAGAGAGGGTACTGCTGCTGCAACTCCCGCAAAAGCCGCAGGATCGCCGCCTGGACAGTGACATCGAGGGCAGTGGTGGGTTCATCGGCAATTAAAAGCGCTGGCGAAGCGGCCATGGCCATAGCAATCATGACCCGCTGAATTTGTCCCCCAGAGAGTTGGTGCGGATAGCGGCGGAGAAACCGCTTTTTCTCCTCAGGGGGGTCTTCGGGTTTGAGGAGATGCACCTGCTCAAGGAGCGCGATCGCCCGCTGTTGAGATTGCCCTTGGGGAAGTCGTTGCTGTGGATCAATGGCCTCGGCCAGTTGAAAGCCAATGGAATAGACTGGATTGAGGGAACTCATTGGTTCTTGGAAGACCATACTGATTTGGCGACCCCGAATCTGCTGCATTTGGCGGGGGGTACAGCGCAGCAAGTCCATGGCCTCCCCCTCTGGCTCTGGCTGAAACCACGCTTCGCCGTGGCTGATCTGTCCCGGCGGCAGGAGCAACTGCAAAAGCGCCAAACAGGTCACCGACTTCCCTGACCCCGACTCACCGACAATGCCAAGGGTCTGACCCCGCTCCAAGCAAAAGGAAATCCCATCCACTGCCCGTAGGGTTTGATCGGCTTGGCGAAAGTCAACGGTGAGTGCTTCCACACGCAAAAGGGGTGACGACATCGCAGGGCAAACCAACTCGGAATAATCCTAGAATAGAGGCGATTCTGGCACTTAGGCATGGAGTTGATCTTTTTTGGGGTTGGCCTGCTGTTGGGGCTAATGGTCTGGTTCTGGCAGTGGCAGCAAGTGCGACACGCTTTGGAGACGCTCCTTGAGCAGTACGCTGCCCGTCCCTTCAAATCCTCACCGTGGCAACGCTTGCGAACCCTACTCAGCCAACAGCTTCAGGAACAGGAACGCTGCCGTCAGAAAATGCTGCGCTGTCAAACGCTCCTTGAATATGCCCCTATTGCCTATCTAGAGGTGGATGAGGCCAATTGCGTGGTTTGCTGTAACGAGGCGGCCCGATCGCTCCTTGGTTTGGTGCATCCCGAAGGCCGTCTTTTTTTGGAATTGGTGCGCTCCTATGAATTGGACTGTCTGATCGAAGAGGTGCGTCAAGAGGAAACGATGCGGGAGCAGGAATGGCTCTATGCCTACCTCACACCGACGGGGCAAACCAAGCGCAAACCCCTGCGGGCACGGGGACTCTGCCTTGGCGAGGGGCATGTGGGTGTATTTATTGAGGACTGCGAAGAGGTGGTGCGGCTGCGGGATGAGCGCGATCGCTGGGCAGCAGATGTTGCCCATGAACTGAAAACCCCCTTGACCTCACTGCGCTTGGTAACTGAAACCCTACAACAACGGGTGCCGGAGTCCCTACGGGATTGGGTCGATCGCCTCCTCGAGGAAATTATTCGCCTCAGCCTCCTCGTCCAAGAACTCCTAGAGTTAAACCGCCTTAGCCACACCCCCGCCGATAGCCTTGAGCGGCATCCCCTCGACCTTGTCCAACTCATTGATACTGCGTGGCAATCCCTCGCCCCCCTCGCTGCGGCTAAAAACATCCACCACGAGTATACAGGCCCAGAGCAATTTCCCTACTGCGGCAATGAATCGCAACTGTTTCGGCTCCTGGTCAATCTCTACGACAATGCCATTAAATACGGCCCTGTGGGTGGTCAAGTACTGACGCGGCTGCTGAGCGATCGCGAGGGGGGCTATCTGTGTCTCGAAGTCATTGATAACGGCAGTGGCTTTCCCCCCAAGGACTTGCCCTATGTGTTTGAACGCTTTTATCGGGCACAGGCACGGCGGCATCGCTTTGTGATTCCTACGGATAGTGAAGGGCGGATGCCCCCCGTCGGTAGTGGCAGCGGTTTGGGATTGGCCATTGCTCGCCAAATTGTTGAATGCCATGGCGGCTATATGCAGGCGGCAAATCATCCCGACTATGGCGGCGCATGGCTGCGCATTTATCTGCCTCTGACTTCGCTATAGTTCCTTGGCGACCCAGCGATCGCGCCCAAGGGTCTTCGCCTCGTAGAGACACTGATCCGCCAGATGCAGCAACATGGCTGGCTCATGATCAGGCGTGGGCACCGTTGTCGCAATCCCAAAACTGGCCGTCAATTGCGGGCCGACTGTACTTTTTGCGTGGGTGATATTTGCCTCCGCCAGTGCACTTTGTAACTGCTCGACGATATGGATGGCTCCCGCTTGATTCGTGCTGGGCAAAAGCAGGGCAAACTCCTCACCCCCAAAGCGACTGGCCAAATCCCCCGCTCGCCGCAGATGATTCTCTAAAATTCGCGCCACCTGTTTGAGAATTTGATCCCCCTGCAAGTGGCCATAGTGATCGTTGTAGGCCTTAAAACAGTCAATATCCAGCATCACCAAGCTCAGGGGCTGCTGCTCCCGCTGACAGCGACGCCATTCCTTTGCCAAGAGTTCATCAAAGCAGCGGCGATTGCCAATATCCGTGAGGCTATCTAGATAGACCATCTGTTGCAAATTGGCATTGGCCAGTTCCAAGGCTTGGTACATCTCCGCCTGTTGCAGTGCTACCGTCAAGGGTTCGGCAATGCGTTGCAGCAAGAACAACTCCTCCCGCTGCCAGAGGCGAGGGCTACGACAATGGTGGGCAATTAGCAGTCCCCACAGCTCCTGACCCTGAAGCAGTGGCACGACAAGATTCGCCTGAACTTGCAGGCTGAGTAGTAGCTCGCGGTAGCAATCCTGTAATTGGGCTTGATTGACATCGCTAATGGTCACAGTGCGCCCTTCCAGAAACCGCTGGGCTGTCCCCTTGTGGAAACAGGGGTCGTGGATCACTTGACCCAAAATGGAGTACTGGGGCAACGTAGTGGCTTCCACTTCCACAATGCCACTGCCATCGGGTAAAAAGCGGTAAATCAGGACGCGATCGCTGAGGAGTAGTTGTTGAATACTGGTTACGGCCCGCTGCAAAATCTCCTCTAAGCGAATCGACTGGCGAATATCCTGAATGATCGTGCTGACAATCATTTCCCGCTCAAGGGACGTTTTCAGCCGCTCCTCCGTGCGCTGTTGATCCGAGACATCCAAAAGAACACCATGGAGCATTTGACTGTGGGGGTCAAGTTGGCCGCGATCGCTCAACCAGCGGAAACAACCATCACGGTGTTGAATGCGATAGGTGGTACTGTAGGCACGCTGCTGCTGAATCGCCTGTTCAATATCCCGTTCCGCCAAGGCCAAATCCGGCGCTGGGATAATCTGGCGCAGATCCGGTAAATCTTGGGGAAAGTAACCCGTGAGGTGATAAATCTGATCGCTGACATAGCTAAACCGCCACAGGCGATCGCGATCGCGCCGATAGATGGCCACGGGCAAATGACTAATGAGGGTGTTATAGCGCTGCTCACTCTCCGTAATGGCCACCGTAATTGCCTGCTGCCGTGAGAGTTGCCAGCGCAGTTCCGCTGTGGCCTTATTGAGTTCGCGAGTGAGAACCTGAATCACCCCTTGGGCTTCGGTAATATCAATCGCCGCCAAAAGATTACTTTGGGTCACAATCCCCACCATCTGCCCATCGTCATCCACGACCACCACGCGCCGTACTTGATGCTCCTTGAGCAAATGATTCACCTGCCACAAACTTTGATCGGGCTTTACCGTCAGCACGGGCTGGGACATAATACTGCCAACAGTTCCTGTGAGCACGCCCCCTTGGCCATGCAGTGCTTGAAAAATATCCTTTTCGGTAATAATGCCGCGCGGAACAATGCCAGCAGCCGTTTCTTCAGGAACCACCAAACTCGTGACACCCCGTTCGGTCATCAGGACAGCGGCCTCCTCTAACGAAGCCTCCGCCGCAATCGTGGCCACATCGGGAACCATCACCTCAGCCACCCGTTTAATTCGCAGCAGATCCACAGGGCGCAGGCTCTCCCGAAAGGCTTGGCGGGTCAGCAGTCCTTCCACCCGTCCCGATTCATTGACCACAGCAAGAGCATCTACCCCCAAGTAGCGAAAACGCCCCAAAACGCCCAGCGGGTCATCGAGATCACTGAGGCGCAAGCAATAGTCTGATGGCAGCATGATCTGGGCAGCGGTAATCTCTTGTGGAGAGCACCCCTTACCAAGGGCACGGATCACTTCCCGTTGGGTGATCAAGCCCCGAAACTGTCCCTGCTCTTCGACAACTAAACCAAATCCTTGGTTGGTTTGTAATCCTTGCAGAATCTCATTGAAGGAACCCCTTGGAGCGATCGTCACTAACTGAGCCTGTACCAAGGCTTGCAAATTTAAGCCCGAACTCAATTGCTCCATAGTGTCCCTCTCTCGCCAAGATATACTGTTAAAGTAATGTCTAAAGTTACGTCTATTGTTTTTAATTGTTCTGATAAATAAAAATAAGATTTACAAAAATTTGTATCACTAATTTTGATGCTCTCCACTACAGATTGATTATTCCAATTCTATCTTGATCGTTCGGTGGCAACATCAGGGATGTTGAGAGTGTCGAGTCAGCCCTTGCCTAAAATAGGGGATGTGAGTCTCTCCTGTAGCGGGTTTCATCGTTTTGCGTGCGTTCGCTCCATCAGCAAAGGGCTGTCACTGGGATATTCCGCTGTTGCAGGAGAAAAGCTAGGATAGGGAATTGAATGTATTCTATTCGCCCCGGCTATGGACTAGCGAATTACTGGATCAGCAACTTTATGTGTACCTGCTGCGGGTGATTGTGACTGCGGCAGTCATCTCAGGATTGAAGCGATGAATCCACCTGCGCCTAATCTCATTTGCCCAGAGTGTGGCACTGCAAATTCCATTCACCAAGTTGAGTGTTGCCACTGTCAGGTGCCACTCCTGAAACGCTACCTGTGGGCGATCGGTTCTGGTTTGGATCGCTACAGTGTAGGTGAAGTGGTGGGCGATCGCTATCTGGTGCAAGGTAAACACTTGCTCTTAGACCTATTGCCGGGGGAGCCAGCACCCAGTGTGGACAACACCTCCCAGCTCTACCGTCCCTATCTGCGCCTATTTCCCAAGCGTCCCCATGTCCCGGAATTATTTGGTGCCCTTTCCCTGCCTGAAGGAGAACTGTTGCTCCTTGAGCATGCCCCCGTCAGTTGCATTGACATTGCCGATGCCAAAGTTGCCCCCGGTCTCACCCATGCCGCTCCCCTCACCACCATCTGGGAGAAAGCCAATTTAGTGCGCCGCCTCAACTGGTTATGGCAAATCATCTCCCTTTGGCCCGCGTTGGTGGCAGAAAATGTGGCTCTCACACTGCTCAATCCCCAGCTTTTGCGAGCTGAGGGTTCCCTTGTGCGACTCCTGCAACTGCAAGCGGGCAATAATCCCACCTTGGCTGACCTTGGCAAATTCTGGCAAACCCATTTCAGCTTTGCCGATCAAGGGGAAAATTTTCAGCAGGCCTTCACGATCCTGTGTCAACACATGCAGGATCCTCAGGAAACCACCCCTGAATCTATTCGTGACACCCTAGAGACACTGTTTCAACAGGCTCTCGATCACCTTGGTTATGAGTACCACTACGATATTGCCAGCCGCTCTGACCAAGGGCCTAGTCGGACTCGCAATGAGGACAAGTGCTTTCCAGAGCGGGATCTCACGAGCCAATCACAGGTGCTCGCCCTAGTGTGTGATGGCGTCGGGGGTCATGAAGGGGGCGATGTCGCTTCGGGTTTGGCCATTCACATTCTTGAGGAGACGCTAACCCCCCTTAAACTATTGGAGATGTCCCCTGCGACGGTTGAGCAGGCGATTCAAACTGCTATTCGCCGCACCAATGATGCCATCAATCAACGCAATGATACCGAGCAGCGCCACGAACGCCAGCGCATGGGAACCACAGTTGTCGGTGCCCTGATTGAACACGCCCATCTTTACCTTGCCCACATTGGCGATAGCCGCGCCTACTGGATTAACCGCTGGGGCTGCTACCAGCTCACCCTCGATGACGATGTGGCCAGCCGCGATGTGCGCTTGGGGATGAGTACCTACCATCAAGCCCTCGAACTCCCCTACGGCGGTTCCTTGGTGCAAGCGTTGGGGATGGCTCCCTCCCAGCATCTGCACCCCACAGTTGAACGCTTTTTGCTGGATGAAGAGGGCATTCTTTTGCTGTGTTCCGATGGTCTCAGTGACTTTAATCGTGTTGAAACCTACTGGCCACAGTACCTGCTGCCTGTGCTCCAAGGTCAGCTTGCCCTCACTGCTGCGGCTGAACAACTCATTGATCTTGCCAATCGCCTCAATGGCCATGACAATGTGACGGTGGTGCTCATTCACTGTCGGGTGAAGAATGCATCGGGTGTCATTGACTTGGACTACAGCGATATTGTCTGTCAAGGGGAGTTGCCAGAGGTGACAGATATTACAATGAGCTACGTCCCCCCACCCGAACCACCGGATCTCGACCTGACGGTTTCCCAGATTGTGGAACCCCCTCAACCCCAACCCAAACTGCAGCCAGCCCAAAGGTCTCGTTCTCAAGCGTGGCTGCTACTGCTGATTGCTGTGGGCGTTGCCACCACTGCCCTTGGCTTTCTGGCTGTGATGACTTCTATGAATCGCTCTGTGGTCGAGCCATCCCCCTCACCGTTGACCCCACCCCAATAATGCCGAGTCCTGACGATTTTTCCCTTGACGCCTACGACTATCACCTGCCTCCGGAGCGGATTGCCCAATATCCCGTTTCTCCCCGCGATCATTCCCGCCTGATGGTGGTGGCACGGGACACTGCTACGGATCACTACTTCTATGAGCTACCGCAACTGCTGCAACCGGGAGATTTGCTGGTGCTCAATGATACACGGGTGATTCCGGCGCGGCTGATCGGTCAAAAAGTCGGCGGCTCTGGCCGCACCGTTGAGGTGTTTCTCCTCGAAGAATTGAGCGATCGCCAGTGGTTGGCTTTGGTCAAACCCGGTCGAAAATTGCGCCCTGGGGCGGTGATTCAAATCGGCACGCTGCAAGCAACGGTACAGGCCATTGACGAGGAGACCCGAGGCCGGGTGATTGAATTCGACCTGCCGCCGGGCGATCGCCTGTGGTCCTATCTCGATCAACTCGGCGAAGTGCCCTTACCTCCCTACATTGACAACCCCCTTGAAGATACTGAGCAATACCAAACCGTCTATGCCCGCCGTCCCGGTGCCGTGGCTGCGCCAACCGCTGGCTTGCACTTTACCCCCGAACTCTTTAGTAAGTTGGCCTATCGCGGCATTGATCACTGTTTTCTGACGCTCCATGTGGGCATTGGCACTTTTCGTCCTGTGGAGGCCAGCGATATTCGCCATCACCATCTCCACGAAGAATGGATTGAGGTACCGGCTGCTACCGTCGAGCGGATTCAGGCCGCCAAAGCTGCCGGAGGACGGATTATTGCCGTCGGCACCACCGTTATTCGCTCCCTCGAGACCGCTGCCCAATCAGGCACCCTTCAGCCCTTTTGTGGCAAGAGTGATCTCTATATCTATCCGGGGTATCAGCCCAAGATTGTCGAGGGCTTCATTACCAACTTTCATCTGCCCCGCTCTAGCTTGATGATGCTCGTCAGTGCCTTTATTGGCCGCGAACGGCTGCTTCAGTTGTACGAACAGGCCATTGATCGCCAGTACCGCTTCTATTCCTTTGGCGATGCCATGCTCATTTTGCCTAGCGCTTGCCACAATACCGTTTGAGTGTGCTATCTTAAAGCCAGTTGTTTTGCAAATTACCGTTCAGGGAGATGGAGGTGATGCCCATGGCAGATAGTAGTAAACGCTTGGGTCGTCGTTTTGGAGTAGCTCAGCTCTAGGGAAGAGTTGTTCTCCATCTGTTGATTTGAAATCACACCTAGGAGGCCACTTCTCCTAGCAGTTGATACCCACGATAACCACCAGACCGCTCCTGAGGCCTTCCTTGGGGGCGGATGGCTTTTTAGGGGTATTTGGGGTGCGTCTGAGCAATAGTGTAGTTTTGTGACTAGCCATTAAAAAACATTTCAGATGCTGGGTGGCGAATGGGGCAGCGATCTATAGTAGGGGCAACCGGAACGTCGCCATTATTGGCCAGAGAAGACAAATTGAGAGTGAACAACGACTAATGATGGTGGACTCTGGAACTGTTGCGTTCTGAGAGCAGCCATGGCCGTTCAATTCCTACCCCAAAAAACACGGCAGAAAACGCCGCGCTTGCATCCCATTAGTGGTACCAAGCTACTGCTAGTCGTGCTGTTGAACCTCTTTATTGCCGGCTATGTCTTTTGGGCATACCGCACTGCCCATGAGCATCAGCTCCCGACCCAACGCAATCCGATCTTGCGGAACCTGCGTTCTCGCTAGACTTGCCCTAGGCAGATTGCAACGATAGAATGAGGGGTTGCTGTCTTTTTTTTAACGGGCATGAAATCCTATCTCGCTGCCGCCGTGCAAATGACGAGCCAACCCAATCTTGAGACGAATCTGGCTCAGGCAGAAGAATTGATTGAATTGGCGGTGAGACGGGGAGCAGAACTCATTGGCTTGCCAGAAAACTTTTCCTTTCTCGGTGACGATCGCGAGAAAGTCGCCCAAGCGGCAACAATCGCTGAGCGGACTGAGGCTTTTTTGAAACGCATGGCGCAGCGATTTCAGATTACCTTGGTGGGCGGGGGCTACCCGGTACCAGCAACCGAAGGCAAAGTCTATAACACAGCGGTACTCATTGGCCCCAACGGAGAAGAATTGAGCCGTTACCAAAAGGTGCATTTATTTGATGTCGATTTGCCCGATGGCAATATCTACCACGAATCGGGCACAGTGCTCGCCGGGCGGCAATTGCCCTCTGTCTATCCCAGTAAGGAACTGGGGAATATCGGCTTGTCGGTGTGCTACGACGTTCGCTTTCCAGAACTTTACCGCGCGCTCTCCCAAGCGGGGGCAACGGTGCTGTTTGTGCCGGCGGCCTTTACCGCCTTCACGGGTAAGGATCATTGGCAAGTTCTACTGCAAGCGCGGGCGATCGAAAATACCTGTTATGTCATTGCGCCAGCTCAAACGGGCATTCACTATGCGCGGCGGCAAACCCACGGCCATGCCCTGATTGTCGATCCTTGGGGAACCATCCTCGCCGATGCGGGCGATCGCCCCGGCCTCGCCATTGCAGCCATTGAGCCTAGCCGCCTTGAGCAAGTACGCCAGCAGATGCCCTGCTTGCAACACCGTGTCTTTTTCTGATTTGTGGGCAAATTGTGAAATAAATCGTAACATGGCATACAGCCGGGGGGAGTTTCCTACGCTATCGTAGAACCATAGGTGAATCCTTGCCCTCACTCCAAACCGACTAGGAGAGTATCTATGGAAAGCGTTACGGTTCCCAACCCGCAAGCCTCCGCCGAGGTTTGGAACTCCCTGAAGCGAGCGATCGCCCACAGCTCAGGTTTTCAGCGTTGGCTGAGCGAAAAGCAAGCCAGTGTGGTCGTCGAGCAGCCCACAGATCTCGATGCTTGCGTTACCGCTTACCTGCGTCAGGCCCTCGAAACCCTTGCCTATTAAAAATTGGTAAGAATTGTAAGCTTTGCCCCTATACTAGGAGCATTCTGACTCCTTAGGTCACATATTACCCCCACGGCGCATTCCATCTGGGGGTTTTTATTTGCGAGATTGGGGCAACACCATCCTGCGGAGTTCCCTTGGTTATAGTGGAAAGTGCCAGCCCCCAAGGTGCGTATGATTGAAGGCCCGTGGATCCATAAGTTTATTGTCTCCAATGGTATCCGTCTCCACTATGTCACCCAAGGAGAAGGCGAATTGGTGCTGCTGCTCCACGGCTTTCCCGAGTTTTGGTACTCTTGGCGACATCAAATTCCTGTCTTGGCGGAAAAGCACAAAGTCGTTGCCCTAGATTTGCGCGGCTATAATCTCAGCGATAAACCCCAAGATACCGCGAGCTATGTTCTTGATGAGTTAATTCTTGACATTGTCGGCGTTATTGACGGCCTTGGCTATCAGCGCTGTCACTTGGTGGGGCATGACTGGGGGGGAATGGTGGCTTGGGGGGTCGCCTATGCCGTACCGGAGCGGATTCAAACCCTGAGTGTGCTGGCCTGTCCCCATCCTGCCAAGTTTCAACAGTTGAGTTTCGAGCAATGGTTGCGCAGTAGCTATATGCTGCTGTTTCAACTGCCGTGGCTACCCGAGATCCTCTTGGAGTGGGGGGGCTATGGAGCGATCGCCCAAATTTTTCGCTGGGCCGCAGTGAACCAGCAGGCCATTCGACCCGCAGACTTGGCGCTCTATCAAGATGCCGCCGCCCACCGGGGTGCCCTCTCGGGAATGCTCAACTACTACCGTGCGGGGTTGCAAAGTCTCTGGAGTCGCGAGTGGGGGGTACTCGATGTACCAACCTTGATGCTTTGGGGGCGCCAGGATCCCACCTTGGGTATCGAACTCACCTACGGCACCGAAGCCTACGTCAAGGAACTGAAAATTCAATACTTGGATTACTGTGGCCACTTTGTACAGCAGGAGCAACCCGACTTGGTGAATGAGTATCTACTGGAGTGGCTAGAAACCGTTTCTGCCGCCCTAAATTAGACCTAAACCAACCTAAATTAAACCTGAATTACTAAATTAAACGCCGTAACTGCGTAATTTGGTCAGCGATCGCCAGCAGCGATTCCGGCATTTCAGGCCCCGTCAACATGACATCGAGGGTACGCGGGCGATTCTTGAGAAAATCCAGTACCTCTGCTTCAGTCAGCACCCCCAGTTGAATGGCCACACTCACCTCATCTAAGACCACCAAGCGATACTGCCCCCCTTGCACCGTGGTTTGCAAATGCTGCCACAGCTCACGCACTGCTGCCTTTTCTTGGTCAGTGATCGAATCTCCTTGGCCTAAACAGCGTTGTAGCGCCGGTCGCCACCACGTCAGATGCTGGCCCAACTGAATCGGGTGCTCAACCCCCGTTTGAATGCCCCCCTTGAGGAATTGCACAATCATGACGCCACTGCCCTGGGCAGCAACCCGCAACGCCTGAGCCATGACCGTGGTGAAGAAGTGTCGCTGCGGACAGGTAAACACCTGCACCACTCCCTCAATGCCATAGGTTAGGGGCAAGCCTGCCTCAGAAACGGAAACCGCGAGTTGTGCCACCATAGTGTTCCTGTCCAGTCAAAAAGGAGAGTGACCCCCTAGGGGTTATACATCTAGTGTAGTGCGCCATGATTTAACCCTAGTGAACACTAGATATACGTGGCCGTCAAGGGGTCGGAGAATTGAGTTATCTTAAAACAATGTGACTGTTACTGAGGATGCCCCCATGCCAGCGACACAGGCTCTTGATGCTGAGGCGCTTTTTCGCGCCGCCTACGAAAATCGTTACACATGGGATGAGAATTTTCCCGGCTTTACGGCCAAGGTCACACTGATAGCAGAGGATGGCACGTACCAAGGGCAGGTGAAAGTTAGCCGCGACTACACCGTTGAAGTGAGTGGCATTGCAGACGAGCAAGTGCGCGAATCCCTCTACAACCAATTGCGGGATGTGATTGTCCATCGCAAGCGCAACCGCTTTGAAGAGGCTCATGGCAAAAACACCTTCCAAAGTGGGGAAACCGACGCCAGTGGGGCGGTGGAAATCCTTGTCAGCGGTGACGCCATGGGATCCAACTACAAGGTGCGGGACAATCAAATTGTCTATGTCAGCCGTGTCATGGGGCGAGTCGCCTTTGCCATTACCCACCGTGAAGCCCTTGATACCGGCGCAGGCTACATTTCCACCAACTATGTGGCCGTCTTCCGCAATCCGCAAACCAACGAGGTGCTGCGGCAAATGGAGTTTGAGGATACCTATGTGCCCGTCGGCAATTACTACCTGATGAGTCGCCAGGTGGTGCGCACCCATGAAAATGGCCAAACCAGCACCTTTGAAATTCGTTTTGATGACCTGCAACTCCTAGACGACTAAGCGTGGAAATTACATTTCTAGGTACCAGTTCTGGGGTGCCCACCCGCACACGCAATGTTTCCAGTGTGGCTCTGCGGCTGCCCCAGCGCAAGGAAATTTGGCTCTTTGACTGCGGTGAAGCCACCCAGCATCAATTGCTGCGCAGCGACCTGCGAACTAGTCAGATCCGCCGCATTTTCATTACCCACATGCACGGCGATCACATCTTTGGCCTGATGGGCTTGCTGGCCAGTTGTGGCCTTGCGGGAACGGTGAGTCAAATTGATGTCTATGGCCCGCCGACATTGGATCGCTACATTGCCAGTTGTTTGCGCTGGTCTGTGATGCGGCTTCCCTACAAGTTGCAGGTGCATACGGTGGAGCCGGGGGACGTCTTTAGCGATGGCGAGTTTACCGTGACCTGTCGGCTGCTGCATCATCGCGTTCCTGCCTTTGGCTACCGCGTCACCGAGAGCGATCGCCCCGGTCGCTTTCATGTGGAAAAAGCCCAAGCCTTGGGCATTCCCTTTGGACCACTGTATGGTCAACTCAAGCAGGGCAAAACGATCACCCTCGCAGATGGCCGCAGCTTTGATGGCCGCGACTTCTGTGATCCACCGCAGCGGGGGCGCAGTATGGTCTATTGCACCGATACGGTCTTTTGTGAAAGTGCGGTTGAATTAGCCCAGCAGGCGGATGTCCTCATCCACGAGGCGACATTTTCTCATCAGGAGGCGGATCTGGCTTTTGCACGGCTGCATTCTACATCCACGATGGCGGCTCAGGTGGCGGCCTTTGCCCAAGTGAAATTGCTCTTCCTCACCCACTTTAGTGCCCGCTACGCCCCCGGCAATCCCGTGCAGGTGGAGGATCTGCTCGCGGAAGCACAAGCCATTTTCCCCAATACTCGCTTGGCGCGGGATTTTCTCCACTACGAAATTCCCCGGGACGCGCCCCAAGATCAGCCAGCGGTAGCTACTACACCAGAGAAAGGGGATATACTGACCAATCGGGGTGAGGAGAAAACGGTTGCTGTTGCTCAGAAAACTGCGCCAGCGATCGCCATCAACCGTGCCACCCGCCAACAAATGCAGCAGAAGCTGGGAATTGACGCTGCTACAGCCAATGCGATTTTGGAGCGGCGGCGACAGCAAAAGTTTACCTGCCTAGAGGAACTCGAACGCCTGTATCCGCAGGTGGCATGGGACAGCCTCAACGTGGAGTTCTAAAGTTCTAAAAATTGATTCTTTTGAGTCTCAAATGGGAACTTGTGATTGAGATCAACGTCTTTGTGTGCTGTTGATCACAGTTAAGCTTTGTGAAGCACTGGCATAGTTGAGACCATACACGCAAATTTCAAGGGGATTGATGTATGACGCTGCTAGAGCTAGTCCGCCGCATTCAGGCGACTCGGATCGTAACCCCTGCTCAAGAGCGACAGATCAATGAATTGTTGTGGCAGCGTTCCCTGAGCGCTACGGAATATCAAGCAATGCAGGAGCTGGTTACGGGGATTATTGCCGGAGAAATTCAAGTCATCTCTCAGATTCAGCGGTTTGGCAGCAAAAAGGAGCTAGGGAATAATCGGTTACAATTGGCTTAAGGGACTGGGTTTTACGACAGTTCCGCCATTGGTTTTTGGGAGCTGCTCCTGCCCATGCAACTGTATTTCGACTATGGTGCGACGACCCCCTGTCGAGCAGAGGCTATTGCAGCGATGGTGGCGGCCTATCAGCAGCAGTGGGGTAATCCATCAAGTATTCACGAGTGGGGGCAACGTGCGGCTATCGCCCTTGAGCAGGCACGGATGCAGGTGGCGGCACTGATTCACGCCCAAGCGGATGAGATCATTTTTACCTCTGGGGGCACAGAAGCCGATAATCTTGCCCTCTGGGGAGTTTGCCAACGCTATCGCCAACCTCAGCATTTAATCATTTCGGCAGTCGAGCATTCAGCGGTGGCCAAACCGGCGGCTGCCCTTGAAGCCCAAGGCTGGCAAGTGACCCGTTTAGCGGTGAATCACTGGGGACAGGTGGAACCCGCCCAACTGCGGCAGGCGCTGCAACCGAACACGGTCTTGGTCTCGATCATCTACGGCCAAAGTGAGGTGGGCACGCTCCAACCCATTGCCGAACTTGCAGCCATTTGCCAAGAGGCAGGGGTGCTTTTCCATACGGATGCGGTTCAGGTGGCGGGACGAGTTCCCTTAGATGTGCAACGGCTAGGGGTGGATTTACTCTCGCTGTCCAGTCATAAAATTTATGGCCCTCAGGGGGCGGGGGCGCTCTATGTGCGATCGGGGGTGCCCCTAGAACCGCTCTTGCGTGGCGGTGGGCAGGAACTGGGTCTCAGGGCAGGAACGCAGGCAGTACCGACCCTCGTGGGTTTTGGGGTAGCAGCTGAATGGGCCACAACTGAACTAGCGACAGAACCCATGCGCCTTGCTCAACTGCGCGATCGCCTGTGGCAGCAGTTACAGGATCATCCCCAAGTGGAACGAACAGGGCATCCATGGCAGCGATTGCCCCATCATTTGAGTTTGATTCTGCGCGATCGCCACGGCCAGCCGTTGAATGGCAAAACCTTTGTACGGCAACTCAACCTTGCGGGCATTGGCATTAGTGCGGGATCCGCCTGTCAAAGTGGCCAAACCCAACCCAGTCCCACCCTCTTGGCCATGGGCTACGATCCTGACACTGCCAAAGCCGGGATTCGCATTACCTTGGGGCGAGAGACCACCGCTGCCGATGTTGATTGGTTAGCCATGGTGCTGCGGCAATATCTCGCAGAGGCGATCGCTCCCCCCTTAGCAGTATCTCTTTCCTAGGGTGCATCCATGGTGTGGGCGGCATTATCTGCACAGGGGACTTGGGCACTGGCCAGCTATGGCGTGGTTGCCACCCTGATTCTGTTGTGGACGATTCTGCGATCGCTCCGACACCCCTCGCAAAAAGCCGCCCTCGAAGCCGAAGTCGCGCGACTGCAAGATCACTGCCACCAACTCCAGCAGCAACTTCAGGCACTAGCCGCCGAAAATCAACAATTACGAGCAGAGCGCGATTACTGGCAACAACAGCATCAAGCCCTCAATGCTCAACTCACCACCCTAGAAACCACCTATCACCAACTGGAGATGAATCTTCAACGCCTCGAACAGGAGCGCGATCGCCTGCAACAGGCACTGCAACAGCCCGCCGACTGGTGGCAGGAAATGACGAAAAACTATCAAAGTTGGTGGGAAAGTCTGCCCTTTCTTCCCCATGAGGATACCAGCAGCAAATCCTAGGACAAGCGATCAATCGGTAATGGCGGATAAAAGAGATAGCCTTGGCCATAGCGACAACCGAGGTCAATTAATTGGGCGGCTTGGGTCGCCGTTTCCACCCCCTCTGCCACCACATCTAAATGCAGGCTTTTGCCGAGGGCAATCACGGCACTAATAATTTCTTGAGCCGCTTGGCTTTTCTCCAAGCTCTGGACAAAGGAGCGATCGATTTTCAGGGCGTGGATCGGCAACTGATGCAACCGACTCAGGGAGGAATAGCCCGTGCCAAAGTCATCAATATTCAGGGCAACCCCCAGTTGTTGCAGTTCCTCGGCCACCTGCAATGTGGCTTCGAGGTTGCGGATCATGGTCGTTTCGGTAATCTCCAGATGCAGAAGATGGGGGGGCAATTGGGCACTGCGCAGCGCCGCCAAAATATCACTGACAAAGTGGGCATCCACCAGTTGTTGAGGCGAGATATTAATGCCCAAGGTCATGGTCTGGCGACGGCTATCCTGTTGCCGCCACTGGCTGAATTCCTGCATCGCCCGTTCAAAGACCTGTCGGCCAAGGCTGACAATGAGACCGGCTTGCTCCGCAAGGGCAATAAATTCAGCGGCAGGAATCTCACCCTTTTCGGGGTCAAACCAACGGCTCAGCGCCTCAAGACCCACGATCGCCCCGCTCTCCAGCTCAATAATGGGCTGAAAATACACTTGCAACTCACTGTTGGCGATCGCCTGATGCAGTTGGCTCTCAAGGGTAAAGCAACTTTGGGCTTGGGTGTGCATTTGCGGGTCAAAGATGCGATACTGCCCCAATCCTTGTTTTTTGGCTTGGTACATAGCAATATCCGCATCCCGCAGGAGGGTCGCGGCGGAGGCGGCCTCGCGATCGCTAAAGGCTACACCAATACTGGCACTCAAACTCAACAAATGACCATCAATAATCAGCGGTTCCTGAATCACCCGCTCGAGGTCAGCCACCCGTGCTTGCACTTGTGCCACCATCTGTTCGGGATCAAGGTCTTCACACAGCACCACAAATTCATCGCCACTCAAGTGAGCCAAGGTATCCCCCTCGGGCACTACACTCTGCATGCGTTGGGCAAGGGTAATGAGCACCTGATCGCCGGCTTGGTGTCCCAAGCTATCGTTCACCCGCTTAAAGCGATCAATATCAATAAAAACAACCGCAAAGGGGCGATCGCGATGGCGTTGATACTGACGCCAGCAGTGTTTTAAGCGATCTTGAAGCAGCGTGCGGTTCGGGAGTCCCGTCAGGGCATCGTGGAGGGCATCGTGAATTAAGCGATCTTCCATTTCCTTGCGGCGGGTAATATCGCGCCCCACACATTGATATTCGACACAGCGGCCATGGTTATCAAAGAAGGCACGGGTCGTCCATTCAAACCAAGCAAAACGTCCTTCCCCAAAGGTCACGCCACATTCAATCGTACTAATGGGCTGCGTGGGGGTGAGGGCTTGCAGGTGTTGTTGAAAGCGTTGCTGCGTCAGCGGATCAAAGGGATGCTGGATCACATCGCCAAAGTCACAACTGATCCCTGCTTCAGCCAGATAGCGAAAGAATGCAGGATTGCCAAAGGTGAGATGTCCCTCAGGGGTACAGCGGTAGAGCAGTTCTGTCTGTGCCTCGAGAACCCGCCGATAGCGTTCCTTTTCCTGATGGAGGGCACTGACCAATTCGGCACGGTTGATACCAAAGCCCAGTTGTTCTCCCAGTTGGCGGATCAGCTCCACCTCGTCAATCGCCCAAGGTCGAGGAGAAGAGCAGTGGTGGCACAGGAATAATCCCCAGAGGCGTTCCTCCTCAATAATCGGTACCACTAATAGGGCACGCACCTGCAATTGGCTGAGAAAGTCGCGATGACACTGGGTCATTTCAGCGGTGTTAATATCAGCAACCGCCAGTACCCGTCCTTGGACATAGGCTTCGGCAGACTCACGGTGGAAACAGGGATCATAGAAGGTGCGGTGCATGAGGGAAAACTGCGGTGCCGCCACTGATTCAGCCACCACCTCACCCCGGCCATCGGCATAGAACTGGAAAATCAGCGTGCGATCGACCCCCAGCAGTTGACGCACTTCCTCAAGGGCCGTTTTGAGAACGGTTTCCAGATCAAGGGAACGGCGAATTTTCAGCGTTAGCCGATGCAGGAGTTCCGCTTGGGTTTGCCGTCGCTGTAACGAAGTAGTGGAGTCCACCTGAAGCGTAATATTCTGGGAGAAAACCGCAAGACCTCGCGCTGTGGGAAAAGCCCGTACCGCAAACCATTGGTTCAGCCCCTCATAGAAGACCTCAAATTGAACAGGGGTTTCTTCCGCCATTGCCCGCCGACTTTGGCTTTCAAAAATCGAATTGCGGGCATCGGGAAAGAGATCCCAGAGGTTTTTGCCCAGCATCTCTGAGGCAGATTTCCCCACTAGACGACAAAAATTGCCGTTGACATAGATAACCATGAAGTCGCGATCCACTTCAAAAAAGTGATCGGACATGCTCTCCAAAATATCGGTCACTTGGTTGTAGGCCGCTTGCAGGCGATCGCTAAATTGGCGCTGTTCCGTAACATCCCGTGCGGCGCCATAGATGCGCCCTTGACTGAGAAGACCTTGCCATTCGTACCAGCGGTAGCCTCCCCCTTGAGTGCGCAGGCGAATCGTGTGGTTAGTGATTTGCTCGCCAGCAAGGAGACGTTGCTGCATTTCCCGATGGCGGGGGCGATCGCCGGGGTGGAGAAATTCTTCAAACTTTGCCCCTGCCAACTGATTCAAGTCATAGCCCAAGCAGCGTTGCCAGTGTTGATTCACCCGCCGCAGCCGTCCCTCACTATCGGCAATCATAAATAGCTCTAGGGAAGAGCCAAAGAAATACTCCAATTCAGCCGTTTTTTGGGCAATTTCGGCTTGCAAACGGATGCGATCGCTAATATCCCGCTGCACGCCAAAGTGGCCAATAATCTCTTTATTTTGGTTGTAGAGACAGACATAGTTCCCCTCAACCCAAAAGGAACTGCCATTCTGGCGCTGAAGTTCAATTTCAATATGGAAATAACCCAAATCAAAGAGCGCCCGCCACAGGCGCTTAGCCAGTTCTAAATCATTCTTAAAGCAAATGCGTGGCGTCAGCCCAATGAGTTCCTCAGGGGGCAGTTGATATTGCTGAGCAAAGGCACTATTGATGCGAGTGAGGCGCTGGTGATCAAGGACATATTCTAATAGTTCCTCTTTATTGGCCGTGTCATCCCAGCGGATCGGACGATCCAACATCATGAAAAAGCATGCTTCAAGAGATTGTTGAAAGAAAGCTTCTAGAAGTTCTTGATTGGCTTGTAGTTCTAGTTCGAGTTGACGGCGACGGGTAATATCCCGCGATGTGGTTACTAAAAATAAAACATTTCCCCCATCATCACAAATGGGGTGCGTCAGGGTTTCTAACCAAATATATCCGCCATTTTTTTTTCGCATGCGATAGGTTTCGGTGACATTCACACTGCCTTGCAGGGCGAGGGCATGGGCACCACTGCGGATTCGTTCGGCATCTTCAGGATGAAATAATGTGTAGGGACTCTTACCAATCAGTTCTTCAGGAGAATAGCCTAAAAGGGTTTTGCTGGAGGGGGTCACATATAGATAGTTGCCATCCGGTTCGTGCAGGCAAATGAGATCATCTGTGTAGTTGACCAATAATTCGGTAAAGTGCTCAAATTCAGCTATGATCATTCGCTAGAATCCACAATTTTTATCAAGGATTAAGACAGTTTTGGACGCTTTACACTATGAAAGTTTAATTAATGATTAATAATTTTAGCGAATTAAAGCTCTTTCGTTAAATATAGGCCACACAAGGGGAATGGGATACTTTGCCATCGCGACCTTTACAGCGTTGAGGGTGTTCGATCCCTGTGAAAAGGGCTGTAGGACTAGAAACGCTCTACTTGAACTCTCTAAGCGCGTATGATCCGTACTTGACAAACGCTTGCTCACCCACTAGAATTCCAAATGGCGGTTGAGAGATTTCCTCGGCTGCCTGTATTTAGCTATTTTTGGAGATTTTCTTGATGGAGTCTAGTAGTAGTCACTGTAGCGTTGCTTCTACTGACCCCATCTCCGCTAATGAAGATCCCTGCCATAGGTGGAGCCTCTCTCCCCTAAGGATCGCCGAGGTGAATTCAGACTTTTCTGCTGCCTAATAGCTTGAACTTCTGGTTCATCTCCGCGCGTTCCAAGGCAGTTGATCTGCAAATGGAGATGGATCACGAAGCAAATTGCTCAATAGGTCTCAGTCTCGTATTTACCTGAGTCTGCCTAAAGTTGGCTGGCTCAAGTCTAGTTGTTGAGAGCGATCGCCAGTAGTCAAGCGTTTTTCACGTTTCTATTGAACGACTACTTTTCATCGCTCAGGTTGTTGCGTGGCAAAACCATTAGCAACGGAGAGTTTCTATGTTTGAAGTTTGTTTGTTCAGCATGATGGCCGAAATGCTGGGGATTACCCTTTCGGAAGTGCTGGGTGTTGCCCTTGGACACCTGATGATTACGGCCATGAGCCAAGCGATCGCCAGCTTGGGAGAGTTCTCACCCTTTGAGTTCTCTCGTTAAACCCTAAAAATCCTATTGTCGTTTCTCAAAGGAGCTTAGAACCATGATGACCCACAATGCAAAGCAGACATTTCTGTGCCCCTATACCCTTTACCGTGGGCACGTCACCCTAGACGCGCTGACCTTTGATGCCTACTTACAGAAATTTGCACAACGGGCAGGGTTTATTGCTGCCCTCCATACCAGTGGCAAGCTTTCCACCACCCAAGCCTACAGTGAGTTAGCCAATCTCTGGCATCAATTGAGTGAAGCCTATGCCCCTGTCTCACCCACCCTAAATACTCAACCATAGTAAGGAGCAATGCGATGGTAATCAATCCCCTCGATGATCTGCTGACCTATCCTCAGGGTCTCGGTGCTGCCAAGCGGACAGCCAACCAATTGACGATTCCTGAGCTAGTGCGTGCCCTGCGCCAAATTGACCCCCACAAGCGGGTATTGGCCTTTCGCCTCCTCGAAAAAGACAAGGCGATCGCGGTCTTTGAAGCCCTGACTCCGGATGAGCAAGCGACCCTGACTGAAGGGATGACCGATCCAGAGATTCTCCATTTTCTAGAAGCCCTTGAGGCGGATCAACGGGTGCGGCTCTTTGAGGAATTGCCCGCCAAGGTCACCAAACGCCTGTTGAGTCAATTGAGTCCAGAATCGCGGGATGCAGTGAACTTGCTGTTGGGCTATCCTGAGGGCACGATTGGTCGGCGGATGAATTTGCGCTACTTGGCGCTGCGGCAACATTTGACCGTGGGGGAGGCGATCGCCAGTATTCGCGAAAGTTCCCTAGATACCGATGACCTGAGCATTATTTTCGTGATTGATGAACAGCGCTTTTATCGTGGCTTTGTGCAGCCGATTCAGTTGATGAAAGCAAATCCCCACCAGCCGCTTCAAGATTTGGTACAAGGACAGGAGCTAGCGATCGCTGTGACCGCGCCGGAACTCGCAGCAGCTAAACTCCTCAAGGAATACGATGTCCCGGCCATTCCCGTTGTCGATCAAGAGGGGCGACTGGTGGGCGATATCACCTTTGATGATGTGATTGACCTGATCGAAGAAGAGGCCACAGGGACAATTTTGGCGCAAGCAGGCGTGGGCAACTTGCTCAACCGTGATCAGGTTTGGAGTGAACGCTTGGTACGTGGCCCCATTCGCTACGCGGTGCAACTGCGGATTATCTGTCTGATCATTACCCTCATTGGCGGCATGATTGTTGGCGGCGTCATTCAGTACTTTGAGGAAGTTCTCGAAGCTGTGGTTGCTGTGGCCATTTTTATTCCTGTGGTCATGGACATGGGAGGTAATGTCGGTACCCAATCCACCACTGTCTTCGCCCGAGGCCTTGCTTGGCAGCACATTGATATTCGTCGCTATGGCGGTTATCTCTTTCGCGAGTTTCGCATTGGTGCGATCATGGGTCTCATCTTGGGAACCGCTGGCGGCTTGATTGCCCTTCTCTGGCAAGGGCTACCCAATGGAATTCCCCAACTGGGGTTGGCTGTGGGACTTTCCCTTTTTGTGGTGATCACCTTTGCTGCGGTTCTCGGTGCCTTGCTTCCCTGGATCTTGCTGAAGCTTGGCTTTGATCACGGTCCAGCGGCGGATCCGTTTATCACAACTATTAAAGACTTTACAGGGCTCCTACTCTATTTTTATCTCGTGAGTGCCTTCCTAGGGCTGTCGTTTTAACCGATGTCAACGAGCGATTTTATTGTGCGTTTGGTGGCGGCCTTTTGTCTTGGGGCAGCCCTCGGCTTGGAGCGACAATGGCGGCAACGCATGGCCGGTCTGCGTACGAACACCCTCGTAGCAACGGGGGCAGCACTATTTGTCATGCTCTCGGCTTTGACGCCGGGGGAAGCCAGTCCAACGCGGATTGCCGCCCAAATTGTCTCTGGTATTGGGTTTCTCGGCGGGGGCGTGATCCTGCGGGAAGGCCTCTCAGTGCGGGGCTTGAATACGGCAGCGACTCTCTGGTGTGCAGCAGCAGTGGGGGCACTGTGCGGTTCGGGATTACTCTATCAGGCAACCTTAGGAGCAGTGGCAGTGCTCATGGCCAATTTGCTCTTGCGTCCCCTTGGCTATCGCATCAATCAGCAGCCCCTCAAGGGTACCGAAGTGGAGTTGTGCTATCGCTGTGATATTGTCTGCCGTGCTGAAGCAGAGGCTCATTTGCGGGCACTGCTGTTGCAGTCATTGGCGGGCAGTCGGCTGAAGTTGCGATCGCTCCTCAGCGAGGATATTGAAGACATCCCCGATCGCGTCCACATTGAAGCGGAACTCCTCAGTCAAGAGCGCAATGATGACTTTGTGGAAGGGCTGGTGAGCCGCTTGAGTTTAGAACCCAGTGTTCTTTCGGCGCGCTGGCGCATTACAGAACAGGAGTATGGTTGATTTCTCTAGGGGTAGAGGCGCATATTCAGACGAGCCGTGGTGCCCGCTTGTGGACATTGGAGACGCGGTGTATAGGTACCGCCAACTCGCCACACAGAAATATAGCGATTATCCCGCACCCACTGGATGGTTACTTCGCCACTACAGCCAAAGTTACCGCCAAGATCGCGATCGCTGAAAAAACCGCGCACCAGTCCATTGCCGATTCCCGTGACGTTAATGGTGCCCTGATAGACTCGGCCATTAATCTTGGTAGTGTAGCTCAGGACATCTCCCGGAAAGTGGCTAAATTGGTAGTCATAGATTTCAGTTAGACCACTATCAGAAATCAGGGTTTCGGCAGCAGCGGGCAAAACAGAGGCGATACCCAGAACCACTGCGCCCAGCAAGCCCTGTAACATTTTCATAGACAGCCTCCTTTTGGAAAGATTGGAAAAATAAACCGCTCCTCCCCTTGTCTCCATTGTTCAAGAGGCTGATTTCACACTTCAGGGAATGTGACGGGGCTGATAAAGAACTTGATATCTATTAAAGAGCAGGACATCAAAGGAATGCCCGCACATCTGTGACTTCACCCGTAATGGCTGCGGCGGCCACCATCGCTGGACTCATGAGGAGCGTCCGTCCCGCTGCCGATCCTTGGCGTCCTTTGAAGTTGCGATTGGAAGAAGAGGCACTGATCTGACGCCCTTGCAGCTTGTCGGGATTCATGGCGAGGCACATCGAGCAACCGGGATTGCGCCATTCAAACCCTGCGGCTTGGAAAATGACATCGAGACCCTCCGCTTCGGCTTGCGCTTTCACCCGTTCTGAACCGGGGACAACGAAGGCTTTGACACCGGGTTTAACTTTGCGCCCTTCGACAACTTTGGCAGCCTGCCGCAGATCACTGATGCGGCCATTGGTGCAACTGCCAATAAAGCAGACATCAATTTTGGTGCCTTGAATGGGCTGCCCCGGTTGCAGATCCATGTAGGCATAGGCTTCAGCGGCGATCGCCCGTTCCGCCTCTGGCAAACTCTCTAGGGTGGGCAAGGTCTCATCCACCGCAACGCTTTGGCCGGGGGTAATGCCCCATGTCACCGTCGGTGCAATATCGGCAGCCGCAAATGTCACAACATCATCGTATTCAGCATCCGCATCACTGGCTAGCGATCGCCACCACGCCACTGCCTGATCCCAATTTTTTCCTTGGGGTGCAAAAGGCCGACCTTGCAAATAGGCAAATGTGGTCTCATCGGGGTTGACATAACCGCAGCGGGCACCCCCCTCAATGGCCATATTGCAGACTGTCATCCGCTCTTCCATGGACATCTGGGCAAAGGTACTGCCAGCAAACTCATACGCATAACCGACACCGCCCTTGACACCAAGGTGGCGAATAATGTGCAGGATCACATCCTTGGCATAGACCCCAGCAGCAAGGGAGCCATTGACTGCCACTTTGCGGACTTTTAGCTTATTGAGGGCAAGGGTCTGCGTGGCCAAAACATCCCGCACTTGACTGGTACCAATGCCGAAGGCGATCGCGCCAAAAGCGCCGTGGGTCGAAGTATGACTATCCCCGCAGGCGATCGTCATCCCCGGTTGCGTTAACCCCTGCTCAGGAGCAATCACATGGACAATGCCCTGACGACCGGAGCCAATCCCAAAGAAAGGGATATTGTGAGCGCGGCAATTCGCCTCAAGGGCTTGCAACATCTCTTCGGCAAGGGCATCTTGGAGAGGACGCGCCACCGTATCTGTTGGCACAATATGATCCACCGTCGCCACAGTTCGCTGCGGATACAGCACCGGCAACCCCCGCTCCCGCAGCATGGCAAAGGCTTGGGGACTCGTGACTTCGTGAATGAGGTGCAGGCCAATAAACAGTTGTGTTTGCCCTGAAGGCAGTGTAGCCACCGTATGCTGTTCCCAAACCTTATCGAAGAGTGTGCCGCGACTCATAGACTCGTCAAAAAATCCAGTTTATCAATTATAGGCAAAAGGAAGAGAGTCACATCCCCTGAGTAGTTAAGTATTACTGTCCTAGCCCAATAGCCAAGCCATCACCTGTTGACCGAGGCGAGTATTATTCAGGCGATCGATCTCGCGAATACCAGTGGGGCTAGTCACATTCACTTCTGTTAAATAGCCACCAATGACATCAATCCCCACAAAATAGAGGCCATCACGCCGCAGGGCAGGGGCTAAGGTTTGACAAATCTGGCGATCGCGCTCTGTAATTTCGACGGCGGCCACCCGTCCCCCTGTGGCCATATTGCCCCGAAATTCATCCCCTGTGGGAATCCGATTCACCGCACCAATGGGTTCACCATTGAGGAGAATGATTCGTTTATCGCCTTCCTTGGCGGCTGGTAGATACTCCTGCACCATCACGGGCAGTTGTCCGCGTTGGGTACTGATTTCAATCATTGAATTGAGGTTGCGATCGCCCGCCTGCAAAAAGAGAATGCCTTCCCCCGCTTTGCCCCCTAGGGGTTTGAGCACTGCCATGCCCTGCTGCTGCACAAATTCACGAATGCGCTGCTTGTCTCCAGTCACAATCGTCTTGGGAATCACACTCGTAAATTGCAGGGCATACATCTTTTCATTGGCATGGCGTAACCCCGCTGGCGAGTTGAGGACAAGGGTGGTTTGCGGATCGATTAAATCAAGACAGTACGTGGCATAGAGGTAGGCGGTATTCACGGGGGGATCTTTGCGCATCCACACCGCTCGAAAAGTATTGAGGGGTCGCCATTCCACTGCACCCGCCTGAAACCAAGGTTGGGGAATCTGCCACTGGCCAGCCACGAGTTGCACGGGCGATAACTGGATTGGGGTCACTGCCGCCCATACTTGACCTTCGCGGATCAGCAGTTGGGAAATTTCCGTTACCCACACCTGTGCGCCTGCCGCTTGCGCTGCTTCCATCAAGGCCACACTGGTATCGTGGCCGGGGTCAAGGCTGGCGATCGGGTCAATGATAAAGGCAATATCCACAGGCATTCCGCTAGGCTGCCGCTTGCAGGAGCGTATCCAAGATGCCTTGCGCCTCTAGGGCATAGAGATCATCGCAGCCGCCAATGTGCTCGTTGTTAATGAAAATTTGCGGGAGCGATCGCCGGCCATGGGCACGTTGCGCCATTGCAGCACGAGCCGCTTCATCGCCATCAATGACGTACTCGGTAAATTTCACCCCTTTGCGCGTCAGCAACTGCTTTGCCCGAATACAAAAAGGACAACGAGACCACGTATAGATTTCGACGTTGGCCACGGCTCTACCTCGTTACAAAAATTCACTTTGATTCCAGCCTAGCAAAAAGGGAGAAGAGACACACCCCCTCTCCCTAATGTCTTGTCCTACAACTCCCTACAAATAATTGGGATCTTGGACATTGCGGATTTTGCAGGCCTCAGCAATCCCGTACTGGGGTCGAATAAAGCGATCCATTTGCGCCACAAAGAAGCGGCGGTTCGCCATCAGGTGCTCGGGATTCGGATCATCCAAAGGATAGTAGAAGGCGGCACGGGTTGCTTGCAAAACGGCAGAGGTCACCGTGTACATAGAGTGCTGGAAGGCAATCCCCAACTGCACCAAAATATCATCCTCACCGCGACAGTGCTGGTGGAAGTAATCCTTCAGGTATTGGGGAAGGAAGTGATACATATCTTGGTGGAGCAACGTGGGTGGAATCCCCGCCGTCCCCACAGGGAATTTATCGGCAAAGAGAATGCCATAGTGGAAGTCCACCTGATCAGTGGGCACCTGATTGGCTTGGGCATTGTAGGACTTGGTTCCCCGGAAGGGCGCTGTGCGGTAAAAGACCGCTTCCACATAGGGGAAGGCCGCTTCATAGAGCCACATAAAGCCCTTTTCCTTGGGCACAAGGACATGCACCTCGTCATCAATATAGACATGGTGGTAAATGGGGCGACCGGCAATGGCAAAAATTCCATTGACCAAGAAGTTCATGGCGTCCTTGACGCTGGTAATACTGCCGTCATCGTAGCGATCGCTAATCTCAAAGAAGACGGGTGCCATCACTTCCCAAAACAGCCCCAGCACGTTCATGTAGGTGGCTTGGCGAGCCTGCTCCAAGAAGAGGTCAGGAAAGAGCTTGTACAGCCCGAGCATCAGCGGGTTGCGTTTGAAGTAGGCGCGAATGGCCTTATCGGCGGCGGCTTTGTACTCCTCAGAGTCAAGGTAAATGTCTAACTCACCCCCCATGCGGTGCCACATCATGGCTCGCGCCAAGTCTTCGGAAAACTCCATGTTGATGCGATCGTGCCACAGGTGGTGCAGCAGGCGAGGCATCTTGCCCGTTTCCCCTTTCTCGATGAACGCCATCAGTTCGGGGTGGGCATGGGCGGGGCCGCGCCAAATCCGCAGATCCGCTGTATCGCCAGCATAGTGGTTGGGCAGATCAAAGTATTCCTTGGTCGGGAAATACTTGAAAAAGGGAAAGGGATTAATGAAGACCCGCTCACCGAGGTAGAGCAAATCCCGCCAGTAGAAATCCATCGGAATCGAATAGGCCTTGTACATGCCGATGATCTTCATCAGGTTCACTGGCGTGTCGGGAATGAGGGCACCCCCCGCCTCGAGGCGGTAAATAATATCGGCTAGGGGGTGATCCAGTGGGGGCAGTTTTGCCGAACTGGGGCGCTCGATCGCTTGAACCATTGGGATACTCTCCTAACTATTGGGGTAAACTGGCCACAATTTCCGTTGCACTCGGTATTGCCGCAACAATTTGGGCACTAGTGGTTTCACTCCAACGCACGAGCCACGTGGGCTGGACGCCCAAGAATAGGATCAACAGGGTCAGGACAATGGCGGGCATTTTTTCTGCCCAAACCACCCGAGGGTAGTAGGCCGTTGCATTATCAAGGCGGCCAAAACAGGTGCGGTTAATCAAAATCACAAAGTAAACGGCTGTCAAACCCGTCCCAACAACCGCAATCAGGGTGGGAATTGGGAATGTGCCGTAGCTGCCTTGGAAGATGAGAAATTCAGCGACAAAGCCCACCAGTCCGGGAATACCAGCACTAGCCATGCCGCCCAAGATCAAAAGGGCACTGGTGGTGGGTAGGCCGCGCAGCGGATTGAGCAACCCATTGAGCACATTCAGTTCACGGGTGCCCACTTTGGTTTCAATCACACCCACGAGATAGAACAGCAGCGCCAGAATCAAGCCGTGGCTAATCATTTGGGCGATCGCCCCCACCATGCTGAGGTGCGTATGGGCTGCCGCCGCCAAGAGGACATAGCTCATGTGGCCAATCGAACTGTAGGCCACCATCCGTTTAATATCCTTTTGGGCAATGGCTGCAAGGGCACCATAGGTAATCCCCACTGCCGCCACGATCGCCAAGAGGCTAGAAAACTGCCCCCAAGCCTCTGGAAAATAGCCTAGGGCAAAACGCACCAAGCCATAAGTGCCCAGCTTCGCCAGTACCCCCCCAAGGAGAATGGCTGTCGGGGTTGAGGCTTCTACATAGGCATCGGGCAACCAACTGTGGAGGGGCACCAGGGGCATTTTGATGCCAAAGCCCAAGATCAACAGCAACAGCAGAATCCCTTGGGTCGTGGGTGCCAAGCCAGCCATTTGAATATCGGCATAGTCAAAACTAGGAGCGTGGGTCAGCCAACCCATGGCCAAAAAGGCAGCGAGGACAAGAATGCCCGAAACTGCGGTATAGATGAGGAACTTAATGGCGGCCTGTTCACGCCGTTGCCCACCCCAGATCAAGATCAGGAGATAAAAGGGCACTAACTCAAGTTCGTAGAAAAGCACGAACAGGAGCAGATTTTGGGCAGCCAGAGCACCGGTAACCCCGGCATTGGCGAGGAGGACAAGGGCATAAAAGAGGCGATGGGCACTTTTTTCACCCGTGAACACCACCACAAGGGTCAAGAACGTCCCCAAGACAATCAGGGGTAGGGACAACCCATCGACACCCAGGGAATAGTTCAATCCCAAGGGTGACAGCCACGGCACAAATTCCGTAAATTGCAGTGCGGTCTGCTGGACATCAAACTGCGTCAGCATCCAGAGGGACAGGGCAAAGGTGACACCGGCGCTCACCAAAGCAACCGAACGCAAGGCTCGTTCTGGCAGCAGCGGCATCAGCAGCGCACCGATGACGGGCAAAACAATTAACAGCGTCAGCATAGGGCAAGAACCTCAAGGAATGGAGCACTAAGCCAGCAGTGGCCAACAAATGGCAATCACCAGAATGGCGACCCCCATCAAGATGGTGAGGATATAGGCTTGGGATTGACCGGTTGTACTGTACTTCAGGCGATCGCCCCCTAGGAGTGTTACCACGCCAAAGGCATTACCCGTGCCATCCACAAACGTGCGATCAAACCAAGCGGTAATGCGGGAAATCATATCCACTGCTCCCACCACGGTGGCCTTGTAGAGCTTCGGCGTATAGAAATCGTAGGCCAGCAGATCCTGTACCGACGGTAGGGGAAACTGCACAGGTTTGGGAATGGCTTTGCCGAGATAGACCCATGCGGCGGCACCCCAACCCACCAGAGCAGTTACGGTCAGTGCAACGGCGGTGGTCAAGGAAGGATGGGTCCAAATCACCCAATCAAAGCGCCACATGAGAATGGGCAAGTGCAGCACCAACCCCAGATCAACGGTCATCGGCAAAATCATCGGCCAAAAGACCTCGGGCGATCGCGCCGTCATCGGTTTGACTTCACCGCCCCAAATCAGACAGAACGTGCGACCTAGGCTAAAGGCAGCAAACGTATTCACCAGCAGCAGTACAACCCCGACCCAAGGCAGTTGGGCAAAGGCCGCATCCAGTAATTCCGCCTGCGGTAAAAAGCCTGCCAAGGGCGGCAACGCTAATAGTCCTGCTGAACCAACGAGGAATGAGATGCCAGAAATGGGACGCCGTGACCACAGCCCACCCAGCAGGCGTAGATCTTGGGTAATGCTATTCCAGATAATGGCACCAATACTCATCATTAACAGTGCCATTGCCACCCCATAGGTGAGGATAAAGACAAAGGCTAAGCCCGGCTCCTTAAGACCGACAGCAATAAACACCCAGCCCATGTAGGCGCTGACCAAATAGGACAGAGCACGCTTAATATCCACCTGAGCAATGGCAATCAGGGTTCCCCCCAAGGCAGTGACACTGCCAATCACCAGCAGCGCCGTCAGAGCCACAGGCGAAAGACTCAGGACAGGCGTTAACTTAACGAGTACCCATGCCCCCGTGGCCACAACAATGGCATTCCGCAGAATCGAAGCGGGAATCGGGCCTTCCATCGCTTCATCCAACCACAGGTGCAGCGGAAACTGGGCACATTTCCCCATTGGTCCTGCAATCAAAGCCAGACAAATCAGCGTAATCAGCGTCGGGTTCACCTGCGCCGTGGCTGCCCAAGCTGCCAAATCGTCGTAGTTCCAAGAGCCAGCAAGGGGATAAATCGCCAACACCCCCATCAGGAGCACCAAGTCTCCCACCCGCTTGGTGAGGAAGGCATCGCGGGCACCGGTCACCACCAAAGGCTGGTTAAACCAAAGGCCAATGAGCAAATAGGTGGCAAGGGTGAGAATTTCTAGGACAACGTAGTTGAAGAAGAGGGAGTCAAGGAGCACAAGCGCGGCCATCCCCCCTTCAAAGAGCGCCAACAGGGCATAGAACCGCGCCCAGCCCCAATCCATCTCCATGTAGCCGATGGCAAAAACCTGAGCCATGAGGTTCAAGCCCGTGATCAGCATCAGGGCAGTGGTCGTCAAAATCGAAATTTCAACGGGAATGTCAAAGTGCAGACCCGCCACATCCAGCCACGTCCAGTGCAAATACTGCGGCGGTTGGTTGGCGATCGCCACCGTGGCCAACAGTGCATGAACAAAGGAGAAAAACGTGAGCAAGATATTCAAATAGCCCGCTGGCCGAGGTCCCGTTTTCCGAGTAATCCCCGGTGACCAAATCAAGGACAGCACCATTCCCGCCAGCGAGTAGAAGGGAACGAGCCATACTGTGTCCGCAAATGATTGCAACATAAACCCCGCTTATGCCTATGGACAAGACTAATTAGATTTAATCTTATCTATGAACGGTACTGCACTTCACAGGGTCAAGAATAAAGTTGCATCAATATCCCTTATTGCCTAGATAAAAGGCAACTATGAAGGATTGAGCATCCTTTAGGATAGGTATAAAAGCCTAGGGGCTAATTTGAAAGGTCACCCGTGCCGTGTAGCCCACATAACAGAAGTTACCCTTGCCCCAGTCTTGCTGAGAATCGAGCTCGACACGCACTTGACTTTGACGCGGATAGTTTGGGGGAATTGGGATCACCTGATCATCGCCGGGGTTAAGGCGACCTAAACCAGAGCGAATATTGGTCACTGTGCCCCAGAGTGCTTTCCCTTTGTCCCCATAGAGTTCAATTTTTGCCCGCGTGCCCGGATGAATCAGCCGCAACGATTGTTCATCCACAAAAACATCCACCCAACGCCGCTGACAATCCAACAACTGCAAAATTTGATCCCCCTTACCGAGAAACATCCCCGGACGCGCATCCACCCGCCAAACATAACCGGCAATCGGAGCAGCCACCTGTACCACTTTGCGCTGAGCAACCTCTCGCTGGGCTTGGGCAACCTGTCGTTGTTGGGCAGCGATTTCCCGTTGAATGCCTTTGACGATCGCCTGCTGTTCGCCAATCTGAATTTGTAACTCTTGCAGTCGTAGGCGGGGGTCATAGTTACTGCGAGTGTTGCGCAGTGTCAGCCCCAATTCAGCAGCACGGGCATCGGCCTTGAGAGCCTCAACGGTGCGAGCCGCAGCTTGCATATTCCGTTGACGAGCAGCCACTTGGGCTTGGCTTTGCTGTAATTCCGTTAGAGCCGCATCTGCTTGGGCTTGGGGTACCGCTCCCTGCTGCGCCAACTGGCGAAAGCGCTGGTAGTTAATTTTTGCGAGTTGATGGCGTGCCTTAGCATCGGCAAGATTGGCCTGAGCCTCCGCGAGTTCTGCTTGGGCAGCAGCCACTTGGCGCTGGGTTTGTTCAACTTCGAGCACCTGTTGATTGCGTTGATCCCGTTGGGCAGAGGCGAGGAGTCCCTGTAACTGAGCTAGCTTTGCCTGAGCAGCTTCTAATTCTCCCCGCCGCCGTTCTAACCATTTTTCAACTTCTCGGGCGTTACCTTGACTGACATAGTCATTTTCTATGAGCGCTAAGGGGGCATCTGTGGGTTCGATAAACTCGCCGACCCGCGCCTCAAGTTCCTCCAGCGTTCCTTCCTCTGGAGCACGCACATTCACAATTACGCCATTAATGACCGCATCACGACTGCGCACTGTTGTTAAATGGCGGTAGAGAAACAAGCCTGCAAAGGCAAGGATGCCACATCCGGCTGCGAACACTAACAGATTGGCAAGGAGCGATCGCCGTAGCTTCAGTTGCTGAGTCGGTACAACCTGATTTTTAATCTCCGTCAAAGGGGAGACTTGGCTTAAATGGGAGACAGAATCTGAAGCCGGCTTGTTCATAGGAAACTCACAAGAAGTCAATTAAAGGGAATAAAATCACCCAGCTATTTTGCATCATTGACGGGTGAAAGCTTTGTGCTAAAAACGCCTTATGTTTGCTTCACAACTGAACCTTAAAAAGTATTGAATATCTTTTGACTACCTTCATCTAAACACACTCAATAACCTTTTGTTATCCGTGCAACTACTGAAGGTGACACCCGCAAATCACTTAATTAAAAACATTCAATTCCGGACTTCCACAGGTTTTCAGAGCCTCAGCCCGTCCCAAAAGTACGGATGGAGTACGTATGATAAAAGTATCCGTGGCAGACCCCTATGACCCGCCTTCCAGACGTTGACAAACAAGCATGGCTGATTGTGCGCTCCCAAGGTACGGTGGTCGGCAAGTATCACCTCGCAGGAAAAGCGTTCTGGAAAATTGGCCGTGCCAGCGACTGTGACATTATTATCCATGACCCCTATATTTCCCGACATCAGGCAACCATTGAACTACGGCCACGCGGCAATGCGCTACTGTACCTGATTCGTGACAACAATAGTCGCAATGGCACATTGATTAACGGCACCCCCCTATTGGATGAGCGGGTATTACACCATGGGGACATTATCATGATGGGAGATACGGATCTCACGTTTCGCTATACGAGTCCGACGCCGTCAGTTACGCCGAATGTGTTGCAGCGCTCTTGAGAAACGACTTGTCACCCCTCGATGAATTTTTGTGGGCGATTTTAGGCCTCCTCCTAACTGTGGCCGGAACGTTCATGGAAGCCGCGATCGCCATCCCCAACCTCCTCAATGAGGAAGGGCAATTGGTTTTGCCCAGTTCATGGGCCGCCGTTCCCGTGTATGCGTTACCCGTGTCCTATCAGGTAGCAGCGGTTCTCTTGGTCGGATGTATGGGGGGACGGCAAGCCGCAGCCCTCTCACAGGTGGCCTATTTGATTCTGGGGCTGAGTGGCTTTCAGGTTTTTTCCCAGGGGGGTGGTCTGGACTATTGGCGTGAACCGACATTCGGTTACCTGTTGGGTTTTGTGCCGGGGGCTTGGGTCTGTGGTTGGCTGGCTTTTCGCCCCCAAAAGCGAGTGAGTCTGGAATGGCTTGCCTTGAGTGGCCTAGCGGGACTGGTGCTCATTCATGTCTGCGGTGCCCTCTACCTCAGTGGTCTGGCCCTTGCAGGGCAGTTGAGTCAACCCTTGGTGGAGTTACTAGAGCAGTATTCGCTTTTTGCCTTGCCGGGGCAGTTGGTGATTGTCTGCTTGGTGGCAGCGATCGCGCGGGTGTTGCGCTTGATTTTGCTGTATTAAGCCCTTCACAATGATTAAGCACACTTAAAAACAGTCAAGACTGCGATTGGACGGGAGCGAATTCCTCTACATACCCCATATTTTGGAAAGGGGCCATCACTCAGGAAATTTAATGAGCAAGACTTATAAAATCTACATGGATGTGTGTTGTCTGAACCGCCCCTTTGACGACTGGAGCCAACCTCGGATCCACTTAGAAGCTGAAGCAATAGTTACTATTTTAGAACGTTGCCAAACAGGTGATTGGTTACTTGTGGGTAGCACAGCTATCGAGTCAGAGGTTGCTCAAACGCCTGAAATCACTAGGAAGCAACAGGTCATAGATTTACTGGCTATGGTTAAGATGAGTATAAGAGTTACTTCAGAAATCATGGAGCGAGCTAGCAGTCTGCAAAACTTAGGATTCAAGCCTTTTGATGCTCTTCACATTGCCTGTGCTGAGGCTGCTCATGTTGATATTTTTCTTACTACTGACGATCGCCTATTGCGTAAAGCAAGCACCCATATCAATCAACTAAATGTAGAAATTCAGAATCCATTGATATGGCTGATAACAGCTACCACAGATTGATTAAGGAGATCACCGATGATGACGCCAGTCGAGTTGAAACGCAAGGGATTTAGGGCATTGGTTAACGCCCTCGGTTATGCTGATACGATTCGCTTTATTCACCAGTATGATCATGGCAGTGGTGACTATACTAGGGAACGCCACGAATGGCTTGATAAGCTGACCCTTGAAGATATCTGGGCTGATATTCAACAACGGCAAAGCCTATCCAGCCAAGACTGCAATACTGTTGATGACTGATTTCGGGCGGATATTTCTCCGAAGGCGCTGAGATTATGCTAGGGGCTAAATTTGCCCTCAATCAAGCCTTCGGCCTCTAGGGCGATCGCTCGCAGGCGGTCTAAGATCTGCGGAGCAGGTGCTTGCCACAGTTGGCGCTGGGCAGCTTCGAGGAGTCGCTCGGCCATATCCCGCAGTGCCCAAGGATTATGCTGCACCACAAAGGCTTGCGTTTCGCTGTCAAGCAAATAGGTCTGAGCAACGCCTGTAAACACATAGTCGGGCACACAGCGAGCTGTGGCGGCATAGCCAAAGAGATAATCTACCGTGGCTGCCATTTCAAAGGCACCTTTGTAGCCATGACGCTTGATGCCTGCGAGCCATTTGGGATTAATGACGCGGGAGCGATAGACCCGCAGCAGTTCTTCTTGGAGTGTGCGAATTTTCGGCTGCTCTGGCCGTGAGTGATCACCAAAGTAAACCGTGGGCTGCTGCCCCGATCGCGATCGCACGGCAACGGTCAAGCCCCCCTGAAACTGGTAATAATCATCGGAGTCCAATAGATCATGCTCACGGTTGTCTTGGTTTTGCAGCACCACTTGCAATTGACTCAGTCGCTGCTCTAGGGCTTCCGCTGCATTGTGGCTGTGGGCTTCCCCCGTGTAGGCGTAGCTACTCCAGTGGATGTAGGCGCGGGCAAGATCGTCATCTCCCTGCCAG
Source organism: Thermosynechococcus sp. FA-CM-4201 (assembly GCF_054689355.1). Taxonomy (NCBI): domain Bacteria; kingdom Bacillati; phylum Cyanobacteriota; class Cyanophyceae; order Acaryochloridales; family Thermosynechococcaceae; genus Thermosynechococcus; species Thermosynechococcus sp. FA-CM-4201. The sequence continues at coordinate 1,829,127 of NZ_CP079920.1, forward strand.
TTTTGGGCTTCGATCAGTCCTTGGAGTCCCGCCCCATAGGCACCGGGTTTGGAACCAAAGATGCGAAAGCGTGCCCGTTCTTGAGCTTGATTCAAGGGGAGACCCTGCTGTTGCCAATAGGCCGTTTCTTTGGCCACTTGAGCCGCCAAGGGATTTTGATCCGGGGGTTCATCCAACTGGCTCACCCGCTGCACGGCCTCATCAAAGAGGGCAATCAAGTTGGGAAAGGCATCGCGGAAAAAGCCAGAAATTCGCAGCATCACATCCACACGCGGCCGTCCCAACAGCGACAGGGGAATCACCTCTAAATCCACCACCCGTCGCGAGGCACCCTCCCACACAGGACGAACCCCCAAAAGGGCAAGGGCTTGGGCAATATCGTCGCCCCCCGTGCGCATTGTTGCTGTGCCCCAGACCGAGAGGCCAAGGCTGCGGGGAAAGTCGCCCTGCTCTTGACAATAGCGTTCGATGAGTGCTGCCGCCGATCGCTCCGCCAACGCCCAAGCAGCCTCCGTCGGTACTGCTCGCAAATCCACCACATAGAAATTCCGTCCCGTGGGTAGGACATCCGGACGACCGCGACTAGGGGCACCGGCAGCACCACTGGGAACGTAGCCACCATTGAGGCCATGGAGAAAGTGGTCAATTTCTTGGCGGGTCTGTTGCAGGGCAGGGTAGAGCACCGTGCGAATCCAATCCAGTACCTGCTGAGTTGCGCTGCCACAGGGGAGATCAGGGGTGCCCCGCAGCACACTCTCCACCTGTTTTGCCGCCTCTTCCTCTAGGGCATTTTGCCACTCGCCCACGGAGCGATAGCCGGGGACAGGACTAGGCGCCGTTGGATCAGCCGTGAGGGGGTCTAAATCCACCCCTTGATCCGTCGCCAGAGCGCGCGTGAGACCCCGATGCTGGGTACTGGGACTACGAGCAATGGCAATGATCAGATCCCGCAACTGTTGCCCTTGGGGGCATTGACCGAGGATATGCAGGCCATCGCGGATTTGGGCATCCCGCAGATCACAGAGGTAGCCATCGGTGCGTGCCAGCCATGCTGTCCAAGTTTCCTCTGGATTAGGGGCGGTAATTTCCTGGTCGAGATCCAGCTCTTTGACAAGGGCTTCAATCTGCTGCCGTAGCACGCTCAAACGGGGGCGATCGAACTGCTCAGCGGCGTAGTATTCCTCAATGTAGTGGCTGAGGGTCTCTAGGCCACCGTACAGCTCAGCACGGGTGAGGGGGGGTGTCAAATGATCCAAAATCACTGCTTGGGCACGGCGTTTCGCTTGGGCACCTTCACCGGGATCGTTGACAATGAAGGGGTAAAAGTGAGGCACAGGTCCGAGGGCAATTTCGGGAAAACAGGAATCACTGAGGGCAATCCCTTTGCCGGGGAGCCATTCCAGATTGCCGTGCTTGCCGACATGGACAATCGCATCCGCCCCAAAAACATGGCGCAGCCAAAAGTAAAAGGCGAGATACGCTGGGGTGGGTTCCAAATCGGGGGCATGGTAATTCAAACTGGGGTCGCGATCGTAGCCCCGACTGGGTTGGACACCGACAAAAATGTTGCCCCAACAGTCACCGGCAATGGGTAGGTCTGTGGTGGGCGATCGCCAGCGTTGGGTAATGGCCACCTGTACTGCCCTTGGCAGGTTCTGAAAATAGTGCTGGTAGGTGTCAAGGGAGAGGGTATAGCGGGGCAGCCGCCAGTGATTGCCTTCGGGGTCGTTGGTGCGGTAGCGACTGAGGTGTTGGATCAGGGCATCGCCATCCTTGGGCAAAGGGTCAGTCCCCAGATCATAGCCAGCCGCCTGAAGTGCCTTGAGCAGTTCCACCGTACTGTTGGGGGTATCGAGACCCACGCCATTGGCAAGGCGACCATCACGGCAGGGATAATTGGCCAAAATCAGGGCAATGCGGCGTTCCGCAGGGGCTTTGCGGCGCAGTTTCAGCCAGTTGGCTGCCAAATCACTGACCCAGTCTAGGCGATCGCCCGCTGGGGCATAGGTGGTTACGGTGGTTTCCACCGCTGGTTGAATTTGGGAGACCGCCTTAAAGGACACGGCACGGGTAATGATGCGGCCATCCACCTCCGGCAAGACGACGTGCATGGCAAGGTCGCGGGGGGGCAGTCCTTGGGGATGGTGTTGCCAAGTCTCGTGGGTGCTGCTGCTGAGAATGACCTGTAGCACGGGGACATCCAACTGTTGCCAAAGGTTCACCTCATTGGGTTTGGCGATCGCGAACCCCGTCGTATTGAGAATCAGTTCCACCTTGCCCTGCCAGGCCGCCAGCAGCTCCTGTTGAATGTCTGGGTCTTGGAGCGAGGAGACAAATACGGGAACCGGTGCCAATTGCCGCTGCATCAAAGCCTGAGCAAGAGCATCAATCACAGCAGTATTACCCGCCAAGTAATGGGCACGATAAAAGAGAATCCCCACCTGCGGCCAGTCGCTGGCTATCTGCCCCGCAATCGGATAGGTGCCCCAGCGGGGAATCCTTTGGGGGGGTGGGGGGGGCTGACCCCAACGGCAACCGTGGTGGCCAATGAACTCTAGGGCACGCTGAATATTGTCCTGTCCTCCCTCGCGGAAGTATTGCCAGAGGCGATCAACTTGGGTCAGCGGCCAACTGGAAAGGCTCATCAGTTCGAGATCGGGGCGATCGTCCCCCGGCAATAAGATCAACTGCCCACCGCGATCGCTGACCGTTTGCTGCGCTACCTCTAGGCCATAGCTCCAATAGCCCCGTCCCCCCAAAAGGCGAATCACGACAACGTCGGCCTTGGCTAGGACGCGATCGCCATAGTCATCAATGGCCGCTGCTGCTTGTAAATGCAGTAAGTTCGCCAAGCGCAGAGGGGGAAAGTCCGTGGGGAGTTGCTTGTAGGCTTGAGCCAGCAGGGCAATATCCGTATCCGCTGCCGTTAAAATAACAATGGGAGCACTGCTTTGCTGTAGAAATGCAACATCGCTGTTATCTGTGGCAACAGTCAGATCATTTAATGTAAGAATTCGATGCATACGTTGACAACAATCATTAAAGAAACTGGTGGGCTTTCCCCCCTGTCCCCCTTGAGCCGCTACAACAGAAGTTAATGGGAAAAGCTTCTAGCGATCGCAACCCGCATGGCGATGCCGCTTCCTGCGATGAACCGATCAAGGATTGAACTTCAAAAACTATGCGCCAGCCCGTCTTTGATCGAATTTTACCAGCATTTTTCTACGAGCGAATCGCTACAGTCCTGCTCGCAGAAGCGAGTCATCGCGGGGCAACAGTTCTTACCCGTGAAGAGGTGATGGCGTCTGCCGATGCCCCTTTTCTCGTCGTCGTGGCAGAGACCTTTGCGCTGCTGTTGCAGGCAGAACCCGTACCGCAGATGAGTGCCTATCGGGTGGAAATCCTCACTGACCCTGTGGCGATCGCCCGCTTTTTGCGCAAAATCCGTAGCCAAGTTCCTGTCAACCGCCGTCCCCTGATTCGCGCTGTTTTGCAGCAACTGACCCCCCTAAATGCCAAGCAACAAATGTTGCCCGCTGATCTGGCGATCGCTCTGATGGCCGTTCTCAGTGAAGAAACCACTGCCCAGTGCCAAAGTTGCCAACCCCTCGTGACGGCTGCCCTCAACGAACGCCAAGCCCAAGAACGGCTGCTGCATCAGGTAACAACCCAAATTCGCCAGAGCCTTGAGCTGCCTGAACTCTTGAAAACAGCCGTGGATCGCATTCGTGAGTTTCTGAATGTGGATCGGTTGTTGGTGGGGCAATTTGGTGAGACCCAAGGGGAACTGCACGGGCAAATTACCTATGAATCCTGCCGCGATGGGGGCATTCCATCCGTCCTAGGGCTATGGGATGAATGTTGGCAGTGGTCCGCCTTACCCAGCAGTAGCTATCAGCGCCTGAGTCATGGTGAGGCCATTGTGGTTAATGACATTCAGCAGTTCTATGCTGAGGTGCCCTGTCTTCAGTCCTTTGCTGCCCGCTGGCAGATCAAGGCATGGTTGATTGTGCCAATTCTGGTGCAAGAAAAACTCTGGGGAGTCCTCATTGCCCACCAGTGCGATCGCTCCCGCCAGTGGCAAGCCCAAGAAATTGAGTTTCTCACCCACCTCAGTCAACACCTGAGCATTGCCATTTACCAAGCGCAACTCTACAGCGAACTACAACAGCAAAAGGCCACCCTTGAACAGCGGGTGAATGAACGTACCCAAGCGTTGCGGGAAGCTTTAAGTGCCATGGAAGCCGCCCACCGCATTAAAAACGACTTTTTGGCTACCATGAGTCACGAGCTGCGCACCCCTCTGACCTGTGTGATTGGGGTTTCGGCAACGCTATTGCGCTGGCCCCTTGGCCCTCTGACAGCCAAACAGCGGGAATATCTGGAAATTATCCACGAGAGTGGCACCCACCTACTGGAGTTGATCAACAGCATTCTGGATCTTTCGCAGGCGGAATTGGGGCGATCGCACCTGCATCGTAGCGCCTTTTCAATTCGGCAACTGTGTACCGACTGTATTGAAGTCGTCAAACCCCAAGCCCATCGCCATCAGGTCAACCTGCACCACCAACTGATGATTCCCCCGAGTCGCGATCGCTTTTGGGGAGACTATCGCCGCATCCAGCAAATTCTCATTAACCTGCTCAGCAATGCCATTAAGTTCACGCCTGCGATGGGGGAAGTGATTCTGCGGGCATGGTGGAAAGAGGATGAACTGATCTTCCAAGTGCAGGACAATGGCATCGGCATCCCTGCGCACCTGCAACCCTTACTCTTTCAGAAGTTTCAACAACTGGATAGCTCCTTTGGCCGTGCCTATACCGGGGCAGGTTTGGGGTTAGCCCTCACCAAGCAGTGGGTGGATCTGCACCATGGCTGGATTGATGTGGACTCCACCGAAGGCAAAGGTAGTACCTTCACGGTGGGGCTGCCGGCGATCGCTTCAGACCCTCTACCAGAACCCCCGAAACTCAAGCTGGATGTCCCGCCTCTAGCAACAACAGATGTACTGGTCGAACCTGAGGGGCGAATTGTGCTCGTGAGTGAGGATGAGGCCACTGCCACCTTGATCTGTTCTATTTTGACCACCGCTGGCTACCAAGTGATTTGGCTGGTGGATGGTGAAGTGGAACGGTTGCTGGCACTGACTCCCATTGCCGTGCTTTTGGCCGAACCCTTTAGCTATGGGGATGTGCAGGAGCTAGTGGATCAGTTGCGACAACGCTGCACCCCTGAGCAACTCAAGATTTTCATTTTGGGGTCAAAGGGCAATTACCAAGGGGTTGATCGCTACATTCCTTTGCCGATTAATCCAGAAAGTTTCCTGCAACAGGTGACCATGGGGCTAACTTCCCTTGCCATTTCTGCCCAGTAGGGACAAGGCCTGATCCACCTGACGGTAAAGTTCCTCAAGAGAACCGGTATTCCAGAGCACCGTGTCTGCCCGCCGAATTTTTTCCTCTAGGGGCAGTTGACTGGCGAGGCGTTGGGTGGCTGCATCTCCAGAGAGGCGATCGCGCTGCTCAAGGCGGGCTAATTGTTGCTGCGGTGTGGTGGCCACCACCCAAATGTGATCCACAAGGCCCTCAAGATGCGCTTCAAACAGTAGGGGAATGACTAAGGCCATTAGAGCCTGATCGCAGGTATCAATTGCTCGTTCCATCTCGGCAATCACCCAAGGATGAATTTGCGCCTCTAGCCATTGGCGCTCCTGCGGCTGAGCAAAGACAATTTCCGCTAAACGGGGGCGATCGAGGCTGCCATCACTACGGCAAATTTCACCCCCATAGCGATCGACAATGGCTTGATAAATGGGCGTTCCGACGGCAACCGCCTGCCGCGCTAAGACATCAGCATCGACAATAGGCACACCATACTGCTGCTGCAAATAGGCAGCCACCACAGATTTACCGCAGGCAATTCCCCCCGTGATACCGAGGCGAAGCGGTTTAGACACCCCCTTGGAGCTGCACCGCTGGCTGACTCAGCCGCACCCGTGCCCCAATATCCGCTGGCACCGTGGGGAGCATTTGTTGATAGGTCACTGTTTGACCGGGACCGACGGTTGCCGGTTCTGGCGTCGCTGCACCCGTTTGCAGAATTTGGCCATTGGGACCCACGACCTCATAGTTAACGGATTGAATCGTTACGGGTTGGCGGTTATTGTTCGTCACGGTACCGGTCACCACTGAAGAGCCTGGTAACTTCAGGACGGGCTGAAGCTGCGGCTGCCCCACGCGGATATTGCGTAGGAGCTGTTGTTCCAGAACTTTGGGATCGACTTCTTGGGGCGTCTCTGAGGTTGTCGGCGTAGAAGCGGCTGCCGTTGCTCCAGAAAGGTTGAGCAAATGATTCCAGTAGCGTTGATGGCGTCCCCAGTCATAGGGGGAGTTGCCAATGATCACAATGTCACCCGCCGCCCGTTGTGCCAAGGCAGGCAGGGGGGCGATCGCTCCAAGGAGCACAATACTGGTTAGCCAGAAGGGAAAGGGCGCTCGATTCATGTTTAGCATGGCGCACGCTCCTGTGAATGCAGCCTACTTTCTATCCTAGTGCAACTTGATGTAGGGGTTGTCCTCAGCCAACCGCCCTCAATATCGGCACAGGGGCGTCTATCGCAACAGCGGCATATTGACAATTTGTGGATCAATACCGGCACTCTTGAGCACATCCTGCCACTGCTGTTTGATGGCAGGGTCATTGGGATTGCTTTGCTGCAACTCCACAAGGGTTGCCAAGGTATCGTTCCAGAGTTGACTGGTGGCCAAAAGGGGCAGGCGATCGGCCGGGGGCATGGTGGTCATCACTTGGGCAAGGTTGCTGTCTAGCTCGGCCCGCTCAATCCAGCCCGTCACAAAGGGATTGGCATCGGGTTCATTGGGCTTACAGGTGAGGGAGAAAATCCACTGGTATTTTTGCCCCGGTTGTAGCTTCGCCTTACTGGCATCCACCGTTACGGGTAAAATGCCGGCTTTACCATTCAAAGGCACTTGTTGGGTGAGGAGCAGATCGCCAGCTTCTGAGAGCAGCATCAGTTCCGCCGATTTGGCCGTGCTTTGGGGGACAAAGAAAAAGAGACTGGGATTGGCCGCAGCCGTCATCCCCAAGTTATTATCGGGCACAAGGGCGACAATTTTTGTCAGAGAGCCTTGGGTACATTCACCAAAGCGGGTGGCGCCTGCGATCCGTTGCCCTGGCATGCCGCGATTTGTGGGTACAAAGGTGAGACGGTTACTCGATTGGGCAGCGTAGCGATCGCGAGCAATATAGGCCTCTACATTACTAATCGCCGTGAGGGCATAGCGGTTACCGGGGCGCAGACTGAGGGCACGGCGGAAATTCACCAAGGCGGATTGATAGTCGCGTTTGGCGGTGAGTTGATACCCCCGCTGCATGTAGCGATCGAACTCACTGGCTTGGTTAGAGGAATTTTGGCCAACAGCAGGTAACGATGGCAAAATAACTGGCAGGGCACCCATCCCCATTGCCAAGGTACCGACAAGCAGCCACGAAAGGCCAAAACGGTGGGCAGACATAGCACTTACCTACTGAACACGCTAACTATCTTTAAGGTACTATCGGAAAGAACGCCCGATTGTGATCAGGCTTGCACATCCCCTGTGATTTCTGTAAAAGAGCAGCAAACTAACGATCAGTTCTCCCTTGCGCCGATCTCCCTTCCTTTGGTGGAGATGTTCTCAGCGATTCAAGGGGAAGGCGCCAATGTGGGGTGTCGGCAAATTTTTATTCGTTTAGCGGGCTGTGATCTCCGCTGCACCTATTGTGACAGTGCCCACACATGGTTTGTTCCCGCCCATGCCCTCATTGAAGCACAAGCGGGCGATCTCCACTTTCAAACCGTACCCAATCCCGTCCCTGCCGCCCATATTCTCGAAGCTGTACAGCAGCTCAATACTCCCCCCATCCACGACAGTATTAGCCTCACCGGCGGCGAACCGCTGCTCCATGCTGCAACACTGGCACCATTTTTGCCCCTCCTCAAGGCCCATAGCTCCCTGCCCCTCTACCTTGAAACTGGCGGACACCATCCAGAAGCACTGGAGCAAATTCTTCCCTATCTTGATAGCGTGGGTATGGATATTAAGCTCCCCAGCGTCAGTGGTGAGTGCCATTGGTCAGCCCATGAAGCCTTTTTGCGCCTGTGCGATCGCGCCCCTGTCGAGGTCTTTTGCAAAGTGATTATCTCCCAAACCACCGACCCTGCCGATCTCGATCGCCTCAGTGCCCTTGTGGCCAGCGTCAATCCCCATATTCCCGTCTTTCTCCAACCTGTGACGCCCATCGGTACCGGTCGCTGTACCCCCCCACCCACCCCAGCACAAGTCCTCACATGGCAAGGGCAACTCAAGGCACGGCTGACCCATGTGCGGGTCATTCCCCAAACCCATAAATTTCTTGGCCAGCGCTAGGCTTATTTCTTAATCAAGATATAGGCACGGACGTAATCCGGTATGCGACGGGCAGCCGCTTGATAGCTAGCACGGTCAGGAAAAATGCCCGCTAGAAAGTCCAACTGATAGAGATTGGGCATAAAGGCTCCCCCCGTATCGGCAATCACGCCGAGGCGCAGTTTAGGCTGACCGCCCTGGGTATCTTCAACCACAATGACTCGCCCAAGACCGATATTCCAGACATCCCCCGCAAAGGTCACCTCAGGTTGAGTATTGATTTTGTTTTCGATGGTGCTGCCATAGCCCTTAAGGAAAGGCACTTGACGAAAATACCAGTAGCGTCGCTGCTCGTAGGGATCAACCCCCTTGACGAAGGGAATATCATTATTGCGATCCACATTGAAAAAGGCTTCCGTGCCATCGGTAAATTGCACCAGAATCGTCCCCTGCATCAGGGCATCCTCAAGCCCTCTCCTCGTCAAGTAGGCCAAGGGTTTCACCCGTCCATAGAGGGAGCCACCCGGTTCAAAAATCCCTTCCAGTACCTGTTGCTTTGTCAGTTGCTTATAAAATAAGTCCTCGGGTTGATCGGGAACACGGGGTGGCAGAGCATAAAGCGCTGTATTGTAGGTCTCTGTGCGGGTGCGTGAGCCGCGATGGGTAAATACCGCGTAGTTGGTGAGGCGCAATTCCTCAGTTTGATTGGGATTGCGGGGATTGTGGGGCAGCCATTGAATGACGCGAAAGTGCTGATTAATAAATGCGGGGTCTTGTAAACGAATCGGGCGCTTGCGGCTAATATCCTCTGTGAGGGTCGCAATCATGAAATCTAGGGTGTCGAGGACTTGGGGCAGCGTCACCCCTTTAATCGCCAGAATGCCCTCCCGTTGGGTGATGGGGTCTGTGTCACTAAAGTCTTGAAAATACTGGCGAGTGCTACGCAACACTTGCAGCAACTTCATCGGGGCGGTGCTAATGCGGTGCGAGGGCAGGGGGCGATCGCGAAACAGGTTCCGCCCATCCACTTGAAACTGGGGCTGGCCAAATTCATCCAGCGCGGTGTACAGGGGAGATACAGCCACAGGAGACGGTGTAACCGTTGCAGATGCTTCTACTGGTGCTGACGGCACTGTTGCCGCTTGACAGCCCACTGCCAAGAACATCATACTTAGACGACTTGCCGCACTCAGCCAATAGAAACGCATAGGTACACATTGAAATTCTCCAAGTTATTTTATTCCCTAACTGGTTCTTGCCGTCAAAGGAAACCCGAAGGAGAAAAAACGTTGAAGTTTCAGGCGGGTAGCCTCGTTCAGCGGCGATGATAGGCGTAACACGAATGTTTGAGAACAGCGATGTACAGCGAGCAAATTAACCACATCAAATCCTACACGGCAAAGCTAACGGCGGCGATGCCCGATGCCATGAAGGCCTTTTATAGCTTGAGTCGAGCCTCGTCAACCCCCGGTGCCCTTGATACCAAAACCAAAGAGTTGATTGCCCTAGCCATTGGGGTCGCCAAGCACTGTGACGGCTGCATTGCCTTCCATACCCGTGCCGCTTTGCATGCGGGCGCAACCCCTGAGGAAATCATGGAGACTCTAATGGTGACTGTGGCCATGGATGGCGGCCCTGCCTTGATGTATGCCACTCACGTCATGGAAGCCCTAGAGGAATTTAGCCAAGAACAAGCTCACTGACGCTCATCCCGCTAGGGTGTGTCATCAGTTGAGCCAAATAACAGCGGTAGCGAGATATATCGCACCTAAAAAGTTTCGCGCTGTCTTATCGTAACGTGTGGCAATCCCTCGATAGTGCTTAAGCTTGGCAAAAAAAATCTCAATCAAGTGCCGAGCTTTGTACAGTTCTTTGTCATAACCACGACGCTGTTTACGACAAGACTTGGGCGGAATGACAGCCTCGCACCCTTTCTCCGCTAGCCCTCTTAGCACCCGCTCATCTGCATCATAGGCTTTGTCCACCAGTAATGCTTGTCCTTCTTGAACAAGCTCCAGCAGCACATCTGCTCCCGCTAACTCGTGGACTTGGTCTCCACTCAGATAAAACCCCGTCGGATGACCTAAGGCATCACACAGCGCATGAATCTTTGTACTCAACCCACCTTTACTGCGCCCAATCGCTTGGTCTACAAGGCAGCCGTCTTCTTATTTTTTTGGGCAGCTCCAGCACTGTGCTGATGCGCCCGTACGAGGGTGGCATCGATCATGGCGTATTCATTATTCGCATCTTCAGCCAAAACGTTGAAGACCCGCTCCCAAACCCCTGTTTTTGACCATCGAGTATGGCGGGTATGGATGAATAGTGCCCCCGGGCCTAGCGTAAAGTTCTCCTTGACGATACTCGTGGCGCTCCGTTGCCACCACTTCTTGAGCGAGGTAAGCTTCTGGAGTGAGGGACGTTACTTCTGGCACCAATAGTGTGGTCATAAAGCTTCCCGTCAACGCAGTAATTCAATCCTAAGCAATTTACCACCCTTTTCTGGGAGGGGTTCTCATCGTTTGGGATAGGCTATACTGCTGAAGCTGTGGTTTTCGCCGACCAATGGAGCCAACGTCTGACTTTGTTTTGCCCATTCCGGCTGCGGATACCCCCCTCTCTGAGGAGGAATTTCTGCAACAGGTGCGCCAAGCGTGGCAGGTGTGTGAGCGCTTTGATCTGCAAACGGAGATTTGGCGAGGGCAAATTCTACGGGCGGTGCGCGATCGCTATCGCCATCAAGGGGATGAGCGGGGTATTGGCTTTCAGCAGTGGCTACAGGAACATGAAATTAGTAAACGCCGTGCCTATGATTTGATGCAGTTGGCCGATCGCGCTGATGAATTGCTCAAGGAACGTCCCCTACCCCCCGAAGCCATTTCTCGCTTTAGTAAACGCGCCTTTTTGGAAACCGCCGCAGCAGACCCCGAGGTGCAAGCCCTGATTACCCAAGCCGCAGCAGCGGGCGATCGCATTACCCACCGCGAAGTGCGCCAACTCCAAGAGGAATGGACTGCCCTGCACTCTGATCTTCTACCGCCAGTGGTGCGCCAAAAGGCTAGCGATCGCACCCTTGCCCCCCGCTACGTTGCCCCCTTAGTCAAGGAATTAGAAAAGCTCCCCCCCCAGCAGCAGCAGGAACTCTCCCAAGAACTGGCCAGTGATCCCAGTGTGGAAACGGTTAAGGAAGTCACGGCGACGGCTCGTCAACTCAGCCGCTATCTTGAGGCCGCTCCCCAAATTCAAGCCCTCAACGCCCACCCTGTGGATCTCGAACAAGTCCTTATCGAAGCCCAGCGCCTTGAACAACTGCAAACCGTTGCCGATCTCTTGCAGCAGGCAGCGCAACTGGAAAGTACCATTGCTCGGCTGTATACCACGTGGCAGCGCCTCAGCCATTTGAGCGATCGCCTCTACCAAGAAGCGGGTGCCAGCACGCCCCAATTACAGGCACTATTAGAGGCCTTAGATTTTCTCTCTGGCGATATTGTGCAAATTGATTTGGCGGGACAAACCGTTAAGTTACATATCTTTTCTGAGAGTGAAACTCGCGCCCCCGAATTCTAAACCAGTGGATCAACGGCGTCCCCATTACTGGTAACGTGGTATGGAAGCCACTAAATGGCTGGCGGAGTAGTTATCGATTTCAGCACGGTTAGCATGAGAGTCCTCGTAATTGGCGGTGATGGTTATTGCGGCTGGGCGACAGCCCTGTACCTTTCAAATCGTGGCCATGATGTTGCGATTTTGGATAGCCTAATTCGGCGTCATTGGGATGCTGAACTCTGTGTCGAGACCCTCACGCCGATCGCCCCCATTCAGCACCGTCTGCAACGCTGGCAGGATCTCACTGGCAAAAAGATTGGCCTTTATATTGGCGATATTTGTAACTATCACTTCCTTGAGCGCGCCATGCTGGAGTTTCAGCCCGAGGCGATCGTCCACTTTGGCGAACAGCGCTCCGCCCCCTACTCCATGATTGATCGTGAACACGCCGTCCTCACCCAAGTCAATAACGTGGTCGGCACCCTTAACCTGCTGTACGCCATCCATACCCACAACCCCGACTGCCACCTGGTGAAACTAGGCACGATGGGTGAATATGGCACTCCCAACATTGACATTGAAGAGGGCTACATTACGATTGAGCACAATGGTCGCAAAGATACATTGCCCTATCCCAAGCAGCCCGGTAGCTTCTATCACCTCAGTAAAGTTCATGATAGCCACAACATCCACTTTGCCTGCCGCATTTGGGGCTTGCGCGCCACCGATTTGAACCAAGGGGTGGTCTATGGCGTGCTCACCGAAGAAACGGGCATGGATGAATTGCTGATCAACCGCCTTGACTACGACGGTATCTTTGGCACTGCCCTCAATCGTTTCTGTATTCAAGCTGCCATTGGCCATCCCCTGACGGTGTATGGCAAAGGGGGGCAAACTCGCGGCTTCTTGGATATTCGCGATACCGTGCGTTGTATTGAATTGGCCGTTAACAAGCCTGCCGCGCCGGGTGAATTCCGTGTCCTCAACCAGTTCACAGAACAATTTAGTGTCGGTGACCTTGCCCACAAAGTGCAAGAAGCGGGTAAAGCCCTCGGCCTCAAGGTGGAAATCCAACACCTCGAAAACCCCCGTGTTGAAAAAGAAGAGCACTACTTCAACGCCAAAAACACCAAACTGCTGGATTTGGGACTACAACCCCACTATCTATCGGATTCACTCCTTGACTCACTCTTGAACTTTGCTATCAAATACAAAGACCGGGTGGATGTCAACCACATTCTCCCGAAAGTGAAATGGCGCGCCTAAGCTCCTATGACCCCCTATGCCGTAACGGCGTCTTGGTTGGCTGAGCATTTGGCAGATCCAACGGTTGTGATTGTGGACTGCCGCTTTGACCTCATGGACACGACGCGCGGGCAACGGGAGTATGCCCAAGGGCACCTGCCGAGTGCTTATTATCTCGACCTAGAGCAGGATCTCTCCAGCCCCCGGCAAGACCATGGCGGGCGTCATCCCTTACCTGCTCCCGAGAAATTAGCAGCACGGCTGAATGAAATGGGGGTTACCCCAGAAACGCTCGTGGTGGCCTATGATGATTCGCGGTTTGCCTATGCGGCTCGCTGCTGGTGGCTCTTGCGCTGGTTGGGGCACGATCGCGTGGCGGTGCTCGATGGTGGCTATCGCGCCTATGTGGCAGCGGGCTATCCGATCACTAGCCTTGTGCCAACCCCTCGGCCGGGAAACTTCCAGCCGCAGCCTCATCCGGAGTGGGTGGTGGATCGGAGTCGCGTGATTGCTGCTCAAGCTGACCCCCAGACAGTGATTGTGGATGCCCGCGAACCTCGTCGCTATCGCGGTGAAATTGAACCCATTGATCCGATCGCGGGTCATATTCCCGGAGCAGTGAATTATCCGTGGCAGGCCATCTCCGATGAACAGGGGCGCCTCAAATCGGTTGCCGAACTGCAAGCCCACTGGCAGCCTTTGGCTGAGGCTGAGCAAATCATTGTCTATTGCGGATCGGGGGTAACGGCCTGTGTGGATATTTTGGGGCTGGCGATCGCTGGCCTGCATCAAACCAAGCTCTATGCGGGCAGTTGGAGCGATTGGTGTTCCTATTTGGCGGCACCCCATGACCGTTCGCTATGATCAAGCCTAAGCCCTCTTCCTCACACGACCATGGAACGTCTTCCCGGTAATGCCCCCTCACCATCCCATCGAAGTACGACCCAACCTCTCCACCGTCTTGGCCGTGAACTGCAACGCTTTGGCTGGATTGGCTTTTGGACACAGGTCGTCCTTGGCTTTGTCTCGCTGTTGATTATTATCATCGTTGTCTTTAGTCGCCAATTTAATATCAATCGTCCGCAAAATGGCATGAATAGTCCCACACTGGGCTTAGTGCTGGCGATTATTGGCCTAGTGTTTTTGGGCGTGAGTATTTACTGCTGCTATCGCTATCCACAACTGGGACGACGCTTGGATCGACCCGAAAAACGCCCGACCAAGGAGCACGTGATCCGCAGCTTGAATATTGGTCTCTGGGTAAATATCGCTGGCATGATTTTTACGGTGGCAGCCGCTGAGTGGAATGTGGGGATGTTGTTGCTCAAGGTGCTGTCGATTCCCCAAGGGGCAGCGGTCTATGCCACCAATGTCTTGATTGAGCCACTGGAAATTTTTGTGATTCAGGCGAAGGTGAATACGATTGCCGCTCAGTTGACGGGTATTATTGTGGCGCTGTGGTTGTTGCGCTGTGTGCGCCGTCCCATGTGAATTGTGTGAGGAGATCCAAGAGACTTGTTTAATTCTCAAGAGGCTGTTGCCAGCAAAATTATTGTGGCCTTGGATGTGCCCAATTTGGAGGTGGCGATCGCCACTATTCATACACTGCCCCAAGTGCAATTTTGGAAAGTGGGGCTAGAACTCTTTTGTGCCAGTGGGCCGATTATTCTCGATGTCCTCAAGGATCAGGGGAAGCGCATCTTTCTCGATCTGAAGCTTCATGATATTCCCAATACGGTGGCCGCTGCCGCCCGGGCGATCGCTCCCTATGGCGTGGATTTTGTGACTATCCACACTGCCACTGGCTTAGCGGGTCTGAAAACTGCGCAGGCAGCTCTAGGGGAGAGTCGCACCCAACTCATCGGCGTCACATTGCTCACCAGCATTGACGCAAACACCCTTCAGCAGGAACTCCAGATTCCCCTTGATCCGGCCACCTATGTTGAACGCATGGCGGATCTGGCTCATCAAGCGGGACTGGCGGGCATTGTCTGCTCCCCTCAGGAGGCGGCACGGGTGAAACAACGCTGCGGAGAGGAGTTCTTGAGAATTTGTCCCGGGATTCGCCCCCTTGGTACGGCCACAGGGGATCAAGCGCGATCGCTGACGCCCAATGCCGCCTTTGCTGCCGGTGCCTCTTACCTTGTGATTGGCCGCCCAATTTTACAAGCAGCGGATCCGGCCGCAACCTTTGATGAAATTTGCCGCAGCCTCGTCTGAGCGATTTACAAAAGCCTGCAAACCAAGATATGATTAAAAATTGTCTGAACTAGGGCGATTAGCACAGTGGTAGCGCACTTCCTTCACACGGAAGGGGTCACTGGTTCGAATCCAGTATCGCCCATTGCTGACTTCGAGTTATAAGATGAACTTAATCAGACGAGTTTAGGACTCTGCCATGAGTACCCCGATTCCGCCGATTCAGCTTCCCCCCTGTGGTGACTGCACTGCGGATGCGGCATGGTTGGAGGCAGCCCTGCTCAATTGGCTCAATACCGAGTATTTACCGGAAGCTGTGAATCTGGCGATCGCCCAGCGGGCCGCCCAAGTGTACCGCCGTCAGCGCCTAGAAGGGGAGCATGATCTAGGCGGCATTCTCTTGGCTCTGGTCACGGAGTTGCAAGAGTTTGATTTTTCCCAAAGCTTCTATAGCGAGTTTGCGGTTGCCAATGCGGTGAGTGATCTGCTCCTGCGGCGGCTGGGCATTGAACCCTGCTGTGGGGCAGGCTAGGCTTTGGGGTGCCAGTTGGGCTTGACCACTTGACGACAGCGGGCAATGACAAGGGCGTTATCCGGTACATCTTCTGTGACCGTTGAACCCGCCGCCACCGTGACATTTTCGCCGAGGGTTACCGGCGCCACTAAAACACTGTTAGCCCCAGTCTTGGTGCCGCTACCGATATGGGTGGGGTGTTTGCGGACGCCGTCGTAGTTGGCGGTAATCGTTCCTGCCCCGATATTGACGCGATCGCCCAAGGTGGCATCACCTAGGTAGGACAGATGCGAGGCTTTGGTATCACTGCCCAACTGCGCTTTTTTTAGCTCGACAAAGTTACCAATGCGGCAGTGATCGGCAACCAGACTTTGCTGGCGGATGTGGGCAAAAGGCCCCACTTGGGTATCATGGCCAATCTCACTGTCGCTAATCACGGCATAGCGAGCTGTCACCCGTTCGCCAATGACACTATTTTCAATCAAAGTACCGGGGCCAATGATGCTACCACTGCCAATACGGGTTTGGCCGCGCAGGTGAGTTTGGGGTTCAATCACCACATCTGGTGCTAGCTCAACGGTATCTTCAATCGTGGTACTGGCCGGATCAATGAGGGTCACCCCCGCCTGCATCCAAGCGTTTTTGATGCGATTTTGCAGCACTTGATAGGCTGCCGCTAACTGCACGCGATCGTTAACCCCCAAAATTTCCTCATAGTCTTCCACGTCCACCGCCATCACAGGACTGAGGGCATTAACCGCATCCGTGAGGTAGTATTCCTGCTGATCATTGTTGGATTGGAGATGGGGCAACACAGCAGCCAGTTGCGGCCAGTGGAAACAATACACCCCAGCATTGATGCGGCGGTTTTGCTTTTGGGCTGTGGTGCAGTCACGGTCTTCAATAATTTGCTTCAAGATATTCTGACTGTCACAAATCACGCGGCCATAGCCTTGGGGGTTGGGAATTTGTGCCGTTAAAATCGTGGCTGCATTGTTGTGTTTCTGGTGGACTGCGAGTAACTTCGCCAGTGTCTCTCCACGCAAGAGGGGCACATCGCCATTCAGCACTAAAAGATGGCCTTCATAGTCCTTGAGGTGGGGCAAAAGCTGTTGCACAGCATGACCCGTTCCCAGTTGTTCGCGCTGCTCGACAAATTCCACGTGGGGCTGATCGGTTAACGCGGCACGGACAGCGTCTCCCCCATAGCCAATGATCACAAACTGCCGTTGCGGTTGCAGAGATTGAACTTGGTGCAAAACCCAGCCCACCAGCGATCGCCCACCTAGGGGATGGAGAACTTTTGGCAGCGAGGATTTCATCCGTGTGCCTCGTCCTGCCGCTAAGACTGCCACAATGACCATGGATTTGTTGTGCCTCAATGCGCAAAGGGATGGCGAACGAGCAATACTGGGGGAAAGCAGCCCAGCCGCATCAGCGCCATGCACAATTGGAGTATACCAAGGTTGCGGTAGCCAAAGATAGCAGCGCCACAGGCGAGTCGATGCGCCCAAGATGAATCAACGGCACCAAAATCCAGTAAGGTTGATGCAGTAGTTGACGAGTCACTCACAGTCCATGACCGCTTCCAAATCAACCAAGCGACCTGTCCCCTTGGCGGCTCAGTTCCTAAAACTGGTGGGCATCATCCTACTCCTCACCTTTTTGGTCGAGTGGGGCATTCTCTTTATTACTCCCCAGTTCAATAACAGCCAGTGGCAACTCACGGTCGTCAACCAATTCATTGAGCGCGGTGCCACCCCCTTGATTGGCTTTGTCTTTATCTACACTGGCTTTTGGATCCAAGCAGTCTCTGGGAGTGCGACGCAGCCGGAGCCGGGGGAACCTGCCCTCAAGGATTGGCGATTTTGGGTCTTTGTCCTCTCGAGTTTGCTGGGATTGCTCTGCCTACTGGGGATTCCCCTCTACCTATCGATTACAGGGCAAATTACGGAACAGGCGGTCAACCAAATCAATCAAGAGGCGGCACAGGCAGAAATTCGCGTTGAGCAGGAACAGCAGCAAATTAAACAACTGGCCAGTAGCGGTCAACTGGAGCAACTCCTGAAAAGCAATCAACTGCCCCCCGATCAACAGGCGATTCTCGAGCAGTTACAAAAAGACCCCCAAGCCCTCGATAAACAAGCGGGTCAGGCACGGGAGCGCATCCGCAGCCAACAACAGGAAGCGGTGAATCGGGCGCAACAGGAAGCCTTTGTGAATCGTCTAAGGGTAGGAATTCGTAGTTTTCTATTGGCAGTGGGCTTTATTACCATTGGTTGGAGTGGTCTGCGCGAGCACCGCTAGGCATCGTCACCATTGCCGCCTACCTGAGGAGTAAAACATGCTTTACCTCATTGTGCGTTGGCGTCTTTTGTCGCAGTCGCTGGGTCTTGGCTGCTTGATCAGCTTGTTGCTCCAACTGACGGCCACAGCCGTGGAATTGCGGGTCGCGGTTTTAGATCGGGTACGTCAAGTCACAATCAGTAGCTCCACCCCAGCGCAGTTACGGGATGAGGCGGGTCGGGTGCTGACAGTGGCACCGCAGCAGAATATTACAGCGGTTCTGACGGGGGCGGGGGTACAAGCAGGGGGGGTGCGGGGGCGGCAAGTCTTCCTCGAACCTCGAGACCATGGCCTCGTGCGCGTGGGCGATCGCTGGTATCGCGGGCGGTTGCAATTGGTGAGTACCAGTGAGGGGATTATCGCCATCAACCTCGTGGATTTAGAGGAGTATCTGCCCAGTGTCGTGGGCAAGGAAATGTATCCCTCTTGGCCGCTGGAAGCCCTGAAAGCCCAAGCAGTGGCCTCCCGTTCCTTTGTCCTCTTTCGGCGCGATCGCGAACGCCGTCGTCCCGGTAGTCTTTTTGATGTGGGTGCCACGGTCACCCATCAGGTGTATCCGGGGGTCAGTTCAGAAACCGCCAGTACCTTAGCTGCGGTTGCCGCCACACGCGGTCAAGTGCTCACCTACAATGGCCAAATCATTGAAGCCGTCTTCCATGCCTCTTCAGGGGGGCACACCGAAAATTCAGAGCACGTTTGGCAAAATGCCGTTCCCTACCTGCGCGGTACCCCTGACTTTGACCAAGTCTCCCCCAACTTTCAGTGGACGGTGCGTTTCACCGCAGCACAACTGCAACAACGCCTCCCCGGTATTGGTACCATCGTTGGCTTTCGCCCCTTGCAATTGACCCCCCAAGGGCGAGTCATGTCGGTGCAAGTGGTGGGCACAGCGGGTAGCCGCACCATTTCAGGCAGTGAACTACGGCGGGTGTTGGGACTGCGCAGTACCCTACTGACGATTACGCCAGAGTATGGCAATGTGGCCAGTCAAAGGGGGCAAAGTGTGCCAGTGGCCTTTACGATTACCGGTCGGGGTCACGGTCATGGCTTGGGCATGAGTCAATGGGGGGCTTACGGTATGGCATTGCAGGGCTACACCTACGACCAAATTTTGGGGCATTATTACCAAGGCGTTACATTGAGTGTATTGGACACAACTCAGCGTTGACGAGTTTTGTGCCCCTCGACTATGCTGCCCCTAGCGGTATGGGGTGAAGGTTGTGGTCTTAACACTCTATTTCTTGCGCCACGGGCAAACGAGCTTTAGTCGCGCCAATGCCTACTGTGGAGAACTGGATCCACCCTTGACGGATGCCGGTCTAGCAATGGCTGAGGCCTTTGCCGAACACTATGCCCAGTTGCCTTGGCAAGCCGTCTTTGTTAGTCCCACGTTGCGCACTCGAACCACGGCACAGTTTTTGTGCGATCGCGTGGGTCTTCAGATGCAGGTTCGCGATGGTTTGCGGGAAATTTACTATGGTCAGTGGGAAGGCCTCTCCCCAGAAGAGGTGAATGCTAAGTTCCACGATGACTATGTGCGCTGGCTGGCGGATCCGGGCTGGAATGCCCCCACGGGGGGTGAGCGGGGAATTGACATCTACTACCGCAGTAATGCCGTTCTCTTAGAAATTGAACGGGAGTATCCCGACGGCAATGTTCTGCTGGTTTCCCACAAGGCCACCATTCGGATTATGCTCTGTGGTTTTCTGGGTATTGATGTGGGACGATTTCGCGATCGCATTGCTGCCCCAGTGGCCAGTGTCAGTATTGTCGAATATACCTCCCGTGGGCCATTGCTCCTTGCCCTTGCGGAGCGATCGCACCTAAGTCCCGAACTGCGACAGTTGCCGGGCACCTAGCCTATACGGTCATAATGTCCTTTTCTTTCTCGGCGAGCAGGGCATCAATTTTGCCGATGTATTTATCGGTGAGCTTTTGCACTTTCTCCTGCAAGTCCTTCACTTCATCTTCAGTGAGTTCGCCAGCTTTGCCCTCTTTTTTGATGTGATCAATGGCATCGCGGCGGATGTTGCGAATGGCAACTTTGCCCCCTTCGGCAATTTTGGCGGCGGTTTTCACCAGTTCTTTGCGTCGCTCTGTGGTCAAGGGTGGAATATTGAGGCGGACGCTGGAGCCATCGTTGTTGGGCGTCAGCCCTAAGTCAGAGAGTTGAATGGCTTTTTCAATGCTGGCCAATGTGGAGCGATCGTAGGGCTGAATCAAAATCGTGGTTGCATCGGGGGTGGAGATATTGGCCAAGGAGCGCAGGGGGGTTTCCGTGCCGTAGTAGTCCACCATCACCCGGTCTAATAACGCCGCGTTGGCGCGACCCGTGCGGATACTATTAAAGTCATGCTGGGTTGCTTCAACCGATTTTTGCATCCGCTCTTCGACATCAGCTAATTTCACAGGAGCCTCCAACCATCGTACCAATGGGTTCCCCAGTCAAGGCGCGGTAGATGTTACCGGCTGTTTCTAAACTAAACACAATAATGGGGATATCATTATCTTTACACAGGGCGATCGCTGTACTGTCCATCACCGCCAAGTTATGGGTAAGGGCATGGGTGTAGGTGAGACTGCGGTAGCGACGCGCATTAGGATTTTTGTGGGGATCAGCGTCATAGACGCCATCTACCTTAGTGGCTTTGAAGATGACTTCCGCATCAATTTCGGCCGCTCGCAGGGCCGCTGTTGTGTCCGTGGTAAAAAAGGGATTTCCTGATCCTGCCCCAAAGATCACTACCCGTCCCTTTTCCAGATGGCGAATGGCACGGCGACGAATATAGGGTTCGGCCACCTCCTGCATGGCGATCGCCGTCTGTACCCGTGTGGGCACATTCATTTGTTCGAGGGCGTCCTGAAGGGTCATGGCATTCATAACGGTGGCAATCATACCGATGTAGTCTGCGGTTGCCCGATCCATGCCAGCAGCCGCTCCTTTCATACCGCGAAAGATATTGCCACCCCCCACCACAATGGCGGTTTGAACTCCCGCTTGCACCACTTGAGCAATTTCGCTAGCAAATGCCTGTACCACTTTTGGATCAATGCCGTAGTTCAGGTTGCCCATGAGGGCTTCACCGCTCAATTTGAGCAATACGCGGCGATATTTAGGACTCATTGCGAGGATTCTTGCACTCCAATACGCTCCCCATCAACGATAGCAGGTTAGACGCGCCCGGTTGGACTCGAACCAACGACCAATCGCTTAGAAGGCGAGTGCTCTATTCCGCTGAGCTACGGGCGCATTTTTGAACATTTTCCCACAAGGCATAAGCTGAAAGTAAGATCTCCATAGTAAGGATGATTGAGATGGAGCTAAATTCTCCCCCTTCACGTTTACTTTTGGTCTGTGCTGACAACCACTTGTCACAGCGCATGGGGCAAGACCTTCAGGCAGCAGGCTATGACCCCGTGATTGCAACAACGGAAAAGGAATGTCACTTAGCCTGCGCAGAATGGCAGCCTGCCCTGATCATCATGGATCGCTATTTGGGGCGGCTCAACAGTATGGAGTTGTGCCAGCGGTTGCGCCAGCAGGGGATTAATTTGCCAATTCTACTGATGCTGGAGAGCGATCGCCTAGAGGATCGGGTGGCGGTGCTGGAGTCAGGTGCCGATGATTATCTACTGCTGCCCTATAGTCCCAAGCCCTTTTTGCAAATGATTCAGCTTTATCTGAAGCCGCCAGTCACCCAAAGCGAGGTGTTGCGATTTGATAATTTGACGCTTGATCTCTTGACGCGGCGGGCGGAGCGCAATGGACGCACGATCGATCTAACGATGAAGGAGTATGAACTACTGAAATTTCTCATGGAGCATCCCCGCGAAGTCCTCACCCGTGAACAAATTTTAGAAAATGTCTGGGGCTATGACTTTTTGGGAGAATCCAACGTCATTGAAGTGTATATTCGCTATCTGCGGTTGAAGATTGAACCCGATGGCGAAAAACGGTTGATTCACACAGTGCGAGGAGTAGGGTATGTTCTCCGTGAAGCCTAAGTTACGCTGGCTCGTTCTGGGCTTAGTCACCTTGGGGTTACTGCTGGGCTGTCAAAGTCTGAGCCAAGGGGATCCGGCAGCACCCCCGCAAATGGTTCGCGGCATTCCGCAATATCTGCCTATTACGGCCAAGGCGCGCATTCACGATACATGGATTCAGTTGGAAGTGGCGCGCACACCCGCACAGCAGCAGTTGGGTTTGATGTTTCGTCCTGAATTGCCGGGCGATCGCGGGATGCTATTTCCCATGTCTCCACCCCAAGTGGCTAGCTTCTGGATGAAGAACTGCCTGATTCCCCTTGACTTGATTTTTCTCAGGGACGGTAAAGTGGTGGCGATCGCCCCAGAAGCCCCCCCATGCCAAATACCCCCTTGCCCCACCTACGAGTCGGGGGTTCCCGTGGATGCCGTTTTAGAACTGGCGGGTGGCCGCGCCGCTGAATTGGGACTCAAGGTCAATGATCCTGTAGAAATACAGTACTTGGCGCCTTGACTGATGGACAGGATTCTTCAACTCTTAAAATTTATTATCATTCCAAAACACCTTGCTTAAATCTCGTGCTACACCTTTGCTAATAGACTCTCCTAGTTTCCTAGCCTCTTCTGCGGCTCTTATGTCTCCTCTTTTTCTACTGCTTTTTTCTTCAATTACGGTAAAAATCAGACCCACGATGCCAAGAGCAGCCATGGTTTTTGGACTAAATATCTTGTCGAGCATAGTCTAAATCCTTGCAAGAAGTTTTGCGACTAATATAATTTAGCCAGAATCTTAAATTAAGTCCCAAAACCCTGTCAAGGTTTGTTTCATAATTTTTTACCGCATGCACAATTGAGGTTATTCCTTGTTTATCACTTGACTATATGGCAATATAAGAAACCACAATCAACTATCACCATCGCGAGGGAGCAACCCATGCTGGAGTCCGAGATCGAAGAGTCATCGTCCCCCCTATCTCTGAATCTCTGGGAAATGACCGCTGTATTTCTGAAACTGGGCAGTATTGGCTTTGGCGGTGGAATTGCCATGATCGCCCTGATGGAAAATGAGTTTGTTAAGCGACGGCGGCTCTTGGCCATTGATGAATTCCTACACGGGGTTGCCCTCAGCCAAATTCTAGGATCGTTCCCCGTCAATACGGCGCTCTTTATTGGCTATCGTCTCCATGGCTTTTGGGGCGGTCTCTTGGGCAGTCTGACCTTTCTGCTGCCGTCCGTTGTGGCGGTGATTTTACTATCTTGGCTCTATTTTGGGTTTCATACGATTCCCTCATTGCAAAGTGCCCTTGCGGGGCTGACACCAGTGGTCATTGGCATTATCTTGGCAGCAGTCTGGTCAATGGGGCAAAAGTCCGTGCGCTCGACGGTAACGATCGCGATCGCCATTGCGGCCTGTCTCGGCAGTTTGACCCACATTAATCCCTTGCTCATCCTTGGCAGTGGCGGCATGATTGGTCTCATTCTCCAACTCAGCCCACCCACAAAAACCACAAAACTCCAAACTTCCCAAAAATCCGCCCTCGTTGGCTTACCCCTAGCGATCCAGACCCTACCCCACCAAGCTGCCCAAATGGCAACTGCCGCTTCTCAACCCGTTCAGTGGCTGACCCTAGTGCTTACCTTCCTCAAAGTGGGCATTGTTTTCTTTGGTGGTGGCTTCGTTCTGATCCCCGTGCTGAAACAACTGTTGATCGATCAGTTGCATTGGCTAACGCAGCAGGAATTTATTGATGGTGTGGCTATTAGTCAATTGACTCCGGGACCGATCGCTGTCATTGCCACTTTTGCCGGATTCCGTGTTGCTGGTATTGGTGGTGCTCTTTTGGCAACCGTGGCCTTATTTTTGCCATCGCTACTATTGATGTTTGCTCTTGCCCACTACTATCAAGTGGTGAAGCATCTCCAACGGGTGAAGCAATTTTTGGCAGGGGTCAATCCTGCGGTGGTGGGTATGGTGTTGTCAGCAGCCATTAATCTTGCGCCTGCAATCGTCCACCTCGATCAGCCCGTCAGTCTCATTCTCAATAGCGTGCTCTTGGTCTTTTCCCTTGTAGCGATTACGCGCCTCAAATGGCACCCAGCGATCGCCCTTGCTGTGGGAGCAGCAGTTGGATTATTCGGTGGCCAATGGTTAACTGGTACCGCCTAGCGGGAAAAACTTGGGGGGACAGGACAGTTTTTAAGTTTTTCCAAGCTGCTGAACGTTATATTCAAACATCTAGCCAGATCCTCAAGGGATTTGAAGGGATTTTAATGGCGATAGTTCAGAATCTTTTTGAGATGACTTTCTCTAGTCCTCTTAGCGACTCCTACCTTCTTGAACTATTCCTCGATCTGCGCCTTGTTTCGTTCGTTTTTAACTCAGGCTGATTTTTATCTCTCGGAGAACTTGATGGCGTTTCTATTGATGTGGATGGTGATACTTGCGAAGCTGGAAATTCAGCTATTGTGATATTGATTTTTTCTAAGGCTACTTGCATTTCTTGTAGAACCTTACGCATCACTCGATTTTGCTCTGAAAGCCGTTGATTTTGTTCCGAAGGCTGTTGATTCTGCTGCTGTATTTCTTTAAGAGACTGATGCATAGCTTGATTTTGCTCTGCAAGCTGTTGATTCTGCTGCTGCATTTCTTTGAGGGACTGATGCATAGCTTGATTTTGCTTTGCAAGCTGCTGACTCTGCTGCTGCATTTCTTTGAGGGACTGAAAAATAGCTTGATTTTGCTTTGCAAGCTGTTGATTCTGCTGCTGTATTTCTTTGAGGGACTGAATAGTAGCTTGATTTTGCTCTGCAAGCTGTTGATTCTGCTGCTGCATTTCTTCGAGGGACTGAACAGTAGCTTGATTTTGCTCTGCAAGCCGTTGATTTTCTAGGTGAGATGTCTTAATGGAATCTTTGTTGGAGTTGCTCGCTGGTGAGTCAAAAGCTAAAGGCTCTGTAGTTTGTTCTTGCGTTTGTTCTTCTGTCACCTCAGAAATTGGAGAGTGAGACTGAATTTGACTGAGAATGGCAGCTTCTATTTCTGGTGTGTCATTTTCCTCAAGAATCAGAGCATTAATTCTATCAAGTTTAGCTTTTTGAGCAGCGTAGTACTGCTGGTAACCGGTGAGAAGCTCGTATGTATGGCATGATAATCGAGGGCCTAATCGCTTAACGACCAAAGGTGGAAAAGCAGTTTTAGATATTGACAAATACTCAGTCATGCGTTCAATTTCACTCTCCTTAAAGGGTAGAGCTGGATTCTTAACTTGAATGTTTGAAACCGAAACTTGTTTGTAGCTAATCATCTTTAACCTTTATTCATGATTTACAATCTAAGTCGGATCAATTCCTCGTCAACCATATTAGCTCTTTTGCTAAATTCTCAAACTGAATTGCAGATTCAGAGTTTCGTCTATATCTAAAGATTGACTGGGGTTCTGGTATTTCGTCATCACCAATGGTGACTACACGATGTAAACTGTTCGCGAGATCTGCACTCTCTTTGATAATTGTTTCCATAATTCTAAGATCATATTTCCTAGCAATCTGTTCCTGTAAATTTCTAAAACGCAAAGAATTGCAAGTTTGCCCATGAATTTTTGAAGGAAGAATCCCCACAATTTGCAACTGATTTTTCCCTAATACTGCTCTGATTTCTGAAAATTCTTGATTAATACGATCAACAAATACTTTTACATATTTTAGGCCTTGGTTAGCAAAGGGGCGAAAATCTGAAGGAATCATCACGTAATCTGAAGCAACTAGGGCAATTTGCGCATAGGTATCTAGAGCGGGAGGTGCATCAATAATCACAAGATCATAATCATCTCTTGCTTCTTGTAGCTTTTCTAGTAAGCTAATATGAATAGCATCGATTTGTCGCAAATCGTCCACCATTTCAAACTCTACTAGATCAATATGGGCAGGAATAACGTCGATCTCTGGATCATTAAAGGAATCTGACCGCCGAACGACTTCCGAAATGAAGTATTCATTCTTGAGAATGTGAAGGATATTAGCATCCCGTAGCGTATCATCTTCCTCAGAGAAGAACTTCATCAAACCGACAGCAAAGGTGGTATTGGCTTGAGAGTCAATGTCAATCACTAAAACTCGCTGCCTTTGCCGGCGAAGTGCAGCCGCTAAGTTGACGGTTACAGTGGTTTTCCCCACACCACCCTTGTTGTGATAAATGGTAATAACTTTCACGCTTCTTTCCTGTCGAGTAGGTTACTGAAGGCTTAGGAGGCGGCGACGGTGTCGCGATCGCCTGCACCTGCGAGGTTGGCAGGGCTAAAGGTCAACTCACCATTGACCAAATCTACCAAAATCGTATCGCCGGGTGCAAAGACCTCTTCAAGGATCTTCACGGCGAGGGGGTTCTCCAATTCCCGTTGAATGGCGCGCTTCAGAGGACGTGCCCCATAGACTGGATCAAAGCCCACCGCCACCAAATGATCTAGCGCTGCCGGGGTGAGGCGCAGGCGAATTTTTTGATCTGCAAGGAGTTTCTCCACCCGTTGCAGTTGAATTTGGGCAATCTGTGCCAGTTCAGTCCGTCCTAGACCATGGAAGAGGATCAGGTCATCAATCCGGTTGAGAAATTCGGGGCGAAAATACTTTTGCGCACTTTGGAGTACCCGTTGGCGCATTTCCTCATAACGACTGTCATCCCCGGCCAAATCTAAAATATGCTCGCTGCCCAAGTTGCTGGTCATAATGATCACGGTATTGCGGAAGTCCACCGTCCGCCCTTGGGAATCAGTGACACGGCCATCATCGAGCACCTGCAAGAGCACATTAAAGACTTCCGGATGGGCTTTTTCCACCTCATCAAACAGAACCACGGCATAGGGACGACGGCGAATCGCTTCCGTCAGTTGCCCGCCACTGTCAAAGCCCACATACCCCGGTGGTGCGCCAATCATGCGGGAGACGGCGTGTTTTTCCATGTACTCCGACATATCAATGCGCACAAGGGCATTTTCATCATCAAAGAGGGCTTCGGCGAGGGCACGGGCCAGTTCTGTTTTACCAACCCCGGTAGGCCCCATAAAGAGAAAGGAACCAATGGGACGGGCAGGATCTTTCATGCCGGCTCGCGCTCGGCGAATCGCGGCGGCCACGGCGGCCACGGCATCGGTTTGACCAATCACCCGCTGATGGAGGACTTGTTCCAGTTGCAGGAGCTTTTGCCGTTCCGAGGCCATCAGTTTTTGCAGGGGAATTCCCGTCCACTTGGCAACAATTTCAGCAATGTCGGCTTCGGTGACTTGATCGCGCAAAAAGGTGCCGCCTTCGGCCTGAAGTTCCAAAAGTTGTGCTTCGGTGCTTTCCAACTCCCGTTGCAGTGTCTCGAGCCGACCATATTTAAGTTGAGCAGCTTTGTTCAGGTTGTAGTCGCGCTCTGCTTGCTCGATTTGCAGCTTTACCTGATCTTCTTCTTCCTTGAGGCTGTTGATGCGCTCTAGGAGGTCTTTTTCGGCTTGCCAGCGGGCTTGCATGGCCTGTTGTCGCGGTTGCAGTTGGGCAATTTCCTCTTCGATGCGCTGAAGGCGATCGCGGGTGGCTTGCAGTGGTGCTTGGCTCAGGGGCAGACTTTCTTCCTGCTTGAGGGAGAGTTTTTCCATCTCCAGTTGCCGCAGTCGCCGCTCAAGGGCTTCCAGTTCAGCGGGCTTGGTGGTGATTTCCATTTTCAGCTTGGCCGCCGCTTCATCCACGAGATCAATGGCCTTGTCGGGCAAAAAGCGATCGCTAATATATCGATCCGAGAGCATCGCCGCTGCCACCAATGCCGAGTCGGTAATTTTGACATTGTGGTGAATTTCGTAGCGATCCTTGAGACCCCGCAAAATCGAGATCGTATCCTCAACACTGGGCTGACCAATATACACCTGCTGGAAGCGCCGCTCAAGGGCAGCATCCTTCTCAATATGCTTGCGGTACTCGTCTAGGGTGGTGGCACCAATACAGCGCAGTTCGCCCCGCGCCAACATCGGCTTCAGGAGGTTACTGGCATCCATCGAGGAGTTTTGATTGGCACCGGCACCAACCACGGTGTGCAGTTCATCAATAAAGAGAACAATTTGACCGTCGGAATGGGTCACTTCGTGGAGAACCGCCTTGAGGCGATCTTCAAAGTCGCCACGAAACTTGGCACCCGCCACCAAACTCCCCAGATCAAGGGAGATCAACCGCCGATTTTTGAGGGATTCTGGCACATCCCCATTGATAATCCGCTGGGCAAGGCCTTCGGCAATGGCGGTTTTACCCACACCCGGTTCACCAATAAGCACGGGATTATTTTTGGTGCGGCGGGAGAGCACTTGAATGACGCGGCGAATTTCTTCATCGCGGCCAATGACGGGATCCAGTTTGCCTTGGCGGGCTGCTTCGGTGAGATCGCGACCGTACTTTTCAAGGGCAGCGTATTTATTTTCGGGGTTTTGGTCTAAGACTTTTTGGGCGCCGCGAATGGCTTTGACGGTAGCCGCCAACTGCTCGCGATCGCAATTCAAAGCGCGGAACAGACGTTGACCAATGCGGCGATCGCCGACAAACGCGAGGACAAGATGCTCAATCGAAATAAACTGATCCTCTTGCTCTTGGCGCAGACGATTGGCTTCATCAAGAAGGGCATCCAAACTGCGGCCACAGTAGAGTTCGCTCCCCGTTGGCACGCGGGGTTGCTGCTTGGCAAAGTCCATCAGCCGCTTGAGAACCCATTCAGTGTCAATATCGGCTCGTTCAAAGATCAGTTGCCCCAGTCCCTCTTCCCGCAGGAGGGCAATCATCAGGTGCTCTGTTTCCAGATATTGGCTGCGATATTCCCGTGCCACATCTTGGGACTTAACAATGGCTTCCCATGCTTTATCAGTAAACTTTGTTGGATCCGTTGGTTGCATAGTGATAATTGAGGGCAAAACCCCACCGACCGTGAATGCATTATGCCATCTTCAGTTTAATAGAGAGCCAGTCGTCACACTTGCAGGATGACTTATAGAGGCGGCAAATAGAGAAACTGTCGCAGGAGATTAGCGAGTTCTTTCTTGCTGTCATAGCCGCTACTGTAGTACTGCCGCAGGGGAACTGTCTCGCCAGAAGTGAGGTGCACCACGACGCGATAGAGGCGATCGCCATCGGAATCCACGGAGCTTTCAATCGCAATGTCGCTGATCTCGCGCAAGCGCAATTCCTTCTGAGTGCGGCGGAAAAAATTTGCATGGAGAATCGTCAAGGTGCCACTGCCCCGATCCAAATCCACGGTTAAAACAGGGGTGAAAGAAAGGAAACTCATCCCTACCAGAAAGAACACCCCCGCAATAATCCCAATGAGCCAGCGATCGTCCACACACGCTGAAAGTTCAGTTTGATTGGGATTGGCTAAGAACTGGTTAATTTGCTGCACCATGGCGGCGCGATCGCCCGGCTCCGAGGAGGCAATCCCTAATATGGTTGAATTGTCCGCTACTTCAAGAACGACGCGGTACATGCGATCGCCTTCACTGTCAATGTAGTCTTCCAACTTTGCCTGTCGCAGTAGAGGCAGAGGAATTTTCACCCGCTCTTGGCTCACGAAAGAGGTTGTGGTGGTGATGCACTCATAGGGCAGGGTTTGGCGTTGGCAGTGAATTTCTGCAACTGGAAAGAAGCTCAGCATCAACGTAGGGACAAGAGCAAACACCCCACCCATAAACCAACTCAGCAAAGGGCGTTCCCGCAGGCGCAAGCGATAGTCCGTTTGCTCCAAGATTTTCATAAAAACCTCCGGGAAACCGCATCCCCTTGTGGGTGGGGTAATTGACCGCGGATCGTCATCCTTCAGCACGCAAAAATGCTGCGACACTGGCTGCCAACTGCTGAAAATTCGGTTCGATGCGTTGACCGAGATACTCCTCCACAGCGCGAGCAATCATGCCAGCTAGGAAGGAGGGTACCCCCGGAATCCGTTTTGGATCAATGCGTAGATGACCTCGGCTGGTGATAATTGTTGAGTCACCCACAGCAATGAATTGATTTTCCCCTTGGCAGTCAATTGCCTCGGTAAAGGCATGGGGCGCAATACGCCAGCGGGTGAGATAGTCGCGATCGTCCCAATGGGTGTAGTCCGTCCATGAGAGCATCGCCTCACTCAGGAGTGCCCGTGCTGCTGCTGGAATTTCCCCGCCACCATGCCAGACGAGAACCATTTCTAGGGCTTCAGGCTGTTCCTTGCGCTCTTGCACTTCAATTTCACGGACATTGGGCATCCAGTTTACCAGCTCCGGCAGGCGATCGCGATAGGTACGATAGACGTGCTCGCGGGGAAAAGGTAATTCTACTTGCGAGGAAATTTCCATCACTCTATCCCCACTGTGGACACTGCCGCGCAATCACCACCACGTAATCTCCCACCTGCAACTCATAGTTCATCGGTGGATTAATATACGTCTGGCGACGCCCCTCAATGCGACGTTCCACGGCTATTAGGAGCGCATCGTACTGCTCCTTAAGATGTCGTTGCGCATACCAAAAGGTTTTGCCTGCCAGCGTTGACGGCAAAGGCAGCCGATAAAATTGGTTTCCCACTTGTACCGTCAGCAATTCTGCAAAAACATCCATTGCCCCTTGATTGCGTACGGCATTGCCAATCAGGTGACCCGCCATTTCATCAGCCACCACCACATCTTCCACCCCTGCCGCCTGAAGTTGCACATTGTTATTGCGATCCAAAAGCTGCGCACAGGTGTAAATCGTTGGATTGAGTTTTTCCATGGTCAGCGCAGCAAGAACCGTTCGGGCATCGCGGTCTTGATCACTGCGGGGCTGGCTGGTATCCGCCAAGAGAATGGCACGGGAGGCGTGGTAAATCTGCACCTTCTCTAAAACGTCAATGCGGGTATAGTCTCCCGAATAAAAGTAGAGGCGATTTTGATCTACTCTCCGCAACTCACTCAAGGGCAACTGTTCAAGTTCAGCAACAATGACAATCGGCGCATGGCGGGTTTGGGGATCGGTTTGCAACTCCTCCAACACCAAGGGGGCACTGCGGTTCCAGCCACAGAGAATAATGTGGTTGCGCAACTCATCCAAGTCAAAGTTCTTAATGCTCATGACCGACTGCAACCGCTGCACCATGAAGGCAGACACCACCCCTGTAAACACTGCAAACAAAGTCAGCCCCGACAAAACGACCACTAGGGTAATGATCCGCCCGGTGTGGGTTTGGGGATAGGCACCAATGGGTTCGGCAGACACTAAGGAAAAGAAACTGTACCACAGGGCATCCCCAAGGGTCTCGATGTCTGGGTTTGAGGTTCCTTCGATAATATAAAAAGCCAGTCCCCCAAAGAGCATGATCAACACAATGATTAACAGTGCGGAAATTTGGGCACCGTAGAGGCCAGAAATCTGGGGGGAAATGTAGTGCAGGTTGCGGTTAATCAGAATCGAGGCGCGGGGCAGACGCAGCAGCGGTAGCAAACGAAACAGGGGCCACTGGGGCGGCATCGGTAAAATCGCGACTAGATCAAGCCAGTAGTGGCGGAAAAATCGTTGCTTTTTGCGGGCGATCGCAAAGCGTAGGAATAACTCAACAACAAAGCACAGCCGTAGGGGTAAATCCGCCAGCATCACAAAAAAATTAGGGTGGCCGGGCTGTACCCAGAAAAGATCGACCACCACTAAAAGTACCCACATTAAGATCAAAACCAACAGGCTGATTTCTACCTGTGGTGAGTGCAGAAATAGATCAAGCTGTTGTCTCAGCCGGCTTTGTCCCATGAGTGCCGCTAGAAAAGAACATCAAATTGGCGCGATCGCCGGCTAACAATCAGATTTAGGTGGGAATCAATTCTCCCGGACGCAGTTTTGCCCACCGTCCCTGTTCTTCGACGAAACTGGCACAACCAACCACATCCCACTCCAATAGAATTTCTTCCCCTTGGGTACGAATGTTGATATTGATCGTCGGCTCAATTGGGTCAAAGTCTGGTGTGAGGGTCAGATGGGGCTGTTGGTGCTGCTCCTCAACCGCATAGTATGTGGTACAGCGATCCACAAGGGCGCAGTTAACACAGATACACATGGCGAACTCTCCCAATGCCACATGCTCCTACTTTAGCGCATTCCTTAGGGTCGCCAAGGAAACTGCTGAAAGTTGGGGGGGCGTTTTTCTAAAAAGGCGGTCTTGCCCTCGGCACTCTCTTGGGTGAGGTAGTACAGCAGCGTTGCATTGCCGGCTAATTCCTGTAGGCCGGCTTGACCATCACAATCGGCATTAAAGGCCGCCTTCAAGCAGCGAATGGCTAAGGGACTTTTGGTGAGAATTTCTTGCGCCCAGCGGATCCCCTCAGCCTCCAGCTCCTCAACGGGGACAACGGTATTGACCAAGCCCATCGCTAGGGCTTCCTGAGCCGTATATTGCCGACAGAGAAACCAAATTTCACGGGCTTTTTTCTGGCCAACAATGCGGGCAAGATAACTCGCACCAAACCCTGCATCAAAACTACCCACCCGTGGCCCCGTTTGACCAAAAATGGCATTCTCAGCAGCAATGGTGAGGTCACAGACCAAATGCAGCACATGGCCACCGCCAATGGCATAGCCGGCCACAAGGGCAATCACCACCTTTGGGAGGGAGCGAATTTGCCGTTGCAGATCCAGCACATTCAGCCGTGCTACCCCCTGATCATCCAGATAGCCTGCCTCACCGCGAATACTTTGATCACCACCCGCACAAAAGGCATACTTACCATCGGTGTGGGGGCCTGCCCCAGTAAGCAAGACAACGCCTATCGTGGGATCGTTGCGGGCATCCTCAAAGGCTTGACTCATTTCAACAATGGTTTGGGGACGAAAGGCATTGCGCTTGTGGGGACGGTTAATCGTAATTTTGGCAATGCCCGTCGTTTTGTGGTAGAGGATGTCAGTGTAGTTGTGAACCTGCTGCCAGTGGACGCTGTCCATAAGAGTGCGATCAGTAGGATGGATTCTCATTCTACCCTGAGGGGTTCTCGGGTTTAGATGGGGGAAAAATCGCAAAAAAAATTAACATCCACCACCTAGGGGAGGCAAGAAAAGCTATGTTAGGCTGTTGCTGACAATAGTTTGTGCTTCTTTGCTATGAGCGACCTCCTCAATACCTGCCCCAATTTGCAAGCGGATTGCGATCGCCTTCTTGAGCTGTTGAACGCCGAACCCAAGCTGCGCTCCTTTGATATTACGCCGGTTCAAACTTCCCTACGCAAGGCGGTTTCGCCGACGTTTGAAATTGTTTTTGCGGGGCCTTTTAGTGCTGGCAAATCCATGCTCATTAATGCGCTGTTGGAGCGCGAACTGCTCTATAGTGCCCAAGGTCACGCAACGGGAACGATTTGCCGTGTCGCCTATGCTGAACCCGATCGCGAGCGAGCCGTTTTGACGTTTTACACTGAAGGGGAAATTCAAAAACAAGTCACGGATATTAGCGATCGCCTGCGGTTGGGACGCAACATTGATATTAATAATCCCAGTTCGATTCAAGAGGCGATTCAATTTGCCAACCAAATTATTGAACAGGAGGGGGGCGAGGGGCGCTCCCAACGGGCACGGGAAGCCAATGGTCTAAAATTGCTGCTCCAAGGCCGCCAACAAAATGCTGCCCATATTCATCCCACAGTGAATAATTCCTTCTCGATGGATGGCTTGGGCTTTGGCACGATCGCGGAAGCATCGGAATATGCCCGTCAAGGCTCCAATAGTGCCGTTCTCAAAAAAATTGAGTACTACTGCCACCATCCCCTGCTTGCGGGAGGCAATGTTCTGATTGATACCCCTGGCATTGATGCGCCCATCAAGGAGCACGCTGAGCTAGCCTATCGCTGTATCAATGATCCCGAAGCCTCAGCCGTCATTGTTGTTTATCAAATTGCTGCCTCTGGGGAAATTATTCAGGAGGAAATTGAGCTACTGGAAAATATCAAGAACAATCCGGGGCTGCGCGATCGCGTGTTTCATGTGATCAACCGCATTGATCAAACGTGGTTTGATGCCGATTTGCGCGAGAAGGTCAACAATACAATTGCCAAGTCCTTTTACTCACCCCCGGATCGCGTTTATCGCACCAGTGGCCTCTTGGGCTTTTATGGTAGTCAGTTGCTCAAATGTAGCGATCGCGATCGCTATGGGCTAGACTCTATTTTCGCCAATGAAATCAGCAAGCTCAAGCAACGCACCGATGCTCCGAAATTTATCTCCGAGTTTCTGCGCTACTGTATTTTCTCCTACAAACTGCCCAGCAAGTTTCGCATTCAACTGGACACGGACAAAACGCCCCTTGAAAGCTATGAACTGATTTTGCAACGCTATGGCCACGAACTGATCCAACACATGATTAAAGATAGCGAAGTGGAAATTTTCCGCAGTGACATCAGCCGCTATCTACGGGAGGAAAAGTACCCGCAACTGTTGGAGCAATTGGTCAGCGATCTGCAAAATGTCTGCATTAACCTCAGCAATTTATATCAGCCAGAACTCCATGAGCTAAAACAGCAACCCAATGACATTGAAGCCCTCAAGCAGACGAAGCTTCTCGATCTCAGCCAAGAACTGAAAACCGCTGGGGATGAGTTTTATCGGCATATTGACCAATTTCTCAATCGTATCAAGGGCGGCCAGTCTCCAGAGGCAGAGCAGGATTATAAACGGCTGAAAAATAACCTTGTCACTTCCCTCGAGCAGCTCCTGCGCCAGTTCTCCGTGGCCACGATTTATCAACAGGCCCTTGATAGTCATCCCACCAACTCCGTTGTTCCCGTCATGGGGATTTTGGCGGAGGCCTTCTATTACTTGGCCAATGGCCTTAAGAAAACCCTCGTCGAGTCTTCCCAAGAGGTGATCAAAAATCTCTTTAAGCAGTTGAGGCGGGAGATTTATCAGCAGCCCTACTATCGCGAACTCTTTCGCCTGCTGGGGAATGACAGCGGCATTGATCAAATGTTGGCCAAGCTAGAGGAGGAGGTACTGATTAGTATTACGACGGTGGCACGCATTGAGTGCGATCGCTATGTGCGGGAGCGCGAGGATTTCTACCACGATACCCAAGGGGTGATGAAACTGCGGGAGGTACTGCGCAAAGCCTGCAATACCTTTGATGCTTCAAGTATGTTTGAGGCGGAAACGGAACTGCGGGAACTCCTGAAAATGGACTTTGTCCACAAGATCAAGAAAACGATTGAAGTGACCTATCGAGCCGCGATCGCCACCGCCATTACAGAGCCTCTCCTCACTGCCGCCAAACAACATAGCCAAGAGATTCTCCAACAACAGCAACAGGCACGGGAGCACCTTGGCAAAACCCTAGAAAAAGAAGCGGCTGAAAGTATTGAGCGCAATATCGCCAAACTCAAGGAACTAGAGGCCAAGATTGCCATGTACAACGAGGCGGTCACGGGCATTAACCGCTGCCTCGAACAACAGGGGCGCGATCGCCAGAAACTTCCCCTGATTCTCTAAGCTAGGAACGAGACGCAAGCAATGACCAGTCCCCCATTTTCGCCAAAAGATGCAGTGTTCCGCCTCTCCCAACCCAATCAACTGTGGGAGCATCAATTCGGCTCCGTGGCTACGGGTGCAGACCTGCAAACATTGCCCTTGACGCATCCCCTTGTCCAACAACTCATGCAGACAGGCATCCCCTGTGAGATGATGTCGCCCCAAACCCAAGGCTGGCAGGAGGGTCACCTGCGACTGCGACTGGAGTTGGTTTTTGAACCCAATGCCCCTACTGAAGCCAATGAAGTGACTGCTCGCAGCGCCCCATCTAACCTGACGGTTCCCCTTGAACCCAGTTTTCAGCGAGTCTACACCTATGCAGTTACCTTGGTGCATCCCAATGGCGATCGCGTCACCATCCGCGTTCCAGAGGATGAGTACATTCTCGACATTGCTGAAGAATTGGGATTAGACTTGCCTTTTTCCTGCAAAGCTGGTGCTTGCTCAACCTGTGCCGGCCGCTTGCTAGAGGGAGAGGTGGATCAGTCAGATCAGTCCTTTCTGGATGACGATCAAATTGATGCAGGATTCGTCTTAACCTGCGTTGCTTACCCCCGCAGTGATTGTGTTATCTTAACCCATCAAGAAGAAGAGCTTGATTGAATTCCTAGGAGAAGTTTGTGTCAACCCGTCCCCGTTTATTATCCCCTGATGAAGTGATTCGCTTTAAGACACAGGGTGTTGATACCGAAGATCAAAATTCCGCTAATCTGGTGCAGGGCTACCGCAATGGCAACGATATTGCCTACGTTAAGCAACTAATGCGCGAAATGACCAGTTCATCTGAAAGAGTAAAATACCTTGCCGATGGCTGCGCTGTAGAAGTCGTGTTCTTGGATAAAACGGGCTGGCACCGAGGCAAGCTGAAACTGGAGTTGATCTTTTATCCAGAGGAGCCACAGCCGCAACCCGTCCCAAGTCGCAACGAAACGCTGGATTTTCTCTCCTCGTAAATTTTAATAGCGATTAGGTAAAGAATCGGCGACGTATGACTGACGACGATCATCGCCAATCGTTTGCCTCTAGTGTTCTCAGGTCTTGCCGAAAGTCTTCAGCATCGTAATGGATAGGAATTTTGCGACTACCTAATATGCGCTGAAACTCCAGTTGACTCATTTCGGCAAACTGGCTGGCCGTGCCCAGAGTAATTTTTCCCTGCTGGAATAGTAGAATGGCAATTTCGAGTTTGAGATCAGCTTCAGTGATGTGCGCTGTTTGCAAAAACTTATCGGGAATCACTAAACTCATAATTCAAATCCCCGCAGTGATTGTGTTATCTTAACCCATCAAGCAGAAGAATTGGATGAAACACAAATGGAACAAAACAAACAGTCTGTATTGGCTGAATTTCGCTTTCTTTCCTCTGATGAAGTCATTCGATTTAGAGGCCAAGGTATTAGCTATGAAGACCAAAATTCAGCCATTTTAGTGAACAGTTGCCGCAATGGTAATGATATTACCTATGTAGAGCAAATCAAGAGGGAGATTAGCAGTCAATCTCAAACAGTCAACTACTTAGTACAAGGTTGCGCTGTAGAGGTTGTTTTGCTGGATCGAACAGGCTGGCACCGAGGCAAAGTGAAACTGGAGTTGATTTTTTATCCAGAGGAGCCACAGACCCAACCAGTGGCCACTTGCAACGAAGCGCTAGATTTACTTTCTTCGTAAATTTTGATAGCGATGATGACAGCGTTGCAAGTCTTCAAGGAGTGGATAGCATTTGCTTTCCAGTTTCATGCTGATTCGTTAACTGTGTGCAAGACCTCTGCATATAGTCGTGCATCAATCCAGAAGCCGACTTGCTCGATTAAGGCATTCAGTAGTGGTTTAACTTCTTGAATTAAGTGATTGCGCTTAGCGGCGATCAGAATACCCAAAACACCTGTGACTTGTAGCCCCACTCGCATCGCAGCCGCTCTCCCCAAACGTTCATCCATGAGGAGGCGATCAGCGTTTAACTCAACAGCTAGGGCGATCGCCTCAGCTTCACCCGGATCAAGTTCGGCTCTTAATGCACTGACAAATTGCTGATTGGTTGCAGATTGCGTTCTAATCCAGCTTAAGGTCGGCACAACCTTGGCACTGGCATCAGTGTTACCGACATTGGTAATTTCCTTGAAGACTGTTGTTGGAATCACAATTTCGTCATAGAGTTGGCGGAGCAAATTGAGATGACCAATGGTCGATAGGTAAAAAATCGGCGATGTATTACTGACCACGATCATCGCCAATCGTTTGACTCTAGCGTTTTCAGGTCTTGCCGAAAGTCTTCAACATCGTAATGGATAGGAATTTTGCGACTACCTAATATTCGCTGAAACTGCAATTGATTCATTTCGGCAAACTGGCTGGCTGTGCCCAGAGTAATTTTTCCCTGCTGGAATAGTAGAATAGCAATTTCGAGTTTGAGATCAGCTTCAGTAATGTGCGCTGTTTGCAAAAACTCATCGGGAATTACTAAACTCATAATCCAAAATTCCCTTTAATATCAGTTTTTGACACTCCCCGCACTAAAGTGGTGGGGATTCTTGAGCAGCCCAGAAATGGACGCGCAACGGCCTTGTCAAGGCGCCTCTACTGACTCCTCTCAGGTCAAGCCTGAAAGTTGCCTTTACTTTTCTATTTCATCGTTCGGGTTTTTCACCGAATTTAAGTCTCTCTATATTTTGACATACTCCCACGACTAAAGTCGCGAAGGGCGTTTCCGCCTCGCACTAAAGTGATGGGGCTACCAAGCTACCTGCTGTGTCAACTCATCGCCGTTTAATGCAGTAATGCCCGCACTACTAGCGGATCGGGGTGCCAACCCGTTGGCTGGTCATAGCAGGTATCATAAAACTTTAGGCGAATGGGCATAGCAGCAAATGAGTAGTGATTTTCTCGCAGGACTGAATCCATCACAACGGCAGGCGGTGGAGCACTATTGTGGCCCGATGTTGGTGGTGGCAGGAGCTGGTTCCGGGAAAACACGCACCCTCACCTATCGGATTGCCCATTTGATTCGCCAGCATCAGGTGGCACCAGAAAATATTTTGGCGGTGACGTTTACAAATAAGGCCGCCCGCGAAATGAAGGAGCGGATTGAAGCCCTCTTTGGCCAAGAGATGGCTCAGCAACTCTACGGGCGAGACTGGCTGGATCTCTCTCCCCTCGAACAACAGCGGGTGCGATCGCGCGTCTATCAAACGTACACCAAGCCCCTTTGGATTGGCACCTTCCACAGCCTCTGTGCCCGACTCCTGCGCTTGGAAATAGAAGCCTATCAACATCCCCAAGGCTATCGCTGGACGCGGCATTTCACCATTTTTGATGAATCGGATGTGCAAAGCCTGATTAAAGAAATTGCCACCGCGGAACTCAATCTCGATGAGCGCAAGCATGATCCGCGCGGTATCCGCTACAAAATCAGCCATGCCAAAAACCGAGGCCTAAGCCCCGATCAATTGGAGCAGGAACAGCGATCGCCTGCGGGTCGAGTGGCCGCAGAGGTTTATCGTCGCTATGAGGCAACCCTTGCCAGGAATAATGCCCTTGACTTTGATGATTTGATTTTACGAACGGTGCATCTGCTGCAACAGCACCCTGAGCGCCTTGAGTATTGGCATCAGCAGTTTCAGCACATTCTGGTGGATGAGTACCAAGACACCAACCGCACCCAATACGATCTCATTCGGCTACTGGCCACCAATGGCACTCCCCCGCAGCAGTTTCAGAATTGGAGCGATCGCTCGATTTTTGTCGTGGGCGATGTGGATCAGTCCATTTATTCATTTCGCTGCGCCGATTTCACTATCCTGATGAACTTCCAACAGGATTTTGGCGATCGCCTGCCCGATGACGATAGCCGCACAATGATCAAGCTAGAGGAAAACTATCGCTCCGTCGCCAACATTTTGCAGGCCGCCAATCATCTCATTGAGCACAACAACGAACGCATTGATAAAGTGCTGCGTCCCACCAAAGGAGAAGGCGCCCCCATTCACTGCGAGTGTTGCAACACCGAAACCGATGAAGCCTATTTTGTTGCCCGCACCATCAAAGCCCTGGGCAGTCAATCCCTCGAACCCCAATGGGGACGGTTTGCCATTCTCTACCGCACCAACGCCCAATCGCGCCCCTTTGAGGAGGCCTTAGTTCGCGCCAACATTCCCTACACCGTGGTTGGTGGTCTCAAATTCTATGAGCGCAAGGAAGTCAAGGATGTGCTCGCTTATTTGCGGCTGCTGCAAAACCCCCAAGACACCGTGAGTCTGCGGCGAATTATCAACGTGCCACGACGCGGCATTGGCAAAACCAGTTTGGATCGCCTCAGTGACGCTGCGCAAACCCTTGGCATTTCCCTGTGGGACTTAATTGCCGATACCGAATCCATGACGCCCTTGGCCGGGCGAGCTAGTCGTGCCGTGCAGCAGTTTGTGACCCTCATGACCCGCCTGCGATCGCTAGTGGACGATATTGAATTGCCTGAACTAGTGAAAACCGTGATTGAAGAAACAGGCTACCGCCGCGAACTCGAAAACGAAGGCACCGACGAAAGCCTAGAGCGACTGCAAAACCTGATGGAATTGGTCAACGCTGCCCAGCAATTTAGCGAAGAAAATGAAGGGGCAAGCCTCAGTGATTTCCTCAACAGTTCTGCCCTTGCCTCGGATTTGGATACCTTGCAGGAGGGAGAGGGGGTGGTCTCCCTAATGACCTTGCACGCTGCCAAGGGGCTAGAATTTCCCGTTGTCTTTTTGGTGGGCATGGAGCAGGGACTCTTTCCCAACTTCCGCAGTCTCAACGACCCCATGGCCCTAGAAGAAGAACGCCGCCTCTGCTATGTCGGCATTACCCGTGCCCAAGAACAGCTCTTTCTCACCTTTGCCCAAAGCCGTCGTCGCTACGGTGGCAGTGAAGATACAATTCCTTCGCAATTTTTGACGGAGCTACCCCCAGAACTGCTGACAGGGAATGTTCAACGACGCCCGAAAGTGGCCACTGTCACGAAGGTATCCCCCGCGCGGTTGAGCAAGGCTGCTGCCTCTCCTTGGCGGGTGGGCGATCGCATTCTCCATCCCGTCTATGGTGAAGGGGAAATCACCCATGTCTTTGATACCGGTCCGAAGCTCTCCTTGGCGATTCGTTTCCCACGTCGCGGCCAAAAGGTGGTGGATCCCCGGCTGACCCCCCTTGAGCGGCTGAGTTCCTAAATCGAGCGAACCGATCCGAGCTGAAGAATATGAAGTCTTATTGCAGGATGCGGCTGTTTGGGTGCCATCCACGCTTTTTGAGCGTCATGATAGGCATGAATTTATAGGAACTTCCCGTGAACAACAGCATGATTGCAGCAACCCTTCTTGCCCTCAGCGCTGGGACGCACACCTACGCAATCGCCCCCCAAGTGCCCGCAATGGTGGCTCAGCAAGCCCAACCCGCAGGAACTACCTTCTATGCTGATATGGGCGAGGGTCTATTTCGCATCAGTGGCCGCCCGAACCAAAAAGTAACGTTTATGAGCATTGCCATTGATCCCCAAAAGGTGGCGGATATCAATATGCAACTGGCGGATGGCAACTATATTGGCTTTTCGGGCAACGTCATTCAGCAGGATGCCTACAATTTGCGGATTCGCTTGACCAGTTCTGGTATGGCTGATGCCAATGGCACCCTCAATATCCGTTATGG
Source organism: Thermosynechococcus sp. FA-CM-4201 (assembly GCF_054689355.1). NCBI lineage: Bacteria > Bacillati > Cyanobacteriota > Cyanophyceae > Acaryochloridales > Thermosynechococcaceae > Thermosynechococcus > Thermosynechococcus sp. FA-CM-4201. Next base: position 1,870,548 of record NZ_CP079920.1, read on the forward strand.
CGGTCAGCAGTCCATTCTCAACTTGGCGGGCAATGGTCAATTGGATGGTCAGCCCTTTGTGCTCACCTTCAGAGGCAAGATGCAATAATGAGTTGACAGAACACTACCAAACCCAAGATAATAAAAGATCGCTGACCAAAATCTATCACGAGCGGAACTGGCGGAATTGGTAGACGCGCTAGATTCAGGTTCTAGTGTCCGCAAGGACTTCGGGGTTCAAGTCCCCGGTTCCGCATCCTAGGAAGCCTGCAAAGTACGGTACGATAGAAGCATTGGCTTCTGTGCGCTGTCATTATGGCTTTTTCGTCCATTGCCGTTCGCGAACTCCCCATTTTTCCCTTGCCGGATGTCGTGCTCTTTCCGGGGCGACCACTGCCACTCCACATTTTTGAATTTCGCTACCGCATCATGATGAATACGATTCTTGAGAGCGATCGCCGATTTGGCATCGTGATGTGGGATCCACAAACGGGACGGCCAGCCACGGTGGGCTGTTGTGCCGAGGTGCGTCGCTACGAACGGCTTCCCGATGACCGTATGCTCATTGATTCCTTGGGTCAGCAGCGGTTTCGCATCCTGGACTACGTGCGCGAAAAACCCTACCGCGTTGGACTGGTGGAGTGGATTGAGGATGAACCCACCAGCATTGATCTGCGCCCCTTAGCCAAGGAAGTGCGGCAACTCCTCGAGGATGTGGTGCGCCTCTCAGCAAAACTGACGGAACAACCCATGGAGCTGCCCCCGGATGTGCCCACGGCTGCCCTTGAACTGTCCTATTGGATTGCCAGTAATTTTCGCGGTGTCGCTCAGGAGCAGCAACGCCTTCTAGAGCTACAATCCACCTACGATCGCCTGCTGCGGGAAGCAGAAATTTTAACCACCACCCGCAATCACTTGGCGGCCCGCACCGTCCTCAAGGAAACCTTCAAATAGGCCGTGTCCTTCTCGGCGGAATATGTTACGCTAGAAGTCTTGGTTATTTTGCATCACATTGCCTTGCAGGGGAGAAAACCAATGAGCCGCGTTTGTCAACTGACTGGAAAAAAAGCCAATAACGCCTACGCTATTTCCCACTCCCACCGGCGGACGAAAAAACTGCAAGAAGTGAATTTGCAATGGAAACGGGTGTGGTGGCCAGAGGGCAAACGTTGGGTGCGGCTGCGCCTCTCTACCAAAGCCATTAAAACCCTTGAGCGCAAAGGCCTGAGTGCATTTGCCAAAGAAGCGGGGTTGAATCTCAACAAGCTCTAAGGGATAACCCACCCTCAAAGATCAATGCGGCCATAGCGCGCGATGATGTGCCGCTGGCCAGTTTCTTGCTGCATTTGCCAAGCCCACAACTGATCCCCTAGGGAAAAGTGCCACCACTCGTTAGGATGGCGCTGAAATCCTGCATCGCGCATTGCCTGATAGAGAATTTGGCGGCGTTGGGCAAAGCAAGCGGCATGGCTCTCTTCAGCATGGCGATCGTAAAAATCGGGAAAGGAACGTTCAGAAACTTCATCAATGGCACCCCCCATGTCCAAGGGATGGCCTGCTGGGTCAGCGAGGGTGAGATCAACGGCAGCACCGGTACTGTGGGGGGGTGGTTGCTGCGGGTCTGAACTGGGCACAGCCCAAAATTGATAAACCTGCTGCCAAATCTCGCGGGCGATCGCTGGCTCAAGTTGCTGCCCATCATACCCCCGTTCTTGACAGAGGGTAGCAAAGGTATGCGCCACCATGAACTGCTGCACCGCAATTGGACGGTAGGCATCAAAAATCGCCAGTTGCCAGCCGTAAGGCTCTAGGAACGCTTGGGCACGCTCAAGGGCAGCAATCACACCTAAGCGCAAATAGAAGGGCGAAGCCGTGCCATAGGGCGCACCAAGGCTTTGATAGGGATGGGGTTGCAGCCGCAGAAAAGCAGGCGGAATCAGCGCTAGGGGTTCCCCACACTCTGCAATAGGAATTTTGGTGTAGGGCTTATCCCCCATTGCGACTAGGACTTGGCTTCGCGATCAAGGGCAAGTTCGACTTGCTTAAATTCCTGTTCGAGGCGGGCTTTCAGCTTCTCCGGCAGGGGACGATTGGGATAAGAACTGTAATGACCCGCGAGGGAGTTCAGAGCGGTTTGCATCGTCATAAAAGAGGAGAGCGATCGCAGGGAGTCATCGCGACGATAGAGGGCAAAGAAGTCATTGAGTTTTTTGCGGGCGTCTGCTTGAGCCGCCTTCTTGTTAGGGTCATTATCCGGTAGGGCGATCGCTGCGCGCAGGCTACTGATCAGCGCAAGGGTATCTTCACGAAAATTTCCCGTTAGCCCCGTGGGCACATTAGCACAACTGGTCAGGAGCAGTGACACACTCAGGAAAAGTGCGCAAACCATCGCCCAAAAACGTTTCATATCAAACCCCAAAACAAAATTAGGTCTTAAGATACCCATGAGGCTGATCTTAGCAAGAATTGGCTACCCTAAGCCGCTTCTGTTTCTGCGAAAAGGGTTTGTAGGTAGATAGCTAAAATCTTAACGAATCTGCTAGAATCTATAAGCATGGAAAGTAGATTTGTTAAAATTGGCGTTGCGGCTAAGTTGTTGGGGGTTTCAATTGAAACCCTTCGCAAGTGGGAGAAAACTGGGGAATTAGTCCCGGATCGCAAAAGCAGGGGTGGGACTCGGTTTTACGACTCCACCAAGCTGCTAGCACTGGGAGACGCTGATAGTCCTACAGTTTGCTATGCCCGCGTTAGCAGCGATGACCAAAAAGCAGACTTGGACAGACAGCACGCCATGCTTGAAGCCTATTGCGCAGCTAAAGGTTGGCGAAGCGAGGTCATCCGAGACATGGGGTCTGGGGTGAACTACCGAAAGAAAGGCTTGCAGCAGCTTTTAGAAAAAATCCTGCGAAAGCAAATGAAGCGGTTGGTGCTAACCCACAAAGATAGGTTACTGCGTTTTGGCGCTGAATTAGTTTTTGCGCTGTGCGAGCTTCAGGGGATTGAGGTTGTCATCATCAACAAAGGCGATCAGCCTACCTTTGAAGAAGAGCTTGCTCAAGACGTTCTAGAAATTATCACCGTGTTTTCCGCCCGGTTGTACGGGTCAAGATCGAAGAAACACCGAAATCTTTTCAAAGCTTTGCAGGATGAGGCAGACAAGATTGTAGGGGCGATTGAGAATGCCACAGCGAACAGTAACAACTGAACTGCCTATTGAACTATGGCAGTTTGCCGCAGACGCTTCTGAGCTGGTAAAGCCTGCTAGAACGGAGTATCTAGCCCGTGTACTAACTGGGGTGCGGGAACGCGGTTGGCAATGACAATCTACTTTTATCGCGTCAAGGATGCCTACGGCAGTTTTTCCAATTTCTCTCCCCACGGGTTTACCCTAGAGGGCTATTACTGGCCAACAGCGGAGCACTACTACCAAGCCCATAAATTCTTTGGCACGGCCCATGAGGCCTTTGGTCATGCCATTCGCATTGCCCCGACCCCTGAAGCGGCTGCCCAACTCGGTCGCAGTGGTCGTTACCCCGTTCATCCCCAGTGGGATCAATTGAAACAGCCAGTGATGTGGCGTGCCCTTGTGGCCAAATTTACCACCCATCCCGACCTGCGGGAGCTACTCTTGGCAACTGGAGAGGAAGAATTGGTGGAGGATTCGCCGGTAGATAGCTATTGGGGCTGTGGGGGCGATCGCCAAGGGTCGAACTATCTAGGACGGCTGCTGATGCATCTGCGGCACTGTCTGCGCCAAGGGGCAGATCTCCACACCTTCACCCCTCTGCAAGATTGCCACTCTAAATGCCATGACTTTTGCCCACCACCCAATGGCGACGGAAAAAACGGGCAAGGCTAGATTCTTGCAGTTGCAGACAGATGGGGCGACCGTGGGGGCAGGTGTGGGGTTGACGGCAGCGGTACCACTGATCCACAAGGGTTTGCATTTCCGCAAGGGTGAGGGGCGTGCCGTTACGAATGGCACTGCGACAGGCCACAGCCACCTTAGCAGCAGTCAGATCCGCCACTTGGCTAAGTTCCATCAGGGCGGCCACGACATCTGGACGATCGCGCAAGAAAGCAGGAACACGGCGCACTGCCCAAAGTTGTACCCCAAAGGGGGCGATCGCTAACCCCCAGTCTTGAAAGCGTTGCACTTGGGTTTCCGTGAGGGATTCCACCAACACCGGCTGCTCTAGCTCCACCGCCTGCCAATCGGTTTCAATTTGCTCGTAAAGCACCCGTTCATGGGCAATGTGCTGCTCAATCAGCCAAATTCCCTCAGCGTGCTCAACAATAATGTAGGTATTGTGCAACTGGCCAACCACTTTCAGGCTGGGCAAGGACAGTTGAGCTGAATTGGGCGATAACAGCGTCCGATAGCGGTTTGGCGGTTCAGCCGCCTTGAGCACCTGATAGCTGCTGGTATCACTCAGGGGAATTGAGGGGCAAGCAAGGAGTTGACCAATGCGTTCTACCAAGAGGGCTTGCCATTGCTCTGGCTCCCGTAGATAGATCGTGCGCTTTTGGGGTTCTGCTGACCAATCAATCGCCGCCGGCGGTAAATGGAGATGGGCAATACACAGGGGAAAGCGCTGCCGAGGTAGGCCGCGACCAAAGGCCTCAAGAATCACCTGCTGCCACGAGGGATCACTGTGCAGTTCCACCCAACGACCATTAACTGCCACCCCTAAGCCATCGGGGCGGGGACGATGGTGGCGATCCGGCGGCGCCAAAACTAATTCAATTTGGGCATCGCTCATTTGGCGCAGATCTTGAGGATGGAGTTGCGGGATCAATTGCAGCAGGCGATCGCCCAAAGACGCCACCGCCGGCCAGTGACACCACCGTTTGCCATCCTTAAGGAGATGCCAAGCCACCTGCGGAAAACACAGGGCGATTTCCTGAAGCCGCCGCTGTACCTGTTTTGGATTCACTCCCTGCTGACGTTGCGGCCAGTCCTGAAAAATTTGCTCAGCAATGACGCGAGTCCCCACAGCCATTCCCAGAGGACGCTGGCTGCGCACTTGACCCTGGGCATCATAACTCACTTGCCAACCGCTGTCCGCCTCGCGATGGCGACTGCAAATCGTTAACTGTGCCATTTGTGCCAAACTGTGGAGGGCTTGACCGCGAAATCCCAAGGTTGTGATGTCCGCCAATTCCCCACTGGCGGGTAACTTGCTACTGGTGTAGGGGAGAGCCACTTGAGTGAGATCTGCCCAGCGAATCCCTTCGCCATTGTCTGTGACCTCAAGATGCCATGCTGAAGGGCGCCAGTGGAGGTGAATGCGACTTGCCCCGGCATCGAGGGCATTTTCCACCAGTTCTTGGACAACGGTGGCTAGGGAGTCGAGGGTTTCAGCGGCAGCGATCGCCCGCTGCATTTGCAGAGGCAAGGGGACAACCGTCAGGCCATCACTCATGGCAGCCATTCTTGGACAACATCAAAAATTTGGTGAGCCAGAATTAACTTCGGTGCCTTGGCAAGATTGCGCGATCGCCCCTGACGATCCAGCACAACGGCAGCATTCTCAACGGTGCCAAAGCCACAATCCGCTTGATCCACGGCATTCGCCACAATCAAATCCAAGCCCTTGCGTTCTAGCTTTTCGCGGGCGGGTGTCACAATATCCCCCGTTTGGGCGGCAAAACCAATCAGACGTTGGTGGGGCTGGCGCATCTGAGCCACCGCTTGCAAAATATCGGGCACTGGACTCAGGGGTAAGGCGCTAGGCAACGCCGATTTCGGGAGCTTTCCCGACCACTGTTGGGCTGGGCGGACATCGCCAACGGCGGCAGCCATCACCAGCCAATCTGCCTCTGGCCACACCTCGAGGACGGCTTTGCACATTGCTTCGCTACTGATTGCTTCAATGGCGCGGACTTGGGCTGGGATCGGCTCGGCGATCGCCCCATGAATCAACGTCACCTTCGCACCGCGATGCAGGGCTGCCCTTGCTAGAGCGATCCCCATTTTTCCTGTGGCTGGATTACCAATGAAGCGCACCGCATCCCAGTATTCACGGGTGCCCCCGGCGGTAATCAGCAGATGCTTGCCAGCTAAGTCTCGCTGGCCGTGGGTATAGGCCAAGGAGTCCAAATAGGCCATGATTTCCTGCGGCGCCGCCATTCGTCCCACACCGACGCTGTCACAGGCCAAGCGGCCATAGGCGGGAGGTAAGCAATGATAACGGGGCTGTTGTTGCAGTTGTTGCCAATGGGCTTGTACCGTCGGCTGCTCCCACATGGTCGTGTTCATGGCCGGTGCCACCAAGATCGGCATTTGGGAGGCCAGCACCGTACTGGTGAGTAGGTTATCCGCCAAACCCAGCACCAGCTTCGCCAACGTATTGGCCGTGAGGGGAGCAATCAACATCAGTGTTGCCGTTTCCGCCAGTTCAATATGCAGGGGTCGCGGCGCTTGGGGATGCCAAAAATCCGCATCCGTGAATACCGATCGCCGGCACAGGGTCGAAAGGGTCAACGGCGTAATGAACTGCGAGGCAGTCTCTGAAAGGATAGCAGACACCTGCCACCCCGCCTTTACCTGCGCAGAGATCACATCACAGATTTTATAGGCAGCAATGCCACCCCCCACCCCCACCAGCAAATGGGGAACTGTTCTAGGACTCGTCAAAGGCCTCTAAATCAAGAAGGTACAAATAGGGTTCCACTAGCTCCGGTCGCTGAAAGGCAATGGAGCGCAGCAGATGCCAATCCTCAAGGGCGGCAAAGGGCGTATCGTAATCATCTTCCTCAAGCCGCCGTGCCAAGGCAGCCACATCTTGGGGGGTTAGATGGTTGATATATTCCTGCGAATAATGATGCGTTGCTTGCATAACCCCTCCTGCATGACGCCTAGAGAGCACAGCCCCTTTCAATAGGGATGAAACACACTCAACAAAGAGCTGTAAACCTACTATTCAGATTATATCCCTTGTTGACGACTCCCCGACCTTATGGGGATTCAGGAGATGACAAGCCTACAGCTTGTTCCGTTAGACTAGAGTCGATGTTGAATTCATCTAGCGGTCGTGCGATCGCAGGCCGCACCGAGGGAACAATCCAGAATTGTGAGGAGTTGTCTGAGGACCCTAAGGTATTTTGAAACATGCCCAACCCCCGATTCTTAAGATGGACGGCTCTGTTGAGCCTTGGTGCAGCCACAGTAGTTTTCGTGGATTTGGGGTTGGCGGTTGTGATGCCGCACGCACGTCTGGCGGCAGGGGTGGATGCTCTCAGTGCGATCGCTATCTGGCTGACAGCCTTTTCAATCACAATGATGACGGTTTGGCCACGTCCAGCCACCCTCGATCGCCTGCAACTGCTGCACCAGAGCAGTGGTCTCGCCTTAGTTCTTATGGGGCTAGCGATCGCGAGCGAGGTGACGAACCTTTGGTCTGGAATGCGCCTCAGGGAAACCTTCGACTTAGCCACCTACGAGACCCTGTTGCGGCCATTGGCTTTTGTCGGCTTAGGTGTGGGGCTATGGGGCGTGAGTGGAATCCCCCAGTGGCAAGTGATCTTGAGTCAAGGGGGAGCGATCGTCAGCAGTAGTTTATTGCTCCTAGAATTGTTAGAGTTTGCTTACCAGTGGCCACAGGCCGCTAGCCTCAGCGACATTGGCAGAGTGATAGCTATCATTCTCCTGTGCTTTCTAAGCACTAGTTTGCTGCAATTGCGTCCCCATCGAGGCCTGATGCGCTACTTTTGGGCACCCACAGCAGGGGGGATACTGTTGCGGCAATTGTTGCCTTGGGTCATTATTGGCCCAGCAGCGATTGGCTGGGTGGTGGAATTTATTCATCACGACCTCAACCTAGTGAACGGTACCGTTGCCCAAGAAACTCAAGTCATTACGACTATCATGTTTTTTGTCGGGTTGCTGGCCGTTGGCGTCCGTCGGATTAATGAACTGGAGCAAGAACGACAATCGTTTTACCGCGCCTACACCGAGATTGAGCAAATTTTCCGCAGCAGTATCTTTTTATCGCCTTTTCCGATGGTTTTAGTGGCTGCCGATGGCCAACTGTGGCTCATGAATCGGGCATGGCAGGAGGAAACTGGTTACAGTCCCAGTGAGATCACCACATGGCAGCAGTGGTTGGCTGTTGCTTTTCCCCAAGAGGCTCAGCGGCAGTGGGCAAGTGCGGAATTCCAGCGTTGCCTCAAAACCCATGAGCGAGTCGAGCATGGTGATGTCAAAATCTACACCCAGTGGGGGGAGGAGCGCATTTGGCATATGGTCTCCATTCCCCTACAACTCACCGTTAGTAATCAACATTTGGTTTTGGTTACGGCAGTGGATGTCAGTGAGCAGCGGCAAATGACCCAACAACTGGAGGCCAACAAACTGGAACTGGAGTCCCAAGTGATTGCGCGAACGCTGGATCTACTGGAAGTCAATGCGGAACTACAGGCCTCAGAAGAAAAACTGAATCAACTGTTGGATCGTGCCGATGCCTTTGTCAGTCAACTGCGGGCTTTTCCTGATGGGTCTTGGCGCTATGAATATCTCTCCCAAGGGCACCTGCGTATTCTCGGCTATAGCCCCTTTGACTTTAAGGAAAACCCCGATCTCTGGCGATCGCGCGTCCCCCCCGAGGACTGGGAAGCCTATCATCGTCCCTTTCGCGAGAAATTACTGCAAGAGGGCTGTGCCCACACCGAATACCGCTTTCAACACCGCGAGGGGCATGACCTGTGGATTTCCCTCAATGCCAGCGCCGAACGCCAAGGGGATGGCAGTTATCTGATTACCTGTGTGGGCGTGGATATTACCCAGCGCAAAAAAGCGGTTCTGGCGCTCGCTGAAAGTGAAGCCCGTTTTCGCCAAATGGCGGATTCCTCAACATTAATGATCTGGCTAGCGGACACGGAGGGTAAAGTTGAATTTGCCAACCAAACCATTCTCAAATTTCTAGGCACGTCCCTCGATGAACTCCTCGGCTGGAACTGGTTGAACTTTGTTCACCCGAGCGATCGCTCCCGTGTTGAGGAAACCACTCGCCAAGCGATTCAGCAACAACAGAGCTATGAGATTGAGTACCGTATTCGGACTGCTCAAGGGGTTTACCGCTGGGTCTTGGAGCAGGCAGCACCCCGCTATGACGAAAATGGCACCTGTATTGGCTACATTGGCTCTGGCCTTGACATTACCAACATTAAGCTGGCGGAAGAAAAACTGCGCCATGCCGCTTGGCAGGATAGCTTAACAGGACTCCCCAATCGCACCTTTTTGACTCAGAAAATCGATCAGTTACTGGCTGCCTATCATCGCGGTGAGATTCTGCCCTTTGCCGTCCTGTTCTTGGATTTAGATCGGTTCAAAGTTGTCAATGACAGTTTGGGGCATGGTGCCGGCGATGAGTTGCTCTTAGAAATTGCCCATCGCCTACGGTCGAGTATGCGCGAGCAGGACACCCTTGGCCGTCTGGGGGGAGATGAATTTATTGCCATTATCGAAAATATTCAGCAGGTAGAGGATGTTTATGAGTGTGGCGATCGCCTGCGCTATCGCGTCAGTGAACCCTATGTGCTTAAGGGAACTGAAGTCAGTGTGGGTGTCAGTATTGGGATTGCCTTGGTCAATTCTCGCTACCACAGTGCGGGTGAACTGCTGCGGGATGCCGACATTGCCATGTATGCCGCCAAGGCACGGGGACGCAATTGTATGCAACTCTTTCAACCAGAGCACCACCAAGCGGCCTACACGCGGCTGCACCGTGAACAGGAGTTTCGCCGTGCCCTAGAGCAAGAGCAATTGGAGATCTTCTATCAGCCCATTGTCACGCTGAATCATGGCAGCCTTGTGGGGTTTGAAGTCTTGATCCGCTGGCAGCATCCTGAAGCCGGTTGGATTAGTCCGACGGAATTTTTGCCCTTGGCTCTGGGGTTGGGGTTGGCAACCAAACTGGATGAGTGGGTACTCCAGAAAGCTGTGGCAACACTTCGCGCTTGGCAACAACTGTTTGGTTCAGAAATGGCTGACTTAACCCTCAGTGTGAACATTTCCGACGCCTTTTTTGACTCTGGCCAAATGGTGAACCGACTCAAATCCCTTCTCAAAACCTATGGTATCCGTGGCCAGCAACTCATTTTAGAGATTACCGAGCAAGTGATCATGGGCAATCCAGAGCTGGCGCGAGAGCAACTAGAGGCACTCCAAGCCATGAAAATTCGTTGTAGTATTGACGACTTTGGCACCGGTTATTCTTCCCTCAGCCGTCTCAGTCAACTGCCGTTGTATGCTCTGAAAATCGATCAGTCCTTTGTCCAAGGGATTGAGACCAGTTTTCAAAATTTAGAAATTGTGCGTGCCATTATTAGTTTGGCGCAGGCGATTCAACTGGAAGTGGTGGCTGAAGGCATTGAAAATACCTATCAAAAGCAGTGCTTGCAACAGTTGGGCTGTCAACGGGGACAGGGATTTCTCTTTAGTCAGCCATTGTCAGAAGCACAAGCTCGCCAGTTAGTAGAGGCAACTGTGGCGATTCGGCAAGCGGAAAGCAAATAATTGTTGCACTGAGATAAAAAAGCAGTGCCCCCCAGAACCCATTGGCTATCGTTGAAAAAGAAAACCAACTGGAGAAAGCCCTATGGGACAGCAGCAGATCACCACTCTCCTTCTGACTGTAATGCTGGGGGGAGCGATTGCCCCAGTGACCTTCTCGACGGTGGCCGTTGCCCAAGACACCAATCCAGAACCGATTAACATCGCTGAGTTGGTGCGTGCCCGCAACTATGCCCGCCAAGCCGCAGAACGTGCCAATGGTGGATTAACCCGTTATCGAGCCGAGCAGTCCATGCATGGCCCTGTGCGTGAAGCCCCCTATGTGCGCAATGCCGACGGCTCCTACACGTTTCGGATTTTGGGCTATCGGGTAAGAAATGGCGTCCCCGAATCCATACCCAGCATTGAAACAGTGGCTACTGTGGCTCCCGATGGTCGCACCACCATTGACTACAACGGCCCAATCCGCAACTAACTGACCAAGCCATCGCCTTTGGCCAAAAACTCCTTGAGGAACCAGCGATGTTTTTGGTGAGTTTGCACTAAGCGGGTGTAGAGATCGGCGGTACCAATATCACCAGCCTCAGTGGCGATTTCGGCATCTTGGTGCATTTCAGTAATGATCAGCTCATGGTTGGCGATCGCTTCCTCGATCATTTGCTTGACCGTGAGTTGGCCACTGGAGGGGGTGACTGTTGCCACTTTTAGGTAGTCTGCTGGGTCTGCCACGGGTTGGCTATCGAGCATGAGGCTACGCTCAGCCAGTTCATCAATCATGGCAAAAACCTCTGACCCCTGTTCTTCAAAGAGCAGGTGTAAATCGCGGAACAGAGGGCCATAGGTCAACCAATGGTACTTTTTGTAGTTCAGATACATGACCACTGCATTGGCCTGTTCCCGTTTCAGCGTGGTCAGCACTTGCTCTTTCAGCGTTGTTGTTGTACTCATAGCGGTCTCCTTTGACAGTCATTGAACTGTCCTGTCTTACTTAATCATACTCATAACGAGTACGCTTTAGCAACCTGTAGGGGTACTACTGCCATTCTATTGACATTAAGATGAAGATGGTTCCTTGCTGCTCAACAACGTTAGGATAAACAGCATAATAATCAACTCAATTTAGTGTTTTTTAGCTGCTCCTATGGATGCTTCGGCCAATCGCCCCGACACCTACGTTCCCCACCTACAATCGCCAACTCGCTCTGGTGAACAGCAGCGGGGGTTCATGCGTCCCAGTGAGCTGATTCTGGCGGCACCCACACCGCGATTATTATTGCACTCAGTTTACATGCAACGTTCAATTGTGTTGGAGCAGTTACCTGCTTGGCAAATTGGCCGAAGTAAAGATTGTGATATTGTCCTACCCGATCGCTGGTGTTCGCGGCATCACATTCGCATTGAGCGTCAGGCGGATCATCGCTATCGTTTGACCGACCTCAAGAGCATGAACGGGACATTTATCGGTAATAACCGTATCCACGCGCCCCATATCCTCAAACACGGCGATCGCATTTCCATTGGGGAGTCAGAACTAGAATACATTGACCTGCGGGATGTGCCGAGTCCTCACCCCTACACCAATCATTCCCATGAGAGCAAGGGTCAAGTCACGGTGTTGATGACCCACTCTTCGCGTACCCAAGGGGAAATGTGGCGGGAATTATTGAACTCCCAAGGGATTTCGACGATTTGGGCAACTTCCCACTTTGAGTTAGAAAAAATCATTGCCCATGTGGAGTCCCTCAACTGCAAAATCAGCCTATTGCTCTTGGATTTGGGGATGCCAAAAACCAATCCCTACGATTTTTGTCGCCAGTATCGCCAGCGCTATCCAGAAATGAATGTCATTCTCCTCAGTGGCATGCGCACCCGCGTCCATGAATCAGAGTGTAAGTGGGCGGTCAATCAGGGCGCGATGGCACTCTTTGCGGGTTTGCCCCGCGAAAATATGTTTGGGGATCTCACGAGCATTACCGAGCGATTGCAAACGATCGCTAAAGCCATTGAGTGGACCTACTTCAATCCTGAAGCCCTCACCAGTACCCTCCTGAAACTGCAAGATGCCGTGGATACCGAGATGTCGGGGATTGTCCTCTAGAACCGCTGCACGGATGAGTAAGCAGTGCTACAGTCAGTGGAAGTAGTGTTTTCAGCAGATGGCGAACATTGGTTGTTACAACGTCACAAATTAGTGCGCTCGATAAATCCCTAGGGCGGCTGGAGTGGCCGCGTCTATGTCAGCAGTTGGCAACGTTTGCTTCAACAAAGCGGGGGATGCGTCAGCTTCAAGGGGGAGACATCCTAGGGAGTACCCAAGCGGCTAGTCAAGTGCTGTTGGCGCAAACCGCAGAGATGATTGCCCTAGAAACAGTGCACCAAGTGCGCTTAGATTTCAGCCAAGTGACGGATATTGAACCTGCCCTTGAGCGACTGGATCATCAGGGCTGTTTACAAGGCACGGAATTACTGGCGATCGCCCACCTCTTGAGTGCCGCGCGGCAACAGCGGCGTCAAATTGAGGAGCACGAGCAACTCAATGAACTCCAACAACTGGTGGCTGGGGTTCGTACCTATCCTGAGGTGACTCAAGAGATTTACCGCTGCATTACCGATCAGGGGCAAGTGAGCGATCGCGCCAGTCCAGAATTAGCTCAGATTCGTCAGCAGCAACGGCAGTGTCGCGCCCAAGTCCAGCAGCAACTTCAGCAACTTCTTCAGCAGCGAGCAAGTGCCATTCAAGAGGCGGTGGTCACCCAACGGCGCGATCGCTATGTGTTGGCCGTCAAAGCCACCCACAAAGACCAGATGCCGGGGATTGTCCACGATCTCTCCGCCAGTGGTGCCACGCTCTACATTGAGCCACAGGAAACCATCGACCTGCAAAACCGCCTGCAACAACTCGCCCATCAGGAGGCTGAGGCCGAACGCGCCATTTGCCAAGCCCTCTCGGATCAGTTGGCCACGATTAGTGATGATTTGTGGTATTTGCTCGATGTGCTGACCACCCTCGATATGGCGGTTGCCCGTGCCCACTATAGTCTCTGGTTACAGGGAAACCCACCGCAATTTGTCAGTGATACGCGGCTGCACCTGAAGGCCTTGCGCCATCCCCTCTTGGTGTGGCAGGAGCACCATGAACAGGGTCAGACAGCGGTTCCCATTGACATTGAAGTGCAGCCCGCCACGAAGGTGGTGACCATTACCGGCCCGAATACGGGGGGGAAAACAGCCACGCTGAAAACATTGGGATTGGCAGCCCTCATGGCCAAGGCAGGGTTGTATGTAGCGGCGGCAGCACCCGCAGAGTTGCCTTGGTTTACGGGCATTTGGGCAGACATCGGTGATGAGCAGTCCCTCACCCAAAACCTGTCCACGTTTTCCAGTCATATCTGCAATATTCGCGATATTCTCACGGAACTGGAGGTGGCAGGCGGCAATACGCTGGTGCTTCTCGATGAAGTGGGGGCAGGCACGGATCCCAGTGAAGGTACAGCCCTAGCGATCGCCCTGTTGCGCTATCTGGCAGAGCACGCCAGTCTCACGTTTGCCACCACCCACTATGGCGAACTCAAGGCCCTCAAGTATCAGGACAGCCGCTTTGAAAATGCCTCCGTTGAGTTTGATGAGGAGACCCTAGCGCCCACCTATCGGCTGCTGTGGGGCATTCCGGGACAATCCAATGCGTTGGCGATCGCCCAGCGGTTGGGGCTACATCCCAGTATTGTTGAAGGTGCCAAGGCCTTTTTGAGCGGTGACAGCAACAGCGTCAATGAGATGATTAGCGGGCTAGTGGCACAACGCCAAGTGCAGGAGTCGAAAACCACCGCAGCGGCAACCCTGCTTCGCGATACTGAAGCGCTCTACCAAGAAATTGCCACCAAAGCACAGGAACTGCGACAACGCCAGCAGCAACTTCGTCAACAATTGGAAGAAGAGGTACGCACGGCTCTCAGTAGGGCACAGCAGGAAATTGCCAAAGTCATTGCTCAACTGCAACGCGCCAACAGTCCCGAGCAGGTACAAGCTGCCCAAACAGCCCTGCATCAGATTGAGAAAACTTATTTACCACCCCCCCCGCCCGTTGGCTTTATTCCTCAACCGGGCGATCGCGTTCGCTTGCCCCAATGGCAACAGGTGGGCGAAGTCCTCAGTGTCAGCCAGCAGGGAGATATTGTCGTCCAAGTGGGTTCCGTGAAATTTACGGTGCCGCCCCACGCCGTAGAGTCCCTCAAGGGGGAACCGGTACGCACACCGTCTAAACCCAAGCCCGGCCCAGCTCAAGCTCCCTCCCCACCCCCTTCTCGCACTCCAGCACCGGCCATTCGCACAGAGAACCGTACCCTCGATCTGCGGGGCAAGCGCACCCATGAAGCAGAACCTCTCCTAGAGGAATTTCTCAACCGCCAGCAGGGAACGGTTTGGATTATCCACGGCCACGGCAGTGGTGCCCTCCGCCAGTTTGTGCATCAATTTTTAGATCAGCACCCCAGCGTTCAAAGCTATCACCTTGCGCCTCCTGAAGAGGGTGGCCGGGGAGTAACCATTGTGCAGTTATAGGAACAAGACCCATGCAGCAGCGGATTAAGGATATTCTTCATCAAGGTCAAGTGGGCGATCGCGTCACCGTCAAGGGCTGGGTGCGCACCAAACGCGAACTCAAGGAATGTACGTTTGTCAACGTCAACGATGGCTCAACCCTAGCTGGATTGCAGGTGGTCATTCCCAACACCGTGGCAGCAGCCACGCCAGCCATCAAAGACCTGACCACAGGGGCTGCCGCAGAATTCAGTGGCGAACTGGTGCGTTCCCCCGGCAAAAACCAAGCCATTGAACTCCATGCCCAGCAGATTCACCTTTGGGGCGGTGCCGATCCCGAAACCTATCCCCTGCAAAAGAAACGCCACAGCTTTGAATTTCTACGCACCATTGGTCATCTCCGACCGCGAACCAATACCCTAGGCGCCGTGATGCGAGTGCGCAATGCCTGTGCCACCGCCATTCACCAGTTCTTTCAGGAGCGGGGATTCCTCTGGGTACACACCCCAATCATTACTGCCAGTGACTGCGAAGGGGCTGGGGAACTCTTTACCGTCACCACACTGGATTTAGCCCAGCCGCCCAAAACCCCAGAGGGGAATATTGACTTCAATCAAGACTTTTTTGGTCGTCGTGCCTACCTCACCGTCAGTGGCCAATTGGAGGCAGAAATTATGGCCACAGCCTTTACCAATGTCTATACCTTTGGTCCCACATTCCGCGCCGAAAACTCCAATACCTCCCGTCACCTTGCCGAGTTTTGGATGGTGGAGCCAGAAATGGCCTTCTGTGACCTGATGGCAGATATGGAACTGGCGGAGGCCTTTTTGCAGTTTGTCTTTCGCTATGTCCTTGACCACTGCCCAGAGGATATGGCCTTCTTTCAGGAGCGGATTGATAATAGCGTCATGGCAACTGCCGAACAGATGGCCAGCCAACCCTTTGCCCGCCTCAGTTACAGTGAAGCCATTCAAGTCCTTGAAAAGAGTGGCCGCGCCTTTGAATTTCCCGTGGCTTGGGGACTAGACCTGCAATCAGAGCATGAGCGCTACCTTGCTGAGGAATACTGCCAGCGCCCCGTGATTGTCTATGATTATCCCGCTGCCATCAAAGCCTTCTATATGCGCCTCAATGAGGATGGCAAAACCGTAGCAGCAATGGATGTCCTCGCACCCAAGATTGGCGAGATCATTGGTGGCTCCCAGCGGGAAGAGCGCTTTGACGTATTGCAGGAGCGAATTGTGAGCCAAGGCCTAGACCCTGCTCCCTACTGGTGGTACTTGGATTTGCGCCGTTATGGCAGTGTCCCCCATGCCGGCTTTGGTCTCGGCTTTGAGCGGCTGGTGCAGTTTATGACGGGGATGGACAATATCCGTGATGTCATTCCCTTTCCCCGTACACCGGGGAATGCGGAGTTCTAGCTCAGGGGGTCTGCTGTGCCTCAAAGTAGCGGCCAATCGTTTCCACGTCCTTATCGCCGCGTCCTGAACAATTAATGACAATGTGCGGCTGCCCCGTCAATTGTGGGCATAGCGTTTCCAGATAGGCCAAGGCATGGGCGGTTTCGAGGGCAGGGAGAATCCCCTCTAACTGCGCTAGGCGCACACAGGCAGCCACAGCCTCAGCATCGGTGACACTGTAGTATTCTGCCCGACCAATGTCCTTGAGGTAGCTATGCTCTGGCCCCACGCCCGGATAGTCTAAACCGGCACTGATGGAGTGAGCCTCAACCACCTGACCATCGGCATCCTGCAAGAGATAGCTCATGGCGCCGTGGAGTACCCCCACTTCCCCTTTGGTGAGGGTGGCAGCATGGTGACCCGTGTCCACCCCTTGGCCAGCGGCTTCAACACCAATCAAGCGCACTTGGGGTTCCTCGACAAATTCATGGAAGAGTCCCATCGCATTCGAACCACCGCCAACACAGGCGAGCAAAATATTGGGCAGCCCGCCCCATTTCTCAAGGCACTGCCGCCGCGTTTCCGCCCCAATAACGGCATGGAATTCCCGCACTAGCATTGGGTAGGGATGGGGCCCCGCCACTGAACCCAAGATGTAATGGGTGGTTTCAACATTCGTCACCCAATCACGAATCGCTTCCGAGGTGGCATCTTTCAGAGTTCCTGTACCGGCACTGACGGGCGCCACTTCTGCTCCCAATAGACGCATCCGCAGCACATTTAACCGCTGCCGCTCCATATCCTGCACCCCCATGTAAATCACACATTGGAGACCAAAGCGGGCACACACCGTTGCTGTAGCCACGCCATGCTGACCGGCACCCGTTTCCGCAATAATGCGCTGTTTGCCCATGCGTTTGGCAAGGAGGACTTGCCCGAGGGCGTTGTTGATTTTGTGGGCACCCGTATGGTTAAGGTCTTCACGTTTCAGATAGATCTGGGGTTGGGCTTGATCATGGGCATAGTGGGCGCTGAGGCGTTCGGCAAAGTAGAGGGGACTAGGGCGACCCACATAGTCTTGGAGAAGTTGCTGCAATTCGGCTTGAAAGTCAGGGTCTTGGCGGTAGTGGGCAAAGGCTGCTTCGAGTTCACTAAGGGCGGGCATCAGCGTTTCGGGAACATACTTGCCACCAAAGCGACCAAAGCGACCACGGGGATCGGGGCGAGCAGCGGCACTGAGGGCAGCAGAGGGGGCAACAGTCACGGGCAAAGTCCTTTTTTCATCAAGGGTTCCTTATGTGATTGTGCCACGCTACGGGCGGGAACGGCGGGCAGTGCCCAAGGGATTGAGCCACTCCAACAGACATTCCTCAAGAATCTGCATTTCGGGAAAGAGACTTTGCTTGATCCACTGGCCGACGGCATCTAGGGGAGAAAATTCGGCGCCGACTTGCCACTTGAGTCCTTGGCTGAGGGGGGTGAGGTGGTTCCCCGGTAGCTTCAAGGCAGTGACCATATCGCCAAATTTGGCTCTGAGGAGACTGCGCAGGCGGGCTGTTTGGTCAATATCGTCCTCTTGGAAACGGATCAAGAGATTACGGCGCACAGGATAGCGCTCTTGAATCAGTTTTTCGGTTTCTGTCGGGCTGGGGCTGAATTCGACACCCACGGGGGCAAGGTTTTCCATCCAAGGAATGGATTGACTGGCGGGGTAGTTGTTGAAGGCCATGAACATATTCCCAGCGCGATCGCCATCGTAGAGGCTATTGATCAGCAGGTGGAGCTTGCAGCCCATACTGTGTCCTAGGCCGTAAATGGGCAATGCCGGCGGGTAGCCTCGGCGATAGATCAACCAATCAAGGGCATAGTCGAGTTTATTCAGCACATCGAGGGCGATCGCCCCATGATCAAAGCTATTCACAAAAGGCGTGGCAATAATGCCATAGCCCGCCTCCGCTAGGTGCTCCAACAAGCGCCGATAGGTCAATTGCGGTGCCGCTGCCACAAAAGCTCCCCCCAGAAAGTGAATCCACCCCAAGGGGCGCTGGGGAAGACACAGCCAACTGCCGCGAACCTCTTGCCACTCCAAAATTCAGTCACTCCAAAAATGCCTAACTGACTGTAATCTAGCGAATACGGCAAATGCAGTGGTACAGGACAGGTGATGATTGCAACAGTTATCGGCATAGGGGCAGCCGCCCTAGGATTCCTAGCCCTCTTGGTGGCGATCGCTTTGGAAGGGCGGTATCGCCAGCGGCCAGCCCATCCCCTTGAAGTGATCCGTGCCACTTGGAATCTGGAAATCTATGAGCCAACCCACTACCGTTTTGTTGGGCTATTGGGACTGAGCAACCCTCATCGTGGCCTTGAGGTGATGGTGCCAGATTTACGCGCCGAGGTGGTGCTATTGTCCGATGGCCGTGTCGATATGATTCAGACGGATGTGCAGGTCATCCCCCGCCACCCGGAGCCAGAGTTTCCCCCCCGTGCCGATGGCTATTGGTTTGCCTATATCGTCAAGTCCACAAAGCAAACGAATGTCGAGATTTGTGTGGATGTGCAGGGAATGGGTGTCAGCGAGGTCAAGGCCGCTTGGGTCAAGATTCACTACATTGCCTATGGCCCCCATGGCCGCTTCCCGAAAACCCACCATGAATTTATCCCCCTCAAGTTTCCAGCCAAGGGAGATACAGGTGTGTGGCGACAGGCGCAAGGGTGTCAGGTACTCTCCATTCGCACCCATTTACTGACGCCGTTGGATATTCCCCTAGAGGTGCTCAATCGCTACGTGATGCCCCATGCCCAAGCAGGCGATATTGTCGCTATTGGCGAAACCCCCATTGCCATTATTCAAGGCCGCCTCAAGGATCCGGCCCAACTGCGCCCCGGCTGGGTAGCAACGCGGGTGTGCCAGTTCTTCTTGCCGACTTCCAGTTTGGCAACGGCCTGTGGCATGCAAGCCTTAGTCGAAGAAGTGGGCGAGCTACGGGTACTCTTGGCCTTTTTGGGGGGGGCGATCGCCAAAGTCTTTGGCCACAAAGGCGGCTTTTATCAATTGGCTGGGGAACAAGCCCGCCTCATTGACGATGTGACAGGTACCCTGCCCCCCTACGATCAATTTATTGTCATGGGACCCGCCAACCCCCAAGCGGTTGTGGATGACCTTGCCGCAAAAACGGGTTTGGGCATCGCCATTGTGGATGTCAATGATTTAGGTGCTGTCAAAGTTCTTGCTGCCAGCAAGGGGGTCTCGAGCCAATTACTGACCGCTGCCCTGAAGAAAAATCCTGCGGGCAATGCCGATGAGCAGACCCCCATTGTGCTGATTCGTCCCCAAGCTTAAGCGTTTTCAGCGTTTTCGCTACTCGGAGCCTCAAACACGTTCAAATAAACGTATCCGGCAGCGATCGCCCCGGCAATGGGAGCCAACCAAAACAGCCAAAGCTGAGCCATCAATTCAGAACCAGCAAAAATGGCCACCCCTGTACTACGGGCGGGGTTGACCGAGGTATTGGTGACGGGAATGCTAATCAGGTGAATGAGTGTCAAGCACCAACCAATGGGAATAGGAGCAAAGCCTTTGGGTGCTCGCTTGTCAGTGGCACCAAGAATCACTAGAAGAAAGATAAACGTCATCACCACCTCTGTGATCAAAGCAGCCACTAGACCATAACCACCCGGGGAATGCTCGCCAAAGCCATTAGTGGCGAGGGGATTGGAACCACTCAAAGTAAACCCCGGACGGCCACTAGCAATCACATACAGCACGCCACCGGCCACAATTCCGCCAATTACTTGGGCAACAATGTAGGGCAATAAATCAGAACTACGAAACCGTTTGCCAGCCCATAGCCCAAAGGAAACTGCTGGATTGATGTGACAGCCGGATATATGGCCAATCCCATAGGCCATCGTCAACAGTGTCAAACCGAAGGCGATCGACACTCCTAAAAAACCTAAACCAAAGAAGTTTGAATTTTGATCAGGTTGGGCTGTGTAGGGAAAGGCCGCTGCAAGGACAGCACTACCGCACCCTCCAAGCACTAACCAAAAAGTGCCTATAAACTCTGCAATACAACGTTTTATCAAAGACATTATCTAAACCTCAATTTGATTCTTAGAATGACAGCCTATGAGAAAGGAGCTGTGCTCCTAAAAGTATATTGTTTGATGCTCAAAGAGTTGGTACAGTGGTGTGCCTCCGCAAGAGTGGAGACAGAGTTTGGGAAAATTGCCGAGCTGAGAGGATATTTTTGTCCAGAGGTGCTTGCATTGCTAGCTAACGGAAAATCCGAAGACCCTCGATCGCTAGAGCCGAATGGCCAAAGCAATGACCCCAAAGGCAATGAGTAGCACGCCACTCAAGGTCGTGATCCAACTCGACCACTGCCGCAGAGCCAGCAGCTTTTGCAGCGCACCACTAAAAGTCCCCACCACGATCAAGGGCACAACATAGCCCGTGGTGTAGGCCAAGAGCAAACCTGCCCCCACTAGAAGCTTTTGGGTTGTTGCTACCCACGCCAAGAGTGTTGCCAAGACAGGGGTACTACAGGGTGCTGCCACCAAGCCAAAGGTGGCCCCTAGGGTATAGGCCTGTAAGCCCGCAGGGACGCGATCCGGTAGTTCCTCTAGGAAGCGACTGCGGGGAAATGTCAACGGTAGGGCATTAAGCAAGTTTAAGCCCATGAGAATCGCCACCACACTGACAATAATCGTCAGCCCCCAGCCCACTTGACCATAAATGCGACCCGCAACGGCAGCCACCATGCCCAGAACCGTTAGCGTGCTAGCAAGCCCCAGCGCAAACCAAAGAGATTGACGGACGACGGAGCCATTTTGCTTTGTGGCGTAGCCAGCAATATAACCAATCGTAATCGGCAGCATCGAGAGGGTACAGGGCGTCAAACTGGTGAGGAGTCCCGCGAGAAAGACAATACCGACACTGATCACGGTCAGATCACTCAGTTGACCCGTCACCCATTGGTTGGCCCACTGTTCCAGTTGGTAGAGTCCTAGGCTAAGGCTGGCCATCGTCTTAGGGGTTAAAGGAAACGGTTGGACCGGCAGTGACAATTACGAGGTGGTCTGGATCAATGAGGTCTCGCAGCGTTTGATTCACCTGATCCAATGTGACGCTCTTCAGGCGATCGCTAAACTGTTGCAATTCCTCTGGCGGTAAGCCCACACTGGCATTTCCCAACAGCGTCCGTGCCACCACATCCACATTGGCCAACTCCACAATGTAGGTATTGCTGAGGCTGCGCTTGGCCGCATCCAATTCGGCAGCAGTGAATCCTTGGCGGCGTGCCTCCCGCAGGAGTTGCAGCGTGGCTTGAATCGCCTTAGCGGTATCTTCGGGAGCCGTTTGCAGTTGGATGATAAAAGGCCCTGCCTGCCGACTGGCACTAAAGAAGCTATAGATGCCGTAGGTCAAGCCTTGGCGATCGCGAATCTCGGTGCCCAAGCGACTGGCCAGCGTGTCTCCCCCCAAGATGTGATTCATCAGCATCGCTGCGTAGAAGCGAGGATCGCGGCGATCGATCCCCGGCGCCCCCAGATAGGTCATCGCTTGGCTTTTACCGGCAATCACCGCATTCTTAAAGAGGGTTTGCTCGGGCGGCGAAACCGCAGGAAAGGTTAGGGATAGGGGATCCGTTTGGGGTTGCCAAGAGCCAAAAATTTCATTGAGGCGCGATCGCACCTCCACTGGGTCAAAATCTCCCACGAGGGTCAAAATCGTGTGATCTGGCGTATAGGCGGCACGATAAAAGTTCAACAGGTCTTGGCGTTGAATCGCCTGTACAGATTCAGGGGTGGCAAAGGGATGCAGGGGATGATTGGCGGGATAGAGGGTTTCTTGCAGCACACGGCGTCCCCAGCGCACAGGATCATCCGCCTCAAGACTCAGGGCCGTGAGATAGCGTTGTTGGCTGAGCTTAAACTCCGCTTCTGGGAAGGTGGCTTCTTGAAGGACTTCACCAAGGGTTTGCAACAGCGTCGGCAGTTCACTGGCCAAGGCATAGCCCTCAATATCCACGCCATCACGGAAGGCACTGAATTCTAGGCTAATGCCGCGATCCTCAAGGGTTTGTGCCAGTGTCAGGGCATTTTTGCGCCGCGTGCCATTGAGCAGATTGGCAGCAGTGAGGTTGGCCACCCCCGGTTGCGTCAGCAGATCGTAGGCCGTCCCCGCATCAATGCGCCCCGCCAGCGTAATCGTTGGTGTACTGCGATCCACCAATAAGAGCACCCGCAGGCCATTTTTCAGGGTGAAGGTTTCCACCCCGTTTTTTTTGACCTCAGGGGCAGCCTGCCCACTCCCTTGGGGTAAATAGGCGGCAATGGTTTGCGGATCCACTGGCTCACCGACAAGATTATGGGCGGTGGTTTGGGCACCCGGCCGACCTGCCAGCTCGACATCGGCAAATTCACTGGGAATAAATTCCCCCACAATCCAGCGATCGCGCCCAAAGTAGGTTTGCACCACTCGTTGAACATCCGCAGCCGTGACCTTTTCAATGGCCGCAAGGTGGCGATCGCTAAAGCGGTAATCTCCCGTCAGCGTTTCATCATTGGCCAGTTGACTGGCTTGGGCATCAATGTCGCGATTGCGGAGAATAAAATTGGCCTTAAGCTGCTGTTTGGCACGTTGCAATTCACCTGCGGTGAGGGGACGCTGCGCGAGTTGGTTGAGAATCTGGCCAATGGTTTGCTCAATGGTCTCAAGGGATTGCTCCGGGGCCGCGATCGCTCCAATCTCAAACCAGCCCCCCTCCTGTAACGCTGCCACATAGGAGTAGGCCGAACTGGCTTGACCGGTTTCCATCAATTCCTGATACAAGTACGAACTGCGTCCGCCACTGAGGAGCATATCCAGCACATCCAAAGCCGCCTGATCTGGATGGGTCATCGCTGGAATCGGTACCAACATCTGTAATAGCGGCGCACTCCCCGGTTCTGTCAGGCGAATTCGCTGGGCTTGACCTGCCGTTGGTGGCGGTAATGAAGGAGACTTCAGGGGGTCGGTTGGCCGAGGAATCTGCCCAAAGGTGTTCTTGACTAGTTCCAGTGCCCTTGGCGGACGGACATCGCCAGCAATGACCACAACCGCATTATCGGGGCGATAGTACTGGTGATAAAAACTTTTCACCGCTGGCAGCGTAAACTGCTCCACATCACTGGCCGTTCCTCCCACTGGCAAACCGTAGGGATGATGGGGATAGAGGGCTGCCATTACGGCACGACTGAGGCGATATTCAGGGCTATTTTCATAGCCTTGCAGCTCCGAGATCACCACTCGCTTTTCACTCTCAAGGGCATCGGGGGTCATCAGGGTATTGCGCAGGCGATCCGCCTCGAGAATCAGCAGTGGCTCCAGTTGGTCAGCCCGCACTGTGTGGTGGTAGGCGGTCATATCGTAGCTGGTAAAGGCATTGGAAGAACTGCCAAGGGCATAAAACAACTGACCAAACTGTACGGGACGGCTCTTGGTGCCCTTA
Organism: Thermosynechococcus sp. FA-CM-4201; assembly: GCF_054689355.1. Classification (NCBI taxonomy): domain Bacteria; kingdom Bacillati; phylum Cyanobacteriota; class Cyanophyceae; order Acaryochloridales; family Thermosynechococcaceae; genus Thermosynechococcus; species Thermosynechococcus sp. FA-CM-4201. The sequence goes on from NZ_CP079920.1 coordinate 1,894,478, forward strand.
AACATCAAATGCTCTAGTTGGTGGGCAATCCCGTTTTCTCCCTTGGGTTCATGGCGAGAACCCACACGATACCACACCTGCAAACTGACGACGGGTGCGGTGGGAATCTCTTTGATCAGCACCGTGAGGCCATTGTCTAAAACCGTTTTGGTCACACCACTACCGAGTCCTTCTACCGTGTGCAGGGGAAAAATCACAGCCAAACTGTTACTCAAGAGCATCAAGCCAATAAATAAGAAGATTTTAACGAATCGTGGAACCAGCCCTAGGGTCATCGTTGCAGTTAATTCCCTTGGTGGGCGATCGCGCTCACAAGTGCTGTAATCGCCGGGGAAAGACTCGACAGAACCACTACTGATGCCGCCGCAATAATAATCGTTGTTGCCATCCGCACCATGGCATCAGTTCCCCGTTGATAGACCTCAAACTTGTACTCTTGATTTTTCACCTGAGTGGCTAACTCACTCACATCACTTTGCAGCTTGTGTAGGTCAGTCTGAAGATTAGTGACATCTGCTTGCAGTTTCTCCACATCTGTGCGCAATGCTTGCAACTCACTGAGTACCTTGGCTTGAAATTCCTGCTCACTCATCTGCGCTCTCCCCTGAACGTTCTATCTCTATCTTGAATGAATCTTGGCAGAGAAGGTGAAAAAGCACCTAGGGCACAAAGCGCAGGAATTTTTTCTTGCCCACTTGCAGCACTTGGTTGACATAGGGTTCCGGTGCGGTGAGGGTAAAGTCCACATCGGTAATTTTTTCACTGTTGAGGCGGACGCCACCCCCTTGGATTTGCCGCCGTGCTTCGCTGCTACTGGGGCAGAGCTTGGTATGACTGAGTACATAGGTCAGCTTCACAGGAAACTGAAACTCCCCAAGGGAATACTCTGGAATTGATCCCGCCTGTGCTGTTTGCCCTTGGGTGACGATCGCGGCGAGTTCCGCTTGGGTTTGCAGGGCGAGATCGCGGCCATGATATTGACTCACGACTTCTAGGGCCAAGGCTTTCTGGCGATCGCGGGGATTGGTGGGCAAACTGTCCAAGGGCAAATCCGTGAGCAACTCAATGTATTGGTTCACCAAGGCATCGGGAATTTTTTCGAGCTTGGAGTACATACTGGCTGCCGACTCCGTAAGCGCCACATAGTTGCCAAGGGACTTGGACATTTTCTGTACCCCATCGGTGCCCACTAGGATCGGCATCAATAGGCCAAACTGCACCGTGGGCAAGCGAAAGTGCCGCTGTAAATCGCGACCGACAGCAATATTGAACTTTTGATCCGTCCCCCCCAACTCGACATCTGCGGCCACTGCCACTGAATCATAGCCCTGCATCAATGGATAGAGAAACTCATGGAGAAAAATGGGCGTTTCGTTGGCGTAGCGTTCGGCAAACCCCTCCTTGGCCAGCATTTGGCTGACAGTCATCGTTCCCAGTAGCTCGAGAATTTTGCGCAAATCCAGTTTGGCGAGCCACTCCGAGTTGTAGCGGATTTCTAAGCGGCCGGGGGTCTCAAAATCCAAAATAGGCTTCACCTGTTCAAGGTAGGTTTGCACATTGGCTGCTACCTCCTCAGGGGTGAGTTGTTTGCGCACCTCCGACTTTCCTGTGGGATCGCCAATTTGAGCCGTAAAGTCACCAATAATCAGCACGGCACAGTGCCCCGCATCCTGAAACTGGCGTAACTTGCGTAGGACAATGCTATGACCGAGGTGAATTTCACTGCCCGTAGGGTCAATGCCAAACTTAATTCGCAGTGGGCGCTCCGTTTGCCGCAAATAGGCCCAGAGATTTTCTTCGGGTTTGGTGGAATCAGGGACATGGGGAAACGTTTCGACAACGCCGCGCTGTAACCGTGCAATTGTGGCCTCAAGGTCTGAAGACATCACTTGATTGGGCATTGGATTGGGCATTTGATTTGGGTGAGGACATTTTCTGGTCTAGGATGGCTATGATAGCAATCAATTGCGATCGCGCGGCAATTTTGCCATCCCTTACTTTTATCCCAATAAAAAAATCATATACGAAGTAAAAAATAATTGGCGTGAGGAAGCGACTGTCGTGTCCACTACTACCCTTGGCAAACACCCCTCCCAAACCCGCCCCCAAGATGAAAACTTCTGGCGTGGGGTACTGCGAATTGCCAACCGCACCTTTCTTGTCGGGATGACCTTTGGTTGTGCGGCGATCGGGGGTGGCCTGCTGGGCTTGGCCATTAGCTTTCGGAATCTGCCGGATGTGCGATCGCTGCGGGGCTACATTCCCAGTGAAACGACGCACATTTACGATGCCAAGGGCACCCTCCTTGTCAGCCTTCACGATGAAGAAAACCGCGAAGTCGTTCCCCTCAGCGAAATTTCACCCAATTTGAAGCTGGCTGTGATGGCGATCGAAGACAGTAGCTTCTACCAGCATCGCGGTATTAATCCCATTGGTATTTCCCGTGCCTTGATGGTCAACCTCACCTCGGGGCGTACCGTACAGGGTGGCTCTACCCTGACGATGCAATTGGTGAAAAATCTCTTTTTATCTCAAGATCGCTCCATCAGCCGTAAAGTGGCTGAGGCTGTTCTGGCGATGCGCCTCGAGCAGATCTTCAGCAAAGACGAAATTTTGGAGATGTACCTCAATCAGGTCTATTGGGGACACAATACCTACGGCGTACAAACCGCAGCCCAAAGCTACTTCAAAAAAAATGCCGCTGATCTCACGCTTGCCGAAGCCGCCATGATGGCTGGCATTATTCAAGCACCAGAGGCCTATAGCCCCTTTGTGGATTTTGACCTCGCCAAGGAACGACAGCAATTGGTGCTGGATCGGATGGTGGAATTGGATTGGATTACCCCCCAAGAGGCGGCTGCCGCTGCCCAAGAACCGATCAAGCTGGGGGAAATTACCTCCTTCCAGCGCAGTCGTAGCCCTTGGATTACGGATGCTGTCTTGCAGGAGTTGACCCGCCAATTTGGTCGTGAAGCGGTCATCCGTGGGGGAATGCGGGTACAAAGTAGCCTTGATGTCAAGGTGCAAAAAATGGCCGAAGAGGCAATCCAACGCGGCTATCAAACCCTACGGGGCAGTGGTGTGCGCGCCGATCAGTTGGCCTTGGCGGCGGTGGATCCACGAACGCACTATGTCAAAGCGCTTGTGGGCGGTGTGGACTACAACCGCAGTCAGTTTAATCGCGCCACCCAAGCGATGCGTCAGCCGGGGTCTGCCTTTAAGCCCTTTGTCTTTTATGCTGCCTATGCCAGTGGCAAATACACGCCCGATTCTGGAATTAACGACTCACCCGTTAGGTATCGCGATGGCAGTGGGTGGTATGTGCCGCGAAATTACGATGGCTCCTTTATGGGTGGGATGTCCATGCGCATGGCTTTGGCCACATCCCGCAATATTCCTGCGATTGTGCTTGGCCAAGAGGTGGGCATTGAGCGCGTGATTGAAATTTGCCGTACCCTTGGCATTACCAGTCCCATGCTTCCTGTCGTCTCCTTGCCTTTGGGGGCTGTGGATCTCACGCCCTTGGAAATGGCCGCTGCCTATGCCACATTTGCTAACAATGGCTGGCAATCCCCCACCACGACGATTATTCAAGTCACCGATAACAATGGCAATTTGCTCTTGGATCACACACCGCGCCCTAAACTCGTGCTTGATCCTTGGGCCGCTGCCGCCCTAAACAATACGATGCAGAGTGTGATCACCAGTGGGACAGGGACAGCAGCCAACATTGGCCGACCCGCCGCAGGGAAAACAGGTACTACCTCTTCGGAGCGGGATATTTGGTTTGTTGGTTATGTGCCGCAACTCGCAGCGGCTGTTTGGGCAGGGAATGACAACTATGCGCCCTTGGGGCAGGGAGCAACGGGGGGTGGCTTTATGGCACCCATTTGGCGGGATTTCATGAGTCAAGCGCTCAAGGATGTGCCCGTCGAAGACTTTACCCCGATGTCAAAATTCCAGCGACCCAAGCCGCAACGGCAAACAAATTAAAAATTGGTTTTTGAACTGGGTTCTAGACTATTCAACCCATTGATGATTGCTTGGATTCTGCTTAGGCGTTGCAACTGATTTGCAGAAAGTTCAGTAAAACTATTGTAATTATTCTCAATAAGTTGCGGTTGTTGCAAATGACACTTGTTGTCGGCTATCATGCAAACCAATATCGGCAGATCAAGCGAATCTCCTATGCCACTTTATACAGCAGCAGCCTTAAAGGCAGAACTGAATGAGAAGGGCTGGCGGTTGACGCCACAGCGAGAAACCATTCTCAATATTTTCCAGAATCTGCCTAAGGGCAATCACCTGAGCGCTGAAGACCTGCACCATGAGTTGCGCAAACAGGGACACTCCATTAGTTTATCCACCGTTTATCGCACTGTGAAGTTGATGTCACGGATGGGTATTCTGCGGGAGTTGGAACTGGCTGAGGGACACAAGCACTACGAACTCAATACAATGTCTCCGCACCACCATCACCACATGGTGTGTGTGCAATGTAACCGCACGACCGAGTTTGATAATGACTCTATTCTCAAGCAGGCCTTGAAGCAAACGGAGAAGTATGGTCTGCAACTGATTGATTGCCAACTGACGATCTATACCATTTGTCCAGAGGCGTTGCGGCGCGGTTACCCCGGCCTGCCGGAAAACTGGGTCTGTAGTAGCGCGATCGCCCACGGCACAGAACCCCCCTCGCGGGGTAAATAAGGCATGGGACGGCTCCTAGCGATCGCCCTTGTTGGCATAGCTGCTTTGACCCCTCAGAGCCTCGGGGTTGAGTTTCCTGATGGTCGGGTGGCCTTTGATCAGCCGCCCATTTTTATTGAAGCCAATACCCGCTATCCTCAAGTGTGGCTGACGAATACCACCTACAACTTCATTGTGCAGATACCAACTACCGCAGGCGAACCCCTGGCTCGTCTTGACATTCAGCAACTGCCCGGCATTGAGACGATTTACTTTTTGCCCCAACGTACCCGTGCCTTTATCGGCGATCGCTCCCGCCAGTCGATTCCCTTGGGCGAGGTGACCTTTGATGGCAATTCAGCGCTGCTCACAGTGACCTTTGATCCCCCTGTGCCACCGGGGTCGTACCTGCGGGTTGAGGTTGCTCCTGTGCGCAATCCCCAATGGGATGGGACGTATCTTTTTGCTGTGACCGCCTTTCCTCGGGGGGGCGATCGCGCCATGGGTCAAAATATCGGCACGGGGCGCTTGCAGTTTTACCGCAATTCTAATTTTTTCTAACGTGACCGTCTTTGCAACATTACCGCCGCCGCTTCAGCCGGGCGATCGCCTTGCCGTCGCCTTTCCCAGTGGTGTCCTCCGCCAAAGGGAACCTTTTTGGCAGGGAGTGGCCTGTTGGCAAGCCCAGGGTTATGAGGTGATTGTCGATGAAGCTGCCTTTACAGGCTGGGGCTACCTTGCGGGTTCCGATCAACAGCGGCGCGATCGCCTGCGGCACTTATTGCAAGATGATTCTATTAAGGGCATTCTCTGCGGGCGGGGTGGATTTGGGGCGACTCGTCTGTTGGAGCAGTGGCAGTGGCCAGCGGTGTCGCCGAAATGGCTGATTGGTTTTTCGGATATTACGGCTCTGCTGTGGAGCTATGCTGCCCAAGGGGTGGCCGGTGTCCATGGCCCAGTACTCACCACGCTAGCGGCAGAACCTCTTTGGAGTCAGCAGCGGCTTTTTGATCTGGTGCGGGGCAAACCCCTAGAGCCGCTCTCCGGAACCGGTTGGGGGGGCGGTGTGGTGCAGGGTCGTCTCTTGGCGGGGAATTTAACAGTTGCGACGCATCTACTGGGAACGCCTGATTGCCCAGCTTTTGAGAATGTGATCTTGGCCCTAGAGGATGTGGGTGAAGCCCCCTATCGCATTGACCGCCTGTTGACGCAGTGGCGCCGCAGTGGTCTGTTGCATCAGATTAAGGGGATTGCTCTCGGGCGTTTTAGTCGCTGTGAGGATGCCACCACCCAACCCAATTTTCGCGTGATTGAGGTTTTGGGCGATCGCTTGGGGGATTTGGGGATTCCCATTGTCAGTGACTTGCCCTTTGGCCATGAGGGGGTCAATGCTGCATTACCCGTGGGGGTGGCGGCTGAGCTAGATGGAGATCGCGGCTCTTTGCGGGTATTGATGCGATAGATTGCTAGAACAAGAGTTGCTCAATCAAGCCAATCAGCGAATAATGACCAACTTCAGACTGTTGCAAAATCGCTACCAAACAACGGCGGTTTTGTCCGAGTGCGGTGGGTTTGGCATCACTTACCGTGCCGTGGATAAACTGTGTTTTGATCAACCTTGCGTTGTCAAGCAGCTTCGCATGACAGAGGTGGATCAACAGACACTGCCGATTTTGCGGCAAATGTTTGAAATTGAAGCACTACAACTGCATCGCTTGGGCAGTCATCCCCAAATTCCCGCCCTCTATGCCCATTTTGAGGAAGATCAAAATTTCTTTATTGTTCAGGAATTCATTGATGGCACACCCTTGAGCGCAGAAATTCGTGAAGGTGAACCTTGGTCTTCAGGACAGGTGCGGCAACTGTTGCTTGAAATCCTACAGCCGCTCAAAGCTGTTCACGACCAACAGGTGATTCACCGTGACCTCAAGCCGGATAACTTGCTCCGCCGCCATAGCGATCGCCAGATTGTGATTATTGACTTTGGGGCTGTCAAAGAACTGCCGGCAACGGAAGTATTAACCAACGGTCGCACCCGTGTCTCGCGAATTATTGGTACTCCTGCCTATATGCCGGTGGAACAATTTGCCGGTCGGCCAAAGTTTGCTAGCGATATTTACGCCGTGGGGATCATTGCCCTGCAAGCCCTCACAGGATGTGCCCCCGATGACTTGGTTTACCATACCAAAGACGGTGAATTGGATTGGCGATCACAGTTAAAAAGCTCGGTTGATGAAACATTGGCCAGTATTTTGGATCGGATGGTCTGCTATGACTATCGCGATCGCTTTCAATCGGTTGCTGAGGTGCTTGAAGCCTTAGATGCCAATAAACCAGCGATTAACTTGCCCTCCCAGCCACTCTCACCCGCGCTGCAAACTATTGTCCGACAAGAGGTGGCCTCCTACCTCAATCCGAATAGGCACGCCGCTTTTACAAAGTGTCTGGGGCAACAACAGCTTCCAGCCAAGGTCTTGGCAGAACTCTTGATGACGACTGAATCCATGTGGAATTTGTGCGCTCAAGCCAACAATTCCTTGGTTTTGGATGAGCTATACCAACTCGGTGAAGGCCTATGGCAACAACTGCTGCACCTCAATGCCGATCCAGATTTAGCTCAGGACTTTTTAGAGGCTGTCCTTCTACCCCTACTCCATTGTCGGGGATGCCTTCAGTATGAAGATTCTTCGTGGTCGCCCCATGTGCGGCTACAGGTCAGCGGCATTCCCAGAAGCGTCCTGTTTAGTCCGAGTGGTGAACTCATTGCGGCGGGTTTGGGATTGCCACCCACCTTTTGGTTGCAAAGTCAATATCTGATGACCCTAGGGCAATTTGGCAATGATATTCGTACCCTTGCTCTTAGCCACGACGGTCAATGGCTCGCAATTGCTTTAGAGCAGGCTCAACTCAAAGTATGGCACCGTTTGAGCGATCGCCAGATTCCCTTACGAGGGCAAACCGCCCCGATCACTTGCCTTGCCTTTCATCCTCACTTGCCCCTCATTGCCAGTGGTGGGCAGGATCGAGCATTGCGGTTGTGGCACGTGGAAGAGCAAGCTCAAATTGGTTTACTGAGCTTTGAAAGTCATATCTGCGCCCTTGCTTGGAGTCCCGATGGTCACTGGTTAGCCTGTGGTCTCAACAATGGCACCATTCGGCTGGTGGATGCTGCAACGCCAAAGCCATGGGCTACCCTTGGACAGCAGCGCTATGGTTATCCCGTCCAATCTCTAGTCTTCGCACTTCAGGGCGGCTTATTGATCAGTGGGGGGCACGATGGCTGTATGCGCATCTGGCAGGTACCCCAGCAACGGGAAGTCTTTTGTCAGCAGTTAATGGCTCCCATTGAGGCGGTCGTTCTTTCAGCAGATCAGTCATTGCTAGCGTCTGGCAGTGAAGCCGGAACATTGCGCCTATGGTATTGGCAAGACCAAGGTCAAGGTCTTTTGTCCTTTGCTCGCATTCCCAATCAACGCCTCGGGGCAATTACCAGCTTAGCCATGCACCCTAGGGGCAAACAAATTGCTGCTGCCCATGCCAGTGGCCTGATTCAAATTTGGGAACCGGATCCGCAAGTCAGCGAGATTGGTAAAAACTAATCCCACTCATAAGTAGAAGCCGATCGCTGGCAAACAGTGAAATGAAAATCTGAATGATAAGATATGGGGGATTCCATCAAGGCGCGTAAAGAGTTATGGATTTGGTGACACTGGCCGGACAGCTTAATGCAGGCACCATTTTGCCGGAAACCATTGTGATTGTGACGCTGCTCGTCGTCCTCTTAGCAGATTTGATTCAGGGACGCCAAGCCGATCGCTGGACCCCCTACTTTGCCATTGTTGGTTTAGGGGGAGCGATCGCCACGATGATTCCCCTGTGGACTCAGCCCGACACCGTCAGTTTTTTTGGCAGCTTTATTTCCGATCACCTCAGCCTCTTCTTCCGGGGACTCATTGCCCTTTCAGCCTTGGGCACGATTCTCATGTCCATTCGCTATGTTGAGCAAACGGGCAGTTCCCTCGGCGAATTTATGACGATTCTGTTGACGGCCACGGTGGGGGGCATGTTCATTGCCGGCGCCCAAGAACTGGTGTTTATCTTTGTGGCGCTAGAGACTTTGAGTATTGCCTCCTATTTGCTCACCGGCTACACCAAGCGCGATAGCCGCTCCAACGAAGCCGCCTTGAAATATCTCCTGATTGGTGCGGCCAGTTCTGCCATTTTCCTCTATGGCTCATCACTGTTGTATGGCCTCTCCGGTGGGCACACCCAATTACCAGAAATTGCCCAAGCGCTCTCGGCGGAGTCCTTGGGTCTGGTGGTGGCCTTGGTGTTTGTCATTGCCGGCATTAGTTTCAAAATTTCGGCGGTGCCCTTTCACCAATGGACGCCGGATGTTTATGAGGGTGCCCCTACGCCTGTGGTTGCGTTTCTCTCCGTTGGCTCCAAAGCGGCTGGGTTTGCCCTTGCCATTCGCTTTTTGACCTTGGCCTTCCCCAGTGTCACCGATCAATGGCAACTCATCTTTACGGTGCTGGCGATCCTGAGCATGATTCTCGGCAATGTGGTTGCCCTTGCCCAAACCAGTATGAAACGGATGCTGGCCTACTCCTCCATTGGCCAAGCGGGCTTTGTGATGATTGGTTTTGTCGTTGGCACTGAGGCAGGCTATGCCAGTATGCTCTTTTACCTGCTGGTGTACCTCTTCATGAACCTTGGTGCCTTTACCTGTGTCATTCTCTTTTCTCTGCGCACCGGTACCGATCAAATTAGTGAGTATGCCGGCCTCTATCAAAAAGACCCCCTGCTTACCCTTGGCCTGAGCCTCTGTCTGCTTTCCTTGGGCGGCATTCCTCCCTTGGCTGGCTTCTTTGGTAAGATTTACCTCTTCTGGGCGGGCTGGCAAGCGGGTGCCTATGGTCTGGTGCTGCTGGGTTTATTAACGAGTGTGATCTCGATTTACTACTACATCCGCGTCGTCAAGATGATGGTGGTCAAGGAACCCCAAGAAATGTCGCCAGCCGTGCAAAACTACCCAGAGGTGTCTTGGTCAAGCTTTGGTATGCGTCCTTTGCAGGTGGGTTTAGTGATGACGGTGATTGCCACCTCCTTAGCGGGTATCTTGGCCAATCCCCTCTTTAACTTGGTGAATACGGCAGTACTGGATGTGCCCCAAGTGGCTGATCAACCAACGGTGATTGAGGTGGCCTACCAAAGCCTACCGCCGGCAGGTGAATCTTAAGGATGATTTCAATACGATCCCCGATCTATCCCCCTAGAATCAAGGGGAAACCATGCTAGGACAAATCACAGTGGTGGAATTGGCGCAACGCCTAGCCACAGAGGCGGATACCTTGCAACTCATTGATGTGCGGGAACCAGAGGAGTGGGCGATCGTCCATCTTCCTCACTTTACGCCTTTGCCCTTGAGTGCGTTTCCCCAATGGTCGCCCCAAATTTGCCAGCTCTTTGATCCAGATCGGGAAACCTTGGTCCTCTGCCACCACGGTGTGCGATCGGCGCAAATGGGTCACTGGTTGATTCAGCAGGGATTCCGTAATGTGAAGAACATTGTCGGTGGGATTGATGCCTATGCTGCGGCAGTGGATCCAACCCTACCCCGTTATTAGTTGATTGCCTTGGGAGAGTTTTCATGACCTTGAAAGTCGGTATTAATGGCTTTGGCCGCATTGGCCGCTTGGTGCTACGGGCAGGTCTTGCCTACGACAATATTCAGTTTGTCGGCATTAACGATCTCGTGCCTGCGGATAACCTTGCCTACCTCTTTAAGTACGATTCCACCCACGGCATTTATCCCGGAACCGTCAAGGCCACGGCAGAGGGCATCGAAATTGATGGCAAGTTCATTCCTTGTACGGCCATTCGCAATCCCGCAGAACTGCCTTGGGGATCGGTTGGCGCCGACTATATCGTTGAGTCCACTGGCTTATTTACGGGCTATGAGGGGGCAGCTCAGCATTTACAAGCGGGTGCCAAGCGGGTGGTGATTTCAGCCCCCACCAAGGATGCCGATAAGGTGAAAACAATTGTCGTCGGTGTTAATGATGCGGCCTTTGATCCAGCGGTGGATGTGATTGTCTCCAATGCCAGTTGCACCACAAATTGCTTGGCACCGGTGGCGAAGGTACTCCATCAAACCTTTGGGCTGGCTGAGGGGTTAATGACCACAGTGCACTCTGTCACTGCAACCCAACCGACGGTGGATGGCCCCAGTAAGAAGGATTGGCGCGGCGGCCGGGGTGCTGGCCAAAATATTATTCCCGCCTCTACCGGCGCTGCTAAAGCAGTGACACTGGTGTTGCCGGAACTCAAGGGCAAGTTGACCGGGATGGCCTTTCGCGTTCCTACGCCCGATGTGTCAGTGGTGGATTTGACCTTCAAAACGGAGAAGGCCACGAGCTATGACGAGATTTGCGCGGCAATGAAGGCAGCGGCTGAGGGAGACCTCAAGGGGATTCTCGGCTATACCGAAGAGGCCGTTGTCTCCAGTGATTTTATTGGTGATGGCCGCTCCAGTATCTTTGATGCCACAGCGGGGATCCAACTCAATGCCAATTTCTTTAAGGTGGTGGCCTGGTACGACAATGAGTGGGGCTATTCCTGCCGTGTGGTGGATCTCCTCAAATTGATGGCGACTAAGGATGGTCTGCTCTAGCGACCCAAGTCATGGAGACGGTGGATCACGTCGCAGCAGTGCTGAGTGACCGCTTCTAGGGCAGCGCGATCGCCCGAAGCTGGCGGCGGAATCGGAGCACCAATGCGCACCGTAATCGGAACCGGTCGGGGAAATGTCCCTTTCTTGAGAATCTCCTGTGTCCCCCAAAGACAAACCGGTAAGAGGGGGGCTTGGGCTTTGGCGGCAATTAGTGCTGCCCCTAGTTTTGGGTCATTAATACGGCCATCCTTGGTGCGGGTGCCCTCCAAAAAGACCCCCACCGCCCAACCCTGTTCTAGGGCTTTGAGGGCGGCCTGCAATGCGCGGCGATCGCCGGCTCCCCGCTTCACAGGATAGGCACCATACCACCGAATCAATGTCCGAAAAATGGGAATCTGGAACAATTCCTCCTTAGCCATCCAAGCCACTGGTCGGCGCACACAGTTGGAAATCAGGGGCGGATCAAAGTAGCTGGCATGATTGGCCACTACCACCAGTGGTCCTCGCAGCGGTACCTGATGGGCACCATAGATGCGCCCCCTAAAATAGGTGTGCAGGAGTGGACTCACCACTGACCATTTGAAAAGATGGTAGAGGAGCAGGCTGATCAGCGGCTCGCGATCGCGACTCACCCAAGGCTCTCCAAACTAGCGATCGTGGCAATGCTCGTAACGGTGATCTCGGGGGTCGTGCGTTTAACCAAGCCGGCCAGTACGTTGCCGGGGCCAATTTCAAGGGCTTGGGTCACCCCCGCTGCCGCAAGGGCATGACAGGTGTCCACCCACCGCACCGAGCCGGTCATCTGCGATCGCAACCGTGCCTTGATCACCGCTGCATCCGTGGTTGGTTCAGGTTCGACATTGTTCAAGACGGGAAAGATCGCCTCGTGGAAGGTGCACTCCTCCAGCAGCGTGGCAAACGTGGCTGCGGCCTCCGCCATAAAGGGGGAATGAAAAGCCCCGCTCACATTCAAGGGAACGGCTCGCTTCACTTTAATTTTGCCTAGCACCGCGTCCACCGCTGCCGGCAGCCCCGAAATCACCACCTGCCCCGGATGGTTATCATTGGCCAGAACCACATCGGGCGTGCTGGCGATCGCCTCTTGCAACTGCTCGCGGTCAAAGCCAATCAAGGCCACCATCTTGCCCCCCCCAGCGGCATTCATCAGTTCGGCTCGCCGCTGCACTAACTTCAGTCCTGTTGTAAAGTCAAAAACCTCCGCCGCATAGAGGGCAACATATTCGCCGAGACTATGCCCCGCGACAAAATCTGCCTTTGCCCCCCGTTCCTTGAGGGCATCCACCAGCAAGCTCTCCACCAGAAACAAACTGGGCTGGGTATAGAGGGTTTGATCTAAGTTACCGATACGACCTGCACAGCAGTCAATGACCGACCACCCCAAAATAGCCGCTGCCTGTGCGCACCGCTCCTTGGCTGGGGGATAGGCCGTCAGCAAATCCGCCATCATTTCTGGATGTTGCGACCCTTGGCCGGGAAATAACCATGCTGTCTTTGTCATCGGCAGTGCTCAACTCGAACCGCAATCTACTTTACCCGATTTGGGATGTCCGTTATACTAGAAAATTGTCGATAAAAACCTGCCCCTTTTATCTCCATAGGCTGACATGATTAAACTGCGTCTCAAACGCTACGGCAAAAAACGGAACGCCACCTATCGGATTGTGGCCATGAATAATACGGATCGCCGCGATGGGCGTGCCCTTGAAGAACTGGGCTTCTATGATCCGATCCGTGATGAAGTGCGCCTCAAGGAAGAGGCTATCAAGCGGCGTTTGGCGCAGGGCGCACAACCCACAGATACCGTGCGGCGGCTGTTTGTCAAAGCGAATCTTCTCCCCGAAACTGCCAAAAAATAGGCAATGACTGAGTCGGCTGCCCCCAACTACGCTGCCTTGATTCGCTTCCTGTTAGAACCCTTTATGGAAGCACCGGAAACCCTGCGGCTGCATGCGGAGTTTTCCCCTGCCAATTCTCGCATTTGGGTACGCCTTGCCTTTGCTGGCGAGGATAAGGGTCGCGTCTATGGCCGTGGCGGTCGCAATCTCCATGCCATTCGAGCGGTTCTACAGGCTGCTGCCCAAGCCGCCGGTCAGCAGGTTTACTTAGATGTCTATGACGATGCCAAAAGTACGCCTAAAATAGATCATCAAGGGAGCGATCGCCCTCGGCGCTCCCGTCGTCGTTCTTATCCATCATCAAGGAGGCAAAGTTAGCGCGTGTCTGAAGTGCGTTTAGGTGAAAACGAATCCATTGAGTCCGCTCTACGGCGATTCAAGAAAAAAATCCAAAAAGCGGGCATTCTTTCGGAAGTCAAACGGCGTGAACGTTACGAAAAACCCAGCCTACGCCGCAAACGCAAACAGGAGGCCGCCCGCAAGCGCAATCGCTAAGCCTTGGGTATGACCACGAGGGAAAGCCTCACGATTGACCTCCACAGCACTGAGAGTGCGATCGCCCTTGTCGGTGAGCAAGAAGCCAACCTGCGCATCTTTGCCGCCCAAACAGGGGCGACCCTTGTTTTAAGGGGACGGGATCTCTACATCACTGGCACCCCTGCTCAAATCCAACTCTGCCAACAACTGATTCAAGACCTCGGTACCCTCTGGCGCGAGGGGCGTCCTGTGTCCGGGGTAGATATTCTCACTGTCCGCCATGCCTACGATACCCAACAGCGGGAAGCCCTCCAAGAGCTGCAACAGGATATTCTGGCTCGCACCCGTCGCGGCGACATTATTCGTGCCAAAACCTTTCGCCAGCGCCAGTACATTCAAGCGATTCGCAGCCACACACTCACCTTTGGCATTGGGCCAGCGGGCACCGGCAAAACCTTCTTGGCTACCGTTCTAGCCGTCCAAGCGCTACTGTCGGGTACCTATGAGCGGTTGATTTTGACACGGCCGGCAGTGGAAGCGGGGGAGCGGCTCGGCTTTTTGCCGGGAGATTTACAGCAAAAAATTGATCCCTATTTGCGCCCCCTCTACGATGCCCTCTACGAACTAGTGGAGCCGGAGAAAATTAGTAACCTGATGGAGCGGGGGGTGATTGAAGTGGCGCCCTTGGCTTATATGCGAGGGCGTACCCTCAACAATGCCTTTGTCATCCTCGATGAGGCACAGAACACCACCCCTGCCCAGATGAAAATGGTCTTGACCCGCATTGGTTTCAACTCCTGCTTGGTGGTGACGGGAGACTTGACGCAAACCGACCTACCAGAACATCAAACCTCCGGGCTCAGTGTGGCTACGCAAATTCTCGAAGATGTCGAAGGGATCGCGTTTTGTTATCTAACCAAGGGGGATGTGATTCGCCATCCCCTTGTCGAGCGAATTATTGATGCCTACGATCGCCATGAGCAGGCACTCCTAACTAAGCCAAAAGAGCGCGCGTCTGGGCGTAGCGATCGCTCAGCCAAGGCCAATTAACCACCTGCCACCAAGCCTCTAGGTACTGATCGCGACGGTTGCGATAGGTCAGGTAGTAGGCATGTTCCCACAAATCATTGCCCAAGATCGGCACTTGCCCTTGCATCAACGGCGAATCTTGGTTCAGCGTAGTGGTAATGGCCAGATTTCCTTGGGGTGTCAGCACAAGCCAGACCCAGCCACTGCCAAAGTGCTTTAGACCCGCCTGCTGAAACTGGGTTTGAAACTCTGAGAACGAGCCAAAGGTGGTTGCAATTGCTGTGGCCAAGTCCCCCGTGGGTTGACCGCCACCATTCGGTGCCATACTTTGCCAAAAGAGGGAATGGTTGGCATGACCGCCACCGTGGTTGCGTACGGTCTGTTGGATGGCGGTGGGTAGTTGGCGAATGTGGCGCAGTAAATCCTCAATGGGTAGCCCCTGCCATTGACGGTAGGGTGTCAGTGCCTTGTTCAATGTCTTCACATAGGCCGCATGGTGTTTGTCGTGGTGTAGCTGCATCGTCTCCGCATCAATCACTGGCTCTAAGGCATCGTAGCCGTAGGGCAAAGGCGGCAGCGTATAAATTTCTGACGGCTCCCCTTCAGCCATGGCTGAGCGCGATCGCAACCATAGTGTAGCGGCACTGCCGACGAGGAGGCCGAGGGTTTGACGACGGGTTAAGGGCATAGCGAGTACGTGAAATGTTCCTGCTAATAATCTAAGCCCCTCAGGATTATTCTTGGCGCAGCAGGAGTTGTTGGGCTTGGCTAGGGGTTAGGAGTTGGCCATCCACTTCAATTTGCAGCACCTTGTCAGGAGATGGTTGCAGCGTCGTACTCGCCTCGCGGCGGTCTTTAGAACGCCACTGATTTTGCCAAAGGCGGTTCATTTCCGAGGATTCAAAGCCAGTGGTTGGGGAAATGGGATTAAAGATTGGGGGTAGGGGAGTCGCCAACGTGGCTAAGGGATAACATATCCCCAGCAACACCACGCTCAGGAGCAGTGAACGAGTCATAAATGAATACCTCTTAGGAGCGATCGCAAATAATTTTTACAGTAGTCTTCTTTTAACTGCTTGTTTTTTTCACCAAGGTCAGCCCTCACTCTTATTATATCCTCTGGGACTAAAGTCCTTTTTGGGTTTTGTCCCCTCGCACTGAGGCGTTGAGGCTACCAAGCTTCTCTATTGTTTCCTAAGTTATGATGGTAGGGCGTACACACCAGTTTGTTGGCAATTATCAATCAAGAATGACACAGGCATACACCCCTGAAGATGTTTGGCGATTATTGGCAGAGCTAGTGGAGGCTCAAAAGGAAACAGAACGCCGATTTCAGGAAACGGATCGGCTTTTTCAAGAGACTGAACGGCGATTTCAAGAAACAGATCGGCGATTTCAAGAGACTGACCGGCGTTTTCAAGAGCTTGAACAGCGATTTCAGGAAACGGCTCAACGTTTTCAAGAAACAGATCGGCTTTTTCAGCAGACTGAACGGCAATTTCAAGAAACAGATCGGCGGTTCCAAGAGACTGAACGCTTATTGCGAGAAGAAGCACGGCAGCTCAACCAACAAATTGGCAAACTGGGCAATCGCCTTGGGGAGTTTGTGGAGTGGCAAGTACGCCCAGCCGTGTTGCGCTTATTTCAGAGTCGGGGAATTGCTGTTTCTCAACTCTACAGCGATGTGATTCTTCAAGACGGCAACGAGAGTTTAGAAATTGATCTGTTGGTGGTCAATACGGATGAAGCCGTTCTCGTCGAAGTGAAAACAAAACTCAGCCAAGGGGATGTTGATGAACATTTAGAGCGGATTGCGAAATTTCGCCGTCTAGCTCACCAGTATCGTGGCACCAAACTCTTGGGCGCTGTGGCGGGGATGATTGTGCCGCCTGATGTGGCTCGCTATGCTTATCGGCAAGGCTTGTTTGTGTTGGCGCAGTCGGGGGATGGGGTGACAATTCTCAACGACCCGCAGTTTCAGCCCCGTGCGTGGTAGGGCACTGAAAAATGAGAAAAGGGCTGTCAATCTGAAACGCGGTTGATGAATGAGATTTCAGAAAACTCACAAAAAACTTAGAAAAAAGTGATGGGCGTGATTCGCCGATACAAAGCTTTTTCCAGTGTGAAGACTCTTGGGCAGAAAAATTGTGGTGCAGCCCCATATCCCCTACTTGATTCGACGGAGGAAGCAAGGTGGAGAAAGAGGTCCGTCCCACACATTTGTGACCTAGGCAGCGCGTTTGACCAAGGAGCGAATGACGTTGTCTTTCATCATCAGTAGGCGAGAGGCTTGCAACAGTAGCTCACGAGCTTCCTGAAGGCTCATGGCACTCACTTGCTCCTCCATCACCCGCATTTGAAACTCCTGTTCAAAGCTGAGGTCAACATTCAGTTCGGGGAAGCGTTGCTCCATAGAACGTACTCCTTGCTCCATGTTATCGGGCATACGTGTTAAAAAATATAACAAACGCATTGACAAAGTTGCCACTCAATGGATATCACCCGTGCAAAGGATAAAATGTTCAGCATGAACGATTTCACTAAATTCTTGATCGGTTTCATAAACGAGACCTGATAGACTGAGCTAAAACTCAAGTTCGATGATGAGGACGGCAAGATGCGGTTGGCAGACGTAGCTGAACGGTTTGGGGCAACCCTCGACTGTCCAGAGCAGGGCGATCGCCCAGTGTTGGGGGTAGCCCCCTTAGAAACAGCAACAGCCACGGATATCTCTTTTCTGGCCAATCCGAAGTACACCGCTCTATTGCAGACCACGGAAGCGGCTGCTGTGTTTGTCTGTCCCGATTTTCAAGGGGAAGCAGCCTGTCCCCTGCTGCGGGTGCCCCATCCCTACCTTGCCTTTGCCAAATGTATTGAATGGTTTTATCCGCAACCCAAACCCTCCGCCAAAATTCACCCGACAGCAATTCTGGGAGCCGATGTGGTCTTGGGAGCTGAGGTGACCATTGGTGCCTATACCGTGATTGGCGATCGCGTGCGCATTGGCGATCGCACAGTGATTGATAGTCATTGCACACTCTACGATGATGTGGTGATTGGCGCCGATTGCCGTATCTATAGCCACTGTGCCCTGCGGGAGCGGGTACAATTGGGCGATCGCGTCATCCTGCAAAATAGTGTTGTCCTCGGCGGTGATGGCTTTGGCTATGTCCCCCTGCCCGATGGTCGTCACTATAAAATTCCCCAAGTGGGCACCGTGGTCATTGGCAATGATGTCGAAATTGGTGCTGGCACAACGATTGATCGCGCCACTCTCGGGGAGACCACTGTGGCGAATGGTACGAAAATTGACAACCTGACGATGGTGGCTCACAACTGCACTATTGGTGAAAATGCAATTCTCTGTGCTCAAGTGGGCTTAGCGGGTTCGACCCATATTGGTAATCATGTCGTTCTTGCGGGACAGGTGGGGGCAGCCGGTCATTTGACCATTGGCGATCGCACCATTGTCTCCGCCAAATCCGGCATCAGTAGCTCTGTCCCGCAAGATAGCCGCATGGGGGGGATTCCAGCCATGGATCAAACCCTCTACCTCAAGGTCTCAGCGGCCGTGAAGCAATTGCCAGATCTCCTCAAGCGAGTGCGCCAATTGGAAGCAAAGGTAGGGGAATCAGCATAGATACGCGAGCCAGCCTCTATAGTGGAATTAAGGTCTAGCGTTGCTTTTTTTAGCGTGCATCATGGGGTGAGGGGCAATGGGTCACATGAATCTGCGGCACTAAGTTTATGACTCCTCCAGCGGCGACTCGATTACTGCCCAGTGATCAAGAACTGTTCCAAGCGCTCCTTGGCTATCATGAACTAACGACCAAGGCAGAAAAACAGGCGGCCTTACTCTCCTTGCTCCAGCGCGATCGCGCCCAAGTCATTGTCAAAAGCATTGCCCAAGCTGCTTTTCCTCAAACTGCCTTTAACGTCGCCCTCTGGATGCTCAACCATGACTTGGTGACGCTCGATTGGCTCTACGACATCACCTACCGCATTTCAACCCAAGGCTGCCAAGAAACGATTGATCTGCGCTTGCTCTACAGCAGCCTCAAACACCTCAGTCCGGGGGATGCAGCCATTGTCTTGGGTCAAACCGATGCTGCCCTTAAGGCCATTCGCCTTGATGACTTGGATCTAGCAACCTTGATTAGGACATTGGAACCGGGAGTGGCCATTAGTTTGCTCTCTTGGTTTGTCACCTTTAAGAAAATCACGACGGTCGATCTGGAATACATCAGCCAAATCGTCCAGAAGGTGAAACCCACCGCCGAACCGCCCCAAGAAACCACTGAGATTCACTCCCAACCCCTCGTCCCTGAACCCCACATCATTGAACTCACCCTCGAAGACAAGTTGCTAGAGTTGAATTTGCAATTGGGGGGCACAGAAACAGAGATCTTACCCAAGGTTTTGGATCGCTTTTTATTTCGCCGCACCCATGAAGATAAGGTGGTCTATCGTCCCAATACACAGGTCGTACGCCTCGCCTGCGTCGGAGAAGAGCGTCGTGACATTCCGGTGCCGGTACGCAGTGCCAAAACTTGGCCACCGGGAGTTTATGTGATCTATCGCGAGCAGGAGTCGCTACAACTGATGCGCTTGCCGGATAACGAGTTCTACGAAATTTTGCCCCTTGGGCCTGATCCCTATCTGCGTGCTGAAACGATCGCCCGCATGGTCAAGGAAGGAGAGCGCTAGCTATAAACGGGCAGTGTGAAGTGAAAGCAACTGCCTTTTCCCGGTTGGGAGTCCACCCAAATCTGGCCGTAGTGCATACGAATAATTTGGCGGCAAAGGGCAAGGCCAATGCCATAGCCTTCAATGGTGCGATCGCGATCAAGGCGAACCGTCTCGCCAAAAATCTTTTCCTGCTGCTCAATGGGAATACCGGGACCGCTGTCACAGACGGTCACTTGCACTTTTTGAGTCATGCGGTGAAAGGCACTGAGGTGAATTTTGCCCCCTTCGGGAGTGTATTTACAGGCATTATCCAGTAGGTTGACAAGCACCTGACGAATGCGATCGCCATCGCCATAGACCAAGGGTAAATCCAAGGGAATATCAGTGGTAAAGTGTTGCTTTTTACGTTCAAAATTGAGGCGCACATCCTCAACCGTTTCTTGGCACAGTTGTCGCAGATCCAGTTGCCGTGCCATAATTTGCAGCTTGTCTTGAGGCCCGCGCGCCGCTAAGAGTAGATCAGTAATCAATTGTCCCATCATCTGAGTTTGACTGCGGGCATGGTGAAACAGGCGTTGGATGTCCTCAATCTGGAGTTGCTGAGTGCTCTCTTCTTGAAGGTTGGATTCTAGGGTTTCAAGGGCAATGCCAACAGCAGTGAGGGGGTTACGCAACTCATGAGCCAGCAAGCCAATAATCCGATCTTTGAATTGCAGTTGTTCGGCAAGGCGATCGCGCTCTTGGCGCAGTTGAAACAGCTCATCCTTTAGGCGGCTAAGTTCCATCGAGCAATCAGACTGCTCCGCTGCCGACTTTTGCATATCTGCCTGTAGGCCAAGGGCAACTTCCCGCTGCCAGCGCGGCCACCAATAGTCCACCTTTTGCAGCAACTTGCGACCGGCGAGGGTTTGACGCGGTTCAGGACGGACTTTAATCAAGGCAGGCGTGGCAACCAGCTTGTACTCCTCTAGGAGATAGGGCTGCTCACCAATGGGCACCACTTTTAACTCAAAGCCAAAGTTCGAGGGCAGTTGCTGAATGTGGGCTTGAATAGCAGCGGTTTCCTCTTCATCGCCCGGCCGATTGGCAACAAACAGGAGCAAACTGAGCGGCGGTGTCGTTTCTTGGTTAGAACTGGCATCCGCAGACGCTTTCATTGAATCACCGGTGAGTATTCTCAAGGGCAATGAATGGCGCTTCCCGTACAGGAAACACTAGAGAGCAATCAAAAGATTAACTAAATGTTAGCGGATTCTCCCTCGCAACCCAACTTAAGATTGCTGGCCATCTCGCCGGCCAAGTTCGTAGATTGCCCCACCGATGGTTGCCATCAGGCCTAAACTCAAGGCCCAACTTTGCCCCAAGCCCAAACTACAGAGGATAAAGCAACCCGTCCCCACCAGAATAAAGGGAATTAGCCCCACCATCCCTGCCCAGAATTCGGCACTTTGGTTTGCTTCACCCCCTAGCCACGTCACTAAACGCTGCATTAAGGCTTGTCCCGTGGGATAAAAGCCCCAGTAGAGGGCGATCGCCCACAGACCAGACCCCGCAATAGCAATGGGGGAGAGAGAAACCTGCTGCAAATTGGGAATCATAGGAGTCCTTGAAAAATCTTGGGATCAAACATTTCTCGGAGAGATAGATAGTAGGGGGTAAAAACACTTGTATCATAGCCAGCGGCACGGATTTGTATTTCTTTACCCAAAAGATGCACCATTTGAAATACCAGTTCCCATGTCACATTCAGGGAAGGATAGAGCATCAAACACAGGGGAAAGAGTTCCCGTTGCAGCGCCTCAAGGCTTTGCTCCAAAAGACACACCCAGAGGTAAATTTGGAACATCTCGACATCGCGAATACTGGAAACACGCACACTGGCTTGGGTCAAAGGGCCACTGAAACAGCGGTGCTGGGGGTTGAGTTCGGCAACACGGTCACAAATAGCGGTGGCGATCGCCGTGCTCTGGGGCAACAGATGACGCACTAAAGCCAAAGCCGGATGATTGTAGTCGTAGTTGGCTGCTGCGTTATAGGCACGGTGCAAGGGCATGTAGAGGTGATCATCAATGACCTTAAAGAAACTGCTGAGGATGGGACGTTGGCTCGTTGGTGCCACTTCTAGCAGTAATACCCCCGTGTGGTGAAACTGCATACTGACAAAGCCAATCACCCGCGGATCGACGGCTGTATAGCGGCGGCGAATCTCACTGATGGCACTGGCCACCTTGACGGTCATTTGCTGGGTGCCCTTGCCCGCTTCGTAGAGTTTGAGGGTGCGCTGATAAATGTCATGGATGTCTTTGGAAATGCTCCAAGGATCCACCAGTTCGGCTGGGATGCCATGACGAATCATCTCTCCAGCCAAGAAGCCTTCGGTGCGCTGCCAAGCCTTGACACTGGCATTGCGCAATTCGGCTAGGAGCCGAGGGGCAACCACCGCTGGATCATCCTCCGCAAGGGCGGTGGTGTTGAGGTTGGTAATATAGCGCTTTGCCCAAGCTTGTGCCAGACTGCTCAAGGAGGTGGTGTCCGGCGCGATCGCGCTCGATCCATCAGTAGTGGTATTCAACATGAGCACCTCCGCCATTTTGAACAGGGCTATAAGCAGAATTGATGTTAAGAATTGTAACTGGTTTTAAGCTGATCCTGCCACCCTGAGCCACCAGTGATCGTTGACCGCAACTGCCGATACCGTTAATCTGCCCTATAGCAGCAACCCCTTTGGAGAAATTGGATGGACTGGCAATCCTTTGCCGTGAGTTTTGCGATTGTTTTCTTGTCAGAACTAGGGGACAAGAGCCAACTGGTGGCGATTACTTTGGGGAGTAATGCCCGCTCCGCTACCGCCGTCTTTCTAGGCGTGGCTTCTGGCTTGGTGTGTACAACGTTTTTCGGTGTGCTTTTGGGCAGTGGGATTGCCACATTGATTCCCGTGAAAGTGGTCAAGGCGATCGCTGCCATGATGTTTGCCTTTCTGGGGTTTTATTTGCTGTCTCAAACACCGGCTGACAGCCTTGACAAGGAGCAAATTTGATTATAACCAAAGGATTGATTATCATAGTGACTACAGGTTAGCAAATGGATAACCCTAAAACTGCGATTTAACCGCAATAAGCTACTTAGCTAAGCAAAATCTGCTGTTTGAATTTTATTTTTTAGGATAGCGCCGTGTTCACGTCTCCTGCTCCCAGTCCCCTACCCCCCATTCGTTCCCTTGAGGATGCGATCGATCGCTGTCAGCGCCTAGGATTGCGCCTCAGTCGGCAGCGGCGTGCCATTCTCGAACTGCTCTGGGATGCCAAGGATCACCTCTCAGCGCGGCAGATCTACGATCGCCTGAATCAAGCAGGCAAAGATATCGGCCATACGTCGGTGTACCAAAATCTCGAAGCCCTTTCCGAGCATGGCATTATTGAGTGTGTTGAGCGTGCTGATGGGCGCCTTTACGGCAATATTAGTGATAGCCACAGCCATGTCAATTGTCTCGATAGCCAGAAAATTATTGACGTTCATGTTGAGCTACCCTCCTCTCTCATTGCTGAGATTGAAGCAAAAACTGGCGTGAAAATTGTTGACTATCGCATTGATTTTTACGGTTATCAAAACACTGAGCCGAGTACCCAAGGATAACTGCCGTGGCCAATCCCCAACATCTTCAGCTTCTTAAGCAGGGGGTTACCGCTTGGAATCAATGGCGGGAGCAAAACAGTGATATTCGCCCTGATCTGGGACAAGCCGATCTCACTGGCGCCAATTTGGAGCTCTACAACCTCACCAATACCAATCTCGATCAGGCAAATTTAGCGGGGGCTGATCTGCGCAACGCTTTGCTCAAGGATGCCTACATGGCTGGCGCAAACCTCTACATGAGTGACCTGATTGAGGCGGATTTGCAGGGTGCCTGTTTACAGCGGGCTACCTTAGCGGGTGCCGATCTCTACAAGTCAAATATTGCCATGGCCGATCTGCGCCAAGCCAACTTGGTGGGCACGCTACTGCGGCGAGTGAGTTTAGTGGAAGCGACCCTTGCCTATGCCAACCTCACCCGTGCCAATCTCTTTCAGGCCAACCTGCACTTGGCCGATCTCAAGAGCGCAATTTTGCAAGAGGCGATTCTCGAAAGTGCCAGTCTCATTGAGGCGAACTTTGAATATGCGGTTCTCATTGCGGCCAAGATGTCGAAGGCCAATGCCCGCCGTGCCAACTTTAAGGGGGCAAACCTCTACAAAGCAGAAATGGACGGCATGGATCTACGGGATGCGATTCTCGATAAAGCTTAGCACCAGCAACTTGTGAAAAAGCAAGGTTCAGGCTAGGTTAGATGTGAATCATCCTCGCCTATTGGAACTCGAAAGGAATGCCTGTGACTAAAAGCATCCGTAATACAGCACGTATGGTTCTTGGTGTGATTTTTGGGATTATTGGGGTTGTCGGCTTCATTTTACCCCTAGTGCCAGGAACGCCTTTTTTGCTGATAGCGGCAGCTTGCTTTAATTCCATGGAACCTGAGGAGACCGCCAGTGCCCAAGGGAATGAATCGCCACCCGTGGCATGAAATACTTTTTCCTCACTGAGGGGTGGCAGATTGGCCGCGTTTGGGAACCCCAAGGCCTCTGGAATGAGCAAGCGTGGCGGCGATCGCCTGTGATCACCCGTACCTGCCTCTACATCCTAGAGGGGGAGGAAAAGCTCTGGCTGTACCAAGTGGAGGAGATGGTTCTCATGGTAGAAGTGAAGCCCAGCCATCCTGACCCTGCCTCAACCATTGGCCAAGTGGTGCTCAAGCGCCTGATGAGTGCAGAGGATGTGCTGACGTATCTGTGTACCACCCCTGCTATTGCCAAAATTCAAGTCGAGCGAACGTCGCCTTCGGGCGATCGCCCCTAGCAAGTGTTAAGTCCTTGGTACGACTGAGTAAAGAACTTGATCAAAGCTGGCGCCCGTGATCTCCATTTGGGGTAAACTAGTTCGATGTTGTTGCCAACCGATGGAAACGCATTCGGCAACTCAACCCTAGACTTTCGTGATTGATCAATTTTAAGGTGTCCTTTGGTTGCAAACTCCGCTGCCTGCCTTGATGGCAAATCCTTAGCCCAGTCCATTGAACGCCAGTTGGCTGATCATGTGCGGACGTTTCAAGCCCAGTGGGGGCGATCGCCCGGGTTGGCCGTGTTGCGGGTTGGCGATGATCCCGCCAGTGCAGTGTATGTCCGTGCCAAAGAACAGGCCTGTGGCCGCGTCGGGATTCAATCCTTTGGTGCCCATTTACCGGCCACCATTACAGAAGCGGATTTATTGGCCAGAATCACTGAGCTAAATCAGGACGAACGGGTAGATGGCATTCTGCTGCAATTGCCCCTGCCGCCCCACCTTGATCCCCGTCCCCTGCTATACGCGATTCATCCCGATAAAGATGTGGATGGTCTGCATCCCGAAAATCTCGGTCGGCTCGTGCGTGATGAACCGGGACTGCGCAGTTGTACGCCTGCTGGAGTGATGCAGCTTTTGGCCGCCTATGGCATTGATGTTGCAGGTCGCTCGGCAGTGGTCGTAGGTCGCAGTATTTTGGTCGGCAAACCCCTTGCGCTGATGTTACTCACCGCCAATGCAACGGTGACGATCGCCCACTCGCGCACCCGTGATCTCGCCAGTGTCACCCGTAGTGCTGAGATTTTAGTCACAGCGATGGGACAACCACGGCGGATTACTGCCGATATGATTCGGCCGGGAGCAGTGGTCATTGATGTCGGGATTAATCGCATTCAACGCCCCGACGGCAAATCAAGTCTCTGGGGCGATGTAGACTACGAGGCTGCCTGTGCTGTGGCCAGTTATATTACCCCTGTTCCGGGGGGCGTCGGTCCGATGACCGTTGCCATGTTGTTGCACAATACTGTATGGAGCTATTGTCGCCGTCACAATTGGCACAAGCCCCTGCTCTCATTGACCTCTATGCCGCCCGCACGCTGAGGAGTTGTTCATGATTTCCGCTGATCCCCCCCAAGTTCATCCCGCCGGCACATTTGATCTCAAGGCCTACCTCAAAGAACGCCAAGCCCTTGTGGAAGCTGCCCTCGAAGCCTCGATCCCCGTCGCCTACCCAGAGAAAATTTACGATGCGATGCGCTATTCACTGATGGCGGGGGGCAAACGGCTGCGCCCAATTCTCTGCTTAGCCACCTGTGAACTGATGGGGGGCACCGTGGAAATGGCCATGCCCACCGCCTGTGCTCTAGAGATGATCCACACCATGTCGCTGATCCACGATGATCTGCCGGCTATGGACAATGATGACTACCGTCGCGGCAAGCCCACCAATCACAAAGTCTATGGCGAAGATATTGCCATTCTGGCGGGGGATGGCTTACTGGCCTATGCCTTTGAATATGTGGTGGAGCAAACGAAAAACGTGCCCGCAGAATATCTGCTGAAAATTGTGGCGCGGTTGGGGCATGCGGTGGCAGCAACGGGCTTGGTGGGCGGTCAAGTGGTGGACTTGGAGTGTGAAGGGCAGCCCAACATTGGTCTAGAAACACTGCATTTTATCCACTCCCACAAAACGGGGGCACTACTGGAGGCCTCTGTGGTTTCTGGGGCATTACTGACGGGGGCGAATGAATCTGATGTGGCCCGCCTGTCGCGCTATGCGGCAAATATTGGCTTGGCATTCCAGATTGTGGATGACATTTTGGACATTACTTCGACCCGCGATGTCCTCGGTAAAACCGTTGGTAAAGATGTGGCCGCCCAAAAAATGACGTACCCCCGCCTGTGGGGTCTGGAAAAATCTCGCCAAGAGGCTGAACGCTTGGTGGCAGAGGCGAAGGCAGAGTTGGCTGTATATGGGGCAGCCGCCGTTCCTTTGCAGGCGATCGCCGACTACATTACCAGCCGCAGTCATTAACGATTTCTCCTTGAGCAGTCACCAAGAAACTGTTCAACCCCAAGTCAATGCCAGTGGCGTTTTTGATCTCGGATTTATCCTTTGGAGCAGGTGCGGGCACGGTCTTGTCCTCCAGCGTGATGCACACATACCAGCCATCCGCTCTCTGGACAACAGTACAGGTTTTGGGCGTAAATCCCTCTGGCAAAGGACGGTGCAGAATAATGGGCATCTCACCTATCTTGCTGAACTTGATGGTCTGTCCTGTGATGTGCACACCCGCTTTGGGACAGTTGACTCTTGGGAACGTGAATGAGCGGAGTTCCCCTTCTTTCTTAAACTTGGGTCTGCCACTCCGTTTGCCAGTGGTATCAGGAAATAGCCAACGCTGCCATGCTTTATCTAGCCGCAGCAGATTCTGTTGTTGTACCTCGTGATAAATCTGCTTGTACTCAGGAAATAATTCTTTCGTCTGTTTCAGTTGTGCTGCTTGAGAGTAGTAGGTTGGATATTCAGGAATCTCGCCTATCGGCTGAGAAACTAAAGAGCATCAATCAATGAAGCAGCGAGTGCGATGCAACCAATCGAGTCTTTGTCCCAAGCAGTAGTTCCAGTGTCGCCGTAGCAGCTCTAGCCAGAGTAGCAGCACAGCTTCTTGGTGGTTGTTGGGTCGGATGCGGTACTCGTAGGTGAGAATCATGCTGTCAATTATAATCTCAAGGACAGACCCGCAATTCCGCGTACCACTAGGCTACGCTATAGTGGTAATCCCCTTGCGAAGTTTATGATGGACGGTCTTCGTGAGCTACTGGCTAACCATGTCCTCTGGGTTGCTTTCGCCGCCAGCGCGATCGCCCAAATACTCAAGTTACTGATTGACATTGCCAAACACCGCAAGCTCAATTTCCGCGTTCTGGTGGAAACGGGGGGGATGCCCAGTTCCCATTCCGCCCTTGTTACTGCTCTGGCGACTGGGGTGGGGCTGCAGCGGGGCTGGGATAGCATTGAGTTTGCGATCGCCGTTGTCTTTGCCTGCATTGTCATGTACGATGCGGCTGGGGTGCGCCAAGCGGCCGGCAAACAAGCCCGCATTCTCAATCAAATTGTTGATGAATTTTTCCAAGATGGGCACGAATTGGCAGAAGCCCGCCTCAAGGAGTTATTGGGGCACACCCCCATTCAAGTCATTGTGGGTTCCGCCCTTGGCGTGGCGATCGCTTGGCTAGCGGTCTAAGGGGTTGCCCAGCGGTCATCGCCCTGTCTCGCGACCATAGCGATCCTCAAAGCGGACAATATCATCTTCGCCAAGGTAGGCTCCCGACTGCACCTCGATCATTTCAAGGGGAATTTTCCCCGGATTGGCCAAGCGGTGCACAGCGCCCACAGGGATATAGGTGGACTCATTCTCCGTCAGCAGAAACGTCTTGCCATTGCAGGTCACCTCCGCTGTGCCACTGACGACAATCCAATGTTCCGCGCGGTGATGGTGCTGCTGGAGCGAAAGACTCGCCCCCGGCTTGACCGTAATCCGCTTCACTTGAAAGCGATGACCCGTGTCAATGGAGTCGTAGTGTCCCCAAGGGCGATAGACGACGCGATGATTGTAGGCCTCACTGCGCTTTTGGGCTTGCAGTTGCTCCACCACTTGTTTCACCTGTTGTGCCGCCTCCTGATGGGCAATGAGAACGGCATCAGCGGTTTCTACAATAATCAGGTTTTCCACCCCCAGTAGGGCAACCAAGCGGTGTTGACTATGCACAAAGCAATCTTTGCTGCCATAGGTGAGGACATCGCCACGGCAACTGTTGCCAAATTCATCCTTGGGTGTCACCTCCCAGAGACTTGACCAAGACCCCACATCACTCCAGCCGCACTCTAGGGGAACTACCGCTGCCTTTTGCGTCTTTTCCATCACCCCATAGTCCACCGATAAACTGGGACACTGACTCAAGGGTGCTTTGGCCAAGCGGATAAAGTCCAAATCCTCCTGCCCCTCCCGCAGTGCCAAGCGGCAATGGTGCAAAATGTCTGGCTGCTGCTGTGCCAATTCTGCTAAGAAGCTCTGGGCGCGGAAGAGAAACATACCGCTATTCCAAAGGTAATGGCCATCCGCCAGATAAGCCTCTGCCGTTGCCAAATCAGGTTTTTCCACAAACTCTGCTACCCGATAGGTGTGGACATCACTGAGAGCGTCCCCCCGCCGAATGTAGCCGTAGCCTGTATGGGGAGAGGTGGGGGTAATGCCAAAGGTCACTAACCAGTCTTTGGCGGCGGGTGCAAGTGCCCGTTGTAGCCCCTGCTGAAAGGCGGCAACATCCTGAATTAAATGATCCGCTGGTAGCACCAAAAGAATGGCATCGGTAGCGAGGACTTCTGTGACGTAAAGGGCAGCAAGAGTAATGGCAGGAGCCGTATTGCGCCCCAAGGGTTCAAGCAAAATCCGCGTTGGCGTCACCCCTAGCTCTTGAAATTGTTCCGCTACAAGGAAGCGATGGGCTTCATTGGCTACCACCACTGGCGGTTGCACGTGGGGTAAACCCTGCAAGCGTTGCCACGTTTGTTGTAGCAGACTCTGCCCTTCGGCAGTTAAGCGCATAAACTGCTTGGGATGGGCTTGGCGCGATAATGGCCAAAGGCGACTTCCGGCTCCCCCCGATAGAATCACTGGAATACAGTCCATGCAAGGTTTCCCTTAGGTACTATGGTGCCTAAGCGTAGTGTATCGCCAAAGAACTTGGTCTTGGTCCAGATCCCTGTTCTTTTTGTTGCTTATTTTCTAGGGGCTACTGTTTTGGCAGTGCCCAATGAATGGCAGTGAAGCGTTGAGGTGGCGTTTCCCCTTGGTTAAGGTTTGGTAATTTCAGTCATCAATAGACATAAAGCCCTTGGCGATTCTCCTTAGGATAGAATGTGGGCTGATCAGCGTTAGGGTTTCCTATGGCGATTAAAAAGGGAGATTTGGTAAAGGTCGTTGCTGAAAAATTGGCCAATAGTGTTGAGGCCTTGGCCAGTGATCATCGCTATCCCCCCTATCTCTTTGAGGGACGCGGTGAAGTGGTGGAGATTCGCGGTGACTATGCGCAGATTAAATTTCCAGTGCCCACCCCTACAGTTTGGCTGCGCCTCGATCAACTAGAGGTCGCCAAATAACCCCAATTAGGGTCTCCTGCTAGTCTGTAAGCCAGTGAAGAGCACCAGTGTTAGCAATTTTCAGCGTGTCTGGATATGATGGAGGCAATGCTGTTGCTTAACATTTGGTAATGTTAGTTCAACCTTCGCAACCTCAACGCTGGTTTCAGTGGCTCAAGGAGACGCTCCTTTTTGGGCAAGAACCCAGTGGCGAACTCTTAGCCATTTTGCTGGTGTATTTTGTCCAAGGGGTTTTGGGCTTAGCACGGCTGGCCATTAGCTTTTTCTTTAAGGATGAGTTGGGGCTGTCGCCGGCGGAAGTGGCAGCATTGATGGGTGTGGCTGCGCTGCCTTGGGTCATTAAGCCGGTGTTTGGCCTCATTTCTGATAGCGTGCCGCTTTTGGGATTTCGCCGCCGCTCCTATCTTGTCCTGTCGGGTTTGCTGGGCTGTGGGGCGTGGTTGAGCTTGGGGACGTGGGTGACTACCCCTTGGCAGGCAACGGCAGCGATTCTAGCAGCATCGATCGCGATCGCCCTCAGTGATGTGATTGTGGATTCACTGGTGGTTGAACGGGCACGCCAAGAATCAGTGACTGAAATGGGAACCCTGCAATCCCTAAGCTGGGCAGCGACTGCCGTGGGGGGTATCCTCACCGCTTACTTTAGTGGCCAACTGTTGCAGTGGTTTAGTCCGCGTACAGTGTTTCAAATTACGGCGGTGTTTCCGCTCTTGGTGTCGGGGGTTGCGTGGGCGATCGCCGAAGCACGGGTCACGGCTCGACCCCAACTGCGTCAAACTTGGAAGCACATCAACCGTGTGCGCCAAGCAATGATGCAAAAACGGATTTGGTTGCCGGTGGCTTTCCTCTTCCTCTGGCAGGCGACCCCCGGCTCGGAATCAGCCTTCTTTTTCTTCACAACGAATGAATTGGGTTTTGAAGCGGAGTTTTTGGGGCGGGTGCGCCTTGTCACCAGCATCGCTTCCCTCTTGGGGGTGTGGATTTTCCAGCGCTACTTGAAAACGCTGCCCATTCGTACGATTTTTTTCTGGAGTACGATTCTCTCAGCCTTTTTGGGACTCTCTAGCTTGATTTTGGTCACCCACCTCAATCGCCAATGGGGCATTAGTGACCAGTGGTTTAGCTTGGGGGATAGCCTCATTTTGGCAGTCATGGGGCAAATTGCCTTTATGCCGGTACT
Organism: Thermosynechococcus sp. FA-CM-4201; assembly: GCF_054689355.1. Classification (NCBI taxonomy): domain Bacteria; kingdom Bacillati; phylum Cyanobacteriota; class Cyanophyceae; order Acaryochloridales; family Thermosynechococcaceae; genus Thermosynechococcus; species Thermosynechococcus sp. FA-CM-4201. The sequence goes on from NZ_CP079920.1 coordinate 1,925,170, forward strand.
GGTGTTGGCGGCGCGGCTGTGTCCGCCGGGGATTGAAGCCACCCTCTTTGCACTGCTGATGTCCATTAGCAACCTCGCCAATCTGGTCTCCCATGAGTTGGGGGCACTGCTGACCCACTGGCTGGGGATTACTGAGCACAACTTCGATCGCCTGTGGTTGCTGGTGCTCATTACCAACCTGAGTACGCTATTGCCCCTACCCCTGTTGAACTGGTTGCCGCAGCAGGTGCCCGCGCCCGCCTCTCAATCCCCTGTCACTGTTGAGTTGGAGCCAAGTGTCTCATGACTGGAGTTTTAGATCGCCCCTACACGATGGCGGACTGGCGGGGGGGAACCGAATCCCTCACCCAAGAGTATGACTATTGGATTGAGGATGTTGAAGGGACGGTGCCCACGGATTTGGTGGGGACGCTCTACCGCAATGGACCTGGACTGTTGGAGCGTGGGGGAGTGCCCTTAGCCCATCCCTTTGATGGCGACGGCATGATCTGTGCCTTTCGTTTTGAGAATGGACGGGTGCATTTTCGCAATCGCTACGTACGTACCGCTGGATTTTTGGCGGAGGAAAAGGCCAATCGCCTTCTCTATCGCGGTGTCTTTGGCACCCAAAAACCGGGGGGGTGGCTGGCCAATTTCCTAGATACCCGGGTCAAAAACATTGCCAATACCCATGTGATCTATTGGGGGGGTAAATTACTGGCGCTCTGGGAAGCGAGTCTGCCCCACCGCCTTGACCCTGTGACCCTAGAAACCATTGGCCTCGATAACCTAGAAGGTCTCCTTAAGGAAAGTGATGCCTTTGCAGCGCATCCCCGCTTTGATCCTCAGACGCAGCGGCTCGTGAATTTTGGTGTCAAGCCCGGCCTCAGCACCCGCATTACGCTCTATGAATTTGATGCCAGCGGTCAGTGTGTCTCGCAACCCGTATTTCAGATTCCGGGGTTTGCCTTTATTCATGACTTTGCCCTTACCCCCAACTACGCCATTGTCTTTCAAAATCCGGTGCAGTTAAATCCGCTGCCCTATCTGCTGGGACTGCGGGGCGCTGCCCAGTGCATTCAATTCAATGCTCAGGAACCGACACGGGTTTGGCTGCTGCCTCGTCGGGGTGGGACTCCCCAGATGTTGACGATGCCCGCCTGTTTTGTCTTTCACCATGCCAATGCCTACGAAGCTGGGGATGAAATTCATGTGGAGTCCATTGCCTACAGCCACTTTCCCAATCTAGAACCGGGCACGGATTTTCGGCAGGTGAATTTTGCGGCGCTACCCTCGAGCTTGCTGTGGCGGATTCAATTGAACCCCAAAACCAAGGCTGTGGATTGGCAAGTGGTGAGCGATCGCCCCTGTGAATTTCCCGTGGTGCATCCGGCTAAGGTGGGGCAACCCTATCGCTACACCTATTTGGCAGCAGGGCATGATCCGAAAACTAATGCGCCTCTCCAAGCACTGTGGCGGTGCGATCGCCAGACGGGCAAGGAACAATTTTGGTCGGCGGCGCCGCGTGGCTTTGCCAGTGAACCGATTTTTGTCCCGCGGGGTCTGCAAAAGGGTGACTTTCTCTGGCAGGGTGCCCAAGGGGAAGAGGATGGCTGGCTCTTGCAGGTGGTGTATGATGCCAGTTGCCACAAATCGCAGTTACTCATCTTTGATGCGGCAGCCATTAGCGCCGGGCCAGTGGCACGATTGCGCTTGAAACACCACATTCCCTATGGTCTCCACGGTTCGTTTACCACAGCGGTCTAGGCAATGGGCATCGAAATTGAGCGCAAGTTCCTTGTCACAGGTGAAGAATGGCGATCGCTAGCCACCCGTGTGGTTCAATTTGCCCAAGGCTACCTGTCCACGGTTCCTGAGCGCACCGTGCGCGTGCGTCTTGCGGGTGACCAAGCATGGATCACGATCAAGGGAAAAGCCAGTGGTGGCCAACGCCGCGAGTATGAGTATGCTATCCCCGTTGCTGATGCAAGGGAACTCCTCGAGGAATTGTGCCTACAACCGATCATCCAGAAAAACCGCTATCGCATCCCCGCGGGTGATTTGTGTTGGGAAGTGGATGAATTTACTGGCGCCTGTGCTGGCCTGATTTTGGCAGAAATTGAACTGCCCCGTGCTGACTATCCCCTGACTTTACCCCCTTGGATCGGCCTTGAAGTGACCGACGACCCCCGCTATACCAATGCCTACTTAGCAGAGCACCCCTATCAGGAGTGGGCAAGCTGCAATGCCTGAGATTCGATAGGATACAAAAATATCGCCACGGCTTCGCTATGCTTGCTCGCATTCGCCAGATTACCCAAACCCTCACCCCCCGTCTCATTGAAATTCGTCGCCATCTGCACCGCTACCCCGAATTGAGTGGCCAAGAACATCAAACCGCTGCCTATGTGGCGGGGGTACTTTCCTCTGCCGGCTTAACGGTACAGCAGGATGTGGGCAAAGTGGGGGTGATTGCTGAACTGGAGGGGAATCCCAAAGAACAGCGGCTCTTGGCCATTCGCACTGATATGGATGCCCTGCCAATTCAAGAGCGCACCGGCCTAGAGTTTAGCTCGAAACATAGCGGGGTGATGCACGCCTGCGGTCATGATGTCCACACCACAGTGGGTCTGGGCACGGCAATGGTGCTAGCAGCACTCAAGGAAGAGTTCCCCGGCCGCGTACGGTTTATTTTTCAGCCTGCGGAAGAAATTGCCCAAGGGGCGAGTTGGATGATTGCCGATGGCGCTATGAAAGAGGTGAGTGCCATTTTGTCGCTCCATGTGTTTCCCACCATTCCAGCAGGGGAAGTGGCGGTGCGCTATGGTGCGTTGACGGCGGCTGCCGATGACATTGAATTAACGATTTTGGGAGAATCGGGTCACGGTGCGCGTCCCCATGAAGCGGTGGATGCGATTTGGATTGCTGCTCAAGTGATCAGCGCTCTGCAACAGGCCATTAGCCGCACGCAGAATCCCCTGCGGCCTGTGGTGGTCACCTTTGGCAAAATTCAAGGGGGACGGGCTGCCAATGTCATTGCCGATCAGGTGACGCTTCAGGGAACGGTGCGATCGCTCCATCCGGAAACTCGCGCCACACTCCCGACGTGGATTGAGCAAATTGTGGCCAATGTCTGCCATGCCTACGGTGCCCGTTACAAGCTCCACTATCGGCGGGGCGTACCAGGGGTGGAGAATACACCCTACCTATCGCAACTGCTGGCGGAGGCGGCGACTGATGTGGTGGGTGCCCCCCATGTGCATATTTTGCCGGAACCGTCCCTTGGGGCAGAGGATTTTGCCCTTTACCTAGAGCATGCCCCCGGTGCGATGTTTCGCCTTGGGGTGGGGTTTCGCGATCGCCCCAACTATCCCCTGCATCACCCAGAGTTTGATGTGGACGAACAGGCCATTCCCGTGGGCGTGATGACCCTTGCCCATGCAGCCTGTCGCTATTGGCAGATTCCCTACTAGTGACGATTGGCGTGGTAGAGCATCCCGAGGGCGATCGCGCTGACGATAACCTTCGGTAACCAACTGGCCACGATGGGCGACACGGCTCCCCCTTCGCCAAAGGCGGTGAAAATGAATGCCCCCACATAATAGCCAAAAATAATCGCCACACTGAGACCAAAGGCACGCCCCTGTCCTTGGCGAGGAGAACTGATGCCCAAAACGGCACCGACAACGGCAAAACTCAGGCACAAAAAGGGAAGGGAGAGCTTTTCCTGCAACTGCACCCGCCACTGCCGCAGACGTTTGGCATCGCCACTTTCTGCCAAAACTTGCAAGTACTGATAGATTTCGCGGCTGGTCATAAACTCTGGTGCTCGCGTTTCCATTGCTAAATCAAGGGGCGTGCGCGGGTAGGCAAACGTTTGTTCTGAGAAGGTCTCGGCCACGTCATAGTCGCGATCGCGGGTCAGGTGGTGGTAGGTGCCCTGCCGAAACAGCCACGCTGAACCCTGCCACTGGGCTTCCTTCGCCGTAATAATCTCCCGCAGTTGTCCCTGCTCAAAGTTCAATACCGTCACTTGACCCATGACCTCGCCATCAAAACGATGGGCAAAAAAGAGTTGCTGAAGCTGCCCGCCAGCAAAACGACGGTAGAAGATATTGCGGGTCTGAAAGGTGGGTTGCGGGCGTTGAATCGCCACTTCCAAGGTCTTGATGGCACGGTAGGCCATCGGGGGAGCCACCAGTTCATTGAGGGCAAAGGTGAAGAGCAAGGCACAGAACCCCGCTAAGAGCGCCGGTCGCACCAGACGCAGCGGACTCACCCCACAGCTTTTACAAGCAATCAGTTCACTGCGGCGGGAGAGTTGACTATAGGCAAGCAGCGAACCAAAGAGCATCGCCATGGGAATGCCTAGCACTGCAAAGGTGGGCAAACGCAGAAAAAAGACTTGAAGGGCGCTGAGGATACCAAGGTTGTGCTCCACCATATTGCGAATGAGGTAGAACACCGTACCAATAACGGCAGCGATCGCCGTAAAAATGCCAAAACCAAAGACAAAGGGGCGAATCATCTCCCGCAGGATATAGCGATCCAACAGGGAGACTCGCGGCTGCCAAGGTATCTTCTCAAGGGATCGGGCGATCGCCAGCATCTTTTACAGGCCTAACTGGGGTTTCGCCAACTTCCAATAACGAAAGAATCGCTTCAAATCGGCATTGGCAGGTAACGTGACAAAGGGTTCTGGCTCTAGGATCTCCAGCGGATAGGCCAACTGCTGACAAATGGCGCGAAAGCGAGGGCTAGGACTGGCCATTGTCACCACGCGATCGCCGCCGTGCACCTCAACAAAGGCATTCACCAAGGGGGCTACCTCACCCCGGTACATTGCCACGGGGAGATCCAGCAGGCACTCATAGAGAAAAACCAGCCGCTTCAGGCGTATTTGCCACTCCTTGAGGAGCGCTACATCCCAAACAAAAATGGCCGGCGCGTGGGGATAGCGCTCAAAGATGGGCGCTGTGGGGTCGAGGCAGTCTCCATGAACCCAAAGAATTGGCTGCCCCATTAGCGTTGCATGGCCTCTTTTTTCAACTGTTTGCTGTCCCGCTGCGCTGCTGCTGCCAAGTCGGCATCCAAGAGGGTTTGACCCGTGGCGGCCAAGTAGACATCATCTAAACTGGGTCGTGACTGCGCCAAGCTAAAGAGGGGGAGTCCTGCTTCCTCTAGCGCTGTTCTAATGGCTGCGATCGCCACGTTGGCATCTGTGACCACTAGATTCAAAGAGTTGCCTTGGTTGGCATTAATCAGTGCCGATTTCACGCAGTCCAATTGACTGAGAAGGGCCTGGGCCATTTGAGCCTCTTGACGCGGTGTAAATTCCCGCACCCGCAACGTGACGCGATCGCCACCAATATTGGCCTTGAGTTCCTCGGGGGAGCCACTGGCAATCACCCGCCCCTGATCGAGAATCGCCAAGCGATCGCTGAGGAGATCCACTTCCTCAAGATAGTGGCTGGTCAAGATGATCGTTAGTCCTTGGGCCTTGAGATCCCGCAGCACATCCCAAATCACTTGGCGACTTTCAATGTCGAGGCCAACGGTGGGTTCATCCAAGACAAGCACTTGGGGTTGATGCAGCAGTCCCGCCGCCAGATCAAAGCGTTTGCGAATGCCACCCGAGTAGGTACCACACTGGCGATCGCGCCATGCCAATAAATCCAACCGTGCCAGCACGGCTTCAATGCGCTCGGGAATCAGGGCACGGGGAATGTGGTACAGCGCCGCCTGCAATTCTAGAAATTCCTGACCCGTGAGGATTTTATCAAGCGCCACCTCTTGGGCCACATAGCCTAATTTTTGGCGCACTAAATGGGGTTGGTGGAGTACCGAAAGACCACAGACTTCCAACACCCCAGCATCGGGTCGCGAGAGGGTACACAGACAGCGCAGTGTTGTCGTTTTCCCTGAGCCATTCGGCCCCAGCAGCCCAAAAATTTCCCCTTGATGGGCGCTAAAGGAGACATCGGCCACCGCTGTAATGGCACCGTAGGACTTCTTCAGATGTTCGACCTTTACTGTGGCTGTCATGGTCATTCACTCTGTGCGCGATTCCCTTAACATTTTGACAGATATTCCCCCTTGCTTTGGTGCGCGTGCTACAACAGCAACTAGAGCCTATTGGGTGAGTTTCCCATGGCCAGTGCCGAAACTGCGCCGATTGCCGAAGTCATGCACCTCACGGGCGATCGCCTGCGATTGCGGATTCAAGAACTGAAAACGGATGTGGCCTTTCGTGATTCCCTGAGTGCCTACCTGAAAACCCTCCCAGGGATCAAATCTGTTCACGTTAACCCCCTTGCCGCCTCAATTACCATTGAGTATCACCTCGAGCAAATCACGCCCCTACAACTGCTGGCGGCGATTCAATTTTGGGGCGATGTCCAGATCATTGGCCAAGGCAATAAGGGCTTGCAAAACCTCACCCGCGCCTTTGATCTCGAACCCGAAGAAGTGGGCAACAAACTCACCTCCATGGGCGGATTTCTCATGGGCGGCCATGTGGGCGATATTCTCGGTGGCATGGTGGGGGGAACGGCGGGTGGCCTGTTTATGGGGCCTGCGGGTGCGGTCATGGGGGTGCAAGTGGGCACCTTTGTTGGCGGTGTCATCGGTGCGCGACTGGGGATGGAAGCCACGGAGCAAATCACCCAACTGCAATTTACTGCCCTTGAAGAAACGCCGCAACGGGTCGCGACAGCCTTGGAGATTCGCACGGGTGACAAAATTGGGGGAACCGCTGGTGAAATTGCTGGTGGCTTGGCGGGGCAAGTGGTCTTGGGGCCTGTGGGCGAAACCGTCGGGCGGGTAGTGGGCAATATGGTGGGTTCCCAACTGGGGGAAGATATCGGGCGACAGTTAGCCGAGCCATCCCCTGAGGAACCTCCTCCCCCCTCCCTGCATCTTTTCCTAGAGTGGTGGGTGAAAACCAGTCAAACCTTTACCAAGGAAACACTCTTGGCGACCCTCGGTGGCATGATGGCACGAGCCATTCTGGGGCCTCAAGCCGAAGCTGAGGGCATTCGAGCCGGTACCCGCATTAGTCGTCATCTCGATATGCAACAGTCCAACACCGCAGCAAAAGAGAAAAAAGTATAATCCTAAAGTAATGGCCTATGGAGATGTCCAGCGCGACAGGAGCGAACTAATGCTCGATACCATCTTACTCCTCATTATCGTCGTGATGGGAATTGCCGTTGGCTTCAACAGCATTGACCTCCTCCCCGAAACGGTTCTTGCTCAAGTGGCCAATGTGCGGGGATTGCAGTGGGTCATGGCTGGCTTTGGCGCCATTGTTGGCATTGCCCTTGGTTTATTGTTGCAGTCCCTTTACCATCGTCTTGAGCGCAGTATCCGCCAATTGCCCCCAGAAACGCTCTTGTCGCGGGCCGTGGGTCTGGTGGTGGGGTTGCTCTTGGCCAACTTGATGCTGGCACCGATTTTCCTGTTGCCCATTCCCAAGGATTTTTCCTTTATTAAGCCCCTGATTGCTGTTCTCACCAGTATTGTCTTTGCCTATTCGGGAACTACCTTGGCCGATAGTCACGGGCCTGCCCTGCTGCGGTTAATTAACCCCAATGCCGTTGCCAGCAGCCTCTTGGCTGAGGGGATGCTCAAACCTGCCCGGGCGAAGGTACTGGACACCAGTTGCATTATTGATGGCCGCATTGAGGCGCTGTTGAATCTCGGGGTACTCGAAGGGCAAATCATTGTGCCCCAGTTTGTGCTTCAGGAGTTGCAACTGATTGCTGATGCGGGGAATGAGCAAAAACGGATTCGTGGGCGGCGGGGTCTCGACGTTCTCAATCGTCTCCAAGCCAGTTTGGGCGATCGCATTGTCATTCACTCGGCAGACTATCCAGAACTAACAACGGTGGATGCCAAGCTGGTGCGCCTCTGCCAAGAGATCAATGGCACCCTTGTCACCAATGATTTGAATCTGAACAAAGTTGCCCGCTTCCAAAAAGTGGATGTCTTTAATGTCAACGAGTTAGCGCAAGCCCTGCGCCCCATCTATCTCCCCGGCGATACGCTGGAGTTGAAAATTCTCAAGGAAGGGAAAGAACCGGCGCAAGGGGTGGGTTACCTTGAGGATGGCACGATGGTGGTTGTCGAAGAGGGGGTGGATCACATTGGCGATCAGTTGTCGGTGGTTGTGACCAGTGCCCTGCAAACCTCGGCAGGCCGCATGATTTTTGCCCGTCTGCAAATGCCAACGATGGCCTAAATTCCCTCTTTTTCCCCTAGGGGGTCTCCTTATGACCCATGAACCACCCAAGCCCACTTCACCCCCGCAACTGGTTTCACCGTGGGTCTGGGGTCTTTTTGTTTTCAGCATCCTATTCCTCTTTGGGGTGCTGTTGGCGACGGTGTGGCGACCGACGCTCTTTCCCATTGATCTGGTGAACCCAGACCAGTTGCGACCTTTACCTACTCTCTTGCAAATGCCTGAGGATGAGTTGAGTGCCTGGTGGCCGGTGGTTCTGGCGGGGATGGTGGCGATCGCCCTCAATTTTATTCCCAGCAACAATGTCACACGCTTGATTATTCGCTTCATTGTGATTCTCTTTGGCTGCCGCTATCTGGTGTGGCGGGCCTGGGTGACCCTCAATGATGCCCACTGGTTGAGCTTTACTGCCAGTATTGGCTTCTATGGTCTTGAGCTGCTGTACTTTTTCACCTATTTGCTTTACTTCTATCAGACGGCATGGCTGACGACCGCATGGCGATCGCGACAGGCCAATTACTATCAGCAGGCGGTTCTCAGTGGTGAATACTGCCCCAGTGTGGATATTTTCATTCCCACCTACAATGAACCCCCCTATATTTTGCGGCGGACGATTGTGGCCTGTCAGGCGATCAACTACAGGAATAAAAGTATCTATGTCCTCGACGATGGTCGACGATCGGAAATTGCGGATCTCTGTGAACATCTCGGGGTCAACTATCTCACCCGCCCCACCAATGAACACCGCAAAGCAGGCAACCTCAACCATGCCCTGAAATACACCACGGGTGAACTGATTGCCGTTTTTGATGCCGACTTTATTCCCTTTCAGAACTTCCTCACCCGCACCGTGGGCTTCTTTCAAGATGATCACGTATCCATGGTGCAGACGCCCCAGCACTTCTTTAACCCTGACTACCACTCCCAAAACCTTGGCATTGAGTTTATGATGCCCGGCGATATGGAGTACTTTTTTGGCTTTATTCAGCCGGGGCGGGACTTTGGCAATGCCATTATTTGCTGCGGTACCTCCTATGTGGTGCGCCGTCGTGACCTAGAAGCCGTGGGCGGATACTACACCCGCTGTGTGGTTGAGGATTTCCAAACGGGAACCAAAATGCAGATCGCTGGCTATCGCCTCGTCTACCTCAATGAAATCCTCAGCATGGGGGAGTCTCCTCGCAACTTCCAAGACCATCTCGAGCAACGGCTGCGGTGGCTACAGGGGAATATGCAAATCTATTTCTGTGGCGATGATCTCCCCATTTGGTCAAAACTGTCGTGGTTTCAGCGCAGTTGCCACCTCTCGCTGCTCTTGCACAACATTAACCCCTTCATCCGCACCTGCTTTCTCATCGGTCCTTTTTTGAGCCTGATGACGGGTATTTCCCTGACGGTGGCCACGTTTAGTGAGTATCTCTTTTATGCGCTGCCCTATACGCTGCTGACGATCGCCACCTTTAGCTGGGCAACAGAAGGGCGGTATTTTTCCGTCTGGGGTGAAGTCTATGAGGTCACCTTTGCCTTTCCGGGGATGGTGCAACTGATTAAAATCCTCCGCAATCCCTTTGGCAAAATTGGCAGCATTGTCACCAACAAGGGTACCCTCTCCAATCGGAAGCGGTTGAATTTGCGCTATACATGGCCGCTGGCGGCGTTTGTGATTGCGGTCGGGGTGGGGGTCTTTATCCGCTATGGGGGTTACTGGCTTCATATCTGGCCACCAATGGAGTATGAACGGGCGGGGTTAGAGGTGATGCTGGCTTGGACGCTCTACAACGCCTTTATTGCCTTGATTGCGGTTTTGTCCTCCATTGATCAGCCCACTCGCCGTCAGAGCGATCGCTTTCCCGTTTGCACCGTGTGTCGCTTCCAACTGGGGGATCAAACCTACTGGGGCTATACCCGCGATGTGTCTGAGACAGGCGCTGCCCTATTGCTGACCGCAGGGCGTTTTATCGAAGCCCCAAGAGATACCGTCGGCACACTGACCTTTTTGGAACAGGACTTTAGCGTCACCGCAGCCGTGGTTCGTACCCGCACTGAAGAGGAGCGGTGCTGTATTTACCTGCGCTTTTTAGAGGTCAGTGATGAGGCACAGCGACACCTTGTACAACTGCTCTATGGTGGTCTCACATGGTGGCACAAACCCAAAGCCCCCAATGGCCTAGATGCCTTTTTGCCCATGTTGATTCGTCTCTTCGACTTTCGATCGCTCTTTAGCCTCTACAGCAATAACTGAGCGATAGGCTCACGGCTCAAAAATTTGTCCTAGGAAACAATAAAAGTTTGGCAATAGGGGAGAGGTCAACGTATCCTCTCGATAAAGCGTGAGAGCAAGTTTGAGCAGTCCCGCTTCACGACGAAAGATTTCCACGGTTTGGCGCCGCCAATCGGCAATCCAATATTCCAGTACGCCCTGAGTGGAGTAGAGTTTGAGCTTAAGCTGGCGATCGCGCCGTTCATTGATCGCCCATCCCCAATAGCGAAATGCAAAATTGCCCCTGCCCTTGGCAGTTCCTCGGCATATACTAAATTTGAGTGGGGGGCTGCCCCTACAGCAATTACAGCGGAAACACGTATGGGGATTCAAGAGATTGTTGAACAAGCACTCCGCAATGGCTATCTCACGCCAACGCAGGAGGCAGAAGTAGGACGTATTTGTGATAAAGCCACAGAGCTCTCCGTGGAAGACTACATGGCGTTGGATCGCCTCATGGGTGCCCTATTGACGGGGCAAGTGGTAGCTGTCCCCCGCAAGCAATTTATCAACGTCATGGAAGAACTGGTGCTCACCGAGGCAATTACCCGTATTGCTGCCATTGAAGCGGAGCAAGAATGCGCCCTTGATTTGGGAGATATTGCCGCCTACGCCCTCAACCGCCTTCCCCCACTCTACGCTACAACCGAAGAGGGCGCACAGTATCAACGCCAGCGGGCTGAAGAGGAACTCATGGATCTGATTCGCACCCAAGTCCAAGAAGCCATTAACCACAGCATGGCGCGGCCACAATTTCATCCGGAGCGATCGGCCATTGGCAAAACCTCCGGCAAAGAGGTCTTTACCCAAGTCAGTTCTCTGCTGCAAGCCTACGCCAATGACTATGAGCGTCCCAAGGGAGAGTCAGCACAGTGAAAATTTGGCTGTACGATACCACTCTCCGCGATGGCGCCCAGCGGGAAGGTCTCTCCCTCTCTCTCGAGGATAAACTGCGGATTGCCCGTCAACTGGATCGCCTCGGGATTCCCTTTATTGAGGGGGGGTGGCCGGGAGCCAATCCCAAGGACGTACAGTTTTTTTGGCAGTTGCAGGAAACGCCCCTCCAACAGGCAGAAATTGTTGCTTTTTGTGCCACTCGTCGCCCCGGCCGCAAGGCAGCAGAAGAGCCAATGTTTGAGCCGATCCTAGCAGCCGGTACCCGCTGGGTGACCCTCTTTGGTAAATCTTGGGATCTCCATGTCACCGAGGGTCTTAAGACCACATTGGCGGAGAACTGCGCCATGATCGCCGACTCAATCCAGTTCCTCCGCTCCCAAGGACGGCGGGTGATCTACGATGCCGAGCATTGGTTTGATGGCTATCTTGCCAATCCAGACTATGCCCTACAAACCCTTGAAACGGCTTTGGCCGCTGGGGCAGAATGGCTCGTTCTGTGTGATACCAATGGTGGTTGCTTGCCCCATCAAATTCAGGCCGTGGTGGCAGAAGTGATGGCACACTTTGGTGGTCTTGATTGTCTGGGGATTCACACCCACAATGATGCGGGGACGGCAGTGGCCAATGCCCTTGCGGCGGTGCAAAGTGGTGTGCGGATGGTGCAGGGAACGATCAACGGCTATGGCGAACGCTGTGGCAATGCCAATCTGTGTACATTAATTCCCAATCTGCAATTGAAACTCGGCTATCACTGTGTTACCCCAGAGCAGTTGGCGACACTAACGGAAGTCAGCCGCCATGTCAGTGAAATTGTCAACCTTGCCCCCGATGATCACGCGCCCTATGTGGGACTATCGGCCTTTGCCCACAAGGGGGGAATCCATGTCAGTGCCGTGCAGCGCAACCCCCGTACCTACGAGCATATTGAGCCGCATTTGGTGGGCAATCAACGGCGCATTATTATTTCTGAGCAGGCGGGCATTAGCAATATTTTGGCGAAAACCAGTGAACTCGGCTTTGAGTTGGATCGGCAGCATCCCCTGAGTCGGACGATTTTGGAGCGGATTAAGCACCTAGAAAGCGAAGGCTATCAATTTGAAGCGGCGGAAGCGAGCTTTGAACTGCTGATTCAGGAGCTTCTAGGGCAACGCCAGCGACCCTTTACCCTCAAAGGCTTTGATGTTTTTTGCCGCACCGATTCCCGTCAACTGGAGGCCACGATTCGCAGCCAGTCTTTGGCCACGGTCAAAGTTGACGTCAATGGCGAGGAGATGCTCACGGCGGCAGAGGGCAATGGCCCTGTCTCAGCATTAGATCAGGCGCTGCGCAAGGCCTTGATGTCCTTTTACCCAGAGATTGCCGAGTTTCACCTGACGGATTACAAGGTGCGGATTTTAGATGGTCATGCGGGCACGGCAGCCAAGACACGGGTGCTGGTGGAATCCAGTAATGGGCGCGATCGCTGGGCAACGGTGGGTGTCTCTGCCAATATCATTGAAGCCTCCTACCAAGCGGTTGCTGAAGCCCTCGAATATGGCCTACAGCGCACTCGGCGATCGCAGCCTTCCCCTGTGGTGGCCTCCTGAAGTCTCTTAGACCTTGGCAAAATCCGCTAAGATCGAAACTGGTGTTTAGGTTGCATCACTGCCAAGGAGCCGCGTGTGCTCAGCACCCTCAAAGCAGATTTCCAAATTATCTTTGAGCGGGATCCCGCTGCCCGCAATTGGTTAGAGGTTGTTTTTTGCTATCCCGGACTTCAGGCCATTGTTCTCCATCGGTTGAGCCACTGGCTTTGGCGGCGGGGTATTCCCTTTATCCCCCGGTTCATTTCCCACATTGCTCGCCTGCTGACGGGGATTGAAATTCACCCCGGCGCCACGATTGGCAAGGGCGTCTTCATTGATCACGGCATGGGGGTCGTCATTGGTGAGACCGCGATTGTGGGCAATTACTGTTTGATTTATCAGGGAGTCACCCTCGGCGGTACCGGTAAAGAAACCGGAAAGCGGCACCCCACCCTCGGTGAAAATGTGGTTGTCGGTGCCGGGGCAAAGGTGTTGGGCAACCTCACGATTGGGGACAATGTGCGCATTGGCGCAGGGTCTGTGGTGCTGCGGGATGTGCCCTCGGATTGTACAGTGGTGGGAATTCCCGGGCGAATTGTCTATCGTGCAGGTGCCAAAATTGCCCCCTTGGAACACGGTCAATTGCCGGACTCTGAGGCCGAAGCAATTCGCTATCTCTTGGATCGCATTGAACTCCTCGAGAAACAGGTGCAAACACTGCAACAGCAGGAAAAGGTGCCTGCCTTGGTGCAAGGACATTTACAAGCCTCCCAAGGTCAAGCCTGCCGCCTCAGCGATCGCCCCATTGAAGAGTTTCTCAACGGCTCTGGCATCTAGGTTGGCCGCGTCGCACACAGGCCACAGAGTCCCCAGCGCTGCAATTCTTTGATGGGCGTAGGGCACTGACAGCGGGGGCAGAGGGGATAGTCTCGCGATCGCTGGCGCACTTGGGCTTGCCATCGTTGAAAAGCCTCTTGGGGAGTGGCAGCAGGCGCCACAATGGGAGGATTTCCGACTTTCGGTAAGGCCTCATGGCTGGCGATCGCCGAGCGTTGGGGTTGCCAGTCGCGATTGGAAAAGCGAATATCACTGAGGGGAATGCCTAGGGTCTGCTGAATTTTGGCCATGAGGGGCGATCGCGAGAACATCAGATGATGTGCCCAAGTACTACTGGCCACCGCCACTAGCAAAACCCCTTGACTGGTGAGTTCTAGCGGTACAGTGTGCGCCGCCACAATCGTCCCCACCAGCGTTGGCCAATGCTCCAAGAGACGCAAGAACTGTTGCGGCTGCTGCCACTCAGGAGCCTGCTGCCATTGCTGAAGTACCGTGGCCAGTGGGACATAGGCCATCGTGGACTATTCCCGACTATTCGTGATCGTATTCCTCTTGCTTCTGCCGCTGCTCAAGGCGAATCGGTTGTTCTTCCCAAGGATCGGCAGTGGGTTCCGATTCCGGCAGTTCTACCGGCATGGCTTGAGCTGGAGGCTTAACTTGACGCGAGCGGGGACGCTCTTCGTACTCATACTCCTCTTCCTCATACTCCACATACTCGGGCTGGCGACGGCGACGCCGGGGAGCGGTTTCCCAATCGGCTTCGTAATCACTGCGGCTGCGTTGGGGAGGATAGACCGGCGATCGCGCCCCGGAGGGCAATTGATTACTGCTCGGCGTAACGGGTTGATAGTACTCGTCCTCGTCGCTTTCCCAAGGGGGTGCCCCCAAGCCGACCCGTTCTAAGAGACCCACAGTTAATTGCCGCAGGCGGGTTTCTGCCCCTTCAAAGACAATAATGCGATCAGGCCCGGTGCTGACAATTTCCTCAATGGGCAACTCGTAGGTGCTAATTAGTTGAGCCGGAATCCAAGGTAAGCCAATGGAAGCCAAAATCAAATCTGTAATGTCGCCCGTTTCGGGATCAAACTTAAAGCCCCGTACCTTACCCAGCACTTCGCCGGTTTCGGTGACAATCTCACTATCAATCAGTGTGCTGTAGTTGTAGGTATTGAGAGCCTCAGTGACATCATCATCGTGCTCAACGAGAATGACATCGCCAATTTGGCGAATACTGTCGAGAAGAATGTAGCGTTGCTCCCCTGTAAAGAGGGTATTGCGTACCCCCAAGGCCACCACTTGCCGCTGGTCAATATCGACCCAAACTTGATTAATGACGCCTAACTTCCGACCAGTATCACGGGTAATTACCTGTGTACCGATCAAATCTGCCCGTTGCAGCAATTGCGCCGATATGGTCATGCCTTTGTGTATCCCAATGAATCTTAGTAATACTATAGCGGCGAATACCAATGGTACGCCAAAGGCGATCGCAGGAGTGATAAATTGCCCCGTGCAATCGGTGCTTCTAGGCTAGCGCATTTTTGCCACACTGCTGAGGTGAGTCTATTCCCCTAGGATGGACTGGGTCAGTGCCATCACAGGTTGCATTAACGGTGTTTCCTCGCCCGAGAGCACTTGATTGACTGCTTGGGGCAGGACTTGGTACGTCACTTGCGCCACCTTCTCATCCTTGAAGGCCTTAATGATTGTGCGGTACCACAGCAAGAAGCCATCCCGCAGGGCATCCAAATCCGCAAATAACATTGCCGCTGCCGCTAGGCGCAGCACATGCTTGCGATCGCGCCGACACACGGCGGAATAGTCATGATTGCCCTTGCGGAAAATATGGGGACTTTTGGCGCGCAGTTGCTGCTCCACCTGATCTAGGATTTTCTCTTCAGCATCGCGGATTTTTTCGTAGGCACTAATGCGCTGCTCCGCTGCTGCTAGATAATTTCTGAGAAAGTCTAGTTCCTTGGCACTGGCATAGCGGCCATCGGCCTGAAGGCTGAGTTTTTCCAGTTGACGCAGCATAAGTCCCACCCCACAACAACTCTATTCTGACAAAATTGAACTGCCAAGGGCAAGAACAGGCTGCATCACCCGTTGTTCTTCGGGTGTGAGCAGTTGCTTCATCATGTTCGGCAGGTACTTGCCATAGGTGGAGGAGGAAGACGCCTCGTAGTTAAAGGATTTGACAATGGTGCGATACCACAGCAGGAAGTTATCCCGCAGCAAATCTAGCTCAGAAAAGAGCATGGCCGAAGCGCACAGGCGAATCGTATCCACCAAGTCACGACGGCAAATTTCTGAGCGATCGCCATTGATGAGATGAAAACAGCGGGGATTTTCTGCCTTTTGCATGGATTGAATTTTATCCGCCATCATTTCCGCCTCAGCGCGGATTTTTTCGTAGGCACTGATGCGAGTCTCCACCGAGGCCAGATAGTCCCGCAGAAAGTTTAATTCCTCAGGACGGGCATAGCGACCATCGGCAACAACGGTTAAGTGATTCAACTGACGGAACATAAGGCAACCCTCGCTAGAAAATAAATGAACACACTCACCTGTGGCTTATCGTTTCACCAACTCCCCTTGGCGCAGGCGTTTTTCAATATCCCGTGCCGTGGCTCCTTCGTTTTGCCAGAAGGCGGCAGCATCAATGCGATCCTGTTTGCCGACGAGAAACTTACAGTAGGTTTCCCCCATGGCATAGCACTGCAACTCGATACAACTCAGGGGCTTTTGAATCAATCCCGTAAAGAAGCCCGCAAACAGACCAGCATAGATGTAGCAGACTGGTTTACCCACATCCCCAAGGGTGCGAGCCACCACGGAGTCAAAGATATTGATGAACATAAAACCATTCTTTTGCTCCGTGAGATCCACTTCCCAGTTGCCCCAGCCTAGGGTTGTAAAGGGCCACCACCAAGCCTCTAGGATAAATGTCAAAGCAGCCTTGCGTAGTTCGCGCTGGTACTCCTGCTCAAAGTGTTGCTTAAAGACCACCGCATCGCGTTTGCCCCACTCTTCACCAATTTTGTACATGACGAGGGCAGAGGCAGGGCCCACTTCCTCTTCGAGACCTTGCACGAGGCCAATGACAAAGTCTTCTGTCGCTAGAGCGATCCGCTGATCATACCAGTCGGTAATGCTGCCCCGTTGGCTATCAAATTGCAGGTAGTCCCGCAGGCTATAGTGATTGGTGCGCGTCGGATGAGTTTGGTGTAACTGATGCTGATAGCCCTGAGCAGGGGTCATAGCATTGGCACTCCCAGCAGGTCGAGACGGCGTGACAGAAACCATAAGATCAGCGAATTGCCCCCTATTGTGCTTGAACGTTAGGTACTAAGCAGCCACACTTTTTAGGCTAAAAGATTTTTCAGGGTCGTGACTCCGTACTCCCACTGATTTTTTGTCTAACGACACATTTCTATAAGTTCTGTTTCATTGATGCAGGGAATGCCCAATTCTTGAGCGCGTCGCAGTTTACTCCCCGCTTTTTCACCCACCACCAGATAATCTGTTTGCCGACTGACACTCTCACTCACTTGACCGCCATGCTGCTGGATCAGGGTTTTGGCCGCTTCACGGGTGAGGCTGGGCAGGGTGCCTGTAATCACAAAACGTTTGCCCGCAAGGGATTGCCCCGTTGTTGGTGCAGTGGCGATCGCCGCCGCCAGTTGTAGCCCCAAGGCTTTGAGATCAGCAATGAGGGTTTGGTGCGCTGGGTCTTGGAACCACTCGTGAACCGCGTGGGCAATTTCCTCACCAATGCCATAGACCCCACACAAATCGTCAACAGTAGCAGCGGCCAGCTCCTCAACAGACTTGAATTGCTCGGCAAGCACTTGGGCATTCACACTCCCCACATGGCGGATGCCTAGGCCGTAGAGCACCCGTGGCCACGGTTGTTGTTTCGAGTCGGCGATCGCCTGCAACAATTTAGCAGCGGACTTTTGACCCATGCGCTCGAGGCGCAACAGTTGTGCTGCCGTCAGGCGATAGAGATCCGCAGGGGTGTGCACCAATTCCTTGGCCACCAATTGCTGTACCAGCTTTTCCCCTAACCCTTGAATATCCAAAGCATCCCGACTCGCCCAGTGAAGGATTTGGCCGCGCACGATCGCCGGACACCGCGGATTGACACAGCGACTCACAGCTTCGTTGGCAGGGTGCACTACCGGCTGATGACATTCAGGACACACGGTGGGCATTGTAAAGGGTTGAGCCGTTGCTGGTCGCAATTCCGGAAAGACCCGCACAATCTCTGGAATGATTTCGCCGGCTTTGTGGATCACCACCTTATCGCCAATGTGCAAATCCAATTCGGCAATGTAGTCTGCATTGTGCAGCGTTGCCCGTGATACCGTGGTACCCGCTAATTGCACTGGCACCAGTTCAGCGACGGGGGTAAGCGCACCGGTGCGTCCCACCTGAACCGTAATCGCCACCACATCGGTAATTGCCTGCTCCGGTTCATACTTCCAAGCAATACAACCTCGGGGAAACTTTTGTGTAAAGCCAAGGGTCTGTTGCAGCGTTAAATCATTGAGCTTGACCACAATGCCATCGGTCAGATAGGGCAGTTGGTGGCGTGCGGTTTGCCAGTAGTCGTAGTAGGCTTTCACGGCCTCTAGGTCAGGACAGTCGGCATTGTGGGGATTGACCCGAAAGCCGAGGCGTTGCAGCGCATTGAGCACTTGCCGCTGCGATTGGGGTTCCCCTGCTTGGCTCTCATCCCAAGGAACGCTACCCCCTTCAGGTAAATGCAGCGCATAGGCAAAGAAGTCCAGTTGGCGTTGGGCAACAATGCGCGGATCCAGTTGACGCAGGGTACCGGCGGCGGCATTGCGGGGATTGGCAAAGGGAGCTTCTCCTTGGGCTTGGCGTTCTTGGTTCAGTTGATGGAATCGCGCCAAAGGCAAAAAAGCTTCCCCGCGAACTTCAACGATCGGCGGTGGGTTCTCTACCGCTAAGCGCAGGGGAATGGTGCGAATCGTGCGCACATTGCTGGTAATGTCCTCACCGCGTTGGCCATCGCCCCGAGTTGCCCCCCGCACCAGTAAACCCTTTTCATAGGTCAAAGCAAGAGCCACACCATCCATTTTCAGTTCGCAGACATATTCCGCTGGCGGAATTGGCTCCTCTCGCCGTAGGCTACGCCAATAGCGCTGCCAGCGTTCCTGCCACGCCACCATATCGGCAAAGGTAAAGGCATTTTCGAGGCTATAGAGGGGAATGCGATGGCTAACACTCTCAAATTGACTGACGGGAGCTTCGCCGACCCGCTGGGTAGGGCTGTCGGGGGTGATGTACTCAGGATGAGCCGCTTCGAGTTCCTGAAGTTCGCGATAGAGCTGGTCATAGACTTCATCTTCCATGATCGGCTGATCGAGGGCATAGTAGGCGTAGCTGGCACGCTGAAGCAGGTGCCGCAGTTGTTGAATCCGTTCGGCTGCTGTCGTCATCGGGGGTTCCTTCGAGAGCATTTGCCCTAGGGATTTGTCCTATTCTTGACTATTCTTGGGGCGTGGTTTGGCCATATGGGGCAGTCCCCAGCCCAGTTTTTGCCGCAACACATGGAAGAATTCTGGCGCCCGCAGGCGAATAAAGCGGGCACGGTAGGGGGCACGTTGCACAAAAACTTGATCCTCTGGCTGAATGTAGCAGCCCGCATTGCCATCCACCACCAGAATCAGATGCTTGAAGGGGTTCGCGGGATAGATCCACACGGGTTCGCTGTTGGCAAAGACAAGGGCACGGGAAGCTAAAGAGTGGGGACAAATGGGCACCAATTGTAAAGCCGCCACACCGGGGGTAATCACAGGGCCACCCGCCGAGAGGGCATAGGCGGTAGAACCGGTGGGGGTGGAGAGAATCAAGCCATCGGCAGCAATATCAACGCGGGCATGGGCACCCACATCCACCTCAAAGTGGCACATTCCCGTCAGGGGTTCTTTGTGGATCACCATTTCATTGAGGGAGAGGGCTTCCCAAATAACGGTTTGATCGCGCAGGACTTGCACCGTGAGCATCGTGCGATCTTCAATCGTGTAGTCGCCGCGCAGCACTTGATCAAGGGCAGGTTCTAAATCGGCAACGTAGCCCTCGGTAAGAAAGCCCAAGTGGCCGGTGTTAATCGTGAGCAGTGGAATCTCACAGGGAGCCAACTGGCGAAAGGCAGACAGCACGGTGCCATCGCCGCCGAGAACAACCGCAAAGGCCATGGAAGCATCAAAGCCGGGGGGCACCAGTTGATCAATGGGGGTATGGCAAACGGGACTATCGGGACGAGAATAGCCAAGAATGCCCCCAATTCCCGTGGCCATGTGCACTTCCCAGCCCTGAAGTTCTAAAATTTGACGGACATGGGTAGCCAATTCGACCGCAAGGGGTTTGCCTTCGTTGTAGATGATCCCCGCCTTCACAGCAACTCCTAGGGGGTGGACTTAAAGGGACTGCGTTTTTTGCGTCCAGATTTTTTCTGTTTGGCTTTTTCGTAATCCAATTCTTTGAGTTTACGCAGAATTCGGGTGAAATAGTCCTGTAAATAGGCCTCAAGGGTCAGGGTTTCGCTGGGATCGAGGTCAAAGGTGCGATAGACTTCTTCCATCGGGGCATTGAAGACTTGACCACTGGCAATCACTTCCGTAAAGGCAAGGCGATCGCTAATGTTCCATGTCCACTGAAACCACTGGGTGGCCTGCCGTGCGGCTCGCAACACCCCAATGGGCAAACGGGTAATTTTTGCCTCTTGGCCTGAGAGATTTTCACACAGCTTAATAATTTCATCCGCTGTCCAAGCGCGGGTGCCCGCTAGGT
This sequence comes from Thermosynechococcus sp. FA-CM-4201, assembly GCF_054689355.1. Taxonomy (NCBI): domain Bacteria; kingdom Bacillati; phylum Cyanobacteriota; class Cyanophyceae; order Acaryochloridales; family Thermosynechococcaceae; genus Thermosynechococcus; species Thermosynechococcus sp. FA-CM-4201. Next base: position 1,945,775 of record NZ_CP079920.1, read on the forward strand.
CAAAGGTTTTGCCATAGGTGGCAGGCCGATCAATGGCACGCACGGCAAATTTGGCCACGTCCTGAGTATCCATGTAGGCAATGGCGGTGGACTCTCCCAAAACCCAAATCGATTGATTTTCCAGAATCGGGATCGCATATTGGCCAATCAAGCCCTGAAAGAAGCCACAGGGACGCAGGATCGTGTAATTTAGCCCTGATTCGCGTAAGAAGTCTTCGGTACAGTGTTTGATTTGCATCAGGGGCACATGGGGATAGTCCTGCGCTCCCATAATCGAGAAAAAGATCAGGTGTTCAATATCAGCGGCTTGAGCAGCCTGAATCAAGTTGACTTTGCCCTGCCAATCTACGGCTTCGATGGTTAGGGTATCAGTGGGGCGAGTGGCAGAGGCATCAATGACCACCGAGGCTTTGGCGTACTGCAATGCCTCAAGAATACTGTCGGCAGCACAGAGGTTTCCCTGAAGAATGGTGGCACCCCATTCCCGCAGAAACGTGGCTTTGGCTGGACTGCGGACAAAACAATAGACCTGATGTCCTTCATCTAAGGCACGGCGCACAATTTGCCGCCCTAGGGTACCCGTACCGCCAACAATAAAAACGTTCATGAAAAACTCTAGTCATAAATCTTAACTTTTGTAATACTTTATCAGAATTCCCGACACAGGGGATCGCGCAGCGTCTCCTACGGACAATCGCATAGCCTGCCCTTGGGGATCATCGTCTCTTGAGCAAACGCAGACGGATTAAGAGGCAAAGTCTTCACAGTGGAGCGTTTCCCATGTTTTGCGCCCCGTCACGGGATTGGTGCCACTGGCAACGTTGCAGAGCTTGCGTTGGGCGTCTTCCCGCAGTTCTACATCGGTAAAGTCAGCACCGGTGATAATGGCGTCGTCAAAGTTGGTATTAAAGGCAAAGGCACCTTCAAGGATGGCATTGGTGAGATTGGCCTTGGTCAGCCGTGCGGTGTCCAATGTGGCGTAGCGTAAATCGGCACCTTCAAGGTTAGCCGTTTCCATGTTGGCACCAAAGAAGCTCACTCCCTGAAGATTGGTGTGGCTGAGGTTACTGTGGAAGAGGTTGGCTTTTGTGAATTCTGACCCCCGCAAATCCCGCCCGGAAAAATCCATATTGATCAGGGCTTCTTTCGTGTAATCTTCGGCGATCGCTCCCGTAGGGGTGAGCAGAATCCACAGGATGGCCAATAGCAGTGCTACACACCAGCGCCAGTAACGGCTAATGGTTGTCATGACAGCCGAGGATGAGAGTAGCATAGGCAACATCAACGCATATCAAGCTTCTACTGTCCAGAGTATCAGCATGGAGATTTCTGAGGCCGAGTGGGTACGCGATACCTTTATTGATGATGGCTATGCCGAAGGCTACTTTCTCATGGGGGAAGGCGATGATCTAGAGTGGTACACCAGCCGCCAGCGGGCATTGATTCCCCTTGATGAGCGGTTTCGCTATCCGAAGTCTTTGCAGCGAGTGCTCAATCAAAATCGCTTTCAAGTAGCCATTAACCGAGACTTTGCTGCTGTGGTTGAGGGGTGTGCTGATCGCCCGAGTACATGGATCACGCCCCGTCTTAAAGAGGTGTACCATCTGCTTTACGCCACGGGTTGGGCAGTCAGTTTTGAAACGTGGCAGGGCGATGAACTGGCAGGGGGGATTCTCGGTATTGTGATTGGTGGTGCATTTATTGGCGAGTCCATGTTCTATCGCATCCCCGACGGCTCGAAAGTGGCGATGGTGAAATTGGTGGAGCATCTGCGGCGTCGCGGTTTTCTGCTCTTTGATGCCCAACTGCAAAATCCCCATCTTGAGCGCTTTGGGGCATATGTTGTCAGCGATCGCGAGTATCGGCAGTTATTGGCACAGGCAATTCGTCAACCCTGTCAATTTCTCTAATGCTCAAAGACAAGTGCCTGCGTTAATTATCTATCAGAAACAATTAATCTATTCTTAAACGAAAGTTAGTCATAAATTAGTCATCAATACCCTCATTTTGTGAATGTTTTTGAGCAGAAAAGCTATACTGTGAGCCAAGATGCACTCCTTTCAGAAAAATGATTACTTTGCGCTGGCGAAACCGCCCTTTGTTGCTGATCCTTTCTGTGGTGGCCGGTTTGATGTTGACGCTGGCGCCGTCGCCCATTCAAGCCTATGTACGTTTCCCTGATTTACCCGATACCTACGTCAACGATCTAGCGAAGGTGTTAGATTATCCCCAGCGAGAACAGGTTCGCTCCGAACTGCAAGCGTTTCATCAACGCACGAATCAGCAAGTCCTGCTGGTAACGATTCCTTCCTATCGCGATTACAGTAACCAACACCCAAGTTTTGAAGCCTTTGCCACGGATTTATTTAACCATCGGGGCGTGGGTAGCCGTTGGCGCAATGATGGCGTGATGATGTTGGTTGCCCCTGGCGATCGCAAGGTGCGGATTGAATTGGGCAGCGCCTATGGCAGTGGTTGGAACCCACGCATGCAAACCGTGATTGATCGCTATATGCTGCCGGACTTTCGCCGGGGTCAGATGGCGCAGGGCATTATGAATGGGGTGCGTGCTCTGCTCAATGAACTGGGGACAAATCAGTTGACCACCTCCAGTAGCCCTGTCCCCTCCACTTATACCAGCACTGCCGGCGGCAATATTATCACGGGCATCTTTATCGTCATTATCATTGTTGGTCTGATCATTCTCCTTCCTTTCATCATCATTTTTGCGATCGTCAAGTTTATTTTCAATTTCTTTTCTGGCAACCGGCCGCAGCCTCAGTATCGCTCTCGCCCCTCCTACTACGATGATGACGATCGCTACCGCAGTTACTCCAGCTATGACGACAGTTACTCGAGCCGCAGTGATGATGAGGGTGGGCACTCCTCGGGTGGGGGGGCTTCGGGCAGTTGGTAACTGGCTTTACCCCTACTAGAATTGAAGGCCAAAATGCTAAAATAGCGTCGTTCCGTAGCACATGAGACACTCTCTTGACGCAGGCGACTAATCTTCCGGGCATTGATTCCCCCCAAATTGATGAGTTTTTGCAAGAATTAGCGACAATCCAAGACTCTGGTCCGAAGCGGATTGCGCTCCTTGGCTCGCGTCACGTCCCGATTACGCATCAGCACCTCATTGAAATGATGAGCTATGCCCTTGTGCTGGCGGGTAACCGCTTGATGACCTCAGGTGCCGTTGGAACCAATGCGGCTGCAATTCGCGGAGCGATGCGGGCAGACCCCAATTTGCTAACGGTCATCTTGCCCCAGAGTCTTGAGCGCCAGCCTCGTGAGTCCCGCCAACAACTGGATAAGGTGATGCACTTAGTGGAGAAGCCCGAAAATGATCACCTGCCCCTCGCAGAAGCCAGTTCCCTCTGCAATCAGGAAATTATTTCCCGCTGCCAGCAACTGATTTGTTTTGCTTTCCACGATAGCCACACGCTCCTGCAAACCTGTGAACTGGCGGAAGAGCAGCATAAGGTGGTGACGCTCTTTTACTTTGATTAGCCGGGGACGGTTTTCCCCACCTAGGGCCATTGAGTCCCTATGCCAGAATAGGAGCAGGGTTCAAGGTTGATACGCCATGAGCGGCTTCTACAACTGGTATCGGAATGTGTTGCGGCATCCTAAATATCGCTGGTTTATCATTGCCGCTAGTTTGATCTATTTGCTCAGTCCTCTGGATATTTCGCCAGACTTGGTGCCAATTGTTGGCCAGTTGGATGATGTCACGGTCATGGTCATCCTTGCCAGTGAGCTAACGCAGTTGCTGGTGGAGCGGATTAAAAGCTGGCGATCGCCCAACATCTCTACAACGGTAGATGTGGAAGCCGAGCAAGTTTAGGAATTAGTCTCGCGATCGCAAGTCACTGCCCACAGAGCGCAGCAGCCAGCGGTTTTGCACATAGCTGAGGGCACCATTAATCAGTGCGGCGGCCATCAAGACGCCAATCGCGGGCATAAAGAGGGGTTCCCAGAGGCGGATCCAGAGGTCAAAGCCAAGGGGTAGCTCCAAAGAGCGCCCCACAAGGGCAACCACAAACCAGCCAAAACTAGCAAGGACAAAGAAGGTATCCGCCACCAAGAGCCAATTGATCACTTCCCGCAGCCGTGCCATAGCTATCCCCCCAGTACCCACTGTTTGACGCGGGCAAGGCTCTGCCAATCGGGTTTGCGCTTCAGGCCGTCGGCAAAGTTATCGATGACCTCTTGGCGCAGCTCAGCGACAGCGGCAACAACGGTTTGCGCCAATTCAATGTGGGGACGAACGCCCTTTTGGCCTGTTTCTAGCATCGCCACCGCAAGGTTAATGCGAGCTTGGGGGTCTTCAGGATTCAGCTTGACGGCTTTTTGGGCAGCCTTCAGGGCAGACTGGGGCTTGTCATCGAGGAGATAGAGCCACGCCAAGCAAGTCCAAGCGGAGCTACTTTTTTGCGCACGCTGGCAAATCTCCTTGAAGGTGGGAATCAGTTCCGCAGGCGGTGCCCCTTCTTTGTAGCGGGCGATCGCCGCCTCAAATTGACGTTCAACGTCACTCACCGGCTGAGAGGTGGTCAAGGGCAGAACTCCTTAGGCAGAAAATGAGGTACCACAGCCACAGGTTTGGGTGGCATTGGGATTGGTAAACTTAAAGCCGCCACCAATGAGGGCGTTGCTGTAGTCGAGCACCAAGCCATAGATGTAGAGCATACTCTTGGGATCGGAGACCACCTTGAAGCCATCGTAGTCAAAGACTTCATCATCAGGACGGATATTGGCGGGGTCTTCAAAGTCCATCGTGTAGGACATCCCTGAGCAGCCACCCCCTTTGACACCGACGCGCAAACACAGGTCTTTGCCGTGCTTATCGCGCAGTTCGAGCACGTGCTTGAGGGCAGCTTCGGTCATCATGATTCCCTTGGCGGGTTGTGTGGCCTGTGTCATCACCCACTCCTGAAAGACTCCAAACTTTATCGTAGCAAGTTCAGCGGTGGCTCACCATCTCGTGGGCACGCTTGAAGGCCTCGTCAAGAACTTCAGAGAGGGTGGGATGGGTGTGGACATTAAAGGCCAAGTGGCTCACGGTCTGGCGATCGCGAATGGCATTGGCGGCCTCTTGAATTAAATCCGAAGCATGGAGACCAAAGATATGTGCCCCCAGTAGCTCCCCCGTATCCGCACGGAAAATCACCTTCGCTAGGCCATCGGTTTCCGTTTCCGCCAGTGCCTTGGAGTTGCCCTTAAAGTAGGTGCGTGCCACCTGCACCTCAAAGCCTTCTTTTTCCCCTAGCTCACGGGCTTGGGGTTCGGTCAAGCCGACAAAGCTCATTTCCGGGTGGGTAAAGGCCGCCGCAGGAATACTGCGATAATCCACTTGGCGCGGCCGTCCGACAATTGTTTCGACAACGGCAATCCCCTGCGCCGAAGCGGCATGGGCAAGCATCATTTTCCCCGTGGCGTCACCGATCGCCCACAGGTGGGGAACGGGTTTCCCTTTTTTCGTTACCGCCAGATACTCATTAACGGGGATAAAGCCACGCTTATCGGTGCTGACGCCCACACTCTCTAGGCCAATATCTTGGGTGGCGGGAATACGACCCGTGGCCACAAGGCAGGCATCCACCTCTAGGACATCCACCACTTCTTTGGTTTTGGCATCCGCCAATTCAATGACGACTGGGCTACCGGGAATCACCCGCTTGGCTAGCGTACCGCTGTAGGTTTCAATGTCGCGAGGGGCAATCAAGACCCGCTGTGCCTGTTTGGCAATATCTGGATCAAAGGTGGGCATCAGTTGATCCAGCGCCTCAATCATGGTTACTTCACTGCCGAGGGCGGTGTAAATATCGGCAAATTCTAGGCCAATGTAGCCACTGCCAATAATCGCCACCCACTGCGGCAACCAATCCAGCTTAATGGCATCGTCACTGGTATAGACGGTTTTGCCATCCACTTCAATACCGGGGGGCACCCAAGGCACTGACCCCGTGGCAATGATAATGTCCTTGGCGGTAACAACTTTTTCCCCTGTGGGGGTGCTGATGCTCACTTTTTGGGAACCCGCCACTTTCCCTCGGCCAATGAGCGTATCCACACCGAGACGCTTGAGACTGTTGGTGAGATCACTGCGAATTTTTTGCACTAGATTGGTGGCATGGGCAGCAACCCCAGCGCGATCCACGCTCACTTGCCCCAGTTGAATGCCAAGGGCTTGCCAATGACTGGCTTGGCGCAGTTCCCGTACCCGTCCGGCTGCTGCAAGGAGAGCCTTTGAGGGAATACAGCCGCGATTGACGCAGGTGCCCCCCATTTCTGCGGCTTCGACAATGGCCGTTTTCAGACCGACACTGACGGCATGCAGGGCAGCCCCATGTCCCCCCACACCAGCACCGATAATGACGAGATCGTAGTCAAAGCTCAAGGACGGTTCTCCCCAACTGCATTTCCTTAGCTTATCAAAGGCTGTTCCTTGTGAGAACTTAGGCTTTTTGGCTATAGGCAGTGAGCGGTTCTTTGATCCAGCGAATATAGAGATGTTTGAAGGTGGATTTGAGGACGCGCGGCGCGCCAAAGTCAATGGGCATCATCTGCTGCGGCAGTTGCCAATCGTAAATCGCCAATTCATGGGGCTGTGCCAAGGGAAACGCAATCTCACTGAGGTCATAGTTGTAGCCGAGGGCGGTGGCGGCGCGTTGGGTAGGAATGCGCTCAGGATCCACGTTGAGGATAGCCACAAGGGCGCGATCGAGGGCAAAAACATCACGACTGGCACCCAAAACATTCAGGGGTCGTGGCGTTCCCCCACTGGGGCCATTGCCTTCATGGCCGATAATGCCATCCACAATCGTGAGGTCGGGGGCGATCGCCCGTGCAGTTTCGACAAGCATGCGGCCAAAGCGATCGGCATCCTTACCCGCTTCCATGTGCCACCATGCCTTCATTTTGCCGGGGACACAGCCAAAGAGATTCTTGACCCCAAGGGTGAGGGTGAGTTGCACATGGGATTTGACCTTGGGTAGGTTAATGACGACATCGGCGGCCATTGCTTCTTTGCTCAGGCGCAGGTGGGCAAATTCAGGATTGTCTGTAGCATAGCGATCGCCATGGAATTCAATGACGGGCAAATTCAATTCCTGAATAAAGGGCAAATAGCCATTGTTGCGGGCGACCCCCAATGCCGAACCAAAGGCAGGCCCATCCCCTAGGAAGGGTTGTCCCCCCACCGCCTGTACCATTTTGGCCACGCAATAGACCAGTTCTGGACGGGTAACGCATTCGTGTTTTGGCCGTGCGCCGGTGAGTAAATTCGGCTTGAGCAGCACGCGATCGCCCGGTTTTACGATCGCTGCCATTCCCCCCAAGGGTGCTAGGAGTTCCTCAAGGGAGGCACTGAGACGGTCAAGGTCATAGGATGTTGCCCGCAGCAAACTCACGCTTGGCATCGGAGGCTCCTTCTCACTGGCATTGTTTCTCAACAGTGTGCCACAAAGATAAAATTGAGGCTTTGCAACCCCTGCCCAATGACCCCCTCAAACCAACATTAGATGATGAAAAAGCTGCAAAAAGATACGATAGAGAAGAGAAATGTCTGCTAACGAGCGATCGCGAATGCCCCAAGGCCTTGAATCTGAATTTCGGCAGCAGGTGGATCGCCTGCATCGCTTTACCGTCCTCATGCGCTGGAGTGTGGTGCTCTTTCTTTGGCTAACGGTTGGCACATTGAGTCTCTGGGGCTTCCGTTATGAAATTAGCCTGATGCGCGAGCATTTTACGTGGGCAGCGTTGCGCTATGGCATTCTCTTCAATCGGCTGCCGGCGATCGGTTTGGCGCTGTGTATTGGCATGACCCTGAGCGTTCTCTACTGGCAGACCCGCAACATTTTCTGGGGCAGATCCCCCCGCTGGCAGCAACGCCTAGAAAAACAAGTCCTGCGCATTCGTCAGCAGGGGCAACGTCATCCCCTATGGCATTGGGTGTGTCGGCAGTAGCAGATCCGCAAGGGGTGCCGGCACCGGGAAAATAATCAGCAATAGCAACACCAGTGCCATCAAGCCAAGGGCATCGCGCCAGTTATCCAATTCACTAACATCATTGAGGGCCGGTTCATCAAAGGCGGGCATAAAGAACAGGATCAAGGCCCAGACAAAGAGCCACGGTTGAATAAAGGAGAGAATCAGCACCAGTAAACGGCTGATTTGGCCAATGACGGCCCCCGCCCGATGGCCATACATCGCATGGACAATGTGCCCCCCATCCAATTGACCCACCGGCATCAAGTTCAAAGCCGTCACCACCAAGCCCAGCACCCCCGCCACTGCCATTGGATGCAGGTGTAGGGCACTATCACTCTTGAGGGCAGCGCCAAAAATGGCTTTGGCAATCAGGGCAAAGAGAATCGAAATGCGGGGACTAAACACCTGAGGATTGAGGGGCTGCTCGGAAGCATTGGCGGGCAATTGCACCACCTCGGACTGCTGTAATCCCCAAACCAGAATCGGTAGCGTCACGAGCAACCCCGCTAGGGGGCCGGCAATACTGATGTCAAAGAGGGCACGGCGATGGGGAACGGGCGATCGCATCTGGATAAAGGCTCCCAATGTGCCCATAGCAAAGGGGAGGGGAATAAAGTAGGGCAGCGTTGCTTTGACGCCGTAATACCAGGCAGTGGCAAAGTGTCCCAGTTCATGGATGCCCAAAATCAACAGCAGACTGACGCTGTAGGGTAACCCCTGCCAAAGCAAACTGGGGTTGAGTCGCAGTTCCGCCGCCGTCAAATCAGGCGCCACGAGTGCCAAACCCGCAACGGTAGTGGTGAGAAAGGTTAAGGCAAGTAGCCCAAGGCTGAGACCGGGACGAAAAAGCTGTTGGGGCTGGGGCAGGCGATCGCGGGGAATCAAGGCAAAAAAGGGCTTATTACTCAAACCCATTTGAAACATGACCAGAAAGCGATCGCCAAAGCGTTGGGCAATATTGCGCTCCACGGTTTCATAGACTTGGTTGGCATCCCCGCGCATTTGCCCGCGGCAGATCACCGCCTGCGGCCGATACTCAATTTGTTGCAGATAGTACATGCCCCAAGGGAAACAGCTCTGCAATTGCGTTTCTTCGTCCTGATTGAGGAGCTTGCCATTTTCCGTCGGTGTGGGCGGTGGGGGGGTGGGTGGTGCCGCCGGTAAGGAGGGCTGGCCTCGGCGCAAAAGCACAAGATAGAGCACCGAACTGGTGACAAAAACAAGGATCAACCATCCCGACGGCACAGGGGTATTCCCTAACAGCAGCATCCAGCCCCCAATAAAAAATGCTGGCAACATCAGCACCAGCCATAGGAGCCACCAAGGGGTTTGACTGACACGGGCAGCACTCTGGCGGACAATAAAGACCAAGATCAAACCCAATACAATAAGGGAAATCCATGTCATGATTTCGATACCTGTGGCTCAACAACAGAAACCGCCCCGCCTTGTATTGCCCATGGTTTACGGGTTTCCACCAAACCGCGAGACGCTAGGAGGCACTGCTTATCTCATTGTAGAAAATGATGGCAATACCCTTATTGATTCCCCCCCTTGGACAGAGAGCAGCCAAAATTGGCTCAGGGAGCAGGGTGGCGTTCAGCGTCTCATCCTGACCCATCGGGGGGCGATCGCCCGCGTTCGTGAGATGCAGCGCACCTTTAACTGTGACGTGATCATCCATGCTCAGGAGGCCTATCTGCTGCCCCAAGTGACGGTAACCCCGTTTAACCACCATCTAGCCATTAGTGAAACCCTCGAAATTCTCTGGACACCCGGTCACTCCCCCGGCAGCGCCTGTGTCTATTGGTCGGGCCAAGGGGGCGTTCTCTTTAGCGGTCGTCACCTACTGCCTACGCCTACGGGAGAACTGGCACCGATGAAAACGGCGACCACCTTCCACTGGCCTCGCCAACTGCGCAGCGTTGAGGCATTAAAAGCCTTCTGTCGGCAGAAGTCCTTGAATTATCTCTGTCCGGGGGCGAATATTGGTTTTTTGCGGGGGACACTGGCGATCGCCAACGCCCAAGCCGTCCTGCAAGAACTCGCCGTTGATCACCTTTTGACTAACAAGGTTTAATGTTTCCTTAATTTCCCCATCAGGATAATACAGGTTCGGGAAAAGGAACTTGGAGAGATCGTTAAACCCCACTTGTATCAAGACTTGCATCCTCTATAGTGAAGGTAGGCAGAGGGAATAAGCCCAAGCAATACCAAGGCAAACGAAAACAAAGTTAATTGTTGGTGCTGTTCTCTCTGTAACTATCCCGTGGGCAATCTGAAACCTTAAGGAATACAGGAGGATAAGCGTATGGCACTCGTTCGTTGGGAACCGTTCCGCGAAATCGATGCGCTACAACGCCAAATGAACCGTCTATTTGATGAATTGATTCCCTTGACCGAACGCCGCAACGATCTTAGCTTCCTGCCGGCAGCCGAACTCGAAGAAACCCCTGATGCTTTGCTTCTAAAAATTGAACTGCCCGGCATGGATGCCAAAGACCTCGATATTCAAGTCACGGCGGATGCGGTCTCTGTCAGTGGCGAACGCAAATCTGAAAGCCAAAGCGAAAGCAACGGTATCAAACGCACCGAATTCCGCTACGGTAAATTCCAACGGGTCATTCCTCTGCCAGTGCGGATTCAAAACACCGATGTCAAAGCCGAATACAAAGATGGCATCCTGCACCTGACCCTACCGAAAGCGGAAGAAGAGAAAAACCGCGTCGTCAAAGTGAACCTTGGCTAATCCGCCACGCTCTAGGCCGAACGGTCAAGGTTGTTGAACAGATGAAGTTCCCCCAGCAATGGGGGATTTTTTTTTTAGCGTCAGTGAAGGTGAGCAAAAACTATGAAGCTAAGGCCACCTCAACCAGTTGTTGCAACTCGCCACTTTGATATAGCTCAATGAGAATGTCCGAGCCACCAATGAACTCCCCATTGATAAACACTTGGGGAATCGTGGGCCAGTTGGAATACTCCTTAATCCCTTGGCGAATCTCAAAATCCTCAAGCACATCCACCGTTTCATAGGGGACGCCGAGAGCATTCAAAATTTGCACTGCATTGTTGGAAAACCCGCATTGGGGCATCAGCTTGCTGCCCTTCATAAAGACAATGATTTTGTTGCTTTTGACGAGGTGATCAATTTTGGCGTGGAGTTCGGGTGTCATCGTTGGCTTTCCCTCTTAAGTTCACAATACAAAAGAACAGCAATAGATTGCATTCTAAATCACTGGCGTTGTGCCCATTGCTCGGGGGTATAGGTCTTGAGGGCAAGGGCGTGGAGTTCATTGCTGGCCATGAGATCCTTGAGGCTGCTATAGACCAATTGGTGCTGCTGCACCAGTCGCTTACCCTCAAAGGCGGCAGAGACCACTACAGCTTCGTAATGATCGCCCCCCCCAGTCAAATCCTGCACTTGCACAAAGGCATCGGGCAAGCTGGATTGAATTAAGGTGGTCAGTTGTTCAGGGGTAACCATAGATAATTATTTATTCCTGACTGGAATCAAGAACCAGTGAATCTATCTCCTTTAGTCTATCGCTAAATGTTAAGTTGTTGAGGTCTGGAGGGGCTGACACTGACGGAGGGCACGCACCAACTCTTCAAGGTTAATGGGCTTGCTCACATAGTCATCCATACCGGCATCGAGACAAAGCTGGCGATCGCTCTCCATGGCATTGGCTGTCATCGCAATAATCCGCGGGCGCGGTTGGTTCAGCCGTTGAAATAGGTCAATCACCTCTCGCGTGGCCGTGACCCCATCCATCTCCGGCATTTGCATATCCATCAAAATCACATCATAGGGTTGCCGCTGCACAGCATCGAGCACTTCCAAGCCATTCGCCGCAATATCACCGCGATAGCCCAATTTCTCCAAAATCCGTAATGCCACCATCTGATTCACCTTATTATCCTCGGCAACAAGAATGCGCAGGGGCGGCAAATCCTGCTTCAGACTGTCAATGGACACGGTTTTGCTCTTGTTGGTCTTGGCTTCAACGGGCTTCGGCGTATGGCTAAAGAGATCATTGAGGACATTGTAGAGGGTGGATTGCTTGACTGGTTTACTAATGAGGGCATGAAACAATGGCGATTGCTCTGCCCCTAGGGAATTGCCGAGGGAGGTGAGCAAAATCAGCGGAAGTTCTGGATACGTCTTGTGAATTTCCTTGGCTAGGGTCAAGCCATCCATTTCTGGCATTTGCAGATCTAAAATGGCCACATCTGGAGGCGATTGCGTTTTCAGCAGTGTCAGTGCCTGCTGGCCATTCTCGGCAATCAGGGATTTCATCTGCCATCCCTTGGTTTGCAACGCCAGAATTTGGCGATTGGTGGCATTGTCATCCACAATCAGCACCGAGCGATCTTTCAAGAAGGATTCTTGATCTGTGCCGTGCGCCTCAGCATTAGGATTCAGGAGCAGCCGCACCGTGAAATAAAACACTGACCCCGTCTCCTTGATGGGAATGGAGTCGTAGTGGGGGGGTGGATTGCCGCCCACAATCAAGGGCGTGTTCTGAGTTTTGCTCTCTAACCAAATGCGGCCATTCATGCGCTCCACAAGGCGCTGGCAAATCGCCAATCCCAGACCGGTTCCCCCGTAGTGGCGGGTAATCGAAGCATCCACTTGGCTAAAGGGCTTGAAGAGTCGCTGCATTCCCTCTGGCGTGATCCCCACCCCCGTATCCTGAATGGCAAAGAGAAATTCATAGTAGTTGGGCAAAAACTCGTACTGATGGCTGGGCTGCCCCTTGAGATGGAGAATCACTTCGCCACTTTGGGTAAATTTGATGCTATTGCCAATCAGATTCACCAATACTTGCCGCAGCCGTCCCATATCGCCGATGACATGAGCCGGAATATCAGGATCAACATGAGCAAGTAGCTCAATGTGTCGCTCAACGGCACGACTGGCCATGAGGTCAAGAACATCTTCGACGCAGTTGCGCAAATTAAAGGGATAGGCCTCTAGCTCCAGCTTGCCGGACTCAATCTTAGAGAAGTCAAGAATGTCGTTGATGATTGTCAGTAGCGCATCGCCACTGAGGCGAATCGTGTTGAGAAACTCCTGCTGCTGCGGATTCAGAGGGGTATCCAGCAGTAATCCTGTCAAGCCAATGATGGCGTTCATGGGGGTGCGAATTTCGTGGCTCATCGTTGCCAAAAACTCACTCTTGGCACGGCTGGCATCTTCGGCCGCTTTACGGGCTTCCTCTAGGAGTTCCTGCTGCTGCATCATTTGCGAGATGTCTTCCCATGTACCGACGAAATTCATGACCTTGCCATCTTCGATGATGGGAATGACACGGGCATTCACCCAACGCACTCTACCGTCGGCGTAGGACAGACGAAATCGCTCATTGAGGGGCTGGTGTTCTTTTTGGCAGCGCGCCCAAGCGGCAAGCAGGCGATCGCGATCCTCGGGATGCAGTCGTTCAATCCATTGTTCTTGGGCTTCGGCCGGGGTTTTAACCTCTAGGAGATCCAACAGTGCCTGATTCATGAAGGTACTCTTGCCATTGAGGTCAGCCGTAAAAATGCCGACGGGTGCCATTTCACTGACACTGCGAAACCGCACTTCACTGGCCTCAAGGAGTTGATGCAGCTTAAGCTTGCGGCGATGATCCACGGTAATAATGGCTAAGCCCACACCACTGGCTGCCCAGAGAATGAGGAATAAAAAAAGAAACTGTAAATTCAAGGGGCGCAACTGCCGCTCAATCACATTGGGCAGAATGTGGGAAATCACCCACAAGCGATATTCGTTCTGATAGAGGGGCGTGCGGCTGACGGGATCAGCAGAAATATGATGTGCTTTCAGAGGCAGCACCAAGCGATAGGCAAAGAGGCCATATTGACCAATGAGGCTGCCCGTGGGTTGGGATTGCATCTGTTGCCACAACTCAGGGTAGAGATGCTCTACGGTGAGATGCTGCCGCTCGGGGTAGCGGAATCCCCATTCATGACTGGTGCGCTCTGCTAAAATCCAGTAGCCTTGACTATTGGCCAAAAGGCAACTGCCATAAACGCCACGACACCCATTAATCAATGTATTCAGTAGATTTGCTGCCCGATAACGGACAACTAAAAAACCCACCAGTTGTTGCTGGCGGGTATAAACGGGTGTGCCGACATAGAGAATCGGGTTTGCCGCTAGGGAAGGTGCCTCATTTTGTCGAACTTCAATGTCAAAGGGAGAGACAAACACTTCATTGCGGCGCAGTTGGCGCATCACCGGCCAATAGTTCTGCAACAGCTCTGGGTCTGGGGCTGGGTGATCTACCCTAATGCCCAAGTTATGACCCAAAGCAAGGCTTAGTCTGACGTCACCGTTGGGGGTCAAAAAATACAGGCGGTCGTAGATGCGCTTTGAGAGCAACCAATCTTGGACATCCTGCTCCACTTCCTGTAATTGTGCTGTATTTGATGAGTTGACCCCAAGGTCATCGAAGCCATGGATGGTGGCGATGCTGAGCACATCGCTAATTAACGTGTCTAGGTAAGTGGTGAGGATGAGGCTGCCCCGCTCGACTTTACTTTCTTCCCGCAGTTGGAGATCGCTGAGAATATCTTGGCGCTGGGCGAGGTAAATGGGAGCAAGAATTGCAACTAGAACTGCCGTTGCTGGAACAAAGAGTTTCAAAAAGTACTGCAACGGTGACTTGGCCATAGCGGGGTGGGCTATCTGCGGGGGAGAGAGGGAAATTCAACAGGGGTCGAAGCCAATACAGGCCTTAACAAATAGTGTATCGTGAGGAATGGAGTTCATGTGTAGAGTTAGACCATGATTGAACCTTTGTTGTGTGGCATTGTTCTTGGCTTGATTCCGGTCACCTTGGCGGGTCTTTTCTTTGCGGCTTACCAGCAGTACAAGCGGGGCAGCCAATTTGAACTCTAGTTCTTGACCAGAACTTTATTTTTGCGAACGTCACTCCATATGGCCTTACCCATTGTTGCTGTTGTGGGTCGCCCCAATGTGGGCAAGTCAACACTGGTGAATCGTCTTGCCGGGGAACGGGATGCCATTGTCCACGATGAACCCGGTGTCACTCGCGATCGCACCTACCGACCGGCCTTTTGGCAAGATCGGGAGTTTCTGGTCGTGGATACCGGGGGCTTGGTCTTTGATGATGACAGTGACTTCTTGCCCTTAATTCGCCAGCAGGCAGAACTTGCCCTTCAAGAAGCAACGGCAGCGATCTTTGTGGTGGATGGTCAAGCAGGGCCGACAGCGCTCGACTATGACATTGCTGCGTGGTTGCGCCAGCTTCCCGTACCGGTTTTAGTGGCGGTGAATAAATGCGAGTCCCGCCAAATGGGTCAGGTACAGGCGGCGGAGTTTTGGTCACTGGGCTTAGGAGAACCCTACCCAATTTCCAGTATCCACGGCAGCGGTACGGGGGAGTTGCTGGATCAGTTGATTACCTATTTGCCGGCAGGGGAAACGTTGCCTGAGGCACCGGAGATTCAGGTGGCCATTGCCGGGCGTCCCAATGTCGGTAAATCGAGTTTGCTCAATGCCTTGATTGGGAGCGATCGCGCCATTGTCAGTCCGATTTCCGGAACCACCCGCGATGCCATTGATACCGTGATTGAACACGATGGCACCCAGTACCGCTTCATTGATACCGCTGGCATTCGCAAACGGGGTCATGTGGCCTATGGGCCTGAGATGTTTAGCGTCCATCGTGCCTTTAAGGCGATTCACCGCTCCGATGTCGTGCTGTTGGTGTTGGATGCCCTCGAAGAAATTACCGAACAGGATCAGCGCTTGGCGGGGCACATTGCCGATCAGGGGCGTGCCTGTGTCCTCATTGTGAACAAGTGGGATGCCGTTCCCGAAAAGGATACCTATACGATTAATACCTATCGGGATCGCCTGTATCAGCGGCTGAATTTCCTTGACTGGGCAGATGCCCTTTTTGTCAGTGCCCATACCGGTCAACGCCTCGACAAAATTTTTGCGGCAGTGGATGCGGCGGTTGAACAACATCGGCGGCGGGTCAGTACAGCCGTGGTGAATGAAGTGATTCAAGAAGCCCTACGCTGGCATACGCCCCCCGCGACTCGCCAAGGCCGCCAAGGCAAAATCTACTACGCCACCCAAGTCGCCACCCAGCCGCCAACATTTGCCATTTTTGTCAACGATGCCAAACTCTTCAAGGACAACTATCGCCGCTACATTGAAGGGCAAATTCGCCAACAACTGGGATTTCGAGGCACCCCAATTCGTCTCCTTTGGCGCAGTAAGAAACCCCGTGAAGCTGCTGAGTTGGTTGCCCGTTAGGGTTGTCGTTCAACTTTTTTCACCAAGCTAAACTTCCCACTTTGGCCATCGTCACTCATCTCAATCTGGCCAACGTAAAAGAAGCGTTGCAGCACTTCGCCCTCAGGGGTAAAGCGAATTTCCCCAAGGGGGGTTTCATAAACTCCCTTGAGAATCTCTTGGTTCAAGGCCTGACGCAAATCGGCAAGGGGCAATTCCGACAAGTTCTTTTCTTGAGACAGTCGTGCCAAGGAGTCCGCAAAGACTTGAACTGCTGTAAACGCTTGAGCACTGAACTGAGAGGGGGCTTGACGATATTTGGCCTCAAAGGCGTCGCGAAACTTGACATTCATGGGATCGGGGTTTTCCGGATTGTAGGCCTGCGCCACCAGCACGCCATTGCAGAAGCGACGACAAACGGGAAAGAGGTTGACGGTATTGACGCCATTCCCGCCCAAAATTAGGCCTTGGTAGCCCAATTCCCGCAGTTGACGAATGAGATTACCGCCATCTGCCGCCAAACCAGAAATGACGATTAGATCAGGTTTGAGATTCAGGGTGGCATTGATTTGGGCTTGGAAGTTGGTATCCGTGGTTTGGGTTTGTTGAACGGTCACTAGTTCAAGCTTGGGATTCTCGCGAATGGCTTTTTGAAAAATCTCAGTTTCTGAGCGACTAAAGGCGTCATCTTGGGCAAAAAAGACCGCCACTCGGCGAATGTTGGGATTAATCTCAAGGGCTGCTTGAATCGCCGTGGGCGCCACCACATCCACCCCTGCGGAGACGCGACTAATGAAGGCACCGATTTCGGGGATGCCACGGGCGGTGTTGGAAGGAGCCACTACGGGGACGCCGGCTTGCTCGGCAATGGGATCGGCACTAAAAGCCTGCTGCGAGAGGGTAGGCCCGACAATGCCAATCACGCGATCGCGATTGATCAAGGTTTGAAAAACATTCACTGCCCCTGCTTCATCACTGCCCGTATCCTGAATCACCAGCCGTAGGGTCTGCCCCTTGATCTGGCCGGCTTGGTTGAACAATTCCCCGGCGACTTGCACCCCCTGTAGGGCCTCTTGGCCGTAGAGAGCGGCATTACCGGTTTGAGCGAGGGCAACCCCAAGGGGCAACGAATGATTGTTTGTCGAAGGGGACTCCGTTGCGGTACAGCTACTGAGGGCGATCGCCCCTAGTGCCAGCAAGAACCAGCGATACTTCCCCGCCAATTAGACCCGTGCCTCCAAGGACTTCAGGTATTCCGTATTCACCCCGGACTCGCGCACAAGGGCTATTTTTCCGGTGCGGGCAATTTCGCGAATGCCAAATTTATTCAGCATTTGGACAATGGCCACCATCTTGCCGGGGTCACCCGACACCTCAATAGTCAGGGAATCATCGGACACATCCACCACCTTGGCGCGGAAGATTTGTACCAGTTCCAAGATTTCAGAGCGGGTGCTGGCGGTGGCATTCACCTTCAGGAGCATCAGTTCCCGTTCCACACAGGGAATCGTGGTAATATCCTGCACCTTGAGGACATTGATCAGCTTGTAGAGTTGTTTGGTTAATTGCTCGATGATGGCATCGTCGCCGGGCACCACCATCGTAATGCGGGAGATGCCAATTTGCTCCGCAGGGCCTACCGCTAAGCTTTCGATATTAAAGCCACGCCGCGCAAATAAACCGGCAATGCGAGTGAGCACACCCGCCTCATCTTCCACCAAAACCGATAGGGTATGTTTCATAACTGATGCTGAATTTTGCTGCCATGCTGGGATGCTGATTCTTTCCAGTTTAGCGGACAAGCCGACACTCTGCGAAGAGGCGATGGGCAATGCGAAAGAGTTCTTGCCCCGTATGCAGATAGCGATCGTCGTAACTGTGGCTAAATTGCTCTAGCTCATCGAGACCATCCACCAGTTGATTCAAACAGTAATAGAGGTGGGCTGCCACCTTGGCCACGGCAGCGGGGTTGGGTTGGGCTTGGAACGTATAGCGGGCACGGGTGAGAGCGCGACGACAGTCCTGCAAATAGGTGAGGAAGTGATCCATGAGGTCATCATCAAAGGGATCAGCCGCAAGGGCGTCAATCTGGCGGGGGAGCGATCGCAAGACCGCCTCAATAATCCGACTCACGGGGTTATAGGTGAAGGCCAGCCATTGCTCTAGCTCGCGATCGGCCGCTTGGGAACGCTGCACATCAGGCTTAGCGGTTTTTGGGTGGACACGGTGCTGGGCATCATAGGCCTGCCGACACTGCTCATCCCCCAAGATTTCATAGGCGGCGTTAATGGCGGCCATTCGCTCATGGCTGGAGCGATCGCTAGGATGGTAGTCGGGGTGATATTGCTTGACTAAGCGCCGATAGGCGGCCTTAATCTCGGCTTGGGTGGCCGTTACTGCCACCTGTAGTGTCACGTAGGGGTTGGGCTGGGACATGGGAATGGTGAGAAGACCTCCATATTTAGGTTAAAGTGCTGATTTGGCGGTGTCGAGAAATGGTTATCTATGGAACTGCAAGAACGCCTTGGGGGAGTCAATATCTATCTTGTGGGCATGATGGGTGCCGGTAAAACCACCACGGGTCGGATACTGGCTCAACGCTTGGGCTACGGGTTTGTGGATACAGATGCAGTGATTACGGAGTTTCGCCAACGACCGATTCGCGAGATCTTTGCCCAAGAGGGGGAGCCTGCCTTTCGGGAGTTGGAACAACAGGTGTTAGCACAAGTCTCTAGTTACCATCATTTGGTCGTGGCCACTGGTGGCGGTATTGTCCTCAACCCGATGAACTGGAGTTATTTGCGTCATGGCATTGTGGTCTGGCTTCATGTCCCCCTTGCGGTGCTCTGTCAACGCCTGCGCCAAGATCAAGAACGTCCCCTGTTGCAGGATCAGCCCCTTGAGGAACGCTTGAGTGAACTGCTGCAAGCGCGTCAATACCTCTATGCTCAGGCAGATTTAGAGCTAAGAATTACGGCGGACGATACCCCGGAGACGGTGTGCGATCGCCTGTGGGAAACCCTCCCCAATATCTTGAAACCCATAGAGCCATCATGCTAGAAGTTCTAGCGATTCTTTCAGCAGCAGCGGCCGGCGGGCTACGACTGGCACTTCCCCTCCTGTTGATTGGTCTATTACAAGGAGAACAACTCTGGTCACAGGTGCCTTTACTGCGCCATTTCTCCCCCTATGGAGTGGTTGGTGTTTTAGCCGCTTGGTCGTTTCTTGAGATTTTCTTGGCGGGCAATGTCTGGGGCTACCGCTTGATTATCCTTGTGCAACTGTGCTTTAGCCCCCTTGTGGGTGCCCTCCTTGGCATGACCGTGGCAACAGCAACAGATACACCCCAGTGGCTCATTGGTACCCTGAGTGGTCTTTTTGCCTTTGTGTTGCAATTGGTGCAGGTGGGTTGGTTTTATCGGCTGGGGAAGTTACCCCGCTGGGTGATTGTCGGGCAGGATATCCTGTGTATGTTGTTAATTTTATTTGCTCTGAGGGCACCCAAGCAGGGCGGGTTGATTGCCTTACTCCTGTTGTGGTTGGCCGTTCGCAGTGCAAAGGATTGGCAACAGCGACATCAGCGCTCCCGCCGCCAACGTCTAAATTCTTAGGACTTGTGCTAAAGTCTCTCTAGCGTGGCAGGAGGATGTGGATGTGAACCAGCAGGCATTCATCGCAACAGCAATGATTAGTGCGGCTCTCACCAGCGGTGCTGCCTTTGCCATGCCTTCCCCTATGCAGCAACTGGTACAAACCAATGCTTGTCCCGGCTGTGATCTGCGGAATGTTGATTTACGGGGCTATAACTTGGCGGGGGCAAATTTGCGCGGTGCCAATCTTCAGGGCGCCAACCTCCAAGATACCAACCTGATGGTGGCTAATTTGGTCGGGGCAAATCTGAGTAATGCCAACCTCACCGCTGCTTATTTAGAACGAACTAACCTAGAACAGGCCAATCTCAGTGGTGCTAACCTTAGCCGTGCAATTTTGCGCCATAGTCGTGCCCGCCGTGCCAATTTCAACAACAGCAACTTAACGGGAGCCGATGTCCGCTATGGGGATTTTCGCCGCGCCAATCTCAACGGTGCCACTTTTGAGCAAGCCAATATGCAGTGGGCACGGTTAAACAATGCCACTGTCAGTCAGACCAACTTTAGCGATGCTTACCGTCCCCGTATGCCCTATCGCCTCAATCTCTACTAAGCGCTGGGGGTGGCGCTCATCAGTTCGTAGGGAACCTTTGTGCCCCCAAGGCCACAGTAGCCATTGACATTGCGGTGGAGATATTGCTGGTGGTAGGGTTCGGCAAAGTAAAATTCAGGCGCTGGCAGAATTTCAGTGGTAATCGTGCCGTAACCTGCGGCTTTTAGAGCTGCTTGGTAGCGATCGCGACTGGCCTCGGCAAGGGCTTTTTGCTCAGGGGAATAGTAGTAAATACCGGAGCGATACTGCGTCCCCACATCATTGCCTTGGCGCATGCCTTGAGTGGGGTCATGATTTTCCCAAAAGACCTTCAGCAATTCTTCATAGGTCACCTTCTGGGGGTCAAAGACCACCCGCACCACCTCGTTATGACCGGTCATGCCCGTGCACACCTCTTCATAGGTGGGATTGGGGGTATAGCCGCCAGCGTAGCCCACAGCGGTGACATAGACGCCCGGCACCTGCCAAAACTTGCGCTCAGCCCCCCAAAAACAGCCCATACCAAACATGGCTAATTCCATGCCTTCGGGATAGGGAGGGGTGAGGGGATGACCATTAGCCAAGTGAGCCTTTGGCACGGGCATGGGTTCTGCTCGGCCGGGTAAAGCGGCACTGGGGCTAGGCATTGTCAACTTTTTGAATCCGAAGAATCCCATGGCTGATGTCCACTCGAGAGTTCACTACGCTTCTCTATTCTGACGAGCTTTTGGGGAGTCGTGCCAGAAGTCACAGCGTTCTAGTTTGCTGCTTGCTGACGCTCCCATTCCTGTAGGGGGCGCTGGAGGGCATTTTTAAGATCAAGGGGCACGAGGGTCACGGTCATTTTTTCGCGGGGTTCCGCTGGCGGGTCAATTTCCGCGTAGAGCTTGAGGCCGTCAAAGGTAGTGTCCCCCAAGTGTAAACGGTGCTGCTGGCCATCTCTAAGGGTGATATCCACAGTGGCCATGGGGGGAGCAAGGCCATAATCCCCGGCACGTTCAGTCGGTACATCGAGAGAGCGATCGCGCTGACCGGTGGCCAATAAGTTTAATAAGAAAACAACCGTGCCCTCTTCTGCGGGGGTTTGCTTTTCGCGATCAATCACCCAGTTGCCTGTAGCCAACTTTTTCAGGTTTAGGCTGTAATCAGGGGCAATAATTTTCAAGGCCACAACATCCGCCTCTTGAAAGTTAAAGAGGGGTTTCTTCGTTTGTGTATCACTGCTGTTGGGCGTGGGGAGTTGTTGCTCAAATAGAAAGAGACCGCCCCCTAAAATGGCCGCCGTTGTTAAAAGAACTAGCGTTTTTGTGCGGATGCCACTTGCCATTACCTATCAATTATAAGCGTATTGATAGGGGAGACTCTCAAGCCCCTTGGCGCAACTTATCCAGCACTGAGCGATCTTCCAATGTTGAAGTATCCCCAGATACCTCTTGGCCGGCAGCAAGGGAACGCAGGAGCCGCCGCATGATTTTGCCCGATCGCGTTTTGGGCAGGGCATCGGTAAAGCGAATCTCCGCCGGCCGTGCCAAGGCACCAATTTCATTGACAACGTGTTGCTTCAATTCCTGTTGGAGGGCATCGCTGGGGGTAGCCGACCCTTCAAGAATCACAAAGGCAACGATTTCTTCCCCTTTAACCTCGTCGGGTTTACCAACAACGGCGGCTTCAGCAACAGCAGGGTGAGAGACCAATGCCGATTCAATTTCCATTGTGCCCAAGCGGTGACCGGAGACATTGATCACATCGTCAACCCGTCCCATCACCCAAAAGTAGCCATCTTCGTCCTTGCGGGCACCATCACCAGCAAAGTAAACGTATTGGCCATCACGAGGCGGAATGTGTTCCCAATAGGTGCGGCGGAAGCGATCGGGATCGCCATACACCGTGCGCATCATCCCCGGCCAAGGGTGACGAATCACCAGATAGCCACCCTCATTGACGCCGACAGGGTTACCCTCGAGATCCACGACATCAGCCAGAATCCCCGGAAAGGGCTTGGTGGCAGAGCCGGGTTTCATCGGAATCGCCCCCGGCAGTGAGGTGATCATGTGCCCCCCTGTTTCCGTTTGCCACCACGTATCCACAATCGGACAGCGCTCACCGCCAATGACACGGTAGTACCACATCCATGCTTCGGGGTTAATGGGTTCACCCACGGTTCCCAAGAGGCGCAAAGAAGAGAGGTTCCGTGCGCGGGGCAAGTGTTCGCCCATTTTAATGAAGGCACGAATAGCCGTGGGAGCTGTGTAGAAAATGGTGACCCCATACTTCTCAATCACATCCCAGAAGCAACCGGGATTGGAGGCGCGGGGTGCTCCTTCATACATGAGGGTGGTTGCCCCATTGGACAGCGGCCCATAGACAATGTAGCTGTGACCGGTAATCCAGCCAACATCAGCGGTACACCAATAGACATCGGTATCTTGGAGGTCAAAGACCCATTGAGTGGTGATGTGGGTATAGAGGTTGTAACCCGCTGTGGTGTGGACAACGCCCTTGGGTTTGCCGGTGGAGCCAGAGGTGTAGAGAATAAAGAGTAAATCTTCGCTGTCCATGGGTTCGGCAGGACAGTCAGCGCTGACCCCCTTTTGCAGATCATGCCACCAGTGATCGCGACCGGGCACCATGGTTACTGGCTGCTGCGTGCGCTGCACCACCAAGACATTTTCAACGCTGGGAACTGCCTGATTGGCTAGGGCTTTATCTACTTGATCCTTGAGGGGCACAATGGCATCTTTGCGCCAGCCACCATCCGCCGTAACCACCAGCTTGGCTTGGGCATCAATGAGGCGATCGCGCAGGGCTTCGGCACTAAACCCCCCAAAGACCACTGAGTGGGGGGCGCCAATCCGCGCACAGGCCAACATGGCAATGGCTGCCTCGGGAATCATCGGCATATAGATACCGACGCGATCGCCCTTTTTCACCCCCAGTTGTTTGAGGACATTGGCAAATTGGCAGACTTCGCGGTGCAGTTGGGCATAGGTAAGCGTGCGGCTATCACCGGGTTCTCCTTCCCAGATCAAGGCCGCTTTATTCTTGCGCCAAGTCTTGAGGTGGCGATCCAAGCAGTTGTAAGTGATGTTGATTTTGCCATTGACAAACCACTTAGCATTGGGGGGCTGCCAATCCAGCACCTGATCCCAAGGTTGAAACCACTCTAATTCCTGTTGTGCCAATTCGCCCCAAAAGGCAGCGGGATCGGCTTTGGCCTTTTCGTAGAGGGCATTGTAGGCCTCAAGGGAATTGATCCGCGCCTTGGCCACAAAATCAGCGGGGGGATAAAAAAGGCGGTTTTCCTGAAGAATGGATTCAATCGTGGGATGACTCATCCGTTTTATCCGTGGCAGCAAGATCTATCATAGGGGCGATCGCTCCCCTGCTGAAGAGTGTTACCGTTGAATCCAATCCAAACCAATCCCCCGCGCCATCATCGCTGCCAAAAAGGGAATGGCGCTGAGAAAGGCTAATTCAGCCCGAATCACCCAAGTCAAACGCTGCACGGTCGGTAACTCGAGGGTGGGCGCTTTCTCTTCCCGCAGCGGTTTAATCCACAGTAGAAAAGAGATCGTTGGATACAGCGACAATAGCCCCACCAAAATAAACAAGCCCACCTTGAGGTGAAAGACGGGGTTGGCCAAATAATATTCAGTGCCTTTGCCAAAATAGAGAACCCGCAAAATGCCCGTGACAAGAACGGTCACCGCCGCAATGCCATAGAGGGCATCGGTAATCACCAATCGCCAAGCCTGTTTAAGGTCTAAGTCCTTGCGTAGGGTGAGGTGCTCCACCACAAGGGCAGCAAAAGCCACCATAAAGCTGAGGTAATGCAGATAGGCGATCGCGGCACTGCTCCAAAGGGCGTTCATCCGATAGTGTTCCTTGGCGAGTGAGAGACTTTGCAAAAAGGGCTGTATTGATCCTAGGGGGCAGCCTTGGGATGTGCAAGTGCCAACCCCCACAGGTCTTTAGGCTTTAGCCACGGCGTAGATCTTTGGCCATGGAGCGAAAGAGGTCTAAGCTGGGATCACTGCGGCGACGTTCCTGTTCTTCTACTGGAGGTGTCACCACATCACTGACACTGGGTTCGGGTTTACCTTTGTTTTCTGCCTCTGGATTCACCTTTTCGATGGAGGAAACCAACTCCACCACTTCGACTTCTTCTTTGGCACCGCCGGTCGCAGGGAACGTTTTTTTCACGACCTTGGCGGTACGCATGTACTCAATGTTGCCGTAGGTCTTGGCTTCATCGGGATCGAGAAAAAAGTCTTTGCTGGGTTGGGCGTCAGCTTGCTTGCCCCGACGGAAAAGGCCATCAAAGAGTCCCATAGCGGAATTGTTACCTTTTGTGAAGAAACCGCTGATCAGTTTACAATAAAATCTCAAGGGGGGCTATCCAAAATTCCGCAAATGAGTGGCGATCGCCCAGTTTAGTGGCACAAGCTGTTCCACTTATCTAGATATTGCAAGAAAAGGGCTGTAAACCTGCTCACCACCTAAAGGGCAGGAAACATGGCCTTGGTCAATTTTCGTCCCCTAGGCTCCCCAAGACCTGAATCCTCATGGTAGGTTAACGGTGGAAATGCCACAGGATGCAGGACCATGCACGCCAAAACCAAAGGGGAATCGCTCGTCCGCTTACTGGATGTGGGTAAGGCCTACCGTCAGCCCAACGGTCAGGTCATCAGCATTATGGAAAATATTAACCTTGAATTGCGCACCGGGGAAATTGTTGCGCTCCTAGGGCCATCGGGATCCGGTAAGTCAACCCTGATGCGCATTATTACGGGTTTGGTTGCGCCTACGTCTGGGCAGGTCTTGTACCGTGAGCAACCAATGCAGGGCTTGAATCCGGGGGCTGCGATTGTCTTTCAAAGTTCGGCGCTCTATCCGTGGCTAACAGTTTTGGAAAATGTGGAATTGGGGCTAAAGGCTCTAGGAGAAGGCCCGCGATCGCGCCGCCGCAAAGCACTGCGGATGATTGACATTATTGGCTTAGATGGCTTTGAAAACGCCTACCCCAAGGAATTGTCGGGGGGGATGCGGCAGCGGGTGGGATTTGCCCGTGCCTTGGCGGTGGAACCGGAACTCCTGTGTATGGATGAACCATTTTCCGCCTTGGATGTGCTGACAGCAGAGAACCTGCGCTTTGAACTTCTCGATCTGTGGCTTGAGCACAAAATCCCCACCCAGAGTATTTTGATTGTCACCCACCACATTGAAGAGGCGGTCATTCTCGCCGATCGCATTATTGTTTTAGGGAGCAACCCCGGTCGCGTCCGTGCTGATTTTCCAGTGACGTTGCCCCACTATCGCGATCGCAAGAACCCTGAATTTCAAGCCACCGTGGATCGCATTTATAAAATTCTCACCAATCCCCATGTGGATGAATTGGAGCAACTGGAACCCAAGCCAGCTACCCTGCCCACGAGTCAAGAACCGCGTTATCCGCTGCTACCCCATGTGCGCATTGGCTCGATCGCCGGTCTATTGGAACTCCTAGAACACCGCAAAGAAGACCTCTACCGCATTGCCCAAGAGCTGCAACTGGAGCTAGATGATATTCTGCCCATTGTCGAAGCCGCCCAGATGATGGAACTGGTGGAACTCAAGGAGGGAGACATCAGCGTGACCCCCATTGGCAATGCCTTTATTCAGGGGGACATTGACCAGCGTAAGCTGATTATTCGTCAACAACTCCTCAAGCATATCCGCCTTGTGCAGCAAATCCACACTTTCCTGATGGCCAAGCAAAACCACCGCATTCCCGAAAGTTTGGTGCTGGATATTTTAGAGCGGCACTTTACGCCGCAGGAGGCCGATCGCCAGCTCAATACCGCCATTGACTGGGGACGCTATGCCGAACTCTTTAGCTATGATGAACCAGCCAAGGAAATTTTCCTTGAAGTCAGTGAACCGGAAGAGCCACTGCCCCTTGAAACAACTGCCGTTTGAGAGTCTTCTACCAAAATTCGCCGCAGTGCTCTGCCTATACCGCAAAGCGGTTAGGTGGTGGTGTAGGCCGTAGGCCGTGCGAAGCGGCGGCAGTCACTCAATCTCAGATTGTTGCTGGATAGATTGAGCTAGCACCGAAAATCGGGCGCGATTAATAGCTATCATCCACTCATGATCACCCTGACGTACGAGTACAAACTCAAACTAACCCAGCAGCAGGCCAAGCAGATCGACCACGATCTAGAAGTGTGCCGCAGGGTCTGGAATTACGCGCTGAGGGAACGCAAAGACTGGATTGCTTCGCGCAAGTGTCCAGTCAATGCCTGCTCTGTGCATAGCGAGTACATCATCTCAGCGGATGCCCCCTATCCCAGCTTCAACGTGCAGTGCCAACGATTGACTCAAGCAAGGCAGACCAACCCTGATTTAGTGTCGGTTAACGCCCAAGCATTGCAGCAAGTCTTGAAGCGACTAGATCAAGCGTTTGAGCGGCGGCAGAAGTTGGGAGCCGGGTTCCCACGGTTCAAAAAGCCGGGTCAGATGCGGTCATACGTTTTCCCCCAGCTCGGCAAGCAACCATTGGCACCCGGACGAGTCAAGTTACCGAGTCTGGGCTGGGTGGCTATTCGTCAGTCTCGGCCTTACCCAGAGGGGTTTACCGCTAAGCAAGCGAGGGTGCTCAAACGCGCCTCTGGTTATTACCTGCTGCTGACGTTTCAGGCTGATATTGCCATCCCAGAGCCGCCATTGGGGGGTCACGTGGTTGGCGTCGATGTTGGCTTGGAATACTTTCTCTCCACCTCGGATGGGCTTCAACTCGCACGACCCAAGTTTTTCGTAGAGATGCAACGCAAGCTTCAATTGCTGCAACGCAGACTCAAGCGAAAAAAAGTTGGGTCAGCCAACTGGAAGAAGATTCAACGGAAGGTGGCGAAGCTGCATGAACAGATTGCCCGCACTTGCAGGGACTTTCACTTCAAGGTTGCCCACCAGCTTTGCGATTCCGCTGACGTGATTGTGGTTGAGGATTTGAATCTGATTGGCCTCAGTCGTGGGACTCTGGGCAAGCACATGCTGGATGCGGGTCATGGGCAATTCCTGAACGCGGTGTTGCCTTGGGTGGCCTTGAAGCGTGGCAAGGCGGTTGTCAAGGAGAAAGCAGCGGGCACCTCTCAAGAGTGTCCCAACTGTGGCGAAGCAGTCCGCAAAGCCTTGGTCACCCGTTGGCATGAGTGTCCCTGCGGGTGTTCAATGCCTAGGGATATTGCTGCTGCATTCGTGTTGCGGAATCGATTCATTGGCGGTGGGGCGCACCGTCTTGAAAACGCCCCTGGAGAGGTTCTGGCGGGGATGACTTTCGGGTCATCTAGTCAAGACTCTGTGAACGGGGAATCTCCTGCTATACGCGTTGGCGTAAGCCTGCCGTCAGGCATAGCGTTAGCGGGATGAGCGTCAATATCCTGATGTCATGGTGACGCCGAAGCCGGTGCCCTTGGTAGAGGGACGCAACGATGTGGTGATGCAGCCGATCTTCATTGCTGAGGTTTTATCGCCTTCGACAGAGGCTCGCGATCGCGGAACCAAATTTTTCGACTATCGCCAGATTCCGACCCTGCAAGAATATCTCCTGATTAGCCAAGATCGCCCCTGTGTTGAACAATATTTGCGGCAGGCTGAATATCAATGGCTGCTCACGATTTGGCAAGATATTACGCAGGAACTAACGCTGCCCTCGTTACAGACTTCCGTAAAACTCAGTGATCTCTATGCGGACGTTGAGTTAGGTGAGTCTCAAAACAGAATCCCTTGACCCCTTGTGCCATGCCTTACCCACCGCACCGCATTTTGCTGGAAAACAAGTACACCCAATTGCTAGTGGCACAAATTTTGCTGCTGCTAGTTCCCACAATGGTTCATGATGCCGTACCTGCAATCCTAACCTTTATTATTCTGGTTTCAGTGGTGGTTGCCCTGACACTGCGCACGTTTGACGTTCAACTGCATCACGTGGGCTGGTTTATTATTGCAACGTTTCTTGTGGGTTTTTTGGAATTTATCCTTGTGCTCTTTGAGATTGACTACCAACGGCTTTCGCTATTCATTAATGGCTTTCATCTAATTATTAGCGTCATCGCTGTTGTTTTGATTTTGGGGCGCATCTTTAGTAGCAATATGATTACGGGCGACTCCATTCGTGGCGGAATTTGTGTGTACTTTTTGGTGGGGTATTCTTTTTTCTTTGTTTACAGAATTATCTCAAGCTATATTCCGGACAGCTTTTCGCGACCAGAGCACCTCGATAATTTATTCAGTCTGCTGTATTTTAGCTTTACAACCCTCACCAGTGTTGGCTATGGCGATATTACGCCCACCAGTCCGCTCGCAATGGCGATCGCCAATCTTGAGGCCATTTTTGGTCAAATGTATTCAGCAATTGTCATGGCGCGGCTTGTCAGTCAATATCTGAATAGTCCCAACCCCAACTAAGTCTTGCGCAAATGTCGATGTCCCCTATCACTGCTGATGCCTCCCCCAACTTTGGTCTCATCATTGTCGAGGGAGAGGATGTGGTGCGCCTTGGCCTTTGGACAGGAATTCAGCAGCAGTTGGGGATTGAGCCGCTAGTCTTTCACGATGGCCACGGTCTGATCACCTATCTGGAAAACACGCCCCTCGATCAGGAACGCACGCCTTGGATTGTTCTCTGTGATGCCCAACTCACGGTGAATGATGCCACCACCCCTTGGCTGTGGCAGTGGTTGAAGCAGCACTATCCAGCCCTGCGGATAATTCTCACTGTCCGACCCGCTGCCCTTGAATTAGTCTCCCTAGCCCAACAGGCGGGTGTCGAAGGCATTTACCATCGCAATACGGCGCTGAGTGATCTTTTGGCAGGAATTCTAGCCATTGCCCAAGGGGAAATTGTTCACACCGTTACACCCCCAAAGCCCCCCTTGAGTGTGCTGTTTCCCAATCGGTGGGATCGTTGGCGGTATCAGGTTCTGCAGCAGGGATTGGGGGAAATGGATGCGTGGTTGCAGGCCTTGGATCAGTACTTGGGGCGATCGCGCCTCTCTGCCCTCGAACGGCTCGTGTGTGAAGGTCGCCATCGGGAAATTCGCGCCGCCCGCTGGTTGGTCTCCCGTTTCTTGCCACAGCCAACTCAAGCCCCTCCTACGCCGGTGGTGGCTCCCGTGCGTCCGCAGATTGAAATCATTTCGCAACTGGTGGATCGCTGCTTGCAACGGATGCAGTCGGATCTCTTGAACCTCACTGCGAGGCCTTTGGAGTTAGAGGTGCTCACCCTACAGCAGCGGCGGGAACTGCTTTATACTATCCTGCGGCAGTGGGATCTCCTCGTGCGCACCTTACAAGTGACACCGCCCAGTATTGAATTTCTGCACCAGCGGGGTAGCTCCCTACTGCAAGACCTGTGGGAACAGAGCCTGCGGGAGTTTTTTCGTCCCTATCGCTTTGCCCTCGGCAGTGACACCGACCTCATTGAGCAATTGCTCACAGACAGGGAAACCGTGGCCAGCGTCTATCTGAAGCCAATCCCCTTCGTGGCGGAGATGCTGGCTCATTTACTGGTGCAACAGCCCCTTACTCTCCATCAACAGACCTATCGCTACGGCACAGCTGCCGCCTTGGAGATCCTCGATGCTCTCCTTGATCACTGGTTACTCACTGTCGCCAATGGCATTGTCTATCCGCTGCTGAATCGGTGTTGCTATAGCGAAGTGATTCAACAGACATTTTTTCAGCCGCAATACACCTCGACGCGGGAGATGGAACGCTTTCGCAACGCCCTCTCTTGGCATTACCGCTGGCAACGTTGGGTCAAGGAACCGCAAAACATCTTTGAAAGTCGTTTGGTTTTACTGCGGCTCACGGAGCGAGGGATTCAGGAACTGGCGCTGACCGTCCCCCGTCAAAAGGAACTGATGCAACTCGAGGGGATTCCCTACGCTCTGACCTTGGCTCTTGAGGCTCGCGATGCTTTAGCCCCCCCAGTACGTGCAGTGGTGGCTTGGGTCGGCAAGGGAGTGGTGTATCTGCTGACGCAGGTGATTGGTCGCGGTTTGGGACTGATTGGCCGCGGCATTTTGCAGGGGATTGGGCAGTCTGTTGGCAGTGGCTGGAGTCGCTCTGAAGCCCAAAAAACCTCATCCAAACCTTGAGCCAGCTATTCTTAAACGGCTCCTAACCTTGAGATAACCTTAAGCCAACGAACACGGTGTTAGAATCTGACTGGTAAGCGACTATCTCTGTCCTTTGGGGGATAGTTTCTATGAGATGTGCTAAAGCCTCTGTAAGAAAGTCTGATGGTTCAGCTTGCTGGCAGATGAATAACTTTAGCAATCATCTCAGTAGGATCAATAATTGAAGGAGAATTCTGTCTTAGGGACTCGTTCTTTAGGACAAGTTCATTGAGGAGTGAAGGAGTAAGACGTTATGTCCCGCATTTTTCCAGGCTTGGTTTTGACCTCGCCTGTTTTATTGTTAGGTGTGCTGGCAGGTGCAGCGACAGCAGCCGATACCTCTTTGACCAATTTCAGTGCCACTCAGTTCCAAACCCCTACTACTGGGGCTGAATCCCTCACCACACTGCCCACCAGCACGACCCTTGTTGCCCAAAATCGCCGCAGCAACCTATCTGTCCCCTCAGTGGCCGAACTGGAAGCGGGGGGTGTTGCCACGACATCAAGCATGGGTCAAGTGACCTCGGTTAGCCAACTGTCAGACGTACGCCCCACGGACTGGGCCTATCAAGCTTTGGCCTCTCTCGTTGAGAAATACGGCTGTATCGCGGGTTATCCCGATGGCACCTTCCGTGGCAATCGTGCTGCTACTCGTTATGAAATGGCAGCCGCTTTGAATGCCTGCCTCGATGTGATTAGCGATCGCTTTGCCACCAAGGAAGACCTTGAAACCCTGCGCCGCCTAATGCAGGAATTTGCCAATGAACTCGCCGTCATCAAAGGCCGCGTCACCAACCTTGAAGGCCGCGTTGCCAACCTCGAAGCCACCCAATTCGCCACCCTCACCAAACTCAACGCCACTGTCATCTTCAACGTTTCTGATATTCTGACGAACGAACGGGCGGCTCCTCCGGGTTTACGCTATGACCCAACTCTGTTGCCACCAGTTCCTAATCCACCCACAATTGACGACAATACTGTTGTAAACAGTCGGGTGCGCCTAAACTTTGATACTAGCTTCTACGGCAAAGATCGGTTACGGTTGCGGTTACAGGCAGCTAATATTACTAGCTATGCCGCATTGATGAATACCAATATGGGGCGTCTTGGCTATGATGGCTCTAGCGACAACCAGTTTGAACTACAAAAAGCGTTCTACAGCTTCCCTGTCACTAGTCGTGGTCAAATGATCCTTGACTTCAGGGGGGGTGAGTTTAATGACAACTTTAACAACTTCAACCCCTTCTTCCAGTCCAGTGACACGGGTGCCCTCTCCCGCTTTGGTCGCTTCAACCCCATCTATCGTGCAGGGAATGCTGCAAACGCTGCGGGTGTGAGCTTCAAATACGACATTCTCCAAAACAAAGAGCGCGGCACTGGCGTCACCCTCAACGTCGGTTATTTAGCACCCAATGCGAATGATCCTACTAGCAACGCGACTCCCACGCTGGGCAACACAAATGGCTTCTTCAATGGTGCCTTTGCAGCCCTAGCACAAGTAGATGTCCGCCCTACCAAAAACCTCGCTTTAGGGGTCACTTATGTCCGCTCCTTTGGCCTTGATCCCTTCGGTAGCACAGGCAGTACTGGCAACTTTTCTGCTGCAAATCCTACTCGAACCAACTTTCGGAATACGACTGCTGATTCTGTCGGTTTTCAGTTTACCTATCGCCCTATCCAGAAGTTCAATGTTGCTGGCTGGGTTGGCTATGCTAGTGTTAACTCTGTTCAAAATAATGTCAACTTTCCGACTAGGGCTGAAAAAGCAGAAGTGCTGAACTGGGCAGTTACCTTTGCTTCACCAGATTTGTGGCGTAAAGGTGATGTGCTGGGCTTGATTTTTGGGCAACCCCCTCAAGTCATTGGATTGAGTAACACATTTGATGGTGGTGCTCCGGGGCCTTTACCGCCAGTTGATCCTGGTGCTTCTTCTCGAACTGCGTTCAACTCTTATCACCTAGAGGGCTTCTACCGCTTTGCGGTGAATCGCAACATCTCGATTACACCCGGTGTGATTGCGATCTTTAATCCCAATAGCAACTCCAGCAACGACCCCATCGTAGTCGGGGCTGTGCGGACAACGTTTAGCTTCTAGTGCCCTCCCCTTTCCCCCTCCCCTTGAGGGGGATTTTTTTAGGTGGGGGCGATAGAATAGGGGCGAGGCGTTGTACATGGATTTGTCAGGTGAAACACTGGGCAATTCTTGGAGTCGGTGTTGCACTATTGGGAATGCCGCCAGCACTGGGGGGCACCAGTACGCTCAAGGATGCTCCCAAGGCCTTGGTGGATGAGGCGTGGCAAATTATCTATAGAAGCTATCTGGATCGCAGCTTCAATCGTCTCGATTGGCAGGCTATTCGTCAGGAGTTGCTCTCCCAACCCTATCGCGATCGCGAGGCCGCCTATCGGGTGATTCAGCAAACCCTTGTCCGCCTCAATGACCCTTATACCCGCTTTCTGCCACCCCAAGAGTACCGTCAACTGCTCCTGCAAACCCAAGGCCAGCAGGTGGATGTGGGTCTCACCCTCGTGGAGTCGGGGGAACTGTTTCGCATTCAGGCCATCCAAGCGGGGTCAGTGGCTGCCAAGGCGGATTTGAAAGTGGGAGATGAAATTCTAGCCATCAATGGTCGGGGGAGCGATCGCCTAACCTTGGAGCGAGCCAACCTAGCGTTACGGGGACCAGCGGGAAGTAAATTGCGCCTACTGGTGCGCCGTGAGGGCAAACCCCAACCCTTTAGTGTCGAACTCACCCGCGCCGGTGAAATTCCGCGTACAGTGAATTTTCAAGTCCTGAATCATCCTCGGGTAGGCTACATTCGCCTCAGTGGTTTTAATAGCCGCTCTCAACAACAGATGCAAGAGGCGATCGAAATCCTGCAACGAGAGAAGGTGCAAGGCTTTATTCTGGATTTGCGCCACAATCCGGGGGGACTTTTAGAAGCTGGTATTGAAATTAGCCGCCAATGGCTCGATTCTGGGGTGATCGTGCGCATTCAACAAAACCAACGGGAAGAGACGATTCGTGCCCGCCAACGCGCCTTGAGTCAGTTGCCCCTTGTGGTCTTGGTGAATCAGGCCTCCGCCAGTGCCAGTGAAATTTTAGCCGGTGCCTTGCAGGATCAGGGGCGGGCAACAGTGGTGGGGACACCCACTTTTGGTAAGGTGCGGGTTCAGGCGGTTCATGAACTGGGGGATGGCTCTGCCCTCGTGGTGACGGTGGCTCGTTATCTGACGCCAAAGGGTCGCGATATTGCCGCGGGGGGCATCACGCCCGATGTGCTGGTGACGGTCGATCCCAGTAGCGATCTGGAATTGCGCCTCAATCCCAACTTGGTGGCACGCCCCACGGATCCAATGGTGGCCAAGGCCTTAGAATTATTGAGCACTAAAATCAGTAATGCCCGTCATGTCCAGTGAGGCTCTTGTTGTCCCTGCTGCTCCAGAGATCGCCCCGGCTCCTGGTCCCCTACGATTGGGGGTGTTGGCCTCTGGCAGTGGCTCCAATTTTGCTGCTCTCGCCGAAGCGATCGCCCAAGGGGAATTGGCCGCCCAGATTCAAGTTCTGATCTACAACAATCCCGATGCCTTTGTCGCAGAGCGGGCAAAACTGTGGCAGATTCCCAGTGTCCTCCTCAACCATCGCCACTACCCTAGCCGTGAAAGCCTCGATGCCGCCATTGTCGAAACCCTCAAAGCCTATGGGGTCGAGTGGGTAGTGATGGCGGGCTGGATGCGCATTGTCACCCCTGTGCTCCTCAATGCCTACCCGCAGCGGGTAATTAACCTCCACCCCAGTTTGCTCCCCAGTTTTCGGGGCTTGCATGCCGTTGAGCAGGCCTTGGCGGCGGGTGTGAAAATTACGGGGTGTACCGTCCATCTCGTGGAAGAGGAAGTGGATAGTGGCCCAATTTTAGTCCAAGCGGCGGTACCCGTTCTCCCCGATGATACGCCCGCAACCCTCCATGCCCGCATTCAAGTCCAAGAGCATCGTATTCTCAAGCAGGCGATCGCCGACATTGCCGCGCGGCAATCACAAGCTTCCTGCTGATCCATGGCCCATAGCAAAGATCACTCGGGGCGAGGGCAGTGGCAAACTTCCACCCTCTTTTCTGATTGGCTTGGGGACTGCGTCGGCATCCTTTGCGCAGTGGGGAGCATTGATTCGGGTTAGGATCAGAGTATGTATCCGTGAGTGGTTGTCAATCCAGTAATGACGCAGGCATACACCCCTGAAGATGTGTGGCGGTTATTGGGGGAGCTATTAGAGGCTCAAAAGGAAACAGAACGCCGTTTCCAAGAAACAGAGCGCCAATTTCAGGAGACAGATCGGCGATTTCAAGAAACGGAACGCTTGCTGCGGGAAGAAGCGCGCCAACTCAATCAGCAACTGGGGAAACTGGGCAATCGCCTTGGAGAATTTGTGGAATGGCAGGTGCGTCCCGCCGTGTTGCGCTTATTTCAGAGTCGCGGAATTGCCGTCTCTCAACTTTACAGCGATGTCATTCTCCAAGATGGCAACGAGAGTTTAGAAATTGATCTGCTGGTCGTCAATACCAATGAAGCCGTCCTCGTCGAGGTAAAAACGAAACTCAGCCAAGGGGATGTGGATGAGCATTTAGAGCGGATCGCGAAATTTCGCCGTTTGGCACACCAGTATCGTGACACCCAGCTCTTGGGCGCCGTGGCAGGGATGATTGTGCCCCCTGAGGTGGCTCGCTACGCCTATCGGCAAGGTTTGTTTGTGTTGGCGCAGTCAGGAGATGGGGTGACAATTCTCAATGATGCCCAGTTCCAGCCCCGCACATGGTAGGTGACTCTCTTGGAGAATCGCTCTAATTCAATTCTCAAGCTTCCTGAGGATGATCCTGTAGCCACTGTTTGAGGGCAGCAACAAAGCGATCGCACTCCTGCGGTAGCGTAAAGTAATGCACACAGGCTCGCACCGAGGCAGGATAGAGCAATTCCCGCACCAAGATATTCTCTGCCTCAAGGTCTTGCACCAATTGGCGATGCTGACCATTGGCCAACTGAAAGGCCACCAAGCCCGACGGCGGCGGCACGGGACTCAGACAGGTCAAACTCGCCATACCCTGTAACTGTTGCCAAAGGTAATGACTCAACTCACAAATGCGTTCGTATCGCGCTTGGGCAGTCCCCCATTGATCATGCACCCGCAGGGCAGTGGTTAGCCCCGGTACCAAGGAAAAGGCGGTTGTGGCCACCTCAAAGCGACTGGCATCCTCCTTCCAGCCCGCCGGTTGGGCATCACGGGTTTGATGAATGCCGCGCCAGCCAATAAAAGTGGGTTCCAATGTGGCTAGGCGATCGCGCCGAATGTACAGCCCGCCTAGACCCGCAGGTCCACAGCACCACTTGTGTCCCGTAAAGGCATAGTAATCGACCCCCAAGGCGGGTAAATTGAGGGGCACCATGCCGACACTTTGGGCACCATCTGCCAAGACTTGGATGCCGCGACGATGGCAAAGGTCAACAATCTTCTCTAAGGGCAAAAGCTTCCCAGTATTCCACAGCAAATGACTGAGAACCACCAAGCGGGTGCGGGGATGGAGTTGGGCTTCAATGGCGGCTACCTCATCCTCACACCAGGGCCAAAAGGCCACCCGATCCACGACCACCCCCAACCGCCGCGCCAATTGCTCCGTAATCGCCACGACCCCCGGATGCTCACAGTTGGAAATTAGCAGGCGATCGCCCGCTTGCCAGTTGATACCCCAAAGAACAATGTTGCAGCCCGTCGTGACTGAATCCGTGAGGGCAAGGGTATCTGCCGTGGTTCCCAAAAGCTGTGCCAGTTCTTGCCGCAGGGTTTGCAGTTGTTGGCTCAGCCACGGAAAGACGCGATTGGCAAAAGGACCTTCCTCTTGAATGTGGCGATCGCTCTGGATGATGGCCTGCCACGTGTCTTGGTGCAGCGGCCCTTGCCCCCCATAGTTGAGGTAGGTCTTATTCAGCAGGGCAGGATAGGTGTCGTGGTAGGCGCGCAGTGTCTTTAGATTCATTCGGTTCATTAGATTAGGTATTTCAATACTTTGCGTTAGCATAGGGGAGTACCCCCATGATTGTGCGGGGCAATCAATCAAGCAATGACAAAAGCATACACCCCTGACGATGTTTGGCGATTATTAGGGGAGCTGTTAGAGGCTCAAAAGGAAACCGAACGCCGCTTCCAAGAAACCGAACGCCTCTTTCAAGAAACGGAGCGACGCTTCCAAGAAACAGAACGGCGATTTCAAGAAACGGATCGGCGATTTCAGGAGACGGATCGACGTTTCCAAGAAACGGAACGCTTGCTGCGGGAAGAAGCGCGCCAACTCAATCAGCAACTGGGGAAACTGGGCAATCGCCTTGGGGAATTTGTGGAATGGCAGGTGCGCCCCGCCGTGTTGCGCCTATTTCAGAGTCGGGGCATTGCCGTCTCTCAACTTTACAGCGATGTCATTCTCCAAGATGGCAACGAGAGTTTAGAAATTGATCTGCTGGTCGTCAATACCAATCAAGCGGTTCTCGTCGAGGTGAAAACGAAACTCAGCCAAGGGGATGTGGATGAGCATTTAGAGCGCATTGCCAAATTTCGTCGTTTGGCGCACCAGTACCGGGACACCCAGCTCTTGGGCGCCGTAGCAGGGATGATCGTGCCCCCTGAAGTGGCTCGCTATGCCTATCGGCAGGGCTTGTTTGTGTTGGCGCAGTCAGGAGACGGGGTGGCGATTCTCAATGATGCGCAGTTTCAGCCCCGCACATGGTAGCCCGTGCCCAAGAATTTGAGAACACAAATTTTGAGCCTCCGTTATAGCTGCGGATCAGCGGGTGCGAGTGTTGCTTTTGCCGCTTGAGAACGGGCATCGAGCCATTGTTGCAAAATTAGGGCAGCAGCAATTTGATCCACTAAGTCCTTGTGGTGCCGGGGCGATCGCCGCCGCTGTTTGAGAATTTCTTCCGCCTGAAATGAGGTGAGTCGCTCATCCATATATTCCACGGGCAAGTTTAAGGCCGCGCCAATTTTTTCCGCTAGATGTTGCACTTGCCGGGCTTGGGAACCCAGTTGACCATCGAGGGTGTAGGGCAAGCCTACAATTAATTTTTCCACCCCTCGCTCTTGGCAAATCTGGCGAAGCTGTGCCACATCACTGGCAAAATTCCGCCGCTGGATGGTTGTAATGCCCGTAGCCAACTGCCCCAAGCGATCGCACCCTGCCACACCAATGCGCTTGCGCCCCAGATCTAAACCTAGAACGGAAATCATCAAAGACCTCCGAGAAACCCTGCACTTTAGGGCAGAGAGAGATAGCCGTCAATAAGAAGTCTTCCCTGTTCCCTATAATAATCGTGTTGCGGAGAGCGCAAAATGTATGTCACTCAGAAGAACCAACTACGGGGTTTGAGTCGGCAGGAATTTGCGGCCTTACGCGCCTTGTGCAGACTGACCAAAAATCTCTACAACGTAGGGCTTTATTCCGTCAGGCAGTTTTTCTTTGAGACACATCAGCACCTCCGTTATGAAGCCAACTACCACGCCTGCAAGGAGAACGAAAACTATGCGCTACTGAATACCGACATCGCTCAGCAAACCCTCAAAGCCGTGGACAGAGCCTTCAGGTCGTTTTTCGGCTTGCTCAACAAGGCTCAGCAAGGGCTGTACAGCTTTGAACAGGTGAGGTTGCCCCGCTATCTGATGAAAGATGGCTACTTCCCACTGATCATGCCGCGCATTAAAGTCAAGGATGGCTACTTCCAGATTCCGATGTCGAGGCAGTTTAAGAAGGCGTTTGGTGCTGTTCGTATCCCCTTCCCTGAAAGATTGCAGGGCAAGCCCCTGAAAGAGGTGAGGATCATCCCGCGCTGCAATGCCCAATGGTTTGAGGTGGAATTTGTGGTTGAGCAGGAGCCAGAAACCGCTACAGTTGACCCATCGAGGGCGATGGCCGTGGATTTGGGGCTAGATAACCTTGCGGCTTGCGTGACGACGACTGGGGCGTCCTTTTTGATGGACGGCAAGAAACTGAAAAGCATCAACCAGTGGTACAACAAGCAGAACGCCAAGTATCAATCCCTCAAGGATCAGCAAGGCATCAAAGGCCTGACCCGTCGGCAGGGGCGACTCTTGCAGAAGCGCAATAACAGGGTCAGGGATTACCTGAACAAAGTGGCTCGAACGCTGATTGAGCACTGCCTGCAATTTCAGATTGGCACCTTGATTGTGGGGGTCAATGCGGGTTGGAAACAGGGCATCAACCTCGGCAGTCGCAACAACCAGAACTTTGTGCAAATTCCGTTTCACTCGCTCAGAGTGAAATTGAAGTCCCTGTGTGAACGCTACGGTATCCGGTACATCGAGCAGGAGGAGTCCTACACGAGCAAGGCATCGGCGCTAGATGGTGACGAGCTGCCGATTTACGATGCGGATAACCCGAGAGAATACCAATTCTCAGGCCAACGGGTGAAGCGTGGCTTGTATCGGTCGGCTGAGAATCAACTGGTGAACGCAGACTGCAACGGGGCTTGGAACATTGGCAGGAAAAGTAAGCACGAAGGCTTTGCCAGAGTGTCTAGAGGGGTTTTGGCGGCCCCAAGGAGAATCTTTATCTCCTGAATCCCCTCGGGGAGTCGTCAACCTTGAGTCGGTAAGAACAGTTCCCCTACAATTGAATCCATTCCCAACTTTTTCTTGCCCTCCAACGATCATACCCCGCTGTACCCACCCATGACTGACGCGACCCCCGACTACAAAGACACTGTCAACCTGCCCCAAACCACGTTTGAAATGCGGGCAAATGCAGCCACACGGGAACCCCAATTGCAGGCTTTTTGGGCACAGCACCAAATTTATGAAACGCTTCAGCAAACCAATCCGGGTGAGGTCTTTATTCTCCACGATGGCCCCCCCTACGCCAATGGCGCTCTCCACATTGGCCATGCCCTCAACAAAATTCTCAAGGATATTATCAATAAGTACCAACTCCTGCGGGGACGCAAAGTTCACTACCGCCCAGGGTGGGACTGCCATGGCCTGCCCATTGAACTCAAGGTGCTGCAAAACCTGAAACCCGAACAGCGGGCCCAGCTTACCCCCCTTACCCTCCGCCAACAGGCCAAGGAATTTGCCCTCAAAACCGTGGCGGAGCAAAAGCAGAGTTTCCAACGCTATGGCGTCTGGGGCGACTGGGCGCACCCCTATCTGACACTTACCCCCGACTATGAGGCCGCCCAAATCGGTGTCTTTGGTGAAATGGTGCTGCGGGGCTATATCTATCGGGGTCTCAAGCCCGTCCACTGGAGTCCTAGCTCCAAAACCGCCCTCGCTGAGGCAGAGCTGGAATATCCCGAAGGTCACACCTCCCGTAGTCTCTATGCCGCCTTTGAAGTCATTGAGTTGCCCGCAGGCTTAGCCAAGTCTTGGTACAAAGCCCTAGGGAAATTGGGGGTTGCCATCTGGACAACGACCCCTTGGACCATTCCCGCCAACTTAGCCGTCAGTGTCAATCCCGATCTCACCTATGCCCTTGTCGAGGTTAAGCCCAGTGGCCGCTACAAGTATTTGATTGTTGCCAAGGATCTTGTCGAGCGGCTCAGTGACACCCTTGGTTGCACGCTGAAGGTGGTGGCTACGGCCAAAGGGGCTGACTTAGAACATAGCCGCTATCGCCATCCCCTCTTTGAGCGCGAAAGCAAAATTGTCATTGGTGGCGACTATGTGACCACGGAATCAGGAACGGGACTGGTGCACACGGCCCCTGGTCATGGCTTAGAGGACTATGCCGTAGGTCAACGCTATGGCCTGCCGATCCTGTCGCCTGTGGATGAGAATGGCTGCTTTACGGCGGAAGCGGGGTCATTTGCGGGTCTCAATGTCCTCAAGGAAGGGAATGAGGCGGTGATTGCTGCACTGCAAGCGTGTGGTGCCCTCCTCAAGGAAGAACCCTATGTCCACAAGTATCCCTACGACTGGCGCACAAAAAAACCCACCATCTTCCGCGCCACAGAGCAGTGGTTTGCTTCCGTTGAAGGCTTCCGCGATGCGGCACTAAAGGCGATCGCCGAGGTGAAGTGGATTCCTGCCCAAGGGGAAAACCGCATTACGGCAATGGTGGCGGAGCGTTCCGATTGGTGTATTTCGCGGCAGCGCAGTTGGGGCGTGCCGATTCCCGTCTTTTATGACAAAGCAACCGGGGAACCCCTACTGACAGCAGAAACCATTGCCCATGTGCAAGCCATTATTCGCGATCGCGGCTCTGATGCTTGGTGGGAACTCTCGGTTGCGGAATTGCTCCCCGAATCCCTGCGCGATCACGCCGATCGCTACGAAAAGGGCACCGACACGATGGATGTTTGGTTTGATTCGGGTTCCTCTTGGGCGGCGGTTCTCGGCGATCAGCAGGCGGATCTCTACCTCGAAGGCTCCGATCAACACCGGGGCTGGTTTCAATCCTCATTGCTCACACGGGTTGCCGTTAAAGGCCAAGCCCCCTACAAGGCCGTCCTCACCCACGGCTTTGTCCTCGATGAGCAGGGACGGAAAATGAGCAAATCCCTCGGCAATGTCACGGATCCCCGCGAAGTGATTGAGGGGGGCAAAAACCAAAAGCAAGACCCTGCCTATGGTGCCGATGTATTGCGTCTGTGGGTGTCCTCCGTGGACTATGCCAATGATGTGCCCATTGGTAAAAATATCCTCAAGCAGTTGGCGGATGTCTATCGCAAGATTCGCAATACGGCGCGCTTTCTTCTGGGGAATCTCCACGACTTTGACCCCGATCAGGATGCGATTCCCTATGCCCAACTGCCCGCGTTGGATCGCTATATGCTGCATCGGCTGCACGAAGTCTTCAGTGAAGTGACGGCGGCCTTTGATAGCTTTCAGTTCTATCGCTTTTTCCAAACCATTCAAAATCTTTGTGTCGTTGATCTGTCGAACTTTTATCTCGATATTGCCAAGGATCGGCTGTACATCAGTGCTCCCGGGAGCGATCGCCGCCGTAGTTGTCAAACCGTGCTTGCCATTGCGGTTCAAAACCTCGCCCGTGCCATTGCCCCAGTGCTTCCCCATTTAGCCGAAGATATTTGGCAGCATTTGCCCTTCAAAACCCCCCATCTTTCGGTTTTTCAAAGTGGCTGGGTACAGCTTCCCGCCCAGTGGCACGATCTAGGGCTAGCCAGTGAGTGGCAACGGCTGCGGCAACTGCGCCTAGAGGTGAATAAGGTGCTCGAACAGGCCCGTGCCGAAAAACTGATTGGCTCGTCTTTGGAAGCCAAAGTGTGGCTCTATGTTGCCGATCCAGAGTGGCGCGATCGCCTTGCGGACATGAATCCCAGTGATGCCCTCAGTGGCAATGGGGTGGATGAACTGCGCTATCTCTTCTTGGTGTCTCAGGTGGAGCTGATGCCGCAACAGGCAGGGGTGGACGTACCCTATGTCCTTGAAGCCGAAGGGCTATGGATTGGTGTCGGTCATGCCAAGGGTGAGAAATGCGTCCGCTGCTGGAATTATTCTGAAACTGTTGGACAATCCGCCTTGCATCCCCAGTTGTGCGATCGCTGTCAAGCCGCCCTCCAAGAAATGTATTGAATCCACTGCCACCCAAACCGCATTCACTCGCTGGGCGTGTTGCTTGGATTAACATTTACAGGAGCTGATGCAGGTGGTGTGTTCACCTGTTGCTTGAGGCCATCTATTTTTCGCTGAATACTGGAAACAGCAAAAAAGGGGAGTAACGGGATTGAACCTAGAAAGCCGATGACTAGGCAGCTAAAGACCACATCTTGCCACTGGTGTAGAATACCATTCGCCACCAAAAATAGGGGAATAGCAGTTACACCAAGATACAGAAGAATAAATAGCCCCTGCAAAATCCTTGGCCAGACCCAGTTCCCCAGAGAAATGCCAACCACGATGACAATAATGCCCAGAACCGCCATTTCCCACTCGGTTAGGGTGTCGATATTACGCAAACTCTGAAGCAAAGCATCAAAACTTGGCAAGTCTGGCAACACAGCAATCACTCCAAATCAAAGGGCTACAAAATTTTCCTAGGCACTAGAATACACTCAAATATAATGGGGTCAATCAACATTACAAAAATATTTTTGAGACTGCCTTCGATGGCGATCGCATGCCATCAACGATGATCCTGACGCTTGGGGATGCCAATCTTTAGATTAACTTTTGTTGCGCAGTTAAAATTTCTGTTCATAAGTCCTGTAAGTGGTGTAGGATGGGCGACATCCCTCTAACGGCTGCAATTGTGAATTCCCCGCACACCTTCACTTTGGCTTGCGTAAGCTCGGCCTACGAGTCATGACTGAGTGTTCTCCAAATTCATAATTAGCAATCTGTAGGCTTCACACTAGCCATTAAAACACTGACAAACTGTTGGGAGAAGAGACTGATGTATTGCCCCTGTTTTCTGAGGCTAAAGCTCTACCCAATAAGCTTATTTTTGACTGCTGCCAGTGGTCTATTGCCACTCCTAACGGCTCAGCGTGCCCATGCCCAAACTTCACCTCAAACCAGTAATATCAACATTCAGGCAACCGTGAAGGCGGCTTGTGTGATTAAGGGCGTTCAGGATATTAACTTTGGCACCTATGATCCCCTCGGTACCCACTACACCCAAGCGCTGGATGCCCAAGGTCAGGTGAGCGTGCAATGCTTACCCGGCACCCAAGCAACCATTCGGCTGAATCAGGGGAGTTATCCTGCTCCTTTGTCCAGTTGTCTTGTACCGCTGCGGCGTATGGCCTCTGGCTCCGCTCGCCTTCCTTATTTTTTGTATCGGGATAGTTCTTACTCCCCTCTTGACATTTGGGGCTGTAACTTCCTGAATGATGTGGACTACAGTGCGACCAATGCTAGCGTCAAAGACTTTATCGTGTATGGTCGCATCCCATCGGGGCAAGCTCTTGCACTTTTAGGGACTCTGAATCAACTGACACCGGGTACCTATACCGATACGGTTCAGATTATTGTTTCTTTCTAAAGGAAAGATAAAACCTCCGTGAAATCACGGTAGGCAAGGCAGACATACTATAGTAGTGTTGTTGCTAAAGTGCACTGCAAGCTCATATTGTAAGTGAGTCGTCCCCAAAGGTCTGCTAGGTTCGATATTCAGTTAACATTAGAAATTGATGTATTAGCTTTCTGTTGTTCTCGTAGGGAGATTTGGTCATGACCTTTTCTTTCGTTCTCAAACGGATTCTTCTCGGTCTATTTCTGACTG
The DNA here is from genome assembly GCF_054689355.1 of Thermosynechococcus sp. FA-CM-4201. Taxonomy (NCBI): domain Bacteria; kingdom Bacillati; phylum Cyanobacteriota; class Cyanophyceae; order Acaryochloridales; family Thermosynechococcaceae; genus Thermosynechococcus; species Thermosynechococcus sp. FA-CM-4201. The sequence continues at coordinate 1,989,622 of NZ_CP079920.1, forward strand.
CGGCGGGGGGCGTACTGCCTCTGTTAATGGCACAGGCTGCCAAAGCCCAAACTTCGCCCCAAACAACAAATATCCAAATTCAAGCAAACGTCAATCCAGCCTGCAAAATTACGAGTACCCAAGACATCAACTTTGGTACCTATGATCCATTCGGTGCCCATGCAACGACAGCTCTAGATGCCCAAGGTGAAGTGAGTGTCAAGTGCTTACCTAAGACTCAAGCGACTATTAAGCTCGGGGAAGGGAGCAACGCTCCATCGAGCTCTTCTTGTACTGCTCCTCTGCGCCAGATGGCCAATGCGGATGGTCGTCTTCCCTATGGGTTATACAAAGACCCTGCGAGAAGTCAAGTTTGGGGCTGTGATCCCACTAATGATGTCGAGTACACAGCAACCAATGCTAGCCCCAAAGACTTTCCCATCTATGGTCGGATTCCCGCCGCAAATGACTTACCGGCTGGTATTCTAGATCTGCTAGAACCCGGCAGCTATCTTGATACCGTTCAAATCACTGTCTCGTTCTAGGGTGCGCTTTCGATTGGGGTGGCGGTTTGCCCTGCTGGCCACAGTCATTGCCCTTGGCATGGCTTCAAGGGTGGGGGCACAATCCTCGGAGTTTTATCTTAATGCGGTGCAGGTATTTCTCTCACCGCGTCAGCGCACGGCATTGTTGACCCTGACCAATACGGGGCAGGTGCCGATTAACTTTGAGATTAGTGTCCGCCGCTGGCAGCAAACCGCCGATGGCCAAGAGGAGCTAACGGAAAGCGATGGCAATGTCGTGGCTTTCCCTGTCTTGCTGTCGGTACCGCCGGGAGAACAGCGGACTTTACGGGTTGGGGTACGGCAACCGGCAACCACTGAAGAGCAAACCTATCGCCTCTTGGTGACAGAATTGCCCCCGGCCAATGTGCCAGAAACCCAAGGGGCTGCCATTCGCATTATCAAGACCTTTAGCCTGCCCGTTTTTGTCCAACCCGCCGATATTCAGCGGCAAGGCGAGATTGTGAATGGTCGGGTTGAAGGGGGCAAATTAAGTTTTGTACTGCGCAATCGTGGCAATGTTCACATTCAAACCCTTGGCATGACCGTACAGGGGCTGAATGAGCGGGGGACGATTGTTTTCGAGCGGACGCTAGATTCTGTGTATGTTTTGGCCGATCGCGATCGCCCCTTTAGGAATATTCCTCTACCCCAAACCAACTGTGCCCAAGTGCGCCAAGTCAAGTTACAGTCTGTGGGCACCAACCCCTCCCTTACGACTGAAATTTCTACTCCCAACGGCGTTTGCACTTAGTAGCCTCCTGATGGCTGCTGCGGTCTCTGCCCAAGCAGAAGTCTCTGCCATTTATACCCTTGAGGTGAATCGCGTTACCAAGGGGGATGTAATTGTTTTGGTGCGTGGCGACGATGTGCTCATCCCCTTGCAGGATCTAGTGAATGCCGGTCTGAGGGAGATTGGCGGTCGCCGCGAAATCATCCAAGGCATTGAGCACGTCTCCTTGCAGTCGTTGGCACCCGAGATTACCTTCCAGCAGGATGATGCCAACTTGGTGCTACGGTTACAGGTGGGGGCAGCCCAACTGCCACAAACGGTCATTGACTTTAACCCAAGTAATGAACCGCCGGGGATTCGCTACAGCCAACCCTTGAGTGCCTACCTCAACTATGGCGTTTTCTGGGATAACTTTGAACGATTGACGGCTGCCAGTGAAGTGGCGATTAGCTTTGGTGGCAATGCCCTCACCTCAACACTGGGGTTGACTGCCGATGGCAACCTGCAACGGGGACTCACCGCTTTTACATTGGATAATCGGCGCCACCTCACCACTTTGACCTTGGGGGATGCGTTTATCAGTAGTGACCTGTTGGGCGGCGGTGGCCTTTGGGGGGGCATTGTTTGGGAGCGCAACTTTGGCCTTAGCCCTTACCTGATTCGCCAACCCGCCTTTGACTTTCGGGGTGAGGTAACCACCCCCAGTACCGCAGAAATTTACTTGAATAATCTGCTGATTCGGCAGGTGACCCTACCACCGGGGCCTTTTATTCTCAAAAATTTGCCCGCCTTTGGGGGCTTTAATCGCTTGCGGATTGTGGTAACCGATGCTGAGGGCAATCAACAGGTCTTTAGCCGCAATTTTGTCCAGTCGTTTACGTTATTGCGCCCCGGACTATCGGAGTTTATTGTGGCTGCCGGTGCCGAGCGGGAAAATTTGGGCACGGAGAATTTTACCTACGGGGATCAGGTGCAATTTTTGGCGGCCTATCGGCAGGGCATTTTGAATCACTTGACCTTGGGGGCACGTCTGGAAGGCAATGGCGATCTTTTGAATGCGGGCTTGAACCTGAGTACGGCGATTCCCATTGGCACGCTGGATGTGGCGGCAGCGGTGAGTACCACTGCGGGAAAATTGGGGAGTGGGGTTGCTGTTGGCTACAACTATCCGGGGCGGCGGCTGGCCTTTGGCGGTGGGGTGCGGCTGCTCAGTGGCAACTATGTCAATACTGGCTTGGCTTTGGGGGACGATCGCCCGCAGCTAGAGGGCTTTGCCAATGCCACCCTGAGTCTGGGGCCACGGGTAACCATCAGTGGTCAGTACTTTTTTACCAATCCCCGCGATCAGGTAGTGCGGCAACAGGCAACGATTCTCGCTCAAGTGCAACTCCGCCGCAATCTCAGTCTATACCTGCAAGGTTCGCGTTTCCTTTCTGGCAGTGATCAGCCAGTGAACCAAGTCAGTGTTACGTTTAACTACTTCCTGAACAATGCCGTAACAATTAACAGCGGCTGGCTGCAACAGGGAAATCAGGGGGTTCCTTTCCTCACCGTCTCGCGATCGCTCCCAGCGGGCGTCGGCTATGGCTATCAGGGACAGATACTTCAGGCCAATGAGCAGGCCTTTGTCAGTGGCACATTTTCTTACAATGCCCCTTGGAGCCGCTACCAAATTGGCTACGCGCAGGCAGGGGATACGGGACAGGCGCAAGTGGTGGTGGAAGGGGGATTCGTCACCATTGGCGGTGAGGTCTTTGCCACGCGACCGGTGCAGGGGAGTTTTGTCCTGGTGGATGTGCCCAATGTCGGGGGTGTGCGCACCTACTTAAGCAATCAGGAAATTGGTCGCACAAATCGTCGCGGTAAAATTTTGATTCCAGACTTGCTGCCCTACTACGGTAATGCCTTGCGGATTGAGGATCAGGATATTCCCATTGATTTTGCCATTGGCCGCACGGAGTTGTTGATTGCACCGCCCTTTCGTGGGGGAGCGATCGCCCGCTTTGATGTCCGCCCCAGTCGCAACTATGTCGGTCGGGTGGTGATTTTGCGGGGCAGTGAGCGGATCATCCCCAATTTGGGACAACTCACCCTAGAGCGCGACAAGGAAAAAATCCTATCGCCCCTCTCGCCAAGGGGAGAATTTTACTTTGATACCCTAGAAGCAGGAACCTACACTGCTGAGGTGGCCTACGAACAACTGCGCTGTACGTTCCAACTGACACTACCACCGAGTGACGATCTCTTTACTGATGTAGGGGAAGTCTCATGTTCCTTGCCCGACTCGCCACAATAGGATGCCTCACTGGCCTCAGTTGCCTTGGGTGTTGGGCAGCCGCACAGGCTCAGGGGGGCGGTTGTCAGTTTCAAAGTGTGACCGGGTTAAACTTTGGGAGCTATGATCCTTTTTCGCCCATTCCCTTAGATACCACTGGTCAAATCCAGTTTATCTGTGTGGGGGGTGGGGCTGGTAGCTTTAATAACCGCCCGGTGACGGTTCAACTCAGCCAAGGGGGCAGCAATAGTTTTACACCGCGACAAATGAGCAGTGGGAGCGATCGCCTGAACTATAACCTCTACCTCGATGCCAACCGCAGCATTATTTGGGGCGATGGCACAGGGGGCACACAACAACGGGGGCCTTTTATTCCCGGCAACAATGTCCTCAATACGCTGACGATCTACGGTCGTATTCCTGCCCAGCAGTGGGTTGCCCCCGGCCTGTACACCGATTCACTGCAGGTGACGATTATTTTTTAGAGGCGTCTAGGGGGGTGGGTTGAGTCGCGCCACCAACGTTTCAGGATGCAGCGCCGAGAGAACGACAATCTCCCCATCCAAGACCAGTACGGCACGAGTCCGCCGCCCGTGGGTGGCATCAATGAGATGATGGTGCTGCCGTGCTTCCAGAATCAGGCGTTTAATCGGGGCAGAGTCGGGGCTGACGATCGCCAGCAGTCGCTGTGGTGAGACATAGTTGCCAAAACCAATGTTTAGCATTCCGCCCGATGGTAGTCCTGAAGTGCCCGTACCCCGAGGGTTGAGGTTTGCAGGGTTTTAATGGCGGCAGCCGTCGCCTTAGCACCGGCGATCGTCGTCACAATCGGAATCTTGTAGGCAAGGGCAGTGCGACGAATCAATTGGGCATCGGTACGGGCTTCCTGACCTGAAGGCGTATTTAGAATCAGGTGAATCTGCTCATTTTTAATGGCATCGAGGACATGGGGACGCCCTTCATGGAGCTTGAGGATGAGTTCAATATTGCTCAGCCCCGCCTCGAGCAAAGCATTGCGGGTTCCTTCGGTGGCAATAATCCGAAAGCCGAGGGACTGCAACTCCTGCACCACGGGCACAATCGCTGCCTTGTCGCGATCGCTCATCGACACAAAAACCGTTCCTTGCAAAGGTAACCTTTGATTGGCCGCCAGTTGAGACTTGGCATAGGCAGCACCAAAGGTCATGTCAATCCCCATCGCTTCACCCGTGGAGCGCATCTCGGGCCCCAGCACCGTATCGGTACCGGCAAATTTTTCAAAGGGCAGAACCGCTTCCTTGACGGCGACATGGTTGGGAATTTTCTCCTCGAGGAAATTGAGTTCGGCAAGGGTTTTGCCTGACATCAGGCGGGCCGCAATTTTAGCAAGGGGAATGCCGATCGCCTTGGAGACAAAGGGCACCGTACGGGATGCTCGCGGGTTGGCCTCCAAAATATAGACCTGCTCCCCTTGGACGGCCAGTTGTAGGTTCATCAGCCCCACCACTTTGAGCGCCTTGGCGAGGGCAATACTCCACCTGCGAATCGTCTCCAAGACGGTGGGAGAAAGAGATTGAGTGGGCAGGCTACAGGCAGAATCCCCAGAGTGAATCCCTGCTTGTTCGATGTGTTCCATAATCCCGCCAATCACCACGGTACCGCTGGCATCGGCAATGGCATCCACATCCACTTCAATCGCGTTTTCCAGATACTTATCAATGAGAATCGGTCGCTCTGGCTCCACCTGCACTGCTTCGTTCATATAGCGTTCCAGTTCGGCATCGGAATAGACAATTTCCATGGCGCGACCACCGAGCACATAACTGGGGCGCACCACCACGGGGTAGCTAATGCGCTGGGCAATACTCAGGGCTTCGGCATAACTGCGAGCGGTGCCATTGGGGGGTTGGGGAATATTCAGCTCCCGCAAAATTTTCTCGAAGCGTTCGCGGTCTTCGGCAATATCAATGGAGTCGGGCGAGGTGCCCCAGATTTGCGTTCCGAGGCGATCGCCATGGGTTTCGAGGTACTGCTGGAGTGGCAAGGCGAGTTTCAGCGGCGTTTGACCGCCAAACTGAATAATGATGCCAACGGGGCGCTCCGCCTCAATAATGTTGAGGACATCCTCCTTGGTCAGGGGTTCAAAGTAGAGGCGATCGCTGGTGTCGTAGTCAGTGGAAACCGTTTCAGGGTTGGAGTTGACCATGATTGTTTCATAGTCATCAGCCCGCAGCGCGTAGGAAGCATGGCAGCAGCAGTAATCAAATTCAATCCCTTGGCCAATGCGGTTCGGCCCTGAGCCAAGAATCATGACCCGAGGCTTGCGGGGGGGCAATACCTCCGATTGCGGGGGCAGCAATTCAACATCACCGGTATCGGGGTTAATTTGCTCCACTGGCCGCTCATAGGCGGAGTAGTAGTAGGGGGTGTAGGCCTCAAACTCGGCGGCACAGGTGTCCACGGTTTTATAAACGGGAACAACACCCAGGGATTGCCGATAGGCACGCACCTGATCATCGGTGGTTTTGGTGGCGTAGGCGATTTGGGCATCACTAAAGCCCTGTTGTTTCACCCGCCAGAGATCATCGGCAGTGAGTTGCTCTAGTTTGCTGCGCTTGAGGAATTTTTCCGTTTCTAGGAGTCCCTGCATTTGCCGCAGGAACCACGGATCAATGGCCGTCAGTTCGTAAACCTCCTCAACGGTCATCCCCAAAAGGAAGGCGTGGCGAATGGCAAAGATGCGATCGGGATTGGGTGTGCGCAGTTTCCCCCGCAGTTGTTCAAGGCTAGGGAGTTTTTCGGGGCGATCGCACCCCCAGCCGGCGCGTCCTGTCTCCAGCGATCGCAGGGCTTTTTGCAGTGACTCTTGGAAGGTGCGGCCAATGGCCATTGCTTCACCCACGGACTTCATTTGCGTGGTCAGGACTGGCTGCGAGCCGGGGAATTTCTCAAAGGCAAAGCGGGGAATTTTGGTCACCACATAGTCAATGGTGGGTTCAAAGCTGGCGGGTGTTTTCTTGGTAATGTCATTGGGGATTTCCGGCAGCGTGTAGCCAACGGCCAATTTCGCCGCCATTTTGGCAATGGGAAAGCCAGTTGCCTTAGAAGCGAGTGCTGAGGAGCGCGAGACGCGGGGATTCATTTCAATGACGATCACTTCCCCCGTTTCTGGGTTAACGGCAAACTGAATGTTCGAGCCGCCGGTTTCCACACCAATTTCCCGAATGATTTTGATTGAGGCATCCCGCAGCCGCTGATATTCTTTGTCCGTCAGGGTTTGGGCGGGGGCAACGGTGATCGAGTCGCCAGTGTGGATGCCCATGGGGTCGAGGTTCTCAATGGAGCAGATGATGACCACGTTATCGGCCATGTCCCGCATCACTTCCAGTTCGTATTCTTTCCAGCCAATCAGGGACTGTTCAATAAGGATTTGCGAGACGGGACTGGCATCGAGACCCGCAGCGGCAATCTCTTCAAATTCCTCTTGGTTGTAGGCAATGCCGCCACCAGTGCCCCCTAGGGTAAAGGCGGGGCGAATAATCAGGGGATAAACCCCAATCTCTTGGGCGATCGCCCGCGCCTCTTCGAGGGTATTAGCCAAGCCAGAGGGACAGACCCCCACACCAATGCGCTGCATTGCCTCCTTGAAGAGTTTGCGATCCTCGGCCATTTCAATGGCTGGCAACTTAGCCCCAATCAGTTCCACCCCATAGCGATCGAGAACCCCCGATTTTGAGAGCGCCACGGCTAAGTTCAGGGCGGTTTGTCCCCCCATTGTGGGCAGTAGGGCATCGGGGCGTTCGGCAGCAATCACCTTTTCCACCATTTCCGGGGTGAGGGGTTCAATGTAGGTGCGATCGGCGGTCTCGGGATCCGTCATGATTGTGGCGGGGTTGGAGTTAATCAGGATCACCTCGTACCCTTCCTCGCGCAAGGCCTTACAGGCTTGGGTTCCCGAATAGTCAAATTCACAGGCCTGACCAATAACAATGGGACCCGAACCAATAATGAGAATCTTTGAAATATCGGTACGACGAGGCATAGGGACAACGCAGCCAAATAGTTTGAATGACGCCTTCCCTATCCTACACTCCCGCTTGCGATCGCGCCGGTTCTCCTCTGTCAAGAATGACTAACTGAGAAGCCTTTGGGACAATCAGTGTTAGGGTTTACTCACATTGCAATGGGTGGAGTTTTAATGTCAGAAAAAACTTACGTACGTCTAAATGTCTTTCAACGCTACCTGACCTTGTGGGTGATTCTCTGCATTATGGCAGGTATCTTAATGGGGCGACTGTTTCGAGAGGTTGCGACAACGTTGGATCGGTTGAGTCTTTACCAAGTATCTATCCCGATCGCCCTCTGTTTATTTTTCATGATGTACCCGATCATGGTCAAAATTGACTTCAGCCAGATTGATCGGGCGTTCCGCACCCCTAAACCCGTGTTACTGACATTAATCATTAACTGGGGGATTAAGCCCTTCACCATGCTCTGGATTGCCCAGTTTTTTTTGGGCTATCTCTTTCGGCCATGGTTAAGCGGGACAGAGGTCATTCGTGGCCAAGTGATTCCCTTAGCAGATTCCTATATTGCCGGCACGATTTTGCTGGGCATTGCCCCCTGTACAGCGATGGTGCTGATGTGGGGGTACTTGGCCTATGGCAATCAGGGACTGACGTTGGTGATGGTGGCGATTAACTCTTTAACAATGCTCTTTCTCTATGCGCCGTTGGGTCGCTTTTTGCTTGCCGCTAGTGATTTGACCGTGCCTTGGCTAACTATCCTTCTCTCGGTACTGGTGTATGTGGGGCTGCCCTTAGGGGCTGGGGTGTATAGTCGCCATTGGATTTTGCGCCATCGCGGGCAGGAGTGGTTTGAAAAGCGATTTCTGCAATTCCTTGACCCCATTGCGATCACAGCACTGCTGGTAACGCTGATTCTGCTATTTGCCTTTAAGGGTGACCTGATTATCGAGTCTCCCTTTCATATCCTACTGATTGCGATTCCCCTATTTGTGCAAACCAATGTCATCTTTTGGCTAGGCTATGTGGCGGCACGGCAACTGGGCTTGGACTATGAAGATGCAGCACCAGCGGCAATGATTGGTGCTAGTAATCACTTTGAGGTGGCGATCGCCACAGCAATTACCCTCTTTGGTCTCAATTCGGGTGCAGCCTTAGCAACGGTCGTGGGTGTTCTCATCGAGGTGCCTGTGATGCTCATGCTCGTTAATATTTGCCAGCGCACCGCCTTTTGGTTCCCGCGATCGCCCCAAAAAGCCAGTCTCAAGGATCCGCGCTGTCTCTAGGGCGTGGGTGTAGCCGATCCAGAACGCACCGCTGCGAGGGTTTCCGCTTGGTAAACGACACCTGTTGATTCCACCAAACCGGCAATGCACAGCTTGACGTTGCGGTTATGCTGCACAAAAACCCGAAATCCACCCTTGTTGGTGCCACTATCCGTCGCGCCGGGCAAGTTATTGGTACAGTTGGGACTGGTGTTGGCAATACCATCAATCAAGGCATTGGGGGTAGAGTCACCAATTTTTTGGCGATAGAGAATCATCGGGCCTCGCCAGACCACACTACTCGTCTTGGGGCGGGTGTAATAGGCCACACGGGTTGTACTGGCCAAAGTGCCGTTGTCCTGCTCCTCGAGGTTATCCGCTGGTTTTTCAACAAACATCACCAATTGGTAACCACCACTGGGAATTGTCCAATCTGAGGGTGCCGTTGTTGAAATACGAATTGCTGAGCGAATGTCATCGGAGATAAAGTCGAGGGCGCGGCTCAGGTTCATGCGGGTAATTGCCTGCTCTTCAACACGGCGATTGTTTTGCAGAATGGCCACCATTGCCCAACCACTCATGGCCACAACAATACTGCCAACGGCAGCCGCCACTAGTAACTCCGTCAATGTAAAGCCGCGATTGCCTCTGCGCCAGTCCTGCATCTCTCTGCTCCTTAATTGCGCGCTTGACAGTTATCGGCAGTTGCACCCGTGGTGTCCGTTGCCAAGTAATTGCCCGTACGCATAATGCCCAACCCCAAGGAAACCACCAAACAGCGCTGAAGACTTGGATTGTTGGTAGAAGCAATCACAATGGTACCGGTATTACTAGTGCGCCCCTGAAAGCCAAACCGTATAGACGCAGCACCCGTTCCTCGACGCAGGGTTACATTTTCCAGTTGGCGGGAGCCATTGGGCAGACATTGGGGTGGATCGCCCACGATGGTGGGATTGGTGCCTGTGTTAATCGTCACTCGACAGGCTTGGTTGCGGCGCATTGCCTCCCGCTGCGCTTCCCGTAGTGCCCCCTCTAGGCTTTCGAGGGCTTGGTTGACCCGCTGCGTTTCTAGCCAATAGAGAAAGCTTGGAGTGACAGCCACCGCTAAAATAGCTGCCACCGTTAGCACAATCAAGATTTCAATCAGGGTCATGCCCTGCTCACGGACAGCGGAAAAACGCATTGGGCACCACCTCGGTGGATAGTTGAGCAACGACGCGGTTGTTACTATTGCGCACAGAATAGGCCAGTTCTAGGGTTTGGAAAGGTGCCTCAGCACGGGTGGTGGGTGTGCGCGTCATCGTAAACGTGTCATTGACAATGGGGCGACTATTGTTGCTGCTGTTCATCGGCGGAATCAAGGTTTGCAGATAGGCACCAAAGCCACCATCAATGCCATTGGTTTCATTGGCTTGAATCCGACAGCGGGCATAGACACGAGTACCCGCCCCCCGATAGCCCCCTACTGGCGAGTCCAAGGTAATCGTGTTGGCTGACATAGAGACAATACGGCGTGTGCCCGAGTCCGAACCAATGAGAACGCGATCGCCCACTCGAAAGCCATCCGTGGGTGAAGTTACTGGACAGGCACCCCCGGCGCGATACTCTGGGGGCATGGCTTGATCGTAGTCACTTTCACCCGATTGAATGAGTGCCAGTGTTAAGGTGGTGTCATTGCCTTGGGCGGGTGCTGCCAGCTTGCGATGGGCAAACTTGGTTTGGCAGAGGTCGTAGGCAACAATTTTAATATTTTCCAGATCGTCTTGAATCCAGTTACTGGCCTCGGCAAATTTACGGGCATCCGCTTGGAAAAAGGCAGCGACAACAATCGCCTGCATCGCCGCTAGGGTAAAGAGGCTAATCACCAGAATGGAAGCCAAGACCTCCGCAAGGGTAAAGCCTTGGGAACGTTGCTGCACCAGCCAGTGGAAGTAGAACTTACTACGAGTCATCAACATTGCCTCCGAATTTAGTACTGGGCTAGGCGGTTCCAGTTGCTTGCTTCGGTGGTGCGTGCCACAACAATTGAAGCATTGGCATAGTTGCCTCCCAAGGCTTCCGGTAGGCGATCGGGCACCCTGATTTCAGCATTGTTGGAGCTGGAACCATTCCACGTTTTTGCCCAAACCGCCCCAAAAATATCAGGTGTCCTGCTCCCCCCATTGATGCCTACCTGTGCATCAGGTGCATAGACAAAGACGCTTCCTACTGTGGAACCACCGCTGAGGGTAAAGGATTGATCAGTCCTCATGTTATCTGGATCGGGGGGATTACCATAAATCCGTAGGCGATCTGGCGTGCCGACACCACTGGGAAGTCCCATATTAGCGTCGGTACCGCAGGTAGAACTATTGGGGCTACAGGTGTTGTCAATCCCTGCATTACCACTGAGGGAGATATTGCCACTGACGTAGAGGCGAATGGCATAGTTCGTCGTATTAAATGTCACCCTCTCGTTACCACTGAGGTTAATGTTGTTAATCCGATAGGCGTAATAGACTTTCTCTGGGTTGACAATTCGCTGCCCGGGGCGTAGGGGATCAGGGATAAAGAAGGGAATGTTGGGGTCAGGGTCAACGTAGGGGCGATCGTCCGGTCGTGGAAAAGTGAGGTTGAGGGTATCACCCGTAATATTCTGACTGTTTTGGGGAGGATTGTTACCTTGACCCCTTACAGGAAAGTTTGCATAAGCACCTTGGCTATAGCCCCCAGCAAGTTGAAGCGCTTCCTGAAAGTCTTGAATCTGATCTGCGGGCAGCCAATTGGGCAGCGTAGTCAAGGGAAGATTACCAAGTACAGAGCCGCCCACCGGATTGGGCGCTTCAGGAAAGGGCGGTAAGTTAATCTTATTGATGGCGATCGTTCCCTCAATAATTGAGTTATTGAGTGCTCGCACGGCATTGCGCAGTCCCTGTTGGGTCGGTTGGCCATTTTGACACTCCGCTTGGGGGACAACACAGTTTCTAGGATTGGTGCAGATCACATTGCCATTAACGGCGCCAAAGACATCATTGTTGCCGAGGTTAATGCTTTGCGCCAGCAGTCCAGGAAAGTTAGCAGGGACACTGCGATCCGTAATCACCATCTTTTGCAAGATGAAGGCATTCGCCGGCGAGTTATTAGGCAAGCGGCCTTCAATCAACAGGTGTCCTGTTTGCGTTGGCGGATCATATAGATAGGAGAGAATACGGTAATTGCCCTGCACAGGGGTGCCAATTGTGCCGTTGAGAACAATCGTATTCAGGTTGTCGAGGGTAAAGCAGGGGGGCGCATCAGAACCAAGGCTCTCCGCTGTCCACTCATTCACAGCGGGCACATTCAGACCCGTGGTGTTGGGCTGACCCACTTTTGTTGCATCCGCTGCGCGACTGATCAGGTAGGGGCGGGCAGGATTAAAGTTTGTATTCGTGGCGGGGTTATAGGTGCGGCGCAGCAGAATCTGGTAGTTGCCATTGAGCAGGCCAAGGGTACGAGCCATACCCCCTTCAGCCACCGCAAAGGCCTGCTGAGTTTGTTTTTGCAAGCTGGCAGTGCTCACATCCAGTTGCGATCGCGAGAGCAGGGTCAGGGCAACCACGATCATGATCAGCCCCATCCCCAAGACCAAAGGCAGAGTAAACCCCCGCTGCCGTTGCCGATACCCCGAACGGGGATAGCGACGTTTCAGTGATCGCACTAGTTTCTTCATCATTGGCTTGTCCTCTATTGCCCCAACCTTTGCTCTATAAAATGCCTAATTCTTAGAGCTAGCATCCCCCTAACTTGAATATGCCCTCAATTCTTGGCTTTTATACACAGTTGATATAATTTAACCGCAAACTCGAGAGAGGTGATGTAATCTCGCTCACATCAATGTCCCACTCCCTATTATACCTTTCCCCAAAAGGCTCCATTTCAAGAGTACTCCAGCATAGAAGTGGCGAATCTCTCTGTTAGGGACAAGTGCAAGCCTTATCAAATTCACTCATACTTGCCTTCAGTGTAAATAAACTTGAATAACTCTCGCACAAAGGAGCAACCTCTTGAGGAGACATGGGTACTCACGCTTTAGGGATTGGTTCAATTTGCAGCAAGCCCACACCTCACTCTCTACCGAGGCACTGGCGGCACTGACGACATTTCTAACGATGGCCTACATCTTGCCCGTCAATGCGCAAATTCTCTCCAATGCCATTTTTCGCGAGCAACCACAGGATTTGCAGGGGGAGTTGGTGATTGCAACGGCAGTATCGGCGGCGGTGGCTAGTATCCTGATGGGGATTTGGGCGAATTATCCGATTGCGTTGGCTCCCGGCATGGGCATCAATGCCTTTTTTGCTTTTGCGGTGGTGGGGCAAATGGGGTTGCCTTGGCCATTAGCGTTGAGTGCCGTACTCCTCGAGGGCATTGTGTTTGTGCTGCTGACCCTAACGGGGGTGCGATCGCTGATTGTGAATATGATTCCCATGTCCTTGAAGGTGGCGATCGCTGCTGGGGTGGGGCTATTTATCGCCTACATTGGCCTTGGCAATGCCGGAATTATCATCGCTGATGCCGCCACGAAAACAAAACTCACCACCTTTCACACATGGCCACCCATCCTCGCTGCCCTTGGGATTCTTTGGACGGCGTTTCTCTGTACTAGGGGGGTGCGGGGGGCAATTTTTTGGGGGGTAATGATCACTGCCTTGGCTGCATGGCTGGTGGGGGCTGCCCCTTGGCCGACGGGTTTAATCCAATGGCCGCAATGGCCGTCCCATCTCTTTGGTCAAGCCTTGGTGGGTTTTGGACAATTACAACCGCAGCAGTTGGGGTCTTTTCTCTTGGTCACCTTGGTACTGCTTTTTACCGATATGTTTGACACCGTAGGCACCCTTTCGGCGGTGGGGGTACAGGCGGGGTTTCTCAATCAGCAGGGACATTTCCCCCGCGCCTTGGGAGCTTTTATGGCGGATGCGGTGGGGACAATTGTTGGCGCCCTCTTTGGCACTTCCACGGTGACCACCTATATTGAATCGGCAGCGGGCATTGCTGTGGGGGGACGAACCGGGCTAACGGCGCTGATGGTGGGGGGCTTGTTTTTGCTCTCACTACTGTTTTTGCCGATTACGACCGCCATTCCCAGTTTTGCGACAGCGCCGGCCTTGGTGCTGGTCGGTGTCTTTATGGCGCGATCGCTCCCAGACATTCCTTGGTCTGATCTCACGGAAGCGATTCCCGCTTTTTTGGTCGTGTTGGTGATGCCCTTGAGCTACTCCATCAGTGAGGGGCTAGCGGTGGGATTTATTAGCTATCCAATCGTGAAATGGGCGGCAGGCAAAGGGAGAGAAGTGCATCCTGCCCTCTGGGGATTGGCGGTGATCTTTATTGCCCACTACTTTTGGCGTTAGACAGGATCTAAGATAGGATGCTTCTGAACTGATTGGAAACACACTACCTATGGATCTCAAATCCCTGATTCGCGATGTCCCAGACTTCCCTAAGCCGGGCATTTTGTTTCGGGATTTAACAACACTGCTGCAAAACCAAGCGGGGCTGCGCTACGTCATTGACCAATTGGTGGAAAAACACGCCAACGATGGCATTCACTATGTGGCCGGCATCGAGTCACGGGGATTTATTTTTGGCGCTCCCTTGGCCTATCACTTAGGGGCTGGCTTTATCCCTTTGCGCAAACCGGGTAAACTCTGTGCGCCAGTCTATGCGGTGGAGTATGAGCTAGAGTATGGGCGCGATCGCCTCGAGATGCACCAAGATGCCATCGAACCGGGGCGGCGGGTGTTAATTGTCGATGACTTGATTGCCACAGGGGGCACAGCGGCAGCGGCGGCGGGTCTCATCCAAAAAGCACAAGCCGAACTCCATGGCTTTGCCTTTATCGTCGAGCTGACGGACTTGGGGGGACGGCAAAAGCTTCCCGATGTGCCCATTACCACCCTTGTGACTTATTAAGTTTATTTAAGTTGATTCAGTGTGATGTAATGTAGGGCATTACCACGTCACGCGATCGCGCAAACGTTCGAGGAGCTTCGGCCCAACCCCGGGGACGGCATCTAAATCCGCCAAGGATTGAAAGGGCTTCTGCTCGCGGGCACGGATAATTTCAGCCGCTAGTTTTGGGCCGACGCCCGGTAGGGTCTCCAGTTCGGCAGCAGTGGCTGTGTTCAAATTTACCCGTGCGGTAGGCGTACTGGCACGATTGCCTGAAGAGGGGGCAGGTCGGGTGGCAATATTACCGCCGCAGGCGGTCAACTGCTGCTGAATGCGATCGCGAATATGCTGCGGCAGACCGAGACGACTATTGCTATAGAGCCGCTCAAACTCCCGTTCGTAGTGAGCCGCTACAGTGGGATGCTCAATCACCAGCAAAAATTCATCGTTACCGCGGTTGGCCGCCTCTGACCAGTTGTGGGAACCTACAATCACCGTGCGATCGTCAACCACACCATACTTGTGGTGCAGCTTATCGCCCTCTGGTAGTAGGGGGGTACCCACTGTTTGAATGGGGTTTTGCCATGGGCGGTTGCCGGCTTCGTAGTAACAGTTGCCTTGACGGGCTTGGGCAGTATTGGCCATCGCCACCCCCATCATATCGAGGGCTTCGCTAAAGTCACGGTAGATAAATCCTGAGTCAATGAGGGCGCGGATGCTAACCCCTTGGTTATGGCGTTCCTCAAGCACGTAGGACAACTCCTGATCGGAGAAAACAAAGAGCGCCATATCAATTTTTTGGCGACTGCGATTCAGGGTCTGACCAATGAGGCCGTTGGTAGAGACCGCCCAAGGTTGCGATCGCGGGGTCGGCGAGAAGCGCACCGTGACCATGGCATCACCCACAGCCACCCGTTGAGGGGGACGCACTGGCTTTTTGACTCCAAAGCGACTGTTGGTCTGACCACCAGGACCATCGCCCCACATAATGTTAAATTCCTCAGTAAATAGGCGTGCCACGGCGGGGCTATCAATCACCAAGAGGGAGTTGGCATTGCCACGGGTGTCGGGTCGTCCCAAGTCACCGTGGATATCACTGAGGGTAAAGTTCGCCGTAGTCGCAATCACTTGGCGATCGTCAATCACAATAAACTTGTGGTGCATGAGCATACTGCCTTTGGAGCCATCGGCAGTGTCATCAATCCAAGGAATCTTTGCCTCGTTGAGAATCGTCTGCACATCGCGATCGCTGAGTTCAGCAGCACTAAGTTGGCCATCGCCATTGGTATCCACCAGCGCTTTCCAGTCGTTATAGCGCTCCCGCATCCTAGGATCCATGGCACTCACCTGCGCAGCACTGTAGGTTGCCCAAGGGGCAGTGTAGGTATTCTCCATAACCACCCGTACCCGTACCCCTGCCTGCTGCCGTGCTGCTAGAGCCTTGGCCAGATTGGGTAGGCGAAACTCCTGCACCGCCACATCAATCGTCTTTTGAGCCTTGGCAATCTGCTCAATCATGATTGCCTCAAGGTCTTCCCCTTCACGGGTATAGGGGCGATAGGGTTCTTGGTAACTGTGGGCTTGGGAGTGATTCATGTGTACCGCGATTTGCGGATGTTGAGGCAGCGGGTCTAGCGAGGGACGGATAATCGGGTGCGATCGCAATTGGGTGAGCACCACAGCCGCAATCAACAGCCCCAATAGAAACAACAGCAGATACACACCGTGTCGTCGCCATTTAAGCTTTTGCCAAAACACGCTGACTTCCCCAATGCCTGTCCCAATTCTAGGACTATCTTTTTCAGGTCAAGGTGTTCTGCGCTGCATCAGTTGCCAAAGGCGCTTGGGTAGGATAGAGGCGATGCTCTTGCGGGCCTGCCATGATCACGGTGCTGGTGTTAAATGCTGGCTCTAGTAGCCTTAAAGCCTGTTTGTATCGGTTAGCGCCTGAAATGGCGGCAACGGCTGCCACACCCCCCGCTCCCCTGTGGCAAGGCCTCCTTGATTGGGGACAAAACCCGACGGTGGCGCGGCTCAAGGTCACAACTGCCGACCAGCGCTACGAAGCCAGCCTAACGCACCCAGAGGGGGGAATTGCAGGCCTACGCGACTGGCTCAAAACCCTCTTAGACACCCTCACCAGCGGCTCGACAACGCTCCTAGAAAGCCTTGCAGAAATTACGATCATTGGTCATCGCGTGGTTCATGGCGGTAGCCGTTACCAAGCACCGGTGCGCGTGGATGCGCAGGTGAAAGTAGCGATTACCGAATTTAGTGAATATGCGCCGCTCCATAATCCAGCCAACCTGCTGGGGATGGAATTAATGGCCGACATTTGTCCGCAAACGCCCCAAGTGGCCGTATTCGATACCGCGTTCCATGCCCAACTGCCAGCAGTGGCGCGCACCTATGCCATTCCCTATGCACTGACCACCGCCGGTATTCAACGCTACGGCTTCCACGGCATTAGCCATCAATACGTGAGTGAACGGGCAGCCACCCTGTTGCAGTGTCCCCTAGCAGCGTTGCGCCTGATTACCTGCCACCTCGGCAATGGCTGTTCCCTCACTGCGGTTAAGGGGGGAGTCTCGGTGGAGACGACGATGGGCTTTACACCCACGGCGGGAGTGATGATGGGGACGCGCTGTGGCGACATTGATCCGGGAATTTTGCTCTATCTGCTGCGGCGGGGCAGGACAGTTGAAGAACTGGATCGACTAGTAAATCGCCAATCGGGACTATTGGGGGTCTCTGGGGTGAGTAATGATTTGCGACAGATTTTGGCAGCCATTGATCAGGGAAATGCCCAAGCCCAGTTGGCCTATGACTGTTTTATCTATTCCCTGCAACGGGGCATTGCCAGCCTCCTGCCGGCTCTGGGGGGCCTTGATGCGTTGGTATTCACAGCAGGAATTGGTGAAAATGCCGCCGGTGTCCGCCGCGATGTCTGTCAGGGGCTGGGTTGGCTGGGAATTGAGTTAGATAGCGCAGCTAATGAAAAGGGTAAAGGCGATCGCGACATTGCGCTGCCGACTGCCGCCGTGCGAGTTCTCGTGGTTCAGACCCAAGAGGATTGGGCGATCGCTCGGGCCTGCATACAGCTTCTATAAGCTGAATTTGCTGAAGAAAACATAAGAAAACATCAAGATTTATGCCCTAGCCTTGACGCCTCAAGGGCGCCCTACGTAGAATGCGGGTAATTATTCACTCCTCCGTATTCAGTTTTCAGTATTCAATCTTTAGATCGTCCAAAGATAAAAAACATCAGGAGTTGAACTGTGTTGAATCTGCGTCGTACCGCTCTTGTTGCCTTGGCCGCAATGGCAACCTGTACCACTGTTTTACTTTCTCCTGCCGAAGCCAAGCAGGTGAAGGCTGTGCGGGGAGTTGTCACCAACATTGATGGGGATAATGTCACCCTGCGGCAACCTTGGGGTGAAGAGATTGTGGTGGTGTTTGATCGCAAGCACCGTCAGCGCCCCTTCCGCAAGGAAATTGTTGAAGGTCTGGATGTGGCAGTGATTTTGGATCCAGATGCCAGTGTACCGACCGCCAAAATTATCTGTGCTGCCATTGTGCCTGCCCCTGAGTTTGTGGCCGTGACTCCTATTCAAGTGCCTCAAGTGGGTGGCTCAGCACCAGCTCCGCGTCCGGCTGCCATTCCTCCCGCAGCACCACCGCCGGCACCGCCAACGCAAATTCTGTTCTAAGCATTCTGAGAGAGATCGGAGTTGTTCTCATGTTGGGCTGGGTCAGAGGAAAAACCTTGGGTTTAGCACTGGGGGCGATCGCCACCCTGCCTATGGCTGCTGTGGGTGCTGAAGAACTGAAGGTGAGCCGTGCCTCTGAGTCAGAGCCGTACTTGCCGACCACCTTAGCGCCCTTGGCACTTCCCCCCCTTGGTGAGGCAACTCCGTTTCTACCCGCTTTAGAACGCAAAATTGTCCTGCGCTTGCGGGAGCGCCGTGTCTTTCTCTATGAAGGGGATCAAGTATTAGCCAGCTATCCCGTGGCTGTGGGCAAGCCGGGCTGGGAAACGCCCCAAGGTAATTTCAGAGTGCTGCACAAAGTCGTTAATCCCCAATGGCGTAATCCCTTTACAGGGGTTCTGGTTCCGCCGGGTGGTCGCAATCCTTTGGGCGATCGCCTGATTGTCTTTGCCCCCATGGGAAATAACAACTATGCTGGCTTCCACGGGACAACGAATGAATCTTTGATTGGCCAAGCGGTTTCCCATGGCTGTGTGCGGATGCGCAACAACGATATTCGCGCCCTCTTTGAAAAAATTGAGGTGGGCACACGGGTGATTGTTCAGCCCTAACTGATTTTAATTAAGAAAAACCGATACCATCTTCTGGCGATCGCCGCTGACTTTCCCCAAGAGCGATCGCTCAAGTTTTGCATAAAGCCACTTTGCAAACCATACCAATGCATTGGAAAGAGCCGATGCACATTGGTTATGATCGCCTTAGCAACACAGGTGTTTCCATAACCCTGTTGGGTACAGTGTGGCCTTGTTCTGCAATTCACTCTTCACGCCATCTCGCTAATGCAAACTTGACCGTTCACTGGTGGGTGATATCGTGCTGGGAAACCTATTTGCAAAACCAAAGCAGGGCTTGGGGATTGAACTCACCCCAGAGCGGGTCAATATCGTGCAGCTTCAGCGGCAAAAGCAGGGTCTGAAAATGACCGCTATGGCCTCAGTGCCCCTGAGTGAAGGCGCCATTGAAGAAGGCCGCATCATTGACACCACCGCCGTTGCCGATGCCATCCGTCAAGGGATTGAGGATAAGCGCATCAAACAAAAAGAGGTGATCAGTGCTATTCCCATGAATGAAGCTGTGATTCGCCTGATTCGCCTGCCTGCGGAATTACCGGACTATGAATTGCGGGAAGTGGTTCTCATGCAGGAAGCCCCGCTGTACCTTCCTTTTCCCCGTGAAGAGGCGGATGTTGACTATCAAAAACTGGGAACCTCCCTTGATGAAGATGGCATTGAGCGGGTAGAAATTTTGCTCGTGGGCACACCCCGCGAAGTCACCGATGCCTATATCAATGCCTTTACCCAAGCGGGTTTACAACTGACCGCTCTTGAAGTGACCAATTTTGCTCTCATGCGTACCCTGCGAGATTCACTACAGCAATTTGTCGGGGAAGCAGCAGCGATTATTGATATCGGCGATGAGGGCACAGAAATTAGCATCGTCAAGGATGGCATTCCCCAGTTCAACCGCAAAGTGCCCATTGGCAAAGAACGGATGCAAGAAGCCATTAGCCGCGCTATGAACTTGCCGCCTTCGATGGGCGTTGACCTGATTGAGAATCTGACGGTTCCCCTCGAGCCGATGGATGTGACCGGAGCACTCAACCCCAGTGGTGCTGCTATTTTGCGAGTGCTCTCCGATCTCGCAGATGAAATCCGCCGCTCCATTGACTTTTACCTCAACCAGGGGGAGAGTCTAGAGGTGTCGCAGTTGCTGCTTGCAGGTCCCGGTGCCAGTATTGGTCAAGTCGATGAGTTTTTTAGTCAGCGGCTCAACTATGCCACCACTTTGGTTGACCCCATTAGTTTACTGGGACTACAAACCCCCGAAGAAATTCCCCTTGAAAAACGCCCTGCCCTCGGCACGGTGATTGGTCTTGGTCTGCGTGGCGCTTAGGAGCATCCCCGATGTACTCAATTGAGATTAACCTCCTTAAAGAACGTCCCGAAGTGGGGGGCATGGCTGCTACCACAACCGCAGCGGCCGGAATGAACAATGTGCCGATTATTATTGGCGGTGTCGCTGCCCTCTTCTTTGTGGGGCTAGCTCTCCTCGGCTCGGTAGGTGCGAACCTTTGGCTACAACAACTGACGAATAAGCAAAAAAGCATTCAGGATCGCCTCGCAGCCATTTCCCCAGACCTGCAACGCATGGATGAAATTAAAAAAGAGCAGGAGCAGGTTGCCGCCGAAACCAAAGCCTTAGCCACGGTGTTCAATCAGGTCAAACCTTGGTCGGCGGTGATGCGCAATATGGCAACTCAAACCCCAGCAGGGGTACAAATTCGACGGATTACCCAAGGCGGACAAACAGGCCAAGAGCTAACGATTGAAGGCACAGCCATATCCTTTGATGCAGTTAGTGACTTTCTCTTGCTCTTGCAAAATCGCTCTCCCTTCTTTGATGGCAAGGCCACTCAGTTGGTGAAGGCGGAACGGGCAAATCAACAGGGTGAAGAAGAGACAACCGCAAGGGTTTCCTTCAATATCAAGACGGCGATCGCCAGCGTGCCGGCATCGGAACTCCTTGAAGAACTCGCCGCCAATGGCGTTGAAGGACTGGTGGCGCGCATTCAATTTCTCAAAGAAAAAGGAGTGGTACAGGAATGACCCTAACTGGCGATTTTGGCGGCCCCCCGATTGAGGAACCGGCACCAAATTATCCGACGGTCTTTGGCATTACCCTGACCCCTGTGGTTAGTGGGGTATTGATTGCCCTCGTCGGTTTGGGAGCAGCCGTCTATCTAGGGAGTCTTCTCATTGCCCCCAAGCTCGAGGAAGCCGCCAAGCTACAGGAAGAAATTACCCAACAGGAAAATGACCTCTCCCAGCGAGAAGTGATCCTGAAGCAGCTCAATGATGTAGTCGCGGGGTTAGAGCGCGCCAAGCAAGAAAATCGTGACGTGCGATCGCTCTTTGCCACACAGGAAGCCCTAGACACCCTTCTCCTTGACATTAACCGTCTAATCCTGACCAGCGGCGCCCAACTGAATACCTTTGAACCCGATAGTGCAGCTTCAGGAATTGTCCAAGATGGTTCCCTTGGCCCCGAATTAAATGCCAAACTAAAACAACAGGTAACCAACGTTACGATTCAAGGGTCATTTCCCAGCATTTTGCAGATCATGCAAAAAATTGACCAGCAGCAGAACTTCCTCGTTATTAACAACCTAACCATGGAACTCGTTGCTGATAAGCCCGGCGAAGTGATTACCACATTTAAGCTCATGGCCTATGTACCCCTAACCCCTGAGGAAATTGCCGCTTTGGCACCACCACCCCAAGAGGGGCAGCCCCAAGGAGGTGAGCAGCAAGGACAACCGCAGCAACCACAACAGCAATAGCGCATGGCAATCAAAAAAGCAGCGTAGATTGTTTTGGGACTGAGTTGCATTCTCTTTTCGTACGTTTGGTGGCATTTGTGAGGAGTCAAGCATCGTGAGTCAGCTTTTACATCGTCTCGGCTTAGGGGTGGCCACAACGGCCCTCATTGCTGCAAGTCAAACCCCTACTTGGGCAACAGCAACTGAAATTACGGGCATTCGCCTTGTGACAGCGCCCAACGGCATTCAACTCCTCTTCAACGTGCAGGGGAATCTAAGGCCAGCGGTTTTCACGGTCAATCGCGGCAATGCCTCCATTGCAGATATTACCAATAGTCAATTACGCCTACCCCAAGGGGGTGCCTTCCGCCAAGATAACCCCGCTCCTGGTATCTCCTCTGTTGAGGTGGTGCAACTGGATGCCAAAACCATTCGCGTCACTGTGAATGGCATTAGTGCTGCCCCCATTGGTGAAGTCATCCGCGAAGGACGCGATGGCCTGCAAATTAACTTCATTACGGCTCAAACGCCCGCTGGTCCTCAAGAGTCCCCCAGTGGTCAACCCATGGCCATGCCCCCCGGCCCTAGTGCGGTGCCGCCTTTTCTGCCGCGCCCAGTACCACCACCCGTTGGCGATATGCTCATTAGCCCTCTCAATGCTGACCCCGATGTGATTCAACTGGGCACCAATGAACGGATTCCCCGCCTACTGCTGCGGGAGGCTCCAGTGCGGGAGGTTCTTTCCCTACTGGCTCGTGCCGCCAATATGAACGTTGTCTTTCCTGAAGGGAATGGAGAAGCGGGTGGTGTCACCATCTCCCTCGATATCGAGAATGAATCCGTTCAAGACGTATTCAACTACGTACTGCGGGTCACCAACCTCAAAGCCAATCGTCAGGGTCGCACCATCTTTGTCGGTCAATTTTTACCCCCCGATGCCCAAAACCGGATTGTCCGCACAATCCGCCTCAACCAAATGCGCGTTTTTGGCGCTGGCTCAACCACACGGGAAATCAGCTCTCTAGCTCAAACAGGTGGCACCATTGGCTCTGGGGATACAACGAGTGGGCAAGCTCAGACAACAGCTCAAACTGCTCTCAACCGTGAAACCCGTACCCGTGAGGGTGACTTGCAGTTGGGTGCTGTACAGCTTTTAGAAATGTATGGCGCCAACTTGCCAGATACGGGTCGGCCAGAGGCGCCAACGGGCTGTGAGCAGCTTCAAGTGCCAGCAGCAGCGGGCGGGGTTGTCGGTCAAATTTGTCGCAGTTCACTCCTGCGGGGGCTAGAGGTCGTCGGTGACCCACGCACCAACACAGTGACATTGATTGGTACCCCCCGTAAAGTGGAAATTGCCACCCAGCTAATTCAGCAATTTGATATCCGTAAGCGACAGGTGATGGTGAATGTCAAGTTTATTGATGTGAACCTGTTGCGTGGTCGCAATGCTAATGCAGATTTGATCACGAACTTTGGAAGTAGTCTTTGGGGAGCAATTTTTAACGCTGATGGATTAACTGTCGTCCGTGGTACAACACCCAACGTTGGTGGTCTGACACCTGAGCCTTTACCACCCGTTCCCGGTGCACCAGTGGGTAATCTGCTCAGCAACTTTTTTGCACAGCTTCAACTTTCTATTGAAACTGGCAATGCTACAATTCTTACCAATCCAACTCTTGTCATTCAGGAAGGTAGCGCTGCTCAAGTCAATTTGACCCAAGAGATTTTCTCTGGGATTGAGTCCACCGCAACCACAACAGGAACAGGTGGTGGCGCAGCAGTGGCAGCAACAACTGTCACGCCAATTATTCGACCTGCGGGTGTGATCTTTAATGTTACCGTAGATCAAATTGATGATAATGGTTTCATCACACTGCAACTCTCGCCTGAAGTGAGTGCTCCCAGTGGCACCTATTCGGTCGTGTTTCCGGGGGTAGCAAACCCCTCGACGGGGACACTTCTCTCGCAGCGGCGGATGGAGTCGGGGCGAATTCGCTTGCGCGATGGCCAAACGTTGATGCTGGCCGGCATTATCCAAGATCAGGATCGTTCACTGGTGACTAAGATTCCAATCCTAGGAGACATTCCCCTTCTGGGTCGGTTGTTCCGACGGGAAGCTAACCAGCGTCAACGCAATGAACTGGTGGTGATGGTGACACCGAAAATCATTGATGATACCCAGAATGCCGGGTTTGGCTATCAGTACTCGCCAACGCCGGGTAGTATGCCGCCGAATATCCAAAATCGGATTTTGCAGCCGCCCCAACAACGCTTCTAAGTCTGGCTTGACCCCCCTGAATCCACTCAGAGGGGGTATTTTTTAGTTGGCAACCAGTTTCTGCCAGCCTAATCCCGCAAGGGCTTGATTGCGGCGTAGGGGACGAGTCACCAGTTCCAAGATGTCGCGGGCATTGCCAAAGCCGTGAATTTGAGCAAAGGTGAATTCCACAGACCACTTGGTGCTGATGCCACGGGCTTCGAGGGGATTGGCATGAGCCATACCCGTAATCACAAGGTCGGGCTGGAGTGCCTTAATCCGCTGGAGTTGGTTATAGTTATCGGGTTTTTCAACAATGGTGGGTAGGGGATGCCCCATCTCGGCACAGGTTTTTGTCAACAGTTCTAGCTCGGCTGCTTGGTAGCGTTTGTCCATATAGGGGATGCCAATTTCATGCACCCGCATACCACAGCGAATCAAAAACCGCGCTAGGGAGATCTCTAGGAGATTATCCCCCATGAAAAAGACCGATTTGCCCCGCACCAATTCAAGGTAGTCACTCAGTTTTTCCCAAGTTTCGGCTTCACGCTCCGCGAGGCCTTGGGGCTGAATCCCAAAGGTGGCACAAATCTGTTCGATCCACGCGCGGCTGCCATCAGGACCAATGGGAAAGGGTGCCGTAATGAGTTGACATTTGCGGCGGCGAATCAAGGTAGTGGCGGTACGGCTGAGGAAAGGATTCACACCAGCAACGTAGTAACCCTCATCAATCACGGGCAATTCTGTATAGCGTTTGGCAGGCAGCCAGCCTGATACCTTGATGCCCTGCTTTTTCAATTCCAAGGTGAGTTGGGTGACCACGGGATCGGGCAGGGAGCCAAAGAGAATAAGGGGTGGGTGGTCGTGGTACTGGTGGGATTCAGCTTGGACATCTTCTTTTTTCTTGCCAAAGTTGAGAAGGCGTTGGATGGGGTTGCGTTCCTCGGGATCACTCACCGCTGTGGGCGTGGGGCAACGGGCGGCCATGGCTGCGAGCACCGTATCTTCCCCTTGGGTAAAGGCGTAGTCGAGACCATTGGCGCGAGCAACAACAATGGGAATGCCAATTTCGGCTTCTAGTTTGGGCGCCAGTCCCTCCAAGTCCATTTTGATAATTTCTGTGGTGCAGGTGCCAATCCAGACAATGACACTGGGGTTGCGATCGCGCTTAATTTGGAGGCAGAGGCGCTTTAGCTCTTCATAATCATTGAGTTGCGCCGAAATATCTCCCTCTTCTAGCTCTGCCATGGCATAACGGGGTTCAGCAAAAATCATCACCCCCATCGCATTCTGCAAAAAGTAGCCACAGGTCTTGGTACCAATCACCAAAAAGAAACTATCTTCAATCTTTTGGTAGAGCCACGCCACACAGCTTATGGGGCAAAACGTATGGTAATTACCTGTTTCACACTCAAAGTTGAGGGCATTGGGAGCAGTCGCAGTCATAAGGAGAGCCTCCAAATTTAGAAACGATTGGAACTAGGTTTGATGACTTTGAGCGGCCTCCTCACCGTGTTCTTCAGCCCGATTACTGACAAAGGGCTTGGGGGGTAGTAAGCGAGGTTCGGGGGGCAGTTGAGCAGGGTTATCACGATGGGCCAGTTCTTCGTCAGGGTTGAAGTTCAAACCAAGGGCAGAAATAATGCGATCGGGATCGTTGCTGAGTTCGACAATGACGGGTAGAGCATCCAGTAGGCGCGGTTCCAAAGCCGTCAGCACCCCCAAAATAAAACTTGAGGAGGGGCGCCGTTGACCGCGATAGGTACTCCAAATCGCCAAGCGGACAATCCAATGGCGGTTTTCTTGGTAGTAGGCCAGCCACTTACTGCGTGCGCTTTGCCGTAATTGCTCAGGGTTCATACTCACTCCAGCGAAGGGGTTCCGTGGAGTATTCTAGGGGAGTTTCAGACCGCTGCGAGTGGCCGTTCTAACCCCTGTGGGTTTAAGTAGAAGTCGGAGAGCAGGGCAAAAAGGTCGCGATCGGGGGCATCCTTGGGTACCACACCCTCAGGCCGCGCCAAAATTTGATCGGCAATGTTCAAGTAGTAGTCACACACATAGTTGAGACTGGGATCGCTTTCGGCCATCTCAAAGAGGGTTTTGCCCTTAACCCGCGACACGCGAATATCCTCAATCAGCGGCAGCACCTCAAGGATGGGCATGGGAACGGCTTCCACATATTTTTCAATGAGATCCCGCTTACTGGTGCGATTGCCAATGAGACCCGCGAGGCGCAGGGGGTGCGTGCGCGCTTTTTCACGGACGGAGGCGGCAATGCGATTCGCTGCAAAGAGAGCATCAAAGCCATTATCCGTGACAATCAGGCAATAATCGGCATAGTTAAGGGGAGCAGCAAAGCCACCACAGACCACATCCCCCAGAACGTCAAAGAGAATGACATCGTATTCATCAAAGGCATTGAGTTCCTTGAGGAGCTTGACGGTTTCACCGACGACATAGCCACCACAACCTGCCCCGGCCGGGGGGCCACCCGCTTCGACACAATCCACACCACCATAGCCTTTGTAGATGACATCCTCTGGCCAGACATCCTCGTAGTGGTAGTCCTTGGCTTGGAGCGTGTCAATGATGGTAGGAATCAAAAAGCCGGTCAGGGTAAATGTGCTGTCGTGTTTGGGGTCACAGCCAATTTGCAGGACTTTTTTGCCCCGCCGCGCTAGCGCCACCGAGATGTTGCAACTGGTGGTGGATTTGCCAATTCCGCCTTTACCGTACACTGCGAGTTTCACGTTAACTTTGCCTCCTAAGGAATGGAGCGACACGATGACCTAACTGCTATTCTCGGCCAGCGATCGCTAGAAGTCGCAGTGGTTAAGAAAACTATTTTTGTGTAATAAAATCTCAGCTTATTTGAGGATAAGCAAACCGTTTTTCAAGTTTTCGAAGTCTTTCAGAAAACTAGTGGTTGTTTGAAAAATTAGTTTTAATGCTTTTGCTGCTAGGTTTGTAGTTAAATTAAACAAAAATACAAAAATTCCCCCTCACTCAGTCATCCCCTCACCGATTGAACCCAAAGCTAAAGTTTGTCTGCCCAGCGATCGCGCCAAAAGACATCTGAAAAAAGAAACGTTTCTCCTAGGGGGCGATCGCCCGCATCGTTGTAAAGAATAATTAAAAATCTCGAAAGTAAATGATTTGTTACAATTTAGGCGGTTGCATCCCTTTGAGCACTACTTTCTCTCGTTTTCCCTAGGAAGTGGTTAGAATTTGAGGGAAGGTGATTGTGCTACAGCGTTTTTCTCTGCCATCTCCCTGAACGAGCAACATTGGCTCCTTGGAAAGGTACGGCATCGTTAAGCTGTAGGGTAGCCTTCACTCCGCTGTTGATACTGCCCCTAAAGAATGGCCAATGAACAAAGATCAGTTTGCCATGAGTGACAACCCCTACGAAAAGCTGCAAGTGCCGGAAGACGCTTCTTTCGAGCAGATTAAAGAAGCACGGGATGCGCTATTAGCGGCTCATCCGGGGGATGAACGGCAGCGTACCGAAATTGAAGCAGCCTACGATGCAATTTTGATGGATCGGCTGCGGCAACGCCAAGAGGGCAAAATCAAAGTGCCCGAGCGCATTCGCTATGCTGAGCAACTCAATGAACCGGCGCCAGCTAAGCCAAATCGCATTGCAAATCATCCTGCCCTTCAGTGGTGGCAGCAACAGTTGGACACCCCCAACCTGCGGGGCATCGCCATTACCTCAACGGTCTATGCCGTTCTGATGGCGATCGGGCTGTCTCAGGCCAATCCGGATACCTTGGCATTGGTGCTATCACTGGGGGTTGGCTTTAACCTCGTGTGGCTGCAACGCAAAGAACAACGCCTTGGCCGCGCCTTTTTGATCACCCTCCTTGCCTTGATATTGGGCGCAGTGATTGCCGTGGGCATTTACCAGCTTGGTCTACCGGGGGTCTTCCTCAATGTGGATCAACTGGTGGGCATTGGCGTTTTCGTCACCTTTTGGCTCACCAGCAATTTCCTGCGCTAACTGCGAATTTGAATCGGCATCACCAAGTATTTCATCTGGGCTTCCCCAAGGGGGAGGAGGATCGCGGGCTGGGTTTCGCCGTTGAGTTGCAGTTGCACATCAGAACTATTCATCACCTTCAGCCCTTCGAGGAGATATTTGACATTGAAGGCCACCTCCATCGACTCCCCAGAAATTTGAGCCGGCACATTTTCTTCACCACTTCCCAATTGCGGCGCCTCAGCAGAGAGTTTGAGTTCTTGAGCCTCCGCATCAATGTTGATTTTGACGACGTTATTCTTTTGAGCGGCAAGAATCGCCACCCGTTCTAGGGCATCCGCTAGGGCCGATCGCTCCACCGTGACTTGACGCGCAAAGGTTTTGGGAATGAGTTGGCGGTAATTGGGGTACTGCCCCTCCAACAGACGGCTCGTAATGCGAGCATCATTGCCAATATCAAACACCACTTGGGTGGGGTCACAGCGCAGCGCTACATCCCCGTCTTGTTTCGCCATCAGCCGCTCTAGGTCTTTGAGGGATTTTGCGGGAATCGTAATCGGCGAGAGGGCTTCAGGAACCGGCTGTTCAGTTACCGTCACGGCGAGGCGGTGGCCATCAGTCGCCGCAAACTCAAGGCGATCGACCTCAAAGGTCACGTGCAACCCGGTGAGAATTTGCTTGGTTTCATCGGTGCTCGCCGCAAATAAACTCCCCTGAAGTCCCCGCCGCAATGCCTCTGCGGTCAAGGTGACAGGTGTCACATCCTCTAACGTGGGCAGGGCAGGAAATTCCTCGGCACTCATCCCCTGAATCTCAAAGAAGCCACTGCCATAGTCGAGGATCACCCGCGTATCTTCTGCCGTAATCTCAATATCGCGATTGGGCATCCGCGACACCATCTCACTAAAGAGCTTGGCAGAAACAGTAATTGCCCCCGGCACCTTCACCTCTGCATCGAGCCAGATTTGCATCCCCAAACTGAGATCAAAGACGGAGAGTCCGAGGCGGCCACCCTCAGCTTGCAGGAGAATATTCGCCAAAATCGGGTGTGATGGATTGCTCGGGGCAACGCGACTCAGGGGGGCGAGCTTACTACTGAGAACCGATTGTGAACAAACAACTTTCATAGTGTACTCCACGGCAGAGGCAGATGGGATAAGAGGCAACGGAGAGAAGTAAAAACGCGGCTCGTTATTGGCCGGTTTACTAGCATACTATGGCAATCCATTATTGGTATCGCTTGGGCAAAAACCGCCGTACTTTGCTGAGGAAAAACTCTAGCTCCGGTAGATTTAGGGGCGAGATGGCTGCTGCAAAAACCATCAGGCTGACACTGCCGGCGATCGCCAACTGCAACAGTTGCACCCCCAAGCCTTCCCGCCCCCAGAGCAATTCCAGTCCTTTGAGGGCACCCCAACCTGCCCCGCCACTAAGAACACTGGCTAGGGCAATTCCCACCAACGGCACAATTAGCTCTCCCCAAGGTAGCCCCCCCAAACGATGGTGCAAAATCCAAGTCAGGGCAATAAACGATACGGTATTCACCCCAACAGTGGCCATTGCCAAACCGACAGCGCCAAAGGCTTGGGTAAAGAAAAAGCAAAACAGGGCATTAAATCCCAATCCCCAGAGGGTGATGTAGAGGGGTGTGCGGCCATCCTCTAGGGCATAAAAGACGCGGACAATGACATCGCGGGCAAGGTAGAAAAACATACCAATGGCATAGACCAGCAGCAACGCCGCCACCAGTTGGGAGGCCTGAAAGTCAAAGGCACGCCGCTCATAGACCACCCGCACTGCCGGCAATGCCAAAGCCGCCATTATGCCACCGAGGGGCATCATACTCAAGGCAGTGAGTACCAAGCTCTGGCGAATGCGTTCCTTGAGATCCGGCCAATGTTCTGGCTGTGCCAACTTTGAAAAAATGGGCATATAGGGTACAAGGATCACATTGGAGAGAATCCCTAAGGGCGTCAGAAATAGGAGTTGGGAGTAACTCAAGGCCGAGGCAGCACCCACAGGCAACTGAGAGGCAAAGAAGAGACTGATATAGACGCTGATCAAGAGCATTCCCGAAGATAGGGTAGCAGGTCCCATGAGTTGAATTAACTCCCGCACCTCGGGACGATTGAGATCAAAACGTAATCGCAAGGTACCCATGCCGGCTTGCCATTGGGCAGGAATTTGTACGAGCCATTGCAGTACCCCTCCCGCTAGGGTTCCCCAAGCGAGCACTGCTGGGCCAAATTGATCGGCAAAGAACCAAATACCAATAATCACCGCCAAGCTGGACAACAAGGGACTGATGGAAGGCAACCAGTACTGATCCGCAGCATTGAGCGTGCCAAAGCCAATGCCAATCAAGCCCGAGAGCACAGCCAAGGGCGCCATAATCCGAAACTGCTCTGCGGCTAAGGCTTGAATCTCTGGACTGGCACCGGGGGCAATGAGTTGAATCAAGGGGTCAGCCAGCACCATCAAAATTGCGGTCAGCACCAGTAATAGGGCACCCACAACGGTGGTAATGGTTTCCACTAGGGGCGCAGCTTTTTCCGGCGGTTGCTTGAGAACAACGCTGATGATGGAACTGTGGAACGGGCCATTGATCCCCCCCAAGAGCACAAAGAGAAACCCCGGAATCACATAGGCATAACTGTAGGCGTCCACTGCGGCGCCAACACCAAATTCGGCGGCGATCGCCTGCTGGCGAACCAGTCCCGCGACTTTACTCAACAGCGTAGCAACGGCAACAATAGTGGCAATGTGGGCAAGCGAACGCGATTTCTTTTCCACAGTGGTGGCAATCCTAATGAAACTGGCTCATTGCGGGGTAACTCTGGCAATGATCGTACCAGTTACAGCTCTTTTCTAAAAATATGCAGCCTGTCTCAGATGAGGTTTCACTGTTTTCAGCGTGTTCAATTCCTTTGATCAGGACTGTCTTAACATGCGCGGTGAACGCTCCTGAGTCTGCATCAAATTGTTTCAAATCATTTCTTGCACCCACTGCAAAAGTTGCGACGACTATACTGTGCTTAAAAATCGAGGAATAGTCATGGCACAGTTTATTCCTAGCGAACTGCCAAAAGATGCTCTAGCTGTTGAACACATCTTATTCAATAAGCTTAGGGAACTGCCGGATTCATTTTTGGTTCTTTGTCTTAAGTCACGCTACCCTCACTATCCTAATTTCATTCTGATCGACAATGCTCTAGGTCTCATATTTATCAATATTTTCGATAAACCACTCAATAACCATATTCCATTGATTAACCAACAGTTAATCGAGCAACAATTTAGCTACCTAAGCCGTGAGCCTTCCTTGCTGGATGATGAGAATAATTTTAATGTCCCTGTGACAACACTCCATATTGCAACCGCTTATGAGACCCTGAACGAAATGCCAGCACCATTGAAGCAAACAAACATCATTCCCATGCAGGAGTTTAGGAAAATTACCCGCGAGAATGAACCCATTGATACGTTATTGGAGTACTTTAGGATTAATTACAATCAGCCTGCCAAATTTACAGGTCTCAATGATCGGCAAAAGACGGTCATTCGGGCAGCGTTTGATCCGGCTACATGGATTGGCGATTATACAATTCTAAGTGATCAGCAAGCTACTGTTTTACGCCAAATTAATAATACCCGTGGCCATCAAATTATTTCAGGGGTCGCTGGCTCAGGTAAAACACTCATTCTAGCTGCTCTTGTTCGCGATATGCTGATCCAAGATGCAACCAAAAATATTCTATGTTTATGCTTTAACCGTGGACCAGCTCAATTCTTAAGGTCTATTCTCAAGGAAGATAGTGGTTTTCCACAGGGTCAGCGCGATAATCTTGAGATTGATACTTTCAATCATTGGGTCAGTCAAATCATTGGCTCTGTGCCACGGAGTTTTTTCGAGAGAAAAATTGAACATTTTGGTAATGTTGAAAATTTCTTTCAAGTTGAAGGTAATCGCGAAGAGGGTTCAAAGCTCTACAACAATGCGATCTCTGTGATTCAGAAAGTTGAAGACTTGCTCGATCGCTATCAGCGCCGAACACAAAACAATGGCTGGTGTTTGCTCAAGTATCTTATTGATGGTGACGGAACTGTTACCCAATACGATGCAGTTCTAATTGATGAAGCGCATATTTTTGAACCCCACTGGTTTTTGAGTGCTTTATTAGTAACCAAGGGGGGTGTCAATGGAACATTCGTGATTGCTCGTGATACTGCTCAATCTTTAGATAAAGAGCAAATCAATATGTACAAAACTTTGAACATCAATAGTTGGTCTCAACTGGGAATTCGGGCACGGGGGCGATCGCGCTATCTTCGGACGAACTTTCGCAATACCCAAGAGATTCTTAATTTAGCTTGGCATATGATTAAAAATCAGCAGGGAAACTTAGCTGAAAATGAAGATGACTTGGGTGGCTTTATTATTCCAAGTGAGACACCGACTAGTCAATTTACGGGAGACGTACCTACGCTATGGATGATACGTACTCCTTTCGACTTGCTCAATCGCAATCGGGAACAACGTCTCTACGCCGATCAAGTGAGGAAAGCACTGGATATCGTTGCTCATGTTCGCCAAAAAGGAGTCATCAGCAGCAATATTGCTATCCTCTATCGATCTCGGCGTGAAGCTGACCTTTATAAGCTTGTTCAAGAATTAGAGGCTAGTGGCGCAGGATGCTATTGGGTGAATCGTGACGACGAAGCACTGGAAAATTATTCACTCAGTTTGCCGGGGGTCAAGTTAATTACCACCCGTACTGCTTTGGGGATGGAGTTTGAGGTGGTGATTCTTCTGTGGTTAGATCAGTTTGATGATTGTTACGCAGATAAGCAAGAACAAGCATTGCTTTCGCGGCGTGAACTGTATGTTGCGATGACCCGTGCCCGTAAGCAGCTATTTTTGGTGGCCTCAGATCAATCTAAGGTCGCTGGGGAGCTTCAGCGAACAGGGTTGGTTAAAGTGGGCAAATAATTTCAGCCTTCGCGAAGATCGAGGGGTAACAAAATCGTAAAGCAGGTACCTTGACCGACTTCGCTCGTAACCTGAATCTGACCTCGATGGGCTTGAACAATGGATTGGGCGATCGCCAGCCCTAAACCCGTCCCCTCGGACTTTGTGCCTTGAAGGCGATAAAAGCGATCAAACAGGCGGGGCAGTTCACTGGCGGGAATTCCCGGTCCATTATCGGCAATGACCACGCGATAGAATTTGCCCTGCTGATCCAACCTCACTTGAATCTGACCCCCCGCAGGGGTATATTGCACGGCATTACTGAGGATATTGGTTAACAAGCGGCTGAGATGATCGGGGTTGCCCCACAGGCGATAGGCTGCCGCTTCCGAGGTCTGGGGATCCGCAAGCTCCAACTCCAGTTGTAGGTGCTTTTGCTCAATCAAGGGCGTCTGCTCTTCAATCACCCCCAAGAGCAGGGCATCAAGGTGACAGGGCTGGGCGTGCAGGGGAATCATGCCGCTATCTTGGCGAGTCAGAAAGAGTAAATCATCCACCAAGCGGCTGAGGCGGCGGCTGAGGCGTTCAATGACGAGGAGTTGTTGGCGTTGGGTTTCCGGATCTGCAGTGGCTAAGGCAACTTGAACATTGGTTTGAATGAGAGCCACGGGGTTGCGCAATTCATGGGAAGCATCGGCGGTAAATTGCTTCAAATAAGCATAGGACTGCTGCAAGGGGGCGATCGCCAACCGCGACAGGAACCAGCCACTAATACTCACTAGGGTCAGCGTGATGGTCATACCAACCAAGAGATCCCAGAGTAGGGCTTGACTCGGTTGGGTCACCTCGAACCAAGGATGGCTGACCCGCAAATAGCCCAGTAGGCGATCGCCCACCACTAGGGCCACCGTCATCTGCCGTAGCCAGCGATCCTCCCCCACCTGTACCGTTTCTGCCGTCCGACTGAGATGCAAGGGCAGATCAAGGGGGTCTGAAAACGTGCTCCAAGCCAACTGCTGATCTGGGGTAAACCCCTCAAGGTCAATGTGATCCTCCTCCAGCGCCGCTAGGGGACTACTGCCCAAACTGGTTTGCCAATCAATCGCTTCCGCCGTGCCCGTGTCAATAATCAGGGAACGACTCACCACCTCTACAACATGGCTGAGGGTGTCATCAATGCGCTCAATCAGCGTTCCCCGCACATAGAAAAAGAACCCCGTGGCAAAGATGAGGAGCAGGAGTGCCGTCACTCCCACATACCACAGTGCAAGGCGGTATTGAATCGCGCGAACCATCGTCATTGGGGCAATGCTAAGGAAGACCAATCACCACTGGAGACAAACGCCGCCCAATAGTAGGGGGATTCATCCTTGAGTCGCTGAAGCTGGACTTGCCGCAGGGCTTCTGTGCGCCCCATGCCTCGGCGCAGATTTTGGTAAAAGGCCACCATCATATCGCGGGTCACTTGATCATCCACTTTCCAGAGGGTACTCACCTGCGATCGCGCCCCAGCCAATGTAAACGCTCGCCGCAACCCATAGACCCCCTCCCCATTCACCACATCTCCTCGCCCCGTATCACAGGCGGATAACACCACTAATTCTGTGCCGCTGAGGTTCATACTAGTCACTTCCAAAGCAGTAAGGACACCATCATCAAGGTCTGAACCACTCTGGCGTTGGTTAAATCCCGCTAAGGCCAAGCCCGATCGCAAGAGGGGGTTTTCAAGGATGCCCTTGTTTTCTGAATTAGCTAAAAAGAAGCCGTGAGTGGCCAAGTGGAGAATTTTAGGGGAATTTGCCGCCTTAACCGCTGCTTCTGTGGCCGCCGCTTGGAGTAACAGTTGGGCTTGGGGAAGGAGTGCCCTCAGTGCTTGCGCTTCCTCAGCCGTACCCGGTAGGGGAGCAAAAGTCAAACTCCGCAAATCAAGGGAGCGCACCGTTGATGAAGGGGCATTGCCGAAGGAGCGATCGAAAGTAGGGTCAGCAATAATCAAAGGGGTATTAGCAGTTACAGATCGGGATTGAATGCGCAGGAGTTCGCGCCCAGAGGTCAGCAATGTGATCATGTAGGATTCGACTAAATAGCGTCCTTGGGCATCCACAAGCGCCTGAAAGGGAATAGTATTCAACTCCCCATCCGGAGCAATGAGCAAATGAGTCGCATTGCCAATCCACGGACGAATCGGCGTCATCACCCGCTCGGCAAGGGCCTGAGCTGCCCGTTGAACTTCAACCTTGGGTAAGCGAGGGTCAGCCAAACGGAAACGAGTCTGGCGTACTTGGGCATCAATTTCAGCAGCGGTGCCAAGATCCCTCCCTAGGGGCTGACCCGTGGCACGCAATACATAGACGCCATAGCGCGGCTCACCAAAGCTCTGTGTGCCCAAGTCGTAGGGGCGATAGCGAATAAACTCGATCAAAGCGGCATTCGCCGGAAGTGCCCGTTGAACCGCAGCGATGGTTACGGGTTGAGTGAGTTCGCGAAAGCTAGCACTGCGCAGACTCAGTTCGGCTTCCAGTTGATTGGCCTGGGCTTGCAGTTGTTGCATTTGGGAGAAAGCTGCTGGCTCTGCTGAAGCAAAAACGAGTTTGGCGATGGTTGTGCGCAGGGTGGTGAGTTGCTGGAGCTTTGCTTGATCTGGCGTCGCTAGTTGCCGTCGCAGTCGTGCTTGGTTTTGGCTGAGAAAATCCAGTAATCGCCCTTTGCGGCGCAAAATCGTTGTTAAGGCAAGGGCTGTGGCCTCAGGATTTTGGGCAAGACTCTGGAGATGCAACGTGAGAATGGCATCGGTACTCTTTTGAAAGGTTCCCAGGTAGTTGCGCTTGTAGTCCTCTGAGCCAACGATTAAGTTTTCACTAAGATTACGTTCCTCAATCTCCTGTACGTTTTGCAGTAGGGCAAGGGCTTGGGTAAGATTTCCCTGTTGCCAATAGACCGCAGCAAGATTTCCTAGGGCAGCAGCGGTATGGGGATGGCTTTCCCCAAGGCGGGATTGGGCGATCGCCAGCGTGCGTTGATAGAGGGGCAGTGCCGCTGCGTAGTTGCGCTGATCAAAATAGAGCGTGGCTAAATTGTTCAGACTGGCGGCAATATCGGGGTGACCGGTGGGCAAGGTTTGTTCGCGAATCTGCAGGGCACGTTGGTATAAGGGTAAGGCGGCGGCGTAATTCTTTTGTTCCCGATACAGGGCTGCGAGGTTGTTCAGCGTTGTTGCCACATAGGGACTCTTCTCCCCAAGGGTTTGCTCAAAAATCCTGAGGGCGCGTTGATACAGGGGCAGGGCGGCTGCACTCTTTTTTTGCTCAGTGTAGAGGAGACCCATGTTATTGAGAATGACCGCCACTTCGGGATGATTGAACCCTAGGGTCTTTTCGGCGATCGCCAATGCCCGCTGAAACACCGGCAACGCAGCATCATCGTTTCCTTGGGCACGGTAGAGATTGGCCAAGTTATTGAGTGTCGCAGACACCTCTGGTTGATCTGACCCCCCAGCACGCTCATAGATGGCCAATGCCCGCTGATAGAGGGGAAGTGCGGCTGCATAATTTCCTTGCTCAACATGGAGCTTTGCCAATTCATTGAGACTGGCGGCCAAAAGGGGATGGTTGCTGCCCAGTGTCTTTTCCACTAGGGTCACAAAGCGCTCTGCTAGGGGGATGGCAGCCTGCATATTGCCTTCCTGTCGCAGTTGATCAATTTGGTTGGCGAGTTCCTGAAATTGCTGGGGGGATGGCTGGGCTAGAGTTGGCGAACACAAACCAAGAATCAGACTACTTCCAAGGGCGATCGCGCCCCAGACAAGGCATCCTCTGGTGTTCATTTTTTTCCTCGGTGGTTCCTCAACAGCACCCGTCGCAATCAAGCATACTGATGGGAAACGCTCACCCCCAGTTCCTGCCAAATGGCATCTAAGAGAGGCTCTAACCCCTGACGCGCCACCGCAGAGATGGCAAAAACCCGTTGCCCCACGTAGGCAGCGAGGGTCTCTTGAATAGCCGTGATTTGCGAGGCCTCTAGGGCATCAATTTTATTCAGGGCAATGATTTGCGGGCGATCGCCCAAGCCGTGTCCATAGGCCACTAGTTCATCGCGAATCGTTTGATAGGCAGCCACCACGTCCTCAGCCGTAGCATCAATCAAGTGCAGCAGCAGACGGGTGCGCTCAATATGGCGGAGAAACTCATGCCCCAACCCCAGACCCGCATGGGCACCGGCAATCAGACCGGGAATATCAGCAAACACGGTTCCATCGCCATTGGGTTGGCGCACCACACCTAAATTGGGCACTAAAGTTGTAAAGGGATAATCAGCAATTTTCGGTCGCGCTGCTGACAGCACAGAGATCAGCGTGGACTTACCCGCATTGGGTAGGC
Source organism: Thermosynechococcus sp. FA-CM-4201 (assembly GCF_054689355.1). Taxonomy (NCBI): domain Bacteria; kingdom Bacillati; phylum Cyanobacteriota; class Cyanophyceae; order Acaryochloridales; family Thermosynechococcaceae; genus Thermosynechococcus; species Thermosynechococcus sp. FA-CM-4201. The sequence continues at coordinate 2,027,024 of NZ_CP079920.1, forward strand.
CAATAATGCCCACTTCCGCCAGTAGCTTAAGTTCTAACCGCAGATGCCGCTCTTCCCCCTCCAAGCCCGGTAGGGCATAGTCTGGTGCCCGTTGATGATTGCTCAGGAAGTGCTTATTCCCTAGCCCCCCTTTACCCCCCTTGGCCACCAGCAGGGTTTGACCGGGGGTAGTGAGGTCGCCCAGTAATTCCTCGGTTTCTGCATCCCAAACCATCGTGCCGCAGGGCACTTCAATCACTAAATCCGCACCACAGGCACCCGTACGGTTATTCGGCCCACCCCGTTGGCCATTTTCTGCTTTGAACACATGGGCATAGCGAAAGTCCAGCAGTGTTTGTAAATTGGAGACCGCCTTGAGAATCACCGAGCCGCCATTGCCCCCATTACCCCCCGATGGCCCCCCCGCAGGCACATACTTTTCACGGCGAAAGGCAATAATGCCGTCGCCCCCCTTTCCAGCTTTGACATGAATTTCGGCGAGGTCAATAAATTGCATTTTGGCCGCAATCGGTTGCGTATAAGTTGGGTATTTGAGTATTGTATCTCGCCAACTTGTTGACCGTTCTGTTCACAGGGATGACACAGGCTCCAAAGGGTGACGCTCTGCATCGAAAGCGCTTTGCTTGATGTATTTTCCCTATGGGAATAAGGGCTATATGGTAGGCTTAAGGGAATTTTAGTGTGGCGAGGCAATAGTGTTTATTCGATGGCAACGCCGACGACGACCCGCTCCGCCTGAAGAAGGGGTTTTATTTTGGCGACTAGTGTTGTGGCTAGGGGTTGCCTTAATCTCCGGTAGCCTAGGGGCACTGTGGGGGCTATTGAGTCAGAGTACACCGCTCATGCAGCGATCGCTCAGCAGTCGAGAGTGGCAGGTGTTTCAACGGGGCGATCGCTGGACAGGGGCAAGGCTCCATCAACCCTTGAATTTACTGCTCATTGGCTCCAAGGTCTTAACCTCCGACTTAGATGAACCGCCCGACCCCAACCTTACCTACCATGCCCTAGTGAATTCCGTTGAGGGGCTATCGGACTCACTGCTACTAGTGCGTTTTGACCCAGTGCAGCAACGGTTAGTGGTGTTGTCAATTCCCCGCGATACGCTGACCTTTATCCCCGGCCGAGGGGACGCCAAAATCAATGAAGCCAATGCCCTCGGTGGACCCGCACTGGCAGCGGAAACAGTAAGTGATTTGCTAGGGGATGTGCCCATCGATCGCTATTTGCGGATTAATGTTCAAGGCATTGAGAAACTCATTGATGCGCTTGGGGGGGTGACGGTGGATGTACCCACAGCCATGCGCTACCGGGATGACAGTCAGCGCCTCTACATTGATTTGCAGCCCGGACGACAACACCTGAACGGCAACCAAGCCCTACAATTTCTGCGCTTTCGCTACGATGCCCTTGGCGATATTGGCCGCGTGCAGCGACAACAGATGTTTTTGCGGGCACTCATGGAGCAAACGGCTCGCCCCGAAACCCTTGCCCGTACCCCCCAGCTTCTTAGTATTATTCGCGAAAACTTGGATACCAATTTAACGGTTGAAGAATTGATGAGCTTGGGGCAATTCCTCACCAGCTTGCCGCGATCGCGGGTGGAGTTTCTGATGCTGCCGGGGAACTTTAATGGCAGCACCGATGAAGTGGAAGTAAGCTATTGGTTGCCCAATTACCAACGGATTGCTTGGCTAACGGATCACTATTTCCGCGACACCCCTACGGCTGATCCGCGCGAGACGGGTTTGACGACCCCTGCCCAAGTGCGGATTGCGATTCAAAATACCACCCTGCCAGAATCAGTGGTCATGCGTCTGAGTCAGCAACTGCAAACCGCCGGTTACCCCTATCCTTTGGTGGCAGAGCCATTGCCCCAGCCAATCCCGATTACGCGCATCATTGCTCAGCAGGGAGATTTGGCGGCAGCGCGTCGGGTGCAGTTATTGCTGGGATTTGGGGAAGTGCGGGTGGAGAGTACGGGTGTGCTAGCATCGGATGTGACGATTCAACTGGGCGATGATGCCCGCGATCGCCTGCAATTGAGACCGACAAAATCTCTGTGAATGAACCCTACGTGATTGGTGTTGATCTTGGTGGCACTGCCATCAAAATGGGGCGCTTTAGTCCCAAGGGGGATTGCCTCAATGCCCTGACGTTGCCGACCCCTCAGCCCCCCTTTCCAGAACGGGTGATTAAAGCCATTGTGCAGGGGATTAAAGAACTGGATGGTGAGGATCGGGCGTTGGCCATTGGTATGGGGATACCGGGGCCTGTGGATGCCACTGGTCGCATTGCTCGCCGTGCCATTAACCTTGACTGGTACGAAGTGCCCATTAGTGACAGCCTCGAACACCTGACGGGCAAACCCACGGTGATTGGTAACGATGCCAACTGTGCCGGCCTCGGGGAAGCATGGCTAGGGGCGGGAAGTCAGTTCAAGGATTTAATTTTGCTGACCTTGGGGACGGGGGTTGGCGGTGCGATTATCCTCAATGGCGATCTCTTTGTCGGTCGGGATGGCGCTGCCGGCGAGTTGGGGCTGATTACCCTCGACTACAACGGGCCTCCCTGCAATAGTGGCAATCGCGGTTCCCTTGAGCAACACGTTTCTGCCCAAGCCCTGCGGCGGCGGTGGGGCTGTGAACCCCATGAGATGGCAGAGCGGGCCAACAATGGTGACCCTGAGGCGATCGCCCTTTGGCAAACCTATGGCCGTGAATTAGCCGCTGGCATTGCTAGCCTTGTGTATGTCCTCACCCCCGAAGCAGTGATTATTGGTGGGGGCATTAGTGCCGCTAGTGACCTCTTTTTTCCCTCGATGATTGCTGAATTGGAAGAGCGGGTGCTGCCCACCTCCCGCAATAACCTCCACTGTTTGCGAGCGACCCTTGGCAATCACGCCGGCATTGTCGGTGCAGCCAAACTAGCGTGGAAATACGTGAAAGACCATCTCTAAGTCGCCTTCGCTAGGATCAAGTTACCCTATTTGGGCAAAGGCTATGACTTCTACAACCCCCCTGGACAGCTCGCCGCTGCTCCTCAATGTCCGCAATACAACGGTGCGGGTGACCCCAGAGCAGTTTGATCAGCTCTGCTGTGATAATCCTGAGCTGCGCCTAGAATTGACCAAGGCTGGGGAATTGGTTGTCATGCCGCCAACGGGGGGGCAAACGGGTGCCCAAAATTTCGAGCTGATTGTGGAAGTGGGGCTTTGGAATCGGCAAACGCAACTGGGGCGCGCCTTTGATTCCTCAACGGGCTATGATTTTACAGCTTTGGGGGGCGGTAAGCTTTCCCCAGATGTCTCTTGGATTGCCAACCCCCGCCTAGAGGGCGTTGATCTCACGGGCTGTATCCCCATCGTGCCGGATTTCGTTGCTGAGTTGCGATCGCCCTCGGATGCGATTGACCGCTTACGCGCCAAAATGCAGGAATATCGGCGACTGGGGGTGCGCTTGGGGCTGCTGATCAATTCCCAAGACCGCCAAGTGGAACTCTACCGCTCCGAAGAGGACGTGGTTGTTTTGGACGCCCCCGCGGTCGTTGATTGTAGCGAGGTGATGCCGGGGTTTCTCCTGCCGATGGCGCGGTTGTGGATTTAGAGGCGCTCGACAAATTTTGCCAGTCGCGTCAGGCCTTTTTCAATGGTGGCTAAATCCGTGGCATAGGAGAGGCGAATGTGATCATCCATGCCAAAGGCTTTACCGGGAATCGTGGCCACTTTTTCCTCCTCTAGCAGGCGATCGCAAAACTCTACGGAACTTAAACCCGTTTCGCTAATATCCACAAAGAGATAAAAGGCGCCTTGGGGTTTGAGACAGCGCAGCCGAGGCATCTCAGAAATGCGTTCATACATACAGGCACGGCGATCGCGGAAGGCGGCCACCATTTCGGCCACACAGGCTTGACTTCCCTCCAAAGCCGCAAGGGCGCCATATTGGGCAAACGTACAGACATTTGAGGTGCTGTGGCCTTGAATCTTGGTGGTTGCCTTAATGAAGTCCGCTGACCCCGCAATGTAGCCGACGCGCCAGCCCGTCATGGCATAGGCCTTAGCAAAGCCACTACAGACAATGGTTCGCTCAAAGGCGGCCTCACTCACAGCCCCAATGCTCAGGTGCTCCGCCCCATCGTAGAGAATCTTCTCGTAAATCTCATCAGACACCACCCACAGTTGATGCCGCACAATCACTGCCGCCAGCTCACGAATTTCCTCGGGGGTATAGACCATGCCCGTGGGGTTGCTGGGGGAGTTGAGGACAAAGAGCCGCGTTTTTGGCGTAATCGCATTCTCCAGTTGCGCCGGAGTAATCCGATAACCCGTTTCCGGCGTCGTTGCCACAATCACCGGCGTGCCACTGGCTAGGTGCACCATTTCTGGATAGCTCACCCAGTAGGGGGCAGGAATAATGACCTCATCGCCGGGATTGATCAGAGCCAGCATCAGGTTAAAGAGCGCCTGCTTGCCGCCATTGGTGACAAGGATATTTTCAGCACGATAGGGCAGGTGGTTGTCGTTGTTGAGCTTGGTGGCGATCGCCTGCCGCAGAGCCGGTTCCCCTGCCGCTGGACCATAGCGGGTTTTGCCTTGATCGAGCGCTGTTTTCGCCGCCTCACGAATGTGGGCAGGGGTGTCAAAGTCAGGTTCGCCCGCACTAAAGCTACAGATATCCTCTCCAGCCGCGCGCATTGCCTTGGCTTTGGCATCAATCGCCAGCGTTACCGACGGCGTGACCCGCATCACCCGCGTTGCCCAGTCCATCCTTTGTCTCCTGCACTACTTTCCGTATTGTGGCACTTTGGCAGGGGATCGGCGAATCAAATATCGACCGTTCACGTTGAGGTTGCCAGTGTAGGATACCCCCAGGGGAATTCGAATCCCCGTCGCCTCCGTGAAAGGGAGGTGTCCTAGGCCTCTAGACGATGGGGGCAAGACTCAGCATTAGTTAATGTAGCGAATGCCCTGAGCGTTTGTCAACACCTTGGGAAATTTTTGCATCGCCGCCGCTCCTAGGGAGAAAATGAGGGCGAGTGACTGAGGAACTTGTCGTGGAACTTGCTGGCCTGCGTTCCTTCTCAATTGTGATGCCCGCCTACAATGTGGTGACCCAGCGGGGAGAAACGGTTTTTCGGGAAACCCTTGAGAGCATTGCCGCCAGTTGCCGCTACCTCGAACAGCACTTCCCCTACGCCACTGCGGGGGAATTCATCCTGATTAGCGATGGTTCAACGGATCACACCTGTGATGTGGCGACGGCAGGATGGCCGAATACGGTGCCCCTACAATTGGTGGGCTTGCCGACGAATATTGGGATTGCGGCAGCGCGGAACATGGGGGTGCGCTTAGCCAAAGGGGAGGTGATTTTTTTCTGTGATGCCGATGATCTCTACCGCCCTGAGCATCTGTTTTTAGCCCTATCGGTGTTGAATCAGCCTTTACCCGCACCCTATGCCCCAGCGTATTTTGGGGCGGTGCGCACGGGGGTCTATTGTCGCGATCGCCTGCACCCCTACTGGCACAGGAGCCTCGAGCAAACACTGGTGCTCAATCTCGCCGTACGCCGCGAAGTCCATGAGTTTATTGGCGGCTTTCCCGAAGAGGAGGTGTTTCGCCAATTTCGCTATGGGGCTGAGGATGTGGCCTATGCCCATTGGCTGCACCAGTTTTGCCACACTGCCCGCCTCCAGCAGCAGACCGTTGAGTACCGCCGCTTTCCCAATAGTTTCTTTGACCGTCAACTCAAGAAATTCCAAGCCGCTCCCGGCACCGTGGCTGATGATCTGGATGCGAGGGATCGCCAGCAGGAGGCGCAGATTCAGCAGATTATGGCCACACGACTTCAGGAATTGCAGGCTAAGGCGGCTCAACTAGTGGCCTAGGCTTTTTTGTGGCGCTGGACAATCGTCGCGGCCAGTTTCTCCGGTACTTCTTGAAGATGGTCAAATTGCCAATGGAAGCCACCGGTGCCCATCGTCAGCGATCGCAACTCCACCACAAAGTCATGCATTTCCGCTTGGGGTAGATAAGCCTCAATCTGTTCCCAGCCGGGCCAACCCTCCTTACTGCTGTAGCCCAAAACCTGACCGCGCCGCCCCGTCAACGCCTGCATTACTTTAGCCGTAAAGGCTTGGGGCATCCACACTTGAACTGCCATGATGGGTTCTAGGAGTTGCGGTTCACACTGGGGAATTCCCGCTTGCATGGCGAGGCGAGCCGCTTGGCGAAAGGCCTGCTCAGAGCTATCCACGGAGTGGTAAGACCCATTGGTGAGGGTCACCGCCACATCCACCATCGGAAATCCCAACGGTCCTTGGTTGAGAAATTCCCGCACCCCCTGCTCGACACCGGGGATATATTGCTTGGGCACAACGCCGCCGACAATAGTTTCACTAAATTGGAAGCCGCTGCCGCGTTCTAGGGGAGCAATATCGAGGTACACATCGCCAAACTGGCCGTGGCCACCGGTTTGATGTTTATAGCGGCCATGACTGTTTTTTGTGCTGCGGCGAATCGTTTCTTTATAGGGCACTTGGGGGAGATGGGTTTGCATCGGTAGGTTATATTTGCGGCGCAGGCGATCAAGGGCAATCTGCAAGTGAATGTCGCCCTGTCCCCAGAGAATAATTTCATGGGTATCGCCATGCTGTTCCCAGCGCAGCGCCGGGTCTTCCTCAAGGAGTTTTTGCAACGCGCTGGTGAGCTTCACCTCATCACTGCGTTTACTGGGGGTAATGGCCAAGGCATAGACGGGTTCTAGTTGGGGGGCACAGGGCAAAGGTGCTACCTGACCACTGACACTGAGGGTCTCACCGGTACGAATACCCTCTAGCCGTGCCAAGAGAACAATGTCCCCCGCCGTTGCTTGACCCAAGGATTCCAGTTGCGTGCCTTGGGCACGGTAGATGCCACCCACGCGCACCCCATTCAAGCTCATACCATCGGTCAAGGTGCCCTGCCAGACCCGTACAAGGGAGAGCTTGCCGCCTCCTTGGGGGAGATAGAAGGTCTTCAGCACTTGGGCGAGAGGCTCTTCACCGTTGATCTGGCGATGGGCGGCAGTTTCTGTGGCATCAGGTGCTTCGCGATCAAGGGCTGCCAATAGGGGACGCACCCCGTAGTCCGTTTGCGCACTGCCAAAAAAGACGGGCACAATTAAATCGGCTCCCAACTCCCAGCGCAGATCCGCCATGATTTCACTTTCCGGCGGCGCAATATCCTCAAGGAGTTCCTCCAAGAGGTGGTCATCATAGTTGGCTAGAGCCTCCAGTAGCTCCGCCCGCGCGGCCTGTTCAACGGCTTGTAATTCTGAAGGAAAGGGGACTAAATCCGCCGCTGCCCCCGCATGGTAGTGATAGGCTTGCTCCGTCACCAAGTCAATGTAGCCCAAGAGATCATCCCCCTGCCAAATGGGGTACTGGTGGGGGACCAGGGGACGACTGGAAACTTGGCGATAGGCGGCGAGGATCTCCATGTAGGGATCGTGGGCCCGCTCCATCTTGTTGACAAAAAGGATATGGGGAATCTGCCAGTCATCGAGGAATTTGAACAGGGGGGTTAGGGTAAAGGCGCGATCGCTGAGGGGTTCACAGACAACAATCGCCATATCCACGCCCACAAGGGCATTGAGGGTTTCTTGGAGCAATTCCACTGAGCCGGGACAGTCGAGAAGCGTCAGCTCCAAGTCCCCATACTGGGTATGAACGACATTCAGTTCCACCCCCATTTGGCGATCGCGAGCCTCAGGACTGGTATCCAGAAGACTACTGGCCTTACTACTCGTGGCGTGGGTAAGGCGCAAAATGCTTTCTGCAAGGGTTGTTTTGCCGCTGTTGTAGCTGCCCACAAGGGCAATGTTGCATCGTCTCGCCATCGCACACCTACCTTTTGATTTGCCATTCGGGTCAAAATTGTCCAGAATAGAGCCTTAGTTTGCCTTAACTAGATCTCTTAACCCTTGGCGATCGCCCTTGGCGGAATTTGCAGTATCTCTTAAGGGAGCTGTAAACAACCGTTAAGTTGGGGTTAACGTTTGCGAGGAGGACTCACTCACGATGCGCTTCAATTCCCTTTTGTGGGCTAGTATTGCCAGTCTTGGCCTTTGGATGGCAGCGCCAGTACACGCCCAAGTCAGCACGCTGATGCAAGAAGGGCGACGGCTAGTGGAAGCAGGAAACTATGCCCAAGCCTTGGCCATTTATCAGCAACTGCTCCAGAGCGAGAGCCGTAATCCCCGCGTGCATTCTGCCATTGGTTACATCTACGCCCAGCAGGGACAATTTGCTGAAGCCGCCCGTGCCTACCAACGCGCTATTGAGCTGGATCAACAAAACGCTGATTTTTACTATGCCCTCGGCTACAGTCTGGGGATGATGGGGGAAAACCACGGGGCTGCTGCCGCCTACCGCCAAGCCATTCGCCTGAATAACCGTAATGCCCAAGCCTACGAAGGACTGGCGGTGATTCTCGCCCGCATGGGGGATCCCCAAGGCGCTATCCAAGCTTACCGCTCCGCCCTCAGTCTTGACCCCCGCAATTGGGCGGCTCAAAAGGGATTAGGCGTTTTGCTGCTCCAACAACGCAATATTCCTGAAGCCCTCAGTCGTCTGCAACAGGCGGCAGCCCTTGCCCCCGGCAATGCCTCGATTCAACTCAACTTGGGGATGGCACTTCTGGCCGCTGGCGATCCTAGCAATGGCTGGCAAGCGATTGATCGCGCAACTAACTTGGGTCAGCGGGATGCGGATCTACTGCAACAGGTGGCTGAACTGGCGGCTGCTGCAAATCAAACCGAGCGAGCCATTCAAGCGTACCGCCGCCTGATCACCCTGCAACCTGAACGGGTAGCCACCTACTTCAGTTTTGGTGAGCTATTAATGCAGCAAAATAATCTCCTTGAAGCTGCGGCGATTTATCGTCAAGCCACGCAGATCAATCCTAAGGATCCCGAAGGATTTTACCGCTTGGGCAAAGCCTTGGCAGCTCAAGGCCGGCGGCAGGAGGCTCGCAGTGCCTATCAAGTGGCTTTGAAGCTGTACCGTGAGCAAAATAACCGCGCAGGGGAAACCAGAGTCCGAGATGCGATGCGGCAGCGCAATTAGCAGCTAAGCCCCCTGCCCCAGATTCATGACCACCTGCTGCAATTCAGAAATGAGAGCACCGGGACGGCCATTGAGGATATTTTGGTTCAGTCCCTCTAGGCCTTGGCGCAGGTGATTGAGGCGATCTTGAACGGGTTGTAAGATTTCCCGCAGCAGATTCGCTTGGCCGCGTTTAGCGGCGAGTAACCGTTGCTCTTCAATCAGTGCCTGTTCTTCTTGACTGAGTTGATCTTTTTGCTGCTGTTGCAGTTTGCGGCGCTCTTCAAGGTCGTGGCGCAGACTTTCGAGATCGGTATAGGCCTGCTGCAATTCTTCCGCGAGTTGATTGACAGCCACACTGTACTCTTGAAACTGACGCTCCAGTTCACTGAGGATGGGAATGAGGCTAATGCCCTGTTGGGAGGCTGGATCCTTGCGTGCCTCTAGCACTTGCTTGTGAATTTTGTAGATCGCTTCTTTTTCACGGATATTTTGCCGCTGTCCTTCAAGGGCCTGATTGAGCAGATTACAGCGCTGGCGTTCGTCCTCCAGTTCTCCTGCTAGTTGCAGGCGATCGAAGTCACTGGCTTCTTTGACTTTTTGCTCCAGTTCTGCCAAGGACTCCAGCGCCATTTTTAGCTCTTCTTCTTGATCGTTGACAAAGGCAGAGGCACGTTTGAGGTCATTACCGCGGTTGGCCACTTCTTTTTCGAGTTCCTCCATGGGCATTTTCATCAGGGCATTCACATCCACTGCCTCTGTGAGATCACTAACCATGGCTTGGCGCATTTGCTGGATCATTTCCTCCTGTTGGGCAAGGAGGTGACGTTCTTTTTCAAGAACGGACTGTTTGTAGCGGCAGAGTTCCTCCTGCAGGGCGATCGCCCGACTGTCTTGCCAAAATTGTTCTTGAGCGGTGCGCCACGTCTCCTCCTTTGCATGGAAGGCTTGCAGTTGCTCCTCCAAGGCAGCTTGCCGTTGACTCACCTCCTGCTCCAGTTGCTCCAGTTGCTGCCAGTACTGACTCAGCAAGGCCTGTTGCTGGTCTAAAATTTGAAAACATTCGGCGATTTGGGGACGCCCACCACTGTTGAGGGTCTCCGCCAACTGCTGCAAAATCGAGTCCACTTGGCGGATTTGTTCTGGGGATAGGCCAACGCTGTGGCTAGATTTGAGTTGTTCCCAGCGCTGCTGCTCTTGGTGCACTTGGTGGCGTAAATTTTCAAGGGCTTGGCGCTCTGCTTGAATCCGCTGTTCCTCTGCGGTTAATTCCTGCCGTAGTTTGTTGAGTTGTACCAATTGCTCTTCAGCGCCGGCCAGTTGCGCCTCTAGTTCTTGGAGTTCTTCTTTGCGCTGCTCAAATTCCTGTTCCCGTTGATTGAGAGCTTCCGCCTGATAGGAGAGGGATTGCTTCCAGCCTTCAATTTCTTCCTCTTGACTTTGGAACCGCTCACGCATCCGTGTGAAGCCGTGCAAGATACCGGTGAGACGGCGCGTCGCTTCATCCACGTTTTGAATTTGGCGGTTGGCGGCCATTTCTACAAAGACCAACACACCATTGCCATAGTCACGACTGTTGTCAAAGGGAATCGTTTCTTCGTTTTGGGGGACAGGGTGCCAGTAGCCCGACTGCTCACGCATCAACAACTTCAACTCGGATTTCGTCCCCATGAAACCCGTTTTTTTAATCACCTCGGCGAGATACTGCACAGCCCTTGACCTCTACCCTAACGCTGAGACTGACACACAACTAGAACATACAACAACCGTAATAATACGCATGACGGATTTAAGCTAATGAAGGATGCAACTTTTTGTCTGTTTGCGATCGCTAGAATCCAGAACCCTATATTTTTATTAAACACCCATCGGCAAGCGTTCAGCAGTGGCCTGAATCACTCGGTCGGGGACTGGAGAATTGCCAAGGCCAAGGTGGTTGAACTATTGGTCATTATAGCGAAAGCAGGGTTGCCACCCGCCAAAAGTCATTAATCATCGCTGGCAGCGGGCATCCAAGGTTGTTGCGGCAAAAAGGCGCGATCGCGCGGCAGGGGGGCAATGGGTTCTGTCAGCGTAAAACGGCCACTGCGGATCCAATCTTTGAGGACTTCGGCAATGCGCTGACTAAAGTAAAGACTCGTCAGGGGAGCGGTGCGCACAGTTTTGCCTTCAATTTTAATTTTGCCTGACTTGAGTTGGGCATAGTTAACCATGCCGAAGGTGGGACGCACGCGGCGGGGAATGGAAAAGTCAATAATCGGCGCCACCACTTCTTCATCACGAATGGCACAGCGGGCAATGACCTCTTGATCCAAGACCGGCAGCGGAACCCCCACCCCCAGCATCAGGGACGCTCCATAGTGCTTGAAATAGCAACCGCGCACCCAAAAGGGATCCATCTGTTTGGCATCGCCAATCAGGGCAAGGGTGGCCGCTGGACCAATGGGGGTGTCGTTGGCCAGACGTTTTTGCAAGGGGAAGTGTTGGGTGCCTTCCCAGGCCACATAACCAATGCCGCCGCCGAGAAAAATGCGCGTGCCAATCCCCACCAGTCGCAAGTAGGGATCATTCAACAGGGGTGAGAGGGCGCCGCCACAGGCATAGACGGCATTCCCCAGTTGCGGTTGCAAAGGACCAAGGTAGGTATAGAGCGGGCGATCGCCCCCATTGACACCGACAATAAAATTTTGATAAAGATTGCGGGGGTTGTAGAGATAGAACTGATTGATCGTTTCTTTGCTAATTACCGTTTCTAAACTGGCGCGGGGATAACAATCGGTGACATAGCCCACTGCCCGCAGAGGAATGGCTTTACCCGCAATCAAATCGGCAATGACATGGCCACCCCCCCGTTCCCGCAGACTATCGGCTTCGCCCGCTTCGGAATTGGGGTCAAGGGATTGGGCTGCCCCTAAGTACAGATCCACAGCGCCAAAACCACTGTAGGCGGGAATGCCATCGAGCCAGCACTGCCGCAGTTTAATCGGCGGATCCGTCGGTCCCAAGTTAAGGATCGCCCCGGAGGACTCCATGGGTTCAAAGGTACCCGTTGTCACCACATCCACTTGGCGGGTTGCTTCAGCAATGCTCAGGCTTTCAAGGCGGGCTTTGAGTTCTGCCAATGTCCAAACCGTGGCCTTGCCCGCCGTAATCTTGTCATTAATTTCGGCAATCGTGCGTTCCACAGGCGTTACCGCAGATCCTCAGGATGGCGAATTTGCCAAGTGCCATCGGGGAGCCGTGAGACTTTGCCCCCAAGGCGTTCAATATTCTCTATCGCCGTTTGCCGCGAGCGATCGCTGACCGCATTCACCAGTGCCCAAATCCAGGCATTGATCTGTGCCATCCGACTATCGGGATCCCGCCGTAGGGTTTGTGCCAACGAGCGATAATACTCTGCTGCGGCGCGAACCTGTGGATCTGGATTCATTTCTGCCCAAGCCGCCGCGCGATCGTAGGACTCTGCTGCCGCTCGCCCCTTGCCCAAAAAGAGCAATTCATCCATCGCCCGAAACACCCATGCCAAGTAGGCCGTCGGTTGATAGGCAGGATCCATCGCTGCCAGACCCCGATCCATCAAGGCCACAGAGGTTTGCGGCTGTCCTGCATACACCGTAATTGCTGTCGAGAGGTAGGGATAGGTTTGGGCAAAGCGGGGGTCTTTGGCGATAATCACCTCAAAGAACGCAGGTGCATCATCGTAACCCGTGACTTGGCGGGCAGCGGAATCACCAAAAAACTGGAGAAATTGCAAAAACGCCCAATCGGCAACTAAATTGTCAAAACCAAAGGAAGGGAGATTTGCTAACAGCCGCATTTGCGTAATCGTTTGGGCATTCTGGCGCTCATATTCGGCATCGGTGAATTGTTCGGCCGTTTGCGCCTGTAACTGACGCAGGGCATCCTGCTGCATAAAGGCAATAATGCTCAAGGCCACAGCCGTCAGACCTAGACCCACAGCTTCTGACCAGCGCCAGCGTTGTTGATGCATGGCTCACCCTCAAGCCAGTTAGGAATTTTTGTTGCTTGCTTCTCCCGGTTCAGTAATCCGCTGAAAGAGATACCCTGTTCCCCGTGCTGTCAAAATTAACTCTGGATTACTGGGGTCTTCCTCTAGCTTAGCCCGCAAGCGGGAAATATGGACATCCACCACCCGCGTATCCACATGGCGTTCTGGGGTGTAGCCCCACACCTGCTCGAGAATTTCTCCCCGTGAGAAGGGTTCCCCGGAGCGACCCACCAGCAATTCCAAGAGCATAAATTCCATGCCCGTGAGGCGAATGCGCTCATCCCCCTTATAGACTTGGCGCTTGTTGGTATCAATGCGAATATTGCCCACCTGAATCACCCCGGAGCTAGGGATGCCAGAGGTGCTGGTTTTCTCAATGCGTCGCAGCACCGAACGAATGCGAGCTTCCAACTCCTTAGGGGAAAAGGGTTTGACCACATAATCATCGGCGCCCAGTTCCAGCCCCGTAATGCGATCGGCGACATCGCCAAGGGCAGTGAGCATAATGATGGGGACATCGGATTCCTTGCGCAGTTCTTGACAGACGCCATAGCCATCTAGTTTGGGCATCATCACGTCAAGCACTACTAAATCTGGCTGCTCCTGCCGAAATGTGGTCAGGGCTTCCTCGCCATCGGCGGCAGTGACGACGGTATAGCCAATCATTGACAGCCGAGTTTCTAAAATGCGGCGAATACTCGCTTCATCATCAACAACGAGTATCTTTTCTTTGTGGCTCTCCAAAGTAACGGACACTCCTACTCAATGAGGACAGTAATGGATAGAAATTAAAATGTGAATTTTTTGTACTCTATCATTTTTTTACTGGCTATAGAAAGACTCCCAGCCCTCACTAGGACGGGATTTTGCGGCTTTTTCAGAATTGAAAATCTTTAAGATATTTTAACGTGGTCTTGCCCAACAAAAAAGCGGACACCCCTACAAGAGCATCCGCTAGCCGATTGATTCACCAGTGGTTAGTGGCAGCGTTCCCTAGTCGCGGTGGCTTGGCTGAATCCCCACCAAGGAGGGCGAGAGACTCGACCAGGATTGCTTCACCAAGTCGGCATCGGCCTTGACACTGCCAATGTAGTTGCCCGCTGGCAGCGTGGGGAAGCGTTTGTAGGGCACGACATCTTCGCCAAAGTAGCGGCTGTACTCAGGGCTATTTACCATCGTTTCGACAGCCGCCTTGAGGCCTTGATCCGCCAAGATTTTGTTGTATTGGCGAATTTCCGCTTGGGTGGCCGGGGCGCGACCAAGAAGGTGACGGAAGAGGAATTCAATCACCTTGGTGTTGGGATAGGGGGTGTAGAAGCGGTTGCGATAGATCTCCGAGCTGGCCAAGGTACGCACAAACTCGCGGACGGTAATTTCACCGTTGCGCAGGCGGCTCTCGAGATCAGGGCGCCGGAACTGGCTGGGCACTTGGCCACTGAAGACATCCATCACTTGGCAGTAGATGGCATTGATCACCAGTTCCACTTCAGCACTGGGGGCACCCACGGTCATGCGGAAAATGCGAGCAGGACGGCGCCGGCTGGTACCGACCCCCACTTCCACCGATTGACCATCGCCATTGCGGAAGGAGCGTCCCAATTCGATGAAGCGGGGTTTGCTGGGATCCGCTTGACGCGCTTTGGCCTCTTGCTCGGCGATCGCCCGACTGAGGAGCGGCAGCTTCGTGTTATCGAGGCGAGGTTTCACCGGTGCGAAGCTGGGCACGACAATCGCATCACTTTGCTTCGTGAGTTGATTGTGCAATTTCTCGGTGTTGGGGAAGTTGGCCGCTGGCAAGGTGGGGAAGCGACGATAGGGCACCGTATCCTCACCAAAGGCTTCAGCGTATTCAGCACTACTGACGAGGGCTTGGACAAAAGCCTTTAAGCCTTGGGTGGCCAGAATTTGGTTGTAGCGGCGAATTTCCGCTTGATCAAGGGGTGCCCGACCCAAGAAGTGCTTGGTACCCAGTTCGATCACCTTGGTGTTGGGATAGGGGGTGTAGAACTCCTTCTGATAGAGTTCCGAGCAACCCAAGCCCTCGATGAACTCCTTAAGGGTGATCTCACCGTTGCTGAGCTTCGATTCAAGGGCGGTAAATTCATCGCGGACAATGTAGGGCGCGACATCCCGCTCAAAGACCTGACGATAGGCCGCCTGAATCACCAGTTGCAGATTTTGCTTGTCATTGAGATCCGTGAGCTTGAAGACCTTGGTTTGGTCGCGGCGCTTGCTCACCCCTTGATTGGCACGGAACTGAATCGCTGGCTCAGTCCGCAGTTCGGTCACGGCTCCCAGTTCGACAAAGCGAGGCGTTTCTTCTTTTTCAGGGGGTACGCCAGTTTCACCAATCGTGCCGGTGCGCAGCGATCGCAGGGCCAGACCTTGGGGCGTAATGTAGCGCTCGTAGGGAACCGTATCTTCGCCAAAGGCTTCGCTGTACTCTTGGCTGTCAATGATCGCATCCACTAAGCCATAGAGACCTTTCTTCGAGGCAATGTCGAAGTAGGCATTCATCTCTTGGCGACCATAGGTGGGACGACCCAAGAGGCGACGGTGAATATATTCAATCGCCTTCGTGACGTACAGCGGTGTCCAGTAGAGGCTGCGGAAGAGGTTCGATTTGGCCAAAATCCGCACAAACTCACGGACAGAGATTTCACCATTTTCCAGTTTGATCTCGGCCACCTTTTGGCGCTGCCCCTCATAGACATCGCGGCCAAAGACTTGTAGATATGCGGCACGAATCACTCGCTGGGTCGAACTTTCGGCAAATTTGACACTGTCGCCGCCCGTGGCGATCGAGCGCTTGCCAATGCGGGCATTGATGCTGGGAAGCTGATCCAGTTTGAAGACTTTTGGCCCTAGGCTGCCGGGGGCGACCCCACGCGCTGCGGGATTGCTCACCTGATTGTTGATCCCTGGCCCGCGCGTAATGAGAATGCGGCGGGTGTCTTTGTTGAAGGGTTGGGGGCGAGCACTGGGATTTTTCTTCTCTTTCGGGAAGATGGCACCAAACTGAATTTCCAAGGGATCGTTGCCGGCACCGTAGGGGTGTTGATCCGGCAGCGGCTGATCCTGAGCGGCAAAGGTGGTGATAAATTGCGGGACTTTGCGGAAGGGAGCACTGTACTTGAAGAGATCCTGTTGGGCACCCCAGTTGCGGCATTCTTGAGCCTCTTGACCCAGACCCCGCAGATAGGGCACCGTCTCTTCACCAAAGTAGTCGCTGTATTCCTTGGAATCCACAAGGGCATCCACTAAGGCTGGAAGACCACCTTTGGAAATAATGGCAAAGTAGGTTTGCACTTCCTCGCGGCTCGACGGCCCACGACCCAAAATATGGCGGAAGGCCAGTTCGAGGGCACGGCTGTTGATATAGGGTTCGTAGAAGTTTTTGCGGTAGAGGGGCGACTTGGCCAGTTGGCGAATGAACTCCTTCATGGAGATGGAGCCATTTTTCACCTTGGATTCCAGGTCAGAGATGCCCAAACCGTAAGCACGGGAGATGTCCCGCTCAAAAATTTGCCGATAGGCGGCTTTGACCACTTCGTTTTTCTCGGCAGCGGATAGCCCCGGCTTCATCACAAATTTGGGACGGCGTTCAGCGGCATTGAAGTAAATCTGGGGTAGTTGCAAACCTTGAAGATCCGTGGAGTTGCGCTGCCGCACTTTATCGGAGGGGGCAGGGGCAATAAATTCGTTGATCAGAACTTCAAAGTAGGTTTCCACAATGCCCTTGGCTTCGGCGTCCTTTTCAAAGTAGCTGAGAGCCGCCCGCCGCATTTCCTGTAGGGCAGCAATGGTGGCATCGGTGGAGCAAGCCGCCTCAATGATTTCCCGCAAGCCGCGCGTATTCACCGCCAGAATGTTGGGATCGCCAGCCACAATGGCGTAGGTGGTATAGCGCAGGAACCAATCCAAGTCGCGCAGGGATTTTTCCATGCGGGCCGGGCCATAGCGGGCAATGTTGATCGGCTTGAAGCCCACGGGCGCACCACCACCAGAGGCACTAAAGACGGAGCGCAAGCCCTCTAAGAATCCACCACGGGTGTCCACATAGGTTGCGGTTCCCAGCTTCATGGCTTCTTTCATGTCAATGGCTTCGCCCCTTGCCCCAGTGGTGAATTGGGGGGCTTCTTCAGTTTGGGGACGGGAGAGGAAGGCCATGGGGGAACCACCGACAAAGATGCGGTTGGCAGCACGGGAAACAATGATGTCGGCGTTGCGGGTGAGGGTGGTGGCAATTTCAAGGCGTTTTGCCCCGGAGCGCAGATAAACAGCGAGTTCATCCAGTTCACCCCGATTCAGGAAGCGATCCTGCTGTTCGGCTTGAATAATTGTTGAAACGGGGACTGTTTGATAAAGTTGCGGGCGGGCAACCGAGCTTCCACCACTTGCTTTGACAACCATGGTTACTAAGAGGCTCCCTTTACTTTTAGTTAACGCGCTAACTTAGATTAGAACGATTCGGGGGTAGCTCGGCATTTTTTTAAGAAATGTATAAATTTATGGGGATTTGTCGGCGATCGCCCCCAAACTTTATGAATTTTTGTAATATTCCTTGACGGCTGCGCCCGACCTCAACACCCATCGCTGCTTCAGGCCACTCAACCGATCGCCTAAAAGTGCTGAAAGAGTTGATCGGGCTGCACAGGCAATAATTCACCATTGAGCTTGAGTTGCACCCTCTTTTCAGGAATCATTTCCCCAACAATGGCGGCCTGCTTACCCGCTGCCCTACAGAGATCCTGAGCCAAGTCTGGGGCAAGGCACAACACCAGTTCAAAATCTTCACCGCCATAGAGCGCCCAGTTCAAGGCCTGCGGGCGATCGCTATAGCCCACCATCGGAATCTGCTCTGCCCAAAGCACTGCACCCACCCCACTGGCTTGACAGAGTTGCAGAACAGCAGCCGCTAGACCATCACTACTATCCATACCGGCAAGACGCGGCGGGGGCACCTGTTGGCGCAGCCATTGGACAATATCCAATCGCGGTTGGGGGCGTTGATGGGCCTGGATCCACCCCTGCCGCAGTTGTTCGGGCACGGTACTAGCCCACTGCGGATACAAAAGGCACTCGAGACCAGCGCGGGAGGCACCATGAACCCCCGTTACGACAATGACATCCCCCACTTGGGCGCGATCGCGATAAATAATCCGTTCTGGCGGCGCACTGCCCAAGACCGTGATGCTGAGACTGAGAACGCTAGAACGACAGGTATCGCCACCGATAATACTGGTGCCGTAGGCCTGAGCACAGGCTGCCATCCCTTGGTAAATGCCCTCAATCGTTGCCACAGGACAGTTGGGCGGTGCCGCGAGACCCACTGTTAAGCCCAAGGGCAATGCCCCCATAGCCGCAAGGTCGGATAAATTGGCAGCCAGCGATCGCCAGCCCACATCCACTGGCGTCATCGTTACGGGGGTATCGGTCATGCCTAAACTAAAGTGCACCCCCTCAACCAGCACATCGGTACTCACAATCAGTTGTTCACCGGGCGGTAGCGACAGAACCGCTGCATCATCGCCAATCAATTCCTTGTGGCAATAGGGGCGCAGGCGGGCAATCAATTCCAGTTCGCCACAGTCGGCGAGGGTGAGCATCACTAGTCAAACATCCGAAAATAGGGGGGGCGAATGGGGGCGCCGGGTTCTTTTTCGAGATCAAAGTTAATCACATCCCAGCGCTCCTCTTGGCTAGCGGGGGGGCTAAACTCAACAGGCAAACCAAAGAGGCGTAGCATTTGGGGATCTGTGGGGCCTCGCCAAGGGGTACTGCGTTCGAGGTAGGCACAAAAGAGATCCCGATAGCGTTCGGCAATAATGACTTTGGTGGCACGGTAGCCTTGGGTGTAGAGGCGATCGAGGGCATCGTGAATTTCAAAGCGAATCCCGTCGGGGTGGGTGTGCTGGCGATACCATTCGCCGTCCCAGAGGCGCCAAATGCGGCCGGATTGCAGGTGCATTAATTCTCCGGTTTTGGCATCCGCTTCAAAAGGACCGTGGCGCGGGCACAGGTACGTATCGGTGAGGGTCAGGGCGGGAATGACTTGCCGACAGTGGGGACAACGAATTTCAGGACCAAAGATCGGGTAGTGAGAGCCGGATGAGATCATGGACAGTTACCACACAGCGGCAGCAAATCCACCGCGATCGCCCTTATTATAACGAGTTGACTTCAGGAGGGGAAAACAAGGCGCCGTTCCCCCTCAAGTGGGTGGTTTGGGCTACCCTTAAGGGGTGGCAGATGCCAAGATAAAGAAATGTGTAAATTGGGATTGAAGCGTCAAGAATGATCCTTGGGGATGAACAGCGGGACATTTTGATTATTGGTGGCGGCACTATGGGGCTGGCGATCGCCATCGAATTGGCATTGCGGGGGGCACGACCCACGGTTCTCAGCCGCCAGTTTCGGGAAGCAGCACTCCATGCAGCAGCGGGAATGTTAGCCCCCCAAGCAGAAGGCCTGCCAGCAGGCGCCATGTGGAATTTGTGTACAGCGAGCCGCAATCTCTATCCCAGTTGGATTGACAAGCTTGAGCAACTGACGGGCATGGATGCGGGCTACTGGCCCTGTGGTATTTTGGCACCCGTGACCGATGAGCGGCAGCGCGATCGCGCCCACCCCATGGAACCCGACAGCCGCTGGCTCGATGCGTCTGAACTGGTGAACTATCAACGGGGTTTTGCGGAGAGTGTGCTAGGGGCTTGGTGGTTTCCCCAAGATGGGCAGGTAAATACCCGCAACTTGGCCAAGGTCTTGGTGAGTGCGGCTCGCATTCTAGGAATCGAAGTGATTGAGGGCATTACTGTCCAGCGGTTTCAGCAAACGCCCCAAGGGGAGATTACAGCGTTAGAGAGCGATCGCGGACGTTGGTCTGCGGGGATCTACATTCTGGCCACAGGGGCATGGGCACAAAGCCTACTTCCCCTACCCGTCACCCCCCGCAAGGGGCAAATGCTCGCCCTAAAACCGCCGGGGCAACCCCTACTAAACCATGTCATCTTTGGCGATCAGCTCTATCTCGTGCCGCGTCGCTCTGGCAAAGTGGTGGTGGGTGCCACCAGTGAAGATGTCGGTTTCCAAGAGGGAACGACGGTTGCTGGCTTGCAAGCACTGCTGAATCGTGCCACCGCCGTTATTCCAGAATTGGCCAGCTACGAGGTGATTGATACGTGGTGGGGCTATCGTCCAGCCACCCCCGATGATTTACCGATTTTGGGAGAAGGGCCAGCGGCCAATCTTTACCTCGCAACCGGGCATTACCGCAATGGCATTTTGCTTGCCCCGATTACAGCCAAGCTGATGGCCAATTTGATCCTGCACCAGACGGGCGATCGCCACCTGAAAGCCTTTTCGTGGCAGCGATTTCAAGCTCCCTCAGCAACCAGTGCCTAGGCAGTGACCAACTCAGGGCTAGGGCGTTTGCTGTTGCGGATACCAGCGATCGCGGCCGCGTAGTCGGGGGCATTAAAGACGGCTGAACCCGCCACAATGGCATTAGCGCCCGCTTCAAGAACTTGCCAAGTATTGTCCACCTTGAGACCGCCATCCACCTCAATCCATGGGTCTAGGCCACGCTCTTCGCACAGTTGCCGTAACCGCCGAATTTTTGGTAGCACTGCTGGAATAAACTTCTGGCCACCAAAGCCGGGGTTGACACTCATAATCAAAACAAGGTCACAGACATCCAGGACATACTCAATGAGTTCAAGCGGGCTAGAGGGATTGAGCACCACCCCCGCCTGTTTGCCCAGTTCGCGGATTTGACAGAGGGTGCGATGCAGGTGAGGCGAGGCATTGTGTTCAGCATGGACAGAGATAATATCCGCCCCCGCTTTGGCAAAATCGGCCACGTATTTTTCTGGCTCGACGATCATTAAGTGCACATCGAGGAGCTTTTGGGTCAAGGGGCGAATCGCCTCAACAATCAATGGCCCAATCGTGATATTGGGAACAAAACGACCATCCATCACGTCCACATGAATCCAGTCGGCTCCCGCCCGATCCACCGCTTGGATCTCTTCACCCAAACGACTGAAGTCCGCAGAGAGAATGGAGGGAGCAATCACGACGGGCTTAGCACTCATGACCGATTGATTCCGTAAATAACGTTACAGTTGTTCTCAGTGTACCGAGCGATCGCCCCCACAGCAACTCTGCACTGCAAAGACCACTTTGGCAACTGCCTATGCATAGCCACCCCGAGCCAACGGTACATTTTATAGTAGGCAACAAAGAGCACGTCTGCACCACCAGACCATCATCCAAGGGTGAGACACCAAATGTTCAAACAGCGCACCAAGATCATTACCATTGCAGCCGGGTTGCTGGCCTCAGCAATGAGTAGCTGTGGCTTCATGGTCACTGAAACAGAAATTACGGATCAACCCGTTGCTCCCCCCGCAGCCGCTCCCACCACCCCTGAACCCACTGAACCCGGTGCCGCTGGATCTGCGGTTGCCGCCTTAACCCCACCCACTAACCCCAAAACCTACATTGAGGGACTCTCGAATATTGGCCGCCCGAATCCTTTTGAGCCTGTTCGCTTACCAAATACCAATATGGGTGGTATCAACGGCGGAATTGGAGGTACTGGCGGCATGGGAAATGGTGCTGATGGCACTCCCGGAACAGCGGGCAATGGTGCAGGTACAGGTGGTACTGCTAGCCGACCGACACCCCCCCCGCCACCGCCCCCACCCGTTGATGCCCAAGCTGTGAAAGTTTTTGGTGTGGCTGCGGTGAATGGTCGTCTCCAAGCAATTATTCGCTCACCCAAAGAGAATGTCACCCGTACTGTGCAGGTGGGGGATACGATCGCCGGCACTGTGCTTGTTCGTGCGATTGATGCCTATGACACTACACCCGCAGTGATTTTGGAGCAATTTGGCCAAACGGTGCGGCTCACGGTCGGTCAGCCCACTACTGCTCAAGGGGCAACACCACCAGCGATCTAGGTCTAACTGTGAATCCGCGGCAAGGGGTAGGGTGTGCTGAGAATCTCACTTTCAAGGGCAGCCAACTGCTGCAATCGCTCTGCCACCACCTCTTGACCAAAGGACTCATAGGCTAGGTACCAATAGGTGCCATAGTGGCGTGCCTCAGAGGTGACTAAGCTAGCAAAGAACTCCGCCAGCTCCCGATCCGGGCAGTGCTGAGCCAGCAGTTGCAACCGCTCATGGCTGCGAGCTTCAATCAACGCGCAAACCAATAGGGTATCCAAGAAGCGCTGGGGTTCCTGCTGGCGGACAGCGGCATTCAAGCGAGAGGCATAGGGGGGCGCACTTAGGGGCGCAAGGGCAATGTGGCGGCGTTCCAGTTGCTGATTGACTTGGCGAAAGTGGTCGAGTTCTTCTTGGGCAATATCGGTGAGGGCATCCACCAATCGCTTGTGGGAAGGATAGCGAAACATAAGATTGATGGCGACGCCAGCCGCTTTGCGCTCACAGTGGGAGTGATCGAGCAAAATCGTATCCAAGTGAGCGATCGCCTGCTCTACCCACTCAGGACGGGTAGGTTGCACAAGGAACTTAATGCGAACGGGCGTCTCAATCACGGCGGCGCTGGACGGTAAGCACAGAACAGTGGGCATTGTGGAGCACATAGTTGCTGACACTGCCGAGGAAAAATTCACTCAAGCCCTTGAGACCCCGCCGCCCCAGCACAATCAAATCACTTTCCCAATCTTTGGCCAGATCACAAATGGCACGACCCGCATCCCCCAAGGCTTGGGTAAATTCTGTGGGTACCCCTTTTTCAGTGGCAATTTGGGTGAGGTTGCGCAGCATATCCAAGCCTTTTTGCTCAAAGTTTTCCCACTGCTCCGCATAGGCACGCATCACTTCCTCGTGGAGTCCCACATAGACTCCGGACGCCAAAGGGGTGGTAAAGATTGGGTCAGGATAGGATTCATTGGTAGGCGAGAGGACATGAATCAGCATCATGCGTGCTTGGTAGTGCTGTGCCAAATCCAGCGCGGTTTGAAACACTTGTTCTCCCAGTTCGCTGTCGTCAACTGCCACGAGAATTTTTTTATACATACTGCCCTCCAAACGCCCTGCGGTTCGCCTACAGTCTTTTTCACAGCCATTGAGTATAACTGAGAGCTACTTGCCCCCATTCCTAAAAGCGGATCAGGTCTCCTCAACCGTATAGAAAAAGGCTGTACTTATAGCTTAGAGGATTGCCAAAGGAGTGAAGCCTAACATTTGTAACGTAGATTACTTTTGGGCAATCGTAATCGCCATGAGTCCCCCTAGCAGAGGGTAGTGTTTCACGCTTTCAAAGCCCGCTTCTTGAATCAGTTCCCAGAGGGTAGGGGGGGTGGGAAAGGCCTGAATGCTTGGCCACAAATAGTCATACTCTGCTGCCAAGCCATACTGACGGGCAGTAGGCACGACCCACTGTTGCAAATACCATTGCTGAAATTGCTGGAGTGCGGGGGTTTGGGGATGGCTAAAGTCGAGAATGGCGGCTCGCCCACCGGGAACCAGCAGCCGAAACATTTCCCTGAGGGCTTGGGGAATATCGGCCACATTGCGTAGTCCGTAGCCGATCGTGATGCCCTGAAATGTTTGATCGCCAAAGGGTACTGCTAAGGCATCTCCTTGGAGCCATTCAATTTGGGGGTAATGGTCACTGCGTTGACGGGCGATCGCCAGCGGTGCCGCAGCAAAGTCCAACCCCACCACCCGCCCCTGCCGCCCCACCCGCCGCGCCAGCACACGACTCAAATCGCCCGTGCCACAGCAAAGATCCAAAGCCGTTGCCCCTGTAGGCAGTTCCAGCCAGTCCACCGCCATCTGTTTCCAGACATGGTGAAGGCCAAAGCTGAGTTGATCATTGAGGCGATCATAGAGGGGGGCAATGCGCTCAAACAGGGCTTGGATATCGGTCATGGTTTAGCCTTAGCGCTGGCGACGCTGACGCAAATAGTTCGCCTCACGGCGCAATTGCTGAAAGTACTCCGTTTCGGTAATTTCGGCCACCTGCTGCCGCCGTTTTTCGTGATCAATTTCCACCCTTAGCTCTTCAATTTGCTGCTGCATTGCTTGCTCACGCTGTTTACGCTCGGTAATGTCCTGCACTAATCCTTCATAGTAGGAAATCTTGCCGTCGGTATCCAAGACCGCTCGCATATCCAACTCAATCCAAATGATCTGGCGATCGCGCCGATAGGCCTTGAATTCAAAATGCCCTGTTGTTGCTCCAGTCGCAAAATGATTCAGAATCTCCTCACGGGTGCTGGGTTCCACATAGATTTGGTCGCGAATACTGGTGACAGTCTCCACCATTTCCTCAGGAGAGTCAAAGCCAAAAATCTTGGCCATGGCAGCATTGACCCGAATAAAGCGATTGTCCGTTGACGCCTGAAAAATCCCCTCAAGGGCATTCTCAAAAATACTGCGGTAGTTTTCCTCCGCAATGCGCAGCGCTTCCTCGGCCCGAATGCGATCGCTAATATCAATGCCGACCGCAACCGTATGGGTACCCTGCATATACTTTTGCAAAGCCACGAGGTAAAACACCGTTTGACCATTGCGCTTAACGGCAATCACCCGTGAGGCAAATTGATCGGGAGAATCCACAAACTCCTGCATAAAAGCTGCCAGCTCCTCATCCTCACGCAGAAAACCCAAGGGACGCCCAATAAAGGCCTCTGGCGGCAGATTCAAGGTTTCTGCCAACTTGCGATTCACCCCCTTATAGATGCCCTCGGCATTAATCCACGAGATCGTACCCGGTACAGCATTGAGTACCGCCTCAAACTGTTCATTGGCCTCAATCAGTTCATCACGAATCTGCTCAAGGGAACGGTTTTTTTGGCCTAACTCCTCAAAGGAAATGCGCAACTGGCGCATCATAGCATTAAAGGAATTGGCCAGTTCCCCCACCTCATCAAGGGAGTGCACCTGCACCAGTGTCGTCAAATCTCCTGACTGCACGCGGCGGGTTGAAGTCGCCAAGGATTGAATCGGCTTGACAATCGCATTGGCCGTGAGATATGCCCAAATACTGGCCAAAAACAGGGCGCCAAGGGTAATGGCGAAAGCCACCAACCGTTTCTGGGTGGCCATCGTATCAATCCACGCTTGGGACTTCCCCACAAAGGCGATACCAATGGGCGGTGGATGCGGCAGATCGAGCTGCTGGCGAAAGTCCTGCAATGGACTGTAGATAGTTACATAGGGAGAACCCACAATGTCAGTTGTGCCGACAAATGTTTTGCCCTGATTGAGCACTTGAGTGGCTACTTCGCGAGCGACGCGGGTACCAAGGGCACGAGTCTGACCATCGGTGTAAGGCACATTGGTGGCAATGCGCAAATCTTGGGCAAAAATTGTTGCCACCGTATCTACCGTAGACCATTCTGTGGTGGCATCCACAAGATCCGGCATATTGTTGAGTAAAATGCCCGTCAGAATTAGCCCCTGAAATTGGTTGTTTTCATAGAGGGGCTTTGCGGCAAAGGCCAGTAAGCCAATATTGCCATCCGCGATGGGGTAGGTGCCCGCAGGGGCTGGCCGCTGCTTGGGGGGTAGAGTTGCGATAGGTTGAGGACGCAACGTGATCTTGGCCTGCTGGGCTAAGCCCAGTTCTTGTAACTGTTCACGATTGAGGAGCACCAAACCGCTAATCATCTGCTGGCGATCGCGAGCCACTTGAAACATCGGTAAGTGAGCAATACTGCTGGCTTGATGCGGGCTGAGACGATAGTAGGAATGGGTTTCGGGGGTCAAGTCAAGGAGCGCCTCTCCCGTTTTGGCCAAGACCATGGTTTGCTGTGCCAGTACCTTACCCCTCGCATCGCTCACCAGCATCAGGTTCATGGGGCGTTCCGTGGTATCCACTTCCGCAAGAATGGCTTGGATAGCAGCAGGCTTCAAGACACCAACGAGGGATTCACCCACATGCCGCGCATGCATCCCACTGGCAATTAAGAGGGCTTGGATGCGAGACTCATAGGCCAAATTGTCGATTTCCCACTGCAAATCCTCCAAACTAGAGCGCAGTTGCTGATCAAGCTGATGCTCAAAACTGCGATGGCTGACTTGAATCAGGGCTTCAGTAATAATCACGGCTGGAAAGAGCGCCGCAAGAGCCAAGGCCAAGGTAAATTTCCAACGTAGACTTAACCGCTGCCACGAGATCGAGAATCGTTGAGATAAGGCTCTAGCGGAATTTTTCATTAAGGTTGATACCAAGGCTACTGCAACTGCCGCAATTGTCACCTTCCAAGCTTGAGCGTTGCTGGCAGTACACTGATCTTAGACGACATTAAAAACGGTAACGGAATTCAAGAAAGCCTGTGCCTTGACCACTGGTGCTCACCTGTCCACCAAGGCGAATCTGCTCTGTCACCTGAAACCCAAGGTTAAACCGCGTCGGATCACTGGGGGCAGTGAGCAACTGCAAGAGGGAGACTGAGGTAAAACTGTTCACTTGAAAACCCAGTTCAGCCCCCACGGCAAGGGTTGGGGCTTGGCTTTGGGCTTGGCGATCGGGGGGCACCACGGCTGGAAAAATCCGAAAGGAAGTGCGGTTACCCGTGGCCTGATCAATCAATGCCTGTAGGTTATTGAAAAGAGCCGATCCGGCAAGACTGGCCACCGCTGCTTCTCCCCCTACTTGGTTGAGATCCGCGATTGAGCCACCGCCCATCAAGGCAAGGAGTTCGGTCGTGCTGCGCGAAGGGGTACTGGATAACTCAAGCACCGCAGGCAAATTGGTTTGAAACTGACTGGCACGACCATTAATGCGAGCAGTAATGCGAACGGTATTCAGCGTCCCTAAACTGGTGGCGGTTACGGAACCCACATCGGAGAGTCGCGTCACGGTGCCGGGAGTATAAACCTCGGTGGCAGTGGCAGCAAGGGTGAGGTTGAGCTCGGGATCCAAGCCATTGGCGGGGGTAAAGAGCACATAGTTATCCGCTCGCCGCTGGAGCAAAAAGACGGTGGTGAACAGATTCAGTTGCCCGCCCGTGAGGCGAATTTTACCGTCAGGCTGGAGACTATCGAGACCGCCATTGAGGGTTAAGCTGCCAGTGGCCGTTAGGTTGAGAACAGGCGATCGCGTCACGCGCAAGGAATCTGAGATCTGAATTGCCAAGTTATCAAAAGCTAGGGGTTCAAAGGGACTGTCAGCAGGCGTGGCTAATCCATTGCCATTGGCAAAACCATTGATGGCGCCTAAATCCAACCGGCCTTGGCTGAGTTGGACACTGCCCCCGAGATCAGGACTCAGGAGTGTATCCGTAATCACGAGTGTGCCATCTACTGTGCCGCGATAGATATTGGCGGCATTCACTTGCAAGCGGCGCAAGGACGCGGTGAGGGGGGTGGCAGCATCGGGATCATCGGGGGTCAAGGGAGTGTGAATTGGCAACACTCCTGCCATGGTAATTTGCCCTTGGCTAAAGAGACCTTGAATGCCATCCACCCGCAGGCGATCGCGATCAAAGCGCACGCGCGCACTGAGATTGGTCACCGGCTCCTCAAAGGCAGGGGTTTTAATAACCGCATCATCCACACTGAGGACGCCATTCACAATGGGGTCTTCCCATGTGCCCCGCAGTTGGGCTTGGAAAAGCCCCTTTCCTTGTTGCCATTGCACCTGATCGGTCAAGAGGTTGATTAACGACAATCCCTCATCCTTGAGGCTGACATCTAGGGCTAACTGTGGATCCACCACGGGTCGCGGGTCAAGGGGATAGATCAAGGGAACTGAACCCGTCACCATGAGCGGTTCTGGCGTATCCAAGCGGGCGATCGCCTGCAGGGCTAGACGATTTTGGGCATAGCGGAATGTGGCATTCGCTGCCTCCAAGGGACGTTGATTTAACCGACCCTCCGCAAGGGTAGCCTCACCCGCGAGAATGGGCTGCTGCCATGAGCCAGTCAACACCGCTTGGGCATTCACCTTACCTTCCACATCTATCCCCGGCGGCAAAAGACTCGCCACAAGACTCACAGGGAGTTGCTCAAGCCGCAGTTGGGCATTTTGCTGGTTACCGCCAAGAATGCCATTGACGTTTAATTGGCCACCGTTCACGATCAGATTGAGGGTCGTCAGCACCAGTTGATTTTGGGCAAAGCGACCGCGACTCAGAAACTGCTCAACTTGGTAATTTCCCCACTGCCAATTGGCGCCCTTGAGATCAAAGCTGGCCACCAGACCCGACTGGGGGGTTTGACTCAGATTGATTTGGCCATTAAACATGCCCTGAAGCTGATCCAAGGGGGGCAGCAGCTCCGGCCGCCGCACCAAAGCCGCTTGAGCTTGCAGCATCTCAATTTCGGCAAGGCGGCGAATTTGCGTTAGCAGTGAGACTTGCAGACCTTCCCCTGCTGTCGGTGTGCCTAAATCTGCGGCAGTCCCCCGAGCAGTGGGTTGACCAATCCCAAGGACAGTGGCAAGTGCCGTTAAATCCGCTAAATTGCCTTGGGCAATCGTCAACTGCGCCCCCAATTGTTGAGGCTGGAGATCGGCAGTGAATTGATAGCGACTTTCGCCTTTTGCAAAAAGGCCGGATTGAATCGTCAGGCGATCGCGACTTAGACGGAATTGCGCTTGCAGGCGATCGCCCCGCCATGCCCCTAACCCCGGTCGCTCTACGGTAAAACTCCCCTGCCCCCTTGTCCAATTTTGCAACTGTAGATTGCCCGAGGCGACTCCTGCGAGAATGGCATCTTTAGGGAGTTCCGGGGGCCGTAACCGCAGGGATTCCACTGGAAACTGCTGCAGACGCAGATCAAAGTTTTCCCCTTGGCGCTGGCCGATCAGTTGCGCCTGTTGCCGTTGAACCAGCAGTGAGCGGGGTAAGCCATCGGCATCCAAACGAAACGCCAAGCGATCGCCCCCCCCCTGTAAATTGAGGGTTGCCCCCTGTTGTTGGCTCAAGGTGACCGTGCCCGTGAGTTCAGGGGCAAAACGCAAATCATTCACCGCCAATCCTTGGGTGAGCAGTGCCCCCTGAAACTGGAGCCTATCGAGGCGGCCTGTGAGTTGGCCTTGAAAAGACGTGGTACCTGCAAGGGCGAGGGGAACGGGGAGATTCGGTTCCAAGAGGGTGCTTAAGGGACTCAGGGGGAGATTTCTGGCTTGGATGCCCAATTGAATGTCAGTGGGTTGCAAAGCCGCTAAATCAACGCCAATGGTTCCTTGGGCGCGGATCGCACCGAGGGTGGCTTCTTGGACTTGCAATTGCTGGCCATCCCAGTTCACAACTGCAACCAACGGATCAGCCGTGGGGGTTTGATCCACTTGAAGATTGGCACTGGCTCGAATCGCTGCTAGCGTCAGTTGATCCACCCGTCCTTGGGCGATCGCCTGCCCACTGAGGCGACCTTGTAAATCTTGATTCAACTGTCGTAGGGGAATATTCTCAGCCTGAGCCTGTAACTCCCACTGACCGGCGGCGGCTTGCACTTGCCCCCGCAGACTCCCCCCTAGAAACTGCATTTGAAACTCAGGCACGAACAGTTGGGTTTGTGTCAGACGGGCGGTGCCCTGCAGTGGATATTGAGCCGTTGGCAGTTGAAAGGCGGCATTGGCCTGCCAAGCCTCTGGGGTACGCAGATTGCCAGCAAAGTCCAGTTGTGCAAACCCCTCCCCTAGGGCCACGGGCGGAGCCACATCATAGCGGCGGGCGATCGCCTGAAGATTCACTTGCTGCACTTGTGCTTGGCCGCGAAACTCCCCTGTGGGCTGTACCCCTACCGTTGCCTGTACCTCCCCGCCATCCACCAACTGGGCGCGGACATCCATCAACCTAACCCCTTGCTTAAAGGACGCCATAAAGGGTAGCCGTACCTGTTGCAGTTGTAGTTGATCCACTTGGAGCGGCGTTTGGCTACGCAGTTCACCCATGACTTGGGGAGTCTCCAGATCCCCCTGCAAACGAAGAGTGGGAACTTCCACTTGACCGCGAAGGGGAACCGGTGGCCTAATCTGCAAGGCCGTTAAGGTGGGGGCGAGATCAAACCTTGGCACTTGCGCTTCAATGTTCCAGCCGCTTTGGAGACCGACGGTGCCTTGAGCCTGCCAGCGGACATTGGCGATCGCCCCGCGCAAATAGTGGAGCTTCGCCTGATTGCCCTGCAATTGCACATGGGCTTGTAATCCCTTGATGTCTTGGGGCACAAAGGCCGTGCGTAAAGTACCATCCCGCAACCAAATTTGACCCGTGACTTCGGGGGTTGCTGGTAAGGGCAGACGAACCCGCACCTGTCCCTCCAGTTGGCCGCCTTGGACACGAATGGTCTCGGGCAGAATCTCATTCCCCAGGGCAAGGGGAATCTTGCTGAAGCGCAAATCCAGTTGTCCTGATTCTTGGGGTTGGTTCCAGTCCCCCTGCAATCGCCATTGACCCCCCCCGGCCAGTTGTCCTTCCGCTTGACCTTCGAGGGCAAAATTCTGGCGATCGGGCGTCAGGGTCAACCCCCCATGAATTTGGCGCAGCAGATAGGCAGGACGCTGAAAGGGTTGAACCAGCACAGAGCCATCCCGCACCTTCACCCTAATTTGATTCAGTTGAAAAAAGGTCGGCTCCTCCTCTGGCACCTTAACTTCCGTGCGCCACCACCGCCCTTGGGCATCCTGAACCACCGTGAGTTGGGGTTGGTGGAGAGTCACGTCGAGATCGAGCTTTTGACCCGTCAGAAGCTGCCATGGATTAAAGGCGACCTCAATGCCGTTGATTAGGGCGTTGTCCAATTCGGGAGTGCCCTCTTCTGGCGTGTAGCTGGGAACCGCTGAGGAGCCAAAACGAACCACATTCAGCCCGACGTGCTCGACGCCGCCAATTTCCACTGGCCGATTGAGACGCTGTTGTAGTTGTTGGGCAATTTCAGGAGCCAATTCATAGCGCACAAACCACCACGCCCGTGTCCCACCCGCGATCGCCCCGAACGCCACCAAGGCAATAATTCTCCCTCCCCACTGACGAAACCAAAGGGTAGAGGGGGGTTGTGGTTGCTGCGTCATTCATCCCAACTCCGTCACACCTAGGCGAGAAGCCTAACGGCTCAATCCTAATACGCAGAACAAAGGCTCGTCTTTCTAAATTTGATCGCCCAAGCGATTGGTAGGTTCTGGGAAATTCAAGAAACGCTAGGATAAAAGGGTGAACGTAAAGAAATGTAACAAAATGAGTGTCTTAGCAGATCGTGTGGTGTTAGTGGTGGGTGCCACGGGTGGCATTGGTCAAGCCGTTGTCGAGCAACTCCAAGAAACGGGCGCCAAATTGGTCTTAGCGGCTCGCTCGAGCGATCGCCTGCACGCTTTGGCAGAGCAGCTTCCCTCCTCCGTAACCGTACAAATTCAGCCCTGTGACATCACCCAGCCGGCGCAAGTGAGCGAATTAATGCAAGCGATCCGCAGTGAGCAAGGACGACTCGATGTATTGATCAACGCGGCGGGGGCTGGCCTCCTCAAGCCCTATCAAAAAATTACGGCGGCTGAACTGGATCAGATGTTGGATCTCAACCTCAAGGGCTGCTTTTACACCACCCAACAGGCTGCCGAACTCATGAAAGAGCAACAGCAGGGACATATCTGCACCGTTGTCGGCATCCTCGGTAAACATTCAATGGCGATGGGGTCAGCCTACTGTGCTGCGAAATTTGGAGTTGTGGGCTTCAGCAAGTGTATGGCCGAAGAACTCAAGCGCTATGGTATTCGCTTTAGTCTGTTCTACTTTGGGGGTGTGGATACCCCCTTTTGGGATGCTGTCAGCCTCAAAATCGATCGCCAGAAACTGCTGCGACCGGCCACCGTTGCCCGTCTGATTCGCGCTACCCTAGAGACGGATCCCCATGCGGTTCCCCTTGAGTTGAGCTTGATGCCCGATAGCCACGTTTTCTTCTAGCCTTTTATAGCTATTGGACAAGCCTTATGCCGATAGTGTCGGCAAGGAAGAAGGATGTAAGAGTAGCTCAGCCGTGGAGCGCTTTTCCACCATTTCGGGGGTGATAGTACATTCGCGCAGATCTTTGCGGGAGGGCAGTTCGTACATCACATCCAGCATAATCTCTTCGACAATGGCGCGCAGGGCACGGGCACCAGTTTTACGACGGTAGGCTTCTTGGGCGATCGCCTCCACGGCAGCCGGTTCAAAGCGTAACTCCACACTGTCCATCCGCATGAGTTTTTGGTACTGCTTCAGGAGCGCGTTTTGAGGTTGGGTGAGAATTTCTGCCAAGGCGGCCACATCCAACGGCTCTAGCACGGCCACCACGGGAATACGGCCAATGAACTCTGGAATCATGCCGTACTTCACCAGATCGTGGGGTTCCAGTTGCTTGAGAATATCCGCAGAGCGTTTTTCCTTGGGGAGGGGTTCGCCATCGCGGACAAAGCCCATTGCTTTTTTGCCCACCCGCTGCTCAATGGTTTTCTCTAAACCAACAAAGGCACCCCCACAGATAAAGAGGATATTTGTCGTGTCAATTTGAATACAGTCTTGGTAGGGATGCTTGCGCCCCCCCTGAGGCGGCACATTGGCGATCGTCCCCTCCAGCATCTTCAGTAGCGCCTGCTGTACCCCTTCTCCGGACACATCACGGGTAATTGAGGGATTTTCACTTTTGCGGGCAATCTTATCAATCTCGTCAATATAGATAATCCCCCGTTGTGCTTCCTCCACATCCATATTGGCGGTTTGCAGCAAGCGCAGCAGGATATTTTCCACATCTTCCCCCACATAGCCGGCTTCGGTGAGGGTGGTGGCATCAGCAACCGCAAAGGGAACATCGAGGAGCTTCGCTAACGTCTGAGCCAAGAGGGTCTTGCCAGAACCCGTCGGGCCAATAAGGAGAATATTGGACTTTTGCAGTTCGACGTTGTCATCGCCCCGCTGATCACCATCCAAAAGACTCAGGCGTTTGTAGTGGTTATAGACCGCAACCGAGAGGATTTTCTTCGCTTCGTGCTGCCCGACCACGTGCTTATCAAGAAATTCCTTGATTTGGCGAGGCTTGGGAACTTGACTGAGGGGGCGACTACGGGGTGTGCTGCGGGGCGATCGCGACGGTGTGGAGTCTCGACGGGGAGCTGCCGCATTGGGAACGGTGGCCAATTCCTCATCGAGGATTTCATTACACAGTTCTACGCATTCATCACAAATATAGACCCCAGGGCCCGCGATGAGCTTACGCACCTGTTCCTGTGACTTACCACAAAAGGAGCACTTGAGGTGGGTATCATATTTGGCCATAGGGAACCTCTAGGGTTGCATGTAGGGTGTACTTAGTGGCTAGGGAGGGTCTGCCGCGTCACCACCTGATCAATCAGACCATAGGCCTTGGCCTCTTCAGCGGACATAAAGAAATCCCGCTCCGTATCAGCTTCAATGCGCTCGATGGGTTGCCCCGTGTGCTGTGACAAGAGTTCATTGAGCTTGCGCTTGTGGTAAAGAATTTCCCGTGCTTGGATTTCAATATCCACTGCCTGACCTTGGGCACCTCCAAGGGGCTGGTGAATCATGATCCGAGCATGGGGCAGCGCCATCCGTTTGCCGGGGGTACCGCCAGACAGTAAGAAGGCACCCATACTCGCCGCCAAGCCAAAGCAGAGAGTACACACATCAGGGCGAATGTGCTTCATTGTGTCGTAGATGGCCATGCCGGCTGTCACCGAGCCACCCGGTGAGTTGATGTACAGGTAAATGTCTTTTTCCGGATCCTCGGCATCAAGGAATAGAAGCTGCGCCACGATGGAGTCAGCAACCGCATCATCAATGCCGCGGCGATCGCCCGCACCCCCACCTAGGAAGATAATCCGCTCTCGTAGGAGTCGCGAGTAGATGTCAAAGGCTCGTTCACCCCGACCCGACTGCTCAACCACCATCGGCACAATATTGGCATGGGTAGGTGGCAGGTTGAGCGCTGGAGAGCGCAGAATGGCACTGAGGGGATGGTCGTAACGCGATTGCAGCATAGTTGCCTAGAATGACGGTTCGTTTGTAATTAATTGTAACTAGCAGTTTGATCCCGTAGGGATCATCACTTTCATTATGCCGAACTATTCTTGGGATGGGGCAGAACTTGCTTTTTTCCCAGAGCGTTTTTGGGGTTTAGATGGTTTTTCAGCAACAGCCGCCGTCTCGGTATCTTTTGGCACTTCAGCAGTCGTTGTGGGCTGCTCAGTGGCGGGGTCGGACTTGGTTGGCTGAAATGTATTTTGCTCTAGGAGCCAGTTGAGGGCTTCCTCCTGCTGCACTTCATCGTGGGCAAATTCGCGGAGGCGTTCCAGATCCTTCGCCGTTTGGTTCCCCAACACCTCTTTGTAGCGGTTCAGCCGTTCCTCAACTGCTTCGGGGCTGGGTTCAATGCCCTCTTGACGAGCGATCGCCCTCAACAATAAACGGGAGTGCACCTCCTTCGCTGCCCCCGGCTCTGCCTCTTGACGCATTTTTTCGTAGAGTTCCTCGGTCATGATCTTGTTGAGATCAACGCCTTGCGACTGAATTTGCATCAGCGTCGTCCGCACCTTCACATCCGCTTCTTTGCGGATCAGGGTTTTTGGCAATTCAACTGGATTTTGGGCAATGAGGGTATCAATGAGGGCAGCTTCTTTGGCCTTCTTGTCTTGATTTTCAGCTCGCTCCTGATGATTTTGCTCCAGATAGGCTCGCAATTCTGCCATCGTGCTGAATTCACTGTGCTCAGCGGCAAAGGCATCGTCTAGGGGGGGCAGTTCCGGTGCTTTAATCCCTAAAAGTTCAATCTCAGCGGTCAACTGTTTGGGGATTTCTGCTTTCCCTGCCTCGACTTCCTCGGCAACAGACACCGTCACCGTTTTCGCTTCACCAACACCCATGCCGACAACAGCAGCAGGAATTTCTTTGAGCAAAAAGGGTTGCTCTTCATCGAGGGACAGGGGCAGTTCATCTGCTGAGAGTTCCTTCACCACCTCCCCATTTTCATCTTTGGTCACCAGTTTCAGGGTGACATCATCGCCCCACTGAGCTGGCCGGTCTTCGACGGGAATAAGGGTGGCATGCTCCCGTTGGTGCCGCTGCAAGAGCTTCTCGACAGTTTCGGGATTGTAGGTGACAGGATTATACTCAATGGTTAGCCCTTTGTAGGCTGTGACTGCCACTTCTGGTTCAACATCAAACGTGACGCTGAAAGAAAAGTTGTCGCCGGGCTGAAATTGATCCAGTAGCTCTGTAATGCCCCCTTGGAGTTCGAGGTTGCCTAGATAGGGGATGTTGTTCTTTTCGACGGCGGCTTTAACGGTATCCTCAATCAGTTTTTCCATGGCCACATAGCGCAGCCGCTCTTTGCCAATTTGCTGCAAGACAAGCTGCCGGGGGGCTTTGCCCTTGCGAAATCCGGGCAACTGTGTATGGCGAAGGAGATCATTGACCACTTGGTTATACACCTGTTGAGAGTGTGCCCCCGAAACCTCAATTGTGGCGAGGAGTTGGCTATTGGCACGGGGTTCAGTCGTCATGGAAATGATGTCAGTCACGTCAGTCAAGGTCATTCCCCTTCGCAGATGGTGTGTCAGTTGGCTGTGCGCGATCGCACAAATTATAATTTTAGCGCAGATTTCCCCTGCTCTTTGCAAATGGAGTTGCCGTTAAAGACACAGGGCAGTGGGTGTAATGTCAAGGTTTGATGACAAAACCAATCGTCAGGATGCCCACTGCCTATAGAATAAAAGTTTGTGATGGGTGCCGTGTAGCCCACACTTAGACTGTTTTTACAACTTGCAACGATTTCTAAACAACCCCTATGAGTTCAACCCTGCGATTCCTCATGTGCCCTCCCACCCATTATGAGGTGGACTATGTGATCAATCCTTGGATGGAGGGAAATATCCACAAGTCCTCCCGCGATCGGGCACAGGAGCAGTGGCAAAAACTCTACGAAATTATCCATGCTCGCGCGACGGTTGACTTGATTGAGCCACAGCCGGGCTGGCCCGATATGGTGTTTACGGCGAATGCAGGCTTGGTGCTCGGCGATCGCGTGGTGCTGAGTCGCTTTTATCACCCAGAACGCCAAGGGGAAGAACCCTATTTCAAAGCGTGGTTTGAATCTCAGGGGTATCAAGTTTTTGAGCTACCAAAGCAACTGCCCTTTGAAGGAGCAGGGGATGCCCTCCTGGATCGCGAGGGTCGCTGGCTGTGGGCGGGGTATGGCTTCCGTTCAGAATTGGATTCCCATGCCTATTTGGCGAAGTGGCTGGATATTGAAGTCCTCTCCCTGCGGCTCATGGATGAGCGCTTCTACCACCTTGACACGTGTTTTTGTCCGCTGACGGATGGCTACTTGCTTTACTATCCTCCCGCCTTTGATGCCTATTCCAACCGCTTGATTGAACTGCGAGTACCAGCGGATAAACGAATTGCCGTTAAAGAGGCTGATGCGGTTAACTTTGCCTGCAATGCCGTCAATATCGATCGCACCGTGATTCTCAACTGTGCTAGCCAAGAATTGAAGTCCGCCCTTACCCAAGTGGGCTTTGAGGTGGTGGAGACACCCCTGACAGAATTTCTCAAGGCGGGGGGTGCGGCTAAATGCTTGACCTTGCGGGTGACCGAACCCGTGCGCGAAGAACTCCATGCCACGGCGACAATTCCCAGTCGGGTCATTCATCTGGAAGGACACCTCCTCGACTCTGGCCTTGTGAACCGTGTCCTAGACACGATTGTGGAAAGTGGCGGCAGTTTCCAAGTCCTGCAATTTAATCTTGGCGAACAACGGCAAAGTCCCTCCCAAGCGGATATTCGGGTCATGGCGCCCGATGCTGAGGTGATGGACGAGATCATGGCGCAGTTGATCACCCTTGGTGCGATTTTGCCGCCCTCAGAGGTCTGTGATGCGACCCTTGAAACCGTCACCCAAGCAGGGGTTGCCCCAGATGACTTCTATGTGACCACGATTTACCCCACAGAGGTGCGAGTTGCCGGCGAGTGGGTTCGGGTGCAAAACCAACGCATGGATGGGGCGATTGTGGTGCGCTCAACTCCAGAAGGCACGGTGGCGGAGTGTCGCATTCTGCGGGATTTACAGGTGGGCGATCGCGTGGTCGTGGGTGTTGAAGGCATCCGCACAATTCGGAAAACGGAAAGCCAGCGCAGCAACCAAGAGTTCACCTTCATGGGGTCAGGGGTCTCCAGTGAACGCCGCGTCGAGCTGGTGGTGGAACAAATTGCTTGGGAACTACGGCGTATTCGCGATCAGGGGGGCAAAGTGATTGTGGTGGCCGGACCAGTAGTTATCCACACAGGCGGTGGTGAGCATTTAGCGAAGCTGATCCGTGAAGGCTATGTCCAAGGACTCCTCGGCGGCAACGCGATCGCTGTGCACGATATGGAGCAAGCGATCATGGGCACTTCCTTGGGGGTAGATATGCAGCGGGGTGTCCCTGTGCGGGGCGGTCACCGTCACCACCTAAAAGTGATCAATACCATTCGTCGCTGTGGCAGCATTGCCAACGCGGTGGCTCAGGGCATCCTCACCAGTGGCGTGATGTATGAGTGTGTCAAGAATAATGTGCCTTTTGTCCTAGCGGGGTCAATCCGTGATGATGGCCCACTGCCCGATACCCTTATGGATTTAGTTGAGGCGCAGCGGGAGTATGCCCGCCTGATTCAGGGCGCAAACATGATTTTGATGCTCTCATCGATGCTGCACTCCATTGGCGTCGGCAATATGACCCCCGCCGGGGTGAAGCTCGTCTGTGTGGATATTAACCCAGCGGTCGTCACCAAACTAGCGGATCGGGGTTCTGTGGAATCCGTGGGTGTGGTCACCGATGTGGGACTGTTCCTCAGCCTAATGGTGCAGCAGTTGGAGCGGCTGAATCGTCCCTACAGCCTTGCCTAGAAGCTTTGTAAGCAATGGGGTAGGATCGAAAGGGCAATTTTTGTATTCGAGGTCAGCAGTGACAGTTCGTGTTCGTTTAGCGCCGAGTCCGACAGGAAATCTGCACATTGGGACTGCCCGTACCGCTGTGTTCAACTGGCTTTACGCCCGCCACCGAGGAGGGAAATTTATTCTGCGCATTGAGGACACCGATCGCGAGCGGTCTCGACCCGAATATACCGAGAATATCCTTGAGGGCTTGCAATGGCTGGGGCTGACGTGGGATGAAGGCCCCTATTTCCAGAGCGATCGCCTTGATCTGTACCGCCAAGCGATTCAAACCCTCTTGGACAAGGGACTAGCCTACTACTGCTACTGCACCCCCGAAGAACTTGATGCCCTACGCTCAGAACAAAAAGCCAAGGGCCTAGCCCCCCGCTACGACAACCGTCACCGCCATTTGACCCCAGAGGAGCAAGCAGCCTTTGATGCCGCAGGACGCACCCCCGTCATTCGCTTCAAAATTGAGGACGATCGCCAGATTGAGTGGCAGGATCTGGTGCGCGGTCGAGTGAGTTGGCAGGGGGCTGATCTGGGGGGTGATATGGTGATTGCGCGAGCTGCCCCCCGCGGCGAAATTGGCTATCCCCTCTACAACTTGGTGGTGGTCGTCGATGACATTGCCATGGGCATTACCGATGTCATTCGCGGTGAAGACCACATTGGCAACACACCCAAACAAATTTTGCTCTACGAAGCCCTTGGCGCCACTCCCCCCAACTTTGCCCATACTCCCTTGATTCTCAACTCAGCGGGACAAAAACTCTCGAAACGAGATGGGGTGACCTCCATTTCTGACTTCCGAGCCATGGGGTATTTAGCCCCCGCCTTGGCCAACTACATGACACTCTTGGGTTGGTCGCCCCCTGAAGGGATCGGGGAACTCTTTACCCTTGATCTGGCGGCGAAGCACTTTAGTTTTGAACGAATTAACAAGGCAGGTGCCCGCTTTGATTGGGATAAGCTCAATTGGCTCAATCGCCAGTACATTCAGCAACTAGAGCCAGAAGAACTTTTGGCGGAACTGATTCCCTTGTGGCAGGGGGCAGGCTATGCCTTTGATGAGGGGGGCGATCGCCCTTGGTTGCTTGACCTTGCCCAACTTCTTCAACCCGGTCTCAACACCCTCAAGGAGGCCATTGATCAAGGGGCGGTTTTCTTTGTACCCACCGTCACTTTTGATGCTGAAGCAATGGCTCAATTGAGCCAGCCCCAGAGTGCAACTATTTTGACCTACCTACTAGAGCATCTCCCCTCAGAACCGACGCTCACGGTGGAGATGGGGCAACACTTGATTCAACAGGCGACCAAAGCCGCCGGTGTGAAAAAGGGGGCAACGATGCGATCGCTGCGCGCTGCCCTCACGGGTGCTGTCCATGGTCCCGATTTAATGGCTACATGGCAAATTCTCCACCAACGGGGCTGGGATCAACCGCGACTTGCGGCAGCATTGAAACAGGCACAGGTTACTTCCTAGGGGCTGGGGGGGCGATCGAAAATCGTTTGGCTTAAGTTAGCCCCACTCAAATTTGCGCGATCAAGATCTGCCCCCTTCAGGTTTGCAGCCGTCAAATTCACATCAATCATATTTGCCCCCTTCATGACCGCATTCTCCAGATTGGCACCGCTAAGGTTGGCATTGACAAGGTTGCTGAGGGTGAGGCGGGTTCCCACCAGTTGTGCTCCTGCCAAATTGGCATTGACCAAAATCGCTAGATAGAGACTGGCACGGTTCAAGTTTGCCCTTTCCAAATTGGCGCCAAAGAGATTCGCACCCGCCAGATAGGCGCCCTCCAAATTGGCACCCGCCAAATTCGCCTTAAACAAATTGGCATCCATTAGGTTCGCGCCCCGCAGATCACAGTTGGGACATTGGCGCGTTTCCAAGAGTTGTCGTACATGGGCAGGATTTTCAGCCTTAGCAACTGCTGGTACAACTAATGGTAGGAGGACTAGAGACAATGTTCCTGCTCGTAGCTTCACTAAAAAACTGGGTTTTGTTAAGCGTTGCATGACTCTCAGTGATTGTTCTCTCTACTAAGTACCTGTTTGCAATCCCGTATTTTGGAAAAAGGTTAGACCGATTAAGACTGGGGTAAATCAAAGAGTAATAATTTTGCCAGCAGTCCTAGCGTTGCCACCAATAGCGTTACCAAAAAGCCCCACAACCGCGCATCCGTGCCGGCCTGTCGCTTAGCAATGTCCTGCAAAGTGGACTCTACTGTATCAATGCGCTGCTCTAGCTTAGCCTCGACAGCATTGATCCGCTGCTCTAATTTGGCTTCTACGGCATCAATTTTGTCCTCCAGCCGCTTCAGCTTTTCATCCATGAGGTTGAAGCGCTCTGTTGTGGTGGCAATGTGGATGTCTAACTTTTTGTCGATCGCCTGAATGGTGGCCTGCATCGCCCTCATATCGGCTTGCATCCCTTGGATGGCATCCAAGACTTGACTGAGTTCAGAGCGGGTAGCGGGTTCGGTCATCATTCGCCTCTCAAAGTCAGGAGGACTGGAGCGCAAGGTCTTGCTATCAATCTAGCCTAGGCGATCGCCCCAGCCCACAAACCAAGTTTTAGTTGGCACAAAACACCCCCTGACGCTGAACTCAAAGCAGGCCTAATGTTGCAGGTAACTGGGTACCAAGGGCAGGGCATCCTGAAACAGGGGTGTGGTCAAGTAGCGTTCACCAAAGCTCGGCTGCACCATGACAATTAACTTGCCGGCATTTTCGGGTCGTTGAGCCACCTGAATGGCAGCACAAAGGGCAGCCCCACTGGAAATGCCTGAGAGGAGGCCTTCTTCACGGGCTAGGCGACGACCAAAATGAATGGCTTGATCGTCGGAGACAGGGATCACTTCATCAATGAGTTCTCGTTTCAGAACAGGGGGCACAAAGCCGGCGCCAATGCCTTGAATTTTGTGGGGTCCCGGTTTGCCTCCTGAAAGGACAGGACTATTGCTAGGTTCGACGGCGATCGCCTGAAAGCTGGGCTTCTTGGCTTTGATCACTTCTGCCACCCCCGTAATCGTACCTCCAGTACCCACGCCAGCCACCAAAATATCCACTTGACCGTCCGTATCTTGCCAAATTTCGAGGGCAGTGGTTTCACGATGAATCTTGGGATTGGCGGGATTTTTGAACTGTTGCAGCATGAAAGCATCTTCAAGGGAGGCAGCAATCTCTTCAGCACGACGAATGGCACCACTCATCCCCTCTGTGCCGGGTGTCAAATCCAGCTCTGCTCCATAGGCACGCAGCATGGCTCGCCGCTCTGCACTCATCGTTTCTGGCATGGTGAGAATCAGGCGATAGCCCTTTGCCGCCGCCACCATGGCTAAGGCAATCCCGGTATTGCCCGATGTGGGTTCCACCAAAACCGTCTTACCGGGGGTAATGAGACCCGCTGCTTCTGCCTCCTGAATCATACTCAGGCCAATGCGATCCTTAACCGAGGCCGCAGGATTCATGCTCTCTAGCTTGACCACAATTTGTGCAACGCACCCTTCCGCTTGGGGAATGCGGTTCAGGCGTACGAGGGGTGTCCGACCAATAAGGGCAGTAATATCGGGGGCAATGTTCATGGGATATCAATCTCCAATTCAAGACAAAAACCTTAGAAAAATTAGATGAATATCAGCCCCAGCCTAGATGTAGTACATGACATCCACTTGCTGGTAAGCCTGCCGCCGATCGCACAAATCTTGAAGCGTATGCTTTTTCAAGACATCATTGGCCGCTGCGCAGGCTTCTAGCCATACTGAACGGATCAGGCTACGCTCCAGATCGCCCTTGTCAGGGGG
Source organism: Thermosynechococcus sp. FA-CM-4201 (assembly GCF_054689355.1). Classification (NCBI taxonomy): domain Bacteria; kingdom Bacillati; phylum Cyanobacteriota; class Cyanophyceae; order Acaryochloridales; family Thermosynechococcaceae; genus Thermosynechococcus; species Thermosynechococcus sp. FA-CM-4201. The sequence goes on from NZ_CP079920.1 coordinate 2,068,804, forward strand.
TTTTTGGGCAAGTTTGGACTCAATCCCCTCAATGCAGTTGAGAACGTCTAAAATTGAGATTTGCCAAGGGGCTTTGGCCAGCAAGTAGCCCCCCCGGGCGCCCCGCTGACTGCGAATGAGACCCTTGCGGCGTAGGGTCGCCATCAGTTGCTCTAGGTAGCGATCGGGAATGTTGTGCATGGCAGCAATTTGGCGAATTTGTAGCGGCTCCGCCTGTTCATAGGCCGCTGACATTTCCAAGAGCGCCAAGAGGGCGTACTCACTTTTGGCAGACAGTTCCACAAGACGTTTGGCACAGGCACGACATTGAGCAGATTGCCCAACCCATAGTATATCCTACTTCTTGATCGGGATTTAGGAGATTCTTAAGAATCTTCACCGTGGCGCAGGTTGCAACCTCGAGCATTCACGGCATTGCGGCAACGCCCTTCAACAACTTCACTCCACAAACAGGCTAGACTGATAAAGAGGCTCTAGCTTCATGCCCACGTCTGCCCGATGGTAAGAATTCTGGCCATTGAAACCAGTTGTGATGAGACGGCGGCTGCCGTAGTGCGCGATCGCGCCATTGAAAGTAATGTGATTGCCTCCCAAGTGCGTGCCCATCAACCCTTTGGTGGGGTGGTGCCGGAAGTTGCCTCCCGTGCCCACTTGGAAAACATTAACAGCGTGATCACAGCAGCCATGAGTGAGGCCGGTTGCGATTGGTCTGCCATTGATGCCATTGCCGTCACCTGTGCTCCCGGATTGGTGGGGTCGCTGCTCATTGGGGTCACCGCGGCAAAAACCCTTGCCCTTGTGCAGCAAAAACCCCTCTTGGGAATTCACCACCTTGAAGGCCACCTCTATGCCTCCTACTTAGCGGAGCCGACCCTTGCACCACCATTTCTCTGCCTCTTGGTGTCTGGCGGTCACACGAGTCTGATTGGTGTTTATGGCTGTGGCGAGTATGAACTCTTTGGCCAAACGCGGGATGATGCGGCGGGAGAAGCCTACGATAAGGTAGCACGCCTACTGGGCTTGGGGTATCCAGGGGGGCCAGTGCTCGATCGCTTGGCGCAGCAGGGCAATCCAGCGGCTTTTGAGCTACCGGAGGGAAATATCCGCCTTCCCGATGGCAAGGTGCATCCCTACGATTCCAGTTTTAGTGGCCTGAAAACCGCAGTGGCACGACTCGTGGAGGAGTTGCGTCAAACCCATGATGAATTGCCGGTGGCTGATCTTGCGGCCAGTTTTCAGCAGGCGGTGGCACAGGCCTTGACCAAGCGGGCGATCGCGGCAGCGGTGGATCATGGATTCAAAACCCTTGCCATTGGGGGAGGCGTAGCGGCAAATTCTGGACTGCGACAACACCTAACTGCGGCTGCTGAACCCTTGGGGCTACAGTTGATTTTTCCGCCCCTGCGGCTGTGTACCGATAATGCGGCGATGATTGGCTGTGCGGCAGTGGATCATTTCCAGCGGGGCGATCGCTCCCCCTTGGATTTGACAGCCCGTTCACGCCTCAGCTTGCTGGAGATTTCTGCCCTCTATGCAGCCACGCCCCTCGCAGTGAGTTAATGGCGATCGATCCTAAAAAGAACGCCAGTTGACAGACTACAATACTCGGACCCGACGGCCAATTCATCCCTGCTGACAAGAGCATACCAACAATGGCACTGCCCACCCCCACTAGGGCTGCCAAAACCACGTACTGCGAAAATTGCCGACTCCACAGGCGGGCGCCACAGGCGGGAATCACCACAAAGGCACTAATGAGCAATACCCCCACTGTCTTAATCGAGACGGCAACCACCAAGGCCAATAGGGTGATAAACAACAGCCGCTGAATCCCCACCGCCGCCCCCCGCGCCACCGCCAAGGCCTCATTCACCGTCATTAACAATTGCACCCGTAACGTGAGCAGGATGAAAATGCCTACAAGGGCGCAGAGCGTGCCACTCATGACGAGATCGGCTGGGCGCACCGCCAAAATATCGCCAAACAGTAAATTATTCAGCCCCCCTTGATAGCGATCGCTCATACTCAGCAAAATCACCGCCACCGCCAACGAGGCCGAATAGATGATATTCAAGAGGGCATCCGTCCACAGCCGCGTATGCTCGAGCAGATACGTCACCCCGAGGGCAAACACGACGGCAAAGGGCAACAACATCACGGAGGGATTCAGCCCTAGAATAATTCCTAAGCTAATTCCCAGTAGAGCTGAGTGCCCCAAAGCATCACTAAAAAAAGAAAGTTGCCGCAAGATGGTAAAGCTACCGAGGGCACCCGCCATCCCCCCTGTAAAGATCCCTGCCCAGAGTGCCCGCTGCATAAAGGGCAACTGCAACAGTTCAATCATTCGTTCCAAAATCATGGGGACTTCTGGTTAGCGCCTGCCAAAGAGCAATAGAAGAATAATATGCTATTGAACGAGGTGGTTGTGAGGATGGGGCTGCGTGTATCGTCTGCTGGCACCTGCCAAAATTAATCTCTTTCTACAAATTATTGGCAATTGTTTGGATGGCAGTGGCTACCACGAGCTGGTAATGGTCATGCAGGCGGTTTCCCTCATGGATCGCATTGAACTCATCCCGCGGCGCGATCGCCAGATTAAAGTCCATTGCACCAACCCTGCTGTCCCCTGCGATCAACGAAATCTCGCCTACAAAGCAGCGGCATTGCTCCAGCAGCAGTTTCCCGATCGCGATGGCGTTGAAATTTTCATCGAAAAACGGATTCCTATGGGGGCGGGCTTGGCCGGGGGATCCACTAATGGGGCAGCGGTACTCGTGGGATTAGATCTCCTGTGGCAGTTGGGTCTCACGCAAGCGGAATTGCAAACCTTTGCAGCGCAATTGGGAGCCGATGTGCCCTTCTGTCTGCAAGGGGGGACCGCCTTAGCCCTAGGGCGCGGTGAACAGTTGACGCCCCTAGCGGATTTGCAGGGATTAACTGTGATCCTAGGGAAGTATCGCTCCCTCAGTGTGGCCACCCCTTGGGCCTATCAAACCTATCGGCACGAATTCGCCGCTACCTATGCCCAAACCGCCAACGAGCAGGAAAAAGCCCGCCAAGAGGGGGGATCCGCAACCCTGTTACAGGCCATTCAGCAGCGTGACATTGCCAAATTGACCGCCAATCTCCGTAATGATTTAGAGAAGGTGGTGTTGCCCCGCTATCCCTTGGTGGCGCAGTTGAAGGAGCAATTCCTCGCCGCTGGGGCGATCGCCAGCATGATGTCGGGATCCGGACCAACAGTTTTTGCCCTAGCCCCCTCTGCCGATGAAGGTTACCGCATTATGCAACGGGTACGGCGCGCCCTACCAGACCCCGACCTTGACCTATGGATCTGTGAGTGCTGTCCCCACGGCATTCAGTTAGAGACGCCCTAGGCAAACTCCTCGAGATAATCTTGAATTTCCCGCCGCCGTTGGGGCTGCCGCAACTTTTGCAGGGCACGGTGCTCAATTTGGCGAATCCGCTCCCGACTCAGTCCCAGCAGTGCGGCAATTTCGGCCATCTCAAGGGCAGGCTGCTCCCCTAGGCCATAGCGCAGTTCCATCACTTGGCGTTCACGGGGTGATAGATCACTGAGGAGTTGCTTCAAAGTCGTACGTAGGGACTCGCGCATGATCACCTCATTGGGGGTGGGGGCAGTGGATTCAATCAGCTCCTGCAATTCCGTTTCTTGGTCGGAGCCAACCCGCTGTTCCAAGGCCACGGATTTGGGAACGGCCATCAGCACTTCCCGCACCTGTGACACCTCAAGATTGAGTTCTTGGGCAATGTCCGCCAGACTGGGCATCGCCCCCTGTTGAGCCGCAAGACGCCGTTGGGCACGCTTAATTTTATTGAGCTTTTCCACCATGTGAATGGGTAAGCGGATTGTACGGCTTTGGCTAGCAACGGCACGGGTGACACTTTGGCGAATCCACCAGTAGGCATAGGTGCTAAAGCGAAATCCCTTGGTCGGATCAAATTTTTCAACGGCACGTTCTAGGCCTAAGCTCCCCTCTTGGATCAGATCTAAAAATTCCACGCCGCGATGTTGATACTTTTTGGCAATATTCACCACCAAGCGCAGGTTGGCTTGCAGCAATTGGGTTTTTGCCCGCTGTCCTTGCCGCTCAATGTGCTGAAGTTCACTTAGGGTGATATTCGCTGCCTTTGCCCAAGCTTGACGACCCGCCTGCACACAGGTTTGCAATTCAGCCACACTCATCTTGAGTCGCGCAGCCCATTGAGCACGGGTCAGGGGACGCCCCAACTGTCGCTGCTGGCGATCGCGCTCCGTAACAGCCGCCACATAGCGCTTGATCTGGGGATCATCGGACTGATCTCGCACTGCGAGCAGGGCTTGGTACTGCTGAACCTGTTGGGCAAGGCGCAGTTCTTGGCTGGGGGTGAGCAAGGGCACACGGCCAATTTCCTGCAAATACTGCCGCACCAAATCCGTTGTCAATGGACGGTCGGACACGGGTTGAATGGGGGTAGCCACCATAGGACAACTCAACTCACAACATCGAGAATTCAGCTCGATAGTGGTATTCTCTGCCCTTGGCGAGGGGGGCGGCAGTGATGGAGCCGGTGCTCAGGTTGTGATATGGATCAACCTATTCTGTGCTTTCTGAGGAACCCGTCATGAGTTTTGTGGCTGAAGACGGCTGTTCCTTGAGAATCGTGGTATCAATCACGCAGGGCAATCGGGCAGCCTTGAGACCGCGCTTGATCACGGCAAGGGTTTCTTGAAAGAGGACAAAGAGGGGAAATTGACGATTGGCGCCCTCACTAAAGACATCCCGATGCTGCAAGGGCATATCCCAGCTATAACTGCGACTGAGGAGCACTTGGGATTGGCGCCAGCGGGTCAGCAGTTCCGTAAAACTTTCCCCCGGCCGATGAATAAAGACCAGCAGTTCAATGTCGGTTTTCACTTTCCACTCGGGATCGCACATGACAAAGACCAGATCACAGGGCACCATCACCGACTTCACTTGGGGACGTTGGTTCGAGGTTGTGGCGGCAGGAACCTGAATATGGGCGATCGGCAGCGGAATTGGAATTAAACTCTCTTGAGGTCGCCGCATACTGGGAATCATTTCTAGGTACGGGCGATATTGCCGCAGGAGTTCTGTCGCATGCAGCGGATCCGTGTAGCGAACCAAGGTGTGTTCGTAGAGGTTGGGGGCGATCGCCATAGCAGAAAGAGCTTGCAACTATTGCTATCCTAGGCGAGGTCACTGCTCCTCAACAAGCCAACAGAACTTTAATTCACCGCTTGCTGTGCTAATTGCTCTAGTTGCGGCAAATTGAGAATTTGGAGTTGTTGCTTGGCCGCATCAATTTTGATCCAGTTTTTCGCCACTAGTTTATCCAGCAGTTGATGTGCTTCATCAGGGCTAATGTTGGCCACATCCGCTAAATCCTTGATGGGCACATTGAAAATCACGGCTGTGTTGGCATTGCCCCCCGGATGCTGCCCATAGCGCCGTGCCAAATTCACCAAGACATGGGCTAGTTTGACGGCAGGAGGTTTGTGCAACAGTTCAATGCGCGTATTGGTCAGGCGTAGCCGTTGTGCCATCAATTGCAGCATCCGATAGTGCAAATCCGGCTCATGGCGCAGGACATGGACAAATTTTTGCGCCGGCACCGACAAAACTTCCGCTGGACACAGCGCCACCACATCCGTTGAGCGGGGTGATTGGTCAAGAATGGCCATTTCACCAAAAAAATCCCCCGGCCCAAGGATCGCTAGGGTCATGAAGTCCCCATTGGCGAGCAGTCGCCGCACCTTCACCCAGCCTGAGAGGATAAAGTAAACCGCATTGCCCCACGCATCTTCAATTAGAATGGCACGCCCCGCTGGGTAGGTGTTATGCCAAGCCACTGAGAGCATCGAGGAAAGCGCCTCTTGGGAACTGGCACCAAAAAGCGGAAAGAGTTGACTAAAGTTTTCGGTCTCAATACTTGACATAACAACCTTTAGACACCGATGACATATTTCCGCCACTCTTGATGAGTGCCGGTGCGCACGTGCTTCGTGACTTCAAAGTACAAACTACTAATGGGACGACGCGGTGTTTGCCGTAGGGGCATATTCGCTTCCTTGGGGGTACGATTCCCTTTTTTGACGTTACAGCGAACACAGGCGGTCACAATATTTTCCCAAGTTTCACCGCCACCGCGCGATTTGGGAATAACGTGATCAAGAGTCAGTTCATCGCCTGTATAGCCACAGTACTGGCAGGAGTGGCCATCTCGATGCAGGATATTGCGGCGGGTCAGGGGAATTTCTTTGTAGGGAGTGACGACATAGTGCCGCAGACGAATGACGGTCGGCAAGGGAAAATTGTTGTAAACCATCTTGCCGTTGTGCTCAACTTGCTCCGCCTTGCCCTTGATTAAAAGGACAACTGCCCGTTGCCAACTCGTAATATTGAGTGGTTCATAGGAGGCATTGAGTACCAGAACCTTCGCCATATCCGTTGACACGCGGCATTCTCTCAGATGGTAGCATATCCTTTGTTATTGGAGTAACACCAGAGAAGATTTTTGTAGGGTCAACGCATACTCAGGCACTGGCAAGGAGGCGAGCGAGGAGGTATCCTCTCTAAAAGCCACATCCAAGCACCCAGCGATGGCAATGACTGCTCCTTCTCGCAGTCATAGCTATTCCAATCAAGAATGAGACATTATCCAGCACAATAACTGCGAATCACCTCATCAATAGAACTGTTTGACCCTGCATACATCCGCGCTCGCTTCAACGCACTCAAGTCGTGCTCAATCACGTTCAAGTCAGGAGAGTATTTCGGTAAAAATAACACCTCGTGACCCGCCGCTTTGACCGCTTCCTGAATCGCCCCTTTCGGATGAATTGGTGCATTATCCATCATCAACAACGAACGTTTCTCTAACGCCGGCAAACAGTATTGACTCAGCCAGCTCACAAACCCTAACCCATTCAAATATCCTGAAAACAGCATTGGGGCTATGAAGTCTTTCTGGTGTCTGTACCGTCCTGCGACTAAACTTTCTCTTTTCTTGCGTTTCCCCGCTCGCTCTCCATCAATTCGTTGGCCTCGCGCTGACCACCCATACTCACACTCCACTCGAGAGTCAAACCCCGTCTCATCGATGTACACCACCGCTTCCTCCCCATGGCTCTCTACCCATGTGTCGAGCTGCTGTTGATACGCTTGTCGCTCTTCTTCACACCGTTCTTGGTAACGCATCTGTTTTTTTTCGGGTGATGCCCATCTGGTGGAGGGCGTAACTAATGGTGGAAACTTGGACGCCAAATCGCTGGGCGCGGTCAATTAAACGGTCATCGGGATGGGCAGCAACATCGGCTGCTAAGGCCGCCCAATCCAGTTTCCAAGGACGACGAGGCACAACCGTGGGGGCTAAGTCGTCTCGCTTCAGCCAGCGATGGATAGTAGCGCGGCTCACCTGAAAGATTTGAGTCGCTTCACTGATTTTGCCGCCTTGCTTGATATAGGAGACAACCCGCTCTCGTAAGTCCAAGCTATAGCTCATATTCTTGAGTAACATTCATGACTCCTTGAGTATAGCCTATCCCTCTTGAAAATATCTCACTCCCTTTCGAAATAGCTATATAGCACAAAAATCTTGTACTTAATCAACTTTAATATGGTCTTCTTTATAAAGATTTTTGAATAAATATTACTGATTGTTTCCCTCGCTATCACTTCCAAAATTTTGAATTTTGGCAGGATAAGTCCGTCCTCGCCACTGCTTGGGGCGTTGCCAAGAGGAGAGGGTAATCCGCAGGGCGGCTAGGGGATCCGCAAGGGGAGACAGCCAAAAGAGCCAGCGCCCTTGACCCGTCTGCCAATCATAGACAGGGGCGATCGCTAGGGTCATACCCCAGCGGATCAGCACCAGCACACCATTGAGCAGTGTCGCCATCTCTAGGGGCAGGGTGGGCGTAGTCACTGCCAGTGCCATCAAGCCCAAAACCAATAGGGGCAAGGGTAATCCCTGTACTGCCCAGAGGAAATAGGCATCGCCCCAGACTTGGGCTGCTGGGGTGGCGTCCTTGAGGTCGAGCGATCGCCCCCATTCTCGCCATGTTTCTGCCATGCCCTCATACATCCGTACCTTCAGCACCTTTGAGCCATCGCGAAAGGCCACCCGTGCCCCCGCAGCCGCTATGGCTCGCACTAATGTCACATCATCACAAAAGGAAGAAGCGGCAACTTGGTAGCCGCCCATTGCCTCGAGTCGCGATCGCCGAATCAGCAGGCACTGACCATTGGCGAGAATCCGTGCGGGCTGAGTTTCCACTGCACGCGCTGCACCAAAGCGATAGATCAAGGTTAAGAGCAAGGCTGGTTGTAGCCACCATTCGCCCCCCGTCTTGAGGATAAAGCGGGGTGAGAGGGAAATGAGATCCAATTGCTCCCGCTGTGCTGTTTCCAAGAGGCTGGCCACAAGACCCGGCTGCGGTTGCGTATCGGCATCAATCCCTAAAATCCATTCACTATCGCGATGGGCACGACAAAAGCCGGCATGTAAGGCCCAAGGCCGCCCCACCCACCCCGGCGGTAAGGGGGGATCAAACTCCAGTCGCAGACGCGGATCGCGGTGTTGCGCTGCCCGCACAATCTCAGCCGTGCCATCTTGGGAATGACTATCGACAATAAGAATTTCCCGCACCTCATAGCCTTGACGCATTAAGCCCTCTAAACAGGGTTGCAACCGCTGTGCCTCATTGAGGGTGGGGACAACAATTGAGACTTTGGCTAAGTTTTCTGGGCGTGAGGGCTGAGGGGTCAAGGGGGAAGGGCGTCGCCAACCTGACCCTAAACGGGCGATTAAAACAGCCGCCCAAGGTGCCTGTGCCACGATCGCGCCGCTGGCGATCGCTGCTAGCTCAACTGCAACGGTACTCAACGTTTTTCTGCCTCGTTTTCGGATGGAGAATTCTCTGGCGGCGGCGTATCCTCTGGGGACAACTTCAGCCGTTTAATCGGTAAATTGGCAATCAAGGCCGTTGTCCGCTGATCCGACTCTAGGGAAACCGCTAGCCCCTCGGTTTCTAGCTCCACATAGCGGGAGACCACCTCTAAAATATCTCGCCGCAGATTGTCCAAAATTTCTGGCGTTAGCGCCGTGCGATCGTGGGCCAACACCAACTTCAGGCGTTCTTTAGCGGTGGTGCGACTGGGGGGAGTGCGCGTAAACAACCGCTCTAGCAGTTCACTGATCATCCCTTTGCCCCAAACAAGCGTCGAATCCGACCAAATAATCCCCCGCTTGCCGCCTCTAAATCCAGAAACTCAACCTTTTCCCCCTCCAAGCGACGGGCAATATTCATAAAGGCCTGCCCAGCCAGTGACGGTGATTCTGCCAGGACCAAGGGTTCCCCCTTATTGGTGGAAACAATCACCTTCTCATCCTCAGGGACAATGCCAATCAGGGGAATGGAAAGAATTTCTTGGACATCTTCGACGGACATCATATCGTTGGCAGCCACCATTGCTGGGCGTAAGCGATTCAAAATGAGATGGCTATTGCGAATGCGGTAGGCCTCCAGCAGGCCAATCACGCGATCGGCATCACGCACTGCGGCAATTTCTGGGGTGGTCACCACCAAGGCCTCCTGAGCGGGGGCAATGGCATTGCGAAATCCCGCCTCGATCCCCGCTGGACAATCAATGAGCACGTAGTCATAGTGCTTGCTCAGAGCTGAGGCCAACTGTCGCATTTGCTCTGGGGTAATGGCATCCTTATTGCGGCTTTGGGCGGCGGGCAGCAACACCAATTTATTGAGGCGCTTATCGCGCACAAGGGCTTGATCCAAGCGACATTGCCCCGTCAGTACATCAATGGCGGTATAAACGACCCGATTTTCCAAGCCGAGTAGTAGGTCGAGGTTGCGCAAGCCGAAGTCTGCATCAATGAGCACCACCGATCGCCCGAGTTTGGCCAAAGCAACACCAATATTGGCACTGGTGGTTGTTTTCCCCACGCCCCCTTTACCCGAGGTAATGACAATCGTGCGCCCCATTGAACTCCCTAGGAATTGGCTTACTAGAATAGATTATCTCAAGGTGTCTCGGATACGGCGAAGGCGCGTCCCCAAGTATAGGCGGGGGCAATCTGAATCCCTTGCTCTGTGGCGTAGGCCACCTCTGGGTAAGGCGGGTTTGGTGGATCCGGTGTCCGCGCCAAGAGATCAGCAATCCGCAACTGTGTCGCCGCCATTTCGAGAGTCATAATCCGTGCCCCTAGATTCCCCTTGGCACCAGCATGAGCAATCCCGCGTAAGCGTCCCCAAACGATAATATCCCCGGCGGCAATAATGCTGGCACCGGCATTGACATCACCAACAATGACCACACTGGCCTCATGGTGAATTTCCATCCCCGATCGCAGGGTTGTTTTCAAGTAGAGGGGGTTGGCTGTGGTTTCTGGGTCAGCATCGGTCTCTTTGGTCAGTAGGGGCGGCAGTTCCCCCTGTTGAACACTGTAGCCAAGGGTAGCGGCAGCGATCGCCGTCTGGCGTCGTTCGGTAATAATTTTGTCCAGTCGCAACTGATGCTCGCTGAGGGCCTCGGCCAACTGCTGAAGCTGTGACTGATCTAAAAGCCGCTGTCCACAGGCACAATCTACGGGTAAGGTCTCTGACCAGAGGTGTTCTTGACCGACAAGGTAGAGTTGCAACTGCGGCCACAGATCAATCCAGTCTAAATCAGGGGGCAACGTGAGTCGGTAACGCCCTTCGCAGTGTTCTAAAGCAAGGCCGCTGACAATGGGGGTGCTTTGCGCAACCTCAAGAGTTACCTCAGGGCTTTCAGTAGGTTCCTCGACAGGGGTTGACTCCGCCTCATTCATGGTTTTTCCACCCGCAGTCGCTGTGTAATTAAGACCATGCCCGTATCCCGAATTAAGGCCACAGAGACCCAACGGTTACCGGGTTCTTGGGGAGCCCGTCCCACCTTAAAAATGCCACCCGCAGAGAGAAGTTCCAATTTCACAGGGCTGGGATTGGCGTAGGTTTGGGCATTGATGGGCTGGTCGCTGGCAGCACCGAGGAGAATCGCATTGCCAATGGGTTCTTGGACAATGGCATCAAGGCTAAACTCTTCACCCGTACGTACCGTTTGGGGGAGCGAAAATTGAACTGTGGGTGGTGTTGCACCAATGGTAATCGTGGTTTTCTCGTTGGTAATGTCTTGGCGGATGATTTTGCCGTTGCGGATGACTTGGGTGGCTTGCAAGTTACCACGAATGTTTTGCGGGCGATCGCTGGTGCCGCCCGTGCCTTCAATGGTGGTGCTAATGTCTAAAATCCAATCATCGCCCTGCTGTTGCCAATGGTTGACGGTTGTACGGTAGCGGATATCGCGATAGGGTTGCCAAAATGTTGGCAGTTGTTTGCGCAATATCTCAAGGGTGAGGCCATCCCCAGTTTTGAACTCAGGGTCATAGAAGGCCAAGACGGCGTCTAAATTCTTTTGACTAGCGGCTGTATCCAAGCCATTGACCACCGCTTGCACCGATTGTGGCAAGGCAGCCGGCGTAGCTTGCGCTAGGGGAGCCGCCCAAGTTCGTCCCGGCACACCTCCACAAATTGCTGCCAAGCCAAGGGCTGAAACCAGAAAGTAGCGACGCATTGTGAACCGCCTTTGCTCCTAGGGTCTATTCATCATCAAAATTGGCGGAGTTATCTTGTTCGTCAGTGGGGGGACGATCCAAGGGTTGATAGGGCACATACTCACTGCCATCGGGGGTGGCTTCGGGACGGGGACGGGGGGGACGGCGACGAGTGGGGCGATCGCTCACTGTGGCGGTTTCCGTGGTGGGTGGTGGGGGACGGCGGGTGGGACGGCGCGTGGGCGTTGGTGGACGATAGGGTTCATCCACAATCTCATCGGTCAGTGGTGGGGTTGGTCGCGGCCGCCTTGACGGGGGACGGCGTACACTGGGACGGCTGGGGGGCTCAGGACGGGGCGGGCTACTGCGCCGCGAGGGTAAACGTCCTACCGGGGGGGTGTCCTCCACATCCTCGTCTTCATAGCGCGATCGCGACACATCACGGCTACCGCGAATTCGCCGCAGGGGTGGGTACTCTTCGTCCTCTTCTTCCTCGTCCTCGTAGGGTTCGAGTTCCTCTATTTCTGCACGGTAGGTGTAGCTGCGGCTCACGGGTCGCTCTTCATCCACAATCGGGGTATTTCGCCGCGCCTGCTCTGTGGCTACCCGCCGCAAACGAATACTTTCGTAGGCAAAAAAGGCAGCAGTACCTGTCAGGAGAAACTGGCCAAAGAGCAGAATTGGATCGAGGCGCCATCCTTGGAAAAAGAGAATCCCACCGCACAGAAGAGCCACTGCGGCAAAGAAAATATCATGATCTCGCGCTAACTCTGGCTGAATCGAGCGCAGAAAATAGAGGAGCGCCCCAGCAACCGCGAGGCCAATTCCCAAAATGCCCGCAGGCCCAAGCCCGACATTAACAATTTGACCAAGGAGAGGGGAGAAGGAAAAATAAGTCATTTAACCCATTGACTAAAGGGGCAAAATAAAAGTCAGAGTCACAGCTCTATAGCCATGACTCTATTCTAGCGACAATGCGCAACTGCACCCGTTGGTCTAATGCCTAGGAAGAACGCTGCACTTTGTCAATTTGGCTGATAGTGATCAGGGCAATAAAGGTGAGACCCAAAACCACGGCTCCCGACACCAAACCAATAAAGAAACCTTTGAGGGAAGGAGTAATCGTCAACAGTAGAGGGTACGCAGAGTGGATCATGGCTGTTGCTTGCAGGTCAAAGTGAACACTAGGATTTTAACAAAATCTGGCTTCCCTGCTCATTAGACCCAGTGCCGCCAAGCTCGGAGTCGCGTCAGTAGCCGCTGCTGAAGGCGTTCCCAAAACGCAAAGGAAAGGGCGCCTCGGGGTTGCTCTCGTGGGACTAAGCCGATATTTGCCCCGACAGGTCTGAGCGATCGCCCCATGGCCATCGCCGCTTCGCGAGCCTCCTCTTCAGGATTAACAAACGTGAGGGTGGGAGCGGGTAACCAACGCGCTAGTTCACAATAGCGATCGCGGGGATGATTTTTTACTTGTCCCTGCACCACCAATGTCGCCGATTCGCCACCATCCACCGCCGTTGCATCCGTTACGCCCTGTTCCAGCAAAAACGCCTGAAGCTGGGGAAAGGAGACCCCCGGCGAACCGCCATTGCCCCGCCCATCACTGACGACGAAAATATATTCATTGCCCCGTCTGCCGAGAATCGCCTTGGGGGACGTGCGATCGCTCCCATCAACGGGTAGCTTCCTGCCGCCTTCTAAAATTTGCTGTGAGCCACTGACCACATTAAAGGGCTGCTCTGGCAACCTACCGCGATAAAACTCAATCCCTCCTTGGGCAGGAAAATTCACCACTCCTGAATAGCCCCCCTCATAGGGACGCACCACCTGACCATTCACGATGTAGACTCCGAGAACCCCCGCTGGAATCGTGCCTCGACCGCTCAAGCAGGTTTGCCGCAGTGCTCGGTAACTAATGCCCTCAGGATGCGACTCGCCCATGATCCATTTTTGATAATCCTGAAAAGAGGGCAGAGATTGAGCATGCAACCAGCGGAAAAAATTGGTATTCATCGCCACTACTGCTCCTGTCCGCCGCGCAAAAGCCGCCGTCGTTTCTAAATAGGTATCTTGGCCATTGGGGGCAGGTTCTGTCATCACGACCCGATAGTCCGCCATCGGCGCAGCCACCATATATACCTGCGTTTGATCCACTGTATGGGTCGAGTACTGGAGAGTGGCTAATGAGACGCCAACCCCAGGCAGCACACTCAGCATCGATTTTCCTCCGGCACAGCCTGCAGTTTCGGTGGGCTATCTCTAACTTAGGACGCAAAAACCGATGATTCTGTCCCCAAGCTGCTTTAAGGATAGTGAATAAATCAACATAAATCTTTAGGTTCTTTTAACCCACATCCTTGGGGAATCTGCCTAGGATCAGGGTGGGATTTTCTGGACGCTTTGGCACCATGGAACAAATACCCGCTTCAATTTGGACACTCACCGCTGGCGTTGTTGTCACCCTGATTAGCTTTTGGGTTGGACATCACCATGGCCTTCTGCCGGAACAGGCCTCTGAGCAGGCTCCCTTGGTGGATAACTTCTTTGACATTATGCTCACAATTGGTACCGCTCTCTTTCTGGTGGTACAGGGTGCGATCATCCTCTTTGTGATTCGCTATCGCCGCCGTGCCGGTGAGGAAGGGGATGGCCTACCCGTTGAGGGCAACTTACCCCTAGAGGCCTTCTGGACTGCGATTCCTGCCCTGATTGTGATTTTCCTTGGTATCTACAGCGTGGATATTTTCCAGCGCATGGGGGGACTGAACCCGGGGGATCATGCCATGCACTCAATGCATACACCCAAGCCAGCGGTGGCGGTTGTTGCCGAAGCCCCTTCAAAAACCACGAGTGATGCAACTGCCCTTTTAGCAGCAGTGCAAACCCCTGAAATTGGCATTGGTGCCAGCCCCGATGTTCAAGGCAAAGCCCCAGATGTCGTGGTGGATGTGGCGGGTATGCAGTATGCGTGGATTTTCACCTACCCCGACAGTGGTATCGTTTCTGGCGAATTGCATATCCCAGTGGGCAAGGATGTCCAATTAAATATCTCGGCGCGGGATGTGATCCATTCCTTTTGGGTGCCCCAGTTTCGCTTGAAGCAGGATGCGATTCCGGGTGTGCCCACTGAACTGCGCTTTAAGGCCACTAAAGTTGGGACATACCCCGTCGTCTGTGCTGAACTCTGTGGTGGCTACCACGGTGCCATGCGCACGCAGGTAATCGTGCATACCCCAGAGGATTTTGAAACGTGGCGCAGTCAAAACCAAGCGATCGCCACGGCGCCCGTAATCCCTTCCCTGAGCGATCGCCATGTCGAGGAGATGGGCGTCACCCCCCAATTGCTGGCGCAGGTAGAAGCACTGACCCACCACCATTCTCCGGCCAAGCTTTAGTTTTCTTCCTACTGTTGCATTCTTGAGAGAGTTATGGCGCAAGCACAACTGCCGCTAGATACCCCCTTGTCGCTCCCTGAGCATCCCAAGGCGTGGAAGTGGTACGACTATTTCACCTTCAATGTTGATCACAAGGTGATTGGCATTCAATACTTGGTCACCGCCTTTATCTTTTACTTGATTGGCGGTCTGATGGCGGTGGCCATGCGCACGGAGCTAGCCACGGCAAATTCCGATTTTCTTGACCCGAATCTTTACAACGCCTTCCTCACCAACCACGGCACGATCATGATTTTCCTGTGGATTGTGCCGGCAGCGATCGGGGGCTTTGGCAACTACTTGGTGCCCTTGATGGTGGGGGCACGGGACATGGCCTTTCCCCGCTTGAATGCCCTCGCTTTTTGGCTGAACCCGCCGGCGGGAGCCTTACTCTTGGCCAGTTTCCTGTTTGGCGGTGCCCAAGCGGGTTGGACCTCCTATCCGCCCTTGAGTACAATCACGGCCACCACTGCTCAGAGTATGTGGATTCTGGCGATCGTCTTGGTGGGCACCTCCTCGATTATGGGCTCGGTAAATTTCATCGTCACCATCTGGAAGATGAAGGTGCCCAGTATGCGCTGGGATCAATTGCCCCTCTTTTGCTGGGCCATGTTAGCAACCTCTCTGCTGGCTCTGGTATCAACTCCTGTGCTGGCGGCAGGGCTGATTTTGCTGCTGTTTGATATTAACTTTGGCACCTCGTTTTACAAACCGGATGCCGGTGGGAACGTTGTCATTTACCAGCACCTGTTCTGGTTTTACTCTCACCCGGCGGTGTACCTGATGATTTTGCCGATCTTTGGCATTATGTCTGAGGTGATTCCCGTTCATGCCCGTAAGCCCATCTTTGGCTATCAGGCGATCGCCTACTCCAGTTTGGCCATCTGCTGCGTGGGTCTTTTTGTCTGGGTACACCACATGTTCACCAGCGGTACGCCCCCTTGGATGCGGATGTTCTTTACGATTTCGACGCTGATTGTGGCCGTGCCGACGGGAGTGAAAATCTTTAGTTGGGTCGCCACCCTCTGGGGCGGTAAAATTCGCCTCAACAGTGCCATGCTTTTTGCCATTGGCCTACTGTCAATGTTTGTCCTTGGTGGCCTCAGTGGCGTAACCTTGGGGACTGCCCCCGTGGATATTCACGTCCACGACACCTACTATGTGGTGGCACACTTTCACTATGTGCTTTTTGGCGGTTCCGTCTTTGGTCTCTATGCGGGCATTTACCACTGGTTCCCCAAAATGACGGGACGGCTCCTCGATGAGCGACTAGGGATTGTGCACTTTGTCCTCACCCTCATTGGCACCAACCTCACCTTTTTGCCGATGCACGAGTTGGGACTCAAAGGAATGCCACGGCGAGTGGCCATGTACGATCCCCAGTTTGAGTCAATTAATCTCATTTGTACGATTGGTGCCTTTGTCTTGGCCTTCTCAATTATTCCCTTCCTGATTAACATCATTTGGAGCTGGAATAAGGGCAAAATTGCTGGTGATAACCCTTGGGGCGGTCTCAGCTTAGAGTGGACGACCAGTTCACCGCCGCTGATTGAAAACTGGGAAGTTCTGCCTGTGGTCACCAAAGGTCCCTACGACTACGGCATTGAGCAGCGCAAGGGAAGCAGCGATGAGGATGAGGACGAGGAAGAGTAGGATACTTTAGGAGCAAGCCATGCAAGGTACTATTGACTCTCAAGCGACGGCCATAGCGGTTGATCATGCCCATGAGCACCCTGATTTTCGGGTTTTGGGGTTGCTGGTTTTTCTGATTTCTGAATCCCTGATGTTTGGTGGCCTCTTTGCGGCCTATTTACTGCTGCGGGGTATGAATGAGCAATGGCCGCCCGAAGGCACTGAGGTGGAACTTCTTGTGCCCACCATCAACACCATCATCCTCATCTCCAGTAGCTTTGTCATCCACTACGGCGATGTTGCCATCAAAAAGGATGATGTCCGCGCCATGCGCAAATGGTACTGGATCACGGCGGCCATGGGGGCGGTGTTCTTGGGTGGTCAAGTTTATGAGTACCTTACCCTCGGCTACGGCCTGCGCACAAATGTCTTTGCCAACTGCTTTTATGTGATGACGGGTTTCCACGGCCTCCATGTCTTTGTGGGGATTTTGTTGATTTTGGGGGTGATCTGGCGATCGCGCCGCCCCGGACATTACAATGCCCACAAGCATACGGGGGTGGCGATGGCAGAGATCTACTGGCACTTTGTCGATGTGATTTGGATTATCCTCTTCACCCTGCTGTATATCCTGACTCGCTTTTAGGGACAGGTCTTAAATTGGGGCGATCGCGGATCAAAGTTGCACTGATAGACGACGGGTGCTTGCCAACTCAAGGGAATTTCCAAGAGGTCACGGGTACCCGTAATCCCCTGCAATAAAAAGAGAACCAAAGCAAGGGAATTCAAGCCAATGTGAATCCGCCGCCACGTGAGCGATCGATCTTGGTAAATCTCGCGCACAATGGCCACAGAAAAAATCATCAGCATCACAGCCGCCAAGCCAAAGTAAAAGTGGGAAACCCACCACTCGTCATCGCGGCGAAAGACCCCCGGTTGAAAGGCCAGAATGATCACCCCCATCCCTGAGAGCGTGGCAAAAACAGCACGCCATCGCTTTGATTGAGCGCGATACAGAAGCACCGTTGCTGCAATGGTGACAATAAACATCAGCGCCACGAGGACAACAGAGAGCGGTTGCAGCGTCTGATTCTCCGCCTGCATCAAGAAGCCCTGAAATCCAAACACGACTGAATAGGCCAAGGCAACCAATGTGATACCAATCACGCCAGCGGCCAAGAGATTGCCCAACTTCACATGCAAACTACCGACTGTGGCAGGAATTGAGGTGGTGTCTTTGAGGCGACGCTGCCGCGTTTGCAGGGCAAAGAAGGTCGTGATACCAATTACGGGAAAGACAAATGTGCAGGCCAAGATGGGATGCAACAGCAAAATGATGTCTTTGAGGTTGAGAAACATACTGGCTAAGAATGATAAGGCCAGTTTTAAGGTAACGAATCTAGGGGCGGGGCAAATCAAAAAACAGCACTTTTGTTAGTAATCCAACCGTCGCCACCAACAAAGTCACTAGGAATCCCCAAAGCCGCGCATCTGTGCCCGCTTGTCGCTTAGAAATATCCTGCAATGTGGACTCTACCGTATCAATCCGCTGCCCTAACTGTACCTCTATGGAATTGATACGCTGCTCAAGTTTGGCTTCGACGGCGTTGATACGCTGTTCTAGCTTAGCCTCCACAGCATTGATACGCTGTTCAAGTTTGGCTTCGACGGCGTTGATACGCTGCTCTAGCTTAGCCTCCACAGCATTGATACGCTGTTCAAGTTTGGCCTCGACGGTATCAATTTTGTCCTCAAGTCTTTGGAATTTCTCGTTACTCGTGGCGATGTGAATATCCAGCTTTTTATCCATGGCTTGGATGGCAGCCTGCATTGACTGCAAATTCCCTTGCATCCCTTGGATAGCATCTAAAACTTGGCTCAGTTCAGAACGGGTGACAGGCTCAGCCATCGCCATTCTCCCTTACTAAGGACGCGGCAAATCAAAAAAGAGCAGTTTTGTCAGTAAGCCAAGGGTAGCCACTAGAAATGCCACTAAGAATCCCCATAGCCGCGCATCCGTGCCCGCTTGTCGCTTAGAAATATCCTGCAATGTGGACTCTACCGTATCAATCCGCTGCCCTAACTGTACCTCTATGGAATTGATACGCTGCTCAAGCTTGGCCTCCACAGCATTAATTCGTTGTTCCAGTTTGGCCTCGACGGCATCAATTTTGTCCTCAAGCCTTTGGAATTTCTCGCTACTCGTGGCGATGTGAATATCCAGCTTTTTGTCTATGGCTTGAATGGCAGCCTGCATTGTCCGCATATCGGCCTGCATTCCTTGGATGGCATCCAAGACTTGGCTTAATTCGGAACGGGTAACGGGTTCAGTCATGATGCTGATGCTTCATTAACGGACGTGGAGGGATTCGAACCCCCGACCCTCAGAACCGGAATCTGATGCTCTATCCACTGAGCCACACGTCCAGTCTTCTCATCATAGCATTAACCAAGGTAGGCTTGCTGAACCCGTGGATCATTCAGGAGATCTGCTGCACTACCACTGAGGGTTACTTGACCCGCTTCAAGGACATAACCGCGATCGCCCAATTGTAGGGCAAGGTGAGCATTTTGCTCGACCAGTAGCATTGTCATCCCCTGTTGCCGCAGTTGTGCCAAGATGGCAAAAATTTCCCGCACTAAATTGGGGGCTAAGCCTAAACTGGGTTCATCAAGGAGCAGTAAGCGAGGACGACTCATCAGGGCACGGGCGATCGCCAGCATTTGCTGCTCACCGCCACTGAGGGTCCCCGCCAGTTGGTGTTGTCGTTCCCGTAGTCTGGGAAAGCGCTTGAGTTGCTCTTCGAGGTCTTGGGTAATCTGCGCCTCATCTCGACGACAGTAGGCACCGAGAAGGAGATTGTCGCGTACGGTTTGGCGGGCGAGAACCTGACGCCCCTCTGGACAATGGGCAATGCCTAGCCTCACTAATTCATGGGGCGATCGCCCTGCAATCGATTGACCGGCAAAGCGAATGGTACCTTCACTGGGAACAAGTTTAGAGATAGCGCGCAGGAGGGTGGTTTTACCAGCACCATTGGCACCCACAAGGGTAATGCACTCCCCGGCTGCAATGGCCAGACTCACCTCGCGCAGAGCGCAAATGCCACCGTAGTGGACACTCAAGGACTCAATTTCCAAAATGCGCGCTTGAGAAGTCATCCCCTAGGCCGTGGTCTGTGATTCCTCCGGGTTGGGGGAGCCACCCCGCGCTTCTTCCCATTCAGCAATGGCGGCATTTTCGGTTTGGGCAGCCGCACTGGTGACGAGGGCAGTAATTTCCCGAGGAGAGAACCCTTCTTCGAGTAGCTCCATATAGATAGGATGGAGATTGCGTTGCAGTTCTTTGAAGATGGCGCGGGCGCGATCGGTATAGCGAAAGTTTTGGTCAAATAAGCTGGCCATCTGAGACATCCAAGAGCACTGCCACTATCCTAAATCCTGTGGGCACACCCATGGCCAGTGGTGGCGCAGACTTTTGTTTTCTTTCCCTCCTGCAATGTAGGTAGAAAAGAGCTACTCTGCCTCTTCGTCGAGATGATAACGACGATAGAGAAAGTCAAGGGCATCGTTGCGCAGTTGATAGTAGGTGGGATCTTCAAGGATGCGCTCGCGATCGCGCGGACGTGGGAAGGGAATTGTCATGATTTCACCAATTTTGGCAGCAGGGCCATTGGTCATCATCACGAGGCGATCGGCCAAAAACAGCGCCTCGTCAATGTCGTGGGTAATCATCAACACGGTGCAGCGGTGTTCCTGCCAAATGTTGAGCAGCTCCTCTTGCAGTTCCTCCTTAGTGATGGCATCGAGGGCACCGAAGGGTTCATCGAGAATCAGGATCTCTGGCCGAATCGCAAGAGCACGAGCGATCGCCACCCGCTGCTTCATCCCCCCTGACAACTGCGCCGGATATTTATTGGCCGCTTCCGCCAAGCCCACCATTGCCAAGTGTTCGCGGACAATCGCCATCTTTTGCGGACGGGATTTCTCTGGCCAGACAGCATCCACTGCCAGATAGACATTCTCAGCAGCAGTTAACCACGGCAAGAGGGCATAGTTCTGAAACACCACCATGCGATCAGGCCCCGGCTCCTTGATAGGTTGTCCCTTGAGGCGTACTTCCCCAGTGGTAGGACGCACAAAGCCCGAGACCATATTGAGTAAGGTGGTTTTGCCACAGCCAGAGTGACCAATAACGCAGATAAATTCCCCCGCTTGAATATCGAGGGTAATATCCGTCAGCACGGTAAAAGGGCCCTTCTGGGTGGGATAGACTTTGCTCACCTGCTCGAGGCGCAAAAAGGATTCCGTGGAGACTACGGCAACGGGGGTAGTCATGGCTTGATTTCCTTGGCTAATCATGGGCAACTCCAATCGTCTGACATATTGAGCTTAGGCGGCGCGTGGCACGGGCAAATTCAAGGGAATTTCTGCCATATAGACCTCGTGCTTGATCTCTAGGCTATTGAGATAGCTAATGGGGTCATCGGCATTAAAGGTGGTGCCATCAAAGAGTTGGATCGGCCCAGTGCGATACTTAATATCCAAGAGTCCCAACTCCCGCGCCGCTGTACTAAAGACACTCACCCGACACACCCGCTCGAGAATTTCCACCCAGTTGCGTGGAAAGGGAATCGTGCCCCAACGGGCAATCTGGGTCATCATCCACAGGTGCTCAGTGCGGCTAGGACGATTGACACCGTCGCCAAAGAACAGATGATGCACAGATCCACCATTTTGATCCACCCCCAGTTCTAAATACTCAGGGTTGGTGGCCACATAGGCCTTGCGGCTGAGGATTTGCTTAATCTCCTCACTGTGGGCAGGGTCGGCACAGTAACGACAGGCATCTAGTAGAGCTTTGACCAAGGCAATGTGGGTATTGGGATAGGCCATCGCCCAATCTTCGCGCACGCCTAGGACTTTCCCCGGATGTCCTGCCCAAATGTCAATGTCGCTGGCAATGGTAAAGCCCACCCCCTCTTTGGCCGCCCGCAGATTCCAAGGATCACCGACGCAATAGCCATCAATACTGCCAGAGCGCAGATCCGCAACCATTTGTGCCGGCGGAATCGTCTGGAGGTGAACATCACGATCGGGGTGAATGCCCCCTGCCGCTAGCCAGTAGCGCAATAGGAGATTATGCATGGAGGAGGGATGTACCATCCCCAAACGGTGGGGACGATCGCGCGTTTGCAGCAAGTAGCGGTGAAAGTCACTCAGGGTACGAATCCCCTGCTCGGCAAATTCCTTTTTCAGCGTGATGCCATTACCATTACGGCTGAGGGTGAGGGCACTGACCACAGGCAGCGGCTGCTCTTCATGACCGCCACAGGTAAACCACACGGGCATCCCCGCTGGCATTTGAGCGGCATCGAGGTAGCCTGCGGCAATCCCATCCACAATACCTCGCCAACTGCTCTCGCGCACAAGGGAGACTTCCTCTAGGCCATGGTGGGCAAAGAACCCCTTTTCGTAGGCAATGGCAATAGGAGCGCAGGCGGTCAAGGGCACAAAGCCAATTTCCAGATTCGTTTTTTCGAGACCATGGCGGGCAATGGCCGGTTTGCGCCGCGCCTGCAACTGTTTCACCCGTTTTTGCTGGTTGAGGAAATAGATGATTTCACTGCGCAGACTGTAGTAACTGGGGTGCTCGACAACGGCCATCCGCTGCCGAGGACGGGGAATATCCACCTCAAGAATGCCGCCAATTTTGGAGCCGGGACCATTGGTGAGCATGACAATCCGATCCGAGAGCAGCACTGCCTCATCGACGTCATGGGTGACCATCACCGCCGTCACCTGCTGGGCTTCGCAGATCTTCATCAATTGTTCCTGCAAATTACCCCGCGTCAGAGCATCTAAGGCACCAAAGGGTTCGTCCAGCAGCAGCAGCTTCGGCTGAATCGCGAGGGCACGGGCGATCGCCACCCGTTGTTTCTGACCGCCAGAGAGCATGGTGGGTGGTTTGTGGGCATGGGGGCGCAACCCCACGAGGTCAATATGGGACTCGACAATTTGCCGCCGTTCAGCCGGAGTGAGGTGATCGAGCACTTCATCCACTGCTAGGGCAATGTTCTCGCGTACCGACAGCCATGGCAGCAGTGAGTAGTTTTGAAAGACCACCATGCGATCGGGGCCCGGTTGGCGCACCCGCTGTCCCTCCAACGTCACTACCCCTGAAGTGGGCAGATCTAAACCGGCAATCATATTCAGTAACGTGGACTTGCCACAGCCAGAGTGACCAATCAGCGAGATAAACTCCCCCTTTTGAATCGTCAGGTCAATCCCTTTGAGGGCGAGATATTGCCCGCCATTCGTGAGGTCAAAGACCTTCTCCACCTGATCCACAGCCACAAAAACACCCATGATTCCCTCCTAGCGATTTGCCGGTGCAATTTTGCTTTGCAGGAAGCCCACCAAGCGATCCAAAATCAGGCCAATGGCACCGATATAGACCACCGCCACAATAATTTCCGTGACGTAGTTTTGCTGGTAGGCATCCCAAATAAAGAAGCCAATGCCCGCTACCCCCGACATGACAATTTCAGCGGCAATAATCGCCAGCCATGCCAAGCCAATGGCAATGCGCAAGCCCGTGAAAATGTAGGGCAATGCCGAGGGCAAGAGAATTTTCAGAAAAAACGTTTTCTTTGACAGCCGCAGTACCCGCGACACATTTTTGTAGTCTTGGGGAATTTCCCGTACGCCCACAGCAGTATTGATGAGGATCGGCCAGATGGAGGTAATGAAGATCACAAAGATCGCAGCGGGTTCATTTTGGCGCAACGCCGCAAGGGAGATAGGTACCCACGCCAAGGGTGCCACCATGCGCAGAAATTGAAAGATGGGGTCGAGGGACTTATTCAGCGCTTTACTAGTACCCACCAAAATCCCCAGCGTAATTCCGACAATGGCAGCTAACCCATAGCCTTGAGCAACACGGGTCAAACTAATGAGGGTCTGGCGTGCCAACCCCTGATCAAGGGGGCTGTTGTAATAAAAGGGGTGAAAGATCAAATAGCGACTGCGCTCATCGGCAAACACTTGAATCGGGCCCGGGAGCGAGAGAATTTTGGTTGAAGAGAGAATCTGCCAAACCACCAGAAACCCAATCACACCCATAATCGGTAGGTAAAAATCCGCCCCCTGCTGGCGCAGAAACTTCATGAGGGGATTGGTATTGCCATTACGGCGCACAGATGCAACAGCCATGGAAGTCTCCTATTGAGTAGCAACGAAATGACTAAGACTTGACTTTGATTGTGAGGCTGTCCAGATAGGCTTGGGGGTTATCGGGATCAAACTTGATGCCGTCAAAGAAGGTCTCAACGCCCCGCGAGTCGGTGGTGGGAATTTCAGCCGCTGGCACCCCTAACTCTTTGGCGGCCTCTTGCCAGAGATCGCTGCGGTTGACACGCCCAATCATTTGCTTGATGTTGTCAAAGTCCTTGAGTTTATCGGCGTTGAAGCCCCAGCGCAGGTTTTCGGTCAAGAACCAGAGGTCGTGGCTCTTGTAGGGGTAGGAGATGCTATTGCCATTGGGATCGCGCCAGTACAGGGGGCCCATGTTAAAGTCGTTGAAATTCGGTTGACCATCTCCCATGGTGTAAGTGCCTTCGTAGGGGGGAGTGAGGATGTTACCGGGAACATTAAAGTACTCACGGCGGCTACAGATTTGAATCAGCTCAGGACGGTTGGCCTTGTCATCACACCACTGCTGAGCTTCCATGACGGCTTTCAGGAGCGCTTTGGTGGCGTTGGGGTGTTTATCGACCCAGTCAGCCCGCACGGCTAGGTACTCTTCGGGGTGGTAGGGCCACATCTGAGCAGTCAGAGCAGCCATAAAACCAATGTCTTCGCTAACAATGCGGAAAGGCCAAGGATCACCGGTACTGAAAGCGTCCATCGTACCATTGCGCATACCGGCAACTGTTTCAGCGGGAGGAACGGCTAGGAGTTCGATGTCGCGATCGGGGTCAATGCCATTAGCGGCAAACCAGTAGCGGATCCACAGGTCTTGGTTGGCGTTGGGAAAGGTGTAGGCAGCTTTGAACTTACGGCCATTGTTGGCAGCAAAGCCTTTGATGTAGTCGGGATCAGCGATTTTGAGGTGTAAGCCTTTGCCCTTGTTGGCGCCGGAAATGGCAATCCCGTTGCCTTGGGTATTTAACTGTGCCAAAACGTACATTGGCACTTTCTGATTGTTGAGGGTGATAATGCCTTCACTGATCAGGTAGGGCATGGGCATCTGCCATTGACCACCATCAATCCCGCCGGCAGCAGAGCCAATCACCACATTGTCCCGGGCACTGGCCCAGTTGGCTTGCTTGGAGATTTCAGCATTGGTGAGACCATGCTTGGCAAAGAAACCTTTTTCTTTAGCAATAATCAGAGGGGCTGATTCAACAATGGGAATAAAACCTAATTTAATCGTGTCTGTTTCCACTGCCCCCGTAGTGGTAGTTCCTCCTCCCTGCTGTTGTCCTTGGGGAGTTTCTGCGGGCGCACATCCCTTGAGGGCGATCGCCCCCATGGCGGTAGCAGTGGCAGTCATTAGAAAACGACGACGTGACAATTGAGACATAGCGTGACCTATATCGAGAACAATAAATAATTGACAAAAGAATCTGATTACCAGACCAATAGGTTGGGACAGGTTTTCCAATTAGCGGTGACGAAAGACCGAAATTTGGATTGAGAACAATCTATCACTCCAACCTGTCAAAAAGACATAGGCCTATCCTATAAACTGAGATGAACTTTTTTATAGAATTTATAACCTCAGCTAATGTAATTAAGCCCCTCTATCAGCACAATTTGCCCAATTGATTGAAGGGCGTAGGGAATGATGGCAAGTCAATTTGTTATTCATTTTTCGATTGAACTTGACTTGAAGGTGCTGGTGTTGTTAAAGGATGTGTTCCTGTAGATACACCTCAGCCTTGTCCGTAGTCAGCGGTGGGGCAAAAAGATAGCCTTGACCAGAGGGACAGCGCAGCGATCGCAACAGTTGCAGTTGAGTTGTGTTTTCAATGCCCTCGGCAATGCAATCAAGATGGAGGTTGCGCGCCAGCACCAAAATCGTGTGGACCACCTCTAGGTCTTCTTGGCTGCGATCCATTTGGGAAATGAAGGAGCGGTCAATTTTAATGCCATCGAGAGGCAGATTGCGCAAATAGCTCAGGGAGGAATACCCGGTGCCAAAGTCATCAATGTTAATGCGCACCCCCATCGCCTTCAGCTCGGCGAGAATTTCGCGGGCAGAGTCCAAATGCTGCATCAATGTACTTTCAGTAATTTCAATCTTGAGAAATTGACCGGCTAAATGGTGGTGCTCGAGGGTTTGCTCAATCTCAGATACAAGGGTAGGCAACGAAAATTGATTGGCGGACAGATTGATACTCATCGTAAAGCCCACGGATTGAAGCTTGGGATAACGCTGTTGCCACTGCTGCAACTGTTCACAGGCATTGTGCAAGACCCAGCGGGAGAGTTCAAAAATCAGCCCCGTTTCTTCAGCAACGGGAATAAAGACTTCCGGGGAGATGAGGGTGTCGCCCTTTTGCCAGCGGAGCAGTGCCTCAAACCCTCTCAGGGATTGGCTACGGAGATTGACAATTGGCTGGTAGTGTAAGGCAAAGTCACCCTGTTCAATGGCTTGCCGCAGTTCCACTTCTAAATGCAGGCGATCGCGCACCTGTTGCAGCATGAGGGGATCAAAGATATCTATGCGATTGTGCCCTTTGGTTTTGGCGTGGTACATGGCCATATCGGCATCCCGCAAAAGTTCTTCACTACTCCCGTAGTGGGCATCCCCCATCACTAGGCCAATACTCACAGTGCTATAGAGGGTGTAGTGATCAATTTCAAAGGGTTGGCTGAGGCGCTCCCGCAATCTTTGGGCAATGGCTTGAGCCTGTTCTAGCCCCTGAATGTCGTTGAGCAACACGGCAAATTCATCACCACCTAAACGTGCCACCACATCTTGAGGACTGACACAGCGAGTGAGCCGCTTGGCAAATGCTTGCAGAAACAAATCACCAATGGAATGTCCGAGACTGTCGTTGAGGGTCTTGAAGCGATCTAAATCCAAACAAAGAACGGCGTAGTGGAAGTCGGGGTGCTCTGCGGCATGGCTGAGGGTGAGGCGAACCTGCTCCTCAAAGAGCCAGCGATTGGGTAAATGGGTGAGGCGGTCATGGCGCGCTTGGTAAAGGAGTTGGGCTTCGACTTCTTTGCGCTCTTGAATTTCCCTTTGGGCTTTTTGGTAGAGTTCCGCTTGCAGGATGGCGATCGCCAACTGGGTTGAAATCTGCTTAATCAGTTCAATTTCACTGTCTTGCCAGTCGCGGGGCTGGGCGCATTGATGACAGATGAGCAACCCCCAGAGCCGCCCTTCCACGACGATTGGTACCACCAGATTGGCCTTGACCTGATAGTGCGCTAGCAAATCCCGATAGCAGGGAGCGACAGAGGCCAGGTCTAAGTTATTCACGACATGGATGCGACCGCGCTTGTAGGCTTCAATATATCGCTCTGTAAAACAGGAATCCCCGACCACATCCCCAAGGGCCGACAACCAAGGGGGAACGACGGCTTCAACATCCATAATGCCGCGCCAATCATCGAGGAAACGATAAATGAGCACGCGATCGCACCCGAGGAGTTCTCGCACATCCTTGACGGCAGTTTCGAGAATCGTTGAAAGTTCAAGGGTTTGGTGAATGTGCTGGGTAATTTGTACCAGCAGGCGATCGTATTGGGCTTGGCGCAGGAGTTGCTGTTCCACCTGATGGCGATCGATGGCATGGCGGATACTGCGCGCCAGCAAGTTGGGGCTGAGTTCCTGAAAGCTCAAGTAGTCCTGAGCACCGCTGTGGAGTATCTGAGTTGCCAAGTCAGGGCGATCGCTGGGATCAATCACAACTAGGGGCAACTGTGGATAGCGTTGTTGGAGTGTTTGCACTGATTTAAGAACGTGATCCCCTTGAGCAATGAGGATAAGGAGATTGGGTTTGGCCTGAGCAACCACACCGGGGGTTAAATGAGAATAGAGACAGGTGTGAACTTGATAGCAAATGTAATCAATCTCGGCGAGATGGGGATATAAAATTTCACCCGATTGGGGGATGTTTTCGATCAGTAATAAGTTGATAGATGGCGATAAGCATTTTTTTTGAGGATATTGTTGCACAGAGTCTTCTGCGGCTACTTCAACGGTCGCAAGTGATTCTGAAGGGCAGTCATCAACAGCGGACAAAACAAGGAGTTTCTCAATCATTGCTAAGTCATCATTCAACACATTAAAATCACAAACTATACAAAAATTTATCAAGGAATATTATTTGTTGCCTCTTTCTAAGTCCATCATACAGCCCTTTTCTAAACTATTGGGGCACTAAAGTCGCTTCATCCTTGCAAAGAGCAGTTTTCAGGCTGATCTCATCATTGTGAAAAGGGCTGTAACCGCTCACGGGGATCGCTGTGAGATCGTGATAGAGAACCCGTTTAGGCCGCCATCAAAATTGCTAGGTTAGAAGCAGCATTCCCCAAAGGCAGGGGGTTGATCATTGTGTTGCAAAAACAAATTCAAGGCTGGCTGCGGGTTTCTTTATCGACATTGACGTTGGCGATCGCCCTTGTCGTTTCCCCATCCCCCGGTCTAGCCCAGCGGGATTTGATCCCCATTGACGGTTCTGATGAGGATATTCAGCTTCTCTTTGATTTGGTCTATTATCCGCGCCGCGATCCTGCCCGTTTTCGGCTGCAAAATAGTGCTGAGGTAGAAGCCTATCAGTTGATTCGCACGATTTTGCGCACAGGCACCACCGTCTATATCCGTCAACGCCAAGATGATAATTACGGTTCCTATAGTTTTAGTCGCGATCGCTTGATCTTGCGTCCCCGCGCCCTTGCCCATTGGCCGATTTTTATCGAAACGCTGCGCCATGAGGGCTGGCATGTCGTTCAAGCCTGCTTTGCGGCGAAACGAGATTTGGATTCCTTGGTGCCCGTGGGCATTCGCGTCAGCCCCGGTATTGTGGCAGATCTCTACCGGAAGAGTGGCTATGCCCCCGAAGACATTCCGATTGAAGCTGAGGCCTTTGCCGCTGAGCGCGTACCCAATATGACATTGCAGGGGTTACAGCGCGAGTGTGCCGACTGGCTCAACCGCCCCAGCAAGGACTAGCCAGAAGAACGGGTCGCTTCACCGCAGTGACGACAATAGGGTAAGTGGCGATAGGTGGGCTGCTGACAATTGGGACAGGGCATCCACTGCAAATAGCCACAGTGGGGACAGTGTTGATCAAGATCCCGCAACCGTTTGCCACAACGGACACAGCGTTGTTTTTGAATGCGCCCTGCCGCCTGTCGCTGTGGATTGAGAAAAAGAGCTTGTGCCACCTTGATAATGCCAAACCCCACCGCTGGAATGAGCAGGATATAGAGGTAGCTGACCAAAAAGAGCAGGCCGCCAAAGAGGGCCAGAATGACATGAGACAGCCATTCAAAGAGTGCCCCCACCTGCAACAGTTCAAAAATCTTCAGCACCAAGGGGATCAAGAAGATCACCAGCAGGTGCCAACTCATGAGGGCAAGCAGGCCATAACGGCGGCGATCGGCAAAACGATGCACCAGCAGCGCGATCGCAATCAGCGGTAAGAGAAAGAGGGCTTGGAGAACAAATTGGAGACTGGGGTACCAAAACTGAGAGCGCTGATATTGGCTCTCGAGCTGGGCAAAGGTGGCGTCCTCGGCTAAAAATTTCAAGAAGGCTTGGCTATCGGCTTCTTGCAGAATCGCCTGTTCAAGGGCGGCAATCTCATTTTTGAGAGCGGCAATCTGGCGGTTGTTGGCCTCAAGGGTGGCTTTGGCCTTGGCGGCTTCTACTAGGTTGATCGATTGATCCGGGGGTTGCCCCGCAAGCTGCTCTAATAGCGTCGAGTCATACTCTTCACGAATGCGGGCATTGGTGGCCTCGAGGGTTTGAATTTGCGCCTGTTTTTGCTGTCGTTGCTGGAGTCGCTGCCGATAGGTGGGGCGGTTGACGGCATCTTGATACTCTGCATAGGTAAAGCAAATGGCGGAGATGGTTCCCAGCTTGCCCTTGCTGCTTTCCTGTAGCCGCTCCACAGCGGTCTGGGGCGGGGGGTCAAGGCTAATCTGCTGCTCTAGAAAACGAATGTCGCGATTGCCGGCGGTGTCTTGGCGATAGGCTTGCCAAGGGGCATAACAGGGCTGGGCTTGACTGGGACTCAAGGGCCAATTGCTAATTTCGCTGAGGCCACTAAAGACATTAATGAGGATAAAAATATCCACCAAGATAATGACAATCAGACTCACCCGATTCAGGGGTTCGTCATTGACAAGGCGCGATCGCCGCCAAAATGCCCGCCAGCCTTGCCCGAGCCGTCGCATCACTGTCACGGCAGGGTAAACCCAAAGGCGAGTTTCACCCGCTCTAAGGTGGCATTGGCCACACTCGCGGCCTGCTCTTGCCCTTTTTTCAGCAAATCCTTGAGGTAGCTGGGATCCGCCATGATCTCGTTGTAGCGTTGCTGAATCGGCTCTAGGGTGGCAATTACCGCATCCGTGAGTAGGGGCTTAAACTGTCCCCAGCCCATATCGGCACATTCTGCCGCCACTGCCTCTTTGGTTTTTCCCGTGAGCACTTGATAGAGGCTCAGCAGGTTATTCGCTTCGGGGCGATCGGGATCGTCAAAGGTCAAGCCACGAATCGGGTCAGTTTTGCAGCGCTTGATCTTCTTGCGAATCTCATCCGGCGGGTCCAAAAGGTTAATGCGACTGAGTTCCGAGGGATCCGACTTCGACATTTTCTTGGTGCCATCGGTGAGACTCATCACCCGTGCCCCCGCCTTGGCAATCAAGGGTTCCGGCAGCTTGAGAATGGGCGGCTGATTGCGGGCAAAGAGGTAGTTCACACGAGCGGCAATATCGCGGGTCAGTTCCAAGTGTTGCTTTTGATCTTCCCCCACAGGAACCAGATCGGCATCGTAGAGCAAAATATCTGCTGCCATCAGCACAGGATAGTCCAAGAGTCCCGCCGCGACATTTTCCCCCTGTTTGACCGCCTTTTCCTTGAACTGGATCATGTCCTCCAGCCAGTTGAGGGGGGTAATGCAGTTGAGTAACCAAGTGAGTTCGGCGTGGGCGCTGACGTGGGATTGCACAAAAATGGTGGCGTGGGCAGGGTCAATGCCACAGGCCAAATACAAAGCAGCCACCGTATAGGTATTGGCTGCGAGTTCTGCTGGATCGTGGGGGACGGTAATAGCGTGTAAATCTACAACGCAAAAATAATTTTCATAGGCTGCTTGACCCGCCACCCAGTTGCGAATTGCTCCGAGATAATTCCCCAAATGCAGGCTGCCCGTAGGCTGCACTCCCGAAAGGACCCGTTTTTTGGTCACCCAAACCTCCCCTCATTGCGTTCCTATTTATGCTACAGCGCTTTTCACAGGGATGGAAACTCCTCAAAACAGACATCGCAGTATGAACATTTACATCCCATTGTGTCGAAACATCACAGAGGGTAACAGTAGGGCACTGCCCTTGGGATCGATTGGCTAGAGTGGAACAGAAGGCCTTGAAACAAGGCAATACGGAATCACTATATCCTTCTTTAGTCGGTTTAGGCAGTTGACTAACTCCCACCATCTCTCGATTTGCTCATAACGGGTCATGCGAAAGTCCGCCCATCTCAAAGTATCTTTGGCTTGCTTGAGGCCATATTCAATCCATGTTCTAAAGCTATAGTGGTCGCCAATGGGTTTCACCCGTGTCCGTCAGCCACGTCTCGGCAATCAAGGTCACCCACTTGGATTGAATGCGTACTAGTTCAGCGAGCGATCGCCAATTCACTGTTGCCACTCTTCAGGAATTTGCGCTATTTTCTCATGTCCTGTGGGGGTGTACACCGGTCTGCCGAGGGGGCGGTAGGGCAGGGTGCCATTTTCATAGGCCTGAATCCGTTGGCGAGCAATGTTGACATAAGCGGGTTCCTTTTCACAGCCCATCGCCCGCCGATCGTGCATTAGGGCAGCCAAGAGGGATGATCCTACCCCCATATAGGGGTCAAAGACCCAATCCCCTGCATGGCTGAGGGCAAGGACACACCGCTCCACCAGCTCAATGGGAAACTGGCAGGGATGCAGTGTTTTTTCAGGATGATTAGACTTGACATTGGGAATATCCCACACCAGTTCTTGCCAATCCTGAACAACGATTTCCCAGACATCGGATGGATTTTTGCCCAAGGGATTGCCCGAGGGTTTGCCCTTATTGGGGCCTTTGAAGTGGCGTTTCCCCGGATACTTAGCCGGAATACGCACGGCATCCAAATTAAAGATGTAGTGATCGGACTTTGTAAACCAGAGAATCGTTTCATAGCGGCCAGAAAAACGCTTTGTGGCATGGAGACCGTGGCCAAATTTCCAGATGATCCGATTGCGCAGCTTCAAACCCAACCGCTTGAACAGGGGATAAAACAAAATATCTAAGGGATAAACCTCTCCCCCTTGAACAAAATTCCCCACTTGCCAGCACAAACTTCCCTCTGGCCGCAGCACTCGATATAGCTCGGCAATTACTTGGCTTTGGCTTTGGAGATAGTCCTCGATCGCCACCGGCGTTTCATAGGCCTTGCCGAGGTTGTAGGGCGGCGACGTGAAGATGAGCGTCATAGCCTCATCCGGCACCTGACGAATCACCTCACAGACATCTCCACTGGCAATGACTAGCTGAGCCTCTGGAGAAAAGCGCTCTTGAATGTGCTGGCCAGAACTCAATAACTACAAGCCATCCTTCCCTGTACCGCCAAAATACCATATTCATAATCCTGAGATAAAAAAAGAGGCCGACCCCTAGGGAGTCAGCCAGCGGATTACTTGGGAACGCGCGCTAGACAGTACAAAGCAATTGGCAACAGGATTAGCTATGCACCACAAGCTTGACGTTGGCGTTCTGAAGGCCAGGACGCTTCACCTCAGCCAAGGTTTTGTTGATGGCATATTTTTGGTTGATCGAGTTGATCAGCTCGGTTTGGTTGTGTTTTTTGGCCACACCCCAGAGGTCAGCAATCAGATCAAAGGTGCCATCAGCATTGCGAGACCAGCCCAGATCATACTCGCCATCGAGGACAGCGACGATGTCAGAGCGAACACGTTGGCCATTGTAGCCACGCACATCGGCATTGGTTTTCACCGTAATGCCCAGATCCCGCAGGGACGCTTTCAAGATTTCAGCATCGGTAATTTTCGTACGCAGGGTGCTGAAGTGAGACATGTGGATTTCCTCCAGATTGAGACAGAAACATTGGACTGAATGAACCACAATTTATGGCGAACCAAACCCCTGTGGTCGGGTCTTTCTCCCATCTGCGCAGGGCAGACAGAAGGAAGCTTGTCAGAACTCCAGTCGCTGGTATTCAGCCACTGAAGCAGCCGCCGGACGCGCCCGTTGGCGTGCCCAATCACGCAGTGCCGTGACCTGCTCTTGCATCGTCTTGGAAAGGGGTTGAGTGGCACGGCTAGCGGCAATAATGTCTAACTGGGTAAACTCGCGCCCTTGAGCAAAGGCTTCGTACATGGCAGCAATGATGGCCTGCTCAATCTCGGCACCTGAAAAGCCATCACAGATATTGGCCAGTTGCTCTAGGTCAAAGCGATCAATCTCGCGACGGCGCTTGGTGAGGTGAATGCGAAAGATTTCCTTGCGCTCCTCGGCATTGGGCAGATCCACAAAGAAAATCTCATCAAAGCGACCTTTGCGCAAAAATTCACCGGGAAGCCGTTCGACGCGGTTGGCCGTCGCCAAGACAAAGACGGGAGACTTTTTCTCCTGCATCCAAGTCAGGAAGGAGCCAAAAATCCGACTCGAGGTGCCGCCATCGGAGTCCGAGGAGCCTGCCCCACCAGCAAAGGCCTTGTCCATTTCATCAATAAAGAGAATGGCAGGGGAAATGGATTCAGCGGTTTTCAGGGCATTGCGCAAATTGGCTTCCGATCGCCCCACCATTGAACCGTCATAGACCCGACCCATATCAAGGCGCAGCAACGGCAAGCCCCAAAGGCGAGAGGTGGTTTTGGCAATCAGGGACTTCCCACAGCCGGGCACACCCAAAATTAACATCCCCTTCGGTTGCGGTAAGCCGTATTCCCGCGCTTTTTCACTGAAGGCGTTGGCGCGTTGGCGTAACCAGACTTTCAGCTCCTCTAAACCGCCGACCGAATCAATGGTTTCATCCACTTCCATATACTCGAGGATGCCATTGCGGCGGATGAGTTGCTTTTTCTCAGAGAGGATGATGTCCACCTCGGCTTCCGTAAGGCGCCCAGCGGTCACTTTGGCTTTGCGAAAGACTTTTTCGGCTTCATCCCGCGTCAGGCCAAGGGTGGCTTTGACGAGTTTTTCCCGTGCTTCGGGGGTGAGGCGGCGATTGCGGGGATCCAGTTGCTCCCCGAGCACCTCATCTAGTTCGTTGATACTAGGTAGGGGGTAGTCAACAACAACGATTTCCTTTTCCAGTTCGACGGGAATCCGCTGCGCCGCTTCCGGGGACATGAGAATAATGGTTTTGTGGCTGCTCTTGAAGCTGGCGATCGCGTCCCGTAAAGAACGAGTCACAGGGGGCGAATCAATGAAGGGGTGCAAATCCTTGAAGACGTAGATGCCCGGTTCCCGTTGGTGAACAACCCATTGAATGGCGGCTTCCGGTGAGACAGTGTTGTGGTGACTATTGTTGCGGGGATGGCCATACTCGACCATGCCGTGGGTCACTGTCCAGATGTAGAGCTTGCGGGGAGACCGCCCTTGAGGCCCGACTTGACTTTGGGCAATGGTGGCGATCGCCTGCTCAGCCCGCTCTTCTTCAGAGGTCAGGAGGTAGATCAAGGGATATTGCGCTTGGATTAGGATACTCAATTCTTCTTGCACAGCAATCACCTCCTTCTTTCAAGGCTGACCCAACACCCCCGCCACTGGCCTAGCGGGCAGACACCAACTCGACGGAGAGCGAAGGAACACTGAGGCTGTCGTCATCAATCACCGTGGGCTGATTGACCAAGGCCGTTAGCTCATCCCCCCGCAGGACAAGGGCACTAGCACACTCTGGGCAGTGGTAAACCCGATGCACATTGCCATGTTTTTGTTCGGCATATTCCGCCAGTACTTCCGGGTGAGCCAGTAGAAACTCAATGGCACGTTCAGCAAGGGTGGACATCGTTTCCTGCTCGACCACAGCGGCAATCTTGAGCTGGCGGTGCACATCGGGGGACAGATACAACGTAACCTTTTGCTTATCTTCCATAGGGGTTAGAGACGTACCTAGGTATGTGTGCCAGTGTAGTGAGCCGATCCGAGGGGTGTCAAGGTGAAATGCTGTCAAAACAGCAAAATCGTAACATTTAGTTACATTAAGCCTCGCGTGCTTAAAACTCAGTTACAGAGCTGAGGGCACAATCCCGAATTGAGTGGCGATCGCCAGCCGTACCCCATTGACAAAATCCCATCCCGATTGGGCTTTGCGACCACTCAAGTGCACTTGACTCAGCAGCAGGCGACCCTTGCCCGTCTGTACCACAGGGCCCCACCCCTTAATTAGCTCCACCACTGTACCCGGCGCGGGAGATGCCTCAGGCTCCTCGCAGGCAAAAGAGTGTAAGGGTTCCGGTAATTCGGCGGCCACTTCGGGCACCAATGGCCAAGTTTGCAGCAGTTTCAAGGGGGTGTCTTGCCACTGGGTAGAGGCATAGGGGTAAAAGGCGCGCACTTGATTGTGAAGGGCTAGGGCCGATCGCCCCCAATCAATGGCATAGTCACTTTTTTGAATCAGCGGTGCATAGGTAGCCTCAGCGTCGTTTTGGGGTTGGGGTTGAAGCTGTGGCAGTTGCTGCAAGGTTTCTAGTAGAAGGTCAGCACCCATGTCACTGAGCTTGGCACTGAGGGTAGCAGCGTTATCCCCTAAATGAATCGTTACTTTTCGCTTCAGGAGCATTGGACCTGTGTCCATACCCGCATCCATCAGCATCGTCGTCACGCCGGTTTCCCCTTCGTCGTGGTAGAGGGCCCACTGAATCGGAGCGGCACCGCGATACTTGGGCAGCAGCGAGCCGTGGATATTGATGCAGCCGTAACGGGGAATCTCAAGAATCGACTGGGGCAGGATTTGACCGTAGGCCACCACCACAAAGACATCGGCGCCTAGCGATCGCAAGACCTCAGGCAGTTCTGGATCCCGACGCAGACGTTCCGGCTGCCAAACCGGTAACCCGTGGCGAAGCGCTAAGGCCTTGACCGGCGAAGGCGATAATTGGTTGCCCCGTCCCCGTCGGCGATCGGGCTGGGTGACCACCCCCAACACTTGATAGGTCTCTGTTTCCAGCAGCCGTTGTAGCGGCGCAAGGGCAAACTCCGGTGTGCCAAAATAAACGACTTTCAACCGCTGCCCACTCCCTGCAAAACGTCAACTGCTGGTTTAGAGATCTTCAGGGGCGTCATCCTCAGAAGGGGTGAGGGCTTCGCCGCCGTCACTGCTGCCGTTGAGATCTTCTTCCGTCGCTTGGGAGCCACCACTAATGACGGCCAAATCCACCTGCTGGCGGTAGGAATCGACATTTTTAATCAGGACTTCAACGCGATCGCCCAAGCGGTAGCGCAAGCGGTTACGCCGACCCGTCAAGGTTTGGGCATGGGCACGGTATTCATACCAGTCATCCTTAAGGGAGCTGACGTGGACTAAGCCCTCAACATTAAAGTCAATCAGTTCCACAAAGAAGCCATAGGACTGCACGCCGGTAATGATACCGGGACGCACTTCGCCGATGCAGGCTTGGACTTGGCGCACCCGTTGCAACCCCACCAAATCCTTCCAAGCCGTGTAGGTTTGCCGCTCCCGTTCTTGGAGGTGGGGGGCTAATTCATTAACGAGGGTCTCCACTTCCCGCTGGGTATCAGTGGTGAAGACGGTCCAATTCACCTGCTCCAAGCAACTGGACTCGCCAAGATTGACGCGCTCTTTTGCCCGTGGCCCTCGGCGATCGCGCCCTTCCGTCAGAAGAATGTGCAAAATGCGCTGATTGACAATGTCAGTGTAGCGTTGCAGGGGTGAGCAGAAATGGCCATAGCCCCCGCCAGTGGCCAAACTAAAGTGGGGCAGCGCCACGGCGGCATCGCTGGCGGGTTTGAGTTTATCGAGCAACAGTTCCTGCAACACGGCTGCCAGATCCGAGGTGGCCAATTGCGCCATAAAGCGCTGACAGTCGCGGGGTGTGACCTGGGCGGGATTGTCTAGGCTCAAGGGCAAGTTGAGATTTTGGCAGAGCTTGAGAAAATCCTGCACCGCATAGAGTTCGGGCACAGGCTGCGTGCGGTAGAGGGCCGGTACCCCCAACTTCGCCAAATGACGGGCAAGGAGTTCATTAGCAAGGATCACTAAGCTTGTCCAAGGGGTGACCCTCGGTAGGGGAATGGCGGGGGCGAGACCCTCATCGGCATAGGCAAGGCTGAGGGCATCCGCTGGGGTGACTTCAATGCTCCCCCGTGCCTGTCGCTGCTGACTGACGGCATTGGCAAGGTGAATTAGGGCACGCAACCAATCACCGGAACTATCCCCGAGGGCAAGGGTGGCCGCCACCTGCTCGCTAGTGACACAGGCATCCACACGGATACAACTGCGGTAAATCCTGTAGGCCTGAACTTCACCGGCATTGTTGATCACCATCAGCAGCGAAATGGCAGCGCGATCACCCCCCGGTAGCAAGCGCAGCCTCTCCAGTTCCTGCGGCAATAGGGGCAAACTCAATTCAGGGGTGGCGAGGGTCATGCCCTGACGGCGAGCAGTGCGATCCAGCAGTTCATCGCGGGGGAGCAATCCCCCCACATCGCTAATGTGAATCCCCAACTGCCAGAGATTTTGCTCAAGGGCATCGAGAGAAAAGGCCACTTGGGGTTCTTGGCCGGGAGCCACTAAGGTAATGGTGACCAATTCCCGCAGGTCTTGGCGATCGCTCAAGTCCAAGGTTTCCAACTGGGCATTCAAGGTGGCGGCTGCTGTCCGCAGGGCTGGGCTAAATTGGCGGACAAGGTTGTGTTTGCAGCAAATCAAGTCCAAAGCAGGCGCCGATTGGGCATCACTCCCTAGGATCTGGCCAATTTCCCCCGTCGGCAGGTACCCCCCCAAGGGATAGCGGCGAATGTTCACATGCACCAGTTGATCCACCACCGTGGATAGATCGGGCACGAGGTCATTGGGTTCAAGGGCAATTTCAAAGAGCAGGCGATCGTCGAGGGGCGTGGCGCGAAACCCATCTTCGGTCTGTTTCACGCGGGCAATCACCGAGGGATTTCCCCGCTCCAGGATCAGTTTCACTTCCCCCTCTGGAGATTTCTTGCGGCGGCCTTCACGGGTGACCCGCACCAGCACGCGATCGCCATTCCAAGCGGTACTGAGTTGATGCTCGCGCACAAAAATATCTTCAGCACCCTCGGTATCTTGAATGGCAAAGCAAAAGCCCTTGCTGGAGCAGCGCAGCCGCCCTTCAATCAACCCATCATCACTGGCGCGGCGATACTTGCCCCGTTCTTTGATGAGCAGGCCAATGCGTTCTAGGGCATCAAGGGCAATTTCCAGTTCTCGCTGGCTCTCAGGATCGTCACAGCCGAGTTTTTTTTCGAGAACTTTGGGGGCAACAAATTTATCTTCGCTAAAGTTGGCAAGCAGACTGGCAATCGTAAAATGCATCGGCAACTCGGTGAAGGGAGGGCAACAGTGGATGTAGCGT
Source organism: Thermosynechococcus sp. FA-CM-4201 (assembly GCF_054689355.1). Classification (NCBI taxonomy): domain Bacteria; kingdom Bacillati; phylum Cyanobacteriota; class Cyanophyceae; order Acaryochloridales; family Thermosynechococcaceae; genus Thermosynechococcus; species Thermosynechococcus sp. FA-CM-4201. The sequence goes on from NZ_CP079920.1 coordinate 2,107,286, forward strand.
TGTTGGTGTCAAGTATCCAAACTGTAGCTTATCACAGTTGCAGGAGTATCTTAGGGGATCCCCAATCTGTCCTATAATTATGGCGCGTTGATTCTGGGCACGAAACATCCTAGATTTGAGGAATGGCGATCGCCCGCATCAATTACTGTTCTCAATCGTTGTCCATCCAGTTAAGGCATCTATGAATCAATCTGAAATTCTCGAAAAAGTAAAAGCCATTGTTGCCGATCAACTCAGTGTTGATGCAGAAAAAGTTGTGCCCGAAGCAAGTTTTGCCGAGGATCTCAATGCTGACTCCCTTGACTCCGTGGAGTTGATCATGGCCCTTGAGGAAGCGTTTGGTGTGGATATTCCCGATGAAGAGGCAGAAAAACTGAAAACCGTCCAAGATGTCCTTGACTTTATCAACAATAAGGTAGCTGCATAGATCCATGGCAAAGGCGCACCAAAAACGGGTCGTTGTCACGGGGATGGGCGCAATTACCCCCCTCGGCAACACCCTTGCGGAGTATTGGGAAGGGTTAATGGCCGGTCGCAACGGCATTGATTACATCACGGCTTTTGATGCCAGTCGTCATGACTGCCGCATTGCGGGTGAGGTGCGTGGCTTTGATCCCACCCTCTACATGGATCGCAAAGATGCCAAACGCATGGATCGCTTTGCTCAATTTGCCGTGGCTGCCAGCAAGCAAGCCCTTGCGGATGCCCAATTGACGATTGACGAGGGCAATGCCACTGACATCGGCATCATTATTGGTACGGGTGTGGGCGGCCTAAAGGTGATGGAGGATCAGCAGGAGGTCTATCTCACCAAGGGGCCCGATCGCTGTAGTCCCTTTATGATCCCGATGATGATTGCCAATATGGCCGCCGGACTCACCGCCATTCACACCGGTGCCAAAGGCCCCAATTCCTGTTCTGTGACCGCCTGTGCAGCGGGTTCCAATGCCATTGGCGATGCCTTCCGCATGGTGCAGCACGGTTATGCCAAGGCGATGATCTGTGGCGGCACTGAAGCGGCGATTACCCCCCTATCGGTGGCGGGTTTTGCGGCAGCCCGCGCCCTGTCCACCCGCAATGATGACCCCCACCATGCCAGCCGTCCCTTTGACCTCAACCGCGATGGCTTTGTCCTTGGGGAAGGGGCCGGCATCTTGATCCTTGAAGAATTGGAATTTGCCCTTGCTCGGGGGGCACGTATCTATGCAGAAATGGTGGGCTACGGCTTGACCTGTGATGCCTACCACATGACCGCTCCCTCACCGGGGGGAGAAGGGGCTGCCCGTGCCATTGAAGCCTGCCTCAAGGATGGGGAGATTGCCCCGGATCAGGTGAGCTATATCAATGCCCACGGTACAAGTACCCCCGCCAACGACAGTACGGAAACCGCTGCCATTAAACGTGCCCTTGGCGAGGAAAATGCCCGTCGCGTTCCTGTGAGTTCGACAAAATCTATGACGGGGCACCTGCTGGGGGGGTCAGGGGGTATTGAGGCGATCGCGACGGTGATGGCGGTTGCCCACGATCGCATCCCCCCTACAATTAACTTGGAGCAACCGGATCCTGCCTGCGATCTGGACTATGTTCCCCATCAGAGCCGGGCTTGTCCGGTGACGGTGGCTCTGTCGAACTCCTTTGGCTTTGGTGGGCACAACGTGACGTTGGCCTTCCGCAAATTTACTCCCGATCGTTAACTGTCTGCTGCAAACCCAATTAGAGAGAGAAAGCAATGCCTGCGGTTACTCAGTCCCTTGATGAACTCTGTATTAATGCGATTCGTTTCCTAGCGATCGATGCGGTGCAAAAGGCCAACTCCGGGCACCCCGGTCTGCCAATGGGGGCAGCACCCATGGCCTATGTGCTGTGGAACCAGTTCATGCGGTTTAACCCCAAAAATCCGCAGTGGTTCAATCGCGATCGCTTTGTCCTCTCGGCGGGTCATGGCTGTATGTTGCAGTATGCCCTGCTCTACCTCACGGGCTACGACAGCGTCACCATCGAGGACATTAAACAGTTTCGCCAATGGGGATCGCGCACACCCGGTCACCCAGAAAACTTTGAAACCCCCGGTGTGGAGGTGACCACAGGCCCTCTTGGTCAAGGGATTTGTAACGCCGTTGGCTTAGCAGTGGCAGAAGCCCATTTAGCGGCTCGCTTCAACAAGCCCGATGTCAAACTGGTGGATCACTACACCTACGTTATCCTTGGTGATGGCTGCAACATGGAGGGCATCTCCGGCGAAGCCTGCTCCCTTGCGGGTCACTGGGGCTTGGGTAAACTCATTGCCCTCTACGACGATAACCACATCTCCATTGACGGCTCCACCGACATTGCCTTTACAGAGGATGTCTGCAAGCGTTTTGAGGCCTACGGTTGGCACGTGCAGCACGTTGCCGATGGCAATACGGATCTTGCGGGCATTGCCAAAGCCATTGAAGCCGCCAAAGCTGTAACCGATAAACCTTCACTGATTAAAGTCACCACCACGATTGGCTACGGTTCCCCCAACAAAGCCAACACCGCTGGGGTGCACGGTGCTGCTCTGGGGCCTGAGGAAGTCAAGCTCACCCGCGAAAACCTTGGCTGGAACTATGAGCCTTTTGTTGTCCCCGAGGATGTTCTCAACCACTTCCGCAAAGCCGTGGAGCGCGGTGCGAGCTATGAAGCGGAGTGGAACCAAACCCTCGCCACCTATCGCCAGAAATATCCTGAGGAGGCTGCTGAATTTGAACGGCTGCTGCGGGGTGAGTTGCCCGCCAACTGGGATGCCAATCTGCCGAGCTACACTCCTGAAGATAAGGCTGTGGCCACCCGCAAACACTCAGAAATTTGCCTGAACGCGATCGCCCCCAATCTGCCGGAACTCATTGGCGGTTCTGCGGACTTGACCCACTCCAACCTCACCGAACTCAAGTGCTCCGGTGACTTCCAAAAAGGCCAGTACCAAAATCGCAACATTCGTTTTGGCGTGCGCGAACACGGCATGGCTGCCATCTGCAACGGTATTGCGCTCCACAATTCCGGCTTAATTCCCTACTGTGCCACCTTCTTGGTCTTTGCCGATTACCTGCGGCCTGCCCTGCGCCTCTCAGCACTCTCCCAAGCGGGGGTGATCTATGTGATGACCCACGACTCCATTGCCCTTGGCGAAGATGGCCCCACTCACCAACCCGTGGAAACCTTGGCCTCATTGCGTGCCATTCCCAACCTACTGGTGATCCGTCCTGCCGATGGCAATGAAACCTCGGGTGCCTACCAAGTGGCCGTCCAACGGCGCAAACAGCCCACCCTACTGGCTCTGACGCGGCAAAATGTGCCCAACTTGGCCGGTAGCTCTGCGGCCAATGTCGCCAAAGGTGCCTATACCCTGGTGGATTGCGAAGGTACCCCCGACTTAATTTTGATTGGAACCGGTTCAGAAGTTTCCCTCTGTGTCAAGGCTGCCGAAGCTCTCAGCGCCAATGGCAAGAAGGTGCGGGTCGTGTCCATGCCCTCTTGGGAACTCTTTGAGGAGCAGTCCCCTGAGTACAAAGCCAGTGTGCTGCCGGCGGGGGTAAAACGGCTTGCGGTGGAGGCGGCTTCTAGTTTTGGTTGGTGTCGCTATGCCGATGCAACGGTGTCGATCGAGCGCTTTGGCGCGTCGGCTCCGGGGAACGTCCTCATGGAGAAATTTGGCTTCACGGTGGACAATGTGGTGGCCAAGGCCAATGCCCTGCTCGGCTAAGTTGCCGGTGGTACGCCTTTAGACGGAAAATATCAATAGATGCTCAGGGTGGGGGGTATAACTCTCTGCCCTGTTTTGCTTTTTTTGAGAACGCCCTATGCCACGTCGTCGGAAACAATTTCCCTGCGGCCATCAAGGCTATGGTCAGGTTTGCCACTACTGCGCTCAGTTGGCTCAAGCAAAAGTTTTAGAGGCAGCAGAACGGGAACAGGCACGACTGGCACAGGAACAAGCACGCTTGGCACGGCAGGAATGGGAGGCCACCTTTGCCAGCGATGTGGTGGATCTACAGGGATTGCCGAAGTGGATTGTCCTCAAAGCCCGCCAAGTGATTGCAGAACTCCTTGCAGGAGCCGACTATCGCCAGTTCAAGGGCAAGCGCCTGAATCACGATCGCCGAGTGATTAGTATTCCCCTGAGTTATGACTATCGTCTTGTGTGCTATGACACTGGCGATCGCATTGAACCCCGCAGTGTGCTCTCCCACGAAGCCTACAATGTCAAGAAACCACTCGCCTAATGCCATGACCGCCAACACTGAACACCCTTGGTATGCAGCGGCACAACTGATTCAACCGGCACTGATTCGCCTGCTTGATCATCTGCGGCGATCGCTAGAAACGTCCCCTTGGCAGGGCAGCTATGAAACCGTTGAGATTCCCTGCGGTGACGCCGAACCCCAAATTCTCTACTGGCTGCATTTACGTCAGGGCGATCGCCAAGAGCGGGTGAACCTGTGGGAGCTGTGCTACCAAATTTGTTTTCAGCAGTACACCCCAGAACTCGACTACAGTGGCATCCATGACTTTCAGGTGGGGGAGGTGCAAGCTGACCTCAGCCTCTTTGATTCGGCTGGGGAGGTGGACTGGCACAAGCTCGATCAGAAGGCAGCCCAGGTGGTTGCCGCCCTATTTGCCGGCTTAGATTCCCCTTAATTTTAAGTTTTTGGAGAAAAATTAGCCAAGGCTGCCACAGGGAATGCCCCACGGCGACCCGCTGCATGGTATGCTCCAATGCCATAGGGAATCTTTTTACCGAAGCAGCATGGGTTCAAACTATCAAAACCAGCAAAACAGTAATGAGCAGCCTTGGGAGGAGGAAGACTTCGAGGAGGAGATGGAGCAGCTCCGCCTTTACGATGATGACGGTCGCTTCCTCGACTGCTACATCGAGTTTCGTCTGAATGTGCAAGGGGAAACCTATGCACTGCTGCGGCCAGTGGACTATCCTGTCGAAATTTTTGCGGTCGTGGCCGAAAACGACGAGGAAGAAACCTTAGTGCCCCTAGAGGAGCAGGAAATTGATGCGGTCTTTGATACAGCCCGTGCCATCCTTGAAGAACAAAACCTCACTCTCAAGCGCACTGCACTCACCCTCACCGTAGCGGGTGAACTGCCAGATCTGGATGAAGATGAGATTCTCTCGGTTGAGGTGGAAGCCGATGATGACATTGAGGAGTATCAACCCCTTGGCAGTAGCTTCTTTTGCGGTACACGGGAATACAGCGTTTATACGCCCCTGAGTCCCACGCTTTATGTGGCTCGCCTTGTCCCCGGTCAAGAACCTGAACTCCTCTCTCCCCAAGACTTTCAACACCTGCAACCCCTCTTGGAACAGCATTTGGTGAGCCATCTCATTGAAGAGGAGGACTGGGAAGATTAAATCTTGCAGATTCTTAGGGTTTGTAGCGTAGGATCGGCAGCCCCCACGATCTCTGCTCCCAGTTCTTGGAGGGTTTGCAAGGTTTCAATCACTGATGCAGTGATCCGTTCGCCAGCAATGACCGTGGGAATCCCCGGTGGGTAGGGGGAGATAGTTTCAGCGCTAATCTCATTTAAGGCCGCCTTGAGGGGAACTGATGCCTGTGGGCAAAAGTAGGCGTCCCGTGGTGAGAGGGTGGGTTCTTGGAGGTTAGGAATTGGTGGCATAGTCAGTGGTGGCAGAGGGGCATGGTGGCAGTATTCGGCGTAAACAGTTTTTAGGCGATCGGCCAAGCGTTCGAGCATTGTTTGGCTGGTACCAAGGCCAAGGCAAAAGGTGAGCGATCGCCCGCTGGGAAATTCAGCCATGATCTGCGGTTGCAACAACTCATCTAGGGCAAACCCCGTCAGACCGATCGGCCAAGTCCCTAGGGTCAATCGCAGTGGATCCTGAGGGATACCTGTGGGCTGCCAGCGCGGTAAAGGCCATTCAGAAGTGTTGATCCAGTGGAGAAGTCGGGCGTAGATTTGCTCTCCCTGCTCAGCCATTTGCACCCCCGCTCGCTCAAGGGCGGCCAGAAACCAATAGCTGGGACTGGTGGTTTGCACGAGGTTCAGGGCTTGACTCAAACGCTCAGGGGACACCCGCTCCCCCTTCAGATGCAGCACGGCCGTTTGGGTTAACGTTCCAAGGGTTTTGTGCCACGACTGCACCACCACATCCGCACCTGCGGCCAAAGCAGTAACGGGAAAAGCGGGATGATAGGCAAAATGACTGCCGTGGGCTTCATCGACAATGAGGGGCAAACCGTGGTCATGGACGCATTGGCCAATCTCAACCAAGGGTGAGCAGAGGCCTTCATAGGTGGGACTGACAAGCACCACTGCCTTGGCATCGGGATAGGTGGCTAAGCCGGCGGCAACCACATCACGGGTAACGGGCAACGGCAGCCCCCACTGGGGATCAACCGCCACTCCCAAATAGACAGGCTTCGCCCCCGTTAACACCAGTCCCGCAATCACTGAGCGGTGGACATTGCGCCCCACGAGAACGCGATCGCCCGGACCTGCGGTGGCGAGAAGTGCCGCTAAAAGACCACTGGTGGCACCATTCACCAGAAACCAAGCGCGATCGCTCCCCGCCGTCGCCGCTACCGCTGCCTGTGCCTCTGCCAGTACCCCTGTCGGCTGCGCCAAATTATCAAGGCCGGGCAACTCACTCAAATCTTGGGCTAAGGCCGTTCCCCAAAGGGCACGCAACAGCGGCTCCATGCCTCGACCCCGTTGATGGCCGGGCGTGTGTAAGGGAATCGTGTGGTTTTGGGCTAAAAGAGCAGCAAGGAGAGAAATCGTCAACTACAATTAATATAAGGGTCTAAGTAATTATACGGATTTAGGGATGTCTATACCGCAAGACGATCGGTTGGAGTATTCACTGCTGTCGGAGCGTGAGCTACAGGTGTTGGAGCTTGTGGCGGCGGGGCTAACCAACCAAGACATTGCCGCCAAACTAGACATCAGCAAACGCACGGTAGATAACCACATCAGTAATATTCTGATGAAAACAAAATCAGAAAATCGGGTGGCACTGGTGCGCTGGGCTTTAGCGTGGGGTAAAGTTTGCTTGAATGATGTCAATTGTTGTGCACTGCCCACCCCGCCGACCCAGCCCCATGAGTGAACGTGTGTACTACAACCCTCGGATGCCACTGGCCGTCTATCGGGAGCTGGCTGCCCACTTGCAGTTACTCGATGGGGTTTCTGTGCGGCTGTTGCCCCAAACCTGTTCCCACTTTGACTATGAATTGAGTCAAATTGAAGGCATTGCTGTGGCTGTGCCCCCGACGCTTGACCGAGATGCCCAAGCACGATGTGAGGAGATTCTGCAACACTACGGCCTGCAGCACGGTGGCTGGCAATGTTAAAGATAGGCATTCCTAGCGCGTTGCTCCCTACTTTAGATAGACATGGACGCTGAAGAGTTGCTCGCTCGCTATGCCAAGGGCGAAACCAATTTTCAAAGTGTGAATTTGGCGGGCGTGAGTCTCGTGGGAGCCGATTTGATTGGCATTGATTTGCGCGGTGCCAGTTTACAGGGGGTGAATTTCCAGTTTTGTCACTTTGGCCGTGCGGACTTTAGCTATGCCCTCTTGACGGGCGCGCGCTTGGAGGGATGCAACTTTACCCAAGCGATTTTTAATGACAGTCATTTTCGCGATGCCCAATGTCATGGTTGCGTGTTCGATCGCGCCAATTTACAGGGAGCAGATCTCACATTGGCCGTTTTTCGCGACTGTAACTTCCTCAGTAGTGACTTGCGGCAGGTGAATTTAAGTCATACGGTTTTGGCTGGTTCCTGTCTGCGCAGTGCCAACTTTCGCAAAGAGAACTATCAAGAGGGGGCAAGTCTGGTGGGTGCAGATCTGCGCCAAGTGGATCTCCAAGGAACGAATTTGGCAGGGGCAGATCTATCGCGGGTGAACCTCAAGGGCGCCAATCTCAAGGAAGCCAACTTCAATGCCGCCAACCTTGCCCAAGCGAATTTAGAAAATACCAATCTTCAGGGGGCGATTCTCACCCGTGCCATTCTCTACGAGGCAAATCTGGTGGGGAGCAATTTGCGGCAGTCGCGGCTGGCTCAAGCGGATCTACGGGGAGCAATTCTCAACCAAGCGGATTTAAGTCAGGCGATTCTCTCCGAGGCGCGGCTCGATGATGCCCAAGCTCAAGGGGTGAACTTGCGGGAAGCAGTTTTGAATAAAGCGGATCTGCGGCGTACAGATTTAACGGGGGCTGATTTGCAGGAGGCTCGCCTGATTGATGCCTACCTCGCCCGCACAAATCTCAAGGGCGCCAATTTACGTCAAGCCAACCTAATGCGTGCTGATCTTAGTAGTGCTCTGTTGCTGGAGGCTTGCTTGGAGCAGGCATTGATGCCCGATGGCAGTGTCTTTATCTAAAGCACTTGCTATAGTACAACAGAGACGCAGTTTCCCTGAAGAGCATGGCAGAGTTTGCAGCGGCACTGGCACCAGAGCTAACGATTCAGTGGGTGAATGCGATCGCCAGCGTTCCCCAAGATCAGTGGGATGCCCTTGCTCTGCCCCTAGAGACGCCTTTTTTTGAATGGGAATGGCTGCACCAAATTGAAGCCTCTGGCAGTGCAACACCGCAAACCGGTTGGCTGCCCCATCATTTGCTGGTTTGGCGCGATCGCCAAGGTCAGCGGGAACTGGTCGCTGCCGCTCCCCTCTATGTCAAAGGCCATAGTCAAGGGGAATTTGTCTTTGATCACCAATGGGCAGATTTGGCCGCGCGGTTAGGTATTCGCTATTATCCGAAGCTGCTGGGGATGGCGCCCTTTACGCCGGCGGTGGGCTATCGCTTTCTCATGGCCGAGGGGGTGGATGTGGCCCTGATGACCAAGGTGATGCTCCACGAAATTGATCGCCTCTGTCAACGTCACCGTTTTTCCAGTTGCCACTTTCTCTACGTTGATCCCCAATGGCAACCCGCTGCCGAAGCCTATGGTTATCGGGCGTGGCTCCACCACAGTTACATCTGGCAAAATCGCAACTATCAGACCTTCGATGACTATCTCGCCGACTTCAATGCCAATCAACGCCGCAATATCAAGCGGGAACGCAAGGCCGTGGCTCAAGCGGATCTCACCTTTCGGGTTCATCAGGGGGATGAGGTCAGCCGCAGCCTGTTGCGACAGATGTACGATTTCTATGCCGATACCTGCGACAAATTTGGTTGGTGGGGCAGCAAGTATCTGACACGGCAGTTTTTTGAAGCCCTGAGCGATCGCTATCGCCATCGAGTGGTGCTCTTTGCCGCCTACCCCAGTAGTGGCGCGCAGCGTCCCATTGCCATGTCCTTTTGCATTACCAAGGGATCACATCTCTACGGTCGCTATTGGGGCAGTGCCCGCGAAATTGACTGCCTGCACTTTAGTGCCTGCTACTACGAACCCATTGAGTGGGCGATCGCCCACGGGATTCAGCGCTTTGATCCCGGCGCCGGCGGACGCCATAAAAAACGACGGGGCTTTCCAGCCACTCCCAACTACAGCCTGCACCGCTTCTATGAACCGCGTTTAGCGCAAATTTTTGACCACTACATTGACCAGATCAATGACGAGGAGCAACGGCTCATTGACACGATGAATGCCGATCTACCGATGAAATCCCTCTAGGACTGGGAGATCGTCACCAACTCTGGCGAGGCAGGGGTCTCTTGAAGATGAGCTAATTCCGCAACAAAGTCACTAATCCCTTGGAACTGACGATAGACCGAGGCAAAACGGACATAGGCCACTTCGCTAAGATGGCGCAGTCGTTGGAGTGCCGCTTCCCCCAATTCAGCGCTGGTGACTTCGCGGCGCGATCGCAACTGCAAATCCGCCTCAATATCATCTACGAGGGCTTCAATCTTTTGTTGGGGAATGTTGGTTTTGCCACAGGCAGTCATGATCCCCCGCAGCAATTTGGAGCGATCAAAGGACTCGCGATCGCCATTGCGCTTGATCACTGTAATCGGAACGTACTCAATCCGCTCATAGGTGGTGAAGCGACGGCTACACTCAAGGCACTCCCGACGCCGCCGAATACTTTGCCCCCCCTCTGCCGATCGAGACTCTAGAACCCGACTATCCGTATGGTGGCAATAGGGACACTGCATAGGGATCCCCGCTGATTTAGGCACCTGAGAGTATCATAGCCGATTCTTTCGAGCTATTAACATTCGCAAGGGCTGCGACAGCGTTTGTTAGGCTAGGGGTATCCATCGGGTATCCTGCCATGACCGATCCAAATCCCCAAAAGAAACGCAATCAACCCACGATCATTAACGTTGAGCCAGAAAATTTACTGCTCATTGTTGCCCTGAGTCTCTTTATTCCGCTAGTGATTGTGGGCTTTTTTGTACACTAGGACTCCCTAAAAAATCAACATCAATTGCCGTAGATACAGCATAAATAGCTAAAAATAAATTTTTGCTTTTCGCTATAAATTGTAAATCAAAATCAGATAAATGGCTCAGTACCCTTTGCTGGCGAGGATTTGCTGCCTGAAAGTCTCCCTGTAGCGGAGTGATTTTGTCAGGACGAGAAGTATCAAGAAATCCTAAGAAGCTTAAATAAGTCTTAACTATTCAACCCTTCAGTTATTAAAAAGCAAAAAAGGATTACGAACCTTTGAAGAAGTAGTGATCCAAGTTTTAGGATGATTTATAGACAATCTCTAAAGCGAAAACGCTCTAGCAGTGGGACATTACTCTACGGATAGATTGTTGAAAATCAATCTTTGTTTGGGGGAAAACTAATGAATCATCATCAATTTCAATATGAGACTCAATATCTCAAAATTGATCATTTAGTGAATAACTTTGGGATCAAAAAAATAATTAATGAATATCAATCAAACTATCTAAACAAGAATTAATTAAAACTTAAATCTTGTAAAAACACGGCAAATCAGTATTCACGAATACCAAGACTCAATTGACAGAAATTAGTGAGGTTGCCTAGACTATGAGCATTGGTATGCTATCAAGGTTAATCCAGAAAATCACTCTCCTAAGCGCAATCTTAGGACGTAAAAAAAGTTGCAATGACTTGGTCGGATTGTAATCTGGATAACAACTGTGACCCAGTTTTCAGGATTTAATGCCTAATTGCCCAATGAGTAATACTCGATTTTGTCCTCCTCTATTTGGATGTAAGGAAGTCGCTTATGGTTCCCTCGTTGTCGATTTCAATGATTTATTACTTGCGGCGGTTGTTGCGGCAGTATGAGCCATTTCTTAAGCCTGTCATCTATGAGGGGGCAGGACTGGTGGCCAATGCAGAAGCAGATCTGGGGGCTGTATTAGAGAGTCTTTATCCAGACGTAGAGGAATTGGCTACAGTCACCGAACAGTTGGGCAGACTTATTCTTTTGCACCAAAAAAAAGACCTACTCTCTATTGAGCAATATGAGGCCATTACCCAGCAGATTTTCTGGATTTTGGGATTAAAATATGCCTCATCAGGCGTGGGCAAAGAATCGGTAACTGCCTAGGCACAAGAATTTGAAGAGATCTCAATATCTTTGTCGCTTCATAATAGGAATTTGAGGAGAGGCACCAATGTGTCTAGCACTTTTATTGGTCTAGGTCAAATCACTCTGTTATTTGCTGAACACTCAAGCTAGGATAGCATCATGGAGCACGATGCCTCGTTTTTGTTTCCTCAATTCGGTCGGCCAATCATGGGTGGTCAAGCGGGCTATGGTTTTGATTTTCCAGCAAGCGCGGATCCCTATGAGCTGCTGCGGAGTGTTTGTGCCCGTTTACCCCTGTTGATTATTTTCTATGACAATGAGGGGCAAATTCATTCCATTAACCAAGAGGTGACGACCCAGTTGGGCTGGGATACGGGGGACTTGCTCTCGCGGGATTTTTTGAGCCAGTGTTTTCCCGATCCCGAGACCCAGCGGCAGATTCGCTATTGGATGATTCATCCCCCCAATGGTTGGCAGGAAATACCGGTTCATGGCGCTGATGGTCAAGTCCTAGAGATGATCTGGGCATTTGTGCGCTTTCCCAATGGGGCGGGTCTGATCTGCGGCTACAACATTACCGATATGAAGTTGACCCAAGCAGCGTTGCTGGAAACCAGCGATCGCTATGCGCTGCTCACCCGTGGCATCAATGATGGCATCTGGGACTGGAACCTGACGACCAATGAGACGTTTTATTCCTCCCGCTGGAAAACGATTCTTGGCTATCAGGATCACGAAGTTGGCAACCACATTGACGATTGGCTCAAGCGGATACACCCCCAAGATGTCGAGCGGGTCAAATTGAATTTAATGCTCCATGTGCGTGGCCAAACCCCTCATTTCCATCAGGAATTTCGCATTCAACATCGCAATGGTTCCTATCGTTGGGCGTTGGCACGGGGGCTGGTGCTGCGGGATGCCTATGGGAATGCTACGCGGGTTGCGGGTTCCCTGACCGATTTGACAGAACATCGCCTTGCCGAGGCGCAGTTGCTCCATGATGCCCTCCATGACTCGCTGACGGGGCTAGCCAATCGCACGCTCCTCTTTGATCGCATTGAACAGGCGGCTCGTCATGGTCGTCGTCGTCCCGACTATAAATTTGCAATTTTGTTTATTGATATTGATCGCTTTAAGGTCATTAACGACAGCCTCGGCCACAGTTGTGGGGACATGATTTTGATTGAATTGGCCAATCGTCTCACCCGAATTGTGCGCCCTGATGACACCGTGGCTCGCATTGGTGGCGATGAGTTTGTGATTTTGCTGGATGATATTAGCAATAATAACGATGCCTTGGGGGTTTGCGATCGCATTCACTGTGAACTCGATAAACCCTTTATGGTCAAAGATCAACCGATTACGCTGCGGGTGAGTATCGGTGTGGCCACGCGATCGCCCCACATTGAAAAAGCAGAAAACTATTTGCGCAATGCTGATATTGCCATGTATCGTGCCAAGTTGGCCGGGGGCAGTCGCTATCAGGTCTTTAGTGAAGAAATGCATTTGATGGCGCGCGATCGCCTCTCCCTCGAAGTCGGGTTGCGCCAAGCCCTTGAGCGGGATGAATTTACCCTCTTTTATCAGCCCATTTACCGCCTTAGTGATAATCGTCTCTACGGTTTTGAAGCCCTGATTCGCTGGCAACATCCTACCCAAGGTTTATTACTGCCCGATCGCTTCATTCCCCTTGCTGAGGAAACGGGACTGATTTTGCCCATTGGCGATTGGGTGATCTGGCGGGCTTGCCGCGATCTGCAGCACTGGCACGAGCACTTTCCCCAGTGTGAGTTGTCTGTAAATGTGAATTTATCGAATCGGCAACTGATGCACCCTGCCCTAGCCGAACAGGTGTTGGCAGCCTTGGAACAAACCCAGATTCCCGCCCATTGCCTGCACCTCGAAATGACCGAAAGTGTGGGCATTGAACAGCCGGATCAAGTGCGCGATATGCTACTTAAACTCAAGGCGCAAGGAATCAAGCTTAGCCTCGATGACTTTGGCACCGGCTATTCTTCCCTGTGCTACTTGACCAATCTTCCCATTGATATCCTGAAAGTAGATCGCAGCTTTGTGAAGCTGATCACTGAAACCGAGCAAAAGCCGCTTGTGATTGATGCCATTGTCAGTCTTGCCAAGGGGTTGGAACTAGAAGTGGTTGCTGAAGGGGTGGAGCATCCCTATCAAGTGACGCGACTGCGGGAACTCGGCTGTGACTATGCCCAAGGCTATTATTTCTCGCAACCCCTGAGTATTGAGCAGGTGGATGCCCTACTGGCAGAAATTCATGCTGCTTAGAAAAAACATTTCTTGCAGACCCTTAGCATCTAGTGATGGGCTTCTGAACTAACGCGATACATCAAGTACGTGCTGATGGCAATAATCAGAATTGCGGTGGCCAGATACAGTAAGTCAAGGGGGGTTTTGACATTGAAGGCAATCAGTTGCTTAAAGAAAGTCACCACCAGAGCCATGACGATTGTTTTCAGCAGTTTATCCTTAAGCTGATCCAAGCTTTGAGCCTGCATCAGGGAAACATCAGTGGCGCGATCGCGAGCCAGACCCGCATCAATTTTAGAAATAAACAGTTCATAAATACCGAGGGCAAACAGCAATAAAATAATGCCAATTAAATACAAGTCAATACCCGTGATGATGTAGCCAAGGGTTTTGATATAAATTGTCGAGTCTCCATAGTTGCGAAACTGGATGCCCAGCCCGAGAAGGATTTCATGACTGCCGAGAATAAATAGAGCAAAGGTACTGAGTAGGCTAAAAATGACTGGAATAATGACAAAAAGACGGAAATACCAGAGAAAAGGCTCAACCAGCCTCTCCAGTTGTGACAATCGTCGCATTCAGATCACCAAAAGCTCCTAACATCCTAACAGAGGCAAACATAGGCTACATCAAGGGTGCATGTTCGCGAAGTCTCAAAGTGCCTCAATGACCCTCAATGGAGATGGCTGGTGTCGGCGGTGCCACGACTTTTTTCGAGCAAGAACAGCAGGGGTAGGGAACAGATGAAGACCCAACCGACGAAACGGAAGACATCGGCATAGGATAAAACCGCTGCTTGCAGATTGAGGGTTTGACTGAGGGCAGCCAGTGCCTGTTGATGGGCGGTGATCGGATCGGAGCCGTGGCTTTCAAAAAGATTTCTGAGGAGAGCTAGTCGCTCATTGGTGGCCAGTGAATAGGGGGTGAGATTAGCCGCTAGAACATCTCGATGAAAGGTCTGTCGCTGATCCAGCAGTGTCCCCAAAATGGCAATGCCAAAGCTCCCCCCTAGTTGGCGAGTTAAATTGAAAAAGCCAGAACCTGCGGCGACTGCGTTTTGGGGTAGAGAGCCAAGGGCAGTTAAACTCAGGGGCAAAAACATCATGACAATCGTTCCCCCCCGCCACAGCAGCGGAAAAAAGAGCTGATCGGTGCCCGTCTGGGGTGTAATGTCCGCCAACTGAAACATGATCACGGTTGTCCCGATCGCCCCTAGGCCAATGAGGATGCGGGGGTCAATTTTGGTAGAGACTTTACCCAGTAAAATCATGGCGATCGCCGAACTGAGGGCCCCCGGCGCCAAGAGAAGTCCCGTCTGTGTGGCTGAAAATCCCAAAATACTCTGGGTAAAGAGCGGCACTGCAAATAGGGTTCCATAGAGACCAAGGCCAACGATGATCGAGTAGAGGCTACCGACGGCGAGGGAACGGTACCGCAACACTCTGAGATCAACCGCTGGTGCAGGGGTGCTCAACTCCCGCCAGATAAAGAGTGCTAAACCAATGACAGTGGTAAACGTTAATGTTCTAATGAGTGTCGAATCAAACCAACCTTGGGTCTCCCCCTCTTCTAGCACCGTTTGTAAACTGCCGACAGCAACAATCAACAGCAAGATGCCTAGCCAATCCACCCGCTCATGGGGGCGATGTTTCGGGTCGGGTCGTAAAAAAATCATCGACATGAAAACGGCAATGATACCGACGGGTAAATTCACAAAGAAAATCCAGCGCCAACCCCAGTTGTCCGTTAGATAACCGCCGAGGGTCGGCCCGATCGCAGGTCCAGCAATCACCCCCACCCCAAACACCGCCTGTGCCATGCCCTGCTCCGCCGGCGGAAAAGTTTCAAACAAAATCGCTTGAGCCTTCGCTAGGAGTCCGCCGCCAAATAGCCCCTGTAAAATGCGGGCAATGATCAGCATGTGGAGATTGGCTGACAAGCCACAGAGGACAGAGGCAAGGGTAAACCCCACCATTGAGAAAATAAAGTAATTTTTCTTACCAAAGGTTTCTCCCAACCACGCTGATAGGGGAATTAAAATCACGTTGGCGATCGCGTAGGCCGTAATCACCCAGCCAATTTCACTGACCGTCGCCCCCAGCGTTGCTTGCATATCCGTTAGGGCAACATTGACAATACTGGTGTCAATTACCTCAAGCATTGCCCCGAGGGCAGCAGTCAGGGCGATCGCCCACTTGAGGGGGCCATAAACATAGCCCAAAGGTGCTGCGGAAGAGGGATGATCGGCATGAGCACTTGTCATTTTTGGCGGTGGAGTGAATGTTCTCTAATGGGCAGTTGGCGGGGCAGAGGTCAAATCAACGGTGACAGTCGCGCTCAACCCCGGTCTCAAGCGATGTTGTGGGTCGGTGTTCGGGTCAAACACTAGCCGGACGGGTACCCATTGAACCACTTTGTTAAAATTGCCTGTGGCATTATCCGGTGGAATCAGGGCAAAGCTGGCACCCGTGGCGGGACTCATGCCGACAATTTTGGCCTTAAAGGTCACCCCCGGATAGGCATCCAGTTCAACGCTCGCCCGCTGACCAATGCGTAGCCTACCGAAATCCGTTTCTTTGAAGTTGGCCTCAACATAAACGTCCTGGGTTTTCAACGGCACAATGGCCAGCAGGGGTTGGGCAGGCTGTACCCTTTGTCCCACTTGGGCGGTTAATTGACCAACGGTGCCGCTCAGCGGTGCTTTGATGACCGTGTAGCTCAATTGCTGATTAGCAAGGGCGAGAGCAGCCGTGGCTTGTTTGACTTGTGCTTGTGCCTGTTGCTGCTGTGCTTGCTGTACCTTTAGCTTTTGGGTCGCAATTTGTGTTTGCCGCAGTTGCTCCTTGGCGGCATCACTCTGGGCAATGGCTGTTTGGAGTTGTGCTTGTGCATTTCTGAATTGCGCCTGTGCTTGGAGAACGTTTTGCTGAGCAACGGTTAGGGCGGCTTGGGCACTTTCATAGGCGGCGCGCACCGAATCAAATTGTTGAGCGGGAATCACCCCTGCTTGATAGAGAGATTGGTAGCGTTGAAAGTCAGAACGTGTTTTGTCTAACTCCGTTTTTGCTTGGGCAACGGCTGCTTTGCGAGCCATGATTTGGGCTTGGGCTTGAGCCACATTGGTTTGGGCGGCACGAACGGCTGATTCACTGGCGGCAACATTGGCTTCGGCCTGTTGAATCTCAAGGGGATTGCTTTCGCTGGTGATGCTGACAGTGTGGCTGGCACTTTCGAGTTGAGCTTGGGCACTGACAAGGGCAGCTTCGGCTTGCTGTTGGCGCAACGTTAAATCCTGATCCTCAAGGATCACCAGAGGTTGGCCTGCCTGAACCTGATCTCCTTCATTGACCAAAACCCGTTCAACTTTAGCGGATATTTTGGCAGAGATGGGAGAAATATGGCCTGCAATTTGGGCGTTTTCTGTACTGACATGGGTGGACTGGAATTGCCACCACCGCCAGCCAATCATAGAACCAAAAACCATCGCGATCGCCCCGATAACAAACCCAACAACCTTGCGTTTAGAGCGAGCCTGTGGCGAAGTATCCGGGAGGACTTCAGTCATTGCGCCAGTAAGCGGTGCCGTGCCATTCTCAGCAGCCGTCACCTGTTGATCAGGAAAACTGACCTCTTGAGGAGGGACTGAATTGGTCGGTAAATCCCCAGAGGGTAATGACTGTCGCTGTTTCATAGCTGCGTTGAATTGTCAGACAACGGAGAGGAGAACCTATGCCCTTTGCTGAAGATGACGAATTCAGGGGACTCAGATCACAGGAGGACATACTCCTAGGCTAAAAAGCGCACAGGAGAGCAACCTCGCCCTGACGGACGATTTTTCCTCAAACGTTGACACTTCTAACAAAGCGTCGTGGATAAAAACGAGCCTACTTGGACAATTCCTTGATTAAGAGGTTGCCCATTTCACGACAGCCCACAAGCGTACAGCCCTCAGCCATTAAATCGCCAGTGCGGTAGCCTTGATCTAAAACCGCAGTAATCGCCTCTTCGATCGCTTGCGCTGCCGCTGGTTGGTTGAGGCCATAACGCAGCATCATGGCTGCACTGAGCACCATTGCCAAGGGATTCGCTTTGTCTTGACCAGCAATGTCCGGTGCAGAACCATGAACCGGTTCAAATAAGCCCGGCCCGGATTCCCCTAGGCTGGCGGAGGGGAGCATACCAATACTGCCCGTGAGCATGGCAGCAATATCGGAGAGAATATCGCCAAATAAGTTACTGGTAACTATCGTGTCAAACTGTTTCGGAGCGCGCACCAGTTGCATTGCCGCATTGTCCACGTAGAGGTGGGTGAGTTCCACATCGGGATATTCAGCGCTAAGCGCAGTCAGGCGATCGCGCCACAGTTGGGAAACTTCTAGAACATTGGCCTTGTCTACCGAGCAGAGTTTGCCCTGCCGTTTGCGAGCCGTTTCAAAAGCAACACGGCCAATGCGATCAATTTCCGTAGCGGTGTAGGCCATCGTATTCACCCCCCGCTGCTCACCCGTTTCAGTGGTGAAAATACCGCGCGGTTGACCAAAGTAAATGCCGCCAGTGAGTTCGCGCACAACCATGAGATCCACACCGGCAATCACTTCCGGCTTCAGGGACGAGGCATGGAGCAGTTGGGGAAAAATCTTGGCAGGACGGAGGTTGGCAAATAAACCCAGACCCGACCGCAGGGCAAGTAATCCCGTTTCCGGGCGCAGATGACGCGGTAAGCTATCCCACTGCGTTCCGCCAATGGCGGCTAAAAGCACGGCATCACTTTGCCGACAGGTTTCCAGCGTTGCTGCTGGCAAGGGTTCCCCCACAGCATCAATAGCACAGCCACCCACAAGGGCAGGAATAAAGTCAAAGTCCAATTCAAAGCGAGGGGCGATCGCCCGCAGCACATCGAGGGCAACAGCCGTAATTTCTGGACCAATCCCATCCCCGGCCAAAACAGCAATGCGATACGTGGTTGCCATGCCTGTCTCAAAATCACCGATCTTCTAATCTACACCAGCAGCGGTCGTCCCTTGACGCTATTCCGAGAGATAGCCATCCGGCAGAATCGCCTCGCTCATATCCACCGCACTGAGATCAACACCATTGAGGCTGGCACCGGTAAGAATCGCTTCAATGAGATTGGCTCCCCGCAGATCGGCACCGCTGAGATTAGCCCCCATTAAGTTGGCACCAATGAGAATCGCGGAACTGAGATCGGCTCCTCGCAAGAGTGCTTGGGCAAGGCTCACTCCCCGTAAATCAGCTCCAACAAGGTTGGCTTTGTCCAAACAGGCATGGCGTAAATTGGCCTCTTTGAAGGCCACTTCGCGGAGATTGGCTTCCTCAAGGCGGGCACGACGCAGATTCGCCCCAATCAAAATCGCCCGCTCTAGGTTGGCCTGCTGCAAATTGGTGGCACTGAGATTGGCGCCGCGTAAATTGGCCTGCACGAGTTGACTTTCCCGCAAGACAGCATCCGCAAGATCGGCGCCCCGCAGGTAGGCTTCCGTTAAGTTGGCACGGGTGAGGTTGGCACGCTCAAGTTCAGCAAGGGTGAGATCCGTGAGCGTCAGATTGGCATCCCGCAAAATGGCTTCACTCAGTTGAGCACCAGTGAGGTTGGCTTCACTAAGATCCGCATTGGCAAGGTTAGCACGGGTCAAATCCGCGCCTGTGAGGTTGGCCTTGCGCAAAGACACCCAGCGCAGATCAGCACTGATTAAAATCACGCCCCGCAGATCCGCCCCCCGCAGATCCGCTTGACTAAGATTGACGCCAGTGAGAATTGCCCCCCGCAAATCGGCTCCTTGCAGGTTCGTGCTCTGTAGGGCAGCATCGGTGAGATCGGCACGGGAAAGGTCAATGCCCGTCAAAATACACCGACTCAGGTTAGCGCGGCGCAACCGTACCCCCGCAAAGTCGCGATCGCCAACGCTATATCGTTTCAGCAAAACATCTGGTTCCACAGTAATTCAGTCACGTCCTTCGGTAGCAAATCTGCGTCTAGTTTCAGGGTTCCCCCGGCGTTGGCTGAACCTACGGTGGTGAAGTGGATTTTAGGCGAATTCGAGCGATGTAATGGGTGAATTGATTATCCCGCACCTGACTGGTGATGCCTAGGGCAGCAAAGGGTTGGAGCGATCGCGCCACTTCAGGTGCCAGTTCGGGCAAGAGCAAGTTATTTTGCAGTGACCCAAGGTTACTCAAATTCAGGTAAAACTGCGTGTCTTTGGGCTGGGGCAGCACTGCACGGTAGAGGGGAGAGTCGGCAAGGGAGCGTTCAGGGCGGGTACTCATATCCGTCAAAGGGCCGAGTCCCAAAAAGAGGGTCTGGTCATTCAGCCAACCGTGCTGCCCTACTGGCAAACCCGGCGGAATGCGCCAAGTGGTGATCGGTTGCGGTTCTGTTGCTGTTTGTTGTACTTGCCACCGCAGGCGATCGCGAATTTGGGTATCGAGTTGGCTCAAGGTTTGACTGGCTTGGGGGCGATCGCTGGTCTGACTGAGAAAGAGTAAACTAGGGGCATTGCCTAGGGCGGGAACCGGCACAAAGGCAGCAGCAAATTCGCCATCCATCCAAGGCACAAAGGCCTGTTGCCAATCGAGGCCAGTGAGATCTTTAACCGTGCTGGCGATCGTCTCTTTTACCGAGGCGGGGGTATTCTGCCATAAATTCTTAAAGGAGCCTGTACTGTAAAACGCAAGGGTCGTTTCAGGCACAAGACGACTGAGTTCACGGCTTTGCCCTTCACTGACCAGGGCTTGATTCTGCTCAGGGCGCCAAGTCACGGCCTCCAATTCGATTTGCTCAGGGGTCATGTCTGCGGTGAGTACTATCCCTTGCAGTTCCCGCGGGGGTTCAGGCAGACTGCCTTCAGGGGCGGCCATCTGACTCGCTAAAAAGGCGGGTAGGTTCAAATAGAGTTCCACCAAAGGGCGATGATCCGATAACCCTTTCACTGCCTGTTGATAGGTGGGCTGGCTGCCAATGCCGTTGTTGGCTTGGGCGGTGGCAATGACTTGTTGCAGGGCGCTCTGGTGCTGACTCCAAATGATGTAGGCCTGATTTTCATGCGTAACGAGGGCGATCGCGCCGCTATCGGGGTCAGGGAGAATCCCCTTGGCCTTGAAGATTTTCACACCGTTGATTTCTGTGATCGGTTCGCCAATGACGCTTTGCAGCAGTTGCTCCCCCATTGGTACATTTAGGGTCGGCACAATCCAAACGTGGGGCGGCACGGGCGATTCTCTGACGGACTCTGGGGTAATGGGCAACAACACCACTGTGGCTTGGTCACCAATAAAGGGGCGGACATCCTTGAGGTAATCCAGTTGCGCCAGATTCACCCCCTCTGGCGAGAGCGGATCATAGCTGGGGTTCAACCACGGTTGGGCTTGTAACAGGCCGCTTTTGGCAAGGGCTTCCCAAGGCTTGGGATCCGTGGGTAAGGTGAGGGTCAATAGGGCGCTCTTGGGGGCGATCGCCATTCCGGGCGCGATCGGACGTTGACTAAACCGTTGCCACAGGAAGACCCCCGCAGCAGCGGCCGCCCCGACAATGACCACGGCGACAGCACCCACCAGCCAAGGGCGGAACCGACGGGTAGACTGAACGGCAGGCTGAGATTCCGTGGTCATCGCAACTCTCCAACGGGATGGTAAAGTGTGGTGCGCTGACGTGGGGTTCGCCCTAAGGAGCCAATTGCGGCCACCAGATCTGCTGGACTGACGCCCGTGCCCCCTTGTGCTCCAGCCACTGAGGTAATGTGTTCTTCCATCAGCGTTCCCCCCAAATCATTACAGCCCCAATTCAGTGCCATTGTCGCACCCCTAAGGCCAAGTTTGACCCAACTGGGTTGATGGTTGGCAATCCACTGCCCCAAAAAGAGCCGCGCCACTGCCGTCAGCACCAATGTCGGTAATAACTGCGGTTGGTGGTGTCCTACCCATTGTCGCATTGCCTTGGGGGCAAGTTCCCCCACGTAGGGCAGCAGAATAAACTCGGTAATTCGCGCGGGATAGTCGCGTTCCAAAGCCCTTTGTTGAAGTTGCTGTAGGTGTTGTAGGTGAGCCACCTGATCCGCTGGCGTTTCAATGTGGCCACAGAGCATTGTACTGGTTGTCCACACCCCCAAACGATGAGCCGTCTCAACAATCTCCAGCCAAGTGGCGGTGTTTATTTTCTCAGGACAGATTTTTGCCCGTACCCGATCCACCAACACCTCCGCAGCGGTCCCGGGCATGGAGTCCACCCCCGTCTGATGCAGGACATCAATCACTTGGGCATAGGAGAGGCCATCCTCGCGGGCAATGAATTGAATTTCTTGGGGCGAAAAGGCGTGGAGATGGATTTCAGGAAAGGCGTTTTTAATGTCCCGCACGAGGGATTGGTAATAGCGCAATGTGGAGCCACCAGCTTTGGCTGCTGGATTGAGTCCCCCCTGCATACAGATTTCTGTCGCCCCTTGGGCAACGGCATCAGCCACTTTGCTTAGGATTGTGTCAATGTCGAGCCAGTAGGCATCGGCAGCAGTGGCATCGCGACGAAAGGCACAAAAGCCACAGTGTTGCTCGCAGATATTCGTGAAGTTGATGTTGCGGTTAATCACATAGGTGACAGTGTCCCCCACCTGTTGTTGGCGCAGGCGATCGCTGGCAGTTTGGAGTGACTTGAGTAGGGGGGGCAATGGTTCTTGCGGATCACTGCTTGCGGCTAAGGGAAGAGCAGTTGTCAAAAGGGTGAGGGCTTGTTGAGCAGAAATGCCATTGTGGGTCAGAACCTCCTCTAGCTCCGCGAATGCCACTCTGGTCTGCATCGAATCTACTCCACCTTTAGGCAATTAGGGCACCGTTTCTCTAGCTTAACTACAGTCCTTTTCTAAAATATGGGAGATGTGGAAGGGGGAATCGTGATGGCAGCAGAAGCGGTGGGCATGGTGCAGGTGTTGGGGTACCCGGCAGCCCTTGCTGTGGCCGATACATTGGTAAAAGCGGCGCAGGTTACCCTTGTCAGTTGTGAGGGGATTGGTGCGGGTTACTGGACAGTGGTGATTCGGGGAGAGGTGGCGGACGTGAATGCGGCGGTTCGAGCAGCGCGATCGCTCAGTGGCCACGAGGTCATCTCCCATCAAATTATTGCCCGTCCCGATGGCAATCTCGAACAGGTTCTACCGATTGTAGTCCCTCAGCAGCCACCCGAGGACTTTCTGCTTTAAGCCAATCCTGAACCTCGACTCATTGGCTAAACGCTGCTCAGCTTAGCGCGATCCTTGCAGTTGCTTCACCTGCTCGGGGGTGAGAATTGTCAGCATTTCGACACGGGTATCCTGCATCACTTTCGCGAGCTGTGTCTTTTGATCAGGGCGCAGCGAAACGGCGTCCATGGCTTCACCAGTGGATTTCCCCTGTTTGATGGCATTGCGAAAGATGCGCTGTTGGTCGCGATCAAGGATCTTGAGGATGCGATCGTTGGTGCGCAGGGTTAGCCGCAGTACGGCCTGTTTTTGCTCAACACTGAGATTGAGTTTTTTCATTTGCTCAGCGGTCAATAGGCCGCCACTGGTTTGAGCCACGACTTGGGGTGGAATGGTTGCGCCACTGATACCGGCTACAAGGGCGATCGCCACCATCAATCGCTGAATGTTCTTTTTCATCCCTGCCACCTCACCACTGCTGCTACGCTTGTTGCTACCCCTATTCTAGGCCGTCCAAGCGGGATGATTGAGCAGGGCATTGATCACCTGTACGCCCCGCAGTTGATTGGTCAGGGGTAAATGTCCGCGCGGGGCACTCAAATCCCAGATAAATTCATTGGGATAGCGCGGCCACCGCTTACCCTGCCGCCAGCCAATTTTCTCCCACAGCCGATCCCAGTTTTGACCGCAGCCCAGCCACAGTTGCCGCTGCACCGAATAGCCAAAGCGCCCCAAGGAAAAGGCCAACCACAATTGATCAATGGTTTGTAAATCCACAATCGGGAATTGCTCCACCTCCGTAAAGTAGAGCCAGCGGCGCTTTTGTGCCAAGGGTCCCGCCAGTTCACAGAGCTTTTGCGTCGTCAGGCGATCGGCAGCTTCAAATTTCTCGGCCACGAGGAGTTCAGCCAGTTCCTGATAGTCCACGCCGCGATCGGAGCGCAGCGGGATCACCCCTTGGGGATAGTATTGTTGCAAAAAGGCTTGCACCGAGGCTTCCGGGCTGTGGAATAGGAGACGATAGGCCTGACCGCGAATCCAAGGGGCGGGTGGGGGGGAAAAGGTGGCACTGTCTTTGAGAAACTCCTGCAAGAGGTGATAGCCTTCACTGCCTGCCGTACTCAGGGTGGTCATGGCGGCCAGTTGGGATTTTTCGTTGCCGTTGTACAACTGCTCCCGTAAATCGGCTAAGGCTGGTTCTGTGGTGACCATGCGCCCGGTGACTCCTCCCCATGCAACTCTAAAATGCGTTGGACGATCGCCGTTGTTGAACTGGGAACCTCTACTTGAATGAGTTCAATACGACCGCCATAGCGCTGCACAGCCGCCGCTTCCGGTAGGGTCGCCAGTTGGTAATCGCCCCCCTTGACGTAGATCTCCGGTTGGAGAACCTCGATCAGGGTCGTGGCAGTGCGATCGCTAAACAGCACCACCGCATCTACTGATCGTAAACTAGCAAGCACCTCTGCCCGCTGCTGTTCGGGAATAATTGGCCGTTTTGGCTTTAGGGCTGCGACGGAGCGATCGCTATTCAAGCCCACCACCAAGCGTTTACCGAGGGCACGGGCTGCCGCTAGATAGCGCACATGACCCGCATGGATCAGGTCAAAACAGCCATTGGTAAAGACCAAAGGGCGCCAGTCTTGGGGTGCAGCATTGATGGCAGCCACAAGGGCTTCAAGGGTGTAAAGGGTCAGGGGACTTCTCCTAAGAACACTAACTGAGTGTGCCACGAAATAGCCCTTGGGGACGTACCAAAAGCACCGCCATCATAATGACGAGGGCAACGGCCAGCTTGTATTCAGAGGGAATCATCAGGGTACTCATCTCCTGCGCCACACCAATAATCAGGGCGCCAGCGATCGCGCCATAGGGATTGCCAATGCCACCCAGAATCACACTGGCAAAGAGGGGCAAGATCAAAAACCACCCCATTGTTGGCCGCACAGCGGTAATCAAACCATAAAGCCCTCCGGCCACTCCCGTGAGCACCCCCGCCAACAGCCAAGTGCACAGCACCACCCACTCGACATCAATCCCCGAAACCCGTGCCAAGTCCAGATCATCGGCTACGGCTCGCATGGCTTTGCCGACTTTCGTGCGTTGCAGGATCAAATGCACAGTGGCGATCGCCACCACCGCCAAAATCATTACAATCACCTTCGAGTAAATAATTTTCACCCCCCAAAAATCAAGGGCAGGCATCACCGGTAGCCGATAGGTTTGGTTTTCACTGCCCCAAATGAGAATCACGGCATTGCGCAGCAGAAATGAAAGACCAATGGAAATAATAATCAGCGTCGTTGAGGTAGCGCGGCGATCGCGCATCGGCTGCCACAGGAGCTTCTCACTTAGGAGCATCAACCCTGCCGTTCCCAAGCCACCGATCACCATTGAGAGCCAAATATCCAGTCCTGTTGCATTGGCCACCAATGTCAGGTAGGCTCCCGCCGTCATAAAGTCGCCATGGGCAAAGTTGGGCAGGCGCAAAATCCCAAATGTGAGCGTCAACCCCACGGCTGCAAGGGCAATAATACTCCCCACCGCCAAGCCATTAACAAAAAGTTGAATCAGTTGAATATCCATGAACGATTGCCACTAAAATTTTAGGAAGTGCGAAACGGGCAATGCCTGTTCATAGAATAGCGATCAGAGGAACGTTTGCACGATACTTTTTTCTCTGATCAAGAAAATCACTCTTCTTTAAGAAAATGTAAAGTTAAGTAGCAAATTCTATCACGCCTTAAACTGACAAAATGTAGCGATAATAACAAATAATAGTACGGATTCCCGAAGTTTCAGGTAGGGATTTACCCCCTTGGTCTTTTTCAGTGAGATTGCGTACCGTTGAGGCAGCCATGCTGCTGAGTCAATCGCGCGATTAGCATCAAGGCATCGGTGACTAACCGTATTGTTCGAGGAGACTTGTATGCGCATTGCTCAAATCGCCCCCCTGTGGGAACGGGTACCGCCGCCCGCCTATGGGGGTGTGGAGTTGGTGGTGAGTCTGCTCACGGAAGAATTAGTCAAGCGAGGGCACGAGGTCACGCTGTTTGCCAGTGGCGATTCCATGACCCAAGCCAAATTAGTTTCTACCTATCCCCATGCCATTCGCCTCGATTCCAATGTGCAAGAATATGCCGTCTATGAAGCCCTTCAACTGGGAGAGGTCTTTCGTCACGCCAATGAATTTGATGTCATCCATTCCCATGTGGGCTATACGGCCTTACCCTACGCCAGTCTGGTGAAAACACCCGTTGTTCACACGCTCCATGGTCGCTTTACGACGGATAATGAGCGCATTTTCAGCCAATATCGCAACCAAAACTACGTCAGTATTTCCCATTCCCAGCGGCAACTACGGGACTTGAACTACATTGCCACGGTCTATAACGCCATTGCCGTGGAAACCCATCACTTCTATCCGCAGCCCACCGATCCACCCTATCTGGCCTTCTTGGGACGGCTCTCCCCGGAAAAAGGCCCTCACCATGCCATTGAAATTGCTAAGCGAGTGGGCATCCCCCTGCGGATGGCCGGCAAAGTGGATCGGGTCGATCGCGACTACTTCAAGGAATTGATTGAACCCCACATTGATGGTGAATTTATCCAATTTATCGGCGAAGCCGATCATCCAACCAAGAATGCGCTCCTAGGTGGAGCGATCGCCATGCTCTTTCCGATTACGTGGCAGGAACCCTTTGGCCTAGTGATGATTGAGTCCATGGCAGCCGGTACGCCAGTGGTGGCGATCGCCAAGGGGGCAGCACCCGAAGTCATTGAGCACGGTAAAACCGGTTTCCTCTGTCACTCCGTCGAAGAATGCGTCGCTGCCGTTGCCCAAGTGCCGCAACTGGATCGCATGGCCTGTCGAGACTACGTTTGGCAGCGGTTCAGTGTCGAGCGGATGGTGAGCGAGTATGAAGCAGTCTATGATACTGTTCTCGCCGACACCTTTGTCCATAATGGACATCGTAGGGGGACGATTGAACTGTTGGCCAGTTAGGTGTATCCCTCAACCCTTTGCAAAAGTCTTTCTTTGACCGCTATTCAAAAGGTGTATTTATGCAAGCATTATCAACCCGTACAGCAAAAAATACACTCCCTCGGGCCTTTGCCATGCCCCAACCGCAGGTGCCTGCGCGTCAACCCATTGCCTTGATTTCTGTGCATGGGGATCCCGCTGCGGATGTCGGCCATGAATCCGCCGGTGGTCAAAATATCTATGTACGGCAATTGGGGGAAGCCCTAGCGGCAGCCGGGTGGCACGTGGATATGTTTACCCGCAAAATCCATCCCGATGACCCCGATGTGATTGAGCACAGCCCCCACTGTCGCACGATTCGCCTCGAGGCAGGCCCTCTGACCTATATTCCGCGTGAGAAACTCTTTGAGACATTGCCGAAGTTTGTCGAAGCCTTCAAGGCTTACCATGCCAAATATGGCTATCCCCTGATCCACACCAATTACTGGCTCTCCGGCTGGGTGGGTTGGCAGTTGCGTCAGGAGTTGAATTTCCAATGGCTGCACACCTACCATTCCTTGGGGGTTGTGAAATATCAAGTGGCTTCTGAACAAGCCCAACGGGACGAAACCCGCCTCATGGTGGAAAAAGCCATCCTTGAAAATGCCGACTGTGTGATTGTGACTAGCCCCCAAGAGGAAACTTACCTACGGCGTTGGGTCTCCAAAGCAGGGCAAACACGTCTGATTCCCTGTGGCACGAATTTGCATCTCTTTTACCCCGTGGCCGATGCCCGTACCCAACTGAATTTACCTGCCGATGAGCCGATTGTGCTCTATGTGGGTCGCTTTGATCGCCGCAAAGGGATTGAAACACTGGTGGCAGCGATGGCTCAGGTGCCCCAAGGGCGGTTACTGCTTGTGGGGGGGAGTGATCCACAGCGCAGTGATGGTGCCGAACGGCGGCGCATTGAAAGCTTAGTGCAGGAGTATCATTTGGGCGATCGCGTGACCTTTGTGGGGCAAATCGACCATGAGCGCTTGGCAGTGTACTACAGTGCTGCCAATGTCTGTGTGGTGCCCAGTTATTATGAACCCTTTGGCTTGGTGGCTATTGAAGCGATGGCCTGTGGCACGCCGGTGATTGCCTCTGCGGTTGGTGGTCTGCAATTCACGGTGATTCCCGAGGAAACAGGGTTGCTGGTGCCGCCTCAGGATGCCACCGCCTTGGCCAAGGCTATTCAACGCATTTTGGCTGATCCAGCTTGGGCACGTACCCTTGGGGAAAATGGCCGCGAGCGGGTGCAAGCCCTCTTCAACTGGGAGGCGATCGCCCTCCAGATGGGGCAACTGTACCGTCAACTCTTTGCCGCCTCCCTCATGGGAAATTCACCCCGCCTAGAGACGGTGAAGAACACAGCCTCACTGACAACCGTGACCAAGGCGGCCTTAGCCTCCTAAGCTTCTTAATGACGTGGCAGAGTGGCTGAAGACAGGATCAAGCAGTATTCTCACGTCTCTCCTCGCTCTGCCCAATCACTGATTGCCCTTGCTGTGAACAATTTGTTAAATTCTAGGGGATTGTTTATCGTTTTGTATCATTTCTGAAATCCCATGGTGCGGTGGCGATCGCTTTCTCCCCTATGGCCTGATGTCATTCTGGCGGCACTGATTCTAGGCCCTTTGTTTGCGCCTTTCTTGGCCGCTAGTCATTTTCTCTTCTTGCCTAAAATTGCCCACATTATCTACACGATGGGCAATCATGTATGTCCGCAGCCAGAAATGGGCTTGATGCTTGCTCCCCCTTGGAAAATGGCGGTGTGCATGCGCTGCTATGGCACCCTTCTGGGGGTTCTCCTCACCCGTTGGTGGATTGAGCGTTCCACAACTGCCCGGGAGTGGTACTGGCTGCCGCAGTATGGTCTGGGGGGCTTTTTAGTGGCAACGCTGCTAATGCTGTTTTATCCCCTTGAGTGGGCACTGCAACACTATGGCGTCTGGGGCTATTCCAATTGGATTGTCTTTCCCTTTGGGGCGATCGCTGGACTGGGCTTGGGATTATTGATCATGCCTCTGTTGTATCCCAAACAGCGCCTTGCCACCTCCCGCTAGGGAGCAAACACTGAAATTTTGGTAGCCTCCGATACAAAAATTAACTGGGGCAACTTTCTACCATAGATTGTCGCTGCGGTGCGCCCAATACAGAAGGAGTAACCTATACATGGCAACGCCCCAAGAAATCTTGAATTTGATCAACAGCAAGTACGAGCTAATCGACTTGAAATTTGTCGATATGCCCGGCACGTGGCAACACCTGACGGTTCACAAGAGCCAAATCAATGAAAGTTCATTTACCGACGGTGTGCCCTTCGACGGTTCCAGTATTCGCGGTTGGAAAGCGATCAACGAATCCGACATGGTGATGGTGCCGGATCCAGATACGGCGTGGGAAGACCCCTTCATGAAAGAACCCACCCTGAGCATGATTTGCACGATCAAAGATCCGCGCACCGGGGAACTCTACGATCGCTGCCCGCGCTCCATTGCCACCCGTGCCATTGAGTACCTAAAAGCCACTGGCATTGGCGATACGGCTTACTTTGGCCCTGAAGCTGAATTTTTCGTTTTCGATGACGTTCGCTACGACCAAAACCAAAAGTCTGGCTACTACTACGTTGATAGTATTGAAGGTCTTTGGAACACTGGCCGCGAAGAAGAAGGGGGCAACCTCGGCTACAAAATCCGTGGCAAAGAGGGCTACTTCCCCGTTGCGCCCACGGATACGCTGCAAGACCTGCGTACAGAAATGCTCTTGACGATGGCCAAGTGCGGTGTGCCCATTGAAAAACATCACCACGAAGTGGCCACAGCAGGTCAGTGCGAGCTGGGTTTCCGCTTTGGTACTCTGATTCAAGCCGCCGACTGGCTGATGACCTATAAGTACTGCGTCAAGAATGTTGCCCGCAAGCACGGCAAAGTGGCAACCTTTATGCCCAAGCCCGTCTTCAACGACAATGGTTCGGGGATGCACACCCACCAGTCCATTTGGAAAGATGGTCAGCCCCTGTTCTGGGGAGAGGGCTACGCCAATTTGAGCCAAATTGCCCTCTGGTACATTGGGGGGATTCTCAAGCACGCTCCAGCGCTGTTGGCCTTTACCAACCCGACAACAAACTCCTACAAACGACTGGTTCCCGGCTTTGAAGCCCCCGTGAACCTTGCCTATTCCCAAGGCAACCGCTCGGCCTCTGTGCGGATTCCGCTCACTGGTCCCAATCCCAAAGCGAAGCGCCTAGAGTTTCGTTGCCCCGATGCCACGAGTAACCCCTACCTTGCCTTTGCAGCGATGCTGTGTGCGGGGATTGATGGCATCAAGAATCAAATTGATCCGGGTAGCCCCTTGGATGTTGATATCTACGACCTCAGCCCCGAAGAACTGGCCAAGATTCCCTCCACCCCCGGTTCACTCATGGCGGCTCTGGAAAACCTGCAAAAGGATCATAGCTTCCTCACAGCGGGCGGTGTCTTTAGCGAAGACTTTATCCTCAACTGGATTCAGTACAAGCTGGACACAGAAGTGATTCCCATGTCACTGCGTCCTCACCCCTATGAATTCACCCTCTACTTTGATGCCTAGGGCAGTGAATCACTAGAGCCTTACATTTAGGAACATAGCACTCAGAGGCACTCATCAAGGGTTGCCTCTTTTATTTTTGCTGCCGATTCTTCCCTGACAGAGGTTGTGTGCTCGTAGTTGCCTAGGGCTGGAATTTCTGATAAGTTGGGGTGTTATTAAAAATTAACATTCCCATTTTTGGGCGTCATGTTTGGGAAATGTCTTCCCTTGAGAATGAGGTTGTAGGGTCTGATGCTACGCGCGGGAATTGTCGGCCTACCGAATGTGGGCAAATCAACGCTATTTAATGCCCTTGTGGCCAATGCCAAGGCCGAGGCGGCCAATTTTCCGTTTTGTACGATTGAACCCAATGTCGGTGTGGTGGCCGTCCCCGATGAACGGCTAGAGGTACTGGCAAAAATTTCCCAATCAGCGCAGATCGTGCCAACACGGGTGGAGTTTGTCGATATTGCGGGTTTGGTGAAGGGAGCCAGCAAAGGGGAAGGATTGGGCAACCAGTTCTTGGCAAATATTCGCGAGGTGGATGCCATTGTGCACGTGGTGCGCTGCTTTGAAGATGAGGATATTGTCCACGTGGCAGGTCGCGTCAATCCTGTCGAGGATATTGCGGTCATTAACTTAGAGTTGGCACTGGCGGATTTAGCGCAAATCGAAAAGCGCATTGAACGTACCCGTAAGGCAGCGCGATCGCAAAAAGATGCACAGATTGAACTCACGGCTCTTGAAAAGCTCCTTGGCGTACTCAATGAGGGGCAGCCTGCTCGTCTATGTCAACTGACGGAGGACGAAGAAGCCGCCATTCGCTTTCTCGGATTGCTCACCCGTAAGCCCGTGATCTATGCTGCTAATGTTGCTGAGCAGGATTTGGCTACTGGCAATGAATGGACAGCGGCGGTTCAGGAGATTGCGCAGCAGGAGGGAGCAGAAGTGGTGATCGTTTCTGCTCAAGTAGAGGCCGAACTTGTGGATTTGCCCGAGGCCGATCGCGCCGAGTATCTCGCCAGTCTTGGCGTCAGTGAAGGGGGCTTGCGATCGCTGATTCGCTCAACCTATAAACTTCTTGGTCTGCAAACCTTCTTTACCACAGGGCCAAAGGAAACCCGAGCGTGGACGATTCCAGCCGGTGCCAAAGCACCCCAAGCGGCAGGGGTCATTCACAGTGACTTTGAGCGGGGCTTTATTCGCGCTGAAACGGTGAGCTACGCAGACCTCGTGGCCTGTCAGTCCATGACGGTAGCTAAGGAAAAAGGCCTAGTCCGCAGTGAAGGTAAAGACTACGTTGTGCAGGAGGGGGATGTGATGCTCTTCCGCTTCAACGTTTAGCGGCTCCCCCTAGCAATTTATAACAACGTCCCGACAATCGGGTAAACCAAGGGGGGCACAATTAAGGCCATCGCCACCCCCACGGCTGCGATCGCGCTGAGGAGAACGGCACCAGCGGCACAATCTTTGGCAATGCGGGCAAGCTCGTGATATTCCTTGCCAACGGTGAGATCCACCACCGCTTCAAGAGCCGTATTCAGCAGCTCTAGCCCCATGACAATACCAATCGTGAGCAAAATTACTGCCACCTCAACAGGGGGAAGTTTGAGCAAACCACTGAGGGCGATCGCGCTAAGACCAACTGCGGTGTGAATCCGAAAATTGCGCTGAGTCTGGAAGGCATAGACGACTCCCGCCCACGCATAACGGAAACTATTCAGTAAGGAGGACGCCACACGGTAGGAGCGCTGTCGCAGTACGGTTGTCCCTGATGCTTTCTCAGCATAGGTGGCAAGAACTTTTTGTGTCATAACGTTACCCATCACACCAAACATTGGTCTTTAAGCGTTGACGCTGGATCTCATACACCTTAAAAAAAAGTTTTTCAAAAAATTTGGCTGTTAACGCCTTCCATTTAAGCACAGGTTTTCCAATTTCGTTCGTAGCCTATGGATCATTTAGGGGAAATCGGGGGTGTAAGACCCACCGCTGCGAGGCACTGAGCCTGCTGAGCCAGCATCCGTGCCAGTTGAGTCTCATCGGGATGATCCCAGCCGAGGAGGTGGAGGAGGCCATGGCAGGCGAGCCAAATCATCTCTGTCGCCAGAGAATGCCCCCCTTCGGTGGCTTGCCGACGGGCTGTGTCGCCAGAAATAATGATGTCGCCAAGGTATTCAGGTTCCTCTAGGGGCAGCGGCAGGGCGTCATCGCGGGTGGCAAAGGCAAGCACATCTGTGGGGGTGTCGCGATCGCGATATTGACAATTCAGCACTTGAATTTCAGCATCCGTCGTCAAACGCAGTGTCACTTCATAGGCTTTATCTGGGTTGGGTTCAACCATGGCAATCCACGTGCGAAACCACACTTGCCAAGGCAGTGCTGCTATCTCAGCGCTCAGGGAGGGATCGTGAAGTTCTAGATAGACGGTAACCGTCATTGTCTGAAATTTTTTCCGTGCTCACTAACGGGTGAGGTAGGACAAGCCCACCAACAACGCCAACAGACCGATACTCGTGAGGGCAAAATGGGTCAGGGACTTGCCCCCCTTGCGCACCATGTTCCGCATCGCCAATTTGACATAACTGGGCTGCTCGGCAGGGGAGGACGTGGGTTCTGGGGACTCGCTCATGGGATTTCACTGCTATGGACAATCTTCATGAATTTTAACAAAGGGTGCTTGACTTCAATAGCGCGATCGCGGGCGATGATTGGCCACTGATTGTACTAGCCCCAAACCAATATAGGTGGCCAAAAGGGCAGAACGGCCATAGCTGAGAAAGGGCAAGGGAATGCCCGTCACAGGAAATAGGTTCATGGTCATGCCGATATTGACCACCGCTTGGAACATCAACATGGCAAAAAGACCGATCGCCAGGAGCGAGCCGAAATCATCGCGGGCACTATTGGCAATTTGCAATAGCCGCAGGCCAATCAACCAAAACAGCCCTAAAATCAGCAACCCACCCAAAAAGCCTAATTCCTCACCGATGGCCGAAAAAATAAAGTCCGTGTGCTGCTCAGGGATAAACCCCAATTGGGTCTGCGTGCCGTGAAACAGCCCTCGCCCCCACAGTCCCCCCGCACCAATGGCAATGCGAGATTGGATCAGGTGATAGCCCGCCCCCAAGGGATCTTTATCGGGGTCTAAGAACATTAAGAGGCGGTCTTTTTGATAGTCCTTGAGAACACTCCACAGCAATTGCCCCAGCCCTGCCCCCGAAAGATTGAGAACAATGCCGCCGATCGCCCCAATCCAGCCCAAGGGAAGGTTTTGCCATGCCACAACCCCCATCCCTAATGTCCATAGGAACCACAGCACCAGATTCAGTTCATAGGGCAGCGGTAGGGCAAAGAGAATCGCCGCCACCAAAGGGGAGAGCATCAGCACAATCCAGCCCAAACGGGCATTGGCCCAATAGAGCATGCCCAAGGTGATGGCACCAAAGACCAGGGAGGTTCCCAGATCAGGTTCCGATAAAATCAACCCTAGGGGCAAAACCGTTGCTGCAAACACCCGTAGAATGCCGCTGAGGCCATTGGCGGGCACCCGCTGGAGGAGGGCAGCTTGGGTGAGGATGATCGAGATTTTGGCAAATTCTGAAGGCTGGAGGTTAAAGCCAGCAATGGGCAGCCAACTTTGGGCACCGTTGGCCTCAACACCAAATAAGCTCACAGCCAGTAGGAGGGCACAACTGATGCCATAGACCCACCAATGGACTGAGATAAAGACCGATGTCGGCACCCGTGCCAGTAGGAAAAGCAAAATCGTCCCCACGCCCGCGATCGCCAGATGTTGGAAGCCATCCTTTTCACCAATGTGCAGCTCGGCACTGTGAATCGCCACTGCCCCCAACAGCGTAATCAGCCATACTGCCATTAAAAGGAGCCAATCCATCCCCCGCCAAGGGTGGAGCCAAGCAGACCAGCGGCGTTGCCATAGCCGAGTTGTCCAAAACATCGCCAAATATCCTTCGTTCGCACTAGGCTGGAACAGTGGTGGTTTGATCAAGATTCCCATTCTATCCTGAGTGGATCTATGCTTCGGTGGCGACAGCGTTGGTCAAGGCTTTTGTGGTCAATTTCGGGGCGGCTGCTGCTGGTGATGCTGCTCATTTCCCTATTACCGATGGGGATGGTGGTGCTCTACAACCAAACTGAAAGCGCTGAGATGATGAAGCGCTTAGAAATTAATGCCCTGCAACTGCTGGCGATCGGCAAAGCCCGTTCCCTTGATCACCTTTTTCAGGATGCCCTCAATGATGCTCTCTTGGTGGCCAATGACAGTGACGTACGGTATTTCCTCAGGAGTGGGAGCCATAGCGCCATCGAGCAAGCGACGATGAATAACTTCCTCGAGGATGTCAGGAACCTGAACCCAGCCTATTATCAGGTGATTCTCCTCAACCGTGAGGGCCAAGCGATCGCAGGAACCCGAGGCACTCGTCTAGGGCTAGACTACAAGAACACCCCCCTCTGGCAGGAAGGGACACAAGCCAATCACTTCATTTCTCGGGTCAAAATCAATAGTGCGATCGCCCAACGACCCCTCTTTGTTGTCTTCCAAACGATTATTGATAGCAACAATGAACCATTAGGGGCGGTTCTATTGCCTCTACAAGCGACCGCAGTCAAAGACATTGTGACCTACCTCGTGCCCGATATTCACGGTGAATCTTTTCTCATTGATGATCACGGTTTGATTCTCAGCACCACAAATCCCCACTTGAATCTTCACAGCATTGATCCACTCCCCCCTAGGATTCGCGACCAATATTTTCTCTTGACGCCGCCTCAACCCATTTCCCCAGTGGCAGAGGTTCACGACACCTTGCGCAATGTCTTTCTCAAGGCCAAATCAAAGGAGGTCGGTGCTCTCCTCACCAGTCGTTCTGCCGGAGGGGATGCCGATTACATCTATGCCTATGCGCCACTGACCCGTCATCAGAGCGTTGTTGTGGTCAGTGTACGGTTGCGCGAGTTTCTAGCGCCCTTGGAGCGGTTGGCGACCCAAGGTTTCCTCAGTCTGCTCTTGGTTGGTGTTGGGGTCATTCTCATTTCCCTGATTGTGGCCCGTTCGATTACTAAGCCGATTCGCGCCCTTGTCAGTGCTGCCCATGCCCTCAAGTATGACCAGTTTGACCAGTTTGATCCCAGAGTTCTCAGGCAATATGCTCAAGGGAGTGATGATATGGCAGAACTGGCTCAAGTCTTTTTGGAGATGGCACAGGCGGTAGAGCAGCGCCAAGATCAACTGGAGGAGGAACTGAGTGAGCTAAAAATCGAAATTGACCAAGAGAAACGCAAAAAATCCGTTGCTGAAATTACCAGCACTGACTACTTTCAAGAACTGCGCCAACGGGCACAACAACTGCGCCAACGCGCCCACAGCAACTCCCCCGCTCCTGCCACACATCCACAGATAGGGCATACTGAGGGGGAAGCACGCAAAGATGAGCCACCACTGCCGACATGAGCCTTCCTGCGCCGACTTTGGCTGAATTGCCCTTTCATCCCTACATTGATGATTCAGGTCGGGTGGCACCGGATCTCAAGGGGGCGATCGGTCTCTATGCCATTTTTGATGCCACGGGCAGCGTGCAGTATATTGGCTATTCGCGGGATATGCGATTGAGTTTGCTGCAACACCTTGTGCGCTGTCCCCAATGGTGTCATGGCTATAAGGCGATCGCCATCGAACGTCCCGATCGCCCGTGGCTAGAAGCCGTAAAACAACAGTGGTTAGCGGAATTGGGAACTGTGCCCCTCGGCAACGATCGCGATCGCCCCCAGTGGGAAAATGCCATTGATGTCAGAGAGCAAATGACCGCGGCCGAACGCACCGCATGGGCAAGTGCCGACTCAATCACCCAACCCAAACTGCTGAAACAGGTGGCGCGGCGGGTTGAAGCAGCCATTCTCGAACAGCTACAGCAGCGATCGCTACAGGAGCCGCTGGTCTTTAACGCCAAACTAAAGGAAAGTGGACGGCTGGACCTCAAATGACGACTTCTCCCCCCCTGACTTCTAGCCAAATCTGGCAGATCAATCAACTCCTGCGCCAAGCGGGGCAGCGGGCACGGCAACTGGCACAGCAACCCTTTGAGGTCATTGAAAAGGGACGCCAAGATTTTGCCACCAGTATTGATCGCTTCTTGGATCGGCTCCTAAGTCAGAAATTTCGCGCTTGGTTTCCTGAGGATGGCATCATCAGCGAGGAAAATGCTGACTCCCAAGCGGTCTTTCAAGAACCGAAAAATCGCTACTGGCTGATTGATCCCCTCGATGGTACCGATGATCTGATTCACCATCGCCAAGGCTATGCCCTAATGGTCGGTTTGCTGGAGCACTACAGTCCAGTGGCGGGTTGGATCTATGCCCCCAATCTGGATCATCTCTACTACGGCGGTAAAGATTGGGGACTCTTTCAGATGAGCAGTGGTGGGCCCCCTGTCCCCCTCTTACCTGTTTGTCCGCCCTCTCCGAGTGAAGACCATTGCCCGATCATGATTGGCTATCGTGACTACCGCACCTACGGTGATGCGATTCATCGGGTGTTGCCCCAAGTGGAATTTCGCTTTCTGGGCAGTTTTGGCCTCAAGGTGATTGAAGTGATTTTGGGACGGGCGGGACTCTACCTCTACTTAAATCAGCGGGTGAAGCTTTGGGACACCACCGCCCCCTTGGCTTTAGCAACGGCAGCAGGTTTGGTGTGCACCGACTTACAGGGAAATCCCTTGCGCTTTGATGCTACGGGGTTACAGGGACAGACCCTTGCCCATCAGCAACCAATCCTCATTGGCTGGCCAGAGTATATTGCTGCCTTGCGATCGCCCTTGGTGGAGGCGATTACCGCCGTTCAACTCTCCCTTGGCTCTGCCTAGAATCCCTGAGAAATAGGCTATCGTGGGGCTAGAGTCTGCTTGGAGGCATCCCCATGGGGCGCTGGCACCGTTGGTCATTGGTAGGAATGGCGATCGCCACCGTCCACATTGCTCAGCCTTTTGCGGCGCAAGCGGTGAGTGTTACAGAAGTGGCTCGCATTGCCAAAAATATCACCGTGCTCATTGAAGGTGCCAACAGCCACGGCTCAGGTATCCTATTGCAGCGTAAGGGCAGTACCTACGTTATCCTCACCGCCTACCATGTGGTTGAAAAGGCCGGCCAGTACACGGTGAAAACAGTTGATGGTCAGCGCTATGCCATGCGACCCAACTCCATTCGTCGCTTGCCTGGTGTTGATCTGGCGACGCTAGAAATTGAAAGCAACCGCGATTACACCCTCGCCACCCTCGGAAACTCGGTAGAAGCGGTGGAGGGCATGCCCGTTTTTGTGGCCGGTTTTCCTGCTCAGGAGGCCTCGGTTCTGGGGGGCATTTATCAATTTACAGAGGGGCGGCTGACGGCCAATGCCTCGCGTCCGATTCAAGAGGGCTATGCCTTGGTCTATAGCAATCCCACGCTACCGGGGATGAGTGGGGGGCCTGTCCTCGATGAGAATGGCCGTTTAATCGGGGTTCATGGCAGTGCCGATATTGCTTCCACCCTTGTCCAGGAAGGCAGTGGCTCCAGTACCGTCTTTGTCAAACGCGGCTTTAATCTCGGTATTCCCATCAATACCTACTTGAGTTTGGCCACACCGTCGCGGGAAACCACGGCTCTGCCTGCCCCGACCCCCCTGAAGGCAGCGGACTATTTCCTTGCTGCTGAGGAGCACTTCCAACGCAAGAATTTTGCCGCCGCCATTGAAAACTATACGCAGGCGATCGCCCTCAATCCCAACTACAGTGAAGCCTATCTGGGACGCGCCGTGGCGCAAATGTTTGCCCTTGTGCCTAACCAAGACTTTAATCAGCTCGGTGAAGAACTAGGAACCAAGTACCTGAGTCGTCTCACCCAAGGCAACCCCATTCTCAAGGATGCCTTTCCCCCCAACCCACCCACCCCGATGCTGGATACGTTTGTCCGCAATATGGCTGAACGCCCCGGCACGATTCAGCAGGACATTGCCAAGGCGATCGCCCTCAATCCCCAGTACACCGAAGCCTATGGCATCAGTAGCTTTTTGAATTTGCTCCTTGGCAACTTTGGCACTGCTGTTGCGGATGGCGATCGCGCCCTTGCCCTCAGTCCCAACAACAGCGATCTACAGATGATTCAGTCCTTGGCGCTGTTTCTCAGTGGCGATTTTCGCCGCAGTATCCCTGTGTTTGACCGTCTTATTGCCGCCAATCCCAAGAGTACCGACTATCATTTGCTGCGGGGAATTGCTGCTTTTCTCATGGGGGACTATGCCCTCAGTCGCCCCAGTTGGACGGCCTTGACCCAACTCACCCCCAAAGATCCCATCCCCTTTGCGGTGCGGGGAGTGACGTATCTCCTTGAACAAAATCCCAAAGCCAGCCTACCGGATCTGCGCCAAGCGGCTGAACTCTATCGCCAACAGGGGAATATGCAGTCCTACAACGAAATGATGGAGGCAATCCGCCAGATTGAAAACCGCTAGCGCTGCCACTGCTGCAAGAGCCAACGAGCCAAACGGATCAGGTGTTCTTCAATCCAGAGAAACAGGCGATCGCACCACAGCAGCAGCCGTTCAAACCAGTGGAGTTCATAGCCAATCAGGGCAGCATCCACATCAAGAATCAACTGCTCTGGATTCGGCGGGACACTGGTGGCCACAGTTTCTGAGGGTGGTGAATGGGCTAGGGAATCAGCGCTACTACCGAGGCTCAGCAGGGTGTCCACGGGAGAAAAGACTGGTAAAGGATCCGTAGCCGCCAACAGCGGTGAATTCACGGCTGCCACCACTGGGGGTTGGAATCCCCCTAGCCAATAGGAGAGTTGACTCAGCCAGTCTGGGAAGGGCAGCTTGCAGGGATTGAGATGGCGTTCAATCCAAGCCAGAACTTGCGCCTGTTGGGTGGGGCTGAGGGTGTAAAGGATGGTGTTATCAGTGCCAATGAGCACCATCTGCTGGGTCTCTAGAAGGGTGGCAATCCCCTGTACGCGCACTTGGGAAAGCGTATGTTTGCGACCGAAGGGAAGGCGCGATCGCAACCAGCCGAGGACAGTGGCTAGGGGAGACACCGGGGGTAGGACTAAATCCCCTTCACGGGTACCTGTTAACTGAAGTTGCCCGAGAAAATGGCCCACCAAACAGGACGATGGGTTAGAGCCTGCCTTGAGCGATCGCTGTTGCCAGCCCCAGAGCCAGTGATGCCGTCGCTGATACCACTGCCGAACGTGCTGATAGTACACTGCCAAGGCATAGGCAATGTGTTGCTCAATTTG
Source organism: Thermosynechococcus sp. FA-CM-4201 (assembly GCF_054689355.1). Classification (NCBI taxonomy): domain Bacteria; kingdom Bacillati; phylum Cyanobacteriota; class Cyanophyceae; order Acaryochloridales; family Thermosynechococcaceae; genus Thermosynechococcus; species Thermosynechococcus sp. FA-CM-4201. Next base: position 2,147,095 of record NZ_CP079920.1, read on the forward strand.
CTGCTGTTCTGTGGCGGTAAAAATTTTCAAGGGACGGGCAGCCTCATCCACAAGCAATAGGGATTTTTCAGCGCGATCGCAGGCAAGGTAAAAGGGTTGCCGCTGTGCCAAAGGCGCGTCCTGTGGCGGTAACGTCTTAGACTGGTGTTGAAACCAGCGTTGCCAAGGTGCAATCCAGCGCTGCCACCCAGTCAGTGGGCGGGCAATGGGGGCGATCGCCACCACCCAAGATTCATCGTCTCCTTTCGTCAGGGAGAGGGCAGACATCACGGTTAACAGTGCTTCATCGGCAGGGGGTGCTGCTGTAGGTTTCGGTAGGAGGCGTTGACCCATTCGAGAGACGCTGCCCATGAGTTGGGGGAGTCCCCGCTGCCAAAACTGTGCCAGAATCGCGCCAATGACCTGAAGTGTGCCACTGAGGGTGCTTTCAACCTGCCATTTTTGGCGTTGCCACTGTTGCTGCCAACGTTGCCATTGCTGTCGCCAAAAGCTCAAGAAGCGACTCTGATAGGAAACTGCCATAGTGGCTTTGTGGGTAGGGGAATATAAAACTAGATTACCGCTCTGATGTCGTCACTGATATTTTTAGTATTGATCACGTTTACCCCGCAACCGTGTAAAGGTCTGGAGGGGTGTGGTCGCCCCCACTGCTGCTTGAATGGTGCTGACTTCGCAGCGCAAAAAAGGATTCGTTGCCTTTTCGAGGCCAATCGTACTGGGAATCGTGCTTTTCCCTTGGGCGCGATCGCGACAGACTTGGGCATAGCGCTCTTGCAGCGCAGGATTATCGGCGTCCACTGTCAGGGCAAAGCTGAGGTTCTTTTGAGTATATTCGTGGGCACACCAAACTCGTGTCTGCTCCGGCAGTTGCCGCAGTTGATTCAAAGAGTCGAGCATCTGTGCCGGTGTCCCCTCAAAAAGACGACCACAGCCACCGCCAAACAGGGTATCACCGCAAAAGAGATCGCCCGTTGCCGGCGCATAGTAGGCAATGTGACCGCGGGTATGGCCGGGGACAAACAGCACCTCAAAAGCATGTTCGCCAAAGGGAACGCGATCGCCCGCACTGAGAAAGACGGTTTGCTCTGGAATACGGCCTTGATCTTCACGGCTGCCATAGACTGCGATATCAGGAAAGCGCGATCGCAGGGCACGATTGGCACCCACATGATCCCAGTGGTGGTGGGTATTGAAAATTGCCGTCAGTGTTGCCCCCAAGTCTGCTAATTTGGCCAGAACGGGTTCTGGCTCTGCCGGATCCACCACTGCCGCTGTCCCCGTTTGCGGATCATGGAGCAAAAAAATGTAGTTATCCGTAAGGGCATTGAGGCGATAAATGATCATGGCCGTTGTTCCTGCACCCAGCGTCGCCAATTTTTCTCTGCCTCTACCTCATCCATTTTGGCCTCTGCTAGAAAGCGATAAAGGCAGTCTTTGGGTACCCATGGAAATAAAGGGGAGCGATCGCACCCTTGATAGACTCCATCTCGCAACTGGAAAATTTGCCATTCCCGGCCATTGTACCGCCATAGCTCCGGTACCCCCAAGGCCGCATACAGGCGGTTTTTATCAATATCAGTGTGGGTCATGTCCACCTCAATCACTAAATCAGGCGGTGGATCAATGCTTAGATCAATCCTGCGGCCAGCCACCTGTGGTTGATGGTGGATGTAGTAGGCATTATCTGGCTCTGCTCCTCGCTCTAGATCGGGTCGCCACAGAGTTGTTGAGCGCAGCGATCGCAGCCGCAGTCCCGTTTCCACAACCAGAATACGCAAAAATAAGCCGATCAGCTCACTGGCAAACTCATGCTCTTCGAGGGGCATCGTAATTTCAAGGGTTCCGCGATCAAATATCAAGTGGGCAGCACGGGTTTGCGGCAGGGCATTGAGAATCTCTTGGTACTGCTGCCAAGTGAGGCCGTGGAGCGTGACACGCTGTTCGCCCGTAGTTGTGGTTAGGGTTCTCATGGCAAATCCCCTATGACTTTGGTATCAGTTTCCTGCCCGTGGCACACAAATCAATGAGTTCGCAGCCTTCACACTGGGGTTGACGTGCTTGGCAAACGGCGCGGCCATGGTAAATCAAGCGAATTGACCAGTTTTCCCAATCGGGCTGGGGGATCAGGCGCATTAAGTCCCGCTCAATTTTCACAGGATCCGTTTCTTGGGTCAGCCCCAGCCGCCGACTCAGCCGCTTGACATGGGTATCCACAGTCACTCCCCCCAAAATGCCGTAGCCATGGGCAAGAACCACATTGGCGGTTTTCCGCGCCACCCCCGGCAGTGAAAGCAAATCTTCCATTACCTTGGGCACTTGACCCCCATAGACTTCGACAATGCGGCGACAGGCACCTTGGATATGGCGGGCTTTGTTGCGATAAAAACCCGTGGACTTGATGTACTGTTCTAGCTCAGCCAAATCAGCCATGGCAAAGTCCTCGGCATCGCGATAGCGAGCAAACAGCGCCGGTGTGACTTGATTCACCCGCTCATCCGTACATTGGGCAGAGAGAATCGTGGCGACCAGCAGTTGCAGCGGATTGGCAAAGTTGAGGCTACAGGTGGCATCGGGATAGAGGCGTTTGAGTCGGGTGAGAATTTCCAGTGCCCGTTGTTGCTTGGCGGAGAGGCGACGGGTAATAGCCATAGGTGGACTTAAAAGAGTTGCTGCACCCAGCCCAAGCCCGTGAGATTCACGGTGTCCCGCACAATCAGGAACATCCCCAGTCCCAGGAGCAACACCAGCCCCGTTTGCATGACGCCCTCTTGAATGCGATTGGGTAAGGGACGACCCCGCAGCGCTTCCACCAGTAAAAAGAGCAATTGACCACCGTCAAGGGCTGGAAAGGGCAGAATGTTGATAATTGCAAGGTTAATACTGATCAAAGCGGTAAAGGTAAAGAGCTGTTCAGCATTGGAGCGGGCAATATCCGCGCCCATTGCCACGATCGCCACCGGTCCAGAGACCTGTTGAGCCGCTTGATCAAAATGCTGGAAAAGTTCGCGAAACCCATCTAGGGTCAGCACAATCACCCGCTGAAACTCCGCCGCTGCCGCCGTGACTAATTTAATCGGGTTTAAGGTGTGTTCACGGTGAATATCGGCATGGGGGGCTAGTTGAACGCCAATCCGGGCTTGGCCATCCTCACTCACCTCTGGCGTGACAGTAATCTCTTGGATGTGCCCTTGACGTTGAATGGTCAGTGTCAGGGGTTGCTGCGGATGCTGCTGAATGGCTCGCATCAGGTTCGGCAAGCTATTGGCATCGGCCCCCAAGGGTTGGCCATCCACGGCTAACACCAAGTCCCCCGGCTGGATGCCGGCTTTGGTGGCCACAAGGCTACTTTCCGGGACAAGGGCTGGAATGAGGACACCCTCATAGTAGGTGGCCTGACTAATCCCCATAACGCCCACTTGCACCAGCAGGAGCAAATAGGCAAAGACCAAATTGGCAATCACCCCGGCGCTGATGACAATGGCGCGATCCAAAATCGGCCGGTTGCTCAGGAGATTGGGATCGTTGGCGGGAACGTCGCTATTGGGGTCATCGTCTGGGAAACCCACATAGCCCCCTAGGGGAATCAGGCGCAGGGCGTACTCCGTATCCTTGCCTTGAAACTTCCAGAGGATCGGGCCAAAGCCGATGGAAAAGCGGTTGACATGAATGCCTTGGCTGCGAGCAGCGATAAAGTGCCCCCACTCATGGACAAAAATCAAGATTCCCAAGATGGCGATCGCCACCACGACTGCAACCATGGACATAGATTCAACCCAGTGCTACGCTGCGAACTGTGAACTTCCTTATTATTGTGACACCGAACTTCCCCTTGGATCGGTGATCTCGCCACAGCCCCTTGCATAATTTCTCAAACTTGTGCGATATATTGCAAAAATGCAACAAAGTGGGATGATAAGTAATTATTCTTAGTGGATGCTCCTTGGAGAGACCCATACAAACGCGCTATTTGAGACCTCAACGTTAAAGGGAATTTTCTACAATGTCTTTATTTGATTGGTTTGCAAATCGCCGTAAAGAAACCGCCTTAACACCCATGCAGCCAGAGCGGGAGATCGCCGATGGTCTCTGGACAAAGTGCGAAGCCTGTAGCGTCATGATCTACAGCAAGGATCTGCATAGCCATCAACTGGTGTGCCCAGAGTGCGGCCATCACCATCGCGTTAGTAGTAGTGAGCGTATTCAACAACTGATTGACCCCCACACATGGCGCCCCCTCGATGAAAATTTAGTCAGTTGTGACCCCCTACAATTCAAGGATCGCAAGCCCTATAGCGATCGCCTGCGGGAGTATCAAGAGAAAACCGGTCTCAAGGATGCCGTACAAACTGGCATCGGCCAACTAGAGGGTCTGCCGGTTGCCTTGGGGGTGATGGACTTCGCCTTCATGGGCGGTAGCATGGGCAGCGTCGTCGGTGAAAAAATCACCCGCCTGATTGAACGAGCCACTTGGGAGCATATTCCCCTAGTGATTGTCTGTGCCTCTGGCGGTGCTCGCATGCAGGAAGGGATGCTCAGCTTGGTGCAAATGGCGAAAACTGCCGCTGCCCTTGAGCGTCATCGCAGTGCTGGCCTGCTCTATATTCCCGTTTTGACCCATCCCACTGCTGGGGGTGTGACGGCTAGCTTTGCCATGCTAGGGGACATTATCATTGCCGAGCCAAAAGCAACGATCGCCTTTGCGGGGCGGCGGGTCATTGAGCAAACCCTACGGGAAAAACTCCCCGATGACTTCCAAACTGCCGAATTTGTCCAAAAATGTGGCTTTGTGGATGTGATTGTGCCACGCACCCAACTGAAGTCAACCCTAGCCCAATTGATTCGTTTGCATCAACCCGTGGCAGGTCAGGTGTCCTCAACCCTGTTGCCAAAATCATTCCCTTTGATGGCAATGGCTGAAGAATCGTTATAAAAAACAGCAACGAGACGTAGAAAAGGGCTGTCCTAGGGCGATCGCTATACAATAGGGGATACCCCTCCCACACCACAAGGGGTGGTCGTCGCTGTGCTGTCTTTGCTGGCTCACCTGCTCTAATGCCTACTGCTCAAACTGATCAAAACCTCAAACTTTGGTGGGGCGTCCTCTATCCTGCCTATACCGATCACCCCATTTTGGCTGTCCCCAACCGCAACTCTGAGGGAACTGTGTTTGAGCAGGACACCAATCCTCCCAATGCCGCCGCTTTTTTTGACCCCCAGCACCGCTACCAACGTTGGGATCACCGTTACGCCTGTGATTTGCCCCAACTGGTACAGGATCTACAGCCTGAGGAACCAACACTCTTAGAAGCCCTCCGCGAAACCGCTCAGGACTGGGCACAGGGGCTAAACATTCTCGACCCCAGTGTGGTCATTCCTCATTTGCAATCACAATACCCTGACCTCAGTGCGGTGGCGATCGCCTACCTTGCCTTGCACCTTGTCTATCCCGAAACCATTCCAGCCATCCACGATGCGTGGCTAGATACCGTTTCCACAAGCAACTTACCGGCCAACTACTGCCACGGCATTATTCTCGACTACAATCACACTGCTCGCCCTCTGCAAGATGTGTGGCAAGACGACAACATTTCCGATGAGCAAATTTTCCAGTACCTAGAGGACATGATTGAGTTGTGGAAAACTCTAGAACCGTGGCACTGCCATTATTCTTTGCTCACAGTGAAGAACTTAGCCGTCAACCCAGATGATCAATTGCGGTTGCATCAACTGGACTTCACCTTGCCCTTAGTGAAAACCTTCGAGCGACCCACACCGCCCCCCAGCCTTGTTAGCGTTTGGCAAGAGTTATTTGGCCATGCCTCTAGTCGCCGTCAAGCCGTTTTTATGCCCCTCTTGGTCTCCTTGAGCACGGCTCCTCTGGAGAAAATCTCAGAAATTCAGATGTTGCTCGACTCTCTCGCCTCCACCCTGCGCAGTGAACCCCTGCCAGACTTTGAGGAGGAGACAGGTGAAAGTACGGGTGACTTGATTAATGAACTGCCAGACATCACCCTCTCACCAGAATCACCAGAAGAGGATCATACCGCTATTGAGGATGCACCCACTGCCCTCTTACCGCGACAACTGGTTCAAGTGGATGTTGCTGCCCACACCGATACCGGGCGCGATCGCCACCACAACGAGGATTTCTATCTCATCAATCATCGGCAGCAGGTGCGCATGACCCCCAACGGTCAACAACTAGAGGTTCAGGGAGTTTATGTTCTCTGTGACGGCATGGGCGGCCACGCCGAAGGAGAAGTTGCTAGCTCCTTAGCCACGAAAACTGTTCATGAATACTTCGAGCAGACTTGGCCGTGGCAGGGAGAACTGCCGAGTGCGGAGGAGGTACGCAACGCCATTTACCGTGCCAATGAGGTCATTTTTGCCACTAATGATCAAAAAGCCAAAATGGGCAGTGGTCGCATGGGCACAACACTTGTGATGGCATTGGTGCACAATTACCATCTTCGCCTTGGTCATGTCGGCGACAGTCGTGTCTACCACTTCACCAAACGCCAAGGACTACAACAACTGACCACCGATCACGAAGTGGGTCAACGTCTGATCCAACAGGGGGTTGAGCCAGAAATTGCCTATGGCCGACCCGATGCCTACCAACTCACCCAAGCCCTCGGCCCTCGCAACAATGAGGCCATCTACCCGGAAGTCATTGACCTAGACATCGAAGAAGATACTCTTGTTTTACTTTGCTCCGATGGTCTGTCCGATAATCGCTGCCTTGAAACCCATATCATTAGCCACTTAGTCCCGATGCTTGACTTTAGTATTCCCCTCAGTCAGTCGCTCCATAAATTGATTGATATGGGGAACCAAGTCAATGGCCACGATAACCTGACGGCGATCGCCCTCCGCTTCAAATTGCGCTCTGTTCTCAGCACCCTATTTTAGGAAAAACCTAGGATAGACACTTTGCTAAGTGGCATATTTCCTGAGCCATATGTGAAAGAGTCCCTGAGGATAAAACTATCTTCCGTATCAAACTCTTTTCACAAAAAAAGTGATATGGCTCCCCAGTTTTTAATGACTGTGTTTTCCCGTAGCGTAATCAGCCTCACTGGCCTTGTTTCTCTTCTAACTGCCCCCGCACTGGCTCAAATCACCCCCGCTCCCAATACCACGGGCACAACTGTAGAAACTGTCAACAATCAGTTCAACATTGATGGTGGACAGCTTTCGGGGAATGGCCAAAACCTCTTTCACCTCTTCCGCAACTTCAATGTTCAGCAGGGGCAAACCGCCAACTTTCTGTCTACGCCACAAATCCACAACATTCTCGCTGGTGTTAATGGCGGCAGTGCTAGCTATATCAATGGCGTACTGCAAGTTACGGGGGGCAACAGTAATCTCTACCTCCTGAATCCTGCGGGTATTGTCTTTGGTCCCAATGCCCAGTTAAATCTACCGGCAGCCTTCCATGCCTCAACGGCGCAGCGGGTTCACTTTGGTGGCGGTATCTTTGACCTCAATGGCGCCAACTCTTACACCCAGCTCAATGGCTCTCCCCTCGGCTTTGAATTTGCCAACAAAGGGATTTTGATCAATGAAGGCAATCTCAGTGTTAATGCCGGTCAATCCCTGACCCTGATGGCGCATCAGGTGATGAATACAGGCACCCTTGGCGCAGCAGGGGGCACAGTGAATGTTGTGGCAGTGCCCGAGTCAGGTCTAGTGCGAGTTTCCCAAGAGGGCATGCTCCTCAGTCTTGAAATTCCCCAAGAGCGATTACCCGCCGCAGGCATTATTCAGCCAATTGATCTCCCGACGTTACTGACAGGGGGTCATGGCTATCCTGCCGTCAATAGTGTGATTCAAAATCCAGATGGCACGATTCATTTAGTTCACGATAGTACCAAGATTCCCCTAACCACGAATACGGCGGTCATTGGCGGCACGATTGATGTGAGTCATACCACCAGCGCCGGGGGGAAAATCACCATTGCTGGCCAAGGCAGTAATATTGCTTTGATTAATGCTCAACTGACTGCTGCGGGCAATACAGGGGGCGGCACCATTCTCGTCGGTGGTGACTACCTAGGGGGCACAACAGGAACGAATCGCTTAGATCGCACTTTCAATGCCAGTAATCTTTTCGTGAATGGCGGGACTTCCCTCAATGCCAATGCCCTCAGTCAGGGGGATGGCGGAACAATCATCAACTGGGCAGATAACAGCACTCGTTTTTACGGTCAAATTAGCACACGCGGCGGCGCTCTTAGCGGCAACGGTGGTTTTGTCGAAGTTTCTGGCAAACAATCCCTTGATTTTCAAGGCACAGTTGACACCACTGCCCCGAACGGCACCACAGGAACACTCCTGCTGGATCCAACGGATATTTACATTATTGATAGCACTTTTGATTTCAATATCACCCCTTCTTCCCCTTTTCAGGCAGCATCAAACTTTTATCCATTCTCTGAACTAAGTATAGGAACACTGTTATCAGCACTCAGTTCCACCAACGTTATTGTTACAACAGCGAGTACTGCAAGTGGCACTGGAAATATCTATGTGGAAACCCCCATTTCCAGCAGCTCCACAAACTCGCTTACTCTACAGGCGGACAATAATATTATCATTAACCATCCTATCTCTCTTCAGGGCAACTTAACACTACAAGCACAGGGTCTAATTCAAAATAACGAATCTCAAAACAACCCAATCAACATTAGTGCAGCAAATATTAGTGCGAATGCTCCAATACAAACCAACGGAACAAATATCAGCCTCCAAGCTAGCGGTAACATTCTCCTTCCCTCCATTGGCAATGTTCTCAGTACATCAGGTGGAAGTATTAATCTACAGAGTAGTGGAGGTTCAATCTCCCTTGGAGGTTCAGTTAATGCATCTTCAGGTAGTATTCAATTCACTGGAAACACAACTCTGCTGAACTCAGCTAACTTTTCAGGAGGGAACATTACCTTTAATGGCAATATTACTGGTAATCATCCATTGAGTATTACTTCAACTGGTCAGACTACAGTTACTGGAACAATTAATACAGCAAACTTAATAATTAAAGCTGGTGGCAATATTCAACTGAACAACATTACTACAAGTTCAGAAATTTACTTAGATAACGCAATGACTATCACTGCTGCCAACATTACCGCAAATAACTTACAAACGACTCAAAGTAATGGCTATATTCGAGTATTTGCTAGTAATGATGCTGTTCTTGGGAACGTAGTAAGTGCTGGCGGACCGATCGGCATTTTTGCCATCAGATCACTTTCAACTGGAAATATTAGTAATAACGGCGGATTTGTTTACTTGGCTTCTAATATAGATGCTAATGTTGGAGATATAACTACAGGTGGTGGTAATCTTGAAGCCTTTGTTGGGAGGTTTTTAAAATTAGGAAATCTGAATACTGCTGGTAGTGGTGGTAATGTATCTCTCATTGCTGGTAGAGTTTTCACTGCTGGTAGCATTACAACCGGTAATGTCTTTACCAATGGTGGTGATTTTTCCGCGCAAACAGGTATAGTCTCTCTAAAATTAGGGGGATTTCCAATCACACCACCAACTGTTGATTCATTGTTCTTGACTGGTAGTGTGACACTAGCAGGTTTTTTTGCTGATAATTTTACAATTACACCCACTGGCACTGGTAATTTAACGTTGGGTAATTTAGCTACTAATGGTGGAAACGTTAACCTGAGTAGCGGCAACATTGTTTTCAACTTCATTAACGCCGGGGTGGGTGGAGTTGACATCTATGCTGAGAATTCATTGCGTGCTTTAGGAACCTTTGATCGCAGTGGTGTGCCCACTAGCATATTTGGTCGCTCGGTCAATATCTTCATCAACAATGACACATCATTCTTAGTTGGTGACTCTGCTCTCAATGGAACAGCAGGTGCTATTCAGTCAGACAATTCCATTATTTCCCCACCAAGAACTTTGTCAGGCTTGGTAGAAGTAGGGAATATTCGTTTTGAGAATACAGGTCAAAGCGTACCTATTATTCCTGAGCAAGAAGCTAATACATTGCTGGAACCACCTCCGCCTGTTACCTATGCACCATCACAGTTGCCCCCTGAGTCACCTCCCATTCTTTTAACGACGGATATTGAGATTGCATTGGTCAATAATGACCTTGAACGTGCTCTCACCCTTTTGGATCAACGGGGCTGTCAAGAAGTTACCGGTTATTTTGGACGTACCTGTAACGTAAGAGAGATTTCCATCAAGGAAACTCAAGCCGCTCTCAATGAAATTGCTAAGCAGACAGGTAAAAAGCCAGCCGTTATCTATACACTGGCACGGCCAGATCAACTGGATTTAATGATGGTGACGCCAGAGGGAGAGCCGATTCACTCACCAATACGAGGTGTTGGGCGTGAGCAACTCCTAAAAATGGTGGATCAGTTTACGAATAGTGTTCGGGATCCACGCTTGGTTAATACCCGTGCTTATCTACCTGCATCCCAGCAACTCTATCAGTGGTTAATTGCACCCTTACGATCCCAGTTGGATGCCCAAGGGGTTGAAACACTGGTTTTTGTCCTTGATAGTGGCATGCGGGGAATTCCCGTGGCGGCACTCCATGATGGTAAGGGCTTCTTGATTGAGCGCTTTAGTATGGCTCTAGTACCCAGCATGAGCCTCATGGATACCCGTTACCGCAGTGTCCAACAGGCGCGGATTCTGGCAATGGGGGCATCGGAGTTCAAAGATCAGTCGCCTTTACCCGCTGTACCTGTGGAGCTAGCCCAAATTACCAAGGATTTAGGGGGCGGTACGGAGTTCCTTAATGCTGACTTTACGATTCCCAACTTGGAGCGGCAGCATCGGCAGGGAACTTATCAAATCATCCACTTAGCAACCCACGGTGAGTTTCAGCCGGGATCACCTGAAAACTCCTACATTGCCTTTACGGATGGGCGGTTGAATTTATTGCAGTTGCGGAATTTACGCCTGTATCGCCCGGAAACAGAGTTACTGACATTGAGTGCCTGTCGTACAGCGGTGGGTGACTTGGATGCCGAGCTGGGGTTTGCGGGTTTGTCGGTGCAGTCTGGGGTGAAGTCGGTGCTGGCTAGCTTGTGGTATGTCAGTGATGAGGGGACACTGGCTTTGATGACAGGCTTTTACAATCAGTTGAATAGGGCACCGATCAAGGCTGAGGCACTACGGCAAGCACAATTGGCGATGTTGCGGGGCGATATTACAGTCAAGGGTAATGAACTGCGCACACTCCGTGGGGGGATTCCCTTGCCGCCAGAGGTTGCTGTGGGCGATCGCTCCTTAAGTCATCCCTACTTCTGGGCGGCCTTTACGATGATTGGCAGTCCGTGGTAAGCACAAACTAGCGTTCCGGACGTACGGTGGCAAAAATCTCTTCCAAAATCTCTGAGGCACCCTGTTCACGAAGTTTCAGAGCAAGCTGCGTCCCCAGTTCTTCTGCGCTGGCAGGTTCTCCTGTGAGACTGTCTTTGACAAGGCGCTGGCCATCGAGACTCGCTACTAGGCCTGTGAGCGTAAGTTGACCATTTTCAATCACTGTATGTACGCCAATGGGTACTTGACAGCCCCCTTCCAATTGCCGCAAAAAGGCTCGCTCGGCTAAACAACGGGCTGCTGTTTCTGGATGTTCGAGGGTCTTGACCAAGGCTAAAATGTCGGCATCGTCGGCGCGGCATTCAATGCCCAAAGCGCCCTGACCCACGGCATAGAGGGATACTGTTGCCGGTAAGACTTGGCTAATGCGATCGCCAAAGCCCAAACGCCGCAGACCGGCCACCGCTAAAATCAAGGCATCGTATTCCCCAGCATCTAACTTGGCCAAGCGAGTATTTAAGTTCCCCCGCACATCCTTAAACGTGAGATGGGGGTAGTGGTGGCGCAATTGTGCCAAGCGACGCAGTGACGAGGTACCAATGACTGTGCCTTCAGGTAGGGTATCAATGGTGTGTCCTGTCCATTTCGCACCTAAAACGAGGGCATCCGCTGGGTCTTCCCGCTCGGTAATCGCGCCTAAAACTAAACCATCGGGCAACTTGGTGGGTAAATCTTTGAGGGAGTGAACGGCCAGATCGGTTTCGCCCCGCAGCATTGAGAGTTCTAGCTCTTTGGTAAAGAGGCCTTTATCGCCAATTTTGGCAAGGGCGACATCAAGGATATTGTCCCCTTGGGTAGTCATGGTCACCACCTCGAAAGCGCGATCGCGATGGTGGCTTTGCAGTTGCGCCTGTACCCATTCCGTTTGCACGAGAGCCAGTTGACTTTTGCGGGAACCAATGCGAACCGGACGGGACGAGGTGGCAATCATAGCGTTGAGTGTGCAGCGGACAGCATCCAGCCATTATAGGTCGCGGGGATCCCAAGGGGCAAGATCAGCCATTTTAGGGCTGGGTACAGGCGGCAATAATCCCTGCCGCGCCACCAGAGACCACTTGAATGGGGACTCCTAGCGCTTCTTCCACAGTCGCTAAAGGCACATCATCGAGAAAAACGGGTTCATCGTGCTTGAGCATCAGACTGGGCAGGAGCAGGCGATCGCCCAAGGGTTTGCCCTTCAGGTGATAGATCAAATCATGACCAGTTAATAGCCCGGTCACGGACATTTGCTGTCCCCAATAGTCGCTAGCAAGGGCATAGAGATCAAGGCGCAGATTCTCAATCTGATTCAGGCGAGCCACCAAGGGTTCAAAGGCCTGTTCCACTGTATTGCCCACCACCCAACTCAGATGACGCGGCTGCGGTAGGCGTTGGGGAAGCTGTTGGGCGTGAAGCTCAAACTCTTCTAAAAACAGGCGAATCGTGCCCACACCATTACTGAGTTGCGGATAGTCCTGATAGTGGGCGGCGGGGGGTAAGGGCGATCCGGCAATCAAGAACCATTCATCGGCCAGCCAAGCAAAGGGGGTTTGCCACTGCTGTTCAAACTGCTGTTGGAGCGCCTGTACCCGTTGAATCACTGCTTGGGCATGGTCAGGGGTGACGGGGATCAGTTCATCCTCAGCAGGGCGAAAGCGGGTCAGCCCCACGGGCACCACTGCCACTGAAAGCACGGTTGGCTCCTCAGGATCATAGAACTGGGCTAAATCCCGCAGTGTTTGCTCAAGACACTCGCCGTCATTAATGCCCGGACAGACAACAACTTGGGCATGGAGTTGCAGCCGCTGCTCTTGAAACCAGCGAATCTGTTGCAGAATTTCCCCTGCCCGTGGGTTTTTCAGTAGGCGTTGGCGGACACTGGGTACTGTGGCATGGACAGAAACGTAAAGAGGGGAAAGGCGCAAGCGGGCAATGCGCTGCCACTCTGAGGGAAGCAGGTTCGTCAGGGTAATGTAGCTGCCATAGAGGAAGCTGAGGCGGTAGTCATCATCCTTGGCGTAGAGGCTCTGCCGTTTGCCGGGGGGCTGCTGATCAATAAAACAAAAAGGGCAGCGATTGTTGCACTGCATCAACCCATCAAAGAGGGCACTGGTAAACTCCAGCCCTAAATCTTCATCAATGTCTTTTTCAATTTCGAGGACGTAGGTTTGGCCGTCTTTGCCTAGCACTTCGAGGGTGAGGTATTCCTCGGCACAGAGAAACCGATAGTCAATCAAATCGCGGGGGCGATCGCCATTAATGGCCACCAATGCATCACCGGGTTCAAATCCCAACTCAGCGGCAATAGAGCCGGGTTCCACAGCAGCCACAACAGCCGGGCGAAGGGCGCGATCGCTCATGGTTGATTGTTGAAAAGAGGGGGGACAGCCAGCAAAAACTTCATTTATCTTGTACTCTACCTTAGGCAGCACAGCCGCTTCCAGCTCTCAGGATTCTCAAAGCAGCCATAGGGTTGATATAGTGGTGTTCTACATATTTCTAAATGTTAAGAGGACGATGATGGGGTCATTGGGGATTAGCTTTACCGTTGGTGCAGGTAACTTTGTCCCCTTTTATGGGGTGTTGCTGCTGGGTCTTGTGGCGGCCGTGAGCATTGGCCTCATTGCATGGTACAACTCGAAGCGTCCCCCCGGTTGGGAAAATGCCGATCGCCCCAGTTTTATTCCCAAGTTGAATCTCGAAGAGTCTGAGTCCAACTCCACCTCTGATGAGACGACAGATTCGTGAAGCTCTTTCGGATTCTTTTACGGGCGGCTTGGCCGACGATTGTTGCGGCAGCGATCGCTGGACTTCTCAACGGTGGCAGTACGGCTGCGCTCATTGCCCTCATTAATGCCGCCCTCCAGAAAACCCCTGCCCTCCAGGGCCTCTTACCTTGGGGGTTTATTCTCCTTGGCACGCTCCTACTGCTGACCCACTTTAGCTCCCAAGTGCTGCTGGTGCGGGCTGCCCAACAGGCGGTTTATGAAATGCGCCTCCTCCTCAGTCGCCAGATTCTCGCTTCACCCCTACGCCAGTTAGAAGCCATTGGCAATCCCCAACTCCTTGCGACGCTGACAGAGGACGTGGATGCCGTCTCCCGTTCCTTTTCTGTCCTGCCCAATCTTTTTAATGCCATTGCCATTGTTATTGGCTGCTTGATTTACATGGGTTGGTTGTCGCCGCCCCTCTTTTTTGCCCTTGTGGGCTTAATTGTCATTGGTACTGGCAGCTACTTATTTCTAGCGGGCAGAGCACGAAAATTCCTAGAGCGGGCACGGCAGCAACAGGATCACCTCTTTCAACACTTTCGGACACTCACCGAGGGCAACAAAGAACTCAAGCTCAATCGGCAACGGCGGTTGGCCTTCTTTTATCGGGAATTAGAACCCACTGCTCAGAAAACACGACAGCAAAACGAGCTAGGGTACATGGTCTTTGCCATTGCTGCCAGTTGGGGGCAGTTGCTGCTCTTTGTCACCATTGGCTTCTTTCTCTTTACGCTGCCCCATTTGCTGGGAGCCACACCCACCGTTCTCTCAGGGTATGTCCTGACGATCATTTACCTCATGCTGCCGATGCAACAGGTGATTGATGCCATTCCAGTATTTAGTCGTGCCAGCGTTGCCCTCAAGAAGGTGGAATCCCTCCAACTGAGCCTTGGCGATCCGTGCCAAGACCTCAACGATACAGGCGAACTCCCTCCGCTTGGCTGGAAAACCCTCTCACTGCGACAGATTCGCCATCAGTACCACGGTACTCACGAGGATGAACCTGCAACCTTTACCCTCGGCCCTTTGAGTTTGACCGTGCAGGCTGGGGAACTCCTTTTTATTGTCGGTGGCAATGGCAGCGGTAAATCCACCCTGGCAAAAATTATTACCGGGCTGTACATTCCCGATCAGGGGGAAATTTGGGTAGATGATCGCTGTTTGCAGCCTGAGGACTACGAATGGTATCGCCAACACTTTGCCACGGTTTTTAGTGACTTTTATCTTTTTGAGTCTCTGTTGGGCATTGAGTCTCCCGAACGCCTTGCAAAAGTGCCAAGTTACCTCGAAAAACTGCGCTTGAGCCACAAAGTCCGCCTAGAAGGCAACCGCTTCTCTACGACCTCGCTTTCCCAAGGGGAGCGCAAGCGTTTGGGGTTGTTGATGGCCTATCTCGACGATCGCCCCGCCTACCTCTTTGATGAATGGGCAGCGGATCAAGACCCCCTCTTTCGAGAGATTTTCTACCGCCAACTCCTACCCGAGCTAAAAGCCCAAGGCAAAACGGTATTTGTGATTAGCCATGACGATCGCTACTTTGACGTGGCCGATCGCCTGATTAAACTGGACTATGGCCAACTGGTGGTGGCCTCTCACCCCTAGGTAAACTGCTGGCTCAGCATCAGTGGATTATGCACGGTGATTTTCTTTTTGTGAATTGAGATCATTTTTTGATCGCGGAGTTCCCCCAATAGGCGAGTCACAGTAACCCGTGTCGAACCAATGGCCTCGGCGATCGCCTGATGGGAAAGCTTCAAATCCACCGTTACGCCGGCACTGGTGGGAATGCCAAAATCACGGCAAAGAATCAGCAAAAAGCTGACCAAGCGGGATCCCATATCGCGGTGGGCAAGGGTCTCGATCATCATCTCCGTTTGCAGGATCCGCGATGACAGCCCCTGAATCATAAACATCGGCAAATCGGGATCCTCATGCATCGCCTTTTCCACCTGTTCGATGGGAACCGCCAATAGCTCCACGTTTGTAAACGCCACCGCATGGTAAAAGCGATCGGAGCGGGTGCCCGTAATCAGGGACAGCACCCCAAATACCGTATTTTCCCGCAGCAGCGCCACCGTAATTTCTTCACCTGCTTCATACACCCGTGAGAGCTTCACTGCGCCCTTGAGGAGAAAATAGACCTTTTCCGCTGGATCCCCCGGAAAGAAAATGGTTTTGCCGCGTTCATAGGTTTCAGTCGTGGATGGAAACAGGCCACTGGCCATGTGGCGAAAGACGGGTGCTAAGGGTTGATCTTTGTTCATGAGTCGTATGTCAATCCAAGGTGGTTCAATGGGTGGTGTAGCGATCGCATAGGGTGCTGTCGGCATTGATATCCCCCCAACAACGCAACTCTCTCAACGCCAGCGAATCTTGCTCTGGGTGAAGAGTTCAGCATTGACAGATTAGTAAAACCAATTCAGGGGCATTTTTTTGTATCATGCCACACTTTTTTTCGAGAGAATTAAGGGCGGACGCAAAAGCAAGTATCCCAATGCTCCCAAGAGGGGGACAAGGCTCCACCAGCGCCACGGTGACTTTTCTATCCCTCGCCGTTGCCAGTCATCCACCAGCAGCACCGGCAAGAGCAACGACAGTAGGCAAAAGTCCAGAGTCATCACATGAATAAAGCGACTGGTTTGCCACTGCTGCCAAAAGTCTGGCCAATCACCTGCGATCAGACCATAGCCAAGAAAGCCTATAGCCAATAAACCAATGACAACGGCAGTGAGCCGTGATTCCCAAAGGCGTACCCCCCAATTGAGTTCTCCCGTGAAGATCGGTGCTGGCTGGCGTAGGCTCAAATAGGGTAAGAGGGCAAACGCGCCTACGGCAAAACTAAAAGCCGCAAATGGCCACGCGGGAAATCGCTGTTCTTGACCGTCCACCACCAGTAATGCGGTATAAATCAATGGCCAGACGCCCATCAAATTAAAAAGACTGACAATGAGGGGGTTGATGCCCTGCCAGTCTCCTGTCGCTAGCCGTTGAATGAGCGTCAGTGTTTGCGGTTGATCGGGGGGCGCAAAACCAAAGCTATAGACAATCAATCCCAGCCAGAGAACCGCAAAGAAAATCCGCATACAGCTCTAAGCTAAAACCGTTTCGGGCACCCCCGCTTTTTGCAGTTGCTTCGTAAATTGGGGCAGCACTCGTTGGCACTGGCGGATAAATGCCTCTAGCCAACCTTGCAAGTGCTCTAGCTGCTCCTCACTGAGAAACACATCGCGGGTGGACTGGTACGATTGACAAACCACACGGCCGTCATTGGTCACTGTAAAGTCAGCAAACCAACTGCTGTAGGGACGAGTCCCCCGCCAATAGTTGGCCACAATCATCTTGCCAAGGTATTTCTGGGCAATATCGCCAATTTTGTTAAAGTGTTCTAGCACTTCCGCCAAGGTGAGGACTTTTGCTGCGGCACCTTTTGTTTCTTCAAGCTGCGGTAGGGTAATGTCTGTCAGTTCTTCGCGAGGTTGTCCCCCTAGACCCATGAGGGCAAAGAGTTTTTGTTCCAGATTGGCGAGGTAGCTATTGTAGGTTTGGCCGTTGCGGCTCAAGGTTTGGTGCATCCGCACAATGAGATCAATTTCCGCCAACTTGGTTGCCGCCAAGGATTCTAGGCGTGCTAATTGATCGGCAAAGGCTTGACTGTCACTCTCGGTACCACTCACGGTCAACCCAAGGGATTCAGCGCGCTCTGCAAGCAGACGGCGAATGTAGTAGCGAGTCATGGGTGTGAGCGACATAAACCAAAACCTCAAACGCAGCCAAAGTGGAACACGAGATGGAATGTGAACTTTTGTAAATCAGCTTAACATGTCTCCTGCCTTCGTTGCAAAATGTAATAGCTTTATTAACTCATCCACCCTAAAAGCAGTAGAACTCTAGTGTTAGGCAAAAGCTAGACCACTCCTTCCATCTCTCTACCAATTTAAGAGATGCAAGATACACTGTGGACGGTAATTTTACGGAAATTCACTAACCCTTGGAACAATTCAATCCCTCTCAAATCAGCTCGGATTACCGAAGTTTAGGGCTGCGGCAACGGTTCTGCCATTTCAGCATTGAGAAATGCAAAAAGGGGGCGATCGCCCCCCGATGACAACACACTTCAGCCTTCATCCGGTACTAGCTGGCGCTGACCAACTCCGCTAAGCGTTTCGAGACCACGGCCAAGTGTCCTTTCTCCAGTACCTCATCGGCGTCGAGAACATTGAGTGCCATGATCATCCGTGCAATCAGCCCCGTCCAGCCGGTTTGGTGACTCGCCCCTAGTCCTGCGCCATTATCGCCATGGAAGTATTCATAAAACAGAATCAGATCACGCCAGTGGGGATCGCTTTGGAATTTTTCGGTGCCACCATAGACCGGTCGCCGCCCCGATTCATCCTTAAGGAAGATACTGGCCAAGCGGCGGGCAATTTCTGCCGAGACCTCCCAGAGGTTAAGCCAGCGTCCTGAACCGGTGGGGCATTCCACCGTAAACTCGTTGCCATAATAGCCATACATTTTGCGCAGGGCTTGCACCAAAAGGGCGTTCACCGGCATCCAAATCGGACCACGCCAGTTGGAGTTACCGCCAAAGAGGCCAGTGGTGGATTCACCGGGTTCATAGCTAACGCGATAGGCCTCGCGACCTAGTTGGAAAACATAGGGGTGATCGTAGTGGTAGCGGGAGAGGGCACGGATGCCATAGTCACTGAGGAATTCACTCTCATCCAACATCCGGGTCAGAATCCGCCGGAGTTTGATCTCATTCACGGGCGAGAGTAGCCGCCGTTTTTTTACACCCGGGCGATCGATGGGGTTAATGTTGGCCAAAAGCTCAGGGTGGCGGGCATTAAAGGCAGCAATGCGCTCCCTGAAGGTGGGTAGGGAGTCCAGCAACTCTTCAGAGAAGATGGCAGTGGCACACAGGGGCAGCAATCCCACCATCGAGCGTACCTTCAGGCGCTGGGCACGGCCATCGGGCAGCCGCAGCAGGTCATAGTAAAAGCCATCCTTTTCATCCCAGAGTTCATCTTTCTGGACGCCAACGCGATCCATCGCTCCGGCAATATAGACAAAGTGCTCATAGAATTTGCAGGCAATATCCTCATAAACGGGATTGTGCTGTGCTAGCTCCAGCGCCATAGAGAGCATATCGAGGGCAAACATTGCCACCCAAGCTGTACCATCCGCCTGCTCAAGCACACCACCGGTGGGTAGGGGCGCACTGCGATCAAAGACGCCAATATTGTCTAAACCAAGGAAGCCACCCTCCATGACGTTGTTGCCGAGGGAGTCTTTGCGGTTGACCCACCACGTAAAGTTGAGCATGAGCTTGTGGAAGACACTCTCAAGGAAGGCCAAGTCGCCTTCGCCTTTTTTCAGCGCTTTGTCCAAGAGATAGATTTGCCACGTGGCAATCCCATGAACCGGCGGATTCACATCACCAAAGTTCCATTCGTAGGCGGGAATTTGACCGTTGGGGTGCAGATACAGTTCATTCACCATCAGCTTGAGTTGCTCTTTGGTGAAGTCCATATCCATGAGCGCTAGAGCCGAGCAGTGGAAGGCCAAGTCCCAAGCGGCAAACCAAGGATATTCCCACTTGTCGGGCATGGAGATAATGTCGGCGCTTTCAAGGTGGAACCACGATTTGTTGCGGGTAACGATGCGCTCTTCCACATCGGGGGGCAGGGCTTTGTCTTCCAGCCACTGCTTGACGGGGTAGTAGTAGTACTGCTTGGTCCACATCATGCCGGCAAAGGCTTGACGAACCACATTGCGCTGGTCGGCGGTGCAGTCACTGGGGATGAGGTGATCAAAGAAGAGATCCGCTTCGGTGCGAGCTTGGTTGAGGCGATCGCTAAAGGCATTGCCAAAGCTGAGGGGGCTACTTTTGGCGGGGGCAAGGCGCAGTTGAATGACTTCAACCCCCTGGGCAGGAACCGTGATTTGATAGTGGGCGGCGACCTTGGTGCCGACTTTGCCGGGGTTCACGGCATTCTGCTCACCATTGATCAGGTAGCGGTGAAAGGCATCCTTGACGTAGGGTGAGGCGTTGGGCTGGCCAAAGAGTCGCTCAAAGTTGGTTTCATTCTCGGTGAAGAGGAAGGGCACCGGGCGATCGCTGACAAACTCGTATTCCCCTAGCTCCTCATGGCGTGCCCGCACCAGTGTCGCATCCATTTGCTTCAGTTCCGGTTTGGTGGGAATGTGCCCCGGTGTCCAACTCCACGTATTGCGGTACCAGAGGGTGGGTAGAACGTGTAAATGGGCAGCTTCGTTGCCGCGATTGTGAATACTGATTTGGATCAAAATGTCGTTGGGAGCTGCTTTGGCATATTCAATAAAGACATCAAAGTAGCGATCGCCCTCAAAGACCCCTGTATCCAAGAGTTCATACTCCGCTTCAAAGCGGCTGCGGTGGCGATTGGTTGTCACCAAATCCAAGTAGGGATAAGCCGCCTGCGGGTACTTGTAGAGGTACTTCATGTAGGAGTGGGTGGGGGTGCTGTCAAGGTAAAAGTAATACTCCTTAACGTCCTCGCCATGATTCCCTTCATTGTTGGTCAAGCCAAAAAGCCGTTCCTTGAGAATCGGATCGTTACCATTCCAGAGGGCAAGCGCAAAACAAAGCCGCTGCTGGGCATCACAAATCCCGCCAAGGCCATCTTCACCCCAGCGATAGGCCCGCGATCGCGCCTGATCATGGGAAAAATACTCCCAAGCATTGCCGTCGGCAGAATAGTCTTCCCGCACCGTGCCCCACTGCCGTTCACTCAAGTAAGGTCCCCAAAATTTCCAAGGGTTGGCCTGACCATGCACTTGATTGAGTCGTTCCAGTTCAGGATTGGAACTTGACACCATACTTAACCTCGCTTTTTATGCCAGAAAATTATGAACTTAAGTGAAAACTTCTATAAAATCTTGCTGAGCGCTGAGTTTTCACAGAGTATCCAGTTATCAAGGTAGTTGAAATATCTCAAATCTTGAACAAAGGAAACATTAAGGTTTGGTAAGGTTACAGGGCACTGAAATCTAGTGGATAACCGATCCTCATTTGGCTTGACGTGCCCCCCAATCTCGGCCAAGATGGAATCAAGGGTTGGCTGGTTTGCTGGTTAAGCATAGGTTTCTTTTGAGGCCTAGTTCAAAAAGCATTCACAACCGTTATGCCCCAAATCAGCAGGCTGTACAGTCTGGTGGGGCTTGTCAATGTGTTTGAGAGTTTTATGACATCTGTTTCTTCGTTGCCTTCGCGCCCCCTGCGTCCCAACTGGGGGGTGATTTTTTTTATGGGCATTGTCCATTTGGGAGCGTTGCTGGCATTTGTGCCCCCGCTGTTTTCATGGTCGGCAGTGCTCCTCTGTTTTGTCCTCTACTGGGTGTCTGGTGGCCTAGGGATTACCTTGGGATGGCATCGTCTTGTCACCCATCGCAGTTTCCAATGTCCGAAATGGCTGGAATACTTTTTTGTCTTTTGCGGTAGCTTGGCCTGTGAAGGGGGCATTATTGAATGGGTTGGCCTGCACCGTAATCACCATCTCCACTCCGATCAAGAACTGGATCAGCACAATTCCCAAAAGGGGTTTTGGTGGTCGCACATGGGTTGGATGCTCCAAGAAGTGCCCGCCAAGGCAGAGGTAGAACGCCTCACCAAGGACATTAACACTGACCCCGTCTATCGGTTTTTGAATCAGTACTTTGTGCCCATTCAAGGGGTTTTAGGGGTCTTGCTGTATTTGTGGGGGGGACTGCCCTTTGTGGTCTGGGGCATCTTTGTCCGCCTTGTGCTGGTGTATCACCTCACGTGGTTTGTCAATAGTGCCACCCATAAATTTGGCTACCGCACCTTTGAATCGGGCGATCGCTCCACGAATTGTTGGTGGGTTGCCCTGCTCACCTTTGGCGAAGGCTGGCACAACAATCACCACACCTATCCCCATTCGGCACGCCACGGTCTGCAATGGTGGGAATTTGATATTACGTGGATCACGATTCGAGCACTGCAAGCGATCGGTCTGGCCCAAAAGGTGCGACTTGTAGAAGCGCCCGCGAACCAGTGAAAGCGCCTAAAAGGGGGTCTGGGGTTCCACCTCTTGCCAAATGCGGATTAATTCCCTTGCCTCTGGGTAGAGGGGATGCGTGGGGGGGATGAGTTCGGCGGTGGCGATCGCCTGCTGGTTGTCCCGCCCCACCCAATAGCGCGCCTGCTCTAAGATATTGTTGCCCCACTGCACAATCAATTGGTTGGCGGTGGCATAGACACTGGAGTTGGGGGAAATTTCTTGGGCAATGGCAATGGCAGCGGCAAAGTCGCGATCGCGCCCCCCTCGAGCACGGCGCTGGGCTTCATTCAGGCGAGCCGTATCTGGGTCAGGCTGCCAGCTCACCGCTTCAGTGGCAACGGGGGGAAAGAGTTCTTTGAGCCGATTTTGAGCCGTTTCATAGAGGGCACGCTGGGGACGAATTTGCTCCAAGAGTTGGCGGGCTTGCAGCAGGGCTTCAGGGGTGCCTTGGCGGGCAAGGGCGTTGGCCTGATCGATCAGGGGTTGATCCTCAGCAATCTCGATTTGACGTTGCCACAGCCGTCGCTGATCGCGGATTTGGTCTTGGCGATAGGGACTTGCATCCGCCAAAGGAATGTTGAGCCTGTTGAGGGCAAGGTAGAGGCGATCCATCGTGCCACCACGGGCAATGGCTTGGGCTTCTGCGAGGGTATGCAGCACTTTTAGATCCGTTTGCCAGCGCCGAATGGCCTGCTGAGCTTCAAAGTAGAGGGGGCGTTCTGCGGTAATTGTTCGTGCTTGGGCGATCGCTCGGTCAATGTCTTGTCCCATCCCCGCTTGGGCAAATTCTTCTGCGGTTGCCAACGTCACCACATCCTCAGCGCTGCGGGCACTCCTGACATCACGGGGAATTAAACCAGCAATCCGCCTTGCCTCTTGGGGGTCATAGCGATTCAGAGCCGCCACGGCTGACGCAAGTAACTGTTCACCCAACTCATTGAGCAATCGCCGCGCACCGGGATAAATATCGCTGGTGGTGGGAATTCGCCGCACAATTGCAATGGCAGCGGCCAAGTTATCGGCTCCCCCTTGCGCCATGAGGGCACGGGCTTCATCCAACTGCCGATCTTCCCGTTGGGCACGGATAATTCGCTCATTAAAGGCACCAAACTGCTCCTGCGCCCAGTAGCGATTGGCAACGAATTGGAGTTCTAGTGAAATTTGAAAAGCTTCTCGCCATTCGAGGTTTTTTAAGGCGGCTTCGGCGCGCCGGTAAATGCTCTCCCCCTCTTGCCAAATTTCCTGCCAGCGCTGAATGCGTTCTTCCACCTTGGTATAGGCTTGGACATCGCGAGGAATCCGCCGCGCAAAGGCGATCGCCCGATTTAATTGCCCCTCATGAAAGGCTACCTCTGCCAAGGCCAAAACCTGATCTGACCACGCCTCTAAGCGGCGATTAATCTCAGGGGCAAGGGGATGATCGCGGGGCAAGTCATCAATGAGATCAATGGCATGGAGCAAATCCTCAAGGGTGTGTCGCTCCGCCGCCTGTTGGGCGCAGTAGAGGCGAAAGGAGGCCGATGCCAAAGGCCACAGGACAAAATCACAATTGCCGGGAGTCGTCGGTTGCCGCAGCAGCAGCCACAGGGATAGCCCCGAAATCCCGACGGAGGTGAGGAGGGAGAGGCCAGCCGCCACTTGCCAGTGTTGCAACCAAGGTAAGCAGGCACGCCACTGCTTTTGCACAAGGGGGACTAGACGATTGAGTTGGCGCGATCGCCGGCCAAAGCGTTTTAAGATCGCGATCACTGCGGTTGGTTTAGTTTGATCCTGCACCGTATGCCCACTCCCCAACACTCCCTATTGGCATCCCTAACTGTGAGCACAATGCCCAGTGACAGCCCTTTTCTGAAATAGGGGTTAAGGAACTAAAATGTTGCCCGACACTCACTTGCGCAGTGTGGCGTGGGTTCCATCCTTGGAAAAAGGGCTGTATCTAGGGAATGGCCGAGCCTCTCAAAATTATCCTAATCAATTTAGAGCGAGAGCTAGACCCAAGACAAACTCAACAAACTAACTGTTCGCCGTTTCACTAGAGGTCGTTGCTTCGCTAGGAGCAGGCGCTTGGGACGCCGGATTGCCTCGGTTGAGGGCTTCTTGCAACTTCGCTTCATCCTCTTTCGACAGGGAGGTGCGCAGGACTTTACCGCCAAAGGGAGCAATTTCCTCAAGGACTTTGTCGGGTGTGGCTTGACGCACCAATGTAAAGATGGCCGAGCTACCGGGGGCAATGGTTTGTCCCAATTCCTTGATGAAATTATCGTCAATGCCAATATCGGTAAATTTGCCAGAAATCGCCCCCGCCACGAGACCCGCAGCCCAGCCCAAGAGGGGATTGAAGAACAATAGACCAATGAGCAGCCCCCAAAAGCCACCGCCAAGGGCACCCTGGAGAGTTAAATCCTGAGTCTGGTTGATTTTAACCTTGCCCTCTTTGGTGCGCACGACAACAGCCGCGTCCTCAAGGTCAATGAGATGCTCACGCTGGAGTTTTAATAGCTGGATTAATACTTCGTTCGCCTTGTACTCATCATCAAACGCAATGACCACTAAGGTACTCATAATTTTAGGTCTCCCTACAAATGTGGGTCATAGAACCGCTCCTACCCTAGCATTGTCATTAGCAGGTTGGGATTGCGGTATGGTAGCTAAGGGACGAAGCAAGGTCTTTGACAGCCCTTTTCACGGTAAGATAGCGAGACCATGAGCACGCCACAAACCTACACTGTGACCATTCACGTGCGTCCCCTTAAGCCGGGGGATCCACCCACGCGGACGTACACAATTACTGTTCCCAGCGATCGCTATATCCTGCAATACGCTGAGAGCCAAGGCCTTGAGTTGCCCTTTTCCTGTCGCAACGGTGCCTGTACCACCTGTGCTGTGCGCATTCTCTCGGGCCATGTCTATCAACCCGAAGCCATGGGACTCTCCCCAGCCCTGCAAGCCCAAGGCTATGCCCTCTTGTGTGTCAGCTATGCCCGCTCTGACCTTGAGGTGGAAACCCAAGATGAAGATGAGGTCTATGAGCTGCAATTTGGCCGCTACTTTGGCAAAGGGCGAGTCCAGTTGGGGCTACCCCTCGATGAGGACTAGTGATCCATGACAGCCGTGAGTTGCCCACTGCCGGAGAGTGAGCGGCAGCGTTATTTAGAAATTGCCACGGAGGCAGCCTTGGCGGGGGGCGCTGTTCTTCAGCACTACTGGGGCAAACTGAGTGAGATTGAGGAAAAAGGGCGCTCTGGTGACCTCGTCACAGTGGCCGATCGCCAGTCGGAAGCGGCGGTACTAGATGTAATTCATCGCCATTGTCCAGACCATGCGGTGCTGGCGGAGGAATCGGGTCTTTCGGGACTGAAGGATAATCCATTTCTCTGGGCCATTGATCCGCTGGATGGCACCACCAACTATGCCCATCAATACCCCTTTAGTGCGGTGTCAGTGGCTCTCTTAGTAGAGGGCGAACCCCACATTGGTGTCGTCTATGATCCCTTTCATCGCGAACTGTTTCGCGCTGCTACAGGCCTCGGTGCCACCCGCGATCGCCAGCCCATCCGTGTTTCCAGTACCGCAGAACTGAGTCACAGCCTTTTGGTGACGGGTTTTGCCTACGATCGCCGTGAAACAGAGGACAACAACTATGCGGAATTTTGCTACCTGACCCATCTCAGCCAAGGGGTACGGCGGGGTGGCGCGGCAGCCATTGACTTGGCCTACATTGCCTGTGGTCGCCTCGATGGTTATTGGGAACGGGGTCTCTCCCCTTGGGACTTGGCCGCTGGGGTGGTTCTGGTTCGTGAAGCTGGGGGTGTTGTCACTGCCTACGATCAATCTCCTTTTCAACTGACCTCAGGGCGGATTTTAGCCACGAATGGGTATCTCCACGCTGCCCTGAGTGAGGCACTCCTGCGGGTAAAACCCTTGGGCTTTTCGTTTCTGCCAGAGGGACGTTAGGCCTCTAGGGGCATCGCCTCAGCTAGACCCGTCCGCACCTGTAGGGGTTGATAAAAATCGCTTTGTTGGAGATCCACCTTGGACTGGGCAGCGAGGAATAGCAGCGCCCAAAAGACCCCGACGGGATCGGGTTTGCGCCGCAGTAGCGCTTGGAAGTCTAGCCATGTCCCTGCGGGAGCCATTTCTGCGAGGAGGCTTTCTACTTCGCTAGCGATCTCCGTGAGGTTTTCTTGGTGAGCCAGTTGGGTAATTGCCTTGAGGGTTGTGGGACGGCGACGCCGCCGGGGTTGATGCGGCCGCAGCACCTTTGCCCGGTCGTTCTGAACCGCCATGGTTTTCAGGTGGGCAATCAATTCCTCAAGGGTGACGCGGCGCCGTTGTTGGGGGGGAGCCACGGGGCGACGATGCAAATGCTGCTCTAGGGCATGGGGCAAGACCACAAAGGACTGGTTTTCACTGATCTCTGGTGGCTCTGCGAATTCTGTTTCTTCGGGAATCGGTTCAGCAACTGCAACTAGGCGATCGCTCTTCAGGAGCACCAGCATCGCTGCATACAAAAAGGCCTGCCCTGATTCACTGAGATTGGGTTCCCCCCGCCGTGCCAACTCCGCCAAACAGCGATCAAAGACCTCAATCACTTGAATGTCCCAAGGGTCAATTTCCCCCTGCTCGGCCAAGTCAATCAAAATGTCAATGGCGGTATCAGCAAAGGATTGGCTCATGGCTGGCTGCCCACTCGTTGTTGTCTATCTTAGGGGGATTGGCAGCCCCTATCCAGAAAAAGGCTCAGCAATGGGAATCGTAAAGTGGAACTCACTACCGCGATCGCGCCCCGCCGACTCCGCCCAAATTTGCCCCCCCAAATTGGTAATGATCTGGCGACAGATCGCGAGACCCAAGCCCGTCCCACCTGCAGAGCGCCGCAGTGCCCCCTCCTCCTGATAAAAGCGATCAAAAATCGTTTCCAAGCGATCCGGTTCAATACCGCGCCCAGTATCGGCAACCGTCACCTCCAATAGACCATCGGGACGAGGCTTGGCAGCAATGGAGACCTGACCCGACTGCTCAGTAAACTTGCAGGCATTATCGAGTAGCTTCGAGAGCACCTCCACTAGCCATTCGCCATCTGCTCGGATCAAGGGCAATTCCTTGGGCAACACTGTGCGAATGGTTGGTAGTTGATCCTTGGGGGTGCGCAGACTACTGAGAGCTAGATCCACCAGTTCTTGGAGGGGGAGGGGTTCCGGTCGCCACTGCACCCGGCCACTTTCTAACTGCGAGAGGGTGAGGAAGTCCTGAATTAGTTTCCGCATGCGCTCAGCATCGGCGAGAGCGGTACTCAACATCACCTGCCGCAGTTCTGGATCCATATCGGGTTCACTCGCTAGACTTTCGAGGCAGACTTGAATGGTCGAAAGGGGCGTGCGCAGTTCATGACCCGTAATTGCAATGAGATTGCTGCGGGTGCGATCTAAGGCCTCCAGTTGCGCATTGAGTTCCTCTAAATCTGCGTAGGCCTCCGCCTGAATCAGGGCAACTCCCACTTGGGTGGCGATCGCCTCCACTAATTCTGCGTCCATGTCGTGCCACGGCAGCGGTTCACCGCGGTGGAGTTCAACAATGCCCAACAGCCGCCCTTGATAGAGAACAGGTGCCAGTAGGAGGGCTTTGACCCCGGCGGCATCGAGGGGCTTGAAACGGGTCGCCTCGTAGTGGCGATCAGCGGCCACATCATCCACCTGAATGACCTGCTGATGTGCCAGTGCCTGCTGGGTGTAGGGGTGTTCACTCACGGGCCAATACTGGTACTGCAAAGGAGGTAGGGTACCGCTCGTGTACTCGTGCTCAATGCGCACCCGCGTATCGGTACTGCGGCAACGATAAATGAGACAGCGATCGCCCTTTAGGGCTTCCCCTAGTTCTGCCACTGCACGAGTGAGAATTTCCGTGGGATTAAGGGAGTTGCGAATCGCCGTGGTAATCGCATTGGTGAGGCGTTCCTTGCGCTCTTGAATGGCAATTTGGCGGTAGGCCTTGATTTGCTTGTACTGGCCGGCTTGCAGATAGGTAACCAGGCGATCGGCAAAGGGGGCAGGATCACTATTGCACCCCGCCACTTGGCGATAGGTCTCAACCCGTGCCAGACCTTCCTTGAGTTTCTCCTTGAGTTCAGGGCGGTACTCCCGAATACGGTTGAGGAGGATTTCAGCGGTTGTGGCTGCCACCTGCCGATCAAAGGTCCAAATGCCCTCAAAACGACGCGCCGCATCCATCGGCGGCAACACATCTAAGCGATTGGCGGGCGATCGCTGGACTTCGCGGCAGACCAAGCAAGTACTGTAATTTTTGCCCAAGACGGTCAAATGCCATTCTTGACTGAGGGCATCCGCGGGATCAAAGGCAACCGTTTCATAGTCCCCCGAGCAGTTTCTAAACTCGGTTTCCGGGGCAGCCAAAACGTAAACATGGTGGGACTTGGTGGCAATGCGCTGGTAACGATGGGCTTCTTGGCGATAAAAGCGTTCCCGCTGAAAGCAGGCAATAATAATCGGCGCATCCTCATTGGCCAAAACCTGATCCTCCATTGCATGGGAGAGCGCCGTCAGCGATGTCTTGAAGTACAGTTGCGATCGCAAGCGAGGCAACCGCGCCAACAACTCCTCAAGAACAGATGTGGCAATGATCCTGTTGGCCATGGAAGGGTGTGAATAAGAAGATGCCCTACGGTACCATTATCGGCAAATCCGCACCAGCGAACCTATACACCTAGGTAAACCAACGGCTGAATTGCTGGCACCACCAACCTTAAACTTTTGTTAAGAATTTTATTGATTAGCAGGGCTTATGTGTAGTTTTCTATACTATATTTAAGCAAACCCAAAAAGATCAGCTCCTCTAGCACCGGGGATCAACAAAATCCTCATAATTGCGATGGTTGCTTACGTTGCTCCCAAAAGTGCTCCGTGGAAACACCCATGGCAAGGGGAGAGGGTTGTAGTAAGTTGGGTTTCAGAGAATAAGGTGAAAAAGCTGTGACTGCCCGTGTTTCTGCTGTCCCTAGTGCTGGTCATCGTCGTTACGATCCTGAGGCGATCGCCCGCTACTACTGGCGACACCCTTGGCAAGTAATCTGGCGGTTCGTTAACATTTCGGTATCTTTCTTGACATTTTGGCTGCTGTTGCAGTGGGACAAGTGGCTAGGTCAACAGGAAAGTCAGCGTCCCCTGCGGGCGATGCAACTGCGCAAACTCCTGATCCGTTTAGGCCCAACCTTCATCAAAGTCGGTCAAGCCCTCTCCACTCGCCCCGATTTGATTTGTCCCGACTATCTCGAAGAACTCACGCTCCTGCAGGACAAACTGCCCCCCTTTGCCAACGAGATTGCCATTGCCATTATTGAGCGGGATCTGCGCTTAAACCTAGGGGATGTCTTTGCCGAATTCTCACCCCAACCGGTGGCCGCCGCTAGTCTCGGCCAAGTCTATCGTGCCAAACTCCACAGTGGCGAGGAAGTGGCCGTCAAGGTGCAGCGTCCCAATCTCTTGCCCGTGATTACCCGCGATCTCTTCTTAATCCGCCTTTTGGTGCAGTGGGTCAAGCCTTGGCTACCGATTAACCTCTGCCACGATTTGCGGGACATTGTCGATGAATTTGGCCGCAAGCTCTACGAGGAAATTGACTACCTCAATGAAGGGCGCAATGCTGAGAAATTTGCTGCCAACTTCCGCGATGATCCCACGGTTAAGGTACCGAAAATCTATTGGGAATACACCACGGAGCACGTGCTCACGCTGGAGTGGATCCACGGCATTAAACTCACCCGTACGGATTGCATGGTGGCGGCGGGTGTCAATCCCGATGAACTCATCCGTGTTGGTGTGATTTCTGGTCTGCGGCAACTCTTGGAATTTGGCTTTTTCCATGCGGATCCGCATCCGGGGAATCTCTTCGCCATGCCCGATGGCCGAATGGCCTACATTGACTTCGGCATGATGGATCAACTGGAGGAGAGCACTAAAGAATCCTTGGTGGATGCCGTCGTTCATTTGGTGAACAAGGACTATCCAGCCTTGGCGACAGACTTTGTCAAACTGGGCTTTCTGACCCCGGAAACGGATATTACGCCGATTATCCCTGCCCTTGAGTCGGTCTTTGAGGAGGTGATTGGCTCCAGTGTGCGGGAATTCAACTTCAAAGTGATCACCGATCGCTTCTCCGAGTTGATGTATGCCTATCCCTTCCGGGTTCCTGCTAAGTTTGCCCTGATTATTCGCTCTCTGGTGACCCAAGAGGGCATTGCCCTGTGCCTCAACCCCAACTTCCGCATTGTTGATGTCAGCTATCCCTACGTGGCACGGCGTCTGCTCCAAGGAGAATCACCCCAACTGCGGCGACGGTTATTGGATGTCCTCTTCAAGGATGGTCGTCTTCAGTGGCAACGACTGGAAAACCTGATTGCGATCGCGCGGCAGGATCAGCACTTTAACCTCGCGCCAACGGCCACCTTGGGCTTGCAGTATCTCTTTTCTGAGGAGGGGCAGTACCTGCGGCGGCAAATTGTGCTAGCGTTAACCGAAGATGACCGTCTCCACACCGAAGAGGTGCAACGCCTTTGGAATTTGGTCAAGTCTGATCTGCGTCCGCTCTTCTTGATTGATGTGGCATGGGAAGCCCTCAAGGCCTCTGTCTCCCACACGCTGGGTAAAGAAGAAGAGAGCAGCTCTTTGGTGGTGGCCAGCTAAGGGTTGGCAGCGGTTATCAACGTCCCTGAGTGTCCAAGAAGGATTAGGTATCCCGTGTTTGATCCACCCATTGTCTTGCTACTGGCGGGTATTTTTATGGGGTTGACCAGTGGTAAAGCCTTTGAAGCCACCCTCAAGCAGAGCGTTCAAGAATGGAACCGCAGCCGCTCCACCCGTGTTCTGAGTCAATTGCGCGGCCCCCAGCTTCAGTTGCCCTACTTGGGGATCTCCATTGGTATCTGGCTCTTCCTGATGGCAGGATTGTGGACCTATGGCTTTAGTGCAGGGCTGAGTATGGTCATTGCCTTTGTGCTGACGATCGCCACTGCCCTTTTGGTGTGGTATCAATTGGGGAAAGTGCTGACGATTTTAAGTACGGGTGGTTCTCGTGCCCTTGATCTCGATGCCCTTGAGGCCAAGGAATAGTTTTCTTTAACTCCTAAAGGAGGCGTTGTGGACTTACTGACCCAAGTGGATGAACTGATTGCCAACGCCCCCGATGATTCCACCAAGATGGCCGTACAGGCGATCGCCCCCATTCTCTATGAAGAAGCCCAGCGCTATGGACAAACGGTTTACTACGTCCTGCAAACCCCCGATGGTCAATGGCAGGTGATTACCCTTGAGGAACAGCAGCCCCCCCACCAGCAAAAAAATGTGATCCACGCCTATGGCAGCCTAGTCATGGCACAAGAGGCCTGTGATGAACAAGTGATTCCAGTGCCCATGCCAATTATTCCCCTTTTGTTTCAACTGTTGGCGGCAGAGCCAGTGGATAGCCTGATGATCCTTGAGGCGGATGGGGAGCGAGGCTGGGAAGTGGGGCGAGAATGGTTACTAGCTCAAGTGCGCGCAATCCTCAGTGCCCCCCCGGATATGGCCTAGGACGGAAGCTGCTCACCACGAATCGCCCAGTCTAGCAGTTGCATCGGGTGGTAAATGGGCACGGGGCTACTCTGCTCTTGGAGATACTGCCGCAATTGCACGGTGCAGCCCACATTAGCTGAGACAATGACATCAGGGCGAGTATTTAGCAGGTTGCGCACCTTTTGGCGTCCCAATTCCGCTGCCACATCAGGTTGGAGAATGTTGTAAACCCCGGCACTACCACAGCACAGCGCTGCATCGAGGGGTTCCCGCAGTTGCACTTGGGGAATTTGCCGCAGCAGTTGACGCGGTTCAAGGCGAATTTTTTGGCCGTGAATCATGTGGCAGGCATCTTGATAGACCAAGGTCAAGGGGCGATCGCCCAAGGGGTGGAGCGGTGTGACCAAGCCCTGTTTGACCAAAAAGACCTGCACATCCTCAACTTTTTGCACAAAGTCACGGGCGCGATCGCCATAGTCGGGGTCAGTCGCCAAAAGGTGGTGGTACTCCTTGAGGGTATGGCCACAACCCGAGGCATTGATTAAAACCGCATCCACATGAGCGGCAGTAAAACAATCAATCATCTGGCGAGCAAGGGTTTGCGCCTGATCCTCTTCCCCTTGGTGATGGGGCAGGGCACCACAGCACCCCTGTTGCGGCGGTAGTACCACCTCAAAGCCATTGGCACTTAACACGGAGATCGTGGCTTCATTGACTTCAGGCAAAAAGAGCCGTTGGACACAGCCGAGAATCACCCCCACGCGGCCACGCTGTTTTCCTTGGGCGGGCACGACTTCAGGGGAGCGATCGCGAAATGTTTTGGCTGAAAGAGGTGGCAGCATTTGATACATGGCCGCAAGGGACTTGGGCAAGAGCCGTTTCAGGAGTCCCAGCCGCTTTTCGAGATTGGCCAAGCCTAGTTTTTGGTAGAGCCAGAGCGGCCACAGGAGAGCACGCAGCCGTTGGGGGTAGGGCAGCGTTTGGAAAATCAACTGCCGCAACCAGCGATCGCCCACAGGCCGCTGATAATGGCGCCGCACTTGAACCCGGGTGGCCGCAATCAACTGATCGTACTCAACCCCCGATGGACAGGTGGTGACGCAGGCCAAGCAACCCAAGCAGGAATCAAAATGCTGTACGACATCCGCCAGTTGCACCTGCCCCTCATTAATGGCATCCATGAGGTAGATACGGCCACGGGGGGAGTCCATTTCCGTCCCCAGTACGCGATAGCTGGGACAGGTGGAGAGGCAAAACCCGCAGTGGACACAGGCATCAATCAAGTGTGGATCGGGGGGGCGAGCCACAGGATCAGTTGCAGTCATTCGTAAGTATTGAAACCTGTCTAGAGATTGCCGACAAAAACGCCAGTGCCAAAGACACCCGTTGCATCCAATTGTTGCTTAAGATTCCGCATCAATTCAAGGGCGTTGCCGCGATAGTCCCAAGGATCCAGTTGCTGCTTGAGGCTCAGGGGGGCTGCTAAGACGGTGACATAGCCCCGTGGTAGCCCTTGGCGCAGCCTGAGAATGAGTTGACGGAGATGCTCGTCCTGTCCGTGGAGATAGGCGTAACCGACCCCTGCACTCATTTCGCCGCGGCACTCGCAGGCCAATTCCTTGGCCAACTGCTGAAGCTGGGTGAAGGCGGGCAACATCTCGCTCAGAGGCACACCAATTTTGAGAATGACTTGATCGGGGGTGGGGTTGAGGGTAATGCCTAAGGGGGGTTGGGGTTCCAGTTGCAGATCATAGGTCTGGGCCATGTGACTGAGGCGATCGCCCAAGGTGCCCGAGGCCAAGACTTCCCGCAGCGTATGAAACTCCAATTCCAGTAAGAGTGCCCCCGTTCCTTCAAGGCGGAGGACGCATCGCGCAGGAGCAAGGGAACTGCTGAAAATCGCCTCCAACCCTTTGGCCAAGGCAGCAACCGCTCCCCGCAACTGCCAAATTTGCACCGCATCGGGCAGGGGATAGACCCGCAACGTCACCTCCGTTAGGATTCCCAGCGTGCCATAGCTACCGATGAGCAGCTTCATCAGGTCATAGCCAGCCACGTTTTTGACCACTCGACCCCCGGCTTTGACGATTTGACCATCGCTGCGAATGAACTTGACCCCCAATAACTGATCGCGCCATGACCCATACCGCTGCCGTAGGCTGCCATTACTTTGGGTCGCCAAGCAACCACCAAGGGTCGCTGTTTCCCGAAAGAGGGGATCCGCTGCAATCCACTGTCCTGCAGGTGCGAGGTGGTGCTGGAGCTGTTGAAAGGGAATGCCCACTTGGGTGGTGACGGTCATATCGGCAGCCGCATGATCAATGAGCCGGTGCCACGCCGTTGTCCGTAGAAAAATATCTGCTTTGGGGGTGTTCCCTAACCAATTGAGTTTGGTGCCTGCGCCAATGGGCAATACCCGCCAGCCTTCCCGTTGGGCATAGGCAATCACTTCTGCTCCCGCTTCTGGGGTGGGGGGAGTCACCAGCAGGGTATGCTCAGGAAGGTAGGGACGCAGGTGGGGAGCGCGATCGCCCAATTCAGCAAGGGAGTGAACCGCTGCATCCCCCAACAGTGCGCTCAGCGTGCGTTTCATGGATTACGGGTGGGCAGTTCAAAGACAAACCCTTCGTAGTATAAAAGTTGACCGTCCTCACTTTTGACCGGGCGGGCGCATTCGCAAATGGTGGTGATCGTTTGGTCAGCACGATACACCTTGGAAACCAAGTTGCGCACAAAGCCACGAGTTTCAATTTGCTGTTGGAATTTTTCCCAAGAGCTGTCATCCACGTAGGGACGATGATTATGGTGCTCGATATCCGCTAGCCAGTCTTCAGCATCAGCATAGCCATAGATGCGTGCCAAGGCATTGTTAACTTTGAAGTAAACCCCCTCTGGCGAACTTTGGTAAATCCCGACCACGGCTTCCTCAAACATTTGCCGATACTGTTCTTGCGCCGCTTGCAGTGAGGAGACCAAGTCACGCCGCTCCTCCACGATTTCCTGCAACTGCTGGTTTTGCTTTTGCAAGAGGGCATTTTTTTGCCGCAGCTTCCGCTGTAGGAGGGCGATCGTCAACTGGTTTTTTACCCGTGCCAGCACCTCCGCCTGCTGAAAGGGTTTGGTGATGTAGTCAGCCGCGCCAATCTCAAAGGCCTTGACCTTGTCAAAGACATCATCGAGGGCACTAATGAAAATAATGGGGATATGCTTGGTCTTGGGATTCTCCTTCAGGGTTTGACAGACCTCGTAGCCATTCATATCAGGCATCATGATGTCCAAAAGAATGACATCCGGGGGTTCGGCCTCAATCCCCATGAGCGCCATTTGGCCACTGATGGCACCGCGCACATCGTAGCCTTCCAGTTGCAGCAGTGTGGTTAAAACTTCAACATTTTCGGGGGTATCATCGACAATTAAAATGCGACCAGCCCCTGAGTCAAAGAGGTCGGTGGTCATGCACGGGTCTCCCAATGGCGATCGTTTGTCAGCGCCCTGACACTCCTCATCCTATCAAAGTTTTTTCTGACCGCAGGCGATCGCCGGCCAGTTCCCAATTGGCAAGATCTCCAATAGTTGATTATTTATCTATAGGATAATGGCAGTGCCCTTGCGGCATTTATGATAGTGGTGGCACACAGCGACCAGCGGCAAAGATAATCCAAAATAATCAATGACAACAAATTGGGAAAATTTTCGCAAAAACCTTGGGGAATGGCATGGCTCCTTTACGGCTGTCAGCCCTACGGGAGACGTGGGAGCGTCCGTGCCCTCGATTTTGATCCTTGCCGATACTGCTGACGGTCAGCGGGTGCGTTTTGAACTGCGACGCTTTGGCAATGGTCTCGATCAGCCCCCCACTAGTGAAACGGTGCAGGAGTATGCCACCATTGGCCGCCAAAATGTCTTTTTTCCGACGGGGGCTTTTTCTAAGGGATCGTTACAGGTGGCGCCCTTTGCCGAGTTTGGTGCGGAGTATGGCTTTGTCATGGGCGATCGCCGACTGCGGTTTGTCCAACTCTTTGACAAAAATCAGCACCTCCAATCCATGACTCTGATTCGTGAGTTTCGTGCCCACAGTAACGCCCTTGAACGTCCCCCCTTAACGGTGGATCAACTCTTAGGGGAATGGCGCGGTACCGCCTACACCGTCTATGCCGACTGGCGATCGCCAACGGAAACCCCGACCCATCTGAGCCTCTGGCGCGAGGGCGATCGGCTCTACCAACTGCTGCAAACCCCCGACCACGAGGTGAAAACAACGGCCACAATTGCTGGTTCACGGCTTCTCTTTAGCGATACGGATCAACCCAAGCAGCTTGTGCTGCTCCCCGATGGCACCTCTAGCCTGACCCCCCTACAGGTGTCTTTTCGTCAGCCCTTCTTTGTTGAGGTGGGCTGGTTGTGGGCGCAAGGGCAGCGGCAGCGCCTGATTCGTACCTATGGCGATCGCGGTGAATGGGTCAGTGCGACGCTCGTTGTCGAAGAACGGACAAGCTAAGCATCGACAGTAAGAGGGGTAGCAACCAATCCCCATAGCGGGTGTAGAGGGTCTGGGTCTGCCGCCGCAAAATGGTTGCCGCATGAATCACAAACTCGTCGGCATCTGAGAGCCAAAGGGTTTCCCCCGTAGGCGCAATCACCGCAGAAAGACCTGTATTGGTGGAGCGCACGAGCCAGCGATCGCCTTCGACGGCGCGCAACACATCATGGCCGTGGTGCTGGGTCATCAGTTGGCGACGGTAGGGATCATTGTTGGCAACACTGAGGATAAACTGCCCCCCATGAACCAGTTGCCAGCGATTGCGGTGGGAAAAGGCAGATTCAAAGCAAATCAGGACAACGGCATTGCCCCAAGGGGTGGTAAAGACCTGATCAGGGTTCCCCGGCAGAAGGCGCGATCGCAACGTGGATAACCGCTGCACCACCCCCGCCAGCCAATCGGGAATATATTCCCCCAATAGGACAAGATTCACTTTGTCATAGTGACTGTAAATCTCGCCGTTACCATCGAGGGTCAGAAGCACCTGATGATGTCCCCCCGCCGTCTCCCTAAAGGTTCCTAACCACAGGGGCACACCCGCCTGCCGCACTGCCCGCGTGATCGGATTCAGTTGCTGCGGTTGCCAGAGAATCGGCAGTGCCCCCTCTGGGGTCAAAACAGCATCAACCCCTAGGGCCACCAGTTGACGATAGCCACGGGGATAGTCCTGCCAAGCACGGCGGATACCCTCTGGGGTGAGCTTTTCCCGTGTCGGGATATTGCCTTGGATCAAACCCACCCGTAGGGGTTCCCCTTGATCGGCAATGACACTGGCGCCTAAAACACCATTGAGGGCAATCGCCCCTGCGAGGGTCATCGCAAGCCAGCCCCTTGCCCACTTTTGCCGCCGTAGACTGAGGGTGACTAAGCCATTCACCGTCATTACGACTGCCGTAATCGTGGTCGGCCCCGCCAGACGACTCAGTTGAACGAGTCCCGTTGGGCTTTGGGTGAGGGATAAACTAATCCACCACAGGGGCGAATAGCTCCAGAGGGCTTCAAGGGCACACCAAAGGGTGACACCCCACAGGAGTTGCCAAGGGGCGGATCGCTGCACACCGTAGCGTGCCATCAAAAAGGCCCAACTTCCACTCAGGACTGCTCCCCAACTGCTCAGAAAAAGCCAAATCCCCCGCGAGATGAACCAACTGGGGACTGGCGCAATACCGATCCACGTCAGGGGATGCAAATCCCACACCCAGACTAAGCTACTGCCGTAGAACCCCCATCCCCAGCACAGCCCCGCGATCGCTGCCCACAGTGGCGATAAAACCTGACACTGCCACCACAGGGGCACAATTCCCACAAAGGCCAAGAACCAGCCACTCACTGGCGGTAGCGCCAACTGCATTCCCCAACCTGCGATGCCTAAACCAACGAACAGCAGCCACCTAGGCAATACTTTGGCGTTTGCGTTGCTCTTTGGGGGAAGGAGCCACATGCCAGTGTCCTGCTTTAATCAGTTCCCGTTCCAGTAAAGCAAAAAAGCGCTGGCGATCGCTGCCGCGCACAACGGCTAAATTGTGGGCTTCTGCCAATGCCACGGGGTAACCCCGGCCTTTTTCAATTTGTGCTGCCGTCAACGCGACCGCCTGTTGCCACAGGTCTGCATCCCGCGCCACCCATTGAGGCACTTCCAAACGCACCACTTCCGAGCCACCGTGGAGGTAGGCAACGTAGATCTGATGTTCGCCGTAGTGTTCCAGAATGCGACTGCGGCTCCGCCAGAGGGGGCTATACTGTTGCGGTGCTAGGTGCGCTTGCCAGAGGAGCACATCCCGTAGCGGATCAAAGACCTGACAAGGGGGGCGATCGCGAGTTAATTCGAGGCCAGTCTGACTTGTCTGACTACAGTGGAGGGCACAGTTGGGTTCAGGGTAGGGGCAAACCCCCAAGCGCAGAAAATTCACCGTTTCATGACTGCGGGAGGCGCTGACATAGCCCACCAAGGGAATTCGCTGAGCGCGCAATTCATCCCAAGCAGCCAAAATAGGCCTCAACAATTCCTCACGCACCATTGGCGGCAGTGATTCCCACGCCCAGAAAATGAGTGAACCATCCACGAGTGCTAAGCTGGGGGCTTGCTGGTTTTGCGTTTGAATGAGTTCAACGAGGGCAAGAATTTCCGCTTGGGTGCGGCGGTAGCGTAACCAGTCTTCTATAGTAAGTCCCCAGCCCCGCGATCGCCCCAATTCATCGGGGTCATAAACCAACTGCGGCACGCTATCTAAATGGGGGCGTTGCCCTTGACCGTAGGCGATCGCCACCCGTCCCACATTGATCAAATAGCAGTAGGCAATTTCGTGGTGACTGGGGGCAATTTGCGAGCCATCGGTGGCAAAAATTGTGTGTGACCTTGGGGCAGGGGGGACAGCGTGCTTCACCATCAGGGATTCAATGGGTTCAGCAGCATTAAAGGGAAAGGACTCGCCCCACGCTTGGATGGCTTGGCGATAGTGCTCTACATTCTCTGCCATCGCTGTCAAGACTTCGAGGGCACGGGCTTGTTTTTGTTGGCTGGCGATCGCCCCTTGGCGGATCACTTGACCCACCGTTCCCATTTGAGCAGCTACCTTGACGAAGTCCAACACTGTTTTCGTATCTAGCGATACAGATGCACCGAGGTCTTGCTCCAATACTAAATCTAAACAACATCTCAATGATTGCTCATGTGTACTGAGTTACAGGTGAGCACCCTGCCAATCGTTGGAGTCCGTCCCTATGCCAAAGACCCTGTTCAAAGTGGATCTCACCAAGCCGATGGATCAACAAGAGTTGCCGGGGCATAATCGCTGGCATCCAGAGATTCCCGCAGTGGTTTCGGTCAATCCCGGTGATGTGTTTCGCATTGAGTGCAAGGATTGGACGGACGGCCAAATTAAGAATAATGACAGTCCTGAAGATATTGAAAATGTTGATTTATCGGTTGTTCATGTCCTGAGCGGACCGATTTGGGTCAATGGTGCCCAACCCGGCGATATTCTTGTTGTTGATCTGTTGGATATTGGCGCCCTGCAAGGGGATGAGTGGGGATTTACAGGTATCTTTGCCAAAGAAAATGGCGGCGGTTTCCTGACGGATCACTTCCCGAAGGCGGCAAAGGCGATTTGGGACTTCCAAGGGATTTATACCTCCTCTCGCCACATTCCCCATGTCAAGTTTGCTGGTATCATCCATCCGGGGCTAATTGGCTGTGCTCCCTCCCACGAACTGTTGGCCAAGTGGAATCAGCGGGAACGGGATCTGGTGAATCGGGCACCCGATCTACGAACCTATGGCGCGGGCTTATCAGGAAATCTACCCGTTTATGCCGCCCTACCCAATCCTCAAAATGCCATTCTTGGCACATTGCCACAGTCAGAATATGCACGGGTAGCAGCGGAAGCAGCACGAACCGTCCCCCCTCGCGAGCATGGCGGCAACTGCGATATCAAAAACCTCTCCAAGGGAACCCGCATTTACTTCCCCGTTTATGTGGAGGGAGCCAAGC
This sequence comes from Thermosynechococcus sp. FA-CM-4201, assembly GCF_054689355.1. NCBI lineage: Bacteria > Bacillati > Cyanobacteriota > Cyanophyceae > Acaryochloridales > Thermosynechococcaceae > Thermosynechococcus > Thermosynechococcus sp. FA-CM-4201. The sequence continues at coordinate 2,186,865 of NZ_CP079920.1, forward strand.
TCTCTATGGGCGATATTCACTTTTCCCAAGGCGATGGGGAAATTTCCTTCTGCGGTGCGATTGAGATGTCGGGCTACATTGACCTGCATGTTGATCTCATCAAGGGAGGGGTAGAAAAGTATGGCTTGGTGAACCCGATCTTCAAGCCCGGACCTGTCGAACCCCGCTACTCAGAATACCTCGTCTTTGAGGGCATTTCCGTCGATGAATACACGGGTCAGCAGTACTACATGGATGTTCACATTGCCTATCGTCGTGCTTGCCTGAATGCCATCGAATATCTGAAAAAGTTTGGTTTTACGGGCGAGCAAGCCTATCTTCTTCTCAGTTGTGCTCCTGTAGAAGGTCGCGTCAGTGGGATTGTGGATATTCCCAATGCTTGCTGTACCTTAGCGATTCCTACAGAGATTTTTGATATTGACATTTTGCCGAAGTAATTATTTTGGAGATGAAAGATGCCCCTTTATGAGTTTCGCTGCTCTACCTGTGGCATTTTTGAGGAATGGCGATCGCTCGCCCAATCTCGTGAACCCGCCTTTTGTCCAGAGTGCCAGCAGCTTGGCCGACGCATTTTTTCAGTACCAGCGGTCAATCTCTCTTCCGCCTTGCCCCGACCCTCGCGGGGGAGTGAGCCAGAACTGATTCAGCGATCGCCCCAAGAACCCAAGCCTCCCCGGTTTCAGCAGCAATCCTGTGGTCGCCCCTGGATGCTTAATCACTAACTGAAGTATCACTTAATAGCTATTCCAAATCAATAGAACTGTTTAACCCTGCATCCATCCGCGCTCGCTTCAGCACATTAAAGTCGTGCCCAATCACGTTCAAATCAGGAGAGTCTTTCGGTAAAAGCTATATCTTCAATTCTAGGGTATGGACTCTTTGAGTCATGGTCTTAACCCAAGACCTGTTTGAGCGCCTGAATGACTTGATCCTGTTGGGCAAGGGTAAGTCCATAGTACAGGGGCAAGCTCATCGCCTCTTGGTAGTAGGCTTCGGCGTTGGGAAAGTCTCCCCATTGAAAGCCCAATTGCTGATAGTAGGGTTGGGTATGTACAGGAATGTAGTGGAGATTCACCCCAATCCCAAGGGAACGAAGGGCTTCAAAGACCTCTCGATGGGAAGCTTGAATTTGGTCTCGCTTCAGACGAATGATGTACAGATGCCAACTGGAGCGGGTATCGGGATGCTGAAATGGGAGCGTGAGGGGCAAATCAGCAAGGTATTGGTGGTAGCGTTGGGCTAAAAAACGCCGCCGTTCAACAAATAGATCGAGGCGTTGTAGTTGCCGGAGGCCGAGGGCGGCTTGGAGGTCGGTCATGCGGTAGTTAAAGCCCAGCTCCAGTTGTTGGTAGTACCAAGGGCCGTGGGAGTCGCTCACCATTTGCTGGGGATCGCGGGTGATGCCGTGGCTGCGCAGACGAATGAGTCGCTGATAGAGGTCTGGATCGTTGGTGAGAATAGCACCCCCTTCACCCGTGGTGATGATTTTAACCGGGTGAAAGCTAAAGACCGCCATCGTGGAAAATTCACAGCAGCCGATAGGTCGGCCACGGTACTGACCGCCAATGGCATGGGAGGCATCTTCAATCAGGGTAAAGCCATAGGTCTGCGCTAGTTCAGCAAGGGCAGCCATCTCACAGGATTGTCCGGCGAGGTGAACAGGAATGACGACCTTTGGGAGTGCACCCTGTTTCTGTGCAATGTCTAGTTTTGCGGCAAGGGCAGAGACACTGAGGTTGTAGGTGTGGGGGTCAATATCGACAAAATCGACCGTGGCACCACAGTAAAGGCCACAATTGGCGGAGGCCACAAAAGTAATCGGCGATGTCCACAGGCGATCGCTCCCCTTTAAGCCTGCTGCTATACAGGCGAGGTGAAGGGCTGCTGTGGCACTACTGACCACAACGGCATACCGTGCACCACAATAACTGGCCAGTGCTGCTTCAAATTCGGGAATCTTGGGGCCCTGGGTCAGCCAGTCCGACTGCAGGACTTCAACGACAGCCGCAATATCCTGTGGGGTAATGTCTTGACGACCGTAGGGAATGATGCTCATTTAGCCCCTGCCCGGCACAAAGTTGGGGTCAACGTGTTGGCGAATCAGGGCGCGTAGCTCCTCAACAGTCAGGAAGCGATCGTTTGTACCCGAATTGTAGCTAAACCCCGGTTTAACCCACGTCGCCCCTGTCTTGGCACAATATTCGTCAATGGTGTAGCGTCCTTGGGTGGGCAGAATGGCATAGTACTGACCTCGGTCAACCGTGGTATAGGAGTCTGAAGTGGTAATCATCTCTTCGTGGATTTTCTCCCCCGGCCGAATGCCGACGATCGCCCGCTCACAATCAGGACAAATCGCCTCTGCGACATCGAGAATGCGATAGGAGGGAATTTTAGGCACAAAGATTTCACCCCCCCAACTGTGCTCCAGTGCCCACAGTACCATTTCTACCCCCTCTTGGAGAGAGATATTAAAGCGGGTCATGGTTGGCTCCGTAATTGGTAGGCAGCCCTCACAGCGCTTTTTCAGGAAAAAAGGAATCACCGACCCCCGCGACCCCATGACATTGCCGTAGCGAACCACACTAAAGCGCAGATCACGACCCGCAAAGTTATTGGCAGCAATGAAGAGTTTGTCACTACAGAGCTTTGTTGCCCCGTAGAGGTTGATCGGTGCAGCCGCCTTGTCAGTGGAGAGGGCAACCACCTGTTTGACATTGGTATCGAGGCAAGCTTGAATGACATTTTCGGCCCCCATGACATTGGTGCGAATAAACTCAATGGGATTGTATTCCGCCGCAGGCACTTGCTTCAGGGCAGCCGCATGGACAACCGTATCCACCTTGTTGAGGGCACGGCGCAGGCGATCGCGATCTCTAACATCGCCAATGAAGTAGCGAATCCCCGGATACTTCTGGTCGGGAAACTCCTGCGCCATCTCAAACTGCTTTAGCTCATCGCGGCTAAAGATCACTAAGCGCCGAATATCGGGAAATCGCCGCAGTACCTCCTTGACAAAGGCACGACCAAACGACCCTGTCCCCCCCGTCACCAGTACGCCACTCTCTCTTGTCAGTCCTTGCCACATCCTATAGCCCCTCTACGGCATTTGCATAGCTGTAAATTTGAGTTCCTCAGCCTAGGAAGCCTATTGTACACGGACTTTCCTCTTGCGATCGTGCGGATCTTTGTCTAGAATGAACAAAAACCTAATATCTGTATAGGCAAGAAAGTGTAGATATACATCAATATTGTGTAGAATAAATCACCTTTTCTAAATGGTTATTCTAGGATCAAGTCTCGAAGAATTAATAATGTGTTGAGGAATGGTTTACGTGTCAGTTCCGTACAGAGCTATAATTCTCCAAAAGCCTTACTTTGCTGATCTGCTTAGTCAAATTGTGGATATGGAATTTTGTTTGTGTATTTATCAGTCCTCATTTTTCAGAAATAGAAAAACTGATAAAAGTAGAAAATATGTTTTGGAAACTATGGATCATCGTTCTCTTCAGTACTGTAACTATAATGAAGAGTTAATCAACACAATACCTCCAGTAGATAGAGATATTTTAGATTCAATGAAGGTATATGAATCGGAAATATTATCTATGATCTACAGATGGCTTAATTTATCACAAACAGAAGCAAAAGAACACTACTATCAACATCTGAAATTTTGGTCATGGTATTTGAAAAATAAAAAAATCAATCTTTTTATTGGAGTTGTACCCCATGAAACTTATTACTCAGTTATTTATTATCTTTGTAAATTAATGTCCATAAAGACTATCCTTTTCCATCCATTATCAATTTCGAACTCTTTTACACTAATGTATGATTGGAGAGCACCAGATTACAGAGTTAGTATATTAACCCAAGAATATCTAAAGAAATCAACTATTAAGTCTGTAAATACGTGGTCTTCTGAATTTGCTGACTTCATAAACAATCAGACTCTTTGCACAAGCCCTATCTATATGAAGCAAACTTTTGAAAAAATTAAAAGCAACAAGTTGCTAGATTTTTTGATCTACTTGAATTATAAATCAAAACTAAATATGCAATTAGCTAATCTGATCCTTAAAGGCTTATTGATATTCATGTATGAGTGTAACAAAGTTGACAAAATACATATTAATAGAATTGGAAGTTTGGTTTTTGAGTTGTACTACGAAAATCTTTGTACAGTTTTAGATAAAAATCACTTAGGAACTGAGCCATATATTTATATTTCATTACACTATCAACCTGAATGTACAACACTTCCATTAGGTGATTTCTTTGAAAATCAAAAAATAATGATAGAATGGCTAGCACACTCAAGACCACAAGATGTATGGTTATACATAAGAGAACACCCATCTCAAACATATACGGTAAATACTAGTCGATATAGACATCCAAGCTTTTACAACGATATTCTAAAAATACCAAGAGTAAGATTAGTTTCTCGTCGTTGTAGTTCTTTTGATTTGATCAAAAATAGTCTTTGTGTATCGACTATTACTGGGACTGTTACTTTAGAGTCTTTGTATCATGAAAAGCCAGTTTTATTTTTTGGTTATCATGTTTACCAGTATGCTCCTGGAGTTTTTCCAGTGCGTAGTTTAAGCGATTGTTCTAGTGCTCTGAAAAAAATATACAACCAAGAAATTAGTTTAGAGAAAGAGAACTTTCTTCTGTACTTAAAAGTCCTAGAGGAAAACAGCATACAACTTGATTGGGAGGAGTTAGAAAAATATTTAGAAAAAGATGACGAAAAAAGAAAAAAGTTTATTGATTCATTTACAAGCTTTATAAATTTTTCTAATAATTTAGAGAGCCAAGCAGTCTTATCATGTGACATTCTCCCTCACTAACCCAAGGGTATAGTGAAGGGTTCCAACATCGCTATCGGAATTTCCTGCTTCGCAGGCTGGGCAACCCCTAAGCCTCCACAGGCAGACACCGTGAGTCCCACGGCGTGTAAGGCGCGTTTCAAGATAACTCTCGCCGAGTTGCGGTCTCTTGTGGTATTCAGCCCACAGGCGCAGCGATGCTCCCTATCAGCCAGAGTTTTGGGAACAGTTGCGCCACAGTTTGCACACTCTTGCGATGTGCCCTTCGGGTTGACCTTCACCATCCAGACGCCGCATTTGACTGCCACTGCTGCCAAAATCGTGAGGAACTGACCCAAGGCCGCATCCAAGATCGATTTCGCTAGCTTGCTCCTAGCCAGCCCTCGGATGTTCAGGTCTTCCACCCCGATTAAGTCGTATGTTCGTCATAGTTGATAGGCCTCCTTGTAGTGAAAATCTTTCCTTTGCCTCTTGATGCGCAAATGCAGTCTGGATACCTTCGCGCGTGATTTCTGATAGTTGGCAGACCCCTTCTGCTTATCGGGAAATTCCTGCGCCATCTCAAACTGCTTTAGCTCATCGCGGCTAAAGATCACCAAGCGCCGAATATCGGGAAACCGCCGCAGTACCTCCTTGACAAAAGCACGACCAAACGACCCTGTCCCCCCCGTTACCAGTACGCCACTCTCTCTTGTCAGTCCTTGCGACATCCTATAAACCCTCTACGGCATCCGCATAGCTGTAAATTTGATTTCCTCAGCCTAGGAAGCCTATTGTACACGGACTTTCCCTCTTGCGATCGTGTTGAAGTTCATGTACGATATACTTAAACCTAATGCGTCCGTTGCAACGAGCAAAGATAAATCGAAAAGTAGTAGCTAGTGTAGAGGTTTTACAGTCTTGAGTCAACAAACAGTAATTTTTATAAAACGCACATTTAATATTGAACACTAATCATGAATGATATTAGGTTACTTTACAAATGTAATTGGGGTCACAATATTAATATCCTTAAGTATATTATTTCTAAATACAATATTAACATATCACATTTTACAGCAATTCTAGAGGATAAGTATAAGAGAACTAAAAATATCAATTCGGAGCTTAATAGCTTAAGTATTAATTTGATAAGCCATGATAAAGCTATAAGGTGTGATTATGCTGATTACACTAAAGGACTATTAATTCCGCTCAATATAGACATTTTTAATCAAATGAGGCCATACGAAAGTCAAGTCATATCCTCTATTTACAGGTGGCGCTTTAGTGATTATGTGACATTGAAAAGAGAATACATAGAGCATCTTAAGTTTTGGTATTGGTATCTAGCTGAAAACAAAATTAATTTATATATAGACCTTGTTCCTCATGAGGTTTATACAGGTGTTATTTACTATTTATCTAAAATTTTAAATATACGAACTGTATTAATATATCCATCTCCTGTTTATGGCTCGTTTATATTGATGGAAGATTGGCGTGAATCATCAAAAGTAACTCAACAGTCATATCTAAATATCAAAAAATTAAATACAGATTTAAACTACAATCTTTTTGATTTTGAAAGTAAAAAACAGAATTACTGGAATCCTATTTTTACTGATTTTCTAAAAAAACAAGAGTTAGAAGAATATCCCGTGTATATGAAAGATAAAATTTCAAAAATCAAGAAAATAAACAATCAACTTATACCAAAAAATAATAAACTATTGCTAGGAAAAATCACTAAAATCACAGAATGGCTGTTCATAAAAGCTTATAATCTTTCTAGGAAAACAAACCGAATTCTTCATCCTTTAGTAAACTTTACTTTTTCAAATTACTTAGAAAGTATTTCGGTTGATTTTATAAATCATGAAGAAAAATATATTTATTTTCCCCTGCATTACCAACCAGAGTGTACAACGTCACCTCTTGGGGATGTTTTTGAAGATCAGTTAATTGCTATTGAGTGGATACTTAATTCAAAACCGAAAGACGTAATCTTGTACATCAGGGAGCATCCTGCTCAAAATTTTGATGCTAATACGATCCGATATAAATCGCTTGAAATATATCAAAAGATTGCTTCTATGCATCACGTTAAGTTTATATCGAGAAACATAAGTACATTTGAGTTAATTCGTAAAAGCTATGCAGTAGCAACAATAACAGGTACTGTAGGACTTGAAGCTATTTACAGAGAGAAGCCTGTTTTAATGTTTGGTTATCACGTTCATCAATATGCACCTGGCGTATTCCCAATAAGAACTTTAGATGATTGTGGCCTAGCAATGGAAAAGATATTTAAAGAGGGATTCAAGCCCAGTAAAAGAGATGTATTCTTCTTCTTAGCAGCATTACAAGAAACATCTGTACCCGTAAACTATTTTGCTGAGGAAGAAATGAATGATATTAAGAAAATTAACCAGTTCTCGGACTTCCTATATACCTTTATTAAAAAATCAGAAATCTGTAATAGCAATTCTAGTTGATGAATCAAAATCAAAGTAGAATAATCAATTTTAATTTCGCTACACCTTCAACGAGAATTTTGGTGGCAAATGTATGAGTTTTCTAAACACATTACTTAATTTGCTTAAGAAAGTGATACAAGAGTTTTATATCTGACTGAGTATTATGAATTCATCAAAACCTAAATCACCTTTAACTCACAACTTAAATACAGTTAATCTTAGAAAAATATCTACTAAGCAAATTTGTGATCAATGGAGTAGAGTATTTCATATCACTTTATCCAATGAATTCAATGAGATTGAAACAATATCTCACTGGAAATGCCTAGAAACCACTTTTGAATGGTACACTCCCGCTGAAGCTGCTGGTGATGGTTATCTTTATCAGCAACTACAAAAATTCCCATGGTATTATATGTCTGACAAGTGGGAGTTCCACGCTGCTATAGACTATATTCAACCATCATCAAAAGTTCTTGAAGTAGGTATTGGTGGCGCAGGCTTTTTACAACTAGCACGCCGAAAGGGTGTTGATATTGAAGGCATGGAAATTAATCCTGAAGCAATTCGAAATGCCCAGAAACTAGGTTTTATAATTTACCCACTCTCAATCGATGAATTTCTAAGCCAATACCCAGATCAAAAGTATGATGCTATTTGTGCCTTTCAGGTGATTGAACATATCCCCGATCCTATCTCATTTCTAAGTAAATTAATCAATATTTTGAAGCCAAACGGCAAATTAATTCTCTCTGTACCTAATTCTGAAGTCTTACGTAAAGTTGATCCAAGTTATGAAAATCTCCTTGATCAGCCTCCTCATCATATGTCTCACTGGTGCAAAAGTGTTTTCAATTACTTGCCTAACATTTTGCCCCTAGAGGTTACTGACCTATTAGAAGAGCCGCTGCAAAATTACCATGTGGAAGCATTTGTTGTTGGTTATTTTCGGAGTTTACTCAAAACAAAACTTAGAATACCCAACCTAGGATGCCGATTGCTTGCAAATTATTTCACTCTAAGTCCAATTAGTCTTCTCTTGAAGATGGGAATAAGGAAAATGCTTCCAGGACATACTTTACTAGCCGTCTTAACTAAAAAGGCATGATGAAAGCTCTTCACTTAAATACTTATGCTGATACAGGTGGTGCTGCAAAGGCTGCTTTAAGAATTTGCCAATCTCTACGAGGTATCAACTGCAATGCCTCAATGATTGTTGCCGCCTCTCAAACGAAAGAGACTTATATCTTTTCTAATAAGAATCTACTTAACTCGGTTAAATATAGTCTCTTCAATAAATTTTCTAAAATTTTCATCAAGCTATCTGGTTTTAGAACAAAGATTAGAATTGTTCATAGCCTTAGTCTATTTTCCTACTGCTCTGGAACATTTTTTCAATGGATTGCACTAAATCTCTTAAGTATCAAAGAAAATCCTGCTGCGACACACTTTACTGGATCTACTAGTTAAAATAAAGAGAGTATTATGAAAGCTCTTCATTTAAGTACATCTGCAGATATAGGTGGAGGTTCAAAAGCTGCTCTAAGGCTATGTCAATCCTTAAGAGAAGCAAACTGTGAAGCAGCTATGATTGTTTCTTCATCAAATTCAAAAGAAAATTATATTTTGTTTAAAAGAAGTATATTTTTAAAATGTAAATACATTAATTATCTATCTAAGCTTCTCATTAAATTATCTAGTTTTAGAACAGAAAATAGAATTCTTCATAGCCTTAATATCTTTTCTTGCTACTCCGCAGCATTTTTTAATTCCTTATTAGCTGATCTCATTCATCTTCACTGGATTGGGGCTGAATTTCTTAGCATTGAGGAAATTTCTAAACTAAAGGAGCCACTTATTTGGACAGTTCATGATATGTGGCCTTTCTGTGGTGCGGAACACTATACCGAAGATTCTCGCTGGAAACAAGGCTATTATCACTACAATCGTCCTTCCTATGAAAGAGGATTTGATCTCAATCGCTGGACATGGGAGCGTAAACGAAAACATTGGCAAAAGCCTATACATATCGTTGCACCAAGTCGCTGGCTTGGCGAATGTGTTCAACAAAGTGCTTTGATGGGGAACTGGCCTGTTAGTGTCATTCCCAACCCAATTGATGTTGAACAATGGCAACCCCATGATAAAAAGAAGGTGCGTCAGGAGTTAGGCTTACCAACAGACATACCTATAGTTCTCTTTGGGGCAATGGGGGGTGGCAAAGACCCTCGTAAAGGATTTGATTTGCTCAAAGAAGCGTTAGGCTATCTGAAAGGGAAAGATCAACCCTTGCAACTAGTTGTTTTTGGTGAAGCTCAGCCTCGTAAGAAACAAGATTTAGGATTTCCAGCGAAATACACGGGTCACATTACAGATGAAACTTATCTTTGTAAGTTCTACAGTGCAGCCGATGTGATGATTGTTCCCTCACGGCAAGATAATTTACCGAATACAGCTATTGAAGCAATTGCTTGTGGCACACCGGTTGTCGCTTTTAACATTGGCGGTCTGCCTGACATTGTGACTCATGAAAAGAATGGCTACCTTGCTCAGGCCTTTGATTCTCAAGATTTAGCACGCGGCATTCAGTGGGTTTTACAAGATCCGCAGCGCCATGCCCAACTATGCGCCCAAGCCCGTGCTGATACGGTGAGAAAATTTGCCTATCCTGTGGTGGCTAAGCAATACCTTGCAGTTTATCAGGAGGTTTTATCTAAACATCAATAGTAATAATCTCTTGTTTAATTGCTATTAAAAATTATTTAGGAACTTAGTCTTTAACTTTTTTATGCTATATTTTTATTAAACAAAAATGCTTGGGGATTCGTTAAATTGAATGCGAAAACTTTGATCAAGAATCTAATTCGTAGCACTGGATTTGATATTATACGTTACCGTTCTGATACCCATCCAGTCGCTCAGCTTGCAAAGTTAATCGAATTTTATCAAATTGATAATATAATTGACGTAGGTGCTAATACTGGTCAATTTGTATCAATTTTGCGTGATCAAACTAAGTATTCAGGAAAAATCAACTCTTTTGAACCTTTAAGTTCAGCATTCAAAGTCTTGGAAATGAGGTCTAGAAGTGATCAATTTTGGTCTGTCTATAATTATGCCTTAGGTGATTTTATCGGTGAAGCCGAAATTAATATTTCTGAAAATAGCTATAGCAGCTCTCTGTTAACTATGATGCAAACCCATCTGGATGTTGCACCAAATTCAAAGTATATTTCCAAAGAGACTATTACCATTAAAACACTAGATTCTATTTTTAGTACTATAGCTAGTTCACAAGATAGAATTTTTATGAAAATAGATACTCAAGGATTTGAAAGTAAGGTCTTGAAAGGTGCAGAAAACTCTCTAAAAAAAATTCTTCTAATTCAGCTAGAAATGTCACTAGTTAGCTTATATGAAAGTGAAATTTTATTTGAGGATATGCTTGAATTGATGAAGAGTTATGGTTACAGGCTAATTGGTTTAGTCCCTGGACTTGCAGACTTAAATACTGGTCATTTGCTTCAAGTAGATGGGATTTTCAGTCGTGAGCTGTTACCTTAACTGTAGCGACTACCGATCGCCCCAAGGCTTCAAGGTCATACCCGCCCTCTAAACCAACAACAATGCAGCGAGTAATCTGCAAGCACTGGTGCATCATCCAGCCATAGGCGGCCTCTTCGAGTTCAATGCTAGAAAGGGGATCGTCGCGATGGGCATCATACCCGGCACTGATGATCAGTAAATCTGGGTTAAATTGCTGCAAAAAGGGCATGACTTGGTCTTGAAATGCGGCGCGATAGGTTGCTCCATTGGAGCCTGTGGGCATGGGTATGTTGAGGACGTTATTGTAGTGCCCGCGATCGCCCCCATCGCCTGTATAGGGATAGGCAGGAAACTCATGGAGCGAACAATAGGCGATCTGAGGATGATCTTGGACTAGGGCTTGGGTGCCATTGCCGTGGTGGACATCCCAATCGAGAATGGCCACTCGTCTTATTCCCGGCAGACTGAGGGCATAATAGCTGGCGATCGCCCCATTGGCCAATAGACAAAAGCCCATTCCCCGTTCCCGTAAGGCATGGTGGCCAGGAGGACGCGCCAAGACAAAAATCGGTTGCTGCCGCTGTACTGCCAAATCCACCCCATCTAGCCAAGCCTGCACCGCTAACCGTGCCACGCGATCGCTCTGCTCATTGAGGTAGGTATCCGGATCGAGCCAGCCGCCCCCCTCTGCCGCAATGCGTCTCAATTGCTCTAAGTACACCCGACTATGTACTTTTTCCAGCCAAGGGGTTAAGCCTTCTCCGATAGGCGTGGGTTCGCGCCATTCTGCTGCTGGAAATGCCGCTTGCAAATGCCGACAAATGGCTAACAGGCGTTCGGGTCGCTCAAAGTGAAACTGGCGACAACGATGTTCCAGAAAGCGATCGCTATAGATAAAGACAGGGGAAAACATAGGCACTCGGTTAGGCTAGGTCGTTCCAATCGCCACTTGTATCACAAAGAAACGTTGGATCGAGTTCCTGCTCAAACGTGTTGAGCGTGTTCTATTCATGGGAAAAGGGCTGTAAGATACATTGGTTGTTTGTGCGGTCGCGGCAGCGCAATGATTAAAAATGATATTTGGATTCGGGCCATGGCTGCCCAAGGCATGATTCAGCCCTTTGAACCAACACTGGTACGGCGGGTGTCTGAGCAGCCCGTGATTAGTTTTGGCCTTTCTTCCTACGGTTACGATATTCGCCTCAGCCCGAAGGAGTTTCGCATCTTTCGCCATGTGCCGGGGACAGTGGTGGATCCCAAAAACTTTAACCCTGCAAATCTGGAATCTGCGCCCCTCCATGAAGATGCTAATGGTGCCTTCTTTATTTTGCCCGCCCATTCCTACGGTCTTGGGGTGGCGCTAGAACGGCTACAGGTCCCTGAAAATGTCACGGTTCTGTGTATTGGTAAAAGTTCCTATGCCCGCGCAGGGATTATTGCCAACTTGACACCGGCAGAAGCGGGCTGGCGAGGTCATCTGACCTTGGAATTCTCCAATTCATCTAGTGCAGACTGCCGCATCTACGCCAATGAAGGAGTTGTGCAATTGCTCTTTTTTGAGGGCGAACCCTGCGATGTGAGTTATGAAACACGGCGGGGCAAATACCAAGATCAGCCAGAGGCCGTCACATTGGCGCGGGTTTGAGTCAGTTGCTGCAACAGCCGCTGGGGTCCATGGTGTCCCCATTGATAGCCCTGCTGAAGATAGGGGTCTAGGCGGCGGCGAATCTGTTGGTAGCCCCAGAAGATCACTCCCCCCTGGAGGACAACATTGGTATTCACTCCCCAGAGTTCACTGCCAAAGGTCAAGCCTTGCCAACTAGCAAGATAAATCGCCGCATACCACAGTAAGACAAACTGACTCAGACTCCCAAAGGCCGGTAGGGGAAAGGGCACGGCATAGGCTTGGCACGCTTTGCGGATATAGGCAAGCGTACTGATCATTGCCAGCACGAGATCGAAAAATCCCCCCGGTAGCAGCAGGCTACCCACCATCTGTGCAGTTAACCAAGACCATGCCGACGTGTCTTGAGTGCCAAGAGCTGCCCCGAGGTTCTGTTCAACTTGGCTGGCTTGGTGGAGAATTCGCAGGGCACGGGCTTGGGGAGCCTCCTGTTGTAGCCACTGCTGAAGAAGCTGTCGCAGTTCTGGAATCCCCTGACCCGTTGTGCTGCTCACGGCAATACCTTCGGCCATTGGCGGGTAGAGATCCGCCTTGGTGAGAATGAGCTTGTAGGGAATCCTAAGGGTGTGCAGGCGATCGCGGGCTTGGCATTCGACGGGGGTGAGGCTGTCTTGGGTCACAAAAAGGACAAGATCGGCAGTCTCAACGGCACTCCATGTCATGGCTTCGCGGTCACTACCCGCCACTTCATCCAGCCCGGGGGTATCAGTGAGATCGACAATTTGATCCTGACAGTGCCAGCGAACCGTTCGCGGCCATTGAGTCGTGCCATGAATGGCGCCCACGGGAAAAATCGCTTCGCCATAGAGGGCATTCAAAAGGGCGGACTTGCCTCGGCTTACTTGACCCAAGACAACAATGTGCCATGCGCTCTGGTGGAGGCGATCGCGCAACTCATAGAGGGGCTGCCATTGGGCACTCCATTGCGGATGGTGCACCTGATGCCACGCGAGGAGTTCCTCTAGACATTTGGCCGTTATCTCTAGGATGGGGAGGCTACTCACGGCGAAAGAGCGACCAATTGGAGGCCACCACTAAACCAACCGCAGCAATTAAGACAACCGGTAAAGGAATCACCCATTGCCGGAGGTGCAATACGGCTTCGCTGAGCAGGAACAAAATAATAAAGCTGGCGATCGCAATCCCCATAGGCTAGCGCCGGCGAGTGGGTTCTTCTAAAAAGAAGGCCTTTTCCCCATTGGGCAAGGTGGCATCGCGGAATGTTCGTACCCGTGCTAGGCGATCGCGCCCCCCGAGGATCGCATCCACTAACTTTGTCCCCACGAGAATGGCTCGATCCAAACGGGTGATGAGTAGGCTTGCCCCGCTGAGGTTGGCATGGGTGAGATTGGCCTTTGTTAAATCAGCGTTATTGAGAACAGCACCGCTGAGGTTGGCGCGGCTAAGATTGGCACCACGTAAATTGGCAGCATTGAGGTTTGCCCCCCGCAGATCCGCTCCCTGAAGATTCCGACCCCGCAAGCGGGCATAGCTGAGATCACAGTTGGGGCAGTTGCCCGTGCGCCGCAGTTGTTCTAAATGGGCTGGATTGGCCGCCCAAGCAGGGGTACTGACTAGGAGCAGGCAAAGGGTAGGCGCAACCTTGGTAATCATCGCACTCTCTCAACGGTGTCTATACTGGACATCCTAACCTACGCAGGTTCCACCAGATTTTCAAGGCCATCCACTACCTTAGCCGAGAGAATTTTATCCCCTTGGCGCAGTTGCCGCAGGGTTTCTTCTCCCTCTACGACATAGCCAAAGACGGCATAGCGACCATCCAAGAGATTTAGGCCGGCGGGCGTCAGTTCGGGTTCAAAGAGCAAAAAGAAAAATTGTGACGAGCCACCATTGGGATCATCGTTGGGACGTGCTAAGGCGACGGTGCCATAGGCAGAAAAGGGGAGCACAGGATGTTCTAAGTAACGCCCTGCATCCTCAAGGGTAATGCCATAGAGGGGATATTTGTCGCCCTCCACCAGAATTTCAAGGGGAATGGCACGGTACTGCTGGGTTTTGGGGTCAATGAAGCCCACCTCTGGCCCTGGGGGATCCCCTGCTTGCAGCACATAGGATTCCTCAGCACGGGTAAAGGGCAGCCCATCGTAGAAGTGGCGTTGTACTAAGTCCACAAAGTTGCCAGCAGTCAGGGGAGCACTGTAGCCATCGACAACAATCGTCAGGTTCCCCTTGGTGGTTTCCATTTCCACGGTGGCACGACCCAGCAATCGCGGCAGGTTTTCGTAGCCCTTGGGAGGCGTATAGCTAACGTTTTGTACCATCATGGCCTCCAAGTCCCCCACCTTATCAAGGGCGGCGGCTTTAGCGGGCAAGAGTTGGCTGCGATCTTTGGCTTTGGCGGCTTCCTGAAGCGTATCGAGGGAGGTCTCTAACTCCGCCAAGAGGGTTTTGGCGGCTTCCTGTTTCTCGGCAGGGATACTTTTGAGCAGTTCATCGGCGCGATCGCGAACAATGGCTTTCGCCTTGCTGATGTTGCTGGCAATTTTTGACCACTGTTTGCCCCGCACCCAAAAAGAGATTTGTTCCAGATCCTTTTGCAGTTCTCGTACCGTTGGATTGTCAATAGGTAAGGCCCAACGCAGCAGCGCTTTGGGATCAGTAATGGCATTCCCTTGGGGCAGGGCAGCAATTAACGGATGTTCAACAGGCAGCGCGAGCGCTAGCGGCGGCAGGAGGAAGGTTCCCAACCAGAGGAGCAGTATCACCAAAAGAGCGAGCCAGCGTTTGCGTTGTTTCACCGTTTCTTCCCATGACTTCGTCTCCCCTCAGTGTATCGGACGGGGCGATCGCCCTCCAAGGGGGAGCTTTTCATTTTTCTTTCATTTTCCTAGGCATCCTGTGTTAGGCTGAGAATTATGAAAGGATTATGAAAGATTCCAATCATGCGTGGTCTGAGTTGGTTACTAGTAGGAATTCTGTTGCTGGGCGGGTGTGCAGCCCCAGCCCCGGAGAATCGCCAAGAAACCCGCCCCACCCAAACCAACAGAGATGAACGCCCCTTAGTGCTGACCACGTTTACAGTCCTTGCGGATATGGCGCAGCAGGTGGCGGGCGATCGCCTGCGGGTGGAGTCACTGATTAAACCGGGAGCGGAAGTCCACGGCTATGAATTTACGCCCAGTGACCTTGTGCGGGGACAGGAAGCCGCCCTCATTTTAGAAAATGGCCTTGGCCTCGAACGCTGGGGCGATCGCTTCTACAACAGCCTACCGAATGTACCCCGTGTCACGCTCACAGAGGGGATTACCCCCATTCCCATTCAGGAGGATGCTTACCGCGGACAACCCAACCCCCATGCTTGGATGTCACCCCAAAATGCCCTGATTTATGTTGACAACATTCGCAAAGCGCTCACAGACCTCGATCCTGCTGGCGCGGAGATCTATGCCGCCAACGCCGAAGCCTATAAAGCCCAAATTCGCGCCCTTGATCAAGAGCTACGTCAAGCCCTAGCAGCCCTCCCTGCTAACAAACGCTACATCGTTACCTGTGAAGGCGCCTTCTCCTACCTTGCGCGCGACTATGACCTTGAGGAAGTGTATCTCTGGCCAGTGAATGCCGATCAGGAGGGGACGCCCCGCCAAATTACGCGGGTGATTGATATTGTGCGACGGCAACAGATTCCCGCTGTCTTTTGCGAAAGTACGGTTAATGCAGGTCCCCAACAACAGGTGGCACGGGAGTCTGGCGCTACATTTGCCGGCATCTTCTATGTGGATTCCCTATCCCCCCCTGAGGGCAATGCCCCCACCTACCTTGACCTACTCAAGTACAACATCAACACCCTTATTCGTGGTCTCACCGGGAGGACAGCCTCATGATTTCTAGCCCTGCCATTGATTTACAAGATGTGACGGTGGCCTATCATCGTCATCTTGCCCTCCATGGGGCAACGCTGCAACTGCCTGCCGGCACGATCTGTGGCGTCGTGGGGATGAATGGTGCCGGCAAATCCACCCTTTTCAAGGCCATCATGGGGTTTGTCAAGCCGATCCGAGGTCAGGTGCGCATTCATGGCTTACCCCGACAGCAGGTACAACGGCAGTCCCTTGTGGCCTATGTGCCCCAAAGTGAAGATGTCGATTGGCAGTTCCCCCTACGGGTCTGGGATGTCGTGATGATGGGGCGCTATGGCAAAATGAACTGGCTGCGCCAACCAACAGCGCGCGATCGCCAGCGGGTACAGGAAAGCCTAGAACAGGTGGAATTGTGGCCTCTGCGGCACCGCCAAATTGGCGAACTCTCCGGCGGACAAAAGAAGCGGATGTTCCTTGCCCGCGCCTTTGCCCAAGAAGCACAGGTGTTGCTCTTGGATGAACCCTTTGCGGGTGTGGATGTGAAAACGGAGAAACTGATTATTGATCTCCTCATGGCGGAGCGGGAGAAGGGGCACACAATTCTTATCTCTACCCACGATCTCTCCTCAATTACCACCTTTTGTGATCAGGTGGTGCTGGTGAACCGCAGCATCCTAGCCTATGGCCGCACCAGTGAGGTCTTTACCCCGGAAAACCTCTCGCGAGCCTTCGAGGGATCCCTGCGGATCCCCCGCCGCTGTGACTAGCCCCGACGAATCGGCGTACCACAGGGATAGGTGGCTACAGGTGTTTCAGTGGGCAGGTCTTTCACCTTGTGCTGAAGTTGGGCTTGCAGGTAGAGCTGCTGGAGGCGTTCGACCATTTCGCCGCGGCGATCGTAGAGCCGTTTCAGGGGACGGGGTTGGCAGCGATTGAGGCAGTAGGCGGTAAGGATGGGAAGCGCGATCGTGCTATCGGTGTAGCAAACCACGGTATCCCGCAACCCTTGGGGATCCACCTTGCCCCAACTGACGGCTTCACTGGGCACAGCGCCCGAGAGGCCACCCGTATCCGGCCGCGCATCGGTAATCTGAATAAAGTAATCGTGCCCCCGTTCCTCTAATCCCAAAACCTCGTGGATCTGTGGCTGGGTTTGCAGCAGGAAGTTTTTCGGACTGCCACCACCAATAATGAGAGCGGCACTCTTACCATTGCCCTCAGCAGCTTCGCGGGCAAAGTAGGCAATAGCAGCGGTTTCATTGACATCAATGGCGGGGTCAATGATCAGTTTCGACCCTTCGAGGGCGATCGCCGCCACATTCATCCCAATGGAGCTATCACCGGGAGAGGAGGTGTAAATGGGCACGCCACACTCATAGGCCGTGGCCAAGAGACAGGAATGGGTTTGTCCCCGCTGCACTTCTAGTTCGCGGACATAGCGCCCTAGGTGATAGTGAAACTCGGCGGTGCCCATGCGGCGTTGGAAGGTTTCACTGCGCAGCACTTGCCGCAAAAAGGCATCAGTTTCAAGGAGCACATCGTAGTCAAAGATAATGTCATAGATGCGGATTTTGCTTTCTTGGCGCAGTTGCACATCATCAACAAAAGGATGCGCCGCATAGAGATCCATGCCGAGGGCATAGTGGATATCGTGGTAGAGGTTTGCCCCAGTGCTAATGATGTAATCGACAAATCCCGCTCGCACTAAAGGCGCCAAGGCAGAGATGCCCAACCCCGTGGGAGTCATCGCCCCTGAGAGGCTGAGGCCAACTGTCACCTCTGGCTGGAAGACCCGTTGGCTCAAGAGTTGGCAAATTTCCCGCAAGCGTGCCGAGTTGTAGGCGGTAAAGTATTTATCAATAAGTTCTGTTAAGGTGATATTGTCGGGAATGGGTGCAGGGGTAATGGGAGTAGCAAATGCAGACATCGGTCGTTCCTCGCAAGCTAATTCCACAGCAGAGGCAGCCGCTGAGTCAGGAACATTCCTAACCGCAGCATGACTAGACCCGCTGAGGGGTGTCTAATGGGTTGAAGTTGTTAAAAACTTGAAGTGCAGTAACAGTGATGAACCCGCTTAACACTTCTGATCGACCCAGTTCACACAGGGGTGAACACTTGCAGGCCGATCAGCTCATACTCGGTCCTTCGCAATTATCCACAACCGAGAGTGCAGGGATGGCTGCTCGCCGTTGGCGCAACCCCATTTCGAGATACCACGTTGTGATGTTGGGATAGCCCATCAACGTCAATTGTTTCACTGTTGACAAGTCCCATGCCCTTACATTACGAGATCACTATAACACTTCATTACCCAATTTGCCGTGCGCGTCGCCTATTCTGCTTTTGCTGCTTGTTTCACCGTCTTCCTCATTCTCTATGTTTTGCGAGGAATTGGTTGGCTGACGATGCTGCCGGGGGGAATTTTCTTAATCCTTGCGATTGCCAGTTGGTTTACGGGACTTTGGTCGCTGCTCACCTTCTTGAAGCAGCGCTATTGACCCCTTGATGGCCTCGCTCTATAGGGCCACCGCCAGTTGCGGGGATTCTAGGGGCAGCGGTTGCAGGGGGACGGTCGTTGATGCGCTGGGTAATAGGACGGTACGAAACTGGGGTGAGTTTCGATGCCAAAACTCGGCCATAAAGGCAGTGGCGTTGTTGGTGACGACATTGACGACAGGATGCAGACCCAAAAACATACCGCCAAAGGTAACGGCTAAATTGGGGAGAGAAATCAAGGCGACATTTTGATAGGTGCGCGCTAGGGCATCGCGGGCAATGGCCATGCCACGGCCAAGGGCAGACCAGTCGCCATCCAAGAGAACGACCACCTTGGCATTGGGGGCAAAGGTAGGGGGCTGCCAGCGAATCGGTAACCATGTGGGTTCAGGACAGGAGCAGGTTTCCCCAAAGCTAATCCAACCCACCCGCCGCCGCTTACCCACGAGATAGGCCTGAAGATCAGTGAGGCGATCGCTCGTGAGATCTGTGGTGCCCTCAAGGGGCGAGCCTTGATCTTGCAGCAAATAGATATCAAGGCCAAGCTGTCGCAATTGCTGAATCAGGATTTGTGCCTGTTGGGGCTGGGGAAGACCGGCGCGAGCATCAATCACCAAGCTCTCTAGTTGCGCCAGTTGTTCTAAGGTACCAGCGGTGGGTAAATAGATCCCCTGTTGCACCGCAAATACCTGCGCCGAGAGCATTACCGTCCGCAGCGACAGTTGCACACCACTGCCAAAGTCAAATTGGAGGGGGGCGATCGCTGGCCCGTAGGCACCCGTAGCTAGCCAGAGGGCACCGCTGAGGGCAAGGGTTGGCAGCACCGCATGGCGGGCAAATTCCCCCTGTTGGTGGGCAAGGGCACTGTCATAGACCGGTTCAGTGTGTAGCAGATCCGTAATCAGACCAAGGCGCGTTTGCCAACCAGTGCGCAGTACCCACAGTTGAACCTGTCCCGTGAGAATTTGACAGCCGGCATAGAGGGCATTGCCGGGGCGACAAACCCGTACCTGTCGCGAGAATTCAAAATGAGCCGGCTCCACTTCCGCCAATCCAGCAACAACACTGCCATCGACTGGCACAACATCCCCCGGCCGCAACCACAGGAGATCACCGGCTTGCAACTCCTGACTTTCAATTGTCAGGGACTGTCCTTGGCGTTCCACCGTCAGGTGTTCATAGTGAGCCATCAAAACACTGGGATATTGATGCAACTGTTGTCGTTGCTGGCGATCGCGCACATCGGCCCGTGCCCCGACCAACGTGGTCTTCAATGCAGGCGCTAAGAACTGGCCATTGACGGTATGCAGTGCCATCCAGAGGCTATCGAGCAAATCCACATTCGGGGGATGCCCCTGACGTATCTGATGCCCCACCCGCTGAAACCAAGGCCAAGCACTGGCCAAGACCGTCGCCCCAACCACCGCAAAGGGCAATTCCAAGGGCACACTGAGGAGCGAGACCCCCAAGGCCACCAAGGGCAGTCCCAAGCGCTCCCAATCGGTTTCAAGGCGAGCATCGGCCTCTACTTGTGCTTCGTAGTCTTCAAGGGCGATCGCATCCGCAGGAGCCGCACTCTCCGGAAAGGGCTGCGGCATAGCCACCATCGCCTGTTCAAAACAATGATTCAAGCGTTCATAGACCGCCGCTTCATCAAGCAAATGGGGTTGATACTGCACCACCACTGTCGCCGCCTGAGGGTTGAGACGCACCCGCTCAACAATCGCCAAAGACTCCAGCAACTGCACCAATAACTCCCCATAGGCGGGATCTCGCTGTACACGGGGCACGCGAAAGCGCACTCGCCCTGTTGTGGCATGAACAATTTGCTGTTCCATGGCGACTTGACAAATCAAAGTCATAACGACTACGCTTTAGAAAGCAACGTTATGTAGAGGACTCCACCATGCTACCCAACCGTGAAGGGCAACGTGTTCCCCAAGTCACCTTTCGCACCCGTGAAGGCGATCAATGGGTCAATGTCACCACCAATGATCTGTTCAATGGCAAAACCGTTGTGGTGTTTGCTTTGCCGGGTGCGTTCACCCCTACCTGTTCTTCAACCCATCTCCCCGGCTACAACGAATTGGCACCCCTATTTCGTGACTGTGGCGTGGATGATATCCTCTGCATTTCCGTCAATGATGCCTTTGTCATGAATGAGTGGGGCAAAACCCAGCAGGCTGAGAATGTGCGCCTCATTCCCGATGGCAATGGTGAGTTTACGGCCGGTATGGGAATGCTTGTCGATAAGGAAGACCTTGGTTTTGGCAAGCGCTCTTGGCGTTATTCAATGCTGGTGAAGGATGGCGTCATCGAGAAAATGTTCATTGAACCCGAAGAACCCGGCGACCCCTTTAAGGTCTCGGATGCGGAAACGATGCTCTGCTACCTCAACCCCAGCTACAAGCGGCAATGTGTCTCGCTATTTACGAAGCGGGGCTGTCCCTACTGCGCCAACGCCAAAACCATGCTTGCGGAAAAGGGCATTCACTACGATGAGATTGTCATTGGTGAGGGGGCTAGCCTGCGATCGCTCCAAGCGGTTACCGGCGCAACGACCGTTCCCCAAGTCTTTATTGACGGCAAATACATTGGCGGTTCCGAGGCACTAGCGGCATACTTGGCCACTCATTATTAAGGATTTTCGCTAAAGCAGCGGCAGGCAAGGATTTCACCCAAAATAAAGAATGAACTGCCTGCATCCCTGCTATCTATGACGAAGCCACGCTTTTGGACACGCTTTTTCCTGTGCCTGTTGTTCACTTTTTTACTGGTGGTGGGGCAGGCACAGTGGCCTTTAATGGCGCAAGATGCCCAAACCCCCCCAGCGGCGGCTGAGATTCAGGAATACCCAGTGATCCTCGATGGCGAAGTTTTATTTGAGGTACGCGAAGGCATTGGCTCCTTTACCCCCGAAGAACGGGCGGCAGCGATTCAACGCCGTATCCTGCAAGTGGCAGAGGATGAAGACATTCCCGTTGACAGCATTACGATCAAAAGAGTGGGCGATCGCGACAATGTCAGCGTGGTTCAAGACAACCGCCCGCTCGTCACCATTACAAAAGCCGATGTGGGCGATCGCCTCGAAACGCAAGAAGAAGTAGCGATTGAACTTGCCCAGCGCATTCGTGAGGCCATTAGCCGTTATCGCCAAGATCGCGTTCCCCAAAACCTGCTCAAAAATACTGTTTTTGCGGCTTTAACGACGATTCTCACCCTGATCCTCTGTTCAGTGATTATTCGCATCTCCGGTAAGATTTTCCCGCCGGTGAGCCGCTGGGGTGGCGAGCGGATTCCCCCCTTACGCCTGCAAAATTTTGAGATTATTTCTCGGGAAACGGTTGAGCTTTGGCTATTGCGGATATTGCAGTTTACGCGGTTGGCGCTGCTGCTGTTTATCCTCTATCTGTACCTGACGTTTGTTTTCAATCTCTTTCCTTGGACACGCGCCTTTGGCAAGAATTTTCTCAATCACTTCTTGGGTTCCCTTGAATTTATTCTCACGAGTATTGGCAACTATCTGCCGAATTTGGTGGCGATCGCCGTCATTGTGGCCATCACCTACTACATCTTGAAAGGGGTGCGGGCGATTTTTTATGCCCTTGAAACCGAGCGTTTGGTCATTCCGGGCTTCTACACCGATTGGGCAAAACCCACCTACAACCTGCTGCAAATTTTAATTATTGCTTTGGCGGCAGTTGTTGTCTTTCCCTACTTACCCGGCTTTGACTCCCCAGCCTTCCGAGGCATTTCTGTGTTTTTGGGGATTCTCTTTTCCTTGGGTTCCACCTCGGCGATCGCCAACGTGGTGGGTGGCGTCATTCTCATCTATACTCGCTCCTTTCAGGTGGGCGACCTCATTCAAATCGGCGATGTTAAGGGGATTGTGGTACAAAAAACGCTTCTTGTCACCCGCATTTGTGCCTTCAACAATCAAGTCATTACAGTCCCCAACTCGTCACTGCTCAACAGCACCGTCATCAATTACGCTGTGGCCATTCGGGAAATGGGTCAGCCCTTGATTTTGCAAACCACAATTACCCTTGGCTACGATGTCCCTTGGCGCGATGTTTATGCAGCCATGATTGAGGCGGGTCGCCGTACCACAAACATCCTCGATGATCCTGCCCCCTTTGTATTGCAAACTGCCCTCAATGACTACCACATCGCCTACGAGCTGAATGTTTACACCCGCAACTGGAAGGGGCTGCGCTATACCATTTCTGAATTGCATCAAAATCTCCAAGACGCCTGCAACGAAGCGGGTATCGAAATCATGTCACCAAGCTACTTGGCACTGCGGGATGGCAACACCAGCACGATTCCCAGCAACTACTTAGGGGACGACTATCTCCCCCCCGGCTTCCGCATTACCCTACCGAAATAGCACTAAATGCTTGCTAGGCTGGGTCTAGACAAGTTTTGGAGCAGCGGATCATGAGTCTTCTGGGCAATATCATTTGGCTGATCTTTGGTGGCTTCCTCACGGGCATTGGCTATATGCTGGGCGGTGTGGCGCTCTGCCTGACGATCATTGGCATTCCATTTGGGATTAAAGCCATTCAACTGGGCTGGAGTGCTCTATTGCCCTTTGGGAAGCAAATTGTTGAAGCGCCCGATGCCAATAGCACCCTAACGATGATCTTCAATATCCTGTGGCTTTTGGTCGTAGGCTGGGGCATTGCCCTCAATCACCTCTTTTGGGGGTTGCTCTTGGCGGTGACGATTATTGGCCTGCCCTTTGCGCAGCAGCATTTCAAGCTGATGATCTTAGGATTACTGCCCTTTGGCCGCGAGTTGAAGTGATTCCCAGTAATTGGGGGCTGTAAGCAGATAGCTCAAATCTTAACGAATCTGCTAAAATCCATAAGTACGCAAAGTACATTTGTTGAAATTGGCGCTACGGCTGAGTTGTTGGGGGTTTCGATTGAAACCCCTCGCAAGTGGGTATAAAGATGGGCTACTGCGTTTTGGCGCTGAATTGGTTTTTGCGCTGTGCGAGCTTTAATTGTAGGGGCGATTGAGAATGCCACAGCGAACAGTAACAACTGAATTACCTATTGAACTATGGCAGTTTGCTGCCGACGCTTCTGAGCTGGTAAAGCCTGCAACAACGGAGTATTTAGCTCGCGTACTAACTAACGAAAGCGAGAATGACATCGTTAGAGACCTTCAGCCAAAGTACAGACTTAACAAACGACAGGTTAACGCCATTAGATCAGAGGTGCGGGGGGCTGTCTCAGCAGCCAAGGAAAACCGCAAGCGCCATATCAAAACACTGGAACAACAGATTCGATCTATACAGAAGTGGTTAAAGACGGCTGAAAAGTCGCTGGGCGGATTGCCGGATGCTTGCTCTATACGCTTCCGTATGCATCTACGTACACACAAAAAGTTCTTGATTCACAACAAAAAGCGAAGACTGCATTTACTCCAAAACAAGCTAAATCACCTGCAGTCTGCTCCGTTGCAGGTATCTTTGGGTGGCAAAGGGACTCAGTACGTCGCTATCGGTTCAAAGGGCGAAAGCTTTGGGAATCAGATCGCACAGTATGACGGCAGTACCATTACGTTCCGAGTTCCTTATGCGCTGGAATCGAAATATGGAAAGACAATATCCGCTCCATTGAGATTTGAGTATGAGCAAGGCCAGAAATGGATTGATGAAGCGATCAAGACTAACAGAGCGCTGTCTTATCGTATCTACTACAAAGACTTTCGTTGGTTCATTGCCTGCTCTGTGGATGTGCCATTGCCGCATCGCCAGTCATTACCGAGGCAATATGGATGCTTAGGGATAGATATTAACCCTAGTGTAATTGGCTGGACTCACGTTGACGGCGACGGCAACCTTAAGCATCACGGTCAATTTAAGCTAAATCTGCATAGCCGTCGGTCTGGGCAAATTGAAGCAACCTTGCACGATATATCTAGGCAGCTAGTAACACTGGCCGAAAGGTTTTGCTGTCCGATTGTCATTGAAAACCTAGACTTCAGTGCTAAGAAAGCTCAGATGCGGGAAGAAGGCAGACGCTATGCCCGGATGCTGTCAGGATTTACCTATGGCAAGTTGACCGAGCTTCTAGAGCAAAAATGCCAACTAGCAGGCATTGAATTGATTAAGGTTAATCCTGCTTACAGCTCAATAATTGGATTAGTCAAGTTTGTAAAGCAGTATGGTCTCTCATCCGATACTGCTGCTGCAATGGTTCTGGCGCGTAGAGCCATGAAGCTGTCAGAGCGTGTACCTAACCACAACGCCTATGCTGTCGTGAAGTCAGCAAAGCACGTATGGTCTGCATGGTACACGCTAAACAAAAAGCTGAGGCCCGTAAAACGGCATCAGTATTTTACGCTCTCTAACAGAGAACTAGAGGTCATGCTTTGCGCCGAATCCTCGGATGGAGTGCATGGCAAGCGGAAACGCGCTTCTAGGTGTGGTGCAAGTCCACAGCGGAGCAATCGCACCGCTACGGTTGCGAATTCCTAGGTTTCTGTCGATTTTACAGATTCTCCTAGGTTTGAATTAGCGGCTAGGGTGCCCCCTCGATGCTTACGTCTAAAGTCCTATTTCAGGATGCCAAAGTAGTAGGCGGCAACCAAGAAGTTAATGGCCAACAGCAGCACAGCCCAGAAGGTACGGAAAGCGTAGGTGGGTTTTGCAGATTTTGTTGCCATAGTTGACATCCTCTTGATAGGAAACGGCAACCCTATTATACGCCGATAGTCTCCTGTATGCCGAGGGCGACGTGATATACTGCAAATCAAACCTAGCCGCGAGCTAGACTGCCTAGGGTCTGGAAAATCAAAAAATAATCCGAAGCCCAAGGTCAGCCTAAAGGTTGCTAGAGTATATTTTTAAGGCTGCTGATTCGTTATAAGGGTTCTGTTTATGTCCAGTGCATTGTCCGTTACAGATGCCACCTTTGAAGAAGAAGTATTAAATAGCGATATTCCTGTGTTGGTGGATTTCTGGGCACCTTGGTGTGGGCCATGCCGCATGGTGGCACCCGTTGTTGATGAAATCGCCAATGAATATGAGGGCAGAGTTAAGGTCGTCAAGGTGAATACTGACGAAAACTCAAAGGTGGCGACCGACTTTGGCATTCGCAGCATCCCGACGCTAATGATTTTCAAGGGCGGCCAAAAGGTCGATATTTTGGTGGGTGCCGTGCCAAAAACAAAAATTGAAGCGACCCTTGAGCAGTTCCTGTAGGTCAAATTTGCCCCTACTGCTATGGTTCCTGTTGAGCCAGCGATCGTCATCCATGTCAATGGTACTCCTCACACTTTGAGGCGATCGCTCTCAATTCCAGAACTCTGTGACCTGCTTAATATTCACCCCCGCCTTGTTGCCATTGAATACAATGGTGAGATTTTGCATCGGCAGTTTTGGGAAACCACCTATGTGCAGGCGGGCGATCGCTTGGAAATTGTCACGATTGTCGGTGGCGGCTGATGCGCGGGTGGCGATGGCCTCTGATTGCGCTATTGGTTTGTCTGTGCACCCTCAGCCTCGGAAGCTGTGCTGGCCTGATTACACCGCGTGGCAACCAGTTAGTGACCGCCGTCACCTCAGACCCAAAAACCTTTAACTACGCCCTAAGCCAAGAATCCCCCAATGTCTTTGGCTACCTTTACACAGGGTTAATTCAAGAAAATGGCCTCACGGGTGAACTGGAGCCTGCCCTTGCTGAGTCTTGGCAAATTAAGCCTGAAACCCTCGAGATTGTCTTTCAACTCAAACCGAATCTGAAATGGTCGGATGGGGTGCCCCTCACCAGTGAGGATGTGGTCTTCACCTACAATGAGATTTATTTCAATCCCGAGATTCCCACCAGTAGCCGCGATATTCTCCGTATTGGCCAGAAGGGGCTACTGCCCGAAGTGACGGCCCAAGGCGATCGCCAAGTGACGTTCAAGCTACCTGAACCCTTTGCGCCGTTTTTACGCAATACTGGCTTGCCGATTTTGCCTGCCCATCTGCTGCGGCAAGCGGTACGAGAACGGGATAGCCAAGGGCGGTTGAAGTTCCTGTCCATGTGGGGTACAGACACCGACCCCGGCCAAATTGTTGGCAATGGCCCTTTTGTTATGGATCGGTATGTGAATAGCCAGCGGTTGATTTTTCGGCGCAATCCCTTCTACTGGCGATCGCCCCTGCCCCATCTGGAACGCTTTATTTGGCAAATTGTTGAATCCACCGACACAGCCATGCTGCAATTTCGCTCGGGTGGTCTGGATTTATTTGCCGTCACCCCTGAGATGTTTGCCCTTTTGAAACGCGAGGAAAAGCGCGGCCAGTTTCGCATCTACAATAGTGGGCCGAGTCCCAATACCCTCTTTATTTCCTTTAATCTCAATCGCGGTCGCCGCAATGGCAAGCCCCTTGTCGATCCCGTGAAATCCGAGTGGTTTAACGATGTACGCTTTCGTCAGGCAGTGGCTTATGCCCTCGATCGCCAGCGAATGATTAACAACATCTACCAAGGCCTAGGGGCACCCCAACACTCAACCATTCCCGTACAAAGCCCCTTTTACTTCTCCCCGGAGCAGGGACTGCCCACCTATCGTTACGATGTGGCCAAAGCCAAGGCATTACTGCAAGCGGCAGGCTTCCGCTACGACAACCAAGGTCGCCTTCTTGACGCTAAAGGCAACCGCGTCCGCTTTTCACTGATTACCAATGCGGGCAACAAAATCCGTGAGGCAATCGCGACCCAAATTCAGCAGGACTTGGGGGCGATCGGGATGCAGGTGGATCTGCAATTTTTGGCCTTTGGCACCCTCGTCGATCGCCTCTCCAATTCCCTAGAGTGGGAAGCCCATATCCTTGGCTTTACGGGCGGGGGCAATGAACCCAATAGCGGTGCCAATATCTGGCGGGTGGATGGCCTTTTGCATACGTTTAATCAGCAACCCGCACCGAATCAACCGCCGCTTACGGGTCGAGTGGTCGCTGACTGGGAGCAGCGCATTAGTGATCTCTACGTGCAGGGGGCACAGGAACTCAATCTGGAACGCCGCAAGCAAATCTACGCCGAAGCGCAGCGACTGGCTCAGGAATATCTCCCCTTTATCTACCTCGTGAATCCCCTTTCCCTTACGGCTTTTCGCAATCATGTGGTCGGTGCCAATCCCACGGCGCTGGGGGGTGCCCTGTGGAATCTCGATGAATTGAAAGTGGAAATGGCCGCAGGGAATTAGGCCTCATCAGGGTTAGGGTCTGTCGGTGTTTCGGTCGCCTTGCTGTCTGTGGCTAACTGTACTTTGGCCTGTTGCCAGAGGGCTTCCAGTTCTTCTAGGGTGTAGGTCTCAAGGGGGCGATCGATGGCCGCCTCAATGCACTCCAAGCGTTGGATAAAGCGTTGGTAGGTTTGTTGCAGGGCATTCACAGGGTCGAGTTGGCACCAGCGGGCAAGGTTAATCACACTAAAGAGCAGGTCTCCCAATTCCGCAGCCTGTTGCTCGGCATTCCCTTGTAGAAGCGCCTCTTGAAACTCCGCCAGTTCCTCGTAAAATTTCTCCCACGCACCGCTAATGGTCGGCCAATCTAGGCCAGCGCGACTAGCTCGCTCACCAATTTTCATACCCGCCATCAGGGGGGGCAGGGTACGGGCATAGCGTTGCAGTTTTTGACTCAGGGGGAGAGGTTCCTCAGTGCCTTTTTCAGCCGCTTTGATTTGCTCCCATTGGTCGCGCACCTCTTGAGGAGTGGTGAGTGCCACTTCACCAAAGACGTGGGGATGGCGACGGATCAGTTTATCGGTAATTCCTTGAATGATTTGGGCAAGGGTAAATTGGTTGGCTTCTTGAGCCAGTTGACTCTGGAGCACAACTTGAAGCAACAGATCTCCCAATTCTTCGGCGATCGCCCCAGTGTCTCCCTCTTGAAGAGCATGGACAACTTCATAGGCTTCTTCAAGGACGTAGGGAATCAGGGTGGTGGGTGTTTGCTGCAAATCCCAAGGGCAGCCCCGCTCAGGATGGCGCAGTTCCCGAACCACGTCAATCAAGCGTTGAAACTGAATCAGTGCCTCTGGTAGGGGGGGTGGCACATAGAGTTGTAGCGGGCAGGTGGCCTCTGTTAGTTCTGCCAATTCGCCAAGGGTGAGGGCCGTACTCTGGTGTTGGGCGTCAATGAGCGTCAAGGGTGTCTCTAAAGGCCAGTGGTGGCGAAGGTGGTGTGCCAAGCGGTGGGCGATCGCCAGCGTCGGAATCTCCGTAATCAGACCCCCTTGAGGCAATTCTGTTGCCTCTGCCAAGACAGTTGCCGCCGACAAAACAGTTAAGGGCATGGCCATAGGAGCAATCACTGGACGCTGCATCACGATTGTTTGCCTATCATCGCCAATTTCCTGATGTTCTTGCTAGGGGTCTCCCAAATGTTGCCCGTCAGGTGGCTGCCCTTGGGGTCAGATGAAAGGAGATAAACTAAGTGTAACGAAACATTTCTTTAGGCTTATCATGGCAGATTTTCTGTTGCGAGCAACGGCTGCGGCTGAAGGCATCCGTGCAGTAGGGGTGATTACCACTCAACTCACCGATGAAGCCCGCAAACGCCACCAACTCTCCTACGTTGCCACGGCTGCTTTGGGACGAACCATGGCCGCTGGCTTAATTCTCGCCTCTAGTTTCAAACAGCCCCAAGCACGGGTGAATGTGCGCATTCAAGGCAATGGCCCCCTAGGAACGGTTTTCGCGGATGCGGGTGCCGATGGCACGGTTCGCGGCTATGTGCAGTATCCCAGTGTTGAACTGCCCCCCAATGCCAAGGGCAAACTGGATGTGGGTGCGGCGGTAGGTCATCAGGGGTACCTCTACGTCATCCATGATCTTGGCTACGGCTATCCCTATTCCAGCACGGTGGAGCTTGTCTCTGGGGAAATTGCTGAAGATGTCACCTACTACCTCGCCACCTCAGAGCAAACCCCCTCAGCCCTGATGTTAGGTGTTTTTGTTGAAGAGGCTGGGGTAACTGCTGCCGGTGGGTTGATGTTACAGGTGCTACCCAAAGCTGCCAATGATGAACACCTCATCGCGACCCTTGAACAACGGGTGGCCAATCTCAAAGGCTTTACACCCCTACTACAGGCGGGGCGGACACTGCCAGATATCTTTCAGGAACTCCTTGGGGATATGGATTTGCAAATCTTGCCCCAACGGCAAATGGTGCGCTTCCACTGTGGCTGTTCCCACGAACGGATGCTAGCGGCACTCAAGCTCCTAGGAGAGGCAGAATTAAAGGATATTCTAGCCACAGAGGCGAAGGCGGAAGCCACCTGTCAGTTCTGTAATGCGGTCTATTGGGCGGATCAGCCGATGTTGGAACAGTTGATTGCGGAGTTGGCCACTGCCTCAGTCTAAGCCCTTGTTTCTGAGGAGTTTGCGTCATGTCCAGTGTGGTTGCGACTGCCCAACCCCCGTTGCATTTTCTTCCCCAGCGGTTTAGCTACCCAGTCTGGTGGACGGCGGCGCGGCTCCTGCCCTTCTACATCCGCTACGGCCTTGGTCTGAATCGGGTGGAAGGGGTAAATGTCGAGACCCTTGCCCGTTATTACGAGCAGTTTCAGCAGGGACAGGTGCGGCTCCTCATTGCCTTTCGCCATCCCTGTACGGATGATCCTTTGGTGATGGGCTATTTGATGTGGCATCTATTGCCGCAAACAGCACGGCGGCTGGGTATTCGCTTGCGTCCCCCCACGAATGGCTATTTTCTCTACGATCGCGGGATTCCCCTCTGGGCAGGGGAGCAAATTGGCTGGCTCTTTTCACGGTTGGGGGGGATTTCCATCATGCGCGGTAAGCTCGATAGCCAAGCCCTGCGATCGGCACGGGAGCTACTCTTGGCGGGACGATTTCCCCTAGCAGCAGCGCCGGAGGGGGCAACGAATGAACACAACGAATTGGTCGCACCTTTAGAGCCGGGCGTGGCGCAACTGGGATTTTGGTGTCTGGAAGATTTGGCCAAGGCGGGGCGATCGCTCCCTGTGGTCATTCTCCCCGTTGGCATTCAGTACACCCTCAGTCAGCCCTCTTGGCAACGCATGGCAATCCTGATGGCACAACTAGAGAACCGCCTTGGCTGCCCCACCAA
Organism: Thermosynechococcus sp. FA-CM-4201; assembly: GCF_054689355.1. Classification (NCBI taxonomy): domain Bacteria; kingdom Bacillati; phylum Cyanobacteriota; class Cyanophyceae; order Acaryochloridales; family Thermosynechococcaceae; genus Thermosynechococcus; species Thermosynechococcus sp. FA-CM-4201. Next base: position 2,217,803 of record NZ_CP079920.1, read on the forward strand.
TTCCCACAGTAGCGAACCGCAGGATCTCTACCGCCGCCTGCTCAATTTAGCGATGCATCTTTTGGATCGCCTAGAGACCTTTTATGCCACGTCCTACCGCCAAGATTTTCCCGAACTGCCGCCCTTTGACTCCCCCAATGCCGAATTGGCAGCACGGATTCAGCGACTCCTCAACAGTGCCCTTGTGGTGGCAGAGTCCTACTTTGGTCTTAAGGCCAGTGAAGATTTTGTCAGTCGCTGCCGACGGATTGAGCAGGCCGCTTGGGAACGGATGTTTCGCGGTGATTTGGCACAACTGTCTGCCGTAGAGCGGTGTTTGGCCGATTGGTTGGCCGAGGAAGCCAATGTGCGATTACGTCATATGCGTCTTGCGGAGCGATTTACCTCGATTACAGGTAGCTATATCCGTGAGAAATTCACGATTGATCGCTTTGCCGATGTGGCACTGATTCTCTGGCGGACGTTTGATTGGCTCGAGGGGAAAAGCCCAAATGTGAATCGCTTGGTGGGCTTACGGCAGGTGCGTGTCAGTGTCGGAGACCCTCTGAATCTGGAGAGCTATTGGCCCCTCTATCGTCGCGATCGCCAAGGGGCACGGCAGGCCGTCAAGGAAGTCACCGATCAGATTCGCCACCAATTTGAAGCGCTAATTGTCCCTACGGATGCTTAGAGGGATTCAAGTTCGCGGTCTATGCCAAACACAGGAGCGATCGCCCCTCTTGAAGCTGCTGCAGTGCCCTCAAAAGATCACTCGTCAGTTCTTGGGCGGCACTTTTTGGGCGACTGACATCGTAATTGCCCGTACTCAAGGGGGCACCAATGATCACCTTGACCTCACTGCCCCACTGCGGATAGGGCTGAGCATAATCGAGTAAAATTGGCACAATCTGGATCGCTTCTGCACAGCGCTGAGCCGCCTGAAGGGCTAAACGCGCCAAGCCCGGCTTGAGGGGATGAATCTGGCGATCGCGAAAGATATTCCCCTCAGGAAAAACCACCAAGGCCTGTCCCTGCCGCAGGAGTTCCACGCCCGTCCGCAAGGCACTCACCGAAGGGGCTTGGGTATTGACGGGAAAACCACCACACTGACCAATCACCCAGCCTTGCAGTCCCAGCATTTCATCGTGGGAGACCATGTAGTAGAGGTCGCGCCCACTCACCCGCCGCCCCGTCACATAGGGAATAATGAGCGCATCCCAACGGGAACGATGGGTGGGTGCCAAGATCACTGGCCCCCTTTTGGGTATCTGCTCCTGCCCTTGCACCTCAAGGGTACGAAAATAGCGCCGCAGGACAATATCCCCCACCAGACGGTACATCAGGGGCGTGAGGAGAGGCGAAATGTGGGGCAAGGGAGACTTGACAGAATGTAGCATTTGGCGTGAAGAGTGAACCGGTCATAACACACAAGGACTAGCCTAGGGCGATCGCCCCAATCTGGCTAGGGATGGCGAACCAGTTCGCAAATTGGCAAATTGAGTTCCAGTAAGTTATTGGCTTAGTTGTTGGCAATGCTCAGAATCCAAGTCCCGATATAACGCATCAGCGGAATATCCCCCGGGGAGCCAATGCGGGCATTGAAGTAGTACATCCCACCATGGTTGGGATTGCGCACATTGTTGAGGATCACTTGCACCGGCGTTCCTGCGGGAATCACCTCAGCGGGCACAATGTCAATGACGCGGTTATCGCGATCAAGGGAAACTTCCGCGAGTTCAATTCTTGTGCCGGGGTTGCGACGAAACTGGAAGAAGCTATTGCTGCTATTGCCGCCAACTCTCACTTCAATCCCCTTAGGATCAATGATGCCGTTGTAGTAGTCAGGGTAGGTGATGTTGATGCGGTTGATGGCCACTTTTTGCTGACCAAGGCGTAGCCAGTAGCGATCGCCCATGAAGCCGGGGGTGCCATTATCTAAGTGGTATTGCAACTGCTGTCGCCCACTCGGCCCCTCACCCCAAGTAAACGTAAAGCCCTGATTGGCTTGAGCACGCACAAGGGCAGGGGTCACAAGACCAAGACTACACCCCACGAGAACCAGAACCGGTAGGAAACGCTTCACCATAGATAACCCTATTACGACACACCACAGATACCTGACTTTCAGACGGGGAGGATTCGCTTGACGTTCCCCTACGGATCAGTCTGCTTAGTATCCTAACGGCAAAGAATCACCATTGCGAAGAAAAACTAAACTTTATTGAGAGATTTTCCCTCAGTTGTTGGTTTGCTGCACGAGCTGGGCAAAGAATCCCCCCCGACTCGTCACACTGGAGGGAGCATCCTTATCGGCCATTTGCACGGCCACAATTTCTGAAGTGAGGACCGTTAACTTCTTGCCCACTTGGCGATCGCACGTCAGTTCGAGGACAGCCGGAGTGCCACTGGCCATGGCCTGCTGAATTTGCTGATAGACTGCCGTCGCTGCGGCACTTTCCTTGCGTTCAATGCTGACGGGCATGGGGACATGACGCAGAATTAAATCAATCGTGTACATTGCGTTCTTTAATCACTCAGGCTAGGTTCGTATATTCACTGTAAAACGTTGTGGCCAAGAAATTATCGGTGACTCAACGTACTGGTCCACTGCTGGTGCAGCGATCGCAACAGGGACACATCGACATAGGTCGTCCAGCCCACCTCACCGCGAATCACTTGAAAGGGGTAGTCAGGTTCCCCTAGGCAATCCAAGACAAGCGCCGCATCCCGAAAATCATGATCCTTGGTGTAGTCAGTGATCGTGATAATGGTCGCTAGGCGACTGGCGGTGGCGGCCTGAATCCCATTGGCGGAATCCTCAAAGGCAAGGCACTCTTGGGGCGAGAGGCGCATCTTTTCAAGGGTGTAGAAGTAAATGTCAGGCGCAGGTTTCTTGGCGGGCACCACATCCCCAGCAGCAATCACCTCAAACCAACTGACGCCATCAGCAGCAAGGGCATTTTCAAGGAGGGCAGTGACATTGGCAGGGGTGGTCGTGGTGGCGATCGCCAAACGTAATCCTGCCTCACGGGCTTCAGTGAGCAGCCGTTTCACCCCCGGCCGCAGGGGAATCGCTCCTTCCGCCAACAGGTCCGTATAGTAGCGGGTCTTGGCCTTGTGTAAATCGGCAATCAGGGCATCCAAATGTTGGGGACGTGGCCAATCGGGACGAAAGCGATCAAGGTAATACTTCATCCGCTCCTTACCCCCCGCCACCGCCAGCAGTTGACCATAGAGGGGAATATCCCACTCCCAATCCAGACCCGCCGCAGCAAAGGCTTTATTGAAGGCAACGCGATGGCCGTCCCGCTCAGTGTCTGCTAAGGTGCCATCGACATCAAAAATCAGGGCTTTGAGGTGAGCCATAGAGGGTTTTTACTCGACCCCTTTTAGGGGAAAACTTAATGGAATGACTGTAATTTTACCAGTCGTGCTCGCACTGCCTGATTGTTGCCCACGGGTTCACGGAAGTGCCAAGTTTCCTCAGGGCCAAGGCCATAAACTTGGACCGAAACGGCGCCGACCCGCTGCCCGGCCTTGTCAAAGAGTTCAAAGTCGGCCTGAATCATGCGAAAGTGCTCTTCACTGTAGTTTTTCAGAACGCCCACAATAAACGGTGCACCGCCCTCGAGGTGCCACTTAAAATCGGCCATGGTGACGCCTTGTTGCGCAAGGGTACCGCCAATCAACTGCTGCATGCGTTGCTGTTGCTGCCACTGACCGAGATGATAGCTAAAGATCACTAGTAAACTCACAACCCCAGCGGCGATCGCCACCACCCAAGGAGCTGAGGAGGCATACACAGGGGCAGCTAGGGCTGGGTTGGGGGGGCGCAGATCAATAACTTCTTCCCAATCGGGTTTAGGGGACCCTTGAATGCGGCCAATAATTTTAATGCGGGCAATGTCGTCAAGGTGAAACTGCCCCAAGCGGGATTTGAGGAGATCCACTAGGGCAGAATAATGGGCAACGGTACCGGGGGGCTTATTCAAAACAATGTTTAATTGGTTGCGAAACTGGTTCACCTGCACAACAACGGCGTGTTCTGAAAGCACATCCTGAAGTGTTTCGCGAATTTGCTCAACTTGTAGTAGCCCCATGCCCGCAACCCCTACCTCGTGGCAACAGAATGACTGCTGGGAAACCCTTGTTTACCGATGGTAAACCTACCGTTCTATGTGCCAGTGTACACAAAGTCCCAGTGATACAAATCTGTGAATTCACGGTATTTTACAGGTACGGCGCGGCGGCCGACAGCGATCGCAATGGCCACAACGCAATCCCCTTGCCTCAGTGGCAAAACCAAAGGCTTGCAGGAGAAACTGCCAGCGGCAGCCGCGGTGATAGAGAAACTCTTGCATCAACTGTTCTTGAGTATCTTTGGGCGGCGGTGGCATTTGTGCCAAGGGTTGACGGCAATAGTGAAAAGGGTCTTGCCAGCGGAGTGCCCCCTGTTGATGCAGTAATGCCAGCGTCAGTTCCACCTCAGGAAAGTGTTGCCGTAGTTGCAAAAGATTACCCCTGAGGGGCAGATGCGTCTGAAGTGCCATGGCGCGATTGTAGGTATCTTGACTTTGGCGCCGAAAAAAGTGCCAACGCTGTTGATCTTCGCGATCTAAACCCCAGCGATCGCTGACCAAGGCCAGTGCCTGTGCCGTTTGGCCATCTCGCCCAGCGCGTCCCACCTCTTGGAGATATTCACTGAGTTGCAGGGGCGGCTGATAGTGGCAAATCCAACGCACATTAGGTTTATTCACCCCCATACCAAAGGCATTGGTACAGACCACAAAGGGTAGTTTGTCCTGCAACCAATCGCTCTCAATTTGGCGTCGCTGGGTTGCCGGTAGTCCGCCATGGTAAGCGGTGGTGCGGTACCCTTGCTCCTGAAGCCAAGTGGCCAAGGTTTCACAGTCGCGGCGGGTGCGGGCATAGATCAAGCCTGCGGTTTTGCCCTGCTGCTTGAGAAATTGCTGGAGACAATGGCGGCGATACCCCCGACTCCACACAGAGCGTACGGCTAAATGGAGATTGGGACGATAGGGGCTGTGAATGATCTGCACAGGCTGCTCTAGGCCTAAAACCTCAATGAGGGTGCGCTGAGCATTGGGATCGGCAGTAGCAGTAAAAGCAGCGATCGCCAAGGGGGGGTGGTGGGGTTTAGATTGACGGAGGGCAGGCCGCACCGTTCCCAAGCGACGATACACTGGTCGAAAGCGATCGCCCCACTGGACGAGGCAATGGGCTTCATCCACAATCAAGCCATTGAGTTGAATCGGCGCTGCACAGAGGCGCTGCCAAAGGGGAGTGGCAAATAGGGACTCCGGCGAAAGATACAGCAGGCGGTAGTGGCTTAAGTGCGAGAGAATCTGGCGGCGTTGGCTGCTGGGCAGTTCACTATGATAGGCTGCGGCCGCAAGACCCCGTTGCCGCAATTCAGTGATCTGATTTTCCATGAGGGCAAGCAGCGGCGAGATCACCAGCGTCAATCCGCCCTGAAGCACGGCTGGCAACTGAAAACAGAGACTTTTGCCCGCTCCGGTAGGGAGGACAATTAAGGCATCCCGCCGTTGCAAGAGTGCCGTCATCACCTCTGCTTGGGGCGATCGCAACTCAGAATAGCCCCAGTATTGTTGTAGGGCAGCCTGTATGAGAGCTAAATCGGCCATTGCACTGGCTTAAGCCTTGATGAGAAGTCTCAGCGTTGCAAAAAGCGGCACAGTCTGCTGGGGGCAGCAAGGGGAGTCAATTTAGAATAATTCTAAGCAAGAAATCCTAGGATGCCTAAGACCCTTTAGGCCTATCACTGTTGCCGAAGTGTAAAACGCTTATGGAGATGAACCTATGGGCATGAAATTTGTGCCGCTGGTATGCGTGGCAATGTTGGCAGCGGTGGTCGCTCCGGCAACTGCCCAAAGCCGCCGCCAACCCATTAATCCGCAACAATTTCCTGTCAGTCAGCCCACCTTGCCCCAAGCCTTCGATCGTATTGATGGCAGTCAGGGGTATTGGCAAGATGAGTCGATCGCTGGCGATGCGGCTTTTATGTTTGGTGCTCCCACCTATCGCGATAATGACATTGTGAATCGGGCACGGCGGATCAACTACGTTTCTACGGATGCGTGGTATCAGCAAAGCAATCAACCCCCTGTCCGCACCCGTGATCTCGATAGTCCTTTCTGTACCTCGATGTACGGTACGCCCTTTCCTTGCAATTTGATGGTGGAGTCGCCACTGCCGCCCCCGCAACAACCCTTCTTTGCCCCCCCACCGCCCCCAGCAGTAATGCCAGCTCCGCCAGTGCGTGCCCTGTATTGAAAATTTGTGGGAAAACGTTAACGATTGGGGGCACTGCCCCCTTTTTTGGTTTTTAAGGGGCAATCGCCAAGGAAAAAACTATAGCATCTGCTATGCAGTTCTATTAAAATAGATTGCAGTGGTTAAAAAAGCATTAATAAATGTTTTCTTTTTCTTAAAAGTGTTCCCACTGAACCATTAGCTAACTTTTATTTTTCTGATTACCAGCGATCGCAGAACTTATCGTATATTTCTTTTTACCTTCTTTTTATCTTGTTACCTGTTGAAGGGCTAGCTCTTCCTCTCTTGAATCCTGTCAAATTCTCTCCTATAGAATGTATAAAACCCATCGCCTATTCAAGCTTCTATTAACGGTTCTCCTATTACACATACATCACTGATCTATAGGTTCTCCCTAATTATGCTTCCCCATCAAGAACGGCTCTCAATTTTTATCGATGGGAATAATATGTTCTATGCCCAGCAGAAAAATGGCTGGTTTTTTGATCCCCGTCGTGTTCTCGAATTCTTCACCCGTGATCCCAACATTGTATTGGTGAATGCCTTTTGGTACACCGGCCTCAAGGATACGCAAGATCAGCGTTCGTTTCGCGATGCCCTCATTAACCTTGGCTATACCGTGCGCACAAAGCTGTTGAAAGAATATTACGATGAAACCCTTGGCAAGTATTACCAAAAAGCCAATTTAGACATTGAAATTGTGATTGATATGTTCAATACCGTCGGCCAGTACGATCGCGTCGTTCTCTTTAGTGGGGATGGTGATTTTGAGCGGGCGATCGAGTTGCTGCGCTCCAAAAATACCCATATCACGGTTGTTTCTACCGAAGGGATGATTGCCCGTGAACTGCGCAATGCCACCGATCGCTACATTGATCTCAATGAAATTCGCCCCTTTATTGAAAAAATTGACCTGCAAAATTCAAATTAAAAAGCGCACCCAGCGATCGCCAGATGCGCAAGCCAATGAGGTATTTTCTTAAGATACCTAGAAGAGGCCGAGGGTGAGCGACTTATCCAAGGGGAAAGCAGCACCAATCCCCAGCCACAGCGTCACCAATGTGCCAAAAAGGAAAACTGTCATGGCCACAGGACGACGGAAGGGATTTTGAAACTTGTTGACACTTTCAATGAAAGGAATCAGCATCAAGCCCAAGGGAATGGAGGCATTCATGAGCACCCCCAGCAGTTTATTAGGCACCACCCGGAAAATCTGGAAAGTGGGATAGAGGTACCACTCTGGCAAAATTTCCAAGGGGGTGGCAAAGGGATCCGCTGGTTCACCGACCATGGCAGGATCCATCACCGCTAGACCGATCACAAGGGCGATCGTGCCCATAATCACCACAGGGAAGATATAGAGCAGGTCATTGGGCCAAGCGGGTTCGCCATAGTAATTGTGGCCCATGCCTTTTTTCAGTTTTGCCCGCAGCGCCGGATTCGTTAAATCAGGCTTTTTCAAAACTTTTGCCATAAATCAATCGTTCTCCTAGAGGGTCAGCAAGGGGGAGATTACTTGGAGCATAACAAGTGGAACCGCCGCAAAGAGCAGGCTCTGTTACATTTCTTGATGCTTGGCTTACAGGGGACCCGAAATGCCCTGCTTACGAATCATCAGGAAGTGCATCAGCATAAAGACGGCGATCGACCAAGGCAGCACAAAGGTGTGCAAGCTATAGAAGCGAGTGAGGGTCGCTTGACCGACACTTTCACCACCGCGCATCAGTTCCACCAGTTGATCACCCACCACGGGAATCGCCGCAGGGATACCGGAAACGATTTTGACCGCCCAATAGCCCACTTGGTCCCAAGGCAGGGAGTAGCCCGTGACACCAAAGCTGACGGTAATCACCGCCAAGACCACACCCGTCACCCAAGTGAGTTCGCGGGGTTTCTTGAAGCCGCCGGTAAGATAGACGCGGAAGACGTGCAGAATCATCATCAAGACCATCATGCTGGCGGACCACTTGTGAATGGAGCGGATCAACCAGCCAAAGTTGACCTCATTCATGATGTACTGCACAGAGGCAAAGGCTTCAGCCACCGTAGGTTTGTAGTAAAACGTCATGGCAAAGCCTGTGGCAAATTGGATCAAGAAACAGGTGAGGGTAATGCCACCAAGACAGTAAAAAATGTTTACGTGGGGCGGCACATACTTGCTGGTGACATCATCAGCGATCGCCTGAATTTCGAGGCGTTCCTCAAACCAGTCGTAAACTTTGTTCATAACAGTGATTAGTCCTGCGAAACCGCTGCTTTACTTTGAAAAATGTAACATAAGCCCTCTCAGACTTTCCATATTCAGTTGATTGGTGCTACCCAGCGTCCGATAATAAAGTCTCAACAGCTTCAGGATGCTGACTTGGGGCTGTCTCCTCTGCTACCTTACTCACCACGACCGCTTGGGAGGCTTTGAGATGAATCTGTTGAAGAAACTCTTTGGTGCGATTTTCGGGCTATTTGGGGCGATCGCGAAGCTCTTTGGTTTGGGTAAAAAAGGCGAATTTTACATTGAACTCGATGAAAGCACGGCTGCCCCGCCAACCCCTACTAAAGCGGCAGAACCTGCCCCGACCCCTGAGCCTGCTCCTCAACCCGCGCAACCCGTTGCCACCGCACCCACCCCCGTTGCCACAGCTCCAGCAGAACCCACCCCTGCCCCAGAACCTACCCCTGTCACCCCCAGTGTTCCCTACACCCGTTTTGCGCGTCGTCGTCCCGGAGCCAATATGGCTGCCTTCTTGAATATGGCGCGGCAAGTTCGTCCCTCTACCTAGGAAAACTCATTCACAGAGCATTGGATGCAAAGGGGCTGTTGATGTGGGAATGCCCCTTTTTTTGTCCAAGGTATCTTCTCTGCGCATTGCAAGATTTCCCCAGTTGCAGTAGGATGCTGGCAAATTGTGAGGGTGTACAGCTATGGGTCAACAGCCGTCAAGCGGATGGGCAGCCGCCAAGATTTTTGCAGGGTTACTTCTCCTCTTTACCATTGGTGCCTGCGAGGCGGACACCACCACCACCGCGCCAACCGGTGAAGGACTGCGCATTGGCTCATTACTGCCCTCAACCGGCGACTTAGCCTCGGTGGGAACCCCCATTGCTGAGGTAGTCCCCCTGCTGGTGGAAACGGTGAATGCCTGTGGCGGTGTTAATGGCCAGCCGGTCACGCTCATTGCTGCCGATGATCAATCCAATCCTGCCTCTGGGGCAGAAGCAATGACGAAGTTGGTGGAGATTGACCGCGTTGCCGGAGTCGTTGGCTCCTTTGGTAGTAGCGTCTCCAATGCCGCCGCCGATATTGCCACTCGGGGTCAAGTGATGCTAATTTCCCCCGGCAGTACGAGTACACTCCTGACTGAACGCGCCAAGAAAGGAGACTTTAACGGCTATTGGGCACGCACTGCTCCCCCCGACAATTACCAAGCCCAAGCCCTTGCCCAACTGGCCAAAGAACAGGGGTATCAACGAGTCGCCACCGTGGTGATCAACAATGACTATGGCCGTAGCTTTGAGCAGGAATTTACCCGTGCCTTCAAAGCCCTAGGGGGCACAGTGATCAATGAAGACCGCCCGACCCGTTATGATGAGCGGGCAACCACCTTCACGACAGAAGCTGCTGCTGCCTTTGGCGGCAAGCCCGATGCGGTAGTGGCGATTTTGTATCCGGAAACAGGGAGCTTGCTTTTGAAATCTGCTTTTGAGCAAGGTCTCACCCAAAACGTGGCCATTCTCCTCACCGATGGCGTTAAGTCGGAAAGTTTCCCCGAGCAAGTGGGACGCACCCCCGATGGCAAATACATTATTGCCGGTGCCAAAGGAACGGTTCCCGGTGCTGATGGTAAAGCCCTCGCTGAACTCCAAAAAATCTGGAGCGCGAAGAAAACTGGTGATCTCCCTGCCTTTGGTGCTCAAGCTTGGGATGCCGCTGCGCTCCTTGTACTGGCTGCACAGGCCGCAGGACAAAATACCGGTGAAGGGATTCGCAGCAAATTGCGCGATGTGGCCAACCCACCGGGGGAAGAAGTGGATGATGTGTGCGCCGCACTGGCTTTACTGCGGGAAGGCAAAGAAATCAACTATCAAGGCGCCAGTGGCAATGTCGATATTGATGAAAATGGTGATGTTGTCGGGGTCTATGACATTTGGCAGGTCACCGATGACGGTAAATTAAAGGTAATTGGTCAAGTGAATCCCCAAAAACCCTAGGCATGGCAAGCACCTTTTCCTTTGATATTGTGAGTGATTTTGACTGGCAAGAGCTGGTCAATGCAGTGGATCAAACGGAGCGAGAGATCAAAGCCCGCTACGACCTCAAGGATACCCAGACCACCCTTGAACTGACAAAAGAGGGACTGACGATTCACACGGATAGTGAATTTACGCTCAATTCAGTGCAAACGATTCTGCAACAGAAGGCGGCGAAGCGGCAGTTGTCTCTGAAAATTTTTGACTATGGGCCTGTGGAAGCAGCGGGTGGCCAACGGGTCAAACAGTTGATTAAATTGCGGCGCGGGATTAATTCAGAACTAGCCAAGGAGATTAGCAAGCTTATCCGCAATGAATTTAAGAAGGTGCAAGCCTCGATCCAAGGGGATGTGGTACGGGTCAGTGCCAAATCAAAGGATGATCTACAAGCGGTGATCCAACGCCTGAAAACTGAGGATTACCCCGTGCCCTTACAATTTACAAACTACCGCTAGTGGTTCAAGGGTCATGTTGGGGTCTGTATCGCTGGGAACGTTGGGGCTAATTGTCGGTTCAGTGCTGACGGTGGTGGGGGTGGTGGCCTATGCCACGGGGAATGCCACCTTGAATCTGGCGGGCTTTTTCTACGGTGTGCCCCTTCTCTTGGGCGGATTGGCACTCAAAGCAGCAGAACTCAAACCAGTGCCCTATCGTGAAGCCCCAACCCCAGAGGCGATCGCTGGCCGTGCCCAAGCAACCCCCACCCAAACCCAAATTCGTAAGGATGTCACCCGCTATCGTTATGGCCAAGAAGCACACCTAGATAGCACATTGGCCAGTTTAGGCTTGAGTCCCTCGGATGCTGAGCGTCCTGTCCTAGTGGCGATCGCCGAGACCTTAACGGACGGTGCCTATACATTAATTTTAGAATTTGACTCCCCCGCCGTGCCCCTTGAGGTGTGGCAATCGAAACAAGCCAAGATGCAGATATTCTTTGGCCCCAATATTCGGGTCAGCATTACGGATCAAGGCAATGACCGTGTGGCGGTGGCGCTGATTCGCGAGTAAGTTTGTGGTCAACCCTGTTCCAGTTGCCTAAGATTATTGGTAAACCGTTTTGCCCTGAATTCAGGTGTTACGATAGCATCATCATTGCGGCATTCTAACCAAAGAGTAAGACTTTTTTGCAAGAGGTCTTCTCCTGACAACGCATTTTTGGAAACAGCGATTACGGCTATGGGTAAAGTCATTGGCATCGACCTTGGAACCACAAATAGTTGTGTGGCAGTCTTAGAAGGGGGGAATCCCGTCGTGATCCCCAGTGCAGAGGGCGGGCGCACCACCCCCAGTATTGTCGCCTTTGGCAAATCGGGCGAGCGGTTGGTGGGTCAACTGGCCAAGCGGCAAGCCGTCACCAATGCGGAAAACACCGTTTTTAGTATCAAGCGGTTTATTGGTCGCCGCTGGGAGGAAACGGCTCAAGAGCGTGCCCGTGTGCCCTATACCTGTGTGCCGGGTCGCGATGGCATGGTGGATGTGCAGATTCGCGATCGCACCTATACCCCCCAAGAAATTTCCGCCATGATCCTGCAAAAGTTAAAGCAGGATGCGGAAGCCTATCTGGGGGAACCCGTGACCCAAGCCGTAATCACTGTGCCCGCCTATTTTAGTGATGCGCAGCGCCAAGCCACCAAAGATGCGGGGGCGATCGCCGGCCTTGAGGTAATGCGCATTATCAACGAGCCAACGGCCGCCTCCTTGGCCTACGGCATTGACAAGCAGGATCAAGATCAAACCATTCTGGTTTTTGACTTGGGCGGTGGCACCTTTGATGTCTCGATTCTGCAACTGGGGGATGGGGTCTTTGAGGTGCGCTCCACAGCGGGGAATAACCACCTAGGGGGCGATAACTTTGACGAATGCATTCTTGATTGGCTCTTAGCCTGCTTTAAGGAGCAGGAGGGGATCGATCTCTCTAAAGATAAAATGGCACTGCAACGCCTCCGCGAAGCTGCCGAAAAAGCCAAAGTGGAGTTATCAGGCACCCTGAGCACTTCCATTAACCTGCCCTTCATTACGGCGGATGAAACGGGGCCTAAGCACCTTGAAATGGAACTCACCCGCAGTAAGTTTGAGGAACTCTGCGCTCACTTGGTTCAGGCCACCCTCGAACCCATGCAGCAGGCGATCGCCGATGCGGGTCTGACCGTTCAGGATATTGACCGCGTGCTACTCGTCGGGGGTTCCACCCGTATTCCTGCGATTCAGGAGTTAGTGAAGCAATTCTGTGGCAAAAATCCCGATCGCTCTGTTAATCCTGATGAAGCAGTTGCTGTAGGGGCAGCCATTCAGGGGGGAATTCTTGGCAAGGAAACGACCGTTAAAGATCTGCTGCTGCTGGATGTCACGCCCCTCTCTTTGGGGTTGGAAACCCTTGGCGGTGTCTTTACAAAAATTATCGAACGCAACACCACCCTCCCCACCAGCAAAACCCAAACCTTTTCCACCGCCAGCGATGGCCAGACCGTGGTTGAAATTGCCGTCTATCAAGGGGAGCGCCCCATTGCCAAGGACAATAAACAACTGGCCTGCTTTGAACTCACTGGCATTACTCCCGCCCCGCGAGGTGTACCGCAAATTGATGTCACGTTTGACATTGATGCCAACGGTATCCTGAGTGTGTCTGCCGTCGATCGCGCCACCGGTCGCCAACAAAGTGTGCGCATTACCAATCGTGGTGGCCTCAGCAGCATGGAAATCGAGCGCATGCGCCAAGAGGCAACCATTTATGCCCAAGCCGACCAAATCAAGAAAGAGATTGCCGAATTGCGCAACCAAGCCGATGCCCTGCTGTATAGCTATGAATCAACGATCAAAAACCATGGCATTACCTTGACCCCGGATCTGCGAGCACGGATTGAGCCAGTGGTTCAGAGTATGCAGGCAGCAATGGTGGACGACAATATTACCCCCGATGAAATTCGCAAGCGGATGGAAGCTCTGCAGCAGGCCTTGGTGACCTTGGGAACTGTGGTGTATCAACAGACCGCAGGCGGTTCAATGATGACCTCAACCCCGACAATGGGGGGTGCTACGATTAGTTCCCAAGCCACTCAAGTTTTAGATAGTGAAGCCACAATAATCAGCGATAATGAAGAAACAGTTGTTTCAGATTATGAAGCGGTTGATTAATTTAGGTAACGGTGGCTATGGCTCGTGATTTCTATGAGATCTTAGGTGTCTCACGCTCTGCGGATGCTGAAGAATTAAAACGAGCCTATCGGCGCTTGGCTCGCAAGTATCACCCCGATGTCAACAAAGAACCGGGCGCTGAAGAAAGGTTCAAGGAAATCAACCGCGCCTACGAGGTGCTCTCGGATCCTCAAGCGCGAGCCAACTATGATCGCTTTGGTGAAGCCGGGGTCAGTGGTGTCGGGGCTGCTGGCTTTAGCGACTTTGGCATCGGGGATATGGGTGGCTTTGCCGATATTTTTGAAACTTTTTTTGGCGGCTTTGCCACTGGCAGTCGGCGGCAGCAAGGGCCTACCCGCGGGGACGATCTCCGCTATGAACTGAAACTGGAATTTCGCGAAGCCGTTTTTGGCGGTGAGAAGGAAATTCGCATTAACCATTTGGAAACCTGTAAAACCTGTCAAGGCACAGGGGCCAAACCCGGCACACGACCAGTAATCTGTAGTACCTGTGCTGGCATGGGTCAAGTGCGGCGATCGGCACGAACCCCCTTCGGCAGTTTTACCCAATTGACCACCTGTCCAACCTGTGGTGGTTCGGGTGAAGTGATTGAATCTCGCTGTGAGTCCTGCGGTGGCCAAGGCCATATCCAAGTCAGCAAAAAGCTGAAAATTACGATTCCTGCGGGGGTGGACAATGGCACGCGGCTGCGGGTCTCAGGGGAAGGGGATGCCGGTCTGCGCGGAGGTCCTCCTGGCGATCTCTACGTCTATCTTTTTGTCGAACCTGATCCCGAGTTTCAGCGCGAAGGCAACAACATCCTATCGCGGATTAAAATTAGCTACCTGCAAGCGATTCTGGGTTGTCGGATTCCTGTGAGCACCGTGGATGGGGAAGCAGAGCTCAAGATTCCCGCAGGCACCCAACCCGGTACGGTGTTAATCCTAGAAGGCCGAGGTGTTCCCCGGGTGGGTAATCCTGTGGCGCGGGGCGATCACCTAATTACTGTTGATGTCGAAATTCCCACCCATATCACCCATGAAGAGCGAGAACTGCTGGAGAAATTGGCGAAAATTCGCGGCGAGCGCATGGGCAAAGGCGGTCTAGAGGGCTTCCTCGGCAGCTTGTTTGGTGGTTAGGGTGCGTTGCCTAACCAAGGCGCAGGCGGCGATCCGCGATAAGATAGTAAGGCAGTTCATCTCCCTCCACTGACAATAAAATGACCCATATTGATTGGCTTGCGCAAACGGATCCCTTGGTTGCTGAAATGGTACAGCGGGAAGTCCAGCGGCAGCAGCAACACCTTGAACTGATTGCCAGCGAAAACTTCACTTCTCCTGCGGTCATGGCCGCTCAAGGCACAGTTCTCACCAACAAATATGCCGAGGGATTGCCCGGCAAGCGCTACTACGGTGGCTGTGAATTTGTGGATGAAGTAGAGCAACTGGCCATCGATCGCGCCAAGGAACTCTTTGCCGCTGCCCACGCCAATGTGCAACCCCACTCCGGTGCCCAAGCCAATTTTGCCGTCTTTTTGGCACTGCTCAATCCCGGCGACACGATTATGGGGATGGATTTGTCCCACGGTGGCCATCTCACCCACGGTTCCCCCGTCAACGTTTCCGGTAAATGGTTTAACGTCGTTCACTATGGTGTTCATCCTGAAACAGAACGCCTCGATATGGATCAGGTGCGGGATTTGGCGCGGCAGCACCGTCCCAAGCTGATCATCTGCGGCTATTCCGCCTATCCTCGCGTCATTCCCTTTGCCGAATTTCGCCAAATTGCCGATGAAGTGGGGGCCTACCTCATGGCCGATATTGCCCACATTGCCGGGTTGGTTGCCACAGGTCACCATCCCAATCCCGTGCCCCTTTGCGATGTGGTCACCACCACGACCCATAAAACCCTGCGTGGCCCTCGCGGTGGCCTGATTCTCACCCGTGATGAAGAGCTGGGCAAAAAGTTTGATAAAGCGGTCTTTCCCGGTACCCAAGGGGGACCATTGGAACACGTCATTGCCGCTAAGGCTGTGGCCTTTGGCGAAGCCCTCAAGCCCGAGTTCAAAGCCTATTCTGGCCAAGTGATCCGCAATGCCCAAGCCCTTGCTGCAGGGCTGCAATCGCGGCAACTGCGCCTTGTCTCTGGGGGCACCGATAACCACTTGATGCTGATTGACCTGCGATCGGTGAATCTGACGGGCAAAGAGGCCGATCGCCTGATGGGAGAAATCAATATCACCACCAACAAAAATACAATTCCCTTTGACCCCGCCTCTCCCTTTGTTACTAGCGGTCTACGTTTAGGAACCCCAGCGTTGACAACCCGTGGCTTCACTGAGGCTGAGTTTACCGAAATCGCCGAAATTATTAGCGATCGCCTGCAGGCTCCAGCGGATGAAACCATCAAAAACCGCTGCCGCGAGCGGGTGGCAGCCCTCTGCACCAAATTTCCTCTCTATCCCCACTTGCAATTGCCGCAACCAGTGCTAGCCTGAGGGGGAATCCTGCCAATACCCTGAGCAGATGCTGTACCACCTGATTGCCTTCCTTGCTGCCGTTGCCGTTGTCCTCTTGGTCACCCCCATTGTTAATGACCTTGGACATAAAGCAGGATTTGTGGATCAACCTAATGAACGCAAGATTCACACCCGTCCGATGGTGCGCCTCGGTGGCGTCTCCATTTTTCTGGGTAATCTGGTGGCGCTGCTGATTGTCTGGAATGCTGGCGGTTTTGGTGTCCTACCCCAGCCGGCGGAGTATGAAATTTGGGGGGTCACTTTAGGGGGGGTGGCCTTTTTTCTCATTGGCCTAGCGGATGATCTGCTGACTTTACCAGCACTCCTACGCCTTGTCCTGCAATTTCTCGTAGCGGGTATTGTCTGGGCCGTCGGCGTCAAAATTCGCATTATTACCGTGCCCTTTGTGGGCATTGTTGACCTCGGCTGGCTCAGTTTGCCCTTGACCACCGTGTGGCTGGTGGGGATTGCCAATGCCATTAACTTTATTGATGGTGTGGATGGTCTGGCAGCGGGAGTGTCGGGTATTGCCGCCTCCGCCATGTTTTTCGTCTGTATGCTGATGGGGGAGCCGGAGGCAGGACTCTTAGCCGCAGCCTTAGCGGGAGGGGCACTGGGGTTCCTGCGCTACAACTTCAATCCTGCCCAAATTTTCATGGGGGACGGGGGCGCCTATTTCATGGGATTTACCCTTGCAGGTTTGGGCGTGATTGGACTCGTCAAGGCCTATACGGCGGTGGCCATTCTCGTGCCTCTATTAATTTTGGCTGTGCCCATTGTGGATACGTCAACGGTCGTTTTTAACCGACTCCTGAAAGGGCAGTCTCCCTTTGCGCCCGATAAGAGACACTTGCATCATCGCCTTCTTAAGGCGGGGCTTTCGCAGCGGGTGACGGTGCTGTTTATCTATTGCTTGACGCTGTGGGTGGGCAGTCTTGCCTTAGCTTTGGCGGGTTTGCCGGGAGGATGGGGCTATGCCGTGGCAGCGTCTCTTCTGATGGGCTTTGCCTCGTGGTATGTCTGGCAACGGGTGCGCAGCAGCGAAAATGACTGAAACAATGAGTGCAGAAATTATATGTGTGGGTACAGAATTGCTGCTGGGGGAGATTCTCAACAGTAATGCCCAGTTTTTAGCGCAACAACTGGCGAGCTTGGGTATTCCCCACTATTACCAAACTGTCGTTGGCGACAATCCCACGCGGATTAAGAAAGTCGTGGCCATTGCCTGCGATCGCGCCCGCCTATTGATCTTTACCGGTGGCCTTGGTCCCACGCCCGATGATCTCACCACCGAAACCCTAGCGGATTTCTTTCAAGCTCCCCTCGAAGAACGTCCGGAAATTATTGCTGACCTAGAACGCAAGTATGCCCATCGCGGTGGCTTTAGTCCCAGTAACCGCAAGCAAGCCCTCCTGCCCGTGGGGGCGCAGATTCTGCCGAATCCCTTGGGCACTGCCCCCGGCATGATCTGGCAGCCGCGCACGGGTCTGATCATTCTCACCTTCCCCGGTGTCCCGGCGGAAATGAAACAGATGTGGCAAGAAACGGCAGTGCCCTTTTTGCGCTCCCAAGGCTGGGGGAAAGAGGTCATTTACAGCCGTGTGCTGCGTTTCTGGGGCATTCCCGAATCGGTGCTTGCGGAAAAAGTGGCCGCCCAAATTGCCCGTGAGCATCCCACCGTGGCTCCCTATGCCGGCAATGGCGAAACCCGCCTGCGCATTACCGTACGCGCTAAGGACGAAGCGGAAGCTCAGCAACTGATTCAGCCCGTCGAAGCTGAGATTCGCCAAATTGTGGGTTTAGACTGCTATGGTGCCGATGAGGATACCCTCGCCAGTGCCGTTGCTCGCCTTCTCCAAGAGGGACACCAAACGGTGGCCGTGGCAGAGTCCTGTACGGGCGGTGGCCTTGGGGAAATGCTGACGCGCCTGCCGGGGAGTTCCCTCTACTTCAAAGGCGGCGTCATTGCCTATGCCAACGAAGTCAAGGTGAATCTATTGGGGGTGAGTCCTCAGGATCTAGAGCAAGAGGGGGCTGTCAGTGCCGTGGTGGCTGCCCAGATGGCGCTAGGGGTGAAGACTCGTTTGGCCAGTGATTGGGGCGTGAGCATTACGGGCATTGCCGGTCCGGGGGGAGCGACGCTCACTAAACCCGTGGGACTGGTCTATATTGGTGTGGCACTGCCCAATGGCGAGGTCATTACCCGTGAATTTCGCTTTAGTGGTCAACGGGGACGGGATTGGGTGCGGCATCTCAGTGCTATGAATGCCCTCGATGTCTTGCGGCGGCAGTTATTGCTGAATCCATGAGTCACGGTCTGCTCTGGTTACCCCTATTGGCGGTTTTTATCGTGCTGGCACGGTTGGGCTGGGTCGAATACCGCAAGCTCGAGCACTATCGCCAGTGGGCACAGCAGTTTGAGGCCAGTAAGTATGATATTGCCGCTGTCCTCGGTCTGCAGGGCGATCGCCTGACATGGGGACGACCGACCCGACAGGGCATTGTTAATTTGCAAACCTGTGACTTAGCGGATATTCAGAGCGTTTGGGTCGAGAGTAGTGGCCAGCGGGTTGAGACAGAAGCAACTCCTGCCAAAGGAACCATTCATCTCGTGCTGCAAACCCCCACGGGAGAGTGCTATCGCATTCCCTTTACGGAACTGCCTCTTGCCTTGGCGTGGCGCGATCGCCTTGCGGGTAAAATTAAGGGCGAGTTTGCATAGGTGCTCAACCACTATGAAACATATCATAGCGCTGGTACCCGGCGGTATCGGTGATCAAATTTTGTTTTTTCCCACCCTTGATGATCTCAAAGCCCATTTTCCAGAGGCGCAGTTGGATGTGGTGGTTGAACCCCGTGCCGTTGCTGCCTACCAACTGAGTGGCAGTGTCCACCAAGTCATTCCCTTTAACTTCAAAGACCGCAATGCCCTAGCGGATTGGGCAAACCTGATTGGCACACTGCGGGAGGGGGAGTACGATGCCATTCTCTCCTTGGGGCGGAGTAAAGCAGTGCGCTTTCTACTGTGGCTGACGGGGATTCCCAAGCGAGTCGGCTTTGCCAAACTCAATCCCTTGGGATTTCTCACCGATGCTGTACCCGTCAACCTTGATCAGTACAGTGCCGCCACCTACCACGACTTACTGAAAGCCTTTGGTATCACTACCCCCTGTCCCCTGCCCAAGGCCGTCATCGCTGAGGTGGATCAACAGTGGGCAACCGCAGAGCGCCAACGCCTAGGAATTACTGGGCGGTATCGCCTCTTGCACGGTGGCTCGAGTCAGATGGCACTTACCAAGGGAATTAACAAAATTTACCCTCCCGCCGCTTGGGTTGAGGTCATCCAGACGCTGCAACAGCAGGAGCCGCACCTGCCCTTTATCGTCGTCTGTGGGCCTGAAGATCAGGCATGGGTAAGTGCACTAACGCAGGCACTACCGCAGATGAAGATTAGCCGTCCTCCAGACTTGGGCAAACTGGCGGCTCTCATGCAACAGGCCCAACAGATTCTCTGTACTGACAGTGGCCCGATGCACATTGGTGTGGCGGTGGGTACTCCCCTTGTGGCGCTTTTTGGCCCTACGGATCCCGCCAAACTCTTGCCCGCCGATCCCCGTTTTCGCGCCGTCAAGTCCGCCACAGGCAACATGGCCGATATTCCTGTCTCAGCCGTGATTGAGGCGGCTCGCCATGGCTAGACCGGCGGTCTTTCTCGATCGCGATGGCGTGCTGAACCAAGAGGTGGGCTATATTCACCGCCTTGAGGATTTGCAGCTCATCCCCGGTGTAGCTCAAGCAGTGCGGCGGCTCAATGATGCGGGGTGGTTTTGCTGCTTAGCTTCCAATCAGTCGGGGCCTGCGCGGGATTATTACAGCATCGATCATGTCCATGCGCTGCACCACAGACTCCAAGAGTTGCTCGCCGCCAGTGCCGGTGCAGTGTTGGATGCGGTTTATTTCTGTCCTGATCTCAGCCGTCCTGAAGGGGGAGTGGTTGCCGACTATGCGGGCTGGACAACATGGCGCAAACCGAATACAGGAATGCTCGTAGCGGCTGCTTGGGATCATGATTTAGATCTCAGCCGCAGTGTCATGGTGGGGGACAAAGCCACCGATATTGATCTGGCACGGAATGCCGGCTGCTATGGCATTTTGGTACAAACCGGCTTTGGCGATCGTGTTCTTGAGGGGAGCTACCAGCACACCAGTCAGCCCGACTACATTGCAGCCGATTTAGCCGCTGCCGTAGAGTGGATTTGTACTCACCTTGCGCCCCGATAGCGATGACTTCATCGCCAGACCATACCAAGTTTCCCTTAGCCTTACTCTCACTGGTGGTCTTGGGCTACGTCCTCGTGGGCTGGTATTTGTCCGCCTATCCTTGGATGTGGTCAGCCTATGCCTCTTTTTTGGCAGCAATTTTGACAGTGTTTGTCGTGGGTGGCACCTCTAGCCTGTTGCGATCGCGCCAGAGCAACCCTAAAAGTATCTTTAGTAGCTTAATTATGCGTGTGGGCACCCCCAGTCTCTTTACAGTGCTGGTGCTGAGTACCGCTGTCACCCTTGCCATTATTGCCTTTCATGTCTTTAGTGTGATTGCCATTCTCATTGGCACTGAAATTCTCGTGCGCATTGAAATGAAAGCCGCTGGCTACCAGAACTGGCAAATTATGCTCGTGCTGATTCAAATGGCAATTTTAGGAGTCTTTATTGGCTGGAGCATTGGGCATTACTTGCTGCCATCTGCTTCAGAGCAATCATTGTTGTTCTCAGTCCTAAAGCAATAAACTTTCTAGGGCGCGTAGATTTGTAATACACAAGCTCTCTTGGTTGCGGCGAATAATCCCTTTGCGCTCCAGTTTCCCTAGCACCCGTGTCACCGTTTCCCGCGCCATGCCACTAAGACTACTTAATTCACGGTGGGGTAGATTGGGGATTTCTAGGCCATCGGCTCCCTGTCGCCCTTGACCATCCGCCAAAAACAGCAGAATATCTGCCACCCGTGACGTACTATCCGATTCCCGTAGCCGCAGCCGCCGATTCAGTTGCCGTAGGCGTCGTGCCATTAACTTGGCGAGGCGGATTCCCGCTTGAGGTTCAGTATTGACAAGATTGACAAAATCCGTTGCGGGCATATTGGCCACAACTGTCGGTGTTAGGGTAATGACATCCGTTGAGCGGGGCACTTCCTCTAGGGGAGCCATTTCGCCAAAGAGTTCGCCAGGGCCAAGGATATTCAGGGTAACTTCTTTGCCATCAATGTTGTAGGTGCGAATTTTGACCCAGCCACTGAGGATAAAGTAAACCGATGTGCCCCAATCATTCTCCAGCAAGATGACTCGGTTGGCGGGATGCTGACGTGTCACTACATGGGCTAGGGCTTTCTCCACCACTGCCTGCGGTAAATCCCGAAAAAAGGGCGTATTTTGTAAAGATAATTCAGGTGCAGGAGAACTACGCCGTTCTTGCATAAAGGTCAAGGCCGAGAGGGCGAGGGCAGAGGCTGAGCAGACAGGTCGTCAGGCGTTGCAGGGAAATCAATACCTGTAATCTTACCATTGCTATCCATGATCACAATCAATGTATCTGTCACCTTAGCAAACGCTACCTTGACACTAACAATATTGCCGTTGCTCTCGCTGCCAAGGCGCTCTTTGTAGGCACCGACCCGCTTCAGGAACATGGCTTTGCGTTGCTCTAATCGTTTGGGCGGAAACTCTTTTTGTAGTTGCGGATGCAAATAGCTCCACGCCAAGTCAAAGTTATTGCCAAACAGGGCATCCACAAATTGTTCAGCAGTTTGGATTTGAGTTTGCTCACTGACACTGATGACGGCTGGGGACTCGCCACGGGCGATCGCTGGCCATAGAGAGGAAGATCCCCCCCATAGGAATGCCAAGGCCAAAACTGTTAAGGGTGAAAAAGACTGCCCCATAATTTTTTAAGTTTTTTTATGGTTTTCTGAGAGTTTAAGGCGAAATGAATTTCTGAATATCATACCGCCTTTTCCAGAGGGATTGAGCGAGGTCGCGATCGCCCTGAGGCCGCCGTCCTGTCCAAGAAAAGCAATCTACATATCTCTTATCAATTCTCGGCGCAGACTTGGCTCTATAGATGACTGATCCTTCAGTTCTTCAGGCGTCCGGGGAAAACTGCTGCGGAGTGTAAAGTTTATTAAAGACCTTGACTCCTTTGGTTAGCCTTCGTCACAATGAGTTCCATAGGTTAGAACTTGAATTTTATCCTCGTGAGCGGTTTGTTATAACTGCGAGTGAGTAGGTTGTGCCAATGCTAGAAACCCTTGAATTTGTGATTTATCCCGATGGCCGTGTTGTTGAAACGGTGACGGGAATTTCTGGGGCATCCTGTGCTGAGGTGACTGCTGCCATTGAAGCGCAACTGGGGTGTGTCATTAGCCAACAGCCCACCGCAGAATACTACGCTCCCCAAGAGGAAGAAAATCAATTGGTTGTTCAATCTGTCCCCTCCCAGTGGTAATCGTTGAGGATTGGTGATCCATGTCGCACTTCAGCCAAATCAAAACCCAAATTCGGAGTTTACCCGCCCTACAGGCTGCCCTAACGGACTTGGGCTTACCGTGGCAATCTGGCTCCCAAGAAGTGCGCGGGTTTCGCGGTCAAACCCAAACGGCTCAAGTCGTTGTTCCCCAAGACAATGGCTATGACATTGGTTTTCGCTGGAATGGCACTGAGTATGAGCTAGTGGCGGATTTGGAGTTTTGGCAGCAGGCATGGTCAGTGGATCGCTTTTTGAATAAAGTCACTCAGCGCTATGCCTACCATGCGGTGTTGCAATCGGCTACGGAACAGGGCTTTCAAGTCCAGACCACAGAACAGCAGGCCGATGGTAGTGTCAAGGTCGTGCTGCAACGCTGGCGTTCTTAGCCGCTCAAAACAATGGATAGGCAGATGGGTCAGCCCCTTGGTTTAGAACCAGAACTTGGCGGTCAACTGCGCCAAAGTGAAGCTCGCAGCGGCTACGAACCTGAACTCGGGGGAACCCATCGCCAACGCGGTGTCTATGTGGATGAGATTACCTGCATTGGCTGTAAGCACTGTGCCCATGTGGCGCGAAATACGTTTTACATTGAGCCGAACTACGGGCGATCGCGGGTGGTGCGCCAAGATGGTGATCCCCTTGAACTGATTCAAGAAGCCATTGATACCTGTCCCGTTGACTGTATCCACTGGGTGGATTACACGGAATTAAAGCGGCTTGAGAAAGAACGTCTCGAGCAGGTGGTTCCCCTTGCCGGTTTTCCCATTGATCCAGCCACCACGCACCGCAAGAAACGGCGATCGCCCCCTAGGACTGAATAGCATCTTCGGGCATCACAATCAGTGTCGTTCCCTGACGGCCAATGATAATCACCCGCTGATGTTCGGGAATGGCCAAGCGGGGATCATCACAGCGAGCTTGCCAAGAAATCCCTTCGTACAGCACCCGCCCCGTCTCGCCAGCGGGGATTTTGGTAATCGTTTCCGCCTCAGCAGCTTCCTTAAGCACGGGGGGAACTCGCTTTGGTTGATACCGCCGCAGGAGAAAGACCACCACAACAGAGAGCATCATCCAGAGCAGAATCTGTACTGAAAAGCTGGGAATGAGAAACGAGAGAAATGCAACAATGAGGGCACTGAGGCCGAGGGTGGCTTCCATAAAAGCCGTCGGCAACACAAGCTCCATCACAAAAAGGATGATGGCAACAATTAACCAAATCCAAAAGGGAGACAGGGGCATTGCTCTTATCACCCAAGGCAGCCACTTCAACGATAGCTCAAACTCTGCGGCTACAGCGAGCGGGTTTAACTGTTTTGAATGCCTTCAATTCTTGCGAAAGGATCTGGACTGGAACTTACAAAAGTTGCCCTGCGTCAGGGGAGCTAGCGCTGAAAAGAAACTCCTCCGATTCTGTACAATGATGAATTCAATGAGGCAAACAACAATGACGGATTTATTTATCCCCCTACTGGTGGGACTCCTCACCCTCGGACTGTTGACCAGTTGGCTATGGCGACCAACAGCCACGCCAGTTTCCCGTGCTGAACAGGTCAATACCCCTGATTTTGTTGCCGATGCGCCGCCGCCGGATGATGAAGGGACACCGCCCCGCCGTGGATAGGCTAGGATTTTCCTAGGGGCTTCTAGAAGAACGATTGAGTGATCAAGCAGCTTTGGTCAGCAGGACAGCGGTTTCAGGCGGGTTTCTTTGCCTTTGGTCGTGGTCTTTTTTTTATCGCCCGTTATCGTCTTTGGGGCTATCTATTGTTACCTGCCTTCTTGAGTCTCGTACTGGGGGTAACGCTTATCATTGCTGCTTTCTGGGCTGTTCAAGTCATTGGTGATGATTGGTTTGTGGCTGGGGAATGGCAGTGGCTCTACCAAGGATTCATTGATATTTTGGCCACCCTTATTGCTGTCTTTTTAGCCCTCATTGGCTATCAAACGCTGATTCCCCTTGTGGTGATTCCTTTCCTTGGTCCGTTGCTCAACCGTGTTGAAAAAATTACCACGGGGCAAACGATTGAGGTGGGGTGGCGGCGTGATCTATGGAACGCCATCATCGGTAGTTGGTTTGCGCTGCGGGATGCCGTGTTGCAAGTGATCTTCCTGCTGCTTTCATTTCTAACGGGGCCGCTGCAACCGATCGTGATGGCGATCGTCAACAGTTTCTTTCTAGGGCGAGGCAGCTTTGATTACCTCCTTGAAAAACACAGCACTTCCTTGAGGGAGCGCAAACTTTTGACCCGGGCCTATACGCCGCAAATCTATGGCCTTGGTTTGGCGCAGTTTTTGGGGCTGTTGATCCCCTTCGTCGGTTTGGTGCTCGTACCGCCAGTGGGGGTGGTGGCTGCTGCTTTGCTGATTCAAGATCACCCACCGCAACAACAGTTGATGGCAGCGAATGCGGTTTCTCGGCGTTGATCTGGCCTGGAAGGGGGGAGCGTCGGGGTACTGCTGTTTGCAGTGGCAGGGACAAGATTTAGCCGTGGTCGCTTGCGATCGCTCCCGTCATACGGATGAACTTTTGGCATGGATTGATCGCGATGCCCCCTTTTCACAAGCAGCCATGGTGGCGGTGGATGCCCCCCTCATTATTCCCAATTCACGGGGAATGCGTACCTGCGATCGCCAAGCCCATCAAGTCCTTGGGCGGTATCATGCCGGCTGTTATCCTGCGAATCAGCAGTCCCCCTTTGCGCAGCACACCACGGGTTTGAGTCAAGCTCTGAGCCAACGGGGGTTTCACCATGCGCCGACGATCACCCCCCAAGAACGCGGGCGATTTCAAATTGAAGTCTTCCCCCATGCCACGGCGATCGCCCTCTTTCAGCTTGACCAAATCATTAAATACAAAAAAGGCCGCCTTGCAGAACGAGCCAAAGGGTTAGCTAAGCTTAGGGATTTAATGGCTACCCAGCTTCCCGACTGTGAGCCACCCTTAGCATTAGAACTAGCTACCGCAATCCCCACCAACGGGCGAGACCTCAAGGCTCTTGAGGATCAACTGGATGCAGTTCTCTGTGCCTATACAGCAGCCTACTGGTGGTATTGGGGGCGCGATCGCCACTGGGTTTTGGGTGGTGCGTCTTTTTCCCCAGAGCCAGCATCCACCGATGCCTACTTGAAAACTGGCTATATTGTTGTTCCCCGGCTTTAGCTTTCGCGATTGCGGTAGCGTTGCAGTTCCGTGCGCAGAGCAGCAATTTCCGCCCGCAAATCATCAATGAGGGCTTGCCAATCCACCCGACTCCGAGGCACCACCATTTCTGCCTCTTGACGGGCGCGAGCTTGCACCTCTTCCATGAATTGATGAAGCCGCTGCTGCTGTTCGGCATCAAATCGCCCCAGTTGACTCAGGAATTCCACAAATAGATGCTGCGCCTGGTCACGCAGGAGCGTTGCGGTCGCTCGACCAAGGAAGAAGGCATCCAGCGGCGATTGACTCATAGGAGCTGTATTCCTCATACATTGCGTCTTTCAATCCCTGAGTGTAACAAAGTTTTACAGGGAACAGGTCTTGCTCTCCCCCCATTCTCCAGCTTTTTCCTATAGAACAGATAAGAAAATCTTTGACGTTCTACTAGACAGGTTGTCCCCACCAAAGCATAGAATTATCTCAATTAAATTTTTTCTTATCATAGCCATAAGCAAGGTATAGGGATACTCCCTCAGGGCTGGGGGTTCCTCTCGATAACGCTCTCGCTATGAAACCCTCTTCAAATTCGCCAAAAGGGGCAAAAATGCTAACAAATTTAGTTAATCGAGTTCACTTTCGCTATTGGCGCGGCGATCTCTTTGGTGGGCTGACTGCGGCCATTGTCGCCTTGCCGATGGCCTTGGCCTTTGGGGTCACCTCTGGGGCTGGTGCAACGGCGGGACTCTACTGCGTCGTCTTTCTTGGCTTTTTTGCAGCTCTCTTTGGGGGCACGCCAACACTCATTTCCAATCCCACAGGGCCGATGACCGTCGTGATTACAGCAGTGATCACCCGACTTACCAGTGAATATCCCGAACAGGGGTTATACATGGCCTTTACGGTGGTGATGCTGGCGGGCTGTTTTCAAATTCTCTTTGGTCTGCTGCGGTTGGGTAAATACATCACCCTCATGCCCTACACCGTCATTTCTGGCTTTATGTCAGGGATTGGCCTGATCATGATCCTGCTACAAATTGGCCCCCTGTTGGGGCACAGCAGTAAAGGGGGGGTCTTGGGGGCAGTGCAAAACTTGCCAGAGTGGATTCAAACACTGAACCCGGCTGCCCTTACTTTGGGCTTGTTCACCCTTGGACTCATTTATTTCACACCCCAGAAAATCCGCCGGATTGTGCCGCCACAGCTCCTCGCCTTAGTTTTGGGCACGATTCTGTCAATGGTCTTTTTTGCGGATGCCGGTTTGGTACGCATTGGCACGATTCCCACGGGGCTACCAGAGTTTGTACCGCCAACGTTTACACTGCCTGCGCTGAAAACAATGATTGTGGACGGGGCGATGCTAGGCATGCTCGGCTGTATTGATTCGCTCCTGACCTCGGTGATTGCCGATAGCATTACCCGCACCCAGCACGATTCCGATAAGGAACTGATTGGTCAAGGTATTGGTAACCTGCTGTCCGGCTTGTTTGGTGGTCTGCCCGGTGCCGGTGCCACGATGGGCACAGTGGTGAATATTCAAGCCGGGGGACGCACCTGCTTATCGGGCATGATCCACGCCGTCATTCTGCTGATGGTAGTGCTGTGGGCTGCGCCTTTGACGGAACCGATTCCCAATGCGGTGTTAGCGGGGATTCTGATCAAGGTGGGGATTGACATCATTGACTGGAATTTTCTCAAACGTGCCCACCTCCTGTCCCTGCGGGCGGCCTTCATTATGTATGGCGTGATGCTGCTGACGGTCTTTGTGGATTTGATTGTGGCGGTGGGTGTTGGCGTGTTTATTGCTAATATGTTGACGATCAAGCGCTTGGCGGATCTGCAATCGGAGGATGTGAAGGCGATTACCCACGCCGATGATCAAACGCCCCTCACCCCCGAGGAAAAAGAACTCTTCCGCGAAGCCAAGGGTCAACTGTTGCTCCTCCACCTTGGCGGACCGATGAGTTTTGGCTCCGCTTGGGCAATTGCGCAACGGCAGGCGATCATGTCGGACTATAAGGTGCTGATTCTTGATGTCAGCAGTGTGCCCCTGTTGGGGGTGACGGCAACATTGGCCATTGAGTCACTGATCCAAGAGGCGCAAAAGCATCGTTTAGCGATTTTTCTAGTGAATGGTTCGGCGGATAAGGTGCAACAGCGGCTGCAACGCTTTCGAATTTTGGATCGGTTGCCAGCGGACCATGTGGTGAGCGATCGCCGGCAGGCTCTCGAAAAAGCGATCCAGTTTCTTCACCAACCGGAGGAATTGCTGGAGGTGACAACGGGCAGCTACGAATAACGGGAGACCGCTGGGTTGCCCTGCACATACCACCGCCACGGAATCTCTTGCCCTTGGGAAATGCCAATGCGAGTGGTTTGTACCACAGGGTCGGTCAGGGGTTGGGGCGGCTTTTCTAACCAGAGGCCGCTCTCTTTCCCTAGCATCAAGCCCGAAAGCTGGCGATCGATCCCCAAGACTTGGCAGAGTTTCCCGGGACCAGCGGCACTGCGGGGGGGCAAGGGTGGGCTGAGCATCTCAAGGGCGCGAATGAGAACAGCACTGGCAAAATTGGGGCGATCGCTCGCGATATTCAGGCAGTGGTGAATGCCATAGATTTGATAGACATAGATTGTCCCCGGTGCCGCAAACATTGGGGCATTGCGAGCCGTTTGGCGACGGTAGCCATGACACGCAGGATCCCCGGCCATATAGGCCTCGGTTTCGACAATACGACCTCGGTAGAGTTGACCATTGGCCTGCTGTCGCACGAGAAGACAGCCCAGTAATTCTTGGGCAACCACTGGGGCAGGACGAGCCAACCACTCAGGGGGCAGACACTGATCTCGCTCAATGGGAACCCTGTTCAAGCAACAAATCCTCCATCAAGGCATGGCGCACGGGGGCATTCAAGCCAGAGACGGTGTAGAGCATGGCTTCGCGATAGAGACGCTGCACCGTGTGACTGAGCATCAGGGCACTGCCACCCGTTGTCATTAGGGCAGCTTGAGCCGCTTGGACGGCAAGGTGAATGGCTGCGGCGCGCAGTTGTGCGTGGTAGGGGGGATTCAGGTTCTCTAGCTCTGCTTGAATTTGGTCGTAAAGGCGGTGCCAGCGATCGCGAAAGTGGTGATAGAGGTCTTTAGCGTCGGCACTCTCAGCGAGAATCTGCAAACTGGCACGGGCACAACCCATGGGGGCGGCACTGCCCCGCAGCAATTGCTGGCGATCGCGGACGGCCATCCAATCCGCCTCACTGATAC
The DNA here is from genome assembly GCF_054689355.1 of Thermosynechococcus sp. FA-CM-4201. Lineage (NCBI taxonomy): Bacteria > Bacillati > Cyanobacteriota > Cyanophyceae > Acaryochloridales > Thermosynechococcaceae > Thermosynechococcus > Thermosynechococcus sp. FA-CM-4201. Next base: position 2,246,908 of record NZ_CP079920.1, read on the forward strand.
CCACCACATCTTCCGGCGGGATTAACCAATCCACGATTTCTGCTTGCACCGTTTGGGTTGAGGGCACAGCCGCTAGAGGTAAGGGTAGGGAGAGGTGCAAAATGCCGCCGCCAGCCTGTTGGGCATTGATAAAGGGCATGAGGGCAAAGAGAATACGCTGATCCGGTAGGGAAGCTGCGGCGACAAACATCGTCATGTGCTGAAAGCCACTGAGCCAAGGCAGCGTGCCCCGCAGAAGATAGCCCCCACTGGTGGGTTGAGCTTGTAGATCCACTGGGTTGTGGCGTAAGTGGGAAAAGCTGACACCAATCAACACCTGCCCCTTCATTAAGTCCGCCAAGTAGGTTTGGGCAACGTTCCCTTCAGGATGTTCAAGAATCATCCCCAAGGCGGATTGATGTTGTGCCACCAAAAAGGCAAGGGCGCCAGAGGTTTGCGCCAGTTGCAAGCTCAAATGCCACAGCGTACGGCGATCGCACCCCAATCCCCCCATTGCCTTGGGTACCGCCAAACGAAAAATGCCCAAGTTTCCTAGGGCTTGCAGACTTGCCGATAAAAGGGACTTTTGCTGATCAATGCGGTTGGCAATTGGTGCGACAACGGTACTGAGGTATGTCTGAATGTCCTTCAGGAGAGGCTGCGCTGCGGGGTCAGCAAAGACCAAGGCATCCATAGTTTAGGAGTACGCCAGATGGGCACGGGGGTTGTAGGACTCAATCGCCTGAAGTTGCCGATAGAGATCGCGTTCGGCATCGCTCAGTTGGGGCGGCAGCGTAATGACAATTTCCACCAGTTGGTCACCGCGATCGCCATCAGGGCGAGGATAGCCTTTGCCTGCCAGTCGCAAACGTTGGCCTGTGCGTACCCCTGCTGGCACCATCATTTTCACCCAACCATCGAGGGTCGGGGCTTCAATTTGGCCGCCGAGGGCAGCCTCACTGGGGGTCACGGGGAGTTCACAGACAATGTCGTAATCCTCAAGGCGAAAGAGGGGATGGGGAGTCACTTGAATTTTCAGATAGAGATCACCACCGCCCGTACCTTGCCCCCGCAGCCGAATCCGCTGACCCGTAACCATCCCCGGTGGCAGCGTCACTTCTAAGGAGCGCCCATCCCCAAGCCGAATCCGCTCCCGTCCCCCTTCATAGGCCTTCTCGAGGGGAATTTCTAGGGTGGCTTCAGCGTCGCGACGACTCACAGCAGTATAGGCGGTTTTGACGGTGCCGGGGCGAAAGTAGTCTGTCTCTATCGTAGGCGAGCGACGGGGGGGATCCGCAGCAACCGTCGAGGTGCGAGGCGATCGCCGACCCAACAGTTGATCCAAAAACTCTTGAAAATTATCTTCACTGAGGTCGGGTTCGTCCCTGACACTGGTGCCATTGCGCCGAGCCATAGTGGTGCGTTGGGCAGGGCGAGTGCGAAAGCCGGGTTGGGACCAATATTCACCGTAGCGATCGTATTGCTCACGGCGAGCCGGATCACTTAGGACTTGGTAGGCTTCACTAATGTCTTTGAACTTCTCTTCAGCAGCGCGATCGCCCGGATTCATATCGGGATGGTACCGCCGCGCCAGCCGCCGATAGGCGCGTTTAATTTCCTCAGTGCTCGCACCTCGATCCACGCCCAAAAGCTGGTAGTAATCTCGAAAATTACGCATCGACAGTCCTATCTACACTCACAGTTGCGGCAAACAAAGCAAAGAAGTTCTACCAGTCGTCGTCATCCCAATCATCCCATGCGGCTGAATCACTGCGCTGGGAGTAGGTGCGGGAACGCCGCGTCCGGGGTGGCTCATCCCACTCATCTTCATAATCGTCACGCCGCCGCTCTCGACCCCGTACCGCATCAAGGCCTTTATTGACTGCTTCCTTGAGGTTGGGCAGCTTAAAGACATCCTCATCGTCTTCCAATTCCTCTTCGCTGAGGCGCAGTTGGCGGACAAAGTCGTAGAGCCGCTCTTCAAGGGCCGCATAGGTGAGGTCAATCTGGCGATCGTCCTCATTGCGAATGGCCTCCTGCAATTGCCGCACTAAGGCCTCAATACTCCGGCGCTGATCAGCGGCAAATTGATAGCCAAATTCCTGAGCCGCTTCCCGCAATTGACGTTCAGCGCGGTTAATCAAATCTTGGGCACGGTTGCGCTTCTCAATGCGTGCCCGCCGCTGGCGATCGCCCGCTGCATTGGACTCCGCATCCAAGAGCATCTGCTGAATTTCCTCTTCACTCAGGGTGGATGCCCCCTGAATCACGACACTTTGCTCGCGACCGCTAAAGCGATCCAAAGCCACCACTTGGAGCAGGCCATTGGCATCCAAGTCAAAGGACACTTGAATTTGGGGCACCCCCCGAGGCGCGGGCGGAATGCCTGTTAACTTAAAGCGTCCCAAGGACTTGTTGTGTTCTGCGAGTTCCCGCTCCCCTTGAACCACGTGGATTTCCACTTGGCTTTGGTTATTTTCTGAGGTTGAGAAAATATCGGAGCGACGCACCGGAATCGTTGTATTGCGGGGAATCAGCACCTTCGTGACGCCGCCAATGGTTTCCACACCCAAGGAAAGGGGCGTCACATCCAGCAGCAGGATATCCTTCATATCCCCGGCGAGAATGCCTGCTTGAATGGCGGCACCGACGGCCACCACCTCATCGGGGTTGACGTTTTGGTTGGGTTCACGGCCAATCATCTGCCGCACTAGATCCTGCACCATGGGCATCCGCGTCGCACCACCCACTAGCACCACAGCATCAATTTGAGCGGGGGTTAAATGGGCATCCAGCAATGCCTGTTCGACTGGATAGCGCAGCCGTTGCAGCAGGTCTTGGCTCAGGTCTTCAAATTGGCGACGACTGAGGGTGGTTTCAATGTGTTTTGGCCCATCCGCTGTGGCGGTGACAAAGGGCAGATCGATATTGGTTTCCAGTAGGCCTGAAAGCTCAATTTTCGCTTTTTCGGCCGCATCGGTGAGCCGTTGTAGCGACTGGCGATCGCGCCGTAAATCAATGCCCTCTTTGGCGAGGAAGTCTTCGGCGAGCCAGTCCACAATCAACTTATCAAAGTCATTGCCCCCCAGTTGGGTATCGCCGCTGGTGGCCTTCACCTCAAACACGCCATCGCCAACATCGAGAATCGAGACATCAAAGGTGCCACCGCCAAGGTCAAAAACGAGAATCGTCTGCTCCTTCTGGCGATCGAGACCATAGGCAAGGGCGGCCGCCGTCGGCTCATTAATGATCCGCCGCACATTGAGACCCGCAATACGCCCAGCATCGCGGGTGGCTTGCCGCTGTGAGTCATTAAAGTAGGCAGGGACAGTAATCACCGCATCGGTCACTGGCTCCCCTAGGTAGCGGCTGGCATCCTCCACCAGCTTGCGCAAGACCATGGCTGAAATTTCTTCGGGGGCAAATTCCCGTTGCAGCCGTGGGCACTTGATGCGCACTTTCCCCGATTCATCGCGGCGAATAGTATAGGGTACCCGCTTGGATTCAGCCGTCAGTTCACTATATTCGCGGCCAATAAACCGCTTCACGGCATAGAAGGTGTTTTGGGGATTGAGCACCGCCTGTCGCCGCGCCAACTGACCCACAAGGCGCTCGCCATCTTTGCCAAAGGCCACCACAGAGGGGGTGGTGCGGGAGCCTTCTGCATTGGCAATCACAACGGGTTTTCCCCCTTCCAACACCGCAATGACGGAATTGGTTGTCCCCAGATCAATGCCAACAATTTTGCCCATGCCGTTTGAACGACTCCGCACTGGTTAGAATAAATGAATAGCGTTATAGTAACGGATTATTTACCCTTTGTTACGCTTATTCGATTGTACGAGATCTGCCCCAGACCGTCAGAGAATCACTCTTTCCCCTGTGCTGCGCGATCGCTACAACGATATGGACAACCTCAGTCCCCACACCTCACGTTCACCGCTGCTCATCTTTTGAAGTCTAGCGGTAAGATGACAGGCAAGAGGTTGCAGCACAGCTTATCAACTGTTGCTACGCCCAATTCCGAGAAGGAGACCGTTCTATGTTACACCGCAAGCTTTATCAACTCTATACCGACGGCCAAGAAGTCTGGATTTACTTGCGGGATCAACAACGCCTGATTGACCGGGCACGCATTGTGGACATCGAAGGGAATGTTGTTACCATCCGCTACGAAACGGAGGAAGACGACGAAGTGTGTGCTTGGGAAGAGATCGTCAATATCGAAAGCATTGGCTCGATTTCACGGCGACTCGCAGCAGTTCCCCGCGGCTATGCGGAGTTACCCATTGCGGATGAATGTCCAGAGGCGGAGCAACTGCCGAAGCATTCCTCGGAAACCGAACACGAGCGTTGATTCTTACCCATGCGCTCAGCCCCCGTTGTGGAGGAGATAGCCACGATTGATGCCCAGTACATGGGGCGCTGCCTTGAGTTAGCGGCTCGTGCCAAAGGCTGTACGGCTCCAAATCCCCTCGTGGGCTGTGTGATTGTGGCGGCGGGACGGGTGATTGGGGAGGGGTTTCATCCCAAGGCGGGAGAACCCCATGCCGAGGTTTTTGCCCTGCGCAGCGTCAGCGAGAGCGATCGCCCCCTCCTCAGCAAGGCCACCCTCTACGTCAATCTTGAACCCTGCAACCACTATGGCCGCACGCCCCCCTGTACCGAGGCGATTATAGCGGCGGGTATTCCCAAGGTGGTGGTGGGCATGATTGATCCGAATCCCCAAGTGGCCGGGGCGGGGGTAGAACGGCTGCGCTCAGCGGGCATAGAAGTCACCGTTGGCGTGCGGGAAGCAGAGTGTCAACGCCTGAACGAAGCGTTTGTTCACCGGGTGCGCTATCAGCGTCCCTTTGGCATTTTCAAATACGCCATGACCCTCGATGGCAAAATTGCCTCCAGTGCCGGCCACAGTCTCTGGGTGAGCGGTGAAGCCGCACGCGCCATGGTGCATCAACTGCGCTCTGAATGCGATGCCGTGATTGTGGGGGGCAATACCGTGCGTCTGGATAATCCCCTTTTGACCTCGCGCCATGAGCGCAATCCCCTACGGGTGGTGATGAGTCGTACCCTTGATCTGCCGCCGAATGCCTCTTTGTGGGAAACAACCACAGCTCCCACATTGGTGGTTACCTCTGCTTCCCCCCAACATCCCCTCATTCCCCAATTGCAGGCACAGGGCGTGGAGGTGGTGCACCGAGAACCGCTAACACCGACCACCGTTATGGCAGAGCTTCATCAACGGGGCATCATGACAGTGCTTTGGGAGTGCGGCGGTTCCCTTGCAGCGGCAGCGATCGCCGAAGGCATGGTACAGAAAGTGTGGGCGTTTATTGCACCAAAAATTATTGGTGGCTCTGATGCCCCCGCCCCAGTGGCCGATCTCGGCTTAACCAAGATGAATGAGGCCTTGTGCCTCGAGAACGTGAGTTGGCAAACCGTGGGCGAGGACATTCTCGTAGTGGGCTACCTACCGCCTAGGCCTCGGGTTCCGTCACCTCAATAATGGTGCAACCCGTTTCTGTGGGGGGCGTATCCGCCTGCTCATAGAGCAAATCAATCCACAGCGACTCCGGGTAGGGCTTGCGACTAGAGACATAAAAAAGCCAATGCTGGCTGACATGGAGGGACTCGCGCCGCAGCTTGGCCATTGCTGGGGTTGTAATCAGGCGTAGAGCGGCGTTGGCATTGCGCCACTGCTCAATAATCCCAGCCGCAACCCGCAGGGTTTCCCCCTCGCTATTTTCTAATTCCAAAATGCTGTCAATGTGGATACTCTCCCACCAGTGCTGTGGATCCCGCAGATCCAATCCTTGGCCATCCATATAGTCAATAAGGTTGGGGAGATATTCGCGAATAAAGTTTTGGACAACACTAAAGGGGGGAAAAGGACGCAAGACTTTGAGGCGGCTTGCTGTTTGTTGAAACCACAGCTTGTGGTAAGTCATGGGGACAAAGCTCCGTCAAAAAGGCGATCGCCAAAAATCGTCATAAACTCGTTTATTTTACCAAGCAAGCTTGCTCTCATTGCTTCTGAGAGTGAAGATGAATATGTGCCACTTTTGGCGCAATTTGGCACAAGTGTTATAGGACAATTTTGGTGTAACGACCAACGATGAAGAGGATGTAAACTGACTTATATTATTAAAAAAAACTATATGCACTGATTAGCTAACTTTACTCTACTTATTCATTTATTGGAAATAACGATTTTTCTTTCATGGTGAGTAATTAAGCTCAAGTCGTGATGAATTCAGGTTTTTTGATTATTGACCAGTAGGTAGAAAATTCGCATTTTTATTTTGCGGTAGGTAATTCACCCCCCAGAGAGGGCAGGACGAGGCAAGAGGGTGGCTTGTCATTTGGTTGTGGATTGGGTAAAGTCACCTAGAAGTTTCGTCGTGGTGCCAAAACACCCTTTGCATAAACAACAGATTGGGACAGTTTTAGGCATAGATGCGGCGAGTGGCCTCTGGCTACCTTGGACGATTGCTCATGATGTGTGTTCTCAGTTCACCGCTTTGTCGAATCACTGTAAATTTTGTGTGCGAGGAGGATTACCTTGAGCAACGATAGTCGTACCCCTACCGCCTCTCAGGATGCACCTCTTGCGTCTGCTTCTATGCTTGGTCGTTCGCTGCGCTCCCTTTGTTCCTGTCTGCCCCTGCTGGGTACCTTTGCTCTGATTCAGCCTAGCCAAGCTCTTGATTTGACGACTCTTACGGGCGATCGCGATTTGGGTTCCAAGGACATTCGCCCCGAATCTCTCAACCTCCCTTCCCTCTTCAGCACTGAAAGCCAAGACCCGCTTGCGGAATTTGAAAATCTTTTATCCGCCGACAAAACTGAGTTACTCTTGGGCGTCACCCAAACGGCATGGCAACGCACTATCCAGCCGCAGGTAAGTTTTGCCCCCCTCACCCTCAGAAGACCGGCGCTAACCCTCTCTGCCTTTGCTTCCTTTGACCGTCTCAGCCGTCCTTCTGAACCCACTTTCAAAGTGGTGGATCGTCGGGTTCGCACTGATAGCTTGGCGGATCTCGTGACGCAAGCCACCACCTCTGTTGTTGCTTCCTTGGCCATTGATACCCCCTTTGCGATGGGTGGCTCTTTGGAGCAAACCACAACGGAAGTGGAACCACAGTCCACCGCGGGGGAAACCACGCAACTCTCGCAGCGGGTGGCATTTGTCAACTCGCCAGCAGCATCGCCCTCAACGTCAACCCTAGGGCCGGTTCCCTTTGGCCGTGCTTCTGAGCGGCAGCGTCGCACAACCCCTGCCTTGGTTTCAGTCCAACAACCCCCTGCTCGCCCAGCTCTACCCCAGCCCACCATTGCAAGTCGCCCGCAAACAACAACCGTAACGGCACCGACACCTGCCGCTGTCCAGCCCATTGCCCCTCCTGTGCCCGTCAAGGTGGCACGCTCAATTGTGGCTCCTCCCTTACCCAGTAATCTTGACCTACCCCCTCTGCCCAACTCCGATCGCTTCCTACCCAGCCTAACGACGAACTTTATCTGGCCGGCGCGTGGTGTGTTGACCTCTGGCTTTGGCCCGCGCTGGGGACGGATGCACCGCGGGATTGATATTGCTGCTCCCATTGGCACGCCCATCTATGCCGCTGCCGCCGGTGTCGTTACCTACTCCCAATGGAATTCTGGTGGTTTCGGCAACCTAGTAGAAATTCGCCATGCCGATGGGACGCTGACGCTCTATGCCCACAACCATCGCAACTTGGTGCGCGTGGGTCAATACGTTGAGCAGGGTCAGCAGATTGCTGAAATGGGCAGTACAGGACGCAGCACAGGCCCCCACGTCCACTTTGAAGTGCATCCCCAAGGGCGGGGTGCTGTCAATCCAATGATCTTCCTGCAACGTACCCAAGGCTAGTCGTTGACGGTCTATTTTGTGGGTGCGGGGTTAGGTACCCCTCGCTCTCTCACGCTCGAAGCATGGACTTGCCTGCAGCAGGCGCAGGTGGTGCTTTACGATGCCCTGCTCTCCCCTTGCCTCCTCGAACTCACACCCTCTGATTGCGTGCGGGTGGCGGTGGGCAAACGGGCGGGAGCCGAAGCAGTTCCCCAAGCGGAAATCAACCGCCTTTTAGTGGACTACGGCCAGCAGTATCAACGGGTTGTCCGTCTCAAAAGTGGTGATCCGGGGCTGTTTGGCCGCTTACATCAGGAACTTGAGGCTGTCTTGGGGGCAGGTTTAGAGGCTGTGGTGATTGCGGGGGTGTCCTCAGCGCTAGCAGCACCCTTATTGGCGGGTCTCTGTGTGACAGCCAAGGACGTGAGTCAGTCGGTGGCGATTCTGTCGGGGCATGCGCCAGAAACCCTGCCTTGGGCAGCGATCGCCCAAATGGAGACGCTGATTTTTTTGATGGCCACCCGTTCCCTGCGGTATATTGCCGAGCAATTGCTGAGGCAGGGGCGATCGCCCGCTGAGGGATTGGCCATTCTGCGCTGGGCAGGGCACCCCCAGCAACAATTCTGGTTTGGCACCCTAGAGAGTTACCTGAAGACCCCTGACTTTCCAGACATGGCTCCTGCGGTCGTTGTCATTGGCCCGATCGCCCAAAAACGCTACCCTTTGGCTAGTCTAGATCTGGCCTTTCCTGACTTTTTGAGGATTTCCCCAGCATCCATGTCTCCGCTCCACGGCAAAACCATTCTCGTCACCCGGGCGGCAGCGCAAGCGAGTGACTTTACGCAGCAACTGACAGCCGCCGGTGCCACCGTTTTAGAAATGCCGACACTGGAAATCGTTCCCCCCAGTTCTTGGCAGCCCCTCGATCAGGCTTTGGCGCAACTCGATACCTTTGACTGGCTCATTCTCACGTCCCACAATGCCGTTCGCTTTTTTATGGAACGGTTACAGCATCATGGCAAGGATAGTCGTGCCCTCGCGGGTCTCAAGATTGCTGTGGTTGGCGAAAAAACTGCCCAAACCCTTAGCAGTTACGGCTTAGTGGCTGACTTCACCCCCAGTGAATTTGTTGCCGATGCCCTAGTGGCAGAATTCCCAGAACCTGTGGCGGGGTTGCGTCTTCTTTTTCCACGGGTTGAAAAGGGCGGACGACCCGTTCTAGTGGAAACCTTTACGGCTGCGGGAGCTGAGGTTGTTGAGGTGCCCGCCTACGATTCCCGCTGCCCCCAAACCGTTGATGCCGAAGTCTTAGGGGCGCTGCAAGCGGGTCAAGTGGATATGGTCACGTTTACCAGTTCTAAGACGGTGAAACATTTTTGCCAATTGGTGGGTGCGCAGGCGGCAGAGTTACTTCAGAAGGTGCAGATTGCCAGTATTGGCCCGCAAACCTCGCAAACTTGCCGCGAACTCTTGGGACGGGTGGATACTGAAGCCACAGAGCATACCCTTGAGGGACTCCTTCAGGCCTTATTACGGATAACTTAGGTCTTTGGGGATGAAGAGGGTGCCTCAATCCGCTAGTGTGAAAAAAGGACTGTTGTAAGGCAATTGTGGAGCATGACACACGCAACCGATGTGTTGACCCTTGGCCGTTGGATGGCGGCGGATTTTAGTAACCAAGCCCAAGCCTTTGAAAATCCCCCCTTCTATGCCCATATTCGGGTGTGTATGCGCCCCCTTCCCAGTGGCCTTCTAGAGGGCATTGCCCTTTATGTCGAACAGGCCTATGACTATCTCCTAGGCGTCCCCTACCGCACACGGGTTTTGGAACTGGTGCCCGCCAATGATCACATTGTGATTAAAAATTATGTGCTCAAGGACGAAAAACGCTTCTTTGGAGCAGCTCGCGATCGCCAGCGGCTTCAGGCAATGACAGCCGATGATCTAGAACTCCTCTGTGGCTGCAATATGCTCACCTACTGGACAGGGCACAGTTTTCGCGGCGAAGTGGAGCCGGGCAAAGCCTGTAAAGTCGTGCGTAAAGGACGGGAAACCTATCTCGATAGCACGTTTGAAATTGATGGCGATCGCTTCATTAGTCACGATCGCGGACGGGATCCCGAAACCGATGAGCACGTTTGGGGATCCGTGGCAGGTCCCTTTCACTTTGTGCGCTGGCAGAGTTTTGCCGATGAAATTATTGCCTAGGCGGTTTGCCAATCCGGCAACGGTTTGCCTTGGTAATAGAGGCGAAAGAGTCCCCAAGCTCCTAGGGCGATCGCAACCAAGCTAACCACTTGGGCAATTCGCAGCGGCCCCAACATCAGGCTATCCATGCGCAGCCCTTCAATCCAAAAGCGACCCAAGCTATAGGCAATCGCATAAACCATCAGGAGCGTCCCCGGTTTTTGATAGCGAGGTTGACGAAAAAGCCACAGCAGGAGAACAAAGACTCCTAGGTTCCAAAGGGACTCATAGAGAAACGTGGGGTGGTAATAGGCTTCGTTGATTAGCTCAGGGGGACGCTGCGGCGCGGGGATATAGAGTTTCCACGGCAAATCCGTAGGGGCACCAAAGGCCTCAGAGTTAAAGAAGTTACCCCAGCGCCCAATGGCCTGTCCCAAAATTAATGAAGGGGCAATGACATCCGCCACTTGCCAAAAGGAAAGCCGCTGCACATAGGTAAAGATCGCCATCGCTAGCATACCGCCAAGGATGGCACCGTGAATGGCAATGCCCCCTTTCCAAATTTGCACCACTTGATCTAAGTGCTTTTGGTAAAAGCCCCAGTTAAAGGCGACGTAATAGAGCCGTGCAGCGGGAATAGCGGCAACCACAAGCCAAATCGACAGATCTGCAATCAGATCAGGATCAATCTGTCGCTGGCGTGCCAAGCGTTGACTCAGCCAAATGCCAATAAAGACGGCAGCAGCAATGAGTAGCCCGTACCACCGTAGGGTGATGAACCCTAGCTCAAGGGTGGCACCGGGGGATTGGAAAGTGGCGATCATGCCTAGAATAGGTTCTAAACAGCGCGAGCAGTCTGAATGACAGTGGCAAAGGCGTCGGTATCTAGCACAGCCAATTGAGCCAGCATCTTGCGATTGAGTTGAATATCGGCTTTTTTCAGGGCGCCCATGAGTTGACTGTAGCTCATGCCATGCTGACGGGCAGCAGCATTAATCCGCGCAATCCAGAGCCGCCGAAAGTCCCGTTTGCGCCGCCGGCGATCGCGATAGGCATTGCAGAGTGCCTTCATGACCACCTGATTGGCGGTGCGGAAGAGCTTGGAGTGCCCCGCACGATAGCCCTTGGCGAGCTTGAGAATTTTTTTACGCCGTTTGCGGGCAACGTTACCCCGTTTGACCCTTGCCATAGTTCAATTTCACCCTTGATCAAAAACTGAAAATTTATCAATTAAGCGTAGGGCAGCATCAGCGATACTCGCTCAAAATCCCGTGGATCGACGAGGGCTTTGTGGGAAAGACGATTCTTGCGATCGCTCCCCTTGTGTTCGAGTAAGTGATTTTTGTTGGCCTTGCGGCGGACAAACTTACCACTGCCCGTCGTCCGAAATCGTTTGGCAGCAGCACGACGTGTTTTTAGCTTTGGCATAGCCTTGCCCTATTTTAGACACAGCTTACTAGTGTACTATTTTGAAGAGAGTCTTGGCAAGCTGCATGGAACTGGAGTTCATTCCTGTCGAAGAGTTTTATTTTGCCCTTACCTTGGCCATGCGCACCCTAGAAGATTTAGGGGATGCGGTATTTGTCGAGCGGGTGCGATCGCGCCTCAAGGAGCGGTTTGGGCAAGCCTCAACGGTTGCTGCTGGCAAGCAAAACACCTTTAACTATGTCTTTCGCGTCAAGGGGGTGGACAATAGCCCTGCTCGACAGCTCATGCTATCCATTGCCGACTGGCAGGGGAAAATCCGCCTCAGCAGTGACTATGGCTGGACACTGGATGCGCAGCGCAAAACAATCCGCACTGAGAAATTTGGCGATCGCCCCCAGTTTTGCCAACAGGTGAAAGCCCACTTAGCCCAGTGGCTGGAACTGCCGGAATTTCTTGAGGTCTAAATGTTTGACCTAGGAACCGCCCTTGACACAGCCATTAAAACTTGGTCGGTGGTGCATACCCCCTTTTTGTCCCCCGATCAGGTGGTGCAGGCACTCAGTACCCTTGAGCAACGGGCCGATGTTCATGGTCTTGCCTGGGGGGGCTACCCTCAAGCGGAACGCTGTCGGCTGGCGATCGCGCCCACTGAACTTAGTCTTGAAGAGCAACAGCCTCCCCTTGCGTTGGTGCGAATCACAGGTAACTTTCTCTTTGATCCCGCCACCTACAGTGATTTTGAGTTAGCGATCGCCCATGCGGGTCTCGATGACGGCGATTACGGGGATGTGATTCTGCTTGGGGAACGGGGGGCACAGGTCATTCTCATCCCTGAAACAGTCCCTCCTTTACAAGACCACTTAAAACAGGTGCGAACCGTAGCGGTGACCGTCGATCGCTGCGACTGGTCAGAGCTGGCCGTAGCGCCCCCGCAACGAAAATCCCTCAGTACCGTCGAAGCATCATTGCGCTTGGATGCTGTGGCCTCAGCCGGGTTTGGCGTTTCCCGCAGTAAAATGAGCGAGTGGATTAGCCAAGGGCTAGTGCGGGTGAATTGGCACATCGTGCAGCAACCGCGGCATCTCCTGAAGGTGAATGACCTCATTGCCATTCGCGGCAAAGGGCGATTGCGGATTCAAGACATTCAAGTCACGAAGAAAGAGCGCTACCGCATTCAGATGGAGCGCATTCGCTAAGACTATGGGTCTGCTGCTGTCGAAATTACTGCCGCCCCTGCTGTATCCATTGCCCTTGGCCTGTTGGGCATTGATTTTTGCCATTGTTCGTTTTTGGCGTGCCCCCAAACAGGCGGTGATCGCCCTTGTGATTGCCCTGAGCATTTTACTCTTGAGCGGCAATGACTATGTGGCAACGGCTCTGATTGCTTCCCTAGAGCGGCAGTATTTACCCCCTGATCCCATGCCCAAAGCTGCTGCGATCGTTGTTCTCGGTGGGGCAGTTGTGCCACAAACGGCGCCGAGGCCTTGGGTAGAAGTCACGGAAGGGGGCGATCGCATTCTCTATGGTGCCCACCTCTTTCGCCAAGGCTATGCCCCCTATCTCATCCTTAGTGGGGGTCGCATTGACTGGCTCGGCGAAACCTTTCAGCGCGGAGAAGCAGCGGACATGGCGGAAATTGCCACCACCTGCGGCGTGCCGACAGACAAGATTCTACTGGACACCACCTCACTGAATACCTATGAAAATGCCGTGAATGTCAAAGCGCTTCTGGAGAAGCATCAAATTCAGGGGGATCTGCTGCTGGTGACATCCGCCTACCACATGCCCCGCTCCGTCGCCATTTTTCGCCGTTTGGGGATGAAGGTCATTCCGGCACCGACGGACTATCGGTATCTCTCGATCGCGCGATCGCCCACGTGGCAAAACCTGCTGCTCAGCCTGATCCCCAATCCCTACAACGTGGACATCACCACCATTGCCCTACGGGAATACCAAGGTCTGCTCGTCTATAAACTACGCGGTTGGCTTTAGAGAGCCTGAGCACGCAGAAACGCTTGACACGCCTCCACAAAAGCAGGCGCTGACTCATAGGGCAAGACATTGCGCCCGGGAATCACAACTCCCTTAGCATTCGGAAATGTCTTGGTATAAAACTGCAACCGTTCTTCAGGCGATTCAGCCCCACCATCGCGACTGATACTCGAGGCTTGATCCCCCATCACCACAAGCACTGGCTGCTGAGTCTGCCCCATTTTCTGACGATAGTCCCGCCGCCAAAAGCCCGACAGGAATGAATACACCGCATGGCGACTCTCAAGGTCAGCACAACCAGCGGCCAGCATTTTTAGCCACTGCTCATCCACCTCCTCAGGCTGGGCAAAAAGCTGATTGATTGAAAACTGCCGCAGGAAACTTTCTTGGCGGGCATAGAGATAAAAGCCCCAACCCAAGGGAGAATCAAAAAGATTCCAGCGCACCCTTTGCCATGTCGGATCAGTGTTTTCAGACACCAAAGCGGCGGCGGGGGGACCACTGAGGATCATTGCCCTGACTACTTGAGGATCAAGGTGCACCAGCTCCATCGCTACGGGAAACAATGCCCCTTGGACAACAAGAATCACCGCTTGGCGAATCTCAGATGTGATTAAGAAATGTAACTGAGCTGCCCAATCTTCGGGATAGTAGGCGCAATGGGGCAAGGCACTCTGGCCACAGCCCAGCAAGTCAGGGAGGTAGAATGAGTAACCTTCCCCTTGAGATTGCCAGTTGTTGACACAGCGATCCCAAAACTGCCCAGAGAGGCCAACCCCCACTGGATGGATAAAAAGAATGGGTGTGGGTGTTTGCCCTTCTTCCGAACTCAAGCGATAGGCGCAGGAAAGACCCTGCCATTGATAAGTTTTAGAGGCCAATGACGGCATTCCTAACGCTCCTGCAAATTGCCTGAAAAAACTCTTGTAACGCGGTCAACAGTAAACTTGTTACCCCTCTCAACAATATGACTGATCCCTAACATTTGGTAGCAATTTTAACCAAATTTTTCCCTTGGCTTAACCTAATCCCTTGAATCTGTTGCTTATTCTGACGAAAGGGTAGTTTGATCGGTTCGCCTCTTTGCAATGTGTGGGCAACCGTCACCCCGAAGGTACTTTACTTGCAAAACGTTGTTTACTCCGCTAGGAAACATCACCATGTTTACATCTGCAAAAAGCTATACCCGCTTAGGGGTAGTTGCAGCCGTCGCGGCTCTGTCGGGTAGCCTGATTCCTGCTGCTTTTTCCCAAGGGACACCTACGATTCGCATTGATGGCTCCAGCACTGTTTTCCCCATTACCGAAGCTGTTGCTGAAGCCTTCCAAAAAGCCCAAGGGGGCAAAGTTCGTGTAACTGTTGGTGTGTCTGGTACAGGCGGTGGCTTCAAGAAGTTCTGCCGGGGTGAAACGGATATTTCCAATGCGTCTCGCCCGATTCTGGCTAAAGAAATTGCTGACTGTCGCGCCGCTGGCATCAACTTCATCGAGCTACCCGTGGCCTATGACGCCCTAACTGTGGTAGTGAATCCCCAAAACACTTGGGCAAGAAGTCTAACTGTTGCTGAACTAAAAAATATCTGGGGGCCAGATTCAAAAATCAACAACTGGAGCCAAGTGCGCCAAGGTTTCCCCAATATTCCTCTGAAACTCTTTGGGCCGGGGGCTGACTCTGGGACGTTTGACTATTTCACGGAAGCGATTAACGGTAAAGCCAAAGTGAGCCGCAAAGACTTCACCGCCAGTGAAGATGACAACGTGCTGGTGCAAGGGGTAGCTCGCGATCGCGGTGCCCTAGGGTACTTTGGGTTTGCCTACTTCATGGAAAACCGCAATCGGGTCAGAGCTGTCGCCATTGACAACGGCAAAGGCCCTGTCCAACCCTCCGAGCAAAACGTGCTGAATGGGACGTACCAGCCTCTCTCCCGTCCCATCTTTATCTATGTCAACGCTAAGTCAGCACAGCGGCCTGAAGTACGGCAGTTTGTCACCTACTACCTGAACAATGCCCCTGCAACAGTGAAAAAGGTGAAGTACGTTCCTCTGCCAGCCAGTGCCTACCGCACGATTTTGGCTAACTTCAACCGCAACCGTGTGGGTACGGTCTTTGGGGGCAAAGAGGCCATTGGCTTGACAATCAACCAACTGCTGAGAATGCAACCCCAATAAGCTAATACTTTGATGTAGGGAAGGGTGCGAGGTCTCAGCCCTCCACCCTCTTTTCCTGTTTTGTCAACCTCGGTCGTTGATTCTCTTAAAGATAAATTCCAACTAGAAGATTTTTGCTTGCTGGAATAATACCCATGGTAGAACAGCCCCTACCCTACTCCACGAAGTTACCTGTTGCCTTGCCATCCCGTACCGTCAGGATTTGGCGTGAGCGGATCATTGCTGGCATTCTCTTTTTGGCAGCGATCTCATCGGTCGTGACCACGCTTGTCATCATCTATATCTTGTTTGCTGAAACAGCAATTTTCTTTGAAAAGGTGATGGAGGTACATCAAGAGTCTCTCTTTGAGGCCTTGGTGGAATTTTTTACTAGCACCGACTGGTCACCCCTCATTGAGCCCGTGGGGATTGGTATCTTGCCCTTGCTATCTGGGACATTCACAACCTGCTTTGTGGCCAGTTGTGTAGCGATTCCCCTAGGCACGATTGCGGCCATTTATCTGAGCGAGTTTGCACCCGCTAAAGCACGGGAACTTCTTAAGCCGATTCTGGAGATTCTGGCAGGGATTCCTACTGTGGTTTATGGTTACTTTGCCCTTTTGGTGGTCACCCCCTTCCTCCAGAAAATTATTCTCGGCGTACAACAGTTTTTCAGCCCCGGCAAGGAACCTTGGGAATACTACGAACTGCCGGGCTTCAACATGCTGGGGGCAGGGATTGTGGTTGGCCTAATGGTGCTGCCCTATGTCACTAGCTTGACAGAGGATGCATTGCAGGCGGTTCCCGTTCAACTGCGGGAGGGTTCCTATGCCATGGGGGCAACTCGTTTGCAAACGGCGATTAAGGTGCTGATGCCTGCTGCGGCCTCTGGGATTGTAGCGGCCTATATTTTGGGGCTGGCACGGGCCATTGGGGAAACGATGATTGTGGCGGTGGCGGCTGGATTGCAGCCTAAGTTTACCTTTAATCCCTTGGAGGGCGCTTCAACCACAACCGCCTTTATTGTCTCCGTGAGTTTGGGGGACTTGCCCCACGGATCACTGGAGTATCAGTCGATTTTTGCCGCAGGGATCATGCTGTTTTTTGCAACGCTGATCCTGAATGTGGCGGGCTACTTCTTTAGTCGCCGTTATCGTGAGGTGTACTAGCGATGCCTAGCCAACAACAGATTCTTAATACTCTCCGCAACCCGATCGCGATCGCCGCCTCAATTCAAAATCGCAAGCGTTGGGAACAGTTTTTTATTGTGCTGGGGTGGTTCTCCCTGCTCGTTGCCCTATTGACCCTTGTTTTTCTGGTGACTGACCTCTTCCTACGGGGTCTGCCGATGCTGAACTGGAAATTTTTCACTTCACCCCCCAGTAGCGATCCAGAGGAGGCAGGAATTCTCACGGCATGGGTCGGCAGTCTGTTGGTGATTTTTGTAACCGCCTTGGTGGCCATTCCCTTGGGTATTGCAGCGGGCATTTACCTCGAAGAATATGCCCCCAAAAACTGGCTTCTTGATTTTATCGAGGTCAATATCACGAATCTGGCGGGTGTGCCCTCGATTATCTACGGTCTGCTGGCGCTGGGTTTCTTTGTCTATATCCTCAATTGGGGGGAGAGTATTCTCACGGCGGGGTTCACGCTGGCATTGCTGATTTTACCTGTGGTGATTGTGACCACCCGCGAGTCCTTGCGAGCGATTCCCCAGGGGATTCGGGAAGCCGCCTATGCCGTTGGCTCGAGTCGCTGGCAGGTGATTGCGGATCATGTGCTGCCCTACTCAATGGGGGGGATTCTCACGGGGATTATTGTTGGTATCTCCCGCGCGATTGGTGAGACAGCACCCCTAATCACGATTGGGGCTTTGACGTTTATCACGTTCTTGCCGGATCCACCGATTCAAAGCGAGTTTCCCTACATTTCGTTTAAGTGGATTTGGTCTCCCTTTACAGTGCTGCCGATTCAGATGTTTAACTGGGTCTCCCGTCCCCAAGAGGCCTTTCAAATTAACGCAGCGGCGGCGGGGATTGTTCTGCTGGTGTTGACACTGGCGGTGAATGGTACGGCTATCTATCTTCGTTATCGTTTTAGGAAGAGCATCAAATGGTAAAGCCTACGGATCGGGTGGTGGCTACCGAGAACGAGCCACTCAAAAAGCTGGCAGAAGTTCGGGACTTGAACTTTTACTACGGTGGCAAGCACGCCCTCAAAAATATCAATTTGCCGGTCTATGAGAAGAAAGTAACGGCACTGATTGGACCATCGGGTTGCGGAAAGACAACGTTGCTGCGCTGCTTTAACCGCATGCATGATCTCTACCCTGGCAACCGCTACGAAGGGGAAATCTGGCTCGGGGATGACAACCCCCGGAACCTCTTGCAGATGGATCCGATTGAGGTGCGGATGCAGATTGGCATGGTGTTCCAAAAGCCCAACCCCTTCCCGAAGTCAATTTACGAAAACATTGCCTATGGGTTGCGGGTGCGCGGCATCAATAATCGTGCCATTCTTGATGAGGTGGTGGAGCGATCGCTCCGAAATGCAGCACTGTGGGATGAGGTCAAAGATCGCCTCAAAGAACCGGGAACAGCTCTGTCGGGGGGACAGCAACAGCGCTTGTGTATTGCCCGTGCCCTCGCTACGGATCCAGCGATTATTCTCTTTGACGAGCCAACGTCAGCCTTGGATCCCATTGCCACAGTGAGCATTGAGAACCTGATTGTGGAACTCAAGGATCAAGTGACGATCCTGATTGTGACCCACAACATGCAGCAGGCAATTCGCATTTCCCAGTTCACGGCCTTTATGTATTTGGGCGAAATCGTTGAGTACAACGAAACCATGTCCATCTTCACGAAGCCAGTGGAACAGAAGACCGCCGATTACGTCAGTGGTCGCTTTGGTTGATTACTGCGTCAAGTCCGCTTGAGAAGGTGGTCTAAGGGGTAAGGCGTGATTGTGAATCGATCGCTACCCTAGGGCTAATAGTTACTTGTTCTCGCTCTAGGAACGCAGTTATGGTGGCATCGCTGGAGTCAACGGTCAGGGAGATTTCACCTCAGGCGATCGCCCGTGAATTAGCACTCCGCCTTGCTCCGCAGGCCACCTATGTGCGTGTTGCTCACTCCACCGAAGGCTGGAAAATTCTCCTAGAGGCAGAGCAAATTCCCGATCAACGCACCTGCCTTGATGTCTTGGTTGCTTTTTTAAGTCCTGTCCTACCGCAATCCATTGATGTCTATGGGCGACAGTTGGGGGGGCAGCGCCCTGCATGGGGGGTACGTCTGCGGCCTCGGCCGGTTGCAACCCCCACACCCGCAACAGTTGGAGATCGCCAGCTTGAACCCTTAGCCCTAGTGGCCAGTGTCTTAGGAATCTTTGGTTTAGGAGCTGTTGGCCAATGGCAGTCTCCGAGTGTTTGGTTGGCAGCGGCACCCGAACCCACCGTCGAACAAGTGCGATCGGTCATTCTGAATGCTGCGCCTACTCTGGCTCCCGCCCGCCCACCCCTGTGGCACCACTACTCACCCCCTGAGGCCTTCCGTGGCCGTGTGTTTAATCGGGTTGCTTTACCCCCTGAGCAAAAGCTGGTGGCACTGACCTTTGATGATGGCCCTGATCCGACCTACACGCCCCAAGTGCTCGACATTCTTGCCCAAGAAAAGGTCAAAGGGACATTTTTTGCCATTGCCAGAGCCGTTGCAGCCCGCCCAGAATTAGCGCAGCGCATTGTTAGGGAAGGTCATGTCTTGGCCAACCACTCTTGGAGCCACGGCTACCATTCCTTCAATCCTGGGGCTGCTCAGCACGAGGTGGATCAAAGCCAACAATTGATTGCAGACATCAGCGGGGCAAATATCAAGCTCTTTCGACCACCGGGGGGAAATCTCCATAATGGTCTGGTGAGTCGCGCCAGCCAACAGGGCTACGGTGTGGTGATGTGGTCGGTGGATCCACAGGATTGGTTCCCTCGCCAAACGAGCGATCGCATTGTCAACACAGTTGTCCAGCAGGCGCATGCCGGTGCCATTGTTCTGCTCCATGATGGCGGTGGCTCTCGGCGAGCAACGGTTGCAGCGTTGCCCAGAATCATTGCCGAACTGCGGGCTAAGGGCTATCAATTTGTCACTGTCCCTGAGTTGATTGCGGCTCAAGAGCCAACGAGTCTACCAGAACCCCCTTCTTGGCTGACGATTCAAGAAACGGCACAGCTTCAGCAGTTGATTCTGCAACTAGAAACCCGCATTCAAGCTTTAGAAAAGGAGCTAAAGACTACACCGCCATGGGCGATCGCCGAACGGGAGTACCTAGCGGCCACCCTACGGGAGCAACAGGCAGCCCTGTCTTGGGTGCAACAACGGCTGGCCTTTGAACAAGCTGCTGAAGGTCAATATCAAGCGGCTCTCAAACTGGCGGAGCAGGCAACCCTTGCCGCTAAGGCACAACAAGCATCCGTAGCCAAAACCTTGTGGCAGCAGGCGATCGCCACCCTAGACACCATTCCGAACACGGCCTTTGTTGCCCCCCTTGCCCAAATCAAGCAGCGACAATATAGCCGCAGAATGCACCAACTACAATAAAGGCAGCACGCGAATCCCCAACAGCCTGCTATGACAATTGAACACCCAGTGCAACTGCCGCCCCTTGAAAATGGCGATCGCCTGACACGAGCCGAATTCGAGCGGCGCTACGCGGCTATGCCCCACCTGAAAAAAGCAGAACTGATTGAAGGAGTCGTATTCATGGGGTCTCCCGTGGGCATTGATCATAGTCGCTCCCATGGCTCAATCATGGGATGGTTATGGTTCTACAGTGCTGCAACACCGGGGGTAGGCTGCTATGACAATCCGACGGTTCGCTTGGATGGCGATAATGAACCGCAGCCCGATGCCGTTCTCCGCCTCGAAAACGGGGGCAACTCCCGCATTAGTGAGGATGGTTATATTGAGGGGGCACCGGAACTCGTAGCTGAAATTGCCGCCAGCAGTGCCGCCTACGACCTACACGATAAGTTCAGGGTGTACCGCCGCAATGGCGTTCAGGAATATCTTGTCTGGTGTACCTACGATCGCCAAATCCACTGGTTCTCACTTGAAGCGGGGGAATACCAGCCACTTGCTGCTGATGCTGAGGGGATAATTCGTAGTCGCCAATTCCCCGGCCTTTGGCTCGCCCCTGACGCCTTACTCGCCCATGATCTGAGTACTGCCCTACGAGTGTTGCAAGCGGGAATTGCCATCCCCGACCATCAAGCGTTTGTGGCTCGCCAGCAGCGATAGAGAGGTTTTGAGGAGAGAGCCATGAGACTGGAGTATTCTCTGCCCCCCCTTGAAAATGGCGATCGCCTGACACGAGCGGAATTTGAGCGGCGCTATGCAGCCATGCCCCACCTGAAAAAAGCAGAACTGATTGAGGGAATTGTTTACGTGGCTTCACCCGTTCGTGTCAGTCACAGTCAGCCCCATGCCGAGATCATGGCTTGGCTCGGTTTTTACAAAGCAGTTACACCGGGGGTAGGCTGCTATGACAATCCGACGGTTCGCTTGGATGGCGATAATGAACCACAGCCGGATGCCGTTCTCCGCCTTGAAAACGGGGGCAACTCCCGCATTAGTGAGGATGGTTATATCGAGGGGGCACCGGAACTCGTGGTTGAAATTGCCGCCAGCAGTGCTGCCTACGACCTGCACGATAAGCTGAGGGTGTACCGCCGCAATGGCGTTCAGGAATATCTTGTCTGGTGTACCTACGATCGCCAAATCCACTGGTTCTCACTTGAAGCGGGGGAATACCAGCCACTTGCTGCTGATGCTGAGGGAATAATTCGCAGTCGCCAATTCCCCGGCCTTTGGCTTGCCCCTGAGGCCTTACTCGCCCATGATCTGGCTACTGTCCTACGAGTGCTCCAACAGGGAATTGCCACCCCCGACCATCAAGCGTTTGTGGCTCGCCAGCAGCGATAGAGAGGTTCTGAGGAGAGAGCCATGACACTAAAGTATTCTCTGCCCCCCCTTGAAAATGGCGATCGCCTGACACGAGCCGAATTCGAGCGGCGCTATACGGCCATGCCCCACCTGAAAAAAGCAGAACTGATTGAGGGAATTGTTTACGTGGCTTCACCCGTTCGTGTCAGTCACAGTCAGCCCCATGCCGAGATCATGGCTTGGCTCGGTTTTTACAAAGCAGTTACACCGGGGGTTCTTGTCTATGACAATCCGACGGTTCGCTTGGATGGCGATAATGAACCGCAGCCCGATGCCGTTCTCCGCCTCGAAAACGGGGGCAACTCCCGCATTAGTGAGGATGGTTATATCGAGGGCGCACCGGAACTCGTGGTTGAAATTGCCGCCAGCAGTGCCGCCTACGACCTACACGATAAGCTCAGGGTGTACCGCCGCAATGGCGTTCAGGAATACCTCGTCTGGTGTACCTACGATCGCCAAATCCACTGGTTCTCACTTGAAGCAGAAGACTACCAGCCACTCACTGCCGATGCTGAGGGAATAATTCGCAGTCGCCAATTCCCCGGCCTTTGGCTCGCCCCTGAGGCCTTACTCGCCCATGATCTGGGTACTGTCTTGCGAGTCCTCCAACAGGGAATTGCCACCCCTGACCATCAAGCGTTTGTGCAAATCTTGACCGAAACTTAAAAAATTTCCCTAATCTGGCATTATGCTGTATAGAATCCCCGTGTCAATAGGGGGGTATTGGCATCGCCCTTGCCAAATGCATCGATTCTGTCTGCCGATTGAACGTTTCATTCACCGTAGCCCTATGTTGCAATTAGACCCCATTTCCAAAACGACCAATCAACATTCTGGTCACAAAGGTTTAGTGATGGCGATCGGGGGAGCAGAAGACAAAGTACGTGGGCGACAAATTCTCACCACCTTTTGCCAACGTGCTGGCGGCCTAGATGCCGTCATTGGCGTCATTCCCTCTGCTTCCCGTGAACCCGATGCTATGGGGCGGCTCTACCACGATATTTTCCGCGAAATAGGTGTGCGCGAAGTGGACGTTCTATTGGTGGGCGATCGCGCCGATGCCGAACAGGAAGAGATGCTGGCTCGCCTGAGTCGCTGTACTGGCATTTTTATGTCCGGGGGCGATCAACTGCGTTTGTCGGCACTGCTGGATGAAACCCCCCTCCTCTACCAATTGCGCCATCAAGTTTGGGAAGGCAAATCAATTCTTGGGGGCACCAGTGCCGGTGCTGCTGTCATGGGTGAGTGCATGATTGCCAGTGGGGGCAGCAATGAAGCCCCAAACCGCTCCCTCGTGGATTTGGCCACAGGCTTGGGTATTCTTCCCGATGTTTTAGTGGATCAGCACTTCCACAACCGCAATCGCCTCGCGCGCTTGATTAGCGCCATTTCTGCTCATCCCGACAAGCTGGGGGTCGGCATTGATGAAGATACCTGTGCCATGTTTGAAGCCGATGGTATGCTGCGGGTTCTTGGTCGTGGCTCTGTCACCATTGTTGATCCTCGGGATGTCAGCTACACAAACTATGCCCATGTGGATGTCAATGAACCCTTGAGTATCTACAACTTGCGCCTGCACATCCTCAGTGATGGTGACTGCTACAATCTCCGCACCCATCAGGTGCAGCACAAATGTATTTTGCCTCCCCTAAATTAAGTTTTCAGGAAAGTGTTGCTTAAGATACAGTTTATTGCGTCACTCGCCTCAAAACTAAAAATGGTAAGCTGTCCTTAAAAAAGCCACTCTTCTATGAAGATTCTCAAATTACAAACGCTGCGGGGTCCCAATTACTGGAGCATTCGGCGTCATAAGCTGATTGTTATGCGTTTAGATCTAGAAGAGGTGGCCAATACCCCCTCCAATCAGATTCCCGGCTTTGTGGATGGGTTGGTGCGGGTTTTACCCAGTCTCTACAATCATTTTTGTTCCCTTGGCCACGAAGGGGGCTTTCTCACTCGCCTGCGCGAAGGCACCTACCTTGGTCATGTGGTTGAGCATGTCGCCCTCGAACTGCAAGAACTAGCAGGCATGCCCGTTGGTTTTGGCCGCACCCGCGAGACCTCAACGCCGGGGGTGTATCAAGTCGTCTATGAATACCAAGTGGAAGAAGCGGGTCGCTATGCCGGCCGCGCAGCGGTACGACTGTGCCAGAGCATTATTGATACGGGCACCTATCCCCAGCGCGAACTGGATCAGGATCTCGCCGATCTCCGCGAGTTGAAAGCCAAAGCCTCCCTTGGCCCGAGTACGGAAGCGATTGTCCGCGAGGCGGAAGCCCGTAATATTCCTTGGTTTGAGTTGAGCAGTCGCTCGATTATTCAATTGGGTTATGGCGCCCGCAGTCATCGCATGCAAGCCACCTTGAGCGATCGCAGTGGCATCTTGGCCGTGGAACTGGCAGGGGACAAAGAAGGGGCAAAGCGACTGCTTCAGGATGCCGGCATTCCCGTGCCCAAGGGAACCGTCGTTCGCTACATTGAAGACCTCCCCGAAGCCATTGAGGACATCGGTGGCTATCCCATTGTCATTAAGCCCCTCAACGGCAACCACGGTCGGGGGATTACGATTGACATCAACAGCCTAGAAGAAGCCGAAGAAGCCTTTGAAATTGCCAGCAGTGTCTCCAAATCAGTGATTGTCGAACGCTACCATGCGGGTCGCGACTTCCGCGTTCTAGTGGTCAATGGCAAAGTAGTCGCTGTTGCTGAACGGGTACCAGCCCATGTCATTGGCGATGGCCGCTCCACCATCGAAGAACTCATTGAGAAAACCAACCAAGACCCGCAGCGGGGAGATGGTCACGATAATATCCTCACTCGCATTGAGGTCAACCACGACACTTGGACACTCTTGGAAAAACAGGGCTACACCCTGAATACGGTCTTGCAACCGGGGGAAATTTGTTATCTACGCGCCACAGCGAACCTGAGTACCGGTGGCATTGCTGTCGATCGCACCGATGAAATTCACCCGGAAAATGTTTGGATTTGCCAGCGGGCGGCTCGGATCATTGGTCTCGATATTGCGGGGATTGACGTTGTCAGCCCCGATATTAGTCAGCCTCTGCCTAAAGTTGGCGGTGTGATTGTCGAGGTCAATGCTGCTCCCGGCTTTCGCATGCACACGAACCCCAGCCAAGGGATTGCCCGCAATGTCGCTGAACCAGTGTTGAATATGCTCTTTCCACCGGGAACGCCTTGCCGCATCCCGATCTTTGCGATTACGGGCACGAATGGTAAAACCACCACCACCCGCCTCATTGCCCATATCTGCAAACAAACGGGGCAAACCGTTGGCTACACCACCACAGACGGCATCTATATTGGCGATTATCTGGTGGAAAAAGGGGATACCACGGGGCCTCAAAGTGCCCAACTGATCCTGCAAGACCCCACCGTTGAGATTGCTGTCCTAGAAACAGCGCGCGGCGGTATTCTCCGCTCCGGCTTGGGCTTTGACCACTGTGATGTCGGGGTGGTGCTCAATGTGCAGGCTGATCACCTTGGCCTTGGCGATATTGACACCGTTGAACAGTTGGCAGATTTGAAGGCCGTGGTGGTGGAATCCGCTTGGCCGAATGGCTACGCTGTCTTGAATGCCGATGATCCCCTCGTGGCGGGAATGGCACGCCAAGTCAAAGCCCAAGTCGCCTATTTCTCGATGAATCCCCACAATCCGATTATTCGGCAGCACATTCAGCAGGGGGGTCTCGCCGCCGTTTACGAAAATGGCTATCTCTCAATTTTGAAAGGGGACTGGACGCTACGGATTGAGCAGGCAGAAAATGTGCCCATTACCCTTGGCGGTCGAGCCGGCTTTATGATTGCCAATGCCCTCGCTGCCAGTCTAGCCGCCTTTGCCCAAGGCATCAGTATTGAGCATATTCGCGCTGCCTTGACCACCTTCCGCACCTCGGTGGAGCAAACCCCCGGGCGGATGAACCTCTTTGATTTGGGGCAATTTAGTGTCCTGGTGGACTATGCCCACAATCCAGCAGGGTATGAGGCCATTGGTGAATTTGTCCAAAAATGGCCGGGACAGCGCATTGGGGTCGTTGGCGGACCGGGCGATCGCCGTGATCAAGACTTGGAACAACTGGGTGAACTCTCAGCGAAAATCTTTGATTGGATCATCATTAAAGAAGATGACGATACCCGTGGCCGGCCTCGCGGCGATGCCGCCTATTGGATTGAACGGGGGGTACATCACCACAGTGTACAGCGGCAGTATGACATCATCCATGACGAGGTGGCGGCGATTCAATTTGCCCTCGATCGCGCTCCCCAAGGCTCCCTAGTGGTGATCTTTCCAGCAGAAGTCAGCCGCACCATTCAACTGATTCACCAGCATCATCAACGGCTCCAAGGGGAAACGACCAATGGCTTTCACAGTGAGGGAATTCCCACCAGTGGTGATCTCAACCCCTCCATCTCCCATTAGGCAGGTTCTCGACCGCTGGCAACGCTGATAGCATCACCCTCAATGAGCAGTCGGATCCAAGGTAAATGGCAATTTTGGATCGATCGCGGGGGCACATTTACGGATATTGTCGCCCGCCGTCCGGATGGTCAGATGGTGGTGCACAAGCTGCTCTCAGAAAATCCAGAGCGGTATCGCGATGCAGCAGTCGCGGGAATTCGTACCCTCATGGGGCTAGCACCGGATGCCCCCATTCCCAGTGAAGCCGTTGAAATTGTGAAACTGGGGACAACGGTAGCCACCAATGCCCTTTTGGAACGCAAAGGCGAGCCAACGGTGCTCCTGATTACCCAAGGCTTTGGGGATGCTCTAGCCATTGGCTACCAAAACCGCCCGGATCTGTTTGCCTTAGCAATTCAGCAACCACCGCCCCTCTACAGCCAGGTCATTGAAGTCAAAGAACGAGTGAGTGCCCAAGGGGAAATTCTCGTCCCCCTTGATTTAGAAGCCCTGAAGCCACAATTGGCAGCGGTCTATGACCAAGGCATCCGCAGTTGCGCCATTGTGTTCGTGCATGGCTACCGCTACCCTGACCATGAACAACAGGTGGCAGCCTTGGCAAGGGAGATGGGTTTTAGCCAAGTGTCGGTGTCCCATGAGGTGAGTGGCCTGATTAAGCTGGTGAGCCGCGGCGATACAACCGTTGTGGATGCCTATTTGTCGCCAGTGCTGCATCGCTATCTACAGGGGGTGCAGGGGGAATTGGGGCAAATTCCCCTCTACTGTATGCAGTCCAATGGCGGTGTGATGGCAGCCGCCTGCTTTCGCGGTAAGGATAGTCTGCTTTCAGGCCCTGCTGGGGGGATGGTAGGGGTGGTGCGCACTGCTTTAGCCGCAGGGATTGAGCGGCTGATTGGTTTAGATATGGGGGGCACCTCGACAGATGTCTGCCACTATCGTCACAATCCGGATGCCCCTTGGCCAGAGTATGAGCGGTGGCAGGAAACGACGATTGCCGGTGTGCGGTTGCGATCGCCCCTCCTAGCCGTGCATACCGTCGCTGCCGGCGGTGGCTCGATTTTGCGATTTGATCAGGGGTGCTACCAAGTGGGGCCAGACTCTGCCGGTGCCAATCCCGGACCTGCCGCCTATCGTCGTGGCGGACCTCTCACAGTGACGGATGCCAATATCCTCTTGGGGAAAATTCAGCCCGCCTATTTCCCTGCGGTCTTTGGCACCGATGGTCACCAGCCCTTGGATCGCGAGACGGTGGAACAGCAATTTGCTCAACTGCGCCAAGAGATCTACGAGAGCACGGGGGATGCCCGCAGTGTTGCCGATGTGGCCGCTGGCTTCATTGAGGTGGCCGTGAATACCATGGCACAGGCAATTAAGAAAATTTCCCTCGAGCAGGGGCACGATGTGCGCGACTATACCCTCTGCTGTTTTGGTGGTGCCGGCGGCCAACACGCCTGTTTGATTGCCGAGGTGTTGGGAATGCCGCAGGTGTATCTCCATCCCTATGCGGGGGTGCTCTCGGCCTACGGCATTGGTCAGGCGGAGCTGCGGGTCCTCAAGGAGCAAACGATTGAACAACCCCTCACCGCCGCTGTTCTGGCGGAGCTGCAAGGCCAAATTGAACAGCTAACAGAGCAAGCCATAGATGAACTGGTTGCCCAAGGGGTCGATCGCCCGCAGATTCAAAGTCAAGTGCGCATTGGCTTAGGTTATGTCGGGACAGATACCATCCTCTGGGTGCCCTGGGCAGATCAAGAAAGGATGGCAGCAGCCTTTGCCCACGCCCATCGCGATCGCTATGGGTTTACTATACGGGGGCGATCGCTCCGCATCGGTCAAATCGCGGTTGAAGCCGTTGCTGTTCAGGCGGTTCCAGCGGTCACGATGCCCCATGCCGCCACAGAACTCACGCCCCTTGCCCATGTCTCGGTTTACAGCAAAGGCCAATGGCACAAAGCACCCGTCTATGAGCGCGATCGCCTTCCTGCCCATCAGGTCATTACAGGGGTAGCTTTGATCTTAGATGCTACGGGTACCAATGTGGTTGAGGCGGGCTGGCAGGCAGAAGTGGATGATCAAGGGGGGCTGTGGCTGCGTCCTCTTCAGGAATCCCCGCAACCATCAAAGCAGATTGCCGCCACCGTTGCGGATCCAGTGCAACTGGCCATTTTTCAGCAGTTATTTCGCGCCATTGCCGAGCAAATGGGGGTAACGCTCCAGCAAACGAGTGCCTCGGTCAATATCAAAGAACGGTTGGATTTTTCCTGCGCTCTGTTTGATGCTGCTGGCAACCTCGTGGCCAATGCCCCCCATATCCCCGTCCATTTGGGGTCAATGAGCGAAAGTGTCAAGGCATTGCTGGCCGAGAAAGGCAACACTCTTCGGGCGGGTCAAGTTTTTGCCACAAATAACCCCTATCGCGGTGGCACCCACCTGCCGGATATTACCGTGATTACACCGGTGTTTCTCAAGGGGGAAGCGCAACCCGCCTTCTTTGTTGCCTCGCGGGGACACCATGCTGACATTGGCGGAATTAGTCCCGGATCCATGCCGGCCAATAGTACCGATGTGCGTCAAGAGGGAATTCTCTTTGATAATGTGCTGCTGGTGGATGGGGGAGAGTTTCAAGAGGCGGCGATTGCTCAACTGTTGACCCAAGCCCCTTGGCCGGCTCGCTACCCTGAGCAGAATCTGGCGGATCTGCAAGCCCAAATTGCTGCCAATCAGCGGGGGGTACAAGAACTGATCACCCTGTGCGATCGCTATGGTCGCGAGGTTGTGGCTGCCTACATGGAATTTAGCCAAGCCAATGCCGCTGCGTGTGTGCGCCAATGTCTGCGATCGCTCCAAGGGGGCAGCTTTTGCGTTGCAATGGACAATGGCAGCCAAATTCAGGTGCAAATTACCATTGATAGCAACAACGGTACCGCTTGCCTCGACTTTGCAGGCACCTCCCAGCAAACCAATGACAATTTCAATGCTCCCCTTGCCATTACCAAGGCGGCTGTGCTGTATGTCTTCCGAACCCTTGTGCAAGAGGACATTCCCCTGAATGCGGGCTGTTTGCGTCCCATTGAACTGCGGGTGCCGCAAGGCTCACTGTTAAACCCTCAGTTCCCGGCGGCGGTTGTTGCTGGCAATGTCGAAACCTCGCAAACCCTCACCAATGCCCTCTACGGTGCCCTCGGCATTATGGCGGCAGCCCAGGGAACGATGAACAACCTCAGCTTTGGGAGCGATCGCTATCAATACTACGAAACCATCTGTGGCGGCGCTGGGGCAGGAGCCACCTTTGCCGGAGCCAGTACCGTGCAAACCCACATGACCAACTCTCGGCTCACCGATGTCGAAGTGCTCGAAAACCGCTACCCCGTGATTGTTTGGGAGTTTTGCCGGCGCCGGGGCAGTGGGGGCAAAGGGCAGCAACCGGGGGGAGATGGGGCAATTCGTGTCCTTGAGTTTCGTGAACCCATGACCGTCAGCCTCCTCAGCCAGTCGCGAAAAATCCCCCCTTTTGGCCTTGCGGGTGGTGAGTGTGGTGCGGTTGGTGAAAATCAATGGCTGAAACTCGGCCAAATCCCCCATCCCTTAGCAGGAACCGCCACAATCAATGTCCAAGCGGGCGATCGCCTGCGCATTTGTACCCCTGGTGGTGGTGGATTTGGGGTACCTTATCTCTCAGATTAGATATATCAAATCAAATTAATCTTCATCGTCGGTGGGTTGACCGTTGCTGCTCACTTGTTTAAGGTGAATGTGCTTACGGCCAAGGGTAATTTCAAATTCATCCCCCGGCTTGAGATTCATTTGCTTGGTATAGGCTGAACCAATGAGCAAATTACCATTGGCTTGTACCGTAATTCGATAACTGGCACTGCGACCGCCTCGGCTGCCACCACGCCCTGACTTAGTATCAAGATTCATACCCAAGGCTTCCAGAAGTGCCTTATTAAACTTCAGTTTGCTGATGCGCTCCTTACCACTTTGGGTGACCGTATAGTAGCCACAGGCCTTTGCTTTTTCCTCGTGGCTGAGATGTTCCAGTTGTTTGTACTTCTCTAATAAAGCAGCACCTGTCAAGGGTTCTACTTGTTTGCGTCCCATTTTAACCTACCTTTTCAATGATCAAATACTGTCTATTCATTGGCGATTCAATCAAAGAGTGCCAAAGTCTGACAGCGAACTCGTAATGAATGAGTCTCTATCTTTAGCAAACCATAATTTTTTTCAGAATTCAAGTTGCGATCGCCCTTGAGTCAGGGTTTTACATTTCCTTTAAGAGAGTTACATTTACACCCCTTTTCACAGGAAGGCAAGAGGCTCAAAAAGCTGAGGACTAGTGTACAAAGTACGCCACCTCTTTTACGACCCTTTTCACGGTTGTCGCACAGACGCAATACTACAAAAGCCACGGTGGCAGCGGTTTTCATCACCATTGAGGTCTGCCATATTTAAGAAAAGAGACGTAGATGCTCTATCCTTCAGAAAATGACGCTAATCAAACTTACGGCACTTTTTGCAAGAATTGAATATGCTCACAACAATCGCTTCAGTGTGAGGTGGAAAAGCCCAAGAGCGTCAAACCCTCGTTCGCCTGCTGATCATTGTGAACTATTTGGGAAAATAGCAGCAAGCTCAAGCACTGGTTCAGGGAACTGCGGCAATTGCACAACCCCCTTGGTGGGAATAATTCTTTTGCTGAGGTAGCCAAACTGCCGCGGTGTAATTTCAGCAGGTTCGCTATAAACTTCCAGCGTGCGATCGCTGACATTGAACAGCCAGTAATGGGGAATCTTGGCTTCAGCATAAAGTGATAGTTTCACGGTGCGATCGTACTCGAGGGATGAATCCGCCACTTCTATCACAAGGAGTGTGTCCGCAGGCGTAGGATGGGCTGAGGCATAGTCATCTTCTCGATTTTTGACGATCGCCACATCGGGTCGTGGCTCACTATCCAAGGCAATCGTAATCGGCGACTGGCACTGAAGCGTGGCGCGATCGCCGACAATCTTCGGTAAAATTCGCAACAATCGCCGCAGACAGCTTTCGTGCGCTGCTCCCTTGGCCGCTATGCGCACCAGTTCCCCCCGAATTAGCTCAATATGGTCATCTTCCCTCAGAAACCCAAATTCTAGTAAACGGTGATAGTCCTGCACCGTAAATCGCACGGGTTGGGGGGCTTGAGTGGGTTGGCAAGTGGTCGTGATCATGACTTAATTTTAGGCAGACTCTCAGGAGTGACGCATTCTTCGCTAGAGAATGCCCTAAACTGTGGAAACATCAAGGGTGTGGTGCCCTATGATTCCACGTCAATTGGTATTGCGCAATTTCCTCAGCTATCGCCAAGCCACTCTTCCCTTTGCGGGATTACATCTGGCCTGTATTTGTGGTGCCAATGGGGCGGGTAAGTCCTCGCTTCTTGAGGCGATCGCCTGGGCACTGTGGGGGCAAAGCCGCGCTAGCCGTGAGGATGATGTCATCTACTACGGCGAAATGGAAGCCCAAGTGACGTTTGAGTTTAGCGTTCAGGGGCAGACCTATCGGGTGGTGCGGTTGCGGCGACGCGAGCAACATACGGTTTTGGAGTTGCAGATTCAAACAGCGGCGGGCTATACCTCGCTAACGGGGCGATCGCTCCGAGCAACACAGGAAAAAATCATTCAAATTCTTCGCCTTGACTACGCCACGTTCGTCAACAGTGCCTATCTGCGCCAAGGCCGTGCCGATGAATTTATGGCCAAACGCCCCAGTGAGCGCAAGCAACTCTTGGCCACCCTTTTAGGCTTGGATCAATACGAGACCCTTGCGGAAGCGGCTCGCGATCGCGCCCGTGACTACAAAGCGCAAATCAGTGTTCTGGAACAACGCCTCCAGACCCTAGGGGAGCAACTCGCCCAAGAACCACACCTACGCGCCCAACAGGCAGCGGTGAGCCAACAGATTCAACAGCAACGGCAGCAAGTCGAGCAGTGTCAACAGCGGCTCCAAGAACAACAGGCCGCCTACCACGTCCAGCAACTGCAACAGCGGGACTATGAACACCTGCAACAACAGCGAGACACCCTCGGGGCAACGATCGCCCATCTCGAGCAGCAGTGCCAGACCCTCCGCCAAGAACAGGCCGCCATTGCGGATTTGGAAGCCCGTGCCCCCCTCTTGGAAGCCGCCGTCAGCCAATGGCAGCG
This sequence comes from Thermosynechococcus sp. FA-CM-4201, assembly GCF_054689355.1. Taxonomy (NCBI): domain Bacteria; kingdom Bacillati; phylum Cyanobacteriota; class Cyanophyceae; order Acaryochloridales; family Thermosynechococcaceae; genus Thermosynechococcus; species Thermosynechococcus sp. FA-CM-4201. The sequence goes on from NZ_CP079920.1 coordinate 2,279,127, forward strand.
CCTGAAAACCGCTGAAGCGCAATTGCAGCAGTGTTTTGCTGACTATCAACGGCTGCGCCAAGAGCGCGATCGCCAGCAGCAGAGCCTCGACCAGCAGCGCCAAGACCTTCTGCGCACCCTGCATGGATTGGAGAGCCAGCAGCAATTTCTTCTCGAACAATGCCAGCAGTTGGAAAAGCTCCTCAAGCAAGAAAATCAGATTGTTGCTGCCCTTGAACAGTTACAGCGATCGCGCGCTCAGCTCCAAGCACAGGAAGAGCTGCAACAAAAAGTCTTTCCCCTCCTGCAAGCCAAACAGCGCCTTGAACTGGAACGGCAACAGCAGGAGCAACGCCTCCGCAGCCGGCGCGATGAATTGCAACAGTTGTGGCGGCATCTCCATCAACAGGTGGAACGGCAACCCGCTCTCCAAGAGGCAGTGACACTGATTACCGCCCAGATTGAAACCCTTGAAAAACAGCGCATCTATCAAGACCATGTGCGGGAAAAGGGACTAGAGCGCCGCCGCTTCCTAGAGCAACTGCAAGCCCGCCAGCGGGAGTATGAGCGGCAAATTAATCAACTGGAGCAGCGCTTAGAACTGCTGAATCAGCCGGGAGCGATTTGCCCCCTGTGTCAACGTCCCCTCGATGCCCAGCACCATGAGGCTGTCCTGCGCCGCAATGCCGCCGAAAAGGAAGAACTCCTGAATCAGGTGTGGGTGATTCGTGAGCAACTGGCTGTTACCGAGCGGGAAATTCAAGTCCTGCGGCGGGAATATCTAACGGTGGGCTATGAGATCTCGCAACTGACGCAACTGTTTGAGCAGCGGGGGCAACTTCAGCAGCAACTTCAGAGCACCCAAGATTTAGAGCCGCAATTGGATCGCCTCGCCGGGGAAATCCAGCAGATTGAGGGACAGCTTAGGAACGGCCATCAGGAGACCCTTGGGGAACTGCAAGCCATTGAGGCAGAACTGGCACGCCTGAACTATGACGAGAAAAATCTGGCGATCGCCCGCGGACAAGTGGAAAAATGGCGTTGGGCCGAAGCCAAAGAACAGGAACTCCGCCAAGCGCAGCGGCAATACCGCCAGATTCAGCAACAACTGCCTGCCCTAGTGGCACAACAGGAAGAACTGCAACGCCAACTCAATGCCCTTGAAACCCTCTCCCCTTTGGCACAAACGCTGGCCACCATTGATCAGCAGTTGGCGGCCCTAGCCTACGATCCTGAGCAACATGCCCAAATTCAAGCACAACTGGCTGCACTAGCACCGGACTATGAGGCCTATCAAACCCTGCAACGGGGGCGATCGCGCCAACCCCAACTCCGCCAAGACCTCCAGCACCTAGAGGAAACGCTTCAGCAACAACGGGAACAACTGCAGCGCATTACGGACAAACTCGCCACCCTTGAGGACACGGCACGCGCCGCCAGCCGCCTTGCCGCCGAGCTGAACCAACGGCAACAGGAACTCCTGAAGCAGCAGCAGACCCTTGAGGCCAACCTAGCCCAGCATGGCAAACTCAGCGCTGAATTAGAGCAACTCCATCGCCTAGCCCAGGAATACGCACAGGGACAGCAAACCCTTGCCCACCTCCGCCATCAATACCGCCTCTACTGCGAACTAGCTCAAGCCCTAGGCAAAAATGGCATTCCTGCCATGCTCATTGAAACCGTCTTGCCCCATTTAGAGGCAGAAACCAACCATATCCTTAGTCGCCTCAGCAATCATCAACTCCATGTGCAGTTCATTACCCAGCGCAGCCGCCGCCGCAGTGGAGCCGATACCAAGCCCATTGAAACCCTCGATATTCTCATTGCTGATTGCCAAGGGACTCGTCCCTACGAAAGTTATTCGGGGGGGGAAGCCTTTCGGATCAATTTTGCGTTGCGCTTAGCCTTGGCACGACTGTTGGCACAGCGATCGGGGAGTGATGTCCAGTTTCTCATTATTGATGAGGGATTCGGCACCCAAGATGCCCAGGGCTGTGAACGGCTGATTGCCGCCCTGAACGCGATCGCCCCCGAATTTCACTGCATTTTGGCCATTACCCACGTCCCTGCCCTCAAGGAAGCCTTTCAAACCCGCATTGAAGTCACCAAAACAGGGGGAGCCTCCCAACTCAGCATCATTACCTAGGACAGGCGTGGCAGTTTTCAGCACAATATCGGCAAAATAGTAGAGTAGGGTCAGCAACAGCACACTTTGCCACGATGACGGTTGAACTTATTGCCAAACTCAGCGATCCCATTGTCAGTGCCGGACAGGGGGCACAGCGCCAACTGGAACTGACGTTAGCGGCACAGCGACAACAACAGCAGCGCGCTCCTCTCAATCTCTGCCTGATTTTGGATCACAGTGGCTCAATGGCAGGGCAACCTTTGGCAACGGTCAAGCGCGCCGCCCAGTCATTAGTGGATCGATTACAGCCCAGCGATCGCCTGAGTATCGTGGCCTTTGATCACAACGCTAAGGTATTAGTGCCCAATCAATTTGTGCAGGATAAAGCCACCATTAAAGCCCAAATCGCAACCCTTGAGGCGAGCGGGGGCACCGCCATTGACTTAGGCATGAAACTGGCACTGACCGAGTTGGCCAAAGCCAAACAGGGCACCATCTCCCAAGCCTTTTTGCTCACCGATGGCGAAAATGAGCACGGCGATAATCAACGCTGCCTTGAACTGGCCAAGCTGGCAGCAGAGTACAACATTACCTTTAATACCTTGGGGTTTGGCGTTCACTGGAATCAGGATGTCCTCGAGCAAATTGCCGATGCTGGCGGCGGGCGGCTGATGTTTATTGAGTATGCTGAGCAGGCGATCGCCTGTTTTCAGTCTCTTTTTAGCCACATCAGCAGTGTGGACTACACCAATGCCCATGTCCTATTGACCCTGAGTGAGGCGGCACAACTAGGGAACTTCAAACCAGTCAACCAAGTGGCTCCCGACACGATTGAACTCACCTACGACAGCCCCAACCCCCACGAGTATGTGATTCGTGTTGGCGATGTTTCCGCTACCGTCAAACGCACACTCCTGATCACCCTCAGTACCCAACCCTTGCCGCCGGGGTCTCACCTCATTGGTTTTGTGCAAGTCCGCTACGATGACCCCGTGCAGCAGGCCACAGGCCTTTTCTCTGAGAGGATTCCCCTGACGCTGACAGCAGAACCAGAGCACATCCCCCAAGTGGATCCAGAGGTGCAGCAAAGCATTCTCACCCTCGAAAAATACCGCAAAACGAAACTGGCGGAAACGAAACTGCAAGCGGGGGACACCGCTGGTGCTGCTACCTTTCTTCAAAGTGCCGCCAAAACCGCTCTCCAACTGGGGGATACAGAAGCAGCAAAAGTCCTTGAAGCCTCGGCTCAAGAGCTACAGCAACAATCCACCCTCAGTGAATCAGCCCTTAAGCGCACGCGCATTGCCTCAAAAACCGTCCTGAGCAATCCCCCCTCAAACTAGCCACAGGGCATCGCCATTCTGGCAGCCTAAGAGCGATTGGGCACTGCCACCATTCACGGCTAGCTCAATAAACCCATGACTGCCTACCAATGCAATTAGGTGTTGGCGTGGGACATCGCCATAGGTGTGGACAAGGGGAATCTGCTGCCCCTGAATCTGGATCTGCTGGTAGCCCTTGGCTAAGAGCGCCGCAGGGAGCGTAGTGATCACATTACCAAAGTGATCAATGGCTTGAACCCAGCCTTGGACGCCCTGGGGGGTGATCTCATAGGTGAGATGGGGCAACCGCACCAAACTGTCTGGCTCAATGGCAGAGCCAAGGCGCGCGAGATCCGTTCCTGCCGCTAAATGGGCGGCCACGGGGGCAAAAATATCCCGCCCATGGAAGGTGGCACTGGGGTTGGGAGTCCACCAAAACTGCGGCTGGGTGAGTTCAACCCCTCGCCGGGGGGGATAGCGATCGCACACTTGACTAAAGACACCATTATCAGGGCCGACACAATAGCCGATTCCCAGATCAAGGGCGATCGCCCGCCGATGTGTCCCCACCCCCGGATCCACCACCACGAGATGCACCGTTTCTGGGGGAAAATAGGGCAACGCTTGCAGCAGTTGAAAACTGGCCGTGCGGCAATCCTGCGGTGGAATTTCATGGCACAGATCAATCACCGGTGCTTGAGGATGAAGGCTGAAAATTACCCCCTTCATCACACCGACATAAACATCCTGATGACCAAAATCCGTCAGCAGGGTAATGCAGCGAGCCATAGGCAGTTCACAGAGACAGTCGCTTAAACAAGGGTTCAGGAAGCCAACGAATCACCATCATGATCCAGCGCCAAATGGGTCGCACATAGATCACATCCTGCTTTCTTTCTATAGCAGTGAAGATGGCATTGGCCACTTCCTTTGGCTCCGCTGTGAGTCGGGGGGGCAATTTCATACCTTCGGTCATCCGCGTATGCACATAGCCCGGCAGAACGGTTAAGACCTGTACCCCCGATTTAGCAAGGCGATGCCGCAATCCTGACAAAAATGCGGTGAACCCAGCTTTGGCAGAACCATAGAAGTAATTACTCGCCCGCCCCCGTTCCCCGGCCACAGAGGAAATCCCCACTAATGTCCCAAACCCCCGCTGCTCAAACACATTGGCAAAGAGACTCAAAATAACCGCTGGGCCTTCATAATTGGTGCGCATCACGTCAAGGGCAAGGGATAAATCTTGCTCACATGCCTTTTGGTCTGGCATGAAGCCGACAACGCAGATTACAATCGCCGGTGGCGCCGGAAGTTGCTGGATAAAGGCTGCATGGGTCTCCACCGCCAAGACATCAAATTCATGGATACTGACGGCCACACCGTAGCGTATTTCCAGATCCGCTTTATCTGCCTCTAGGCGGCTCACCTGTCGCGCGGCCAATTGAATTGGATAGCCTTGAGCCGCAAACCGCTGGGCGATCGCCCGGCCTATATCGGAAGTTGCCCCCAAAATCAGCACAGGCGCCGTCATAGACGTAACCTCTTCGACTGTTCCGAAGCAAAGTTCACCGTCCACTGCTGGGCATCCCTGACCTTGACAAACGTTTCTACCCGGCAATCGGACTGGCGCAGGCGCATCGGTGTTAAATGGCTATCTTTGGCGAGGTAAAAGCGCCCCCCATACTGTAGGGTGATCTCCTCCAGTTGATCCAAAACCTTGAGGGTGCGTTGCGACATTGGAAAGTCCAAGGCCAAGGTATAACCCGCCATCGGAAATGAAAAATACCCCTGTTGATCCCCCAACTTCTTCAAGACCGCCAGAAAGGATCCCGCTCCTGCAGCTGAGGTGCAATGCAGTAACGCCGATAAACCTTGTCGGGCAGTGCTCAGGGGCAAGACACATTGGAACTGGACAAAACCACGCCGTCCATAGATACGATTCCATCCCAACAAACTATCAAGGGGATAGAAGAAAGTATCCCAATCCACAAAGGACTGACCCGCCTTGCGTTGACTATTGAGGAAATACAGTTGGTTAAAGGCACGCACGGTCAATGAATTCAAGGCACCATTGGGAAAATCCACGGGAATCGAGATTTTGCGTCGTTGCGGCGTCCGCAGTGGCCTTTGGCGATATTTCGCTGGTAGTTCCTCCCGTGTGGCGTGTTCGCCTAGCATCAGCACAGACCGCCCTAACTGCGAACCTGCCGCCAGACAATCAATCCAAGCCACGGAGTAGGTCACGTCCTGAGCCGCCTCAAAGAGATCAATGACCTCGTCTAAATTCTTAGCGATACGGGTGGTTTGGCGAATCCACGCAGTTTCAATGGGGCGCAAGCGAAAGGCTGCCCTGAGAATCACCCCCGTCAAGCCCATTCCCCCCACCGTCCAGTAAAACAAATCCCGATTTTCGGAAGGGGAGCAGCGATAAATGTGCCCCTCACTGGTTAGGAGATCCAGCCAGTCCAAACTCTGAACAAAACTACCCTCTTTGTGGTGATTCTTGCCATGAACATCAGCCGCAATCATGCCCCCTACAGTCACGAACTTTGTACCGGGGGTAATCAAGGGAAACCAACCGCGAGGCACAAAAATCTCTAAAATCTCCGCCAGCAGCACCCCCGCCTCAGCAATCAATTGACCCGTTTGCGGATGAAACCCCAATAGGCGATTGAAGTGGTGCATGTGCAGCGTTGCTTCCCCATTGAGGGCGCTATCTCCGTAGGCACGGCCATTTCCGCGGGCAATGAGCGGCAACCCCCTCTTGAGAAGCTGGATCATCTCAGATTCTGAGCGCGGGCAATAAACATGACAGGTCTGCACAGGATACCGCCCCCAGCCGCAGAGCGTTTTGAGAGAACCCCTAGGCGTCATGGGAGAAGACATATCGCTTATCCAAGTGATACTTGACCACATAGCCAATGGCGAGGCCAATAATGGCACCAATTTCGCGCATGAAATGGCTTTGCCAAATCAACCAAAATACAGTTTCAAATCCCCAAAAGATGGCCGTTGTGAAAATCCCCATCGAAGCATACAGACTAAATTGACGACTATAGTGATGCACGCCCTTTTTATGATCAAAGAAAATCCAGCGCTTATCTAGGTAGTATTTCACCAGCAAACCCACAAGTGTCCCCACTGCTACTGCGGTTATAAAATAAGGCAAGCTATTATCAATCAGTAGTATTACTCTTTGAGAAAATAAATTCATAAAGGTAGCAATAAACGCAAAAGCGGTATAGCGAATAATCAGAGTTTGCAAACTCATAAAATCCCACCAAGAATAAAGCAAACCAGACAAATCAAGAAACAGATTTGACTTTGCCGATCTTTAATTGCATAAACAATTGGATCATAGTGCATCAACCCGCGATGGGTCAGCATAATAGTTCGGGTAATCCAATATAGAAGCACACAGCAAATGCCCCAGAGCACCTGTGGTTTTGTGTAAAGAAGCTGCACTTGGGGAGAGTTGATATAGAGCGCCAGCACCAAAATCGAGACATAACCCGCCCCAATGGCCATCATGCTAATAATCGGCAAATCATCAATGTGGTAGCCTCGGCCACTAGCCTTGAGTTGTTTGCGGTGACGATGATCCACCAGTTCTGCTTGCCGCTTGACCGTTGCTAGGCAAAAGAAGAAAAAGATGGAGAAGGCCAAAAGCCAGACACTGAGGGAAATCCCTGTGGCAACCGCACCTGCAAAGATGCGAATCGTGTAAAGACCAGCGAGGGTGCAAATGTCAATAATAATCCGCCGCTTTAGGTAGAAGGAGTAGGCAGTTGTGAGACCATAATAGGCCAGCAGAATGCCCAGAAATGGCCAACTAATGGTGGTGGCGATCGCCATTCCAGCACCGAGGAGCATCAAAATCAGCCATAGCCCATGGGAGAGGGGAAGATCTCCAGCGGCAAAGGGGCGATGACGCTTCCGAGGATGGGCGCGATCGGCCGGCAAATCCAAAAGATCATTCAACACATAGACACTGGACGCCGTCAGACTAAAAGCAACTGCTGCCACCAGTGAAACCCCAAAGGTGGGCAAATTAAACTGATGCCCCGCGAGCATCGGCACAAAGACCAAAACATTTTTTATCCACTGATGGGGACGAATTTCTTTCAAGTAGGGCTTAATGCTTGGTTTTGCACTGCCGAGATGTTCTACGTTGGGATTAATTTGCTCGACTTTTTTGCGTAGCCAAGGAGACGCATTGACCGTCATTGCTTTGGCCGCAACTGCCCACACAGGTAAATCAGCCTCAGAATCCCCCATGTAGATAAAGTTTTTCTCACCAAAACGCTCTACGATAAACCTTGCTTTATTTTCCCCCTTCAAATTAAGCTGGCCATCAGACCCATAAACCTCATCAAAAAGCCCCAAATGGGCAGCAATTTTTTCAGCAATGAGCTGATCAGTGGCAGTGACAAGGGCAACCTTACCCCCCTTTGCTTTCCAATCGTGGATATACTGAAGAACTTCTGAGTTGTAGGGTAATGTCGTAACATCTAAGTCAGCAAAGGTAGCTAATTTTCTTTTAATCTGGGCACGATTGAAGCTTCTTGTTTTCAAGAATTGAATGAGAGACTGACTAAAAGATGACCAGATTAATTCCAGCAGAACATCTGTTTTCAGTAATGTGTTATCTAAATCAACTGCAAGGCAAATCATCTATTCATGCCAGAAATAGAAAGGTGGAAGTAAAAAGTGGGATAAAAAATAATCTTTGTCATTAATTGAATTTCTTTTAAAGGATGTTTGACATAATTCATGAATTTTAGGTTGACTTGTTTTCGAAAAAAAGCTAAGAGAGTAGTCTGGTTTCCAGTAAATATCACATTGATAAATTAACTGATTTCTTTTTAACCAAAACATTATCTGATCAGCAGCATAATCACCTAGCCTAACACCTTCAGCTTTTGGATTGGCGTGTAAGAAAATAAAGTCTGGGTTATATTGATACAAAATTTCATCAGTTACTCCTTGGTGTGCGACTAAAGAACTACCAAGACCAATATTATCTAAATTAATAGCTCGTGAGTGAAATGGAGCCATGCCTGCATCACCAAGCAAAAAAACTAAATTTCCATTTTTGGAATCATTTATTTGTCGAAGTATTTTACCTAGCTCTGCATGACTATTGAGTGCTCGTGGATAGTAGTTAACAATATGGTTTAGTTCTGAAGCTGATGTTGTACTAATTGTATAATTAAGCATTAATAATATCAGAAATACAGAAAAGACAAAGTTAAAAGCTATCTTAGTTATTTTTTGAAAATTACTTGATAGTGACAAGAAAGCAACTCTTTTTTCAGAGCAGATCACATATGCACTATATATAAAACAAGGAATAAATATATGAAACGCAAATCTTGAAGCATAGTTCATTTGTAAGTCTGAAGATGCATAGTTAAAAATAACAGGAATAAAGAAAATTAGTAAAAAAGTGGGTACGATTCTACGACCAGATATAAATGGAATAAGCAAAGGAGCTAAGTAAAATGTAAACTTTATAATTCTGATTATTATTTGAAAAATACTAAGGTCAGCTTGAGACTTAACATAAAAAGTATTGGGAAGAAAGAAGCCAAAGTGCCATTTATGAAAAACAAGATTAACTAATAGAATCAAAAATGGAAAAATAGAAAATATTAGGTTTTTCCAAAGGTATCTAACTGTCACTTCTTCACTTTTTTTAGCCAAAAAATATTCGGAAAAAGCAAAGATTGGTAGTAAGATACACCAAAGCCATGATTCTGGTCTGGTTAGAACTGCAATACTGGTATAGATAGAAGATTCAAGAAATTTCCTTTTCTCCAGTGAGATAGCCAATAGACCAATAAGGGCTACGTATAAAAATGTCTCTAGACCTGAAAATAAGTGAATTGTAAATGCAGGATTAATGAATAAAGCCAAGATTAATAAAATACCTAATTTTTTATTCTCTACATTTTTATAGAATAAGATAAAAAATGAAATGAATATAAGAATAGATAATAACTTAAAGAATAAAACAAAATCAATTTTTAGAAATGCAGGAATAATAGATGCCAGTGCATATATTGGATTTGTATATGCCTGTGTTAAATCAAACGAAGTCGGATTATATCCCCAAATACCAAACTCAACTAAATTTCTACCGTATCTCCATGTAATAAATGCATCATCAACAGTAAACCTAGAAAAAATATACAGATTAAAAAAAGCAATGATGGCTAAGGCAGCATATACCGGCATCCACATAGAATAGATGTCATTTTCATATAAGGTTGTACTTGGTTAAGCGTAAACACAAAAAGTTTAATTGTCAAGCGTTCTTTTATAGCTTAACAACACATCCTCTGCATTAACGAAATTTGAGTAACAGATTATGAATTCACCCCTCCTAGGCATAACGCTCAGGCTGTGAGCCACTAGAGTAGTAGTGAACTAGTTTGGGAACGGAAACTATGGGTGAACTCTTTGGCCTGCTGTTTCTACTGGGGTTTGGGGGCTGGGGTGTCGCCAACTCTGTGCGGATTGTCAATCAGGGCAATATGGCCTTGGTGGAGCGGTTGGGCAGCTATAGCCGTCGCTTGGAACCCGGGTTGAATTTTACAGTGCCGATCCTTGATCGGGTGGTCTTTGAGGAAACGATTCGGGAAAAGGTGTTGGATATTCCGCCGCAGCAGTGTATCACCCGTGACAATGTGACAATTACGGTGGATGCCGTCGTTTACTGGCGGATTATTGATATGGAGCGCGCCTACTATAAGGTGGAAAACCTGAAGATGGCAATGGTGAATCTGGTGCAAACGCAGATTCGGGCAGAAATGGGGAAGCTAGAGCTGGATGAAACCTTTACCGCTCGTACTCAGGTGAATGAGAATCTCCTGCGGGATCTCGATATTGCCACAGATCCGTGGGGGGTGAAGGTGACCCGTGTCGAACTGCGAGATATTGCCCCCTCAAAAGCGGTTCAAGACTCGATGGAACTGCAAATGTCTGCGGAGCGCAAAAAACGTGCTGCGATTCTCACATCTGAAGGGGAACGGGAAGCAGCGATCAACTCTGCCCGCGGTAAAGCGGAAGCCCAAGTGTTAGCCGCCGAGGCCGAACAAAAAGCCGCTATTCTGGCAGCGGAAGCGGAACAAAAAGTGGTGGTGTTGCGTGCCCAAGCTGAGCGCCAAGATCAGATTTTGCGTGCCCAAGGAACCGCAGAGGCAATGAAGATTATTGCGGCAGCACTGCGCGAAGATCCGAAGGCGAAGGAAGCGCTCCAGTTTCTGCTTGCTCAGGGCTATTTGGATATGGGACGCACTATTGGCCACAGTGATAGCAGTAAAGTACTATTTATGGATCCCAGCAGTATCCCGGCAACGATTGAGGGTGTGAAGTCCCTGATCGAGCAGTCCCCCCGCGAGGTATAGTCCATGGCACAATTTCAGGCACAGGTTTTTGTTACGCTGCGACCATCGGTGTTAGATCCCGCAGGCGTCGCGGTACAGGCGGGAATTCATCATCTGGGCTATACAAATGTACAATCAGTGCGCATTGGCAAACTGGTGGAACTCACTTTAGAGGCTAGCGATCGCGCCACTGCCGAGGCACAACTCAGCCACATTGCCGATCAACTGTTGGCCAATCCCGTGATTGAAACCTTTCGCATTGAATTGCAGGAGCTGGCAACTGCCGCAGGGTAGGCACGATGTTCAACTGGTGGGATGATCTATTAGCCAGTATCGAGGCGGGCATCAAGGCTGGGATTGAATCGGGATTACAGTCCTTGGCGGAGACCCTTGCCCCTTTGCTGCAAGTACCGGAACCCGCTGCCCCCTTCCAACGTATTGCCCTTTTTCGGGCGGGTGTAGATCAACCGATCGCCGGTTCGGGCATTAGGGTCGAAGGTGCTGCTTGGTGTCTGGAGTCCCACTGGCCGCAGACGATTCCCCTCTTTGAACTGCCGGAAGCCCATCTGTGGTTGGAAGTGCCCTCTGCCCAAGGGGGCGATCAACTGCTTCTGTGCCGTGCCTTAGTGAAAACCGGGGCATTGCCCGAGGGGGGACAACTGTTCCTCAGCCGCAGTCAACCCTTTGGTTGGACATTTTCGCGCACGGTCTCCCTTGTGGGCGATCGCGACTGGCACCTGTGCGAAGTGCCTTTTCACCTCAAACCAGAACCCCAGACCCCCGGCTTGATTAAAATTGGGGTGGAATTTATGGGACGCGGTGTGGTCTGGCTACGGGATATTGAGCTACTCCATGCCCCTGCCAAATTAAAGCCGATTACTGACGTGATGGATGGATTGCTGTGAGTCATGCCCTAAACGTGGGGATTGTTGTTTTTCCCGGATCCAATTGCGATCGCGATGTGGCCTACGTCACGAGTGAAATTCTCCAATGGCCAACGCAACTGCTGTGGCACGAAGAGACCCATCTGAGCGATTATGATTTGATTGTGCTGCCGGGGGGCTTTAGTTTTGGCGATTATTTGCGCTGTGGGGCGATCGCCCGCTTCTCACCAATTATGGCTGCCGTCAAAGACCATGCCGCCGCTGGCAAATGGGTGCTAGGCATTTGCAACGGGTTTCAAATCCTAACCGAGGCAAAACTGCTCCCCGGTGCCCTGGTGCGCAATCGCGACTTGCATTTTATTTGCGATCGCGTGCATTTACGCTTAGAAGCCAAGGAACGCCCGTGGCTACAGGCCTATGGCGATAAAACGGTGATTCGCTTGCCCATTGCCCATGGTGAAGGCTGCTACTATGCCGATCCTGCCACCCTCGCTGAACTGGAAGCCAACCGCCAAGTCCTCTTTCGCTACGCCGATGCCCAAGGGAATGTCACCCCCGAAAGTAATCCCAATGGTTCGCTCAACAATATCGCGGGTATTTGCAATGCTGCTGGCAATGTGTTGGGAATGATGCCCCACCCTGAGCGCGCCGCTGACCCCGCCTTGAGCCACTCCCCTAGTGACCATACCTTAGACGGCTTGCAGTTATTTAAGTCCCTCTTGAATGCCGCCGTTTGCTGTTGAGGGTTCCATGTGTACTCGCATTCTCTGGAATACTAATGCCCTAGGGGTCTTTGTGGCGCGAACCATGGACTGGCCCACCACCACTGAACCAAAGCTCATCATTTTTCCGCGTGGGCGTCAGCGTCAGGGCAATCATCTGGGCACCACCGCCCTTGAAATGGCAAACCCCGCCCGTTGGCAGTCGCGCTATGGCAGTGCCGTTGTCAGTATGTACGGCTTGGGAACCGTCGATGGCTTCAATGAACAGGGCTTGGCAGTACATCTACTCTATTTGACCGCAACGGACTTTGGCACACGCCATCCACAAAAACAGGGGGTACACGCTGGACTCTGGGGGCAATACCTGCTGGATAATGCGGCAACGGTGAAGGAAGCCCTTAACCTCATGGCTCAGATTCAACCCGTGATGATCACGGTACAGGGCTTTGCCAGCACGGTTCATGTGGCGATCGCCGATGCCAGTGGTGACTCGGCCATTTTGGAATATCTCAACGGTGAACTGGTTATCCACCATGGACGCCAGTATCAAATCATGACCAACGATCCCCCCTATGATGAGCAGTTGGCCTACCGTGCCCAGTTTGATTTCACCAATGCCACACGCCAAACACCGCTGCCGGGAAATGTGGATCCCAGCCATCGCTTTGTGCGGGCTGATTATTTCTTGCAGGTGCTGCCCGAACCCCGCAATCAACGGGAAGCGATCGCCAGTGTATTAGCGATCGCCCGCAATGTCTCTGTCCCCTTTGGTGCCCCCAATAAAGTGCCGGGAAGTCTCTACAACACCGAATACCGCACCGTTATGGATTTAACCCACCGCTATTACGTTTTTGAGCTAACCACAGCGCCCAACATCCTCTGGTTTCCCCTAGAGAAGTTTGAGTTGCACCCTGAGGCACCCGTGATGATGCTAGATCCGAATCATCCTGAGTTGGTGGGGGATGTGGCGGCACAGTTTGCTCCCGTTGCGGCTGCCCCCTATTGAACTGTGGCTGACCTCCTTTCAGTCGCCTTAAGAGAAAGAAATTAAAATAAAGTAGCAAAGCCATGAATGCCCCAAGAGCCGCTCTACCCAGCCTTTAGTTTGTTGATGGGCATTGCGACCTGTACTTGGAATCACTAAAGAGGGGGAGAGAAGCCTTGAAATGTTTCACTGCTTTGGATTTTGATGCATATATCAAGTTGTGTTGAGGCAAGCCGATGTTGAATGTAACGGTTGATGAGATTCAGCGTGATCCTCTCAAGTATCTCGATCAAGTAGAGGCAGGTGAGACCCTTGTTATTTTTAGATCTAACCAGCCAATTGCTGAACTTAAACCTCTTAAACCTATTGGCAAGAGTAAGCAATTGCGACCATTTGGTTTATGTGCGGGCGAGTTTACCGTTCCAGATGATTTCGACGCTCCTTTGCCGGAAGATCTGCTCAACGCATTCGAGGGTACAGCCCTTTCCTAAAATATGGGGGTCATGGAGAGGCTGTAACCCTGTCATAAAGGGACTTTGGCTTTTCTAGGTAAGTTCAATCCTTCTAAAAAGAGCTGTCAATGAGAATTTTGCTAGATACGCATATTTTCTTATGGTTCATTAGTGGTGATATCCAGTTATCAACAGATCTTCGGGATACAATTCGTGATCCAGACAATGAGGTTTATCTGAGTTCAGTTTCAGTTTGGGAAGCAATTGTTAAGCACCAACTAGGCAAGCTACCTTTACCAGAACCTCCCGCAATATATTTGCCTAAACAACGTGACCTGCATCAAATTGACAGCCTTGGTCTTGATGAAAACAGTGTAATTCAACTGGCTAAACTGCCACCCTTGCATCGTGATCCATTTGACAGGATGCTCATTTGTCAAGCCTTACAAAACGGTTTGACCATTGCGACAGTAGATACAGCAATCCGTGCCTACTCAGTCGATGTCATGTAGCAGTACAGACCAGCTTCACTGATACCCCTCTTCGGTCACCTTAAGAACAAGAAATTACATATGCAGCTTTATCAACTCACGGCCACAGTGAACCTCTACGACGCCCCCACGGGCGATCGCTTGGCGACCCAAGGGGCAGCAGGACGCTTGCTCTGGGCACCTGCTTTGGGGGCTGAACGTACCTACGTGCAACTTGCTGAGGATGAATACTGGGGCTGGCTGGATCCAAGAGATTACCGCCATCTCATACCCGCCACTCAGCCCTATCAACCCATTGCCCGCGATCGCGCCTACATCGAGGCTGTCCTTGAAGAGGTTATTGCCTTTTGCTGCGCGGCACAGCAGATCCCCCATGAATATCTCTGGGGCGGAACCGTCGCCCCCAACTACGACTGCTCTGGCTTGATGCAGGCCAGTTTTGCCAGTCAAGGTGTTTGGCTGCCCCGTGATGCCTATCAGCAGGAAGCCTTTGCTACGCCCCTAGGGAGCAACTCCATTGAGGAAACCTTACCCCAGCTTCAGCGGGGTGATCTGGTGTTTTTCGGTAGCCGTGAAAAGGCGACCCATGTGGGTCTCTATCTGGGGCAGGGGCAGTATATCCATAGCTCTGGCAAAGAGTATGGCCGCAATGGCATTGGCATTGATACCCTCTACCCCAGTGAGGATCCCGTAAGCATCGCTTATCAGCAGCAGTTTCGCGGTGGTGGCCGCATTGACTATAGCTATCTGCCTCTTGGCTAGCGACCCATCCCCAGTTTTTGCGCTTTTTGATAGACTTTGCCTTCCGTGAGCAGGGAAGGAGCAATGACGATCTCCACCTGCTGCATTTCTCGCAGATCCTTGGCGCCAAGGGTGCCCATGCTGGTTTGCAATGCCCCAAGGAAGTTGTGGGTACCATCGTCCAACTGGGCGGGTCCCCGCAGAATCTGCTCAAGGGTGCCAGTGGTGCCGACATGAATGCGCGTCCCCCGAGGCAGCACCGGACTAGGCGTGGCCATACCCCAGTGATAACCGCGACCGGGAGCTTCTTTGGCACGGGCAAAGGGGGATCCCATCATCACCGCATCGGCGCCGCAGGCAATACACTTGCAGACATCGCCCCCCGTGACAAGACCGCCATCGGCAATCACCGGCACATAGCGTTGCGTCTCTTCAAAATAGGCATCCCGTGCGGCTGCACAGTCGGCGATCGCCGTCACTTGAGGCACCCCCACCCCAAGCACCCCCCGCGAAGTACAGGCTGCCCCTGGCCCAATCCCCACCAGAATTGCTGCCGCACCACAGTGCATGAGACTGAGGGCCACCTCATAGGTAACGCAGTTCCCCAAAATGACGGGCATTGGCATCCGTTCACAAAAAGCAGCAAGGTCTAGGGGATCTGTTCCCTCAGGGGCAAGGTGAGCCGGTGAGACAACGGTGGCTTGGACAAAGAGCAAATCGGCCCCCGCCGCTGCCACAACATCGCCAAAACGACTGGCCCCCGCTGGGGTTAAACTGACGGCAGCAATCCCCCCTTGGGATTTGATTTCTTGAATGCGTTTTTCAATGAGGTGGGGCTGAATCGGCTGGGCATACAATTGCTGCATCAGGGGCACAAATTCATCGACACTGACGCTGGCAATGCGTTCGAGAATCGGTGCTGGATCTTCGTAGCGGGTTTGAATCCCCTCAAGGTTGAGGACGCCCAGTGCCCCCATTTGGCTGAGTTTGACGGCCATCGTGACATCCACGACCCCATCCATGGCACTGGCAATAATCGGAATTTCCCGCTCAATGGTACCAATGCGCCAGCGGGTATCCGCCAGTTGGGGATCAAGGGTGCGGTTGCCGGGGACAAGGGCAATTTCATCAATACCGTAGGCGCGACGGGCGGTGCGATGTCCCCCTAGTTGAATCGTCATGGTATTCCTCGCAGTAGGTGGGCTAAATGATCAAGTACGGTGTCTAAGTTGTTGTTGGCAGTGCAACAAATTTACAAAAATTTACAACATCTCGACAAGCCATGCCTTGGCGCTAGTTCAATGGTGGGTTGGGCGATCGCCGAACCGGGCGAAAGGACGTCGAACGCGGCGATGTGGGCGATGAACCGGGACGCTGAGGCTGCGGTCTTTGGGGACGGGCTGGCCGTGCCTTGGCTTTCTTGGGCTTCTTGATTTTGCGGGGGGGCAAAATACCCACCGTGGTTGCCTCCTGAACCACTAAGCTTGTCCCCTGTCGCTGCACTTGAAAGTCCCAAAAGTAGCCCGGCGATTTCATGGGCACTGTTCCCACTAGTTTTAGTTTGAAGGCTTTGGGTTTCTCGCCCCGCCGGCGCGGCAACTGTTGAATTTTAACGACGACAAAGTTCTTTTCTTGGGAGTTGAAGATCACTTCTCCGCGTACAGAAAAGTAGCCGTCATTGACGCCGGGATCTGCTGCTGTGGCATTGGCCTGTTGCAAGCGTTCCGGTTCCCATACGCCCACAATTTGCAGGTGCAGTTTCACCTCTTCTTTGTCAACGTCGCGGGTGCGGGGATAGACCACCCAGAGGTGGGGTTCATTGAGGTCAAGATATTTTTTAATCAGGTTCATCACCTGCCCCAAGAGGACGGTTTCAATCTCCACGCCATCCTCGGTTATCATCACCCCTCGGTTGAACTCCTCCTCCGAAGCGGGCACATAGCGACCGCGCACAACCCCGATCGCCCGATATTGCATCCGTTCACTGGGGGGTGGAATCGGCTGGGGACGGGAAGGAAGCTCTTCTTGCTCAGGAATGGGGGCTTCAGGAGCAGTATTGACCTTGGGTGGTGAGCTACCCGCTGCCGCAACACCGAGAATTTCTGGGCGAGGTTTGGTTTCTAACTCAGGGGAAGGCGTTGGCGGAGTCGCTGGGGTCTTCTTGGCGCGGGGGCGCTTGGCCGGGGGTTCAGCAGTCATGGCAATTCTCGCAAACGGTCTAAACACCAATTGAGCGACTGTTCAGATGAACAGGCCACGGCAATTCTCAATTGGGGTACTCTCAATTATGCGTTGCCGCTGTGAGCTAAGCAACACTTTTGTTCCTGCCAAACGTTGTGAGCACTATGAGCTGGATGGAAGGCTCTCCGTTTGGACGATCGCCCCAAAATCGCCAATAATAGCTGCACAATTGCGCAACAGACCAAGGAGCGCTAAGCGATTGGCACGCACGGTTGCATCCTCGGCCATCACCAAGACACTTTCCTCACCATCGAAGAAGCGACTGACAATCGGGGCAAGGGAGACTAAAGCAGCCACAATTTCCCCATAGGCACGCTGCCCCTGCGCCTGCTGTACCTTTGGCAAGATGTCCTTGAGGGCGGCATAAAATTCCTTTTCAATAGGGGCTTCGAGGTGCTTGGCCTTGACGGCGCGGATATTCAGGCAGTCTGTGCCTAGGGTGCCTTGGCGTGCCAAGCGAGCAGCACGGTTCACCGTCGGGTAAATAGCCATCAGTTCACCGGATTGGCGCAGTTTTTGCAGAAATTGGGCGCGATCGCGGGCATCAACCACATCCCTGAGGGCACGAGTCTGCAACTCCGCCTGATCCTCTGGAATCACGGCATTCACCAAGTCATATTCAATGCTGAGATCTTCTTGCAGTAGGGTTCGCAGCCGTTGGCTAAAAAACTGCCGCAGTTGCTGCTCTAAGTCAGCGGCACTGAGCTTGGCGGCAAATTGGCGACAAAAGGCTTGGGCGTATTCATGCAGGAGAGCGAGGAGATCCAAGTGATGCTCCCCCTGCCAGAGGATGGTGATCACGGCATTGGCAGCCCGCCGTAGGGCAAAGGGATCTGATGACCCCGTGGGACACAGGCCGATACCAAAAAGGCAGACGAGAGTATCCAAGCGATCGGCCAATCCCACCACCTGACCCGTGAGACTTTGGGGCGGGCGATCGCCGGCAAAACGAGGCAGATAATGTTCAAAAATCCCCGTGGCCACCGCTGGCGCCTCCCCGGAGACTGTGGCATAGACTTGCCCCATGTAGCCCTGAAGTTCAGGAAATTCCCCCACCATCTGCGTCACCAGATCCGCTTTGCACAGGCAGGCCGTGCGTTCAATGGCAGCAATGTCCGCAGCCGCACAATTTAAGGCGGTGGCAATTTGGCGAGCCAGTGCCGTTAGCCGCTCCACTTTGGCGGCCATGGATCCCAATTCATCTTGGAAGGTGACCGTGGCTAGTTTGTCACGATAGTGCTCTAGGGGCTGTGCCGTATCCGCCTTATAGAAGAACTCGGCATCCGCTAGGCGGGCACGAATCACCCGCTCATTCCCAGCACGAATCAAGGGGGTGGCCGCAGGATCACCATTGCTAATCGTGATGAACACCGGGAGCAGCCCTTGGCGAGTGGCATCGGTGTACACAGGAAAATACCGCTGATGGGACACCAATACGGTGGTAATCACCTCAAGGGGCAGGGCAAGAAATCGCGCTTCAAAACTCCCCAAGACTGCCGTTGGCCATTCCACGAGGTGGGTGACTTCCTCCAAAAGGGGCACCTCTAAATCCACCCATCCCCCTGCTTCCGCAGCAAGGGCAGCAATTTGCTCGCGAATCCGTTGCTGGCGAACCTCTGGATCCACCAAGACTCCCGCTGTTTCGAGAGCCGCTTCATAGTCTTGGGCATGCTTGAGGACAATGGCGCCTTGGGAAAGCACCCGATGGCCATAGGTGGTGCGATCGCTGGCAATGCGCACGGAATGGCTCTCCAAGACCAAGGGCAGCACCTGATCTTCCCACAGCAGCACCAGCCAACGAATGGGACGGGAAAACCGCAAATCCCCATCCCCCCAGCGCATAAAGCGGGCACCCTCAAGGGCGGCAATCCACTGTGGTGCCAACTCGGTCAATAGTTGGGGCGTCGGTTGGCCGGGGCGGACTTGCTTGAGATAGACCACTTCCCCTTTTTCGGTGGGACGGATTTCAATTTCCTCGAGACTCCCTTGGCGCGATCGCAGGAACCCCAATAGGGCCGGGGTGGGTTCCCCCTCGCGAAAGGCCACGCTAGCCGCTGGCCCTTTGATTTCAATTGCTTGATCGGGCTGCTGGGGCGGTAAGCCCTCAATCAGTACCGCTAAGCGGCGCGGGGTTGCCCAGACTTTGACTTCTCCCACCAGTCCCTGTTCCTTGAGGGTTTGGGGAATCAGGGTGTGCCACTGGCGCAGGGCACTACTGACAAAGCGGGCGGGGAGATCCTCAGTTCCCACCTCCAAGAGGAACGTATGCGGTGATGACTTGGGCATGGTGACCATGGGCTAGACAACGGAGCTACTGCGGGCGGCTTCGGCCTCGTCGGGATGAATACCAAGGCGGGTCAGGTTAATGCGGCCTTTGCTGTCCACCTCACGGATTTTGACCACAATTTCATCGCCAATTTTCACTTCGTCCTCGACTTTGCCAACGCGATACTCCGCCAACTGGGAAATGTGAATCATCCCCTCCTTGCCGGGGAGAAACTCGACAAAAGCACCAATGGGAATAATCCGCGTCACCTTGCCCAGATAGACATCACCGGCGTTGAGCTTTCGCGTCAGACCCTCAATGGCCGCCCGTGCTTGCTTGGCGTTGGTTTCATTGGGGGCAGTAATGGTGACCAGCCCTTCTTCGCTGATGTCCACTTTGACGTTGTATTGCTCAGAGATACCACGCACCGTTTTACCCCCGGGACCAATGACGAGGCCAATCATATCGGGGGGAATTTGCAACGTCAGCAGCCGTGGCGCACTGGGGGGCAGTTGGGGACGGGGTTTGTCGAGCACCGCCAGCATTTTCTCAAGGATATGGAGCCGTGCCGGACGGGCCTGTTCGATCGCCTGCTTGATCACGGCAACGGGCAAGCCGGTAATTTTCATATCCATTTGCAGGGCGGTGATGCCGCTATCGGTGCCGGCTACTTTGAAGTCCATGTCGCCAAGGAAGTCTTCAATCCCCTGAATGTCGGTCAGGATACGTACCTCATTGCCCTCCTTAATCAGCCCCATGGCCGCCCCACTGACGGGCTTGCGAATCGGTACCCCGGCATCCATTAAGGAAAGGGTGGAACCACAAACGGATCCCATGGACGTCGAACCATCGGAAGAAAGCACCTCCGACACGACGCGGATCACATAGGGAAACTCTTCCTTGGGGGGAATGACCGGTTCAAGGGCACGCTCTGCAAGGGCACCATGGCCAATTTCCCGCCGCCCGGGCGATCGCAGGGGTTTGACTTCACCCACAGAGTAGGGGGGAAAGTTGTAGTGGTGCAGATAACGCTTGCTGTCCTCGGGATGCAGATCATCGAGGGCTTGGGCATCGGCAGGAGAACCGAGGGTGGTCACAGACATTACCTGCGTCAAGCCGCGATTAAAGAGGGCACTGCCGTGAACCCGCTCTGGCAGAACCCCCACCTCACACCAAATGGGACGCACTTCATCGAGACGGCGGCCATCCACTCGCACCCCTTCTTCAATAATTTGCTGCCGCATGAGTTTTTTCGTCACGGCCTTAAAGAGGGTGGGCAGGGCTTTGGGGTTTTCCGCCGCCGCTACGGCCACCGGGTGATCTTCGGGCAGAGCCGCAATTTCTTGGGCGATCGCCCCTTGCACTTCATCGAGGGCAGCATCGCGGACATTTTTGTCCTTTTCAAAGCGTTTGAGAATGGCTTTGACCGGTTCAACGGCGCGATCGTAGATAAAGTTTTCCAAGGTGGGGTCAATCGCTGGCGGTTCGGCGTGGATGATGTCAATACCCAATTCCTTGAGGAGATCCCGCTGCGCTTGAATCAGGTCTTGGATCACCTCATAGCCAAAGTCAATAGCCTCAATCATATCGGCTTCGGGCAGTTCGTTGGCACCAGCTTCCACCATCACCACGCCATCGGGAGAGCCGGCCACGACCAGATCTAAGCCACCGCGCTCAATTTCTTTGTAGGTGGGGTTGATAATAAACTCATCCCCCACAAGGCCCACCCGCACCGCTGCCATTGGACCATTAAAGGGAATTTGCGCCAAGAGAACGGCGATCGAGGCTCCCGTTACCGCCAATACATCGGGGGGAACATTTTCATCCAAGGAAACCGTCGTGGCCACCACTTGCAGATCATCGCGCAACCATTGGGGAAAGAGGGGGCGCAGCGGTCGGTCAATTAGGCGACCAATGAGAATTGCTTTTTCGGGGGGGCGACCCTCACGCCGTAAAAAACCGCCGGGAATCCGCCCAGCGGCATAGAGGCGTTCTTCGTAATCCACCACAAGGGGTAAAAAATCAATGCCTTCACGAGCGGCGGCACGATTCGCCGTCACTAGGACAGCCGTTTCTCCCGAACTAATGAGAATGGAACCGGCGGCTTGGGGGGCAAATTTTTGCAATACTACCTTAATATCCCGGCCATCTAGGGGGATAATCTTTTCTAGACCCTTCATTTGCGTTCTATTTTGTCCTTCTTCCTATTTCTTTCTCTCTACTAGGATAGCGGCTTCTGCCACTCATCCGCTAAAGTTCAAGGATGAGCCGTGTGCCCCTCAGGACGGCAAGACTGGGGGTGGCTGTCCAGCTTTGGGTTAATAAAATTTGTATCAGTTCTGCCGATCGCCGGCTGCTGGGGCTGTCCTGTAACCCCAAATAGAAACTGGCGGAGTGGTGGCTATCTTGACCGAGCACTTTCAGCAGATCATCGGCGTAGTGAATGGCTTTTTCCATCTGAGTTTGCAAGTTAGTCCATAAATCCACATTGCGGAGATTGCTCAGGGTTTCGGCCACCACATCTTGACGGTGTTGAATTAAGATGGTTCGCGGCTGTAGCTCTGGCGGTAAATCCGCAAAGAAAATGGCCGGGCCATAGCCAATGAGATGAACCATCTCCATCCATTTCGTTTGCGGCAGCAGCAATTGGCGCACAATGTGACAGGCAAGGGCAGTAATAATTAACCCTTGGCTATGGGCGACAAGGTACAATTCCGCCCCCGCTTGTAATCCCTTGACGATTTCATAGGCCAACCGTAGGGTGGGACGCGGCGCACCGGCGGGAAAGGTACCGTAGAGATACTGGGCAAAATCCCCCCAGCCTAATTTTTGTAGGAACGAGAGGTCAAGGAGTTTCGTTAAGTCAGCGGTGCTGTTGATATCGAGGGGGCGCTGTTGCAGTTGGCTCGGTTGGGCGATCGCTAGAATATCGGCATCGTCGGCAAGGTCTTTGCTCACCAGTTGGCCAAGGAGTTTGGCATACTCATAACGGCGATCTTTGCTGGGATCTGGGGCGGGCGTCTGGGGCCAAAAACGGTAGAGTTCTGCCTTACCGAGGAAACTTTCCAAGAGATCCGCTTGAAAGCCATGGGTCTGATTGTGAATGCCCCGAATTTCTAAAGGATAAGTCGCTGTGAGTTCGGCCAGACGGTTCAAATCCCGCCGTTGCTTGGCAGCATCGCTCCCTATCCCATTTACATGGAGTAAACGCCGTCGCAGAGGAGCACT
The DNA here is from genome assembly GCF_054689355.1 of Thermosynechococcus sp. FA-CM-4201. Lineage (NCBI taxonomy): Bacteria > Bacillati > Cyanobacteriota > Cyanophyceae > Acaryochloridales > Thermosynechococcaceae > Thermosynechococcus > Thermosynechococcus sp. FA-CM-4201. The sequence goes on from NZ_CP079920.1 coordinate 2,301,957, forward strand.
GAGGGGGTTCTGCGGCAAAAGAATCGTGCCGTCTAGGGTAGAAGTCATAGGGAATTTAGGAATTCTAATCAGAGACTTTGGTGAAACGCAATCAAAGGCGGCTAAGTTGTGATCATCGTCACAGTCATTCTATCGAGGGATAGGTCATACTAAATAGTGACTCAGTACTATCCGAGTCATCAACAGGGAACACACAACGAGCCGACAGACTGTACGTAAGTTTGTCGGTTTTTTTTAGAATTTCAGGCATGCCCCACAAAAAGATCACGCTTCGTTTAGATGCTGAACTCTATGGCCAACTCCAACGCTGGCAAGTGCAGCAGGGATACAGTTCCCTTAGTGAGACAATTCGTAAAATTTTGCAACAATCTCTTCAGCCGACGGCGATGGCCTGTCCCACAGTTTTGCAGCGCCTGAGTGCCCTAGAACAGCAAGTGGCAGCCCTTGAACGCCGACTGTGCCCGCCTCAACCCACTATCGAAACGCTGACGATCGCGGAGCTAGAGCGGCTGACTCGCCCACAACTGGTGGCCTTAGCGCGGGACTTGGGCATCTATAGCTATAAGCTGAATAATCCAGCGTTGCGGCAAGCCATTTGGGCAGCCAAACAAACGATCTATGGGCAGGAGCGGCAATGATATGCTGACGAAGGTGACTCAAGTATAGGTGAGATGGCTCGTCCGTCAGAATCGATAGATCGCTCCCGTTTGTGGTGGGCGGCGATTAAACTTCCCATGTATAGTGTGGCGGTGATGCCCATTTGGTTGGGCACAGCGGTGGCGATCGCCGAAACAGGGAGAGTGCACTGGTGGCCTTTTGCTCTCTTTTTGACAGCGGCAGTGCTGATTTTGGTTTGGCTGAATCTCAGTAATGATGTGTTTGATGCCGAGACGGGGATCGATCGCCACAAGTACCATTCGGTCGTTAATCTCACGGGCAAAAAACAACTAATCTTTTGGCTGAGCAACGTCTGCTTAGTCTTGGGGCTACTGGGGATTGCGGCCATTAGTTGGCTGCAACAGGATGCAACGGTTTTAGGGTTGGTATTGCTTTGCTGTGCCCTAGGCTATAGCTACCAAGGGCCGCCCTTTCGTTTGGGCTATTTGGGCTTGGGGGAGCCGATTTGTTTTATTTGTTTTGGACCTTTGGCGATCGCTGCTGCCTACTATAGCCAAGGGCAAACCTTTAGCCCCAGTATTTGGCCGGTGGCTATCCTCAATGGTCTGACGACAACGCTGATTCTTTTTTGCTCCCACTTTCACCAAGTGGCCGATGATCTAGCCGCCGGCAAACGTTCGCCGGTCGTGCGCCTAGGGACGGCTCGCAGTGCCCAACTGGTCTATGGTGCCTGTGGTCTGTTTTATGGGGTGTTGCTGGCCAGTGTCGCATGGGGAATCCTGCCGTGGCCAACCCTGCTAGCTTTGAGTTCACTGCCCTGGGCGATTTATTTGTGCCAGCGGATGGCGCAATTTCACAGTGTGCCTGAGCAGATCAAGAACTCGAAATTTATTGCCGTGCAACTGCATTTTTGGAGTAGCTTGCTCTTGGGACTGGGCTATTTGCTTTGAGCTTGGGGGCGATCGCGATTCAGTGACCACTGGTACTCGACACTACCGCCGCCCAATTGCCATTCTTCCTCAAACTGCTTTTGCAGTCTTAAGGCTTTGCGCAGATGAATGACAGCGCTGTGAAGCTGTTGATAACCACTGGAGTTGGGGGGGAGAGCGGGCAACGAGGCCTGTTCCAAAATTTGCAGCACTAGCTCGTAATGAATGTGGGCAGGAACGGGAACCTCATCTGAGGGGCCAGAAGAAAGAGTCACCAGGGCAGACACCTCCAAGGAACGACGATCTAGATTTCAGCTTGCTAGCGGCGGCGCGGACGGCGATAGGTCAACCGCTCGGAGCGATCGCGCTCGTAGGCAATTAGCCGGCCATAGATTTCGTGCTTGGTTAAGTTTAACGAAAAAAAGACATGCCGCCGAGGATTACCAAAGCCCTTACGGGTAAAAAACTTCACTGCGGGGGTATTGGCAGGGTCGGTGTCCACCAGCATAAACCGTGCTCCTTCTTCAATCATGCGTTCGATGAGCTTATCCACCAGCTTGTCGGCAATACCCCGCCGTTGATACTGCGGATGTACCCCCAGCCAGTTAATGTAGCCATAGACCCAAGGGGCTTTACTAATAATTGTGCCCAAGATAAACCCTGCCACTTGCGAGTCGGCTTCGGCCACCAGACAGTATTCTGGATCAGTGTTGTAGAAACCAATGACCTCCCATTCATCCCAAATGCGATAAAGCGAGGGATACAGATCACTGGTAAAGAGTTCCTCGCCAAGGTGAAACACGGGGGCAATGTCATCAATGCCCATCTCGCGAATAATAATGTTGGTGGGTTCAGAGCGCTCTTCTTCTTTAGCGGGAACGATTTCTAAATCAACTAAATTGTGGTCAATGGGATCATCGGTGTGCAAAGACATACAAACGTTGGTACCGAGCTATTTCTAGCTTAGCCTATGTCCAGCGGGGTGACTCTCCGCACGTCCTAAAGGGACGGCGGCTTCTCAATGCTGTTAAGCAATGAGCTACATCGGGTATGAGCATAAAACCTTAACCCAATGGGGGGAGCCATGACCCCAACTACTGGGACTGCCATGAGACCCAGATACTTTCTGCGAAGATTTATCGCACCCACGCCGTCCCTGTGGAATTGAAATCCGCAAGCGCAGCGATACTCTCGCCCTGATGGTTTGTGGCGTTTTCCACAGGCAGGACAAGTTTGAGTCGTGTACGCTTCATTTTGCAGAACGGTTTTCATGCCCGCTCGATGACATTTGTACTCAAGCATCTGGCGGGTTTGTCCTGACGGCATTTGGTGGATTTTTTGATTCGCCTTCTTGCTGTACTTGGCTGACTTGCGAATATCGCGAATGTCCCCAATTACAACGGTTTGCACGTTTCTAGCTTTGAACGTGGAAACAAGTTTGCTGGTTTGCTTGTGCAGAATATCTTTGATCTGATGGCTTAGCTTTGAAAGTTGTCTGCGCTTTGATTTAATTAGCCGTTTACGGCGCTTTGAACCGGGCTTTTTGGTGTCAATTAGCGAAGACAGCTTGCCTTTGAGCTTGTTTTGATAACGACGCTTGGAACGTAACAATCGCCCATTGAGAATAAAAGTCTGTTCGCCATCATGGACAACTGCAAGGTGGATTTCGCCTAAATCTACGCCTACTACGGCGCCTTCCTCGATAGGTGCAACAGGTTCGTCTTGGTAAATCGCCCTCAGTTCATACTGCTCGCCGTCCCAGCCCATTTCAACCATCTTTGGAGTGTCCCATGCCCAATCAATGACTAATGGTTCGTTGTCCCGTCCGTTAGACAAGTACAGCTTCCCATTTTTTACTTTGATAGCCGATGATTTCCACTGCACCCTATAAAACCGCCTGCGTCTGCGCGGCGGACGTGCGTCTGGGTCTGATTGGCGTCTCTCGCGCCAAGACTTGAGGGAAGCGAAGAAGCTTTGGACAACTGCATCCGCAGAATGGGCGTGGAGCTGATTTTCAGGGTCGTTGGGCAACCAACGCATTAAAGAAGATGATTTAAGCCAGATTCCTTTCTTACGAACCGTTCGCCAAAAACTGACAACCGTCCGTGAATACAACTCGCCCGCTGCACGGGAAAGCGTTTGCATTTGTTCGCTGTTGCCAATCTTTAACTTGCGGACGGTATAGCTCATTGGGCGATAAGTAGCTTTTGTCTTGCCATTGTAGCTCAGTGCTTCTTCATCAGCGGCTCTATCGAAAAATTAAACTCCTTGAGTGGCTGAAGCCAGAAAGCGCCTAACTGCTTAGGTTAAAACCGTAGCAGCTTGCGGCGGGCTAAAGCCCATTGCTGTCACTCAGTGAACCTTAGCGCACTTCCACAACCGCTTCTAGGGGATAGCGCACCTTGGGCAAAGTCGCATAGTTGTCGTCAGCCGCTCGATAGCCCGCTGCACACAAAACGACTGCATGATAGCCTTGGGCAGGCAGATCAAGAAGACAATCATATTCCTGCGGCAGAAAGCCCTCCATCGGGCAGGTGTCAATGCCCAGCAGAGCTGCCGTCACCATAAACTGACCCAAAGCAATATAAACTTGGCGGGTTGACCATTCATCCACATTGAGGGGGTAAGGGGGTGACTGCAAAAAGCCCTTGACCAAATCCCCATACTTTTGCAGGTTTTCCACTGCGGTTTGGTGGACTTCCGCTTGCCGCGCAAGGTAGCGATCGACATCCGTAGCATTGAGATTGGTTTTAATGGCAAATACCACTAAGTGGGAGGCATCCACCACCTGCCGTTGATTCCAAGTGTGGGGGAGCAGGGCTTGGCGCAGCTCAGGCGTCTCAATGACGTAAAACTTCCACGGTTGCAGGCCAAAGGAAGAGGGAGCCAGTACCAGACTTTGTAGAAGTGTTTGCCACAGATCCGCAGGAATTTTGCGATCGGGGTCAAATTTCTTCGTGGCGTAGCGCCATTGCAGTTGTTGTAAAACCGTTGTTGGTGAAATCGGCGTTTCAGTCATTCTGTTCCCTAGAGAATTTGTTAGAGCGATTACCCGAAGGATACGCTACGCGATCGCGAGTACCACTCGCCGCTCATTTTGACAAACTGTAAGGGTGAGGTCAACCTGTCTCCAGTGTTGAGGGCAATTCTGTCATCAAATTTATTTCGTAAAATATTGGGTACGCCTACACCACCACCATCACTGGCTAGGGGAGAATCCCCAGAATGTCACGGATTTATGACAACATAGAGCAATCTTTATTGCCAGAGCTGCAAGACCGCTTACAGGAAGCCTACCGAGCAGACTTTTGCGTGGGTTACTTTAACCTGCGGGGCTGGCGTGCTATTGACTCGTATATTGAGCAGTTTTTGGGGCAAAACGGGAATTGCTGTCGTTTGCTCGTGGGGATGCAGCGGCTGCCCTCAGAAGAGCTTCAGCGTGCCCTTGCCATTGGTCTTGGGTCTGAGCGGATGGATCAGGGGCAAGCGTATCGCCTCAAGGAACTCATGGCGCAACAATTTCGCCAGCAATTGACCTACGGTGCACCCACGGACGCCGATGAAGCGGGGTTACAGCGCTTACGCCAGCAGTTGCTCAAGGGGCATCTCACAGTCAAGCTTTTTTTGCGTCATCCTCTGCACGCCAAGTTGTATCTCCTCTACCGCAACGATGCGGTCACTCCCATTGTTGGCTATGTCGGTAGCAGTAATCTCACGCTGTCGGGTCTCAAGTCCCAAGGGGAACTGAATGTCCAAGTGGTGGATGCGGATGATGCTCAGAAACTAGCCCGATGGTTTGAGGATCGCTGGCAAGATCGGTTTTGCCTAGACATTACCCAAGAGCTAGCCACAATTATTGAGGAGAGTTGGGCAGGGGGCCTTCTGAAGCCCTATTACGTCTATCTGAAGATGGCTTACCACCTGTCCCAAGAAGCCCGGGATGGCCTCAGCCGCTATCACGTTCCTGCCCGTTTTGGGTTGTTGCCTTTTCAAGAAGCGGCGGTGCGAATTGCTGCTCACTATGTCAGCCAACGCAATGGGGTGATGATTGGGGATGTGGTTGGCTTGGGCAAAACGCTGGTGGCTACAGCGATCGCCCACATTTTCGAGGAAGAGTATGGCACGAGCACGCTGATTATTTGCCCGAAAAATTTACAAAGGATGTGGCAAAGCTATGTGGATCACTACGGTTTGCGGGGCAAGGTAGTAGTCATGAGCCGTGTGATTGAGGAACTCCCCGATGTTCCGGCACGCTTTCGCACGGTGTTAATTGATGAGAGCCATAACCTGCGCAATCCCAAGGGCAAGCGCTACCAAGCCATTCAAGACTACATTGAGCAAAGTGGTAGTCGCTGTATTCTCCTCACGGCTACGCCCTATAACAAGTCCTACCTTGACCTGTCGGCACAGTTGCGCCTGTTTTTGCGGCCTGAGACGGATTTGGGGATTAAGCCTGAAGCCTATATTCGCGAATTGGGTGGGGAGTTGGCCTTCCGCCGACAGCACAATGCGATTCCTGTGCGATCGCTCTTGGCCTTCGAGCAAAGTGCTGAACCGGAAGATTGGCAGCAGTTGATGAGCCGCTATATGGTGCGCCGCACCCGCAGTTTTATTAAGGCCACCTACGCCAAGCGGGAGGGCGATCGCTACTACGTGGAATTTGCCGATGGCCAGCGATCGTACTTTCCTGTACGTCGACCCCGCACGTTGCGATTTGCCGTGGAGGACACCGATCCCTATGCCCACCTCTACAGTGATGCGGTGGTTGACCGCTTGAATGATTTACACCTACCTCGCTATGGCTTGGGTCAATACGCTGCTGCCAAACCCTCACTCCCGCCCAACGACGCGGAGAAGCAACTCCTAGAGAATCTTTCCCAAGCAGGGAAGCGGCTGATGGGCTTTTGCCGTACCAATCTCTTCAAGCGGCTAGAAAGTAGTGGCTTTGCCTTTTTGCAATCCTTGGAGCGACATATTCTACGGAACTATGTCTATCTCTATGCGATTGACAACGACTTACCCTTACCCATTGGCACCCAAGACATTAGCTTTTTGGAGTGGGATAACGATGACTCGGAAGAATTGATGGAGGAAGAGGAGGAAGCCCCCGTGGCTGATTTGGGGGTATCTGTGGCGGCCAAGGACACCCCTGAGCAGTTCAAGGAACGGGCAAAAGCACTCTACGAGGCTTATCAAGGACAGTATCAGCGCCGTTTTAAGTGGATTCGCCCCAGCTTATTTGGCAAGGACTTAAAGCAGCATTTACAAGAGGATGTTCAAGTTTTAACCAGCATTCTCAGCGAGGTAGGGGTTTGGCAGCCAGCCACTGATAATAAACTCACCACTTTAATGGCTTTACTTCAGGAGCAGCACCCCAACGATAAAGTCCTGATTTTCACTCAGTTTGCGGATACTGCAGATTATTTATGGCGATCGCTCCAAGCTTCAGGGATGAGTCAAGTGGGCGTCGTCACGGGGCAATCCAATGACCCCACCAGTGTTGTCTGGCGCTTTAGTCCGCGCAGTAACGGTAAATCAATTCCTGAGGATGAGCAGTTGCGCATCTTGATTACGACTGATGTGTTGAGTGAGGGGCAAAATCTGCAAGACTGCGCCATTATCGTGAACTTTGACTTGCCGTGGGCAATTATTCGCTTGGTGCAACGGGCCGGACGGATTGATCGCATTGGTCAGCAGGCAGCGGAGATTCTGTGTTATTCCTTTTTGCCCGCCGATGGCATTGAACGGATTATTAACCTGCGGGGACGGTTGCGCGATCGCCTGCAACAAAACCAAGAAGTGGTGGGTACCGATGAGGCCTTTTTTGAGGATGAGCAAGCGCGGGAGGTGCTGTTGAATCTCTACCACGAACACGCCAGCGTCCTAGAGGAGGTGGACGAAGGGGATGTGGACTTGCCGTCAGAGGCACTGCAAATTTGGCAGAATGCCATTGATGCTAACCCTTCCCTCAAGAACACGATTGAACGGCTGCCCAATGTGGTGTATGCCACCCGCCAGCATCAGCCGACAGCAGCGGATCCAGAGGGGGTCTTGGTTTATTTGCGGACAGAGGATGGTACCGATGCCCTTGCATGGGTGGACAAAGACGGCAACAGCGTCACCCAATCCCAGCCCCGCATCCTGCGCATGGCTAGGTGCTCCCTCGATACGCCAGCAATGCCCCGCCATCCCCAACACCATGACCTTGTGGCCCGGGGGGCTACTCTCATTGCAGAGCAAACGAAAACAGTGGCTGGTGGCCTTGGTAATCAGCGCAGCACAGCGGCACGGGTTTACGATCGCCTGATGGCTTATGTGGAGCACATCCAAGCAACAACGCCAATCTTGGCAACGGGAGTCGAGTGGGAACAGTTGAAGCAAGCCATTCAGGACATCAATCAGTATCCCCTGCGGCAACAGGCGATCGCCCACCTCAGTCGCGAACTCAAAGCAGGCATCAAGGATGAAGAGTTGGCCAAGCTGGTAACTTTTTTGCGGGAACACAATGCTCTTTGCGTCATCAACCCTGAGGAGCAGCGGCACGGTGCGCAAATTATCTGTTCAATGGGCATTTTTGCTAGCAACACGTAGAGCGGCAACAGGAGTAGCAGAGAATGGCAACGCGGATCAAAAAGAAGCATTTTTCCAGTTTTACCTACGCTGAAGCCTTCAAGTACCTAGGCATTCAAGAAATCATTCCTTGGAAGCTGTCTGTGGCACCGATCGCCCCCAGTGAGTTTTTTGAGGAAAACCTGCGGCAAATTTCTGAAGTCTTTGATCTGCGCAGTAGCGAGGAATCAAAAAAACTTTTAATTGATGCCATTTGCCAAGAGTCCCTACGGCAGTTTAAGCACTTGAAAATCTGGAAGTCAGCCCCCCTAGCGGATGAGCAGACCACGGGGTATGTGGACTATCTGGTGGCAGAACGTAAGGCCTATTTAGAAGCGCCATTCGTTTGCATTGTGGAGGCCAAAAGGGATGATTTTGAGCAGGGGCTTGCTCAATGCCTGCCGGAGATGAAAGCCTGCCAATACAACAACAAAGAAATTGGTCGAAATCTGGATATTTATGGTATTGTGACCAATGGAGAGGGGTGGCAATTTTACAAATTAACGCTGGCGGGAGCAGTGTACGGGTCTGAGCTATACGCCATTGGCAATCTCCCCCAAGTTCTAGGTATTTTGTCCTTTGTTTTTCAGGAGTGTGAACAGAATTTATTAGCCTTATCTCAAAGGCAGCCCTAAGGTTGCTGTTATTTACGCCCTATATTTTTGGAAATGTAACCCCCGCTTGAGTCAGTGAAGATGCGTCTAGATCGCCCCCGTGCCCACCAATACCTAAAAGCCTTTGATTTTGAGTCTCTGTTTATTGAGGAAATTGGCTGGGATATTGTCGATCCGCCTGAGACAGTGTCACTCGCGATCGCCAGTGAAGTGTTTGAGGTGAGCGCGATCGCCCAAAAGCGGGGCTTCAAGGTCTATCAATGTTTTGTCTCCAAGATGCCCGATCGCACTGGGCGATCGAAGTTGGAGCGTCAACTGCAAGCATACAGCAAATCTCACCTATTGATTTTGGCAGATCACGACAAAACGCGGCAGGAGTGGCTTTGGCTCAAGTCTAAATCCGGCAGCCAAAAGCAGGTGCGATCGCACTCCTACAAAGTCGAGAACGATCCAGAACCTCTGCTGCAAAAGCTAGAAGCATTGGTGGTGCCGATTTCTGAGGAGTCGCAGCTTACCCATGTGGACATTGTGCAGAAGGTGAAGCAGGGGTTTGATGTTGAGCAGGTTACGCGGCAGTTTTTCCAAGACTTTGAGCAACTCCATCAACGCTTTTGTTTGCAAATTGCGGGAATTGAGGATACCGACGATCGCCGCTGGTATGCTTCGGTGTTGTTGAACCGTTTGATGTTTGTCTATTTCCTGCAACGGCGCTATTTCTTGAATCACCAAGACTCCCTCTATCTTCAGCACAAACTGGAGCAGTGCCAAAACCACCAGCAATCTTTTTACGAGTTTCTCAAGACGCTCTTTTTTGAGGGATTTGCGCAGCCAGAACCCTTGCGATCGCCCGAAACCAAGGCACGCATTGGCCAGATTTGCTACCTCAACGGCGGCCTCTTCTTGCAACACCCCATTGAGCAAAAGTATCCCCAGATTCAGATTGATAATGCTGTCTTTCGCGAGGTTCTTGACCTCTTTAGCCGCTATTCTTGGCACCTGGACGATCGCCCCGACAAAGACCCCAACGAAATTAACCCCGACATTTTGGGCTACATCTTTGAAAAGTACATCAACCAAAAGGAGTTTGGCGCCTACTACACCCGCCCCGAAATTACCGAGTATTTGTGCGATCGCACCATCAATAAGCTCCTCCTTGAGCGTCTTGCACCCCTCAGCCCCGAAGTTGCTGAGCAAGGACTGCTAACCGTTATTCAAACCCTTGATCTTCCTCAGTGCGATCGCCTGCTCAACGACCTATTACCCAGCCTTACCCTTCTCGATCCTGCCTGTGGTTCGGGGGCGTTTCTGGTGGCGGCGATGAAAACACTGATCAATATCTACACCCACGTCGTCGCGCGATCGCAGGCATTGCTAAAAGATGTTCCGCCCTCGGCTGCGGCATTACCCCCAGAATCTAGCGAATCGAGGGTGAGGGCATGGCTACAGGAAGCGGCGAAGCATCCCTCCATCGAGTACTACATCAAAAAGCGGATCATTACCGACAACCTCTACGGTGTGGACATCATGGCAGAAGCCACAGAAATTGCTAAGCTGCGTCTTTTCCTCGCGTTGGTGGCATCCGCTAAAACCGTTACTGATCTGGAGCCGCTGCCCAACATTGACTTCAACATCATGGCGGGGAACTCGCTCATTGGCTTGATTCGTGTGGATGCCCAAGGGTTCGATCGCCTGTCTGCTCCCAACACCCAAACAGGGGGCAAGAGTGTCTTGCAGGGGAACCTGCTCCAGCCTTTGGCAGCAACCACCTATCAGGAGATTCTGGCGGACAAAAATCACAGCATTGCTCTCTACAAGAAACACGCTTTTCAGCCTGACGATCAGGACCTGCCCCAAGAAACCCGCCTCCTACAACTGCGAGATCACATTGACAAGCTCAACCGCGAAGCGCAACGGAAACTCAACCAACTGCTCCTTGAGGAATTTAGCCAGCGCCTCGGCATCAAATACGAAGAAGCCCAACTCAACGGCAAGCCCAAGAAACGTCTCCTCACCCTTGAGGATATCAACGCCCTAAAACCCTTTCATTGGGGCTACCACTTCGATACCGTCTTTGCGCGGGGAGGCTTTGACGCCATCATCACCAATCCACCGTGGGAAATTTTCAAGCCACAGGCCAAAGAATTCTTTGCCAAATACAGCGCCGTGGTCACGAAAAACAAAATGGACATCAAAACCTTTGAAAAAGAGAAAAGCAAACTGCTGAAAAATCCAGAAGTTGCCAAGGCTTGGAATGAATATCAAAGTCAATTTCCCCATGTGAGCGCCTATTTCCGTTCGGCTGAAGACTATATCAATCAAATCTCAATGGTCAATGGCAAAAAGGCAGGCACAGACATTAACCTTTACAAGCTCTTCCTAGAGCGTTGCTATCATCTGCTGCGCCAAGGGGGTGAGTGCGGTATTGTCATCCCCAGCGGTATCTATACAGATTTGGGCACAAAACAACTGCGGGAAATGCTTTTTTCCCAGACGAAGATCACTGGTTTATTCGGCTTTGAGAATCGTCGAGCCATTTTTGAGGGGGTAGATAGCCGTTTCAAATTTGTCATTCTCACGTTTGAAAAAGGTGGACACACAGACACCTTTCCAGTACGCTTTATGCGCCATGAGGTGGCAGAGCTAGCTGCATTTCCTGCACCAGAGGATATTATCTTGGAAGTGCCACTCATCCGCAAATTGTCCCCCGACTCTCTCTCAATTATGGAGTTTAAGGAAGCGATTGACATTACCATTGCTGAAAAAATGCTGCGGTTCCCTTTATTGGGAGAAACGATCGAGGGCAAATGGAACCTTAAACTGACTACGGAATTTCACATGACGAATGACAGTCATCTATTCAAGACCGAGCCAGCCCCCGGCCGACTGCCCCTCTACGAAGGCAAGATGATTCATCAGTTTACCCATCAGTTTGCTCCACCCCGCTACTGGATCGAGGAAAAAGAAGGCCGCAAAGCATTGCTAGGCAAAAACGTCGTTGATACGGGGCAAAAGCTTGATTATCAGTGCTATCGGTTGGGCTTTAGAGACGTTGCAAGAAATACTGATGAACGAACAATGATCTGTACTGTTATCCCACCAAAAGTTTTCTGCCCTCACACAATGTCACTAGAGCAGGTGTATTATACACAACCAAACAAAAACGGACTTAATCGAAATAGTATGGGAATGAGGGACAATGAAAGGATATTCTTATGCTCTTTAATGAATTCATTTGTTATTGATGCATATCTTCGACGGCGTGTTACAGCTCATTTGTCTTTCTTCTTTATTTACCAATTGCCTGTTCCTCGGCTCCAAGAAGGCGACCCATGGTTTTCTGAGATTGTCGAGCGGGCAGGGAAGCTGATTTGCACCACGCCAGAATATGATGACCTGCTAGCAGAAGTAAATAGTAACAAAAGCGGGAAGATTGTGGGGGTCACAGATGAGGCGGAGCGAGCAAAGTTGCGGGCAGAACTCGATGGCATTGTTGCCCACCTCTACGGCTTAACTGAGGAGGAGTTCCAGCATATTCTCAGCACGTTTCCCCTCGTGCCTGATGCCACCAAGCAGGCTGCCCTCCAAGCCTATCGCGATATTGCCAACGGTCTGTGAATTGCCCACTATTGCCACTGAATATCGGCATCCATTGCAGTCATAGCAGCGGTGAGTTTTTCAATCAGTTCTTGAACGGGGAAGGCGCCGACATCTCCGGCTGCACGGGTGCGGATACTCACGGTCTCGCTTTCGACTTCCTTGGCACCGATAATACCCATTACAGGAATTTTCTGGGTTTCAGCGTTACGAATCTGTTTGCCGAGGCGATCGCCACTGCGATCCACGCTGACGCGCACGCCCTGCTCTTGCAGTTGAGTGGCCACACCTTCGGCATAGGGACGTTGCTCATCCCCCACAGGCAAGAGGCGCACTTGCTCCGGTGCCAGCCAGAAGGGAAAATCCCCTGCATACTCCTCAATGAGAATGCCAATGAGCCGCTCCAGCGAGCCAAAGGGGGCACGGTGAATCATGACCGGTCGGCGGCGAGTATTGTCCTCAGCAACGTATTCCAAATCAAAGCGCTCAGGCAAATTGTAGTCCACCTGAACCGTTCCCAACTGCCACTCGCGACCGAGGGCATCCTCAAAGATAAAGTCCAGTTTCGGCCCATAGAAAGCAGCCTCACCAATCCCCAAAAAGTGCTCCATGCCCAACTGTTCTACAGCTCGCTGAATCGCGGACTCCGCCTTTGACCAAGCCTCATCGGAGCCAATGTATTTGTCGGATTTGGGATCGCGGAAGCTCAGCCGTGCCTTGAATTTACTTAAACGCAGACAGCGAAAGACCGAGAGAATGAGATCAACCACATTCAAAAACTCAGCATCCAACTGCTCCGGCGTGACAAAAAGGTGGGAGTCATCCACTGTAAAGCCCCGCACCCGCGTCAAGCCCCCCAATTCTCCCGACTGTTCATAGCGATAGACCGTACCAAACTCCGCCAACCGTAGGGGCAAGTCACGGTAGGAACGCAACTCACTTTTATAGATTTGAATGTGAAAGGGGCAGTTCATTGGCTTGAGCACAAACCCCTGCTCGTGGGCGGCAGCCTCAGCATCCTCAGCCATCAGGGGGAACATATCCTCCTTGTACTTTTGCCAGTGGCCAGAGGTCTTAAATAGATCCACCCGAGCAATGTGGGGCGTCACCACCGGGAGATAACCGCGCTTGAGTTGCTCCTTCTTCAGAAAGTCCTCCAAGGTTGAGCGCAGGATGGTTCCCTTGGGGGTCCATAGAGGCAGTCCCGGTCCGACCGGATCCGCAAAGATAAAGAGTCCGAGTTCTTTGCCCAGTTTGCGGTGATCGCGGCGGAGAGCTTCTTCTTTGCGGCGTTTATATTCCGCCAGTTGTTCTGGGGTTTCCCATGCAGTACCGTAGATGCGCTGAAGTTGGGCTTTGGTTTCATCACCGCGCCAGTAGGCACCGGCAACACTTTCAAGGGCGATCGCCTTGGGGTTAATCTCGCCCGTATTTTCAACGTGGGGTCCCGCACAGAGATCCCACCACTCATCCCCCAAGTGGTAAATCGTAATTGGCTCCTCGAGGTCTTGGAGAATTTCCAGTTTGTAGGGTTCCCCCAGCTCCCGAATGCGGCGCTCGGCCTCCTCACGGGTCACTTCTTCGCGGATCACCGGCAACTTGCGCTTAATGATCTTGACCATCTCCTTTTCAATCAGCTTCAGGTCTTTTTCGCTGAAGGGTTCTGGGTGGTCAAAATCGTAATAAAACCCATTCTCAATCCAAGGGCCGATCGTCACCTGTGCCTTGGGAAACAGCTTCTGGACTGCCATTGCCAAAATATGGGACGTGGTGTGGCGAATACGCTTGATCCGCTCCGACTCACTGGTTTTGGGAAGGTAGATAGGGGCAGCAGCAGACTCTGGCATAGGGGGTGATCTATCTAACAAATCTTTAATGAGGCTGAGACTTCTATTGTGACATTCTGCTGCCCTCAAGGGGGGCGCTGTGCAGCGAATTTTTTCGCGACGACTGGGGGGCGATCGCCGGTGGCCAACTGACAAAGATAGGGCTATGCTAAGGTTGAAATCACGTAGTGGTCATGCCACTGCCGCCCTCTATTCACAATCTCTTGCTATAGGAATCTTGTATAGAATGGAGTGTTTCCGTGACTAGCCGCAAAGTCCTTGTCATTGATGACAGTAAAGTAATCCGGATGCGCGTCCGCGAGATGTTGCCAGAGGGCGACTATGAAATTCTTGAGGCCAAGGATGGCCGTGAAGGTCTGCAACTCATTGAGCAGTCTGAGCCGACGTTGATCATGCTGGATTTTCTGCTGCCGAAGGTGAGCGGCTGGGAAGTCTATCAAGAATTGGAGAAAAATGATCTCCTTGGCGCCATCCCCCTCGTGATTATGTCAGGGCGCAAAGAAGAAGTCACCGAAAAGCTCCAAGAACCCTTTGAGTGGTTTGAATTTATTGAGAAACCCTTTGAAAAAGAACAACTCGAAGCAGCGATTCAAGAGGCCTTTCGCAAAGCCCGCAAGCCCAGACCCGTCAAAGCAGCAGCACCTGCGGAAGTTGCGGCTCCCGTTGCTGTGGATCTCACCCCCGTCTATGACAAACTGGCTGCCCTTGAAGGCGCCATTCAAGCGTTGCAGGCACAATCTGTCAAGGCAAATGACTTTGCCCAACTCCAAGCAACGGTTGCTCAACTGCAACAGCAACCGGCGGCAACAGGTAGTGGTGGAGATGACAATCGCCTCGCCGCTTTGGAAGCGGAAAACCAGCGGTTACACCACGAGGTCGAGCAACTGAAGCGAGCCATCCACCAAATTGTGACGGCATTGCGGCGATTGCAGGGAGGGCACTAAGCTACTGCCATTCAATTTCGCGGCGACCGGCAAGGGCACGGGCAAGGGTCATTTCATCGGCATAGTCAAGATCACCGCCTACTGGTAGGCCAAAGGCAATGCGAGTGACCTTCACAAAAGGCCGCAGAAGCTGCCCCACATAGAGGGTGGTGGTTTCCCCTTCAATACTGGGGTTGATGGCCAAAATCACTTCTTTGACCTGTGCTTGGCTTGCCCGCTGGATTAGGGGTTGAATGTGCAGGTGTTCTGGGGTGATGCCCTCTAGGGGAGAAATGAGTCCCCCCAAGACATGGTACTTACCGTGGTACTCGCGGGTTTTTTCAATGGCAATGACATCGCGGGAATCAGCTACCACACAAAGGAGATGATTGTCCCGCTGAGGCGAGGCACAGATGTCACACACGGGTTCGGCAGAGAGGTGAAAACACACCGAACAAAGCCCCACCTGCTGTTTCGCCTCAAGGAGCGCTTGCGCCAAGGCTTGAATATCGGCTTCGGGACGTTTGATCAGGTGAAGGGCAAGACGTTGGGCGGTCTTCGGGCCAATGCCCGGCAGGCGTTGCAACTGCTCAATGAGACGAGCAAGGGGACGGGTATAGACACTACTCATGGACAGCTAGGCAGGCACAGCAGCGGCAAGGGGGGCGATCGCGCTCAGGCGCAGTTTGGGATGATCTGCCATGGTCTGTTGCAGATTCCACTCATTCTTAAAGAGCAGCACCGGCCGTCCCCAACTGTCTTTGACGGTAACAGCATTAAAGATGCGGCCAATCGCTTCAAGGGCTTCCCAACCATCCAGTACCCAGCGCGCAACGGTATAGGGGAGAGGGTCAAGACGGGTTTCCACACCGTATTCATTCAACAGGCGAAACTGCACCACTTCAAATTGCAATTGGCCAACCGCCGCCAAAATCGGTTCCCGTTTGGATTCATCGGTGGAGTACATGATTTGCACCGCCCCCTCTTCCCGCAGTTCATTCACCCCTTTTTGGAAGGATTTGAATTTAGAGGGGTTGGGGTTGCGCAGATAGGCAAACAGTTCCGGCGAGAAGCAGGGAATGCCCTCATATTCCAATTTCGGACCAACATAGAGGGTGTCGCCAATGGCAAACATGCCCGGATTATTCAGGCCAATGACATCGCCAGCATAGGCGGTTTCAAGGGATTCGCGACCTTGGGCAAAGAGTTTTTGGGGGCGAGAAAGGCGGATGGTTTTGCCAGTGCGGGCATGGCTCACGGTCATGTCCTTTTCAAATTTGCCGCTACAGACCCGTACAAATGCCACGCGATCGCGATGTTTCGGATCCATATTGGCCTGAAGCTTAAACACAAAGCCAGTGAAATGCTCCTGCGTCGGATCAATCGCCCCGCGATCGCTCTTGTAGGCCACAGGCGGCAGCGCATAGGTCAAAAAGTGCTCCAGAAACAGGCGCACGCCAAAGTTGGTCATGGCACTACCAAAGAAGACAGGGGTCATTTTCCCCTGATGCACCAGATCAAGGTCTAGCTCGGCACCCACGCCATCGAGCAGTTCCAGTTCATCCTTGAGTTGGTTGTATTCCAAGCGATACGACTCAATGTAGGGGTCAATGGCAGCATCCCCAAGGGCAATGACCGTTTCAGCCGCAGCACGGCTACCGTGGGTGGTGCGCTCAAAAAAGTGAAAATTCTGCCGCAGGCGATCATAGACGCCACGAAAGCGATCGCCCATCCCCAGCGGCCAGTTCACAGGATAGGGAATCAGCCCCAGCTCCTGTTCAATTTCATCAATCAGTTCAAGGGGTTCCCGCCCCGGCCGATCCAGCTTGTTGATGAATGTAAAAATCGGCAGACCCCGCAGTTGGCACACCTCAAAGAGCTTACGGGTTTGGGGTTCTAGACCCTTGGCCGCATCCACCAGCATCACCGCATTATCAGCCGCTGCAAGGGTGCGATAGGTATCTTCACTAAAGTCTTGGTGGCCGGGGGTATCCAAGAGGTTAATCTGATAGCCTTGGTACTCAAACTGCAAGACCGTCGAGGTAATCGAAATCCCCCGTTGTTGCTCCATTTCCATCCAGTCAGAGGTGGCCTGCCGCTGTGCCCGTCGTGCTTTGACCGCTCCCGCCTCGTGAATGGCCCCACCGTAGAGCAGTAACTTTTCCGTCAGCGTCGTTTTCCCGGCATCCGGGTGGGAGATAATGGCGAAATTACGACGTCGTTTCACCTCTTGGGTGATTTCATGGTGCAAGTCACTGGTCATGGCAGAATTTGTAGCAGCTTTCCTAGTGTAACAGATGGTCTTTAATGACAATTAATAATGATAATGATTCGCCGCTGATTCTGGTCACCGGGGGCGCGGGCTATATTGGCAGCCATACCGTTTTGGCACTCCAGCAAGCCGGCTTTCAGGTACTGATTTTAGATAGCCTTGAGCGAGGGCACCGCGATTTGGTCGAGTCCGTTCTCAAAACAGAACTCATTGTGGGTAATATTGGCGATCGCCCCCTCTTGGATTGGATTTTTCAAACCTATCCTGTGACGGCAGTGATGCACTTTGCTGCCTATATTGAAGTGGGTGAGTCTGTCCGCTACCCCGAGCGCTTTTATCAAAATAATGTCCACGGTGCCCTGACCCTCTTACAGGCGATGGTGGCTGCTGCGATTCCCTATTTTGTCTTTTCCTCCACCGCAGCAGTCTATGGCTTGCCCCTAGAGGTACCGATTCAAGAAACCTGTCCCTGTGCCCCCATTAATCCCTATGGTCGCTCCAAGTGGATGGTGGAGCAAATGCTGGCCGATCTAGGCAGTGCCTACGGCCTCAAGTCTGTGATTTTCCGTTATTTCAATGCAGCGGGTGCGGATCCCCAGTCTCGGCTGGGGGAAGATCATCATCCGGAAACCCACTTAATTCCCCTTGTGTTGCAGGCAGCCATGGGACGACGCCCCCATATTGCCATCTACGGCACAGACTACCCCACAGCCGATGGCACGTGCATTCGTGACTATATCCATGTCGTGGACTTAGCCCAAGCCCATGTGCTGGGATTAAAGTACCTCCTGAGTGGCGGCGACTCGGAAATCTTTAACTTGGGGAATGGCCAAGGCTTCTCGGTGCGGCAAATTATTGAAGCGGCTCAGAGGGTTACAGGTTGTTCGCTTCCAGTCGTTGAGGGCGATCGCCGAGCAGGAGACCCCGCAATCCTCGTTGCCAATAGCGATCGCGCCCGCCGCATCTTAGGCTGGCAGCCCCAGTACCCGGACATTGAGCAGATCATCCATCACGCTTGGCGATGGCACCAACACCGCCACGGCTAAGCCTGCGCTGTACATTTTGTCTGCAATAAGGAATTAGGCGGCACTTCTGGGTACCTCGTACTCAAAAATCTGCGTAAAACTACCATCTTCCTCTACCCGCAGTTCAGCTCGGCGCATGCCCACCTTGAGGAGTACTGCGTGCGAAGCAGTGTTCTCCGGTGCAGTGGTTGCAATCAAACGTGACAGGCCATGGACGTTAATACCATAGCTGATCAGGCCAGATAAAGCCTCAGTGGCAATACCCTGCCCCCAGACACTAGGTAAGTAGGCGTACTTAACTTCAGCTTCCTGTTGCCCCATAGGGTGAACAATGCCACAGAAACCTATAATTCCCGGCCTTGATCTGAACTCAACCGCAAACATGCCATAGCCATACTTGCCGTAGTTACGTTGCGTCACAACAAGCCACTCGCGAGCCTCTTCTTCAGTGATAGGCTTGCCGTTGCCAACCCATTTTGTCACCTCAGCGTCTCCATAAACAGCCAAGATGTGAGGCAAATCCGAATCGCGCCAGCGCCGAACAACTAACCGCTTGGTTTCAAAAACTGTCATGTCATTTGTATCACAGACGCAGCGCACTCTATTCCTCATTCAAAATTGATTTCAAAATTTCTGGAGTTAACCCTCGTTCTTGAGCCTGCCGACTAATATCGCTCATCACTTCCTCTAGGGGTCTTTTAGGTCGAGTGACATCACTAAGTTTCAGACTGAGTAATGCTTCTAATTTGCGACGTTCCTCTTCCGAAGGAGCTTCAAAAATACGGGCAGCCTCAGCATTAACGCGAATTGTGATTGTTTTGGTTTCCATCATAAACTCCGCAAGGGTACTGCCACTATTAGTCTAACAAAGGATTTTGTGCCACGATGGTGATGACCTCAAATCCCCCGCGATCGCCCCTCAGGTGATTTTCAAAGCCACGTGGATTGGGTAATTGATTATTAGGATCATAAACAAAACAAATTAATGTTCTAAACCTCATTTCACTATGGCGGTACGCTTCAAGGTCTATTGCTAATTCGTCAAATAATCGATTCCGCCCTCTCTGTGCTGAGAATACCTTGACCTCAATTGCAAACTTCTCATCAACAAGCATAAAGTCAATAAATCGACTATGGGAGTAGGGCTGAGGAATAGGGTACTCTCGTCGAATATCTGAGTTGGGAAACGTACTTCTCAAGAGCCTTTCAAGGACAACTTGCACATCTTTCTCTTGGAAATTACTGGGAAGTTGTGAATGTGCTCTACTGTAGAAATTGCGACATAAATCAAGAATTTGCTCTAGGGATTCTTGCTGGGAGTGATCTAAACTGACACCTGTTTCATCCCTTGGGGCGATCGCCCTTTGGGGTTGCTGACTGAGGAGAGCTTGCTGATTCTCGCGAATAGAAAACCAAGCCGCACTGAGACTAATTGAGACGCCTCCCGTGGCTACAGCCATATTGCCATAGCCAATGCCTACGCCGGCACAACCCAAACCGAACAAAACTGCCAGATCAGCCCACAGGCATTTGGTCGAGTAGCCTAGAACACGCAAAACTTTTTCTCGCAGCATAGGTTAACTAGACAATTTTTTTGGTTAGGCTACCATAGCTCTGTCCAAGGGAGCAAGATGTAAACAATAATTTATGATTTATTAATTTCAATGAAGACTAAAAGCAAAAAGCCCACCCCAAGAGGCAGGCTGACCCATTCCATGAATTTAACGGCGCAAGGGCTGCTGAAGAACGGATATGCCTAAGAGCGCAGCAATGACCTAGAGACTATTCAAAAAGCCAATCAGACCGTGACCCGTAATCACTTCCAAGGCCAACAGGGAGATAAACCCAATCATGGCCAAACGACCATTGAAGAGTTCGGCGTAGGGAGTAAACCCAGCCTGCGGCTCACTCATCACGTACATTTTGGGTTCGATGGCAAAGTTGTTCATTTTGCCTTGATCATCGATGATGCTACCGCCTTTCATTTTGGTACTCCATTTGTTACAAAGTGTTTCATGTTCTTAATATAAATTAACACTTATACCGAGGAATGGCAAGAGCGAACGGATTTTCTTAAGATTTGCAGCCTATACAGTTGTTCTTCACCCTAAAAACACGGTTTCAGCACGCCAGTGTGCTAAAGATTGGGGTGGGAATCGCCCGCTGGTATTCATGAGCCGCTTCTCTTTCCTCGGTTTTCACCCCTCCAGACGCCAATTACCCCCAAATCGGTCGGGCGTGGCGAAGTTTCTGTTGCAACCGCCACAGTGGTTACGTCTAGCGCTGCGTTTGCGTGGCTCCGTCATTCCTGCCATTCTTTCGGAAGTGCTTTTTTGTGGCGGGTTTGGTCTCCTTGTCACAGTGATCGATCAATACGTGATCAATGTTCACTGGCCAGTGCTGGGCACTTTAATCCCTTCAATTGTGGTGGGGTTGCTCCTCGTCTTTCGTACGAACACTGCCTATGAGCGCTTTTGGGAAGGTCGCCGCCAGTGGGGCAACATTGTTAATAATTCCCGCAGCCTAACCCGCTTGATGTGGACTGCCATTAACGAAAATAATCCCAAGGATCGCCAAGCCAAAATTGATGCGGTTCATTTAGTGGGGGTGTTTGCGATCGCCACCAAGCAACACCTGCGCGGCGAGTCCTTTGCTGAACTGGAACCCCTGCTCAAGCCCCACCAATACAAAGAACTGCAAACGGTGCAAAACGTCCCCTTGCGCATTGCCCTGTGGATTGAGGACTATCTGCACCAACAACACCGCCGAGGGCACCTGTCCCTGTATCAGCTCACCTACATTGATGAACTGCTGGTGCAACTGGTGGATGCCATGGGAGCCTGTGAACGCATTCTAAAAACGCCGATGCCCCTTGCCTATGCCATTCATCTCAAGCAGTTGTTATTCCTCTATTGCTTGCTGCTGCCCTTTCAACTGGTGGATGACCTTGTGTGGTGGACGGGGCCAATGGTGGGACTCATTGCCTTTACCCTCTTTGGCGTTGAAGAAATTGGCATCGAAATTGAAAATCCCTTTGGCCGAGACCTCAATGATCTGCCCTTGGATGCAATTTGCCTAACAATGCAGCAGAATATCAATGACCTCATTAGTGCGCCGACCCATCGCCATCGCTCCGCCCAGCCCTTTTCTTAACTGATTCTTAGGGGTAATTGACCATGACTGCAACTGTGCTTTCCCCTCCGCCAGCAAGGGTTTATTACGAAGTAGTGCATCACTTACCGGGGCGAGTGCGGTTGCGGATTCCCCGCCTGCAATATGACGATCGCTATGGACGGCAACTGCAAGCTCTCTTTGTCCAAGAAGACAGTGTGCAACAAATTCGCCTCAACTTGCCCGCCGCTAGCCTGATAGTTCAATACAGTCGCGAAGCTGACAATCCCCTTCACCGCTTTGGCCAATTGATTCAGGCCGCAGCAGATGAGGGTTTACCCCTACCGGGAATGCTGCCCATTGATAAGTTGGTGTACTCCCCTTGGAACACCACTTACTTTATCGAGAAAATGGCGCTACCCACCTTGGCGCTGGCGATCGTGGCGCTGCTACCGGTACAAACGCCCTTCTACCCTGCCATTGTCGCCACTGTCATTGTGATTGTGGCACTGCCCACCTTCCAAGAAGCCCTAGAGAGTCTCGAACACCGCCATCTCAACGTCACCCAACTGGAATCCCTCTGGACAATTCTGCATACGCTGCAAGGGGAATACATGGCGCCCGTGTTAGCCGCTTTTATGGGTCAAGTGGGCGGGTCGCTGCGGGATATGACCGCTCAAGTGGGGGAAAACCAAGTCTTTGACCCCCTCGATCAACAGCGCACCTATTGGGTAGAGCGGGGCGGCACTCGCCAAAATGTCTCTGTGCGCGAGCTACAGGTGGGCGATCGCGTGATTGTGGCCGCCGGATCCGCGGTGCCTGTGGATGGTACCGTGCTCTGGGGATCCGCCGTGATTCAGCGGCAGTTTCTCACGGGAGAGTCGGATCTACTGCCCTGTGAACCTGAACAAACGGTGCTGGCCTCTTCCCTTGTGGTGCGGGGACAAATTTGCGTTGTTGCCGAAGCCGTTGGTGAAGAGACGCAGGTGGGCAAAACGCTGCAACTGGCTCGCCAAGCGCCGCAACTAGATACCCGCATTGAAAACTACGCTGAGGAAATCTCGAACCAAGCCATTTTGCCGGCCATGGGCGTGGCTGCTATTGTTTATGGCATTACCTTGGATGCCCATCGGGCGATCGCCCCCCTGCAATTGGACTTTGGCTCAGGGATTGGCATTACTATTCCTACGGCCATTTTGGCAGCCCTCACCCATGCGCCCTATGTTGGGGTTTATTTTCGCAATGGCCGCGCTCTTGAACTGCTCTCACGGGTCAATGTCATTGTTTTTGACAAAACCGGCACGCTAACCGAGGTGAAGGGAACGATTGTGGGGGTGAATCTCCTTAAACCCGGCCTGAGTGAGCAAACGCTGCTCTATTGGCTGGCCACCGTGGAACAGTCCATCAATCACCCCTTTGCCCTGGCCATCCTTGAGTATGCGGCTGAACGCGGGATTGAGGGGGGAACCTATAGCAACTGGGTCTATGAGCCGGGTAAGGGGGTGGCGGCAACCGTTGAGGGTCAAGAGATTTTGGTGGGTACCCCCCAACTGATGCGCGATCGCCAAGTGCCCATTGATCTTGATGAACTGCGCACCCATGAAGGCGTGCTCTGGAACCGCTCCCTTGTCTGTGTCGCCTGTAATGGTGAACTGGTGGCACTGGTGTTCTATAGCAACCCCGTACGTTCTGAAGCCGCTAGCGTGATTGCCGCTCTGCAACAGCGGGGCATTGAGTGCTATATGGTGACGGGAGATCACCACGAAGTGGCCAATGCGGTGGGCTATGCCACTGGCTTTCGCCTCGGTCAAATCTATACCAATAAAATGCCAGAGGATAAAGTTGAACTCCTCGAGAAGTTCAAAAATGGCGGCGAAAAAGTCGTGGCCTATGTGGGGGAAGGCTTCAACGATACAGCAGCAATGGCTTACGCTGATATTTCCATTAGCCTTTCTGAAGGCAGTGATGCGGCGCGGCAAACCGCAGATATTCTCTTGATGAATAATAGCCTTGAGGGACTGGTGCAGGCGATCGCCCTCAGCCAAGAGGTGATGAACATTATCAATCAAAACATTGCCCTTGTGGTCATTCCCAATGTCAGCGTCGTGTTAGCCGGGGTCTTTTTGAGCTTGCACCCAGTAATTGCGGTTTTGATTAGCAATGGGGCAACCCTCTTGGCCGAACTGAATAGCCTGCGCATCCTCACGGACTATCGCCCTGTCAAACTTGAGCACAAGTCTAGTCGTAGCCGCTCCCAAGCGGGAGTTCTTGATATTCCTTGGAAAAAACGTCCTCGCCGCAGTTTTGGTCATTTCGGCAGCGAGTTGAGTTCTGAGTCCCTCAGCAATGGCCACGTCCCCTCAGAAACTTGACCACCAACTTCAGCAGGTCAATCAACGCCTGAAACTGGCGCAGTTGGGTCTGCAAATTGAACAACGCGGTCAACGTCTCAGCCTACGGGGTACCCTGCCGCCACGACCGGGCAGCCATCGGCTCCGCCCCCACCAACAGCGTTTAAGTTTAGGGTTACCCGCCACCCCCAGCGGTCTTAAGGCAGCGGAAAAGGAAGCCAAAATTATTGCCGCCAAATTACTGGAAAACACCTTTCGCTGGCAGGACTATGAACGGGTCAAGGGCTTAGGGCGTCTTGGGGAGTTATCCTTGGGGGCGCAAATTGCCGCCTTTGAAACCGCACTGTTGGCGCAAGGAGATCTCAGTCGTACGACGTGGGAAACGGCCTATGCCCCCTATTTGCGGCAGTTGCTCAAGGCCGCTGCTGCCCATCCTGACCATTCACTACCAGAACTGATCTATGGTCTCTTGCAGCAAATCCCCGCTGATCAGCGACAGCGGCAGGTGGCCTGTACCGCCTTTCAAGGGTTTTGTCGGTTCCTAGGGGTGGAGTTACCGATTCCCCTAGCTCAGTTTTGGGGCACCTATTCGCGGCGATCGCTCCAACCACGGGAGTTACCCAGTGATGAGGAAATTCTAGCCGCCTACGAGCAGATTCCCAATCCCCAGTGGCGGTATGTCTATGGCTTGATGGCGACCTATGGCCTGCGCAATCATGAAGTGTTCTTCTGCGATTTAAGTGGCCTCGTCACAGGTGACCCGGAAGGGATGATCGAGGTGCTAGAAACCACCAAAACTGGCTGCCATCAGGTGTGGCCTTTTCCTCCCCAGTGGGTCGAGGTGTTTGGCTTGCGATCGCCCGAGTTGCCGAGGATCAATACCGATTTGACCCAAACAACCCTCCAACGCATTGGCCAGCGGGTAAATCAACAGTTCCGTCGCTACGGCTTGCCCTTTCGTCCCTATGACTTGCGCCATGCGTGGGCGGTGCGCACCATTCACTATGGCTTACCCGATACCGTTGCCGCACGGATGATGGGACACAGTGTGGCGATTCACACCCAAACCTATCACCGCTGGCTGACCCTACGGGATCAACGGCAGGCAGTGGCTCGTGTCCTTACTCAATCTGAATGCTTTTGAAGTCACTGGGGGGGGGCGGTGGCGGACTGGGGGGCTGATAGTCGCCGTACTGCTTGAGCCAATCGCTGACTGGCTTTTGATCAAGGCTCAACCCCAACAATCCAGAGACAAAGCCGCCCATAAAGGCAACGGGTTTTTGGCTCAACTCTTTGACAAGGGGCGCTAATTCGCTCAAGAACATAGGCTATCTGCCAATATCAGCACAGGTTTTCTCCCTGATTGTAGCTTAGGCACAGGGAAACAGCCTAAAATTTGGCACGGACAACAAATTCATAATCGCCCCCCGGCTCCAATTGATAATCTTGGGCTTCTAGAAATCGCCCCAAGGGTTCTTTGATCAGGGCACGGCCAAGGGCTGGGGAGATTTGCAGTTTTTTCGCCTTAAATTGCCAGCAAAATTCCCACTGGTACTCGCTGGCGCAGACGTGGCCACGAATGTGACCCTCTTGCCAACTTTGGGCAATGATGCGGACATAGGCAGTGGTTTGGGGTAGGGGATGGGGAGTCACAATGCAATTCGGTCAACGCAATTGGGTGACGATTTGATTATTGATGAGACGCTCTTGGGTGAGCAAGTCATCAACGGTAACCCGCAGTTGGCGATCGCCATCCACTTGAAAGAGCACCCGAATGCGATCGCTCCCCGGATAGCCGGGGGGATCTAGCTTGGCGAGGGTTTTGCCTTGGGGGGTGTCATTGAGGGGCTGCACGGTGCGTTCACCGGCACTGCGGGTAATCAGGCGATCACCATCAAAAAAGATCTCCACCCCCCCTTGCTCGTCCCCCAGTTCGCCAATCACCAGTTCAATACTGGGCTGTCCCTCCGTCGAAGCCCCTAAAATCAATTCCACGGGTTCGCCCATGGGGTAGGGTTGTCCCCGCTGGATAATGGGGTGCCAACCATGACGGTTGAGCTTAGCATCCCAGAAGCGAATGCCGTAGCTGTGGTAGAGAAAATCCTTGAGATCCAGCCCTTGGGTCACGGCTAGAGCACCCATGGCCACCGCTGTAAAGGGCTGTTGGGCGTTGATCTTGGTTGCCGCAAAATACTCAGCAACCCATTTTTGCACCGCTGGAATTTGCGTTGTTCCTCCCACTAAGAGAACGGCATCAATCGTGTCAGGGGTGATCCCTTGGCGACGAGCCTGTTGTAGCACCTGAGTGAGGACATCATCGAGGCGTTGGAAAAATTGCTGTTGGCGAAGAATCTCCTCCAGTTCAGATCGTTCGAGGCGCAGTTCAAGGGTGGTGAAGGTTTCGCTGTCAAAGTACAGTTCTTGGGCGTAGGGCTGCTGCGAGAGTTGAATTTTTAAGCGCTCGGCAAGGCGCAGCAGTAGGCTATTGGCGGTCATCCCCCGCTTCACCCACTCATCGACAATCCAGTGGTCAATATCGGTGCCCCCTAAATTCAAGCCTGCTTTGGCAATCACCCGCGCGGTGCGAGGCCGTTGGTTGTCGCTTGAGGCCCACTGGCGATCGCCCCACTTGAGAATAAATCCTAAGGGACGGCTTTGGCGTTGATCGGTCTTGAGTTCCACAAGGGAGAGATCGAGGGTGCCGCCACCAAAATCAATCACCAAAATCAGCGGGCGATCGGCCACGCCATAGCCCAAAGCCGCAGCCGTGGGTTCATCCAAGAGGCGAATTTGCTCAATGGCAAACCCCTCACACACCTGCAACAGCCAACTGCGATAGGTCTCAAAGCTATCTACTGGTACCGTGAAGATCAACCCCTGTTCGACATCGCCGCCGCTCGTGTGTTTCAGTTCTTTCAACAGCGCTTGCAAAAACCACGTGCCAATGGTTTCAAAGCTCAAAGAACAGCCATCCAGCTCTGGTAAATAGCCCTGTACAGTGGCGCCAATGCCACGCTTAAACCGCGAGAAAAAGCGGCGATCGCCCACGACATCAAAGCCGCGATCGCGCACCTGCTGCCCCACCACCACAAGGGGGACACTGGCATCCTCCACATAGGCCAAGCTAGGAATGAGGGCAGGTACCTCACCAAACCCCACCGAGAGTCCAGAGAGCGTTACCGCTTCCGCTGCTTGGGTGGCATAATTCCAGCGCGCCACCAACGTATTACTGGTTCCAAAATCAATTGCGTAGGTCACTGTTTGAACACACCAACAGCATTCTCTAATCCCTACCTTACCGAGATTTTCTCCCCCTGAGATCCTGAGAGTATGTCACAATAAGAAAGCGATCGCGAAAAGATTTAGGTGATTTTGGGAATGGCGAGCCAAACAGGTGTACTACTTCTCAATTTAGGGGGGCCCGATCGCCCCGAGGATGTGCGCCCCTTTTTGTACAACCTGTTCTCTGATCCCGAAATCATTCGCCTGCCCTTCCGTTGGCTGCAAAAGCCCCTTGCTTGGTTTATCTCCACGAGTCGTGCCCGTCGCTCTCAGGCCAACTATGCCCAAATTGGTGGCGGCTCTCCCCTGCGGCGCATCACCGAACAGCAAGCCCGTGCCCTGAAAGACGCCCTAGGGCGCATTGGCATTGAGGCCAATCTCTACATTGGTATGCGCTACTGGCACCCCTTTACCGAGGAGGCGATCGCCCAAATCAAAGCGGATCAAATTCGCGATCTGGTGATTTTACCCCTTTACCCGCAGTTTTCCATTAGCACCAGTGGCTCTAGTTTTCGCCTCCTAGAGAGCCTGTGGAACCAAGACCCTGAATTACAAAAGATTCGCTATACGCTGATTCCCTCTTGGTACAACCACCCCGGCTATGTGGCTGCGATGGCGGACTTGATTCGCCAAGAACTAGACCAATGTGCTAACCCCGATGAGGCGGTGATTTTCTTTAGCGCCCACGGCGTTCCCAAAAGCTATGTCACCGAAGCGGGCGATCCTTACCAAGAGGAAATCGAAGCCTGCGTGAAACTGATCATGGCCGCGCTGAATCGCCCCAATACCCATGTGTTGGCCTACCAAAGTCGGGTGGGGCCTGTGGAGTGGTTGCAACCCTACACCGAAGATGTCATTCCCGAATTGGCTGCCCAAGGGGTGAAAACCCTTGTCGTTGTGCCCATCAGTTTTATTTCAGAGCACATTGAAACTCTCCAAGAAATTGACATCGAGTACCGCGAGATTGCCGAAGAGGCTGGGATTGAAGTCTTTCGGCGAGTGCCTGCTCTTAACGATCACAGTGGCTTTATTGATGCCCTTGCCCAACTAGTGAAGGATGCCCTAGCAGCACCACCGCGTACCTTTGCTGAGGTGAATAAGTCCCGCAAGCGCGTGAAGCTCTACCCTCAGGAGCGTTGGGAATGGGGCATGACCTCCGCCGCCGAACGCTGGAATGGTCGCTTGGCAATGTTGGGATTTTTAGCCTTGATCATTGAGTTGATTAGTGGACAAGGGCCATTGCATATGCTGGGGTTGCTTTGAAAAAATTGCTGCTCCGTTGCGATAAGAATCTTGAGATCCCCGATAAAATAGGGGGTAACCTCGCTGGCAAAGGGCTACACCTGTGTCTGAATCGCCCAAACCGGAATTTGACAAAGAAAAGTTCCTCTTCCCCACCAGCCGCTACCACGGCACTTTTACACCGCAAAATTTGGCCTTTAATGCCAATTTGCAGGAATTTGCTCAACGGGTGAGCTATATTTGTGGTCTGGAAACGGGCGGTAAGATTAGCTCTGAGGAGGCCTACAATCAAATTAAGGCGCTTTGGAAGCAACTGAAGAAATCACGAGACTTGCTCTTTGCTAATGTTCCTCCTGAGGAGGATACGGATAGTTCAGATAGTGATGAGTCCTGATGGCTCGCTTGGCACCGACAACGCTACTGTTAAGCTTGAGTACCGCTCCCTTTCTGGCGGCTTTGTGCCTAGGGCAGGGATTATGGCAGATGGGATTGTCTTTGAGTGCAAGCAGCACTGAGCTATTACGGAGCGATCGCCTGCCCTTGGTCGAACAGGATGAAACTTGAGTCCTAGGGATAAAAGGCGACCTGCGGTAAGCCCATCGTCTCTGGCCAATCCATCATTAAATTCAAGCACTGCACCGCTTGGGAGGCCTGCCCTTTCATCAGGTTATCAATGGCGGACATAACAATAATGCGTCCAGTGCGCTCATCTACCTCAATGCCAATAAAACAGGCATTTGTGCCCCATGCCCATTTCGTCTGGGGATAGAGGCCGGGGGGCAGGATATTCACCCAAGGGGAATGGCGATAAAAGGCTTGGTAGATGGTGATTAAATCTTCACGCACCAGACCCGGATCCCGCAGCGTGGCATAGACAGTGGCCAAAATCCCCCGCGGCATGGGCACGAGGTGGGGTGTAAACTGCACGAGAACACTTTGACCCGCCAAGTCACTACAGATGGCTTCAATTTCTGGAGTGTGGCGGTGGCGCGCCACATTGTAAGCAGCAAGGGAGTTGTCAGCTTCCGCAAGGAGAAGATTGATTTTGCCCTGACGACCGCCGCCGGAGGTACCAGACTTGGCATCAATAATTGCCGTATTCGGTTCAATCAGACCCTGCTTCATCAGGGGCGCCAGTGCCAGCAAGCTAGCGGTGGGATAACATCCCGGACAACCAATGAGGGCACTTTGGCGAATGCGATCGCGATAGAGTTCTGGCAACCCATAGACCGCCTGTTGAGCCGTAGCCTCATCTTCCCTTGGTTCACCGTACCACTGGGTGTAGGTTTTCAAATCCTGAAAGCGGTAGTCTGCTGATAAATCCAGTACTTTGCAGCCCTGCTCAAGGAGTTGCGGGGCAAGCTTACAGGCAATGCCATTGGGCAGCGAGAGAAACACCACTTGGGCGCGATCGCGAATCACCTCCACGGATACGGGTTCCACCGTGAGATTCACCCGACCCTGCAAATGGGGATACAGCTCTGTGTAGGGGCGACCCGCACTCCCCTCACCGCCAAGGTATGCAATCTCCACTTGGGGATGGTCAAGAAGTAAACGCACCAGTTGGACACCCCCATAGCCAGAGGCCCCCACAATCCCCACCGTCACGCGATCGCCCATAGTTCCTCGATATTGCCGCTGTTGTTGGCCTAACCACTGCGATAGTGCCATTGAATCCCTTGTTTCGCCAAGGGGGCAAACCACGGTGAAGAAGTTAAGAATTATTACAAATCTGGCCTTGCATTTCCTCTCCTAGTCCTTGAACAGTCCTAGGGGGGACAGGCTACAATAACCACGAGGAACCTGTCGGGAATAATGAGTTGATGACATCGCCGATTGACTGGGATTATCTTGCGGCTCTTTCGGGGGGCGATCGCGAGTTTGAATTGGAATTGCTGCAAACCTTTGTCGAGGATGCCCAGCAGCGCCTCCAAGCATTGGCTAACGCTGTCAATCAAGGCAACATTGAGCAAATTAAGCGGGATGCCCACCATCTCAAGGGAGCCAGTGGCAATGTCGGCATTACTGCCATGCAAACCCTAGCCGCGCAACTGGAACAATCCACAACTCCGGAAACGCTGGCCCAAGCGAAAACCCTAGTGGAAGAGCTACAACGCCTGTTTGCCACCGTGGCTAGTGAGGTCTCTGCTTAAGACCCATGTCGATCCTGCCCCCCGATAGTCTGGAGACTGCCCTCAGCCAAGCTCAACAGGCCACCCAAGCTGCCCTCCAAGAGGGTAAAAATCGCCTGCAAATCGAGATCCTGTTGCCCGATCTCAATGCGATGGCCTTTGCGGCTGGCTACCTTCCTCTCTTTGCGGAACTCGGTTCTGATCTCAAAGTCTTTTTTGCCGATGCTGGATCTGCTGCCCTTGCCCGTCGCGAATGGGGTGAAACCGCCTATAGTGTGCGGGGCGTCAATGAATTACTGACACCCATTGCAGCGAGCGATCGCGCCATTGTCATCGTTGCCCCAACCCCTGTAGAAGTCAATGCGATTGAGCAGATGTGTGAAACAGCTGGCGATCGCCCCTTTATCCTTTTGAACCCCAGACTGCAAGATGTGGCCGTCGTTGGCATTGGCTACGCCGGTCGGCGGCTGCGGGAGCGATTTTTGAACACCCTCGAACCCTGCTACTACCTTCGTCCCCTCGCAGAAACCATCATTCTCTGGCGCTGTTATCCGCAACTGTGGCAAATTTGGCAATACGGTGAAACAGCCCCCACGTGTCTTGCAGAATTTGAGCAACGCCCCAGTGGTGAAGACATTGAGCGTGCCCTGACACCCCAAGGGAAACCCCGTGGTCAGGGAGTGTTTAGTCGCTTAGGTGCCTTTTTGCGAGCACTTCAGAACTAGCTAATCCCTAAGGGGTAGCCGGTTCAGTGTTACTTGTTGGCGGGGGTGACACCTCGGGCATTGTGTCTGTCGGTGTTGGTGAGGGCACAGGTGCCGGTGGAGATGGCTCAACGGTGGTGGGGGGGGCGACGGGAGGCTCTGCGCTCTTTGGGGGCTTTGGGGACTTTGGGGGTTTTGGAGATAGGGATGGAGGAGGAGTCGGCGTTGGCTCTGGGGATGCTTCCTCAGGACTCGGGCTAGGGGTGGGAGTTTCCGTCGGCTCTGGGGTGGGCGTTGGTTCCGTAGGGGTGGGTTCCAGCTCTGGGGTGGGCGTTGGTTCCATAGGGGTAGGCGTCACCTCTACAGGTGGCACAACGGTCGGCAAGGTGGGTGGAAATTCCTGTTCCTGAGGACGCGGGGGGCGAGGGGTGACTGTGTCCACGGGTTGGTTGCGCAAAAATAGCCCTAGGCCAATGCCTGCTAAGCTACCAAAGATTGCCGTTCCCAACAGCCATAGCCACGGCGAAAAATTTTGTTGTTTGGGGGGAGCAACAACGGCTGTCCCCTCCGGTTGAGTATTTGCCAAGAAAGTAGATCGGTGCTGCGGCATCACCGCTACAGTTGCTGTGGTTTGACGCGCCACGGGCTGCCCCATGAGCAGTTGCAGCCAAGCCCGCACCGTTTGGGGACGTTCGCGGACATCCAAAGCCATTCCTGCTTCAATGGCGTCAATGGTGCGCTGACTAAGATTGGGCTGAAACTGGCGTAAATCCTCGAGAGGCACGCGATCGCGCAAAACTGAGGCCACAGGGGGGCGTCCTGACAAAAGGGCATAGAGCGTTGCTGCCAAAGCATAGACATCCGTTGCCGGCGTCCATTGGTGGCGGGGTAAATACTGTTCCACCGGCGCATAACCTGCTGACAGCAGTCCCGTATTGGTTTCCGTTACCCCGGCAGTGTATTCACGGGCAATGCCGAAGTCAATCAGCACCACTTGATCTGTGCCATCCCGCAGCATGATGTTATCGGGCTTGACATCGCGGTGCAGCAGCCCATGCTCATGAACTAATTCAAGGGCGCTAGCCACTTGGCGAATATAGTGGAGAGCCGTTTTTTCCGGTAGGGGGCCTTCCTCTTGAATCACTTGGGCCAATGTTCGTCCGGGGATATAGTCCATGACAATGAAGGGACGCCCCCCCTCAATAAAGCAATCACTGACGCGCACAATGTGGGGATGATTAAACTGGGCAAGGCGTTGCGCTTCTTGGATAAACCGCTCCCCCAGATCATGAATCCGCTTCGGGGGTTCCTGCTGCAAGTTCAATGTTTTGAGCACTACCGGCTGATGGAGCAGGGTGTGGGTTGCGCGATAGGTGACACCAAAGCCCCCCTGACTCAAAAGGGCATCGAGGCGATATTTGCCCCCTTGGAGGGTTGTGCCCACACTAAGCAAACTGAGGGAGGACATAGGCACCTTAGGGACGCAATGGAGCAGATGGAGCAGTGGTTGGCAGCGGGGCTGACCGTTGACTGAGAATAACCAAGCGATAGCCCAAATATGCAGGTAAGGTTGCCATCATCATCAAGAGTATCACGGACAACAAAGATTCCCATTCAAACCGGGACCCATAGTAGCTGCGGTAGGGATCGTAGTTGGCACTGGGCTTAATTTTTTCCCGCAGAGCCATGGGTCGCTTAAAGCGCAAGCGGCGATCGTCGAGCTTCTCAAATAAAATCCAACCCCCTTGGGCTTCCTCTTGGCAGACTTTGCGCAGGACATCGGGATCATGAAATTGGTTGCGGCGCGATCGCAGGATTTTGAACTCCCAACCTCCCAGCTTGGGGGATACTTGAGGCTGTTCTTCTTTGGAGGGGTAGGTCGTCAACTGTTCCTCTTCTTCATCGCGTTGTTGGCTGAGTTGCTCCTGCCAGCCCCACCACTGATAGTAAAGCAGTGCTGAGACACCGAGGCTACCGCTCATCAGGGATAATAACAGCACTTCAGCCATGGGGAATAGGAGCAAGCGCCTGTTGGGCGATCGTACTCGAAAAGTTGACCCTCCTCAGGATAGATCACCTCCTTCCCCTCGACGGACAAAGTGGCAAATCCCTCGTTCTGAGGCACTAATAAAATCGCAAAACTCTTGAATGAGGGGATGGATAAACTGTTCCCGCAGGTGTTGAACGGCTTGGGAGGTCGTCAATTGGGAGCGGTAGAGAATATCCAAGGCCTTTTTGAGGAGCTGTCGGTCTTGGGCCGAAAAGCCCGCTCGCCGCAAACCCACCACATTTAAGCCCATGATCGTATTGGTACTCAGGCTCCGGGTCATACAAAAGGGGGGCACATCTTTTTGAATTGCAGTGCCGCCGGAGAGCATGGCCAAGCGACCAATACGGGTAAATTGATGCACAAGGCAGTTACCGCTGATAAAGGCGCGATCGCCCACATGGGCATACCCCGCAATCAAGGCATTATTGGCGATCGTCACATGGTTTCCCACATAAACATTGTGACCTAAATGACTGTGAGCCATCAGCAGACAATCATGCCCGACATGGGTGACGGTTTCTGGTTGGGTTCCCCGATGAATGGTCACGCCCTCGCGCAACGTACAGCGATCGCCAATGTGGACATAGCTAATCCCCCCTTGATAAGCCACATCTTGGGGCAGATCGCCAATCACCGCCCCACTATGTACTTTGCAATTCTCGCCAAGGCGGGTATATCCCAACAGGGTGACATGAGGAGCCAACTGCGTACCGCGTCCAATCTCCACCGTGGCCGCCACATAGCAAAAAGGACCAATTTCCACCTCTTCTCCAATGTGGGCACCCGCCTCAATCACTGCCGTGGGATGAACCGCCATGACATTCCTGCACGATGGGCTAAAGATTCTTAACATAAAAGAGATTAAGCGATTTTGATCCCCGATGACGAACGACCTGCGCCAATATCTCCAGCTTTTAGAACAGCGGCAACAACTGCGACGCATCACCGTACCTGTTGATCCCGATCTGGAGATGGCGGAAATCTGTAACCGCCTGTTGGCTGCCGGCGGACCCGCGCTACTGTTTGAAAAGGTCATTGGCTCCCCCTATCCCGTGGCGATTAACCTCTTGGGCACCGTCGAGCGGGTGTGCTGGGCTATGAACATGAACCACCCCCTAGAACTAGAGACCCTCGGTGAAAAGTTGGCTAAGCTACAACAACCGAAGCCACCCAAAACCCTGAGTCAAGCCCTTGATTTCGGCAAAATTCTCTTTGATGTCGTCCGTGCCAAACCGAGCCGCGATTTATTGCCCCCCTGTCAGCAGGTGGTGATCAAAACTCCCGATTTGGATCTACGGCAACTGCCCCTGATTCGCCCCTACCCCAAGGATGCGGGCAAAATTATTACCCTTGGTCTCGTCATTACCAAAGACTGTGAGACGGGCATTCCCAATGTGGGCGTTTACCGCTTGCAACTGCAATCCCCAACCACCATGACCGTGCATTGGCTCTCAGTGCGGGGAGGGGCACGTCATCTGCGTAAAGCTGCTGCCCGCGGCAAAAAGTTAGAAGTGGCTGTGGCCTTGGGGGTGCATCCTTTGATCATCATGGCAGCGGCAACGCCAATTCCCGTGGATTTATCCGAATGGCTTTTTGCGGGTCTCTATGGTGGGGGCGGCATTCATTTGGCCAAGTGCAAAACCCTTGATCTCGAGGTGCCTGCCCACTCGGAATTTGTCCTTGAGGGCACCATTACCCCCGGTGAAGTTTTGCCTGATGGCCCCTGTGGCGATCACATGGGCTACTACGGTGGTGTGGAAGATTCACCCGTCATTCATTTCCACTGCCTGACCCATCGTCGCAATCCTATTTACCTCACCACCTTTAGTGGCCGCCCGCCCAAGGAAGAGGCCATGATTGCCCTTGCCCTCAACCGCATTTACACACCCATTTTGCGGCAGCAGGTACCGGAGATTGTGGATTTCTTTTTGCCCATGGAAGCCCTCAGTTATAAAGCGGCAATTATTTCCATTGACAAAGCCTATCCCGGCCAAGCACGCCGCGCTGCCCTCGCCTTTTGGAGTGCCCTACCCCAATTTACCTACACCAAGTTTGTGATTGTCGTGGACAAAGAGATCAATATTCGTGATCCGCGTCAGGTGGTGTGGGCGATCAGCTCCAAGGTGGATCCCAGCCGTGATGTTTTTATTTTGGCAGATACCCCCTTTGACTCCCTTGACTTTGCCAGCGAAAAAATTGGCCTTGGGGGACGCATGGGCATTGATGCCACCACGAAAATTCCCCCAGAAACAGACCATCCTTGGGGCGATCCCCTCACATCGGATCCTGAGGTAGCACGGCGAGTCACAGAACGCTGGCAGGAATATGGCCTTGGCGATATTGACTTAACAGCCGTAGATGCGACGCGGTTTGGCTATGAGCTAGACCCAGCCTTTCGTTGGCGATAATCGAAGAAACAACAGTTCATAAAACTATGACAAATAGAGATGCGATGCGTTGGCAACAGCGGTTGCAGAACTTTGGCCGCGCCCTAATCCGCCTAGAAACCGCCTGTGCTCAGGAGGAGTATTCTGAACTAGAGCGAGCCGGTCTGGTGCAAATGTTTGAGTTCACTCTTGAACTAGCGTGGAAAACCTTGAAAGACCTTCTTTTTTATGAGGGGCTGGATGTAAAAACTCCCAGAGAAGCTATTCGCAAGGCCTTTGAGACGGGCTATCTCACGGAAGAAGACACGGAGACACTGCTAGATGCCTTGGCAAAGCGAAATCTATTGAGCCATACCTACGAAGAGCAAACGGCAAAAGAGGCGGAACGACTGATCAAACACAGGTTTACCCCTGTTTTTCGGAAACTCTACAACTGCTTGCAGGAAAAATATCAACAATGACGGACGGACTCACGCCAGAAAAACGCAAAGCCATCATTGACACACTAACGGCCAATCCCAAGGTAGAACGAATCGTCCTCTTTGGCTCACGGGCGATCGGTACCTTCAGAACAACTTCGGACATTGATATTGCCCTCTTTGGCGAGAACCTCACCCTTAGTGATCAAGCTGCCCTTGCCGAGGCGATCGCCGAACTGCCCATTGCCCAACGGGTGGATCTCCTCGTTTATCACAGCATTGAGAATGCAGCCCTGCGGGAAGAGATCAACCAGCATGGGGTGGAATGGTTTGCCCGCAACAAGTTGATGACTGTTTAGGGGACTGGCCGCGATAGGCTAAAAGATAGGCGAACAATCTGCCGCTATTGTCTGGATACTTGGGATGGGTCGCACCTACCGCACAATTGGCATTAACCTCAAGGCCATGCCCCTAGGGGAAAGCGATCGCCTGCTCAGTGTCTTTAGTCGCGATCGCGGACTCTTGAAGTTAGTCGCCCCCCATAGCCGTGGCTCCCGCTCGAAACTGGGCGGACGGGTGGATTTGTTTGTTGTCAATGACCTCTTTATTAGTCCTGGGCGCAATCTAGATCGCATTCTGCAAGCAGAAACAGTCGCTACATACCAAGGCCTGAATAGCCACTTGACCACCCTTACCGCTGCCCAATATCTCGGTGAGGTGGTGCTCTACCAAGTCCATCCGCAGCAACCCCAGCCGGATCTCTTTGATTGGCTCTGTGCCACCTTAGACCAGCTTCAGGGGGGTTCGAATCGCGCTGCCCTAGCCCTATTGGTGCGTGGCCTCTGTGGCATCCTGCGATTGGCGGGTATTGCCCCAGAATGGTACCAATGCCATGAAAGTGGCTGTGAAATTGCCGTCCCTGCAGCGGATACCGACTGGCGATTGGGCTTTAGTTTTGCCAGTGGTGGTGTTTTTACCCTCAAGGCAGAGCACACAGTAGGGAACGATTCGGGTATTTCTGGCGATCGCCAACTGACAGCCAGTGAAGTCCGTCTGGGGCAATGGCTTGCAATGCCCACCACTCAATCCTTAGCACGGGATGAATTCCTCACCCAAGCCGAGGCCTATCCCCTCAGTGTTTGGCTCTCCCTTGAACGGGTGTTGCGCCAGTACCTGCAATTTCATCTTGAGCAAACGTTGCGGGTGCCCCCCCTCC
The DNA here is from genome assembly GCF_054689355.1 of Thermosynechococcus sp. FA-CM-4201. NCBI lineage: Bacteria > Bacillati > Cyanobacteriota > Cyanophyceae > Acaryochloridales > Thermosynechococcaceae > Thermosynechococcus > Thermosynechococcus sp. FA-CM-4201. The sequence continues at coordinate 2,339,282 of NZ_CP079920.1, forward strand.
TTGATAGTTGTTTTTCACCTGTTGCGGTGTCCCAGCCATGACCATTGAGCAGCAAGACATTCGCTTGGATCTCTCCCTACCACCAGTGCCTCCCCTCTGGCAAAACCGCAATTTTATTGCTCTTTGGTTGGCGCAGGTCTGCTCGCAGTTGGCTGACAAAATTTACCTTGTATTTGTGATTGCCCTCACTACGGAGTTTTTCCAAGCGGCAAACCAAAGTATTAGTGGCTGGGTGTCGGCCATCATGGTGGCCTTTACGATTCCGGCCATCCTCCTCGGATCGGTGGCGGGGGTGCTGGTGGATCGGTGGTCAAAAAAACAGGTGCTCATTGTTACCAATCTTTACCGTGCCCTCCTTGTCCTAGGGATTCCGATCACCATTCTCCTTGGCGCCGGGCAATGGTTTGGGTTTATGGCGCTGTTGCTGATCACGTTTACGATTTCCTGTTTAACTCAGTTTTTTGCCCCCGCAGAACAGGCAGCCATTCCTCTGCTAGTGGATAAGTCCCATCTGATGTCCGCCAACTCCCTCTATACCCTGACGATGATGGCTGCTCTCGTGGTAGGTTTCGCTGCGGGTGAGCCGCTTTTGAATCTCGCGAGCCACTGGCACTCGCAGTGGGGTGGGGCTGTCTTTGTCAGTGCCTGCTATGGGGGGGCAGCACTCCTACTCATGCTGCTGCGGCCACCGGATCAGTGCCATCTGCCGCCAAGTCGCTATCGCCAAGTGTGGCAAGAACTCCGCCAAGGACTTCAGCTCTTGCAGGAATATACAGCCCTGCGTTTTGCCCTGCTGCAACTCATCCTGCTCTTTGCCATCGTGGCAGCCATGTCCGTTTTGGTGGTGCGCCTTGCGGAAGTCTTACCCAGTCTTGATACGGATCAATTTGGGTTTCTCTTGGCGGCTGCGGCCGGTGGACTCGGGCTAGGGGCACTGCTTTTGAATACAGTGGGCAAGCGCTTTGCCTACGGCTGGTCGGGTTTAGTTGGCTGTTGGGGCATGGGAGGCATGTTTCTTGGCCTCTCCTTGAGTCTCGATTCTTTGGCTTGGAGCATGGGCTACATCATTGGTTTGGGCTTCTTTGCCGCCTTTGTGGCGATTCCCATGCAAACCTTAATTCAACTCATGACACCCGCCGAACAGCGGGGGACGATTTTTGGGCTGCAAAATAACCTCGTGAATATTGCCCTCAGTGTGCCCTTGGCGGTGGCGGGTTTAGCGGAGACGTGGTGGGGGCTGCAACCTGTACTCATTGGCTTGGGGGGGGCGATCGCCCTTGGGGGGACGCTGATGACCCTCAGCCATCGCAACGGCATGGTGACCGGCGGCCTGCTCTAAAAGTTCCATAAAAAATCTTAAATCCTTTCATCTTGACGTTTTTTGCGCTACGCTGTAGAGTCAATTGACGCTTTTGCTGGCGTAACTTACCATGTCACCTGCCTCCCCCTCATCCTCTATGACCTCCTCTAGCCCTGTGATCGCCCTCAAGGAAATGGTGTCGCGGTTACAGCGGGAAAACAGTAAAATTCAGGAGCTATTGGCCTCCCTGAGCTTTGCGCTGCGGAGTTTCAACAACCTGAATCAATTTTTTGAACTGATCCCGCTGATTACTTGTCGGGTGACGGAGGCGGAGGCAGCGGCTCTCGTTTTATTTCGCGCTGATGGTCAGGCTCGTCTTGAACAACTCCATTGTCACGCCAGCGATCAGTGTCCCAATATTCGCGCCGCCCTAGAAACGGCCACCCGCACCCTTGCCAATAGCGTTGGTATGGCGGCAATTGATACGGGGAGCGATCGCGAGATCAGCCGTCCTCGGCTTGAGCAACTTTTGGATCAGCAACTGCGAGAACGTCTCCCCCAAGGCATTCAGTTCTACGGCACGGCGATTCTCGTCAAGGATTCGGGACTGACGGAGCGGGGGCGGCTCTACGTTTTTAGTCAGCAACCCGAGTACGAGTGGAATGAAACGCGGCAGCAACTGTTGCAGGTGATCGCAGATCAAACAGCCGTGGCCATTGCCAATGATGAACTGGCCTTAAAGTTGCGCGATCGCCAGCGTTTGGATCGGGAACTGGAAATTGGTGCAGAAATTCAACGGCGACTCTTGCCCCACCGCTGTCCCAAAATCCATGGCCTCGAGCTAGCCGCCGAGTGTCGCACCGCCAGTTGGGTTGGGGGGGACTACTATGACTTTATTCCCATTACCTATGGCCTTGGCGATCAACAAGACATTGAACAGGGTCGTTGGGGCATTGCCATTGGCGATGTCATGGGTAAAGGGGTGCCCGCAGGACTGATCATGACCATGACCCGAGGCATGCTGCGGGCAGAAGCACTCAATGGTCACCGTCCTAGCCGCATTTTGCAGCACCTTAACCGGGCGATGCAGCCAGATTTAGAAAGCTCCCACCGCTTTGTCACCCTCTTTTACTCTGAGTACAACCCGCAAACGCGGCTCCTGGCCTACAGTAATGCGGCTCACCTTCCCCCCCTGCTATGGCGGGCTGAAACCGGGATTATCCATCGGCTGGACACCTACGGTATGCTCATTGGTCTGGATACCCGCAGCCAATATCAAGAGGCCGAAGTGCGCCTCCAACCAGGGGACACCGTGATTTACTACACCGATGGCATTACAGAAGCGGATAATCCCAAGGGCAAACGCTTTGAGGAAGAACGCCTAGCAACGGTTGTCAAGGAAGGCTGCGCCAAAGGTTTAGGGGCACAGGCACTATTGGATTATATTTTTGATGCCGTTGATGCCTTTACCAATGCCAATGGCCGGCGCAGCGATGATATGACGTTGGTGATTCTGCGCGTCATTGACCAATAAAGGATAGAGACGCCTCCTTTGACTACCCTTGCTCCCCACCAGCCATCCCAAAGATCATGACAATGGGATCAATAGAAGCAGCTAAGATAGCGACAGGGGTGTGTGAGGTGGGGATGCGCTACTTTGTTGAAGTCAGCTTCCGCTGCGATGATGAGGCGATTTGGGATACCCTCACCCGTCATTTGGGCTTTATTGAGGTAAAAACGCTGAACCAAGCAATGACTCTGCACCATTTTTTTGAAATCCATCCCCTTGTTGCTGGTGTAGAAACCTTTGTCCAATCCAGCGAAAGCCAGCCCTACCTCCTGATGACCACCTATCCAGAGCGCATCAGTAAGGCCAATGTTCAACGCAGTCGTCTTCAAGAGGCCATTGCCATCCTTGGAGAAAATAGTCCAGGACTCGCAGAGTGGCTCTTTATGGAGACCACGGGGGATGAGTATTAGGTGCTCTACCCCACAATAGAGAAAACTATAATATAAAGTCCCCTTGGAGCACACCACAGGAAGCTGTGACGTTGCCATGTCCGACGATCGCCCGCTGCCCCATTCTGAGACTGAGTCCCCTGCCCTGCGCTTAGGACGCAACCCCGGTCTACAGGTGCGCCACGATGAGGTGGAGCGATCGCTCTTGACGCCGATGCTTCAGCACTATGCTGAAATTAAGGATGCCTACCCCCAAGCCCTCCTCCTCTATCGGGTGGGGGATTTCTACGAAACCTTTTTTCAGGATGCCTGTATCGTCGCCCGCGAACTAGAACTAGTGCTCACCGGCAAAGAGGGGGGCAAAGAAGTGGGTCGAGTGGCCATGGCCGGCATTCCCCACCACGCCCTTGAACGCTACTGCCGCACACTCATTGAAAAGGGCTATGCCATTGCCATCTGTGACCAAGTGGAAGACCCCGCCCAAGCCCAAGGATTAGTAAAGCGGGAAGTGACTCAAGTCTTTACACCGGGAACGGTCTTAGATACGGAGCTGCTCCAACCCCGCCGCAATAATTTTTTAGCCGCCGTTCTGCTGTCTGGGCACCATTGGGGGTTGGCCTATGCCGATGTCTCGACGGGGGAGTTTTGTACCACCCAAGGGAGCGATCGCGCCGATTTAGTGGCCGAACTCAACCGCTTGCAACCGGCAGAAATTCTTCTCCCCAGTGAAGCGCCGGACATTAACCGCGTTCTGCGCCCCGGCGAAGCCAAGGATCAGTTACCTGCGGAATTGCCGCCGCAATGGTGCTACACCCTGCGATCGCCCCAAGATTTTCAGGCAGCGGAAGCTCGCCAACGCCTGTGTCAACGCTTTCAGGTCAAGTCCCTCGAAGGCTTTGGCTGTGAGCATCTGCCCCTTGCCATGCGGGCGGCCGGTGGCCTCTTGGCCTATTTGGATGAAACCCATCGCCAACAACCAGTGCCCCTGCAAAACCTCAGCACCTACTCCCTCGCCCAGTATCTCTTCCTTGACCCACAAACCCGCCGCAATCTGGAACTGACCCAAACCGTCCGCGATGGCAGCTTCCAAGGCTCGCTGCTGTGGGCGATCGATCGCACAACGACGGCAATGGGGGGGCGTCTATTACGCCGCTGGCTTCTGCAACCCCTCCTTGATATTGAGCAGATCACGGCGCGCCAAGAGGCCATTGCTGAATTGATGGCCAACAGTAGCCTACGTCAGAGTCTGCACCGTCACCTTCAGGAAATTTATGACCTCGAACGCCTAGCGGGTCGAGCCGGTTCTGGGACGGCCAATGCCCGTGATTTAGCGGCACTGCGGGACTCCTTTCGCACATTAGTTTCCCTTGCTGCGGTGGTGACGGCAACCCAATCGCCCTATCTCCAAGCCCTTGCCCACCTGCCACCGGTGATTGAGCAGTTGGCGGATACCCTCAGCGCAGCCCTTGTGGATCAGCCCCCCATTAGTCTCACCGAAGGCGGTCTCCTGCGATCGGGCGCCTACCCCGAACTGGATCAGCAACGCCAGCAAATTGAGCAAGATCAGCAGTGGATTCTTAATTTAGAAGCCCAAGAACGGGAACGCACGGGCATTACCACCCTCAAAGTGGGCTATACCAAAGTCTTTGGCTACTATTTGAGTGTCTCCCGCGCCAAGCTGAACCAAGTCCCCGATGACTATATCCGCAAACAAACCCTAACAAATGAGGAACGCTTTATTACGGCTGAACTCAAGGAACGGGAAGCACGGCTATTGGCGGCTCAAAGCCATCTTTTTGAACTGGAGTACCAGTATTTTGTGCAGTTGCGGGAGCAGGTGGCCGCTCAGGCCTCAACGATTCGTGAGATTGCGGCAGCGGTGGCAGCGGTAGATGCCCTTTTGGGGTTAGCAGAGGTGGCGCTGTATCAGGGCTATTGCCGACCGCACATGACCCGCGATCGCCAGCTTCAGATTCGCGGCGGGCGCCATCCAGTGGTCGAGCAGATGCTACCAGCGGGGTTTTTTGTTCCCAACGATACGGAACTCGGTACCAGCGCGGATCTGATGGTGCTGACAGGGCCTAATGCCAGTGGCAAAAGTTGTTATCTACGGCAGGTGGGTTTGATTCAACTGCTGGCGCAAATGGGCAGTTATGTGCCCGCCACCAGTGCCACCTTGGGAGTCTGCGATCGCATTTTTACTCGGGTGGGTGCCGTTGACGATCTGGCCACGGGTCAATCTACCTTTATGGTGGAGATGAATGAAACGGCGAATATCCTCAACCATGCGGGCGATCGCTCCCTTGTCCTCCTCGATGAAATTGGGCGCGGCACGGCCACCTTTGATGGGCTGGCGATCGCTTGGTCAGTTGCAGAATATCTTGCCACCACACTCAAATCCCGCACAATTTTTGCCACCCATTACCACGAACTCAATCAACTGGCAACGCTACTGCCCAACGTGGCCAACTACCAAGTGGTGGTCAAAGAACTCCCCGACGAGATTATTTTTCTACACCAAGTCAAGCCCGGCGGTGCCGATCGCTCCTACGGCATTGAAGCCGGTCGCCTTGCGGGTCTTCCTCCTGTAGTGATTCAGCGTGCCCGTGAAGTCATGCGCCAAATTGAAAAGCACAGCAAAATTGCCGTGGGGCTACGCAAAAGTCAAATGAATGGCACCCCGAAAATGAAAACAGAAACTCCCGAAATTGATCAGGGAGAATTACCTCTTTAACTTGATTTTTCATTCAGTTTCTATTTATTCTAATTCCCCACAAAGAACACAATTTGTTTCATATTTTCTTGCATCAATTTGATCTAGTTCTCCACCTGACTAAAAATGTCTATTTAGCTTGCAAAGCTCTCAAATAAGTCAAGCGTGTAGCTAATTGCGTAAAGTTCAACATAAGGATCAATTTCTTTGGCACTACAGATAGAACAAAACGAAACATAAGCGTTGTTTTCACTTATATTTTCAAACATTTTATTATATACAGCAGGAGGAAGCCACCCTTTTTCAATGCCAAGCTTAGAACGTTGAAACAATAAATAAAGCAATTCACTTATTTCATTCTCAGTATGATTAAGTTCAGTTTGCATGTCTAAAGGTTGTTTATATTCCTGAATTTGCTTATCAAGCTCTACCATGTTATTGTATTGCTCAGATTGAGAAGAAGTTTCTATTAATTCATTTCTTGCTGCCGTCGCTAATTGCAAAAAACCAAAACTTGCATTAGGGTCATTTTTCAAAATCGAAAATGACTTACCAATTCTCGCAGCAGTTTGCGTTGAAGGATAATCTTCACCAGAAAGATACCTAACCAATAAATCATAGGATACACCAGCTTTTTTGCTTATGGTATAAATACCTTCTTCAAAATTGTCAAATTCTGCAAGAAATAGGTTAGCAAGTGTTTCAGTAAATTGTTTACGGTAACTTACTGTCATACAGTTGAATCCCTTCTTAAATTTCCAAATAGGATATAACTTTTCACAATTTTATCTTAAATACTCTGCTAGTCTACTGACTAGCCTTTCTAACTTTTTTTAATCTTAACTTACGAGACTTACGCTTCCTCTTATTTTATTTCTTTGAAGAAAAAAATACTTTCAATATAGTCTGTCCCAGAGCGGATTACAACCCTCATTCCTTGTGAGGGGGATTGACATTCTTGAGCCAGCAGCAGTGGACAGAATTCAGGTGCATAGCCAACGGCCAGCAAAAAGCTATCATAGATAAGGAATGTAACGTTTTGTTAACAAGGGGGATTTGTGGTTGTCCTGTTGAAGCTACCCCCATCCGTGCGCCAAACACTACTCAGGCTTGTACTGGCTGGTCTGTTGTTTTGGTCCAGCATTGCCGCAATGTTACCCACATTACCCCTCTACATTGCTGAGAAGGGGGGCACGCCCCATCAGGTGGGGTTTGTCATGGGTGCCTTTGCTGTGGGGCTGATTAGTTCCCGCTCTTGGTTAGGGCCTCTGGCCGATCGCCGGGGACGTAAAATTACACTGCTCATTGGCCTCGCTGTGGCGGCGATCGCTCCCCTGTTTTATATCGTCAGCCACAACCTACCCCTCCTTATTGCGGTGCGCCTTCTCCATGGCGTGAGCATTGCTGGCTTTACCACCGGCTACATGGCACTGGTGACGGATATTGCCCCACCCCAACATCGCGGTGAAATCATTGGCTACACCAGCCTTGTCCATCCCATTGGGGTTGCCCTCGGACCCAGTCTCGGCAGTTGGCTGCAAATGAACTACAGTCATGGCTCAGTCTTCATCGTTGCCAGCAGCTTAGCTGCGCTGGGGTTCATGGCTGCGGCAGGCGTGCGGGCGGTGAATATCCTTCAGGAGTCTGGAGAGCCTCGCCCAGAGAAAACCCTCTTTTGGCGGCTGTTGCTTTCAGAACGGCTGCGGATTCCCAGCTTGGTGATGCTGAGCGTGGGGTTGACCTTTGGCACGATCGCCACCTTTATTCCCCTGTTTATTGCCGCTGAGCGGCTCGACATTTCCGCAGGGCTGTTTTACTCCGTCGCGGCGATCGCCAGCTTTATCGGTCGTGTGGCCACGGGTTCTGCCTCCGATCGCTGGGGCCGGGGCATTTTCATCTCCGCCAGCCTTGCCTGCTACGTCGTCTCGATGGTGCTCCTCGCCCAAGCCCAAACCCCCTTGGATATCCTCTGGGCGGCCATCCTTGAAGGTCTTGCCGGCGGTGTCCTGATTCCCATGGTCGCTGCCCTGATGGCCGATCGCTCCACCACCGATGAGCGGGGACGGGTTCTTAGCCTCAGTTTAGGGGGCTTTGATTTGGGGATGGCCTTGGCAGGGCCACTGCTGGGGGGGCTGATTGAGCCTTTGGGCTATCGCCTGATCTTTCGCATGGCGGCGGTCTTTAGCCTCTTGGGGCTGACCTTCTTTTTAACCGCCAGTAGCAAAAGCCTGCCCGATTCCCTGCGTTTTGCCCTCGGCATGGGGCGCGATCGCTATGCCCTGTAGCCTATTATTCTTTGGTATCGTTAGGGATTCGTTACAATCTGTTGAGATCAGCCACTAGGGAAGAGCGTGTGTCCACACCAGTTTCGGCCAGTTTGACGCCCACCGGCAAATCCTACCGTTGGAATCGCGAGCGTTACTCAAAAACGCGGCGCTTCTTTGATATTTGGTTTTTTGTCTGGCGATTTCTCTTTGGCCGTTGGCTCCTCACCAAATCTTGGAGCTACTGGGGCGGTATGACCGATGCTAAGCGTGCGGCGCGACGCCGTGCCCAAGCCATTTGGATTCGCGAAACCTTCCTTGACCTTGGCCCCACCTTCATCAAACTGGGGCAACTCTTTTCCACCCGTGCCGATCTCTTTCCCAGCGAATACGTCGAAGAACTCAGCAAACTTCAAGACCGCGTCCCTGCCTTTAGTTACGAGCTAGTCGAAAAAATCATCTACGAAGACTTTGGCCGCCACATCCCTGAACTATTTCGCAGTTTTGACCCCATCCCCATGGCCGCCGCTAGTCTGGGCCAAGTCCACAAAGCCCAACTCCTCTCGGGCGAAGAAGTGGTGGTCAAGGTTCAACGCCCCGGCCTGCGGCAGTTGTTTGATATTGATCTAGCGATTCTCAAAGGCATTGCCCAATACTTCCAAAACCACCCCAAATGGGGGCAAGGGCGCGACTGGATGGGCATCTACGATGAGTGTTGCCGCATTCTCTACGAAGAAATTGACTACCTCAATGAGGGACGCAATGCCGACACCTTCCGCCGCAACTTTCGCGATCGCGACTGGGCCTGTGTTCCCCGCGTCTATTGGCGCTACACCTCACGGCGTGTGCTCACCCTTGAGTACCTACCGGGGATTAAAATCAGCCACTATGAAGCCCTCGAAGCGGCCGGCCTAGACCGCAAACGCCTTGCCGAACTGGGTGCCAAGGCCTACCTTTATCAAGTTCTCAACGACGGCTTCTTCCACGCCGACCCCCATCCGGGCAACATTGCCGTCAGCCCCAACGGCCAACTGATTTTCTACGACTTTGGCATGATGGGGCGCATTCAACCCGTCACCCGCGATAAATTGCTGAAAACATTTTTAAGCATTGCCCAACGGGATGCCGAACAGGTGGTACAGTGCCTTGTAGAGCTAGGGGCGTTGGTTCCCACAGGCGATCTAGGGCCGGTACGTCGCTCGATTCAGTATCTCCTCGACAATTTCATGAACCAGTCCTTTGAAGCCCAATCCGTAGCTCAAATTAGCGATGACCTCTATGAAATTGCCTATGACCAACCCTTCCGTTTTCCCGCCACATTTACCTTTGTGATGCGGGCATTTTCCACCCTAGAGGGGGTAGGCAAGGGACTCGACAAAGACTTTAACTTCATGCAAGTTGCCCAACCATTTGCAACCGAACTTATGACCAACGGAAACTTCCCCGATCCCAGTAATGGCAGTCTTTTCTCTGAACTGAGTCGGCAAGCGGCTCAAGTGGGCAGCAGTGCCATTGGCTTGCCCCGTCGCCTTGAAGAGGTGCTCGATAAACTTGAAAATGGTGATCTGCGCTTGCGCGTCCGTTCCAGTGAGAGCGATCGCATTCTGCGGCGCCTGAGTAACATTAACTTAGGGCTAAATTATGTCGTCCTCATTGGCAGTTTTTCCTTAGTGGCGACAATTTTACTCGTGAACCAGTATCTCCTCTTGGCGGGTGTGGCAGCCGCATTAGCGGTATGGTTTGGTATCCTCTATTGGCGACTAATGCTTAAACTCGATAAGTATGAAAAAATGTTCTAACAAGCAGCCCAAAATAGGGGGGTCATGGACGTTGCCGGCTTAACTGATTGTGGTCTGATTCGCAAAAGCAATCAGGATGCTTTTTATATTGACGAAAAGCATCAGCGTTTTTTTATTGTGGCCGATGGCATGGGTGGGCACGCTGGGGGTGAGGAAGCTAGTCGTTTAGCCGTCGAACATATTCAGGCATTCTTGGAAACGCACCTTGAGGACCTTCAGCATGACCCTGTGACCCTACTTCGCCAAGCCTTTCTCGCCGCCAATCACGCCATTGTTGAGCAGCAACGCCAAAATACTGCCCGTGCTGATATGGGGACAACGGCTGTGGTGGTTCTGATTGATGAAAAGGGCGATCGCGCTTGGTGTGCCCATGTGGGCGACTCCCGCATCTACCGCTGGCGCAAGGATCAACTCCAGCAAATTACCAGCGACCACACCTGGATTGCCCAAGCCGTACAACTGGGTAGCTTGACCATTGAGCAGGCACGGCAACATCCGTGGCGCCATGTCCTCTCCCAGTGCCTAGGCCGCGAAGACCTCACCCAAATTGATATTCAACCCATTGATCTCGAGCCGGGCGATCGCCTGCTCCTGTGCAGCGACGGCTTGACTGAAGAACTCACCGACGAGGTGATCAGCATTTACCTCAGTGAACCCAATGTCGAAAAAGCAGCAACTGCCCTTGTCAATGCAGCCAAAACCCACGGCGGCCGCGACAATGTCACCGTCGTTGTCATTGGTGTTTAGAACCTATGCAAACGGAATTGATCCGTCTGACCCTACCCCGAGACAGCCTTTCCCCACCTTTCTATGACGCCATCGAACAAGCCCTGCAAGCCCATGGTCAGCCCCTGCGCTGGGCGATTACTGCCACCACCACTACCGATCTAACGGTTGAAGCCGTTGTTCTCAAAACCCTACCCCGCCCTTGATACAATCCCTCTAGGTTCTTTGATTCACGCCCCTATGACCCGTGCAGGTATTGGCATTCAAACCGCTCAGATTCGCCCCGGACGGGTGAGCGGTCAACTCCACGTCTATGATGGTGCCGGTAAGGGCAAATCCCAAGCCGCCCTCGGGGTTGTTCTGCGCTCCATTGGTCTGGGTATTGCCTCTGCGTGGCCCACTCGGGTACTCCTATTGCGCTTTCTCAAAGGGCCTGGCCGTGCCTATGCCGAAGATGCCGCCATTGAAGCCCTGCAACGGGGGTTTCCCCATCTTATCGACCAAGTGCGCACTGGCCGCGCCGAATACTTTACCGCTGAGCAGATTACCAAGTTCGATCGCCAAGAGGCACAGCGGGGCTGGGATATTGCCAAGGGGGCGATCGCCTCTGGTCTCTATTCCGTCATTGTTTTAGATGAACTCAACCCCGTCCTAGATTTAGGCCTTTTGCCCGTTGATGAAGTCGTCAACACCCTCCGCCGCAAGCCCGAACACCTAGAGATTATTGCCACTGGCCGAGGCGCCCCTGCCCAACTGCTGCAAATTGCTGACCTCCACTCTGAGATGCGTCCCCTTGTGCATCCTACGGCTCAAGAACAGGGCATTGAAGGGATTGAAATCTATACGGGTGACGGCAAAGGCAAGTCCACTAGTGCCCTCGGTAAAGCCCTTCAGGCGATCGGCAAAGGCATTAGCCGCGATCAATCCCACCGTGTTCTGATTCTGCAATGGCTCAAGGGGGGGCAGGGCTACACCGAAGATGCGGCGATCGCTGCTCTCAAGGAAAGCTATCCCCATTTAGTGGATCACCACCGCTGTGGTCGGGATGCCATTGTTTGGCGCGGTCAGCAGCAGGAAATTGACTATATTGAAGCCGAACGCGGCTGGGAAATTGCCCGAGCCGCCATTGCCTCTGGCCTTTACAAAACAATTATTCTCGATGAACTCAACCCCACCGTTGACCTCGAGCTTCTCCCCGTCGAACCCATCGTGCAAACGCTGCTGCGTAAGCCCCGCACCACTGAAATCATTATTACCGGTCGCTGCAAATACCCCCCCGCCTACTTTGAACTGGCCAGCGTCCACTCAGAGATGATTTGCCACAAGCACTATGCCGAGAAGGGCGTTGATCTCAAGCGCGGCGTTGATTTTTAAGAACAGATGCGAGCTAGCACCGTTTCCCCCACGGTAAACTGCTGCAAATAGGCGATGACAGTTGCAAATTGGGGGCGATTTAAGCGGTAATAAACCCACCGCCCCTCTTGACGCGAGAGCACCAGATTCGCTTGCCGCAGTGCCCGCAGATGAAAGGAGAGCTTTGAAGGCGTCAGGTGCAGGCGATCGCACAAATCACAGACACACAGCTCCTCCCGATGCAGAATCTCAATCACCTTCAACCGCAACGGCTCCCCAAGGGCATGGAAGGCCAATTGAATCTCGGCGGGGTATTCCTGATCAATCTCTGAAGCAACCATCACTGCACCGGACAAGGGACACCAAGGGGTTGGCGAAACTGCTCCTGTTCCCCTGTTTGAGCCGTATTCACGGGCTTAGGCGCTTGACTGCGATAAATAGCTTGGCGCAATTGAGCCACTCCTGCTTGATACAGGCGATCGGCTGCTGTCGTCCACAAACGGGGATTAGTACTCACCTCTTGCGGCAGCGTCACCATTACATTCGGCGTAATCCCTGTGCGGTTAATATCCGTGCCATTGGGCGTGTAGTAATGGGCAACCGTCACCGATAAGCCTGAACCATCACTCAATTGATGAATGGATTGTACCAAGGCCTTCCCGTAGGTTGGTGTGCCCACCACAATCGCACGACCATTATCCTGCAATGCCCCTGTAAGAATTTCACTACTGCTCGCAGAGCGGTGATCCACCAAAACCACGAGGGGCAAATTCGTCAATGCCGATTGATTCGCCCGTGCCTGTTCACTGTGGCCACTGCGATCGACCGTACGCACAATCAAACCTTGATTCAACCACATGCGAGCAATATCAATGCCTGCCTGCAACAGCCCCCCTGGATTCCCCCGCAAATCCAAAACAAACCCCTCCACCTTCTCCGCCTCTAGCTTACGAATTGCCGCTCGCAACTGATCCGCCGCGTGGGCAGTAAATTCACTCAGATAGATATAGCCAATGCGGGCACCCCCTTCCTCCTTGACCAGCGATCGCACCGCAGGGAGTTCAATCAATGCCCGTGTCAGCGTCAGGCGAAAGGTACCGCGATTAGGGCGAAACAACTGAAGTTCAATGGGAGTCCCCACCCGCCCCCGAATCCGTCGCGACGCCTCCTCAATCGACATCCGCCGAGTAGAGTGACCATCAATGGCCAGCAGGCGATCGCCTGCCCGAATTCCCGCCTTAGTTGCGGGTGAATTTTCCAGTGGCTCCAAGATCGTCAACTGTTGTGTCTTTTCATCCACGGTCAAGCGAATACCAATCCCCGAAACTTCCCCAGACGTTTGCGTGCGCAAAGCCGTAAACTCATCCGGAGTCATGAAGCGGGTATAGGGGTCATTCAACTGCTGCAACATTCCCCGAATAGCCGCATAGGCCTGCTCCCGCGACGTGTAGCGCTGCGCCAAAAGTTGCTGCCGTACCGCCAGCCAATCCACCTGATTAAACGACTCATCCACATATTCCTGCTGCACAATTTGCCACACCTCATCCACCAACGTCTTGGGACTGTCCTGCATTCGTCCATAGCTTGGTAATGCCGCCGCCAGCACCGCTGCCACCACTGAGGAACCCACCAGCAGCCAGTGCCGAAGACCCATCAAACGCATGAATTGAGGCATGACCCTAAAAACCTTTTGAGGAGAGCGATATTTGATGCAATATAGACCGAACTACCCATCAATGTCACTCCCCTATCCAAAACCGATCATCCCTTAAACATTTCTTAAAAATCAAGACCCCACCTAGAAAACCTAGATGGGGTGGTTTGAATATTTTGCCTAGCACCGAGCTATTTTTGCAGGAGGCGACCCTCCAACTATCTTCACCGCTGCGACGTTTCACCTCTGAGTTCGGGATGGATCAGCGTGGTTCCGCCGCGCCATAGGCACTAGGCAAAGCCTTGATTTTGAATTGAGAACCTAGACTAAAGAGTTGCTAGATAAATTCAGCGTCAATAACCTTTCAACTAAATAGCGATTGTCAGTACAGTTAATTGACTCAGACACCTGTTGATTGATGAGGTCAAGCCCTCGGTCTATTAGTACTCCTAGACTTCATCCATTACTGGACTTCCATCGAGAGCCTATTAACGGGTGTTCTACCCGTGACCTTACTGGCTTATGCCATGGGAGCACTCATCTTGAGGTGGGCTTCCCACTTAGATGCTTTCAGCGGTTATCCACTCCGCACATGGCTACCCTGCGTTTACCGTTGGCACGATAACAGGTACACCAGAGGTGCGTTCCTCCCGGTCCTCTCGTACTAAGGAGGACTCCTCTCAATGCTCCTACGCCTGCACCGGATATGGACCGAACTGTCTCACGCATGTTGTTCTCGTATCACTACGAGCATGGACTATATCTTCATCCTGACTCTCGCCATTGACGAATCAGGAGCCGACATTTGATGTCTCTGACAACCTCAGAGCATCTCAGCTTACGCTTGATGGCTAACTCAAGCCTAGGCTTCAGTCTCTACGGGATCAAGAGTTGTCGTGATCTCAGGAACTGCTCTACTTGCTCAGAGCGAATTGAACGCTTTTTGGAAGCATTCAGTTCACCAAATTGATCCACTTGCTGAGCAAGCTTCAGGAATTGTTCTGGCGTTAATCGCCTTGATTGAACGACTTCCTGTAGAACAGTAATAGCTAAATCACATTGTGGCTTCTTAAGTTTAAGGTAGCTGCGAAGAGTCAGCAGCACTTTTAAGACAGATGGCGCATCAACAATTGCATACTCACTTAAGCCATCCTTTCGATCTCTCACAAACCCTACTTGGAAAATGGATTTCAACCACTCCAAGAAGGAACGATGAGAAGAAGACTGAAAGAAGGTGATACTAGCACGAATTTGATAACCAAGGATGTAATCCTTACGCCGCACTAGTTGCAAGTTGATACAACCATCACCATCCAAAAAACCAGCAATGTAACTCAGCGTCAAATCATCTGTCACGAGACTCTTGCTTACCCTCGGTATTGTCTTAACCAGCCGTTCGTCACTGATTAAGATTCTACCGATTTTAGTCGGTTTGCTGCTCCACATTACTGTGAAGTGACGCAATGATTTACGTTCTGAACCCAGCTCACGTACCGCTTTAATGGGCGAACAGCCCAACCCTTGGGACGTACTACCGCCCCAGGTTGCGATGAGCCGACATCGAGGTGCCAAACCTCCCCGTCGATGTGAACTCTTGGGGGAGATCAGCCTGTTATCCCTAGAGTAACTTTTATCCGTTGAGCGACGGCCCTTCCACGCGGAACCGTCGGATCACTAAGGCCGACTTTCGTCTCTGCTCGACTTGTAGGTCTTGCAGTCAAGCTCCCTTATGCCTTTGCACTCTACGGCTGATTTCCGACCAGCCTGAGGGAACCTTTGCGCGCCTCCGTTACCATTTAGGAGGCGACCGCCCCAGTCAAACTGCCCACCTGAAACTGTTCCTTCGCTGGCTAACAGCAGAAGGTTAGAATTCTAGCCTTGCCAGAGTGGTATCTCACCGGCGACTCCATATCCCCCACAAGGGATACTTCAACGTCTCCCACCTATCCTGCGCAAGCAAAGCCCGAACCCAATTCCAGGCTACAGTAAAGCTTCATAGGGTCTTTCTGTCCGGGTGCAGGTAGTCCGCATCTTCACAGACACTTCTATTTCGCCGAGCCTCTCTCCGAGACAGCGCCCAGATCGTTACGCCTTTCGTGCGGGTCGGAACTTACCCGACAAGGAATTTCGCTACCTTAGGACCGTTATAGTTACGGCCGCCGTTCACCGGGGCTTCGGTCGCCAGCTTCGCTTGCGCTGACCAGCTTCCTTAACCTTCCGGCACTGGGCAGGCGTCAGCCCCCATACATCGTCTTACGACTTAGCGGAGACCTGTGTTTTTGGTAAACAGTCGCCTGGGCCTCTTCACTGCGACCACCTCTCGGTGGCACCCCTTCTCCCGAAGTTACGGGGCCATTTTGCCGAGTTCCTTAGAGAGAGTTATCTCGCGCCCCTTGGTATACTCTACCCCCCCACCTGTGTCGGTTTCGGGTACGGGTATCTTGGCTTAACGTGCTTAGAGCTTTTCTTGGAAGCATGACATCAATCACTTCCCCACCGTAGTGGGTCGTACTCCTGCCTCAGCTCAGAGCGTTTTCACCGCTCCTCAACACCTCGGACAGTTGAACCGGTAACCAACATCCGGCTGATCTAGCCTTCTCCGTCCCTCTGCACAAACCAAGATGAGTACTGGAATATTGACCAGTTGTCCATCGACTACGCCTTTCGGCCTCGCCTTAGGTCCCGACTAACCCTTCGCGGACGAGCCTTCCGAAGGAACCCTTGGGGTTTCGGGGCATTGGATTCTCACCAATGTTTTCGCTACTCAAGCCGACATTCTCACTTCTGCCTCGTCCACACCTGCTTACGCTAGTGCTTCAAACTAATGCAGAACGCTCCCCTACCACTTACGTAGTAAGTCCACAGCTTCGGTACATCACTTAGTCCCGTTCATTTTCGGCGCAGGAACGCTTGACCAGTGAGCTATTACGCACTCTTTTAAGGATGGCTGCTTCTAGGCAAACCTCCTGGTTGTCTGAGCATCCCCACCTCCTTTGCCACTTAGTGATGATTTAGGGACCTTAGCTGGTGGTCTGGGCTGTTTCCCTCTCGACGATGAAGCTTATCCCCCACCGTCTGACTGGCTGTGTGTACACAGGGTATTCAGAGTTTGACTCGATTTGGTACCGCTCTCGCAGCCCGCACCGAATCAGTGCTTTACCCCCCTGCTATAATCACAACCGCTATGCCTCAACATATTTCGGGGAGAACCAGCTAGCTCCGGGTTCGATTGGCATTTCACCCCTAACCACAGCTCATCCGCCGATTTTTCAACATCGGTCGGTGCGAACCTTCACTTGGTGTTACCCAAGCTTCATTCTGGCCATGGTTAGATCACCCGGGTTCGGGTCTATAAATACTGACAAACGCCCTATTCAGACTCGCTTTCGCTATGGCTTCGGCATTCTTGCCTTAACCTGCCAGTACCTATAAGTCGCCGGCTCATTCTTCAACAGGCACGCCGTCACTCGTTAAATCGAGCTTCGACTGCTTGTAAGCCTACGGTTTCATGTTCTATTTCACTCCCCTTCCGGGGTTCTTTTCACCTTTCCCTCGCGGTACTATGCGCTATCGGTCACACAGGAGTATTTAGCCTTACGAGGTGGTCCTCGCAGATTCATCCGGAATTCCACGTGCTCCGGACTACTCGGGATACAGCTAGGATTGTTAAGCTTTTGACTACAGGACTTTCACCTTCTCTGGTGTAGCATTCCACTACTTCGTCTAGCCGCTCAATTCCACGTTGCTGTCCCACGACCCCAACAGGCAAGCCCGTTGGTTTAGGCTGTTCCCCTTTCGCTCGCCGCTACTAAGGGAATCGAGTTTTCTTTCTTTTCCTCTGGCTACTAAGATGTTTCAGTTCGCCAGGTTCGCCCTCTAACGTTATGGATTGGCGTTAGAGTTACTGGGTTGCCCCATTCGGAAATCTCCGGATCAAAGCTTGTTTCCAGCTCCCCGAAGCGTATCGTCGGTATCCACGTCCTTCATCGCCTCTGTGTGCCTAGGTATCCACCGTAGGCTCTTTGTAGCTTGACCACAGTCAACATTGGTGTCTGTGTTTCTAAATAGAACAAGTGATTGTCCTATCCAAGATAACTACCTGACTAATCGCTATTCAGTTTTCAAGGTTCTGTTGCTGAAGTTTAATGTGCAGACACGTCAACCCTTGATGGAATGACGTGGAGGTAAGCGGACTCGAACCGCTGACCCCCTGCGTGCAAAGCAGGTGCTCTACCAACTGAGCTATACCCCCAGGCATGTGATATGGGCCATCCTGGACTCGAACCAGGGACCTCACCCTTATCAGGGGTGCGCTCTAACCACCTGAGCTAATAGCCCATGCCTGTCTGCTTAACCTAGCAGAGTTTGAAAGCCAAGGTCAACCTCGTGCTTAGACCGCATTGAATCTGTTCTAATAAGGTGACGTTGCGACCTGAACAGATTGGGTCTCC